>JAHBTY010000003.1 GCA_019638355.1 Cyclobacteriaceae bacterium
TTATTATATATTTAAATTGAAATAGGGAATTCGAAGTTTACTTCCCGACCCTTTTGAATAACTTCATTTAATCTATACCTGACTGCAGTGGTTCGTGTCTTCACGAACCATGAAAAATCTTATATTTAGATATGAAAGACGAGACTCATCCTAATCGTACATCCCACATGGATTTGGGTGAACTCTATTTCTGGACTGCAATCATTATAAATGGCAAAGTTATTGTAAAAGGATGCATTTAAAACTGTAGTTATAAGTTCGCTTGAATATCCAAGCAATGCTGGTAAGATAGATGGGTTTGCATTCGTCATTATGCTTAATCATATCCATCTGATTTGGCGGATAAATGAAGATAATGGTAAAGAAAGTTCGCAAGGTTCGTTCTTAAAATATACTGCCCATGAGTTTAAGAAAATGCTTCCGCAGGATGAGTTAGAAAACTATGCAGTTGAAGCCTCCAACAAGAGATATGAATTCTGGCAGCATGATCCGCTCGCTATACACTTATACTCGAAATCAGTCGCGTATCAGAAGTTAGATTACATTCATGGTAATCCGGTTTCAGGAAAGTGGCAATTAGCTGATGATCCGTGCGCATACAAGTTTTCAACTGCTCGATTTTACGAACTTGGTGAGAAAGATTTTTCCTTTGTTAAGGACTTGAGAGAAGAGTTTTAATCGTTTGGTTTGAGGTTCGTGAAGACACGAACCTTGGCGGTGAGTGGTACGTGCTTCACGAACCTCAAAGTTTTAACCAAACTCCACCCCTAAACTCTTTCCCACTGTTCTTAAATCCTCAACTACTTTATCCACCAACGGAATTCCTTCTTTCATTCTAATTGCTTCAAACTCTCTTTCGGGGTCACCGGGTATTACTAAATGATCGAAGCCTTCAGCAGTTTTAGCTGCACGAAAGCGCGTAATCCAATTATCCATATGACTTTTAAATTCCTGCGCAGGCCGGAATGCATCTACACGCATCGCCCCAAAAAAGTGACCAATGCCTTCACCCACCGGGTCGGCAGGTGGCGCCAGAAAACTAACGAAAGGCGGAACCCACGGCCCATAATTAGCGCCACTTAAAACAGCCGAAAAAATATCTACCCACGCACCCAAACAAAAACCCTTATGGCTGCCATGCTCACGATCACTACCCAACGGAATAAGTGCCCCACCATCTTTCAACTCGTGCGGATTTGTTGATGTGCTACCATCTTTTTTCTGAATCCAACCTTCAGGTGCTTCTTTATTTTTGCGCTGTAGTATTTCAAGTTTCCCATTGGCTGCGGTGGTGGTCGCAAAGTCGGCCACAAACGCAGGTTGTTTATCGGCTGGTATCGCTACACAAATCGGGTTGGTGCCAAGCAATCGCTCAACAGAGAAAGTAGGTGCTACCAGCGGACTGGCATTGGTCATGGCCATACCAATCATATCTTTTTGCAACGCCATCATGGCATGATAGCCCGCAATACCAAAATGATTCGAGCCCTTTACTGCTACCCAACCCGTTCCGGCTACAGCCGCTTTTTGCATCGCTATTTCCATGGCTTTAGGTGCTACTACAAGTCCTAACCCACTATCACCATCCACCACCGCAGTGCTGGGTGTTTCGTGTACCACTTTAATGTTGGGTGTACTATTGATGCGCTTTGCTTCCCACAGGCGCACATACCCTGAAAGTCGCGCTACTCCGTGCGAGTCGATGCCGCGTAAATCAGCGCTAAGCAATACATCGGCTGCAAGCTGGGCATCGGCTTCGGGGCAATTCATTTTTCTGAAAATAGCAACGGCAAACTGCCGTAATTGGGGATAAGAAATCGTTAATTCAGTCATGGCGCAAAAGTTGCCTGATTCAGGTCGAATTTCAAGTTAATATTAAAATTTATCAGAGTAGTTATGGAAAAACAGCGTGGACTTCATCTTAAAGTCAAAATTTTAAAAATCATGACAAATCAACTTTTAACATCGGCTTTGGTGATGAGTGCGCTCGTAGCAGCGGCCCAGCCCGATAAGCCGGTAGATTCGAAGATTACAGATGTTACGGTATTCCTAAACAAAGCGCAGGTTTCGCGCACGGTTAAAACGCGGGTAGAGGCCGGTAAAACCAACCTGATTGTTACCGGACTTTCTTCGCAGCTCGATCCGCAAAGCGTACAGGTTTCGGGTAAAGGAAGTGTGGTTATTTTGGGAACTTCGCACCAGCAGAATTTTTTGAGTGAGTTTAATTTACCCAAGCCAATACGAATGCTGAAAGATTCGGTGGAAACTTTGCAGTGGCAGTTGGTATTGGAACAAAGTCATAAAGAGATTTTGAATAAAGAAGAGCAGATGTTGCTGAGCAATCAGAAAATTGGCGGCACCAATCAAAACCTTACTGTAGCCGAACTGAAAGCAATGGCCGATTTTTATCGCTCGCGCTTAAGCGATATTGTTTCAACACGCATGAAGCAAGACGAGAAAATTAAAAAACTGAATGAGCAGATTGCCAAACTGAACACCCAGATTAATAGCGAGAATGAATTGTATCGTAGAAATACAAGCGAGTTGGTTGTTAGTGTTTCTGCGGAAGCGGCTACGAATGTAGAATTACAAGTACGCTATGTAGTAGCCAATGCCGGTTGGAGCCCGGTGTATGATTTGCGCGCGGTGGATACCAAAAATCCAGTCCAATTAAGTTATAAAGCCAATGTGTTTCAAAGCACAGGTGAGGAGTGGAGTAATGTGAAGTTGAAACTCTCCACAGCTAACCCAAATCTTAGCGGACTAAAACCTGAATTGTATAGTTGGTATCTGGATTTTTATTATCCTTCATTTGATCGTGCACTACAAGGACGAGTTGCTGGGGTACAGATTAAATCGGCAGCCCCTATGTCCATGAGTTTGGACAAACGAAGAGAAGCTGCTGATGAGGAAATAATAGCGGAGTCTATTTCAAGTTATACATCAACCATTCAAACCTCTTTAAATACCGAGTTTGATATTGCGTTACCTTATACTGTGAAATCATCGGCTAAGCCGGTGGTGGTTGATATTCGCAGTTACGATATGAAGGCCGATTACATTTATTCAGTAACCCCGAAGTTGGATGCCGATGCGTTTTTGATGGCCCGGGCTACCGGTTGGGAAGAGTTTAACCTGTTGCCGGGCGAGGCTAACATTTTCTTTGAAGGAACCTTTGTTGGAAAATCGTTTATCGACCCAAATAATATCAAAGATACGCTGGCAGTTTCGCTTGGTCGCGATAAGCGGATTGTAGTGAAGCGTGAGAAGCTGAAAGATCTTACTTCGAAGAGTTTTATTGGGTCTTCGCGTAAGGAAAGTTATACCTGGGAAATTACAGTTCGCAATACCAAAACCGATGTAGTTAAGGTTATTGTGGAAGATCAGGTGCCGGTATCGCAGAATACACAGATTGAAGTGACAACAGTTGATCTGGGTGGTGCGAAGTACAACAAAGATACGGGCAAGCTTACGTGGGAGTTGGAGCTGAAGCCAAACGAGACCCGCAAGCTTGTTTATAAGTTTGATGTAAAATATCCGAAGGATAAACAGATTTCAGGATTGTAAAGTGAAGGGGCGAAAGCCCCTTTAATTTTTATCAATTTTAAGTAACTTTAATTATGGATAAGGACATCATCTTAAAGTGTAATCAGTTAAGTAAGAAAGACAGTTGAGCAATGCAAAGATATTATTTCATCGAAGCACTGTTCGTTCTACTCGGTCTGGGACTTCTGATAAGTATAATAAAATATCCGAAAGATGTTTTTATTAGGTTACCTCTTGAAATTTTAAAGCTCCCATTAAGAGAACTTTGGAGGTTAATATCCATACCTCTTCTAATTTTAGCGATTCCATTATTATACTTCGGAAAAAAATTCAAATGGAGTATTACTCCGACACTTCAAAGATGGATAGAGCCAGATACGGACAAGGATGACGAGCAATATCCCTCCTCCAAGAATTTGGAGATCGACTTTGGAATCGGAAATAAATACATTTACGTTTTAAATTCGACATGGAATTTTAAAGCCTTCATTCAAGAATTTTTGGATGGCGTTAAAGGAACCTACTCAATTGATAGATTTGAAATAGCGGATAACGGACAACAAAAGATTATCAAATTTCCTGGTGACATTAGTTTTTATGACTACCACTTATTTGTACAACACTTCGATAATGAACTTGGTATTAGACAAAGCTTTGGTGTTTTTATATCGGATAAACTTCAATATTACGTATTTCAAGATACACGAACATTAAATAATCTGGTTGGATTTACATCAAGTAAGAAATTGTTTTCCATCTATATGTTAGACGATCTGGATGAGAAACAACATCTCAGACTTAATAGTAAACTTAAGATTGATAATTGCTGGAGAGAGCAAATTGTCAGGATAATCAAATCCGGAAATGAAATAACTTCCAGTTGAACTAAAGCAGTGTAGACAACACCCCCTCCTTCAACGAATACGAAGAAACCCGTATCGCATCAAACGGGTGTACATGCAATAGGTATTTTATAAGGCAACACGCCACCACAATCATATCCACCCGCATTTCAATCATCCCCGGTACCTGCATGCGAGCAGCCCGATCTTTCACTAATAACTCTTCATAAATTTCATCAAAAGCATTTAAGGAAAAAGGTGTTTCCGGGGCTTCCGTTACCGGGATGTCGTTGCGAAAGCAATAGATATCACTAAGAGTATCGAATGTGCCACTTGAACCAACCAGCGTTTTGGGCTGATGAATTTTCAATTGTTCAACCAAAGGTTTCAATTCGGAATCAGCGTAACTAAACAATGAGTTGATTTCTTCTTTTAAAATAGGATCGTGTTTTTGAAATCGTTCCAGCAATCGTTGTCCGCCAATCTCAAAACTGTGACTCCAGAAAATCTCAGTTTGATTAGCAATAATAAACTCAACACTGCCACCCCCAATGTCCATAACCAGGTGTTTGGAATTTCCCATGGCAATGGCAGATCTCGTTCCAAAGTAAATGTATTCCGCTTCCTGTACACCCGAAATGATGTTGGTCTTAATCTTGGTTTCGGCTTCAATTTTTTTAGTTACTTCAACTCCGTTTACTGCATTGCGCAATGCACTCGTGCCAAGTGCCAATACACGGGTTACCCCAGCCTCATCAAGGGTTTGCTTAAAAGCTTTCATGGTAGCAAGTGCCCGAGCTATGGCTGCATCGGTAATCAGGTTTTGGTTAATACCACCCACACCAAGTTTTACGGGTACTTTTTCACGATGAATGATGTGGAACTCTCCGGCTTCTACTTCTGCAATCAGCAAATGGAAGGTATTGGTACCCATATCGATAATTGCGACTTTATTCATGGCTGTATTTCGTGTGCCCAAGATACAATCCAGTGATAACAATTTCTATCTTTGGCCCTCTGAAGTATGTATTATGACCAAACTAAAAATCAAATCCGAAGCCCTTCAACCAAAGTTTGATGAACTGGAACGTAAAAACCAGGAATCGCTTTTAGGAGGTGGCGAACAGCGCATTGAACAACAACACAAGCGTGGAAAACTAACAGCCCGCGAACGTATTCATTTGCTGTTGGATGAAGGTTCATTCGAAGAGTTGGGAAAATTTGTGATGCACCGCGCCAAAGATTTTGGTTTGGATAAAGAGCATTACCTGGGCGATGGTGTTATTACCGGTTACGGTACTATTCGCGGTAGGTTGGTGTATGTATTCTCGCAAGACTTCACCGTGTTTGGTGGTTCCCTTTCTGAAACGCATGCCGAAAAGATTGTAAAGATTATGGAGCTGGCCATGAAGAATGGTGCGCCCGTAATTGGGTTAAACGATTCGGGTGGTGCGCGTATTCAGGAAGGTGTGGTATCGCTGGGTGGTTATGCCGATATTTTTTATCGCAATGTAATGGCGTCAGGAGTTGTGCCGCAGATCTCGGCCATTATGGGGCCGTGTGCGGGTGGGGCGGTGTACTCACCGGCTATTACCGATTTTATTTTTATGGTCGAGAATACTTCATTCATGTTTGTTACGGGTCCGAACGTAGTAAAAACTGTAACGCATGAAAATGTAACAGCCGAAGAATTAGGCGGAGCATCAGCTCATAGCACAAAAAGTGGTGTCACTCATTTTGCATGTGCCAATGAAGCCGAATGCATTACCCAAATCAAACAATTGTTTAGTTACATTCCGCAAAATTGTGAAGACAGTGTTCCAAATTTACCGTACACACCTGGTAATGAAAATCGCCCCGCATTGAATGAAATTATCCCTGCTAATCCCAACCAACCGTATGATATGCGCGAGGTAATAACGGGAGTGGTGGATGAAAATACTTTCTTCGAAGTTCATAAGAATTTTGCTGAGAACATTGTGGTTGGCTTTGCCCGAATTGCCGGAAGAAGTATTGGTATTGTGGGTAATCAACCTGCTGCATTGGCGGGTGTGTTGGATATTGATGCGAGTGTAAAAGGTGCACGCTTTGTGCGCTTCTGCGATTGTTTTAATATTCCGTTGTTAGTGTTTGAAGATGTGCCCGGATTTTTGCCAGGCACCGATCAGGAATGGAATGCAATTATTACGAATGGGGCAAAATTACTGTATGCATTTTCGGAGGCAACGGTACCTCGCGTTACGGTTATTACGCGTAAAGCGTATGGTGGGGCTTACGATGTTATGAACTCCAAACACATTGGTGCCGATTTAAATTATGCGTGGCCCACAGCCGAGATTGCCGTAATGGGAGCAAAGGGAGCGGCTGAAATTATTTTCAAGAAGGAGATATCGGAGGCAACTGATAAAGAAGCGAAGCTGAACGAAAAGGTAGAGGAGTACACCAAAAAATTTGCAAACCCTTATCGGGCAGCCCACCGTGGTTATGTAGATGAAGTAATCTATCCGGACCAAACCCGCGAAAAATTGATTCGTGCTTTCGCGATGCTGGAAAACAAAGCAGCGAAATTGCCAAAGAAGAAGCATGGAAATATTCCGTTGTAAAAATAGTTTATGACTTTAGACCAAGCCCAACATCAGGTTGATGAATGGATTAAAACCCATGGTGTTCGTTACTTCAGTGAACTTACCAACATGGCTATGCTCACGGAGGAAGTGGGTGAGGTATCCCGCATCATAGCGCGCAGATATGGCGATCAGTCAGAAAAAGAATCCGACAAGCATAAAGACCTGGGTGATGAAATGGCCGATGTGCTGTGGGTACTGATTTGTTTGGCCAATCAAACGGGTGTTAATCTCACGGAAGCGTTTCAAAAAAATCTGGAGAAGAAAACAATCCGGGATAAAGATCGGCACCATCAAAATCCTAAACTGAAGTAATCAGCAAACCAGTTCGCCCCGTACTAATTTGGGTATTACGGTATATTGATCGGGAGTTAAACAGTACTCAATGTCTTTTTGAATGTTGAGCCGCTGTAAACGCTTTACGTGTGAAGAGGCACTCAGATACTCAAGCATATCATCTTTAGCCTGGTTATATAAGCGCTGTGCAGCTAATGGTGCATCGCAATCGGGCTCTATGTGATTTTTTAATCGTTCAACCAGGGCTCCTGCAAAGAGTGTATCCTCCAGATTTACTTTTCCTTTCCAGCCTGCACATACAACCAGAATGTTATTGTGGCTGAATAAAAGATACTTGGTAATGGAAGCGAGATTCAGAAAACTGCCAATGATAATTTCTTTTGCCGACTTTGATTTTTCAATAGCCTGGGTACCATTAGTGGTTGTAAAAGCAATTTTTTTTCCGGCCACTTGCCCACCCATGTATTCAAACGGTGAGTTACCCTTATCGAAGCCTTCTACTTTTTTGCCATCGCGTTCGCCCGAAGTTATGTACCCTCTTGATTTCATCTGAAGGCATTCTTCCTGGCTGGCAAAAGGTACAATGCGGTCGGCACCGTGTGCAAAAGCGGTAACCATACATGAAGTTGCCCGGAGGATATCAACCACTACCACTGTTCTGTCTTCCAGCTTATACAGGTGAATTAGTTCCGGACTTAAACAAACATCAATTGATTTCATATATCACCTCTTGAAAACCATTTCTTAAATGTTGTGAACTTCCATAGCACAACCAAAAATCTTACCTGTTAACTCTGAATAGTTGTACTCTGATTTAATCATAAACCCTCAGGCTCATCAAAAAAATCAAAGTTTTAGATAAATGGCAATTTAACAACTGCCGCTTTCAGGCTCTTTCCTCGCACATCAACAAAAATTTCGGAGTCTGGTTTTGAGAATTCAGTTGCAACATATCCTAAGCCAATTCCAATATTTAACAATGGCGATTGCGTACCCGAAGTAACTTTACCAATCACAGTTCCGGCAGCATCTTTTAATAGATAGTCATGGCGCGGGATGCCCCGATCAATCATTTTAAACCCAACCAGTTTTCTTTTTACACCCTCTTCTTTTTGTTTTTTCAAACTTGCGCTGTTGGTAAATTCTTTGGTGAATTTGGTGATCCAACCTAACCCAGCTTCCAGGGGAGAGGTAGTATCATCAATATCATTTCCATAAAGACAGAAACCCATCTCAAGGCGTAGTGTATCGCGCGCACCAAGTCCAATTGGTTTTATGTCCACATCTTTGCCGGCTTCAAAAATGGCGTTCCATACTTTTTCAGCATCTGCATTTTTTACATAAATCTCAAAACCACCCGCGCCTGTATAACCGGTGTTACTCATGATAACATTTTCAACACCTGCAAATGTGCCTATGACAAAGTGATAATACTTGACCGCGCTTAAGTCGGTAGTGGTTAATTTTTGCAATACCGATACTGCTTTAGGGCCTTGTACCGCGAACAGACAATACTCAGCAGAAAGATTTTTTAAGATTGCACCTTTGGTATTGTGTGTTACAAACCAGTTCCAATCCTTATCAATGTTGCCTGCATTTACTACAATAAAGTAGTCGTTCTCTTTAATCCGATAAACAATCAAATCATCTACAATACCACCTTGATCGTTAGGTAAGCAGGTATATTGTGCCTGGCCATCCACTAGTTTGGAGGCATCGTTGCTGGTAATGCGTTGGATCAGTTCAAGTGCGTTCGGACCCTCAACCTTAAATTCGCCCATGTGCGACACATCGAAAACACCAACACTATTACGCACGACCAGGTGCTCTTCAATATCCGATGAGTACCGAACCGGCATGTTAAAGCCGGCAAAGGGTACAATTTTTCCACCCAGTTTTACATGCAAGTCGTGTAAGGGAATATTCTTTTCCATGAGATTACTTTAATGCGAACAAAAGTACTAAAAGGATATGGTTAAATGAATCCGGCTCACGATGGTTGTGAAACACACTATCGGCTATGCCGAAGTATTTTTTGTTAGCTTATGAAAAATCTTGAATGAAACGGATTACACGTAAGGTGTTAACGTGGCAACTACATTTAATCTTGAACTGAAAAAATATCGGGGTTTTCAGAAATAAACCGATTAAAGGAACGGGGTGTAATCAACTTTCTTAGTTTTTCAAGGCTTTCATTTGCTTCTTCATCAAACCCAATGATGGCCGAGTAACGCGTGTGGGCCTTTAATAATTTGATGGAATTAGGTTTTGCAATCAGCCCGCTTACCAAAATGGAGTACGGCCTGAGCCTGTCAGTGGTATCTTGCTCGAAATAGTGGGCAGCCTGTATCAGTCCGTCTTCAAAGTAAACGTTGGCTGTGCTTAGATGTGTAAAATTATTGGTAACGATATCGGTTTGATGATTACGTGCAGCTTGCCAGGTTTGTAACAATACTGTTTCGTTGGGATAATCTTGTTGTAACCTGTCGATAAATTCAATTTTTTGCTGCCCAAAAGCTTCAGCATCCAATTTGGCCATTAATAACAGTTGGTAAATAATTAGTTCGGTGTTTAACCTTTGTGAAGTGCCTGGTTCAATTTTATTAAGATAGGAAGCGGCAACTTCAAGTTCATCTTGGTTATACCATTTTTTTGCAGCATCTAAAATAGCCCGAGTTTGAATTTCAGTGTTTTGTATGGAGTTAACAGTTAAAAAGAAACGACTGCTATCTGCCAGTGGAATTCGGTAACGCGCATACCAGTATTTTTCCTGATCGTTCACCAACGCAGGTTGGTCTTTGCCATCGGTTAATACCTTTTGCATAAGGCGGGCCATTAAGCTGTCGGTTCTTTCAGAAGTTAACGCTAAACTATCCCACAATGGTAATGCGAGCGAAAGGCTATCGGCTTCGGTAAGTGCTAAAGCCTGGTACAGCAGGGCATTCGGCACATTCTTTTCTTTAGCAATTTCAAAGTAACTGGCGGCAGTTTGCGGATTATTTTGTTCAAGGGCCCAATATCCCAGCAGCGCATAATAGCGACCACGGGCCGAAGCAAAGGCCATTTCGCGGGTTAAGTCGAATGCTGCTTTTATTTTACCCTGTGCATATAGTGCTTGTGCGGCAGCAACAATAACAGCTTCTTTATAATATTCATTAACGGGCTTTCGGGCTACTTCAATTATTTGTTTTATGGTAGTGGTATCAAGAGCAGTAGGTTGGTTGATAAGGTAATTACAAAGATAAGTTACACGGGTGGGTGTCCAGATCGTATCGGTACTGGTTATAAAATTATTTCGAATTTTTATTTGTTGCATATTTGCCAGGGCCAACGCGTTTGCCTGGGCGCCTGCCTGCTGCGCTCCCAATAGTTTTAATAATGAATCGGCAGGATAGTTTAGTTTAAATTTTGCGCTGGCAGCAAGCAGATTAGTTTCAGCAGCCGAACGAAATTTTTTGTCTTTGCGGGCTTCCTGAAATGAAAGCAATGCGGAGTCAGCCACTTTCAGGCGTGTAAAAGCAAGACCTAATGTATTATGGATTACGCCACTTTCGGGGAATTTCTTTTTCGCTTCATTCAGCAAAAAGAGCGCTTCATACGGTTCGTTGGTATCCTGTAAGGTTACACTCAGATTGATAAACGCCTGTTCGCTGGGGCTCGAGTAGCAGATGGCTGTAAGCTCGGCCTTTTTTTTACGCAATTCCAAACGGTTTTCTTCTATCGAGGCAAGGGCATAGTGAGCGTGGTGGTTTTGATTTCGGAAGAGCAATGATTTCTGATAATAACTTTCGGCAACCTGATCGGCACCCTGGTGGTAATACACATCCCCAATCCTGTTGTAGTAGGCAGCATAAAGCTGATCTACTACGGTGTTATAACTCGTATCAAAAACTAAAAATGCAAAACATGTTATCAGCCCCATAATACGGAAGGTAACAAAGTGCATAGTGTTGGGTTTGTACAGTACTTTGTAAACCTGCAGGTTCTGCATAAGCATCGGGCCAAAGTTTGCAATAACATAGAATAGGAAAATAATTCCGTAACCCAGGTGGCTATATAAAATTACATCAAGCAAAACCTCTGTTGCATTCTCATTAGCACTGGCAAATTGAATGGCCAGTGTAGCAAAGGAAATACTTCCCAGCATGAGCATCAGAAATGAGGCGATGGAGTTGCTGCCGATTATATTTTGGTATTGATGGCTACGTTGCAAAAAACCCCACACACCCAGTATTGCTGAAAAGGTTAGCAGCAGCGAAGCATTCAGTAACCATATATTCCAACTCAGGTAGCCAATTTCTTTTGCGTAGGTAAGCAACAGGTTGAGAATATAAACTCCTGAAATAATGGTAAAGTGCCGGAGGCTTTTGGTTTGGCGGGTGCCCCGCGTAATCAGGTTAACAAAGGCTGCAGGAATTTCGTGGCCAATCATGAGTATAAACACCATCGTAATCAACATGCTAACAAAATAACTTCGGGCTGCCAGGTGAAGAAAGGGTCTTGCAGCCTGGCTGTACATTTCAACTAAAAAGCCTGCTACTATAAATAATGGCAGCATCAATGCAAGCCTTTTATAAAAAGTTAACTGCACTTGCGTATGCAGCGCATAACACCAGGCAATACATACAAATAAAAATACAAAAGCCGGGTACTTATTGGTAAGACCTGCGATTTCAAGCGTTTCGATGCTGAGCGAGACAGTTAACACCGAAAACATAGTCATGCCGGCCAGAAACCAAAGCCGCTTAAGCGTGGTAATAATTGCAAGTAAAATAATAATGCCGAATGTAAGTACCGCCAGGTACGCGTATTCTAGTGAAGGTGTTACTTGTAATGCACTACCCTGTTGGGTTTCGAATACAAAGAAGTTATCAACCCTTACGGGTAGTTCTAGTAAGCCAACCGGTATGGTGCGCTGTGTAATTTCTTCTGCCTGAATCTCTTGGTAATGTTCCCAAACAATGGCTGGTGCCGGGCTTTGATGGTAGCTATACCAACACACACACACAGTAGAAGTAAAAAGTATTGCCAGAACTGCTAAAAAAAATTGATCAGCCTTGGGCCAGTTTTTCCAGAAAGCAAGTGTATGCATGTTTATTCAGGCAGGTTACTCCAATACTTTAGGAACACGAAAGTAGGTGGTGTCTTTATCGGGTGCGCTCTCCAGTGCTTTGCCGGTGTTCAGGTGTTGCCCGGTCACATCTTCCCGTAAGGCATTTACCTCCTGACTCATGGTAGTTAGTGGCTCAACCCCTTCTGTATTCACTTCATTTAACTTTTCAACAAACGTTAAAATGTTCGACATGTCCTTTAACATGGCTTCGGCATCTTGCTCGTTGAATTCCAACCGGGCCAGGTGTGCAATTTTGGTTAAGGTTTCTTTGTCGAGTTGCATAACATTAGCGCTTTGTCGATCACTTGGTAAACTTCTTTTTTGTATGCTTCAATGGTATCCAGCGTGTAGCCTTTTGGACTAACAGGTTCATGAAATATTACATGAACCGTTCCGGAATGTATTCTTAACGGAGAACGATCCGGCAAAATTATCCAATTGTAAGGAATGGTTACCGGTACGATGGGAATTTGTTTTTCGATTGCAATACGAAAGGCCCCATCCTTAAATCTCACCATACGGGGAGGCTGCGTTGTATATACACCACCTTCTGGAAAAATAATAAGACTTTTTCCGGCATCAATAGCCTGCATGGCTTGCAGCATGGAGTTTACCCTGCTCCGAAGTTTAGTGCGATTGACCGTGATGTGTAAATTCCGATACATAAACCCAAATAGCGGTATATGCTCCATATCGTTCTTGCCTACAAAAACGGCATTAACCGGATTGAGCCCCATAGCAGGAATATCCAGATAGGAAAAGTGGTTAGGACAAAAAATGTATTGCTGGCGCAGATTAAGATTCGATTTGCCGCTTACTTTGTAAGGAATAAAACACAGCGGAAAAAGGATGTACGCCCACCATCGATTAAAAAGACCAACCAGTTTAAACTGACTTTTAAATACGATTGGAATAAGAAACAGGGGCAAAAAAACCAGAAACAGCAACGCAAAAGTAAAAAGGCAATAGAATGTATGAAAGGTTCGCAGTGCCCGCATTTTTTCAACAACTTATTGCCTGTTGATTTTATCAGACTTTGGAAGCAAGATCAACTCTTTCTGGCGGCCATCTATGTAGCGAAAACCTGTCTCGTCAAAATAGCCATCTTCCTCCAATTGGATACGGATGTCTTTTTTCCATTCGGGGATATTAACCGTGCAATTCAGCTCGATGGAATAAGCAGTTTTATAATGCATCGGGTAATCTCCGGTAAACGGAACGCCACCTTGCATATCCCACATGCCAATGGTTGTACCTGCTGCGTGGCCATGAAACCCGATTGGATGTGTATAAATTGACGGTGTTATTCCTTCTGCAATAGCCTGGTCGCGCGTTGCCTTCAATATCTCATTACCCGTACGACCTTCTTTAAAATGCGAGGTTAAAATATCCTGCAAGCGATTTCCTTTGGCAAAGGCATCACGTAAATATTTTGGAGCTTCTGTTTCGCCAGCTTTCAGAATATACGCATGCTGTTGTGTATCGGTGTTTAAGCGCAAATAGGTTATACCAAAATCAACATGCAGTAAATCTCCAGGTTGAATAACAAGAGGCTGTGGTCTTTTAAGCGTGATGGCTTCAGGTTCGTTACGTTGTATTGAAACCGATGTATGAAACCAGGTATCTAATTTTAATTCTTCAATACGCTCGCGATACCACCATACTACATCTTCGGTAGTGGTTACCCCCGGTTGAATAACCATGTCGGAAAACCCTTCCTGAATAATGTCGTGTGCAATGCGGCAGATTTGTTGATAGAGCACCATTTCTTTTTCGGTGCGGGTTTCCAGCCAGCTTACAGCCAAATTTTGTGCGGAGGTAACTTTGGGTTGTAGGTTTTTTGGAAGTACTCGCAATAGGTTATCATAATCATTGCTGGTTAGTCCATCGGCATGGCCATAGTGTGGCGCTTTATTTACACCAATTTTTTTAGGATTTCGTTCGGCAATAATCTTTCCGAGTTGTGCCCATTGGTCGGGGTTGGCATCCGGATCCCACGCGCGTTTAAAAACTTTACCCACATCATAGCGGGCAACGGCCAGGTATTCCATTTCTTTATCAACACCACGGTCGAATGCTACCAGCATGGTTGTTCTGCGGGCTGCATGCCAGGTAGCAGGAAGCAGGGTGCGGATTACGGGATCTTCGTTGTACTCGCGCGAGATGATTACCCACATGTCAAAACCTTCTCTGCGCATTAATGTAGGTAATGTATTGCGTAGTCGATCTTCTAGTAATTCATCAATCACGCGGGCTTGATCGCGTTGGGATAGGATTACAGGCTGACCATAAACTATAATTGAAATAAAAAGTAGCGAGACGCTGAGTATAGATTTCATAGTATGATTTTCAAAGAGCAATATAAATTATGTGTGATTATAGTAGTTGAATTTTACACCGCTGGTCTTTTAAAATTTCTTCTGCCCGCTCTACTTCAATGTGGGATTTGGCATCGTCCATTTGTTCGCGCATGGCATTCCTGATTTCCTTAACCCGCATAGCTTCAATAAACCGTTTCACATCTTCTTTATTTTCCAGAATAAGTTCAGGCACCACGACCGGCTTATCATCATCGCCTTTGGCTACCATGGTAAAGAAAGAAGAATTGGTGTGTTTTACTTTTCCGGTTTTTATGTTTTGCGATTCCACCCGAATGCCCACCACCAGCGAAGTGCGGCCTACATAATTTACGGAAGCATGCATGGAAACAAGTTCACCAACTTCTACGGGTTGAAGAAATTCAACCTTATCTACCGTAACGGTTACGCAATACGTGCCAGCATGTTTACTGGCTGCCGCATACGCTACTTTGTCCATTAGCGAAAGCAATGTGCCACCATGAATTTTACCGCCAAAGTTGGCATAGCTGGGAATCATTAATTCGGTAATGGTGGTTTGTGAGTATTTAACCGGACGAGCAGATTCCATAGGAGAAAATGTTAGTGTAGAAAGGTAAGGTTTTTATCTGGCTTGTGAAAAACTTAAGTGCGCTTGTTAGCCTTTAACTGCTGTTCGTGATAAGCGGTTAAACCGGATTACCATTGCAGTAGCCGTAATAGTAAGTCCAATAAACAACCCGATCCAGATACCAACTGCAGCCCAATTCAAAACAAATGCTAATACATACCCGAGTGGTAGGGCAATAATCCAATACGCAACAAAGATTAACAACGAGGGAATTTTTACATCCTGCAATCCGCGCAAAGCACCGGCTGTTACAACTTGTATGCCATCGGATAGTTGAAAGAATGCCGCAATGATCATGAGTGACGCGGTTAGTTGTATAACGGCAACATCATCGATATACAACGCAGGTAAAAATTCTTTGCCAACTATAAATAACAAAGCCCACACTGTCATAATACCTGCTGCCATCCAGATCATCGCGAAAGCAGAAGCGCGAAGATTTTTTCTATCATGTTGCCCCAAAAAATTTCCTACGCGTATCGTAGCAGCAGCCCCTAACCCCGATGTAGTCATGTAACTGATAGTGGCCAGGTTAATGGCAATCTGATGTGCGGCTAATGCAGTTGTTCCGATCCAGCCCATCATTATAGCCGAGAAGCCAAATGCACCCGCTTCGAAAATATATTGCGAACCAGAAGGCACGCCAATGTGCAACATTTTAGAAATCAATTTTCGTGAGTAGTTACCAATTAGAAAACCGGCCCGATAGGGTTGATACCTCCTTGCAAAATAGACATAGGCCATCATGCTTATAGCCATTATTATTTTGGAGATAAGGGTTGCCCATCCGGCCCCGTTCAATCCTAATTCCGGGAAACCGTAATAGCCAAAAATCAAAACATAGTTTAATGCAATGTTCACCAGGTTGCTACCCACCACAATAATCATGGCTACCCGCGTGCGTTGTAAACCTTCTGCAAACTGGCGATACGTTTGAAAAATCATAGTGGGGATAATGGAAACGGCCACAATGCTGAGGTAAGGCAGAGCAAGCGTAACCACCTCCTTGGGTTGCCCCATTTTATACATGAAGGGTTCAATGCCGAAGATGAGTGCAACCAACACAAAGCCGGTAAACAGGTTAATGATGGTGCCATTTTTAAGTACGGCAATAATTTTTGAATTATCACCGGCACCTTCGGCTTGTGCTACTAACGGAGTAATAGCATACGAAACACCCACACCAAAAAATAAAGGAATGTTATAAAATACATTGGCGAATGATGATGCCGCTAACGGCAACGCACCCGTCCAGCCAACCATTACACTATCGGCTACGCCCGTCATTACCTGGCCCAACATACTTAGCATTACCGGGTAGGCTAATAAAAAATTTGGTTTAACGTGTTGCCGCATTATAGTTCTTTCATCAACACTTTGTATAAAGCGATCATGGTTTCAATATCGTACTTGTGTACTTTTTCGTTTGGTGTATGTGCATGTTGTTCGGGTGCGCCTACAAAACACCAATCAAATGGTACAGGGCTGCGTTGTAATTCGCCACCATCGCTGGAGCCCATGCCTTCCACTTCTAATTGATGATCGATCTGATACTTTTGTGCGAGGCGAACAATTTTATCAACAAACTTTTTGCGAGGCAGGTTCCGATCGCGTAAGGAGATAGCCACACCTTTGCCATGATGCACCCCATCCGATACCCAGGTGATATCTGAGATAAGTGCCTGACGTACTTTATATTTTTTAAAGATGTAATCGGCTAAGTAGCCTACTGCTCCGCCACCGTGTTCTTCCCAGCAACCAAAAACAATGATACCGTCTTTTAAAGTTTCGGCAACTTTTAAGGCATTGTAAATACCGAGGCGATTATCTAAGTAGGCCGACTCGATATAGTCTTTGCTTTCGCGAAAATCTATTTTGTACGTAAGGGAAGTGCCGCGTTTTATTGATCTTCCGAATTTATAGAAGGCATGATTTTCTTTGTCGAATTCCAACTCACATTCAATGGGGCCGTGGGTATCACGCCCCACCAATTTAGTTCCGGCATCGGCATCGGGGCTGCCAATGGATAGCAGTTGATTAAAATAACGTACGGTAAAGCCAACCGTATCCATATGGGCAAAAATAGCCGTGCGTGGTTTGCCAAACTTTAAGATTATATTATCCTGAAACTGTTCGCCCGTAATAATCTGCGGTTTGGTTTTCCACTGCTTGCTTTCTTTTTTAACATATTGAAGCAGAAATGCTTGCAGCGAACTTTCTTCACCGGAAGGCGCATGGATCTGGCAGAGTTCGTGCAAAAGGGCATACTCACTTTTAACTTGTTTTACTTTTTTATTTTTAGCTGGTGCCATAGTGTTCAACCTTTTTGTAAATTTTCCAAATTGAAGTACCGTGCAAAATAGCCGGTTATTTAGTCGTTAAACAAAAAATGCAAGTAATTAACCTCGGTCAACAAAATTCAATTGCCAATTACTTTGTAGCTGGCTTGCGCGATGTGCGTGTGCAGCAAGATCGGCTGCGGTTTAGAAGTAACCTGGAGCGGTTAGGTTCTATTATGGCGTATGAAATTTCCAAAACGTTGCTATATCAGCAACAAACCATACAAACTCCGTTGGCAACCACTAATGCCAATCTATTGCAGGCACTACCTGTTTTAATTACTGTTTTACGTGCGGGTTTACCATACTACCAGGGCTTTCAGAATTTTTTTGATGCCGCTCCCGCAGGATTTATAGGTGCTTATCGCAAAGAGGGTGCTGAGATTAAAATAAATCTCGAATACCTGGCGACTCCAGACTTAAATGAGCAAACCGTAATTTTAATAGACCCCATGTTGGCAACCGGTAAATCTGTGATTCGTTCGGTGCAGGAGTTGCAGCGGCATGGAAAACCCGCACACATTCATGTTGCCGTATTAATTGCTGCACCTGAAGGAATTCAGTTTGTGCAAAATAACCTGAACCATCCAGCTACTATCTGGACATTTGCAATTGATGAAAAGCTGGATCATCGCAGTTACATTGTTCCGGGTTTAGGTGATGCAGGTGATTTGAGTTTTGGTGAGAAGCTTTAGTAATTACGGATTTAAAATCTCGGATTTAAAATTCAAGATAGATAGAACCTTATAATACGAAGATGCGAAATTTTAAATTTTGAATTAAGGATATGTGGGATGAAATTCTGAAAACGCTTTCGGTTTACGTTTCGTCTATGATCAAATTTATTTTTGGTCCCATAGGTGGCAAGGCTGCAGGACTTCATTTGATCACTACCATGATTGTTACTGTAGCCGGTATGATGACGATTGTTGTGGCCTTTACTTATTTTGGCGATTTTATCCGAAAACGTATTATTGACCGGTTTCGCAAACCCAAACCCGATGATGCAACTGCAACTAACAAACGCAATTTCTTTAAGCGCTACGGTTTAGCAGGGGTGGCATTTTTAACACCGGTAATATTAACCCCTATTGGAGGAACCATATTAGCGGTAAGTGTAAGCCCGAAACGCGAAAAGATTTTACTTTATATGTTGATCAGTGCGTGTGCGTGGTCGGTAATTCTAACCTGTGCGGTTTACTTTGGGTACGATGCCATTATGGAGTGGATAGATCGGTTGCAACCTGATAAGATGTTGGAGAATTAGTTAAAGATCAATCACCTCTTGCCACGACAATACTGAGATTGATTCATCTGTTTTAACTTCAACAGATCGTTCGGCACTAGTTATCAAAATCCCTGATCCCGTTCTATTATACTTTAACCAATACCGTACACCACCCAGCATATCAGACTTAAATTTCCCTGCCTTTACTTCAACGGCAAGCGTACGATCATTTTTTTCCAGAATTAAATCCACTTCATTGCCCGCGCTATCGCGGAAATAGTACATACCTCCGGCAATACCTTTGTTAAAGCGATTTTTACGAATTTCAGTAATCACCCAATTTTCAAACAACGCTCCGTACTTAGCGCTATTTAGCATGGCATGCTGCGAGGTGAATCCCAACAGGTAGCAGAGCAAACCGGTATCACAGAAATACAACTTAGGCGATTTAACAATGCGCTTGTTTAAATTTTCGTGATAAGGCTGAAGCAAATAAATAATGTAACTGCTTTCTAAAAGTCCCAACCAGGCTTGTACAGTTTTAGCATCCACCCCGGTTGATTTTGCCAGCGCATCTTTGTTTACGATCTGCCCGGCATAACCAGCACAAAGCCGAACAAAGCGGGTAAAAGCTGGCAGATTATTGATGTTGCGAATCAGACGTACATCACGTTGTACATACGTTTGAAAATAGGAAGCCATCCATTTCGATACGGAAAGTTGTTGTTGCCAGATTTCAGGATAGCCACCGGTAAAAATATGCTGCGCAACGGTTCCATCCATTTTGGCTTCTTTCAATTCGGCATACGAGAGCGGTAATAATTCGAGGTAGCCAACTCTGCCTGCCAGCGACTGCGCAATTTGTTCTTGTAACAGAAAATTATTCGAACCTGTTAAAATGAACTGACCTCGTTTTGAACTGGCATCTAACCGACCTTGCAAATGCCTGAATAAGGTGGGCACGCGCTGCACTTCGTCCAATACAGCACCTTCATTCAGGCTTTGTAAAAATTTTTTGGTTTGCTGGGCTTCAGCTTCTACATAGGGGTCTTCAAAATTGAAGTAAGGCTTTTCGCCAAAAACCATCTGGCTAAGCGTGGTTTTACCGCTTTGGCGGGGCCCCACAATGCACACGGCCCGAAACTGCCTGGCATTGTCAAGCGCCTCGCCATAAATATGTCTTTTAACAAGTTTCATCATCAATTCCAGATTTGCAAAAATATGTAAATCTGGAATCAAATTCCAGATTTGCATAAACGTGCAATTCTGGAATTGGTGGGAAAAGTGGCCTTATCCTTCGTCTGGTAAGATTTCAATATCGCGGATCAGTACTTTTTTGCTGATGGCTTGTCCGGTTTTGGTAGCGGCCAATCCGCCAAGCGCAGTTTCTTTGTACCGGGTTTCCATGCTGGCACCAATTTCGCCCATCGCATCAATTACTTCATCAACCGGTATTACACTGCTTACATTGGCCATCGCAATTTGTGCTGAGCTGTTGGCAATGGCAGCGGCACTGGCATTGCGTACCACACACGGTACTTCCACCAATCCGGCAACGGGATCGCACACCAATCCTAACATACACTGAACCGTAATCGCCACAGCATTAAAAATCTGATCGGTATCACCGCCTAAGCAATAGACAATAGCACCGGCACCCATAGCAGCTGCGGTTCCGGTTTCGGCCTGGCAACCACCCACGGCTCCGGCAATGCTTGCTTTTTGTTCCATAATCAAGGCAATGCCAGCAGCCAGTAACATGGCTTCCAGAATTTTTTTATCCTCAACATGGTGAATTTCCTGCAGCGTATAAAGTACACCCGGCATTATACCACTGGCGCCCGCAGTAGGTGCCGCTACAATACGGCCCATGCACGAGTTTACTTCTTTTGCAGCAAGTGCGCGCGAAATCAGATTTTGAAATTCTTTGGATAGAACGGAAGTAGGGTAGTTGTAAACTTTTTTGGCACCGTTGTTAATCATGCCCGAGCGCGAGGTCATGTCTTCGGTTAAGCCGGTTTGCACGGCATCTTTCATTACCGCCCACGCTTTATCTAACCCGTCCCAGATTTGTTTCTCAGTGCGGCCTTTTTGTTCCAGTTCATATTCCAATACAACATCGATAATGGTTTTCTTTTTATCGGTGCAATATGTTTTCCAACCCTCAAACGAATCAAACAAGAATGCCATAGGTAGCTATTTTGTATCGAAGTTCGATTGTAAAAATTGCTTTTCAAATCTTTGAGTTGGTTTTATTGAGTCAACTTGTAATTATTCGAATAAAAGCTGTTTTAAGGATGGTTGCGATTGCACATCTTTAAGCCATGCGGTATTTTCATATTGCGGTTCTGATTTTGGGTTCTGTTTGTGCAGTTGCACAGGAGGTCAACTTTTGGCACGTATTGGCCGAGGTAGGTTTTAAGAAAACCAAAACGGCCGGTGGCGAAATGGAAGTGCCGATCTTTAGCACGCATCTGAAAGAGTATCATGGTAAAAAAATCAAGTTAAAAGGTTTTGTAATTCCGGTAAGCGAAACAGGCGATGAAAGTAAATTTATGCTATCATCTTTACCGTTTAACGTATGCTATTTTTGTGGGGCGGCCGGCCCGGAGACAATTGTTGAAGTTGAAGCCAATCAGAAAGTAAAGTTTACCTCACAAGCTATCTGGATGGAGGGAATCTTGTATCTTAATGATAAAGATCCCGACCATCATACTTATATGCTTAAGTCAGCCCGAATAATTCAATCGCCATGAAACAATCTGTATTATTTTTCTTATTCATCGCAACTGCTTTTTCAGCGTTCTCACAAGCTAAAGATGAAGCGGCCATCAAACAAATTTTTGATGAAGCACTAAGCAAAGGTAAATCATACGAGATGCTGTATGATTTATGCACTAACATTGGTCCGAGGTTGTCTGGTTCGCCCGGTGCTGCGGCTGCGGTAGAGTGGAGTCGCAACGTAATGGAAGAATTTGATTTTGATTCGGTATGGTTGCAACCGGTAATGGTTCCGCATTGGATACGCGGCCAAAAAGAAACCGGTAGAATCATATCGCGCAAGCAAGGTACGCTATCGGTAAATGTTTGCGCATTGGGCGGAACGATTGGCACCGGTCCATCGGGCATTGCTGCGGGCGTGGTGGAAGTAAAAAGCTTTGAAGAGCTAAAAGCTTTAGGTACAACTGTGAAAGGTAAAATTGTATTCTTTAACCGGCCGATGGATCCAACAAAGATTAATACGTTTACAGCCTATAGTGGTGCGGTAGAACAACGGGCCAACGGTGCTTCGGAAGCTGCAAAGTATGGGGCCGTAGCAGCATTGGTTAGATCGATGGGTTCTAACCTCGAAGATTATCCGCATACGGGAAGCATGCGCTATGCGCCCAATGTGGTTAAGATTCCAGCATTGGCCATCAGTACGCGGCATGCTGAGGTGTTAAGTCAACTGCTAAAAGAAGAAAAAGATGTGCAGTTTTTTTTACAAAATCATTCTGTTACACTAGAGGATGCGCCTTCCTTTAATGTGATCGGAGAAATCCGCGGCAGCGAATATCCGGATGAAATTATTGTAGTGGGCGGGCATTTAGATTCGTGGGATTTAGGCCAGGGCGCGCACGATGATGGTGCCGGTTGCGTGCAGTCGATAGAAGTATTGCGTTTGTTTAAACAGATGGGTTATAAACCCAAGCGCACTATTCGGGCGGTTATGTTTATGAATGAAGAAAATGGGTTGCGCGGTGGATTAAAGTATGCAGAACTGGCAGCAGCAAATAAAGAGAAACACATTGCGGCCATTGAATCCGACCGCGGTGGTTTTGTACCACGCGGATTTACGGTGCCAACCGATGCTACGGCCAAAGCAAAGGTGCGCAGTTGGAAATCGTTGTTGGAACCATACGGACTTTCTGATTTTACTTCCGAGGGTGGAGGGGCCGATATTGGTCCGCTAGCTACCCAAGGTGTGGCATTACTTGGTTTTTTGCCTGACTCGCAACGTTACTTTAATTATCACCATACTGCTGAAGACACGATTGACAAAGTTGACAAGCGCGAACTGGAATTAGGTGCAGCAGCCATGGCTGCTATGGTTTATTTAATTGATCAGTACGGGTTGAAGTAGATCAAAAATCAATTTCACCCAGAAACTCTGCATCAACCAACACATAAATCATCTGATCCGGGTTGCTGTCATTTAAAACCAGTTTGCCTTTTATCTCAACGGGTTTATCTGTGTACCAAATTGGTTTTTTTAAGAAAACTTCGGCTACACCTTCGGGCCCACCCACACCGCAAAAAAAGCAAGCGTTTATGGGTAAGGAAGAAAGCATGAAGTGGGTTTCCTTTGTTACACCCTGAAAGGGAATAATGTAGCCGGGTAGCACTACCTCTTTTCCGGCAAGTGCCTTTACTTCTTTCGTAAAGATGGGCTTATCAAATTCACCATTGGGATCTTTCAAATAGGTGATGCCATACAGTTTTGGCCACACCAATGACGGAAAGCCGGTATAAACTTTTTGAGCTTGTGCACTTACTGTGAGCAAAAGGCCAACTAAAACTAACGTGTACTTCATATCTCCGGTATTTCAACAGTAAAAACCGAGCCTTTGCCATATTCAGATTCATGACTGATACGAGCTCCGATTTTAGTTGCCGATTCGCGTGCAATATACAAACCAAGTCCTGAACCACTTGCTTTATCGGATGCACGGTAAAACATATCAAAAATTTTAGGACTTAAATCGGGAAGTATGCCTTCACCGTTATCTTCAATCCGGATAAAGGTTTTTGATGATTGTCTTTTGGTTGAAATTTTCAGTACAGGTTGATGCCCTGGAGTTCTTTTCTGGAATTTAATGGCATTGGAAATTAGATTACTCAAAATTATTTTCAGACGCACTTTGTCTTGTTGAATAATATCTTGTTCAAATTCATTCAGGTCAATTCTAATTTTATTGTAATCGTCCAGATACTTCAGGTTATCGAGAATTTCCTGGCATAATAACTTTAATTGAATTTGTTCTGGAGTAATAGTGAGGCGTTTGTTGCGCGAGTAGTCTAAAATTTCGGCAATGAACAGATCCAACTTTTGTACGCTGCGTTCTATTTCATTCAGGTAACCAGGTGCGTTATGCAAGTCCGATTCAAGTTTGGATAGCGTAACTAATCCCAGTATTGATTTAAGGGGAGCACTTAAATCGTGCGAGGCACTATACACAAAGCGATCCAATTCTTTATTGGTGTTTTCCAATTCCTGATTCTGATGATGGAGCAGGGTTTCTACCTGATGCAGATCGGTAATGACGCGTCCTGTAATTGCTGCAAACAACGAGAGCAGAATGTTTCCCAGAAAAATTGTAAACAACATTTCCGTTGAGCTGAATAAATGATCGGGCGAACCGGTAATGAAAGAGGGGATAACATAGGTAAGTAGAAACACAAACAGATTACAAAATACGGCCTCACCAAAACCAAACCGGATGGCTACATATAAGGAAATAATCCCATACGCAAACCAATAGCGTTCAAATGGTATGAGTGATGACAAGAGAATGAGCGAGACGTAAATAACAATTATTTCAATCCGCTTAAACAGCGTATAGTTGATGGAACGCACTAATTTTTTTTGCGGAGGTTCTAACAGCCAACCCTTTTTCTGAAGAAAAGGAGTAGCTGAAAAAAGCAAAGGAACAGCTATTCCAAAGTTGGCCATAAATTCGCCCAACCAGTTTCGTAAGAATAACTCACCAAAATTTTCCCACGTCTGGTGGCTAAAGTAAATCAGCGTTAGTTGTAGCAGGATTAATTCAATCGTAATGGGTATTACCAACGCAAATACAATAAACCGAATAAGGTGATTGGTGTTGGGCAACCAATACTTGCTCTTGCTAATTATACGAAATAGGTAATATGAAATTGTAACACCAATTACTTCCGATGCTGAGAACACAGGCCATAGTCGCCAATCTTCAACACCCCAGTAAAATGTATTTAATGTTACTACCACATACATGGCCGGTACTACACGTACAAAACCCCACCAGTTTACCAATACAATGGCAATGGCGGTGGGAATATAAAATGTACTAACGCCCTGATCGTATTTAAATATAAGCGATACCTGTGCTGCAAGGTGGAACAAAATAAAGGGCGCAAGCCATGTCCACCACGGAAGTTTTGTTTCGGTATGCGCCAGTTTTTTCAAATTACTTGATTAAGGTTTTGCAGCCAGCGGAATTGTTTTGCCTGTTTTAGCGGATTGTTTGGCAGCTTCCAGAATCTCCATCACCAACATATTATTTTCAAGGGCCGATAAGTCGTACGGTAAAATTTTTATTTCGCCACGAACAGCTGCTGCCAGATAGGTAAACGGATCGTGCAATGGTTTTGGTAATTCGCCACCGGCTACAAATGTTTCAGGCTTATCGTGTACGGATTTAATTTTCGATCCTTGCCGATCGGCAATTACGTAACCTTTTTCACCATACACTTCCATATCCTTTCTTCCTAAGGGCCAGTTCCACGAAGCCTGTATAATGCCTTGTGCTTTGGCATACGTAAGAATGATCGTAGCCTCATCATCCACTTTGGGATAGATGTGTGGTTTAATTTGTTGCGTTACCGCGAATACAGACAAAGGCCGTTCGCCATTCAGCAACCATGTAATCTGGTTGGCACCATAACAACCAAAATCCATCAATGCACCACCTCCATTTTTTACCGGATCAATCAGCCATTCTAAAAACTCGGGCCCCACATTAATTTCTTTCGGGCCTTCATGGCCATCGTGTACAACCACTTTGCGAACAGGCCCCATCGGTTTGGATGTCCGAAAGAGTTCTTCAAGTTTTGTGTTGCTTCCATACCATGTGGTTTCATAGTTGGTTAGCACCAAAATAGAATTAACCTTCGCCAATTGTTGAATTTGTTTGGCGTGATCGAGACTTACGGCCAATGGTTTTTCAACCATCACATGAATTTTTCGGGGCGCGCAAGCTTGTACTACACTTAAATGATCGAATGTATTTCCAAATCCGGTTACGGCTTCTGGCCTAGTTTTGTCAAGCATTTCGTTTAGCGAAGGATAAAGTAAACTTATCGGGAGTTTATATTGATTTAATAATTGCTCGGCCAACACACGGTTAGGTTCGGCAATGCCCACAATTTCAAAATCACCATCGTGTGCCCGATTCAAAACCCAATGCACATGGCCATGTGTGAGCCCGGCAACGCCAATGCGAAATGGTTTTTTGGATTCCTGCGCTACTGCAGATGAAACCACGAGAATAAACAGTAAAAACTTGTACATAACAAAATTGGGTTACCACAAGATAACCCAATTTGAATGAAGTAAAAATTGAAATTAGAAGGCGATCCTTACGCTTCTGCCTTTTCGTATTCTTCCAACGGCAAACAACTACATACCAGATTGCGATCGCCATAAGCATTGTCTACACGACTAACACTTGGCCAGAACTTGGCTTCCTTAACAAATGCCAACGGATACGCTGCTTTTTGGCGGCTATAAGGACGAGTCCATTCATCGGCAGTAATTACAGCTGCGGTGTGTGGTGCATGTTTCAATACGTTGTTTTCTTTATCGGCTTTGCCTTCTTCCACTTCACGAATTTCATTTCTGATTTCAATCAACGCTTCTACAAAGCGATCCATTTCAGCTTTCGGTTCACTTTCAGTAGGTTCAATCATCAAGGTTCCTGCCACCGGGAATGAAACAGTGGGCGCATGGAATCCATAATCCATCAAACGCTTGGCAATATCTTCTACTTCAATGCCGGCTTTCTTAAAGTCGCGGCAATCCACAATCATTTCGTGCGCACAGCGACCGTTGGCACCGGTATAAAGAATTTTATAATGACCATTCAAACGCTCTTTGATATAATTCGCATTGAAGATGGCGAGTTTGGTTGCGTTAGTTAAACCTTCGCCACCCATCATGGCAATGTACGCGTATGAAATAACCAAGATGCTGGCGCTGCCATACGGTGCTGCCGACACAGCCGGGATTGCTTTTTCACCACCGGTTTTTACCACGGCATGTCCGGGTAAGAAAGGTTTTAATTTATCGTTCACACAAATTGGACCCATGCCGGGGCCACCACCACCGTGTGGAATACAAAATGTTTTATGAAGGTTTAAGTGACACACATCGGCACCAATGTTGGCAGGCGATGTTAAGCCTACCTGCGCATTCATGTTGGCACCATCCATATAGACCAATCCGCCATTAGCATGAATGGTTTCACAGATTTCAATGATCGATTCTTCAAACACACCGTGTGTAGATGGATAGGTAACCATCAAACACGAAAGTTTGTCTTTGTATTGAATGGCTTTTGCTTTCAGATCGGCCACATCAATTTTTCCTTCAGCATCGGATTTAACAACTACTACTTCCATACCCGCCATTACCGCACTGGCCGGATTAGTGCCATGTGCCGATGCCGGAATGAGCGATACGTTGCGATGGCTTTCATTTCTGCTTTCGTGATAAGCACGAATGGTCATCAAACCTGCATACTCACCTTGCGCACCGCTGTTAGGTTGTAGCGAGACACCGGTAAAGCCTGTAATTTCTTTTAACCAGTTTTCCAGGTTGGTAATCATTTCCTGATAGCCCAGTGTTTGATCAACTGGAGCGAATGGATGCATTTGTCCCAACTCTGGCCACGTTACCGGAATCATTTCGGTGGTGGCATTTAACTTCATGGTACACGAACCCAATGAAATCATAGAGTGTACCATTGAAAGATCCTTGTTCTCTAATCTTTTGATGTAACGCAACATCTCGTGTTCGGAGTGGTGCGAGTTGAAAACGGGATGCGTTAGGAAAGGTGAAGTTCGGGCTAGAGATGAGGAGAGTTTTAATCCCTCACTCCCGGCCCCTCTCCCTGCGGAGAGGGGAGAAGTGCAACCAAAAATTGAAAGCACATTTTGAATATCATTCACCGTTGTGGTTTCATCAACGGAAATCCCAACATGGTTATCATTAAAATATTTAAAGTTGATTCCGGCAGCTTCGGCTTTTTGTTTGATGGCATGTTTATCGGCAACAGCCAATTTTAATGTATCGAAGTAATTAGCATTAACTTGTTTGATACCTAATTTCTCCAGGCCAGTCTCTAACAGTTGCGCAAGTGCATGTATACGACCGGCAATTTTTTTCAAACCTTCCGGGCCGTGATATACGGCATACATGCTGGCCATTACCGAAAGTAATACTTGTGCAGTACAAATGTTGGAAGTTGCTTTCTCCCTGCGAATGTGTTGCTCGCGGGTTTGTAATGCCATGCGATAACCGGGGTTACCCGATGCATCTATCGAAATACCAATTATCCTTCCGGGTATCTGGCGCTTGAACTCATCTTTGGTTGCAAAGAAGGCTGCGTGCGGGCCACCAAAACCCATCGGTACACCAAAGCGTTGCGAGTTACCCACTACTACATCGGCACCCATTTCGCCTGGAGATTTCATCAACACCAAACTCATTAAGTCGGTGCCCATTACTACAAATACTTCTTTTTCGTGGGCAGAAGCAATCAGGTTGGTGTAGTCTTTTACCTCGCCATTGTTATCAGGGTTTTGCAGGTAAACCGCAAACAGATCGGGGTTTGTAAGATCGAGTTTGCGTAAGCTGCCTACTTCTAATTTTACCCCGATAGGAGCAGAGCGCGTTCTTAATAAATCAATAACCTGCGGAAAAGTATTTTCATCTACGAACAGTGTGTTCGCATTTTTCTTATTCGCTTTGCGCGATGCATACAACAAATGCATGGCTTCGGCTGCAGCCGTTGCTTCATCCAGCAACGAAGCATTGGCAATCTGCATTCCGGTAAGGTCAATCACCATGGTTTGATAGTTGATCAACGCTTCCATGCGACCTTGTGCAATCTCAGCCTGATAAGGCGTGTAGGCGGTGTACCAGCCCGGGTTTTCTAAAATATTGCGTAGAATAACACCGGGAGTAATGCAATTGTAATAACCTGTGCCGATGTACGATTTGTAAATCTTGTTTTTAGAGATTGTCTTTTTGAAGTTGTTCAAAAACTCAAACTCCGATTGCGCAGCTGGCAAGTTTAAAGGTTTCTTCAACCGGATGTTGGCCGGCACGGTCTGGTCAATCACTTCATCTACCGATTGTGCTTTTACAACCTTCAGCATTTCTGCAATCTGCTTTTGGTCGGGTGCGTTGTGGCGCGATTCAAATTTTTCGGAGTAGAAGGGATTGATGTAGCTCATAAAAGTAGTAGTGAAGAAATAACCAGAAAGGATTAAATAGGTTTATGAAAGTTACCGGTTTCCAGTTGCCAGTTTTTAGAGCAACCGGTTACCCATTACCGGTAACGGGTAACCGGAAACTGGTAACTAAAATCTCTCAAACTGCGAGAAGAAGAAGTTGCCTTCAATGGCTGCATTCTCGTCTGAGTCAGAACCGTGAATGGCATTGGCATCAATTGATTTCGCAAACAAGGCGCGGATAGTACCGGGGGCAGCTTTAGCCGGATCGGTTGCACCAATTAACTTACGGAAATCTTCCACCGCATTTTCTTTTTCCAGAATCATGGGTACAATGGCACCACTGCTCATGTAGGCACACAACTCGCCATAAAACGGACGCGCCTTGTGAATTTCGTAAAACTTGCCCGCCAGTTCGGCACTCAGTTTAACTTTTTTCATAGCCACAATGCGAAAGCCGGCCTCTTCAATCATTTTGGTAATTGCCCCTGTGTTTCCTGCACTTACTGCATCGGGCTTAATCATGGTAAAAGTTCTGTTTCCTGCCATTTTTATTAAGTATTTAGATTATTTCGGTTTGATAATTTGGCCGCAAAAATAGCTTTTTAACTCATAAAGAAGTGGGTGGCTCAAATCATTTTTAACCTTGATCGGGATTTAAGGAATTTGGCCCGTTGGCGAAAATAAGGTGTAAAAACCTTTCAGGTCTTTACAACGAAAGGTTAAAAGAACCTGAAAGGTTTATAATCGAAATTAAGAAGCGAAAACTTGAAATGCACCCAGGTTGGCAGCTTCACCATTGCCAGAATTAAGGTTATGCACTCCCGATTAAAATTGCCATTTTTGCCGCTTCGATGAAGAACCTGCCTGCATTTAAGTCGCTGATCAGCAAACCGGCCGCGGTGGTAATTGTTACTCACTTTAAGCCCGATGCCGATGCACTTGGTTCTTCACTGGGGTTGGCTGCGTTTCTTAAGAAATTCGGTCATCGCGTTTCGGTTATTACACCCAGCGATTACCCCGATTTTCTGGCCTGGATGCCCGGCAACGAAACCGTGCTGGCACTTTCAAAAGAAAACTCCGCGCCCGAAGCAAAAGCTGCTGTACTAATCGCGCAAGCCGAAATTATTTTTTGCCTTGATTTTTCCAGTCTCGCACGTATCCATAGCCTGGGCGATATGATCCGCAAAGCAACAGCCACCAAAGTGTTGATCGATCATCACCTGGAACCCGAAAGTTTTGCTTCGTATGAACAATGGGATCCGGCTTCGGCCTCTACCGCAGGGTTGATTTTTGAGTTGATTGAAGAACTGGGCATGCAAGATCAGATTGATGCAACCATTGCCACTTGCTTATATGCCGGGTTAATGACCGACACCGGAAGTTTTAAACATAATAATACCCGCCACCGCGAGTTTGAAATCGCTTCTGCGTTAGTGAGTCGTGGGGCCAACCCACACGATATTGCCCAGCAAATTTACGATACCAACTCGTTAGAGCGGTTGCGCCTTACGGGATTTGTACTGAGCGAAAAGTTAGTGGTACTGCCCGAATACCGTACGGCCTATATGACTCTAAGCCAGGACGAATTAAAAAAATTCGGAGCACAAACAGGCGACACCGAAGGCCTGGTAAATTATGGGCTGTCCATTAAAGGCGTTAAGATGGCCGTATTGATGTACGATCGGAAAGAAGAAATAAAACTTTCGTTTCGGTCATTAGGTAATTTCTCGGTAAACGAGTTGGCCCGAAAACATTTTGAAGGTGGTGGCCATAAAAATGCAAGTGGCGGCCAATCCAAACTTTCGCTGGACGAAACGCTTCAGAAATTACTTCGCATTTTGCCGGAATATAAACAACAACTAAACCAAGATTAAAACTTATAATTTAATTCAAATGAAAAAATCCTTTTTGTTGAGTGTGTGTGTAGCCGGTTTGCTAATGGCTTGTTCAAAAACGAAAGAAACTCCTTCGGGTTTAAAATATACCGTTCTGAAAGCGGGTACCGAGGGTGTAGCCGAAAATGGCCAGATCATGATAATCAGCTTTTTATTTAAAGACAGCAAAGACTCGGTATGGAATGACAGCCGCCAGAACCCGTTTCCGGCTATGTTCAAAAAAGATTCAGCTATGAGTACCGACCCGGTTATGGAAGTGGTACAAATGTTAGGCAAAGGCGATAGTGTATCGTTTACCATACCGGCCAAAACACTTTTTGCCAAGGCTTATCAGCCGCTGCCTCCAGGTGTAGATAGTACTACTACCTTCACATTTCATATTGGTGTAACCGATGTGGTAACAGAGGATCGCGCTCGTGAAATGCAAAATGAATATATAGCCAGGCAAAACGAAGAAGCACTAAAAGCTGAGAAAGAACAACTCGCAAAAGATACCCTCGCCATCGATTTATTCCTGAAGGAAAAAGCGATCGTAGCAAAGAAAACAGCATCGGGTTTGCGATATGTTATTTCCAAGCCCGGTGTGGGTGCCAATGCGCAGGCAGGCCAGCAAGTAAAAGTTAATTATGTGGGTACGCTGTTGGATGGCACCTTCTTCGATTCGAGTATTGAAGCGGTGGCCAAAGCCAATAATGCCTATAACGCGCAACGCGCACCGTACGAGCCCTTGCAATTAACATTAGGTACACAATCTGTAATACCGGGCTGGGAAGAAGCGTTAACCCTAATGAACAAAGGATCGAAAATGACGGTGTACATTCCTTCTACGTTGGCCTACGGCAATAGACGCAGAAGTGAAGTAATAGCCGAAAACTCAATACTGGTGTTTGAAATGGAATTGGTTGATATTGTTAAAGCGAAGTAAGAAAGATGAAGTTGGTAAAAGAGATTTTGGGTGCAGGGTTAGTTCTTCTCATAATTGTAGGTTTGGTTGTTGTTCAGAGTTGTAAAAAAGATGATGACGACAATGAGCCCGCCTGCACCAAAGAAGTTGCAGAAAGTAAATTAACCGCCCCCAATCAGGATAAAATAGCGTCAGATCTGGTGCTGATTGAACAATACCTGGCAGCCAATGAAATTGATATTGCCGATACTCAAATCAAAAATAATGTACGCTACCGGATAAACGAGTTAGGAACCGGGGAAACACCGTGCATTGAAAGCAATATTAAAATCAAGTATCGTGGCCGTTTAATGCACAGTGGTTATATTTTCGATCCCGACCAGGAAACACAGCGTGATGTGGATTGGCAAGAGCGTGAACTTACTTACAACCTGAGCTCGCTCATAACCGGCTGGCAGATAGTATTGCCATCCATTCCGGTAGGTTCAAAACTCACCTTGTATATTCCTTCCGGTTACGGCTACGGTACAAGTGGCAGCTTGAGTGGTTCAGTACCGGTTAATGCCAACCTGATTTTTGATATTGAATTGTTAGAAATTGTGAAGTGATGACACTTTGCTTCGCTACCAATAATACCCACAAAGTAAAAGAGATTCAGGCTTTGCTCGGTAATTCATTTAAGCTGCAAAGTCTGAATGATATTGGATGCAGAGAAGAACTGGCCGAAGATCAGGATACCATTGAAGGAAACTCGTTACAAAAAGCGCAATATGTATTCGATCATTTCAAGGTAGCCTGTTTTGCAGATGATACCGGTCTGGAAGTAGCGGCACTGAACGGTGCCCCGGGTGTTTATTCGGCCCGGTATGCTGGCGTGCAACGCAATGCCGAGGATAACATGCAGTTGTTGTTGAAAAATCTAAAGGGTAAGCGTAATCTAAACGCTCGCTTCAGAACCGTAATAACCTTGATTACGCAATCAGGCACGCATCAGTTTGAAGGAATTCTGAACGGTACCATCACATTTGATAAACGCGGCACGCGAGGTTTTGGCTACGATCCGGTTTTTGTTCCCGAAGGTTACCAGCAAACATTGGCAGAACTTGACTTGGATGAAAAAAACAAGATCAGCCACCGCGCACGTGCCCTTCAAAAATTAGTTTTATTTTTAAAACAGCATGAGTAAACCATTTACCATTGGCATTACAGGTGGCAGCGGCTCGGGCAAAACGTATTTTTTGCAGGGCCTTTCGGCTTGCTTTGGGGCTCATGAAATCTGTCTTATCTCGCAAGACAATTATTACAAGCCGCGCGATCAGCAACCCATCGATGAAAACGGAATCAAAAATTTTGATTTGCCGGTATCGATCGATCGCGATGCTTTTCGGCATGATTTGTTGTTGCTTAAATCAGGTCAGAATGTAATAAAACAGGAGTACACCTTTAACAACCCACTGGCTAAAACCCAGATGCTCGAATTTAAGTCGGCACCTATTATTGTGGTAGAAGGTTTGTTTGTGCAATACTTTGAGGAGATCAGCAACGAATTGGATTTGCGCATTTTTATTGAAGCGAAAGATCATGTAAAGCTGGGCAGGCGCATTAAGCGCGATCAAGTTGAGCGCGGTTATGATATTGACGATGTACTTTACCGCTATCAATACCATGTAATGCCGGTATATGAGCGATTAATTGAACCATTGAAACACCATGCCGACCTGGTGATACCCAACAACAGCAAGTTTGAACGAGCATTGGAAGTATTGGTAGCCTTTTTGAAATCGCGATTGGGATAAGTTTATTCGTGTACGCGCATTCCCGAAAATCGGAATTTATTAATGCATCGCGGTTGAATTAACTGATTTCATTTACCGGTTGGCTATTACGGTAAGCTATATAAAATCCAGCGAGTATAAACGGAATGCTTAATAACTGGCCCATGTTTAATACCATGCCTGCTTCAAAATCAGCTTGATCGGCTTTTACAAATTCAATTAAGAACCGCGCGGTAAAGAGTAGCACAAAGAAAATTCCAAAGATAAAACCAGGTTTACGTGCATTGTGCCGGTCGAGTAGAAATAGCAATACAAAAATAAACAAGTAGGCAAGTGCTTCATACAACTGCCCCGGATGACGTGGTAGATTGTCCACAGGTACAAAAATAAAGGCCCACGATACATCGGTTGGTTTTCCTACTATTTCGGAGTTCATCAGATTACCTAAACGAATACAAGCACCGGCCAATGCGCCAACAATGGAGAGCTTATCAAAAATCCACCAGGCATTTACTTTGTAGCTGCGTGCAAAAAGCAATACCGCAATTACAATGGCAAAAATACCGCCATGGCTGGCTAGCCCCATAAAGCCTGTAAACCTAAATTCAGGGTTAAAACGAAATGGCAACAAAATTTCTAACAGGTGTTGCGAGTAGTATTCCCAATCGTAAAAAAGGCAATGTGCAAGTCGCGCCCCAAGCACCGTAGCTACAACAATGTAAACCGTTAGTTTGTCAAGCAGGTTTTCATGGAGTGCTGCTTTTTTAAATTGACCTTTTAAAATCATGTAGCTGAGGACAAAGCCGAGCGCAAACAGCAACGAGTACCAGCGCACTTCATAAAACCCAAAATCAATTATAACCGGGCTGGGATTCCACTCAATAAAGGTAAACATGATCTAAAAATTTTAGCGATTACAGCCAATCAACCTATAACGGCTTAAATTGTTCAAAGGCCTCCTTGCAAGTATAACAATAGTAAATAGCCCGGCAAAGGGTTGGGCCAAAGGGATTTTTTAATTCGGTGTGGTTGCTATTGCAACGCGGGCAGGTTGTAGTTTCTAAAATTTCAAGGTCGGTGAATAATTTTTTATCGGGTGGTGGTGCAAGTCCGTATTTTTTTAACGCAGCCTTTCCTTTTTCTGAGATCAGGTCTGAACTCCATGGTTTTTCAAATGAGATTTCAACATGGGGCTCGTAACCTTCCTGCTGCAAAGCACTTTCTACTTCAGCTTTCATGTAATCCATAGCCGGGCAGCCAACAAACGTGGGTGTCATTTTTACGGTTACGATTTTACCTTCTGCAGCTACATGTGTAATTACTCCTAAATCCACCAGCGAAAGCACGGGTATCTCCGGATCTTTTACAGTTTCAAGAATGTGGAGGATTTTGTTCATTTTTTAGTCTATAGTCTCTAGTCTTGAGTCCTTAGTCTTGAGTATTTAGTCGATACTTACTAAAAACTAAATACTAATGACTATGGACTAACTTTCACCATTCCGCAGTTGGGTCAATCCGAAACACTTCACTCATTTCGTCCAGTAGCGGTTGAAGGTGTTCACTATGCTTTCCGATGCGGCCACCATAAACAGGTGTTAATGTTTTCCAGTCGGGCAATTGGAGTTGCGTTTGGTTTATGATCGTTTCAATTTTTGTAAGCCACATTTCTTTCAGGGCTGCTTCGCCAATAAATATTTTTTGGTCGATTAGTTCAGCTTCGTAGAGTGAAGGTTCGAAAATTCCTAACGCATAGGGCAGGGCAACTTCCAATGAGTTTTGCAATCGCGCAATGCTTTCTTCGGTGGCAGAACCAAGTTGTTTCATCCACGTGTTGGCATGCAGGGTATGGTAACGCAACTCGCCCCGGATTTTTCTTGCTAATTGTGCGAGCGGTTCGTAAGAAGAATTACTCAAGGCTTCGAAGCGCAAAGCTTCGGCTGTATCAAATAAAAAATGCCGGATTAAGCTAAAGTCGTATTCCTGGTTGGGTAGTTCCACTAAAATGCAATTGTGAAACTGGTTGGCATTGCGCGTAAATGCAACGATATCCGGATCGCTTTCGCCCAGTGTTTGCAACAATGTGTAAAGCGCTAAACTCTGGCCTACTTTATCCTGCGCCATCGAAGAAAACGCGATGTCTTCTTCCAGTATGGGGCCAAAGCCTGTCCATTCAGAATTGCGATGACCGAGGATCAATTGATCGTCAGCCATTTTGTAAAGGAGTTCTTTTAGCGCGAGGTTCATAACTTTTTAGGTGGAGAAAGTGTTTTAAAACGTTCAGCCAAAAAAAAATATACATAGTTGTTGTTATGCAGATTGCTAGTAAATTATTAGCGCCTGTAAGCAGTGACTGAGCAGCTAACACTATTGATAACAAAAGCAGAATAACCGGGATGATCCTATTTGCTGACCAGGATTTCTTTCTGATTTCTCTGATCAGCATCCACATACTAACAGCGAATAAAAAAATGTAAAGCAGAAGTCCACTCCATTCAATTTTGAGTATGTATAGTCCTGTAAGCGTTAGAAAGCATACGATAATGATGAAGTCAATAGTTCGGTTTGTTTTCATGCTTACTGAGCCCAGTTTTCAATTTTCAAGCCTTCTACTCTGCTAAATTCCCTTTCATTATTTGTTACCAAAGTAAGGTCATTGCTTTTTGCGATAGCCGCAATTAACATGTCGTTGGCTCCTATGGGAGTACCCTGTTTTTCAAGGGAAGCACGAATCAAACCATATTGCTGAGCTGCCTTGCTATCAAAATCGATAATCTTAAACTCGGAAAGGAAATTCTTTAGTGCTTCTGAATTCTTCCCAGGTTGACTACTTTTTGCTACTCCAAACTCCAGTTCTGCAACTGTTATTGATGAAAGTAAGAGATCAGAGCTCGCAACCGAATAAAATTTAGATTTCAGTTTAGTGGATTGCTCCTTAAGAACATAAATGCAAATGTTGGTGTCCAGCAGATAGCTCATTAGTCAAACATATTTTGCCGTGTTTCCAATGGAGGCTGGATTCGCTCGTTCATAAAGTCAGGAGAAAAATTTTCTAAATTTTTCCACCAGGCATCCCACCTTTTCCGTGTTTCTTCTACTGATTCTTCTCTATTATTTTTTTCAGCAATAGAAATCAGGAAACCATGAACTTCGTCCAAAAGATTTTCAGGAAGATTATCTACTTCTTTTTTTATTTGTTCTTTCGTAACCATTTTGTTGCTTTTTAATTAAAGTTACTCTTTTCCAAAAACTCTTTCAACTTATCACCACCTTTATAATCAGAAGCATCGCGGAATTTTTTTTCCGGTAACGTTAGCCATAGTTCTTTTTCTTCATCGGTGGTAAACCGAATAGTATCAGTAGCAATGGCCCATACATTAAATACAACTTTGCTATGGTTAAATTGTTTGCCGGCAAGGTGCATGGCTTCTTGTGGTAACACCGCCTGCACCGTACCCACATGCACATGTTGCTTGCCCCTTTTTACCAGGTGATAGATTTCAAAATTCTTTTTGCTTCCCGATTGTTCTGCTACTTGCGGAAGTACATCATACACATTTTTATCGCCTTCGGTTAAGGGCGATACATACACATCGCGTGTATCCACTACGTACAATGAAGCACAAGTAAACCTGCGTGTAAACGTTTCTTTTGCCAACACCCATGCCAATTCAAGATTAGGTGCATGCACAATACCTTCGTGTTGAAACGGTTTGCCTTCTTTAGGTTGTACAAATACTTCGTACGTACCAAACTGATCTAACGCAGCTTTGGGTAAAACTGCTTCGGTGATTTGCGGTAGCCGGTTAACACGTGGATCGAGTGAATTCAAAGATTTCTGATTTTTAATTTCGAATTTCGAGTTTCTGATTTTTAATTTCGGATTTAGGGTAGATCAAACCAATTCGAAATTTTAATTTTTAAATTCGAACTAAACTAAGCTAAGGGTGTAACGTAACTCATCTTAGGAGTCTTCAAGGCTTCGCGTACCCACTTGCCTCTCGCTTCTGCAATTCTGCGTACTTCCAGTCGTTCTTTATTGCAAGGGCCATCACCATTGATGACGCGCTTAAATTCTTCCCAGTCCGGTTCGGTGTATTCCCACTTGCCGCTTTCATTCTTCTTCAGGTTTGGATCGGGAATGGTAAAGCCCAGTTCCCAGATTTTCGGAACATACATATCCAAAAACTGGTTGCGCATTTCATCGTTGGTGCCCATCTTTACTTTCCAACGCATCAATACTTCTGTATGTGCCGAGATTTTATCGGATGGCCCAAAGAAGTGCATCATGGGCGGCCACCAGCGGTTCAATGCTTCCTGAAACATTTGTCGCTGTTTCGCAGTACCGCTCGCTAAGTAAATAACACAATGATGGCCGTACTTTAAGTGAAACGATTCTTCGGCACAAATTCTATCTAACGCCCGGCAATACGGGCCATAACTTCCTTTTGCATTCGCCAATTGATTTACAATTGCACCCGCATCTACCAGCCAGGAGATAAAACAGCAATCGGCCCACGTAAAGGTGGGATAGTTAAAAATGTTAGAGTACTTCGATTTGCCATTGATCAGGTCATCAATCATCTGCTCGCGCGATTTACCCAACGTTTCGGCTGCACTATAAAGTAATTGTGCGTGACCAACTTCATCTTGCACTTTGGCCATTAACGACATTTTACGTTTAAAGCCAGGCGCGCGGGTTATCCAGGTACCTTCTGGCAGGGCACCAATTATTTCGCTGTGAGCATGTTGCTCAATCATGCGAATGAGTTGCTTACGATAAAGCTGTGGCATCCAATCGGTGGGTTCAATTTTTTCGCCCCGTGCAATGCGGGCTTCGAAGGCTGCCAGTTTAATCGGATCTTCCTGCGCCAGGTTATCGGTTTTTATACCTTCAAACGTGTTTCCTCCTCCGTACATAAAGCTGTTATTTTTTGCCTAACAATCGTTTGCAAATATAACAGGAATACCCGCAGAAGGTTATAGAAAACGAATAAAATACGGGTGTAACCAGCCTTATTTCTTTAGCCCATTCACCAGCATATCGGCCAGTTGCTGGCCTAAGTCCTGCGGTACAATTTTACTGGATGGGTCGTACCACATGGGCATCCAGTTGAGGGATGAAAACAACGTCATTACCGCCAGTTTTTTATCAATGGAGTCTTTGAACTCGCCTTGCTTAGCACCAACTTCAATAATGGATTTAAAACGGTTAATGTAGTTGATGCGTAGTAATAAAAAATCGCGCAGATAGGGCTGGCTCAGGTGGCGATGTTCGTTCATAAACACAGCCGAAGCGGTAAGATCTTTAGCCATTACCTGTATATGGCCGATGATTCCGAGTTTTAGCTTTTCGGATGCCGTTACTTCTTTCTTTTCAACTTCGGCTAACGACTTGCGAAACTCAGCAGCCATATCAAAACAAAGGTGTTGCAGAATTTCTTCCTTTGATTTTATGTGTGAATACAAACTGGCGGCTTCAATGCCCAGCTTCTGGGCGAGGTCGCGCATAGAGGATGCCGCGTAGCCTTTTTCCCGAAACAACTCGGCAGCGCTGCGGATCACTTGTTCTTTACGAGATAAATTTCCTGCTACTTCCATGGCGTGGTAGAAATCACAGGCTAAAGTAAATAATTAAATTTGATTAAAATTCAGAACCGGAAAAAAATGAAGTTCAACTCGGTTAAAGAGTATTTTTATAAACTGAATAATACAGGCTACCAATTAATGATGGTGCCTTTGCTGGTATTCATTTACCACTATGCCAGTGTGTATGCGTTTACCACGCGTGTGTGGATTACGGATACTACCTACATACATTACATATTGGTGGGAGCGTGCGTAATGGCATGCGTTGTCCTAACGGCCGTTCATTTTTTTGTACAAATACGCGCTACAAAAATTTCGAAACAAATAGGGCTGGGTTTAAAGTTAGAACAGTTGGGTAGTGTATTGATGAAGCGACTAATAGTACTCGCGCTTGCAACACTCACCATGCCGGTGGGCCTTGTGCTAACTCACCACATTGGCTTTACAATTGGTTTTTTTGTTTTACTAACCTGGTTCTTTTTGCACTGGCCTTCACCCACACAAGTAAGCAACTTGTTAAAGTTAAAAGGAGATGAAAAAGAAATGGTGTTGAGCAAGGGCGAAGCATTTAAATAATCATGCAAAAGGCCAGTGATATAAAAACTGAATTATGGAATACGATCATTGCCGACTTGCAAAAAACCGGATGGGCAATTACCAGCAAATACAATGGGTTTGATGCCGGTATTGATTACGATGCGCTTACGCTCGCGAAAGACGATTGGAAAATTGAGTTTGTATGGGATAACTGGAGCGAAGGCGAAATAATTTGTTCGGATGAGATAAGCGTATTACTGCAAAATAACTATTCATTGATATTCAAGAGTTACTAAATCTAAATTCTTCCACGATGAGGTTTGAAAATTTTTTTTTTAAGCAACTAAATTTGGTTGTATTGATTGTTACCGGTTTAACATGTTTGTCGTGTGGCGGGCAACAACACAAAACTGAAGCAGTAAATAAACTTACCATTACTGAAACGTTTACCGCTGCACAAATAGATTCTCTTTACAGGATTATAAAATTTGTTCCGAACAGTACGCATGTGGCAGTGGCAAAGATTGAGAATGGCATAGTAAGTTATTACGGAATGGTTAAAGAACGCGATACCTTAACCTCCGAACAAAACCAAAACAACTTTTTCGAGATCGGTTCTATCACGAAAGTATTTACCAGCACCCTATTGGCAGAATACATTGCCGCTGGCAAGCTTAATCAGCAAAGCACGATTAATCAATATGTGGAATTTCCATTTCATAATAACCTCGATTTTAAGTTTGAAGAATTGGCTAACCATACTTCGGGTTTACCGCGATTGCCATCCAATATGAAAATGGTAGCGTTACTGAGTCCACTAAATCCGTACAAAAATTATGATGAAGAAAAATTAATGGAGTACCTCACACAAGAAATGAGTCTGGAATCAGAACCGGGTACTAAGGTGAGCTATTCTAATCTTGGGGTTGGGTTGATGGCATACACGCTTCAGAAGTATTCGGGAAAGAACTACGAGGAATTAGTGCAGGAAGTATTTAAGAAATACGGATTGAAAAATTCTACCACAATAAGAAGTAAAATAGAAGGTAGCCTGATTGCCGGTCGTAACCAGGCCGGTGGCCCTGCATTGAATTGGGATATGAATGCTTTAATAGGTGCGGGCGGAATTTATTGTTCGGTAGAAGAGCTTGCACAATTTGCATTAGCCCAGTTTGATAGTGCACACACGGCATTAAAAATTACCCGCACGCAAACTTTTTCTGAAAGCGAAACCCGGGGTGTTGGCCTGGGGTGGTTTATCCTTAAAAGGAAAACCGGTGTTTGGTATTGGCACAACGGTGGCACCGGTGGCTATTCATCTTCTATAATTGTTGATCCCGATAAAAGAAATGCTGTGATTATACTTTCAAATATCTCTGCGTTCTATAATCCGCAAGGTCTGGCCGATAAACTCAGTTTTGCACTGATGAAAACGCTGGAGTAAAAAAGATTCAAGATTTAAGTTTCTCAAACTTAAATCTTGAATACTGGATTTAGAAAGTTATTCCAAAACTAAATGCATTCAACTGCGGGCCTTTGTTTTCTACAAAGAGTTCGTTCAAATCGTAGTTGAAGAACAAATCTATGTCATCAAAGCCAATTTGTGCGCGTAAGCCATAGCGCAGGTTGCTCAGGTAAAAATTATCGTGGTTGCGGGGTTTACGCTCAGCATCGTTCTCTTTAAACACCTGCTTGCTGTAACTGGCAATGCGATACCCTACATACGGACCAACACCTATCCGAAATGAATCGGCATTATAGCCATCAAAGAAACTGGGTTTGTGTCGGTTGCCACCAAAATCCAGCATGGGTACCAACGATGCGTGGAGGTACGCAGCCGTTAGTTTGCTCTTTTGAAAATCTGCATCACGTGTATCCAATGAGAATATTACATTGTTGTTGTCCTTGCTGAGTTGGGTTTGCGTATTCTGAAATTTGAAGTTGTACCAGCTTGCGCCTAATGCCCACTCCATGTAAAACTTGTTGGCGATACGGGTACGCTGTACGCTGTTAATGCCCACATACCACGATCCCCACGGCTTTACGGTGAACAAACTATTATCCTGATCGGGGAAGCCATTGGGGGTAATGTAGTTATTGGTACCTAAATCGAAGTTCATGGAATGATACGTGCGCTTGCGAAATTTTTTACTTTCCCGGTAATTGCTACTCCAATCTACTCCCCAGTCTTCTTTTTCTGATTCAACAATTGCTTGGGCATCGGCAAGCCGTGCTGAATCTGTTTTCAAATAGTCGATGGCAGCTTTTTGATGAACAGAAGTATCTTCTTTTTCCAATTTGGTAATCAGATCCGCAATCAGTTTTTGAAAATCGTATTGCTTCATGGTCTCAAGATCTTTCTTGTCTTGCACGGCCAGGATTAACTTACTGCCATTTCCTACTTTAATTACAACAGTATCGGCTGGTTTGGTTTGACTAAATCCAACCACACCCATCAGGGCAACCAAACAGGTTGTTATCATCTTACGCTTCATACTCAATTTCTTTTTGTTTTGTCTTTTCTAAAATCGAAAGCGAACAGCTCGTTCTTGGCATCGCGCAAGCTGCCCAATTCGCTTTCTCCATTTTTAATATCGCGCGCTTTCTCGAGAATCTTTTGTAAACCACTCTTGTCATCGGCTACACGGGCTACGGCCATTGCAGGTTCAGTCATGTTAATCGGCATTGCATCTAATGTAAACTCAATTACAATTGGCTTGCGGGCCGCAGTGGGTTCCGTTTTATTTTCAGTGATCAATACTTCTGCTTGAATAACAACCGCTGGTTCCGGGTTCACTTTTTCAGTTTCTTCTTTTTTTGTTTCTGATTGTATTACCGTTGATGTTTTCTTTTGCCTGGGTTGAGCTGTTGTTTTTGTTTCAGCTACCAGATTCTGTTTTTCTTTTTCCGGTTGCACCACCGGAATTTCTTTTTGTGGCAAAGGCAAAGGTTGTTGTACTAATTCAGGTTGCAATCCGGTATTTTTACTGCGGATATACCAGGCGCCACTTACCAATACGAAGAGCACCAATGCAGCCGCCAGGCGCCAAACCCATGCGTTATTTTTTTTTGTTAAGCCGGCTTCTACTTTTTGCCACGCTTCAGCCGATGGTGCCACCGGGTGATTAGCCAGTTTGTTTTTGAAAAGCTCATCAATTCGGTTCATATTCCTTTTTGTTTGTAGAGCAAGTCTTGCTCTGCTTCTTGTAAACTTTTTTGCAACGCCACGCGTGCCCTACTCAATTGCGACTTCGATGTGTTTTCGCTGATGTTCAATTGCTCGGCAATTTCTTTGTGCGAGTAGCCATCAATGGCATACAGGTTAAACACAATCCGATACCCGGCTGGCAATGCTTCAATCATCTTCAGCAGGTCTTCCGCTTCCAGGTGTGCCTCCAGATTTTGATAGTCGGGTTCGTAATCGGCAGCTTCAATGTCCGTTTCCAGGTACATGTTTTTGTGCTTGCGCAGATAACTCAGCGATTCGTTCACAACAATTTTGCGCATCCAACCTTCAAAATTTCCCTCACCGCTGTATTGATCGATCTTGTTCAGGATTTTTGTAAAAGCTGTAATCCACACATCTTCTGCCTCCATTTTGTCTTTGATGTAGCGGCAGCACAAGGCGTAAAGTTTAGAGGCATAGCGATCGTACAAACGTTTTTGCGCCTGGCGGTCGTTGCGCCTGCAACCTTCAATCAGTTCCATGTCCTTGGCCCGGTAAACCTCAAATTCCATGTAAAGCAACTAATCAATACCAAGATGCGGGTTGTGTGGCCGGGGTTGCATGGGGGGTGAGAATTTTTAAACCTTATCCTGCAAGCACGGGGAGTAATGGATGGGAATTGAACTATCAATACTTTTAATACAATGCGGCTTAATTTTTTCACTTTTACTACTGTTATTACCATTTAAATACCGCTAAACAATTCAAATGTATCCAGGTAATTTGGTACCACGGCATTCCAGTTTTTAGCTTTCAGTTTTTCGGCAAGGGTAGTGGCACTGGTTGTTTCACCGTGTGTGATAAACGTTACCTTCGGACGCTCCTTAAAGTTATCAAGCCATTGTAAAAGCTCTTCCTGGTCGGCATGGGCCGAAAGTCCATTAATGGTTTTTACATGACACTTAACCGGAACTTCTTCACCAAAAATTTTCACCATTGGTTCGCCATCCTGTATTCTTCTTCCGCGCGAACCTTCTGCCTGGTAGCCTGCAAACAATACGGTATCATTTTCATTTCGCAGTCGATGAAATAAATGATGTAAAATGCGACCACCTGTTACCATGCCACTGGCAGAAATGATGATGGCTGAACGCTTGAGATCGTTCAGTGCTTTGGAATCCTCGCGGTTAGTACAAAAATGAATTTGTGGCGAATCGAAAATACTTATCAGTTGATTGTGGTGTTTCTCAACTTTTATTTTGTGATTATAACTGTGGCGTTCGTACAAATCAGTAACATTAATAGCCATGGGGCTATCGATATAGATCGGAAGTTTAGGAATTCGCTTTTGTGCCATCAGCTGATGGAAATGATAAATGAGTGTTTGCGTTCTTCCAACAGCAAATGCCGGTACTACAATAACACCTTGATGCGTCACTGCTTCATTTATAATTTGACTTAGATCGTTCTCAATCTGATCTACCGGATTTAGCCGATTGCCATAGGTAGATTCAACCAAGAGCACATCCGCTCGTTCAATCGCTTCGGGCGGATGCATGATGGCATCGGTGTACCGACCCAGATCGCCCGAGAACACAACTTTCTTTTCTTGCTTTTGTGAATTAAAAGTAAGTTCAATAATAGCCGAACCGAGTATGTGGCCGGAGTTAAAAAAACGAGCGGATATGTGATTCAGGATTTTTACTTCTTTGTTAAATCGCACGCTATTCACCAACGGCAAAACTTCCTGTACGTCCTTTTCTGAAAAGAGCGGTTCGGGCTTGCTATGTTTGGAGTAACCGCGCTTAAATGCAAATTCAGCTTCTTCTTCCTGAAGTTTGGCAGCATCCTGCAACATAATCTTCATCAGGTCTTCGGTTGCATGGGTGCAGATTATTTGACCGCGAAAGCCATCTTTTACCAATCGGGGCAAATACCCGATGTGATCGATGTGAGCGTGTGTGATGATAACGGTATGAATGGTTGCGGGATCTACGGGTAAGCGTTCCCAGTTACGCAGACGTAATTCTTTTTGCCCTTGAAACAGGCCGCAGTCAACCAGTATTTTTTGGTTATCAAATTCCAATAGGTATTTGGATCCGGTTACACTTTGTGCTGCGCCCAAAATTTTTAATCGTATGTTCATCTGCAAAGTATTCTACACGAAATGTACTAAAATAACGTGGCTGATAACCTCTTAAATAAGATGCCCACTCGGAATCCAATTAAACATTTGCAAGCTGCAGGTATTAATTCTATTTTAAAGGTTTCGGTTTATATCAATTCATGAGAGTTATTCTTTTTCTGCTGTTTGCTGCAGTAATAGGTACAACAAGCGCTCAACAACAGCACATTCAGCAATTATTAGATCAGGGTAATACAGTTTCGGAGTTTAACCCCGATTCGGCCTTGCTGTTGTTTGAACAGGCCTTGACTCTGGCTACCGGTAAGGACACCATTATGCTGCCCCGTATATTCAATCGTTTTGCCCAGGCGTACAGTATGAAGGGCAACTATACCGAAGCGGCTAAGTTTTTAGTACAAGCACTAACCCATGCCGAATTACTAAACGATACCGTGGCGCTGATAGACGGGAATAACAACATGGGTATTGACTGGATGTATCAGGAAGAATATGAAAAGGCATTAACCTATTTTAAGATCGCTGAACAATTAGCCGCACAATCGCACGATTCGCTGCGATGGGGGCATGCCCTCAACAACCTGGGGTTAACAGTAGGCTATATGGGGCTTGCAAAAGAAGAATTGCACTATTATAACCGGGCTGCGGCCATCTTCAAAAAAATAAATGAGTTGGAAGGTTATGCCAACACTTTATTAAATACTGCTACCTTGCTAACGGCCGAAAGAAAATATAAGAATGCAGAGCAACTCTATCAGGAAGCCTTAAGTATTTATAAAAAAATGGATTATGCCAATGCACAGGGAATGGTTTACCAAAGCATGGCAGAAAATGCCCGCGATGGCGGGCACTACAGCCAGGCATTGCACTACATACGTCAATCTTTAAAAATAGCTCATACCCATGGTTACACAACCGAAGAAGCCAGTGGCTTGCGGCTGGCCAGCACAATTTTTAAAGAGATGAAGATGTATGACAGCGCCTATTATTACCTGGACAAACACCGCGAATTGCGCAACACCATTTTTAACTCCGAAAAAAACAAGATCACTTCCGAGTTGGAAGCCCGATATCAAACTGAAATTAAGGAACGAAAGATAAAATCGTTAGAACAAGAAAATACAATTAAAGACCTGCGTGCAACAACGGCCCGTCAGTGGCAAATCGGGTTAGTGGTAATAATTGTATTAATTACTGCCGTGTTGAGTGTACTCTACAACCGCTATCAATTGAAACAACGTACAGCCAAAGTACTTGACGAAAAAAACACCGAACTACAAAAACTCAATTCTTTCAAAGACAAAATGTTTGCAGTTATCAGCCACGATTTGCGCAATCCGGTTGATGCCTTCAGCACGCTGATGGAAAGCCTTACCCAAAATTTACAACATGCCAGCCCGGAAGAACTGAAAGAGTTTCTGGAAAGTATGCTGCACTCGGCCCGCGATTTAAAAAGTTTATTGAACAACCTGTTGGAGTGGTCGATGGTGCAGATCGGGAAATTACCGTTTCATCCGAATCCCTTTGTGGTGGCACATGCCGTGCAGGAAAGTATAGCCCACGTACAAGCTATGGCTCAGGTAAACAACATCCGGATTTTCACCAGTGGTTTGGATGTTACAGTGCGGGCAGATAAAAATATGGTAGTGATAATAATTCGCAATCTGCTGGCTAACGCTCTAAAATTTAGCGCTCGTGGAAAATCGGTAAACATTGATGCAACCCTTAAAGCTGGTTTTGTTTTGGTAGCTGTGCGCGATGAAGGTATTGGCATGACTCGTGAGGAGGTAGCAAAACTTTTTCAAAGCACCGATGAGGTGCGGAGTATCGGAACTTCTGCAGCTAAAGGTGCAGGCATTGGCTTATTATTATGTAAAGAATTAGCCGAAAAAAATAATGGAAAAATATACGCTGAGAGTGTGCCGGGATCGGGTAGCACTTTTTATCTTGAGCTTCCGCAATGAATCCATTAAAAGTTTTTCTGGTTGATGATCATAAACTGGTTCGCGATGGCATACGCGCCATGTTGTTAGGTAATATAAGTTTTAAAGTGGCCGGTACTGCTGGTAACGCTGAAGAATTATTTAACCAGTTGAACGAAGTACAACCGGATATTTGTGTTGTGGATATTCAGTTGCCCGGAAAAAATGGAGTAGAAATCTCGAAACAATTAAAAGACCAGCATCCGCAAATCAAAATCCTGATTCTTACAGCCATGAAAGACGATGCTCCCGTGAAGCAATGCCGCGACATTGGCGTGGAGGGCATGATCTCAAAAGACTCGGGCAAGGAAACGTACCTGGAGGCGCTTGAAGCTTTGAAGGCCGGTCGTACTTTTTATGCGGGTCAGTTTACTGAGCTATTGCTCAAAGCTTCACAAGGAAAGAGTGATAAAATGGCCATGCTCTCTGAACGGGAAATTGATTTCATTAAAGCATTTTCGCGCGGCCTTTCGCACAAAGAAATAGCCGATCACCTCAACATCAGCCCGCGCACGGTGGAAGTCCATAAAAAAAATGTAATGGACAAGTTGCAATTCAGGAATGATGTTGACTTGGTGAAGTTTGCCATCAAAGAAGGCCTCACGTCAATTTAAAAAGTAGGCAGTAGGCAGGATGCAGTTGGTAGTCCTGCCTACTGGTTACTGCCTACTGCCACCTTTTACGTAAAACCCCTCATCCTTTTTACGGGCAATCCCCAATACCCTGCTGCGTGTGCTAAGGCCATTTTTACGGTGCCTTATTCATTAAACTATTTAACCCCTATGAAAATTGATTCAACTTTTACCAAACCGCGTTGGCTTTACTATTGCCAATATTTATTAAGCAGTTTAGTACTGATGGCAGTAATGGGCTCATTGAACGCTCAACCGCTTGTACCCGCAGCCTATTACCCAGCCATTGGTTCAACCGTTGCAACCACCAGTGGAGTTTCCCTTCGGTACAATACAACGGCTACTATGGGCAAAGGCTCAGGCAACATTACTGTGTTTGCCGGTGGACTTTGGCAAACCATACCCGTGTCCAGCTCGAATGTAACAATTCAACCGGCCAGTAGTCCAGCCGGCTATTGGCTGTCGATTAATTTTACTGATGGAAGGCCATTACCCGATGGTACAGCTATAACGGTGAATGTGCCGGCATCGGCAATTAATACCAACTGGTCGCAAGGCTTTTCCGAGCTTTTCAATACGTGGAATTTTAATACCCAACCATCAGGCCCCATTTTGTTCAGCCGAACACCGGCAATCGGATCAGCCATCAACTCTGCCACAACAACTTTTTCATTGGAGTTCCATGAAAATATTTTGAAAGGTAGCGGCTCCATTGTCTTTAAAAACAAAGACACCAATGCTGTTCTGCATTCCATTGATGTTACCTCGTCAGCCGTAACCATACTCAGTGGTCGGATCGCATCCATAACTTTACCCTCTGCATTACCGCAAGGTGTTAATGTAATTCTGGAAATGGCTTCAGGGGTATTTAAAGATGCTGGTAATACAAACTCAATAGCCGTTAATGACAATAACACCTGGTTTACCGTGGTTGATAATGCAGCGCCTCAATTACTTTCAACAAATCCGGCCCATCAATCTATGATCAACGTAGCTGATCGCACCGTTACGCTTACGTTCAACGAACCGGTTGTTAAAGGAACGGGAGCTATCGCCTTCGTTAATCAAAGCAACGGTTCAACTATTTTCAATGCGCCACTTTTTGGAGGCGATGTAACGTATGCCGGCAATAGTATAACCATTGTAAAACCAACTAACTGGCCCTTCAATACGCAGGTGGGTGTAAACATACCAGCTACAGCTGTAAAAGACGGTGCCGGAAATTTTTGGCCCGGCATTACGGGTGCAAATTTTAGTTTCAGCACGTGTACATCGGCTACACCCACTGTTTCGATTGCCGTAACGGGTGGAACAAACCCTACCTGTGCAGGCCAGTCCATAACTTTTACAGCAACGCCCGGCAACGGTGGTACAACTCCTGTTTACCAATGGCGTGTAAACGGTGCTAATGTAGGAACCAACAGCCCCACTTTTACTTCTTCCACTTTAACCAATGGTCAGGTAGTAAGTTGTGTGCTTACAAGCAATGCAACCTGCACTACTGCTGCAACAGCAACCTCCAATAACATTACAGTAGGAATCACGCCAGTGGTTACTCCCACCGTAACTATTACCGGCAACACTACAACCTGTTCCGGAAATTCAGTAACGTTTAATGCTGCGGTAACCAATGCCGGCTCAAACCCAACCTATCAATGGAAAGTGAATGGAGCCAATGTGGGAAGTAATCAAAACTTTTTCACTACCAATACCCTTACCAACGGGCAGATAGTAACGTGCCAGATTACCCGCGATAATTCAGGTTGCATAACAACCACTACGGCTACTTCCAATGCACTCACCATGGTGGTGGGTACTATGCCGGCACAACCCTCTGCCATTACAGGCAATGCAGCTGTTTGTCAGGGAACAACTGTAACATACAGTGTTACCAATGTTGCCGGTGTAAACTATGCCTGGGATGCAGGTGGTGGTGGCACCATTTCTGGTAGTGGCAATTCTGTTAGCGTTACCTGGCTATCCACCGGCACCAAAACCTTATCGGTATATCCAATTAATGCCTGTGGTACAGGCACTCCTGCTACATTATCCGTAACCATCAACGCTACACCATCATCGCCCGGTACTGTTGCCGGTGCCAACGCTGTGGGACAAAATCAAGCCAACCAATATTCGGTTACCAATCAACCCGGTGTTACGTACGCATGGAGTGCCGGGGCTGGCGGAACGGTAACCGGCAGTGGCAATTCGGTTAGTATTACCTGGACTACCGCAGGCAGTAAAACAATTACGGTAACACCCTCCAACAGTTGTGGAACAGGTGCAGCCAGCACACTTGGAGTATCGGTTGGTTCATGTGCGGCTCCGGCTCAACCCAGCACAATTAGTGGTGCAGCAACTACGTGTGTGGGCGGCAGTGGTACGTATAGCGTTAGCAGCGTAGGCGGTGTTAATTATGCGTGGGATGCCGGTGCAGGTGGTAATGTCTCTGGCTCCGGAAATTCAGTTACCCTTACCTGGTCAACGCCCGGCACTAAAACAATTACCGTTACACCTTTTACTGATTGCGGCACAGGAACACCTCGTACTACTACTGTTGTTGTTTCAACATTACCCGATCAACCGTCAGCCATTACAGGTAATACTACGGCCTGTATCAGTTCCACCGTTGCATACAGTGTTACCAATGTGCCAGGCACTACTTATACGTGGGATACCGGTGGGAAAGGAACCGTTACCGGAACGGGTAACAATATCACTGTGCAATGGACTGCTGCGGGCACCAATAGTTTAACTGTTACGCCCTCCAATAGCTGCGGTACGGGTTTAGCCAGAACGCTATCGGTTGTTGTAAATAATGTGCCGCTTGGCACAAGTGCAATTACCGGAGCCAATTTAATGTGTACCGGGACGTCATCAACTTATTCGGTTACCAATACAAGTGGTGTAACTTATGTGTGGAATGCGGGAGCAGGAAGCGCCATAACGGGTACGGGTAATTCCGTTTCCATTACATGGTCAACCGGAGGGGAGAAGGTAGTGCAGGTTACACCATCTAATGCCTGTGGTAACGGTGTTGCTACAACCTATACTGTTTCCGTAACACCATCTGCTGCGCAGCCGGGCACCATTACCGGCTCCACTTCCGTAAATGCAGGAACAACCAACACCTATTCTGTACCCAACGTTGCCGGAATTAATTATGCCTGGTCAACCAACGCTGACGGTGTAATTGTAGGCAGCGGAAATTCCGTACAAGTTTCCTGGACGGCAGGAGGTACAAAAACACTTACTGTTACACCATCGAATGCTTGTGGAAACGGACCTGTGCGCGACCTTACCGTAAATGTTGCTACACCTTGTGTTATTCCATCCACGCCTTCGGTTATTATTATGAGTGGTTCGGCCAACACCACCGTCAATCAAACCTTACGGTTTCAGGTAACATTCTCATCGGGTGCAACATCCAACGATCTTACGGTTGTTCCATTAACCGGAGTTACACTCACTCCGGTTTCCGGAAACACATGGGATGCCACCTTTTCCACAGCTGGAAAATATACCGTTGTGGGTAAGGGCGTAAGTGCTTGCGGCAGCAGTGGACTTGCTACGCTGGATATTAATGTGTGTGCCTTATCACTTGATCCTCCTGCATCTGTAACCGGGCCAACCGAAAATGTTTGTCCGGGTTCAACCACACGCTATGTTGTAAACAACCCGGTAGAAGGTTATTCATATGACTGGAGTTTTAGTTTTGCGCCCGGTCTTGTTACGTATTTAAATGCACAGCGAACAGTGGCGGATATTACCTGGACAATAAGCGGTGCCAACGTAACCGTTCGTTCGCGTAATGCCTGCAATAACACCAGTACATTCGGAACTACGATTTCTGTTGGACTGGCTAGTGCTCCAATAACACCATCATTCAATGTATCACCGGCAGGTGGAATATGCACGGGTAATACTGTAACCTATACAATTACAAATCCGGAAGCCGGAGTAGATTACAACTGGAATTTGAATGGAGCCGGCACCGTAGCTGGAAATAAATTAAGTGCAACTGTGTTGGCGGATGGTCAGGCCCGAACAATTAAAGTATTAGCCACAAAAGCCTGCTTTGTAAATCAGGAAGTAAACAGTATTAGTTTTGGTGGCGGTACTCCAACACCTGCTCAGCCCAGCCCGGTAAATGGGCCGGCTACCATAAACTTTAATACGGATGGTACATTTTCAGTAGAAGCACAACCTGCTGGCGTTAGTTTTAATTGGAGTGCCGGTGGCGATGCTACCATCACCAATACCGCTTCTCCTAATTCTAAATTAATTCGATGGTCAACCGGAGGCACTAAAACAATTGGTATAACTACATCAAATAGTTGTGGTATTAGTTCCTCAAGAACGTATTCATTGTTTGTGTTCGGCCCCTGCGAGGCTCCGGCTATTCCTGATCCCATAACCGGCCCTTCATCGGGTTGTGCCAACCTGGAGTACACCTTTTCGGTACCGTTTCAACCCAACACAACGTATAATTGGAGTGCCGGTGGCGATGCTACCATTACCGGATCGGGCACTACCCGAACCATTAAATGGTCAACCGCTGGTTCAAAAACAATTTCAGTATCGGCTACGAATGGGTGTACCACATCGGCAGCACAAACCAAGGGCTTTGTGATTATATCCGTTCCGGCACAGCCCGCAGCTCTTACCGGTGGCTCATCTGCCTGCGCGGGTGCAACGGAAGAGTTTTTGGTGAATCCAACCGTGGGTGGTGTAACGTATGCATGGGAAGTTCAAGGGGGTACTTTTACAACATCTGGCACACAGAGTGAACGCATCAACATTACCTGGTCTTCGGCAGGAACCAATGTAATAAAGGTTAAAGCTTCCAACAGTTGTGGTTTCGGGCCGGAGCGTTCGATCACCCGTGTAATCGAAACAACACCGTTGCAACCCTCAATCATAACTGGCGAGCAAGAAGTTTGTACAGCTACCTCAAAAACTTATAGCATAACAAATGTGCCCGGCACAACCTATGTCTGGAATGGCGGGGCAGGAGCAACGGTAACGGGTTCAGGCAATGCCGTAACAATTTCGTGGAGTACAACCGGAGCAAAAACAATAACTGTTACTCCCTCGAATGCCTGCGGCAACGGCTCGCCTCGCACTTTAAGTGTGAATGTAATTGGTGTACCTTCCCAACCTTCTGCAATTTCAGGATCTTCAACTCCTGTTTTGGGTAATGTTGTAGCATATTCTGTAACCAATGTAACTGGTGTAAACTATACTTGGGCTTTGTCTGACAAAGGGGTGCTTACTGCCAGCGGCAATACTTCTGCTGTTACCTGGAGTACCACCGGCAGTGCTACTCTTTCTGTAACGCCATCCAATCAATGCGGAGCCGGCACCATTCGATCACAAGCAATTACCATCAATAAAATACCACAACTAATCACTTTTACATTGGCAAGCCCGGTGTTAGCCGATGCTAACATTTCTTTGAATAGTGTTTCCGATTCCGGATTGCCAGTGAGCTATTCCAGTTCTAATACAACCATTGCCGAAGTTGCCGGCAACCAGTTGATCATTAAAGGCACGGGTACCGTTAACATCACAGCTTCGCAAGGTGGCGATGCCGTTTATGCTGCGGCAACCAATGTGGTGCGTTCGCTTACCATCAACAAAGCTTCGCAAACCATTACGTTTGCAACTCCTGCTGCAAAAGTGTTTACAGATGAACCTTTCGATGCTGGGGCCTCGGTTAACTCACCGTTAGCATTAACCTATTCCAGTTCTAATACAGCAGTAGCTACTGTTACCAATAATGGAACCGTTACCATAACAGGAGTTGGCACTACTTCTATCACAGCTTCACAGGGAGGAGACGCTTTATACAATGCCGCCACTCCGGTGTCGCGTACACTAACAGTGAATAAGGCTGCTCAAACAATTGCGTTTGAAGCAATTCCGGCAAAAAGTTTAAGCGATCCTCCCTTCCAACTAAACGCCACTGCATCTTCGGGCCTGGCAGTTACCTATAGCAGTTCAAACCCGGCTGTTGCTGAGGTAATTGGAAACACGGTTATCGTGTTGGGTAATGGTAGCACCATTATTACGGCCGCTCAAACCGGTAATGCAAATTACCTGGCTGCTACCCCGGTGGCACAAACACTTGTTGTATCCGATAAGCAAAATCAAACCATTAGTTTTGCACCCCTCACTTCTAAAACAGTGGGCGATGCACCGTTCGTGCTGAATGCTACGGCCTCATCGGGTTTGGCAGTTACTTACACCAGTTCCAACACCAGTATAGCTACTGTAAGTGGAAATACGGTAACACTCTTAAGTGCAGGAAGTGTAACCATTCACGCTAATCAACCCGGTAATGCAACCTTTAATGCAGCTCCGCAGGTTAGTCAAACATTTTGTGTTAATCCGGCTAAACCAACTATCACCGCTTCGGGTTTAAATACCACTACGCCTATACTTACATCCAGCAGCGTAAATGGAAATCAATGGTATCGAAACAATGAGTTGATAGCAGGTGCAACCGGTACAACTTTAACTATTGCTGAGCCTGGCGTATATAAAGTACAGGTAAGTGCCGGTACTTGTACCAGTGCATTCTCAGAAGATTTTGCATTGATTGTAACTGGTGATTTAAATAGTACGGTACTGCCTGTATCTGTTTATCCAAACCCGACAACAGACAGAATTCAGATTGATCTGCCCAACGATGATCAACTTCGGGATGTGGCTATTCTGAACCTGCAAGGGCAACCCGTTAGTGTGCAACAAACCCGAAATGCGAGTCTGCAGTTGGATGTAACATCGTATGCGCCCGGAACATACATTGTACGGGTAGTAAGCGGTAAACAGCAACAGGTAATGCGATTCATTAAAAAATAATTTTTTACTTATGAAACTTCAATTGATAAATAAATTCTTAGCGCTGGCAACCCTTGTTGCTTGTATTTTCCTGATGGCTTGCGGGGGCGATGAACCAACAGAGCCTACCCCGGTGGAGCAAGTGCGGGCTCTATTAATTGCCAATGAGTGGCGCCTGCAACAGGTACAGGTTGATGGCGTTGACAAAACAGATGTTTACAGTGGGCTTAAACTTCAGTTTAACACAACTGGTTTTACTGCTACTTCCGGTAAAGCTATTTGGCCTGCCACCGGCACATGGAGTTTTACGGACGATACTGCTACCAAATTAAAGCGGAACGATGGGCTTGAAATACGCATTAAAAATATAACGGCCGCTCAACTGGAATTGGAACTTACCTGGTCGGAAACTACACTGGGCACGGGCCGTACGAGTGCAATAGCCGGTATGCATGTTTTTACATTTGTAAAGTAATTTGAATTAATATTTTCTTTAACCAGGAAACCGGAACGAAAAAGAATAAACCTGATTCGTTCCGGTGTTCTAAACACCCAGTAAGCTGATGGTTGGTGATGTAGGTTCGTAAGCATGAAAATTTCTTATCTTTACCTACCATGTCGGCACCGAATCAAAAAAACCGAAAATATACGCCACAAGAATACCTGGAGTTGGAGCGCAAGGCCGAACACAAGAGCGAATATTTCAAAGGCGAAATATTTGCCATGTCGGGAGCTACCCGGCAGCATAATGTAATCAGCGGTAACTTTTATGCATTCTTACATCAAAAGTTAAAATCCAAAGGGTGCCGGCCTTATGGGCCTGACATGCGGGTTCATATTCCAGTTAATTCGCTTTATACGTATCCGGATATCAGCATAGTGTGTGGCAAAGAAGAGTTTCTTGACAACGAGTTTGATACGCTGTTGAATCCAATTTTTATCTGTGAGGTACTTTCTACCTCTACATCCGACTATGATACCGGGGGTAAGTTTACGTTGTATCGTTCCATTGAATTCTTAAAAGAATATTGGGTTATCTCATCGCTGGAGTATCGTCTGTTAAAATTTGTGCGCCAACCAAACAACGATTGGTTGATGTCGGAAATATTGAGTCTGAACGAAACGGTGTTGATTGAAACGCTTGCGGTGGAGGTTCCTTTAAAGGAGATTTATCTGGATGTGGAGTTTTAGATATAAATGGATTTTTCAAGTAATGCTTCTCAGCAGGGCTTCCGCTGGAAAATAAATACTCAAAGCAGGGTCCCGAAGCGGAGACCTTCGTAGAAATTGATCTCAATACGCCCTCACCAACTTTCCATCCATATAATTCAGATACGATCGGTTTACTACGCGCATACCGCCTGGGGTTGGGTAGTTGCCGGTAAAATACCAATCGCCACTGTGGTTCGGAATAGCTTTGTGCAGGTTGTCAACTGTTTGGAAAATCACTTCCAGTTCGGCTTTCATATCGGCAGGCCGCACAATGTCTGTTATCTTTTCAGAGATTTCTTCGTATGTAAATTGTTCGTACAATTTCTTTACATGATTTACCGGCTCACCATTCAGCCATGCCTGCTGGCATTGTTCATACACTTCGCCCAACAGATAGTCTTTGCCTTGCTCTTTCAATAATTGAATAACAGCTCTGAAGGCTACAAACTCACCCATCTTACTCATGTCGATGCCATAACAATCGGGGAAACGGATTTGTGGTGCAGACGATACCACCACAATCTTTTTCGGTTGCAGGCGATCGAGCATTTTCAAAATACTTTTCTCCAAGGTAGTTCCGCGCACAATGGAGTCGTCAATTACAACTAATGTGTCTTTGCCTTTGTTTACAACTTCATAGGTAGTGTCGTACACATGGGCCACCATGTCATCGCGGCTTGAATCGTCCGTAATGAAGGTGCGTAGCTTTACATCTTTGATAACAATCTTTTCGATGCGCGGCCGGAATGAAAGTAAATCATCCAGCGAATCAACCGTGGGCTTCGAATCAATAATAATATCCTTCTGCTTGGCGATGAGGTAATCTTCAATACCCGACATCATACCCATAAAAGCAGTTTCGGCTGTGTTGGGTATGTATGAGAAGATGGTATTCTTTAAATCGAAGTTAATGGCTTTCAGAATCTGGGGCACCAATAGTTTACCCAATTGCTTACGTTCCTGGTAAATTTCCGGATCGGTACCGCGCGAGAAATAAATACGCTCGAAGCTACACGAAGTTTTAGTAAGCGGTTTCAGTATTTCCTGGTGATGAAAATCGCCAGCCTTATTAACGATTAACGCATGCCCGGGCTGAATTTCTTTTATCTGTGAATAGTTAACATTAAAAGCTGTTTTAATAGCGGGCTTTTCTGATGCCACCACCACCACTTCATCATCGGCATAATAATAAGCCGGACGAATGCCCGAAGGATCACGTACTACGAATGCTGAACCCGATCCTGTTAAACCGGCCATAGTATAACCGCCATCAAAATCTTTGCAGGCGCGTTTTAATACGCGCGCCAGATCCAGTTCGCGCTCAATAATTTCAGAAACCTCCTTATTTGAAAACTGCTCTTTGTATTTTTCGAATAACGATTGTACTTCCAGATCGAGAAAGTGCCCGATCTTTTCCATCACGGTAACGGTATCAACTTTATCTTTCGGATGTTGGCCTAATTCTACCAGCACATTAAACAACTCATCAACATTCGTCATGTTGAAGTTGCCGGCCATTACCAGGTTGCGGCTTCGCCAGTTGTTCTGGCGTAAGAATGGATGTACATTTTCAATGCTGTTTAACCCGTGTGTTCCATAGCGCAGGTGTCCTAACCACAACTCGCCACTAAAGGCTACATTGTCTTTCAGCCATTCTTCGTTTTTAAATTTTTCTTTACCTGCCTTCTGAGCCTTTTGATATTTCTTGCCTATCTTTTTAAAGAGATGTGCCACCGGTTGGGCTTTAACAGACCGATAGCGGCTAAAGAATCTGCTGCCGGGTTTATTATCAATTTTTATGTTGGCGATACCTGCGCCATCCTGCCCACGGTTGTGTTGTTTTTCCATCAGGATGTACATCTTATTAATGGCGTACATAGGGCCATACTTATCGATGTAGTAGGAAAGGGGCTTTCGCAATCGAATGAGGGCAATGCCGCACTCGTGAAGGATGGAATCGCTCATAATTAGCTTTTTCGGGTTCCTGTCTAAGCGGTCTCCGTGGGTAAGCCCCCATCGGTTTGCTTTTACAGCACAAAAGTAATCCGATTTATCCAACCCATCAACAACCCGGGGTTGAGGAAAAGCCAGATAATTGCTACAACCAAAATCAACAACAAAAGATTGCCGGTAATAGAAATTTTTATGGATGCAGTTCCGGGTGGCGTTTCTTTCAAAAAAAGATAATACGGAATTTTTAGATAGAAGTACAAGGCAACTACGGTATTGAGCAGTCCGGCAATAAAAAGTATCAGCATTATGGTTAGTCCGCTGTTGGTCCAGGCACTCCACAGCGAACTAAAAACCAATAACTTGGCGGTAAAGCCCGCTGTAGGTGGCAATCCGGTTAATGCAATTAAACCCGTAACCAATGCCAGTGCGGGTATAAAGGCCACGCGACCGAGGCCAGAAAAATTGGCCATGGATGGAAGTTCTTTCCACCGCTCAAAGAAGTGCAGGGCCGTGAAGGTAAGCAGGTTCATGATCAGAAAAACAGCTGCATAAAATAGGGTGGCATGAATGCCGGCAAGATCTAATGTAGCAACACCAGCCAATAAAAATCCTGCTTGCGCGATGGAAGAATAGGCCAGCATCCGTTTGGGGTTGGTTTGTGCTAATGCAGAAAGATTCCCAATAAAAATCGATAAAATAGAAATGATCGCTATCATCACACGCCAATCAACCGGTGCCTGACCAAATAAATTGAAAGCGAGTATAATTTTGATCAGCAACGCCAGCCCGGCCAGTTTAGGTACTACCGAAAGAAAGGCTACCACCGGGGTAGGTGCACTTTGATAAACATCAGGAGCCCACAAATGAAACGGTACCGCGCTTATTTTGAAGAGGATAGCAGCCAGTATTAAAAAAGCTGCAAACAATATCAACATAGATTGCGATTGGAGTAATGTATCTACAAATTGAGTGGACGAAAAATACAGTGTTCCGGAAATACCATAGATAAGCGATACACCGTATGCCAGACAGGCCGTAGCTACCGTGCCCATCAGAAAATACTTCAGGCTTCCTTCTGAACTTTGTTTGTTGAAGGCAAACCCAGCCAGTACATAGCCACTCAAAGAAACCAATTCAAGTGAAACGAGCACTGTAGCAAAGTGCATACTCATGGCAACCAGGCAAGCGCCCAATACAATTGCTTGAATTAAGATAACATACTCGGTAGCACTTTCTTTTTGTAATGAAATAAAAAGGGTGAATAAGCCACCCGCTAAAAAGAGTAATCGGAAGAATGCAGAGAAATCGTCAACGCGGAGTGTGCCGGAAAAAATTTCTTGTGGTTTGGCAGGCCAGTTAAATACGATAAACCCAAAGGCGAGCAATAATGCTAACGCTGTAACCATTGCCAGCCACAGCGATTTATTTTTTTTAATGAATAAACCAATCAGCAGCGTGACGCTCATGGAAACAACCAGAATAATTTCTGGTATTACCTGCAGAATATGATGGCCAACATGGAAGATAGGTTCGCGCATGCCGTTACGGATTTGCGTTTAGCCCCAACGAGAACCATAACCCCGTAAAGTTTTCGGCAAACGGATTAATAAAGTTGAGCAATACCTGTGGCAGAATACCAAACAGAAAGGCAAGAATAGCCAACGGCAAAAGCATGGAATACTCCCGAGTTGTAAGATCGGGTAGTTCGGCTGTTGTTTTGGTAGCGAATGGCCCAAAGAACATGCGTTGAATGGTCCACAAGTAATAAGCAGCACCCAACAACAAACCCAATGTCGCTACCAATGGCATCCAAAAAGGCACCAGGTTGTTAAGCGTGTGCGATTGAAAAGCTCCGAAGAAAATCAATACTTCGCCAATAAAACCAGAGAAGCCGGGTAACCCCAACGATGCGAAGAATGAGATGAGCACAAATGCGGTATAGTGTTTCATCTTCAATGCAAGCCCTGAATAGTTTTCAATTAGCCGGTCGTGGGTGCGATCGTACAGCACACCGGCAATCAAAAACAACATGGCAGAAATTATTCCATGACTCACCATCTGATAAACTGCTCCGGCAATTCCTTCGGTGGTAGCCGATGCAATGCCCAGCAACACAAAGCCCATGTGCGATACTGACGAGTAGGCAATTAATCGTTTCAGGTCTTTGCTCGCCAATGCATTAAATGCACCATAAATAATGGATACTACACCAACACCGGCCACCCAATCGCTGAAATAAACGGCACCATCCGGAAATACAGGGTAAACGAAACGTAAAATTCCGTACCCGCCAATTTTTAAGAGTAGTGAAGCGAGAATAACTGAGATGGCAGTGGGTGCTTCTACGTGTGCATCGGGCAACCAGGTGTGAAAGGGTACAGCCGGTAACTTAATGACAAAGCCGATAAATAAAAGTGCAAACGCCCACAAGCGCCAGGTGCCTGAACTTGCTGCATCCAACAGCGAACCCGGAATAAAGTGCTCCAGGTTTTGCATGTGCAACACATTAAAGGTATGAACCACAGTTGAACTATCGGGTGACTGAACGGAGAGATACAGACCTATCATCACAATCAAAATAAAGATTGAACCCAATAAGGTGTATAGAAAAAATTTAATGGAAGCGTATTCGCGTTTTGGGCCGCCCCAGATTCCGATCAGGAAAAACATGGGCAATAACATAAACTCGAAGAATACATAGAACAACAAAAAGTCAAGCGCACAAAAACTTCCGATGATGGCGCCATTCAGAATCAGCAGCAGCGAAAAATAACCTTTCCTACTTTTTGCAATCTGCCATGAAGAAAGAGTGGCAATGAGCATGATCACCACACTTAGCCCAACCAATGGAAAACTTAATCCATCAACTGCCACCAGGTAATCGGCCTGAAGCTGGCCCCAGTTGCTTAACGAAATTGAGATCCAGGATTTTTGTTCGATTGCCTGCAAACCTGCCTGCGGTTGAAATTCAAAAGCCAGCAGTATGAAGGTGATTAGTTGTAAAATATTTGTGCCTAACGTAAGCCACCGGAACACGTACACGTATCGGGCTGGTATTGCCAATGCTGCCAATGCAGTTGCAACAGGAATAAATATGAGTAACGAAAGGTACGGCATTAGTATAACATCCAGATTATAAAAATAAGTAAGCCGGCAATAGCCCACAGTAAATAACTTTGAATTTTTCCATTCACAATTGAGCGGGTTATTCCGCCTAACCCACGGGCTGCCCACGTTATACTATGAACAGTTCCATCCACTACATATTTATCAGTCCAGCCCACCATGTGGGCAAGGGCTACTTTCCCATAGGCTAATGCGTGAATAAAACGATCGATCCATTTTTTATCGAATGCACTTGTTAATCCGGCCAGTCCAGTGGTAAGGCGAATAAGTGCAGCATTACTATCATCCAGATAATTCTGCATGATAAAGGTGTTTGCTATATATCTGTTTCGAATAAGCCAACCAACCAGTACTGCAACAGCGGTAACAGCAATAGACCCGATCATGATTACTACTGGAATTTTACTTTGCGTTTGCATAACCAGGGTTGCGAAAGAATTCAGGTGGCTATCATAAAATAAAAATGTGATCGATCCCGCAGTCAAGGCGATAACCGGTAGGCGCATAATCCACGGTACTTCTTCAACCGTGTATGAATGTGTTGCAGGCTTTAAGAAAGCAAACCAGATCAATCGGAAAATATAAAGTGGAGTTGCAAACACCATCACCCAAATCGCTAACTCTAACCACCAGATGTTTTGCTGATGCACGGCCGTAAGAATAATTTCTTTTGAAAGATAACCGGTGGTGCCGGGAATACCCGCCAATGCTGCTGCCGCTATTGCAAAGCCAATGAAGGTAAATGGCATTTGCTTACGCAAACTTCCGAGATTGCGAATATCTTGTACATCAAACCCAGGTTGATGATGCGTTGCCTGATGCATGGCATGGATGATTGCACCAGCACCTAAAAACAAACCCGCTTTGAAAAAAGCGTGATGCAACAAATGTGTAAATGCGCCAGTGGTTTCACCCAGACCGAGTGCAAGAATCATAAAGCCTAATTGGGAGATGGTAGAATAGGCCAGAATTTTTTTGATGTCGGTAACCAACCACGCACCGGCAGCACCCATTAGTGCCGATACAATTCCTACAGCCGTCATTACCCAGCGTGTAGTAGGTGTAAATACAGGTACTAATTGTACTAATATAAAAATACCGGCTGCAACCATGGTGGCAGCATGTATCAATGCCGATACTGGTGTGGGACCTTGCATGGCATCGGGCAACCAATTGAATAATGGAAATTGTGCGGACTTACCCACAACCCCAATAAAAATACAAAGGCCAGCAACGGTACTCCATATTCCTGATGTTGAAGTAATAAAGGCTAAGTCAAGTGTTCCGTTCTGTACCCATAAAATCAGCAAGCCAATTAAGAGCGCCACATCGCCCGCTTTGGTTAATAGAAATGCTTTGGTAGCAGCTCGTGCAGCCGCAGGTTTTTGTTGTGTATGTGCAATCAATCGGTAAGAACAAAAGCCAACCAACTCCCAAAAACAAAAAGTAATTAACAGGTTGGTACTATACACCAACCCCAGCATGGCAAACGTAAATATGCCCAGAAAACCGAAATAGCGATTGGTATTTTTTTCATCGGCCATGTAGCCCACTGAAAAAATATGAACCATTGCCGAAACAAACAGCACTACTGCGGCCATCAGGCGTGTTACCGGTGTAGATAAGATTCCTATTTCGATGGAAGTTGTGCCTAACGACAACCACGGGGTTGAATACGTTTCCATTAAATCATAATCAGCTACCAGCGGAAACAAAATAGCAATGGCCGCGGCAAGCATGAGTGCAGAACTCAGAATCGGGATAAGCCAACTGAATTTTTCTTTTATTGAAAATGCAATACCAGCCGATGCCACCGGAATAACAAGTGTAGCAAGCAAAACTGATAATGTGTTGCTATCGCTCATTGTTCTTTCAGATTGTTGATATTATCGGGTACGGCTGATTTATAATAATGATACACACGCAGAATAATGGCAATGCCTACTGCAGCTTCGCACACGGCAACCAGTATTACAAACAAGGCAAACAATTGCCCTTCCATACCGGTTTGTTGTTTGTTGAACAAAACCAGGTTTAGGTTGGCTGCATTTAGCATCAGTTCGATACCCATTAAAATCAGCAGCGCATTTTTTTTGGTGAATACAATTAACAGTCCGCAACTAAACAGCAAAGTGCCCAGGTAAAACAGAAAGTCTATTTCAGTCATGCACAGATTTTTTGAATGAAGAAGCAGTAAGGGCTGCACCTATCAGGCACACCAATAACAACACACCTCCAATTTCGAAAGGTGCTGCATAGTCGGTAAAAAGTGCAACACCCATCGGTTTTAAGTTGTTTGCAGTTGGTTGGCTGTTGATTAAAAATGTAGTTTGATGATATCCGAACAATAACATTTGTAGTATTACGGCAGCAACGATTAAACCGACAAAATGATTATGCGATTCAACCTGCATGGTTTTACCCTCTAAGCGGTTGGTAACTACAATGGCAAATACAATTAACACCAATACCCCGCCAGCATAAATCAGAATTTGTGTTATAGCCAGAAAGCCGGCTTGCATAATTCCGTAAATGCCCGCCAATGCAAGTAGGCAAGCCAGTAAACAAAGTGCTGCATAGAATACTTGTCGCACAAAAATGATAGCAAGAGCACTGGCAGCGGTAATTCCTGTTAATATATACAACACCACTTGTTCCATTATGAATTAGGTTGCGCGGGTGGAGTAGGTGGTTTGAATTTCGGTTTCATAGCCACAACTGGCTTTGTACCTTCCGTAGCGGTGGCTTGTGTTTTGGTTTGCTGATGCGTGGCCCACTCTTTTTTTCGTTGTTCAATTTCGGCTACCGTCATATTACCAAAGCCAAAGGTGTGTGCCGTTATATCAAACGTAGAAAAATCATATTCTTTCGTCATGGTGAGGCACTCGGTAGGGCATACGGTTGTACATAATCCGCAAAAGCAACATTTGGCCATGTCAATATCAAACACGGCTGCGTAAATCCGTTTGGAGGTTCCATCCGATGTTTTACCAAATTCTTCAGGCGAGCGGATGGGTTCTATCGTGATGCAATTTACCGGGCAGATTTTTGCACACTTATCGCACACAATGCAATCATCAATTTCGTTGTGTAATTTATATCGACCGTTATCCGGCACGGGAATAGTTTCGTGTGGATATTGAACCGTAGCAATGCCGTGCTGGGCTTCAAAGTAGCCAGGCTCAGATATAGCAAATGACTTAACGCTTTTGCGCGACTTTACAAGATGTTTAAATGTTAAAGACAGCCCGTGCGTTAAGGTCTTAACCGCACTGCTAATATTACTCCAATATAACTGTTCTTTTTGCATGGGGCGAGTGCTTTTCGCGAATTGATCTCGATAACCGAGGAAATTTCGGATAGCTCAGTTCAAGTAACAAAAATAGAAGTAAAAAGATTACCCCAGCTATGCTTTGCGTATTGTAAAATAAAAAGTACTGCCTTTACCCACTTCACTTTCCAGCCAAATGGTACCTCCGTTTTTTTCTACAAACTCTTTACAGAGAATAAGGCCCAAACCGGTACCTTTTTCGTTAGCAGTGCCGCGGGTGCTGTAACCCATCGTTTTCTCAAACAGTATCTTTTGAACTTCGGGTTGAATGCCTACGCCAAAATCGCGTACTGCCATTGTAATCCAACCGTCTTTTTCGGTTGCTGAGATTTCTATGTCGCCACCGGCTTTGGAAAACTTGATGGCATTTAATATAAGGTTGCGCAGCACCAGGTTAACCATATTCAGATCACCCCAACCATAGGTATTGGCCGGTACTTTGTTTACCAACTTCATTTCCTTCAGGTGCATGGACGATAGCAGGCTGAAGTTTTCAATTACTAATCCCGAAAGTTCAATTTTGTCGGGTTGGATTTTTAATTTATCCATTTGTAACAGTGCCCAATCCAGCAGGTTGTTGATAAGGGTGCGGGTATGATTAAACTGGGTTCGTAGTTCTTTTGTAAGATTGGAAAATTCTTCGCGTGAAACATTATCACTTTCCATCAGGTTTAAAATTCCCGAAAGGGCATTCATAGGCGATCGCAGGTCGTGCGAAATAATGGAGAAGAATTTATCTTTTACCTGGTTGAGTTGCTCCAGTTCGTCTTTTCGTTTTTTTATTTCTTCCTGGTGCTCCATCAACAATTTGTTAATCTGGATTCTGCGCTGGCCGCTTCGGTAAACGGTAAACAACATAATGGCCGTTAAGGCCACTACCACTACCAGGATATTTCTTAAAAATTCTTCGCGTTTAATTTCTTCTTGCTGGTCGAACCGGGCTTTGCTTAAGGTGGCGATTTCATAATCCTTGGTTTCGGTTTTAAACCGAAGTTGATCCTGGAATATTTTCTCCAACATATCTTTGCTAAAGAGTGAGTCTTCCAGTTCCTTGTAGTTTTTATAATAATCGAGTGAAAGTTTATAATCACCTTTTCGTTCGGCCAGGCTTGATAAAAGTTTGTAACAATCGATACTCATTTTATCGGCATTAAAACTTTGGGCGGTGGCCAGGCTGCTTTCGATTTTTTTCTGAGCCTCGGCAAATTTTCCTTGTTCAATTAAGATTTCACTCATACCCAGATTTACTTCGGCCACACCAAACTCGTTGCTGTTATGTTCGTATATGTTGGTTGCCGAATCGTACATGGCCAGGGCTTTGTCAAATTGTTTGGTTTCGAAGTAGAGTTTGGCCAGGTGTTTCAGGATGCGGGGCTCCAATACTGTTAGGTTTCGGGCCTTGGTATTTTTTAGGGCTTTGGTCAGGTTTTCTTCGGCTTTTCCATAGTCTTTCTTTCGTAAAAAAACATCGCCCACGGCATCCTGATTGTAGGGCAATCCGTCCGAGTCATTACTGGCTTCACTTAGTTTTATGGCAACTGAAAAATGATCTAATGCCAGGTCGTATTGACCAAGTTCTGTTAAAACAGTGCCGGTATTAAACATGGCCACTGCCATAGCCAGGGTATCGTTAATGGCGCGGGCAACCCGGTAAGATTGTGTAAAGTAATAGTAGGCCTCATCGTATTTCCCTAAATCGCTGTAATCGTTGCCTAAAAAATTAAGTGTTTCGGCTATTGCGGCACTATCGCGTTGGTTAATAACTAATTGCAGATTTTGGTTATCGAACTTTATAGCGCTGGTGTAATCGCCACTAATGGTAGCTAAAAATCCTTCTTGTTTATAAGCGGCTACTTTGCCCCATACCCAGTTTTTAGCTTCGGCTAAAGCCAGGGCCTGATCTGAAAATTGTTTGGACCTTGAAAAATTTTTGTATTGATAATTTTTAGATAGCTCGATCATGAGTCTGAACCTAACAGAATCGGTTGTGGTATTTCGCAGCACACTTTCTAAACTATCCAGGTTTTGGCGGGCAAATGTTATTACGGTTAGTAATAACCCACAACCAAGAAATGCAGATTTAATAAGATACTTCATACTATTATAAAAGCCATAGTTTCCACAAAGCACACATCAAAAGTAGCACAAAAGCCAGTGGTGTAAGAAATTTCCAACTTAAAGATGTTAGCTGATCAATGCGGATGCGTGGATAAGTCCACCGCACCCAAATCTGAATGGCTACCAACGTAAAGGTTTTAAACACCAACCAAAAAATTCCCCACAGGTGTAATGCAAATGTTCCTGGTTGTCCGGTTGTCCAATCGGCTAATGCAATCGACCCGATGTTGGGCAGCGGGGTACTCCAACTTCCCCAAAAAAGAATTACGCCTACAAAACTCACCAGCAACATCATGGCATATTCGGCCAGCATAATCACAGCCCACCGAAAGCCGGAATATTCGGTTTGATAACCCGCCACTAATTCCGATTCGGCCTCGGGCAAATCGAAAGGTGCGCGGTTGCTTTCGGCTAATGATGCGATAAAGAATATAATCCATACAAAAAATAAAGCCGGCATGCGAAACACATTCCAGGTAAGAAAGCCACCCACCGCAGCTACATCGGGTAAACCTTTTATACCGAAAAGTGGAGTTACACTTTCTGTATTAAGAATGCTTTGCTGATAGGAAATCTCCTGCAAGTCGAGTGATTGGGTGAACACGCAAACACAAAGTACTGCCAGGCTGAGCGGAACTTCGTATGAAATAATTTGTGCAACCGAACGCATGGTGCCCAACATGCTGTACTTGTTGTTGGAAGCCCAACCTGCAATTACAATCCCGATTACATCCAACGAAATAATGGCCAACAGAAAAAAGAGGGCCGATGAAAAACCAAAACTCCATTCGGCCGAAAGGGGCAGCACGCTAAATCCTAAGAAGATGGGGACAAAAATAATTAGTGGAGCCGCCTTGAAGAGAAACTTATTGGCTTGGGCCGGCACGAGGTCTTCCTTTTGCAACAACTTTAACAGATCGGCAACAGTTTGCAGAATGCCGTAATAGCCTACTTCCATGGGGCCGAGGCGATCTTGCATAAAGGCCGAAATCTTACGCTCAGCATATACCGCCACAATGGTATAGAATACCAGAAAGGGTAATATGAATAGCAACGTAGTAAGCACAAGCCTTTGGTTAAAGGGCTAAATTTCTGCTTTTATTTGAGATATAAACGCCACAAAGTGAAAAAATCCTACGTGTGAGAGGATTGGGGGTGGGTTGAGATTAAGTGTGTGGTTGGCTGAATTTCTGGCTCAGCGAAACTTTAAATCGGTGATTAGTTCACTTGTGTATAGCACCTTAAGAATGGAAGGATATACGTAATAAAGGTGCGTATATTTAAGAATTGTATATGATTTTAGCTTGGACAAATATGAGCAAAGAAAAAAGGATTATTAAACCACCAGTGCTCTACTTACAGACACAGCAGTTGATAAAAAAAATTGAGGAACTAAAAGGAATCAAACTTTTGTGTTATTGGAATTCAGTCAACGGATCAATTTGCCAAAATGACGTAAGTTCATTCTACGAAATAATTAAGAACTGGCCAGTTCAAGATGAGATATTTCTATTTATAAAGTCGGACGGAGGAGACGGAAAAGCATCCTTACGAATTGTAAATTTATTAAGAGAACACTCAAAAAAACTTACGGTATTAATTCAAGGTGAATGCGCTTCGGCCGCGACAATTATGGCGTTGGGCGCAAATGAAATTCAAATGGGGCCCTTATCCTATTTGTCTGCTGTGGACACTTCTTTAACACATGACCTATCACCAGTTGACAAAAATAATGCGCTTGTAAGTGTAAGTCAGGATGAGCTCACAAGAGTTTTGAAACTCTGGAAAGACTCAAAGAGCGATGAAAACCCTTTTCCAAATCTTTATCAACACATTCACCCTTTGGTTTTTGGTGCATTGGACAGAGCAAGTTCACTTTCAATAAAACTTTGTACCGACATACTTTCATACCATATGACAGATAAGGACAAAGCTGCAAGTATTAGTAAGAAGTTAAACTCAGACTATCCTTCACATAACTATCCGATTTTACTAAAAGAAGCGAAAGAAATAGGACTAAATGTAAAACCAATAGATAAGGAACTAAACGACCTGCTATTTGAACTTAACAATCTATACTCCCAAATGGGCCAAAAAGCATTGACAGACTATGACGAGAATAACTACCATGATAATGAAATAAGGAATATAATAGAGGCAACGGGGATTCAAATTTATTACCAAGTAGACAAGGATTGGTATTATAGACAAGATGAAAGACGATACATTCCAATGAATGACAATAGTTCTTGGTATACAAGTAAGGGGGCACCGGACAAATTTGAAACAAAAATATTTGAGATAAGGTAAAACTGCATACAATAGCAGGTATGTGACCATTGCCGGGTTCAGTGTAAATTTGTAGTTTAATTTATCAAATTACTTTTGGTCACTGTTGACAGTGACGTGGAGGTCGCGCTAAACATTCCGCTACGGTCCATTTTAGCGCTCCTATTCCCGCCACTACGTAAGCACAAACATTAGCATTTTAAAGTAAATAGTTGAAGGTAGGAATGATACGTGTTATAATTTTATTCTCGATATTGTCTCTGTTTGGTTGCGAAACAAAATCTAGTCATATAAATGAGATTAATAATTCGCAAACTGATTCAATTATATCAAAGATTGATCGTGAAATAGAATTGCCAAAGAATAAAACACTTGATACGTTGAATTATTACCAAAAAACAAAAACTCAAATTCCGCCCGAATTATACAAGAGCATTTTTAACCAAGAATTGTTGGCTTATGATAAAATTTTTCTGAGAGAAATTAAAAAGCCTTTTGACTCTATTATTCCTGTAATTGTAATTTTTAAGACAGTTGAATCTGATAGAGAAAAGGAATACGTTGATTTATGTCTATTTGATTATAAATTGAGTCTTTTGAATTCATTTTCATTGGAGTATGAAATGGACTGGGACTTATTTAGACAGGAGTATCATTTTTTAAATGATTCAGTTTTTGAAATCAGTCAATATAAAGGATTGAATTATGACGCTGACTCAACTGTAAAGACAACTCTCAAAATTAAATTCGATAAGGCCAAACTATTGGATACAATGAAAATTGAAATGGATACGTTGCGTTATTAAAAATTTAAGTTTTAACTCTTCAATGCTTATTAAAATCGAGAGATAATTTCAATTCCACAACGGATGATGCCTCAACTCTACCTGGCTCTTAAAAAATAATTTGGTAGCTGCTTCAAAGGCTTCGGTATAATCAGATACAAAAAACTGATGCGAGGCCGCAGTTGTGTTCAACAATCGGTGGGCCGCGAGGTATTGATGTAAGGCCTGTGCTACAATTGCAGCGGAGTCGAGGATGGCAATTTTGTTTTGATAATACTGGTTAATCTCCGGTTTGATCAGCGGATAATGTGTACACGCCAACACGAGCGCTTCAATATCAGTCAGCGTTGGGTCTGCCAGGTATTGTGCAATTATCTCATGACTGATCTGGTTGTTGAAAAAACCTTCTTCAATCATAGGTGCCAGCAACGGAGTGGCCAATGTTTTCAGGTTAATGGTACGATCAGCTTCTTGCAGCTTGCGGGCATACACGCCCGATTGCACCGTGCGCTTGGTACCAATCAACCCAACCGTTTTGCCGGGGTAGTGTTCGGCAATGTAATCCACCATCGGGTCGATTACATTAATAATGTGTGCATCGTGGCGTACATATTCTTTCAATAACTCATAAGCAGCAGAGCTGGCCGAGTTACACGCAATCACAATCACCTTGCAACCTTGCTTCAACAACACATCGGCAATTTTAATGGAGAACGCCTGAATGGCTGCTTCCGATTTATCACCGTAAGGCAAGTGCGCGGTATCACCAAAATAAATCAGGCTTTCGTTTGGTAATTCCTGTTGGATGGCATGGGCTACGGTAAGTCCACCAATGCCGCTATCAAAAACCCCAATGGGTGCTGTCGGTTGCTTTTTCACAGAGCGCAAAAATAGGCGCAATGCGCAGGAAATTTGTAATATTGCTCAAACTTTTAAATCGAACTTCACATGGCCAATCTGCTTAAAGGAAAAAAGGGAATCATATTCGGAGCGTTAGATGAAAATTCTATCGCCTGGAAAACAGCATTGAAAATAAAAGAAGAAGGTGGTGAGTTTACATTAACCAATGCACCCATCGCCATGCGGTTGGGCACCATCAACAAACTGGCAGAAGCCTGCAACGCGCAGGTAATTCCAGCCGATGCTACTTCCGAAGCTGATCTGAACAACCTGTTTACCAAATCGATGGAAGTATTGGGTGGCAAACTGGATTTTGTGTTGCACTCGATTGGTATGAGTCCTAACATCCGCAAAGGCAAAGAGTATGGCGATATGAACTACGAATGGTACTTAAAAACGCTCGATATTTCTGCGCTGTCGTTTCATAAAGTTTTGCAGACTTCAGAAAAATTAGATGCCTTAAATGAGTGGGCTTCGGTAGTAGCGTTAAGTTACATTGCTGCACAACGCGCTTACCCCGATTACACCGACATGGCACAAGCCAAAGCCATGTTGGAATCTATTGCGCGTAGTTATGGCCAGCGGTATGGCACCAAAAAGAAAGTACGGGTCAATACCATTTCGCAATCACCCACCAAAACCACAGCCGGTACCGGTATTTCAGGTTTCGATGTGTTCTTCGATTTTGCCGATATGATGTCGCCCTTAGGCAACGCTTCCGCGGAAGATTGCGCCAACTATATTGCCGTTATGTTTTCGGATTACACCCGCATGGTTACCATGCAAAACCTGATGCATGATGGCGGGTTCTCTTCATCGGGTATTACCAATAACCTGATTGAACGGTTATCCAAGTAATAAAATTTAGTATCTGGTTAAGATTGTTGGGTGTGTAACACCAGCAACCAGAAACCGGCAACCAGTAACTATTTAAATGGTCTCTTTCCCTCATTGCAAAATCAACCTCGGCCTGCACGTGGTAGCGAAGCGGGGTGATGGCTATCATAATATTGAGACGTGTTTTTATCCGGTTCCTCGCACCGATATACTGGAGGTAATAAAATCAGATACGTTTGCCTTTACCACTTCCGGTTTACCCGTTGCCGGTTTGCCCGAACAGAATTTGTGTGTGAAGGCCTATAATTTCTTAGCTAATGAATTTAGATTAGGTTCGGTAAAAATTCATTTGCATAAAATATTGCCGATGGGTGCTGGTGTAGGTGGAGGCTCAGCCGATGCCGCTTTTATGGTGCGTTCTCTGAATACACTCTTTCAGTTGAACCTTTCGCACGATCAATTAAAAAGTTATGCGGTAGAGTTGGGTAGCGATTGCGCTTTCTTTTTGCAAGACCAACCCATGTTGGCCGAAGGCAGGGGCGAAGTACTTTCAACTGCACCGGTTAGTTTGAAAGGCAAGTACCTGGTGTTGGTAAAACCCGATGTGCACGTAGCTACAGCCGATGCGTATGCCGGAGTAGTACCCACTAAACCCGTTAACAGCTTACAAGATGTTTTACAATTGCCCATTATAAGTTGGCGCGAAAAACTGGTAAATGATTTTGAACCTTCGGTGTTTAAAAAGTTTCCGATCATAGCCGAATTGAAAAAGCAACTGTATGATAATGGTGCGCTTTACGCGAGCATGAGTGGCTCGGGTGCTTCGGTGTTTGGAATTTTTGATGCACCGGTTAATCTGCAAAGTAAGTTTGGTGATGTAGATTATTGGGCTGGTACACTCGACTGAGTTATTGCAGAATCAAATCAACCGCGAAGTCGCTAAGGTGCAAAGTTTAGTATTACAATTAAGAACAGACAACTTATTTACGCTTAGCGTCTCCGCGCCTTTGGGGTTAAACGGCAGTTCGCTCAGGCGTCAAACCACTCACAAAGGTCAAGCCGCATCACCCTGAGTCCTCTTTAAGATCGGATAAATAATAACGGCACTTAATACAATGGCAGTGCCCACATAAAATTGCCAGTTCATTACTTCTTGTTGCCCAAATACCAGTAAAGCCAACACAATTCCATAAAGCGGTTCAAGGTTCAGCGCAAGCTGAATCATAAACACACTTATTTTTTTGGAAAGATTAATGGAAGCTGAGAAAGCATACACGGAGCAAGCCCATGCCATGATGGCTATGTAAAACCAATCGCTGGTAGCAGGTACTAAGTTTAATTGATCAACCATGGGAAGTTGTATATACAGTGGCATGAAAATCAAAATCAGTAAACAAGCCCCCAGCATTTCATAAAATGTAATAGTGTATGCATTTACCTGGTGTACCAGTTTTGAGTTGATAATGCTGAACCAGGCAGCGGTTAATCCGGAGATTACTCCCAGAATTAAACCCAATGGATGTTTAAAATCAAAGGTGAGAATTATTCCCAACCCAATTAGCACCACCACTCCCAACGCAATTTCAATTGCAGCAATTTTTTTTCTTTTCAGGATAGGTTCAAGTATAGCAGCCCAGAATGAACAGGTGGCAAAACCGACCAAACTGGTGGAGGGATTTGAAATTTTTCCGGAAACGAAAAACGAAATCCAGTGAATAGCAACAATTACACTCGTGGCCAACACCTTAGCCAACAACGATCCTGAAATCTGAAATGATTTTTTTAATAGCAACATGATCGCACCCATGCCGATGGCTGCCAGCAGCGTACGATAAAAAACCATTTCAACGGAAGGTATGGAAATGAGTTTACCCAATACAGCCGTAAAACCCCATAGAAAAACGAGCAAATGCAAATGAATGTAATCTCGTGTTTTGGCAATCACCGCGGAACATATTTATACATACCCAACGATATAAGAATAAATACCCCATTGGGCAACCAGGCTGCCAAAAAGGGGGGCAGTGAACCGGATTCGGCAAAGGTGCGTGTCATTGTAAAAAATAAAATGAAAACGAAAGAAAGTAAAAAGCCCAGAGCAATTTGAAAACCGGTTCCACCCCGGCTCTTGCGCGAAGAAACCAACACACCCATAAATACTAATACAAAAATAGTAAAGGGTATGGCATAGCGGATTTGCTTCTCCGTTTCATACACCTCAACCCCGGTACTTCCGCGAAAGCGCATTTTATCTATTTGTTCAGTAAGTTCATCGATTGTCATTCCATCGTAACCGCGGTCGGTAGCTTCAAAATCTTTTGGGGTAACAGCCAGTGTGGTATCCATTGCATCCCCACGCGATGCCAGATCAACGGTACCCTGTGGCCTGATTCTGAAAATACTGTCGATGGGTTTGTGTTTCCAATAGCGCAGCGTCCATTTGCGTTTGGCGGTGTCCCATTGAATATTTTCAGCCGTTAATTTTTCAACCAGCCGGTTACTGTCAAAACGTTCTAAAGTAAACTGATGCCCCACCTGCGATTGGCTACTGAAGTTTTGTATAAACAGATATACGTTGGGTTCAACCTGCATGTGTATGTTCGAGCGGTTTGTTAGGTTGGCTTTTTTAAAATACTGCAACTCAAATTCAATCCGCTCGCGGTTCGATTTAGGTATTACCCACCCATTCAGGTAAAAGCTGATGCCGCCAATAATAATGGCAGCTATAAAGTAAGGAAGCAATAATCTTCGGAAGCTAACACCACTGCTAAGGATGGCAATAATTTCGGTATGCGCAGCCATGCGCGAGGTAACATATACAATGGTGATAAAAACTGTAATGGGTGAAATAAGTCCGGCAATCCACGGAATAAAGTCGGCATAGTAACCCAGAATGCGCGCAGTGCTCAGGTTGTTGATAACAAACTTGTCAATTTTTTCGGTAACGTCAATTACGGTTATAATGGCCACCAGAATCAGCACTACGTAAAAAAAAGTAGCCAGAATTTTTTTTATGATATACCGATCCAGAATGGTCATTTAAAATATATTACAAACGCTGCGAAACAATTTTAACCATGCGGTTTTTCCAGCCGCTAAACGTACCGTTTAAAATCTGTTGCCGGGCTTGCCTCACCAACCAAAGGTAAAAAGCCAGGTTGTGGATAGAAGCAATTTGTGCGCCTAAAATTTCTTTTGCGATTATAAGGTGCCGCAAGTATGCTTTTGAATAAAACGAACTCACATAATCATCCAACTCCGGATCAATAGGCGAAAGATCATCTTTCCACTTTTCGTTGCGGATGTTTATAATGCCTTGTGTGGTAAACAACATGCCATTGCGGGCATTGCGCGTGGGCATTACACAATCAAACATGTCGATACCCAATGCAATACACTCCAGTATATTTTCAGGCGTGCCCACCCCCATGAGGTAGCGCGGTTTCTGTACCGGTAGGATGTTGCACACCAGATCGGTCATCTCGTACATCAGCTCGTGTGGTTCGCCAACCGATAAACCACCAATGGCATTACCGGGTTGATTTTGTGCGGCAATGAACTCAGCCGATTGAAGGCGCAGGTCTTTATAAACACTGCCCTGCACAATAGGAAACAAAGCCTGCGAATAACCATACTTTCCTTCTGTTTCGTTTATCCGCTTTACACAACGTTGCAGCCATCGGTGTGTAAGTGCCATCGATTTTTTTGCGTACTCATATTCGCACGGGTAAGGTGTACACTCATCAAATGCCATTACAATATCGGCCCCAATGGTGCGCTCAATATCCATCACACCCTCGGGTGTAAATACATGTTTCGAACCATCAATGTGCGATTTGAAGATCACACCTTCTTCGGTAATCTTCCGGTTGGCGCCCAGGGAATAAACCTGGTAGCCACCGCTATCGGTAAGAATGGGGCGCTGCCAACCCATAAACTTGTGTAAACCACCTGCTTGCTCCAGTAAACCAAGTCCCGGCCGCAAGTACAAATGATAGGTGTTACCTAAAATAATCTTCGCGTCAATATCGGTTTCAAGTTCGCGCTGATGCACGGCTTTTACTGAGCCGGCCGTACCCACCGGCATAAAAATGGGTGTGGGTATTTCACCATGATCGGTAACGATAACACCGGCACGGGCTTTTGAGTCCGTATCGGTTGCGGAAAGGTTAAATTTCATTTCAGCCTGCAAGTTAGGTGTAGGCTTTTGGGCGTGCAAATACCATTGGCCAACGCTTTTTAATTGATCGTGTCTGTAGGATGCTTCTCGTATCAATGAAGCCTTTATCTTTGTCGGGTTAAAAATTTTTCATTGACGGTAACAGCAATTGTTTTTTGTGCAGCGGTAGGAATACAGGTAGTTTATTTAAGCTTGTTTCTGTTAACCTTTTTAAGAAGCAGGCAGTATGCTGTCGGTGCTCCTCAACCCGTTTCAATTATAGTTTGTGCTCACGATGAAGAAGAAAATCTACGGGAGTTGGTGCCGTTATTGCTTGCGCAAGATCACCCCGAATTTGAGGTAATTATAGTGGAAGATCGCTGCAACGATGGTACGTACGATTACCTGCGTGAAGCAACTCAACAATATACCAACTTACGCATGGTGCGGGTATTGCATAAACCTGATCACATCAGTGGAAAAAAATATGCATTAACGCTTGGCATAAAAGCAGCCAAACACGAACATCTTTTGTTTACCGATGCCGATTGCCGACCAGCCAGTAATCAATGGGCCAAACTGATTACTTCAGCCTATCAACCAGCAACTGAAATCGTGTTAGGGTTTTCTCCGTATCAAAAAACAACAGGTTGGCTAAATGCATTTATCCGATTTGAAGCGTTGGTAACAGCCATACAGTACCTGGGGTTTGCGTGGTTGGGCAATCCCTACATGGGTGTTGGCCGAAATCTTTCGTATAAAAAATCGAAATTTTTATCAGGTAAGGGTTTTATAAACCATCAGCATGTTACCGGTGGCGATGATGATTTGTTTGTGAATCAATACGCCAAAACAGGAAATACTGTAGCCTTAGCCTCTGCTGAAAGCATTGTTTACTCGAAACCTGCTTCAAGCTGGAAACAGTTTTTGCACCAAAAGCGCAGGCACCTGGCCGCAGGTAGGCATTATCGGCTGGCCGACAGGATTTTACTGGGTTTCTTTATGCTCAGTTGGTTGGCAGGTTGGTTTATGTTGGTGCCCGCATTATTCAACGGACTGATCTATTACATAGCCGGTGTAATTTTACTCAGGATACTGATACTCATGCTTTTGTTCGCAGTACTGGCGCGTAAAACAAGTGTGCAATTCGAAATGTGGAAAGTACCGGTTTTAGATTTTATTTTTGCCTTTTACTATCTTGTAACCGGCCTGCGGGCGTTAGTTGCGAAACGATTACGATGGAAGAATTAGAAGAAAACCGGTTTTCATCCAAGGCGCTTGAAGATTTTAAGTTGATTGACATGGCCGTAGGTGGTGATGATAAAGCCTATGCCAAACTTTTACAACGGTACAAGCGGCCGGTATATCATATGATTCTGAAGATGGTGCGTAACATTGACGATGCCGAAGATCTTACGATGGAATCGTTCTCGAAAGCCTTTCGAAGCCTGGCCCGGTTTAAAAAAGACTTCACATTCAGTACCTGGTTGTTTCGCATTGCTACCAATAACACCATCGACTTTATCCGCAAGAAAAAACTCAATACCCTCAGCATTCAAAATACCTTTACGGATGATGACGGGCAGGCGGTGAGTATTGATGTGGAAGACGATGGCAACCTCAATCCACAAGATGAAGCCATCAAAGCACAAAAAGAGGAATTGATTCAGGTGTTTGTCAATATGCTGCCCGGCAAATATCAAAAGCTGGTGCGGCTGCGCTATTTTAACGAACTGAGTTACGAAGAGATAGCCGTTGAATTAGATGCCCCATTGGGCACGGTTAAGGCTCAATTGCATCGCGCCCGGGAGTTAATGTACGACCTGGTGAAGAATAAGAAGGAGCATATCTGAAATCGGACGCCACTGGATCAGATTTTGAGATTTCAAACATTTCGTTACCTTTATTCTTGTGAAAAGAGTTTTTGCCCTATTTCTGATGCTACTATTCCTGCTGAACGTGCTGGGATATTATGGCGTTTTGGTGGGCTTACAACTAAAAAACAAACAAAACCTGCAGGCTCAGTTCGATTCAGATGAATATGAGCGTCAGCACGAGGTAACAATCAAAGTTCCGCTTACAATTCCGTACGCTACCGATTCAAAGGAATATACCCGCGTAGATGGTGAGTTTGAACACGAAGGCGAGGTTTACCGAATGGTAAAACAGAAATTGCAAAGCGACACACTTTACATTGTTTGTGTAAAAGATGCAACCTCCAAAGACATTAAACAGGCTTTGGCCGAGTACGTTAAATCGTTTACCGATAAACCGGCTTCAGAAAAGAGCCAATCAAAAACTTTACAAAATCTTATTAAGGACTATATCGCCACAACCACCAGCTTGCAAAATAATGTGTTCGGCTGGAGCAATGTGGTTGCGCATGGCAAAATGGTAGTTGCAGATCCAACCTGGATCGCTTATACAAACAGTCCACCTCCCAAAGCTTAATTTTTAGAATAAATCCAGTAACCGGATTTACTGTTCTGATTTTTTCAGAATAAGACTGAGTGCATCTGATCGTGTGTTCCATCACACCAGTTTGTAAGTCAGCAATTGAACTAATACCCTAAAACCAACAAATTAATTTCTGCATGAAAAAAATTATACTGTTACAGGTATGCTGTATCGGTTTGGCTACAACCGTAATCGGCCAAACCTACTCCGATGCCATTATGATGAAGAAGAAAGAGATATGTTTTGCCATGATGTACGATCAGGGTTCCTGGGATGAATACTGGGAAGGTACCAGACTGATTTCGAATGCAAACATTGGCACATTTACACGAACCACCTATATGCCCATGATTGCATACGGTATTACCAATAAATTAAATGTGTTGCTATCCACACCATACATCAGCACTAAATCAGATGGTGGCCAACTGGCAGGTGTAAAGGGGTTCCAGGATGTAAACGTGGCGTTAAAATACGAAGCAGTAAAAAAAGATTTTGGAAAGCATCGGGTTTCTGCCCTGGCGGTTGCACAATTCGGTACGCCCATGAGTAACTATTTATCCGATTACATGCCCTATAGTTTAGGCTTGGGCACTCAGGAACTTACAGGTCGTGTAATTGGCCAATATGAATTTAATAAAATGATTTACGTGCGTGCCACGGCAGCGTATGTGTGGCGCGGGCAAACGGAAGTAGAGCGCCCTTACTATTATAATAATGGCAGCTATTACACCACTTACATGGATGTTCCTACAGCTGTAAACTATCAGGTTGTATTAGGCGGCTGGGCATTGAAGCATAACCTGCGGCTCGAAGCATCTTACTCAACACTTAATTGTTTGGATGGCGATGACATTCGCAGGTGGAATATGCCTCAGCCCACAAACAAAATGGAGGTTACACAAGCGGGCTTCTTTGCCCAATATTATTTCAAGTCCATTGAACCCTTAAAAGGCTTTAGCCTGATGGCTTCTTACAACCAGGTTTTGGAAGGACGAAACATGGGTAAGGCAACTGGTTTTGGTGGTGGTATTACCTATCAGTTTACATTTTGATCCCGATACATATGAAAAAGATTATAGCAATTAGTTTAAGCCTGGTATTGATCATAGCATCTGTAACCAGTTGTGAAAATGAACTTCCTACTTTTTTTAAATATACAGCGTACGAGTTTTCATCGTTGGATAGTGATGGTGGCACCTGGCAGCCCATTTTGTTTTCAAGTGCAACGGATATTGAAGTTGCTGCTCCGGCTGCAGTAAATTCATCTGCATATCAGTCCGAATTGGCGGCATTAAAAGCAGCCACTCAAAATCTCACCAATAAACAACGCGAGGCAATAACCTACTGGACAAACAACCCGGTTTTAAGATGGAATGAAATTGCACTTGAGCTTGCGGCCAAGTATAACCTTATTCCGCCTCCAAACCCAGATGGTACCTATACGTTGCCATCGGCTGCTAATCCGGCAGGGCCGCCACCCTTTCCTTTTGCACACCCACCTTATACCAGCCGCATGCTGGCCTATTTAAGTGTAGCACAATTTGATGGCTTAATAACTGCGTGGCATTATAAGTATGAATACAATCGTCCGGCACCTTACGTAACGGATGCCAGTATTCAATATGCATACACAAAAAATTCGTTGCCTTCTTACCCAAGCGATGGTGCTGTAATAGCGGTGGCATCGCGCGATATATTAAAGGCAATGTTTCCATTGGAACATGATTACCTGAATGCCCGTGCTGAAGAACACCTGAATAGTTTGATGTGGTCGGGTTCAAATACAACCAGTGATATTGAAGCTGGAACAATTATAGCTAATGCAGTTAAAACAGTAGCATTAGCGCGTGCTTCAACCGATAAAATGGGTGCAGCTCAAACCCCACGCCCCATTTCTGATCAAATTAAACAAGAAGCATTCGATCGCTTTGGTTGGTCGTGGGATAATCAGGAGAGCCCTCAACGTCCGGTTGGATTAACACCGCGCTTTGGACAAGTTAACATGTGGAATGTTCCAGATGTGGTGGCGGTGCGTCCGGTTCCTCCACCGGCACCGGGCTCAGTTCAGTTTGAACGCGATGCCAAAGAGTTACGAGACATTGCCAAAAACCTAACAGCCGAACAACGCAAAATTGCAAACTGGTGGTCGGATGGTTTAGGAACGTACACACCTCCTGGGCATTGGAATCGTAGAACCAAAGAATACATTGTTAAATACAACATGAATCCATTGCGCGCAGCCCGCACGTTTGCGTATTTGAACATGGCCGTAATGGATGCGGGTGTTGCCTGTTGGGATGCCAAATATTATTATCACTATCCACGCCCCATTCAAACCATGAACGGATTCAAAACTATTCTGGGTACCCCCAACTTTCCAAGCTACACATCAGGGCACAGTACATTCTCTGGTGCAGCGGCTGAGGTGCTGGCCTATATATTTCCGCAAGAAGCCAACGCAGTTAGAGCATGGGCCAATGAAGCAGCTGAATCCAGAATTTATGGCGGCATTCATTATCGGTTTGATTCTGAAGCTGGCTTAACGCAAGGGCGTGCAGTGGCAGAATACACCATAGCAAGGGCGCAGGCAGATGGTGCAGATAATTAAAATATCGATTTTAAGTTTACCCATCCTGGTGGCATGCTCAGCAATAGCCCAGGAAGATACATTGCGTTCTCGCAAGTTGAATGAAGTTGAAATAAGAGGCAGCCGTTTATATGATATCAATCGGCTACCCGAATCATCGGGCACTCATCTGTGGTCGGGGAAGAAAAGCGAAGTGATTAGCCTGAGCGGAACCAATGCCAACATAGCTGAAAAAACTGGCCGTCAGATTTTTGCCAAAGTTCCGGGTGTGTTTGTGTACGATATGGATGGCAGCGGAAATCAAATGAATATTTCTACCCGCGGGCTTGATCCACACCGCGGGTGGGAATTTAACATTCGCAGAAATGGTTCGATTACCAATTCAGATATGTACGGCTATCCGGCCAGTCATTATAGCATTCCCATGGAAGCGGTTGATCGTATTGAATTGGTAAGAGGTACCGGCTCCTTGCAATACGGAGCGCAGTTTGGCGGTATGTTAAATTATGTAACCAAAGCACCTGATAGCACGCAGGCCTTTAGTCTTGAGAGCATAACCTCATCAGGCTCGTATGGCTTGGTTAGTTCTTACATCGCGGCAAGCGGTACAATTGGAAAACTTCAATATGCTACCTACTATTCAAAGCGAGTGTCTGCAGGTTATCGTACCAACAGCGAAACTCAGTATGATGCACAATCTGTTCAATTAATTTATAGCCTGACTGACAAGTTAAAATTTACAACCGAGCTGAGCAGATCGAATTATATCTATCATATTCCCGGGCCATTAACGGATGTACAGTTTGCGCAAGACCCGCGCCAGTCCACGCGTACTCGTAATTATTTCAACCCCGAAATTTATGTTCCTTCTTTTTCAGTTGATTGGAAAATTGGAAAGGGCACCCATGTAACCTGGTTAACATCGGCTGTATTAGGTTATCGCAACAGCGTAATGTTTGATAAACCGGCCGATGTTCAAGATACAATCGACCCTGCAACCAATCGCTATGCGGCCCGACAGGTTGATATTGATAATTTTAACAGCTATACCTCTGAACTGCGGTTGCTGCATGAATATTCTATTTCGAAGATGCCGGCTAAACTCGTGGCCGGAGTGCAATACTTTAATAACGACTTGCACCGCAGGCAACAAGGAAAGGGAACTACTGGTACCGATTTTGATCTCTCACTCACCGATCCGGTGTTTGGTCGCAACATGCACCTTAAATCAACCAATGTGGCCCTCTTTGCAGAAAACAAAATTGAACTCACCGATAAACTATCAATAACGCCAGGTATCCGGTACGAGTCGGGGCAATCCCGTATGACGGGCGTTATTTCGTATTACGATGCCCATGATTTGCCGAATACAATCGTTCATAAATTTCCATTACTTGGAGTAAACACTCAGTATTCTCTAAAGTATGGTTCAATTTATACAGGATGGTCGCAAGCTTACCGGCCTGTAATTTTTAAAGACATTATTCCGGCTTCTGCTTATGAGCAAGCCGATAAAAATCTGAAAGATGCCTCCGGGTATAACCTGGAAGCAGGCTTTCGTGGTAACTCCACTTATTGGCGCTGGGATGTAGGCGTGTTTCATATTCAATACAATAACCGGTTAGGCACACAAGCTATGCGCGATGCGATGAATCAATTTTATCTCTATCGTACCAACATCGGTAACTCAGCTACTACTGGCGTTGAAATTTATACGGAATATGTAGCTCCACTGCATAAGCGGTTAGCATTTTCTGTTTTTACATCAACAGCATTATTTAACGGGAGATATACACAAGCCCAAATTCGGGTGGCAGAAAATAATGTAAACATTTCCGGAAATAAACTGGAGAGTGTTCCCAATGTAATAACCCGAAATGGTGTAACCTTGCGTTCCGCTTCCGGAAGTGTATCACTGCTATACAGCTATGTAGGCGATACGTTTGCCGATGCATTAAATACCGTTTCACCTTCGGCCAATGGTGCGATGGGCCTGGTACCGGCATACAGGCTGCTCGATCTTAATTCCACTTTTTTAATTCGGAATGTAACAGTAAGAGTTAACATAAATAATCTTACCAATCGCCAATACTTTACCAAGCGACCTTCCTTTTATCCGGGGCCGGGTATCTGGCCATCCGATGGTCGCTCGGTTGTGGTGTCCGTTGGGTTTAAGGTATAAGGTTATGAAAGAAATTGTTGTTTAGTTTTTTTTGTTGTTTTAGGGTGAATGCCGGGTAGGGGTACCCGGCATTCTGTTTTATAGTGCAACCGTTTTCACCCTGATAGTAGTAAATTACTTGCGGCCATCCTTATTGCTTCCTTCAATAGCATTAGTATATTTAAGCAATGTCTTTTGCATTACTCCTTGCTGAATATGCTGCCCGCCCGAATATCTGGGATGAGATGTACACACAAGGTGAAATCAGGAATCATTACCAATTATTTTTTGATTCACTCAGCCAGGTTTCGCCAGCTGAATTAACCCGAAAGGATGAACTGGCCAAAAAATTATTCATGAGCCAGGGAATAACCTTTACCGTTTATAGCGATGGTGAAGGCATTGAAAAAATTTTTCCGTTTGATATAATTCCGCGCATTATTACTGCGGCCGAGTGGCAACACATTGAAGCCGGAATTAAACAACGGATTAAAGCATTAAATATCTTTCTAAAAGATATTTATCACGATCAGTTTATTATAAAGGATGGTGTGATTCCTGCATCGCTTGTACACTCATGCCCAAATTTCTTGCGCGAGATGGTAAATGTAGATGTGCCCTTCAACATCTATACCCATATCTCGGGTATTGATCTTATCCGCGACCGCGATGGATCGTTTTATGTTTTGGAAGATAACCTGCGTACGCCTTCGGGAGTCTCGTACATGTTGGAAAACCGAAACATGACCTACCGCGTATTTCCTGGGTTGGTGCCGCGCAATAATGTACGTTCGGTAAAAGATTATCCCGATATTTTACTGAAGAATCTTTTAGCAATCAGCAATCAACAAAAGAGTCAGCCCACGGTGGTGTTGCTTACACCCGGCATTTTTAATTCTGCTTATTTCGAACACACAACCCTTGCCCGGCTAATGGGTGTGGAGTTGGTGGAAGGTCGTGACCTTGTGGTAGATAATGCCAAGGTTTATATGAAAACCACTGCCGGATTAAAGCAAGTAGATGTTATCTATCGCAGGGTTGATGATGATTTTATTGATCCCCTCATTTTTAACCCCGGAAGCATTTTGGGTGTGTCGGGTTTGTATTATGCTTATCGAAAGGGTAACGTAGCCATTGTAAATGCTCCCGGTAATGGAGTGGCCGATGACAAGGCTGTGTATCCATTCGTACCCGATATGATTAAATACTACTTGAACGAAGAACCAATTTTAAAAACTGTGCCTACCTATGCCATGGATAATCCGGAGCACTTTAAGCACGTGTTTGAAAATATTGATAAGATGGTAATTAAAAAGACTAACGAAAGCGGTGGTTACGGTATGTTGATGGGGAGTGCTTCAACCGAACAACAGGTACGTGACTATAAAAAAGAAGTGGAGAATAATCCGCGGCAATTTATTGCACAACCTATTATCAGTTTGTCGGCAGTGCCCTGTTTTATTAATGGTAAAATTCAACCCCGGCATGTGGACTTGCGGCCCTTTGCATTGTATGGCCCGCAAGGGATTGAAATTGTTCCGGGTGGACTAACTCGTGTAGCCTTGCGCGAAGGATCGTTGGTGGTTAACTCCTCGCAAGGAGGCGGTAGCAAAGACACCTGGATTTTAAGTTGATGAAATTATGTTAAGTCGTGTTGCTGATGCTGTTTTCTGGATGGCCCGTTACATGGAGCGCACGGATAATATATTGCGTGCACTTCGCACCAACTATATTGCATCGCAAGATGAGATTCAGAATTTTGATTGGCAGCTTTGGATGGATGGCTTGGGTGCCTCTTCGAAAAAATCCGAAACCAACGTAGCTTATCGCGAGGCGTTGTACCAGCTTTTGCTGGATAAAGAGAACGACACGGCTGTGCTAACCAACATTGTACGGGCCCGCGAAAATGCCCGATCAGTACAGGATTATGTTACCAAAGAAGTGTGGCAATGCATGAATGATTATTACCACCTGATTCGTGAAAAGCATACCGAGTATTTGATTTTGCATGGCGACCCGGTAACAGCATTTGACAACCTGCTTCGTGAAAGCACCTTGTTTTATGGTACCGTTGATATAACCATGAATAGGGGTGAGGGTTACACCTTTCTAAGTTTAGGTAAGTATGTAGAACGAATGCTACGCAGTTTGGATATCCTGGAATTAAAAATTAAAGAACTGGGTAAACACGGTAACGAGCTGGTACAATGGAAATACTTGTTGTATTCACTATCGGGCTATGAGTTTCATACCAAGTTTTATCGCAATACTCTGTCAACTGAAAATGTAATCCATCAAATTATAATGAATGTTCAGTTTCCGCACTCGGTATTGTATTGCTTGTTGCAGGTGGAGCGCTACTTTAAAAGACTGGACACAATTTCATTGCCTGAACACTTTAAGGAGATGGAATTTTTATTAGGCCGGGCCATCAGCAACCTTCGGTATGGTGCACCCGCTAAACCTACTGTTGAAAACATTGTGCCACTGATTGAAAGCACCCGCACCGAAATAAAATCACTCAGTCAGAAACTGGCTACCTTGTACTTTGGATATTCTTAACCGATAAATCATGCCGTTATTTTATATCCGACACCGAACGCATTACCACTACTCAGGATTGGTAATTGATTCTGCCAACCAGATAAAACTTTATCCGGTTAACGATGCGTTTCAACGTGTAAGTGAACATCGGTTGGTTATATCTTCCAACCCGGCCATAACTACCATTCGGGATTACTTCGGCAACCAAACCGGTTTTTTTACTGTTCTGGCTCCGCATTCGCACTTGGCTATTGATAGTATGGTAGCTGTAGAAATGGTAGCAAAGCCTGCCCCGGTAAAATCACTTTCGCCCTCCGAAGTGTGGAAGCAGGTTACCAGTTCTGAAAATCAGTTGCGCTTTCATGATTTCATCAAAGCCGAAGAAGCACGTGCGCAACAGGAAATTCAACAAGCCGTGCATGAAATTTTAAGTAAGGTGCAACACCCGCTGGATACGATTGTTGACTTATCGAATTACATCTACGAAAATTTTACCTATAAAAAAGGTATAACCAATATTGAAACCAGCGTGGATGAATTATGGAACCTGCGTGCCGGTGTATGCCAGGATTTTGCACATTTATTATTGTACATGTTGCGCTTAATGGGTGTGCCGGGCCGATACATCAGTGGCTACATTTGCCCTGGTAGCAGCGAGTGGCGTGGCGAAGGTGCAACTCATGCCTGGGCCGAAGCATGGTTACCCGATACAGGTTGGGTGGGATTTGACCCTACCAACAAGTGTATTGCAGGCGAACGCCATGTGCGGCTTGCTTCCGGACGAAACTTTAGTGATTGTACACCGGTAAAAGGAACCTACAAGGGTGCTACCCAACATAAATTGGAGGTTACCGTGCAGTTTGGAACACAGGCTTTTTCTGAAGATCAGTTGGCAAATTCATTGCCCACCTTCAGTAGCGGCAGTACCACAGTAGAGGAAGGAGTGCCTCGCAATTCATACATGGCTTACATGCAAATGCAACAGCAGCAATAGTGCCTTTATTCCAGGCGCATATTAAAACTATTATAAACTTCCGCTCGTACTTCTTTATTGTCGGCCAAGATTAAAAGGTGATCGTTGGCCTCAATTTCAGTTTCACCGCCAGGGGTAACATATTTATCGTGTCGATGTATCAAAACAATTAAACATGACTTCGGTAATTTTAATTGAACAATTCGTTTACCAACAGCAGGCGAGTTTTCCGGAATGTCTAACTCGATCAATTCCGATTTCGAACCATCTTTCAACTCAAGGTCAAGTGGAAATTTTCGTTTCACTTTTTCAGGCACGCCCACATGCAACCACCGGGCCATCAGCGAAAGTGTAGAGCCTTGCAAGACAACAGACGTTACAGAAATAAAAAATACCAGATTAAAAATGGTGTCTGCATAGTGCACCCCGGCAATTAGAGGATAGGTTGCAAACACAATAGGGGCCGCACCGCGTAAGCCAACCCAGGATATAAACAGTTTTTTTCGGAAGTTAAGATCTTTAGCACGAATCAACATCAGAAACACAGCAATGGGGCGTGCAACCACAATCAAAAACAAAGAAATCAAAATACCCTCGCCAATAATAGGCGTTATTTTGGAAGGATACACCAGCAAGCCCAGCGTTAAGAACATGACAATCTGCATGAGCCAGGCAATACCATCAAAAAATTTAATTAAACTCTTTTTATGAATAATACTGGCATTACCTAAAATAATCCCGGCACTATAAATGGCAAGAAACCCGTTACCACCAATAGCATCGGTAAAAGAAAAGGTGAAGAACATGAGTGATATCAGCAGCACCGGGTAAAGTCCTGCAACATCCAGGCTTATGCGATTGATAACATAAACCATCAAACGACCACCGCCATAACCACACACCGCACCCAGTACCATTCCTTTTAAAAACTTAGGAATCATTATAGCGATGGAAGCATCCGGCTGCAAAACCAGATCGATAAAACTAATAGTGAGAAAGTATGCCATCGGGTCGTTACTACCACTTTCAAATTCCAATAGCGGTCGCAGGTTACCTTTGAGGCCAATGTTGCGGGTTCTTAAAATGGAGAATACGGCTGCAGCATCAGTTGAGGATACAATGGCTCCCAACAACAACCCTTCCATAATAGAGATGTTGAGAACATAGGATGTGAATAACCCAACAGTTACAGCGGTAATTAGTACACCCACTGTAGAAAGGGCCAACCCGTTCTTCAAAACAGGTTTAACGCTTTCAAGTTTAGTCTCGAGCCCGCCTGAAAAAAGAATAAAAGTAAGTGCAACCACACCCATAAACTGGGCTATCTTCGGATCATCAAAATATATTTTTCCGGGTCCTTCCGATCCGGCCAACATACCCACTATTAAAAAGAGAATGAGCGTAGGGAAGCCAAACTTAAAAGAAGTTTTACTGGCGATAATGCTCGCGAAAAGCATGATCGACCCCAGAAGCAAGATATTTTCGGCTGTTAAAATCAAAAAGGCAATTTATTTTCAGTTAAGACGATGCTGTCTTTTATGGTTGAGGCCATCAAACACAAAAGACAGTCATTCATCAGTAGTTTAAGACAGTTTCAAGATAATGAAAAGTGCCAATAGAAGCACACCCATTAAAATGATAAACCAAAGTCTTTTTAGGTGTTCAAAAAATTCTTTCATATAGATCGGGATAATAAATGAGTCGATGTAAAGCATACATAACTCACTCAGCTTAATAAATTAAATGAGGAAATGTCATCGAAAAATTTTCGATGATCAAAAGCGCAGACTCGCTTTGGCTAAGGAGCGTTGATTGTAACTAACGAATAGAAGACGTTATAAACATGAGCCGGAATTTGTAAGGCTACATGTTGTGTGGTTGCTGTGCTAAGGTGAAGGCTGGCTTGTAGCCAATTGGTTTCAGTAAATTCAGGAATGCGAACCGGATTTACCGAGTCGCCTGTTGCATGCTCGCGAATGGTAATACCACCAGTCTGACTAATATGAATAACCGCCTTACCAGTAGTGATTTTTGTTTTGGCCTGTGGCGAGGTGGTGAAAGCAACCAGAAAAAAAACAACCGGCAGCAGGAAGCTTGCAAAAAGATGTGTTGTATGCCGGATGATTTTCATTTTTTCAAAAATACGAACAAAAACACAAACAGATTCTGAAACTTTATACCACAGTTTTCAAACGGTTGCTGAACTTTTTAAAAGGTGCCTTATCTTTGCTGACTTAAATACATGTATATGAACGGTGTTGAAATTATCCGACACTATTTTCCGGAACTAACATCTTCGCAGTATAATCAATTTGAGAAGATGAGCGGGTTGTATCAGGCGTGGAATGAAAAAATCAATGTCGTGTCTCGCAAGGATATCGAGAACATATATATCAACCATATTTTGCATTCGTTGGGCATTGCAAAAGTAATTTCATTTAAACCAGGTGCTGATGTGCTGGATGTAGGAACGGGTGGCGGTTTTCCGGGAGTTCCATTAGCTGTGTTGTTTCCGGAAACACATTTCCACCTGGTTGATTCAATCGGCAAAAAAATTACAGTTGTTACCGAAGTAAGCAAAGCATTGGGTTTAAAAAATGTAATGGCAGAGCAAGTGCGGGCCGAGCAATTAAAAGGAAAATATGATTTTATTATAAGCCGCGCAGTTACGCGCATGAAGGAATTTCATGGTTGGATACACAATAAGGTGAAAAAAGAATCGGTACACACGTTAGATAACGGCATACTTTATCTGAAGGGAGGTGATCTGGATGAAGAGATGAATGAACTAAAACGGCCGTACAGTGTGTATAATTTACCTGATTACTTTCAGGAAGAATTCTTTGAAACGAAGAAGGTAATTTACGTGCCCTTATAGTTTGCTTCCAAAGAAAAGCCCATCCACCCGCTCGCCAATTAATAAACTGGTAACCACAACCTCAACCGTATCGCCTGCATTAAGTTTATAAATATTGGAGTCGTAATAATTAATAACGGTTGCCACCGGGTATGCCAGGGTGCGCTTAATTTCATACAAGGTGGTGCTGCCGGAAGTAATACGAAGTTTAATCGGAATACCCCCTAAACTTGAACTGCCTGTAACGGTAAACGAATATACTCCGGCAGCAGGTGCTGTAAACCGGTTTGTGGAAACTACATTAAAATCATCAAATACATCGGTAAGAGTAATGGGCGAATCGTTGAAAACACCAACCGGGTTTTGAAAACTAAAGCTTGACTTAAAAGCATAGTTGGTTGCAATGGCTGTAGCGATTGATGTGTCCACATATCCTTTGGTAGTAGCATCGGTAGCTGCAGTAGGTGCGCCAACATTCTGAATGCGAATACCACCTGCATTTGGATTGTTGGTAAGGGTTTGCGCCAGCGTGGTGATAATGTTTACACTGTTACCACCCGAAATAGCCAAACTGTTTGTACCGGCAGTATAAGTAAGCGTTTGTTTATAAGGTGTTAAATCAACCGGGGTAGCATCGTTGGTCAGGCTCAACTGGTTAGTAGCCGCATTCAAACTTAAATCCTGAATCTCGTTGGTAATGCTGTTATCATTATCGGCAACATCCAGCGTTACGGGTGTTCCGTTTGAAATATTTATGGTGCGGTTAGTACCGCTTACCATACCCAGTGATAGATTTTGATTATCGGTATTAACGGAGCCAATGTTTACACTGTTGCCACCGCTAATGGTTAGGGTTGTTCCGCTCAGCGTAAGGCTTTGATTGGCAACCGGTGCCAGATCTACTTCTTTGGTGCCACCGGCATCGGTAATGCGTAATTTTTTATCGGCCGTTAATGAAGCTCCTGTTATTAGTTCATTGGTTACGCTGTTGTCGGCATCACCGGTGTTGCTGATAACACCATTATTGATAGCAATGCCAGTTCCGGCAGTTAAACTGTTATTTCCTGAAAACTCAGCATAAAATGCATACGGTACGCTCATTAATTGCTGGCTGCCGGCAAGTTGGTAAGACGATCCTCCGGCTGGGTCGATCTCAATTTGCAACCATTTATTGCCAATGGCCCAACTTACAAATGCAAAGTTTCCGCTTGTTACAGTACCCTGGCCAATTACCATCGTAAACAACCCAAATGGATTGGTAACGGGATTGTGGGTTTCGCTATACTCAATGTTTCCTTGTGCGGAGTTTTGCAAAATGCTAATGCGCACCGAAATGGTTTTGGATGCGATGGGTTTGCCTTCGTTATCGCGGGCTACACCCTGGTAATTAATACCCTTAGGTGCTTGCGCAGAAGCGGATGAATAGATTAATAAAGCCAGAACAGAGGGGAGTAAAAGTCTAATCATAGTCGGTACCCACTTTTATTATTTTAATAGTTTTAGTTTCGTAGTTATTCAGGAATACTTTCATGAAAAACACACCGGCACTCAAATCGCCTAAAGGCACTAAGTGGTTGGCGTTGGGTTTTGCCGTTGTTATGTATCGTCCAAACGTATCGTACAATTCCATGTGCGAAATCTTTACATCGCAACCTTTAACTGTAATAGTTATCTCGCTTTTAACCGGATTTGGGTAGTAATCAAATTCCAACTCTTTACAGGGCAGTAACTCTGGTTGCAAAAAGCCTTGCGTAAGAATTACCTCTGCATTTTGTAGGGTGATAATGGCAGGTTCGCCAATCGAACTTGTTAGAATAAAATTGGTAACGGAGATGTCGAAACCAGCCATATTGGTGACTTGCTGTCGGGCCTGAGCAAGGCCCAAAACGGGTGCCAAAAGAAGTAAGAAGCAGGTAAGTTTTAATCTCATAACTGTTTAGGGAATAGAAACTTACAACATTTGGTTAAATATTCAATTAAAGTGTAATTTTTTAATGATTTTTTGTTTTTGGGAGGGTTCGGAGCGAACCAGCATACGCATAGAAGTTAACAATTTTGGATAGACTGGGTGTAATCTAAAATATTGATTGCCATGCCGATAGATCAGTGGGGGCAACCAGGTGGAATTATAAAAACAACTGTTAGGGAAGCAGGCCCGTTTTATCGGTTTGTAAAGGGTTGGTTATGGCTCCAACTCACTCCTTTCAGTGGCAGTTAGCTGCAGGTCGTTGGTAATGGCACTAATGGTTGGCCTGAAAAGCAGGAACAAGACAATTATCACAGCAGTGAATAAAAGGAATGCGGTATTGTTTGTAATAAATGCTGCCACCGCAGCAAACATGCCAGGCATTTCGAAACCGGCAGCGCGGATTAAGACAGCACTTTGATAGCGTTGTAATTTAGAAGTTAACGGCAACTCCGGTTTAATTCCTTTCAATACAGCTTTGAAGGCTACGTAACTAATGCTCATTCCGGCAGGCACAGTAGCGATTACAAGTATTTGAAGCAGGCTTTCAAAATCGGCATCAACTGGTGGCATCTCTTCTCCCAGGTATATCTGCACATATACAAACAATGCAAAACCAGCCATTACCACGGGCAATGCAAAATAAATGAGATTGAGCGTTGTTACTATTTGCTTTGCAGATGGTGTCATAGGTAGTTGGTTAAGCCGATAGCTATTGCTTCAACATTCCTTCTAATATCGCAAAAGTTTTTTCTTTCAAAACGCGCGTATCTTCATCGGCACTTACCGGAATTTCAGGTCCAACTACGATTTTAATTTTTCCCGGACGTAACCGAATTGTACCCGGTGGCATTAATTTACCAGCACCAATTACAACCATTGGCAATAATGGTTTTTGTGTATCGGCCGCAATACGAAACGCACCATCTTTAAAAGGTTGTAGTAATTCTTTTGTTCTGTTTTGTGTTCCTTCCGGGAATACCAGAATGTTAATACCCATGTTGAGTATTTCTTTGAGACGTTCCAAACTTTTCTTGCGGCTTTCATTACTGCTGCGATCAACTACTACACAGGTAGCGCGCGTAATCCAACCAAATACAGGCAACTTCAACAATTCTTTTTTGGCAAGCGGGCGAAACTGCCCCCGGATAGTCATGGCAATGCCGGGCAAATCCAGAAATGAAGTATGATTGCTTATGTAGATATAAGCTTTACCGGGCACAATGTTCTCACGACCCACCATTTCGTAGCGAATAAATGTAAGCATGCTGAACACCCAGCTCCAGGCTTTCATAAAAAAATAGGTTACGGCTACTGCGTGTTGTCCAAAAAATGCGGGAATAATAATACCGGGTAGAAACAGCAACATGAAAACCGTAAAAACCAGAAACACCCAAAAGATGTATAAACCCGAAAAGAATGCAGCGATATACTTCACGTGATACTTAAAATAAAAATTCCCGAAAGGTGCGAATCTTTCGGGAATTGTTTGAAGCAAACTTTTATAAATGGTGTCAGGAATTATACTTGGTAATACCCGGCACGGCCACCGGATACAAACCATCTGCATTTGGAACCACCGGTGGCATTGCATTAAAATCAAACTGCGTTGGCATAATACTCAGGCCCGAATTCAACGCCTTATCAAACTCAACTACATTACCCGAGTATGTAGCCATTCGCCCTAAGATTGCCGTCATCGTACTTTTTGCCCCGTTCTCCGTGTCATCAAACTTGTATTCTTTTTTGGCGATGGCAGCAAACAACTCATCGTGCTCGGTTTGGTACGGATTGTTTTCTTTGGTACGATCGTATTGATAAAGCACTTTACCTTTTCGATCAACCATGTTGGCGGCACCAAAATAAATATTACCCTTGGTACCCATAATAAATTCGTCCACTTTACTCATGGTACCTTTTATATGGCGGCATTGACTGTTTAGCACCGTTCCATCGGCATAGGTAAACTCCACATAATGATGATCGAAGATTTCACCAAACTCTTTTCCCTTGCGTACTTCCCGTCCGCCCATCCCTTGGGCCTTTACAGGATAGCTGCCTTTAAACCAGTTGATCACATCAATATTGTGAATATGTTGTTCTACAATATGATCGCCACACAGCCAATTGAAGTAATACCAGTTGCGCATCTGGTATTCCATTTCGGTTTGATTGTACTTGCGTGGATTCACCCACACGCCTTCGTTGTTCCACCACGCTTGCGCGGAAACAATATCGCCTATAACACCTTCTTTAAACTTTTTATATAACTCGCGATAGGAGTTTTGATAATGACGTTGCAAACCCACCACTACATTTAGTTTCTTTTGGCGTGCAATAACAGCTGCGTCCAATACTCTTTTAATGCCGGCCGGGTCAGTTGCCACCGGCTTCTCCATAAATACATGCTTACCCATCCGTACAGCTTCTTCAAAATGAATAGGGCGGAAGCCGGGCGGTGTGGTTAAAATAACCACATCGGCTAAGGCAATAGCTTTTTTGTAACCATCAAAACCTACAAACTTATTTTCTTCGGGTACAGCCACACGCCCCGATACATTACCTTCTTCATTGTCGGCATCGCTAAGCGCATTAAAGCATTGATCAATACGATCACGAAAGGCATCGGCCATAGCCACCAGTTTTACATTTTGGGTGGTGAGCAAGGCTTGCATCGCAGCTCCTGTGCCGCGCCCACCACAACCAATCAATGCAATTTTTATTGCATCATCCACGGAAGTGTTTACATGTTGAGCGTTGGTAATGAAAGGAAGTGAAGCAAGACTTCCGGCAATGAGTGAGGTTTTTTTTACAAACTCTCTACGTGTGTGTGATTTCATAATTGGTTACTGGTTTCTGGTTTCTTGTTGCTGGTTGTACATCGCCAGAATGCTCCCGATGGCTATCGGGAAGCGAGTAACCAGTAACTATTTTAAATACAAGTTATAAAACTTTTCAATTTCTTCTTGTGAAGGTTGTACGAGCGGTCGCACTACGCGAAAGCCTACAAACATTCCATCGGTAAGCCACCATTTGCTTTTCGGAATTTGTGGATCGCGGATGTTCCAGTTAGAGTGTGAGGCAATCCGGTTGGCGCATCGCAGTTCGCTGGCTTCATCTAAATAGGAACCACCTTTTACTGTTTTGGGATGTTTGGATGCCGGAATAGTTAAAGGATTTTTATAAGTAGCTTTGGTGTAATAAGTTGCCTCGTACTGATCAATTGTCCACTCGCTTAAGTTTCCCAACATATCATACAAGCCCCAGGCATTGGGTTTTAGTTGTTTTACATGATGAAATTTATTGCCGCTGTTATCTTTAAAGTAAGCATACTCGCGCAAACTGGCAGCATCGTTACCAAAGGGATAGGCGGTTTCACTTCCGGCCCGGCAGGCATATTCCCACTCCGCTTCGGTTGGTAAGCGATAGAAAAGGCCGGTTTTGGTATAAAGCCACTTGCAATACATCATGGCTGCCGTGTGACTCATACTATTAGTAGGATGTTTACCATCACGACCCATGCCCCACGTTAAGTCAATATATTGTGGTGTGGCACGGGTTACGCCATCAATGGTTTTACTTTGCGGAAGTGTATTGTCTTTAAAATATAAATCCCACTCAGCAAAGGTTACTTCATGCTCTGCCATCCAGAATGCACTTAACGTTATTTCTTTTTGCGGACCTTCATCTTCGTTGCGACCGCGTTCAGTAATGGCACTTCCTATGATAAATTTTCCTGCCGGAATAGCCGCCATCTTAAATGTAACATCAGTACCGGGAATTGTTTGGTTATATGTTTTGAAATCCTGCGCGATTGTTGCATTAGACAAAGCGAGTAATAAAAGTAACAAAACGAATTTCATGCTGGATTTGAAACTTAATTTTAATAGCAGTTAAACCTATAAGATTTAGCATTCGAAAGTAGTAAAACCTTACACGTTTTAAAGCCTTTAACTTTTTTTAATTCTGGCCATAAAAAATCCATCAAAACCTTCTGAAGGCCGCACCACGTGCTGATCCAGTAATTCAAAGTTAGAATGTGATTGCATGAACTGTTGCACCTGCTTTTCATTTTCGGATGGAAATAAACTACACGTTGCATAAACTAGAAGCCCACCCGGTTTTAACATGGTACTGTAATCAATCAGAATGTGTTGCTGCAACTCTTTTACACGATTAATAAAATCAAGATTAAGTTTCCATTTAGCATCGGGGTTGCGCTTTAACACACCTAATCCCGAACACGGCACATCCAATAATAGTCTGTCAGCGGAGTTCTCCAACCGCTTTATTGTTTTGGATGATTCAATTACCCGTGTTTCAATATTTCCTACACCGGCTCTGCGAGCACGCTTTTTTAATTCTTCCAGCTTCCAGTCTTCAGTATCCATCGCAATAATGCGCCCTTTGTTTTGCATAAGCGATGCAAGGTGTAATGTTTTACCACCACCACCAGCACAAGCATCAATTACACGCATGCCGGGTTTTACTTGTAAATAAGGCGCGATTAATTGCGAACCAGCATCCTGTACTTCAAACAAACCATCTTTAAAAGCTTGCCGTGTAAAAATATTCTGACGTTGTTCCAACAGAAGTGCATCTGGAAATTCTGGTGGTGCGTTGGTAGCAATGTCTTCTTCGTCCAGTATTTGTTGTAATTCCTTGCGCGAAGTCTTTAATGTATTCACCCGCAGCACCACCTTAGCTTCTTCATTCAATGCGGTTATTTCTTTTTCCCATGCAGTACCTAACTCAGATTGACCTAACTCATCCAACCAATCGGGAATGGACTCGCGCAGCACGCGGTTATTTTTCAATTGTTCATACCGGGCTTCAATTCGTGCGCGGTTAATTCCTTTCAACTCATCCCACGCTGGCAGTTCGGCCCGGCTCCACACACACCACACCCCTAATAATTTCCAGAAGTCGTGTTCTTGTGCTTCGGCTAATTCACTAAAAAGCCGGTACCAACGCACAATATCATAAGTGGTTTCGGCAATAAACCGCCTGTCGCGTGCACCCCATTTGGGGTTGGCCTTCAGTACTTTTTCAATCACCTTATCGGCATATTTCTTGTTTACAAAGATTTCGCCCAGGGCATCAACAACGGCTACGGATAAATTGCGATATAATCTCATGGTAGTAAAGGGTAGCAAGATAGAACCTCGATTTTGTATTTGATCGTACTTTTGAGATAATGTTTATAAATTGAACCTTGAAATTGTTACTGGTTTCTGGCTGCTTGTTACTGGCAGTACGCGATCAGTGACTAGGAACCAGTAACCCTTCATTTATGAAATCCACACAATCGCGCAGAGAATTTGTTAAGCAAACATCTTTACTAACTGCACTTACAGCCTTAACAGGCTCCACACTCGCTACTACAAAAGCCGATACTGCGGCCGGCAAACCGTTCAAATTAAACTACGCCCCGCACGATGGTATGTTTAAGAATCATGCGGGTGCCGATTTTATCGATCAGATAAAGTTTATGGCCGATCAGGGTTTTCGTTCTATTGAAGACAATGGGCTACTCGGCAGGCCGGTTGAATACCAGGAGCGCATTGGCAAAACATTGGCACAGTTAAATATGACGATGGGTGTGTTTGTAGTAGATGGTGGCGATAACTGGAAGGTGTCACTTACATCGGGCAAACAAGAGTTTAAAGATAATTTTGTAAAAACGTGCAAGGCATCGGTAGAAGCTGCCAAACGTGTTAATGCAAAATGGATGACCGTGGTGCCGGGATTTTTCGATCGCAAGTTACCCATGGGCATCCAAACCAGTAATGTGGTAGATGCGCTGCGCAGAGGTGCCGAAATTTTTGAACCGCACGGTTTGATTATGGTACTTGAACCGTTAAGCGATACTCCGGAATTGTTTATGCGCTATTCCGATCAAACGTATGAATTGTGCAAAGCGGTGAATAGCCCGGCTTGTAAAATATTGTACGATGCGTACCACATGCAACGGAATGAAGGCAACCTGATTAATAATATAAATTCCTGTTGGGATGAGATTGCCTACTTTCAGGTTGGCGATAATCCCGGTCGCAAAGAACCTGGCACGGGTGAGATTAACCATAGAAATTTGTTCAAACATATTTACGACAAAGGCTTTAAGGGTGTTATTGGTATGGAACATGGCAATGCCAAAGAAGGCAAGGAAGGCGAACTTGCATTGATACAAGCTTATAGGGAAGCAGACTCGTTCTAAGAAAATTAAATTATAAAAAAAGCATATGAAGCGTTTTGTATGGGTTATGATGTTGATGCTGCCTGTTGCAGGATTTGGTCAACTTCAAAATCTAAAGAATAAAGTTGTACAAAAAACCAAAGAAGCTGCCAAAGGCAAAGCAGCCGAAAAAGCCGATGCCGCCCGCGACCGGTTGGATTCTACTGATTTTAACTATGCTATTTCGGTAATTGATAATTCCGGTATGATGAATGTGCTCGATGCGGATGAGATAGCTACACGCGCGGCTTATTCCGCCTCCAACAAATACATGAAGAAAGAGAGCGACATAACAGCCGCTGAACGTTGCCGCTCCATTTTAGATCAGGCCGAAAACTTTTATCAGGCAAGAAGGTACCGGCTGGCAGAGTTATCTTTTCTGGAGGCTAAGCTGGCGTATGAGGCAGCCGGGTTAACCACCAACATCAACTACAGTAAAGTAAATGCCGACCTGGGTTTATTGTATTCAACCATGGGCAGGTTTAATCAGGCCGAATATTATTTGAGCGAAGGCTTGGGCTTACGCGAACAAACTTTAGGTCGCGATAGCAAAGCCGGGGCATCTTCGCTTAATAACCTGGCAGTATTATACCAGGAAACGGCACGCTTCAATGAAGCCGAAACTTATTTTCAAGAGGCGTTACAAGTAGTAGCCAATCAGTTTGGGAAGGAAAGCCACGAGTATGCGGTGGTATTAAACAATCAAGCCATTTACTTTTCGGAAGTAGGTCGAACAGAGCAGGCCGTTAATAATCTGAATACGGCCATCGCCATTGCAGAGAAAATCAACAGCAAAAACAAGCGCACTGAAGTTGGCTTTCAATCAAACCTGGCTATGTTATACCAGGAACAAGGTAAGCTGGCGGAAGCCGAAGTGGTGTACCTCAAGCTTGAAAAAATGTTACGATTGGTAGGTGATAAAACTTTTTATGCGGGGGTGCTGAATAATCTTGCGCTGCTCTACATTCAAATGAATAAGCTCGATAAAGTTGAAGAATACCTGAAACAATCGGCCCAGATATATCAATCCCGATTAGGGAAGGAGAGTCCGAATTATGCGAAGGTGCTGGGTGATTTGGGAAATTTTTATCGCATGCAAGGTAAGTTTGCAGAGGCTGAAGACAATCTGAATAAAACATTAACCATCTATGCTACTTCCCTCAACACCAGCCATCCGGAATATGTAAAAGCCCAGGAAGACCTGGCAATTTTATATTGGAAGAAAGGTGATTTGACTAAAGCGGATGCCGGATTTAAGATTGCCATGGATAAATCGATGGAGTTTATCAATCAGTATTTTCCACCTATGAGCGAAGCAGAGAAGACAAAATACTGGGATGTGTTGCAACCGCGCTTTCAACGCTTCTATAACTATTGTTTGGAGGCAAGCGCCAGCAATCCGGCTGTAGTGCAAACCATGTTTAACTATCAACTTGCTACTAAAGGGCTGTTACTGAACTCTACTAATAAAATAAAGAAGGCTATACTAAGTAGTGGAAATGCTGACTTGATAAAGGATTATACAGCGTGGTTGGATAAGAAGGAAACATTAGCTCGCTATTATTCACTTTCCAAAACAGAATTAACCGAACAGAATATCGATCTGGCCGCTCTTGAAGCTGAAGCGAATACACTGGAGCGCTCCCTTTCGCAGCGATCTGGCGATTTCTCGCAAGGTTATGCTGCCGATAAAACCGATTTCAAACAGATTCAATCAACCTTAGCAGATGCGGATGCGGTAGTAGAATTTATTCGTATCCGATCGTTCGATAAAGATTTTACTGCTGATAGTAAATATGCCGCCTTGATTTTAACAAAAAGTGCAGTTGAACCAAAGTTGATAATACTGGATAATGGTAATCAACTGGAAACACGTTACGCAAAATTCTATCGCAACGCCATTCAAAATAAACAGGCTGATAATTATTCATACGAACAATTTTGGGCACGGATTGATCCGGCTTTGACGAGCAAAAAAAATCTCTACATCTCAGCCGATGGCGTGTATAACCAAATCAGCTTAAATACTCTGAAGAAACCCGATGGTGATTTTATATTGAACCGGTATGATATTGTATTAGTAGGTAACTCAAAAGATGTAATTGGGTTAAAAACACAAAAAACAATTGTTTCCAAAAAGAATGCATTCGTATTGGGTTTCCCCGATTACGGTGGCGATGCGGTTGCAGCTTTGCCGGGAACAAAAGTGGAAATTGACAACATCAGTCGTATTTTAAAAACAGGCGGTTATGCTGTAACTTCTTTCTCACAGAAGACTGCCACGGAGGCTTCTATCAAAGCGTTAAAAGGTCAGACTTTGGTACACATAGCGACACACGGTTATTTTCAGGCTGATGTAGAACAAACTGCTGCCGGGGTGCATCAGGAAAATGCGAAGAACAATCCGCTATTACGTTCGGGTTTATTGTTGGCAGGTGCATCGCCTACATTAAAAGGCGACCTTGTTCCAAACCTGGAGAGTAATGATAACGGTGTACTTACAGCTTATGAAGCTATGAACCTTTCGTTGGAAGGAACGGATCTTATTATTTTAAGTGCGTGCGAAACAGGTTTGGGCGATGTGCGTGCGGGTGAAGGTGTATATGGATTGCAGCGTTCTTTTATTGTAGCCGGAGCCAAAGCCATGGTAATGAGTTTATGGAAGGTGGATGATGCGGCCACCCAGGCCTTGATGACCAACTTTTACACAAACCTTTCTAAGGGCACTCCCAAAGCAAAAGCGTTTAAACAGGCACAACTTCAGTTGATGACAAAATATAAAGAGCCTTATTACTGGGGTGCGTTTGTAATGATGGGCATGTAATTCAAAAATTGACCAATCGGTTTTTACTTAGTAGCTTCGGGGTACTTTCTCCCGATCTGGTATGAAATTAAATTTTGTTTTTGTATTCCTGCTATGCAGCACCATGGTGTTGGGGCAGGATGATTGGCTTACCAAAGCTATAGCGGATGCAGGTGCAGAGAAAAAGGCACAGTTGGATTCGCTTGACTTTCAATTTGCCATGTCGGTAAATGATAACTCCAGTTTTATCGATGTGCAACAAAAAGGTGAAGGCTGGGCCAAAGGTTTTTATTCCCTGAAACCCAAAAGTCAACGTACATTTTCGGAGGTAGCCAGCGATACCCTTAATTGGGCGGTTGATTACTACAACCTACGCTGGTACAAAATAGCAGAGGCATCGTTCATTGCAGCTAAAAATTTTATGGAGGTTTATAACCTTACCCAGGATATAAGCTACATCCGCTGCATTTCCAACATGGGTGTTATGTACCTGATACAAGGGCGCACGTTAGAGGCAGATGAGTATATAACATATGCGCTTACCGAAAGTGAAAGGCTTGGAAAAAACAGTATAGCTTATGCTGCCAACCTGAATAGTATGGCTAAGCTGAAACAACTACTCGGGCATTACAACGAAGCTGAACAAATGTTTAACGAATCGATTGCCAGCATTGCGGCAAAAGTAGGTACCAATAGTTTACAGCACGCTATTGTGTTAAACAACAAAGCCATGCTGTACCAGGTAATGGGGCGCTACCCGGAGGCAATTGAGTTGATGAAACAATCATTGGTTGCGTTGGAGGCATCCAATAAACGCACCCTGCAAGGTAAGAAGTCGTTCGATAGCCGTAAGTTTAATTCTAATCTTGCATTGCTCTATCAGCTTTCGGGTAACCTTACGCAAGCTGAGACTGAATTTTTGGCCATTCGAAAAGTATTTGAAAATCGGGGACAGAAAAATAACCCTGAGTATGCTAACCTACTGAACCAATTAAGCCTGCTCTACATCCAAATGAATAAGATTGACCAGGTGGAGCCCTTGCTTATAAAAGCTGCGGATGTGTACAAACGAAAGTTTACTGCCGAAAATCCAAGCTATGCAAAAGTGCAGTACGACCTTGGTACCTATTACCGGTTGCAAGGCAGAATGGCTGAATCAGAAACCGCCTTAAACAACGCATTGGGTATTCGCCAGCGTACATTAGGCGAGAACCATCCGGACTATGTTAAGTCGATGGAGGCCGTTGGGATACTTTACTGGAAGAAAGGTGATCACATGCGCGCCTACCCTTTCTTGCAAGGTGCATGCAATAAATCGCTCGAGTTTATCAATCATTACTTTGCACCCATGAGTGAAACAGAGAAGACTAAATATTGGGATATTCTTCAGCCACGCTTTCAACGATTTTACAATTTTGCTATCGATGCCGGAGCCACTATGCCCGAAGTATGGATAGATGTATTTATTTACCAGATAGCCACAAAAGCCTTGCTGCTGAATGCTACCAACAAAGTGAAGAAAGCCATTTTGGCCAGCGGTAATGAAACACTTGTAAAAGATTACATCGCATGGATCGGACAAAAAGAAGCATTGGCCCGGTATTACGCGTTATCAAAAGCAGAATTGAAAGAACAGAAAATCGATTTAGATGCATTGGAGAAAGCGGCTAATGAATTGGAACGATCCCTTTCACAACGATCAACTGATTTTGCCAAAGGATATGAATCAGAGCAAATCTCGTGGACAATGATTGCTTCCCGGTTGACAGACACTGAAGCCGTGGTGGAATTAATTCGGGTGCGCACATTTGATAAAGACTTTACCGATCAATCGCGCTACCTTGCGTTAATAGCAGCCAAAGGTATTTCGCAACCACGTATGGTTTTGCTTGAAAACGGAAACGAGCTTGAAACCCGATATGCAAAATTTTATAAAAATGCAGTACAACAACGAGTGGCCGATCCTTACTCTTATTCTCAGTATTGGGAAAAAATCGATCCGCTTTTAGCTGGAAAGAAAACGGTGTACCTATCGCCCGATGGTGTTTATAATCAGCTTAACATAAACACCTTCAAAAAGGCAGATGGTGAATATGTATTAAATCGCTACGATGTTGTAGTGATTGGAAACTCCAGAGACATCATAGCTTTCAAAGAAAAGAAGAAGGTAACCACTAATAAAAACGCATTTGTGCTGGGTTTCCCCGATTATGGTGGTAATGCAGTGGCCTTACCAGGAACAAAAGAAGAGATTGACGCTATTAATAAAATTTTAAGTGCCAGCGGATATAAAGTTATGAAGCGCGAACAACGTGAGGCCAGTGAGGCAGCCCTTAAAACGGTAAACACACCAACCCTCATGCACATTGCCACGCACGGATATTTTTTGGCCGATGCCGATTTACGCAGTGGCGATGCCATGGGTATTGATGCCGAGAATGCAAAAAATAATCCCTTGCTTCGCTCAGGTTTAATTTTAGCTGGGGTTCAAAGTCAAAACAACAACTCGGTTGATTTACAGAGTAACGATAATGGTGTTCTTACGGCTTATGAAGCCATGAATCTTTCGCTTGAAGGAACAGACCTGATTATTTTAAGTGCCTGCGAAACCGGCTTAGGCGATGTGCGTGCCGGAGAGGGTGTATATGGTTTACAACGGGCTTTCCTGGTAGCCGGTGCTAATGCATTAATCATGAGTTTGTGGAAAGTAGATGATGCTGCTACACAGCAACTAATGACTAATTTTTATTCTAATTGGAGTAAGACCGGCAATAAACAACAAGCCTTTAAACAAGCGCAACTTCAGTTGATGACGAAATACAAAGAGCCTTATTACTGGGGAGCCTTTGTAATGATGGGTATGTGATGAACTAAATACTGTGAAGCAAAATTTATGCAAGGCTTACGAACTACGATTTATAAAGTACCTGATCTGGCCGCTGCAAAGGACTGGTACACACACGTGTTTCAGGTAAAACCATACTTTGACGAACCCTTTTATGTAGGCTTTAATATAAAAGGTTACGAGTTAGGGCTGTTGCCTGAGGAAGGATATTCTACAAAAGCAGATAATGTTTTGTCGTACTGGGGTGTGGATAAAATAGAAGAAGCGTTTGAGAGAATACTAAGTTTGGGAGCTACCGTGCATGAAGCGCCTACCAACGTGGGTGGCGAAATTGTAGTCGCAACTTTATATGATCCCTGGAAGAACGTTATCGGATTAATCTATAATCCTGAATTTCGGGTGGCTTAAAAATGCAGAGTTAATTCAAATCGCCATCAAGGTATTAGTATTACACAGGCAGAATATTTTCTTACTACCTTGCTACCATGAAGGATAACAACCTGAAGGTGCTTTTTTACCACGCACATTTTTTTAATAGCAGCGAAACATTTATTTATCAACAGGCAAGCAACCCACACATTAGGCCGGTGTTGCTGGCAAAGCGTTTTATTAACGCTACGGGAATGAGTTATGAAAAATTTGAACACATACAATTTAAACGCACATGGTGGGATGGGCTCATTTCCAATCTATTGGTAATTTTTGGAGTTGATCGATACTATCAAAACACTTCCATAAATAAATTAGCTGATAAGATAAGGGCTTACCAGCCCGATGTTATACACGCTCAATTTGGTTTTAGTGCGGTGCGGATTTGGCCGGTTGCTAAAAAACTTACTATTCCGCTTGTGGTTTCATTTCATGGAATGGATGCCTCGCACATGCTGCGAAAACGCGCTTACCGAAATGGTTTAAAAAGAGTTTTTGAATATACTACATCAATAATTGTATGTAATCCTGAAATGGCAAGGGTACTGCCGCTTACACCTAACCAAAAAGAAAAAATAGTATGGATTCCTTATGGAATTAATCTTAATCATTTTAATCCTAAGCCCAAAAGCGATAGCGCCCTACTTCGCATTTTACATGTAGGCAGGTTAATTGAAAAGAAGGGCGTGCCGGATTTGATTCGTGCTTTTGCTAAACTTAAGATAGCTCAGCCGCTTCAATTAGATTTAGTTGGTACCGGCCCTGAAGGACAAGCCTGTAAACGACTTGTAGAAGAAATGAAGCTTGACCAGAAAGTAATTTTTCATGGCTGGAAGTCACCTGATGAAGTAAAAAACCTGATGCAACAAGCTGATGTATTTGTATTGAATAGCCGCGTGGCAAGTAATGGCGATAGCGAAGGCTTACCCGTTGGAATTCTGGAGGCCATGGCAATGGGCTTACCGGTGGTATCAACAAACCATGCAGCCATTCCAAAGGCAGTTGAGCATGGGGTAACCGGACTGTTGGTTGAAGAGCGTGCCACTAATGAATTAGCGCAAGCTCTTACCGATTTATTACAAGATGAGCAACTTCGGAAATCCTATGGTATGGCTGGCCGCAAAAAGGCAGAATCAGTTTTTTCAATGGAACTAATGCATACTGCTCTGCATTCGGTTTACCGGAAATCCATCGATCAATAAAAATGGCTGTTGACCGCAAGTCTTACTTCCGGGCGGAGTTCCAGATTTTTTTCACTTTGGCACCTCCCAATACTTCAACCCCAGGGTTAGTATGAGTAGGAAAAACCTGATCGGTAATGGTATAGAGCCCATCTGTTGAAAAAACTTCTATCACCGATTGATCAACCAAGATTCGAATGGTTAACCTTTCAGGTTTGGGTTCAATGGTAACAAACTCCACGCTTGCAAAATCTTTTTGAAATTCAATACGACCCGATTTTGTCCTGTCAAGAAATAGCTTTCCATCGCGCAAGCCAATGGTAGTTTGTTCAGTACCCGATTTGAATAGATGTATGCCACTTCCTTCCGGTAACTCAACCTCCAATTCAAAAGTTTGAGTTTGTAATTCGGTAACTGAATTTAATTCTTGCTGGCGCGTGGTTTCCCATTCTTTTACTGGTTGTTGGGTTAGTCGAAAACCTTGGTTTGTTTCTTTCAAACCTAACTCGCGCGGAATGGAGAACATGCCTCGCCATTTACCGGTTGGTATTTGATTGGCATACGTCCAGTTATTAACCCAGCCCAACATAATAGTTCTGTCTTTTACATTGTTAAATACAATGCCAGCGTAATAATCTTTTCCGAAATCAACATACAGTGGTTGCAATTGTGCGCTGGTAAAGGTTGTTCCATCAAACTCACCCACAAAATATTGCATACCCACAAAGGTTGGCCCAGCCGGATGACTTCCGGAAAGGGAAAGAATCCATTTTGTTTTTCCGGGTTGGTCTTCTACCGGCAATTCAAACAGGTCAGGACACTCCCAGATGCGAAGCGTATCTCCTGCCGGGCCAAATTCACTCATCAGGTTCCACGCTAACAGATCTTTTGATTCGTACAATTGAACTTTATATAAATCAGGAACAACTAATGCCATTATCCATTTTTCGCGTTCCGGATACCAGAAAACTTTCGGATCGCGAAAATCTTTCCGATCAATATCCAACACAGGATTTTTGTTATATCGTTTCCAGGTTCTGCCTTTATCGGTACTGTAGGCCAGGCTTTGATGTTGCCTTAATCCTTGATTGTTCCGATGCAGGTGTGATGTGTAAATCGAAATTAAACATCCCGGTTCGTTGCATAACGTGGTTGAGTTGTTAAAATCAACCACAGCCGTACCGGAGAAAATCATGGTACTGTCGCCTGTAGTTGCATCAAGGTATTCTTCAATAGCAACAGGTAACTCTTTCCAATTCACTAAATCGGTGCTAACGGCATGCCCCCAACTCATGTGGCCCCAGGTAGTGCCGTACGGATTGTATTGATAGAACAAATGATACTCACCATCCAGGTAAACTAATCCGTTCGGATCGTTGGTCCAGTTTTTTTGAGGACTATAATGAACTTGTGGTCGGTATTGTTCAATTGAAATTTTTTCTTTTGGTGAACAACTACTGATAAAAGCTATAAGCACAAGAAGAGCAAAAGGTTTCATGGTAGAAGTATTTGAGTTAATTACTATGATTTTCAGAATCGGTTTCAGAATAAACCGGAAATACAACAGTAAAAGTTGAACCAAGTTGCAATTCAGAAGCAACCAGAATGGTGCCGTTTAATTTTTCAACAGCTTGTTTTACAATATACAGCCCCAGCCCCGAGCCCTCGGCTTTCTCATTAGCTTGGTAAAACATATCAAAAATTTTATGAATGTGATTGGACGGAATACCAAGGCCGTTGTCTTGTACAATAAACCTGATATGGCTTTCGCGCAGCGTTGCGCTTATTTTCAACATGGGGTTTTCCTTGGCAGGATCCATGTATTTAATGGCATTACCAATCAGGTTACCAAGTATAATTTGCAGCCGGGCCGGGTCTGAATAAATAACAAGATCGGATGGTACATCCAATTCTATTTTTACCTTATCGGTATGGGGGTGCGATCGTAGGTTTTCTAAAATAGTGCGCACCAGTTTGCTCACCAATACCTTTTTCTTCTGTACGTCAAGTCGTGTGTTACGCGAATAGTCAGAGATATCTCGTATAAATTTTTGTAAATCATCCACGCGGCCCTCCATCATCTCAATCAGTTCTCGTAATTCTTTTTCGCTTTCGGTAACGCGGCTCAGGTGAATTAACCCCCTAACCGAACTAAGTGGTGCCATTAAATCGTGCGAAGTGCTGTACACAAACTGATCCAGTTCGGTATTTAACCTTGTTAGTTCTAAGTTTTTATCGCTTATCTGTTTTTCGTTTTCACGAAGCGATTTTTCGGACCGGAAGTGGATACTGATTAAGTAATAAATAATAAGAACAGAAGCGGTTAAGGCACACGCAAAATTGGTTACCAGGTTAATTTTATCCAGGTCGCTTCGATGATATTCTTTTTCAATTATTGTAAAATCAGTAATCTGGCCAAGTAAAAATAATCCAATAGGAAGAAATAACATGACCAAACTTTTGAAACGTTCCTCATACCCAAAGGCAGCCATGGCACCCAAGGCAGCTGGTATGTATAACATGTAAAGCCCAACTTCGTTTGGTTCTACCTGGTTGAAGAAGAATACAACCGAATTTACAGCAACTCCTAATAGTATTTTGGCAGTATTAAAATAGGTAAGCCTGTTTAACAGAAAGCATAATGCTGTTACTACAATAAAAACAACTTCATAAATCAACCCATGATAAACGCCATAATATACATCCAACAGAAAATAGCCTAACCCAAAAAAGAAAGCTATTGCACACAGCTGGCCGGTGAGCAATACCCGTTTGTACTCTGTATAAGATAAGATGAAATTACTTTTGCCAATAATGAATTTACGGAGTGCGCCTGGGGGAAGCATAGCTAAGTAAACTTAGCAAAATTGTAAAACGCTATATCGTAACAGGCAACAAAAAACTTACCTTTTTCGAGCTAACGTACCTTAGCTTTTCGGATAATGCGCGAAAACATGCCCGGCATAAATCGTTTTAAAACGATCGCTAAACCTTCTTTAAAACCGCCTATGTAAACCTCTTCTTTTTTGCGGGCAATGGCCACCAGAGCTTTTACTGCAAACACATCGGCTGGCATTCCGGTTTTGGTGCTGCCATCCATTTGATTTAATTTACTACCATCACCGGTTACAGCATGCAGGGTTATGTTAGTCTTAATCCAGCCGGGGCAAATAAGTGTAACATAAATGTCTTTGCTGTCTTTCCATAGTTCGGCCCGTAACGAATCGAAGAAACCATGCAAGGCGTGCTTGGCAGCAGCATAACCCGATCGGTAGGGTGTTCCGATTTTTCCCATTACGCTGGAGATGGTTACAATATGACCTGCCCTGCGTGAAAGGAAATGTGGTAACAGATATTTGGTTATACCTATTGTACCAAAATAATCAACCTCCATCACTTTTCGGTCAACTTCAAGTTGTGTTTCTTTGCCGAGGCTGCGTTGGCTAATGCCACCGTTATTAATTAAAATATCCACCTGCCCAAAAAGTTGAATGGCAGCTTCTGCACTTAGTTTATGCGTATCGGGTTTACTCAGGTCAACAGGTAAAATTTTAATGTGGGCCTGCGTGGCAATAGGGCAGTTACCCTTTACGCGCTCAAGTTCTTCTTTTCTTCGAGCCGATAAAATTAGTCGTGCGCCTTGCTGTGCCAACGCATAGGTTAAGGCTTCGCCAATACCAGACGAGGCACCGGTTATCCAAACAACTTTGCCAGCGTAATACTTCATGCAGTTTGTGATTTTATTTTGTTGTCGCCAGCATAAACCCAAATGGTGTAAATGCCAATGGCGGTTCCAATCGGAAATGAAAAAAGTTTAAGGCAGCCCAATACCAATGCTAATGTAAGTGCCCATTTTTTTTGATTCAGTAGCCCCGCACCCGCAATAATTGCCGGAATAGCCAAAATCAAAACAACACCAATAGCGATGGTACGAATAAAGGGAATTAACCAGGTAAATACCCATTGTGCATCGGGGCCTGCTTGTTCACTTATAAAAGGCATGATTGATTCAACTAAAGTAGCCAACAAAATCATACCCAGAATTTGCAATGAACCTGAGATGATATAAATGAAGGCCAGAACGCGTTTGTGATTTTCCATTGTGGGTGAGTTTATTTTTTTTCATATACAACGAAATCAAAAGCAAATTGATGCCTGTCATCGGCTACATGACGCTTGCGCGACAATTCTTTCCACGCGGCCAGGTTTATGTTCGGAAAGTATGTATCACCCTCAACCTCGGCCTGAATTTCAGTGAGGTAAAGACGGGTAGCAAGGCTTAATCCTAACGTATAAATCTCGGCTCCGCCAATAACAAAAACTTCTTGTTGATTGGCGCTACGCGCAATGGCCAAAGCACTTTCTAAACTATGCACAACCTGGCAACCGGGTGCAGCAAAGTTGGCCGACCGGGTAACAACAATATTGGTGCGATGGGGTAGGGGCCGGAATTTCTCGGGTAACGATTGGTAATTTTTTCGGCCCATGATAACATAATGACCTTTCGTAGTTTCCATAAAATACTTCATATCATCGGGCAATCGCCAGGGCAGATCGTTATTTTTCCCGATTACACGATTACTTGAAAGGGCGGCTATCAGCGATATGATCATGATTTAATCTAAGCGGTTTCAAGTTATAGAAATCAATCGACTAAAGTTTGTTGCCGCGAAGAAACTCTTCTACAAGCATTCTTTTTTTTCCTTCCGGTTGAAATTCATGAATTAAAACCCAACCATCCGCTGTTCTGATTTTTAACCCATGGTCAATAGTCCATCGTTCATCATTTACTTTTAATTGTTGACTATGGACTGTTGACACCTCACACTTAAAAATCTTATACATCTTTCCATTCAACAAAGTCCATGCTCCAGGATACGGACTTAGTCCCCGTACAAAGTCAACTATTTTTTTTGCGGGTTGATTCCAGTTGATCTCACATGTTTCTTTAAAAATTTTAGGAGCGTGTTTTATTTCGTGATGATTGCTCTGTGGAATAGCAGGATAGTTGCCCGCTTCAATAGCTTGAACTGTTTTTAAAACGAGTGCTGCACCTTTTGTCATCAGGCGTTGGTACAAAACACCTACATCATCACTTGCGTGGATGGGTTCCTTCTCCTGGAAGATAATACTGCCGGTATCAATTTCATGTTTCAGAAAGAAAGTAGTAACACCCGTTTCTTTTTCGCCATTAATTATTGCCCAGTTAATAGGTGCTGCACCCCGGTATTGCGGAAGGAGTGAAGCATGAAGATTAAAAGTGCCTAGCGGGGGCATTGCCCATACTGCTTCGGGTAGCATCCGAAACGCAACTACTATCTGCAAGTTGGCATTATAGCTTTTCAACTCCTCTTGAAATGTTGTTGATTTTAGATTGGTTGGTTGCAATACGGGTAGGTTGTGTTGTAAGGCTGTAACTTTTACAGGCGAGGGAACCAGTCTTTGTCCGCGGCCCTGGGGTTTGTCGGGTGCAGTTATTACAGCAACAATGTTGAATTTATTTTCAATTAATATTTCTAAACTGGGTACTGCAAATTCTGGTGTACCCATAAAAATGATTCGCAACGAATTCATGAGGGATTGTATTTTTTCTTTTTTTATTGAGCCCCACAAATTGAAAGACAGACTTTCTATTTGCGGGGTTCGCAAAATTGGTACTTATGCTTTATTTGTACGTAAATTCTTTCGCATATACTTTTTACAAATAGGGCAAGCCTCCCAATTATGATTGCGGGCCGGGCAGTACTCACGTCCGTAAAATATAATTTGAAGGTGAGCCTTATTCCATTTCTTTTCGGGAATCAAACGCTTTAAGTCTCGCTCGGTTTGTTCTACACTTTTGCCAGTGCTCAATCCCCACCGATAGGCCAGCCGATGAATGTGTGTGTCAACGGGAAAAGCCGGTACACCAAACCATTGCGTCATTACTACCGAAGCGGTTTTATGACCAACTGCAGGCAAGGCCTCTAATTCTTCAAAGCTGTTGGGTACTTCACCGTTGTGTTTTTCTATCAGAATTTTTGATAATCCATAAATGCCTTTGCTTTTCATAGGCGATAGCCCACACGGTTTAATGATCTCCCGGATTTTCTCTACCGAAAGTTTAACCATGTCAAACGGGTTGTCGGCTAGTTTAAAGAGGGCAGGTGTGGTTTTGTTTACACGTATATCGGTGCATTGAGCTGAAAGCAAAACGGCAATTAATAAGGTGTAGGCATCTTTATGATCCAATGGTACGGGTGGATCGGGATATAACTTATCCAGCGTTTTTAGAATGTCTGTAACTTTTTCAGATTTAGTCATAACAGTTTAACGGCTGGCAATTTCTTTACTGATATAAAAGATATTTCGCTCTCACAATTTTAAACTTATCTAACTCGGATTGCCAACTGGCACGAATCTGCTCCTCAGTTAATCCATCTTTTATTTGTTGTTGTAAGATTGTTGAGCCGGCCAGAATATCAAAATAAGATGTAAAAAACTTTTCTTTGTGGGGATAAAGCGAGTACATTTTTAATATGTACGATAAATCAATCTTGCGTGCGGGTTTATCCTGTCGCAAGTCAATACCATAACACAACTTGTTTTCGTGGGGAGGTTTTAGAGCTACGCCTTTAATAGTAATGGGTGTAAATGTAAACGGCAGTTGCTTCAATTCGGGGTTGCCCAGTACCTGAAACGGAAAGGGTGTTCCTCTTCCTAAACTGATAACAGTTCCTTCAAACAAACAAATAGAGGGGTAAAGTTGAATAGCCTGATTGTTTGGAAGATTGGGTGAAGGGCCAATTGGTAATAGATAAGGCTCGCTATGCTTCCAGTTTTTTACGGTTATAATTTCAATATCGCATTTTACTTTGTTTAGTAACCAACCTTCACCATTTAGCATCTGAGCTAATTCACCCACTGTAAGTCCATGTGCAACTGGAATGGTGTGCATGGCCACAAACGATTTTAAAGGTTTGTCATTCATGGGCCCATCAACAAAGTCGTTGGGGTTGGGTCTATCGAGTATAATAACTTTTTTATTTACCTCGGCACAAGCTTCCATTACATAATGCATGGTACCGATGTAGGTATAAAACCGGGTGCCTACGTCCTGAATATCAAACACCATAATATCCACATCGGCCAGTTGTTGAGGTGTTGGTTTTTTGTTTTTTCCGTAAAGGGAAACCAATGGAATACCTGTTTTAACATCCAGGCTATCATTAACCAGTTCGCCATCAGCCGCATTTCCGCGAAACCCATGCTCAGGCCCGAAAATTTTTACAATGTTTATACCCAAACTTTTAAGCGAATCGGCCAGGTGAGTTTTGCCAATCAGCGAAGTGTGGTTCACCGTAAGCGCAACACGTTTGCCTTTTAATTTTGGTAAAAGCAGATTAACCTGCTCGGCACCGGTAAGAATCTCGGGCTTAGGTGTAGTTTTTTCCTGGGTAGGTTGTGCTTTGCACGAAACTGTACCGAACAAAACGAAAACGAATATCAATAACCTGATCATTTCTGTTTATTTTGGCGAAAGTATAAAATTATAGCATTAACCGGTGCTTTCCCGTTTCATAGCCCAACGAATCCGCCACACCCAAGGCAACAGTTTTGCTTCCGTTATTCATAAAATAGCAGTCGCCAGTATTGCTATTGGCTTGGCGGCTGCCCTGGTTTCTTTTCTGATCATGCAGGGCTTTCAGGCCGCAGTTAAAAATAAAATTTACAACTTCAGTAATCATCTGTTAATAAATCGCTTTACCATGAGCAATGCCGTGGAAGAACAACCTTTTGATTACCGGATTGAGTTGTACAAAAACCCTTTGCAATTTCCTTTTGTAACGCACGTGCAGGAGTTTGCACATAAAGCGGGTCTTGTAAAAACGGACACAGAAGTATTGGGGATTGTATTTAAAGGGGTAGGCAAGAGTTTTAATTCTACGGCTTTTAGTAGTAATTTATTAGAAGGCAGGTTTATTCAATTTCCCGATTCGGCTTATGCCAATGAGGTGGTGATAAGTAAAGTAATTGCAGATAAGATTAATGCCAGGGTAGGAGATGAGCTTACTATACATTTTTTTCAGAACCCACCCCGTTTCAGAAGATTGAAAGTAGCAGGCATTTACGAAACCAATCTTTCCGATTACTTCGATAGTAAAGTAATTATAGGTGATATTGGGTTGGTTCAACGATTAAATGATTGGGCACCACACGAGGCCGGTGGCCTCGAAATTCAAATAAACATGGATTACTTCAACACGTTTTCACTCTGGCGCGAGGATTTTTCCACTTATAAAGAATATGTACGCGAAGCCATATTCAATAACCCTAACATTGATAACCCGCAGTTAGCGTATAGCAAAGCTATTTTTGATTATAATTTCAATTTCGATCGGGCTGCATTAGAAGCAGCCGCCAGGCAAATTGGTGATGCAATGGATTATGATCTGTACCTGGAAACGGTGCGCGATAAATACATTCAGGTTTTTGAATGGCTGGATTTGATTAAACGTCAGGTAAAGATTTTACTTATTATCATTCTGGTGGTTGTTTGTGTTAATATGATTTCGGTAATCCTGATTCTGGTAATGGAACGCACACCCATGGTAGGAATATTAAAGGCAATGGGTGCACGAAATCAATTGGTGCGAAATGTCTTTTTATACAGTGGTATTAACCTGATTGTGCGTGGACTGTTATGGGGCAATGCAATTGGCCTTGGTTTATGTTTCCTGCAATACAAGTTTAAGTTTATTACCCTCAATCCTCACGATTATTACATGGCTTATGTACCAGTGCAATGGAGTTGGGATACTGTATTTATTCTAAACGCCATAGTATTCATAACTGTGCTTGCAGTTTTACTTTTACCTACCCTGTATAGCTCGCGCATCAAGCCTATCCAGGCAATTCGGTTTGATTAGTTTTTCTTCAGGTTGTGGATTTTAACCACACATTTAGGGCGCACCATCGAAATCCCTAAAAAAGTTACCTGGTTGATTTATAGAATGTTAACTGAAATCAGTAAGGGCTTTTAGTTTTAGCCGATTGTTTGCATCAGGTTTTTACAAACAAAACGAAGCAACCATGAAAGCTCAAATTATTTTAGGCATTGTAGCCACTTCAATTTTCTCCAGCTGTAATGTGAAGGAGAATGAAGAACTGAAAGCACGCGTAATTTCTCTTGAAGAGGAGTTGAAAGAAACACAGAAATCAGCCGATCAGTTACAACAAGTAAGCATTATGCTCGATTCAATTGAAGCAAACCGCACCTTGTTAAATGAAGGCCTGATTGAAGGTACCAACTACACGGATTATGCTACCCGAATGAAAAATTTGAATACATATATCAAAGAAACTCAAGGTAAGTTAAACGAGTTGGAGGCTTCCCTAAAAAAATCAAAGACCAATGCTTCTGCTTACTCCAAAATGGTTTCTAAACTAAAGGCCGACCTGGAAGCCAGCACCACGCAAGTTGCGTTGTTGCAGGCAGAAGTAGAAAAATTCAGAATCGAGAACCAGGCAATGGCGCAAGCAATTGTACAAAAGGATTCAGCCCTGCAAAGTAATGCAGAAGTTATCAAAGTAAAAGAGTCTGATATAGTGGCATTAGAAACCAAAGTAAAAGACATTACCAATCAATCCACTTTAACACAGGCCGATTTGTTGTTTGCGCAAGGCCAGGCACTAGAAACGGCAGCTGCCCGTACTAAATTGGCTCCGCGTAAAAAGAAAGACACGCAGCGCGAGGCCCTTGAACTTTACAAACTCTCTTACTCACTTGGAAAGCAAGAGGCGAAGGCAAAGATTGACGAGTTAGAGAAAGTGGTTGGCTAAATGTGGGGTTGGCCGGCCACGGCCCACTGGGTGAAAACCCGGTGGGTTTGTTTTTCTAAGATCAGTGTGAAACGAAAGTAACAGTTTGCAGAAATTGTTTTCACGCAAAGTTGTGGAGTAAAAATGTTAATACCTTTTACACAAGAGGGCCGGTTAGTTCCGGCTTTCTTTTTTACTTTTATGTACTATGGCTGTATTGCTAATTGAAGATGATCGCACTTTCCAACGAATTCTGGAAGGCTTTTTAACCAAAAATAAATTTGAAGTAGCAGCTTGCGCCTCGGCTAAAGAAGGCCTCGCGGCAGTTTCAAAACATAACTTTGAATTGGTATTATTAGATTACCGTTTGCCCGATGGCACCGGCATGGAGGTATTGGAAAAAATAAAACACAACCATCCGCAGTTACCGGTAATTATTATGACCAGCTACTCTGACATTCGTACGGCCGTAAAAGCCATGAAGGCCGGTGCGTATGAATACATTACCAAACCGGTAAATCCAGATGAGCTTTTGCTGTTAATTAAATCAGCGTTGAGTAAACCAACTAAAAAGGAAACAAACATTTTGGTACAACCTCAGTTTGTAATTGGAAGCAGCGATGTAGCACGCCAATTGCAACAACAGGTTGGTCTGGTGGCACCAACCAATTTGTCGGTTATTATTCAAGGCGAAAGCGGTACCGGAAAAGAACAAGTAGCCCGCTCCATTCATCAACTCAGCACCCGCGCACAAAAACCTTTTGTAGCGGTGGATTGCGGAGCGTTGTCAAAAGAATTGGCAGCCAGTGAGTTGTTCGGGTATGCCAAAGGTGCGTTTACAGGGGCTTTGCGCGATAAGGATGGCCAGTTTATTGCAGCCGATGGGGGTACGTTATTTTTAGATGAAGTTGGAAACCTCTCTTATGAAGTTCAAATAAAATTATTACGCGCCATTCAGGAGCGCATCATTCAACCGCTCGGTACAACCAAACAAATTCAGGTTGATGTACGCATAATTACAGCCACCAACGATGATCTTCATGAGCAATCTAAAAATGGTATGTTTCGCGAGGATCTTTATTACCGCCTGAATGAGTTTAAACTTCAGGTGCCGGCATTGCGAAACCGGGCTGATGATTTGGAAGAATTTATGAACTATTTCCGTAACCAGGCAAACACTGAACTTGAACGTACCACAACTGGTTTCAGTAGCGAACTGCAACAACTGTTTCGCAAATATGATTGGCCCGGCAACCTGCGCGAAATGAAGAATGTAATCAAGCGGGCGGTGTTGGTAACCGGCACAGGCGAAATTGGTGTTTCGGCTTTACCCCCCGAAATGGTTGATGCCGCAAACAAGCCAGCTCCCGTAATACTAGCCGAAACCAATACATATGATTTAAAAGCAATACAAGAAACACAAGAGCGCGATCTGATTACAAAAACATTGGTTGAAGTACGATACAATAAATCCAAAGCCGCCCGGCTGTTGAACATTGATCGTAAAACTTTGTATTTAAAAATGGAGAAATACAATATCACTGGCTAAACCAGAGGTTTTACTTCTTTGGCAAGTTCTTGCTGCAGTTGTTTTACCTGATGTATAATGTGGTTGAGCTCGCGTATTTCGTGTAATGCGCTGCCATGCACCAGCAATTGTTCAATACGTTGCAGCTCCTTCATTAATGGCCGGGCACCAAACTGGCCTACGCGGCCAGCAAGCTGATGGATAATTTCGCGTGCACCGGCTGCGTCCTTATCCAACATTCTTTTTTCCAATTGCAGAATATTTTTTTGTGTTTCGGAAATAAATTCTTCAACAATAGAGTTCATCAGCAGTTTATCCCCGTGTGTCATTTTTTCTAACTCAGCCAGATCCAACGGAGTTTCGGGTTGTGCCAGTGTTCGTCCGCGATTCAAAGCGTCCATAAACTCGCTTTCGCGAAAAGGTTTGGGTAAAATTCTATTGAAACCATTTTCAACAATAAACTTTCGTTCATCTGGCAGTAAATGTGCGGTTAACGCTACAATGTAAAGATAAGGTGCCCGTGTACGAAGTTGTCGGCACAAGTCAACTCCGTTAATACCAGGCATGCGAATATCAAGAAATACTACATCGTTGTGTTGAAATTCCTGCGTTAGCATTTTCTCCGGATTTTGTACCGCGGTGTGGGCAATATTTTTCTTTTGCAAAATGAGCGAGCAAAGTTTCAGAATTAAGGGGTCGTCATCCACCAGCCAAACATGGCCTGTAAATAATTCCACCTTTGTAGTTTCCGTAGCTGCAATAACAGGCGTTTCTGATTTTTCAAAAGTTAAATCAATCTGAAACGTTGTTCCTACACCCGGTTCGCTTTCTACGGTTATAGTACCGTGTTGTTGCTCAATAATTTTTTTAGCAATTGATAATCCCAACCCGGAACCACCGTATTGCCGGTGAATGTTTTTGCCGCCTTGTTCAAATTGGTTGAAAATAATTTCCTGTTCTTCTTTGGCAATACCCTTGCCTGTGTCGGAAATAATGAATGCAACTTTTAACAACGTGTTGGTTTGTTCCTTTATCTGAAGTCGGAATGTGATAGATCCGGAAGTTGTAAATTTAATGGCATTACCCAACAGGTTAAAGAACACTTGTTTCAGCCGAAATGCATCGCCTAATACAGGTGTCGTAATCGTATCAATGTGAATATGAAATTGAAGATTCTTTTGCCGGGCCTGTATTTCTACTAACGTTGCTACTTCGTCCACTACTTCATCTAACCACAACGGGTTTTTATCCAGTATAAGCCTTCCGGATTCAATTCGGCTATAATCCAATACTTCATCAACAATGTGCAGCAGGTGTTCGGATGATTGTTGAATGGCCATTAAGGCTTCGGCATTATTTTTTTGAGCTTGAAGTTGTTCTGAAAATCCAAGGATGGATTGTAGCGGGGTTCGGATTTCATGACTCATGTTGGCAAGAAACCGCTGCTTAACTAAGCTTAGTCGTTCGGCTTCCTCCTTGGCTTGCATTAATTGCAAGCGATAATAATTACTGCGTGCAATATCAAGTAACATCAAAAATACCAGGGCGGCTGTACCCAGAAAAAATAAAACCAGAATGATGCTAATTCGCTCCACGCTTACCTTTACCAACGATGCGGCCTCGTTGCTCTTCTTTTCAAACATGGCTAACTCTTCCAATTCAACTTCGCGTAAAATTGTAAGTAGTTGATTAATTAATGACATGTTGGCGGTAATAAGGCGTAGTTCGCGTTGCAACATTTCCTGCGTTTGCAGGCGTTGGTCTTCATCCAATTGTTTCATTATTCGCTCTACTTCAACCCGGGCATTTTCTTTTTGGATGGGTGCCACTGTATCTATTCGGGTTAAAGTTTCTTCTTTAACTTCAATGCCGGTGGCAACGGTATCTTTTTTACGGCTACCAAATAACCGGCTCAGGAAGTTGCGTTTTTCTTCGGGTATATAGGTGGTAGTAGTGGTTTTAAATTGTTGGGTTACAACGGTGCTATCCAGTGGTGCAGTTACAGCAAGTACACGCGAAAGTGAATCAAGCTGGGTTGTAAATTTTTTATTGGAGATAAACTCTGAACGCAGGCGCAGGTATTCCAACAACAAGTAATCGCGCTTGGCAACAATGCGCTTCATGGTTTCCACCCGCGTGGGTTGTATCGCATTACTCCAGGGCATTGCCAACAGCGAATCAAGTGTAGCGGTTAACAGTTGCGATTCCTTTAAAACCGCATGATACGATTTGCCCGGGTTGCGTATAGCATCGGCACGTTGCTGCTGATCGAGCCGCGTAATTTGTTCAAACAAACTACTTAAGGTGCGCAACTTGTTATTGGGTTCGGTTAACTCATCTACCTGGCCTAATAAATTATTAAAGCCTACGTAGGTAGTACCGGCTGCAAGTATAATAGCTACACACGCCAGTAAAAATGCGGCAATAATTTTTCCGCGTAATGGAAAAAGAAATGATTTTTCACTCAGCGCCATTCCGAAAGGTAACGACTTAATCTGGCTATTGGTATGCTAATTTTTGATTTAAAGGTTCAATTCATACCGGTGTTCAATCAAGGGTTTACCAAACGCAGTGGAATATTTTTCTTCCGTACGAATAAAGCCATGCCGGGTATAAAGCGAAGCGGCAGTGGTGAGTTCGCTTGTAGTTAATAAATAGGCCCCCAAATAACCACACGATTTTAAAAAATCCATAAATAACTCCATTAGTTTTTTGCCAAGCCCTATTCCGCGGTAAGCGGGTTCGATTATAAAGTAGCGTAGTTGAGCGGTAGTACCCCGGTTCATTAAGGCAACAAAACCAATCATTTTTTGATCGTGTTCGCATACCCAAACCCGGTTTGTTTCTGGGTTGTAGTTCTTGTAAAATTCAAGCAAGCTTTCTGCCACATAACTTTCAAACACATTTCCAAACTGATATTCTTTACTATATAATTTGCCGTGCAGATAAACCAGGTAGCCAAAATCTCCTGGCTGTAATTCGGTGCGTATTTTAATATCGCTGATCGAAAAGGGTTTCATGTATGGTTATTTAAAAGTTGACGAATAGCCTGCATGTGGCTGATAACAGACTTAATTTTACTGTCGGTTAATGGGGCCAACAATTGTTGAATTTGATTGGCCGAAGCTCTGTTGAGCTTTTCAAATTCCACCTTACCTTTAGCTGAAAGTCTAATTTCTGTTACCCGCGTATCGGTGCGTACTGCTTGTGTTTGGATTAATCCTTTGCGTAAAAAATTTTTTAAAATCCGACTGAGGTATCCCTTATCGATTTCTAACACCTGAATAATTTCTTTGGCACTGCACGGTTGCATGCGGTGTAACTCATATAGCACCCGCGCTTCCGGTAAGCTGAATGCACTATTCAGAATTTCTTTATCTAATAAACCCAGTATGCGGGTATAAAACCTGTTAAACTCTCGTACCTGTGCAATGGCAGTGGTTGTCATTTATTTTTTAATGCTAATATAAACCAAATAGTTGATTTTGTCAACTATTTTAGCCTAACGCTTCGAGCGCATGCGTTGGGTGATACAAATATTCTTAGAAAGTAAAATGGTACGCTAGCGGGGGATGTATTTTTTAAACCAGCTTTGAACTGTCATTTGAATAACGCCAAAAAAAGCTTCTTTAAAAATACCAACCGACATTTTGCTTTGGCCGCGCGTGCGATCTGTAAAAATGATGGGTACTTCGCTCAGTTTAAAACCATATTTCCAGGTTAGAAATTTCATTTCAATCTGAAAAGCGTATCCTACAAACCTGATCTGGTTAAGGGGTATTGTTTTTAAAACTGTGCTGCGGTAACAAACAAAACCTGCGGTGGTATCGTGCAGCGGAATACCGGTTATAACTTGCACATACTTACTGGCAAAAAATGAAAGTAACACGCGGCCCATGGGCCAGTTAACTACATTTACACCTGTAACATAACGCGAACCCACCGATAAATCGCTGCCCCATTCGGCACAGTGTAAATACAGGTTTACCAGGTCTTTCGGGTTGTGCGAAAAATCAGCATCCATTTGCAAAATAAAATCATATCCCTTTTCCAGAGCGTATTTAAAACCCTGAATGTAGGCAGTACCCAAGCCTTGTTTGCCAGGCCGCTGCAATAAGTGCAACCGTGTTTCTGCTTCTGTGTTATATCCTTGTTGAAGTTCTCGTACAATGCGGGCTGTACCATCGGGCGAATTATCATCCACTATTAAAATATCAAAGTCTTTGGGAAGCGAAAACACCGTGTCAATAATCATGGTGATATTCTCCTGCTCATTATAGGTTGGAATAATAACAATCGCGTTGTTCAAAGCTGTTGATTTTTTTAACCCGGATAAAATACCGGGTATAACAAAACTAAATAAAACGGGTTTGTGAACAAGCCATCGAAAAAAAAACTCACCTGAAATTAGACCAGTAACTGGTTTCGGTTGGTGGAATACCGTATCATTGAGATGGATTGGATTTGTTATGGTAATGAATAAATGTGTTTTTTTAGATCGGGATGGAGTGCTAAATAAAGATAACCCGAATTATACCTATCTGGTGCAAGCTTTTGAAATACTACCGGGTGTTGTGGAGGCAACTCGGTTACTAAAAAAGGCTGGCTTTCGCCTGGTTGTTATTACGAACCAATCCGGAATAGCCCAGGGAATTTACACCGAAGCTCAAATGGATGCCTGCCACCAATATTTTCAACACGTTTCCAAAAACAGTATCGATCACTTTTATTTTTGTCCGTACCATCCATCGGTTACTGAATCGCTTGCACGTAAGCCGGGAACACTTATGTTTGAAAAAGCAATTGCGCGTTTTCAAATTGATGTTTCGGTTTCATGGATGGTGGGCGACAGGGGTAGAGATATTGTTCCTGCGCGTAAGTTGGGGATAAGAACCATTCAGATTGGCGATGAAGTAGAACCCGAAAACAAAGCCGACTTTAAGGTTGAGAGTTTGCTACAAGCGGCTCATTTAATAGTAGCCAATTAAAATTTCAACCGTAGTTTCACAATTGGGCTGGCCAATTGTCCGGTTTGTACAATTTTTTCTCCGGCTTGTTTATTCGCATAATAATTTTCAGGGGCAACATTCATTGAAAACTGAACACGTTTGCTGGCCGATTGCCCTAGCTTGATTTCGGCCAGGTTTTGTTTTTTGTACGAGTTAAACATAGCCTGGTGTGCTAATAATGCCAATACACTGGGTACACCTAATACCAATGAAGCAGAATCTACTTCTGCAACCACCATTAATCCTATGCCTACCAAGGCCGCACCACCGGCAGCAAATGCAATTACATTGCCTTGCGATTTGCTGATTTGCGCACCCCGCACTGATTTCTGTCCTAATAACGTTCCGCTTATAGCGGTTAATCCAGGCAGCAGAAATAGTCCGGGAGAAAGATCTTCGCTTAGCGCTTCGGCTACTATGGCAAAACCCAACCCGGTACTGATGATGGTAAGCGAACTTATTACATCTACATCGCCCTGCGTGTAAGTATATTTTTGTGCAGCGTGGTGCCCTACCACTAAACCTCCCATACCACCCGCCACTAAACCGGCACCAATAGCATGGTTGTCGTTTACCTCGGCCGAAGCCATTAACATTCCCGTTGCAAACGGCCCAAGAAATCCATAATGCCGCATTAACTCAATATGACCTTCAGAGTAGTTTTTTCTTTTTTGGGTTTGAAAGGCAATTTCGCCTAATGTTATACTACCTACACTTGAGAATAGTAGTGCTGTATTGCCGGAGTTTTCGGAATTGCCCGCAACTAAAATCCCCAGGAACGAACCATTTACCAACCCTAATAGCCGGCCTGAATTACCAGCCCGGATGGTGCTGGCGTTAATGTTTGCATATTTTTTTTTATTGATTACCGGGCCCAGTTGCCACAAGCCGGCCGTAATAGGAATAATACCCGCAGCTGCCGGCCCACTGGCCTCGGTTCCTACTACAAAGCTTATCCCGTAGTAAGCACCATAAACTCCGTTTATAAGTCGGTCGCGGGTGCGCAACTCAAAATCTCGGGTAACGGTTTGAGGTTGTGTTAATTCTAAATCCCACTGGTATTTTTCCTGCTGATACTTGCGCTTTTCTTCTTCAGATAATCGCTCATAATATCCGGCCAGGTATTTTTCATAATCTTCCAGATATAGTAATTCTGAACTGGTGAGCGAATCGCCTTTTAATTTACGATCGGCAATTTTGCGGTACGTTTCTTTTTTTGTTTCCTGCCAAAACCCACGCGCTGTATAAAGCTCTTGCGCTTTTAGCTGAAAGCTAAGTAGGAACAGGATGGTAACTATCAACAGCCGCATGGTATGCAGAATGGATTACCAAAATAGTGAAAAGGTTGTAACTATTATAAATTATTCTGGTGCCCCTTCGTAACCCAGTAGTTTCATCATGCTGGTGCTCGATTGCTCTTTGGCGAACAACTCGGTTGTAATCTCACCGTCTTCGTTTCGGTCGATAAGTACATGTTTGGGCGCAGGAATAAGGCAATGCTGAATACCTCCATAACCTCCCAACGATTCCTGGTAGGCACCTGTATGAAAAAATCCAATATACAATGGTTCTTCATCGGTAATCATTGGCAAGAAAACTTCCCCGGTGTGGGCTTCGGAGTTATAGTAATCGTGGCTGTCGCACGTAAGCCCACCTATGTTTACTTTATGGTAAGGGTCGTCCCACTTGTTTATGGAAAGTAAAATGTATTTCTGATTTAAGCCCCAAACATCAGGCAAATGTGTAATGAACGAACCATCAATCATGTACCACAACTCTTTGTCGTTTTGTAGTTTTTGATCTACCATGGAATATAAAACCGCTCCACTCTCGCCTACGGTAAAACTTCCAAACTCGGTAAAGATATTGGGTACGGGTACATTATTCTTTTCACAAATCCATTTAATGTTTTCCACGATCTGTTCGATCATGTACTTGTAGTCGTACTGAAATGTGAGTGATGTTTTAATGGGAAAGCCGCCACCAATGTCTATTGAATCCAACGTGGGGCAGATTTTTTTCAGTTCGCAGTATTTGAAAATAAAGCGGCTTAATTCGCTCCAGTAATAGGCTGTGTCTTTAATGCCGGTGTTGATGAAGAAGTGCAGCATTTTAAGCGATGCTTTGCTGCTGGGCTGAATCTTTTCTTTGTACAATGGAATTATATCGCTGTAGCGGATACCCAAACGCGAAGTATAAAACTCAAACTTGGGTTCTTCATCGGCTGCTACACGAATACCCACCTGATACGGCCGGGTTACATTGCTTTCGTAAGTGTCTATCTCGCTCAGGTTATCCAATATCGGAATGCAATTGAATTCTTCATTCAACAATTCTGTTATGTACTGGCGGTATTGCGGCATTTTAAAACCGTTGCAAATAATGTAGGTTTCCTTCGATATTTTACCTCGTTCGTATAAGGTGCGCACAATTGGAATATCAAATGCTGAAGAAGTTTCAATGTGTACATCGTTTTTCAAAGCTTCTTCCAATACAAAATCATAATGCGATGACTTGGTGCAATAGCAATAGGTGTACTTGCCATTGTATTTGAAGCGTTCAATGGCGTTGTTAAAGGTAGCTTGTGCAAACCGAATGTTTTCGCTGATGCGCGGCAGGTAGGTTATCTTAAGTGGCGTACCATACTGCTTGATGATGTCCATCAGAGGCACTTCGTTGAACAGTAATTCATGGTCGCGAACCTTAAATTCTTTTTGGGGAAACTCAAAGGTTTGCTCAATCAGTTCACGGTAGCTCTTCATTAATCAAATCGAAATAGTTGTTCGTTGTTTGTTCTTGGTTGTTGGTCTGATCTTCTAGTAACTAACAACGATCAACATGCAACCATCAAGCAAAATTTAAGAGTGCAATAATGAGATAATTTTGCCATCTTTGCAACAATCAAAAGCCCTATGGTTAATCACATTTCCTGCATGATTTTTAACCCCGTCCCCGCGGGCCTTCATGCTTTACCCGACTTCTAAACGGGCAGGAAATGCGGTCGTTGAGGCCGGTTTTTACGATTAACCAAAATTCTTAATACTTAATTATTAGTTCTGTGAAAGAGATAAAGATCATCGAAGTGAAGTCCGAAATCGGTGCCGGTACACGCGGGGCCAGCCTGGGTGTGGAAGCGATGAAAATAGCCAGCCTTGACCTGAAGTCGGACCTATTCCGCCAGGTTGACTCTGTTGAAGTGGAAAATGTAAATGAACTTTTGTTTGATGGAGCCGAGCATGCTTATGCCAAATTTATAGATGGTGTTCTCATTATGGAAGAACGCGTTTGCCTGGAAGTGTACGAACAAATTTTTGATGATTACTTTCCCTTGATTATGGCGGGCGATCACTCCACGGCTTATGGAACTATTGCCGGTATTAAAAAGGCTTATCCCAAGAAACGATTGGGGGTAATTTGGATTGATGCGCATGCCGATATTCACACACCTTTTACTACTCCCTCGGGTAACATGCACGGTATGCCACTGGCAATGGCCTGTGGTTTTGATAACCTGGAATGTAAAGTAAATGACCCGCGCGGTGAAACGCTTGATTATTGGGAGCAGATAAAAAATGTGGGGATGCAAGGACCCAAAATTTTACCGGAAGACCTGGTTTATATTGCTGTGCGCGATCTTGAAAAGCCCGAAAACTATTTGCTTAATAAACATAATATAAACTTCATTGAAGTTGACGAAGTAAAAAAAGCAGGTGCCGATGTAATTGCACACAAGGCATTACAAATGCTGGATCATTGCGACCTGATTTATGTTTCATTTGATGTAGATAGTATTGATAGCCGGTTTTCTACCGGTACCGGAACACCTGTGCCGAATGGACTAACCGTTGAAGAAGCAAAAATTCTGAATACCGAATTGTGCAAAGATGCGAAAGTGTGCGCCTGGGAAATTGTGGAGGTAAACCCCACCCTGGATACTGAAAACCGCATGGCCGAAAGTGCATTCGAAATTCTGGAAGCCTCAGCAAAGTCAATTATGGGCCGGCCAGTAATGGCAGAGTAAGATTTTCTAAACCCTGTAATTTTAAAATAAAATATTAAATTTGCAGGGATGATAACCCGGCAATTAAACACACAACTCCATGCTCAGTTAAATCGATTTCCCGTACTTGGTATTATTGGCCCGCGGCAGGTGGGTAAAACAACGCTTGTTAAATCTTTAGCAAATCCCTCCGAAAAAAAGGTTGTATATCTTGATCTTGAACTCCCTTCCGATCGTGCCATATTGAGAAACCCAGAACTGTTTTTCAAGGAGAATATGGATAAGATCATCATTCTGGACGAAATTCAGTTAGCTCCGGATATTTTCCCCGTGATGCGGTCTATAATAGACATCAGGCGAAAACCGGGAAAATTTATTGTAACCGGTTCTGCCTCTCCGGCTCTGCTTAAACAAGGTTCTGAAACACTGGCTGGCAGAATTATCTTCAATGAATTGCATCCTTTTTCCCTTGTCGAAACTGGCGACATAGATTATCGAAAGTTGTGGTTACGGGGAGGATTTCCTACGGCTTATCAGGCAAAATCTCATGGTGCAGGTTTTGAATGGCTATCAAATTTTTTAGCTACCTACATCAATCGCGATTTACCTATCCTTGGTTTTACATCAAGTCGAATTCAGGTAGGAAGATTAATTCAGATGCTTGCAGGTTCGCAAGGTTCAATCCTTAATCTATCAACGTACTCAAAATCGCTGGGCGTATCGGTGCCCCTGGTTGATAAATATATTGATGTACTGGAAGAAACTTTTTTACTTCGTAAACTTCAGGCATATCATGCTAACTTCAAGAAGAGAATAGTTAAATCGCCTAAAGTCTATATCCGCGACACAGGATTATTGCATTCTCTTTTACGTGTAGGAAGTATAACGGAATTATTGAGTCATTTTTTAGCTGGTTATTCGTGGGAGAGTTTTGTTATTCAACAAATAGCGGCTCATCTGGATAGCAGAAATCAATTGTTTTACTACCGAACACAAGATGGTGCCGAGGTTGATTTGGTTATTACCAAAGGCGATAAACCGTGGGTAAGTATGGAAATAAAATTAACTGATAGCCCTGTGCTTACAAAGGGAAATTACATCGCGTTAGCAGATGTTAAGGCAAAGCATAACCTGATTGTTACACCATCATCAAAATCATATTCTTTTGATAAGAATATTCAGGTGACCAATATTAACGAACTACTTCCTCGCCTAGGTGATTTGAACTTATTTTATTAGTTGAGCAAATCATTGTATTAGCTTGTTATCTACTTACCCTCCGCCAATTTGGTTAATGCTTTTATAGTACTCATCAGGTTACTGCGTATTACCGGATCGGTAAACATGCGCGGTATGTGACTGGGCATGGATAAAATGCGGTAGGTAACTTTTACGTGTTCAGCATTAACTTGTTCCAGAGTCCAACTGCCAGCCAATTCCATTCGGGTAACTCCCTTTTCAACAGGTGCAAGTTTATTATTAACAATTGATTCGAACGTGATGAAAAGCTGCTTGTTGGGAACTAACTCGGTTAATTGATATTTCAGGAAGTGATCCTGATCGCTCACCGGCCAGGGAATATCATGATACGAATATTCTAACCACCACGTAGTATCGCGCTGAAGATGAACTTTAAAATCGGTTACATGCTTTTGCCAAATTTTGATTTTAGATTCATCTTTCAATAAATGAAGAATGGTGTACATGGATGCGTGTATCATAAACTCGCCCTTTACTTCGCGCGCTTTTACTGCCGGCACTTTTCCCGGAAAGGTTATCCAGCGCTCGTGTACAAAAATGGGGGAGTCTTCCTTTACCAGCACAAACTGAACTTCGGGGCTCTGGGCAATAATTTTTAAAGAACTACAACAAACAAAGAGAAATAGAAAGTTAAATCGTACCAATACTATCATGCAGCTAAATATAGAACTAATTATAAGACAACAGAAGAAGTAATTACCCTTGCTTTTAATATCACTTTAATTTTTTGAAAAGAATTCAGAATAATAGTACTAATTGTGGTAGTGGTAACAGTGGAAATTCCCGAAGTGTGTTAGGTTTGTGCGTGGTACACACATGATCAGGAAAGCCGGCCTGGTAACCAAAAAAAATAAAGTTTGTGAGCATCTATAACTACTCCTTTCCTCTCATCAAATTTTACCTTTTATCTGCGGTGTAAAAAGCACTTTTTGCACTAAATCCTAAACCTGTAAACCTATTGGTTATGATAAAAAAAATAATGTTGGTGCTCGTGCTCGGCTTTCAATTTGCTAAAGCCCAAACCATACCTACCCCTAAAGAACATTTTGGTTTTAATATTGGCGATAACTACATGTTAGCCACTTACACCCAAACAGAAGCTTACTTCAAAAAATTGGCTGTATCAGATCGGGTAAAGCTTACCAGCATTGGTACTACCGAAGAAGGCCGCCAGCAATACATGCTTATTGTAACATCACCCGAAAACCACCGGCAACTTGAGCGGTACAAAGATATTTCGGTAAAAATGGCCCGTGCCGAAGGTATTACCGATGAGCAGGCTAAAGCTATGGCAGCAGAAGGTAAAGCCATTGTGTGGATTGATGGCGGCCTGCACGCAACCGAAGTAGTGGGCACACATCAGTTAATTGAAATTTTGTATCGCGTGGTGAGCGGCACCGATGCGGAAACACTTCGTATTTTGGATAAAGTTGTGATCTTATTTGTTCATGCCAACCCCGATGGGCAAGAGCTGGTTTCCAGTTGGTACATGCGCAATCCAACCCCCGAAAAAAGATCGTATCAACATTTACCTCGCATGTATCAAAAGTACGTGGGGCACGATAACAACCGCGACTTCTTTATTATGAACATGAAGGAAACCCAAAACATGGGCAGGCAGTTGTTTGTAGAATGGATACCACAAATTATGTATAATCACCATCAATCCGGCCCGGCTGGTTCGGTATTGGCAGGCCCACCTTACCGCGATCCATTTAATTATGTATTCGATCCGTTGATGGTTACCGGTATAGATGCGGTTGGAGCGTCCATGATTAACCGGTTAAATGCTGAAAATAAACCCGGCTATACCCGCCTGGGCGGCTCGGTGTTTTCAACCTGGTACAACGGTGGCTTACGCACCACCACACACTTTCATAATATGATTGGCTTACTAACTGAAATTGTGGGCGGCCCCAATCCAAGTGAAATTCCGGTTGTAACCTCGCGGTTGGTTCCCAATAATAATACACCGTATCCGGTTACACCCCGAAAATGGTATTTCAAGGATGCCATTGAATATTCCATGTCGTTGAACTATGCCGTGTTGGATTATGCCGCCCGCCACAGCGACCAATTGTTGTACAACATTTATAAAATGGGTAAAAACTCGATTGAGCGTGGTAATACCGACTATTGGACACCCTATCCCGCCAAGGTAGAAGCTGTTAACACCGCCTTTAAAAATCAACCCAAGAAGGTAACTGCACCCTCGGCTGCTGTACCGGCTTCATCCAATGCTATCTCTATAAATTTTTACGACAGTATTTTTAAAGCTCCGGTAAAACGCGATGCGCGTGGCTACATTATTCCTTCCGATCAGGCTGATTTTCCCACGGCAGTAAAATTTGTGAACGCACTCATCAAAACCGGCATTCGGGTAGAAAAGGCCAGGACCGATTTTACGGTGTTGAACAAAAAGTACCCTGCGGGATCATACATTGTTAAAAACAACCAGGCGTTCAGGCCACATGTAATTGATATGTTTGAACCACAAGATCACCCGAACGATTTTCAATATCCGGGTGGGCCGCCTGTTCGACCTTACGATGCAGCCGGTTGGACATTGGCTTACCAAATGGGTGTAACGTTCGATCGTTTTCTTGATGATTTTACCGGCCCGTTTGAACAAGTACCTTACGGTGAGTTGCAAAGTCCGGTTGCTCGGTTAGATGGGTTAACTTCATCGGGCGGTTATGTTTTGAACTCAAAATCAAACCACGCATTTATTGCCGTAAATGATTTATTAAAAGCAGGTGTACCGGTTTATCGCTTACCCGAAGGTGCAACCGGAAACAGCAAAGTACCAGCCGGTAGCTTTTACATTCCGGCCGGTGCCAAAGCCAAACAAGTGTTAGAGAAAAGTGGTAAAGAGTTAGGGTTAACAATAACAGGCATAGCCAAAACACCCGGTTTGTTGGCAAAAGTTACAGCCCCACGCATTGCCCTGTGGGATACCTATGGCGGCTCCATGCCTTCGGGCTGGGTACGCTGGCTGATGGAACAATATCGTTTTGATGCTGACATTATCTATGCAAAGGATATTGATGCCGGTGATCTTAAGAAGAAGTATGATGTAATAGTTTTTGTTACCCGTGCCATTCCGGCTGCACCACAAAGCGGAGCCGATAACGATCCGTATGCCGAATTTATGCGCAACCAGCGCGGGCCAAAAGAGGAAGAAATTCCGGCTGAGTATCATAAAACAATGGGTAGTATTACAACAGAAAAATCAATTCCACAATTAAGAAAATTTTTGGAAGCAGGTGGAAAAATTGTAACCATTGGCACCAGCGCTAACCTGGCCTACCATTTAGGATTGCCGGTAAAAAATGCCTTAACAGAGATTGCCAGCAATGGGCAAGAGCGCAGTATTCCTAACGATAAGTATTATGTACCCGGTAGTGTACTGCGGGTAAAGTTAGATTCAACTCAAAGCGCTACCTGGGGTATGAGTAATGAAGCGGATGTATATTTTGATAACAGTCCGGTGTTTAAACTAGCGCCTGAAGCAGTAGTGCAAGGCAAAGTAAAACCATTGATGTGGTTTGGCGATGAAAATCCGTTGCGCAGCGGATGGGTGTGGGGTGCAAACTATCTGAAAGGTGGAGTGGTTGCCTTTGAGGCGCCAGTTGGAAAAGGAAAGTTATATGCCTTCACCCCTGAAATCACGTTTCGGGCGCAAGCACAGGGTACCTTTAAGTTGTTGTTTAACGAATTGGTTACAACCGAGGAGGTACCTATGAATGTAAGATTGGATAAGAAACAATAGGTGTATTCAACATTTGAAATAGAGGTTCAGACGCTGATCCGGATTTTTCATTTCAACATGATTGTAAACCCGATTTTAAGTGCAAGGAAAATTATACCTCTTATACCCACAAATTGTGCGAACCTTTCAAAAATTAATTTGAAGTTAAAATCTTATACCATGAAGAAGCTATTCTTTTTATCGCTGGTTGTAGCGCTGGCCGGAGCCTGTAAGCAGGCTGAAGATAAACACGTTGTCATAACAGGAATTGACGCTACCAAAAAACCAGGCGATGATTTCTTTATGTACGTAAACGGCATCTGGTACGACAGTGCGAAAATACCCGGTACACAATCGGGTGTGGGCTCGTATTCATTTTTGAATTATCCTCAGCGCATTCGGCTGCAAGCTATTTTAGATAGTGTGTCGCGTACGAATAATGCTCCGGGAAGTATCGAGCAAAAAGTAGCCGACTTTTATTTGGCTGGCATGGATACCGCCACCATCGAGCAACGGGGTTACGATCCCATTAAACCAATGCTGGAACAAATCGATGCTATTGGCAATGTGCCTTCGTTATTAAAGTTTGTAGCCGAGCAGGAAAAAGTTGGAAACAGTTCTATCCTTGCTTTTCGCGTGGGGCCCGATGTGAAGAAAAGTTCTATCAACATCGGTCAGCTCTCGCAAACCGGAACTGGCTTGCCGGAAAAAGGCTATTACTTCAAAGAAGATGCACCAACTATAAAAGTACAGGATGCTTATAAAAAATATACTGCCACCTTGTTTGAATTGATAGGTGTAGATGCAGCTACAGCTACAAAAAATGCTGAAGTAGTTTATAAAATTGAAAAGCAGTTTGCCGAATCGCACAAAACCAATATTGAACGCAGAAACGTACAAGCCAACTATAACAAGATTGCGGTGGCTGATCTTGCAAAGAAGCAACCCAATCTTAACTGGACTACGTTGTTTGCCGATATGGGTGTTAAAACCGATTCGATAAATATACAACAACCTGCTTACTACGATCAACTCAATACCATGTTAAAATCGGTTTCCATTGCCGATTGGAAAGTTTACCTGAAAGCAAAAACACTTAGCCGCTATGCAAGCATGTTAAGCAAACCATTTTCGAATGCCGCCTTTGAGTACTCAAAAGTGCTTAGCGGACAAGCCGTACGTAAACCCCGGGGCGAGGAGATGACCGAAGCGGTTGATCGCTCCATCGGCCATGCCTTGGCGCAATTGTATGTAAAGAAGTATTTTCCGGAAGAAGCAAAGCAGCGCATGATTGTGTTGGTTGACAATTTGAAAAGAGCATTTGAAGCACGCGTGAATAAGTTGGAGTGGATGAGTGATTCAACTAAAACAAAAGCAATTGAAAAACTCGGCACCTTCCGTGAGAAAATCGGGTACCCTGAAAAGTGGCGCGACTATTCGAATGTGGTGGTAAACAAAGATACCTATTTCGAAAACTGGCAATCAGCTAATCAAAATGAGTATCAATATATGATTGCCAAAATTGATCAACCCATTGATAAAACCGAGTGGCGTACCACACCGCCTACGGTTACGGCTTCCAACAATCCATCGCAAAACGAAATCAATTTCCCCGCAGGGATTTTACAACCACCTTATTTTGATTTAAGTGCCGATGATGCCTTGAACTACGGTGGTATTGGTATGGTGATCGGTCATGAGATTACTCACTCGTTTGATGATCAGGGTGCGCAGTACGACAAAGATGGCAACGTAAAAAACTGGTGGACGAAAGCTGATTACGAAAAATTTAAAGCCAAAACACAACAGGTAATTGATCAGTACAACCAGTTTACCGTATTGGATAGTGTGCACGTGAAAGGCGCGCTTACTGTAGGCGAGAACACAGCGGATATAGCCGGCATTGCTATTGCCTACGATGCCTTTAAACTTACTGAACAAGGTAAGAGCAATAAAAAGCTGGATGGCTTTACACCCGATCAACGTTTCTTTATTTCCATTGCGCGCATCTGGCGGGTAAAAACCACCGATGATTTTTTACGCAACTATGTAAACACCAATCCGCACTCACCTGCCAAATGGCGGGTTAACGGGCCATTGATGAACTTCACACCATTTTACAATGCCTTTAATGTGAAGGAAGGTGATAAAATGTACAAGCCCGAAAGCGAAAGGATTGTGGTTTGGTAGGGTTTGGCAAATCAAAACAGGAAGCCCGGCAAGTTGAACTTGGCTGGGCTTTTTTATGGCAGTTGGGTTGACAACCTTTTATAAGCTTTCCGTATTTTCGCCCCAAAATTTAGATCATCATGAGCCAAAACAGACCCATTTCTGCCTTTATCGAGAAAAACTTTTTGCACTTTAACGCAGCTGCCCTGGTGGATGCTGCAAAAGGCTATAAAAAACATATTGCCGAAGGCAAAAAGATGTTGGTGTCGTTGGCAGGAGCCATGAGCACGGCTGAGTTGGGCATTAGCTTTGCCGAAATGATCCGCCAGAATAAAGTGCATATTATTTCGTGTACCGGGGCTAACCTCGAAGAGGACATCATGAACCTGGTGGCGCACTCTCACTATAAAAGAATTCCGAACTACCGCGACCTTACACCGCAAGACGAGTGGGATTTGCTGGGCAATCATTTAAATCGTGTAACCGATACCTGTATCCCCGAAGAGGAAGCTTTTCGCAGATTACAGGCGCACTTGTTTAAAGTATGGAAAGATGCCGAAGACAAGGGTGAGCGTTTGTTCCCGCACGAGTTTATGTTTCGTATGATCAATAGCGGTGAGTTGAAGCAGTACTATGAAATCGATCCGAAAAATAGCTGGATGATTGCAGCTGCTGAACGCAACATGCCCATGGTGGTTCCAGGTTGGGAAGACAGCACCATGGGAAATATTTTTGCTTCGTATGTGTTAACAGGCGAATTGAAAGCCAGCACCATGAAGAGCGGTATCGAATACATGGTGTGGCTTGCTGATTGGTACACTAACAATGCGGGAGAACATGGCATTGGCTTCTTCCAGATTGGTGGTGGTATTGCGGGCGACTTCCCGATTTGCGTAGTGCCGATGTTGCACCAGGATTTAGAGCGTGATGGTGTTCCGTTCTGGAGTTACTTCTGCCAGATCAGCGACAGCACTACTTCGTATGGTTCATACTCGGGTGCTGTACCCAACGAAAAAATTACGTGGGGTAAACTGAGCATCGAAACTCCCAAGTTTATTGTGGAAAGCGATGCTACGATTGTGGCACCGCTTATGTTTGCGTATATACTTGATATGTAATGATTAATTAACCAATTAATCAATGTGCCAATGTTTGTACTAAGCATTGGCACATTTGCATATTGATCCATTGATAATTAATTGAAATGAATTTAGATTCCCTTCTCCGTTCCGAAATCCAAAAGGCCATCACGGCTCTGTTCAATCAATCCGTTGATCAACTTCAACTACAACCTACCAATGCCGAGTTTGAAGGTTCGCATACATTAGTTTGTTTTCCGCTTACACGGATTTCGAAATTAAAACCAGAAGAAACGGGCAATGCGATTGGTCAATATCTGGTTGAACATTCGGGTATGGTGAGCCGCTATAATGTGGTGAAAGGTTTTTTAAACCTGGTTATCAGCGATAGCGTATGGGTAAAAGTTTTTGAATCGATTTACACAAATCCCAACTATGGTGTTACTCCGTTAACGGGTAAAGAGTTGATGGTGGAATATTCATCACCCAACACCAATAAGCCGTTACACTTAGGTCACTTGCGCAATAACTTTTTGGGTTATAGCGTGGCCGAGTTATACAAAGCGAATGGCTATAACGTACACAAAGTACAGATCATAAACGACCGCGGTATTCATATCTGCAAAAGCATGGCCGCGTGGAAACTGTATGGCAATGGCGAAACACCGGAGAGCAGTGGCTTGAAAGGCGATAAGCTGGTTGGAAAATATTATGTAGAGTTCGACAAGAATTACAAAGTACAGGTAAAAGAATTACAAGAGAAAGGTGTTGCTGAAGCCGATGCCGAGAAGCAAGCTCCGATTATGAAACTCGCAGTAGATATGCTGCAAAAATGGGAAGCAAAAGATGCTGATACTGTACAGCTATGGAGCACGATGAACGGCTGGGTGTACAGTGGTTTCGATAGTACCTACAAGCGCATGGGTGTTGATTTCGAAAAGTTGTATTATGAGTCGAACACATACTTGCTCGGAAAGGAAGAGGTATTGAAAGGTGTGGAGAAGGGAATCTTCTTCAAAAAAGAAGATGGTTCGGTGTGGGTTGATCTTACAGCCGATGGATTAGATCAAAAAGTATTGCTACGTTCGGATGGCACTTCTGTTTATATGACGCAAGACATCGGCACGGCTATTTTGCGCTTCCGCGATTTTCCAAAAATTGAAGGCCAGATTTATACGGTGGGTAACGAACAGGAGTATCACTTTAAAGTGTTGTTCCTGATACTGGGTAAGCTTGGTTACGAATGGGCTAAGAAATGTTATCATCTTTCCTATGGCATGGTTGATCTTCCTTCTGGCAAGATGAAAAGCAGGGAAGGTACGGTAGTGGATGCCGATGACCTGATGCAGGAAATGGTAGATGCTGCACGTGCACAAACGCAGGAGCTTGGCAAGATTGATGACATGACCAAAGAAGAAATTGATGAGTTGGCTGAAATGATTGGACTCAGTGCATTGAAGTTTTTCTTGTTGAAGGTTGATCCGAAAAAACGAATGTTGTTCGATCCGAAAGAATCCATACAATTGCAAGGCCATACCGGTCCGTTTATTCAATACACCCATGCACGCATCAAAGCGATTCTGCGCAAAGCTGCCAGTATGAATATAGGAGCCGATCAAAATTCCCTTCAAAAGGTAAGAGCGCTAGAACCTACAGAACGCGAAGTGATTTTTAAAATCAATCAATACACCAACAAACTACAGGAAGCTGCGCGCGAATATTCACCTGCCATTATTGCCAACTATGCCTATGATTTAGCGAAGGCGTACAACCAGTTTTACCAGACAATTCCCATCTTTAATGAAAGCGATGCCGAAAAGTTAAAATTCCGGATTGCATTTTCAGAAGTGACAGCCAATACTATCAAAAAGGCAATGGCCTTGTTGGGAATTCGTGTGCCGGAACGGATGTAATCCATGCAATACTTACTTCACCATCAACAAACCGAACGCCTGCTGTTTCGCACCATAGACGAAAAAGATTTTTCGCAGTGGCTGAAATTTTTTGAAGACCCGAGAGCCCATCAGTATTGGGTGGAGGAAAAGGAAACGCCCGAACAGGAATGTAAAAAGTGGTACGAAAAACAACAGCTACGCTATGCGCGAGATCGGGGTGGCATGAACGCATTGATTGAAAAATCGAGTGGCAAACTGGTTGGCCATGCGGGATTGCTGGTGCAGGAAGTGGATGGTGTTACCGAATTGGAAATTGCCTATTCGTTGCTGCCCGCATTCTGGAATAAAGGCTATGCTATAGAGGCCGCCCATAAGTGCAAAACGTTTGGGTTTGAAAATAATTTTGCCGGATCGCTTATCTCTATCATCAGCGAAAGCAACCTTCCATCACAAAAAGTGGCCACTAAAAACGGCATGATTATCGATAAACGCACAACCTATCGGCAGAACCCGGTTTACATTTTCAGAACATGGCCAAATAGCCCGGAAAAAGTGTAACTTCGGCTTCGAACAATCTGGCTTACTTTATTGTTTTACACACATAATCCAAAAAACCATGAAACTGGCTATTACACTTTTATTCGCATTTGTGATGAGCGCTCCTACGATTTATGATTTTAAAATCAACAGCCTGGAAGGCAAGCAAGTTGATTTTTCAGCGTACAAAGGCAAAACACTGCTGATTGTAAACACAGCTTCAAAATGCGGTTACACTCCGCAATACGAAGAGTTGCAAAAACTGCATGAACAGTTTGGAAGTAAGGTTACTATCCTCGGCTTTCCGGCCAATAATTTTGGTGGACAGGAGCCCGGTACCAACTTACAGATTGCTGAATTCTGCAAAGCCAACTATGGCGTAACGTTTCAGATGTTCGAAAAAATTTCAGTAAAAGGCGCAGATCAACACCCGTTGTATGCTTTGCTGAAAGAAAAAACCGGTCAGGAACCAACTTGGAATTTTTGCAAGTATTTAGTGAAGCCTGATGGTTCGGTTACATTCTTCAGTTCAAAAGTAAAACCACTCGATCCACAAATTGTGGATTCATTATAGAAATTTAAATCTTCACCACCGCTCTCCTCCCATTAGTTCTTTCGGGAGGAGAGGGTAAGTGAAGTAGGGCATGAAAAAAAAAGTCATCATTACAATCATTCTACTCGTGGGCTTAGGCGCATTTCTTTCTTCCAAACTTTCAAAATCACCCAACGGGCCAATGGCTGAATCTATTTATGATTTTAAAATCAAAAGCCTGGATGGTAAAGAGATTGACTTTAGTCAGTATAAAGGCAAGAAGTTGTTGATTGTAAACACAGCTTCAAAGTGTGGTAAAACCCCACAATATGCCGGCCTTGAAAAAATACACGAGCAGTTTGGCGAACGTGTAAAAGTATTGGGCTTTCCGGCTAATAACTTTCTTTGGCAGGAACCCGGTAGCAACGATGAGATTGCAGCTTTCTGCGAACGCAATTATGGCGTACAGTTTCAGATGTTCGAAAAGATTTCGGTAAAGGGAGGCGATCAGCATCCACTTTATCAATGGCTGGAAGCCAAGACCGGTAAAAAGCCCGATTGGAATTTTGCTAAATACCTGATTAGCGAAGACGGTAAAACGGTAACCTACTTTAGTTCTAGCGTAGAACCGTTGGATGATAAGCTTCTTCAAAAGCTTTAAAAAAATTAATTCATTTTTTTGGGTTCATTTTCCTGCTGACATACGGCTGTCAGCGGGCTATTAAAACTTTGCTTCATCAAAAATCAAACAACTAAGATTATGGAGCAGACAACCACACCAAAAGCAGAGGTTATTACCTCAACGGAATTGTTTAACCATTGGATGGGGCATCGCCAGTTAACCCGCAGGGTTATTGAAGCCATTCCTGAAAAGGATTTTTTTAGTTTCTCTATTGGTGGTATGCGCACACCCGCATTATTGGTGAGTGAGTTGTTGGCTATTGCCGCGCCTGGGTTGCACCAGATTGTGCATGGCAACACGGAAGCTTTCAATGAAAATCTTGAATTTAATAACAGTAAAGAAACTGCGTTGGAACTTTGGGATAAAGCCGATGCTGAAATCAAGAAGTTATGGTCGCAACTTAAAGATGAGCGGTTTCACGAACGCATTGTAACCTTTGGGCAATACGAGGGCAGTGTATGGTCATCCATTTTTTATTTTATTGATAACGAAATTCATCACCGGGCGCAGATGTATGTGTATTTACGGGCACTGGGTGTTGAACCACCTGCTTTTTGGGAGCGGGATTTTGGAGATAAGTAGGCAATGGCGCAAGGCGAGAGGTAACGAATAACACTTCACCTTTTACTTTCCCCTAGCAAATTCTGATACGCATTACGTTTAAGGTTGGTTTATTCAATACCGGCAAATCCATTTCACCCCCCTCAATCCCCGGTTTCACCGACTTTTCGCTGTCGGTAACCTTTTCAGAATCGCCAGGAGCTTAGTTGCCCCGTTATTTCGTGTAAACAAACACACAAGGTTATGAGCAACACAAAAAAATTAAGCAGCAGCGTTTGGGTAGGTGGTCTTATTCTCGCTATCGGAAGCATCTGGCTTTTTAAGAAATTGGATTTACTCTATTTCCCGCACTGGGTCTTCTCTTGGAAAACGTTATTGATTGGGTTGGGTTTGGTGTTTGGGATAAGCCGAAAGTTTGAAGGTATTGGTTGGTTAGCATTAATATTGGTGGGTTCTTTCTTTCTGATTGATGATATATTTTTTCTGGATTACGAAGTAAGGAGACTGGCCTTACCGATTGGAATAATTGTAGTGGGTGCATTTATTGTGGGTCGGGCGTTGTGGGGGCCATCGCGTGAAGCACGCAAATCTTTGGCGGGTGATGGTGTGATTAACATTGATGAAGGCGGTGAAGATTATTTCGACATCACAACCATTTTTGGTGGTGCCAAGAAGAAAGTATTCTCTAAACAATTCAAGGGTGGTGAAACAACGTGTCTTTTCGGTGGCACCGATCTGGATCTTACCCAGGCTGATATTCAGGGCACAGTAATTATTGATGTGGTGCAAATGTTTGGCGGAGTAAAAGTGGTTGTACCTGCCAATTGGGAAATTAAATCGGACATAACTGCCATACTGGGTGGTTTTGATGACAAGCGTAGCACACCACAAGCGCCATCATCGGGCAAGAAATTAATAATTACCGGCTTCGTTATGTTTGGTGGAGTAGAAATCAAAAGTTATAACTAAACCAGTTTCCAGTTACCTGTTTCCGGTTTGTTGAAATGAAAAATAATAAAAGCAACATATTAACAACTTGTAACCGGGCACCGGTAACTGGTAACTGTTTATGAATTGGTACCTCGTTAAATTGGTTTTTCAGATTATGAACGATAATGGCTCGGCCCAGTTCGATGAACAAATGCGGTTGATACAAGCCGATGAGTTACCGTGGGCAATTGAGAAAGCAAGAGTATTAGGCTGGTTGGAACAATCCGCTGATGCGCGACATGCCTGGCAATTTATAGATGTGGCTGATATAAGAAGGGTAGAGGCACTGGAAGATGGTATTCAACTTTGTACCCACACTGTAGAAGTAGAAAACGCTGAAGACTACATTCAACTTACAAAATTAAACGCTGCCAAGGCCTTTCAACTGGCACAACAACAGGAGTTGGTTGATTAACACAACGCAAAACTGCGATAAATCAAAACGGGGAAGATCAATTTTATTTGACTTCCCCGTTTTATTGCAGGTCTGCGTAGTAAATAAGTATCAACCAGTTCAGGTTAGATACATGACAAAAATCATCTTTTGCACTAATCGCAATCATATTGGCCGCAGGTGCATGCCGGTACTTTTATGGCCGTAATCAGACCTTAAACCCATGCAACTCGAAAAAATTCACTACGACAACAAGATTGTCAAAGCCTTTATTATCGCAACGGTAATTTTCGGCATCGTGGGCATGACGGTCGGCCTTTTAGCCGCCATTCAGCTCTTTTATCCGCTTTTCAATTTTGACTTACAATACACAACCTTCGGCCGCATCCGGCCACTGCATACCAATGCAGTAATTTTTGCCTTTGTAGGCAATGCCATGTTTGCCGGTGTGTACTACAGCATGCAACGCCTGCTTAAAGCCCGTTTGTTCAGCGATGCATTAAGCTGGACTCACTTCTGGGGTTGGCAATTAATAATTCTGGCGGCTGCCATTACACTACCGCTTGGGTTTACAACTTCAAAAGAATATGCCGAACTGGAGTGGCCCATCGATATTGCCATTGCATTAGTATGGGTAGTGTTCGGTATCAACATGATTGGTACCATTATAAAAAGACGCGAGCAGCACATGTATGTGGCGGTCTGGTTTTACATCGCCACGTTTGTTACCGTTGCCGTGTTGCACATTGTAAACTCATTCGAAATGCCGGTAACATTTTTCAAAAGTTATTCCTGGTATGCCGGAGTGCAGGATGCGTTGGTACAATGGTGGTATGGACATAATGCGGTTGCATTTTTTCTTACCACTCCCTTTCTCGGTATTATGTATTACTTCCTGCCGAAGGCTGCCAACAGACCCGTGTATTCATATCGATTATCGATTATCCACTTTTGGTCGTTGATCTTCATTTATATCTGGGCCGGGCCGCACCACTTATTATATACTGCCTTGCCCGATTGGGCACAATCGTTGGGTGTCGTGTTTTCCATCATGCTTATCGCGCCAAGCTGGGGTGGTATGTTAAATGGTTTGTTTACACTGCGCGGTGCGTGGGATCGCGTGCGCGAAGATGCCGTGCTCAAGTTTATGGTAGTTGCCGTTACCGCTTATGGTATGGCAACATTAGAAGGGCCGTTGCTTTCGCTGAAGAATGTTAATGCCATTGCGCACTATACCGACTGGATTGTGGCGCACGTACACGTAGGTGGTTTAGGTTGGAATGGCTTCCTGATCTTTGGTATGTTGTATTGGGTTATCCCACGTATGTGGAATACCAAACTATATTCAACCAAGCTGGCAAACCTGCACTTTTGGATTGGTACACTTGGAATTGTGTTCTATGCCTTGCCCATGTATGTATCAGGCGTGGTACAAAGTTTAATGTGGAAAGAGTTTGCAGCCGATGGTTTCTTACGCTACCAGAATTTTTTAGAAACCACTACCCAGATTTTGCCCATGCACATGCTGCGTGCTACCGGTGGAGCACTTTATCTGACTGGTGTATTCATTATGACCTACAACCTGATTAAAACAGCTTATGCCGGTAAGTTTGTAGCCAACGAAGAAGCCGAGGTTTCACCATTAGTAAAAGTAAAACATACTGCCGGTGGTTACTGGCACCACATTCTGGAAGCCAAACCAGTTCTGTTTACAGTATTAGCCTTGGTTGCGATTTTAATAGGTGGCATTATCGAGTTGGTTCCCACTTTTCTCATCAAATCAAACGTGCCCACCATTATTACCGTAAAACCTTATACTCCGCTGGAGTTGCACGGTCGTGATATTTACATCCGCGAAGGTTGCGTAAACTGTCACTCGCAAATGATCCGGCCATTCCGTTCGGAAGTACAACGCTACGATCCGAAAGGTGGTGAATATTCAAAAGCCGGTGAGTATGTGTACGATCATCCATTCCTGTGGGGATCAAAACGCACCGGTCCGGATTTACAACGCCTCGGTGGCAAGTATGCCGATAGCTGGCACTTCCGCCACATGCTTACGCCTGCTGAAGTAAGTACAGGTTCAATCATGCCGGCTTACCCCTGGTTGTATGAACAACAGATTGATAAAAGCTTAACAGCCGGAAAAATTTCAGCACTACGTACCATTGGTGTTCCGTATGCCGATGGCTATGAAGCAATTGCCAACGATGAGTTGGATTCACAGGCAAACCGGATTGTTGATAACCTGAAGCTGGAAGGTTTGGAAACAACTGCCGATGCTGAGATTGTAGCCTTGATTGCCTACCTGCAACGGTTGGGTACCGATATCAAGCAAAAAGATGTAGCCACTTCAAACGAATAAAGTATGTATAAGCAAGTACTTCAAAGCATGGATAACGTTGCCATCTGGCCGGTTATCTCGTTTGTAATCTTCTTTACGTTTTTCATCGTGCTGTTGTGGTGGACATTCACAGCCGATAAAACTTTCATTCGCGAGATGAGTGAAAAGCCGTTGCACGATGGATCTGAATCTAATGTTAATGCCGAATCTCTAACCTGACCCACTATGAAAAAGTTGTTTTTAATATTCGCCTTGCTGCTGAGCTTCGCAAGCTTTGCACAAACCGAGGCAGCGTCTTCATCTGCTGCAACTTCTTTCTGGGACGATCCCATGCTGATGTTTTATACCGTAGTAGGTTTTGTTTTTGTAGTGGTGTTGTTGGTAATGCTGGTAGCGCTTTACATGTTGCAGGTGCTCAACTTTATGGTAAAACAAGCCACGCGCGAGCGGGCCGAGCGGTTGGGTATTCCTTATGTAGAACAACCTTCGTTCTGGGCAAAAATCTGGAAAGAGTCAAACGATTTTCAGCCTTTGGAAAAAGAGGCTGATCTTATGTTGGATCATAACTACGATGGCATCCGCGAATTGGATAACCACTTGCCACCGTGGTGGAAATGGTTATTCTATGCAACCATTGTATTTGCCGGTGTGTACATGGTGTTCTACCACATGTCCGATACATTGCCGCTGCCTTTAAAAGAATATGAAACCGAGTTGGCCATTGCCGATGAGCAGGCCAAGAAATTAAAAGCCTCCAGCCCTACTGCGGCCATTGATGAAACTACTGTGCAGTTGATAACCGATGCTACAGCATTGGCCGATGGCAAAACTACATTTCTGAATAACTGTGCTTCGTGCCATCGCAAAGATGGTGGTGGCGATATTGGCCCCAACCTTACCGATGAATATTGGAAACATGGTGGCTCTGTTCAAGACATTTTTAAAGTAGTGCGCCACGGAGTGCAAGGCACCAACATGATTGCCTGGGAAGGATTTATCAGTCCGGAGAAGATGCAGAATGTGGCAAACTATGTACTTACCCTGCAGGGTACTAATCCGGAAAACGGAAAGAAACCCGAAGGTGATTTGTATAAACCAAAAGAATCTGCGCCTGCTGATTCAGTAAAGGTGCAGGCAAGTTTATAAAAACAGAATGTTTTAAAACCGGTGAGTCAGGTGAAGGAGAACGGACATAATTTTTATCAGTACGAAGAGGAGTTTCGCGATACGTTGGCCACCGTAGATGAGAAAGGCAAGCGGGTTTGGATTCATCCCAAAAAACCAGCGGGTTATTTTCATAACCTGCGCATTTGGGTAACGGTGTTTTTACTCAGCTTGTTTTTTGCAGGCCCGTTTTTGCAATGGCAAGGTCGTCCGTTTTTGTTATTCAATATTTTCGAACGCAAGTTTATCCTGTTTGGCCAGGTGTTCTGGCCACAGGACTTTTTTCTGCTGGCGCTTACGCTGATTACTTTTTTTGTTTTTGTAATTCTGTTTACGGTGGCCTTTGGTCGGTTGTGGTGTGGCTGGGCTTGTCCGCAAACTTTATTCATGGAAATGGTTTTCCGTAAAATCGAATACTGGATTGAAGGCGATGCAAATGCGCAACGCAGGTTAAACAACAGCAAGTGGACGCGCGAAAAAATTCTAAAGAAGTCAGCCAAGCAAGTCATCTTCATTTCTATCTCGCTTTTGATTTCGCATACTACCATGGCTTATCTGATTGGCATTAATCAGGTAAAGGAAATTGTAACACAACCACCCACAACACACCTGGCAGGTTTTATCGGTTTGATTGCATTTACCGGAATTTTTTACGGAGTGTTTGCCTGGTTTCGGGAGCAGGCTTGTATTGCGGTGTGCCCGTACGGACGATTACAAGGTGTGTTGTTGGTGAAAGATTCGCTGGTAGTTGCCTACGATTGGTTGCGTGGTGAACCCCGTGGCAAGCTGAAGAAAAATCAAACTACCATTACTGAAAAGCAAGGTGATTGTATTGATTGTAAACTCTGCGTGCATGTATGCCCAACCGGTATCGATATTCGCAACGGTACACAATTGGAGTGTGTAAACTGTACCGCTTGTATTGATGCCTGCGATGATGTAATGACCAAGATTGATAAACCAAAAGGTTTAATCCGGCTTTCATCTTACAATGCCATTAGCCAGGGAAAACAAAAAATCTTTACACCGCGTGTTGCCGGATATGCTGTAGTGCTAACAGCGTTGATAAGCCTGCTGAGTTATTTTGTATTTACCCGTGCTGATATTGAAACCACTGTATTAAAAGTACCGGGCACACTCTATACCAAAACAGATGATGGGCAGATTACCAATCTGTACAGCATCGAATTTGTAAATAAAACATTTGAGGATATTGAACTGACAGTAAAAGTAGAATCGCCCGCGAACGCTACCTATATGAAAGTAGGTGATCCGAACATAGTGGTACCAAAAGAAGGTATTACAAAAGGAATGATCATGATCAAGTTACCCGAAACAGCCATTACCACAGCCAAAACAGTAATTGAGTTGGGTATTTACCAGGGCGATGAAAAGTTAGAAACGGCAACAGCACGGTTTATCGGGCCAATTCAGTTGAAAGCAAAAAATGCAGACTAAACTAATAACATTATGAAATGGATCTGGGGTTCGTTTATATTCTTCGCGTTGTTTATCGGCACGCTGGTATTTATTGCTATGAAGCAGGAAGTAAGCCTGGTTTCGAAAAACTATTATGAAGAAGAACTGAAGCATAGCGAGAAGATGCATCGCGTAAGCAATGCCAATGCGTTGGCTGCTAAACCCGAATTGGCATTGGAAGGCAATAAAGTGAAAGTATCGTTTACGCAGTTCAACCAGATTGAAAACGGTAAGCTAACGGTACAGCGCCCAAGTAAAGCTGCCCTCGATTATCAGTTTGAAGTGCCGGCTGTTTCAGATTCCAATCAATATTTTGAATTGAAAAACTGGGAAGCTGGATTGTACCGCGTAGGTTTTTCATGGTCGGCCAACGGCCAGGATTATTATTTCGAAAAATTATTGGTGTTATAAGTTTATGTGGACAGCCCTTGTGTTGGGATTAGCCGGAAGTTTACACTGCGCAGGCATGTGCAGTCCGCTGGCTATGGCTGTTACATCGCGTAAGCCCTTTTTGTTGCACAAGGTTGTTTATAATACAGGTCGCGTTGTTACGTATGGTTTATTGGGTGTAGCGGCTGCCGCTTTTGGTAGTCTATTTAGCCTTACAGCCTACCAAGGTGTATTATCTTTTTTAATGGGAGCTGTTTTTTTGTTGATGGGCATAGGTGCGATAACCGGTGTCAACATTCCTTTTTTTACTTCAGCCATTGCTAAACTTACCTGTAAACTCAAACAGTTATTCGGATTTTGGTTGCAACAAAAACAATCCAGTGCAGTATTGGTAATGGGTATGTTAAATGGGTTATTGCCTTGCGGACTAACCTATCTTGCACTCACGTATTGCTTTATCCTTCCCACGGGCGCTGATGGTTTTATGTTTATGTTATTATTTGGGTTAGGCACCTGGCCGGTCATGGTTGGTTTTAGCTGGCTGATGGGCCTCGGCTTTAAATCTATTACAAGGTATTACAATCGCATGGCCATGATCTCGTTTGTGGTGGTGGGTATTTGGTTGATGGCACGGGTATTTGTAAATCATCCGGCATCGCATGCGGCAGGCTCGGGCAAAACACTTGCCGGTGAGGTAATCTGTAAGTAATGCATTTTGAATTTGAGTTGATTTCAGTACTTTTAAAACAAGATCAAGACGAATCTAAAATCAATATCCATGAAAAAAATACTGGTACCTACCGACTTTTCTAAAATCTCCATCAATGCGGTGGAGGTGGCCGTAGAAATTGCAAAAAAATCCAATGCAGAAATTACCCTGCTACACGTAGTAGAGCAGGCAAGTTCATCTTCATTTTCTGTTACTGGTGAATGGCATAATGAAAACTGGGCCGATAAGTTGTACACTGTAAAGTTGTTGGAAAAGTCGAAAGCCCAATTAGAAAAATTAGTGTTAGATCCCAAGTTCGAAGCGGTTAAGATTACGGGTGAATTACGCGTAGGAAATGCCTTTCATGGTATGCGAACCATCATAACGGAACATAAAGTTGACCTGGTGGTGATGGGTACCAGCGGCCGCTCCGGTGCAGTTGATACCGTAATTGGAACAAACACCGAGCGTGTGGTACGCCATGCCAAATGCCCTGTGTTGAGCATCAACAAGAAACCGGCAAAAGTAGATTTTAAGAATATTGTGTATGCAACAGCCATGCATAAAGATGAAGAGATTTTCTCGCGCATGGTTAAGAAAACCCAACAGTTATATAATTCAACAGTACACCTGGTGCGCATTAACACCCCGGGAGATTTTCAACGCGATTATGTAGTGAAAGACTATATGGAGCGGTTTGCTAAAAAGTTAGGTTTAAAGAATTATACCGTTAATGTATTTAATGATATTACCGAAGAAGATGGCATTATTTACTTTGCTGAAAGCATTGATGCCGATATGATTGCAATGGCTACCCATGGCCGAACTGGTTTTGCGCATGTGTTGGCAGGCAGCATTGCCGAAGATGTTGTAGGGCATTCAAAACGACCTGTTTTAACCTTTGTTGTTAAGCGAAAATAGGCAACAGCAGTTTTGTAATTTCAAATAAGCCTCCCTTTTCGGAGGCTTATTTTTTTTATATTTATCATTCTGTAAGTAAGCAGGTTGAAAAACTATTACCTCATATTAGGTCTCAATACGTTTGCACACGTGCAGGAAGTAAAACGTGCCTATCGCAAACTGGCGCTATTATATCATCCCGATCGGAATGGTACACCGGAAGCTGCTTCAGTTTTTATAGAAATTACCGAAGCCTATGAAGTGTTGGGCGACCCACAGCGCAAATTTGAGTATGATCGGTTGTTGCAAGGAGTTGAGCCGGTAACGCCTGTAGAGTATAGACGCGATCCTCGGTTTAAACGAGGCCCGGTAGCCCGCGAGTCGGCCTCCAAACGCAGAGAGGCACTTGAATTGATGCGCCAGTATTTAAAGTATGCTGTTATGTTTTCAAGATTGGCATTACTCTTTTCGATGGTGCTAATTGCTGATTATTCAATGCCGGTAAAAAAGCAGCGTGAAGAAGTTTTGGATATTTCGCGCAGGAATGAAGCACGATATGCTCAATCTTCGCAATTAGCGTTAGAAGACGGGGAAGTATTAACGCTCAATCAGGAAACTGCCCGACAATTTCAACGAGGCTCTATCATTACCTTACATATAACATCTTTGTTCTCGGTTCCCCTCATTTTAGAAAACGAAAGAACACAATTCAAATCAAAAGTGCCGGTTTCAATTTATGCCAATTTTGTTTTCTTACCGTTAATTATGCTTATCACTTCGCTTATTGGTACTTTTTGGTGGAAGGGAGTAGAATTTAGGTTTAACCTGGGCATCGTAAATGCATTGCTGATATTGTTGAGTTTTATTTTTTTACGAATCCATAGTTTTTAATAGTTATGAGTAAGAAGAATGATTGGAAAAATCGCGATGGCATCGTGTACTCAACCAACACCAACTTTGATTATAAATATGAGCACACGGAAGAAACGGAAACGCTACCGGTAGCCAGGCAAAACCTGCGCATTCAAATGGATAATAAAGGTAGGGCCGGTAAGCAGGTTACACTGGTAACAGGTTTTGTAGGCACTACCGAAGCGTTGGAGTCGCTTACCAAACTATTGAAAACAAAATGTGGTGTGGGCGGCTCGTCAAAAGATGGAGATATTTTGATTCAGGGCGATGTGCGCGATAAGGTGTTGGCTGTATTAACCAAAGAAGGGTATAAGGCTCGTAAATTCTGAACTAGTTTAATCTCCGGGGCCACCATCGTAATAGGTTACCACGTGGTTCAGTTGTCTTATAGTTTTGCTATACTTTTTTGGATGCCCGAAAACAAAATAGTATTGCTGAAACAGGGTTAGAACTGTGTTTCCGGCAAGATTTTGTTGGTACAAACTGCAGGTTAAAAATTAGCACGATTGTAAACTTTTATGCTCCAAAGCGGGTTCTGTTGTATATTTGTTGTTCAACTAAAATTAAAAATTCTTATGGCATTTACACTTCCTGCGCTGCCCTATGCTTTCAATGCATTGGAGCCGCACATTGATGCACGCACCATGGAGATTCATCATGGTAAACATCACAACGCATACGTAACCAATTTAAATAACGCGGTGGCTGGCAAGCCCGAAGAAAATTTGAGTATCGAAGAAATCTGTAAAAACATTTCAAAGTATCCCGCAGCTGTACGCAACAACGGAGGTGGGCATTATAATCACTCACTCTTTTGGACCATTATGGGGCCCAATGCCGGTGGGGCACCCACAGGCGCATTGGCCGATGCAATTAATGCAGCATTTGGAAATTTTGAAGAGTTTAAAACCAAGTTCAATACTGCAGCAACTACTCGTTTTGGTTCGGGTTGGGCTTGGTTAATAAAAGATGCCTCCGGTAAATTGGCCATTACTTCTACCCCTAATCAAGATAATCCGTTAATGGATATAGCCGAAGTAAAAGGCACACCTCTTTTGGGCTTGGATGTGTGGGAACATGCCTACTACCTTAATTATCAAAACCGAAGGCCGGACTATTGTACTGCCTTTTGGAATGTTGTAAACTGGAATGAAGTGGCAAAACGATTTTAGAAATAGGAACTATTTCAATAAAAAAACCACCTGGAAACGGGTGGTTTTTTTGAAAAAGGTAGATTTAAATTAACATTTTTTGAACGGGTAAAATGGGTTCGCTTCCATTCCTGGTACATCTTCACTTTGTTTCGCCTGCGCCACTAAATCACCAATACATAATCTCCACCACAAAAGGCCACACGCGCAGCAAGCAGTAAACATCCGAGAATCCTGATATTAATTCTTATTTAATCTCAGACCTATACAGACTATGGTTTGCAACCTGGCTGACTTTCGCCTGAATAAAGTTGACAACTTCTAACACAATCTCAGTTGACTTGAGATTGTGACCCTTGCCTTTTGTAATAATCAATTTAGAATTTTGCCAAGCGGAGTGAATGGCTATGGAATTCTTTACCGAGGTTTCATCGTCATCTTCATCATGAATCAGAAGTCCGGGTATAGTAAGTGAAGCAGCAAATGCAGGTGCTGAAAAATATTCCGGAGTTTGCCCGATTACGTGAATAAAGTGATTGATCGTTGCGTGAAGTACCCGTTTACTTAATCCGATTTGCTGTTGATAGAAATCAAAAAATTCCTTGGCCTCGCCCGGAGGTGCAAGTGCAATCAATTTTTCAGGCACCAGGTGTGGATAGTGGTGAAAGGTGTACAACGCAGTAAATCCTCCAATCGAATGGCCAACAACGGTATCAATTTTTCCGATATGCTGAATGGCCAGTTGCACGGCTTCACTGTAAACCGGAACTGTCATAAAATTTCCTGTGCTTAATCCGTGTGCAGGCGCATCAATCGCGTACACGGAATACTCGCGTTTGTCCAAAGTTTCTACATATGCTTTCCAACGAAAGGTATGACTTTGCCAGCCATGCAGAAACAATAAGTTCTTGGGTCCGTTACCCCAGCGGTAAGCTTGAACTGTTCCTCCATTGTTTGTTAATTGAAATGTATCAGCGGAGTATAGAAAGTCTTTGTGCCAACGGGTTAACTTTCTCCGAAAGGGATAACAGAACAATTCAAAAGCTTTTCGACCAGCCAGGCGCGGAGCGACCAGTGCCAACACATTCAGGCTAAAGCCAATTAGTTTACTGATTATCGTTTTCATTGTCGTTTCATTTAAGATACCAATCGGTATCTATTGAGGTAAAAAAATTTATAATAGAATTTGATCCAATTGAGATTTCAGATGTTTGATTACGATGCGAATGTCTTCATTATTGCCTTCCAACTTGCTCATCATAATTCCACCTTCCAGCATTGCAATAATGATTGAAGCATAAGCATCTTTATCTATGCCAGGCTTAATTTGTTTGTGGTCGATGCCGTTTTGTAAAATAGCAACAATAGATTCCCGCAAGATGCTCAACATCTTCAGCGCACCCTTTCGTAAACCGGGATGAGCATCATCCGCTTCGATTGCTGCGTTCAGGAGTGGGCATCCGCCCTTCACGGGTGGGTTAGTTGCATACGATTCAAAAAAGTGCAGGATGGTCATTAGTTTTCCGCGAGCATTTTTTTCTGCTTTTATAGCAGTTCCTAACTTATCGAATAAGATTGATGACAGATGCGTTAAGGTCTCGCGCTCAAGTTCATCTTTGCTATTAAAGTGCCGGTAAATAGCACCTTTTGTAAATCCGGTGGCATCAGTTATCTGGCTGATGGATGTAGCCTTGTAGCCGATTGTATTAAACAGCACCCCCGACTTCTTAAGAATTGCTTCTTTTGTTGCTTCTGGATTTCGCACACGTAAAGATACCAATCGGTATCTAAAAAACAACAAGTTAATTCTCTCTGCTCTTTCTCCTCCTAACCCACCAAATCACCAAAACCGTAATCCCCAACACAAACGGCCATACGCGCAGTAACCAGAAAATAAAATCAACAAGGTTGTACCAACCTGATTTAAGTGAGTTTAAAAATTTGGAACCAAATCCATAACTCATGTCCGATTCCTGGTAATACGATACGTTCAGCGTACTAAACGAAACCTGATTGCTTAAATACTTCAACCGACCTTCCATAGATTCAATCTCGGCCCGTACATTGGCAATCTGACTTTCAATGGAAACAATATCGGCCACGGTTTTGGCTTGCTTTAATAAATCCAGGTACCGCGCTTCCAGTTCTTTTTTGGTTTTAAGGCGCGCTTCTACATCAATAAACTCTTCGGTAACATCTTCGGTGTTGATGTTCTTATTATCTACTTTCTCAGCTAAACCTTCCAACTGTTTCATCACCGCATCAAACTTATCGGCAGGGATGCGTAACGTTTGATTTACCTGAAACCGGTTTCCGTAATTGTTTTCGTTCTCGGCAGAAATATATCCTTGCTGTTCTTTGGTAATGCGTTCAATTTCCGTTTTGGTTTTCTTTACATCGTCTGTTAAGAATTCAATGTTTCCGTTGCGGATAAGTTTACGCTCTACAAGTTGTTCTTGGGTATCTTCTTCTAACCTAAATTCGCCATTAGGATCTACCTTATAATTTTCACTCCCGAATTCGGCAAATTTATCTCTCTTGAGATCATGGAACCCATCATCCGCCCAGCGAGCCTCTTTATTTCCACATGAGATAAATACATATAATGAGATTATTAAAATAGATGCTTTCATATCGATAGTTTGTTCCTTTTAAAGATTAGTCTAATTTAATTCATCAAAGGTAACGGTAAAAAGTATTGCTTATTTTTACCTACCTTAAATCTTTCACACACAAAACTTATTCCGTGGTCGTGTCCGTACAGTCCACATTTAACCTACCCTAAACCTTTAACCATGCGCCTCCTCGCTTTTCTTCTGCTCCTTTTAATGGGTTGTACCACACCACCCAAAGAATACAAATCCTGGAATGCCTACAATGGTTCTTCGGAAGCGATCAAATATTCCTCGCTTGCCCAAATCGATACAACTAACGTAACCCAATTACAAGTAGCGTGGACTTACCGAACAGGTGATGCCGATACAGTAAACGGATCGCAAATACAATGTAATCCCATTATAGTGGATGGCATATTATATGGTGTGGGGCCGCAAATGAAATTATTTGCGATTGATGCCGCCACCGGAAAAGAGAAATGGGTGTTTGATGCTAACGCCCAAACTGATTTTGATGAGAACCGGACTGCCTTTCACATTATGATTAACAGTCGCGGGGTAGCCTATTGGACAGATGGTCAGCAGGACAAACGCATTTTCTTTACAGCCGGTTCGCTTACGTATGCGGTTGATGCCACCACCGGAAAGACGATTCCAACATTTGGCAAAGGTGGTTTTATTGATTTGCATGAAGACCTGGATCGCGATGCAAAAGATTTATTTATTGTAAACACTTCACCCGGTATGGTGTATAAAAACTTACTCATACTGGGTACGCGTGTAAACGAAGCCCCACCCAGTGCCCCGGGCCATATTCGGGCATACGATGTTGTAACCGGAAAACGCCAATGGATTTTTCATACTATTCCTCAACCCGGTGAGTTTGGTTATGAAACATGGGAAGATAAAAACGCCTGGCAACACATAGGTGGTGCCAATGTGTGGAGTGGTTTTGCGCTGGATGAAGAACGTGGAATTTTATTTGCACCTACAGGCTCGGCCGCATACGATTTTTATGGCGGCAAACGCAAGGGCTCCAACCTGTTTGCCAATTGTTTGCTGGCGTTAGATGCCAACACGGGCAAACGCATCTGGCATTTTCAATTTATGCATCATGATTTGTGGGATAAAGATTTACCCACGCCACCGGCATTGGTTACACTCAATCAAAATGGAAAAAAAATTGACGCAGTAGCACAAACCACCAAAAACGGAATGGTGTATGTTTTTGAGCGCGAAACCGGAAAACCCGTTTTTGAGATTGAAGAAATACCGGTTGATACCATTAGTGAACTGGATGGCGAAAAAGTTTGGCCCACGCAACCTATACCCGTAAAGCCTGCTCCCTTCTCGCGCCAGAGGTTAACATTAGATGATATTAATCCATATTTACCCGATACTACACGCACACGGTTATACCGCGACATGTTGGGTTATCGCTTTGGCAGCATGTTTATTCCGCCAGGCAAAACACCTTCACTAATTTTTCCAGGTTACGATGGCGGTGGCGAATGGGGTGGCCCAGCCTTCGATCCGGCAACGGGAATTTTATACGTAAATGCCAATGAGATGGCATGGGTGATGAAGATGCTGGATAATGAAGAAGCAGCCGTGGAAGAAGAAACGTGGTTAGTTGCTGGCCAGCGATTATACACACAACATTGTACTACTTGCCACGGTGCCGATCGCAAAGGTACCGGAAACAACCCAACATTGATTAACATACAATCAAAGTATAGGACAAGCGATATTGCCGAGTTAATGAAGACTGGTCGTAGAATGATGCCTGCCTTTCAACAATTAAAACCAGAAGAAGTACAGGCTCTAGCTTCTTTCCTGTTGGATCAAAAAACAGAACAAGCAAATACATTCAAAACTATTCGTGCACCAATTGATAGTATCAACGTTATACCTTATCGGTTAAGCGGTTATACCAAGTTTGTTTCTACCGATGGTTATCCGGCAATTAGTCCACCGTGGGGAACGTTAAATGCCATTAACCTGAACACCGGTGAGTTTGCGTGGAAAATTCCGTTGGGTGAATATGAAGAACTGAAAGCACGCGGCATTGCGCCAACCGGTACCGAAAATTATGGTGGCCCGGTAGTTACAGCCGGAGGACTTGTATTTATTGCTGCTACGCGCGACAAAAAATTCAGAGCCTTTAACAAAGCAACTGGTAAACTTTTATGGGAATACACCTTACCAGCTTCAGGTTTTGCCACACCGGCTGTTTATGAATTAAATGGGAGACAATATGTGGTAATTGCCTGCGGTGGTGGAAAATTGAGAACAAAACCGGGCGATGCTTATGTAGCGTTTGCTCTGCCATAACTTTAATTTGCCGTTGGAAGGCTGATTTAACTTTATAAAAGCCGCCAGCCGCCTGTGCTGAATATTGCTTTAAAAAGCTCATCTTTACGACTTATAAAAATAATAAACTATGCAAATCACCAAGAACAAAGTAGCCGCAATTCACTATACCTTAACGGATAACGATGGTAAAGTATTAGACACCAGTTCGGGCCGCGAACCGTTGTACTACATTCACGGTATAGGGAATTTAATTCCTGGAATGGAAGAAGGGTTGGAAGGAAAAGTGAAAGGCGACAAATTCAATATTAAAGTTGCGCCCGAAAAAGGATACGGTATAAAAGAAGAATCGCTGATGCAGAAGGTTCCGCGCTCAGCTTTCGGCACACAAGAAATAAAAGTAGGCATGCAATTTCAAACCAACCAAGGTCAGGTGGTAACGGTAACACATGTTGGGTTGGAGTCGATTACGGTAGATGCTAACCATCCGCTTGCTGGTGTTGAATTAAACTTTGCCGTGGAGGTAATGGAAATTCGCGAAGCCAGTGCCGATGAAATTTCGCATGGTCATGTGCATGGACCGGGTGGACACCATCATTAATTTTTAGTGTAGGTATAACCAGGTTATTTACCGAATTAAAACAAGTTTTCCGCGTTCACTAATCTTGTTGCCCGAATTCCTTATTTGTAGGTTAAAGTAGTAAATACCGGGAGGAAGAAACCCTCCGGTTGCATCGGTTCCAGTCCAAACCAATTCGTTGGTGCCTACATGAAATTGTAACAGGTCAGACATCTCAAAGCGATGTAATCTCGAACCCTGCGTTGAAAAAATTTCTAATTCAAATGCTGTTGGCAATTCACCAGTTAATACAAACTGAAATGCAAACCGACCTTGTGAGGGGTTAGGATAAACACCCTTCCACACCAATGATGGTGCATTTTGAACTTGAAATGCAACACGATAAGGGGTGCTACCCGCCAGGTTTCCTTTTGCATCTGCACCTTGAACCGATAACTCATACAAACCATCTGCTAATGTTGGCCGATATTCTATTCGGAAAGATGAAGTTGCTGTTGCCGGATGCCAGGTTACCGCTGGACTACTGAATGCAATTCGGGTAAATGTACACGTGGGCGCATTACAGTTGCTACCCAACAATAAAGTAAAGCCGAGTGTATCGGTTTTCAGTAAGTAGATATTCTCATCCATCAACTCGATTATGATTATAGGTGTAGCAGAAACAAAATCATTGTTTCGTAATTGCCGGCCATCTACGGTTACATTTAACACCGGTGGAGTTTTATCATCATCTACCAATAAATAATTAGTTAAGGAAAGGAAGTTGTTTTCGTAATAACATTCCGGAAGCACGTTGTCGTTTACAGTCACATTAATCGTATTGCTACCGGCTTTACCAATAGTAGTTGATGTTACTTCAAATGGTGTTGTTGCTCCGGGTAAGGGTGGTTCAATTTCAAACGTTTGGGTTTCGCGTGCCTGTGTTTGTGCATTTACAATCTCAAGCTTAACAGGCAACATCCCGGTAAACGATTTATCTGAAATGTTTTTGAATCCAAAAGTGGTGTTCCAATCCTCGCCCTCCTGCACACGCTGAAAATCTGCTGTGCCGGAATACAATAATAAGCCTTCAGCAGGCGAAACAAACTCTACAATCCAGTTTCGCCAGGCGGCCGGGGTTAGGTTGATTTCATCCGTAGTGGTAAACTCAACCCGCAGGTAAGGATATTCTGTTGCCGAAATCGAAGTCAAATCAAATTCGGTAGTAACCATGGGAGCCACTAATTCTTCAATACCAGTATGCCTAACACCATAAAGTGAAAATGAAAACGCATCGCCCGCATCGGTTACAGAAGCATTTGGCTTAAAGCGATTCCAGGTTAATGCCGGGCCAATCCGCCCAGATTTCATTTTGCCAGTTGCATTTCGTCCGGTTATCGAACCAGAAACACTCAACAGTTGTTCGTTGGCGGGTGCGATAGAGGACTTAATAATTTTTGCACTACCAACGGCTGCACCCTTCTTTCCAAAAATTACGATGGGCTCGCCCGGCTGCAATGCATCCAAATCAGCAGGATTAATTCCCAATTGGGTAAGTGCAGTTTTGGCCGCGGCAGGCCACGCTACATACGAAGGATTGTGAATGGTAAACATCACGACTGAGTCGCTGGGGGCTACTGCATTCACAAACGCAATTAAATCATCACCCAAACCGGTTTCCATTTCATAGTATAAAAAACTATTAATCACCTGCGGCTCGCGGCCGCACGTACGCGGATCCTGAAAGTTGAATGGAAGTGCCGCGTACGGAATAGCTGTGTTCTTGTTAAACGCTACCAGGTTAAAGGAATGATCCCGACAAGGTTGGCCTTGTGTGGCGAGATTGTATTCCGAACCATTAATCTTGAATGATGCTTCGGTAAAAGGCAAAGGACTTTCACTTCCAAAAGTGGCAACTGATAACTGCGTTTTTGTTTCCTCAAATGAAAATGGAACACTGCCTGCAGGTGCAATTAGATTCGTAAACGCATTTTGCAGAACCTGTTGTGGTTTGAGTTGAGCCCAGCCTTCATTACTACCACTTATAAACGAGAAGCTACTGGTTACCCACTCGTTGCTCTCTCCTGCCTGTGGGCTTTTGAATCGCGTACGCCAATAATATGCCGTTGAGTCGGTGGCCGGTAACGCAACCTCTGTTTCGGCTAATACATCGGCCGATACCGTGCGATTGATTTTAAAGGTACTATTGAAGGTGTTCACCGAATCTATTTCTATTTCGTATTCTCTTACCTGCGATCGTAAATTGGTGGACTGCCACCGTAATTTTACTTGTTGTTGGCCAACAAGTGCAAACCGTTTGGGAAACAGGTTAAGCGTTGTACTGGTTGCTATAAAACTTTCAAGGGTAGCTTGGTTATTGGATTCATTCAGTTCTTCAATTGCATCATCCGGATCAAGCGTAACAATAAATTGATTCATGCCACCACCTTGCGCCAGTCCGGGTAAATGAAAGTAAACGGTATCCTTATTCAAGGCGGTTATAAACAATGAATCGTAGTTCAGTTGTGTTCCGTCTGAAAGTGCACGTGTAACCGAGATTTTTAAAGGAGTTTCAGTTGCCAGGCCCACGTTGTTGCGCACAATTCTTATGGCGAACGAATCGCTCGTAACTGTAACTGGTTTATCATCAAAAGAAATCAGCGCCAGGTCAGCAGGCTTTATTTCATAGTCGGGTCGGGTAAAGTAAAAGAGTTTAACAGCCGGATCGCCCAACAACACCATCTGCTGTACCTGGGTGATGTTGGCCATAATAGCTGCCGCGGATTGCATGTACAACCGCGCTACTTCTTTTTGAACGTCACCAATTCCTTTTCCAACAAAATTAGTATCCGTAAATCCAACCTGGTAGAATAAGCTGGAATAGTATTGCAACGAAAACGTAAAACCAAATGAACTGTGTGCAATAAAAGCACGCGCTCCCTTATTGGTTGCATTCATCCAATCTTCACCAAAAGCTTGTGTGTTGGAAAAGAAGTTACCGGCATTACAACCGTTAATTAAAAATACCGGATACTTGCCCGGATTAGCATACCCTAAAGTTGGGTCAGTTGCAAAACCGATATCAATATCAATGGTGCTGGATGACGAGTGACCAAAAAAAGTAACGAGGTTAACTCCAGCATTAACCTGATCGGCAATGTTAATTAACTCGACTGGATTGGGATCGCGTTTGGCAATGGTTGCGATAGCTCCGCCCCAGTTTGGTTGTTCGGCTGTTGATTTAAAGCCATCCAGGTATTCACGGAAGACAATCAACTCATTCGGGAGAATACCGCCACTTAAATGCAAACCCCGCTTTTGCCAGGGTTGAGGTGGCGCTGATTCAGATTCAATAATTTTGCTGAGGTAGGCAGCAACCTGGGCAGCTGTGGTTGCAGACAATCTTCCGGTTGGTACGGCAGGCTCAAACGTAGTACCGGCTAACCCAACAGTAAACAACATATCCGAAGCTGGGGAGCCAGCAGTTGGCACCAAATCTTTTGCAATAGATGCTGCCGGATTCGTAATGCGATGAAACCCCGAACTAACATCACGACCTTTGCCTATTAGAAACAAATACTTTGGGGAACCTTCACCAACCATGTAGCGCATAAATTCATAGATAGCTCGTGGTGAAGTTTCGCCATAGTTAAATTGATTGTAGAGTTGATCAACGGTAACTACCAACGTATCGTAGTGGCCACCCGCTTCGCTTGCACGATAACCGGCATACGCCTTTACCGGGTTGGCATAACCACCGGCTGCTTGCATTAAATATTTATGCGATACTACTATATAGTTGTGTTGCGCAGGTGTGATGGATCGAAAGCTAACACGCTTCAAGGTTGTTGAGCGCACCTGGTCAAAAACAAAAAGTTCGCGCGCGGTTTGTGTTTGATCAACCATAGCGCGCAATGTTGAGCCCGTTAATTGCGTGCCAATCGTTACCGGATTTTCAGGATTGGTTACATCCCACACCCGCGTATTCGCATTTGCGCCACTCCATTCTACATACGATTTGCCGCCTGCATTTTCGGTTAACTGAAATGTACGTGCAACCGGCAGTGTTATCTGAAAAGTTTGTGGAAATGTAATGCGCACATACGAAGCACTGAACTGAAAGCGATTGTTGGCTTCAGGTGGAGCGGCCAATCGCACCATTACGCGCCCTTCTGCATCTACATCGCTCCATGCAAGGGAATAGGTTAGTTTAGCACTGGCAAAACCGTTAAAGTTATACGTATCCAGCAAACGCAGTGCACCGGCATTTGGGCCTGCATAAATCTGCGCAGTGTGCGGAATCTGATCCCGACCAACCAATAAAATTTCTAATTGCGGAGTACCAGCAGCCGGAACTGATTGTGTTATCAGATCAAGGGTATAATCAATACTTTGATTTTGCCGGATGGCCACACCTGTCCAACCTTCGCCTTCATCAAAATGAGTAAAGCGCAAAACATCGCTAAGTAAATTACCGCCCGAGTATTGTTCTTTGTTGATAAGCAGTCGCTCTGAAGTATGGTGGGTTTGTGCCGGAAGTGCACTTACATTCACTTCCGAGAAAGTTGTAACTCTTTTACCCGGAGTAACCGCCAACGGCCAGGTAAGAAAGTAAGCCGTAGTATCGCTGTAAAGATTATAATAATTATGGGGCTGTAAGTTGGCGGGCTTATATAAGTCTTTATCCAACGTGCCATCATTAGCCCGTCCAAAAAATTCGATGTAATCGGAAGCATTAAAGACCGCATCGTCTTGCCCGGCAACCACAATGGCCTGCTCAACACCGCGATGAAATATCTGAAGCTGCCTCGGGTCGATTGACCCAACCGGCACTCCGGCATTTTGCAAATCGTTGTGGGTAAGGCGGTAAACTCCTTTATTGGCAACCGGAATGCGATAATATTGCTGACCGGGAACAACCCATGAGTTGGAGTATTGAGCTGCAACCAAAAATGGTGCAACTAAAAGTGTAAAACAAAGCCAGATACCAATCCGCACAGTAATCCTGAAGTTAAAGCATTAAATACGTTGGTAAAAATACGGGTAACTGGCCGCAAACTGTTCAAAAACCGGATTCGATTTGTACGCTTTTACCTTCATCACTGTTCATTAATGATCAGAAAATGTGCTAAGAGAAAATAAAAACTCGCTTTTTGATCTGATTTAAGGCATTTTTGTGCGCTATTGAATCTGGCTTAGTACTTGGTGATGCCCAGTACCGTCCTCTAAAAGTCGGTAACTATGAACATGGAGAATACACAAGTGCAGATGAGAAAGGGCATACTTGAATACTGCATCCTGCATATTATTTCGCGGGGTGAGGTGTATGCCACGGATATGATTGATGAACTGACGGCTGCTAAAATGATAGTGGTGGAAGGTACACTTTACCCACTGCTTACGCGATTGAAGAACGCGGGGTTGCTGGAGTACAAGTGGGTTGAATCCAAATCGGGCCCACCCCGCAAGTATTATAAACTAACCACCGAGGGTGAAAAGTTTTTGCAGGGACTAACTGAAACGTGGGACGACCTGGTGCAGTCCACGAATCTTATAAAATCAAAATCGATCAGCTAACTTCAACGGGCATATTATAATTATGAAAAAGAATATCAGCATCAACATCAGCGGCATCATCTTCTACATAGAAGAAGACGGGTATGAAACCCTGCGCAAATATTTAGACTCTATTAAGCGCTATTTTGCCACGTTTGAGGATAGCAGTGAAATTCTTGCCGACATTGAAAGTCGCATAGCAGAAATTTTTCTGGCCAAACTAAATGAAGGTAAACAGGTAATTACAGCCGAAGATGTAAGCAACCTGATGACAACCATGGGTAGCGTAAACGATTTTAAAGCTGCTGAAGAACAGGAGTTTGCCGGTGACTTTACTTCGCCTGCAAACGAAACAACATCGGAAAGTAAATCGGCATCGCGTAAACTACTGCGCGATCAAAAGCGTAAAATTCTGGGTGGCGTGTGTGCTGGCTTTGCGCACTATTTTAACATAGACCCGGTTTGGCCGCGCTTGCTGTTTGCATTATTGGTATTGGGTAGTTACGGTAGCTTGTTAATAATCTATATCATATTATGGATTGTGTTGCCTGCTTCGGCTGAATTGGAAGAAGAGCCAAGTGTAAAGAAAATGTTTCGCGACCCCGAACGCAAAGTTATTGGTGGTGTGGCAGGCGGAGTGGCTGCCTTCTTCGGTGCCGACCTCGCCATAATGCGGTTGCTGTTTGTGATCTTTGCCATTTTCGGAGTGGGTTTCCTGGCCTACATCATCCTTTGGATTGTATTACCCGAAGCAAAAACTATTACCGAAAAAATGCAAATGCAAGGCGAACCGGTTACACTATCCAATATTGAATCAACCGTTAAAAAAGGTTTGAACGAAAAAGAACAAGGCGAAGAAAGTTTATTGGCGAAGGTCGTATTGTTTCCCTTCCGGTTAATTGCCATGATTATTGAAGGATTAACGAAAGTATTCGGGCCGCTCTTTAAAGTGATAGTAGATGTGTTTCGGGTAGCAATTGGAATTGTACTTAGCCTTACAGGTTTGTTGGGTATGCTTTCGTTGCTGTTTGCAATTGGTGTAATCTTCGGGTTTTTTCATTTGAATGATTGGGCGTGGTGGAGCACCCATGTTGGGGAAGTGGGTTTACCCTTAGAGGCATTTCGGAATACCTTCCCGATGTGGACCATCATCTTTGCATTTCTGGTTGCGTTTATTCCGGCCTTGTTTATTAACCTGATTGGAAATTCCATTATCGCCAAAAGGATAACATTTAATCCGCTGGTAGGATGGTCTTTATTTGTTTTATTTTTCATCAGCATCGCAGCGGTGGGCATCAGCGTACCGCAAATGGTGTACGCCTTTAAAGAAGAAGGGGAGTATAAGATAGAAAAAATTTTTGCTACCCACGGAAAAATTGCGGTGTTGCGCATCAATGAAGTTGGGTTGGATGATTATGACATGACTTCGCTGATCATTAAAGGGTATGAAGGCTCAGACATAAAATTGGTTCAGCGCATCGAAGCACATGGTAACACCCGTAAGGTAGCAGCAGAAAATGCAAAAATGGTTGACTATAATGTTGTGCAGCAAGACAGTATTTTGCTTTTCGATTCAAATATGACATTTAAACCCGATGCAAAATTCCGAGCCCAGGAATTGAAAATGGAACTCTACATTCCGTACAATACTTTGTTTGTGATAGAACAACCCATGTGGCGTATCATTGATAATTGGTATCGCGATTATGATGGTTATATCGATTCAAACTTTGATAAAACCTGGCGCATGACAACCAATGGGTTTAAATGTATTAACTGCGAGCATCCATCCGAAGAACAAAAAATCCGCCTGAGCGATCAATATGGGCTGATTGACTTTGCTCGCGTGGATCTTACCGGAATCTTCGATGTTGAAATAAAAAGAGGCGATGTGTATGCTGTGCAGTTAGATGGCCCTGAAAGAGAAAAATCGCGGTACACGGTATCTTCTACTGGCGAAACACTTACAATCGATTACCGGACTAATCGTAAAATGTTTTGGGATCGGAACATTCTGGACGATGAAAAAGTAAAAATTAAAATTACCATGCCCTCGTTGAAAGAACTTAAAGCGAAGGGCGCGGGTAAGATTAGCTTTGAAGGCTTTTACGAAGATGATACAGAGGTGGATCTTACCGGTGCCATGGTAGCCGAAGGCCAACTGGAGGTACGCAACCTAACAGTAGAATTAACCGGTGCTACTGTGCTGGAACTGCGGGGTCGTGGAAATTTTTTAGAGGCAAATGCTACCGGAGCTTCCTCCTTGCGGGCATTCAGCTATGAAGTGGATGAAGCTATTATAGCGGCCCGTGGGGTATCGTCAACCAAAGTAAATGTTACGCATAAGCTTCAAATCACAAAAGATTTAACCAGCTCAGTATCGCATAAGGGCGATGCAGAAGTTATTGAGAAGTAAATATTTATTCGTTCCAATAGCAGCCAACAGCTTGGTTATTTGTTGGCTGTTATTTGCAACGATCAGGAATCTGCTTCGGAGTTTTGCTTCGCAAGGTGGGGAGTAGTTGATGCTGCTTTTGCATTCCTCGGTGCAACCAGCGGGTAAAGAACTACCTCCTGTGCAACACCCAAACCTCATCGTAGTATAGCTCCCCGCTATCTACCATTTCGCGGATAACTTCGATAAAAACTTCTTTCTCGGCAGGGTCAACAGCAAGCTCCAGTTCATCCACCGTCATGGGTTTTTGAGTGAGCAGGTAATTAATTTGGTGTTCGTAATCTTTAAACAGGGCAGTGTTTTCTTTTTTTCGTTTACCAATGCATACATCGCACCGGCCACAGTTTACATCTGTTTTTTCATCAAAGTATTCTTGTATTAACTGCATGCGACAGCGATGCGTTTGAGTGGTGTAAGCAAGCATTGCTTCCATTTTATCGAGGTGTAGCTTGCGCCTGCGATCAAACTCTGTACTGTCAATCGGTAATTTGGTGGCGTCTTGTCGTGCAGTAACAAAGGTAATCTTCGGGCTATCGGTAGCAGGTTCGTACACCAGTACCTGCAGGTTGTGCAGTTGTTCTAACTCCAGCTTAACCACTCCCACTGTAAGCCGCATCATTTGTGCTATCTGCGTTTCGGAAATAGTAGTAAAATCAGAATACAATTCGCCACCATACAAGCGCAGCAAGGCTTTAATGAGTGGATCAAATCGCGCGTGGGCCACCTGAAATTCATACAGCTTTTTATTATCAAACGAGAAGTGCAAAACCGAAGGCCTGTAAAAACTTTCGTTGAATTCAATCAAACCAAACTCTTCCAGTTTCTTTAATGCTGGGTAAACCTCTGTTGATTTAAGACTCAATTTCTTGCAGAAAACTTCGAGATCGAAATCAAAACTTTCGCCCTGGCTGCTGCCCAATGCCACATGAAAAAAATTAGCTAACGCCTGGTATGTATTTTTAAGGGTGGCCAAGGCCGGTTGTGTTTGCTCAACTTTAAACTTTAAGGAATCAAGGTCGGTATCGTGATACAAAATGGCAGCATAACTTCTTTTACCATCGCGGCCTGCACGGCCTGCTTCCTGGTAGTAGGCTTCCAGATTTTCAGGTAAGTCCATGTGTACTACCACGCGCACATCGGCTTTGTCAATACCCATACCAAAAGCATTGGTGGCAACCATCACGCGGCAGCGATTGGTGATCCATTCTTCCTGGCGTGTAGTACGTTCGGCATGGGTTAGCCCCGCATGATAATACGTAGCACTAATGCTGTTCTTTTTTAGAAAGGTGGCGAGTACCACAGTTGCTTTGCGCGATCGTACATATACGATGGCTGGCCCGGCTACTTTTCGCAATACTTCCAGCAGTTTTTTTTCCTTCAATTCTGATTTACGAACTACCAATGAAAGATTCTCGCGGGCAAAACTTTTCAGGAATACAGCCGGTTGTTTCAGTTGTAACTTTTCGATGATGTCGGCTTTTACCTGCGCGGTGGCGGAGGCAGTGAGCGCAATGAATGGAACGGGCGGATGTATCTCCCGCAATTCAGCTATCTTGAGGTAAGGCGGACGGAAATCATAACCCCATTGTGAAATGCAATGTGCTTCATCAATTGCCACCAGGTTAACCTTCATTTTTTTTACCCGCTCTTTAAACAAATCTGTTTGTAAACGCTCAGGCGAGAGGTATAAAAATTTTTGCTGACCGTAAATACAATTATCAAGTGTAATATCAATCTCGCGATGATGCATACCGGCATGTACAGCTACGGCAGCAATACCACGTTGTTTCAGTTGTTTTACCTGGTCCTGCATTAATGCGATGAGTGGGGTGATCACCAGGCAAATTCCTTCTTGCATCAGCGCGGGTACCTGAAAGCAAATCGATTTACCACCACCGGTTGGAAGAATGGCTACAGTGTCTTGCTTACTCAAAACGGCATCAATGATTTTATTTTGCGGTGAACGAAACTGCGTGTAACCCCAATACTGTTTTAATATGTCAGATGAAGACTGCATTCAGTGCATCACCATTTTATTTCCTGCTTGTTCAGGAAAGAAGCAATCCCTTTTTTGCAATCATCCGTAGCGCGGGCTTTGGCATTTTGATTGGCCGTCAGGTTCAGTGCCTCGATCAACGAAAGGTTTTGCACTTCGTGAATCAGTTGCTTGGTTAATTGCATACTTTGTGTGGAGTTTTGCGCGATTAGCACTCGCGCAAATTGATTTACACGGTTTTCAAGTTCGCCAGCAGGAACAACTTCCGTAATCATACCGTAAGCCAGCGCAGTGTCTGCTTTGATAATTTCCCCGGTAAGCAATAAGTGTCGCGCTTTTTGTTCTCCGATCTTACGTATCAAAAATACGGAGACCAAGGCGGGAATAAACCCGATGCGAACTTCGGTATAACCAAACTTTGCTTCGGGTACAGAAAAAGTAAAATCACAGACAGTGGCCAGTCCACAACCACCTGCCAGGGCATGCCCTTGCACCTGGGCAATTACTACTTTTTTTAATGTATAGATTTTCAGGAATAACTCTTTCAGATGATTTGAGTCAGCCAGGTTTTCTTCAAACGAAAAATTTTGAAGTTGTTGAAGATACTCCAGATCAGCCCCGGCACAAAATGATTCACCATTTGCTTTTAATACAATAGCTTTTACCAGCGTATCCTGCTCTGCTTTGCTGAATGCCTCTTTTAATTCTGTCACCAACTCCGGACTCAGTGCATTTCTTTTTTCAGCACGATTGAGGGTGATGTAGGCAATTTTATCGGTAACGGTATAAAGTACAAAACTCATGTTATGGATTGTTTAGAATGAAAGCGCCATCATCACTTACGGCATGTACCTGCCACGGTTTGTTTTGTTGGGCCAACTTCCACCGGGCAATATACGCGCTGCTGTTGGTACCATCTAATATTATTTTGGATATGGCTGATAGCTTACTGGTATCGCGAAGCGAAAGTGCCTGGTGGCTAATGATTAGAAAATCTACGGGCACGGGTGGTGGTTGTTTGTTTTTATTCAATACAGCAACAGTATGGTTATGCCATTGAAATAACGAATAGCCTGGATATTTTTTTTCGAAGGGTATTTCTTGAAGCGTTTCTTTTACTCCATGCTGAAGTCGGTTGGGAAGAATGTGAAAGCGGGTGCGTTCTGCATCTTGCAATAACACACTATCGGCACGGTAGTAACTTTTTCCGTTGCTAATCCATTCCATAGCGCTGTGGTTTGAAATACTATAAACTACAAACTGCTGCGTGTTGAGATTGTGGTGCAGATGTTGAACCTGCGATAGGATTAGTACTGTACAGAGTAAAGTCGTGAGCCAAACCAGTTTCTTTTTACGGTATTCCAGCATCATAATCAGCGAAAGTAAAATTCCCATAATAAGCCAACATTGAAATGTGGTTACATGAATGCCGCTTATTATACTGAAGGGTAATTTTTCGGTTGTTGTAACCGTCCAGTTCAATAAGTCAATTAGTGCTTGCAGGGCCCAACCAAATAAATTGGCTACGGGCGGAATCCAACTGAAGGCTAATAATAAAATACCACCAATCAATACCGTTGTTGAAAGTGGAATTACAAATAAGTTGGAAACCAGAAAGTAAACCGGAAACTGATGGAAGTATAACATGCCCAATGCAAACGTGGCAACTTGTGCGGCAATAGAGATGCTGGTAATTTTCCAAACCCAGTTACCCAACCCGTTATCTATAATCCATAAATTATAGATAGGGCGTTGTAGGTAAACTATTCCTAATACGGCCAGGTACGATAGTTGAAACCCAACCGACATGATGAGGTATGGATCGTACAACAATAAAATGAAGGCCGAAGTGGCTAACGTGTTATAAATATTGGTACGCCAACCCAAAGGTTTGGCTAATGCAACAAACGAGAACATGGTAACGGCCCGCAAAACCGATGGTGAAAGCCCGGTCATAAATGCAAAGGACCACAATAAAAAAATACTTAAGACTGCTACCAGCCATGAACTCCATCGGTACTTTTTGATGGGCTTAAATAAAAATAAAATGATTGCGTAAATAATGCCTACGTGCATCCCCGACACAGCCAACACGTGCATGGCTCCACTGGCAGCGTATGCACTTAACAGTTCATTATCAATACCTTCGGTTACACCTAAAATTAGCGCCATGGCTACCGCTTGATTCTGATCACCTTTTATTGAGGATTCAATAATGTCTCTTGCCCAATCGCGTACGCGGTGTGAGTAATAAGTAAATCCCTTACGGGCAGGATGCGAGACAAATTGTATCTGATTAGCTTTTACAAATTGCTGATGATAAACGTTTTTAAAACTGAGAAAGCGTTTATAGTCGAACTCGTTGGGATTAGCCGGTGGTCTAAGTTTTTGCGGAGTGCCTTTGATGATTAAATGATCGCCATACAACCACGGAATTTTATCGATTGTTTTTTTCGAAACATACACAACTACCTTGCCGGTGGCTGGTTGCCATGTCTCTTTTTTTATTTGAACGATCTCCACATAAAATTTCCACGAATTTGTTTTTGATTCAGTAGCACTGCGTACCACGCACTCGTAAGCAGTTATGCCATCAATATGAATCAGGTTATCGGGCTGGTTGCTAAATGTATTTTGCTGGAGGTGAGCAAATCCAAAAATGATTAACGAAATAAGCGAAGTAAATCCGAAAACGGTTTTTAGTTTTTTATTCTTGCGACTTGCCCACCAAAACACCAAAGCTAATGCGGCAAAACAAAGTAGCAGTATGGAAACTGTTTTTGTACTCAGTATTTCGGGTAGATAGATAGCGAGTAGAATACCAGCCACCAGGCATAGGGTAATACGTACCATGGCATACGGAACCCACTTTTGCATAAAGTGAATTTAATAAATTACCGTATTAAAACTATCCGGGTTGGTAACCTTCTACCAAAAGCATTTTGGCGTGGGCAGTGCGTTGGCGCAAGGCTTTGGCAGGTGCATATTCTTCCGATGCCCACCACGCTTTGGCTAATGCTACTGTTGGAAATTCAAGCACTACAATCCTTTCGGGTTTCCAATCGCCTTCCAGACATTCGGTTTTGGCACCGCGCACAATAAACTTACCCTGAAAGTTTTTTAAAGAACCGGGAGTAAGTTTTTTATAGTCTTCATACTCCGCAGGATTATGAATGGAAACTTCGGCAATGATATAAGCTGGCATTTGTAAGTTTAGTTAGTGTGTGGTGTTTCTTTTCCGTAGGCTTCAATAATATCGCGTACTAATTTATGCCGCACTACATCGCGCTCATTTAATTCCACAAACCCAATTCCTTTTACCTGATTTAAAATGCGCACCGCTTCTTTTAGGCCCGAACGTTGGTTGGATGGCAAATCAATTTGTGAAGTATCGCCCGTTACAATCATTTTAGAATCGGGGCCCATGCGTGTAAGAAACATTTTCATTTGCATGGGTGTAGTGTTCTGTGCCTCATCCAACAGAATAAAGGCATTATTGAGTGTGCGGCCGCGCATATAGGCAAGGGGTGCAATTTCAATAATCTCGCGCTCCATGTAATACTTCAGTTTTTCGAACGGTACCATATCGTTTAGTGCATCGTAAATCGGGCGCAGGTACGGATCAATTTTTTCCTTCAAATCTCCCGGAAGGAACCCCAGGTTTTCACCCGCCTCCACTGCCGGGCGGGTAATAATAATTTTCTTTACCTGTTTATTTTTCAAAGCCTTTACCGCCATAGCTACCGAAACAAAAGTTTTGCCGGTACCGGCCGGCCCGAGGGCAAACACCAGGTCGTGCTCGCGCACAGCTTTCACTAATTTTTGCTGGTTTACAGTTTTAGCTTTTATGGGCGAGCCTTTGGTTCCATATAGTATAATACCATCGGGCGAATCTTCAGGTACAAACTCTTGCTGCTCCTGTGCAATGTAGCCACGCACATTCTCTTCGGTAATGCGTCCGAATTGATGAAAGTGGTCGATCAGCGAATTAAGAACATCCGTTATCTGAATCAGATCGGGTGCTTCGCCACGCACTAAAATTTCGTTGCCACGCGAAATGATTTTAGTTTTTGGAAAGGCAGCTGCCAACTCGCTGATGTTTTTGTTTTCAACTCCCAGAAAGTCGGTGAGCGAAACATCTTCCAGTGTAATGGTTTTTTCTATCAATGAAGCAAAGTGGTTGAAATCACTAATTTTGTTGTTGTAAAAGTAAAAAAAACTGGCCCAAGCCAAAACGCTAACTACCCGAATGGCGATTATAACTCTTCTTACCGATAGCGGAGGCAGCGATCATTATGCAGGGGCCATCAAAGCCAGAATTATCAGTATTAACCCAAGCGTAACCATAATAGATATCAGCCATTCTATTATGGCATGCGATATTGCCCATGGCGCTTATGTGTTAAAATCGGTGTTTCGCGATTTCCCGAAAGGCACCATTCATTTAGTAGGTGTCAATTCAACTGGTAACCGCGAGGGCGGCTATATAGCGTTGCAATTGGAAGATCATTTTTTTGTAGGTGCTGATAATGGACTCCTTGGCTTAATAAGCGACCAGCCCCATCAGCAGGTCGTGCAACTGGTGGCTCAGGAATCAACCTTTCCTGAAAAGGACATACTGGCCCCGGTAGCAGCACAATTAGGAGCGGGCGAACCCTTAACTAAAGTAGGCAAGCCAATTGAAACTTTCCTTAAAATGTTGAACCGGCAAGTAAAAGCCACCCGAAAAATTATTGCTGGCCATGTGATACGCGTTGATAACTATGGAAACCTGATTACCAATATTAATAAAGTCGATTTTGATATTTTAACCAAAGGCCGTAACTACACAATACAAGTTGGTGGTGAAAAATTCAGGCGGATACACACCAATTACTTTCAAACTGAACAGGGCGATTGTTTTTTGATTTTTAATAGTCTGGGACTTTTGGAGATTGGCATTTACAAAGGCAACGCCAGCGAGTTGTTGGGTTTACAATACGATAGCCCGGTTAATGTTACTTTTGATGAGTCATAGTCCTGAGTCATTAGTATATAGTCTTGAGTCGTTAGTCATTAGTCCTGAGTCGTTAGTCTTGGGTACTACTAATGACTATTGACTCTTGACTCTTGACTAAAGACTAACTACTAAAAGACTATGATAATCCGAATAGTACGCATGCATTTTACAGAAGCTGGAGTAGGGGAGTTTCTGGAAATTTTTGAAGTTAATAAGGTTGCGATTCGCAATTTTCCGGGTTGTATGCACCTGCAATTGTTAAAGGATGCTGACGATGCAAATTGTTACGTAACCCTCAGCCATTGGGTTGATGCCCAAAGTCTTGAGAACTACCGTAAATCGGAGTTGTTTGGTAAGGTTTGGGGGCGGGTGAAAACGCTTTTTTCCGAACGCACGCAGGCTTTTTCGTTAGAGAAATTTATTGAGTTGTGATTTTGGCAAAAACCAAGATTTGCACATCTTTGCTCCCCTGTTTAGAAGTTTTGCCAGTACTAAACAGTTTTTTAATGCCTGTCCCGATAGCTATCGGGATGGTAGAGGCCAGATGATTAAGGCCTGAGTGGCGGAACTGGTAGACGCGCACGACTCAAAATCGTGTGCCTTCGGGCGTGCCGGTTCGATTCCGGCCTTAGGTACAAAAGCCATCCGATTTACCGGATGGCTTTATTTTTATCTGACAAATGTTTGAGGCTTGGGTTGTTAAAAAAATGGACGCTGTACGCCAACTAATTAAACCACCACTTTTTATCACTGTCGGGGTTAAGGGTAATAATTTGTTCGCGTTGAGGCGAGAGCGTTTTGGTTATTATTTTCCGAAGTTCGAGGTCATACTTAACCTCCAACAGATACCAACTCACGTTACCGTGGAAGTCAGCATTGAATTTTTCTTGTGCTTTCAAAACAAGATCGTGCAAGGTAACACCTGCCTGCCCGGCACGCTCAAGTGTGTGGATAATAAAAACAGAAAGTTTTTCGAAATCCTGCTCGCGCATTTTGGTAGCCACCCGGCTTTGCGATTTTCTCAACAAAGTCTTATCCATCTTCATGATTAAGCTAACGAACCGCTGCATCAAATAGTTTTGACCTTAACAATTTGTTTACATAGCAGAAGGGAGAATTTAATTTCTAACGATTGCGATTTGGACTAATGGTACGGTAACAGTTTACTTACTCCTTCACCACCAGCATCAGCATATTCGTTACCGGATAATCTATTGGTTTACGTGTAGCATCATCGGTAACAAACTTATTTTTTAACAGCCGGTATTTATATGATTTATTTATTGATATCATGAACTCAAGCAAATCGCACAAGCTTAACCGAATTTAATTTTCACCTTGGATTATTGCCAATCATTGCAGCCAGTCATTCAGATTCTTTCCCGTACCTTTACTGTTTAATTTGGACGGAGTCAGCATGCTAAACCCTACAGAACAAGACGAACGACAATACCTGGAAGAAATAAAGGAGCGATTGGCGCGTGCAATCAGTCGAATGGAAACGCGCGTACGCGAATATTCCGAAGAATTGCGCGAAAAGAAGCAGTACATTTTTGAAAACCAAAGTGGCATGGATGAGGCTGACCATGTTGCTTCGGGCCAATCCATCGATCGCATGGTTACTACAGGCGAGTCGGCTGTGGAACGGAGGCGTAAGCTATTGAAGCTGATTCAATCACCTTACTTTGGTCGGATTGATTTTAAATCGCAGCATGATAAAGAAGCAGCTCCCATCTACATTGGCTTGGCTACGTTTACCGATGATGCCAAGCGAGTGAATTATATTTTTGATTGGCGTGCGCCTGTATCATCCTTGTTTTATGATTTTGAATTGGGCCCAGCCGTTTATGAAACCTTAAATCGGAAATTCGCGGGAGATATTTTATTAAAGCGTCAATACAAAATCCGCGATGGTCGTATGGAGTTTATGATTGAGAACTCCGTAAGCATTCTGGATGATGTTTTACAAAAAGAATTGAGCAAATCGGCTGACGATAAGATGAAGAACATCGTGGCCACCATTCAACGCGATCAAAATCAGATTATCCGAAACGAAACCGCTTCGGTTATGATCATTCAAGGTGTTGCGGGTTCGGGTAAAACATCCATCGCACTGCATCGCATTGCGTTTTTATTATATCGCTTTCGCGATACCATTAAGGCAAAAGATATTTTAATCTTATCGCCCAATAAAGTATTTGCCGATTACATCAGTAACGTGTTGCCCGAATTAGGTGAGGAGTACATTCCGGAAACGGGTATGGAAGAATTAGCGAACGAACTGCTTGAAAATAAATTTCCCTTCCAGACTTTCTTTCAACAGGTGGCGAGTTTACTTGACCATCCGCATCCAGAGTTTATTGAACGCATCCGGTTTAAATCATCGTTTGAGTTTCTCAGTCAACTGAATAAATATTTTATTCATCTTGAGAACAATTCATTCCAGCCGATGGATTTGAAGGTTGCAGGCGTGGTGGTGCCTTTTCCGTTTGTGATTGAAAAGTTCAGATCGTGGAGTCGCATGCCGATGGGCAAGCGCATTCCGGAAGTGGCGAAAGAGGTTTTGCAATACATTCGCAACGGAGCTAACCGCAAGTTAAGTGGTGGCGAAAAAGCTAAGGTGTGGGAGTTGGTACCACGTATGTTTAACATTCGCAGTGCGTTTGATGTATATAAAGGTTTTTACGATTGGATTGGTAAACCAGAAATGTTTCGCATGATGCACGGCATGAAACTAGAATTTGCCGATGTATTTCCATTAATCTATTGCAAGATTCGGTTAGAGGGTATTCAAAGTTATGATCACATCAAACACCTGCTGGTAGATGAGATGCAGGATTACACACCGGTACAATATTCGGTACTGTCGCGCGTGTTTAAGTGTAAGAAAACTATTCTGGGCGATGTGAATCAACCCGTTAATCCCTACAGCGCATCGTCAGCGGAGGGTATTGAACAAGTATTCCCGCAAGGTGATATTGTAAAGTTGTTCCGCAGTTATCGTTCTACCTGGGAGATTACACAGTTTTCCTTACGCATAAGCCCGAATGAAAATCTGATTGCGATGGAACGTCATGGCGAAATACCACAGGTTTTGGGCTTCGCATCTGCCGATGCTGAGGTGGAGGGCATTTACCAGGCATGTTTAAAATTCGCAGGTTCGGTAAATCAATCGATGGGTATTATTTGTAAGACCCAACAGCAAGCGGAGATACTTTATGAAAAACTAAGAACCCCTTCTCCTGTGGAGAAGTGGCAGGGGATGAGGCCCATTCACCTGCTTACTCCCGATAGTACCAATTTCTCCAGTGGGATTGTTGTTACCACCGTGCACTTATCCAAAGGTCTGGAATTTGATGAAGTGTTGGTTCCGTTTGTATCGGCTAAAAACTATAGATCAGACATTGACAGACGTATGCTCTACATAGCGTGTACGCGGGCTATGCATCGGCTAACGTTAACGTATGAGCAGGAGCGGAGTATATTTCTTTTGCGTTAGACCTTCCAGGTTGAGGCAGATGTAGAAAGACCTGGAAAGTCTTCACCAGCTATAAAACAACAAAGCCACGCTTTCGCATGGCTTTGTTCGTTATCAATTTGTTTAGATTAGTCTTTGTTATAACCACCGCGATAGCCACCACGACCACCACCGCCACGGTTGCCACCTTCTTCGCGAGGACGAGCCTCGTTTACTACCAATACTTTTCCTAAAAAGTCGAAACCATTTAAACCGGAAATTGCCGCACGACCGGCTGTATCATCGGCCATCTCTACAAAACCAAATCCCCGGCTGCGCTGGGTAACTTTGTCCATAATAATTTTCGCTGAGCTTACTTCACCGTACTCGGCAAATAGTTGTTTCAGTTGTTCCTCGGATGCCTTCCAGGGAATGTTGGCTACATAAATGTTCATTTTTGTTTTTTGAAATTAAGTGATAAATGTTCTTGCTAACTCAATAAGGCCTGCCAATAAATAACACGATTAGTGGACTACTTTCAGGTGGGAATTATCTCATTAACTAACCAAAGGTAATAGTTTTTTTGAATTATCCTCGAAATCGCGCCAATTCCGACACTTTTTTCAGGCTATTGGTATTCGGGGTGTTCGGCTATAAACCGGGCCAGACTTTTGCGTGCATTGTCATTCACTTTATTCTGAATCAGGGCAGACCAGCCAAGCAAAATACCACTTACCCCCAATGCCTGCCGGCTCCATTTCCATAAATCAAAGGTATCGTTATGTGTAAGAATTAACCCACCTTTAAAGGTAAAGGCTGCACGAATGTCATTTGTTACATTTCTGCCTGTCTTGCTGAATGTGTAGGAGGCAATCCACCGGCATTGCCCCGCTTTTTCATCTGCCTTTACATCCGAAAAGGTTAATGAGAAATCGCGGGCATTCAGACACAACATGTGCCACATGGCGCGTACTTCCTTGCTGTTCAGATTGCGAAAAGCCGGATCGTAAAATGCAGCTTCGGCATGGTAACAACTGTTCATGGTTTGCCAGTTGCGTTGCTGAAAGGCCGTATAAAATCGTGTAATCAATTCTGTATGCATTCTTTTTCCGTTAGTGGAACGTTCTAATCATTCGGTACGCTCGTATTTCATTATGGCTTTCGGTTATTGTACCTTTAACCACCAACTAAAAGTAATTAATTGTTGCCTAATTATGTGGCAACCGTGTTGGCATCCTAAACCTTTAATAAAATGAACAGAAAAAATCTTCTCCTTGGTATGCTGATGTTCGGGTTTGTTAATGTAACGCTAGCCCAATCGTTCAACAACTTACCTGTTACCACCCAAAAGCCTCCACTGCATGGTAAGCATTGGATGGCAATAACCGGCAAACCATTAGCAGCTACTGCCGGGGCTATGATTTTTTCGAAGGGCGGCAATGCGGTTGATGCATCGTGTGCCATGCTTGCAGCTACGTGCACCATGTTCGATGTATTGAGTTGGGGAGGTGAAACACAGGCCCTCATCTACAATCCCAAAACAAAAAAAGTAATAGCCATTAATGCATTGGGTGTTGCACCCACCGGGGCTACAGCCGATTTTTTTAAAGGCAAGGGTATGAACTATCCGCCACAGTATGGCCCGTTGGCAGCAGTAACACCGGGCACACCGGGCGGTTTAATGGTAATGCTGGCTGAGTATGGAACTTTAAGTTTGAAAGATGTATTAACTCCGGCTATGCAATTGGCCGAGGGTTACCCCATTGAAGCACAAACGGCCAATAGCTTTGAAGGTCAGAAAGAAAGGATAAAACAATGGCCCTATTCAAAAGCGATTTTTCTTCCGCATTTGGGTGAAAAGCGGGAAGCTCCGGTAGCCGGTGAAATTTTTGTACAAAAAGATTTATTGGCCACACTTCAAAAATTGGTGGAAGCTGAGCAACAGGCACTGAAGAAAGGTAAATCGCGTAAGGAAGCAATCTATGCAGCCTACGATCGATTTTATAAAGGCGACATCGCAAAAGAAATTGCACGCGGTACACAAGAGCAAGGTGGTTTGATTACCGAAAAAGATTTAGCCAACTGGAAGGTGATTACCGAAGAACCATTGAGTGTAAACTATAAGGGCATTGAAGTTTATAAAATGCAACAGTGGACGCAGGGCCCGGTCATGTTGCAAGCCTTAAATATGTTGGAGAACATTGACCTGAAAGCGATGGGCTTTAATTCTGCAAAGTACATTCATACTCTTTATCAGGTAATGAATCTTACGTTTGCCGATCGCGATTTTTATTATGGCGATCCGTACTTTGCTCCGGAAGAACCCATTAAAGGTTTGCTCTCGAAGGAGTATGCCAAAGAAAGAGTAAAAGCTATTAACTGGGAACGCAACGATACCAAAACCGGCCCGGGTGATCCTTATCCCTTTGAAGGAAAAACCAATCCCTATAAGGACTACTTGAAACAATGGTCGCAAGCTTCAAACACAACCTATACTTCACCGCTTTCAGAAGATTATCTCAACCAGGTATTTCTTGGTACTACTTCTGTAGAAGCAGCCGACAAAGAAGGTTGGGTTGTTTCCATTACACCCAGCGGTGGCTGGAATCCGGCTTGTATTGCCGGCAAAACCGGAATCGGCTTAAGCCAGCGCATGCAAAGTTTTGTTACCGACCCGAAAGAAAATCCATACAACGTAGTGGAGCCCGGCAAACGACCTCGTGTAACGTTAACACCAACATTGGCTCTTAAAGATGGTAAACCATTTTTATCATTTGCGGTGCAAGGTGGCGATACACAAGACCAAAACTTATTGCAATTCTTTTTGAATGTGGTGGAGTTTGGAATGACCGTGCAAGAAGCAACCGAAGCACCTAATATGAATACCGATCAACTGTGGTTATCATTGGGTGGAGAAGATCGCAAGCCTAAGTATGGTAACATGCTGCTGCACGATAGTACACCACCGTATGTGCGAAAAGCCTTACAAGGCATGGGCTATCGCTTACGTTTTGATGATCGCACCAGCGGCCCCATTAATGCCATCTACTTTGATTGGGAGCATGGAAGTTTCTGGGGTGGCTCCAGCAACCATGGTGAAGATTATGGAATAGGGTGGTGAGTTGGTGAAACGGTATCGGTTGTTCAACTTTACCGGCAACCAGAAACCAGTAACTAATTACACGGTAATACTCATAATACTTTCGTGCGAAAGCGGTTTGTTAAGGTATTGCTTCACGAAAAGGTATTTTTTCGATTTGTTAAAATCTTGTGGGTTGATAGAGGATGTAAGCATTACAATTTTACACTTCTTTTTAACCAACGATCCGAACTTCTCAAACTCATCCAAAAACTGGAAGCCATCCATTAAAGGCATATCTATGTCCAGAAAAATAAGGTCGGGCAATACCTCATTAGCAACTTCAAGTTTTTCGATGTTGCGTAAAAACTCTATAGCGCTTTTTGCCCCGGTGTGCGTGTAAATATGCTGGGTTATTGTGGCCGCCTCAATCATTTTTTGATTGATCAGGTTATCAATCTCATTGTCGTCAATGAGCATTACGATACGGTATTTTGGATCGGCCATGGCTGATGTAAAAGTAAGATTCTAAAGATAACCCTATTACAACTTTTTTGCAACCCGAAACTACACATCAAACTTAATACCCTGTGCCAGTGGTAATGAGTTTCCGAAGTTGATGGTGTTGGTTTGCCTGCGCATATAGGCTTTCCATGCATCCGAACCCGATTCGCGGCCACCACCGGTTTCTTTTTCGCCTCCAAAAGCACCGCCAATTTCTGCGCCCGAGGTGCCAATATTTACATTCGCAATTCCACAATCAGAACCGGCATGCGACAAAAACTTTTCCATCTCCTGCATGTGCGTAGTCATAATGGCCGAAGCCAAACCTTGCTTTACACCATTTTGATAAGCGATCGCTTCCTCTATGGTTTTGTATTTAATCAGGTAAAGAATAGGAGCAAAGGTCTCGTGTTGTACGATTTCAAAATTATTTTTCACCTCAGCAATGGCTGGCTTCACATAACAGCCCGATTCAAATCCCTTTCCTTTTACTACTCCACCCGGCACCACAAACTTTCCGCCTGCAGCTTTTACTTGTTGTAATGCATTGCGATATGCCCTTACTGCCAGGGTATCAATCAAAGGCCCAACATGATTAGTTGGGTCCAGCGGATTGCCGATACTTAATTGCTTGTAGGCTTGTTTTAACTTTTCCTTTACGGATTCATACACACTTTCGTGGATGATGAGCCTTCGGGTAGTGGTACATCGCTGACCAGCAGTACCAACTGCACCAAACAATGCACCGCGAATAGACATCTCCAGGTTGGCATGTTCAGAAATAATAATGGCATTGTTACCTCCCAACTCCAATAGCGCGCGGCCCAGGCGTTCGGCAACTGTTTTACCAACGGCTTTGCCCATACGTGTACTTCCGGTTGCCGATACAAGTGGAATCTGTTCGTGTGCCGATAACTGTTGCCCTATTTTATAATCGCCATTTACAATACAGCTAACACCTTCGGGTACACCATTCTTTTTAAAGACGGAATTAATAATATTCTGGCACGCGATGGCACATAACGGAGTTTTTTCAGAAGGTTTCCAAATGCAGGTATCGCCACATACCCAGGCAATCATGGCATTCCATGCCCACACCGCTACTGGAAAATTGAAGGCTGAGATAATTCCCACCACACCCAGCGGATGGTATTGTTCATACATTCTATGCTGCGGACGTTCCGAATGCATGGTTAGTCCATGCAATTGTCGTGAAAGTCCAACTGCGAAATCGCAGATGTCGATCATCTCCTGTACTTCGCCCAAACCTTCCTGATAAGATTTACCCATTTCGTAAGAAACAAGTTTGCCGAGCGGTTCTTTGTATTTACGCAGCGCTTCGCCAACCTGGCGCACTACTTCTCCGCGTTTAGGAGCTGGTACCAACCGCCATTGTAAGAAAGCAGCATGAGCCTGCTTCACTACTTTTTCGAATACGATTTCATCGGTTGCCTGAACGGTGCCAATTCGCTTGCCATCTACAGGCGAAAAAGAAACAAGTGCTTTGCCTTTTGAGCGCAACCATGTTTGGCCGGTAGCTGTGCCGGGGTTCGATTTTTTAATACCAAGTTTTGTAAGTGATTCTGCGATGCCGAAATTTTTCATAGGTAGAAGAAATGTGTAAAACTAAGAAGTTTACCACTCCAGCCCAAAGGTTTGCTTTTCACCATGCAGCAAACCTTCAATCAATACACCACCTTTTTTCATTTCCATGACTCGATTTAGATCTTTCACGTTATCAATAGCTACTTTATCAATGTGTGTAATTATCAGTTCTTCTTTGATCCCCGCAGTTTTCCATTTGCCCGGTTCTAATTTTTTCACGAGCACTCCACCATCCAGGTTTAATTCATTTAATTTAGAATACGATACATCTTCAAAGTATGCGCCTTCTATTTCATAACGAACATCCCGTTCGCGCACTGCTTCTGATCCTTCAAAGTTTTTGAGTTTTGATAATACTTCTTTTTCAACTCCATTGCGAATAAATTTTACCATTACCGATTGGCCCGGTCGTTTACGGGCAACCCATTCTTGCAATTCTGAAACCCCGGCCACGGAATGATTATCGATTGCAACAATCACATCGCCCGATTCAAGGCCTGATGCTTCGGCTGCGCTACCTTTGTTTACAAATCGTACAAATACGCCTTGAACTACATTCAGGTTTTGATTTTCAGCAAGGTCGGCTGTAACATCGGCTATCTGTACTCCTAATAAACCACGCTGTACGGAACCAAATTCAAGCAGGTCGTCCATAATTTTTTTAACCAGGCTTACCGGAATTGCGAAAGAATAACCATTGTAATTGCCGGTGGCTGTAGCAATGGCAGAGTTGATTCCAATCAATTCACCTTTCAGATTGACCAATGCACCTCCGCTGTTGCCAGGGTTAACGGCTGCATCGGTTTGTATAAAAGATTCTACTTGTAAATTATTTCTATCGCCCAAGATACCAATGTTTCGGGCCTTGGCACTTACTATACCGGCTGTTACGGTTGAATTAAGATCAAACGGATTGCCAATGGCCAGTACCCATTCGCCTGTAATAATTGTATCAGAGTTTCCATACTGCACAAACGGAAGATTGCGGGCTTTGATTTTAAGAAGGGCCAGATCGGTTGTTGGATCCTGGCCTACCAGCTTGGCAAAAAATCGTTGGTTGTTATTCAATACAACTTCAATGGAGGTGGCATCTTCAATAACATGGTGATTGGTAACAATATAACCATCATCTGAAATAATTACCCCCGAACCTGACGATCGTGCATGTGGATTAAGATACTGTTCCAGGGCATTAAGGCTAAACCTGCCACCACCATAGATAGTACGCACATGTACCACTGCCGGAGTAACCAGTTTTGCTGCCGCTTCAAAATTAATGGGTGCCGGATTCCGGTAACGAGCGGAATCAACGGAATAATTGGTAAGCCTCAGATTCTGCCGGTCTTCAATGGAGTTGTACGTTGGGCCGCCATCATAATATTTTAAAGTAAAAATGGAACCGGTAATGGCTCCTATAAATGCCGAACAGGCAACCAATAGAATCAGTAACGAACGCTTCATACCATCTCTTTACAGGTAAGGTACGGCTAATGCTATAAACTCAAGAACTAAAAACGTTTTTTTTTTGATAGCAATTCGTAGAACTACAAAAAAAGCGTTCCTCCGTTTCCGGAAGAACGCCTGACCTAAACCTAACCCCACTTTCTATTAGCTGACTTTAATTGTCTGCTTTAAAACTTTCTTTTCGTCCTTCGGAATGGTTACTTCCAGGATACCGTTGTTATACTTCGCGTTGATTTTTGAAGCATCGATATTTTCAGGAAGGGTGAACGAACGACTGAAAGAACCATAATGCGTTTCGATGGCATGATAGTTTTTGTCTTTTTTCTCATTCTGAAACTTGCGCTCACCGCTAATGGTAAGGTAGTTATCGTTTACTTCAATGTTGAAGTCTTCTTTGTTAACCCCAGGCAGCGCCAGGTGTACTTCATAGGCATTGGCGGTTTCAACTACATCGGTTTTTGGAACGAAGGTAGAACCACCGGCACGGGTAATAGAATCGTTAAAGAAACGATCAACCAAAGCACTGAATGATGTTGGCACAAAGTCGTTGGCGTTATAACGGATGATGCTCATAATTTTAATTTTTTAAGGTTCAACATGTATTTTAAAGTCACGTAAACCTCTTTAGGGAAAAGTATGCCGATGGGCTTTTGACCTATTTTTTAAGACTATTTGTCTGCTTTCGATAAAATTTCTTCTGAAAAACGGACATTATGTCGTTTTTCATGGAGCGATCGACTAATAGTTGACAGTTGACAATAGATGGGTTGTCAATTGTCAACTGCTTCCTATAGTTACCGGCATTGTTACCTTAATCGGTTGCTAAATGCGAGCCTGGTAAGTATAGAGTTGATAATACCGCCCTTGCGTGGCGATCAACTCATCGTGGGTGCCACGTTCTTGAATCTGCCCGGTTTCAATTACCAGTATTTGATTAGCCTGCCGGATGGTGCTTAACCGGTGAGCAATTACAAAGGTGGTGCGGCCTTGCATCAATGTTTTTAAACTTTCCTGAATAAAGCTTTCGCTTTCGGTATCCAGGTTTGAAGTTGCTTCATCTAAAATCAAAATGCGCGGGTTTGCAAGAATGGCGCGCGCGATAGCAATACGTTGTCGTTGCCCACCTGAAAGTTTTACACCACGTTCACCAATAACAGTGTCCAGCCCTTTTTCAAAGCGATCGGTAAACTCATTTACAAAAGCTGCTTTTACAGATTGTTGTAATTCTTCTTCCGTGGCATTTGGCCTTGGAAATAAAATGTTTTCGCGAATGGTACCTTCAAACAAAAAATCATCTTGCAACACCACACCTAACTGGCTGCGATAACTGTTCAACGAAACTTTAGAAAGATCAATGCCGTCAAGCGTAATGGTTCCACTATCGGGATTTAAGAAGGTTGCCACCAGACCAGCGATTGTAGTTTTACCAGAGCCGGAAGTTCCTACCAAAGCCGTAACGCTACCGGCAGGAGCGGAGAATGAAATATTTTTTAAAACCGGTTTGCCTTCTTCGTACGCAAATGATACGTCCTTAAACTCGAAGTCGCCTTTAATTTTACCAATCTCCACCGTGCGTACGGTACCATCATCTTCTACGGGCATGTTCATTAACTCCTCAGTACGATCTAATCCCGCAAAGGCCTCGGTTAGCTGGCTGCCGATGTTACTCATTTGTACAATGGGTGCAATCATAAACACCATAAACATGGTAAACTGCAAAAAATCTCCGGCACTTAATTCAAAGTAACCACTCAAACCCATAATGCCTACACTGGCAAGGCCCACTAAAAATGTTCCGGCACTGGTTACAAAGCTGGTACTGGTTAAACTCTTTTTAATGTTGTTAAAAAGTTTATCCACTCCGCTTTCAAATACTTTAATCTCTTGAGGTTCGGCATTAAAACCTTTTATAACCCGAATACCATTCAGAGTTTCGGTAAGCCTTCCGGTTACATCGGCTGTAATTTTTCCGCGTTCGCGAAAAACCGGACGGATAATTGAAAATGCTTTGAGGGTGATTATGCCAAAGATGGACATGGGTAACAAAACAAATAATGTCATCCACGGATTGATGTAGATTAGGAAACCAACGGATAGCAGTGCGGTGAGAACACCACCCACCAATTGCACCAGCCCGGTACCCACCAGGTTGCGCACACCTTCTACATCGTTCATCACACGCGATACCAGTGCCCCGGATTTTTGATTATCAAAAAAACGAATCGGTAAACGCAATAGATGCTTCTGCACTTTAGCACGTAACTCCGAAATCAGGTGTTGAGCTTCTACGCTTAAAATAATGGTGAGGATATAGGATGTAACAGCTTGTATTAATATGGCGATAGTAAGCGCACCCAATAACAAGGGTAACTTATCCATGTCGCGGTTTACCAGGATATCGTCCATAAATGGTTTGGTGGCCCACGGTGGTACTAAACCAGCTGCGCGACTGATGATGATTAAAATCAGGCCAATGAAAATAAGTTTTCTGCGGGGCCAGATAATGGTTTTAAATACAGAACGAAGTGAAACTTTAGCTTTTGGTTGCGACATAGTAAGAGTAGTGTGAATTGTAAGACGATTGCTACAACCGAATATTTTAAATTGTAGTTCGGAGATCTGAAAATCGGTCCTTACGATAATGGACTAAAAACAAAAAATCCCGCTTTCGCGGGATTCTGTTGCTCTCCCTCTTGGACTTGAACCAAGGACCCTCTGATTAACAGTCAGATGCTCTAACCAGCTGAGCTAAGGGAGAATTAAAATTTAGGAGTGCAATATTACTGGATTGCCCCTCAATAATCCAAATAAGCAATAAATTTTTACCTAAAACCTTTCGCACACTGAAACGTTCACTAACTTTGAATTACAAAGTACTTTTGTATGAGCCAAAACGAAGCCTACCAAAAAGATATTGAGTCCATTCGCCAGTTAATGGAACGATCGGTAAAATTCTTATCGCTTAGCGGCCTATCAGGAATATTGGCTGGGTTGTATGCATTAGCAGGAGCGGGTGCAGCATATTTTTTGGTTCATTTTCCACTTTTCCCAACTAGTTATCGCCAGGAGTCGCTGCAAGCTGACGATGTGATTTTAAAACTATTAGGCATAGCCATTTTGGTTTTGGTTGTTTCATTAATAACTGGCTATGTACTTGCTGATAGAAAGGCAAAGAAGCAAGGTGTTCAGGTTTGGAATGCCACCAGCAAGCGGCTGGTTGTTAACCTGGCCATTCCATTGGTTACCGGTGCATTGTTTATACTCGTTTTATTATGGCATGGTCATTATGGTGTGGCTGCACCTGCGTGCCTTGTATTTTATGGCTTAGCTTTGTTAAATGCCAGTGCCAACCTGTTCGATGAAATCCGATATCTGGGGTACTCTGAAATTGTGCTGGGACTTATTTGCGCATTGCTTCCTGGCTATGGATTATTTTTCTGGGCTGCGGGTTTTGGTGTGCTGCACATTTTGTACGGTACACTGATGTACAAGAAATACGACCGATGAAAAACCCGTTCGATAGTTTAGATAAAATTCTGGAACACCGGTTACGCCTGCAGATTGTATCGGTATTGGTTGCCAATGATTCGTACGATTTTAATGCTTTGAAAGAATTGCTGGAGACAACCGATGGCAACCTGGCTACGCATTTGAAAGCGCTGGAGCGTGAAAAATATATCTCAATCAATAAATCGTTTGTAGAGCGTAAACCGAATACCCGCTATAAGATTACAGAGCGTGGGCGCACCGCTTTTAAAAAACACCTCGAGGCTATGGAAGAATTGATCAAACAACAGAAACGATAAAAAATTTACCTATTCACTTTTAAATTAAAAGTACTTTCAATCAAAACAAACATGGAAACACAACCAACTCCCAACCTCAGCGTTTTTGAACGCTTTAACCAATGGATCACCGAATCCATCATGGTAAAATTATTCTCTATTGGCTTTCTGATTTTAATCTTGCTCATTCCATCATCGTGGATTGAAGATTTGATTCGCGAAAGGCAATACCGTGCCGATGAAGTAATTCGCGAAGTGTCTGATAAATGGTCGGGCCCGCAAATGCTGTCGGGTCCCGTGGTTCGGATTCCATTTGTTAAAAAAGAAAAAGTTAAAACCTGGCACGAGGGCAAGCAGGTGGAGGAGATCATGGAAACGGAACACTATGCTTATTTCTTACCGGAAGATTATCGCGTGAAGAGTGATATCACCACCGAAGTACGCAAGCGTGGAATTTTTGAAGTCGTGTTGTATAAAAGCAACATCGATATGCAGGCGCAATTTGACGTTCCTGATTTTTCAACCTCGAACATTCCTGATACACAAGTGTATTGGAATGAAGCAGTATTACTGAATGGCATTTCTGACTTGCGAGGTATAGGTGAAAATCCGGTTGTTAAATCCGGTGAAGTACTACTTTCATCCGAACCATTAAGTGATATTGGTGTTTCGGTAAATCAGTATGCACAGTTTGCAAATAATCATGCTAATGCTGGCACTTCCGATTCACGAACAATTAGTGGAATCATCACACCCTTGTTGTGGCAATCGCGCCCCGAAGTGCCGATGCACATTAATGTGCAACTAAGTTTGAAAGGAAGCGAGAGTTTATACTTCGTACCTACAGGTAAATCCACCGAAGTTACATCAACCAGTTTGTGGCCATCGCCAAGTTTTGAAGGCAAGTTATTACCCGAACACACCGTAACAGACTCAGGCTTTACAGCATCCTGGAAAGTACTTTCGTTTAACCGACCCTTCTCACAAAAGTGGGTTGATCGCGATCAAACCTTATCGGGTTCTGAATTTGGCGTTCGCTTGTTGATCCCAGCCGATCAATATCAAAAAAGTACACGCACAGCAAAGTATGGAGTTTTAATTATTCTGCTTGCATTTACAACCTTGTTTTTGGTAGAGATAACAACCAAAACCCGCATTCATCCTTTTCAGTATATCTTAATTGGCGCAGCGTTAATTATCTATTACACGTTGTTGCTTTCATTTTCGGAACAGGTGGGTTACAATGCAGCATACGCGATTGCATCACTCGCTACAACAGCATTGGTCACGTTGTATTCTACCAGTTTTTTGAAAAGTAAATCGGTGGTGTTGTTGTTTGGTTTGTTGATGGTATCCTTTTATACGTTTATCTTCATCATTATTCAGGCGCAGGATTTCAGCTTGTTGATTGGAAGTATTGGTTTGTTGCTGATTATAGGTTTGCTGATGTATTTCTCAAGAAATATAAAGTGGTACGGAAATAAAGTTTAATAACAAAAGGGTCGTTTCATCTATATTGAAACGACCCTTCTTATTTTGAATCGAGATAAATTTATTCTTTATCCAAAAACGGATACCGGTAGTCGGTTGGTGTAACGAATGTTTCTTTAATGGTGCGCATGCTTACCCAACGCAACAGGTTTACTTTGGCTCCGGCTTTATCGTTTGTGCCCGAACCCCTGGCACCACCAAAGGGTTGCTGACCAACCACTGCACCGGTTGGTTTATCGTTGATGTAAAAGTTACCGGCAGCGTTAACTAATTTTTTAGTAGCCAGTTCAACTGCAAACCTGTCTTTGGCCAGAATAGATCCCGTTAACGCGTAGGGTGAAGTGGCATCTACCAGCTCCAATGTCTGCTCAAAGTTTTCTGAGTGATAAACGTAAATGGTAAGTACCGGTCCAAAAATTTCTTCGCACATGGTAAGCGATGAAGCATCTTTGGTAACAACCACGGTTGGTTCAATGAAATAACCTTTTGATTTATCGTACTTACCTCCGGCAATAATTTCATTCATCGGATTCTGCCGTGCTTTCTCAATGTAACCCGTAATGGAGTTGAAGGCTTTTTCATCAATAACAGCGTTGATGAAATTACCAAAATCTTCAGTAGGCCCCATTTTAAAACTCTTCAGGTCTTCGATTAAGTATTGCTTCACCTCATCCCAAATGTTAGATGGAATGTAAGCCCGCGATGCTGCCGAACATTTTTGTCCCTGGTATTCGAATGCACCACGCGAAAGTGCTGTTGATACTTCTTTTGGATTAGCGCTTTTATGAGCGATCACAAAATCCTTACCACCGGTTTCGCCTACAATACGTGGGTACGACCGGTATTTATGAATATTGTTTCCGATTGTCCTCCAAATGTTTTGGAACACACCGGTGCTTCCGGTAAAGTGAATGCCCGCAAAATCTTTATGATTAAAGATTACATCGCCAGCATCGGGCCCGCTTACATAGATTAAATTAATTACTCCATCTGGTAAACCGGCTTCTTTTAATACTTGCATAATTACGTTAGCTGCATATATCTGCGAGTTGGCGGGTTTCCATACAACGGTATTGCCCATCATGGCGGCACTGGTTGGTAAGTTTCCAGCAATAGCTGTAAAGTTGAATGGTGTTAGTGCAAATACAAATCCTTCCAACGGTCTGTACTCCATACGATTCCAAACTCCGGGAGACGATTGTGGCTGATCGTTATAAATCTCTGTCATGAAATAGACATTGAAACGCAGGAAGTCGATCAATTCACAAGCTGAATCAATCTCGGCTTGAAATGCATTTTTACTTTGACCGAGCATGGTGGCTGCATTTATTTTATAACGATAAGGTCCTGCCAGTAAGTCGGCTGCTTTTAAAAAAATACTTGCGCGATTTTCCCAGCTTAAGCCGGCCCACAATTCTTTCGCGGCAAGTGCGGCATTAATGGCTTGTTCCACATGACTTTTATCTCCTTCGTGGAAATATCCAAGCAGGTGTTTGTGATCGTGTGGCGGGTTGAGCGGTTTTTTATTTCCCGATCGAACTTCTTCAGCGCCAATATACATGGGCACATCCACAACTGTGGCACGGGCATCGGCAAGTGCTTGCTTTAATGCCGCACGCTCTTTGGTGCCGGGAGCGTATGATAATACGGGTTCGTTTTTAGGAACAGGGACATGAAAAAAACCGGTTGACATAGTAATAGAGTTTAAAGTTCAAAAGTCTTAAAACCAAAGACTGCCGCAAATTTATGCGATTAAGTTGGTTTAAAGAATCTCAATAAGTTGCTTCAGATCGTGAATCTCGTGTGTTACAGTTTCGGTGTGTACTAAACGATTGGGATTAAAATAGATCGTATCGATATTAGCATTGCGGGCTCCGCCAATATCGGTTTGTAGATTATCACCTATCATAATGGCTTGCTGATGGGTAAAGCCACTCTCAGCAAGTGCAAAATCAAAAATTTCTCTGGCAGGTTTTTTATAGCCGGCCCTTGCCGATGTGATCACACTCTTAAAATAATGTGTAATACCCGAAGAGGCGAGTTTTGTTCCCTGAATTTCTTCAAACCCATTGGTAACAATAGTCATGTGATAGCGGGCTGCCAGATACTCCAATGATTCAATCGCATTGGGCATTAATGCACTTTTCTTTGGGGATTGCCGCACATACTCATCGGATAGGGTCATGGAGAGTTTTTCGTCCACGATGTTAAAATGTGCGAGTATATTTTTGAATCGGTGAAACCGAATTTCATCGCGGTTAATAAGTCCGGCATCGTAACGGTTCCATAAATCGGTGTTTATGCTGGAAAAAACTTTTTTGAAATCGGCAAACTGATTAACGCCTCGGTTTTGCAACTGATGTGTTTCGTATAATTCGGCCAGTGTTAAAGTGGAGTTGGTTTCGAAGTCCCACAAGGTGTGGTCTAAATCAAACAGAATACATTTATATTTCATGTCAACGAGGCTGGCTCAAAGGTTTAATCTGAAGTTTATTGAGCGATAACTCCCGATTGGTATAAAGTGTTTGAAAAACCTGCTGGTCTTTTTGCAATACCGGGTCGCGACTTAAAAACTGAAAAATCTGCCGGGTAATATCAAACACTTCTTCTTTTAATTGATAGAAAGCCCATTGGTTGATTTTACGCGAAGTAAGAATGCCGGAGTTTTTGAGGTACAGTAAATGGCGCGAGGTTTTGGTTTGTGTAAATTCCAGAATATGCTCCAGATCGGTAATGCACATTTCACCGTTGGTCAAAATCAGGTTTAAAATTCGTAACCGCGAAGTATCGGAACAAGCCAGAAAAATTTGAGAACCAAGGTCGATATTGAAATGTTTTAAGCGCATAAACCGGGCCGCTAAGATAGCAAAAACCATTGGTGGATGGGATTAGGCATAAACAGGAGGAACCTATATATTTGATTGATTAAATTTTAAAGAACTGTGCGGAAATTAATTGGCTTAATCGTTTTTGTAATGGTATGTGCGGGCTCGTTTACCGATGCACAGGCTCAGAGCAAAAGAAGAATTATTCAGCTTTCGGGTTTTGTTAGCGATAGTGTAAACGTATTGCCAGGCGTGCACATTTATGTGCCGAAGGCTGGCCGTGGTACCAGTACCAGTCCGGCTGGTTTTTTTTCGATGCCCGTATTGGAAGGTGATAGCGTTGTAATTAGTTCAATCGGTTATCACCGTCAACATTACATTGTTCCGAACGGAGCTCCGGATAATCTTACTATTGTAATTGAAATGGTATCGGATGTTACCTACTTACGCGAAGTACAGATTATGCCGTTTCCTACCGAAGAAGTTTTTAAAGAAGCAGTTTTGGCACTGAATATCCCTATGGACAATGGTATTGACCAAAAAAATATCAATGCAGAATTAATTGCCTTAATGTTAAAAACCACCCCCATGGATGGGGCGGCTAATTATAAGTATTACATGGATCAGTGGAGTACTTCGGCAGCCGATCGGTTTCAGCCGCGCACCAATCCGTTTCTTAATCCTTTCAACTGGGCCCGATTTATTCGCGATCTGAAACAAAATAAGAAATGAGCTTTAGATTAAGAATTTGGTTCATCAATTTTTGCTATACTTGCACCCTCATTTTTTAAGCATCGAGATGTAGCGCAGCCCGGTTAGCGCATCACGTTAGGGACGTGGAGGCCGGAGGTTCGAATCCTCTCATCTCGACACCAAAAAAGCCTTTTCTAATGGAAAGGCTTTTTGCTATCAGTGGGTGACCTTTAGAACAAATTTGACAAGCTCCAAAAGCATGGCCGGGTTGCGGCTCACGCAATATACTTTAGTATTACTTGCCGGATTTCGGCATGTACAAACTCCTCTATAACCGGTGGGTTGGGCCACGATTCTGATTCTTTTGCCTTGCGGATAAGCATAGCATAATGAACCAGATCCAGCGAAGATTCTGAAAGCTGTTTTAAGTCACGTTTCAAAAATTCAGCCTTCACCTGACTTAGTTTTTGTCCTTCATACAGCTCGGCCAGGTACAAATCCAATTGTTGGTCATTAAATAACTCTTTAATGAGTATTACTCTCCGGGTTTGAATATCCTCAATAATCCTGTCGGTATTCCAGGTGGCTAGTGAAGGGGCTTGCATAGACATTTCGGGACTCAAAATACTAAAAAGTATGAACTGATACATGGCCGACTTGCATCTGCCTGAAATTCAAATGAATTATTTTTTGTGACGATCCTGATCAGGATGCGTTACAAACGCAAAACATATTATTTATGAGTCTGCTACGGAAAGTGGGCGGTGTTGAAGTAAACACCAGCTCTATGGCTGATATTGCCTTTTTATTATTAACTTTTTTCTTAACAACTACGGTTATTAATAATGATAAAGGGCTTACGCTCATGCTGCCGTTGTGGGAAGAACACCCGATTAAAATCGATAAGAATAAACGTAACATGTTTACCATTCAATTAAATTCAGAAAATAGTTTATTGATAGAAGGTGAGCCTCGAAACAATCTGAATGGTATTACCGAAGAAATCAGGAAATTTATTCTTAACAACAACATTGATCCCACCTTGTCTGAAAACCCATTGGAAGCCGTTGTTTCACTCAAGACTGACCGGGGTACATCGCACAAAGCATTTGTTGATGCATTGGACGCGATACAAGCAGCTTACTATGAAATTTATGCCGAGCGTGCCGGTATTTCTGCAAAGGCTTTTCGCGAACTTGATTTGAATGATAGGTCGCAAAAGCGGATTTATGATATGGCCCGTAAGGATATTCCGATGAATATTTCAATAGCAGAGCCAACTCAGGTTAATAATTAGTCATTTTTACTTTTTGGAAAATCAAAAAACAGTATGTTGCCGCAACCGAACGAAACATCTTGCCAACGCTTAACCACAAGTTCAGCCCCAACAACACCGCAGGTGGGAATATTATCGATAGTCTGGTTCAGCAACGAGTTGGCAAACTCCGTAAGACCAGGGTTATGCCCAAACAGCAATACCACTTCTTCACTATCGCGTGGCGAGTCTTTCAGGTTGCGTAAAACATTCAGAATTTCATCTTCACTGGCGTGATACAGCTTACGTTCAGTTTTAATTTTAGATTGATCAAAATTTAAAACTTTTGCAATTGCTATACAGGTTGCAAGGGCACGTTCAGCCGGACTACTAATCATAATATCGGGTGTTACACGCTTTTCTTTTAACCGTTTGCCCATGCGGGGCGCATCTTTTTGTCCGCGTTTATTTAAAGGTCGATCAAAGTCATCAAGCTCTGGATCATCCCAACTGGATTTTGCATGGCGGATAAGGATTAGTTTTTTCATGGAATGTAAACAACTTCTAAATTAAGCAAAGCCTGTATCTTTGCGTTGCTTTATGAAAAAACGCCCGGTAAAAAAACGGATCAAGTACACGGCACTTTATTACTTCATTCGGTTTTTGATTTTTTTCTCAAACCTGCTGCCGCGCAAAGCCTGGCTTACTTTCTGTGGCTGGTTGGGTAAGCTTGCCTATTCTTTTTCTCCTAAGCCTCGCGAACGCACCATCTATCACCTGGGCCTGGCTTATAGTGGCAAAAAATCTACCCGCGAAATACTTGATCTCAGCAAGCAGGTGTTTGTTATGTTAGGTAAAAATGCAGGCGAGATTCTGCGATCGTTAAAAGTAAAATCCCTTGCTGATCTTGAAAAATTTTTAGTTACCGAAGGTCTTGAGAATTATGAGCGCGCACATGCCAAAGGCAAAGGCGTTATGTTTCTTACCTCGCATGTTGGTGCTTTCGATCTACAGGTAACCAATATGGCACTGCGCGGTCTGAAACCCAACATTATTGGGACAGCTTTGAAAGATGAACGATTAAACGAACTCTTGTTTGAATACCGCAATGCGTTTGGCGCAATTGCTATTGAACGGGGTAAAGAGAGTGTAAGGTTATTTAAAATTCTAAAGTCGGGTGGATCCATCGCCATTCTGATCGATCAGGATACGAAAGTGAAAAGCCGCTTTGTTAATTTTTTTGGGATGCCAGCAGCAACGCCAATAGGAGCAACTGTATTGGCATTGCGAACCGGTTGTGCCGTGGTGCCAACCTATATTTATTTGGGTGAGGATGGGAAGCAGCACATGTGCATCTTACCCGAAATTCCGTTGGTGATAACGGGTGATGAAGAAACAGATCTGGTTGTAAACACGCAGAACTTTACCAATGTAACTGAACAAATAGTACGCGAACACCCTGAACAATGGGTGTGGATGCACGAGCGCTGGAAGACAAAGCCGGGGGAGGAGATTCGATGATTTCGGATTCAAAATTTTAAATCCTGAATTCGAAATTATTTCTTGAAAACAAAGTAAACAGCCAGGATCAAAAAGATAAATCCGATTAAATGATTCCACCGAAAGGTTTCGGTTTTGAAGAATAACAAGGAGAACACCACAAATACAACCAGCGTAATTACTTCCTGCATTACTTTTAGCTCCATTAATGAAAACGGGCCACCATTTTCTTTGAAGCCAATGCGGTTGGCGGGTACTTGTAAGATGTATTCAAACAAGGCAATACCCCAGCTAATCAAAATGATTGCCACCAGGCCCAGGTTCTTGCCCCAACTCATATCCTTAAACTTCAAATGACCATACCAGGCGAAGGTCATGAAGGTGTTGCTGAGCACAAGTAGAATGATGGTGTAGAATGCTTTCATATACCAATTTGCAATTGACAACCCCGATAGCAATCGAGACAATTGACAAGTATCAAGTTGTCAATTGATACTTGTCAATTGTCAATTTATTTAACAAGTTTTTTATACCTGATGCGATGTGGTTGATCATCGCCCACGCGCTTCTTGCGATTTTCTTCGTACTCACTAAAAGTTCCTTCATACCAGAACATTTGCGAATCGCCTTCAAAGGCAAGAATGTGCGTACACACCCGATCGAGGAACCAACGGTCGTGCGAGATAATTACGGCACAGCCACCAAAGTTTTCCAGTGCTTCTTCCAGTGCGCGCAGTGTGTTTACATCCAAATCGTTGGTAGGTTCATCCAACAACAATAAGTTACCACCTTGCTTTAGTGCAATAGCCAAGTGCGCACGGTTGCGCATCCCACCCGAAAGTTCTTTTACTTTTTTCTGTTGATCGGTTCCGCTAAAATTAAACTTGCTTACATAGGCACGCGAGTTAATTTCCTTACCACCCACCATAATCAAATCTTGCCCACCGGTTATTGCCTGAAACACGGTGTCTTCCGGTTTTAAATCATCGTGTTCCTGATCTACATAAGCAATCTTTACTGTTTCACCCACTTCAAATGTTCCGGCATCGGGTTTCAATTGACCGGTAATCATTTTGAACAATGTAGTTTTACCGGCACCATTCGGCCCGATAATTCCCACAATGCCCGCAGGAGGAAGTGAGAACGTTAAATTTTCGTACAACAACTTATCGCCAAATGCTTTTGACACTCCGTGGGCTTCAATAACCTTGTTACCCAAACGCGGACCGGGCGGAATAAACAATTCTAGCTTGTCTTCTTTCTCGCGCGTTTCCTGGCTCATTAGTTTATCGTACGCACTTAAGCGCGCTTTACCTTTTGCATGGCGGCCTTTCGGGCTCATGCGCACCCACTCTAATTCGCGCTCCAACGCTTTCTGACGTTTCGATTCTGTTTTTTCTTCTTGAGCTAAACGTTTTTGTTTTTGATCCAGCCAGCTTGAATAATTTCCTTTCCAGGGAATTCCTTCTCCGCGATCAAGTTCCAGAATCCAACCGGCCACGTTATCCAAAAAGTATCGGTCGTGCGTTACCGCGATGATGGTTCCTTTGTATTGGCGTAAGTGTTCTTCCAACCAGTGTACCGACTCGGCATCTAAGTGGTTGGTAGGTTCGTCCAACAATAACACATCGGGTGTTTGTAACAACAACCGACACAAAGCAACTCTTCTTTTCTCACCACCAGAAAGATGTTCTACTTTGGCATCGGGTGGAGGACAACGCAGAGCATCCATAGCGCGTTCCAGTTTATGATCGAGTTCCCATGCGTTTACGGCATCTAGTTTTTCCTGCACTTCGCCCTGGCGGCTGATGAGCTTGTCCATCTTATCCGGATCTTCCAACACTTCCGGGTCGGCAAATTTTTCGTTGATGGCTTCAAATTCTTTTAAGAGTGCCACCACATCTTTCACACCTTCTTCAACAATTTCTTTTACCGTTTTGGTTTTATCCAACTGCGGCTCCTGCTCTAAGTACCCAACCGAATACCCCAAATCGGAAACAACTTCGCCTTGAAACTCCTTATCAATACCGGCAATAATCCGCAAGAGCGATGACTTACCCGAGCCATTTAAACCCAGCACACCAATTTTGGCTCCGTAGAAAAAAGAGAGGTAAATATTTTTTAGAACTTGTTTTTGGGGCGGGTAAATCTTGTTTACGCCCGTCATCGAGAAAATTATTTTTTCGTCTGCCATGGGTAGTGAATATTAAATGGGAACGCAAATATGGCGTTTTTGAGTCAATATCCACAGGTATGCCCGAATGGTATAAAGCCCGGAATCGGTTACTTTCTTAAATCTGGAACAATCGACTCGCAACTCTTGACTATGGGGTATTTAATTTTATTTTTGCGGAAAATTTAATCGGGAGGACAACCACTATGTATTGGACACTTGAATTAGCCTCGTACCTGGAAGACGCACCCTGGCCGGCAACAAAAGATGAGTTGATTGACTTCTCCATACGCTCAGGCGCACCGCTCGAGGTAGTGGAAAACCTGCAAGAGTTGGAAGACGATGGTCAACCTTATGAAAGCATTGAAGAGATTTGGCCGGATTACCCGACTAAAGAAGATTTCTTTTTTAACGAAGACGAGTATTAAGAGACTTTAGTCGTTAGTATTGAGTAGATAGTGGGGCTGGGCCCCTTTTTTTATTTCTGATCTTCTAGCGCCTGTTTTTCACCAGCGCTTCGGCCACAATCAAATCCTCAGGCGTAGTAATCTTGATGTTTTCGTAGCTGCCTTCAAAGAGAGAAATAGTGTGGCCTAACTTTTCCACTACACTTGCATCGTCCGTCATGGTAACATCTTCTTTCAATTGGTAGGCTTGTTTGATCAGATCAATTGAAAAAGTTTGCGGAGTTTGAATGAGGCGAAAGCGTGAACGATCCATTGCTTTTGCATTGTCCTGATCCGTCATGCGGATGGATTCTTTCAAACGCACGGCTGCTACTGCCGATTGATGTACAGCCGCCAACCGGAACGAGGCCCCAATAATATCTTCACTTACCAGCGGTCGCACCCCATCGTGAATGGCTACTAGTCCGGGGCCGGTAATTTTTTCTAATCCATTCTTTACGGATTGAAACCGGGTTTCGCCACCTTTTTGCAAAAGAATTGGTTTCGTGAAGTTGTGTTTTTTGCAGATGTCGTACCAGATCGCGAAATCATCTTCTGGCAATACCAACACGATGGTAATATTTTCTGAATACCGGTAAAACGCTTCCAACGTGTGCAGCAGAATAGGTTTACCGGTTAGTTCCAGAAACTGTTTCGGCAATTTGCTTTTAATGCGCGTGCCTTTGCCACCGGCAACAATAAGGGCGTATTCAGAATTCATCAGGAGAATTTTGAAGTATTTCGTGAGGAACTTTTTTAAGTTCAGGCAAGTAGATATCGCGAATTCTCCACACGATCTCTAAAGTGATCATATCATATTCATGAACCAGAATGTGGCGGCATCGAATTATTCGACTCCATTCTACTTGCTGGTATTTATCGCGATATTCTTTTGATAGGCGATTTGAAGCTTCGCCAATTACAATGAGTTTATAAACAATCGCGGCTTGAGCTTTTTTGTCAGATGTGAATTGGTCATACGTCTGACCTTCCGTAAAACTCTCAACATCAGCAATGGCGTTAAGAATATCAATAATAAGTAATCGTTGTAATTTCTTAGACATCTATTGCATCAGCTTCAATATAAGGCCGGTAGTGAGGTTTTAAGTATTTTCTTGAAATCAAATCAACTTTTTTAACTCGAAGTAGATTTTCCAGATATTCAACTAAATCAACTATTTCAAGCCCGATTGGCCCATTAAATTCTACAAGCAAATCCACATCACTCTCAGACGTTTGTTCGCCACGCGCAAACGATCCAAATAAAGCCAGGCTTGCAACGGGGTATTTTTTTTGGATTTCGGCCTTATGAGCCCGGAGTATGGTAAGAATGTCTTCCCGCGTCATGCTGTAAAGTTATAAAAAACCGAGTTAAAGATTATTTTTGTATATGATTCTGATCCGGGCTTTGTTATTGGCGTTTAATGTGGCTGTGGTAGCTTACCTGATCTACCGCATTCTACAAATTCAAAAAACGGATCATCCCTATAAAACTTGGATAATACTAATCAGTATTTTTTTACTCTTGTTGCCCGCAACCATGTTAATGGGATTGGTACGACCATCTGTTGTTTACGGGTTACTCTATCCCATCGCAATTGGTGTACATCTCTATTTGATTCGTAATTCGTAAAATCTTCATTCCGCATCGGCATCTATTCCCTACCTTTGCGGTATGGAAAATCCGGTTATAATTTTTGGAGCAAATGCTTTGGGTCGTGCGGCCCGCGAAATTTTTGAAACAAACGAAGTGGTGGTCTATGGCTTTCTAGACGACAATAAAAAATTGCATAACACCCAGCTTGATGAAGTTACCATCTTAGGCGATACCGATAACGATGGTTTTCTGAAACTGATTGGTAAAAAGTGCGAGGCCTTTGTGGCAATTGATGATAATAAATTACGCAAATCAATTGTAAAGATGTTGCAGGAAGTGCGCCATGTACAACCCGTTAATGCAATTCATTCGAAAGCAACTGTTTCGGTGTTGGCAGCCATTGGGCATGGAAATTTTATTGACTTCAATTCATACCTGGCACCGGGCTCTAAAGTTGGTAATCATTGTTTAATACATGCGAAAGCATTTATTGGCGTAGAAGCTTCGGTGGGCGATTTTGTGCAGATAGGTGCCGGTAGCAACATTAACGCAGGTGTTAAAATTGAAGACGAGGTTTTTATTGGTTCGGGCGTAACCATAGTTTCGGGTGTAACCATTGGTAAAGGTGCACGTATTGGTGCCGGTTCGGTTGTGGTGGCTCCGGTTAAAGCTGGCGAAACGGTGTTTGGCAATCCCGCGAAAGCGGTTAATTAAAAATTTAGAATTTAAGATTTAAAATTGACCGAGTAGCGGAGATGCGTGAACCTTAAATTTTGAATCCGAAATTTTAAATTCAATCTATGAAAATCTCCGAAACCGATCTGATCTTAAATCCTGATGGCAGCGTGTACCACCTTAACCTGCTGCCAAAAAATATTTCAGATACGATTATTGCAGTGGGCGATCCCAGCCGCGTGTACATGGTTAGTCAATATTTCGATGAAGTAGAATTTGAAATGAACAAGCGCGAGTTCATCACGCATGTAGGCAAATACAAAGGCAAACGGATAACGGTTATCAGTACCGGTATAGGTTCCGACAACGTGGAAATTTTCTTTAATGAGTTGGATGCGTTGGTAAACATCGACCTGAAAACCCGTGAACCAAAATCGCGCAAGAAAAAATTGAAAGTAGTGCGCATCGGTACCTCTGGCGCATTGCAGGAAGATATTCCTGTAGGTACACATCTGCTTTCGGATTATGCAGTAGGTTTAGATAACCTGATGAACTTTTACGATTTGCCCATGGATGATTTTGAAACCGGGCTAGCGCACGATATTCAGAAAAAAACCGGGTTGCCATTTATGCCTTATGTAGTGCGTGGATCAGAAACATTGCGCGATCAGATTGAAAACGACATGCAGATTGGTAATACGGTAACCTGTCCCGGTTTTTATGCACCCCAAGGTCGCGAGTTACGGTTGCCTATTCGCTTTCCAAAGTTGCTGGAGGACTTGAATTATTATCACAAAGGCGATTTCTGGCTAACCAATTTCGAAATGGAAACTTCGGCCTATTATGCCTTTGGTAGATTGCTGGGTCATGAAGTACTGAGTGCGAATGCCATTATTGCCAATCGTATCAAGAATAAATTCGCGAAAGACCCGAATAAAGTGGTTGAGAGTTTGATCAAAAAAGTATTGGATAGAATTTAACTCCCATGCAATACTTTCGAATTCGTTTAATTATTTGATCACATCGTGGAACTCATGCTCTCCATGCGCACAATGTGCTTGCTGGCGGTATAGGTATCGGTGTTATAGAAGCCCGATAAAATGCGGTGTGCAATCTGCTCCACAATTAATTCATCATCGGTTTTACCTTCTTTACCCCGCCAGAATACGCGTTGTGGATGGCGCCTCATATCTTCCACGTATGCGCGTGCATGGTTAAACTGATCGTCAGTAAAAGTAATGGTAAAGCAGGTTTTAACTTTTTGGGTTTCCATAATCCTGGGTTTGATTCGACTAATTTCAATAATTGTGCCGCAGCACAAAGGCGATTTTACAAAAAACAGAAGTAACCTGTCAACTGCATTGCCCGTATGCGGGCATTTATGTTCGGGGTTGGTACAGCGCACCGCAAAGATTACTTTTGCAGTTCGCTTATGAGAGAGTACGAGATTTATACATTAAAAAACGGAATTCGTGTAATACACAACCGGGTTACCACTACCAAAATTGTTCACTGCGGCATCATGCTGGATATTGGTAGTCGCGATGAAACACCCGCCAACCAGGGCATTGCCCATTTCTGGGAACACATGGCCTTTAAAGGTACACGCAAACGTAAAGCATTTCATATCATTAACCGGTTAGAATCGCTGGGTGGTGAATTGAATGCCTACACCGACAAAGAAAAGATTTTATTCTACGCGTCTTTGCGCGATGATTATTTTGAGCGCGCCATTGAATTACTAACCGACATCACCTTCGATTCAGTTTTTCCGGCTTCGCAGATTGAGCGTGAGCGGCAGGTGATACTGGAAGAAATGATGATGTACATGGACGATCCGGACGATTCGCTGCAAGATGAATTTGATGGGGTTATCTTTTCAGGACACTCACTCGGCATGAATATTCTCGGTACTGAAAAGACGGTACGCACTTTCAAGCGAAATAACTTTCAGCAGTTTATTCGTGAACACGTAGACACGAGGCGGGTTGTGTTTTCGTGTGTGGGTAATATTCCAATGGAGCAAGTAATTAAACTGGCCGAAAAATACCTGGGTGCAATACCGTCATTACGGTCGAAGAAAAAGCGCATTCCGTTTAAGGGCTATAAGCCTCGCGAAATAGTATTGAAGCGCCCGGTAAAACAAGCACGATGTGCCATCGGTCGGCCAGCCTATTCATTTACCGATGCAAAGCGTAGTCCGTTCTACATGCTCACCAGCATTTTGGGTGGTTCGGGCATGAACTCACGTTTAAATCTGGCACTACGCGAAAAGCATGGCTTTGTTTATTCAATCGGTGCCCAATATGTTCCCTTTACCGATACCGGGTTGTTTGCCATTACGTTTGGAACCGAACCCAAACAACTAAAGCGAAGCCTTGTATTAATAAAACAAGAACTGAAAAAGCTTTACGATGCCCCCATGGGTGTAAAACAATTGTCATCATCAAAAGAACAATTGCTGGGGCAGATTGCCATGGCCGAAGAAAACAACGTGAGTTTTATGATGATGATGGCCCGTAATATTCTGGATCAGGGTCGCGTAACGTCTATGGATGAAATTTTTGATCGCGTAAAAAATACTTCTGCCCAACAGTTACAACAATTAGCATTCGAAATGTTTGATGAAGACAAACTCAGTTACCTGATTATGGAACCCGCACATGGAGTTTCTGCCTGACGATATTGCTGCTTACGTGCAGGCGCATACCGCTGCCGAACCAGAACTGCTTAAAAAGATAGCTCGTGATACGCATGCGCAGGTGCTTAAACCCCGCATGCTTTCGGGTAATGTGCAGGGTCGGTTTCTTTCGCTGATCAGTAAGTTGATGCAGCCCAAATTGATTTTGGAGATAGGCACCTATACCGGTTACTCTGCTATTTGTTTGGCCGAAGGCCTTGCTGCCGATGGTAAACTGATTACCATCGATGTTAATGAAGAGTTGGAAAATCGTGTGCGTGGTTACTTTGAGCTGGCCGGTTTAAAAAACATAATTGATTACCGTATTGGCAACGCACTGAATTTACTGCCGGCTATCCACGAAACGGTTGATCTGGTATTTATTGATGCCGATAAGGAGAACTATCTGAACTATTATAACCTGATTTTTGATAAAGTACGATCTGGCGGACTTATTCTGGCCGATAATGTATTGTGGAGTGGAAAAATTACTCAGGGTAAAACCGATAAGGACACCCGCGCCCTTCAGCAGTTTAACGATGCTGTGGTTGCTGATACCCGGGTGGAGTGTATGTTGCTCCCCTTGCGGGATGGGATTATGATGGCGCGCAAGAAATAAAAACTCACCAAAGAAGTTTTGTAGGGTACTTTGAGAAGATAGCGTCTTTGCTCAACAGTATGAGTTTATCAACGACTGCCTGACTAACCAGTAACCTGTCGAATGGATCGCGATGATGTAATTCGAGCTTAGCTAATTGTTCAATATGGTAAATGGTAATGGGTAATATGATAAACCCGTCTTTATCCGCTTGTTTATACAAATCTTGAATGGACACAGTAAGTTGGAGTTTACCGAGATTGGCTTTAATGGCTACCTCCCAAAAAGATGCTATGCTTATAAACTTATCCTCATCAGGATTACTTATGCAAAACTTGGCTTTTTCTGAAAGTTGATCGCTTCCTTGAGCAAACCATAAAAAAGTATGGGTATCAAGTAGGTACGGCATTACATATATTCCTTGAAATCTTCCAAAGGAGCATCGAAGTCATCAGCGAGCTGGATCTTACCTTTAAGAGATCCGAATTTTGGAGTTTTCTTTTGATCTTTAGGGGTATTGCTGATCAAGGAATCAACAAAGTCATTCACTTTTTTCTTAAGATCATCTGGCAAGAACTCAAGTTTAGTATTTAGAGATAGTGCTTTCATCTTCGTCAAAGATAAACTTTTTGAATGAAATTGGATACATAAGTTTCTATTTGGGTCAAAGGCCACTTCCTTCTATACGAAAGGATAATTGATACCGTTACCCTATTTCAATTCCTGATCTTTTCACGTAATTTTGAACCCAATGAGATTTTTTGCAGCCGCACTCATTTTTTTCGGAGTTGCTGCCTCAAACGCCCAAACTCCTGAAGTGCCACATAAAATGCATTTCGCTGACATGACGCTCACCATCCGAGACGATGCCAGACGCGAAATTCAAAAAGATGTAGATGCACTTACGCAGCATCCCCGCTACTTTAATATTAAAGTAGAGCGGGCCAAAACCTATTTCCCGATTATTGAAAAAATTTTTGAAGAAGAACGCCTTCCGCTGGACTTCAAATACCTGGTGTTGCAGGAAAGTGCCTTGATTGCCGATGCGGTTTCGGTTAGTAATGCCGTTGGGTTCTGGCAGTTTAAAGACTTTACAGCATTGGAAATGGGTTTGCGGGTAGATAAAGAAGTGGATGAGCGCATGAACATCCATTCCGCTACGCGTGCAGCGGCCCGGTATCTCAAGAAAAACAATTTCATATTCAACAACTGGTTGCTTGCGTTGCAATCGTATCAAATGGGTGGTGGCGGAGTGCAGCGATCGGTTGGCGATAAATACAATGGAGCCCGCCACATGGAAATTACAGCGGATACCTACTGGTATATTAAAAAATACCTGGCTCACAAAGTAGCCTTTGAAAACGCTGTGAAAGGCGAGCCTGTGCTGAAGGTTTCGCACTATCCGATTACATCCGCCAAAAGTTTTTCAGAATTGGCAAATGAACTTGCCCTGGAAGAATCACTTTTGCGCGATTACAATAAATGGGTACGCAAGGACAAAATACCGGCCGATAAGACCTATGTAGTTGTTATTCCCACAGGTACTTTATCTTCTGATTTTAACACACTCAACATTGCCTCTACTTCAAAACCAGAGGTTATTGAAGTTAAGCCCACCGCCCGTACCGAAAAGAAAAGACACAACAATATAATGGCCATACAGGCAATGCCTGGCGAAACGGCCACCGAGCTCGCAAAACGAGCGGGAATTGGTATTACTGAATTCCTGAAATACAACGAGATAGCAATTGATCATTCCGTTTCGGCAGGAACTTATTATTATCTGGCCCGAAAAAAAACCAGGTTACCAGGCGAGAGCTATACTGCCAAAGCCGGTGACGATTTGTGGTTAGTGAGTCAAATAACAGGGGTACAACTCAAACGCCTAAAGAGATTTAATAAACACCTTACCGGGTTGTTAAAACCAGGCGATGTAGTACGTTTGGATAACACAAAACCAACAACCACTCCTGCAGTGCCAGTTCTGGAGCCTGTAATAGAAGAGACCTCGGTAATCGCAGCCGTAGATTCCGACTCGTTTTTTAATTGGGACGTACGGCCCAAAGAAGATATTGCCGAAAAACAACAACCCGTTATTCAACCAGAAATACAAAAAAAAATAATGAAGGATTCTTTCCGGTTAGAATTGCGGCAGGCAGATTCATCCCGGCAGCAACCCACATCGCACCTGGTAAAACAAGGTGAAACATTGTATGCGATTGCCCGACAATACCAGGTAGGAGTTACCGACCTGGTAGAATGGAATTCATTGGATCTTACCACTGGTATTAAACCCAACCAGGTATTGCTTTTGAAACCGTCCGAAAAACCACCAGCCCACACACAAAATTCGCAACCTCAGTTTATTGTGCATGAAGTGCGCGAATCTGATACGCTATACAGCGTGGCCAGGCAGTATAACGTTACCATCAAGGACATAATGGAATGGAATAAAAAAGAAGATTTTAAACTTGCCCGGGGTGAAAAGCTTAAAATACGTACCCAATAACTTCTTGTTTTTTTACTTTTTTGAATAAATACTTACGTGCAACTCTAACAACAGGGCCAAAAGTTTAGGAACTGCCAAAAAAGAATAATTTTGCAACAGTTGAAAAGTGCAGGGACTATACTAAAGCAGGTTGTACATGGAAATGGCCGCAATTAAAACGATTGATCTGGTATTGCTGGTTGATGACAACGACACTGATAATTTTATCAGTAAGCGGATTATTGAAATTACGAAGTTTGCAAGGCGTGTGGAGGTTAAAAGCTCGGGTAAAGGAGCATTGGACTACCTGAAACAACATCAGCACGAACCCGAAAACATCCCCAACCTTATATTTTTGGATATCAATATGCCGATTGTAGATGGCTTTGTGTTTTTATATGAGTTTGAAAAATTCAATGAGCTCGTTAGAAGCAAATGCAAAGTTATTATCCTCTCCAGTTCTGATAACAAACGCGATATTGATAAGATTGTTAATAACAATCATGTAATCAAGTTTATAACCAAGCCGCTAACCGAAGTAGCGCTTGACGAAATCAGATTAAACAATATCTGACAAGGTTTTTCAACTTAAGCATTTCGGTTATTTCTTATTTTTGTATCCGAAATTCAAAAAAATGATGAAAACCACCCTCTTCTCTTTAAAAAGGCCTCTTTTTGCGGGTTTGCTTGTATCATTTTCCTTCCTGGCTTCGGCCCAGGTGGTAAAAGTTGATTCAACCAGCAATTGGAAAAAAGCATTTAAAGCTGGATTAAATATTAATCAAGCCTCTTTTACTTCAAATTGGAAGGCCGGTGGTGTTAACTCAATTGGCTTCAATGGATTTTTGAACTACAAGGCCAACTATAAAAAAGAGAAAAACTCGTGGGATAACGAGTTGGACTTCTTGTATGGGATGGTTAACAACCAAGGCCAGGGTTACCGCAAAACTTTAGACCGGATTTTTATGCAGACCAAATACGGTCGCGAACTTAATTCAAAATGGAGTTTTACAACCTCGCTTTCGTTTTTATCGCAGTTTGCCAAAGGGTATAGTTATGCCAAGGATGCAAATGGCGTGGAGCAGGCCACACTAATCTCAGATATTTTTGCACCGGCCTTTGTTACTTCAGCCTGGGGTTTTGAATACAAGCCCGTTGACTTTTTTAAAGTAAACCTTTCACCTTTCTCGCCACGCGTAACTATTGTTGCTGATAACAATGGTCGCTTTGATGCAGTTAGTACCTCCAATCCTTATGGAGTTACTGTAAATGAAAATACCCGCTTCGAATGGCTGGCCTTCCAGATGGTTGCCGAATTTAACAAAGACATTGCCGAAAATATAAACCTGAAGTGGCGGTATGTCGTATTTGCCAACTACGAAACACTCGAAGCAAAAACAATCGACCATCGGTTAGATCTTAACCTTACCGCTAAAGTTAATAAGTTCGTAAACGTATCGTTGGGTGGCATTTTAGTATATGATTTCGATCAGGATAGTGGCGTGCAACTAAGCCAGGCCTTCTCGTTAGGTGTACTTTACACCTTTCAAAACTTTGATAAATAAGGGCGCAAAACACGGATTGCTGAGTACATAAAAATTTAAACTTCTAAGTTGGTTTTATATCCTTATGATTCGTGTTGAGCAAGCCAGTTTTGAGCAGCTGCCTGCCATGCAGCAGGTAGCCATTACTTCCTACACTGATACATTTGCCGATTCGAATACGCCCGAAAACCTGAAAGCTTTTCTTGACTCGACTTACAATCTGCCACAACTGGTACGCGAATTTCATGAACCGGGTTCCAAACTTTACCTGGCGGTGGATGAAAACGATGTAGTTGGTTTTGTGCGATTACGACAAAGTAACGAGGTGATTTCCTATCTGGGTGAAAACACCATTGAATTACAACGCCTTTATGTACTCCCTGCGGCCCAGGGAAAATCGGTTGGTAAATTACTAATGGCGCAAGCTGTGGAGTATGCCATAGCTAATAAGTTTGAATGGATATGGCTGGGTGTGTGGGAAAAAAATTACAAGGCACAAAAGTTTTACGAGCGCTGGGGTTTTGAGCGGTTCTCTGAACACACTTTTTGGATGGGGGATGATCCGCAGGTGGATTGGTTGCTTAAGAAAAAACTTTAACCTGAAAAACTATCCCTCCAATTTTTTAGGGTTAATTTCCCATTGTAAAAGAGTTCAAACCTAATTGAGCATGTCAGCAGAAAAGTTTATTGAATCAATTTCCAAATCTTATTCGATTTCGGGCCCCAGTATTTACCTCGGTGCCGGAATTTACGAGGGCACTATTCACGCATCGGCTAAGGTAAATCTTCCTTTACGGATGATGAACCGCCACGGATTGGTTACCGGAGCCACCGGTTCGGGCAAAACGCGCACGCTGCAATTATTGGCCGAGCAACTTTCGGCAGCAGGTGTGCCCGTGTTTATGCCCGACATGAAAGGCGATATTTCTGGTATGGCAAAGGAGGGGGCAGCAAACGATAAGATAAACGAGCGTGCCAATGCGCTGGGAATTCATTACACGCCATCGGGTTATCCTGTAGAGTTATACTCGCTTAGCGGAAAAGCAGGGGCGCAAATGCGGGCAACCGTTACCGAGTTTGGGCCTGTGTTGTTGAGTAAAATTCTGGAGTTGAATGAAGTGCAGCGTGGCGTAATGATGATTTTGTTCAAGTATGCCGATGATAAAGAACTTCCGATTGTTGATCTGAACGATCTGAAGAAAGTTCTCAACTACCTATCAGAAGGAGCGGGTGCTGCCGAAATAAAAAATGATTATGGAAAAATTTCTCCTGCTACTGCCAGCACGATTCTCAGAAAGATTGTAGCGTTGGAACAGCAAGGTGTAAATCATTTATTTGGTGAGAAATCGTTTGAGATAGAAGACTTATTTGAAAAGGTAGATGGTCGCGGGGTAATCAGTTTGTTGAATGTATCTGATATTCAAAGTCAACCCGCGGTGTTCTCAACATTTATGCTGGCCTTGTTGGCCGAGTTATATCAAAATCTGCCAGAGGCTGGTGATCTTGATAAACCCAAGTTGATTTTCTTTTTAGACGAAGCGCATTTATTGTTCAAGGATGCACCCAAAGCATTTATGGATCAGATCGACCAGATTATCCGGTTGATTCGTTCAAAAGGTGTGGGTGTGTTTTTCTGTACACAACTTACACAAGATGTACCCGCTACTGTGTTATCGCAATTGGGTAATCGGGTGCATCATGTTATACGGGCTTTTACGCCCAACGATGTAAAGGCGTTAAAAGAAACAATCAAAACTTTTCCCAAGTCGGAGTATTATGACATGGAACAACAGTTTACCCAATTGGGAACGGGCCAGGCATTTATTACGGTCTTAAATGAGAAAGGAATTCCTACTGAAACGGTTGTCACTCATCTTGCGCCACCGGCTTCGTTTATGGGGCCACTCAGCGAATCGGAATACAAAGCTCAACTTGAAAGTTCTGATAAGTATAAAAAATACAAGGATGCTATTGACCCGCGCAGTGCTTTTGAAATGCTGGACGAAAAAATGCAATCAGCACGGAAGGAAGAAGAAGTAAAGCGCGAATTGCAGCAACAACGAACCACCACCACAACTACACGAACACGCAAGGAGAAAAGTACTCTGGAAGAAGTAATGTCATCGCCTGTATCCAAACAGATTGGGCGCGAATTGGTACGGGGCGTTTTCGGAATGTTGTTTGGTACAACCCGTACGCGCAGGCGTTAATGCCGGTTCATTAAATATTTCTTGGGCGTAATACCAAACTTCTTTTTAAACGCTGCAATAAAGTGGCTGGGGTTGGTGTAACCAATCTGGTAGGCCACTTCGTTTACCTGAAACCGACTTGTATCTAATAACATGCGCGAATGATCTAACCGATGATCGAGCAAATAACCGAATACAGTGTTGCCATAAATTTCTTTAAAACCAACTTTTAACTGATACTCATTAAGCCCCGCAATTTTTGCTAACTCTTTCAGGCTGGGTGGTGCCTCCATGTGTTTCAACAAATACTCCTTGGCATTTTTTATTTTTCTTACAGTTTCCTGATCGTTTAAGAAAGGACAACTTTCAGTATTAGCTTTCTTCTCTGAAAAGTAAAGGCCTAAAAGTTCAAGTGTTTTTCCGTGGTAATAAAGTTTTTCTGCGTTGGGGCTGAGGTTAATCGTAAAGAGTTGATTTAGCACGACATAAAGTTGAGCCGGAATCTCACGCTCATCGTAAAACTTGGTCTTTACATTTTCTGGTTTTAGAAAAGGAAGCGCATCGTGCGTAAAAAGTTTGTGCAGGCTTTCCAGCATAATAGAAAGAATAACCAATCGTCCACCGGGTGCCAGCTTCAACGTAAAAGGCAAATCGGCATCCGGGTTATAGAAAAAATAGTTTCGCTGCTTTTCGATCTGACGGCTGTAGTGCGGCCCGAATGCAAACTCGGCAGGGCCATCTACACAAAAGTAAAAGTGTATGATGTTGCGGTTCACCAGCATAGGTTGTTCTGTCCATTGCTCCGTTGGATTTTCAATGGTTTGCAACACCATGTCTTCTTTCTCCAAAAGTACTTTTAGGTTTCCTTTTTGGGTATTTTCAATTGCGGGGGTATCTACTTGTAAATCTATCATAACTTTAAAATGACGTAAGTCACTCGATTAATTAACTGATTTCATAACATTTCGTTCAAAAGTATCAAAAATTTGTGGTACCGTAATTCAATGCTATGGCTGTCATTAATTATACTTAATGGGGTATTTTTTATTTAGAACGATTCTAATCTTTGTGCCGTGAAAAAAATATCCCTCATGCTGCTTTATCTGTTTCCCTTTCTTTCGAACGGGCAGGCAGGCGATACTTTAAAAACCTCGGTGCTGGAAGAGGTTGTGATAACGGGTCAATTCGAACCCCAATCAGCGCACAAATCAGTTTACCAGGTAAAAACAATTCCGCTGGAGCGACTTGCTGCAAGGGGTGCCGTGCGGCTGCAAGATGTGTTGAACACAGAACTCAACATTCGTTTTTCGCAAGACCTTGCTTTGGGTGGTTCCAATCTTTCCATGCAAGGGTTGGCTGGCCAAAATGTAAAAGTGTTGATTGACGGTGTACCGATGATCGGGCGGCAAGGAACATCCAACGAAATCAACATCAATCAACTGAATGTAAATGCGATTGAACGTGTGGAAATAATTGAAGGACCCATGTCGGTGGTATATGGTGCCGATGCCCTGGCGGGTGTAATCAACATTATTACCAAAAAAGCTGTTGATGGAAAGTTTGAACTGCAAGCTAAAGTACATGAAGAAACTGTTGGGAGTGAGTACGGTTGGAACACGGGAATTCATAACGAGAGCGTGGGCCTGGGCTTTTCAAAAAGCAATTGGCGCACACGTGCTGATGTTAGCCGAAATTATTTTGGTGGTTGGCAGGGTAGTGCTGCAGGTCGCGATAAACAGTGGCACCCCAAAACCCAATACCTGGCAAGTGGTTTGGTGGGCTACAACAAAAACAAATCGGATGTGTACTATCGGGCGGATTATTTGTTTGAGGACATCTACAATCCGGGTGGGTTTATAAATGGCGAAGCATTAGACCAAACTTATTATACCAACCGGTTAATGCAACAACTACAAGGAGCACACACATTTTCGAGCCGGCTAAATTTTAATGGAGTTTTATCATACACTAACTACGCGCGCGAAACACAGACCACTACCGTAAATGAAGCTACTAACCAAAGCAGATTAGCGTTAGGCCCCGGCTTGCAGGATGTAACAAAGTTTAACGGTGTTACACTGCGCAGCACATTTCAATACAAAGTGAATGAAAAAATTTCGCTGCAACCAGGTATCGATGTCAACTATGAAACCGGCAGTGGTGGACGAATAAAAACCGGTACACAAGCCGTTGGTGATTATGCCGTGTTCCTTTCCGCTGAATGGAAAGTAACTGATTGGTTACAGGTTAGGCCCGGAGTGCGTTCTGTTTATAATTCTGTTTATCTGGCTCCTCCGGTTATTCCTTCTGTAAACACAAAGATTAAGTTGGGCGAAAGGCAAGATTTACGTTTATCGTACGGCCGTGGATTTCGTGCACCTTCCTTACGGGAATTGTATTTTGATTTCTTTGATGCGAGTCATTCCATTGAAGGCAATCCAAATCTTGAATCGGAATTATCGCACAGTATAAATGCATCATTTAACTGGCGATTGATTGAAGGTGATGGATTTACATACACTTCTATCCTGGGTGGATTTTACAACTCGGTAAAAAATATGATTGGCTATGGCCAGAAGCCCGGCAATAACCTGATCACGACTTATCTCAATATTGATCGCTACCAAACAAAAGGGTTTACCTGGAATAATACATTGAAGGGTAACGTGTGGGAACTGAATGCTGGTTATGCACTTACTGCTCGGTTTAATCAATACAGTGAAAGCTATTCTGATCTGGAAGAATTTCAGTGGTCGCCTGAAATAACTACTGCCGCTTCTTATCGCATTCCACGCGCAGGTTTAAAGTTTTCAGTGTACCACAAGTTTACCGGGGTTACGCCATTCTTTGAATTGGTTACAGTTGATGGCCAACCAGTAGCCCGACTGGCCCAAACCGATTCATTCCATTGGGCCGATTTCACCATTCAAAAAGATTTTGGTAAGTCGGTTTCGGTAACAGCCGGTGCGCGCAATCTCTTTGATATTAACAGCATTAATACAACTTCCGTAGCCACAGGCGTACACACAAGTGGCGGGGCACGCCCGATTGGTTATGGCCGATCTTATTTTTTAAATGTTTCCTATTCTTTAACCAAATAAATAATAATTAACATGAATTCAGTTTTTAAAAATGCATTGAGTGCGATAGCGATAGGCGGACTTTTATTTTTTACTGCGTGTAAAGAAGACCCGGAGTTGCCGGAAAATCTCACAGTGTTTCAATCTACCGAATTGGGTATATCAGATACGGAAACATCGTTGGAAATACTCATAAAACTTACCCGACCTGCTACCGAAGCAGCCTCTGTTACCATAAGTGTAGAAGAAATTGGCCTTACCTATGGTACCGATTATACAACCTCACCCGTGGCATCTTCCAATCTGATTACAATTCCGGTGGCTGTGGGTGATACCGAAATAAAATTTACCGTAGCAAAAACACCCACAGCCCTTTTTGATGGCGATGAGTCGTTAGTGTTTACGATCATAAATGCGCACACATCATTGGTAGTGGGTGAAAAAAAACAACTTACGCTTTCTTTTGCCGAAATAGTTTCAACTGCGGGCGCGATGGAAATTAATGGTGGTGGAGCTACCTACCCTAACAAAGTGTTTATTGATTTAAGCGCGAACAGGCAAACTGCCGTTGCCCGCACTGCGTGGGACCTTGGTTTTTATACCGGTAATGATTTTCGCGTGATCTTGAATTCATCGAATGGAATGCTGGCCTACGCATTGAATAAAACCGATCTTACAACCGTTACCAATGCTGATACCGCAGTACTTCGTAGCCGGTTATCTGCCGATGCAATTTTTGCAGCCATTACCTCCAACCCGGTTCCAGATTGGGTACCAACATCTATAAATTGGATTGATGATCCGGCTGGTGATTTAACTAAAACTGCGGTTGCGCAGATTTCAGCTACCGCATCGGAAAACAAGGTGTATATAATTAACCGTGGTGCAGGCCCCGGCACTCCGGCACCAGCGTTGGGCTGGAAGAAAATTCGCATAATCCGCAACGGAAACGGCTACACCTTACAACATGCAGATATCAACGCTACAACATTTTCTGAGATTCAAATAACCAAAAACGCTGCACTGGAATTTCAATATGTAAGTTTTAGTAACGGAAGTGTTTCGGTAGAACCTTTGCGCGAACGGTGGGATATTGCATGGACCGGCTTTAATAACTCTACCAATTTTGGCTCGGGCCCCATTCCTTATTACTTTCAGGATATAATCCTTCAAAATAGGGTTGGTGTTCAAACAGTTCAAATCTTAAACACTACCAAGACGTACGAAGCATTTGCTGAAGCAGACCTGACTGGTTTGGATTTTGGTGTACAATCGCAAATAAAAATTGGCGCTAACTGGCGCTCAGGTGGCGGTCCAGGTACAGCACCTGCCATTCGTACCGATCGTTTCTATGTAATTAAAGATGCCGATGGCAATTATTATAAACTGAAGTTTACAGCCCTTACTACCAGTGGCGAGCGCGGCCGACCACAGTTTGAATTTGCATTACTTAAAAAAGGTGTTTGATAAATTTCAACTAACCAAAATGGCTGATCAACCGCAGATCAGCCATTTCTTTTTATGAAAGAGCTTAAACTGTATCGAAGAATTGCATTAGCCGAAGGTATTTCCTTTCTGGTCTTATTATTAATTGCCATGCCCCTCAAATACTATTTCGACATGCCGATGGCTGTTAAAGCGGTGGGCTGGGTACATGGTTTGTTATTTATTGCCTACATACTGCTAACCTTTTCGGTTGTAGGTACTATGCAGTGGAACTGGTTCAGTACACTGGTAGCGCTGGCCGTTTCATTAATACCCGCGGGTACTTTTTGGTTGGATAAATCCCTGAAGAAACGTGAAAAGGAATTGACCAATCAAACGAGATAGCTCGCTTAAATCGCCTTTACCAACTTGAACGGGAACAACAAAATTCCTTTAATCAAACGGAAGACTACATCCAGTGTAAAGCCAACGATTCGGAAAGGCAACAGAATTAGCCACACAATTGGAAATAGAAAAAGCATAATCAGCGCAAGCGGCCAGCATAGCACCAGCAAAATAAACCACAGGGCAAGGGATAGGAATATTCTCATTTTTTTTTTGAATCGATTTCTTATATGCTCATGAACAAAATCGGGCCAAACAAGAATACGCATAAAATGAACTTAATTACCGGTCGTAATCAGATAGCCTGGGCAAATTTGTACACTATTGCGAACGATTTTGAACAACAACTTTAATGGGCACAATTATTCCGGTTAAGGACGTAAATAGGATAGCCCGTGCACGCATTCTTGAGATTCCACCAGCTAACTTTGTTTAGAATAATTCTAAATAATGAGCTGTAATTTCAATATAATCGCGGAGTGCCCTAAAGGTTACATTGGCCAGTGCACGTGCTGCAACGAGTATAATTTTGCCTTCAACAACCTGCTGATCACCTTTTCAGAGGAACATTTGGCTTGGTTTTTCGATTGGCTGCTCCAAAATCGAAATAACCCCGATTTGTACTTTCCCTTAGCCAACGGACAGGACAGAATTTATCGCAGTCCGCTCGATAATTTATTTATTACCTTCAATGACAATGAGTTAGAAGAACTTGAGCTGCTTTATGGCCAGGTACAAATGGTTTGGCAAGCTCGTAGCATTGTAAGCTCAAAGGTTTAAAACTGCCGATTAGGGTATTTTTTTAACATTAACTTGGATTAATTCTAAATAGTACCTTCATTTGCGATCTATTTAGAAAGAATCTAAACAATGCGATATTTCATTCAACTCATGCTGTTGATTGCAGCATTATCGGCAAACGGACAGCGTATTATTACTGCGGGCAGCGCCATAACCGAAACCGTGTGTGCCCTGGGCGATTGTTCAAAAATCGTAGCCTCCGATCGTACCAGCTTGTACCCGACCGAAATTCAAAAACTTCCTTCTATTGGTTATAGAACCAGCATTAGTGCCGAAGGTATTATCAGCCTTAAGCCAACCTTGTTTATAGTGGAAGAAGATTATGTAAAAGCAGAAGTGATTGAACAAATAAAATCGGTAGGGATAAAAGTAGTAGCCATTGAACGCACTTTTTCTTTTGAAGGTACCAGCAACATGATCGAAAAAATTGCTACTACATTAAATCGACCAGAAGAAGGCAAAAAGCTGATCGCAAAAATTGAAAACGAACTTAGTGAAGCAAAAAAAATAGTTAATCAATCAGGAACAACACCGCGCGTACTATGTGTATTCAACCGCGATAAGTCGGCATTGAATATTGCCGGTACCCAAACGTTTTCAGAAATTTTAAAATATGCAGGTGCTATTCCAGCCGTTACCGGTGTAGCGGGATACAAACCACTAAGCACAGAAACCCTTATTACATCAAAAGCTGATTTCATTCTCATGTTTGAAAATGGAGTGCAGGCTTTAGGTGGTGTAGAAGGTGTGTTGGCAATACCAGGTGTACAACAATTACCAGCTGGACAAAAAAAACAAATCATTCAAATGGAAGGGATCAAGCTTTCCAACTTTGGGCCGCGTTTAGGTGAAGCGGTGAAAGAACTCGCCACGCAACTTCATTCACCTAGGCCATAACATGATTGCAGCCATTCCACTAAAACAACAGAAAGTAGGCACTGTACTGGGTGTACTCGCGGTTGTGTTGGTGATGGTTATGATAGTAGCGTTAAGTATTGGTCAGGTTACCATTCCGGTAAAAGACATTGTCATGATCATGTTGTATAAAGCAGGACTTACTGCGCAAGAACCTGATGCAGTATTGGAAACTGTTTTGTGGAGCATTCGCTTGCCGCGGATTATAATGACAGTTTTAATTGGTGCGGCATTGGCCATAAGTGGCGCAGCCATGCAAGGATTGTTTCGCAATCCATTGGTTGAACCCGGTTTGATTGGAGTATCAAGCGGTGCAGCATTGGCGGTGGTAGCCTTTGTTGTTTTTGGTATCGCATTAATTGGCAATTCTGTTTTTGGAACCAGTGTAATGATGCCGGTGGCTGCATTTGTAGGTGGCTTTGTAGCAACCATGTTGGTGATGAAGATCGGTCAACAACTGGGTAAAACAAACATCGCAGTTCTTATTCTGGGTGGAGTAGCCATCAATGCATTGGCTGGTGCGTTAATGGGGCTTGTAATTTTTTATGCAGATGAAAACCAACTGCGCATGTTCACTTTCTGGACGTTAGGTGACTTAGGCGGAGCTACGTGGCAAAAAGTTTTAATCACGGCTCCGGTTTTACTTTTATCAAGTGTGTGGATGTTAACGTATCAATTCCCCTTGAATGCTATTGCCATTGGCGAAGCAGAAGCGTTTCACATGGGTGTGGATGTAGAGCGCGTAAAAAAATCAATTGTGTTTTTTAGTGCACTGGCAGTAGGGGTAAGTGTATCGTTGGCAGGAATAATCGGGTTTATAGGATTAGTAGTTCCACATTTGGTGCGGGTAATTTTTCGTGCCGATAACCGGTTGGTATTACCGGCTTCCTTATTAGGCGGCCCCATCTTGTTATTGCTTTCCGATTTATTGGCTCGTACACTGGTAGCGCCTACCGAACTCCCTATTGGAGTTGTAACGGCTTTAATCGGAGCTCCCTTCTTTATTTTTTTGCTGATAAGAGCAAATCATAGAAATGAATTCAATACACGATGATTGAGGCGAAGCATATCGGATTATCCATAAATGGAAAAACTTTACTGAATGATGTAAATCTTTCGGTACAACCCGGCACGTTTACCGCAATAGCCGGCCCGAATGGAGCAGGCAAAAGTTCATTGCTGAAAATTTTATCGCACGAGTTAACTCATTATAAAGGTGAGGTTCGCATCAATGATGTGGTTGCTTCTTCCTATTCGGTAGCACAACTTTCGGCTGTTCGTGCGGTATTGCCACAACATTCGCATGTTCAATTTCCATTTACGGTAAAGCAAATTGTGGAGATGGGTAGGCAGCACTTTAAAACCACTTCTAAAAATAACGATGCCTTACTGGAGGAAGTAATGGAACTTACCGGTGTGGTAGATTGGGCAAACCGAAACTACCTTACATTATCGGGTGGTGAACAGCAGCGCGTACAACTTACGCGCGTGTTGGCGCAAGTGTGGGATCAGAAAACCTTTCCGCGTTATGTGCTATTGGATGAACCAACTTCCAGTCTCGACATAGCACAACAACAACTTATTTTCAGCCTGGTAAAAAAAGCCTGCGAACGCAACATCGGTGTGCTGGCTGTTGTTCACGATTTAAATCAGGCAGTTCAGTTTGCCGATCATCTTTATTTTATGCGCAATGGTGCCGTAGTAGCACAAGGCGAATCCAAAACTGTATTTACGAAACCTATTATAGAAGAAACGTTTTGTTGTCGGGTAAATGTGTATCACGATCCGTGTACCAATTGTCCGTACATCGTACCTGAAAGAACTACATTATCTACTTTAAAAACTGCATCTGTATGAATTCAATTGCCGAACCTAAAACATCTACCTTACGGGCTGCCTGGGAAGAACTGAAAAAATCTAAACCAACCCTTCGCATTCGCGATTGCGCACAAGAACTTGGTGTAAGTGAAGCCGAGTTGTTAGCCACAACCGTAGGCGATTATACTACTAAACTGGAAGGCGATTGGACCAAACTTGTTGAGCGATTGCCCGAGTTAGGTCGGGTAATGTCGCTTACGCGAAACGAAGGTTGTGTATTGGAACACAAAGGACCATTTCAAAAAATTGAAATTATGGGTCCCCCCACACATCGTATGGCAACGGTGATTGGCCCAATTGAAACACGGGTTTTCTTTTCAGCCTGGAAATTTGGTTTTGCAGTTCGTTTGCAAACACCACACGGGTTACAACAAAGCATTCAGATTTTTGATGAGGCCGGAAATGCTGTAACAAAAATATTTCTGGTGGCTGCTGGCCCTGGTAATAAAGCCGGAAGTAATCAGGAAGCATTTGATAAATTGGTTAATGATTTTACAGCCGCTGACCAATCAACCGAAATAGCGGTAACAGTGGTGCGCGAAATGCCTACCAAAGCCATTGCCGATGTTGATAAAGAAACGTTGCTGACTGAATGGGAAAACATGAAAGACACGCACGATTTTTTTGGAATGTTGCGTAAGCACCAGGTAAATCGTCTGGATGCAGTTGTAATATCGGAGGGTAGGTTTTCAGAACGCATTCAAAAATCATCTTTAAAGAATTTACTGGAGACTGCAGCCAGCGAACATTTACCCATCATGGTGTTTGCCGGAAGTCGTGGAAACATTCAGATCCACCAGGGAAAAATTCAAACCATTCGGGTGATGGATAACTGGTTGAACATTCTCGATCCGGATTTTAATATGCACTTGCGTGAAGACCTGATCGACTCGGCCTGGATTGTGAAGAAGCCTACTACCGATGGTGTGGTTACTGCCATTGAAGTATTTGATAAGAATAAAGAAATGATTGTGCAGTTCTTTGGGTTACGTAAACCGGGTATTCCGGAGTTGGAAAAATGGCGCACACTGGTTGCCAGTTTACCACGCGCCTGATTTTAAATACTTTGATTTTAACTGCGGGATTCTTTACTTTCAAATAAAAGAATTCCGCATGTTATTAAACCAAAACCGCTACCTCTCGCTCGATGTCTTCCGGGGAATGGATGTTGCCCTGATGATTGTTGTTAATTCATTAGGCAGTTCCAACACGTATTCACCTTTGCTGCATGCCGAGTGGCATGGCTTTACACTTACCGATCTGGTGTTCCCCACATTTTTATTTGTCGTAGGCAATGCCATGAGTTTTAGTCAAGCGAAGTATGAAGCTGCTGGTGAAGGTTCTTTTTTAAAGAAGGTGCTGAAACGCACCCTGATCATTTTTTTGCTCGGCTACCTGATGTATTGGTTTCCTTTTGTAACACAAAACGAAGTTGGTGAATGGGTTTTTAAGCCGTTCGAAACTACGCGTGTGTTTGGCGTGTTGCAGCGCATTGCACTGTGTTATGGTATTGCATCTTTGGTTATTCATTATTTCAAAATAAAGGGGGCGCTATGGTTTAGCGTGCTGGCACTTATCTTTTACCGGGTTATCCTGTTTGAGTTTGGCGATTTAACCATAGAAGGCAATGCCGGTACTAAACTCGATTTGTGGTTGTTAGGGGCCAGTCATTTATATCATGGTGAAGGTGTGGCGTTCGATCCGGAAGGACTATTAAGCACACTACCGGCTACCGTAAACGTAATTGCAGGTTATGTGGCCGGTATGTTTCTGCAGCGAAGTGGTAAAAACTATGAAACCATTGCCAAATTGCTGATGGTAGGAGCGGTGCTACTGGTTATGGCAAGCTGGTGGGGGTTGATGTTTCCCATCAATAAAAAATTATGGACCAGTACGTATGTTTTACATACGGTCGGTATTGATTTGATGATACTGGCCGTGCTGGTGTTTGTTATCGAAATAGCCAAGCTGAATAAATGGACATACTTTTTTGAAGTCTTTGGTAAGAACACACTCTTTATTTATCTGCTATCAGAGGTATTTGTGATTATGATGTGGACCTTTAGCGTGGGCGATAGCGATTTGTATGGCTGGATTTACAAAAATGTATTTCAATCTTGGGCTGGCGATTATAACGGCTCGGTATTGTTTGCCCTTTGGGTGATGCTTACGTGTTGGGTTGTGGGTTATTGGATGGATAAGAAAAAGATTTATGTAAAGGTGTGATGAGTTTGAATTAACCGCAGAGTGTGCTGAGATTCGCAAAGAATATTTTCTTGGGCTTTGCTTATCTCTGTGTCCTCTGCGGTTTAATATAAACTTACTCCTTCGGATTTATCAGCATAGGCGATTTGCCATCGGTAATAATTGTTTTTGTGTTTGGTGATTTAGCCAATTCCCGAAAGGCCTCAATACTTTGCCATTCAATAATATTTTTACTTAGTCCTTCCGAAATAATTTTCTGTGCATCACGAATACCTTCGGCTTCAATCTTTTTACGTTGTGCTTCGCGCTTTTCACGTTCCAGTAAAAACTCCATACGCTGTGCATCTTGTTCGGCTTCTAATTTTTCTTCCACAGCCCGGGCAAGACCAGCCGGTAATTGAATGTTCTTTAAGAGTACGGCTTCAATTACGAACCCACGCGGCACCAGCAATTCCGACATTTGCGTAGCAATTTCTTTTTCAATGTTGGCACGTTGGGCTGAGTGCATATCCTTGGCAAAGAAACGCGAGCATACATCGGCAGCAGTAGAGCGGAATACGCTGCTGATCACATTTTGCTCATTACCAACACCAATATTCTCCACAATGTAGGGAGCTTTCGTGGGTTCAATCCTATATAGAATTGAAATAACTGCAGCAACGTTCAACCCTTCTTTAGAAGGAAGGTTGGAACTGATTTCCATATTCATAGTGCGAATAGGCATTTTGATAACGGTGCTGGTAAACGGATTAAACCCAACCGAACCCGGTTGAATTATTTTCTGGTTCAAAACACCAAGCCTTCGCTTCATACCAACTTCGCCTTGACGAACGATGGCACAACTTGAAAATGCGATGGCAACAATAATGAATAAGACATACTGAGTTGTTCTCATATCAGATTAAGTTAAGAGTGAATAATAAAATAGATAAGAAGGATAATCGCGGTTGCGATTTAAGTCAGTATTGCCCGATGGTAAAGCCAGCGGCTAACAGTTAATGCAGGTTGAGAATTCGGGTATCCGGTTGAAGTTGGTATTATGGGAGCAACTATGAAAACGTAACGAACAATTTTTTTGAGAACAAGTTGCTGCTGTGGAATAGATTCTTCTCTGGCGCTTGAGTTTTCTTCAACAATTTCAAATTGGGGCGACTGAATGAAAGTACCGATGTTGCGAACCACCAACAGTGCAGAAAGAACAATCAGTAAAATTCTCAAGGTGATAATCATGTGTCAGTACTTAACTCTAAGTAACGACATTTATGGGGTTTGGTTTAGATCAAACCTACTTTAGTAGTGGAAATGGCAAAACTACCAGTCAATAGAAAATCAAAAATCCGGATCTAACCCAAACTTTTCCTGCAATTTTTTTAGCAAAGGATTTTTTTCGACCAGCGCATCAAATTTTTCTTTGTTCGTGTAGGCCATGCGCCTGGTTTCGAACTGTGCAAACTGATATTCCAACTGAATTAAACTGTTATTCAGATTATCGCGCAAGTAAGTGAGCAGATCAGATTTAATGGTGTGCAACAAGGGTTCTTCAACCGGGTTGGTAAGGGTAAGGTTTATTACATTGTTATGAAACGTGAAGGGTTGCTTTAATAAATGATACTCAGCAACCTGAGTTTTCTTTAATTCAGCAAAATCATTCCACACCTGTAACAAATCGGCTTCTTTTACCGGTTTGTTTTCTTTTCCTGGTGTTATAACAACTGGTTTGGTTGTTTCCTCTTTTGCTTTCCCTTTTAAAAGATTGCTGAGGTTTAAAGTAGTGCGGGGTTTATTACTTTCGTCAGCCGTTTTAGCTATTGGTTCTTTTACAACTTTGGCAACCAGGTTTACTGTTTCAATTGCTTCCGCAGATACAGGAGCTGCGTTTGATTCAATTACCGGAGCGGTATTGGTTACGGGTTCAATTTTTTTTTTACTCCTTCCTGTAAAGAAGCAGTGCCGTTGGTTTTTATTACAGCATTAACATGAGCCATTTTCATCAGGGCGAGCTCAACAAGCAAGCGTTGGTTTTTGCTACTCTTGTAATTCAAGTCGCATTGATTAGCAATGTTTAGCCACGATAATAAAAGTGACGGTGTTGCGGTAGCAGCCTGCTCCAGGTATTTTTTACGGGTGCTTTCGGGTACATCCATCAGGTCAACGGTGCGGGCGTCCTGTGCAACTAATAAATTGCGCAGGTGATCGCTCAAGCCCACAATAAAGTTGTGGCCGTCAAAACCTTTTTTTAGAATTTCATCTAACAACAAAAGTGGCTGGGCATGATTTTCAGAAAGTAACCCATCCACTATTTTGAAATAATAATCATGATCCAGAATGTGCAGGTTGTTGAGCACATTCTTAAACTTTACCTCGTTGCCCGATGAAAATGTTACCATCAGGTCGAAGATGGAAAGCGCATCGCGCAAAGCACCATCGGCTTTCTGGGCTATCAGGTGCAAAGCCTCTTCTTCAGCTTTTATCTTTTCACGATCGGCTACTTTTTTAAGTTGACGCGCAATATCCGAAACCTGAATGCGATTAAAATCATAGATCTGGCAGCGCGATAAAATTGTTGGCAGCAACTTATGTTTTTCGGTTGTGGCCAGAATAAAAATGGCGTATGGCGGTGGTTCTTCCAACGTTTTCAAAAAGGCATTAAATGCAGAGGTTGAAAGCATGTGCACCTCGTCAATAATATAAACTTTAAATTTTCCGAATTGCGGTGGGTAGCGTACCTGGTCAATCAGGTTTCGGATATCATCTACTGAGTTATTGGAGGCCGCATCTAATTCAAAAATGTTGAGTGAATTAACTTCGGCCCGCTCCTCAAAACCATTAATCATGCGGGCTACGATGCGCGCACAAGTTGTTTTACCCACTCCACGCGGCCCGCAAAACAGTAAGGCTTGCGCAAGCTTATTGTTATCGATGGCATTTTTAAGTGTAGTGGTAATATGCTCCTGCCCCACCACTTCTTCGAAACCAAGCGGGCGATACTTACGAGCCGATACCACAAAATTTTCCATCGGCCGCAAGATAGTTTAATTTGAAAATTGGACAATTTGAAATTTGAAATTTTAAGGCTAAGTCTTTTACGGTAGATTTACTATAAAAATGCGAAGTAGTATCGTATTTTTACTTTAAACATACTTGCATGAAAATCACCGCGTTAGTTCCTGAATCTTTAATGGATGAGGTAAAAAAATATTCTGGGGGAAAGAATGTTACTGAAAGTCTGATAATTGCTTTAACTGACTATACTAACAGGCAAAAGCTGAGGAAGGCGATTCAAAAGTTGAAAAAGAACCCACTTGAGTTTGCTGATGATTTTAATGCAGAAAAAATCCGCAAGGTTAACCGTGATTTATGATTATTGTTGACACCTCAGTCTGGATTGAATTTTTTAGGCAGGCTGATGATAAGATTATAGATTTAATGACTTCTTACATAGAAAATGGAGAAGCGGTAGCGTTAAGTTTCGTATTTGGCGAATTGCTTCAAGGTGCTAAAAACGAAGCCGAAGAAAAGTTGATTTTAGAATTTTGGACATCCTTGCCAAAAGTGAATGAAGGCGCAATCGTGATTGAAGCAGGAAAGTTATCATACAAAAGAAAACTTCCAACTAAAGGAATTGGTCTGATAGACAGTTGTTTATTGTTAGCTTGTAAATCAAACAAGATGTCGCTATGAACATTTGATAAAAAGCTTCTTGAAGAATATAGAAATGGTTAATTACAACTTCTCCATTAGTATCGCCAGAAAAGTTTTTACAGCATCTGCATAATTTCCCACCCGGATATTTTCGTTTTCGGCATGTTGGTTATTATCGGCATTTACGGTGGGAACACTTACTGCCGGAATATTTAAGGTTGTGACAAATGGAGAAATTGGAATCGAACCACCCATCATTCTGATTTTAATGGGTTCTTTACCAAAGGCTTTTACCATAGCTTTATTCAACCAAAGCCCAGGCTCTGAATTAAATGATGTTTGAAAAGCTGCGTATGAAAAATTTGATTTGAACGATATGATTTTTTCGTGTTGCATGCGCTCGTCTTCGGTAGGTTCGCGATCAATTACATAATAACCTTGATTTTGCACATGCTTTTTTACCAGCCCGATTAGCCGACCCGGATCGCTGCCGGGTACCAATCTTATATCAATTTCGGCAGTAGCCGTTGCCGGAATTAAGGTTCGAACTTCTTTCCCAATAAACAAAGCATCTAACCCACGAATATTTAAGGTGGGATATTGCAGCGACTCCTGAAAATTATCGCCAATGTTGTCTGCTTTCGCGATTCCCAAAAATTTTCTGATCTCAATCTCGTTATCCGGAACTTGTTTCAAGATTTTTTTCTCTTCGTCTGTCAAAGAAATACCATCGTAGAAAGTTGGTATTGTTACGCGACCGTTATCATCTTTCATGGATGCCAGCAAGCGTGCCAGCCGCATGGCTGGGTTGGGTGTATAGTTTCCATAATTACCACTGTGCACTGGCACACGGGGGCCAAACGTGGTAAGGGTAATTTCGCAGATGCCCCGCGCTCCAAAACTTAATGTAGGTTGATTGCTTACATGCCGTGGTCCGTCATAAATAATCAGCATATCAGCGGCCAGTTCATTTTTGTGTTTCAACACGGCCGGTGGCAGGTTGGGCGAACCCAACTCTTCTTCAAAATCCATTATTATTTTCATGTTGTAATTTGGCTGAACCTTAATAGCTTGAGCAGCATCCAGTGCAGCCAAAAAGGCCATGGCCGGACCTTTGGCATCGGATGTAGCGCGCGCAAAAATCCGCCAGTCGGGATTGAAGCCATCGTATAAACGTTCATAGGGAATAATGGTCCAGTTGCCGGCAGCATCTTTTTCCTTTAGTGTGGGTATCCACGGACTTTCCTGTTGCCATTGCGATGGATTAACCGGTTGGCCATCAATTTGCAAATAGATCAACACTGTTTTGGTAGCATTCTTTACCCTACGTTCGGCTAATAGTAGTGGAACAGTTGGCGTGTTTAATCGTTGCGTGGTAAACCCGCGTTTGGCAAAGGCTTGTTCGCACCAGTGTACATTTTTTTCAATGTCCTGCGGAAAGTGTGCATCATTGGGCAAACTCAGCATTTCATAAAATTCGTTGAACGATTGTGTGGCATACGCTGCTGCAACTTTATCGAGATCGATTTTTTTCTGGCCGATGCTTACCGTGATTGAAAGTACACCAAGGATTAGTAGCAGGATTGATTTTTTCATATTTAAAAGTACAAAATCACATCGGCTACGGTAGTAACTGTATGCAATTTTCTGCTAACAGATTGATTACTTTTGTTGAAATGCATGTACCCAGGTATTCGGTTATTGTTCCGGTTTACAACCGCCCGCACGAAGTGGAAGAATTGTTAGCGAGCTTAACCCAACAAACGTATAAAAACTTTGAAGTGCTGCTGGTGGAAGATGGCTCCACCCAAACCAGCATGGAAGTATATGAACACTATTCATCGGTACTTAACATTACTTATTTTTTTAAACCTAATAGTGGCCCCGGCCCCAGCCGCAACTTTGGTTTTGAACGGGCGCGTGGCGCGTACTTTGTAGTGTTTGATAGTGATTGCGTTATTCCGGAAACCTATTTTGAATCGGTTGAGAAGTTCATGCAATCACAACCGGCAGATGCATGGGGTGGGCCTGATCGTGGCCGCGCAGATTTTACACCACTTCAGCAGGCAATGGCCTATACCATGGCTTCTGTTCTTACAACGGGTGGCATTCGCGGTGGTAAAAAGAATGGATTTCAACCGCGTAGTTTTAACATGGGTATTAGCCGCCAGGTGTTTGAGCAAACAAAGGGTTTTGTATTTGATCGGTTTGCCGAGGATATTGAGTTGAGCATTCGTATGCGCAAGCTGAAATTTAAGGTAGTACTTATACCCGATGCATTTGTATATCACAAGCGCAGGGCAACCTTGCACGATTTTTTCAAACAAGTTTCCAACTTTGGTAAAGGTCGGGTGCTGGTAGGGCAGGTACATCCGGGCGAAATAAAAATTACGCATTGGTTTCCGGCTATCTTTTTGGCTGGGCTTTGTGCCATACCGGTCTTGCTATTACTTGTTCCGCAAGCAGGCGTTAGTTTGTTGGCGGGTTATGTGCTTTATTTTTTATTGATCGGTTTCCATTCATGGTCTACTATAAAATCAAGCTACATAGCAGTGCTCAGCATACCATCGGCATTTGTTCAGTTAACTGGTTATGGTTTTGGATTTTTGAAACAGTTGGCAAAGCGTTGAGTTTTTGGATTGCATAAGTCATAATTTTATATAAACTTTAGTAAACCAAAAGACCTGCTTATGAAAGGCTATGCACTGGCACTCGTTGTTTTTGGCGCTGCTTTCATGTCGTTTACCGATCCTGCACCCAAAGGTGAGTATCTACAAAAAGGTCATTATATAGTAGTGGCGGCTTATCGCATCGGGCAAGAGAAATACATGGAGAATTATGTAGCCCAACTGAATAATGCAGGCCACCATTCCAAATACGGTTACGATGCCGGTCGCAAATTCTACTACATCTATCTGGATTATTATGCCGACTTTGATGAGTCGATTGCTGAAATGCTGAAGACCCGGAAAGAGGGTGGCTTCGACAGGGCCTGGGTACGCGTAATGAAAGAAGGCTACGGTGCACCCTCTGTAACTATCGAAAAAACTCCCGATACAAAAGTTAATCCCGATTCTAACGCCAGCGCATTGTTAGTAACCGAACCTAAAACAGCAACAGAACCAGTTAAGAAAGAAGAACCTGTTGTTGCGAAACAACCCGAATCTGAAAAACCAAAGGAAGAACCGAAAGAAGAGAAAGCGAAACAAGAAAAACCCAAGGGTGCACCTTCGCTAAAAGAAGCTAACGTATTATTCTATTTATACAATCCCACCAATAGCCAGCCTATAGACGGAGAAGTTGAATTGGTGGATAGCGATGTATCGCGATTGATTAAGAAAGTAAAGGCGCATGAGGTTATGCCAATGGTTGATCCGAAAAACAAGAGCGGAAAAATTACCTTGATCGGATCTTCTTTCGGTTTTCGAAAAGTGCAACATGATTTTAATCTGAACGAAATTAGCCCCGAAGATTTACCAGAACACATAGAGTGGAAAGATGATAAGTATATTATTCACTTCGACCTGGCGCGTTTGCACCGGGGCGACATCGAAACCCTTTACAATGTTTACTTCTATAACGATGCGGCCATCATGCTGCCTGAATCAAAGTATGAATTAAACCGGCTACTCGATTTTATGAATTCGAACGAGCGCTATAAAATTGTGCTGCACGGCCACACCAACGGTAATGCACGCGGTAAAATTATTACCATGGGCCCTTCTAAAAATTTCTTTGCATTAACCAACGATGTTGTGGATGGTTCGGGCTCAGCCAAAGAGCTTTCGCAGGCCCGGGCTCAGGTAATTAAAGATTGGTTGCAGGCCAATGGTATTGCAGGTGCACGCATTAATATAAAAGCCTGGGGTGGCAGCCGCATGCTGCACGATAAAAACAGCAACAACGCCCGCAGAAACGTACGCGTGGAGGTAGAAGTGATTGAAGAATAATCATCAATTTGAGCTTAACAATTTGGTAATGTCCGCCCTTTTTGGAAATTTTCGCGGCCTTTACAACCCCCTATGAAGCGTATCATTCGCAGTTTCTCTCTTATTATCAACTACAAAACATTTATTATAACCGCACTGGCGGTAATTTCTACTTATTTCTGCTTTCAATATGGATTGATTGCAAAGTTTCCGGATATGTTGGTGGGCGTGGCCATTGTATTTCCGGTAGTGTTTTCCATTGGTTCGGCTTACACCCGCAGAGAAACGGCACTTCAGCGGCTTGCCGATTTTAAAGGCCATGCAATAGCCATTTATTATGCTACGCGCGATTGGCCCCCCGTTCGTGAAAAAGCTTTACCCGATCGTAGCAAACAAATCATCTTTGAAATGATGAAACTGATGCGCGACATGTTTAAAACCAACCATAGCCCTGAGTGGAAACAAAATGAGTTGATGATGTACAAACTCTTTTCGCGGTTATCGGAATTTACCAATGATTTGAGGAAGCATGATGTGCAAAGCAGTGAGATCTCGCGGATAAATCAATATGTAAGTAAAATGATAATCGCGTTCGATAACATGAAGATTATTCATAATTATCGTACGCCTGTAACCCTGCGCACCTACAGCAAGGTGTTTATTTATGTGTTTCCGATAATTTACGGGCCGTACTTTGCCAGCACGGTGGGCGATTATGCCGATTCATTGGAGTATGTGATGCCCGTTTTATACAGTTTCATACTGGTTAGCCTGGATAATATTCAAGATCACCTCGAAAATCCTTTTGATGATGTGGGCGAAGATGACATTACGATTGATGCCGAAGAAACCACGCAACTGCTGAATTAGGTATAAGGCATCCGTGCCAGCACGGATTTTGTAATCTTCCTGTTTGTAAGCACACATTAGCGCCCTAAAAATGCCTAAATTTTCTGCGCTTTTTAATTCCGATTATGCGCTTCTTATTTATGCTGTTTATGCTTCTATTGGCAGGCCCCGCAGTGGTGGCTCAATCAGAAGAAATGTGGTTTGCCTTTCCGATAGTTTCAGTTGAAAACAAAGGTGCGAATAAGTACCTGGTAACAATCAATTATGGCACGGAAGTAGGGTTGAAGAAAGGTGGCAGTGGCGAAGTGTGGGCAACCCTGCAGCAACAACGAAAAGGCGAAGCCCATTACCTTAACTCCATCACCTTTCAGGAAGTAGGTACTAAAAAAGCAACCACGCTAATCGAAACCAAAGAACCGGTTTACATGGGCGACCTGGTGTTTGCACAGATTCCGGTTAACCTGAAATTCAAGAGTACGTATTTCTACCTTGCCTCGTACGGAATATTTTTTACCGATGAAGCCGGTAAACCCTACTACACCATTGAAGAAGTTTTAAAGTCAGATGGTTATAGGTTGCGCACCGATAAGTTTATACAAATGCAAATGGCACTTAACGATGCCGGCCGAAAATTAAAAGCAGCCAACAATATCGATCGTGTAAAAGAAGGTCCGCAAAAAGGAATGTTCTTACACGAAGTGTTGGAAAAGGCTGATACCCTTACCGTGTGGAGCTACCTGTATCATTCTATAATACAATACACAACTAATTCGGGCTTATCACAACCCTGGGTTAAAAGCTTTACCGACTATGCTTTGGATGGCGATCGCATTACGGCTACCGAACTTCGCTCATTATTTGTAGGCGCAACAAAAGAAAAAATGGAAGCCAGTTTTACCCATTATCAGCGCAGGATTACAAAAACAATGGTAACCGATTGGTATGCAGACGCACAGGAATTACGCAAGTCGCAGCAGTATGCAGAAGCAATAAAAATATTGGATGCTTGTATATTTCTGAGTGGCAGGTTAAAAGATCATTATAACCAGGCCCTCTATTATTATGAAATGGCATTGATAGAAGAGGCGCAGGTTCAGTATGCGGCCGCTATACCCTGGTACGAAAGGGCAGTTGAAAAATTTAAAGAAGCCGGGAGTGAATATGGCGAGGGCTATGCCCGCCACTACATGGCAGTGGCTTACGTAAACGTTCGGCAAAATGCAAAAGCAGTTGAGAATTTTTTACTGGCAAAAGAATTACGCACAAAAGTTTTTACAACAAACCGCGATTCAAAGTCAGCACAAAAAGAATTAATAGAAACACTGCGTGAATTAGCGAAGCTGGAGCGGGTAAATCAAAATTATACCAAAGCAATTGCATGGTACGATCAGGCCTTGGGTGTTGCACGCTCCGTAGATAACCGCGATTCGGAAGCAGATATTTTGTGGAGCGTGGGCTTTATGTATTCCGATGAGATGAATAAACCCGAAGATGGTATTGCCAACTATGATCGGGCTTTTAAAATTTATACAGCGTTGCGCGATACTGCCAGTATGATTGACCTGAAGCGGAATATGGCTATCAACTACAACAAACTAAAGGCCACCAACAAAGCAAAAGCTTCCATTGCCGAAGCAGTGGCATACGGCCGTGCATGGAACAAACCATCCAAGCTAGCTTATGCATTGGATTACGAAGGGCTATTGCATTTCGACCTGGGCGAATTTTCAAGATCAAACGCAAGCTATACCGAATCTGAAAAAATTTATTCGCAATTAAAAGATACCTCGAAGCTAATAAGCGCAAAGCGAAATATTTATAAGAACTATCGCGATAGTAAAAATGCAAAGGCGGCCATGCTTAAAATTAAAGAAGTGTTTCCGCTCATAAAAAAAACAGACTATGCCCGCCTTTCCGATGCCTGGTGGGATTTGGCTTATATTCACAGTAAGGACTACCTGAACGATCCGCGCAAAGCGATTGAGTATTATGGTGAAGCCATAAAAATTTACAAACTTAATTATGACACAACCAACCTGGCTACAATTTACAACAACGTAGCTTATCAATACCGCGACTTGCGCGACTCGGTAAATGCCTATAAGCACCATCAAATGGCACTTACACTTACCCATGTAAAACACCGTGCACACGAACAAGCCGATACGCACGATCGGTGGGCTGTAACCTGCAAACACTTTGGTAACAAAACCCAATCGTTTTTTCATTACCGCGAAGCAGCCCGGCTTTTTAAGGAAGCCGGCAACGAGCACAAGTATGCCCAATTGTTGCTGAATGTGGGCAAAAACTATGCAGCTATTAAGAACTACAGCAAGGCAAATGAATCGTTTCTGGAGGCAGTTGAAGTTTTTAAAAAATTAAACGATAAAAGCCTGGAGGCTGAATCGCATTGGGAGTATGCTTTTAATGTGGGCACCAATTTGTTTAAATACGATGAAGCCATCGGTCGTTATCGCGTAGCTTACAATTTATACATGGAGGCTGGCGATTCTGTTAATGCTTCGGTTATGCTCTCGAATGTAGGCCAAAATTATTGGAGCAAACTGGAGTTTGATAAAGCGATTAGTTCGCACCAGGCTGCTATCACATTGGCCAAAAAGTGCCGCAACCTTACGCAGGTAGCCAGTTCGTGGTCCAAACTTGCTTCACTCTTTACAGAAACCAATAACCCCGTAGCTGCGCAGGAAGCTTTGAATAATACGGTTGATGCGTTACATCAGTTAAATGATTCTACACAATTGCCAACCGCGTATCAGGATTTGGCAGCGAGTTATGTAAAAACAAAAGAGTTTACCACAGCTTTCGATTATTATAATAAAGCCATCGGTATTCTCAAATATAACAAAGACACGGTTAACTGGGCGTTGGCAGTTTCAAATCTGGCCAGTGGTTATCAAACCAAAACAGATTATAAGCAGGCCGAAAAACTTTACATGGAAGCACTGGCATTGCAGCGTAAGCTCAAAGACAAACCCAACCTGATTTACACGCTTGCAAGTTTGGGTACATTGGCTCAGGCTGCCGATAACAACTATAAAAAAGCAGGTACGTATTTCGATGAAGCTGTAAAGCTGGCCCTTGAAATTAAAGACGATAACATTCTTGCATTTTGCTACCTGCGTTTAAAAGGCCTTAACCGCTCACAAGGCAAGTTTGCAGTTGCTGAGGATTACATCAAAAGAGCTCTGGATATCTATACCAAAACCAATCGCAGTAAAGATGCTGCCTACACCCTGGCTGAAATGGGTAACGATGCCTCGTATGTATATGGCGATAATGTGAAGGCTTTAAAATTGTTGGATCAAGCCCAGGTTATTTCCGATACGCTAAACGATGTTACGTTGAAAGCTTATCTGCTGGAAGTGCGCAGCAATATCATGTCTGAGGCTGGTGAATTTCAAAAAGCGTTGGAGTTGGGGCACCAGAGTTTTGAATTGTATCGCAGCATTAATAACGAGTGGGGTTTGGCGGGTGCGTATATCGATCTGGGTAACATATACAAGCAACTGAGCGAATATGATAAATCGTTGCGCTACCAACTGGCGAGCGATAGTTTGTATCGTAAGGTAAATTCAGAATATAACCGGCTGGCTCCGTTGGCCAACATTGGTACCGTTTATACAGCGCAAGGAGATTATAAGAAGGGATTGGAGTATTACCAAAAGTCGTATGAACTGATGAAGAAGGCAGGCGACTATAACGAGAACTTTGGAATTATTCATAATCTGATTGGTGAATCCTATTTCTACCTGAATGATTATGCGCAGGCTGATAAATGGTTGCGCGAAGGCTTGGCGGTGTTTGATAAAGTAGGAGCCCCGCGCCCCAAAACGGAAGCCTTAAGTGTTATCGGTCGGCTAAAGATTGAAGAAAAGAAATTCGATGAAGCCGCCCGGTTTTTAAATGAAGGCGTAAAGTCTGCCAGGGAAAAAGCCTTGCGGGTGGATTACATCACCAACCTGAACTTGCTGGGACAATTGGAAGTGCTAAAAAAAAATTATTCAAAAGCTAAGCCAATTTTAGAGGAAACCATAAGTGCTTCGCGCGAGATGAGTAAGTACAACACTTTGTGGGAAAGTTTGTATTGGCTGGGCATACTTTATAAAGAGAATAAGCAATTGCCACAAAGTCGCGATTACCTGAAGGAAGCAGTAGCGGTAATTGAAAAAATCAGAAACAAAGTTACAGGTGGGGAAGAAGCCCGTAAATTATTTTCGTCCGATAAAAACATTTTGAAGGTATATGAGGCACTGATAGATGTGTTGTTACAATTAGGTGAAACCGAACTGGCCATGAGTTACCTGCAAAAGAATAACGAAGATAACCTGAAGGCCAAGTTCAAAAACCTGGATGTAAAGTTTGAAGACAAAAACAAAAGCAAAATTGTAGAACAAGAGCGCAATATGAAGGCGCGGTTGGATGGAATTGAACTACAGATTGCCAATGAAAAAGCGTTGCCGACCGATCAGCAAAACAAAGAACGCTTAAAAAACCTGGAGGGAACCAAAACCATTGCCGAAGGCGATTACCTGAAGTTTGTAAATCAACAGGTAAATGTGCGGCCCGAGCTTACCAAGTATTTTAATAATAGTGTGCAGCCGGTGGAGTTCAGGCGCGAGAAGAAGAATATTCCGGAGGACATGGCCTTGCTCTCGTACCTGCCGGGTGAAAATCAGCTTTACATTTTTGTCGCCACACGCGATACCGTAATTGCCAAGATTGTAAATGTGGGCCGCGAGCAATTGGGTCGCAATGTAAGCGCTATGTTGAATGTAGCCCGCAACCAGATGGGTGCTTTCAATAAGCTTGACCTGACACACGAAGCCAGCTACCGGCAGGAGTTGGTTTTTTCACTCAAGCAGAAAGATAAAGCTATGGTGCCTTTTGAAGAAATGTACCAGCATTTAATTGCCCCGGCTGCGGCCGAAATTGCCAACAAAAAACGTTTGGGCATAATAGCCACCGGGGTATTGAATTATATCCCGTTTCAGCTGTTGGGTAAAACATTGGCTACTGGCGAGTTTAATTTGCTGGCCAACCAGTTTGCAATTTTTTATGTAAGCTCAACCAATATTTTGCGGTTGGCCGATACGGAACGTAACATGAAAATTATTGCGTTTGGTAATCCGGATAAAACCTTGCCAAGTACCGAACGTGAAGTAGCAGAGATAAAAAAATTATATCCATCATCTGCTGTATTTCTGCATGAACAAGCTACGGAAGACAAAGTAAAAACGGCCGGTGAAGATTTTACCGTTATGCACTTTGCCACACACGGTAATTTAGACTATGAAGATTTTACACAGTCATTTCTTACTATGGCTGGTGGCAATGCCCAGGGCGATGGTAAGCTTACGCTGGAAGAATTGTGGGGCATGGAAGTAATGAATCATTTGGATATAGTGGTGCTTTCCGCTTGCCAAACGGCTGTAACCAAAGGCTCGGCCGAGAGCTCGCCTGTAAGCCCGGCCAGTGGTTTTTTACAAAATGGAGTAAAGAGTGTGGTGGCAACTTTATGGAAAGTTGATGATGAAGCTACCTCGCTGTTGATGACCGAGTTTTATAAAAACATGCGCACGATGGCAACACTCGATGCCCTGCGCGAAGCCCAGGTTACACTCTCGCGCAACCCGAAATACCAACATCCTTACTATTGGGCAGGGGCAATATTGCTGGGTGATTGGCGATAAAACAGGCGTATATAAGCCGAATGAGTTGCTTATACTTAGGTTGTCAGTCATTGAAGAACGACTCCCATAAAATCATAATTAACGACATAGAAATAATGCAAAACTTCATAGACCAAGCAAATAAAAATGGTGTAACACTCCTCAACAACGGAATGTGTCAATTTTGTGGTGCGGACTATCAAAGAGGCATTTTTGAATGTTTGGACAACTACAACAATGGACTTGAATATTTAGACTTTAACGATGTGGAAAATCACTTGTTTAGATTTTTAAGTGTTGATGCTCATGCTTTGCAACATCCAGAAATTCACGGACGATGGAGCAATCATTTTCACTTGACAAGGTTGACTTTGATACTTGATAAAAAGCAAACTTGGGACTACAAAAAATCACCAATGCTAAGCGACTACTTGAACGCATACAAACAAAACAGGCCGAATGAGTTTCTTACTATACCGAAACCATTAGAAAGAGGAAAAATAACAGCAAAAGACTTGATTAAGGCGACTAAAGCAAACGAATGTGTTGAACTAATAAAAAAATGGGCAGACGAAGTATATCTTTCTTGGAGTTCAAACCATTCACTAGTTTCTCAAATTGCAGACGGTTTTTTAGACAACAAGTACAATGAAAAAACACAAAGATGAAAAACAACGAACTGCTAACAGCACATACACGAAATTGGCTGTTCATTGGTTAAATGAAGCTTCGTGCTTTGTGTTAAGTGCAGTGCTGGCAAACAGTTTTGTACTTCTGAAATCGCCAACTTCTTGTAGCTGCCAACCGTTACTGCCAAATGCCCCGAGTCCGCGAACAGTGACAACCAACCGACAAAAATTCGCTTATAAAGACCGGACTAAAAACCAATTTCGGACTCAATAAAATCTTTTGTGCCTTCGGGACCAGATAACTCTAATGTGACAAGACCTTCGAATTGACCGACAACAAGATTGAATTCAAAAAACGAACAACAAAGACGTTCGGTCTTGATAAAATTTGTGAGTAAATCAATTGTGTTATCGGAGTCATAGAATGAATAGCGGACACCATTCGTAACTTCAACCCGTTGAACAACGAGTTTCTTCACATCTGCAATGACAGTCTTTTTTCGTTCCTGAAGTTCATGAGTTGTTAACTTACAAGTGACAGATTCTTTACTCATAATTTTTGGATTATCCTGACTAAAGGTTTGAAAAGCTAAACCGACTAACATTGACAATAAGATTATTTGCTTCATAAGTCCTTTTAAAAGAGCAAACGACATGGAGTTTACTCCACGGTTTCAGGACGAACGGAAAAAATGAGATTTATTTACAGATGCAGGACGGAATAGTTTTCTCAAACTCGCATTCACTACTCCGACATTTTTGAAGTGACTCGTTCAGACGCTCCTTCAATTGGCGGAGACGGCCTAACTGCTGGTCGACCTGATTGACTTTATTCTCAAGAGTAAAAACAAGGTTCTCACAAGACGCATCTTCATCACCCCAAAGCTCAAAAAAGGTATCAATTTCGTTAAGCGTAAAGCCGAGTTCCTTAACCTTAATAATGAGATTCAGTTTATTTAACACAGTTTCGGGGTACTCCTTATAGTTATTTTCTCTTCGGAGTTTTTTAGGCATTTCGATTAAGCCTTTTTTCTCGTAAAAGCGAATTGTGTCCCTAGACAATCCCGTCTTTTCTGATAACTCACCTATTAGCATAAATATTCTTTACTCAAACCCTTGACAGTGGACTATACTCCATGGTATACATTTGACGGAAACTTTAAATCAAGAAAGAGATGAAAACAAAATCAAGTAACCACACAAATTTATTCAAAAACTTTGGGTTTGTAGGCATTGCCTTATGCACAATCTGTTGTGCATTACCTATTGCCGGGGCAATTTTTGGTATCGGTACATTAACAGTGCTGGCTAAGTATTTTGAGTTGGCAGGTATTGCAGCCATTCTATTAGCATTAACATTCTTCATTGTATGGGCAGTCAAGAAAAAGAAAGCTCCAGCTTGTGACATCGACTGTGGGTGTAAGACGGAGAATTTAAAAATCAAGGAAAACGTTTCATAACTTGGTTACAACCGAAAGTGAAAAGGGGCACAGGCGGTAACAAAAAATGTTTCTTCAATGCGGGGGTTTGGTGTAGATATTAAAGGCATTTTTAGCCCTCCTATTCCCCGCCCCCTGTAATATCCCCTAAATTGGATCAATCAATAGTTTAAAACAGGTGCTTACACTAAGGCATTTACTCTTGGATATCTTACAGGTAGATTCGTTAACCAATAATTATGGAAAATTTTGTGTAACTCAAAAGTTACATATATATTTGTAACCTAAAAGTTACACAATATGCAAAAGGAAATTAAACACGAGTGGTTCTATGAACAACCTCCAAATGAAGTATGGGAGTATCTTACACAAGCGGAACTCATCGCTTCATGGCTAATGCCCAACAATTTCATACTGAAACTTGGACATGAGTTTCAACTTACAACAAAGGCAATGCCTGATCTTGGATTAGATGGTGTTTTCCATTGCAAAGTCCTTGAAATTGTTCCATTAAAAAAACTAATCTATAGTTGGAAAGGTGGTTCAGGAGATGGAGTTTTTACGCTTGACACAATCTGTGAGTGGACTTTAGAACCAAATGGAAGCGGAACAAAGTTGTATTTAAAACATTCCGGGTTCAGAGAAAACAACACAGACATTTTTATCGGAATGACAGATGGTTGGTTAAAAAAAATTCAAAAAATACTTACGCTCTTAAATACAAAAAACGATGGCAATACCCAACCTTGACGCTTTCCAAGTAATTGCAGACCCAAGCAGACGACAGATATTACAATTACTTACCCAAGACAGTTACAACATAAATAGTATTTCCGAAAACTTTGAAATGAGCAGGCCTGCGGTTTCAAAACACATTAAAATATTGCAAACCGCTGGTTTTGTCTCCATTCAAATAGTTGGTAGAGAACATTATTGCATATTAAATCAGCAAGGATTTAATGAAATAAGAAAATGGATAAATCATTTCGACAAGTTTTGGAACAACAAACTGAATAAGTTAGAAACCGTATTAAACAGTAAAAAATTAAATCAATAAAAAAATGCAAAAAGAAATAATGCTTCAGCAACTAGAACAGAACAAAATGGATTGCTTAAGAATTCTAAAAAATATTAATCCAGAAAATGCTTCCTTTCGCTTGACTGAAAAAACAGCATCAGTTGGATTTATCTACCGACATATTGGTGAGTCAGTTCATTTATTGGCACAATTCTTTGGATACCCAACAACTATAGAGGGTACAACCATGGGGCAGTCAGATACGGGAGCAAGGTACGATTTGAACACAAGTCAGGAAATCTTTGACCAAGGGTACAAAACGCTTGAAAACCTTGTAAATGAAACAAGCGAAAAGGACTGGTTGGAAGAAATTGAAACCACTTGGTTTGGAAGAATTTCCAGAATTAAACTGTATTCGATCACCCTGTTTCATAATTCACACCACTGCGGGCAAATAGCCTCTGCATTGGTAAAGGGTAAGAATTTCTAAAAGTCAATTAGATGGAAGCAAAAGATTTCAACTTTCACCGCAAAGTGAACAAACCTATTTGTTGTACTTGCAACGAAATTTAAAGTAAAACAAGGATGACAATGACTCACCACGAATACTTCAAACGCTTTCATTCAATAACCGAGGCGGAGTATGAGTTGCTGGCAAGGCGGTTTAAAGCAAAGTTTTTTGCCAAAGATGAACCCCTGCTAGTACCGGGGCAGGTACAGCGCGAAGTATATTTTATAAAGCACGGTGTGCAAATGGCATATGTAGATTCGGGTAAAAAGCAACATGTACTGGCCTTTACCTATTCGCCCAACCTGTGTGCCAACCCCGAGTCGTTTCATGCACAAATACCTTCGAAGTATTTTGTTACTTGTCTTACTGCGAGCGAGGCTGAGGCCATCAGTTTTGATTCCTTACAGGAGTTGTTCAACAAATCGCAAAACCTGGAGCGCCTTTTTCGCAAAATGACAGAAGTGGTGCTGGCCGGAATGATCAACCGCCACATCGAGTTACATGCACTTTCGATAGAAGAACGATATAAAATATTTTGCAAGCGCAGTGGCCATTTGTTGCAACTGGTACCGCACAAGTACATTGCCTCTTACCTCGGCATGGATGCCACAAACTTCAGTAAACTTTATAATCAGGTAAAAATTTAACATGTTGGTATAAACCAATATGATCAAACCGTTTCATGTTCATCTTTCGGCAAAAAAGAAAAATGAAATGGCTTAACCGTAATGAGTATCCTTTCGAATCCCGATATTGGAAAGTAAATGGCTGCAACCTGCATTATATTGATGAAGGTACTGGCGACCCGATTTTATTTGTGCACGGCACTCCTTCATGGAGTTTTGATTTTCGCAACGTAATCAAAAACCTGCGGGTAACCCATCGGTGTATGGCGGTGGATCATATCGGCTTTGGCTTGTCCGACAAGCCTGGGACGTACGACTACAGCACCCAAAATCATAGCGAAACATTAGCTCAATTTATAATGGCTCACAACCTGCATAACATTACTTTGGTGCTGCATGATTTCGGGGGCCCGATTGGATTTCAGGCAGCACTTCGTTTTCCGGAACGAATTAAAAAGTTAGTCATGCTCAACTCGTGGTTGTGGAGTAGTACTTCCGATCCCGACTTTATTAAGCTGAGCCGGATTTTAAAAAGTCCGTTGCTGCCGTTTCTCTACCGGTACCTGAATTTTTCTCCCCGCTTTGTATTACCACAATCATTCGGGGATAAAAAGTTGAATCGGAAATTGCTTAGTCAATACACAAGGCCATTTGTCACAAAGGCCGAGCGCAACGGGGCGCTGGCTTTTGCGCATTCGCTGTTAAACGATCAGGCCTGGTTTGAAACACTCTGGAATCAACGCGAGGTTTTCAGGCGCACGCCTATTCTCTTTATTTGGGGCATGAAAGATCCGGTTATTAAACAGCAGTACCTGCAAAAATTTATTTCAGGCTTTCCAAACGGCAAAGTACTTCAACTCGAAACCTGCGGCCATTTTCCGCAGGAAGAAGAGCCAGAGAAAGTGAGTAGCGCAATAGAGGATTTTATTAAAGATGAGTAAGTGCTAATAACTTACTTCTTCACTTCCTGTATTGCAATGCTTAATTCTTTTAACTGTTCATCCGATATAGTGGACGGTGTATCGATCATCATATCGCGGCCCGAATTGTTTTTAGGGAACGCAATAAAGTCGCGAATGGAATCGGCACCTCCAAATAGCGAGCACAACCGATCGAAGCCAAAGGCAATACCACCGTGTGGCGGAGCGCCAAACTCGAATGCATCCATCAAAAAGCCAAATTGTTTTTTAGCTTCTTCATCGCTAAAGCCCAGATGTGTAAACATAAGTTGCTGTGTAGCGCGGTCGTGAATCCGGATAGAACCACCGCCTACTTCGGTTCCATTAATTACCATGTCGTACGCATTAGCGCGCACGGCACCGGGGTTGGTATCCAACAACTGGATGTCTTCCGGCTTGGGCGAGGTGAAAGGATGGTGCATGGCATGCCAGCGGTTGGTTTCTTCATTCCATTCCAGTAATGGAAAGTCGATTACCCATAAGGCTGAAAATTTATTTTTATGTAAAGGATTAAAGCCTTCATCAATCCCTTTTCTTACTTTTTGAGCAGTGTCCCAACCCTTAACGAAAATAAAATAGTGAGAATTTTTTCTTGGTTTACCTAATTTATTCAACTCTGCAATTTTTTGAATTTCTTTTTCGTCTAAGGAAATATCAATTGAGTTTAACTTGTTAATTCCTTTACCCTCACCATTGTATTTTATAATCAAGGCAGTGTTATTACTAAGGTCATTTATAAGAGTTATAAGATTGCCGTTATCTATAGTTCCATTAAGTCTCAAAGAATAGACGCTATTGCTTGGAGTTAAATTTTTGGTTCTATTCACAAGAATAGGTGACTTAAACAGTCGCTTAGCCATTGTAAGTCTTAGTTCACTCAATGCTTTTTGTGTCTTGGCAGTTTCGCCTGCGAGTACCAGTAATAAATCACCGGGTTGTGCATTGAATTTTTCGGCCCACTGTTTCAAATCTTCACCGGAATAAAACTTATCGACCGATGATTTGAGTGTGCCATCGGCCTTGTATTGTACATACACTAATCCTTTGGCTCCGATCTGCGGGCGTTTTACAAACTCGGTAAGTTCATCCAATTGTTTGCGGGTATATTCCGCACAACCTTTTGCACAAATACCTACTACAACTTCAGCAGAATCAAAAACACCGAAACCTTTTCCGCGTGCCAGGTCTGCTCCCCCCTCCTCCGGAGAGGGGCTGGGGGTGAGGTAAACGAATTTCATATCGAAGCGTGTATCGGGCTTGTCCGAGCCGTAGTATTTCATAGCATCGGCATAACTCATGTGTGGTACCGATGGCATGTCGATACCTTTTACGGTTTTGAATAAATGGCGCACCAATCCTTCGAACGTATGGAGAATATCTTCCTGTGTGATAAAGGCCATCTCGCAGTCGATCTGCGTAAACTCTGGCTGGCGATCGGCCCGTAAGTCTTCATCGCGAAAGCATTTTACAATTTGATAGTAGCGATCAAAACCGGAAACCATCAGCAACTGCTTAAAGGTTTGGGGCGATTGCGGCAGTGCATAAAACTCACCGGGGTTCATGCGCGAAGGCACCACAAAATCGCGCGCACCTTCGGGTGTTGATTTGATTAATACCGGAGTTTCAACTTCAATGAAGTTTAAACTATCCAAATAGATGCGGGTTTGCTGCGCCATTTTGTGACGCAGTTGCAGGTTTTCGCGCACAGTATTTCTGCGCAGGTCTAAGTAGCGGTATTTCATTCGCAGATCATCGCCACCATCGGTATTATCTTCAATAGTAAAGGGTGGAACCTTTGAAGCATTGAGTACTTCCAAAGATGTAACCTTTACTTCAATATCGCCTGTAGGCATCTTATCGTTTTTAGATAGACGTTCTACAACAGTACCTTGTACTTTCAGCACGTATTCACGACCAAGTGTTCGGGCTACTGCCAGGGTTGGGGCATCGGTTTTACCTTCTTCCAGAAAAAGTTGGGTTATACCGTAGCGGTCGCGCAAATCAATCCAAAGCAGGCTGCCTTTATCGCGGGTACGTTGCACCCACCCCGTAAGGGTAACGGTTTTATTTATATCAGATAGCCGTAGCTCGCCACAAGTATGAGTTCTTAACATGGTAATTCTTAAATTTGGGTGCGCAAATTAATAAAGGTTGCCCGTTATATAGAGTGCACACACCTTTTTCGTTATAAAATGGCTATGAAGCGATTTCTTATTTTCCTGTCGATTGTTAGTCTGTTTGGTTTTTCGCCCGATAAGCTGATTAAAACCAAAGTGGCCGAGGGTATTACCATTTCATTACCCACAGAACTTTCGCCCATGACTGCCGAAGATATTGTTCAGCGCTACCCATCGGTACGGGCTCCGCTGGCGGCTTATACCGATTTAAACCGTACGCTCGATTTCAGTGTCAATATATCAGCTACCCAATGGCCTGATGGCAACCTGGAAATGGCGCAGAAATTTTTTAAGGCGAGTATTCAGAGTTTTTATGATCGGGTGGATATGATTGACGAAGGTGTGCACGAGGTTCATAAGAAAAAATTGATATTTCTGGAGTTTGAATCGCGTGTGAATGGAAACAAAATGGTGTTGGGCGAACAGCAACCGGTGTATCGCTATACGTACATTCAATATTTGGTAGAACCTGAACGCACGCTGGTGTTTTCATTTAATTGCCCAAAATCATCGAAAGAAGATTGGCAGGAAATTGTGCGGACCATGATGAAGACGATAAGAATTAAATGATGAAGAAATTAAAATTTTGGCTAAAGGTCATTTTTATTCATGTAGCGGGTATGAGTGCAATAATCTTTTATGAAAGTTGTTGCGGAAATCCTGATTTCCCCTTTTATGAAGTAACTTCTTATGATCTTCATGCAATTAAGACGGAGCTATCTTCGCAAGATACGCTCAAAATATTTCCGGTAGCCACTGCGTATCGTTATTTTACTCACTCGGGTTTTTTCCCGAATGCCTATGCCTGGCAATGCTTATCGAACGGATATGAGGGTCCGAAATTTAGATATACAACACTTAACTTGATAAGCAATAAAGACTTTGATGACAACCATCCTGCGGGAACATCACTTAACGATTTATTTGGTTTGTCAAGTTGGGATTCCAGCAAAACTCACTCATTAGCGGTACCATCTCCGGCAGATTCGTTGATGGGTAGTTATTTTCTTTATTGTGTTAACCGCCCGATCGAAAATTTTGAACATGTTCTTACCGTTAAAATCAACAATGAGAACAATACAGAATTGACAGCAGCAGTGAAGGTTAACTGGAAGTGATGGACCTCTATACTGACGACTACTTTATGCGCGAGGCATTAAAAGAAGCCCGCAAAGCTTTGGAAGCAGGCGAAGTACCGGTAGGTGCAGTAATGGTTTGCCAGAATAAAATTATAGCCCGCGCCCACAATCAAACCGAACAATTAACAGATGCTACGGCTCATGCAGAGATGTTGGCCGTAACGGCTGCTGCCAATTACCTCGGTTCGAAATACCTGAGTGAGTGTACACTCTATGTTACACTTGAACCTTGCGTGATGTGTGCAGGTGCATTGCATTGGGCACAACTGCAACAAGTAGTGTTTGGTGCAAGCGATGTTCAACGGGGCTATTCCTTGATTAGTTCGCCCTTGTTGCATCCCCGCACCATTGTAAAACGAGGTGTAGGTGAGCCAGAAAGCAAAGCCATGCTTCAGGAGTTTTTTAAGCGACTGCGGGATTAACTACCCAAAACGAGTTTCCTTATAATATTTCTCGTTTTAAAACGAATTATATTATCATTTTGACTTCAATTCAATAAAAAAGGCTACCTGTTGGTAGCCTTCCTTAAAGTTTTAAGTCGCCCAGATTAAGCTTCTTTTGCTTTTTTTGCTTTTGCGGCTTTGTCTTCTACTTTTTTGCCGTTTTTGTGTTCACCCATGATAATTACATCTTTGGTGGTTTCGTATTGCTTGGCGGCCTGCATCATAGCCACATAGCTGTCGCGAATTAAAATTGTACCTGATTTTGCGCCTTTGTTGCGTACTTCCAGCCAAAAACCGTCTTTTTTCTTCTTAGGTAATACAGGAGGTCTTCCCATGGTTATTGTGTTTTGTTGATTTTTAAGTCAAATAGCCTGTTTTCTTAACCGATGAACGCTTTTTTTAGTTCAACTGGCCGCGAAGTTACCAAATCTGCCCCAAATTTCCTTCCCAAACCTCAAAGCAGGTATGGTGGCACCGGTACCCCGGCCTTCAAGGCGGGGTCTGGAACCAAGGCCTTGCGTTCTAATTTTACAGGTTGCACACCGGCCCAAACATCCAGGTTGTAATCCTCTTCGTCATCCTTGGGTGGCCCCACCCGTACTTTAGCCGAAGCTTCTTTAATATCAAAACCCAATACCATGGTGGCCTTCCATTCACCCTCCGTTGGTTTACGAACATCATCCCACCGGCCCGGACACATTTTGTTGGTGAATACTTCCAGGACCGTGTACAATTCTTCCTCGTGGGAGATTAATTCGGGTTCGCTGAAGATTACTACGGACCGGTAATTAACTGAATGATGAAAAGCAGAGCGTGCAAGCACCATGCCGTCAAGCAACGTAGCACTTATGCATACTGGTAATTTTTTCTGCTGCAATTCGCGCATGTAAAAACTGCCTACTGAGCCATGGATGTAAACCTTGTTGCCGATCCTGCAAAACCCCGTTGGGATTTGAAACGGTTGACCTTCTAATGTGAACGCAACTGTGCAAACAAGCGCCTCATCCAAGATAGCGTAAACAGTTTCAACATCATACACACCGCGTTTAGGCAAGCGTGTAATTTTTGTTTTGTCGGTGATGGGGAAGGTGCTCATGGTGTTTTTGTTTTTCTATATTCTTGACATGTCAGACTGAGCTTGTCGAAGTCTATTTTATCTTCAAAACAATCTTACCAAACTGGTTGGCACTTTTCATGCGTTGAAAAGCCTGATCAATTTGTTCAAGTGGATATACCTGATCGATAACCGGTTTCAGATCCCGACTCTCCAGTAAATCCAACATCGATAAAAATTCATCGCGCGTGCCCATGGTAGTGCCATGAATAGAAATCTGCTTCCAATACAACAAGCGTGTAGGCACATCGGGAATATTCCCTGCAGTGCGACCAAAGATTGCAATGCGACCACCGGGCATCATCAGATCAAACAATTGCGAAAATTGTGGCCCACCGGCACTATCAATTACAATGTCAAACCCTCCGGCTTCTTTCAAGGCTTGTTGTGTCCATTGCGGATCGGTGTAGTTAAAGCCTTGTATCGCACCCAACGCTTTTGCCTTTTCAATTTTTTCGTTCGAGCTTGAGGTAACATACACACGTGCCTGGTAAGCAACTGCAAACTGCATAGCCCACAATGCAGCACCACCACCAATACCGGTTATCAATACTTTTTCTTTCGCACGTAAGCGGGCTTTCGAAAATAATGCGCGATAGGCAGTTAATGCAGCTAATGGAACAGCGGCTGATTGTTCAAAGCTTAAATGCTCAGGTTTTTCAAAAATTTGTTTTTTAGAGATGCACACATAATCACTAAACGTACCGGCATCGGGGTAACCCAGAATTTTAAACGTATCGCCTTGCACAATGGGATTGTTACCCCAGTTAAGGCTTGGGTTAATAATAACTTCGGCACCTACTAGCAAAGGATCAGCATCTTCGCCTACATCTTCAATTACTCCGCAGCCATCCGAGCCTAAAATAACGGGTTGTTGTGGAATAGAATCCTGTTGAATCCACAAGTCGCGGTGATTAAGTGCGGCATAGTGTAAGCGCACCAACACTTGGTCTTTTACCGGTTTCAGTTTTTTTATTTCACGAACTTCTAAAGGCAAATTTTGCCCGGTAAAAAAAGCAGCCCGCATCGTTATTTATTTGATGATGTGGTTCCAGTTGTATTTATCAGGTGCAGCACCACTGCGTATATCCCGCAGGTTTTTCTTCACCGTTAATTGAAAGCTAGTGTCCTTCACTTCCGGCAGTTGGTAATCAATTCCATGAATGTTGATAGTGGCAATAGGCGATACCACGGCAGCAGTACCGGCACCAAAAGCTTCGGTTATTGTTTTTTGTTGAAATGCTTTTTCGATTTCATCGATGCTGATTTTTCTTTCTTCTACGGTAACACCCATGTCTTTGGCAAGTGTAATGATGGTATTGCGTGTAACACCATCCAGAATAGAAGATGAAAGGGCAGGCGTAACCAGTTTGTTATCGATAACAAACATGATGTTCATCGCTCCGGATTCGTCAATGTATTTATGTTCTTTGGCATCCGTCCAGATTACCTGATCGAAACCTTGCTCGCGGGCTTGTTGTGTTGGATAAAATGCGCCTCCATAATTGCCGGCACATTTTGCAAATCCGGTTCCACCTTCTGCAGCCCGAACATATTCCAACTCAACTTTTAATCGTACCGGTTTGCTGAAGTAAGGTCCAACAGGGCTGGTAAGAATTACAAACAAATATTGATCGGCAACTTTAACACCCAGCTTGGCTTCCGAAGCAAAAACCACCGGCCGCAGGTATAGCGAGCTGCCACTGTCTTTCGGAATCCAGGCAGCATCGGTTTTTACAATAGCTTCCAATCCTGCTGTAAATAAGTCTTCACTAATGGCAGGCATACACATCCGCGCAAGCGATTTATTCAAGCGCTTGTGGTGTCGCTCCACCCTAAAAATATTAATGGCACCATCGTTCATGTGAAAAGCTTTCATGCCTTCGAACACGGCCTGGCCATAATGAAGTGATAGCATGGCGGGGCTCAGCATTAAATCACCGTAAGGAATAATTTCAGGTTCCTGCCAGGTGCCTTTATCGTATTTGGCCACCAGCATGTGGTCGGAAATGTAATTACCGAACCCAAGGTTTTTAAAATCAACAGTGTTTAATCGCGACTGTGTAGTTTTTTTTACGGGTATAGAAGAGGTGAGTGTCATACGCGGTTTGATTTTTTTGTCAGGTAAAGATATTATTTAATGTGAAAGTATAACAACAATCATGTTAGGCTAGTCAAGAAGCCTGCGGTGGTAATTCACTTGCCCCAGATGATAACCTAAGTGTACCGCTAAATGCACCAGAAAATATTCTGTCGTGGTCTTTTCTTTCAGAACTAACAATGGGTATTCTGCTGATAATGTTTTTTCATCTACACCGGGCAAAATTTGTTGAACCATTTTGATAGTGGCTTCAATTTTTTGTATCAACTCAGTACGGGGAATATTTTTCAACGCAAACTCTGCATCGCGATCGCGTACATAACCGGTATTGCCCAACGTAGCGCCAATATAACTATTAAGGTTGCCTACCAAATGCAAACAAAGATTACCAGCTGTGTTGGCAATGTTCTTATCAACTTTCCAGATGTTGGCTTCCTGCTGATATAGTTCCAACTCAGTTTTTAACTTTTGAAGATCGCGTGTGATCAGTGTTGTAAGGGTTTGAGTTATCATGGCTTATAAGTCAAGTTGCATTTTTATATCACTTCTTTTGTATGGCCCATCTAACGGCACTTCGCGAAAGCCAAGTTTACGATAGAGTGAAATAGCCGGAACCAGTTTCGTATTGGAGTAAAGTATAATCTGCCTTGCATTTTTGTTACGACACCAGCCAATAGCAGCTTCTGCCAACAGCTTTCCGATTTTTAGTCCGTGGTAATTTTCATCAACCGCCATTTTTGTGAATTCATAATTACCAGCTGTAACAAGCTTTAAGGCAACAGTCCCTACAATTTCATTTTTGTATTCGGCCATTAAGATGTGGCCACCTGGCGCGAGGATGTGTTCGTCAGGATGTTGAAGTACTGCTACATCTACCGGTTCCATCCAGAAATATTTTTCAATCCACTGGCGGTTTAATGCCTCAAAGTGTGGTTGATGGGTGGATTGATAATTTAAAACAGTAACCATTGTTTAGCGCGTAAGTCCGAGTCTTCTGCCTATGGATTGCACAATTGTTCCGCCTGAATTTTTTGTGCGATAACCCATGTTCACAATGTAAATTCCGGCAATGGTTACCACAATCGCTAATACAATTTGCAGGTTAAGTTTTTCGTTTAGTAAAAGCCAACCCAATAATACAGCTACAATCGGGTTAATGTAAGCATACAACGAAACCACCGTCATCGGTAATTTTTTTATTGCGTAAGAATAACACACGTAGGCAGCCATGGAGCCGATTACGATAATATACACCAGCGCAGCTACTACTTCGTTCGACCAATGAATTTTAGAATAATCATCAAACAACAAGCTTAATGGTATGATTGCCAACGCACCAAAACTCATTTGCAATCCTGAACCCAGAAATGGATTTGTGTTTTCATTTTTCTTCTTCACCCAAATGCTGCCCACTGCCCACGAGATGTTGGCTGCGAAGGTGATTACGATTCCGAAAATATAGAGCGGGTTGGCAAACTCGGCCAGGTGTTCGCTAAAGATCATTACAATACCTGTAAGGCCAACCAGTACTCCGGTTATAATAATCCAGTTTGGTTTTTCATCTTTCAGAATCAATACATTGATTAAGATAGTCCACACGGGCATTACTGAACAAATGACTGCCGCCAGTCCGCTTGAAATATACACTTCAGCCCAGCCCACCATCGCGACACCCATCGTAGTCATTAAGATGCCACTTACCGCTTGATTAGAAAGTGTTTTCTTATCGGGCCACTTTTGTTTGCCGATAGTGAGCATGAACAAAACCAGCAACGGACCGGCAATAGCGAAACGAATTAATGAAAAAAGAAAAGGTGGAAACTGCGTAACCCCCACACGCAATGCCAGGTAAGTGGTTCCCCAGATAATACACACAGCCGCCAGTGCGAGGTAAGCCAACGCACCCGCTTTTTGATTTGAGTTAGAATTCATGCTACAAATTTTCAGAGTTGAACGGATAAAAAACAGTTTCAGTTTTGATAATTTTGACCAGATCAATTTTTTATGGAAGCTATTCTTGAAAAACCCGAACACTTGTACCTGGAGGTTGCTACGCGTATTGAATCACTTATTGATAAAGGTGCGCTGAAGATTGGCGATCGGTTGCTTTCGGTACGGGCACTTAGTAAAGAGCAAGGCATAAGTTTAAGCACAGCCTTTCAGGCTTACTATCATTTGGAGAGCAAAGGTTTGATTGAAGCGCGACCACAATCGGGGTATTATGTAAAATTTTCGGCTAATCTTCCGTTTGATGTGCCCGCCATCTGCGAACCCACCGATGAGGCGTTGCCTGTAAGTGTAGATGAAATGATCTCGAGTGTATATCATGATTTGCGTTCGCCTAAGCTTACTTCATTTTCATTGAGTGCACCCGATGCTTCCTTGTTGCCGGCAGCTAAACTCAATAAGTCTGTAATCCACAGTTTGCGTAATGAACCCGATCATTGTTTGGGTTATGAACATATTCAAGGCAATGAAAAATTACGTAAACAAATTGCGCGCTTAAGTTTTAACTGGGGTGGTTCGTTGAGTGAAGATGATCTGGTGGTTACAGCGGGCTGCATGGAAGCAATTTCATTTTGCTTGCAGGCTGTAACCAAGCCAGGCGATGCCGTTGCTACGGAGAGTCCAACATTTTATGGAATCTTTCGGGTGATGCAAAGTTGGGGATTAAAGGTGGTGGAGGTACCAACCGATCCGGTAACGGGTATTGATCTGAACTACCTGCAAGGGGCGCTAGATCGATTTGATATTAAAGCGTGTGTGTTTGTTCCAAACTTCAACAACCCGTTGGGAAGTTGTATTCCGGATGAGCGGAAGAAACAATTGGTAGAGATGTTGGCGAAGAAAGAAATACCATTAATTGAAGATGATATTTATGGTGAAATGTACTTTGGTAAAATCCGTCCACGCACGTGTAAAACTTTCGATAAAAAAGGTTTGGTGTTGCATTGCGGCTCCTTTTCCAAATCGCTGGCACCAGGCTATCGCATTGGTTGGACTGCGCCCGGCAGGTTTAAGAAGCAAGTAATTCAATTGAAGCGAATGAATAATGTGGCGACAAACACGCTTGCTCAGGTTTCGATTGCGCACTTTTTACAAAATGGCCGCTATGAATTGCACTTACGGCATCTGCGCAAAGCACTGCACACACAAAGTTTACGATACTTACAGGCCATTACAGAATATTTTCCAGATACTATTCGTATTGCCCGACCGCAAGGTGGATTTGTATTTTGGGTAGAGATGGATAAAGCAGCGGATGGATTTAAGTTACACAAGCTGGCGTTGAAACATAATATTGGCATTGCTCCCGGCCAAATTTTTTCTGCACAAGGTCAGTTTCATAATTACTTCCGCTTGAGTTATGGTATGCCGTGGAGCGATAAAGTAGAGAAAGGGTTACGAACGTTGGGGGAGTTGATTCGTAAACAGTAGTTAGTAGATAGTCCTTAGTCTTTAGTCTTTAGTCCTTAGTATCTAATTGTACTAAGGACTATATACTCAAGACTAAAGACTATCTACTCAGGACTAAATACCACCGACTAATCACTTACCTTCTTTCAACTTCTTCACCTCAGCTTCGTACTGCGATAAAAACTGTTTTTGTGCTTCTGGTAAATTTTTCAATGCAAGTTCCCAATGCTTAATCGCATTCTTCTTATCGCCTGCTGCTGTGTAGGCACGGGCTAATCCTACATTGGGCGTAAATTTATCTTGCGGATTTTTCTGGGCGTTGAACTTAAACACTTCCATGGCCTTTTCTTTCTGGCCGCTGTTAAGTTAGGCTCTTCCGTATTGGTGAATATCCTGAACAGTAGCACTTGGATCTTTAATAGCTTTATCCATTTGGGCATTTGCTTCTGTAATTTTATCCATCGCCCGGTAAATGGCCGCACGGGTTTGATACGTATTAAAATTTTCAACACCAATAAACGGATTACTTACCGACTGATCTACCCATTTCAAAGCTTCTTCCAGATTGATTTTATGTTGCGCACAGAATTGTGCTGCTGTCAACCAATTCTCTTGCTTAAAACCAATTGAACTACGAAGGTCATCGCGCATTTTTGATACGTACACCTCATTGATGTTGGCTACTTCAATTGTAAACGGAATTCTTTTTTTCTCCCAACGGAGATAGGCTTTTGCTGATGATGGCAAACGATCTTCAAAACCGAATGTGAGCCATTCTTTATAAGGAGCTTCCAATGGCATTACATCCACACGCAATGCATCTTCTTTGGGATCGTAAAAATAACTTCCCCAACTGGATGAATTTTTAGAGAAGATCCACGTGTAAGGGCCTTCTTTGGCAACGGCCAGAAATAAACCATACGTACCGGCTTTCAATTCTTTGCCTTCAATCTTAACATCGTGCGAAACGGAAAACACGGTGTTCTCATTGGCACCCGCGCGCCAGGGTGCTGCCTTCGAAGGGCCAAAACCCTGATCGATAAATCCGAAGTGCGCCACTTCGCCCCAGATTTTTCCGGTGCGGTCTTCGCCATTCGGGCCGTGTACATCGGGGCTGCTATAGGCAATCGATACTTCAACGGGTCCGATAAACTGCGTTACTTTCGATTTTTGATTGTCGCCACTAGGTGGTGTGGTTAGTTGCTGGGCAGAAGCCGTAACAGCCCACATCAACATACAGAGTGTAATTAATTTTTTCATTTGGGTAAGGGTTGATTTAACAATGCTTATACGGGTTCGGTTGCTAATTGGCTATCCGATTCCGAACAATGAAGTTAGATATTTTTTGATTGGTTGCCGGGAATCAACAAGCGGATTGAACCAGGATTGATTTTTACTTCAAACTTCTGCTCGGCCTGCATCGCCTCTCCATCAACATGAAATGCCACGGGCTCAGAAAAGCGTAGGCTTATTTCTTTGCCTTTTGAAAGCTTTATATAATTTGATTTATCGAGCGTGCCCGAAAACATTTTGAGAGCAAATGCCGGTGCTTCCAGAAAAGGAACTTTCTTCACAAAACTGATGTCCAGTTCTCCATCGCACACAGATGCATAGGGTGCAATGCGGGCATTGTTTCCAAATTGCGATGAGTTTGCAAACGCAATCACAAAGGCTTTCGCCTGAACAGATGTTCCGTCAATAAATATCTCACCACTGATTTCATCATACTTCAAAAACTCTTGCACAACCAGGCGAGCGTAATTGGCTAAACCACGTTTTCCATTTTTTCCAAACAAACCAGCAATATGACCATCAAACCCAATACCCGAAACATTAATGGACAAATGATTATTTACTGTAAACGAGTCCATCGCAATTATTTCTGTAGAAGTAATATAAGGTAAAGTCTTTTTGAAATCGAGTGGTATGCCTAGGTGTCGTGCCAGTCCGTTGCCCGAACCTTTTGGGATAATACCCATAACCTGATTTGTATTTACAACGCCTTTTGCAACTTCGTTAACAGTGCCATCGCCACCCATGGCAAACACTACATCAAAATTTTTTGATTGCGATGCTTCGCGGGCGAGTTGGGTTGCGTGTCCGCGACCTTGTGTAAATTCAAGATGTGCTTCAAGGCCAGCCTGCTGGCAAAATGAAAGTAACCGACCTTCCACGGCAGGTTTATAGCCGGTACCTGAATATTTATTAATGATAAATAATACCTGCTTGTTTCCGGTGGCCGAAGTCATAAACAAAGGTAACTTTACTGGTATGGATTTTAAGCCGCGTAAAATAAAATTTAAAGCCTGGGATGTTGAAAATAAGTTGTTGATGCGACTGAATAGCATCGACTGTAATAAGGGTGAGTTGGTTAAACGCGACCATATCTTGTTGCAGTTTACGGGCCTGCACGATGGCGAAGGCGAAGAAATTTATGAGCTGGATGTGCTCATGCTTTCGCTCGAAAAATTTGTGGTGTTCTGGAATGAAGCCAGTAACAGTTGGCAGATAGCGCCTTTGAAAAATATGGCTGATGCGAAACCTTTTTTATCGGATACAGCGATAAAGATGAAACGCTTTGGTAGTTATTACCAGTTGGAGAATTAGAGGCGTCAGACGGTTTTATAGATTAGCAATCAACCGTCAGGACGCCTGATGTCAACTTACTTCGCCAGCTTGCTTTCAATGTAGCTGATAGCTTGCCCGATCGTTTGCATCTTTTCGGCATCGTCATCGGGAATTTTGATATCAAAGGTCTGTTCAAACTCCATTACCAGTTCGGCATAATCGAGTGAATCAATGCCAAGGTCTTTTACAAAACTTGCTTCGGGTGTAATTTCAGAATCTGGAATGCCTAATTTTTCTTTCAGAATGGCATGTACCTTTTTTTGAACGTCTGGCATACGGGCTTTTTTGATATCGGAAACAAAGCTAATAATCTTTTTAGATTTTCGCCTTTGGACTTGTGTAAGTTTAAAACCGCAACAAAAACTTCGTTCCTTTACCTAATTCTGATTTAACGGTAATGTTGCCTTCATGCTGCCGCATAATTTGTTTTGATAAACTTAGACCAATACCTGAGCCAGTTTTTTTGGTAGAGTAGAAGGGGATAAAGATTTTTTCGAGAGCTTCGCTATCAATACCTGAGCCGTTATCTTTTACTGAGATTATGGTGCGGCCTTTTTCGTTGGTATAACCGTTAAGTTCGATTTGTTTTTCGGGTTGTTCGTCAAAAGCCTGAATAGCATTCTTAATCAGGTTAATGATTACCTGTTCAATCATGGTTTTATCGGCCAGCACATATAGGTTAGCCGGGTCAACCGAAACGGAAATGGTAATCTGATTATCGGCTAATTCTTTTTTATGAAGTTGTGCGAGTTCATCCAACAACTCTTTTACGTTTACTTCAGCCAACTTCGGTTTGGGGATGTGCGTAAGATTCCGAAACTCTTTCACAAACTTAATCAGCCCTGCACTGCGTTTGCTAATGGTTTGCAACGACAAGTACATGTCTTCCAAATCTTCTTTCTTTAATTCCGATTCGGTGGGCCGATCAATACGACCTTTCAGGTCTTCTTCCACAATTCCGGCCAACGATGAAATGGGCGTAACCGAATTCATGATCTCATGGGTAAGTACGCGCACCAGGTTTTGCCAGGCTTCCATTTCTTTTTCTTCCAGCTCGCTTTGGATGTTACTCATCGAAATGAGTTTTACTTCTTCATCGCGTAAGGTAAGTTCAATGGCAAATACCGATAGCTGCACCGTTTCATCGCCAAACTTTAACTGCAACAACTCGCGGCCACCGGTTTTTAGTTTAAGAAACGTATCTACCAGCGATTCGCTCACAATTTTTAAATCCTCCACGCGATCGGCTTTGTTAACCCGCATCAGTCGCTTAGCTGCGCTGTTCATAATCTGAATGGAGCCATCGCGTTTAAACGTAAGCAACCCAATACCTACATGTTGCACAATGTTTTTGAAGAACTGGTATTCCGAATCTTTTTCTTTACGCGCCTGCTTCAGTTTGGTTAACGCATCATTCAGTTCGCGTTGTAGTTTTTGAACTGTATCGGAGTTGGTATCGGATTTAAACGTTTGTGTGATTTCATCAAACCGGATAGAATCAAAAAAAGAACCAAGGGGAACATCATGGCCTTCTACTTCTTTCAGTAACAACTTAACCTGAAAGATAATAGCCCCCAGCATGGCTAATATTAAAATGTAGCTTCGGTTATCAGCCGAGACCAAAAACGCAAACACCACCGTAGTGGCCACCAGTATTGCAATACGGGTGACGAGTGGCGAGCGCTTGTTAGAGTCCATACTTTTCCATTCTCCGGTAAAGGGAAGCGCGCGTTAAACCTAATTCTTCCGCAGCTTTTGAGATGTTACCGTTGTGCAGTTGTATTGCCTTTACCACCGCAGCCTTTTCAACTTCATCCAGGTTTAATGTATCGGAAGCAATGTCATTGGCGCTTTTACGGCTAAAAAGAAAATCACTTTCCTGCAGGGTGGAGGAATCGGCCATAATAACAGCGCGCTCAATAGCATGTTGCAATTCACGTACATTGCCTGGCCACGGATATTTTTTCAGTTTGTTCATCGCATCCGCTGAAATGTTATGCACTTCCTTGCGGTATTTCTTGGCGTAATGATTCAGAAAATGATTGGCCAGTAAAGGGATATCATCAATGCGATCGCCTAAGGGCGGAATAACAACTTCTACCGTATTGATTCGATACAACAAATCCTGACGGAATTTTCCTTCCTGCACCATTTGATGCAACGGCATGTTGGTAGCACAAATCAATCGAATGTCAACTTCAATCGGTTGGTTACTCCCCACACGTGTAACTTGCCTCGATTGCAATGCGCTCAATAATTTACTTTGCAATGCCATGCTCAGGTTACCTATCTCATCGAGAAACAATGTTCCGCCATTGGCTAACTCAAATCTTCCGGGCCTATCTTCACGTGCATCCGTAAAGGCACCTTTCTTGTGTCCGAATAATTCGCTTTCAAAAAGAGTTTCAGTAATAGCGCCCATATCGACTGCTACAAACGAACTATCCTTGCGCATCGATTTTTGATGAATAGCGCGTGCTACCAATTCCTTTCCGGTTCCGTTCTCGCCCAGTATTAACACGTTGGCATCGGTCTTGGCCACTTTATCAATTAAGGCAAATACATCTTTCAAGGCATTGCTTTGCCCAATAATATCGCGGAAAGGCTGGCTGATTTGTTCTTCCAGCATCTGCTTGGCCTTGCGCAGTTTATCAACTTCATTATATGATTTCTTTAACTTAATAGCAGTTGAAATAGTAGCCACCAGTTTTTCATTCTGCCAGGGCTTCAGGATAAAATCGGTAGCTCCTTCTTTTAAAGCCCGCACAGCCATCTCTACATCGCCAAAGGCAGTAATCATAATTACCACAGCATCGGGGTCGCGCTCTTTAATTTGTTTCAGCCATTCAAAGCCTTCCTTACCACTGGTGGTGTCTTTGCTGAAATTCATATCCAGCAGAATCACATCGTAGGTATCGTTGTTAAGCAGGAATGGAATCTTATTCGGATTTTTTTCAATGATTACCTGGTGATTGGATTTTTTAAGCAGCATTTTGGCGGCCAATAAAACATCCTCATCGTCATCAATCATCAGGATTTTGCCTTCGTTCACAGTAGGTAGGTTTAAAAGTTTAATCAATAAAAGGAAAAATTGTGCCAGCGCATTTTGAGTGCGAAACAACGGTTTTAATAGTTCGGTTTGTGCTTAGGCGTACAAAGATGTTCAAAAATGAACACAGATAAAACCTATTCGGGTGTGTATTTATAAAGTGTAGCTACTTTATTGGCCGAAAGCGTGATCAATCTTTCATCGGTAATAATGGCCTGAGTACTGTTGGCCGGAATAGCATGCTCGCGCCATTGCGAGGTAAGCAGGTTAAAATATTTTAAGGTATCGTTTTGAACAAAGTACATTTCATCTCCAAAAAAGTAAAAACCTTTCAGGCCTGAAATTTCTATATGCTCGATTAACTGCCCAAGATGATTCAATACCAGAATACCCGAATTTTTATCTAATAAGAAAACAAGATTAAGATACTCACGCAAGTATATAAACTCGGCTTTATTGGTGATTTCAATTGGGAGGTTAAATTCTTGTATAACTTGATTAGAAACAGGTAATACTTTTTTGATAGACCAATCCGCACGATCTAACATCCACAGGCGATTATCGTGTGTAGGGCAAACCAGCCAGGGTTCAATGGCCCAGGCTGAATCTAATATGTGAGTTGAACTGACTTCAAAATGCCGATCCAACAAGTGGTATTGCTGCCGGGCGCGATCGTACACAAAAATGGTAGGCAGAAACCAAGGCTCTACTAAAGTAGTAGCTTGCTTCTTGGAGGTAGCAATTTTTTTTCCATCAGCATCGTACTTTACCAGGCGGCCGGATTTTTCGATGAATAGAAAATTGCCGAGTCGATCAACCGCCAGTAATTCAGTGTTTTTTGCCTTCCACGATTTAAGTTTAGTAAAATCTTTTTGGGCCAAAGCAAGAATGGGTGTAAGGCAAAAAACAATAAACAGGAATCGCATCATGATGGAAGTTCAAATTTTTTTAAGGCCACACTCGTTCCATCGTATTCAGCATAGGTATCGAAATGTACCCACTCACCCAGATTGATGTACCTGCTGGTGTTACTCACTTTTAAATCGAGCGGCAAATGGCGGTGGCCGAATATATAATAATCGTGATGCGTAGTTTGTTCCACTTCTTTACAATACGTAAGCAGAACCTCCTGCTCTTCACTTACAAACGTTTCTCCTTTTTTGTTATTGCTGATGCGGCTTTGCCGGCTCCAATAGTTGGCAATACCAATACCGAGGTTAGGATGAATGCGAGCAAACAGCCATTGACAAACTTTACTATTGAAAAATTTTTTCAGGATTTTATAACTCGCATCTCCGGGGCCCAGTCCATCGCCATGCCCGATTAAAAAATGGTGTTGATTAACCCGCAACTGGATTGGGTTACGATAAATTACAACACCTAACTCTTTTTCGAAGTAATCGAACATCCACATATCGTGGTTGCCGGTAAAGAAAAAAACCGGAATGCCGGCATCGCATAGCCCAGCCAGTTTGCCTTGCAGGCGAACAAAGCCTTTCGGGATAGCGTGCTTGTATTCAAACCAGAAATCAAAGATATCACCCATCAGGTAAATGGCGTGAGCATCTTTTTCAATCTGGTTAAGCCAGGCTACAATTCTTTTTTCGCGGGCTAAACTACTGGCCGCATCGGGCACACCCAGGTGGAAATCGGAAGCGAAGTAAATTTTTTTTCCAGTCGGTAAGGTTATGGTTTGCGCCATGTGTGCAAATAACGACAAAACCGTAGTAATGAAAAAAGCCCTCATGTGAGGGCTTCATCATTTTTACGAAGAAAAAAACTATTTCACTTCGGGAGTTACTTCTGTCTTTGGCTCTTCCACACCATTTTCTTTTTTATCGATGGCTGTGCCATTGGTAAATTTCTCGTAAGTAGTCTGGTGTGCAAATGGTCTTTTGCCAATTAAACGTTCCAGGTCGGATTGAAACAGAATTTCTTTTTCTAAAAGTTCTTTGGCAATAATCTCCAGGTGTTCGCGATGCTGAACCAACAAAGCCTTGGTTCTTTCAAACGCATTGTCGATTATTTTTTTCACTTCCTTATCAATTTTTTCGGCCGTAGCTTCCGAGTATGGTTTGTTGAATGAATAATCGGATTGTTTGGAATCGTAGAACGAAATGTTTCCGATCTCTTTATTCATACCATAAACGGTAACCATGCTGTACGCCATTTTGGTAATGCGCTCCAAATCGCTAAGGGCTCCGGTTGAAATTTTTCCGAATACAATCTCCTCTGCTGCACGACCGCCAAAGGTCATACACATTTCATCGGTTAACTGCTCGGTTTGGTAAAGGAACTGTTCCTTTGGTAAATACTGTGCATATCCCAAGGCTGCAACACCGCGTGGCACAATGCTGACTTTCACCAATGGATCGGCATGTTCCAGGAACCATCCGGCAACGGCATGGCCCGCTTCGTGGTAAGCCACAATGCGTTTCTCTTCAGGCGAAATGATTTTTGTTTTCTTTTCAAGACCACCAATTACACGATCGATCGCATCTTGAAAATCCTGCATATCTACTTCGGCCTTATCTCTGCGGGCAGCTATCAGGGCAGCTTCGTTACATACGTTGGCAATCTCGGCACCGGCAAAACCCGGAGTTTGTGCAGCTAATTTTTTAACATCTACATCTTTTGAAAGCTTGATCGGCTTTAGGTGTACTTTGAAAATATGTTCGCGACCACCAATATCGGGTTTATCAATGCTGATCTGACGATCGAAACGGCCAGGACGCAACAAGGCTGAATCCAATACATCAGGGCGGTTGGTAGCTGCGAGAATAATTACACCACTATCGGTAGCAAAACCATCCATTTCTACCAGCAGCGAATTAAGTGTGTTTTCACGTTCATCGTTCGCACCCGGCATTTGACCTCTTCCGCGCGAGCGGCCGATGGCATCAATCTCATCAATAAATACAATACAAGGTGCCTTCTCTTTTGCTTGTTTGAATAAGTCACGCACACGCGCAGCGCCCACCCCTACAAACATCTCTACGAAATCCGATCCCGATAAGGAGAAGAAAGGAACACCAGCTTCACCGGCAACGGCTTTGGCAAGCAATGTTTTTCCGGTACCCGGAGGGCCCACCAACAATGCACCTTTCGGAATTTTACCACCCAGTTTGGTAAACTTTTGTGGTGTCTTTAAAAAGTCAACAATCTCTTTTACCTCTTCTTTGGCTTCTTCCAGTCCGGCTACATCGGCAAATGTAATGCGTACTTTATTTTCGGCATCGAATAAGGCTGCTTTTGATTTGCCAATGTTGAAAATCTGTCCGCCCGGACCTGCACCACCTGTCATCCTACGCATCAGCATCCAAAAGCCAAACACCAGTAATACCAAAAAACCGATGTTGAAAATGAACGATGTATAATCCTGGCGCTCTTCAACCTTTAAATCAATCTGATCGGCCCGCGGCACATTCTTTTTAAGTTGTTCGTACTTTTCGATAAACTTATCAATTGAGCCAACCTTCATTTTATAGTGTGGGCCATTGGGCCGCACTCCCCAGGGGCTTGAGCGCTCTATCTCTTGCTTGTATCTGGCATTTTGAAGAGCATCTTCTTTTAAAGTGATTTCGATTATCCAGATGTTATCACTCTTTATTTGTACCAGGCGCTTTATATTCTGTGCCTGCACCATGTCCTCGAATCGGCTTTCGGTAATTTCAACCAACTCACCGCTTCTATTGTAAAAGCTTATGCCCAATACAACGGCTACCAGAATTAAGATAACCCACATCTGGTAATTAGGCCGGGGTACTTTAGGCGGCACTAACTTCTTTTCTCTTTCTTTGTCCATTTCTGTTTTAAAAAAATTACTTTGATAACGTCTTTGTGCTTAATTGGTTCTGTTAATCGTTAATCTTGGTTATTTCTGCATCGCCCCACAACTTTTCAAGGCTATAGAACTCTCTGCGGTCTTTCCTAAAAACATGACTCACTACGCTTATATAGTCGAGTATCATCCACTCTTTATTGTTTTTGCCTTCCACATGCCAGGGTTTTTCGTTCATGCTTTTGAATACCTCATCGTCAATTGAATCGGCTATGGCTTCCAGTTGTTTGTCGCTGTTTCCCGAACAAATCACAAAAAAATCGGCTACTGCGTTTTTTACTTTCCGTAAATCAAGCACCACAATATCCGAAGCTTTTTTTTCCTGCATGCCGTTTACAATGGCTTTGCTTAGTTTTTCAGAATCGGTTCTCTTCTTTTTTACAGGCATTAACTATTTTCGATTTTTGATCAGAACAATCTGCAAAGCTAATTAAAATAACCTTGTATAAAATTCCTGCCAACACCCTTTTCATGGGTAAGAACCTTGTTTTTGTGCCAGATTGTCATTCCACCAATTCGTTGTTGATGGACCTTGCGCAGCGTGGATCGGGCGCGGAAGGAATGGTTGTAATAACTGATAATCAATACAGTGGCCGGGGGCAACGGGGCAACCTGTGGGTAACGGAGCCGGGCATGAATCTTACATTTTCGGTTTTGCTTAAGCCTAACCTTCGGGCCGATCAACAGTTTGTGTTGGTACAGGCAATTGCATTGGCTGTAGCCGATTATTTGAAATCCAAAACCGCAGGAGTTAAGATTAAATGGCCTAATGACATTCTTGTAAATGACAAAAAAATTTGCGGGATGCTGATTGAAAGTTCACTTTCGGGGGCACAGGTACAGTTTAGTATTGCCGGTATTGGTCTTAACGTAAACCAGGTGTGGTTTCAAAACCCGCGAGCTACCTCGTTAAAACTTTTAACTAATAAGGAGTTTGATCTTGCGATAGAGTTACACCAACTGTTGGGTTCAATTGAAGCGCATTACCTGCGTTTGCGCGAAGGTGCCGTTGCGCACATTCAACGTACTTACGAACAGAATTTGTATCGGTTTGGCGAGTTGCATGAATTTAAAACCCAGCATGAAAGATTTAAGGGAACTATAAAATCGGTGGATGCACAGGGTAGATTAATTATTACAACCGAAGGTGGTGAACATGCTTTTGATTTGAAGCAAATCAAGTTTGCAGATGCAGATTAAAAAATGAAAAGAGGCAATGAGTTACATACCGATGGTGTAATTTGATTTTAGAAATGGCAAATCTTGTTGGCTCATCCATTAACTTGCTTACTAATCGTATTTACCAAACCTTTATTCATGCGTGGTTATACAGGCTTTGTCTGTTTGATACTATTTTTAACCTACCCGGCCACTAGTTGGTCTCAATACCCCACGCGCATCGATAGTTTACTTCGGGTGATTAATGCAACGCCTGAGGATTCGGTTAAAGTACGGGCGCTAAACGCAGTGGTATTTTATTTTATTTTTAATAAGCCCGATACAGCCCGACTGTTGTTAAAACAAAGTGAACGCCTTACTGAAAAAGGGCCGTGCGGATACATCTGCACCGAAACATTGCTTACCCATGGTGCATATTTCGATGTGTTAGGTATGCCAGATTCAGCCGAATACTATTTGAACCAGGCAAAAGATTTGGCGAAAGTAAACCATTGGTATGATCTGGAAGAGCGAGCTTTAAACATAGCAGGCATGGCCCATATCAATAGCAGTAAATTTTCAACTGCATTAAGTTTGTTTACCGAAGGTTACGATCTGGTAAAATCAACGCAACCCGAAAACTTTTTGAGTCAGGCTAAATTTCTAAGCAACATTGGTCTGGTACACCAGGAACTACGTCAGTTCAGCAAAGCAATTGAGTACCATCAGCAAGCCTTAATGCTGCGAAAAAAATATGCTGGCGTAAATGATCAGGCCATATCGTTTGCCAACCTGGGCGTGTGTTATAAAAGTATAAATAATTATGACTTGGCCATTGAACATTACAAGGAAGCCATTCGCCTGAGTAAACTAGCCAACAACATGCGCATGTACTATGCGCTTCACGACAATTTAGGCAACTACCAATTGGATAATGAGGAATATAGTAAAGCTATACCTTACTTGCTCACGGCTTTAGATGCTCCTGAGTCGCTTGGTAAAAATCCGAAAGGCCAATTGAGTGCATTAAGTAATTTAACAACGGCCTTTGTGCAATTGAACCAGCCCAAACAGGCCTTGCAATATGCTGAACGTGCCCTGCAGGTACTTACTAAAAACCCCGAGTTGGCAAGCTATGCGTTAACACTTTTTAAAAGTGCATCACAAGCCCACTACATGCTGAACAATGTTAAAATGGGTAATCAGTATTTCAAGCGATACGTAGCAATAAGTGATAGCCTTTTTTCAAAAGAAAACAGCAATGCCCTTGCGGATATGGCAGTAAAATATGAAACTGAAAAGAAAGAACAGGAAATAGCCCTTAAAGGGGCGCAATTGGAAGAGCAGGTGGCGTTGAATCAACGCAACACCCTGCTATTGCTTTTTCTGATACTGTTGTTAATGTTTACCGGGGTGGTAATCATCCTGATACTAAATCGGAACAAGCGAAAAGTATTATTGGCACAAAAGGAGAATGAATTAAAGATGCGTGAGGTACAGATCAATTCAGCACTTAACTCACAGGAAATAGAGCGTAAACGTTTTGCAAAAGATATACACGATGGATTTGGGCAATTAATAACAACTTTGCGTTTGCAACTGAATCATTTGCAATACGAAAGCCAGTTGGAACTGCGGGCTGGTATTTTTGATAAGTCGGCAGCAATTATTGATCAGATGCACAACGAACTGCATACGATGGCCTTTAATCTGATGCCTGCAGTTTTAATCAGCAACGGCTTGCCTTCGGCATTAAAGGAATTGGCGTTACAGCTTAACTCAGCCGAAAAAAACGTGATAACTGTTACAAGTTTTGGCATACAACAACGCCTGCCTGAATTGATAGAAATAAATCTGTACCGCATTACGCAGGAGTGGATTAATAACATTATGAAATATAATACTGCTGAAAAAATTGACATTCAATTAGTGCAGCACGAAAACAGCATTACGTTTACGATTGAAGATAATGGTGCTGGCTTTAATACCGAAATACTAAACCGGCACAAAGGCAATGGTTGGCAAAATATGCTTTCCCGAACTAACCTTATGCGGGGAAAAATTAAAATTGATTCCAGGGAAGGCATACGGGGCACCACACTGATTATTGAGTTGCCGGTTTTGGATCAGCAGGTTCATACCCTAAAGCATCCGGTCGAATTACCCATTGGCAGGGATGGTAAGGCTTAGTGGTTTAGTTTTACTTTGAAAACAAAATAGCATAACGCTTAACTAAATCGGGTATTCATGAAAATAATGCTGATTGACGATCATGTTATTTTATTAGATGGAATAAAGGCACTGCTGACGCAAGAATCAGATTTTTCATTGGTAGGTACTGCGTCCACGGCAGAGGCAGGCCTTGCCATGTTGGCCAAAGAACACCCCGATGTTTTAATTACAGATTTCAACTTACCCGGGATGGATGGCCTATCGCTTATCCGAAGAGTAAAAAAGCAGTTTCCACAGATAAAAATTATGGTCTTAAGTATGCACCAGGAAACACATTTGGTAAAAGAAATTTTGCGCGAAGGGGTAGAGGCTTATTTGCTAAAGAAAGATTCGCACAAAGAATTAATAGAAGCGCTGAAACACGTGCGCACCGGTAAAATTTATCTAAGCAATGAAATTAATAAAATGCTGGTGCGCAGCCTTCAGGGAACTGACGAAACCAAGCTGTTAAGCGATCGTGAACGTGAAGTGCTCAAACTAATCGCAAAAGAATATTCTAATAAACAAATTGCAGAAGAATTGTTCATATCAGAACATACGGTAGAAACGCACCGTAAAAATATTTTCCGCAAAACAGGCACGGGTTCTTTAGTAGGCCTGATCAAGTTTGCATACGCCAATAACCTGATTTAGCAATCCTTCGGCTGGTGGGTAGTATCCCCTACCGGTTAGTCGGCAGCCACAATTGGCTGCCGCACGGTATTTATAGCCAGCATGGTATTGGCCAATTTTCAGCATCCAAATCAAAAAATATTTTACTATGAAAAATGTATTGGCATTAATCGCTCTATTGTTAAGTCTGCACGCGCAGGCGCAATTAACCGAAGATGATGTTGTAGGGCATGGCTCCTTTAAAGCTAAGTCTTTTAAGAATGCACCCAAGCGAATTTTTATAAACAGCTTTAATGTTTATTTCCAGGTGTTTGGTAGTGCCCGCGCCAGTACTACCGGAGGCGAAATGCTTGGTACTTTACGCGGAAATACCAATGTGGTAATGGGGGTTGCGTTAGATGGCGTGGACACCAACGACTTTCTTGAAGTTACCAACGCAGTTTATCAACATTATCTGTCGCAGTTAACGGCAATGGGCTATGAAATTATTACAACCGATGAAGCCGGTAAAACAGAAGTGTATAAAGACTGGGTAAAAAAAGACGGGGGCGAATTATCGGCCAGCCAGTCGGTAGGCTTTTTAAAAGTAACGCCAAACAATTATGGTTACTTTATTAAGCGAGAAACAGCAAAGGGAAAAGAAAAGAGTGGTGTATTTGCCAACACCGGGGTATTGAGTAAACAACTGAACGATGCCGTAATCGCTGATGTAAATATGACTTTCTACTTCGTGCAAATGAAAACCTTCGATAACGAGTTTTTAGGGTACTCGCAAGTTACCGGAAAACCCAATTTTCATTTTGCCAGGCTGTTAGGAGATGTAAAGAATCAGGTACTCTCAAGTGCCAATTATGCCTTTGGAAAAAACTTAACTGCAACCGAGGCGGGTATTAATACCACAATTAAGAAGGGCGTGTGGAGTAAAGAGCCCGTATTTCCAGATGTTAAATTTAAGGAATCAGCTGCGGCTGCCTCTAAATCAATACCCGATTATGCAGCTATAATTTTTGTAAAGAACAACAACGTGGGAACGTCTCACTTTCTTACCTGCAATGCCGAGTTGTACAAAAAAGAAACAAAACGCATGATGACCGAATTTCTGGATATAAGCCTTAAACGGCTTGGTGAAAATATCAACTGATGCTTGCTGAGCTTTACATTTATTTTTACCAATAAAGTAATCAAGTATTAAGCTTAGCTGCTCAATCACATCAGGTAGATTGAGATAGAATATAACTTTCCCTTCACAAAAAAGTTGCCTCAGGTTTGAGCAACTTTTTTACTTTTGCAGTGGTTGATTTACTTCATGATTCGCACCCGCTCCCTTTCATATAGATATAATTCAGAAAAAGAAATTGCCTTTGCCGATTTGGAAATAGCCAGTGGCGATCAGTTCCTTCTGCTAGGCGAATCGGGTAGTGGTAAAACCACTTTACTGCATTTGCTTGGTGGATTACTCAAAAACCAGCACGGTACCATTGAAGTAAATGGCACTTCAGTTTCAGCCTTGCGGGAAAGTGAATTAGATCGCTTTCGTGGAAAGCATTACGGATTTATTTTTCAACGCAACCATTTGCTGGCAGCCCTTACCGTAGAACAAAATTTATTAATGGCCCCTTATTTAGCTGGTCTAAATCAAGATATGATTCGGGTTAATGAAGTACTGGAACAACTGGGAATTGCCGATCAGAAGAAGAAGCGAATTCAGGAATTAAGTTTAGGCCAAACACAACGGGTAGCAATTGCACGAGCCGTGTTAAACAAACCTTCTGTTATTCTGGCCGATGAACCTACATCGGCATTAGATGATAAAAATTGCGACCGCGTAAGCGAGTTACTTATTTCGGTAGCAAAGCAAAATCAAGCAACGTTAATTATTGCTACGCACGATCAACGTTTAAAGAACCGGATTCATAACCTGATACAACTATGAATCTGTTTACACTCATTTTCGCTTACCTGAAAGCACGGCCACTCAACACGTTGCTTAATATTTTGTTGTTGTCGTTAGGCATTGCCATGATTACCATCTTGCTCTTGTTCAGCAACCAACTCCAGCAAAAAATTGCTGATAACACCAAAGGTATTGATTTGGTAGTAGGCGCAAAGGGAAGTCCACTGCAACTTATTTTATGTAATGTTTTTCATATCGATTTCCCCACAGGAAATATTAAGCTACAAGAGGCCGATCGGTTAGCCAAACATCGTCTTGTAAAAAGTGCAATACCCATGGCGTTGGGCGATAGTTATCAGAACTATAGAATTGTAGGCACCACCCACGCTTACGCGGATTTATATAAAGCTGAATTGGAAACGGGCGTGTGGTGGCGGCACGATATGGAAGTAACCATCGGTGCAACGGCAGCCAGATTGTTGAATCTTAAATTGGGCGATACGTTTGCCAGTGCCCATGGCTTAAGCGAAGCCGGTCATGCACACGAAGAACACCCGTTTGTGGTAAAGGGAATTTTAAAACCCACATTCAGTGTGTTGGATAATTTAATTCTTACCAATGTATCCAGCATCTGGTTGGTACATGAACATAACGGAGATGAGCATGAAATAATTAAACCCGATTCGTTGAATGCTTCGGTTCTGATACCAACAGCATTTGCGTCCGATTCAACGCGCGAGCTTACCGCGTTGTTATTAAAATACCGCAACCCGATTGCGGCTATTCAGTTACCGCGTTACATTAACAGTCAAACCAACATGCAGGCTGCTTCACCTTCGTTTGAGGCGGCACGTTTATTTTCTATTTTGGGGGTAGGTATCGATGCGCTTACAGGCTTTGCCTATATGCTTATCTTTATTTCGGCACTCAGTATTTTTATTGCGTTATATAATTCGTTGAAAGAGCGCAAGTACGATCTGGCCATTATGCGTTCCATGGGTGCCGGTAGAAGCAAATTACTTTGGGCTACACAATTGGAAGGCGTGGTGTTAACCTTCTGCGGAAGCGTGTTGGGTGTTGCACTGGGCCACATGGTATTGTTTTTGTTTACCACACTTGTAACTGAAAGCCAGACAGCTGGTGTGAATGCTTTTGTATTTTATATAGAGGAGTTGTACATATTGGTGGCCAGCGTGATACTGGGTATTATCTGTTCGCTCATTCCATCTTTTCAGGCTTATCGAACCGATATACATAAAGTGTTGGCACAGGGTTGATTGGTGTGCAGTATTGTAAAACGAATTAGTAATTTTGAATTTGTAAAGAGCAGAATATGAAAAAATTAACTTTTTCTTTAGTGTTAACTGTACTGAGCGTGGTGGCCTTTGCCCAGGCCGATGGCTGGGTGGCCTTTGCCAAAACCAAATTTGATGCAAAGTATAACGAGAAAGCTGGTGAGTATTTTTTGTTCCCCACTTTCCCAGCCGACTTAAAAGCACAGGTTGGGAAGGAGATTGAACTGGAAGGCTATTACCTGCCGGTAGATGTAGAAGGCGATGCCTACATCATCTTATCGAAGTTTCCGTACGCACAATGTTTTTTCTGTGGCGGTGCCGGGCCGGAGTCCATTGCGGAAGTAACCTTTAAAACAAAACCCCGCAAGTTCGAAGCCGATGAGTTTATTCGCATTAAAGGCAAACTGAAATTGAATGACTCGGATCTGGAGCACGGAAATTTTATTGTAACCGAGGCAGTGTTGGTGAAATAATTAATAAATCGTTTTAACACTATTAACCGGAACAACACAAAGCTTAAGCCTTTGCGGTTTTTCTTTGCGAACTTGGCGGCTTTGCGTGAAAGAAAAGAGCATTTGTAAGCCCACGTTTTTTAAGTAAACCCAGTTTAAAAATATTTCACTTCCGGTAGCGGTATTTTAAGTCATCCAGGTACCTGTTTCTATAAACATTGTTTACACCACCAATCAGCAACTGTAGAGTTACCGGGTTGCCGGTAAAATCCACCACGCGATTAAGTGTATAATCCACCACATTGTATTTGGCGCGTAAGCCCAGGTAAATATGATTGTTGATATAATACCGGTAAGCCAATCCAAAGTTAAAATTGTATGAACCTACACTTACTGATTTCAGATCGTTATCCTGATCTTCCTTTAAGGCATCAAAGCCATCAAAGCCAATACCGCCAATTACTTGCCATTCATTTCCGTTTCGTGAATAGATATCGCGCCCTACATCAAAACCGATGTATCCACCAAAGAACTGTTTGGTTGGTTCGGGCACACCGTTTCTACGAGCGAAATAGGTATTAGGCGAATTCACAAACTTAAAGGATAGTGTTAAATCGTAATTCATCTTTTTATGCTTGGCACCCAATTGAAAGCCCAACTCCGGGTGTGTTCCCAGCGTTTTAAGTGCCCCTGTGGGTATCCATACTCCCGTAATCCACGACATGTGCCCCTCTGCTAAATTGATAAACCGGTCAACCGTTTTGTTGTATTCCATTGCTAACCTTGAGGTGCTGTACGTGCCGGTTTGGATTTTGGTAAAGATTTCATCGGGATTATCGCCATAAAATTCGGCCAGCATATATTCGGTGGAGTAGGTGGGGTAAATCCATTTTAATGTTGATGCCAGTTGACGCGTAAATGTATCGAAGGCTTCGCCCGGAGGAACAAAACCCAGGTACGATTTGTAGTCTTCATAACGTTGGCCGAAAGGATCGGGATTAGTAATGAAATCAAGCCGGTTTCGATACATAAAGATGTAATCCAGAATTTTATCGGTTATCAGGCTATCGCTGAAGGTTTGGGTTTTTAAGGCAAACAAAAGTTTGGCTCTGAAAACCGGTTCGCGCATTCCGCATTTTGATTGCCAGTAGTCCAGCAGTAGCCGGGCCGAATCAATTTTATTTTCATCCAGGTACTTTACAAAGTACAACGCGCTGTTATAGGCAATGTCCGGGCAATCAATTTGTTTTTTGGTAAGCAGGTTATCGAAATTTTGACCGAAGCCTGCAGTTGAAACCAGCAAGGCCAGCAAGATGATCAGTTTCATGTGGGGTATCAATCTGGTTAGAAACAGCAATTTCCATCCAGAACGGCTAAACGTGCAAATTATTCTCTATGCTTTTTTGAGCATTTCTATAACTTGAACAAGAGGTAAGCGCTAATCAATTGTCCACCTTACACCCAACTGCATCTTCGCACCTTGCAACTGCGCATAGTTATAGGTTGTATCGAAGTTATAACCATTTGGATTGGTATCGGGTCGTGGGTTTCCATTCACATCAAAGTATTTTCCCCCAGGCCGATCGAACGGATCATCAGGATGTAATAGCGGATCTTTCGGAATAAAATTAAGCAGGTTTTTTACACCGGCATATACTTCCACGTTTGAACCAAACGATTTGCTCACCTGAAAATTCAACAATCCAAACCAGGGCGACATAGCCGGACGAAAATCATTGACTACCACTGGCAAATGCATGGGGCCATACACACGGCCGGTAAGATCGAACGTAACATTAGATTTTGGTGTAGTATAACTTACGGTAAAGGTGCCTGAGAATTTTGGTGCTTGCAGTTGTGGCACTTTTATTTCGTTGGCTTCGGAACCTTGCACCTGAAATACATCCATCCACGTAACACCAGAAATTACTTTCAATCCATTTGCAAACGCCATGTCTGTATTTATGGTAAGTCCCCGTGAGATAGCATAGCCATCTAAGTTGTCGTAAATAATTTTGTTGGGGTCGGTTAGAAAATCACCTACAATTTTATTGGTGAAGTAGGTATAGAACAAACTGGCATCGAAGTTCACAAAGCCATCCCTTAAAATAATATTGCGCGCATAGTTCAGGTTCAGATTCCACGATTGTTCTGGCTTCAGGTCATTGCGGATTTCTACCTCGCGCGAGCCGGTTAGTGCAGCATGATCTTCTGTAAAAAGATTAACTACACGATAGCCATTGCCACCGGTTAAGCGCAACGTGTTGTTGGCATTGGGGGAATATTTAAAACTTAGTCGTGGGGTAAGAATGTTGCCATGTACATTATGCCGGTCGTAACGCAACCCGGCTAATGAGGTAAACGATGATGTTACGGTCATTTCATCTTGTACAAAAATTCCCGGAAGGAAAGTTACATCGGGTTGATTGCCTCCGTTGCTATTGGCGGTGCCGATGGTGTTGTCATCGTAATGCATGTAACGAATAGGAATGCCGGCCAGCAGTTCGTGATTCCCTAATTTTTTATTCATGCGTAGTTGCGTAAATCCTACATGTTGTGTGGCATAATATTTTATCACACCGTAATACGAATCTTGTAAGTGGTAATTATAAGAGTAATCGATAAAGATGGGCGTGTTGGTATTAAGTTGATAGTTACCAATCAGCTCGGCACGATTGGTATAAATCGATTCGCCATAGATTTGATCGCTTCCGCGGAAAGCATTTGTCCATTGCAACTCGCCACCCCAGCGATTTTCATTTACATAGCGCGCAGCCAGTGAAAAATTTTTTCCGGAAGGGCGGTAGAAACTCCATTTATTAAAAAGTGAAATTCTGTTTTGAAGCGTTACATCCGTAAAGTTATCGTGGTTGATGTCGCGTTTCTGGTTGTAGTTAAAATAGTTTACACCAAACAAAGCTGATGATTTGCCCACCTTTATTCCTGAAGCGAGATCAAGGTTATATTCACCTACCGAAGTACCGAAAGCATCTAATTTTATTTTTGGTACCGAACCAGGTTCTTTAGTAATGATGTTGATTACACCACCCACAGCTTCCGATCCGTAAAGTGTGGAAGCCGGGCCTTTCACAATCTCCATGCGTTTTACCAAACTGTTGGGAATTCCGGATAATCCATAAACGGTAGCAAGACTGCTCACAATTGGCATTCCATCAATTAAGATCATGGTATAAGGGCCTTCCAATCCGTTAATATGAATATCGCCCGTGTTACACACATTACAATTAATTTGTGGCTGTACGCCATTCACTAAGGAGAGTGCTTCGAAAATGTTGGGTGTTGGGTTTTTGAGAAAGAAAGAAGGCGCAAACACTTCCACCGGTATGGGCGAATTCATTTTAGTAACTTCTTTCAAGGTACCGGTTACAACCACGGCCTCCAACTCGGCTACATTTTCAGTCAATTCAAGTTGCAGGTTTGCAGTAGGAACGGTTATTACTTTACGCAATGTTTTATAACCAATACCCGAAATCACAAGTGTTATTTTTCCGGTTGGGTGTTCCAGCACAAATTCACCGTCTTCATTAGTGCTTGTGCCGAGGGTAGTTCCTTCCATTAACACATTGGCAAAAGGTACGGGCTCGCCTTTACTGGTTACTATTCCTTTTATCAGGTTGGTTTGGGCAAATCCCGAAAGGGTTGCAAACCAAATTATAATGAATGCTAGTTTTTTCATCTTTAGACGCACAAACTTATTTAATTAGAATACAATAAAAAAATATTTAGATTAATCTAAAAATATATTCTATATGAAACATTGTTGCAATTAAGCTAAAGTTACTATTATTGCAACATTGTTGCATTTATGAAATATGTATTGCTTGTTTTTATGGCAATTTTACCCTTTCGGGAAGATGAGGAGGGTTGGAAGCTTTTTGCTGCGGTGCGCTTTACGCCCAAATACTTTCCGGAGTACAAGGAAAAATTCCTGGTACCCAATTTTGAGAAGACTATATTAAGTAAGGTAGGAACGGAGATTACCGTGCGTGGGCATTATTTACCCTTCGACCTGCCGGGCAATTCAATCATCATTTCGAAGTTTCCGTATGCCGCTTGTTTTTTCTGTGGTGGAGCAGGGCCAGAGTCCGTTGCCGAAATTTTTTTTGCGACTAAGCCGCCCAAGTTTAAACCCGACCAGGTGATTACGGTACGCGGCAAGTTGCGCCTGAATGATACAGATGTAAACCACATGAATTTTATACTGGATGATGCGGAGTTACTCTAAACTTTTTGTGCTGCTATTGCTTTCGGCATGTAGTGTTTCGCACGAACAGAAGTTGTTGCAAGAAGCAGCAGACATACACAACACAGCTTTACTAATTGCCGAAGAGCTTGAGGCAACATTAAAGCATAACACTATTCCTCCCGATTCGGTTGCTGCGATCCTTATCGATATTGAAGCCTGGGAAAATGATTTGGTAGAAGTGCCGGGTAATGAACATCACCACGATCATGAGGGGCATAATCATTCTCACGATCCAGTGCATGTAACAGCCGAAGAGATGCTACAACTACAGTTGGAGTTGAAACAACGAATAGAGCAGATTAAAAAAAGGGTAGAGGCTTTAACAAAAAAAGATGCGACTATTTAAAGAAAAGAAATTACCTGTAACCGTGCTCAGCGGTTTTTTAGGTGCGGGCAAAACAACATTGCTTAATCATGTGCTCAACAATAGAGAAGGGATGAAGGTAGCCGTGATTGTAAACGACATGAGCGAGGTAAACATCGATGCACAGTTAGTAAAAAATGAAATCAAACTTTCGCGAACCGAAGAGAAACTGATAGAGATGAGCAACGGTTGCATTTGCTGCACCTTGCGGGAAGACTTGATTAAAGAAGTAAGCACACTGGCTAAACAAGGTAAGTTCGATTACCTGTTGATTGAAAGTACGGGCATCAGCGAACCCATACCGGTAGCCCAAACTTTTACATTCGATACAGGTGAAGAGTTATTGAAACTTGCCGACATAACCCGGTTGGATACCATGGTTACGGTGGTAGATGCCTTTAACTTTTTTAAAGATTTCGGTAGTGCCGATACCGTGCTTACACGAAAGATGACGGATGATGCAGAAGACCAGCGCAGTATTGTTAACCTGCTTACCGACCAGGTAGAGTTTGCCAATGTAATTGTGCTGAACAAAACTGATTTGGTGAGTGCCGATAATCTGAAATTACTCGAAGGCATGCTTCGGAAGTTAAATCCCGATGCGCGAATCATAAAAACGAGTCACAGTAAAGTTCATACGAAGGATATTCTCAATACAAAACTTTTCGATTATGAAAAGGCTGAGCAATCGGCTGGTTGGATAAAAGAATTGAATAACATACACACTCCGGAAACAGAAGAGTATGGAATCAGTTCGTTTGTTTTTCGCGATCCGCGTCCGTTTAATCCAGACAGTTTATGGAATTACATCCAGCATCGTTGGCCAACCAATGTGGTGCGCAGCAAAGGAATTTTCTGGTTAGCCTCGCGCCCTGCACAAGTTTTACTCTGGAGCCAGGCCGGGGGTTCATCAAAAGCGGAAGTATATGGCCGCTGGTGGGCTGCCTTGTCGATGCGCGAACGGGCAGCAAATCCGGCTTACTTAGAAAATCAGGAGTTCATTCAGAAGAAGTGGAATAAAACGTGGGGCGATAGATTGAATGAACTTGTTATTATCGGTCAACATCTCGATAAAGAAAAAGTAAGGCTTGAGTTGGAAGGTTGCCTGTGCAATGAAGCTGAAACGCAGCACTTTTTGAATGGGGGTAAATTTAATGATACCTGGCCGATATGAATTGGATAAGCGATATCATCAGCTACTCCATGCAGCAGGTAGAAATCAATCATCCGGTTGATTTCCCACTCATTCTTCATAAACGAACCAATCTGGTTTATATGAAACGCGAGTTAGATTCAGATATCCTGCGGTATGCAGATTTATTATTTCAACATAATTTTTCTGGTATCAACTGCGTGATAACACAACCTACCCTTGTTTCGGTGGTGAATGATGAACTGGATAAAATTGGATTACATACGGTTGGAAAAATAAAATTGCGAGAAGACATTATTAACCTATCGCAACAATTTTTTCAAGTAACCAAAGCCATCAACCTACGCTTGATTCTTAAGGTAGTTGCGAATGATGGTTGTGCAAAATTTCATACCGATGCCTACGCGTTGCGCTTGTTATGCACTTACTCGGGCCGGGCTACGGAGTGGATTGCCGATGAGTATGTAAACCGCAATAAGTTGATAACGGGTACTAACGAAGACATCATCAAAGATTTTTCAAAGGTACAAACTATGCAACCCTTTGAAGTTGCTATTTTAAAAGGCGAAACACAACAAACCGGAACAAAAGGAATTGTTCATCGCTCTCCTGCTATTCAGCAGTTGGGTGAGAAACGTCTTTTATTAAGATTGGATTATTAATTATAACATTCATACCCTATGCTAGAAGCCAAACAACTAACAAAGAAGTATAACGATGCAACTGCCCTGAATGCGGTTAGCTTTAAGGTAAATCCTGGTGACATTTTTTGCTTGCTTGGTGCCAATGGTGCCGGTAAGACAACAACCATTAATTTATTTCTAAATTTTGTTGAGCCTTCTTCAGGACATGCACTTATTGCCGATAAAGATGTTTCTCGCGAATCTTTAGAGACAAAAAAACTGCTAACCTATATTCCCGAAAACTTAACACTTTACCCAAACCTTGATGGTCTTGAGAATCTGGATTATTTCACCGGTCTGGCTGGAAAGAAATATGGTTCTGAGGAACTACATAACTTTTTAACCCAAGCGGGTTTGCAAACCGATGCACATACGAAGCGGGTGTCTGCGTATTCAAAAGGCATGCGGCAAAAGGTAGGGATTGCCCTGGCATTAGCTAAAGATGCACGTGTTCTTTTGCTGGATGAGCCCACATCAGGCTTAGATCCTAAAGCCAGTAATGAATTTTCAGAATTGTTGATAGCGCTAAGTAAAAAAGGAGTTGCCACATTAATGGCTACGCATGATTTATTCCGTGCCAAGGAAACCGGAACCCATTTGGGAATAATGAAGGAAGGAAATCTGGTAGAGATGTTAACAACCGATCAGATCAACCATACCGATTTAGAAAAATTGTATTTGAAACACATGAATTGATAACCCCTCATTCTCTGCTTCAGCTTTGAAACCAATGGCTTCGAAAACGACACTGATTACAGCAATTTTGTTATTACTTCTTTGCATCAGTGCATTAGCGCAACGTGCTATTGTACTTTCAGAATCTTTTTACTCAGCCTCTGTTCAATTGAAACTAAAGTACACAGTTGTACTTCCTGAATCTTATGAGAATATCGAGACAGAAAGATATACAGTGGTGTATCTGCTTCATGGCCATACTGGTAATTACACATCATGGATTACCTATGCTCAGTTACCCATTGAATTAGCCAATCAGTACAACTGTATTATTATTTTACCCGATGGTGGTAATAGCTGGTATGTTAACTGGAGTGGGCAAACCGATGGCAAGCCTCACCAATGGGAGAACATGCTCGTAAAAGATCTGATTCCAGATGTGGACAAAAAATACAGAACCATCAATAAAAAATCAGGAAGAGCTTTGGGTGGCTTAAGTATGGGTGGATTCGGGGCGCTGGCAGTTGGGTTAAAAAATCCAGATATGTTCGGTTTTATATTCAGCAGCGCAGGTGCCATTAACTTTTGTAAAAATATAAAACAAGAATTGGCCCGCGACACGGTTGATTGGAACAGTCCGCAACTTTGGAGCGATGATAAAAAGGTGGTGGACATTACGGGATTCAGCAATGCAAAAGAAAGGACACCGCAGGGTTTTGTGTTCAAAACATACGCTGATGTTGATCGATATGATCCATATACATTGTTCCAAAAAATTGATACAGCAAGCCTTCCGCATATTCACTTAGACTGTGGCAATCAAGACGATTTTCAGCATGATGCTTACGAATTTCTGCAACAAGTAAAGCTGCGAACATCTCGCTATAGCTTCATTTCACTTCCGGGGGGGCATGATGTGCCTTACTGGAGAGAAAGTATTCAGCATACCTTTTTAGTAATGCACCACATTAAATTTTTCAGGTAATAATAAATTAAATAGTATGATAACCCTTATCGCCAAAAAAGAATTGAAAGAGACCTTTCGGGATGGAAGGTTTCGCATCACGGCAATCATCGTATTTGCTTTATTGATCGCTTCAGTGTTCGTCAGCAAATCGTATTACGAATCGATAAACGCGCAACATGAAGCGGCACGAAATAATGCCCGAAACATCTGGGAAGGCCAGGGAAAGAAAAATCCGCACTCGGCTGCCCACTATGGCACGTATGCTTTCAAGCCTAAATATCCCATGGCACTTATCGACAATGGTGTTGATAAATATGCAGGCGTAAGCATTTATCTGGAAGCACATGCCCGTAACCAGGCGCAATACATGGCCGCGCAAGATCAAACAGCATTGGCCCGCTTTGGTGATTTAACGCCCGATTTTATACTACTCTTCATCATTCCACTGTTCATCATTTTGAATGGTTTTCATGCCTTTACACGCGAACGCGAAAGTGGCACGCTGAAACTCTTGCAAAGCCAGGGTGTACCCGGTTGGAAATTAGCACTTGGCAAGTGGCTCGGACTTTTCGTTCCAGTCATATTGATTGTATTACCGGTCTATGTCTTGGCCATACTATTCCTTTCCAACCTCAATAATTATGGTGAGTTCAGTCTGGCGGCCCTTACTGGTTTGTTCGTGATTTACTTAGTGTACTATGCGGTGTTTGCTAACCTCACACTATTAGTATCATCGCTCTTCAAAAAATCAAGTCTTGCATTTGTGGCCTTGTTGGCTTTGTGGATGGTGGCTTGTCTGGCCACTCCAAAACTCTCTACCAATCTGGCGCAGAAACTCTATTCATACCCAACACAACTTGAGTTTGAAGAACAAATCGCTAAAGCCAAAAGCAGCGGATTAAACGGCCATGAACCGTGGAGCGATGCCGCTAAAAAATTAGAAGCTGAAACACTGAAGCAATATGGTGTGGATAGCATTTCGCAATTGCCTTTTAATTGGGATGGTTTTCTTATGCAAAAAGGCGAAGAGCATGAAGCACAAATTTATTTTGAGCACTATGATCTGTTGAAGAAAACCAATGCCAAACAATCGCAGGTATATCAATATACCTCAGTACTCTCTCCGTTTTTACCTACACGATTTTTATCCATGGCTTTGTGCCGCACCGATTACAATTCACATTGGGCTTTTGCCGATGCTGCAGAAAAATACCGTTTACTATTGGTGGGCAAAATGAATGGCGACATGGTAGATAATTCCAAGACAGGCGATTGGGATTACCTGGCCGATGAAAAACTCTGGGAGTCTGTGCCAGGATTTGAATATCAACCTCCGGCTTATGCCGCAGTAATAGCTGCTAACCAAAGCAACTTCGCTACCCTGATGGCGTGGCTCGTTGTATCATTCGGTTTGCTCTACATCGTGGTTTCAAAAATTAAAGTCAATTAAACTTACCTCACCATGTTTACACCTGCTCGTTATGAATGGATTTTGCTGCTTCGCGATCGTTGGATCACCATACTTTTTATCTTGTTCTTTTGTGTTACGCTTTTTGCCGTACTCAATGGACAGGAAAAAGTGATTGAACGAAAAACTTCTATCACGAAAGTAAAAGAAGAAGCACAACTGGCAGAACTAAAGTATGCAAATGATATTGACTCACTCAGCCGAGGATTGAAGACAGCACCAGAGCCGTGGCTTGATCCACGCTCGTTAAGCGTATATGGGCAACGGGCTGGGCGTGTTGTAGCAATGGATGCACAGCCGTTGGCATTGATTTCGACAGGACAAAGCGATTTATATACTCACACAGTAAAACCAAAATTGTATGGCGAAGCAAATGCATTAGGCTTTTCGGAATTATCAAATCCGGTACAGCTCATGTTTGGCTCGTTCGATCTGGCATTTGTTTGTATTTATCTATTGCCTTTGCTGGTATTGGCTTTTAGTTACAATCTGTTATCGGCCGACAAGGAATCGGGTGTGTTGCGTTTAACAATTTCGCAACCCATCTCACTGTACAAATGGTTATTCGGCAAATTAGTAGTACGCTTTGTGGTGTTGGCAGCTATCATCGTAACTTCAATCGTAATCAGTTTACTATTTGCAGATGCAGCCATAGGGGGTGAAGTTGGTAAACTATTGCTGTTGGTATTGGCCTATACTTTCTTTTGGTTTTCGGTGGCCTTTCTGGTTAATCTTTTTGGAGCTTCTTCGGGTACTAACGCCATTGCGTTAGTGTCTGTGTGGGTAGTACTTGTATTACTGATTCCATCTTTTATTTCGCAAAGCGCAAACACCTTGTACCCGGTTCCTTCGCGTATAAATATGATACATGAGTACCGTGTGGCTGAGGCTGAGAGCAATAAAAAAGCAAGCGAATTACTGGATGGATACCTGCGCGATCATCCTGAACTAGCCAGTAAGGATAGTACTTCAAAAAATCAATATAGTTTCTGGTTGAAGTACTTTGCCTCTGTAGAAGTTATTCAGGCTGCCGTAGAGCCCGTAGTATCAGTGTATGATGAAGCCCTCGAAGAACAGCAACAATGGGTTAGCCAATGGCGTGTGCTATCGCCAGCTGTATTACTCCAAAATAGTTTCAATGAATTGGCCGGCACCTCAACAGCTCATTATCAGGCTTTCAGAAAACAAGTAGTAACATTTTCGGAAGCGTGGCGTAGTTTTTTTATACCCCGCATGTTTAGAAATGAAAGCATGAAACCTGAAGCACTAAAAAGTCTTCCGCAGCACACTTATACCGTAACAGATGTAAGCACACATTTTATTACTGATTTTATCGGCATGTTGGTATTTGTTGCTATTGCTTTAAGCGGGAGTTTACTTGTGCACAGGCGTTTTGTAGATACAGGGCTTACTACCGCGTAACCAGTATTAAGCTATGTTCAAATGGTTTTTGTTATTCATATTATTGAATAACTGGGTAATGTTAACAGCCCAAACAAATTTCGATCCGCCCGCTATCGCTCCATCATTTCGGGCTACACCAACTTTCGAAAGCATAACGCTGGATGGTAAACTTTCAGAATCATCCTGGCAATTGGCCGAAGTGGTAAAAGATTTCTTTCGAATGGAACCCAGACAAGGTGGAAAGTATCTGTACGAAACCGAAGTGCGGGTGCTGTTCGACAAACGGAATTTATACTTTGGTGTATTTTGTAAAGATAGTGTCGGTCGTAAAGGCATTCGGGTGCAGGATTATCGCAGAGATTTTATTTATGGCGATAACGATGTATTCTATCTTCAGCTCGATCCGCAAAATCTAAAACGGTATTGTGTTTCCTTCCAAACAACTCCGCTAGGTACGCAACGCGACTTGCAAGCATTTGATGATACCAACCGCGATAGCGACTGGGATGCGTTGTGGCGTGTGCGCACGCATGTTACCGATAGCGGGTACTATGCTGAGTTTGCCATTCCGTTTAAGTCGTTGCGCTATGATAAACAAACAGATTCGGCATCGTGGGGTGTAACCTTTGCGCGCATGGCTCGCAGAGATTATGAAGTAACAGCCTATCCGCAAATACCGCAGGCTTATTCGCCTTACCGCATGACGTATGCTGCACAAATGAAAGGACTTGTATTGCCACCGCCCTCTGCCAACATTCGTATACAACCTTATGGGTTGGTTCAATACACTAAGAACAGAAGTGCTACAGAACAAATAACCGAAAGTACCGAGTGGAAAGCAGGAGGTGAAATCAAGTGGGCCATTACACCGCATAGTGTGCTGGATGTTACGTTCAACACAGATTTTGCACAAGCCGATGTAGATAGGGCCGTGAACAATCTTACGCGGTTCAATGTGTTCTTCCCTGAACGCAGGCAATTCTTTCTGGAAAACTCTGGCGTGTATGCCGGTGCCAACATAGAAGGCATTAATCCTTTTTTTAGCAGAACCATTGGTTTAGCCAATTCACAATTTAATGCGGGTTCGGTACCAATTGATGCCGGGCTTCGCTTTACCGATCGCACCCAGAAAAGAACATGGGCTGGCATGTATGTACGACAGCGTGCCACCGATTTTCAGGGTGCTGCTAATTTTGGTGTGATGCGGTACCTAAAAAATTATGGAAAGCAAAATAACATGGGTGCCATGATTACCCATCGGTTAGATGAAACCGACCCGGAAAAAGGATTGCTGCAACAGCAGAATACCACCGTTACCGTGGATGGATTTATCCGACCAGATGATACCTGGACTATTCAATACCTGGCTTCTGCTTCGCGCGATAACACGAACGACTCATTAGGTTTTGCCGGAAGTTTTTATGCTGGCCGGTTTTTACCGAAATGGTATTATGGATGGGTTAGCAAAGTTGTAAGCGAGAAGTATGTGCCGGGCATGGGCTTTGTGTTTGCACAGAACACTATTCATCATAACCCGGGCGGGTACTTTATCTGGCGCCCCAGGAAATGGAAATTTATACGCAGGTTCGATCCTGGATTTTTCGTGAATTACTATCACGATGCAAATGATCTTTCCTTTCAACAGGCAGATTTATACTTATTTCCAATCTATACCATTTTTCAGGATGGTAGTTTCTTCGAGTATGCCATCACACCTACCTGGCAAAACATCAATTTTAATTTCAATATTCTTGGAATTCCTATCGCGCAAGCAACTTATTATTACACACGCCATCGCTTAAACTATCGAACGGATCAATCGAAAAAAATTGCCATGAATGGGAGTTATGAGTTTGGCGATTATTATAATGGCAAACTTGCTACTACTAACGTTGGTGCGCGCATTGCACCCATTCCCAACATTGCAATAACTTTTAATTATGAATACAACGATTTTGCTGCAGTAGGAAGTGAATTGCGAAACCAATATACCTCATTGCTAACAGGTGGATTACGGTTAGCATGGGATGCTAACATTCAGGCCGCGGTTTTTTACCAATACAATTCGTTTAATGATCAAGGGAGGTGGAATGTGCGCGGTAGCTGGCAGTTTGCTCCATTAAGTTTTTTGTACCTGGTATTTAATGAAACTAATTTTACCACTTCGTTGGAACGAAATCAATCTGCTATTTGTAAAATAAGCTATCTGAAACAGTTTTAAGAGATGAGTAAATACGATGTAATTATAATTGGTGGCAGCTATGCCGGCCTATCCGCTGCCATGGCCTTGGGCCGTTCGTTGCGTTCTGTATTAGTAATTGATGCCGGCAATCCTTGCAATAAACAAACACCACATTCACATAATTTTATTACACACGATGGCGAAGCTCCTGCCAACATTTTGGCACAAGCCAGAAAGCAAGTGGAAGTTTACAAAACGGTACAGTTTGTTTCGGATGAAGCCATTGAAGGAAAAGGCGAGAATGGAAACTTTGAAGTGAACACGAAAAGTGGAAAAATCTTTCAGGCAAAGAAATTGCTTTTTGCTACCGGACTAAAAGATACACACGAAGTAAAAGGGTTTGAGGCTTGTTGGGGAATTTCTGTTATTCACTGCCCATATTGTCATGGTTACGAAGTACGCGATAAGCAGATTGGTATTGTCTCTAACGGAGAACATGCCTTTCATATAACTAAGCTGGTTTATAACCTAAGCAAAAATATTACTGTTTACACAAATGGTAAGTCAACCTTAACAGATGAACAAACTGCAAAGCTGGCAAACCGAAATATTATGGTTGTGGAAGATAAACTTGCGGAAGCCATGCATGAACAAGGTCATATTAAACAATTGATATTTAAAAATGGAGAGCGTGTTAGCGTTGATGCATTGTTTGTAAAGCCAAACTCCACACAGCATTGTACCATTCCTGAAAAGTTGGGGTGCAAACTAACTGAGCATGAGTTTTTGCAAGTGGATGAAATGCAAAATACTACGGTGGCTGGCATTTATGCTGCTGGAGATAATTGTACAATGATACGCTCGGTGGCCATGGCAATTGCAGCTGGAAATAAAGCCGGGGCTATTATTAATATGGATTTGACTAATGAGTTGTTTTAATGGGCTGATTAAAACTGAAATAATCCAGTTGATTGGTAATTAACCCTGCATTACATTTGCTCCGTGTTGAAGCGATTGGCAATAACGATGATTCTTTTCAGCATGGTGCTACACAGCGCCAGCAGATTGGGCGTTTTGTCTTATCTCTACCAGCAACGCCACGAAATAGGCTACACACTTGGCCTGATAGAAGAAGTACCAATTGCCATGTGTAATAGTGATTATGATTTTGGTGCAGGGTTGCATTTTGAATCTCACGATACGGATAGTTCTTTACCGCCCATTGCCTTTACGGCACATGAAATCCATTTATTCTATTCTCAGCCAGAGGCTCCCCTCAATACCGAACGAATAATAACGGCTGTAGCAAAACAATCGGCTGTTATTAATCGAACCTTTACATCACCTCCGCTTTCCATTTTTCATCCGCCTTGTTAAGGCAACAATAACTTTTATTTAAAGTAAAGAGTGAGTGCAGACACCCATGTGCATGCACCAGGGTACTGATTGCTGATTACACGTCTGTACTCACTTCTTTTCAATTTATTTCTTTAACCATTTATTCTTTTATGAAAAAATTAATTTCCATGTTATTCATGGTCGCTATGACCGTATTTTTTACTTCATGTTCAGAAGATGATGCTGCTCCTGAAACGGGTAGCCTTGCCATAGAGTTTGATGCCTACGCGGGTACTCAAAATCTTGTATTAGGCACAGGAGTTTACCAAAACTCGTTGGATCAGGATTTTTCCGTTGATGTGTTGCGCTACTATATCAGTAACATCCGGTTAAAGCGACAAGACGGAACGTTTTATGAAGACCCGATGAGTGAAGACGGGTCGAAAGGTTATTACCTGATTGATGATTCAGACGCGGCATCCACCATTGTTACACTGGAAGACGTACCAGCCGATCATTACATCGGTGCAGAGTTTACTATCGGAGTAGATGCAAATCGCGTATCGCAAGGTGCGCAAACCGGTGCGCTTGATCCGGCTAATAATTTATTCTGGAGTTGGAATGCGGGTTACATTTTTGTTCAATTGGAGGGTACATCACCTCAATCAAATGAAGAAGATGATTTAATCCTTTTTCATGTTGGTGGTTATAAAACAGATGTGGCCAACCCGAATCTTAAAAACAACATTCGGGTAAAGTCTATCTCGTTTGGTGGTGATGAAGCGCACGTAAGTGCCAGTGCCGAACCCGAAATTCATGTGATTGTTGACATCAAAAAGTTTTTTGAAGGTGGTACCGTGGTAGATTTTTCAACCACAGCTCCTTGCCATTCCCCAACCTGTGGCGAAAGCATTGCCAATAATTACGTAGAGGCTTTTGTATTTGATCACATGCATCAATAAAAAGTATGAAGAACCTGTTTGCGTGGCTGGTGGTATTGAGTCTGGTAGCTTGTGCAGACGAGGACGAAAGTCCTGCGGTGCAATTTTGGCAACCCGATGATTTTCCACCAGCTACCTACACGTTTCAGAATAACCCGGTTACGGCACCTGGCTTCGAATTGGGTCGTATGCTTTTCTATGATCCTGTTTTTTCGAGAGATAGTACCGTATCATGTGCTAACTGCCATTTACAAGCCGTTGCTTTTGCAGATCCGGCTCATAAAATAAGTGTGGGGATAAATGATCGGATAGGAACGCGTAACGCTCCACCCATTTTTAACCTGGCGTTCAAGAGTAATTTTTTTTGGGATGGTGGTGTAAACCATATTGATTTCATACCCATCAACGCCATTGTTAATCCCAATGAGTTGGATCAGGATATTGATGTCCTAATCAGTAAACTAAATAAGTACAATCGCTACCCGCAAAAATTTAAAGATGCATTTAATAAGGCGAATATCGACTCGCAACAAATGTTATTCGCGTTATCGCAATTTATGGTGATGATGGTATCGGCCAACAGCCGGTACGATCAGTATGTAAATGGCAATAAGTCGGTATTAGCCGAACAGGAAATTCGTGGTCTTGCATTGGTAGAAAGCAAATGTACTTCGTGCCATACGCCACCGCTGTTTACTAATGATGGCTTTGCCAACAATGGGTTGGATACAGAATTTACTGATCGCGGTCGGGCCATCATTACCGAATCGGAAAATGATGTTGGCAAATTTCGTGTGCCTACGTTGCGTAATGTGGAACTCACGGATCCATACATGCATGATGGGCGGTTCCGAACGCTCGAACAAGTACTCACACACTATCAACAAGGTGTAAAGGATTCGCCTACACTTGATCCGCTACTGAAACAAAACGAAACACCGGGTATTGTTTTAAGCGATACTGAAAAAGCTGACATCATCGCTTTCTTGAAAACCCTTACCGACAGAAGTTTTACACAAGACAAACGCTTTGCCAATCCATTTCTGCCATGAAAAAGCCATTCATTACTTCATTGATTCTATTACTCTTGCTTGCAAGCACTAATACGCATGCCTGCGATGTGTGCGGCTGTTCGCTGGGCGGAAACTACTTCGGTATTCTACCGCAGTTCAATAAAAATTTTGTGGGCTTGCGCTGGAGCCAGGCGAAGTTTTATGCCCACATGAACCACGACAGTCAATACTTAGGCGAAGAATATTCGAACGACACGTATAATAAAGTTGAGTTATGGGGGCGCTTTTATGTAAGCAAACGCATACAGGTGTTTGCCTTTGTGCCGTACAGCTTCAACAACATGAACGGCACTGAGCAAAAAATAAAAACACATGGCCTTGGCGATATAACCTTGCTTTCAAACATCATGCTGCTCAACACAGGCGAAAGCAAAACATCAAAATTTAAACATACGCTGATGGCCGGAGGCGGAATTAAATTACCCACCGGTAAAAACAACCTGGAAGATGGAGGCCTGTTGGTTAATCCTAACTTTCAGTTGGGCACCGGCAGTGTGGATTTTTTACTTTCTACGGTTTATACCATCCGTTATCAGAAAGTTGGTTTTAATACCGAAGCCGGTTATAAAATCAATACGCGCAACAACAACGATTATCGGTTTGGTAACCAGTTCAATCTCTCGGGTCAGTTTTTTTACTGGCAGAATGTAAAGGCCTTTAGTTTTTTACCCAATGCTGGTCTGCATTACGAAACAGCGCAAAAACACAAAGCCGGAAACATTGAGCAACCCAATACCGGAGGCTCGGCAGTACTGTTTACCACCGGTATTGAAACCTACTCCAAAAATTTTTCGCTTGGGGTAAACTATAAACATCCGCTCGTACAAAATTATAACAGCGATGCAGTTTCCTCCATTGAAAGTCGCCAGCGCTGGATTGTATCGTTAACCTATAATTTTTGATAGATTAGATATTTACTTATTTGTAGTGCAATACCTCTGGATTTACAATAGTTATAGGCTTGCCGGTTTGGAAGTAGGAAATAATATTTTCTGCAGCCAGCCGCGCCATGCCGGTGCGGGCTTCGATGGTGGCTGAGCCGATATGCGGAAGTACTGCCACGTTAGGCATTTCAAGCAGCGGATTGTTGGCTTGCATCGGTTCGGGATTGGTAACATCCAACCCGGCACCCCAGATAGTTCCGTTTTGCAAGGCTTCAATCAAATCGGTTTCGTTGTGAACGCCACCGCGCGCAGTATTGATAAACACAGCTGTGCGTTTCATTTTCGAAAACACGTGTTTGTTGAATAACCCTTTGGTTTCATCCGTTAGTGCACTGTGTACCGAAAGTATATCGCTTTCGCGGAGCAGCGTATCGAAATCAACATAGCGGGCTCCGGTTTCTGTTTCGGCTTCTATGTTTCGGTTGCGATTGTGGTAGATCACATTCATACCGTACGCACCTTTGCAACGATGCGCCATAATACTACCAATTCTTCCCAACCCAAAAATGCCTACCGTTTTTCCGCTCAGCTCAAAGCCCAGATTTTTTAACGGCTCAAACTGTTTCCACTCGCCACGTAAAATCAGTTTGTGATTATAAAACATTTTACGTGAAACGTTGATCATCAAACCAAAGGCTACATCGGCAGTTGCTTCACTCAATACATCGGGTGTATTGCAGACCGGAATTTTATAATCGGTGGCCGCAGCTACATCAATGTTATCAAACCCAACGGCAAATTGCGATACGATTTCCAAATGCTTGCAGGTTTCGAAAAATGAACGATCGAGTTTATTAGAGCCCAGCGAAAGTAATATGTTTGCCTGAAGTGCGTGTTCAATCAGTTCATCTTTTGTCATGGCACGATCGCCTTGCCATACGGTTACATCAAAACCCGCTTGCTTCAGCATGTCTTCGGCAATGCCTGGAATAATACGGGTAACGAGTACTTTCTTTGACATGAAATTATTTCGCTAATGTTGTAATGTTCTCCAGCTTATTCTTTAAACGTGTAATAGCCGCTAAATATTTTTGCTCCCACTTGGTTAAGTTGGCCGTTGACTTATTCGCCACTTCATACTGAAAGCCGGGCAAGATAGCCGATGAATAACCACTGTACGGATCGGGCGATGCATACAACGATTTATACCAGTTGCCAAACGGCATGCCTTCCTGATCAATCCATTGCCGTTCCAATAACAATAATTCTGCATTGATGGTTTTGAGTTGCGCTGCATTGGCAGAATTTAATGCTGCCTCGCATGCTTCACCAACTTTCTTTAATTCATCGGAAGCTTTCAATAATGTTTCGAACGAAAATTTGGTTGGAGATTTATCGTAAGCCGCAATTGCTTTTTGAATCCCTTCGAAGTGCGTACGCAAATCGGTTCCATACCGACTTACATTATACGGTATCACATCGGCATTAGCCAGGCGCAAAGCGGCAATGCCAAATACACGTTCCACCAATGGGCCCATGTTAAATTGTGGATCAGAAAATTTTTCATAGAAATAAAACGTATCGTGATTGGAGTGATACATGGTTGGACCGCCCGTGCCACCGCTCCACGATGGAATGCCCACGTGGGTATAGAATGCAATGTGATCGGAACCACCACCTAAGTTACCGATTGGTGGGGCCGGACTTTGTTTGCGCCAATGATCGTAAACACTTTTTGCTGAATCGGGATAGGGAATCACTTTTGTGGATTCGATGATCAATCCTTTCAATGAAGGACTGGATGCTCCCCCAAAGTTTCTTCCACTCACGGCACCATCGGCATTAAAGTAGGCTACACCTTTTGCATTGAGTTCATCACGAAATTGTTCTACCCATTCGGTTGAACCAATTACACCTTGCTCTTCAGCATCCCAGTGTGCAATTTTTATGGTGCGCTTTGGTTTGTAACCGGCTTGCGCCAGTTTGCCAAGCGATTCGCTTAATGACAATAACATAGCGGTGCCACTGTTCGGATCGGTAGCTCCGTGGCCCCACGCATCGTAATGCGAACCGGCAATAATCCATTCGTTGGGCGATTCAGAACCAACTAACGTTCCCACCACATTATATACGCGTTGAATTTTTCTTTCTTGCTGCACACTCACGCGCACCTTTAATTCTGAACCACCTTCCAATCGGTAAGTGTAGGGTAAGCCACCTTGCCAGCCAGCCGGAACAACTTTGCCTTTCATGCGGGCAAAAATTTCTTTAGCTGAACCATATGGCAAAGGCAAAACAGGAATGGAATGCATGCCGCTTACTTCTTCTGGTTTTTTGCGAACAATTTTTTTCTTTCCATCAATGGGTAGTGCGGGTTCGAATGGTGTGAGCGGATCGCCCGTCCAATCGGCTGTGAGTAATGAGCCGCGTTGAATACTGCTTTCATTGAAGTATGGGCCTTCCGGATAAACCAGGCCTTTGGTGTAACCGCTATCGCCCGGATCGGTAAAAATGATTAAGCCTGCGGCTCCGGCCGCTTGTGCATACTTGGCCTTGTAGCCACGAAAGTTTCCGCCATAGCGGGCTATTACGATTTTACCTTTTACAGAGATGCCCATCTCGGCAAGCTTTTCAAAATCTTCCCTGCGACCGTAATTAGCATATACCACTTCAGCGGTTACATCGCCTGAGCCGGTATAGGCATTAAAGCCTACCGGTAAATTCGGATTAGCCGTAAACGGGTCTTCGTGGTGGATGTACTCTTTGTTGTTAAGTGGAATGCGAACAGGCTCCACCACTTCTACATAAGCGGTGCCGGGCATTACCGGTAAATAAATATCGTATGGAAAAATTTCTACCTGCAAACCTGCTTTACGCATGACTTCGGCCATGTAATCGCGCACACGTTCGTTGGCTTTGCTGCCGGCTATGTGCGGTTCTTTGGTAAGTTCTTTTAAATGATTTTTGTAGCGCTCGTTCTGCTGCTGTTGCAGAAAAACTTCTTCGGCTTTGGTTTGCGTAGCAGAACTGGTGGGTGAAAAGCCATAGTAGGTTTGGCTGAAGGCGGGGAAAGATAATACTAAAAACAGGCCGAAAAGAGTTTTCATGTAGTTATGATTTAGTCTCTAAAGGAAATAAAATCTTTTGATTGAAGCTTATTACTTTCTCTTAGTGGTTGAAAGAATTCTATTTTATAGATTAAACCTTATTTTTCCTCACCAAAATATAATGCTGCTTGGCCGAGCCCCAATGGTAACCCAACGAGAACGGCAGTTTTTGTCGTGTGGTGGAGGCTTTGAATGCTGAGTCTAAATCGGGTTGGTAACGCGCATCACCAAAATCTTTAACGGGCTTTACATACTCGCCATAAAACTGCACTTCAAAACCAAGATTCTTTTTAAAGTCTTTATACGGAATGCCGGTATCGTCCTGAAAAAGGTTTTCGGTGTGTGCCAGAATCAAACCCTTTATACTTGTAAAATGTGTGTTGTGCATTAAGTAGCTGGCCGATTTTACAAACGTATTGAACGGTGCATGATTGGTTACAAACGTTACAAAGCCTGGTCGCTCCGTTAAGCCACCATTTGAAATGCTGACGGAAAAATAGTAGATGGTTTTAATTTCTTGTGTGGCAAGATTTCGCACCACCAGTTTTACTCCGGGTGTCTTTTCCCAATGCAATTTCTTAATGTCTACTTCGGTTTCGTTTCCAGTGCTGTCAATTCCAATAAAGGTTTGCGAAACAAATTCATGGCCCGAACGCTGAATAAAGAAGTACAAAGGTGGTAACACGCCCTTCACCTGCTTCAGATCGGTTTTCATATGCTTAGTTATGAAATAGCTTTTCTGAAAGATGTCGCGCAACGAAACACCAAGCGTATCTAAAAATTTATCACGATCCGATAAGGGTAATGTATCCAATTGCGGCACGGCAGCAATGGGTTCGAGCGCAGCTAAAATATACGTGGAGGCATGCGGGTACAGGTAGTTGGCGTGTAAAAAGTCGGGCCCGGAGAAAGGATAGAAAAGCGTGAGTGAATCGTTGTGTTGTGCCAGGGTGCTATCGCGCCAGCCACTCATTTTGCTTAACCGGGTTTCAAACATCTTGTCCCAGTTTTTATCCATGGCAGTTTTGTATTCCTGCCAGTAGTGATCACTTTCTAGAGTAGAAAAAGAATTGGAATCAAGTTGAGGCAAGCCGGCTACAAAACGTGCAAGATTATCCAAAGCAGAGTCTTTGTAAATAACGGGTTGGGGTGGAGCAATATCCACAATGGTCACAGTATCAACTGCAAGCGTATCGGTTTCAATAGTTTCGGTTTTTTCAGTAGTAGGTGAGCACGCAAAGAGTGTTGCTGCCAGCAGGCAGGTAAAAAATAATTTCATATATCGGAGTCCTGTTTTTGATTAAAGCGGTTTGCTAAAATATAAAGTATGTAACCGGGAATTAATGTTGCCAATGAATAAATCAAAATCATCGGATCATCGGCCGCTACATAATAAATCATCCAAATCGTACACCCCACAAAGATAAGTGGCGTAATCGGATAGAGTGGCACTTTGTAGGCATCAGCATGGGGATGCTGTTTGCGTAACCAAAAAATCCCGATTACGGTAATCATCGAAAAGATGGAAAGACTAACCGAGATGTATTGAATAATCTCTTTGAATGAACTAACCAACACCAAAAAGATAGCCCATGCACCTTGGGCAAGAATGGCTAAGTATGGCATTTCATATTTATTTTTTCGGGTGAAGATTTTCAATAAACCATAATCTTCGCCCATGGCTTCGGTAACACGCGGCCCTGCAATGGTCATGGCACTAAGCGTGGATAGCAAGGCCACACTAAAGATACCCGCGAAAACAAATCCAACTTTCTCGCCAAATAATTTGTAGGCCACCACATTGCCAATGTCGTTCTGGCCATCCAGCTCTGTAAAAGGAGCGGAGTACATAAACATCGCATTAAGCAAAAGATAGATTACAACTACGATGCCGGTACCAGCCACGAGTGAAAGAGGTAAATTACGTTTAGGATTTTCCAGGTTGCCGGCAATGTAAGCCGAGGCATTCCAACCCGTATAGGCATACACCACAAATACCAACGAGGTTGCAAACCCTGAGCTTAAGATAAGATTAAGATCGCCCGGCTGTGGAAGAAAGTTTACGGTTGCACTGGAGTCGGCAACAAAAAAGGGCGTAACACAAAAGAAAGCAATGAGGCTAAGTTTTAATGTCGTAAGAATGGTTTGTGCAATGCCTCCGGTTTTTACACCAAACCAATGAATGGTTGATACCAATATAATTGCCGCAACTGCAATCAGCTCGGTAGAAATTCCCAAAGCTTCGGTAGCATAGGCTCCAATGGCAATGGCTACGGCCGATATGGCTCCGGCAAAACCAACAATGGCACTCATCCACCCACTTAAAAAACCAAGAGCCGGATGAAAAATTTTGGCCAGGTATAAATACTCGCCACCCGATCTTTTTAAAGTTGTGGCAATCTCTGCGTATGTAAACGCACCTGATAGAGCCACTACACCGCCCACCAACCACAAAACCAAAATCACAAACCCGGAAGGCAAAGGCCCCACCTGATAACCCAACGATGTGAATACTCCCGTACCAATCATGTTGGCAATTACCAGCATAATGGCTACCGGCAGGGTGTATTTTCGTAGCGAATCCATGAATAAAACCGAGAAGATGCACAGAGTATCTCAAAAAGCAAAATGTCATCGCTTGGATTCAAAAAAACCATTGTACATGCATTGCCTTATCACTACTTTTCAGGCTACTGAAATTCAAAATTGTATGAAACAACTTTTTGCCTTTTTGCTTGTGGCTCTTGCTGGTTCGGCCAGTGCCCAGATTGATTCGGTTTACATGCGCACCCACTACGACCTTACGGAGGTGCAAATTCCCATGCGCGATGGGATAAAACTTTTTGCCATTGTCTATACACCCAAAGATCAATCGCAGAAGCACCCGATTTTATTGAATCGAACTTGTTACAATGCCTCCAACTATAGCAATTATAAAACCGGGGGCTATCCATCGCCCTACCTGATTAAAGACAAGTACATTTTGGTTTATCAGGATGTGCGCGGCCGCTACATGAGCGAGGGAGCGTTCGATAACATGCGGCCTAATATTCCCGGTAACGACCGCAAGAATAAAAAAGACATTGACGAAAGTTCCGATACCTGGGATACCATTGATTGGTTGGTGAAAAATCTGAAAAACAATAATGGTCGCGTGGGCATGTACGGAATTTCCTATCCGGGTTTTTATACTGCAGCGGCTATTCCCGATGCGCATCCGGCACTAAAAGCCTCATCGCCACAAGCACCCATTTCCGATTTCTGGTTCGATGACTTTCACCATAACGGTGCCTATCTGCAAAGCTATACCGCAGCTTTCGGTGTGTTTGGCTATCAGAAAGAAGGACAGACCAAACAAGATTGGTTTATGGACGAGATTATGCGATTCTATAAAGATGCACCAAAAGATGGTTATCAATTTAACCTCGACCTCGGCCCATTGAAGAACGTAACCGAAAAATATCATCACGATAATTTTTTCTGGCATCAGATTGTGGATCATCCCAACTATGACGACTTCTGGCAAAAACGAAACCTGTTACCGCATCTTACCAATGTAAAACATGCCGTTATGACGGTAGGTGGCTGGTACGATGCCGAAGATTTATATGGCCCACTTAGTATTTATAAAAAAATTGAAGCGAGTAGTCCCACAGCACAAAACACTATAGTAATGGGTCCGTGGAGTCATGGCGATTGGGCTCGTGAATCGGGTTTTCAGGCTGTGAATCATATTTATTTTGGTGATAGTATCTCAACTTTTTACCAGCGTGAAATTGAGCGGAAGTTTTTTAATTCATTGCTGAAAGAAAATACGAGTTCTGGTTTACCGGAGGCGTTCATGTTTGATTGCGGACTAAAGACGTGGAACAAGTTTGATCAATGGCCACCGAAAGGAATTCCACCCATTAAACTTTACTTTGGTGAGAACGGAAAACTATCGGTTAACCAACCATTAAAACCCGATGCTGCTTTTGAGTATGTGAGCGATCCGGCCAAACCGGTGCCGTATGTTTCGCAAACCGAAGGCTTAACCTTTACACCCCGCAGATTTATGACGGACGATCAGCGTCATGCATCCACCCGCCCTGATGTAATTACGTTTGAAACCGAAGCACTTGCAGATAATATAACCCTTGCCGGTGAGATTATGGCAAAACTGAAAGTGGCCATTAGCAGCACCGATGCCGATTTTATTGTGAAGTTGATTGATGTGTATCCGAACGATCATCCTAACTATAAACACAATCCCAATAATATTATCATGGGTGGTTATCAGCAATTGGTTCGCCACGAAGTATTTCGCGGAAGGTGGCGCAATAGTTTTGAAAAGCCCGAACCATTTAAGCCGGGTGAGATTACGGATGTAAACATTACCCTGCAGGATATTCTACACACGTTTAAGAAAGGCCATAAAATTATGGTACAGATTCACAGCACTTGGTTTCCGTATATCGATCGCAACCCACAGAAGTATGTGGACAATATTTATAAAGCTAATGCCGAAGATTTTATAAAAGCAACTATTAAAGTTTATGGTTCATCGGTAGTAGAGATTGGCGGTGGCGAAAAGTTGAACACAAAAATTGATACCTTTAAAAAATGAAAGTGATTGCAATCTTACTTCTGGCAATTGGTTCCATACATTCGTTCGCGCAAAAGCGTACGTATGATACAGTACCTAACATGCCCGAGCATTATTGGGTAAGGCTGGAGAAATTCAAAAAAGAACCGGTAGTGCCCGGCAAAATTGTTTTCCTCGGCAATAGTATTACCGAAGGTGGTAAGTGGAAACAACTGCTCAAAGATTCAACCGTAATTAACCGCGGTATCTCTGGTGATAATACGTTTGGTGTGCTCGCACGCCTGAATGAAATTATAAAACTGAAGCCATCGTCATTGTTTGTGTTGATTGGCACCAATGATTTGTCGAAAAAAATTCCGGATGAAGTAATTCTGGAAAATATGTTTACAATTATTTCAAGAATAAAGTCAGGGTCGCCCAAAACCAAAATATATATTCAGAGTATTCTTCCGGTTAACGAAACGATAGAACGTTTTCCGCCACAGTTTAATAACAGTACGCATATTAATACGATAAACGATCAGCTGGCGCGATATGCAGCGCGGTTGCGCTATACCTACGTAGATTTGTACGGAAAATTTATCGATAACCAGGGTAGGTTAGATGCAAAATATACCTATGATGGTTTGCATTTAAATGCTGCCGGTTATCAGCGCTGGGTAGAAATATTAAAGGAGTTAAAACACTTATAAGAAATGAGCAGATTGATATTGGGAGTGGCAGCGCTATTGGTAACGATTCAGGTAGAGGCACAATTTAAAAATCTGGTACTTGCCACACAGGTTGATGGTGTTTATCCGCCCCTGGAACCGAGCATTGCAATAAGCAGAAAGAATCGTAAAAATATTGTTGCCGGAATAGTATTAAACAAAGCCATCTATACGCATGATGGGGGCTTGAGTTGGAAAGCCACTGAACTTAAATCGCCCTTTGGTGTGTATGGCGATCCGGCCGTAATCAGTGATGTGAAAGGAGACTTCTATTATTTTCACCTGGCCGATCCCAGTGGGGAAGGCCGCACCAACGATGCCTGGCTCGATCGTATCGTAATGCAAAAATCTACCGATGGTGGCGAAACGTGGACCAGAGGCCAATCCATTGGGCATAATCCACCGGCCGATCAGGATAAAGAATGGCCAGCTGTACATCCGCGCAAGCAAATAATTTCTACCACCTGGACGCAGTTTGATAAATATGGATCAACCGATGTGAATTGTCATTCCAATATTATGTTCAGTATGTCAACCAATGGCGGAAAGAAGTGGAGTAAAGCTATACAGATTAATCAGACACCAGGCGATTGTATTGATGACGATAACACAGCAGAAGGTGCCGTGCCTGCGATAGATGCCAAAGGTCGGATATTTGTAGCATGGTCTAATCAAGGCACTATATTTTTTGATCGTTCATTTGATGGTGGCTCAACGTGGCTCACCAACGATCTGGCCATTGCAAAACAAGAAGGTGGTTGGGCTATGAAAATACCCGGCTTAAGCCGCAGCAATGGAATGCCGGTTTTAAAGGTTGATAACAGCAAGGGGCGTTTGAATGGAAGTTTGTATTTAGTATGGGCCGATCAACGCAATGGCGAAGATGATACTGACATCTGGTTTATTCGTTCTACTAATCAAGGTGATTTCTGGACACAACCATTGCGTATTAACCAGGATGGCGCAGGCAAACATCAATTTTTACCCTGGCTGGCTGTGGATGATGAAACCGGCTACATCTATATTTTATATTACGATCGAAGAGCTTACGATGATTTGCAAACCGATGTGTACCTGGCATATTCAATGGATGGTGGTGCTTCATTTAAAGAATTGAAGATCAGTGAAAAACCTTTTATTCCTACCGAAGAAAAATTCTTTGGTGATTATACCAACATCGATGCATTTAAGGGAATTATAGCCCCCATCTGGACACGCATGGATGATGGCCGCACGAGTGTGCTTACAGCTATCATTAAGGATTCGGAATTGATTAAGAAGTAACCTTCGGTTTCTTAGCCACAGATTCACTGATTATCTGTGAATCTGTGGCTTTGTTTTTAGACAATGAATGCAGTAAAGTCAAGATTAAGTACAACTCCAGACTCAAATACCTAAGCTTAATACATTCTCTGAACCACCCCTCTCCTGTGGAGAAGGGCAGGGGTGAGGTCTCAACACTCCTTCGTCTCCACATCGCACGCATTGGCAGCTTCTACTTCACTGCCAATCTGCGTAAGCGCTTGTACAAAAGTTTCAGTTGGCTGAGCGCCAGAAATTCCATACTGATTGTTGATGATGTAAAACGGCACGCCACTCACGCCACGTTTTTGATTTAGTTGTTCGGCTTCGATTATTTCTTGAAGTCCGGTTTCAGAATTTAGCAGGCTTGTCACCTCTTCTTTCTGTAAACCGGCCTTAACGGCAACTTCAATTAAATTTTCAGGTTTAGATAAATCCACGCCCTCTTCAAAATAAGCTTTCATGTAAGCTTCTTTTACGGCTAATTGTTTTCCTTCTTGTTTGGCGAACCAGATAATGCGATGCGCATCGCGCGTGTTAGGCATCACCTTTTGTTTGTTAAAGTCAAATTGCAAACCTTCAATGGCAGCGATAGAAGTTACATGCTGAGTAAGTTGCTCAAACCGATCATCCCCTCCGAATTTGTTGGTTAGATATTGCTTTTGATCCAGCCCGGCCTTTGGCACTTGCGAATTCAGTTCAAATGGTAGATAGGAAACCTCAAACTCATACTTATCCTTCAGCTGATCAATGGCCTTTTCAATTCTGCGTTTGCCGATGTAACACCACGGGCAAACTACATCCGAAACAATATCAATTTTAATTTTTTGCATATAATTATTTTCGACCTTCAACATTGGGCCGGATATAATAAGTTCCGTAACGATAAATTGTTTTTACAAAATTTTTATACCGGGTTGGCTACCTTTGTGAATGCGGCTTCTTAAGGTAAATCAATATTTGCTCAGCTTTGGATTGGTAATAGCAACCTCCATTGGTTGCTATTTCCTTTCGCACGTAATTGGTTACCAGGTGGTAGCGTTAATCTTAATGGTGCTGGTATCGGTATTGGCTATGCTGCTGGATATTTACCCGGTTTTGGCAGCCGCTATGTTGAGTGCAGTTATCTGGAATTTCTTTTTTATTCCACCTACCTATACACTGCACATTGGTACCCCGGAAGATGCATTGATGTTTTTGATGTATTTTTTAATTGCATCCATCAACGCTGTTCTTACTTATAAAATTAGAGAGTTTGAAAAGCGGGCTCGTGATCGTGAAGAGAAAGAAAAAACCATTAAACTCTATAACACTATTTTAAACTCACTGTCGCACGAGTTACGAACCCCGCTCGCAACTGTAATAGGGGCAGTGGATACAATCAAAAGTAGTAAAGAGCTTTCAGAAGAAATAAAAGATGAATTAATTGAAGAAATTGATGTGGCAGCCATACGATTAAATCAACAGGTTGAAAATTTATTAAACATGGGTCGTATTGAGGCTGGAGTTTTAAAACCAAAACCTGATTGGTGCGATCTGAACGAAATAATAAATGCATTAGTTATTAAATTAAAATCGGAGCAAGGCAACCGCAACCTAAACTTTAGCCAGACAGAAAGCGTCCCCTTATTCTGGATAGACCGTTTCATGTTAGAGCAAATATTGACCAATATTATTCGTAATGGTTTACAGCATACCCCTGAAAGTACAACTATATTAATTAATATTATTCCACAACGTGAGGGGTTTCGGGTACAAATAGAAGATGATGGACCAGGCTTTCAGCAACATGATCTAAAACGCGTGTTTGATAAATTTTTTCGCGCTGATAATGCGAAGACAGGCGGAACAGGCCTCGGCCTTTCCATTGTGAAAGGTTTTGTTGATGCCCTTCAAGGTACAGTTGAAGTAATGAACAGGCCGGGTGGTGGGGCACGTTTTCAACTTTATTTCCCCTCAAAAAGTAATTCATTCGTTTACGATGAAAATGAATAGCACCATTTTGGTAATTGAGGATGAAGGGCAGATCAGAAAACTGCTCCAGATAAACCTGGAGAGTAACCAGTATGCAGTTGTTTTGGCAACTACGGGCCGTGAGGGTTTGATGTTGGCAGCAAGCCACCAGCCCGATTTAATTTTATTGGACCTTGGTTTGCCCGATCAGCATGGACAAAATGTTTTGGTTGAATTGCGTCAGTGGTTTACTAAGCCAATCATTATTCTTTCGGTATTAAATGCGGAAGATGACATTGTAAAAGCATTGGATGCCGGGGCAACAGATTATTTAACCAAACCTTTTCGCACGGGCGAATTATTAGCCCGTATGCGTTCTGCGTTACGCAATAGTAAAAAAGAGGCACAGATTACGCGTTATTCGTTTGGCGAACTTTTGATTGACGCTGTGGCACATGTTGTAAAGCGTAAAAACGAGGTAATTAAACTTACCGCTACAGAATATAATTTATTATTGATATTGGTAAAAAACGAAGGACGAGTACTTACGCATCAGTTTTTGCTAAAAGAAATCTGGGGGGTTGGTTTTCAAACTGAAACGCAATATTTAAGAGTCTATGTAGCCCAACTTCGAAAAAAAATTGAGATCAACCCCAATAACCCGATTCATATAATAACTGAAAGTGGCATTGGTTATCGGTTCCAGTCCTGATTTTTTATATTTTCTTTATACAAGTAGCATTAGCTTTTATAAAACACTGATGAGGTAACTGCCAATTTTGGGTATCAGTTATCTGTTTATGAATACGAACAAAAGGGCAGGTTGGCATCAGGTTGTAATGACCTACCGCAAATTTCAGGTTTCACTTTCGCCTCAGCAAAATTTATTGTTTGGCTTTGCTACTTACACAGTTTTAGGTTGCCTGTTATTGTGCATTCCATTCTTTCAAAATCAATCGGTGGCCTGGGTTGATAACTTGTTTATCGCAACTTCTGCTATTTCCACCACCGGGTTAGTAACCATTAGCGTGGCTGATAGTTACAATGGCTGGGGGCAGGTTATCGTATTAGGGTTAATTCAAATTGGAGGTGTCGGGTATATGACGTTTACATCGTTTGTAATGCTATCATTTAAAAGTAACCTCACACACTGGCATCAACGCGTACTCAATTCAGAATTTTCAATGCCCAAGGGGTTTTTCATTCATGATTTTTTAAAAGCGGTTATTGTTTTCACAGTGTTAATTGAAGCGTTAGGTGCAGTTGCCTTATTTATTGCCTTTCGGGATGCTGGGGTGGAACATAATGCGGCTATCTGGAGTAGTATATTTCATAGCATATCGGCATTCTGCACGGCAGGCTTCAGCTTGTATAATAATAGCTTCGAATCTTTTGTGGATAATGTACCGGTGGTTAGCATAATCAGTGTACTTTCTATATTTGGTTCACTTGGTTTTATTGTAGTTACTGATTTTTGGAACCGGCTTTCCGGCAAAACAAAAATAATCTCTTATACTTCGAGAATTATATTGCTTGCGTTGTTCACGCTTATAAGCGTTGGTACGCTCATAATCTTTTTCTTTGAACCATCTATGCAGGTGCTTAGGCCGGGTACGCGCTGGTTGGCTGCATTTTTCCAGTCTATGACAGCGCTTACCACCGTTGGTTTTAATACGATACCCTTACAGGGAATTGTTCTACCGGTTTTACTGGTTATTGTATTGCTGATGTACGTGGGGGCATCGCCTTCTGGTACCGGTGGCGGAATGAAGTCCACCACGTTTGTTGCGTTGATTGCCATTATGGTAAGTCGCATTCGCGGAAAAAGTAATGTAACCTTTCTGGGAAAGGCCATCCCACTTGAACGAATGTATGTAGCCACTTCAACGTTTATGTTATATGCATCAGTAATTTTTGTGGCAACTTTCCTCTTGTCGGTAACCGAAAGTTTTTCGTTGGAGCAGATATTATTTGAAACTACCTCAGCAATCGGAACCGTTGGTCTAAGTGTGGGTATTACGGCATCACTTAGCACGGCCGGAAAATTAATTTTGGTGGCTGTTATGTTTGTGGGGCGCCTGGGTGTAATCACCTTTGGTCTTGCTATACTGGCAAAACGAAAAAAGATAGCTACGAAAGAAGATGAAGCTGATCTGGCTGTTTAAAATACGATGCCATGATAACTTCGTGTAACTCTAAATTGCTACTGCATAAGTTGCTTACGCTGATGGATAACGAGGTGGAGGTTACATTGGTAAACAACGTTGTATTGAAAGGTTTCTTAATAGGATTTTTTTTCGGCCGGCAGGAGTTCGGTGATCCTTTTATTCTGAAGTGGCATTTGGTGGAAAAGAAAGATTTGTACTCGTTTGGCAGCGGGATTTTGAATACTTGTATTGGTACAATCTTTTTACATACCGAATTGAAAAGCGTTCGATTTCTTTGCGATAATTCAGAACTGGTATTTTAAATGAAAGTGCTGCTGTATTTTTTTTGTTTGTTGATGCCATTAACTGCTTACGCGCAGCGTGACAGCAGCCAGGTAGCTGTAACTGTGGATGCATTTGCGGATGGATATTTTGTTTATTCTCCTAAAAGAACAGAAAAGGAAATACTTTACCCATTCTTGTATAACTATAACCGAAACAGGAGCCTTAAAATAAATCATACATGGATTAAGTTAACTGTACAGTCGGCCAGGGTAAGAGCTAACCTGGCATTACAAGCCGGTACTTATGTACAGGATAATTATGCGAGCGAGCCGGATTGGGCAAAACCACTATTGGAGGCAAACTTAGGATTAGCAATAAATAAGTATAAAACACTTTGGCTGGATGTAGGTATAATTCCATCACATATCGGTTTTGAAGGTGCCGGCACTTTAACTAACTATACCCTTACCCGATCGCTGATTGCAGAAAACTCGCCCTACTATTTAAATGGTGCAAAACTAACGTGGGCACCTTCACCTAAGTGGGAATTGGCACTTCTCGGCTTCAATGGCTGGCAACGGATTTATGAGTCAGGTCGCATTTTACCGGCTGGTGGTTGGCAAATAAAACATCAACAAAGAAGGTCATCCATTAACTGGAGTACTTTTGTGGGCGCTGTTCAGGTTGAATCCTCAACCATGATTAGATTCTTTAACAACGTGTATTACCAGGTTAAGCTCACTTCCGATTTTTCTTTAATAGCAGATGTAGATTTTGGTGTTCAAAAGGTAAGTAACATAAAAAACTGGTGGGGAGCCGCCCTTTTAGCCCGCTATGCGATAAACGAAAAATTTTCGGCAGCATGCAGGGCGGAGTATTATACTGACAAACATGGATTGGTCATTGGTTCGCCCGACTTTACTACCTATTCATTTTCAGTTAATGCAGATTATAACCCAATTCACAGTATGAAAATCAGAGCGGAATTCAGAAGATTTGTTGGTCAACAATCTTTGACTATCAGTAAACCAGATGCCTCGACTGCTTCTTATTTTTCATTGTCAGTATTAGCGCAGGTTAACGTCTATAAGTCGGATAAATGACTTCTGATTTCGTATAGCTATTATAATCCCTTTCTTTTACCTTTGCGGCTTCGTGTTCAATAAACAAGTAAAAAACATCGAATAATTATGTCAGCAACCACAGCCGAAAAGGCAAAATTTAAAGTAAAAGACCTTAGTTTGGCCGAATGGGGCCGCAAAGAAATTAAACTGGCTGAAGCCGAAATGCCGGGCTTAATGGCCCTGCGCGAAGAATTTGGCAAGCAAAAACCGTTGAAAGGAGCCCGGATTGCAGGCTGTTTGCACATGACCATTCAAACTGCTGTGTTGATTGAAACCCTTGTGGAACTGGGTGCAGAAGTTACCTGGTCATCGTGTAATATATTTTCTACGCAAGATCATGCCGCAGCGGCTATTGCCAAAGCTGGTATCCCGGTGTATGCCTGGAAAGGGATGAATGAACAGGAATTCGATTGGTGTATTGAACAAACACTGTTTGCATTTGAAGGTGGCCAGCCATTGAATATGATTTTGGATGATGGTGGCGACTTAACCAACATGGTGTTGGATCGCTACCCGGAACTGGTAAAAGGTATTAAAGGTATTTCAGAAGAAACAACTACCGGAGTACACCGCTTGATTGAACGTGAACAAAACGGAAAACTGCCGCTTCCCGCAATCAACATAAACGACTCTGTTACCAAATCAAAATTTGATAACAAATATGGTTGTAAGGAATCGTTGGTGGATTCAATCCGAAGAGCTACTGATGTGATGATGGCTGGAAAGGTGGCGGTAGTAGCTGGTTATGGCGATGTGGGCAAAGGTTCTGCGGCTTCGTTGCGCGGTGCCGGTGCGCGGGTAATCGTTACTGAGATTGATCCGATTTGTGCCTTGCAAGCCGCCATGGATGGCTTTGCTGTGAAGAAGATGGACAATGCCATTAAAGATGCCGACATTGTAGTAACTACTACCGGTAACTTTGGTATAGTGTTGGGCCGTCATTTTGAAATGATGAAAGACAAAACCATTGTGTGTAACATTGGCCACTTCGATAACGAAATTGATGTGGCGTGGTTAAAGAAAAACGGAGTACGCGATGAAGTAAAACCTCAGGTGGACCTTTATACATTAAAAAATGGCAACCAGATTATTTTGTTGGCCGAAGGTCGTTTGGTAAACTTAGGTTGTGCTACGGGCCACCCTTCGTTTGTAATGTCCAATTCATTCACCAACCAGACACTGGCCCAAATTGAATTGTGGACCAACACCAGCAAGTACGAAAACAAAGTGTATATGCTGCCAAAACATCTGGATGAAAAAGTAGCCAGCCTGCACCTGAAGAAAATTGGTGTTGAGTTGGATGAACTTACACCAGAACAAGCCAAGTATATTGGTGTACCGGTTAAAGGGCCCTTTAAACCGGAGTATTACAGGTATTAAATATACCAAGCCCCTTTCTGAGCATTGGGGTGAGGTTCTCTCTGCTTGCAAATAGAGAGGAATCCCGTGGCATGGTGCTGCGGGATTTTTTGTTCCTATTGTATCAAAAAAATCAATCCATACTGTTATATCTTCCGAATTGACAGTAATCAAAGTAACTGTAACAAATTCCACCATTTCCCGTCTCTTCCAATTGAAGCGATAAAGTAGGGTATGCCTGATATTGACCAGCTCCAATTGAAAAGCTATGACATACAAACAACTTATAACAACAGCCCGTATTACCGGTATCTGGTATTTACTGTTGGCAATTACCGGCATAATGGGATTTCTGGTTTTTCATCCTAAAGTTTATATGGAATATCCTGCTGCCACACTGGAGAATCTGACATCAAAAGAATTGGTAGCGCGCACCCGCCTGGTGTTTGAGTTGCTGATTGTTGTTTCGCAGGCCTTGGCTGCTGCGTGGTTCTATAAGTTGTTTAAAGAAATTAATAGTTGGGCTGCCTCAATATTGGGTGTATGGGGCTTAACTAATTCCATCATAATAATGGTGAGCGCAATTTCAATGGGCGTTGCGCTTGACATTGCAAGTTCAACGCAATCGGTAGATGTAAAAGTAGCTTTGATTCAATTGTTAAGTTCAATCAGTACCAATGCCTGGGGTGTGGGCAGTTTGTTCTTTGGGCTTTGGCTAATACCGATGGGTTACATTATACTCACATCCAACCGCATGCCACGCGGATTAGGCTTTACATTAATTGCAGGCGGTGTAGGCTATCTGCTAAGTGCATTTCTGAAGTATGGTGGTATTACAGGTACGTTTGTAGATGTTTTAACCATCCCCGCCTCAATTGGTGAATTTTGGATAGTGGGTTACCTCCTAATTTTCGGAATCAGGGATACGGAAAACAAAAAGTCCGCCTAAACCCAAGGCGGACTCTCTACTCACCAACACTAATCTTACTTCTTCACTTCGTATCTAACCGAACGGCCATTCTTATTGGTTAACGTCACCGTATTATCGCAGGTGCCATCGCCATAATCAATTGTAAGTTCGCGTAAGCCATGTGTTATAAATTTTATTCCGCTTACGGGGATAAAGACACCTTCTGCAGCGCAGGTGCGTGTATAAACAAGAGGTTCCAGAATTTCGATTGAGTACCCGCGACCATTTCTAAATGTACCTTGCGCTGATCCATAAATGATCAAACGATCCAATAAGTTGTTTTCATTTCGTTCATGTTCACGTCTGCGGTTTACTTCACGGGTTGCCACGCGACCATCAGGCCACGTTACACGGCCACCAGTTAGTACAACATCAAACACAGAAAGTTCTTCGGTATAGCTTACCACCGTTACCGTGCGGTTGCCTTCAATCTGAAATTGGTTGATTGTATAATCTTCGAAGGTGATTGACCATGATGAACCTGCAAGATTCCAGGCACCACTGTGTGTAACTACGATTGCTCCCGTACGAACATTACCGCGCGGATCGGTGCAACCATCACCAAAGTCGATTCGAAGAGTACCAGAATTACCATCACCTTCATAAGTAATGATAGCGCAGGTTAGCCTTTCGTCAGTAGCTTTTTTTCCATTCGATGCACCTTCAGTTCCGGCAAATGCTTCGCCCACTAAATCATCGGCATCATCAAAATAGGAATCTTCAACAGCATCAAGCGAGGCATCTTCCGTATCTTCTGATGCGAAGTCCGGGGCTTCGTCCTGGTTACAGGCACTTAGCGTAAACAGAAACGCGGCAATGAATACATAGAACAACTGCCTGGTGTTCGTATGTAAGAACTGAAATGTTTTCATAGTTGTGTTAAGTTTATTTTGGTGCTTAGAGAAGCAGGTTGAATCAAAGTTTAATCCTACGGCTATAAAAATTTCTATTACTCAGATCAGTTAAAAAAAGAAAAAGCCGGTTAGACTGGCATGAATACCGTGGGTTTAATCATTCAATTAATTTCTTTGCACAATCAGGTTTTTACTTGTTTTTGACATACTCTCTTCTACTGGTCGTTTAACAATCAATCTTTCTCTGATTCCTCTACCAATTCATAGTATCAGAAATACTAATCGTAAAATTTTTTCGCAGCATAAATAAGCTTTAATTAAAATCAGTTAATAAAAAAGGATAATGAATGCCAGTAACTCACCTTCTGTTGGCATTTTTTAAAGTTGGTAACCGGACTTAACTTAATGTAGCAGTGGTTACTAAGTGTTTAAAAACTTAGTTGCTCGCAGGTTATTTAATTCCTGTGCTTGCTTAAAATGCCTTTTTTCATGTGCCACCATTATGTCGAAGGCTGTTTCGAGTTTGTAAACGATTACTCGATTGGCAGGTGAAGAGATTACCGTATTTTTTGCAAGCAAGTCTTTACTGCTACTGATAACAGATTTCAGCTCATCCTGATGTTTTACGAATTGAGCCAGAATATCGTGGCGTATAGTACTAAGTTCTGGTTCCCAGATAGGAAAGGTTTTTATCTTCTTTTTCTGAGTGGGTTGTACGGAGTTTAAAATCATCTTACCAAAGAACCGATTGATAAATCCAATTTGTCCAAAGCGAGGACTATAATACGTGTTGTTGCGGATTTGTTCCAGAATAGGGTAGTATGTTTCGTTCACTACAATCAGGTGGTGTATGATCTGGGCAATGCTCCAGGTAGCTGCATTAGGTTTCCAGTTTAGCTCGTCAATTGTTAATTTATCAAATGCCTGCGTAAAAGAATTGGTGGTTGCATCCAGATCAGGGCTCCAGCGATCGGCTTTCATTTTAGATTCTTTTTATAAAAATACTTGAATTGCGATTATCTTGCCTGCTCGTAACTTTTTTTAATTGACTATTTCTAAAACATTACCCATTTCGCGGCTGCCGCTGGCAGGTGTAGTATTGCTATGGACGGTAGGGTATGCCGCTGGGTTGCATTACTTCTTTAAACTGAATTGGGGCACGGCCGTTACAGATTCAGCAATATTTAATTTACTTACTGTAAGTGCTGTGGTTTTGATGAATACCGTAATCGGGTACTTACCCCGCACGGGTATTTTTCAAATGACGTTGGGCGTAGCAATTTTGTTTGCTTTCTTATCGCAGTGGTTAGCTCAGCAAGCAACTATTCAACTAATAATTGAACCAGATTATCTTGCTTTTTTGAATCAATCCATGCCTGTGCGCTGGGCGATCGGCTTTATTGCTTTAATATCCATAGGCATTGCGTTGATATTTTATTCGCGTTGGCGCGAGTTAGCCGAAAGCAAAGCCCGCGAAACAGAAACACAATTAATAGCCCGTGATGCCGAACTGCATAAACTTCAATTGCAATTGCAACCACACTTTTTATTTAACAGCCTCAACTCTATCAATGCGTTGATTTTGGTAAAGCCAGATGATGCCCGGACAATGGTGCAGCAACTTTCAGATTTCTTACGTTTAACCATTTCGCGAGCCGATGAACCGTGGATTACACTGGCGCAGGAACTTGCGTACCTCGAAACGTACCTCTCCATAGAAAAAGTACGATTTGGGCACCGGTTGGAGATTCAAGTGCATGTGAGTGAAGAAATAAAATCAGTTGTTATTCCAACATTGATTCTACAACCATTGTTAGAAAATGCTATTAAGTTTGGTTTGTACGGAACTACCGGAAAAATAACCATCCAGCTTTTGGCGAAACAACATGGCTCTGATATGCTGATTGAAATTTCCAATCCGTACGATGCGGATATGCAACCGGCTTCGGGCAGTGGGTTTGGTTTAAGTGGATTGCAACGCAGGTTATATTTACTATATGCCCGAAACGATTTGCTTACAACTAATCGAACAGCGCAAACATTTACGGTTAACCTGATAATTCCACCACGTACATGATAAAAGCAGTATTGATTGATGACGAGCCTTTGAGTCGTGAGATTTTAAAAAGTTACCTCGCACGCTTTCCGCAAATTAGTATTGTAGAAGAATGCAACGATGGTTTTGAAGGCGTAAAAGCGATTCAACAACACCAACCCGATTTGATTTTTCTGGATATTCAAATGCCAAAGATTAATGGTTTTGAAATGCTGGAGTTGGTAAGTCCGATGCCTGCGGTAATTTTTATTACTGCGTTCGATGAATTTGCCCTAAAAGCTTTTGAGGCCAATGCAATTGATTATTTACTGAAGCCCGTATCAGAAGATCGTTTTACGAAAGCTGTGCAAAAGTTTTTAGATAAAACTAACCAACCTGCGGCAACACTTGGTTTACTCGAAACAATGGCACAATCCACTTCGCAGAACAACCGGATTGTTGTTAAAACTGGTAGCAAGGTTAAAATTATTCCAGTGCATGATATTCATTATTTAGAGGCTGATGATGATTTTGTGAAGATAGTAACAGCGGAAGGGAGCTTTCTTAAAAACAAAACCATGTCGTTTTATGAGCAAACATTGGATCCACAACAGTTTGTTCGCGTACATCGGTCATACATATTGCACATTAGCCAGATTACCAAAATAGAACCTTATCAAAAAGAAACGCACCTGGCTGTGTTACGCAATGGTCAACAAATTCCAATCAGTAAAACCGGTTACGTCAAGTTGAAAGCTATATTGGGTATTTGATGAAAGTACGTAAGCAGTTATTCGATCTATGCAATGCCTTTGCCGATGCACGGATTGCTTCAGCCCATGAAGCGATGCAACAAGCCCAGGAAGCGGCCAATGCCGAAGAGAAAAGCAGTGCCGGGGATAAATATGAAACAGGCCGAGCCATGGCTCACCTCGAAAAAGAGAAAGCTTCAGCACAATTGGCTGCCGGTAATAAGCTAAAAGAGGTTCTGATTAAGATTAACCCAAATCATACAACGATCCGGGCTGCTTTGGGCAGTGTGGTTATCACCAGTAATGGTAATTATTACCTGGCCATTAGTGCCGGTAAACTTAGTGTTGAAGGCAAAGAATACCTGGCTGTATCACCGGCTTCGCCTGTTGGTGTGCAGCTAATGGGTTGTGTGGCTGGCTCTACCATAATTTTTCAAGGTAAGTCGATTTTGATTGTGGCAGTTGAGTGAGTAAAGTTTCGTGGGTACCGCTTACCTTTGTAGTATGACAAAAGCGTGGATTCAGGCTTTCAGATTACGGACGCTGCCGCTTTCATTAGCATGTATTGGCATGGCTGGATTTCTGGCGGCAGCTGCAGGTAAATTCAACGGCTTGTTGTTTGCCTTGTGTTGTCTTACAACAGTGCTACTTCAAATCTTATCAAACCTTGCCAACGATTATGGCGACTCAGTGAACGGTGCCGACCATTCCGGACGCAAAGGTCCGCAGCGTGCTGTACAATCGGGTGTTATTACTGCCAACCAGATGCGCATTGCAATTGTATTATTTTCCTTCCTAAGCCTTGTTTGTGGTTTGTTTTTATTGTGGGCTGCTTTTGGTACTGATTGGAAAGCACTGTTCTTATTTTTTGGCTTGGGTTTACTAAGCATAGCAGCGGCAATCGGCTACACAGTTGGTAAAAAACCTTATGGCTACATGGGCCTGGGCGATATTTCCGTGTTGCTTTTTTTTGGAATTGTAGGCGTGATGGGTTCTTACTACCTGTTTACCCAGCGTATTACATGGAATGAAATGTTACCCGCGCTTAGTTGTGGCTTCTTCTCCATTGCAGTGCTAAACGTAAACAACATCCGCGATATTGAATCCGATAAGGCGGCCGGCAAGTATTCAATTCCGGTTCGTATCGGCAAAGAAAAAGCTGTTACCTACCATTGGTTTTTATTGGTTGCAGGATTATTCTGTGCAATACTTTATACCGTGCTCAACTTTACCTCGCCCTGGCAGTTTTTGTTTCTGGCAGTGGTACCGTTGCTCGCGCGCAACGGAATGGCTGTTAGTAAAAAACCTGTGCATCAACTCGATCCTTTTTTGAAACAAATGGCACTTTCGGCCTTGATTTTTGTTCTCTTATTTGGATTAGGATTGCTGATAACTTGATTAAGCTGCATAATTTAACCAACTTTAAACGTGGCCAAAGTTGAATTTAACATCGCGTGTTCCCTTTGCGAACATTTAAAAGACTCGCTCTTTAACGGACTTAGTCCGGAAGACCTCAGTCGTATTAATAATCACAAAACCTGTGTTCAGTACAAAAAGGGGCAGAATATTTTTTACGAAGGCACGCGCCCCACGGGTTTGTATTGTATGAATGCAGGGAAGGTAAAGGTGTTCAAGAATAATGTGCAAGGCAAAGAGTTTATCATTTACATTGCCAAGCCAGGCGACTTTCTGGGTTATCGTGCGTTGTTAAGTGAAGAATTTTATCAGGCAACAGCCACTGTGCTGGAAGATGCCAAGATATGCTTCATCCCGAAAGAAAACTTTTTTGAAGTTCTGCAGAAGAACCCAACGTTTATGAAGCGTGTGGTAAAGGCTGTTTGCCACGAAATGGGAGTAATGGAAGAAAAACTGGCTGAGCTTGCACACAAATCTGTGCGCGAGCGTTTGGCTGCCAACCTGTTAATGTTAAAAGAAACCTATGGCATGGAAGGTGAAGGCAGTTCGCTCATCGATCTGGCGCTTTCGCGCGAAGATCTGGCAAGTATTGTAGGTACTGCTACCGAAACCGTTATCCGCTTGTTATCCGATTTCAAGTCTGACGGATTGATTGCATTTGAAGGCAAGAAGATTCGGGTTCTGGATGCCAGGAAACTTGCAAAACAGGCCGACCTGATTGTGGCCTGATAAAACCAGCCCATAGATTCCAAATCAAAACTGACAAAAGTCATCTTTTTGTTTGATTCCCATCATTAACCAACGATAGGGGCCAATCTACCTTTGGTATATTAAAACCAATGTCATTATGAAACGCATTTTGGTTCCTTGCGATTTTTCAGACCCGGCAGTACAGGCTTTTAAGTTTGCCGTTGAAGTAGCCCGCAAAAGCGGAGGTGAAGTGATTTTACTAAATGTAATTGAACTTCCCGTAATGAGTGATAGTGTTTTGATGCCTACACTTTCATTTGAAGAAGCTTTCATAAAAGATATGAAAGCACATGCCGAAAAGAATTTTATTAAAATGAAAAGCAAGTGGGCAGGCGATGTAAAAATCACCACCCTAATTGAGTACGGCAGCACAACTTCATCTATCCGCGATTTTGTTCAAGACAATAAAATAGAGTTGGTGGTAATGGGCACACACGGAGCAACCGGAATGAAAGAATTTTTCATTGGATCCAATACGGAAAAAATTGTGCGTACCAGTCCCGTGCCGGTAATTGCCCTAAAGGGTAACACCAAAGTGTCGTCTATCAAAAACATGGTTTTCCCCAACACGCTTGACCTGGATCAGGAAGAGTTAATGCAAAAAGTAAAGGCACTACAAAATTTCTTTGGTGCATCGTTGCATGTGTTGTATGTGAATACACCTTCACGTTTCAGGCGCGATGTAGAAGTAAAGAAGGAGATGAAGGCATTTGCCAAACGCTTTATGCTGAAGGATTACACCCTAACCATTTTTAATGATTATACAGAAGAAGAAGGATTACGAAACTTCATAGCGGAAACAAAGGCCGATATGGTAGCCATGGCCACACACGGAAGAAGAGGATTAAACCACTTGATGAGCGGCAGTATTGCTGAGGATGCGGTTAACCATTTACAGTGCCCCATCTGGACGTACAAAATAAGCTAACGGTTACAGGTGTGAAAAAGCAGATTCTTGTTCCGGTAGATTTTAAAGTCGGCATGCACTTGGCGGATTATGCCCAACTGCTTTCGCACGTTGATAAAAAATGTTTTGTTGGTTTTTTTCTTCGCGATTTCGTGCGCCAACTAAAATCAAAAAGTGGTGATCAGGAAAAAAGTCTGGTGCAATCCAGTTTGCAGGAAGAAGCCCGCCAGCTAAACCTCGACTTTGATTTTATCAAGAATCATTCAAATACCAATTTATTGATTAACCAAAGCCGGTTTGCCGACCTCATCATTATTAACCCGGTAACGCATACTAACATTCTGCAATTGAACCAGGTTTTTCCTGATCACTTTTTCGATTCTATTGCTTGCCCGGTTTTCCTGTCAGAAGATTTGCTAAAACCTTACCAGGAAATTTTAGTTTTGTTTGATTACCACCAATCAGGCTTAGTAGCCCTCAAAGCATTTTTATCATTCTTTGGAAAAATTAGCAGCAATAAAAAAGTTACGTTGTTAACCGTAAGCCCTGACGACTCTCCTGAAATTTATTTTGAAAAATATTTGGTTGGTTACCTGCAAAAGTTTTTTTGCGATGTTGGCATTGCACCGCTTAATAATAAGAACCTGGCTCACCAGGTAATAACACACGCCACCAAACTCACACAACCGGTTCTGGTAATGGGCCGAACGGCATTGGATTTACTAAATAATCAAAAGCTGGCTACTCAGGTAGCGGATCATCATATGTCAATCTTTTATTCAAACGCCTGATGGAAGTTGCTGTTAAAGAAAAAATAACCTGTTACCATTGCGGGCAGCCTTGCGATGAAGAAGTATTTTTGTTGGAGGATAAATCGTTTTGTTGTTATGGTTGCAAAACAGTTTACGAGATATTGAACGAAAATAATTTATGTGAGTATTACGCACTTGATAATACCCCAGGGGTAAACCTGCGGCACGTTAGCGATGAAACATATGCTTACCTTGATGAAAGCGAAATCCGGAAACAACTGCTGGAGTTTGATTCCGACAATTTTGCACGCATCCGGTTTTATGTTCCAAACGTTCACTGTATTTCCTGCATCTGGTTGTTGGAGAATCTTCAAAAATTACAATCTGGAATTTTAAAATCAGAAGTAAATTTTTCTGATAAAAGAGTTCGTATTGATTTTAATCCTCAACAAGTTGCCCTTTCAAAATTAGCGCAATTACTTACTTCGTTGGGGTATGCACCTCGTATCAATCTAAGGAGAGAAAATCAAGCTGCAAGCACTTCTTCCAGGCAGTTAATAATTAAGTTGGCCATTGCTGGCTTTGCGTTTGGAAATGTAATGTTGTTGAGTTTTCCGGAATACCTCGGTTTGAACAAAAGCGACATTACCCTGCAACGGCTGTTTTCCTTGTTGAATATTGCATTGTCTTTGCCCGTAACATTCTACAGCGGCCAGGAATATTTTACCAACGCCTGGAAAAGCTTTAAGCAAAAACAAATTAATATAGATGTGCCGATAGCGGTAGGGTTGCTGGCTTTACTGGTACGCAGCATCTTCGATATTATCACGAATAACGGCCCGGGCTACCTCGATTCATTAACCGGACTTGTTTTCTTTTTATTGATTGGTCGCTGGTTTCAAAGTAAAACCTATGATAGCCTTGCATTCGATCGGGATTATAAATCTTATTTTCCGTTAGCGGTTCAACGATGGAAAGAAAACGAATGGCGCCCGGTTGTGGTGTATGAATTAGCACCGCAGGATGTAATTCGTGTTCGCAATATGGAGATAGTTCCGGCTGACTCCATACTGAAGAGTGATGTAGCTTACTTCGACTATAGTTTTGTAACGGGTGAATCGAAACCGGTTAAGGCAACAAAGGGTGCCCTGGTTTACGCAGGCGGAAAATTGGTGGGGCATCCCGTGGAGTTGGTTGTGCAAAAGAAAACAGTACAAAGTCAATTAACGAGTTTGTGGAATGAAGCAGCGTTTCAAAAACCGAATGAAAGTGTTTATAAAAAAGTAATTGATAGGGCTGCACGAAGATTTACATGGATTGTGTTGGTATTAGCTGTTGGTACGGGTGTGTTCTGGTATTATTATGATGCTTCTCAAATGTGGTTGGTGCTTACTTCTGTGTTGATGGTGGCTTGCCCGTGTGCCCTTGCATTAGCTACACCCTTTACGTATGGCAATATGTTGCGCGTGTTTGGTAGATATGGGTTGTATCTGAAAAATGCCGATGTGATAGAACGGATGGCAGTAATAAATGCATTGGTGTTTGATAAAACCGGAACGGTAACACACGGTGCATCGGCTGTTACGTTTAAAGGTTTGTTGTCTGAACAGGAGCAAGGTTGGATAAAGCTATTGGCATCTACATCCACCCATCCATTAAGCAATCTGGTTGCTCAGCACATCAAACAAAAGTCCGATGCTGAGCTTAAGGAGTTAAAGGAATTTCCAGGTAGCGGAATTCAAGCGGTTGTGGCGGGTAAAAATATCCGTATTGGGTCTGCAACATTTACTGGCAACCCGGTTGGAGGCGAAGTAACCTCACGCGTATTTGTGGCCGTTGATGGTCTGGCTCGTGGTTATTATGAAATTGAAACTTCCATCAGACCCGAGGCAAAAGGTTTGGTGGCCCGATTAGGTTCAAGTGTAAAAGCATTGGTATCGGGCGATCAACCAATGGAGGCAATACGAATGCGAGCGGTTTTTCCTGAATCGGTGCAACTGTTATTCAATCAATCGCCACACGATAAACTGAATTTTATCTCTGACTTGCAAAAGCGAAATTACAAAGTGATGATGATTGGCGATGGGTTGAATGATTCAGGTGCGCTGCAACAAAGCGATGTAGGAGTAGCTGTTACAGACGATACCGGAGTGTTTACACCTGCCAGCGATGGAATTCTGGCAGGCCACATGCTGGGGCGGCTCGACTCGTTTCTTCGATTAGCAAAAAAATCAACCGTGATTTTAAAAACAGGATTCGTGATTTCATTTTGTTACAATGCCATTGCGCTAAGCGTGGCCATGAGTGGTTTTCTCACTCCACTCATTGCGGCCATACTGATGCCCATCAGCAGCGTAAGTGTAGTTGGGTTTACCTCGCTTGCCGTTAATTGGGTAGCTCGAAAAGAATTTAAAAATCTGTAAGCCATGCTGATCATTGTTTTACTTATTTCAATCTCGCTCACTATAGCCATTGTATTTCTGGCGGCCTTTGTGTGGAGTATGCACAGCGGCCAGTTTGATGATACCGATGGCCCATCGGTGCGGATGCTTTTTGAAGACAAAAAGAAAAAAGATTTGTAAAAGAGTGCCTACCTTTTAGGCATGGAAATACTTTGGTTTGTATTGGGTGGCTTGTTGATGGTAATCGGAATTGCCGGTTGTTTTTTACCGGTCCTTCCTGGGCCACCACTTGCATTTCTCGGACTTTGGATTCAACAATTGAAAGATCCCAATCCTTTTACTGTTAAATTTCTTTGGATCTGGTTTGGGATAACACTTGTAGTTACAGTTATCGATTATTGGGCACCGGTATATGCCACAAAAAAGTTTGGAGGCAGCAAAGCTGGTATCTGGGGTTGTATGATTGGCCTGTTGCTTGGTTTTTGGATGGGCCCTTTTGGGATAATAATTGGACCGTTAGCGGGTGCATTTATTGGTGAAATAATGAATAACCAGGATTCATCAAAAGCACTGCGGGCCGCACTTGGTTCCTTTGCGGGATTTTTGTTGAGTACGCTGCTCAAGTTGATTGTGTGCGTAATAATGTTTTGGTATTGGGTAGGTAGCTGGTGAACCTGTTTCCGGTTAGCAGTAACCAGAAACAGGTTTAATTAATTTTATTGCTGCCCAATCATCATAAACGGTGCCCAATAGTATGGTTCCGGATATTCAACGCGAAGTTCTTTTTTGGCATCGATAAAGCTTTGGCGCATGTTATTTGTTGTTAACCACTTGCGATAGAAATTTACGATCAGTTTTTGCGTAGCATCATCATCTACTTTAAACATACTCATGATCAGTACTTTGGCACCAGCAACCAAAAATGCGCGCTGCAACCCGTAAACTCCTTCACCGTTGGCAACTTCACCCAACCCGGTTTCGCAAGCGCTCAAAACAACCAGATCGGTATGGTCCAGGTTAAGACTCATGGCTTCATAAGCGGTTAAAATTCCGCTCGAAATGTTGTAGTTATATTTGGTTTCGTTGAATATATCACCGGCACCTGTTAGTAATAGTCCAGTTTTAAGTAACGGGTTATCGGCCATGGCTGCTTCGCTTTCGGTTAGCTCATCTAACTCAGATTGTTCAATAACCGGGGTGTAAAATCCGTGCGTAGCTACGTGCAGAATTTTGGGGCTTGCCAGCAGTTTCAACTTATCTTCGGTGGCCAGGCTTTCCACATATTCTTCGGTGTTGTAGCTACCTTGTTTTAATAACCGTTGTAGCTCTGCTACTTCTCTTTCGGTGCCGGGCAACGCGGGTATGTTGCCACGCGAAGCTGTCAGATAAAATTTGGGGTTACCAAACATGGTGGCTGTATTAGATGCAACGGCCCGCGATTTTATTTTGTTTAGAAATAAATCTTTGGTGTTACTTACCAAAACAATGTTTGCATTATCGATAATGTACTTGCCATCCGGAGTTGGAATAGCTTCTAAGTTGAGCTGGTTGTAAACACCATCGGCCGAAAGGTAAATAGTGGTGGCGGTTCCAATTTCTTTCTGAATAGGTTCCCAGAATACTTTATATGAAAACTGGTCTTTTATTTTTCCAATTATTGAATTGCGGTAGTACCTAAAAAATCGCGTCTCCATACGCGAGCCTTCAGGCATAATGATAGCTTTTGGGCGAGCGTTGTCGTTTTTAATGTAGAGGGCAACATATACAACCGAATCGGTAAAGGTATGATCGAAGTGGCGGTAACGCACCATCTCAATAGCTACTTCGTTTTTATTGATTGCTTTTTGAACATCGGTATATTTTATTTTTTTATTGTCGAAGCTCTGCCCAAATAATTCCGACTTCTGGCTGATCTCTCGCTCTAGTTTTTCAGCTTCGGCTGTCATCAGGTTAATATCGTACCCGTTGTCGGCCAATTGTTGGGTGCTCATGGAAAGCGCATTGGTTAACTGCTCTTTCTTTTCAACCCAAAGATTGTAGGATGTTTTGAGCGATTCGTCAGTACTATTTAAAATTCGTTCGCGAATTTTAATACTGGAGCTCAACAATAAGGCTTTGGTTAGTAATTGATAATCATAAACTTTACTGCTCAGGTCTTTAAAGTCATCCAGTTGGCTAAAGGCAAGTGTGTTATAAAATTCAAAATCGCCTTTAATGGTGTTCCAGTATTTTGCTTTTTCGCGTTCGCTCAAAGCCGGGAAAATTTGCTTGATATAGGCCTCATAATTGTTAAGTGCCTCTTCAATGTTAGTCTTCGCCCGCTTGTAGTTTTTTTCCATGTAATACACCTTCGCTTGCTTGGAAAGTATCTTTACATATTCGGGGTGAGTTTTACTGAAGTAATCTTCGTAGATTTTCTTAGCCTGTACGTAAAACTCTTCTGCACGCTTGTAATTTTTGGTAGCGTAATAAACATCGCCCGTTAGCGCATAAATGTTGGCGGCATTGATATTGGTTTTAGTACCGGTTTTGGCGCGCCAGATAGCTTCGGCCTGGGTTAGCACACTAAATGCTTCTGCATATTTTTTCTGCGAAATGTAAAGCGAAGCAACGTTTTTCAGGATGTCGGCATATTGTGGGTTTTGATTTCCCAGTTTGGCAAGCATAATTTCACGGGCTTCAAAAAGCAACTTCTCAATTTCGGCAGGCTTTTCGCCACCTTTATGAAATTTAGTCATACCCAATAGCGAAAGTGATTTGGCAACTTCTATGTGGTTACGACCAAATTGTTTTTGCAAGCTGGCAATAGCTTTTTGTAACATCAACTCAGCATTATCAAAATCGCCAATGGCGTAATCAATATCGGCTAAAAGTTTTTGGGTGGGCGCTGTTTTGGTAGATAGTTCGCCATAAACAGCAGTGGCAATTTTGTTTACACGTTGGGCTACTTTCTCGGCTTCGGTATAATCGCCTTTGGCCAGCAGTAATCGTCCTTTGTCAACCAACGGATCGATTAAACGAACGGAGTTGGTACCGTAAAGCTTTTCAGACTCGGCAATCAAATCATTTAAAATGCCCTCGGTTTGTGAGTACCGTCCCAATTGAATTAGCAAGGACGATAATTCGCGCGCGGTACTCAGCTCATCAAGCCCCGAAAGTTTATCGGCCTTCTTAATAATTTTTCTGGATCGATCCAGGTTAGCCTCAGCTTCATCAAAAAGACCTTTAACTCCGTAAAGGGTAGCCTGGGTTTCAATGGCATTTACCATCTGCACTTTTTTGTCATCGTTTTTCTTGAGTTTTAAAACAGCAATACTGTTATCCAGATTTTCTTCGGCTTGTTCGTATTGCCCTAGTTTAATTTGCAGGCGGGCAATCTGGGTAAGTTCATTGGCAAATTCAAAATCGGTATTATCAAATTTTTTCTGGGCCACATATCGGGCTTTTTGTAAAATCTGGTCTGCATCGGAATACCGATCGGTTAGTTCATAAAGAACTGCCATGTGATTAAGGATTTCCAAATGATCTTTGTGTGAAGGGCCAATTTCTTTGGAAACTATTTTAAGATAACTTTCATCGTAGATTTTAGTGGCTTCACTTACCTTATTGGTATTATCAAGGTAAAAGTTTGCAAGTTGTAATCGTGCCAGGTGTGTCTCCGGGGCGTCTACACCAAACAGGTTGGTTTTTATTTCGATGATATCGTTCAGATATTTTTCGGCATTAATATAGTTTTTTTTGTAGAGTGCCAGGCCAAACAGAAACTCGGTTACATTGGCTGTTACAATGTTGTTGCGCGGAAGCGAGGCTGTGTTGTTAATTAAGTTATTAGCTTGTGTTTCCAGGTTTCGTGTACGGTCTTTGTCAAGTTTGGCATCAAACTCCAATGCTTTTAACCGCACGTTATAGATACTTTTTGATTCATAACTTTTAGCAATCATTTTTTCATACTCCAGCTTAGTATTGAGGTATTTGGCTGAACTTCCGCTTTTTTGAAGTTCGCGTAAGTAGTTCTCGTAAATAGAAACAGCAAGGTAATGGCTGGGGCTATGCTTTATTTTCAAGTTGTTTAATGAAGTGCTAAAGTCAACATCCTTGCGAAGGCTTTTGCCAAGGCCGTGCATGAGGTAGTGGTTAGCAATTATAAATTGATTGCGAACGTATTCAATATTGGATTGCCCCAGGTTTTTTTTAAGGTAAACTGTATTCAAATCAAGCACGGAATCGGCCGTGTTATTTTTGCCCATCGAACTGAGCGCCCAACCCAGTAATGATCGCAGGTATCCATATTTTTCGTAACGCTCGTTCAACTCTTCGTCTGATAATTTTCTGCTTTTCAGATTCCCCTTTTCATCTACAAATGTTTCTTGCTTAACTGCGCGCCCGGCATAAAAACGTTCTTGCTCATTCAATAACTCAATAGCTTGTGTATAAAAACCTTGGCCCGATAAGGTTTCGGCTAATGCCAGTTCGTAGCGACCCTTCGTAATATCTTTCATGAAATCGCCACCTTCCAGTACTTGTTTAGCTTGATCCAGATATTCACGTGCCACGCGATACGAACCATTCATGTTGTGCAGTTCAGCGGCTTCAACCAATATCAATCCATATGTTTGGCTGTTTTCAAGATTGATGGCTTTGCTACTGGTAACAGCTTGCTGCAGGTTGCTTTCAAATTCAGCGATATAACCAGAAGCCAGGTTGTACTTTGCCAACCGCATATAATAGGTTGGGGTGTACACATTTTGCTGCCCCAATTTTTTGAAGGCTTTCTTTTTAAATTTATTTAAACCCGAAATGGCTTTACTATAGTTTCCGGTTGTATAAGAGGCCTCTGCTTTGTTTAATAGCTTATCGTACTTAGCCTGCGCTACAACCAGTGCAGGACTAATCCACAAAAGCAGAACCAACACTTTTTCCATTGACTGTTTCATTTGGCCATTCTGTTTAAAATTAAAGTTCCGGAGCAACATTCCCCACCGGGCTATGCGCCAGAAAAGATTTTTTTGGGAATTAAAATTACAAATTCTTTTGGCCGATGCCAGATAAATAAAACCCATTATCGCGGGGTTATTTTTTTAATTGCATCAGCAAGGTATTGAGTATTTGCCGTGCGGATTCAGCAACGGGAGTACCAGGGCCAAAAATTCCGGCTACCCCAGCCTTTTGCAAAAATTGATAGTCGCCCGGAGGTATTACGCCACCAGCCACTACTTTTATATCGGGCCGTCCTGCTTTTTTAAGCGCCTCAATTAACTGTGGTATTAATGTTTTGTGACCAGCCGCCAGGCTGCTGGCACCAATTACATGCACATCGTTTTCGGTTGCTTGCTTCGCAACTTCTTCCGGAGTTTGAAACAACGGCCCTATGTCCACATCAAAACCTAAATCGGCAAAACCGGTTGCAATTACTTTCGCACCGCGGTCGTGGCCATCTTGTCCCATCTTGGCGATAAGAATGCGTGGCCTGCGTCCATCCAGTTCAGCGAACTGATCGGATAGTTTACGCACTTCAGTAATTATCTTTTGATCTTTCATCGCACCTGAATAAACGCCTGATACTGTTTGTGCACTGGCTGTATAACGTCCGAATGATTTTTCCATCGCCATCGAGATTTCACCCAAGGTGGCTCGTTGTCGTGCGGCAACAATCGCAAGTTCCAATAAATTACCGTTACCGGATGCAGCTGATTTTTCTAATGCTTGCAAGGCAGTTTGTACCGCTTCTGCATTGCGTTCGGCTTTGAGCGTATTTAGTCTTTCAATTTGTTCTTGCCGCACGGCCGTATTATCCACTTCCAGAATTTCAAAATCGGGTTGTGCAGTTGTTTGAAATCGATTTACGCCTACAATAACTTCTTCACCGGAATCAATACGTGCCTGCCTGGCTGCTGCTGCTTCTTCAATGCGTAATTTTGGAATACCACTTTCAATAGCCCGTGTCATGCCGCCTAGTGTCTCAACTTCGTCAATCAAAACAGATGCAGCTTGTATGAGTTGATCTGTAAGATATTCCACATAGTACGATCCACCCAAAGGATCAACTACTTGCGTAATTCCCGTTTCATTTTGCAGATATAATTGGGTATTGCGTGCGATGCGCGCTGAGAAATCGGTTGGTAATGCGATGGCTTCATCCAACGAATTGGTGTGTAGTGATTGTGTTCCGCCAAGCGCTGCAGCCAATGCCTCTAGGGTTGTGCGTGTAACGTTATTATATGGATCTTGTGCCGTTAAACTCCAGCCCGATGTTTGGCAATGTGTACGCAAAGCCATTGACTTGGGATTTTGTGGATTAAATTGCTTTACAATGTTTGACCACAACACGCGCGCGGCCCGCATCTTGGCAATCTCCATAAAGAAGTTCATACCAATACCCCAGAAAAAGGAGAGGCGTGGAGCAAAATCATCAATGGCAATACCTGCTTTTAACCCCGCCCGTATGTATTCCAATCCATCGGCCAGGGTATAGGCTAATTCAAGATGAGCAGGCGCACCTGCTTCGTGCATGTGGTAGCCGCTGATGCTGATGCTGTTAAACTTTGGCATGTGGCGCGAGCAATACGAAAAAATATCGGCCACAATGCGCATGGAAGCTGCCGGTGGATAAATGTACGTATTACGCACCATAAATTCTTTCAGAATATCATTCTGAATGGTGCCTGTTAATTGCTGTGGCTTTATTCCTTGTTCTTCTGCTGCTACGATATAAAAAGCCATGATGGGAATAACAGCACCGTTCATGGTCATACTCACCGACATTTTATCAAGCGGTATTTGATCGAATAACGTTTTCATATCCAATACCGAATCGATTGCAACTCCGGCTTTGCCTACATCGCCCGCTACGCGGGGATGATCTGAATCATAACCACGGTGCGTGGCCAGATCGAATGCCACGGATAATCCTTTTTGTCCGGCAGCGAGATTGCGTCTGTAAAATGCGTTTGATTCTTGCGCAGTAGAAAACCCTGCATATTGCCTGATCGTCCACGGTCTAACGGTGTACATGGTGGCATACGGACCGCGTAGAAAGGGTGGCACACCTGCATCGAATGATAGCCAGGAATTAGCTTCAAGGTCGGATTGATTATATGCAGCTTTGATTTGAATTTTTTCAGGTGAAGTCCACGAAGCCTGATTGATTATACGATCAACCTGATTGACACTCAGCTTTATTTTAGAGAAATCGGGCTTCATACGTTGGTACTGGTTAAAAACTGTTGCCACGATTTTTCAACGAGCTGAGTAATGAGTGAATCGAGGTAATACGAACCTGCAGTAGGGTCGGCCACTTTGGCGAGGTGCGATTCATCCCGCAATACATTTGAAACAAGACGTGCAGCTCGGTTGCCAGGTTCAGATTCTGATTCGGGTTGTATGGTTAAGTAATTGCAGCCACCCATAATGGCAGCTAATGCAGCCGTGGTGGATTTAATCAGGTTTCCATGCGGTTGAAATGAATCCTTTATCCACGCTGTAGAAACAGTATGTATCTGAGTTGCCCCCGTTACGTTATAAGCAGCTAAAATGTTATTCCACAGTATTCGCAATGCTTTTAGTTTGGCGATTGAAAGAAAAAAGTCAGCATCAACCGAACAGTAAAAACCAATTTGAGTTGCGACAACCTGTGCAGGGAGTCCGCGATCGGTGAATTTATCCAGCAGTGCAACTCCAGCATGCAATGAACTCATTAACTCATCAATCGGGTTTTCATTTGGTTTGCAGTAAATTCCACAAGTAATAAAGCTTGTTGTGCTTTCGCTGAAAGATGCCTGCGCAGGTGATTTGTAAAAAATGCAACCACTAATAGCTTTATTTCCAATATGCTGAAGAAATGGCTCAGCTTCACCTTCGCAACCGGATTCTAACAATAAGGAAACGGCACAATGCTCTACTTCAATATCGGCTAATAGTAGTGAAAAACTTATATCACTTCGGGTAACTGCAAATAAAATTCCATCGGCACCGGTGTTGAGGTAATGCAAGGCTTCGGCATTTGCTTTTTTCTCATCGGCAATTGTTACCATCGCCATATTTTGCCAGGCGCGGGCACCCATAAGTTTCGAATCGGATACAGGCAGTGTAAAACTCACCTGATTTTTAGATTTTTTATAATAAGGCTCAATGGTTAACCCGTGTTTACGAATCACCAGTTTTTCAAATGGATGGGCGCCATTTAACTCCTGTGTGGCTGTTTCTTCCCAGGCGTTTTCACCGGGTGTACGAAAATGATTTTTTGAATTATCGTTTTGTGTTTGCTTAACCATTGAATCTGATTAAAATTCAAGGTTTCAAGTTGAGTTATAGTTGTGATTAAAACAAAATTTTTATCAATTTCAAGAGATGAACTGCAAAAAAATTATCTAAAAAAAGCCAGGCCGGAATTAATTTTTTGTTCCTTAATTTTTTTACACCTTTGTCTCCCTTCTTTAAAAAAAATTAGGGAAAATTCATCAAACCGCTTGCTAATAAATGGTAGTTGATTCAATAACCGTATGGGGCGACTGTCTCGAAATAATTCGTCAGGAAGTGGACGAACAAAATTTCAACACCTGGTTTAAACCAATCAATCCTGTAAGAACAACCGATGATGTGTTAACGATACAGGTGCCCTCACAATTTTTTTACGAGTGGCTGGAAGAGCATTATGTGCCGGTATTAAAAAAAGCCATTCACCAGGTGTTGGGCCCCAATGGGCGATTGGAGTACTCGGTTGTAGTTGATAGCGGTAATCAGCAAAACCCGCCTGTATTTGTTAACTATCCAAATGGGAGCGGTGTAAAACGCAATGGTATGCAAACCGCAAATGGTATGCATGAGGATTATTCTCCGTTTTCATTTAAAGCACTTAATCCGCAAACCGTTAATTCAAGATTAAATCCATCGTACTCGTTTTTGAATTTCGTAGAAGGTGATTGTAACCGTTTGGCGCGATCAGCCGGAGTGGCCGTTGCAAAAAAACCGGGTACCACATCGTTCAATCCATTGATGTTGTACGGTGGAGTAGGGGTTGGGAAAACACACCTGGTGCAGGCAATCGGAAATGAAATCAAGAAGAACCTGCCCGATAAAATTGTGTTGTATGTAGATCAGAATGATTTCACCAATCAATTTTTGAATGCACTTCAGAATCATAAAGTTCAAGAGTTTCAAAACTATTACCTGCAGGTTGATTTGCTGATTCTGGACGATGTTCAGTTTTTAGCAGGTCGCGAAAAAACACAGGAAATGTTTTTCCACATCTTCAATCAATTACATCAATCGGGCAAGCAGATTATTATGACCAGCGATTGCCCACCGCGCGATCTGAAGGGATTTCAGGAACGTTTGCTGTCGCGATTCAAGTGGGGCCTTACTGCCGATTTGCAAGAGCCCGATTTTGAAACCAAGCTGGCCATCATTCACAACAAAATGCAATCGGACGGAATTGAAATACCAACCGAAGTAGCCGAGTACCTGGCCTACAGTGTAGATACCAACCTGCGCGATATGGAAGGTGTGCTAAACTCATTGTTGTTTCATGCTACCCTACTTAAAAAAGATATTGATCTTGAACTGGCCAAAGAAGTTCTCAAGAACATTGTAAAGGAAATTCAATCCGATGTGAGTGTGGATTACATTCAGAAAACAGTTGCCGATTATTTTAAAGTAGGTCTGGATCAGATGAAGAGCAAGGTAAAGAAACGCGAAATTGTAATTCCGCGACAGGTAGCCATGTACTTCTGCAAACGCTATACGCAATTAACGCTTGCACTGATTGGTGAAAACTTTGGTGGTCGCGATCACAGCACGGTTATTCATGCACTCGAATCGGTTGAAGACATGATGAAGACCGATGTGAATTTTAAAAACAGCGTGGAAGATCTTACCAAAAAGTTCAAGCAACGCATGACGGCTTAAAACTAAAAGTTATAAGCTTATGGCAGATAAAGCTGTAGCTGAAGTTCCTGTTTAGAACCGCTAATTCCATATATATATACTTGTCCACGATAGGAGTTAAAAAACTCGATTACATCACTCGGATTCTTAACTTTTCTTCGATTAATCTGAATAATAGTGAAGTTTTCAGGGAATTGAACTCGCTTTAATAAACCACCATCTTTTATATTAAAAACTTTTACTCCGTAGTCAACGGCTTCCATACTTGCACCTAACGTAGCATCAGAATAAATAAGTCGTTTGGTTACACTGGTATCACCTTTTTTGTTCAACAGCGTTAGCGAAGCAATGCCTGGTTTATTATTTCGCAAATACGTAACGGAAATTTTGTCGCCCGGGTATCGGTAAGCTAATTCTTCCTCAAAAGCGCTTTCGCTGTTAATTTCAACATTGTTGATTTTAGTAATGATGTCGCCTTCTTGTAAGCCGGCAATAGCAGCAGCTCCGTTGCGTTCCACTTTGCCTACAATTACACCTTTAAACTCTTTTATGTTTTCATCCAATCCATACTTGCGGGCATTCATAAAATCGTGCTCTACTACGGTGCCGCCAAAAATTGCTTTTTGTGGCGTGCCATATTTAATCAAATCCTCCACCGACTTTCTTACAATATCAATCGGTACTGCAAATGCATAACCGGTATAAGAACCTGTACGCGATAGTATAGCCGTATTGATACCTACCAACTCGCCATTTTTATTTACCAGCGCACCACCACTATTGCCGGGATTAATAGCGGCATCTGTTTGAATGAATGATTCAATCGGGAAGCGATCATCCACAATGTTAATCTTGCGGCCTTTTGCACTTACTACACCAACCGTAACAGTAGAAGAAAGTGAAAACGGATTGCCCACGGCTATTACCCATTCGCCCACCGAAAGATTTTTCGAACTCCCCAACGTAATGGCCGGCAAGTTGGTTTCTTTTATCTTCAACACAGCCAAATCGGTTGAAGGGTCGGTACCAATCAATTCAGCATCGTATTGTTTTTTGTTATACAACACCTGAATTTTTTCAGCCGCTTCAATTACATGATTGTTAGTTACAATATAGCCATCCGCAGAAAAGATAACACCTGACCCACTGCTTACCTGCGTTTGCGGGCCTGTGTTGCCAAAAAACCAATCCCATTGGCTATAAGAACGGCCTTGCGAAATGCTATTGATATACACCACGCTGGGTGTTGCTTTAGTTGCGGCATAACTAAAATCAACCGATTCTATTGACCGTGGTGTTTCTGTTGGCTGAATGATGTTGGGACGATAGGCTTCAATGGGTGTATAATTGGTTACCTGAAACTGCGCTTGTTGTTGTTCACGCGCTGTTTTTTCCTGTTGATAGGAATAGAATGCATAAGCTCCGGCTAACCCGGATAAAAAACCAATTATAACAATCTTAAGAGTATTCATAACCTTTCATTATTTCAGTTAAAAACGAATCAGGTACCTGAGATGTTTTCCGATTCGGTAAAGTTGACCAATCCACAGACAAAAATTATCCCAAACCCTATAAACCGGAAGGTTTGTCAGTTGTTTGAAGCTGCACCGGATAACCTTATTTTTGTAACCTATGGGTATTCGCTCTTTGCTCGCCAGGCCTTTTGCAAATTACATTGCCGGCCAAACCAAAAAATGGTCGTTACGGCCAGGTTATTATCAGACACAAACACTTGAACAACTTGTTTTTGCAGCCCGGCCTACCCAATTTGGGCGCGATCATGGGTTTGATGGAATCAACTCATACAATGATTTTAAAAAGCAAGTACCCATTCGCGATTATGAAGACCTGAAGCCCTACATTGAAAAAGTATTGAAGGGCCAACCCGATGTGTTGTGGCCAGGCAAGCCTGCTTACTTTGCTAAGACTTCGGGCACTACATCAGGCACCAAATATATTCCTATCTCCAAAGAGTCGGCACCCGGTCATTTTATCAGCGCGCGTAATGCAACTTTAAGTTATGTGCATGAAACCGGCAATGCTTCCTTTCTGGATGGCAACCTGATTTTTCTTTCCGGTAGCCCTGAGTTAGATGAAATAGCGGGTATTAAAACGGGAAGACTTTCAGGCATCAGCAATCACATGGTACCTGGTTTTTTGCGAACTAATCAGAAGCCAAGCTATGCTACCAATTGTATTGAAGATTGGGAAGAAAAATTGGAAAAGATTATTGATGAAACACTTCGCGCGAACATGACGCTGATTTCGGGCATACCCCCGTGGGCGCAAATGTATTTCGATCGGATTGTGGCGCGCACCGGTAAGAAGGTAAAAGATGTGTTTCCCAACTTTTCGGTGTTTGTATATGGCGGTGTAAACTTTGAGCCCTATCGCGCCAAGCTGTTTGATACCATAGGGAAGCAAATTGATTCGATTGAAACCTACCCGGCATCAGAAGGTTTTATTGCATACCAGGATTCGCAACATGCAGAAGGCCTGCTCATGCTACTCAACAATGGAATTTTTTATGAGTTTATTCCGGCTGATGAATATTTTACTGAGAATCCGCGCAGGCTATCTATTGAAGAAGTTGAGTTGGAAAAAAATTATGCATTGATTATTAATAGCAATGCAGGCTTGTGGGGTTATTCTATTGGGGATATGGTAAAGTTTGTTTCAAAAAATCCATATCGGTTGGTAGTGTCGGGCAGGATAAAACATTTTATTTCGGCTTTTGGCGAGCACGTAATTGGTGAAGAAGTAGAAAAAGCAATGAAGTTTACCATGCAGAAATTTCCGGAAGCAGAGTTGGTAGAATTTACTGTTGCTCCGAATGTAACTCCTGCCGAAGGGTTGCCTCATCACGAGTGGTTAATCGAGTTTGCCAATCCGCCAAAAGAGCTCGATGCATTTGCCTTGGAATTGGATAACCAATTGCGCGGTTTGAATGTTTATTACGATGACTTGATTACCGGTAATATTTTGCGAACGCTTAAAATTACTTTGCTTAAGCGAAATGCATTTATTGAATACATGAAATCGCAAGGAAAGCTGGGTGGGCAAAATAAAGTGCCCCGACTAAGTAATGATAGAAAGATTGCGGATGAGATTGGTATTTTGAAGTTTGATTTATGATTAGTGATTTTAGATTTTAAACGGAGTTACTATGACAAACAAAGAACTTGAAAGCAGATTGATTGATTTTTCAGTTTTGATAATTAGACTGATAAATGAACTTCCCGAAGATCGTGTTGTAAATCATCTTACGGGACAGCTCTTGAGATATACAACTTCACCTGCCTTGAATTATGGTGAAGCTTTGGGTGCAGAATCAAAAAAAGACTTTGTTCACAAACTTGGGATAGTGTTGAAAGAACTTCGGGAGTCGTATAATTGCCTGAGAATACTTTCTGGAGCAGGTTACCTGCAGGCCGAACATTCCACATTAAAAGAATGTAATGAGTTGAGTTCAATCTTTGTGAAGTCAATTGAAACAACCAAACGTAATATGGAGTAGTTCCTCAAATCAACAATCCTAAATCTAAACTCACTAATCACAAGTCAATTGCAGTCTGATAAAAAGAAAATAGCCATCCTCGGCTCTACCGGTTCCATCGGCACGCAAGCGCTCGAAGTTGTTGCAGCACATCCCGATGTGTTTGAAGTGGAGGTTTTAACTGCGCAGCGTAATGCTGATTTACTTATTGAACAATCTGTTAAGTTTAAACCCAATGCCGTTGTTATTGGAGATGATGCACACTACGAAAAAGTTAAAGCAGCTTTAATTCCGTTGGACATTAAAGTTTATGCTGGCGAAAATGCATTGGCTTCGGTGGTGCAGATGGAATCTATTGATCTGGTGCTTACAGCCCTGGTGGGTTATTCAGGTTTAAAGCCAACCATCAAAGCCATTGAGGCTGGCAAAAATATTGCCTTGGCAAACAAAGAAACGTTGGTGGTGGCAGGCGAATTAATTACGCGTCTTGCCCGCGAAAAAGGTGTTAATATTTATCCGGTTGATTCAGAGCACTCAGCCATTTTTCAATGTTTGGTGGGTGAGTTTCATAATCCGATTGAAAAAATTATTCTAACTGCATCGGGTGGCCCTTTTAGAGGCAAAAAGAAAAATGAATTAGGGAACATAACCAAAGCGCAGGCACTTAAGCATCCCAACTGGACGATGGGGGCCAAAGTAACCATCGATTCGGCTTCGCTTATGAACAAAGGCCTGGAAGTAATTGAAGCAAAGTGGCTTTTTGGGCTAAAACCTGAACAAGTGGAGGTTGTGGTACATCCGCAATCCATCATTCACTCACTCATTCAATTTGAAGATGGTTCCATTAAAGCGCAACTGGGCCTGCCCGATATGCGTTTACCCATTCAATTTGCGATGAGTTATCCCAATAGAATTAAGAGCAATTTCCCAAGATTCGACTTCACCCAGTATCCCGCTCTTACTTTTGAAAAGCCCGATACCGAAACTTTTCGTAATCTTGCACTCGCATTTGAGGCGTTGGGGCGAGGTGGTAACATGCCGTGCGTATTGAATGCAGCCAACGAAATTGCCGTACAGGAATTTTTACAGGATCGGATTGGATTCTTACAAATGTCGGACGTAGTGGAACAATGTCTGAGCAAAATAAAGTATGTAGCCAATCCTGTCTTTGAGGATTACGTGAATACGGATAAAGAAACGAGAATTAAAGCCAAAGAACTGATTAACTGATGGAAGGAGCAATTATGACGGCCCAGCTATTGCTGAGTCTTTCAATTTTAATAGCAGTACACGAGTGGGGTCATTACATCGCTGCGCGTATGTTCAATATTCGGGTAGAAAAGTTTTATCTCTTTTTCGATTTTCTTTTCCCCATGGCTAACGTGCTCAACTTTTCATTGGTTAAGTATAAAAAAGGCGATACCGAATTTGGTATTGGTTGGTTTCCATTAGGCGGTTATGTAAAAATTGCCGGTATGGTGGACGAAAGCATGGACAAGGAACAACTAAAAGCTGAGCCTCAACCATGGGAGTTTAGAGCTAAACCAGCCTGGCAACGCCTGATTGTAATGATGGGTGGCATTATTGTTAACGTGATTGTAGGCATACTGATTTTTATTGGGCTTACTTATGCGTATGGCGATCGGTATATTTTAAACGATTACGTAAACGCACACGGAGGTGTGCAGGCCTTGGAATTAGCCGAACAAATTGGTATTAAAACCGGAGACAAGATTATTAAGATTAATGGCAAGTTGTTCGAGTATTTTGATGATACATCCAAACCCAGTGTTCTCCTTTCCGAAAATTCATCTTATACAGTTTTGCGTGGTGATCAGGAAATAGAAATTCCGATCCCCGAAAATTTTATTGAACAATTTGATAAAAAGGATGCGCTGGCCATGTTTATTCTGCCCAGAAGGGCGCCACTGGTGGATGAAGTTGCCCCCGGAACTATGGCCCATCGAATTGGACTAAAACAAGGTGACTTGATTATTGAAATGCAAGGGCAACCCATAAACTACCACGATGAACTGAAAGCAATAACCCAAAATTTTAGTGGCGATTCATTACAATTTTCAGTTAAACGCGGAAGTGAGGTTATTTCTTTTAAAGAATATTTTAAAGGCGAAAACAGTATTGGTTTTTATGTGCCCAATCAGATCGTTCCACCCGAAGGTGAAAAACAAGTAAACTATTCACTTGGTGAATCAATTGCACAAGGACCTGGCAAAGCATTTGGAGTTATTGCGGTTCAGTTAAAAGCTTTCAAGAAAATTTTTACCGGACAGATTTCTTTTCGGAAATCATTGTCAGGGCCTGTGGGAATGGCTAAAGCTTATGGCGGCAAGTGGGATTGGTATAACTTCTGGCGGATGACGGGTTTGCTTTCGATGGTACTTGCGTTTATGAACTTCTTACCCATACCCGCATTGGATGGTGGTTATGTGATGTTCTTACTATACGAGATGGTAAGTGGCCGTGAACCTTCTGAGAAATTTTTTGAGAATGCAATCAAAGTAGGAATGGCCATTCTGCTAGTGCTGATGGTGTTTGTATTCTATAATGATATTGCGAAGTTGATTTCAGGGAATTGATAAAATATTTCAGATAAAGATCAGGGCATCCAAATGATGCCCTTTTTTTATTTCATGTTTTCAACCTGAATGCCTGATAAGAGCTTTTTATCTATCTTTAAATTCATTCAATATTTAGCTAATGGCTAAGAGTTCAAAAATTAAAGTGAAAGGAATTGAAATTACCATCTTAAAAGAAGGTGAAAGTGATTTTATTTCTCTTACGGATATGCTAAAAGCGAAAGACGGTGACTTTTTTATTTCAGATTGGCTTAGGAATAGAAATACAGTTGAGTTTCTGGGTATTTGGGAGAGCGTTAATAATCCTGACTTTAATTATGGCGAATTCGCCATAATTAAAAGCCAAGCTGGCTTAAATAGCTACAAAATGAGTGTGAAAGAGTGGGTTGAAAAAACCAATGCCATTGGATTAAAGGCTACTGCGGGGCGTTATGGCGGCACCTATGCCCATGCCGATATTGCTTTGAATTTGGGATGTGGATTAGTGCAGAATTCAAAGTTTATTTCATTAAAGAGTTTCAACGATTAAAAGCTGACGAAAACAGTCGATTAAAATTAGATTGGAACCTACAACGCACGCTGGCGAAAGTGAATTATCATATTCATACAGATGCAATTAAAGAAAACCTGATCCCTAAAGTGTTAAGTAAAAGACAGATAAGTATTTTGTATGCCAATGAAGCTGATTGCCTTAATGTGGCATTGTTTGGGTGTACTGCAAAACAATGGCGTGAAGCTAATCCGCAAGCTGAAGGAAATATCCGTGATGCCGCTACACTTGAGCAATTAGTGGTACTTAGTAATCTCGAAAGTATTAATGCTGTATTGATTCATCAGGGTTTAGAACAGCCAGAAAGACTAATGCGGCTTAACAAAATAGCAATTGATCAAATCAAGTCGTTGCTTAACAGCAAACCGCTACGAAAGCTCAAATGACATCATGAAAGATTTTTTAAGTATTGCTACTCCTGCTTCGAAATCTCGAACTCAACCCTCCGGTTTAATTGCTTGTGCTCATCGGTAATTTCCTGAACAATTGGTTTTGAACTACCATAGCCAATGGCTTCAATACGAATAGCATCAATCTTAAACTGGGTTACTAAGTAATGCTTAATGGCATCGGCCCGTGCCTGCGAAAGTTTCAGGTTGGCTTCTTCTTTACCGGCCGAATCGGTATGGCCGGAGATTTTCAAATGCAGATTGGGATGATCAATCAGGAAATTCGCAATCTTATCCAAATCGGTATGCATGTTGGGTAAAATGTTGGCTTTACCATTTTCAAACTCCAATGATTGAAACGCGATCTTGCTTTCAATGGGCTCGGCAATTTTATTAATCTCTGTTTCGCCATCCATAAAGAAGATTTCTTCAATCCGGAAAAAATCATCGCCTTGAATAATCAACAGGTAGTTGCGTTTGTTGATCAGACTAAAATCAAACGAACCATCATCGCGAATGTATTTAGGAGCCACTTCCACGCCCTCATCTAAGTCAATTACTGAAACAATTCCTTTCACTGGATTCCCATTCGGATCTTTCAGGGTTCCTTTCAGTTTAGTTACGGCTTCGGGCTGGGCTTCCATAGGCACCGGAAAGGAGTGCAGATCCAGATTTTTTAAATCTTCTTCAACGGATCGTGCGTAATACAGATTCTCCGATTTCGAATCCATCGTAAAATAATATTCACTGCCGCCACCATTTACCAATGGCCCTGTGTTTATCGGTTCGCTCCAGGTACTTTTCGTGCGATACGATTTATAAATATCAAACTCGCCAAAGTTTAATGGATGCCCATTAGAACTAAAGTATAGTACATTGAACTTATGATGGAAGAACGGACTTACCTCACTTTGAATCGTGTTGATGATAGGGCCTGCATTCAGGGCTTTACCCCACACACCTTTTTTATCTTTCACGGCAAAGTAAATATCGGATAGACCAAAACTACCAGCCCGGTTGGATGCAAAATACAACGTATCGCCTCCGTGTGTTAGCGATGGGTGCGAATCCCAACCGGCACTGTTAATGTTTGGGCCCAGATTTTTAACATCGCCCCAGGTGCTATCGGATTTTAACGTGGCTACATACAAATCGCAATTGCCCAACCCATCGGGTGCTTCGCACCGCGAAAAGAAAAGTGACTTGCCATCGCGACTTAAGCAAGCAGAGCCTTCGTTGTATTTGGAGTTAATGCTTTTAAATGGTTGAGCATCGTCCCAATAGTCTTCCACTTTACGACTGAAGAATAAATCTTCATTGTAACTGCGATCCATGTTTTCATTTCGCTTCGAAGTAAAAAGAATTAAATCATCGGTGTTGCCGGCAGTAGGGCCGTAATCTTCTTTATCAGAATTTATAAAGCCACCCATGTTTACCAATACCGATTGTGGTGGGCGCAGTGTATCAATGTCCTTGCGATATTCAACTAACTTGTAATAAAAATCCAACGGTACATAATTTTCTTTCTTGTCAGGATCAATCATCTGGTGGCGCTTATAAATCTCGTTAATGTCCAACCCTTGTTGATGATGTTTTAATACAAGTTTATACAACAACAATGCTTCACCGGCAGGCCCTTGTGTTTCGCTCAGCTTTGCCAACCGCCACAGCATGGCTACGTTCTTGCTAAAGTTTTCAATTCCAAAATTTTTAACGTAGGCTTTCAGTTCGGCATACATTTGCGCTTCCTGGCCGGGCTTATCCAACGCTCTTATTTTCTGAATTTTTGCATTGTCGTAATAGAAGGCAAGTTTGTTTACATTCGGAAACAGAAATATGTCAGACTGGCTGTAAGTGGCAACAGTATCGTCCAGTTTCACTACCCCACCTTTTTTAAAACCTTTTTTCTCCTTTTGAGCGTAAGCAGGAGGTGCCAACGCAATTAATATCCATAAAAGCGCTAATAAGCAGTACGTTGAATGGGCTCTTTCCGGTTTTAACATGGCTAATCTGATTAAAAATCGAATAATTTTAACTCATAACCAAAAACGCTGGCATAACGATTGTCTCCTTAGCGGTCGATCAAATAATAATTGGAGACACCCTTTTTTTGTGTCAAATTGGCACTGCATTACTATGTTCAAATCGCTAGCAATAACCCCTATGGTTCAGGAAGATTCTGATGAAATGATTCAGCTCATAAACCCCGAACAGGAATCTGATATCAAGCCCGAAGATCTTCCGGAAGAACTTTCGATCCTACCAATCAAGAATACGGTTTTGTTTCCGGGTGTGGTTATTCCCATAACGGTAACACGTCAAAAATCAATTCGCTTAATTAAGAAGGCGTATCAAGGCAATCGTATTATTGGTGTAATCGCACAAAAAAATAAACAGGCCGAAGAACCCGGCATGGAAGATTTGTATCGATTTGGCACCGTAGCCCGCATTATTAAAATGTTGGTATTGCCCGATGGTAATACCACCATTATCATTCAAGGTAAAAACCGGTTTCAAATTCGCGAGTTTGTTCAAGATGAGCCGTTTATGACAGCTCGCATCGAATTGCAAGCGGAGCCTGCACTTGATCTGGAAAGTAAAGAGGTAAAGGCTTTGGTGCAATCGTTAAAAGATGCAGCCACAAAAATTTTAAGGCTTAATCCTGAAATTCCGCAAGAGGCACAAGTAGCATTGGATAACATTCAAAGCACGGGGTTTCTGATTCACTTTCTTTCATCTAACCTGAATGTAGATGTAGCCGAGAAACAAAAAATTCTGGAAACCAATAATATTATTGATCGCGGCACGCTGCTATTGCAATACATGCTGAAGGAAATTCAGATGTTGGAGATCAAGCATGAAATCCAGAAAAAAGTACATACTGATATTGATCAGCAACAGCGCGATTATTTTCTGCGTCAGCAAATTAGGGTGTTACAGGATGAATTGGGCTTTGATGGACCCGACAAAGAAATTGAAAAACTGCGCAAGCGCGGAGCAGAAAAAAAATGGCCAAAAGCTGCGGCCGATCATTTCAATAAAGAGTTGGATAAACTTCAACGTGTAAATCCGCAAGCACCGGAGTTTCCGATTACCATGAACTATGTAGAGTTCATGCTCGATTTACCCTGGCAAGAATATACCACCGATGACTTTGATTTGAAACGGGCGCGAAAAATTTTAGACAAAGATCATTTTGGTTTAGAGAAAGTAAAGAACCGAATTTTAGAATACTTAGCGGTGCTCAAGTTGAAACAAGACATGAAAGGACCGATCCTTTGTTTATACGGGCCACCTGGTGTGGGTAAAACTTCGTTGGGAAAATCGATAGCTAAATCGTTGCAACGTTATTACATCCGCATGTCGTTGGGTGGTGTGCATGATGAAGCTGAGATTCGCGGGCATCGTAAAACGTATATTGGTGCCATGCCTGGAAAAATTTTGCAGAACATCAAGAAAGCAAAATCATCGAACCCGGTTTTTATTTTAGATGAAATTGATAAGGTACGTTCTGATTTTCGGGGTGATCCTTCATCGGCCTTGCTTGAAGTATTAGACCCGGAACAGAACAATGCTTTTGGCGATAATTACCTTGAAGTAGAATACGATTTATCGAAAGTACTTTTTATTGCAACCGCCAACTCGTTAGATACCATTCATCCCGCGTTGCGCGATCGCATGGAGATCATTGAACTAACCGGCTACACCGTTGAAGAAAAACTGCAGATTGCTATAAAGCACCTTGTACCCAAGCAATTAGCCGAACATGGTTTGAAAGCGAAGGATGTTAAGTTTAGTAAAGAAGCACTATTGAAAGTAATAGAAGCCTACACCCGCGAATCGGGTGTGCGAAACTTAGAACGAAAAATTGGTTCGGTAGTGCGCAGCATTGCCAAATCGGTAGCAATGGAAGAAGAATTTGATAAAGACATAACACCTGCTTACGTAATAAAAGTATTAGGCGCTGAAATTTTTGATGAAGAACTTTATCAAGGTAACGAAATAGCCGGAGTGGTAACGGGTTTGGCGTGGACGCAAGTGGGTGGAGATATTCTGTTTGTAGAATCAAGTTTAAGTCGCGGTAAAGGTCAGCTAACAATTTCCGGCCAGTTAGGCGATGTAATGAAAGAATCGGCTGTGGCTGCACTTTCCTATCTCAAATCAAATGCAGAAGCATTGGGCATCGACCATCGGTTGTTTCAGCAATACGATTTACACATTCACGTTCCTGCCGGTGCAGTACCCAAAGACGGACCATCTGCTGGTATTACCATGCTTACCTCGCTGGCTTCCATTTTTACACAACGCAAAGTAAAAGATAAATTAGCGATGACGGGTGAAATAACGTTACGTGGAAAAGTGTTGCCGGTGGGTGGTATCAAAGAAAAAATACTCGCAGCCAAACGCAGTGGAATAAAAGAGATTATTCTGAGCGAAAAGAACAAACGCGATATTCTTGAAATTGAGAAGACCTACATTAAAGGCCTTACGTTTCATTATGTAACTTCCGTAGAAGAAGTTTTAAAAATCGCTTTGCTGAAAGATAAAGTAGCCAAGCCGGTGGAGTTTGTATTGCAGGAGGCGAAACAGTAGCCAGTTACCAGTTACCGGTGTTGAAGGATTAAAAATTTGGGTATGAAAAGTTATAGAGAACTTGATATTTATAATGATTCAAAACGACTTGCTATAGAGATTCACAAAATGTCTTTGTCACTTCCAAAATTTGAATTGTATGAAGAAGGCAGTCAGGTGAGACGTTCAGCTAAAGCCGTTACATCCGCTATCGTTGAAGGTTATGGAAGAAAAAGATATAAAGCAGACCTTATTAAACATTTGGTTTATTCGCAGGCTGAATGCGATGAAACTATTTTGCATTTAGATTTTTTACACGAAACTCAATCACTTCAGGATTCCTCAGTCTATAAGAAGTTACATGGCGAATACGATGTTTTGAGTAAAAGAATAAATAAATTCATACAATGGGTTGAGTCAAACTGGAACGATTTTGACAACTCTAAATAATTAAGACCTTAATCTACTGGCAACCGGAAACAGGCAACTGGTAACCAATAAAATCATTAAATTTTAACTACCGGCAACTGAAATGGATTCAACCTATCTCACTCCCCAACAAATCGTAAAAGAACTCGATAAATATATTGTTGGTCAATACGAGGCAAAGCGTAATGTAGCTATTGCCTTGCGTAATCGCTGGCGCAGAATGCATGTTAAGTCAGAGATGCGCAGCGAGATTGTTCCCAATAATATTTTAATGATTGGTGCAACGGGTGTGGGTAAAACTGAAATCGCCCGCAGACTGGCAAAAATTGCCGATGCTCCCTTTGTAAAAGTAGAGGCATCGAAGTTTACAGAGGTTGGGTATGTGGGCCGCGATGTTGAAAGCATGGTTCGCGATTTAGTAGAGCAATCCGTAAACATGGTAAAGGCGCGTAAAAAGGAAGAGGTAAAAGAAAAGGCCGCGCAAGCTGTGGAAGAAATTATTCTGGATGCGCTCATTCCGCCCATGCGCAGTAAACCTACAGGCTTTGCGGTAACAACCGAAGAAAACGGAAGTGAACCAACTACTGATGTAGAATTAAATGAACGCACCCGTAATCTCTTTCGCGATAAGATTAAAAATGGCGAGTTGGAAGATCGCAAAATAGAAATCAACATCAAACAAAGTGGAAACCCGGGTGTAGGTATGATTGGTGCCGGTGTGATGGACGAAGTTTCGATGATGAACCTGCAAGACATGCTAAGTGGTATGATGCCCAAGAAACCACGCAAACGTAAAGTGAGTGTGGCAGAGGCGCGCAGAATTTTGTTGGAAGAAGAGGCGGCCAAACTCATCGACATGGAAGAAGTAAAGGAAGAAGCCATTCGCAGAGCTGAAGATGCGGGAATAATTTTTATTGACGAGATTGATAAGATTGCAACCGGAGCTTCTAAAAAAGGTGGCCCCGATGTAAGTCGTGAAGGAGTACAGCGCGATTTGTTACCCATTGTAGAAGGAAGCACCGTAAATACCAAGTACGGGGTTATTAAAACCGATCATGTTTTGTTTGTAGCAGCTGGTGCGTTTCATATTTCAAAACCTTCTGATCTTATTCCTGAGTTACAGGGTAGATTCCCAATTCGCGTAGAACTTACCAATCTTTCAAAAGAAGACTTTGTACGCATTTTAAAAGAACCTAAAAATGCGCTCACCAAACAATACCAGGCGCTGTTTCAGGCAGAAGGTGTAAGCGTTTCGTTTGATGATGAAGCTGTGGATGAAATTGCCAAAACCGCATTTGATATTAATGCCGAAGTTGAAAACATTGGTGCCCGCAGATTGCATACGGTAATGAGCCGGCTCTTGAATGAATTTCTGTTTGATGTACCCGATAAAATCGCAGCCAATACCCAAGTACAGATTACCCGCAAGTTGGTGCAGGAAAAACTCAGTGGGCTCGTTAAGAATAAGGATTTAAGCGAGTACATTTTATAAGCACATGCGCCTGGTTGCTTTGTTGTGCTTGGTTTCTGTAAACCTAATGGCCCAGGATCGGACGGATTCTTTGCGGAGTAAGTACGTGCAACGTTTTCCGGATAAATTTTTTTTGTGGCCTGTTATTAAACAGCGCAGTTTGTTTTTTGACGTCAGCTCACGCACCGATCGATCGAAAGTATTAAACTATCGCCCCAACAATTCATTTACTGTGGGTATGGGTGTTTATATGTTTGAAGTTGCTGTTGAGCTAACCACAGCTATTCCGTTAAATGAAAAAAGCCGTGCCACGTATGGCGAATCGGACGTGCGCGATTTGCATGCTAATTTTTTAGGTAAAAATTGGGGTGGCGATGCTTACAGCCAAAAGTACACGGGTTTTTACATAGCCGATCCTAACCGGTTGGTTACAACCGATACCGATTTTACCAAGCGACCTGATATTGAAATGACCAATACCGGTGTAAACGGAATTTATATTTTAAATCATGAAAAGTTTTCGTTGCGCTCGGCCTATAATTTTTCAGAACGCCAACTAAAGAGTGGCGGCTCTTTTATAGTTACCGGTACACTGAATAACGTAAGGCTTCGTTCCGACTCTACTATTTTGGGTACCCGATACCGCGATTTTTTTCCTGTTGATGGTGCATTTAATGAAATGCGCTATACCACGCTTGGCCTGGCGCCTGGTTATTCGTTTAGTTTGGTGTATCGATCCTTTTTCTTAAATACTTCCCTGGCGTTAGGGCCGGCCCATCATTGGATTTATTATCAACCGGCCGGCCGCCCCCAACGATATGATATTTCCATCAATACCTATGCCGATATCCGGTTAGCAATTGGATATAACAGCGATCGGCTTTTTGCAGGTATGAGTTACATTACTCAATCGCGCGACATTCGGTTTGATGACATTCGGTTTACCAGCAATAGCTCGGTCTTTAAAATTCTGGCCGGCTACCGTTTCCGCGAAGTAGGGATTTTGAAAAAGCGAGCGGTTGATCTGGTTCCATTGGATCTTGGGCATTAAATTCGATCCAAACCCAATCTTCGGTCTGTGTTCCACAGACCAACTCTTCGGTCTGTGTCTTCACAGACCGAAACTATTAAGCCTTCACTTATACACCGGCCTGTGACTTCACAGACTGGTATCACTTTCACTTTGCTCCATTCTGTTCTCTCACCTACAGACTATTAACAAACTACTCATCATTACACATAATTGTTTTGCGATGATTGATTTCCCCTAATCCTAATCCTCGGTCTGTGTCTTCACAGACCTCTTACTCATCGGTCTGTGTCCCACAGACCGAAAAAAAATACGCTCATTCTTCCATCCTCGGTCTGTGTCTTTACAGACCGAAAAGATACCCGTCTGTTGCCTACGGAAAAGACTTCAAATCCTATAAACTACTCGTCATCGCGCATAATAGTTTTGCGATGATTGATTCCCCATTTTACAATAGTGTTGATAACGCTCCGCAAAGTCTTGCCATAGGGTGTAATCGCATAATCAACCGTAATGGGTTTGGTGGGGAGTACCGTGCGTTTCACTAATCGGTTTGCTTCCAGGTCGTGCAGCTCTTTCGAAAGCATTTTAGCGCCAATGCCGTTTACCATTCGCATCAAATCCATAAAACGCATGTTACCTTTAAACATAAGGGCGGCCAAAATCTGAATCTTCCACTTGCCACTTAAAATCTCCATCACATCACGAGCAGCTATAATCTTTTGATTTTGTTCGCTGCAGCTTATTTCAGTAGGGTTGTGAACAGATGCAACTTCCTCTGCCGGTATTAGGGTATCATTCATACACTTCAAATTTCATACATAAACCAAACTTAGTGACTATTAGTTTCCTCAAGGAAACTGGTTTCTAAAAGGAAACCTATAGCGATTGTAAAGCAGCAGGACTCCAGTTTTGTGCCTCAAACAAAAATGAACATGAAACGAAACAAAATTATGTATTGGGTTGCCACCGGGTTGGTGGCAGCAGGCATGGCCATGAGTGGGATTATGTACCTGACCAACGAGGAAATGAAACTCAACTTTACACAAATCGGGTTTCCGATTTATTTTATGATGCTACTGGGTATTGCCAAGTTATTGGGTGCTATTGCACTGGTGGCACCCGTACCCCTAAATGTAAAAGAGTGGGCGTATGCCGGTTTTGGGTTTACGTTTGTGGGTGCCGTGTGGACGCACATTGCTACTCAAACACCGTGGGTTGCGCCAGCAGTTTTTCTGGTGTTGCTTATAACATCTTACTTTTTTTATAAAAAAGTTAGAGTGGTTTAAAACTTTTCCCTCACCCTGTACTCGTTCCTCAGAGGGGGAAGGGGGTGAGGGCTTAAACTTTTTTCCAACTCGCATCAAAAGAAATTGCACCAAACTGTGTACGTACTGGTTGTTGCAAGTACGGATAATCTACTTTGCTTAAAAATAAACCTTGCGGATAGGCCGGATCCCAAACTGTGGGCGTTACTTTCTCAATGAAGTAACTTTCAAACTCATCCACACTTAAGGTACCGGCACCAATTTTTATAAGCTTACCCATCAGCAAGCGCACCATTCGCCCAAGAAACCGATCTGCCGAAATCTGAAATCGCAACCGATCACCCTTTTCGTTTACCAATAATTGTGCAATTGATACTTTGCACCGCGTATGCTCATACCCATCCGGTGTTTTGCAAAAGGCACGGTAGTCATCGTATCGCGTAAGCAAGGCAACGGCTTGTTTCATTTTATCTAACTGCAAGGTTGTTTTGTCAACCTGCGTACTCACCAGATTTAAAAACGGATCTTTATAGGTGTGAATAAAAAAATCGTACTGCCGTTGTATGGCGTCAAACCGCGCATGTTGATTACTTTCTACGGGGATGATTTCATAAATGGCAAGATCGGGTGGTAATACTTTGTTCAACCGAAACAACAAATCAAAATCCCAACGTGTATCAAGATCGGTATGAAAGTAAAACTGGCTGGCATGCACTCCGGTATCGGTGCGACCACAGCCCATGATGCTCACAGGTTCTTTCAGAATCTCGCTTAATGCGGTTTCAATTACCTGCTGAATATTGTTGGCATTCGATTGCCGTTGCCACCCATGATAGTTGGTGCCTAAGAAGGCCATGTGGAAGAAGTATCGGGTGGAAGCATGCGTTGGATTAAAAATCATTATTCGTTTTGAACTACGATTGTGGATTCTGAACGAATGGGTTTGCCCGAGTGCATTATACCTTCAATAATTACTTTATATCTTCCCGGTAAATCAGCAGCGAAGAATGAAATGGAACAAGCTCCTGAGATATCATCGGTTCGCAACTGGGGATTCCAGTAAATGGTTGATCGATAATCTGGTTTTTCTTTATCTATCGTGGCGCTATCGTAATCGGGCGCTCTGAATTCTCTGGGCATGCTATATCCGGATATTTTATGAACATCCAATGCCTTTATATTTTGTAAAGCACTTAGCCTGTTTAAGGTGCCTGCTTTAGTAAATACAGCGATTACTCCATTTCGTCCTGCATCTCCATATAAACTATTTGTCCTTGTAGTAATTTCTATTCTATCAACCATATTGGGGTCAATCATTGCCAAGCGGTCTCCTGCTGTACTACCTGTCTCTACTATCGTATTACCTTCAAAAACCGGAGGACTACCACCTACAGGAACACCATCAACGAGCACTAATGGTTCGGTATTAAGAAGGATGGAAGACGTGCCCCGAATATTAATTTTATAGGTAGTACCGCTTTCACCTAATGCGGAAGTAATTATCATGCCTGGAACTTTGCCCTGTAAGGCTACAACCAGATTTGTGGTGCCGCTATTGACAAGTGTTTCGCCTTTCACCACATGGTCAGGCTTACCAAAAATTTTATGTTGAGTTTCTTGTGGAGGTTCTTCAATCCTTTTACCGGTGATAGTAACTTCCTCGAGTTTAATTGCATCTTTCGGTGTTTCGTATTCCGAAATGATCCGTTGGATGGATCCGGCATCAACTATATTCCATCGCTTATAAGTTTTCAATGATGAAATTAATGGTTTTTCTCTTTCTATTAATGATACATGACCATACGGTTTACCTCGCTTGTCTTTAGCCTGAAATGTAAAATCAACGCTGTCATAAAACTGAAGGCCATTCAACGTAAATTTTCCTTTTGCATCGGTATTAACCATAAAAAAATCAGCAAACTTCCCTACCACCACCATTAGGTTTGTACGTTCAGGTTTTAGTTTGTCGTTTTTAAAAATTCCTGATAATACTATGCCCTGTTCAACCGGGTAAGCAAGCACGGCAGGTTTTGGCAAATCAGGAAGGGTAAGCCCGGTTAGTATAGTTTCTTCTTCTTTTACAGGAGTAACTTGTTTCTCATCGGTTATTGAAACAGATAGGTTTGAAATTGCAGGCAGTTTGTTTTCGTCATGAACATAAATAGTCAACTCAATCTTTTCGCGAGGCTTGTAGCTTTCTTGGCTGGCAACTACCTGTAAAGAACCATCAGTTGGTGTAGCAGGGTAACTATCGGACTCTAATTTTTCGGTTAGATTCAAAATTGGAATCGGTTTAAAAGAAAAGCATTGCTCTCCAAAGTTTCGCATCCAGTTGGTATATGCCCGAAGCATATAATTACCGGCAGGCAGATTAGGAGGAAGGATAAAATCTGTTGCTGCCCATCCATTCTCAATTTTTACAACCCTATGCTGAATAATTTCTTTCGATGGATTGATTAGCTCGAGATACAAAACCTTGCTCAAGGAGTCACGGAACCCTGGCTGACTATAATTCATATAGGCTTTCATCCAGATATTTTCGCCCGGGTAATAATAGGGCTTATCAGTATGAGTGTAAACTTTTTCTAGTGGTGATGTATTTTCCAACTTCAAATTCAACAACTGATCTGGTTGGTAATCCAATGGTAGCAAAGAGCCTATTCGATAGTTACTTAATTCACCAGAGTAAATCACATCGTTTGAATTAAGTACTACTCCATTATTATTAACCCGAACCTGGTTTCCACGCGCTTCTATCCACGATACTTCCCCAGGCATATCTTTATAATACCTAACCGTTCCGGGTTTGTTCAGGTAATGAATTTCCGTACGTCCGTTAAGTTGTATTATATATTCATACGGCCTGCCGGCTGGCATTGAAATATTTTTTGTACTGAACGCAACAACTTTTTTTCCTATTTCTGAATAAAATTGGTCTGATCGTGAATTGACATCAACCGCTCCAGGTTTATCAATGTAAAGTCTGTAGCCCTCCTGTATTGCCTGATTGTTTAAAATGGATTTGAATAAATGCCGGTCTGATCCTGAATAAACATGGGCCCTGTTAGAAGCCCATGTATCTGCTTTGGCAGGGTTACTTAGTTCTTTAAAATAAGCATTGCCGTCAATGGCATAGCCTTGATTGCCAAACTGAAAATTTTTAAGATGAAATATTACAGAGTATCCTAAAAAATTATTTACTATTTCAATTGGGGCCGAGGCTTTGGCTACAAAAACCTTTGAATTGCCGGAAGCTCCAAAATCAATTACCCAGGGATTAACTATTTTACAGCTTGATATAAATTTTTCTCCTAAAAAGATTTTTTCAAACTGCCTTAATTGTTTTAACCAGTCTTTATCCTGTGTGCTCTTCACTTCCACTCCCGATAATTCTTGTAACGATTGCGTCAACCGGGCTATCACGGTTATCGTTTGCCCTTCGGTAACGCTAACTTTACTCTGAAAGGTTTGAAACCCCACATACGAGAAAATTAACTCGTGCGAACCTATTGGAACATTCTTTAGCAGGTAATTGCCATCTGCATCGGAAGTGGTACCAAGTGTTGTGTTATTTACAAACACATGGGCGAAAGGCAATGGTTCGAACGTTTGGCCATCTAACACTTTACCGGATATATCTCCGGTTTGGCACCAGGCCAGAGAAACGTTACAGATTAATACAACCAGGAAATAAATGAGTCGCATATTTCAGTTTCAACAATAAAGATAAGCAGAAGTTTATGATGATAGCTCGCCAAGTGGCTTTGGCTTGAAGGTCATGCAAGAATGTACGGCCAGTGTGCCTAAAAAAATACGGACAGTTACCTCCAGATGCAACCTGGTAGTTTCTGATACACATGATACCTGAACTTGTTTCAACAATTGAATGCGGCCACCGGTTCTGGCCACTAAGTTTACGGGTGCGGGAGTGGTGGTAATTACTACTGTGGCCGTAAGCAAGTCGGGGTATTTGATAAACCAGGTAACACCTAACAAAGCAAGCATAACAAAAAAAATTACAGTAATACCCCAGCGTATCAGTCCACCAGGTACTTGCCAAATTATTTCCAATACTTTGTTACTTCGTATTTCGAGATCATTTCACATTTTCCATATCTTTCCAAGATAAGAGAGGAAGGTTATTAAAGTATTACCTTACCTAAAATACTATTTGTTTTGTTCCACACCAGATTATTCCACATTTTCGTTATTCACATGCTATAAAATATATGAAACAACTTGCCTTTTTTCTCCTTCTAATTGCCAACCTGTCAGTTGCCCAATCCGGTAAGGTATTGGATAATGAATCGTTGCCTAGTAAAATTCTAGGTGGTAATCGTAAGTACGCGGTGTACCTGCCGCCCGATTACGAAAGTTCGAAGCGAAGTTACCCCGTGTTGTATTTGTTACACGGAGCGGGCGATGACCAAACCGGCTGGGTGCAATTTGGTGAAGTATTGAATATTACCGATAAAGCCATTGCCAATGGCACGGCCACTCCCATGATTATCGTAATGCCCGATGCCAAAACCGGCCAGATGGGTTACTTTAATAACATCAAAAACGACTGGCGCTATGAAGATTTCTTTTTCGAAGAATTTATCCCCTACATCGAAAAGACCTATCGTATAAAAAGCGAAAAAAGATTTCGGGCTGTAGCCGGACTTTCCATGGGTGGTGGCGGCTCGTTTATGTATGCCCTGCATCATCCTGAGTTGTTTTCATCGGCTTGTCCGCTAAGTGCTTATGTGGGCCCTTTAACAATTGATGATGTAAAGACCTTTATGACACGCACCAATCAAAAAGCTACCGATGCTGAGTTAGAAGCCTACTTCAAAAAACATAATGCTATTAATCTCGTAAACGACATTAAGGACGATCAGAAAAAAGCAGTGCGTTGGTACATTGATTGTGGTGACGATGATTTTTTGTACGAAGGCAATTCCCTTATTCACATTGCGATGAAGAAAAAAGAAATTCCACACGAGTTTCGCGTGCGCGATGGTGGCCACACATGGACCTACTGGCGCACAGCCTTACCCGATGTATTGCGATTTGTGTCTGAAGCCTTTCATCAGTATTGATCTTTAATTGTTTTATAGTTAGCCCATGAGGAAAATTCTTTTTGTATTAATGTTGGCGGGAACGAGCGTTTCTGCGCAGGATGTGTTGTTGGATGTGTTAAAGGAAGAACTTAACCGCGAGGTAAAAGAGTTTGCTAAAATCGAAAGTCCGCCTTATTACCTGGCCTATCGGGTAAACGATGTTGCCTATACACAGATCGAATCTTCCTTTGGCAGTCTGGTACAATCGTACAGCAACCGCAACCGACTTTTATTTACAACAGTACGCGTGGGCGATTATGCATTTGATAATACACATCCTGCCGAAGAAGGACGCTGGGGTGGATATGATGAAGGCGGTGCCGGGGGTAATGCCGTGCCCATACCGGTTGATAATTCACCTGAAGCCATCCGGTATTCGATCTGGCGTGTAACCCAAAACAGTTACAAACAAGCTCGCGAAACCTTGAAGTCGCTAAAGAATAGTCCGGCCAGCATGAAGAATAAGTTGGAAGACTTTTCTAAAACCAAACCCGAACAATTTATTGAACCACCCCTTGACGAAAATTGGTTTAACACAGAAGAGTGGCAAGCCAAAGTGCGCAAGTACTCAGCTCCGTTTCAAAAAAATCCGGATATGGTTTCGGGTGATGTGAGTTTACAATTGGTAAGCGAGCGAAAATATTTTGTTTCATCGGAAGGTAGCAGCGTGGTGCAAAATCAGCGCTATGTCTATTTAATGATCAACGGAAACATACGTGCTAAAGATGGCGACATTGTGCCTTTGCATAAATCGTTCTTTGCTTTTTCCCCGGAAGGGTTACCAACTGACGAGGTTGTGCTGCAAGAGGTTAATAAATTGATTACCATTCTTACAAAACTAAAAGATGCGCCATTAGCCGAGCCCTACACTGGCCCCGCTATTCTGGATGCACAAGTAGCGGGTGTTTTCTTTCATGAAATTTTTGGCCATCGGGTGGAAGGGGAAAGACTTCGCAACGATATGGACAGTCAAACCTTCAAAGAAAAAATCGGGCAACCCGTTTTAAATAAAAACCTGAGTGTGATTTTTGATCCAACACTGAAAGAATTTCAAGGCAAACCATTAAATGGGTTTTATCGCTACGATGATGAGGGGGTGAAAGGCCAGCGTGTTGTGGTGGTAGATAATGGAATTCTGAAAACCTTTCTGATGTCGCGCACACCACTTGAATCCGTTAAAGTATCAAACGGTCATGGTCGGGCCGATGCCAGTAGCGATCCGGTATCGCGACAGTCAAACCTGATTGTAGAAGCTTCCAAGTCAGTCGCATTTCAGGATTTAAGAAAGATGCTGATGCAGGAAGCGAAGAAGCAGGGCCGCGCGTATGGCTACTACTTTAAAGATGTGGTGGGTGGGTTTACTACTACCGATCGCTTTAATCCCAATGCCTTTAATATTTTTCCTACCGAAGTATATCGGGTATATGCCGATGGCCGGCCCGATGAATTGGTGCGCGGTGTTGATCTGATCGGAACTCCGCTGGCTATGTTTGCCGAAATAACCGCAGCCGATAAACAGTCAGCAATTTTTACCGGCTTTTGTGGCGCAGAATCAGGCAGCGTGCCGGTCACGGCTATTTCACCTTCTTTGTTTGTTCGCAGAATCGAAACGCAAAAGAAACCCCAGGCAGATATTGAGACCACCGTGTTAAAGACACCAACAACTAACGAGTATTGATATGAAGAAGCATCTCTTCTCTTTTATAGGATTTATTGTACTGGTACAAATCGGTTTTGCACAACCGAATGTACTTCAAAAGGCCATGCAAGACGAGATTGATCGCAGCATGAAAGAGTTACAATTGGACACCTTGCAAAAACCTTGCTATGTAAGTTGTTCCATTAACGATGTTACCATGTATTCCATCTCAGCTGTGTTAGGGGGTGTGGTAAACTCAAACGAAATAAAAAGCAGAACAAAAGGAAATCGGGTGCTGGTAGGTACTTACGAATTAAATGACGAAAGCCTCGATAATAACTTGTTCTCATCGCCTGAAATGAATGATATACAAGTGCCATTGGATGACGATTACCTCGGGGTGCGCAGAGCGCTATGGGTGTCGATTGACAACGTATATAAAAATGCAGCTCGCCAACATGCCAAGAATGTAGAAACGTGGAAAGAGCAGAAGAAACCACTGGAAGAAATTCCGCATCGTGTATTTGCAAAACTACCAGCTATAAAAATTCAAAGCGATTACGCTTTTACCACTTTCGATAAAAAACAATGGGAAGCTAATCTGCGTCAACTCACGCAAAGATTTGTGAAATCTGCCTATCCGGCTTCTAATCTCTCGCTCAATTACATTCGTGGGTACGATTATTTTGAGAGCAGTGAAGGCACTTCGTTGAAGTTACCGGTTGAACGCGTGATGCTTCAATTAGCAATTGTCGGTCGCGATGAAGAAGGTGAACTTGTTTTTGATCAGGCTGTGTGGGCTGCATCGCATCCCAACGAATTACCAACTGTGACCCAACTTGAAGCCGATATTGAAGCGCGGTTAAAAAAATTGGAAGAACGTAAGAAGACTGTAAAGTTTGATGATGATTATACCGGCCCTGTTTTGTTGGAAGGTAGTTCTGTGGCAGATTTTATGTCAAGCGTTTTGTTTATGGGCCGAGAACGATTATTGTATGATAACAATATTCCCAGCCTTACGGGATTCAGAAACGATACCCGTAATTCCATGGAATCAAAGATTGGGAAAAACGTGGCCGCTACTTCATTAACCGTAAAAGCATTGGCTCATACCAAATCGCACAAAGGCGTAAAATTGTTGGGCGCTTTCGAGGCTGACTCAGAAGGTGTGGTACCACCCAACGAACTATCACTTATTGATAAAGGCATTCTGAAAGATTTGCTTAACGACAGAAGTCTTACTTCCGCCACACAAACAGCCAATGGTCATCGCGATGGCCCCGGTGTTATTCAGGTTATGGTAAGTGATGTGGTTAATAAAAAACAACTAAAGGATAAATTAATCGCACAGGCAAAAGATGCAGGCCTTGATTATGCGGTAATTATTCGCAACGAAAACTTTGGTCGCATTGGTATGTTTAATGTTTATAAGGTAAATCTGGAAACAGGTGCCGAAGAGTTTCAGCGCCAGGCACGGTTCAGTCAGCTTTCTTTTCGTAACCTGCGAAAAATTTCAGCAACTGATGAAGATGCAGCTTTTAACCTGCCGGGCTTTGGAGCTGACGGGCGTTTTACTTCCTACATTGTTCCACAAGCCATGCTAATAGGCGAAGTTGAGATTGTACGAGCCGAGATTCCATCGTACAAGGAAGATGAGTTTGTAAAAGATCCACTTAAACAATAACCGACCAGAGCGTAAATAGCCCGGTAAACGTTTACACCTACTGTTCCGTTATCTGCTAATTTTGCAGCCATGAAGTTTAGATTGAATTTAGGGATGGCTATAGTGGGTTTGCTATTCATTGCATTTTCTTCGTACGCGCAGCTAAACCAGGCACGCATTGCCCAAAACCGGTTGCAGGCCGGCAAGTGGGATCGTGCATATCGCTCACTTAAAAAATCTATCCGAAAAGATTCGCTCGACATTGAAAGCCAGGTGGTATTAACCCAATGGTTTTTGGCAACCGGCAATCCTGATTTTCATGTTGACTCAGCAGATTATTACTTGCGTAAATCCTTGCATCGCTACAATACACTTTCAAACCGCGAGCGTGAACGCTTACAGCGGTTTCCCGTTGATAGCGCAGGGTTCAGTTTACTTCGGCAACATATCGATAGCATAGCCTTTGAGCAAGCCAAGCAAGTAAACAACGAATTGGTTTACATTCGGTACCTCCAAAAATTTCCAAACGCTAAGCAAACGCAACAAGCTATTGAACTACGCGATGAGGTAAGTTACCTGAATGCTTTACGTTCAAATACTACTGAGTCCTTTCATGAGTTTTTGAAAAAATACCCCAACTCGTTACGAGCGCAGGAGGCAAAAACACGGTATGATAAATTATTATTTGAAGATAAAACCCGTGATAAAAATCTTGCCAGTTATCAACAATTTGCAATTCATTATCCAACAAGTCCTTACAACCAGTTAGTTCATCAGCAAATTTTTGAAATCATCACCGCTTCTGGCCAACCCGAAAGCTTCTTAACCTATTTAGCAGAATATCCAGAAGCTCCCTATTCAAACCAGGCACGCAATATTTTGTTTCATTTGTATAAAGAGTGGGATGAAAAAATTCCTGATCAGGTTCTTACCGATTCACTGAAACATGTACTGACAATTGATAAACAAAGTTGGATAGCAATCTATAAAAATGGTTTATTCGGTTTTATGGATCAAGCCGGACACGAAGTACTTGCACCACAGTTTGATTACCTGGAAGAAGACTATAAGTGCGAAGCTGTTCAGGATGATATTCTGGTTTTGAAATCCGGTGTTTTTAGCAGAACTGGAAAAAAATTAGCCGATGCCGGAACTCAGGTTACTTCCATCGGTTATGGATTTTTGAAAACAAATACTAAAGGCTGTACGCAGGTTATTCATAAATCGGGTCTTGAAATAGTTTCAGTTTGCTATCATGATTTCAAAATCGCTGGCGGAAACTTTATTGTGGGCTATCGAAATAACACGGCTGATTTATTTACGCTAACCGGCCGCCAACTACCGATAACAGGTTTAACTGATGTACGCGAGATCGAAGATGTATTAATTCTTTATCGACTCGGCAAAAAGGTGCTGGTTACCCCACAACAAATAGCTGCTGTTGCCGATGGATTACCAGTACCCGATCAGTTTGTGTTCGATGATGTGGTAGCGCTTTCCAAAGGCCGGTTGTTGGTTCGCAACGGGGTATTGGAAGGTGTACTTACCAATAACCTGGTGTTCATCATTCCGTTGGATCGGCACACCCTAACGCAAACACCGTTTGCATTATTGGAAACAAGGCCAACCGGAACATTGGTTCATGGACTATCCGATGCTTTAAAGGGAAAGGAATGGCACAAGGTAGCCTATCATCAACAATGGTTAATGCTTACCGCTAATGGTAACATGCAATTGTATCATGTGCCTTCAAAAAAAATAGCCGAAGTAAAAGCCGACAGTGTGTGGTTTGAACAACGGCTGGCATTTGTGCAAGCGGGTGCACAGGTTAAGGTATTTTTATCGGCTACGCGTTCGCTTGATCTTCCGCCCGACTCGAAAATAAAATTTATAGCAGCCCGCGATTCGGTTCGGTATTTCTATACCGAAAACAGAAATAAACGCAGTGTGTTTAGCCTGGCCGATGGCGAACAAAAGTTTACAACCGAGTTTGAATTAATTGAAACAATTGAGGATTATTTTGTAGTTGCGAAATCAAACCGAAAGGGTTTATTGAATAGTTCCGGAAAAGAAGTTGTGCCGGTTGAAATGGAAACTATTGTTTTAAATCCGGCAGGCCAGCTATCATTATTGAAGAACCGTAAGTTTGGATTATATGATTTTAATCAACGTAAGTTTATTAAGCCGGATTATGAACGTAACCTCGTTACCGTAGGCAACCAATACCTGATTGCCTTTCGCGATGGTAAATATGGCATTGTGGGTTGGGATACAAAACCGGTTACTGCATTTGATTACGATGAAGTAGTTCCATGGCAGGGCGATTGGATTTGGATTAAACAAAATCACCAATGGATATTGCTGAATTTTAAAACACAGCAAATAGAAATTGATAAAGTGCGCGGGTTTTCCTGGATTAAAAAAGGAACAAGTGAAAATATTGTACGCATTCAGCGCGAGAATTTTTTCGGAATAGTTAGCACCCGCGGTACCATTATCCCGCCAACATTCCATCAGGTAATTAACCTGGGTACACCCGATGCACCCTTTTATCTTACCGAAAAGCAAGTGGAGGAAGCCGGCATTTATGTGGTAATCTATTACAATGCCGATGGTAAATTAGTACGCAGGCAAGCTTTGGAAGAAGACGAATACGATGCCCTTATGTGCGATTCGTTTTAACATCCCCTGGTAGGGTGGAATCATCACATACCTTTCACAAAAGTTTAATTTACTTACCCAGTGTTTGTGCGTATTATTGAGAAAAATAAGAAAGTTATGAAGCGTCTGGTCCTTATCTTTTTCGCAGGTATTTTACCACTGTGCGGTACGGCTCAAAATCAGCCCAGGCTGGTAGTGGGTATTGTAGTAGATCAAATGCGGCAGGATTATTTATACCGCTACGAATCAAAGTTTGGAACAGGCGGTTTCAACCGAATGGTTCAACAAGGCTTTATGCTACGCAATGCGCATTACAATTATGTGCCTACCGAAACAGGCCCGGGCCACGCTTCTATCTATACCGGCACAACACCATCCATTCATGGCATTGTTGCGAACGATTGGTACGACCGTGCCTTAAGGAAAGATGTAAACTGTGTAAGCGATGATCAACAAACACCGGTTGGGTCAGCACGCGGTGGCAAGGTTTCACCCGCAAGATTACTCACCACAACAGTTACGGACGAACTAAAGTTGGCTACCCAAATGCGTGCTAAAGTAGTGGGTGTTTCCATTAAAGACAGGGGAGCAGTGTTGCCAACAGGCCACATGCCCGATGGGGCCTATTGGTACGATGGTACAACCGGAAACTTTATCACCAGTACCTATTACAAAACAGAACTGCCGGCTTGGGTACAAAAATTCAATCAGCAAAAGCTGGCCGATCAATACCTGGCCCTTGAATGGAAACCCTTATTGCCATTGGAGCAATATACCGAGGTAGGTGTTGATGATTCACCCTACGAGTGGAAATGGAAAGGAAAAGAAAAAGCAACATTTCCGTACAAGTTAAGTGAGTTGCGAAAAGAAAATGGAAACTATGATTTGGTTGGCAACACGCCCTGGGGCAATACCCTCGTAGCCGAAATAGCAAAAGCAGCAGTTGCAGGCGAAGGCCTGGGTAAGGATGGTATTACCGATTTTCTGGCCGTATCCTTTTCAAGTACCGATCGCATCGGGCATGGTACGGGCCCTAACTCAATTGAGTTGGCCGATACGTACCTGCGATTGGATAAAACTCTGGAAGATTTTTTTACTTACCTCGACAAGGAAGTAGGCAAAGGAAATTACACCGTATTTCTTACGGCCGATCATGGTGTGGCCGAAGTTGCCCAATACATGAAAGATAAACGCGTGCCTGCAGGTTATTTCAGACCTGCTTATGTAGAAGCCGGACTGAATGAATATCTGCAAAAATATTTTCCAGGTAAAACTATTGTCGAAAAAATAACAACTGAACAGGTTTACATTAATCAGCAGGCATTTGAAGGCGACCCCCGCGCAACCGGAATCGATTTATTGGTAGCCACCGACTTGATAACAAAGTATTTGCTTTCAACTGATGGCATAGCACAGGTTTACACGCTCAATACACTGCGTCAGGCCAGTTTTGATGAAGATGGAATTCGCGGAAAGGTGGTGCGAGGGTTTCACCCCAAGCGTTGTGGCGATATAGCTTTTGTATTAGAACCCGGTTGGTATTCATGGGGAGGTGTTACCGGTTCTACACACGGTTCGGCATATACATACGATACCCACATTCCAATCGTGTTCTATGGAGCTGGTATCAAACCCGGGGCATCCGCTCAATTCCATACAATCACAGATATCGCACCCACGCTTTCGGTATTGCTTAAAATTAAATTTCCAAATGGTGCTACCGGTCAGCCGATAACAGAAATTCTCGATTAACTTTTTCAGACCTTCCAGGTCTTTTAAAATAATATAAAGACCTGGAAGGTCTTAGTCTTTTTTCCTTGCGAGTGAGTACTTTTGGGTATGCTTTCCACTTCCGATGGTTTTTTGCTTCAATTCATTTTCTTCCTGGCAGGTGGTTTGGGTTTTGTGCTTGTTGCATTATTTGTATCACGCCTTATTCGTCCACATCGCCCCAGCGTACAAAAGCAAATGCCTTATGAAAGTGGCGAGATGCCCCAAGGCCCCGCCTGGGTTCAATTCAATTTAAGGTTTTATGTGCTGGCGTTAATCTTCATACTCTTCGAAGTAGAAGTAGTGTTCATGTTTCCATGGGCTGTTGTGTTTGGCGATGCGGGCTTACACGAACAAACAAATGGAAGCTGGGGTTGGTTTGCGCTGGTTGAAATGTTGATCTTTATGGTAATATTGATACTGGGCTTGGTTTATGCGTGGCGGTTGGGGCATCTCGATTGGGTAAAATCAAAACCAACGGTACGCGATGTAGATTCGCCAGTGCCACCTGATCTTTATAAATCAATCAATGAAAAGTACCGCAAAGCATGAAGGGTTTACTCGATCGGCAATTTGAAAATGGAGGCGTAATCATTACCCGTGTGGATGATTTACTTAACTGGTCGCGGTTGTCGTCTCTTTTTCCCATGACGTTCGGGTTGGCTTGTTGTGCGATAGAATTTATGAGTACCGGTACAACTGTGTATGATATGGATCGTTTCGGTATGGCCCCGCGCGCTACACCCCGGCAGTCCGATTTAATGATCGTTTCAGGTACGGTAACGTTTAAGATGGCCGATCGCATCCGGCAGTTGTATGAACAAATGGCCGAACCGCGCTATGTTATTTCCATGGGCTCGTGTTCCAATTGTGGCGGCCCTTACTGGCAGCACGGGTATCATGTGGTGAAAGGCGTTGATCGTATTGTACCCGTTGATGTATATGTGCCTGGTTGTCCGCCCCGCCCCGAAGCTTTGATCGGGGGCATTCTGAAACTGCATGAGAAAATCCGAAATGAGAGCAGAGTGAAGCCAACAGCGTTGGAAAACCTAATCGCAAAAAATGGATAATGCACGATTGATAGAATTGGTTCGCCAGGTGGCTGGCCATGCAGGTGAACTCAAGAACGCTATACCATTAACGTTGGTAATTGATGCAGCTACGCTAACACAAGTTTGTGAACGGCTCCACAAAAACCCCGAAGCCTATTTCGATATGCTCACCTGCATAACCGGAGTGGATAATGGAACAGAGGCTAATACGATGGAAGTGATTTATCATTTGTATTCTATTCCATTCCATCAATCGCTGATGCTGAAGGTAATAGTACCCCGCGAAAATCCAGAAGTTGAAACACTAACTACAATCTGGAAATCCGCCAATTGGCTGGAGCGCGAAGTGTTTGATATGTTCGGTATTGTTTTTAAAAATCATCCTGACTTACGCAGAATTCTGATGCCGGCCGATTGGGATGGTAATCCGCTGCGTAAAGACTACAAACACGAAGAAACGTATCGTGGAATAAAAATTGACTAATCGTTGAAGGATCAGCAGTACATATACAAGGAAAGTAACCTGGTTGACTCCGAACCTAATAAGTTCGATGCGTCTAAGTTGAAATCGGAAGAGATGATCATCAACCTCGGGCCGCAGCATCCTTCCACACATGGTGTATTGCGGTTGGAAGTGTTGAGCGATGGTGAAATAATAAAAGAAGTAGTGCCACACATCGGCTACCTGCACCGGTGTTTTGAAAAACACGCAGAAAGTCTTCCGTACAATCAGATCATCCCATTTGTTGATCGGATGGATTACCTCGCTGCCATGAATTCTGAACATGCTTACGCGATGGGAGTAGAGCGGATGTTGGGTATAACCGATCAAATTCCCAAGCGGGTAGAATACATTCGGGTATTGGTGGCCGAACTCAATCGTATCGCCTCACATCTTATTGCAGTCGGAACATTCGGTTTAGACCTCGGTGCATTTACTCCGTTTTTTTGGATCATGCGTGATCGTGAACATATTCTGCGTTTGCTGGAATGGGCCAGTGGTGCCCGCATGTTGTATAACTACATTTGGGTAGGGGGCTTGTTTTATGATTTGCCGGTTGGCTTTGAACAGCGCTGCCGCGAATTCATAACTTATTTTAAACCAAAAGCCATCGAGTTGGAGCAACTGCTGGTGGATAACAAAATTTTTATTGATCGTACCGCAAAGGTAGGGGTGTTGCCATTAAACCTTGCTATTAATTGTGGTGCTACCGGCCCCATGTTGCGTGGTTCAGGTTTACGTTTCGATTTGCGAAAAGCAGATGGTTATTCCATTTACCCCGAACTTGATTTTGACATTCCAATTGGTGAAGGTAAGATGGGTGCTGTGGGCGATTGCTGGGATCGCACTTGGGTGCGCGTGCGCGAGATTCATGAATCGTTGAACATGATGCAGCAATGCCTGGATAAATTAGAGGGCGATTATAAACGTACGCGTGAGTTCGATCCACAGGCAATTGTTCCTAAAAAAATCAGACCACAAGCACAGGAAATTTATGTGCGCGCTGAAAATCCAAAAGGGGAGTTGGGATTTTATTTTCGGGCCGATGGTAAAAGTGATATTCCGTTCCGTTGCAAGGTGCGCGCTTGTTCATTTGTAAACCTTTCCATTCTGCCAGAACTTTGTAAAGGTGTTTTGATAGCTGACCTGATTGCTATATTGGGTTCCATTGATATTGTATTGGGCGAAGTAGATCGTTAATTGTTGTGATAAAACTTTTCACATCCGAACAGATTAAAACCTGGGATGCTGCCACCATCCACGAAAGTGGTATAACCTCATTTGAATTAATGCAACGTGCGTGTCGTGCTTTTGTAGCATGGTTCACTGAACGGTATGACGCATCGCATAAGATTTATATAGTATGTGGAACAGGAAATAATGGTGGCGATGGTTTAGGAATAGCCTCGTTGTTGCATGAATGGAATTACAGCATTGAGGTTTTTATTGTTCGAGGCTCCACTACAACACCTGACTTTGATGCTGGTTTAAAATTAGTCGCTGGAAAAGTTAAAATTAAGGAAGTAACATCGCCCCAACTGGAAATAGCGAAAGGTTCGATAGTACTGGATGCACTTTTCGGCACCGGTTTGTCGCGCGCACTTACCGGCCTGCATGCTGAAATAATCAGTAAACTGAATGCATTGGATGTTACCAGAATAGCCGTAGATGTTCCCTCTGGTTTGCGATTGGATGTTTCGATTGCAGGTGAAATTTTTAAAGCCGATCATACCGTAACGTTTCAATCTCCCAAACTTTGTTTTTTACTTCCGCAAAGCAGTGCTTTTATAGGCCAATGGCATGTAGTGGATATTGGTTTAAGTAAAACCTTTGTGAAGGAAACAAAGGCAAATTATTTTCTGGTGACATTAAAATCAGTGAAGCGGTTGGTAAAACCACGCGCACAGTTTAGCCACAAAGGAAATTACGGCCACGCATTACTGATTGCAGGTTCAATGGGAAAGATGGGTGCAGCAGTACTTGCCGCACGGGCAGCATTGCGTGCCGGAGTTGGTTTATTAACAGTGCATGTTCCGGCAAATGGAAATGTAATTTTACAATCGGCAGTACCGGAGGCAATGACTACACACGATATAGCCCCCGATTTTTTTTCGGGTCGCGAAGTTGAAAGCTTTTACACTGCGGTAGGTATTGGTCCGGGCCTTGGCCAGGCACCAGAAACAATTATAGGTTTTAAAAACTTGCTTACAACTTTATTGCAGCCTTTGGTGCTGGATGCAGATGCATTGAATCTACTTGCATCCAATCCTGAGCTACAAACTAAAATACCTGCCGGAAGTATTCTTACACCACACCCCGGTGAGTTTAAAAGACTGGTTGGCGAGTGGCTGGATGATTTTGATAAGCTCAAAAAACAACAGGCATTGGCTGCGAATATAAAGTCTGTTGTTGTGTTGAAGGGTGCTCATACTACAATTGCATTACCGGATGGATGTGTCTATTTCAATTCTACGGGTAACCCCGGCATGGCAACAGGGGGTAGTGGCGATGTACTTACCGGGATTATTACAGCCCTAATGGCTCAGGGTTATGGTACTGCTGAAGCAGCTATACTGGGTGTGTATGTGCATGGGCTTGCGGGTGATTTGGCTGCCCGCGAAATCGGTGAAACGGCATTGATTGCCGGTGATTTGATTCAATATCTTCCGGCTGCTTTTAAAAAACTTGGATAACATAATTTTTTAAAAAAATTGTGACGCCAATTAAACTTTTGGCTTCTATACTGCATCTAAATTGCACTAATTCGCGTAAAAGCCTTTATGAACCTGAACAAAGCCATATTTTTAATCGCTTTTGTAGCCATAGCACAGTTGAGCTATGGTCAGTTTCGTGAAGAAAATGCTGGTCACAATTTTCCGGATCCTATCAAGCAGGTTCAGCTTTATCCCAATCCGGCTATTGAATTTTTAAGTTTAAAGTTTGAGGCTCCTCAAGCTAAAAAGGTACGGTTAACGGTTCATAATATTCTTGGTAATACACTGGAAGTTGAAACAGAAATCGTGGATGAGCACGAGATTAAACTGAAAGTAAAAGAACTGGTTACTGGTTATTACTTTGTATCGGTTCGCGATGAGCACACCAACCTGCGCGGAACGTACAAGTTCCTGAAAAGATAATCCTCACCACAATTAATTTCCCTTATTTTCCTATTTTCAAGGCTTAAGACAAGCCATTGAAACAAATTGTTGTTGCGGTAGATATTGGTACCACCAGCACAAAAGTGCATTGCATATCGTCAACCGGTACTATAGTTGCTCAGCAGCAGGTTTTTTACCCAACGCATTATCCCAAGCCCGGGTATGCCGAACAGGATGCTACCGAAATTCTTAATGCTGTAATTATATCGCTTCAAACTGTTGCCTCTCAAATTAATTTACACGAAGTAAAAGCAATTTGCTTCAGCAGTGCCATGCACAGCTTAGTTGCAGTTGATGCAGCGGGCAAGGCGCTTACACCTGTAATTACCTGGGCCGATACCCGCAGTGCAACCCAAGCTAAGGAAATAAAAAATTCAGCCATAGCACTGCAATTGCATCATCAAACGGGCACACCCATCCATCCGATGTCGCCCTTGTGTAAGTTGATTTGGTTGCGTGAATCGGGTTGGGACGGGTTTAAGATTGCACATAAATTTATTTCTATTAAAGAGTTTATCTGGTTTCACCTAACAGGCGAGTTCAAAATAGATTATTCCATTGCATCGGCTACAGGTTTGTTTGACATTCATCAACTAAGCTGGAGTAAGCAGGCAGTAGGGTTAACGGGTATTTCTTTAAGTCAACTCTCAGCGGCAGTTCCGGCTACCTATCGGTCATCTGTTTATTCAAAGGAATTAAAAGATTGGCAAACAGTGCCGGTTATAATTGGCGCCAGCGATGGTTGCCTGGCGCAGTTGGGTAGCAATGCCATGCAGCCTGGTGTACTTACCATCACATTGGGAACAAGCGGTGCAGTAAGACGATCAGCATCACGTAACCTATTTGATCCAAAAGGACGATTATTCAATTATATTTTATTGAACGATGAAACAGTTGCCGGTGGGGCCACCAACAATGGAACAGCTGTAATGGATTGGTTTATACGTGAATTGGCTGAGCCAGGGGAAAATTTGCAACAAACCATTTCGAGAGTTTGTACACATGTAAATGCCGGTAGCGATGGTTTACTTGCCTTACCCTTCCTTCAAGGAGAAAGAGCACCAATGTATAACCCTGATGCGCGAGGAGTTTTTTTTAATATTGGTATGCAACATACCCGTCATCATTTTGCGCATGCGTTGCTGGAAGCAATTTGTTACGAATTGAAGTGGATTGCAGAAAGCGTGGAGGCTGTATGCGGACCATCTGATAATGTTGTTGTGAGTGGTGGTATCACACATTCTCCTGAATGGATACAAATGCTGGCCGATGTTCTTAATCGAGAGTTGTTTGCAACAGCCGGGCACGATGCCTCGGCCCTGGGTGCTGCACATCTTGCTTTTCAGGCTGAGGGGATAACATTTCAAAGTGAAGGCCTTTCGCATAATCTGTACAAGCCACGATTGCCTGCGCTTGCGTATGAACAAGGATACACCCGGTTTAGAAAACTGTATGAACGTGTTCAGTCTTTATTCTAAGATCATTTTTTTAGCGAATAAATGCGGTTTTAATAGCTAATCAAACGGTTGCGGAATTAGAATCCACGAAATCCATTAAAACCGGGTTTCGGTTCTGTGGCTATATCGTTTACTTTGTTTCCAGCCATAAGGCATAAATTTTCTGATCAACAAAACTCTTTTGGAATGCAAATCGGACTAATTGGATTGGGTAAAATGGGTTACAACCTTGCGCTCAATTTTAAAAGCAAAGGGCATGCGGTAGTGGCGTTTGATGTAAATAAATTGGCGATGGAAAAAATTGCCGCTGAACAAATTGAAACAGCACCATCTATTGGTGACCTGGCATCGGCTCTGAAAGGCCGAAAGGTGATATGGATTATGGTGCCAGCCGGCAATGTGGTAGATGTAGTGCTTAGCAATCTCAAATACCATCTCGCTGCCGATGATATCGTAATTGATGGAGGTAACTCGCACTTTAAGGATACATTGGCGCGTGCACGCGATCTGGAGAAGCTCGGCATTCACTACCTGGATTGTGGAACCAGTGGTGGTGTAACCGGTGCATTACAGGGTGTTTGTACCATGATAGGCGGAAAAAAAGAAGTATTTGATTATTGCGAAGAATTATTCAAGTCTATTTCGGTGCCCAATGGCTATTTGTATTGCGGCAAATGTGGTAGTGGCCATTTTACCAAAATGGTACACAATGGAATAGAGTACGGCATGATGCAGGCTATTGCCGAAGGCATGGAGGTATTGCATCGGCAAGACCCGGAAATGGATTTGGCAGCAGTATCAAAAGTGTGGAACCATGGCTCGGTGGTTCGTAGTTGGTTGATGGAACTTACGCAGCGTGCACTCGAAAAAGATAAAAACCTGGAATCAATAAAAGGCGTAATGCATTCTTCTGGCGAAGGTAAATGGACTGTAGAGACTGCGCTGGAAATGGGCGTGCCGACACCTGTAATTACGATGAGTTTATTAATGCGATACCGCTCGCAGGTAGAAGATACATTCTCCGGAAAAATTGTGGCTGCTTTACGCAATGAATTTGGCGGCCATGCCGTGGAGAAAAAGTAAATTCCTTTAAGAAAATAAGAAAGCGCCAGAAGAATATTTACCTGGCGCTTTCTTTATTGAAAGATTTAGAATGTTACTGATAAAGTTAACGTTTCATTTTTGCGTTTCACTTTTACCGGAACAGTTTGGCCTTTTTCGAATTGGCCCAACGCCCCCATGTAATCGTTAATATCTCTAATTTCAAGTTCACCAATCTGAACGATCACATCACCGGTTTGGATACCGGCTTGCTGTGCGGGGCGGCCATCGGTTACTCCATCCACCAGTAAACCGGGTTGATCAGATGTATAACTGGGCATTACTCCCAACGTAACTTTAAATGAAGTGCGTGCTGACATAGTTTTTTGTTTTGTGGTAAGGAAAGTAAGTTTGGGCGCTGCATCTAATTTTTCAATTACCTGGATTATCAATTCCAGTACTTCTTTTTCGCCACCGAAATTTATTTTTTCAGAATCATCGGTGGGCTTGTGGTAATCGCTGTGCGAACCAGTAAAGAAATGTAAAGCCGGAATATTCTTCAGATAAAACGAAGCATGGTCTGACGGGCCCACACCCGATGAATCGGTTTTGATCGTTAGCGGTGTTGATACATTTTTTAAAAGTGGTTCCCACACCGGGCTGGTTCCGGTGCCGCTAATGGAAATAACTTTATTATCCGGCAAACGACCAATCATATCCATGTTAATCATAAAACTAACTTCACTCATATCAATGGTGGGATGCTCAGTAAAGTACTTCGATCCATAAAGCCCCAACTCTTCGCCACTAAAGCAGATAAACAAGAAGTTACTTTTTTCCTTTACTTTGTTTTGGGAAAAATAGCGGGCGAGTTCCAACACACCGGCCACACCCGAAGCATTATCATCGGCACCGTTGTGAATTTTGCCTTTTGGATTGGCATCCAGCGAACTGCCATTTTCACCAAGCCCCAAATGGTCGTAGTGTGCACCTATTATAATTGTTTTATTGGCCTGGTTATCTAAATACGCAATGGCATTGTGGGCTTTGCCTTCCTCGCCCGTGCCATGTACTCCCGCTTTAAATGGGAACTGTTGTTGAAACGCTTGCTCACCTTTGGGCGTAAGCTTCAAGGCTTTAAATTCTTTCTCGATGTATTGCAGTGCTTTCTGTTCACCTTTTGAACCAGAAAACCGTCCTTCCATATCATCGGCTGCCAATACCGTTATGTGCGATTTAATTTTTTTTTCATCAATCTTTTGACCAAACCCGGCTACAGGAATCAGCAATACAAGTATAAGCAGGCGCATTTTTATGTCTTGTTTAAGTAAGCACAAAGTAACTTCCATTTCTATAACAAAATTACCTCTGGCAGGAGTTTTTTTAGGGTTATAACACCAAACCCGTTATTTTTGATAACCAAGAATTTACTTTGTTCCAGATGAAAGCTCCAAACCTCGTATTGCTTACCGATTTTTCGCCACTGTCAAAAGTGGCTATGTTGTATGCGCTTAAGATGGCGGCCCCACTGGGTGCAAATTTCACGATATTAAATATTGTGCGGGTGGATGGAATTCCGAAGGCTAATCTTAAAACACGGCAGTTAGAAAAAACTATTACAGAAATTGCGCAAGAAGAAGGTGATAGTCTGGTGGCTGAATTAAGAACTCAGGTCAAAGGTAATTACACACTCACCTTCAAACCTATTAAGGCCCGCACAGTAGCCGAAATGGTTCGCAAGTATGTAAGTAACAACCCTACCAATATGGTGGTAATGGGTTTGCAGGGTGCTTCGGCATTAAAGAAGGCAGGTCGGTTGGGTGGCACAACTGTATCGGTGATTGATGAATGCCCGGTGCCGGTATTGGCCATTCCGGCCTATGCGAAATACAGTAATCTGAAAAGTATTGTGTATGCCACTGATATGAAGAATATAAAGAAGGAGTTGGATATTATTGTTGAGTTTGCCAAAATATTCGATTCGTTTGTACACATGATTCACGTTGCACCCACCATCGATAAAAAAATTGAAGCCGCAGGTTTAGCCGTGGATGAAATCGTGCAGAAGTATGCCTACGACAAAGTAAAGTTCGAATTGATATTGGAAGACGATATTACGAAGGCAATTGGAAACTATATCCAAAAAACAAATGCTGATGTATTAACCACGTTTACACATAAACTCAGCCTGGAAGAAAAAATCTTTGGCAAGAGTGTTACGCGCAAACTGGCTTATCAGGGTACTATACCGTTGCTGGCTGTGAAACGGAAATAACAGTAATAAACAACGAACGCCAGATCTCTCTGGCGTTCAACTAAGGTCTTGATATTTAAAACTCCGCGTTACCCGGAAACCGCGGATACGGAATTACATCGCGGATGTTGGTCATACCCGTTACAAAAAGAATCAAACGCTCAAAGCCTAAACCAAAACCACTGTGTGGTGCTGAGCCAAACTTGCGCAGATCCAGGTACCACCACAAATCTTTTTCAGGCAGGTTCATTTCCTGAACGCGTTTTAATAAACGATCGTAGCGTTCTTCGCGCTGCGAGCCACCAATAATTTCACCAATACCCGGAAACAACACATCCATAGCTGCTACGGTTTTGTTATCCTCATTCTGGCGCATGTAAAATGCTTTTATGTCTTTCGGATAGTTATACAGGATAACCGGTTTCTTAAAGTGTTTTTCTACTAAGTATCGCTCATGCTCCGATTGCAAATCAACGCCCCACTGATCAATCAGGTATTGAAATTTTTTCTTCTTGTTAGGGTTGGAGTTTTTTAGTATTTCAATTGCCTCTGTATAACTCAACTTTTGAAATTCGTTTTCAGTAACAAAACGCAGGCGTTCCAGTAAACCTAATTCACTGCGTTGATCTTGCGGCTTGGTATTCTCTTCGTCTTGTGCACGCTTGTGTAAAAACTCCAGGTCATCTTGGCAATTATCCAACGCATACTTTACCAGGTATTGCAATAAGTCGGTAGCCAATTGCATGTTATCCTGAATATCGTAGAAAGCCATTTCTGGTTCTATCATCCAGAACTCGGCTAAGTGCCGCGTTGTATTAGAATTTTCAGCACGAAATGTTGGGCCAAACGTATAGATTTCGCTTAATGCGAGTGCATAGGTTTCGCCTTCCAACTGGCCCGAAACGGTAAGATTGGTTTCTTTACCGAAGAAATCTTCTTTGTGATTGATATGACCGTGTTCATCGCGCGGTGGATTGTTCGCATCCAATGTTGTAACCCGAAACATAGCCCCGGCACCTTCTGCATCCGACCCTGTAATAACCGGAGTGTGGATATAAAAGAATCCGCGATCATTAAAAAACTTATGAATCGCGAAAGCCATAGCATGCCGCACGCGCATAACGGCCCCAAAGGTGTTGGTACGCGAACGCAGGTGTGCAATCTCTCGCAGATATTCTAAACTGGGGCGATTCTTCAATTGCAGCGGGTAAGCTTCCGGGTCGCAATCGCCCAGAATAGTAAGTTCTTTTACTTTCACTTCTACAGCCTGGCCTTTTCCCAACGAGGCAACCAGTTCGCCCGTTACCGAAATGCATGCACCGGTGGTTATACGTTTCAATATGGCTTCATCCAACGAATTAAGTTCTACAACCGCTTGCAGATTTTGAATGGTGGAGCCATCGTTAATGGAAATAAACTGGCTGTTGCGGAAAGTGCGAACCCAACCTTCTGCTTTTACCTGCTGGCCAGTTGGTTGCATAGCCAATAGCGCGTTGATTTTAGTACGTTTCATCTGTAGAAATACCCTCGTTTTGGGTTGGCAAAAAACGACATTTTGATTTTTTAATCAAAATCTAAACGGTACTGCTTTACCGGTACTTAAATGAATGCGCCTACCTTTTTTACATAGCATTTGAAGTGGTAAATTTGACCGAATTAACACATGCAAAAACTTAGCTTAAATCAGAGCCTTCAACAAAAACTGTCGCCACAGCAGATACAGTTTATTAAGTTGTTACAGGTACCCACTGCCGAACTTGAGAGCCGAATAGAAGAGGAGTTGGAATTGAACCCGGTGCTGGAAGAGGGCTCGGACGAAGAGCAGGAAGAGGCTGATCAGGCCCAGGATCAAACTGAAGCGGATCAGACCGATACCGAAATCAATAACGATGAGGTGGACATAAAAGACTACCTGCGCGATGATGATTACAACAGCTACAAAACCCAGTCGGATGGCGATGGTGATGATGACGATGATCGTGAGATGCCCATACCCATGGGTACTTCGCTGCACGAAACGTTACTTACCCAACTGGGATTTTTGGGGTTGGATGAGCGCCAGACCAACATCGGCAAACAACTTATAGGCAGTATTGAAGGCGATGGTTACATCCGCAGGGAGTTGGAGTCTATCGTAAATGACCTTGCTTTTTCGCAAGGCATTGAAACCAACCTGAATGAGGTTGAATCAATTTTGAAAAAAATTCAAACTTTCGATCCGGCCGGAATTGCTGCCCGCAACCTGCAAGAATGTTTACTCTTGCAATTAGATCGTATGGACGATGGGCAGGATGTAGATGTGATTGTAGGCAAGCGCATTATTTCGGAATGCTACGAAGAGTTTACCAAAAAACATTACCCTAAAATTCTAAAGAAGCTTGACCTGGATGATGAAGATTACATTAAAGATGCGATTGAACTGATCGTTCGGCTTAATCCCAAACCGGGTGGCGAAACCAACACCAGCGGTGTGAAGAATCAGTATGTAATTCCGGATTTTATATTAACCAACAACAATGGAAAGTTGGAGTTGGCACTTAACTCGCGCAATGCTCCTGAGCTTCGGATCAGCCGCTCGTACACCGAAATGTTTAAAGCGTACGATAAAAGCGATAAGAAAGATAAGAAACTAAAAGAAGCCGTTTCGTTTGTGAAGCAAAAGCTGGATGCAGCCAAATGGTTTATTGATGCCATCAAGCAACGGCAACATACCTTGTTGCGTACCATGCGCGCCATTCTGGAGTTTCAATACGATTATTTTCTGGAGGGTGATGAAACTAAACTTCGCCCTATGATTTTAAAAGACATTGCACAGATGATTAACATGGATATTTCTACTGTTAGTCGTGTGGCCAGTAGTAAAACCATCCAAACCGATTTTGGTGTATTTCCGCTCAAATATTTTTTCTCAGAAGGCATCAGTACCGATTCGGGTGAGGAGGTGAGCAGTAGGGAAGTAAAACAGATTATCAAAGATTTGATAGAAGCTGAAGACAAAAACAAACCTTACTCCGATGATAAGCTGGAAGACCTTTTAAATGAAAAAGGTTACAATATTGCCAGGCGCACCGTAGCAAAGTATCGCGAACAATTAAATATTCCTGTTGCCCGTTTAAGAAAAGAAATGTGAGAGCTGCCGCTACTATTGTTTCCATAATTTTTCACCCCTTGTTGCTTACCACTTACATGGTTATGCTATTGGGTACTTTCTTTCCTGCCTTGTTAATGATTGCCCCTCAAAACCTGCGGGTGATGGCGGCATTTATATTTTGCTTTACATTTTTATTACCGGTAGTAAACCTGATTATGTTTCGCATGTTCGGTACGATAAGTTCCTATACATTGGTAAACCGAACTGAACGGATAATACCCTTTATAGCAATTGCCCTTATCTATATGGTAACTGCACTTTTGTTTTTTATAAAACTTCGGTTTTCGGTTTACTTCAATTATTTGCTATTGATTGTTGCCATGTTAGTTATGGCTGCTGTAGTGCTGAATTTTTTTTTGAAGGTGAGTGTGCATGCGTTGGCAGCCTGGGGGGGTATCGGTATTTTGCTTCCGTTGAATAAAGCGGTTGAACAGTCCGATTTATTATGGCCAACGGCAGGCGCCATTCTGGCTGCAGGGTTTGTAATGGCGGCACGCTTATACCTGAATGCCCACACACCGCGCGAAATTCTGGTGGGTAGTATTTCGGGCTTTTCGATTGGTTTTTTTGGTGTGCTTTATTTTTTCTGAAATGTAAATCGTATGGAATTTAAACATCTGTTGTACTCCGTTACCGATGGTGTTGCAACCATCACACTCAATCGCCCCGAAGTGTATAATGCATTGAACGATGAAATAACCTACGAACTTCAGGATGCCTGGAGGGCGTGCGCAAAAGATGAACAGGTGCGGGTGGTGGTGCTTACCGGTGCCGGTAAGGCTTTTTGTTCCGGCCAGGATTTGAAAGCTGCATCGGGCAAAGAGAAGAGATCTTTTATGGAATCGTTACATAAGCGCTACAATCCAATAATTCGCGCTATGCGTACGTTGCCCAAACCCATCATAGGCAGAATAAATGGTGTGGCAGCAGGGGCGGGGTGTTCGATTGCACTTGCATGCGATGTGTTGGTGGCAGCCGAAGAAGCAAGTTTAATAGAAGTATTTATTAATATTGGATTGGTACCCGATTCGGGTTCGGCTTACTTTTTACCTCGGCTGGTGGGCACAGCCAAAGCATTTGAACTTTGTTCTACCGGAAGGAAAGTACCTGCTGCTGAAGCTTTACAACTTGGATTAGTAAGTAGGGTTGCACCATTGGCGCAGTTAGATGAAGCCGTAAAAAGTTACACCGATTATTATGCTACAGCGCCTACGCAGGCTATTGGTTTAATCAAAAAGATGCTGAATAAATCCACCCAGGCATCATTAGATGAGATGTTGGAGTACGAAGCCTATTGCCAGGAAATAGCCGGTAGTTCTGCCGATTACAAAGAAGGTGTAACTGCGTTTCTTGAAAAACGCAAAGCAGTATTTAAGGGGCTTTAAAACCCGTTAATCGAAATTCCTACAGTAAGCGTATTGATGTCCAATCCTTGCGGGCCTTTACCTTTCTCAAACATTTCAGAAAGATTGTAAAAGGCAAACCAACTAAAGCCACCAATCCCGATGCGGGTATAAACACCATACCGAAAATCATTTAAACCAAAGCTTTGTTTATCCTTCACCTTAACACTTTCGGCACCGTCTTTATACTTCACTTTGGTAAACGAATTCATTCGTAACCCCACACGACCACCAATGGCTACATTAAAACTGCGGGCAATGTCCTCAGGTTTAGTGTCAAACCGGAACTCTATCGGCATTTCAAGGTAGTTGGTAACAAACATGGATTTTCGAGCCAGGTTCTGATAAACCCGGGTAGGACTTAACAGATTATATTGTTCAACCTGCACGGCTGCGGCAGCTCCGTTCGGAAAACTAACCAACTCAGTGGTATCAATTAACATGGCACCATTGGTAAACTTCCAGCGTTCCATACTTAAACCTATACCCGGATTAAAACTGAACTTAGTTCTGCCAAAGCGGATGGGGTATTGATAGTACAGGTTAACGGTGCGCGAACCCCAAAAGCCTTGGTTCCAGGTTGAGCCGGCATTAAGGGCCCGGTTAACACCCAGATCAACCAAAAAAGTACCCGGAATAGAAGGTTTTTTGGTTTTAGCTACTGTTTCATATTGGGCAAAAGCTGCGGTAGTTAGCAGTACAAAAAGCAGGGTGTTGAAAAAATACTTCATTGTTCAGATTTAGCTCTTTAACGATGGGCTGCGGCCAAAATTAGTTTTATAAAATAAAAATCCTAACCCGCTTGGTGAGTTAGGAAGGTTAAATTTAGTGGGCCCGGAGGGATTCAAACCCCCAACCTTCTGATCCGTAGTCAGATGCTCTATTCAGTTAAGCTACGGGCCCAAAAAGGTGTGCAAAGGTAATTAAATAATGATTTTTGCCAAACATTTGAGGAAGCCGCAAACCTTTGTTTTTCAGCCTAATTCAAAACAAAATTCAGGGGCATGGTCATTCTTACTTTTACAGGCCTGCCTCTTTGGCGGCCAGGTTGCCACTTAGTAAGAGCCAAAACGCGCATGGCCTCTTCATCGCAACCATTGCCAATTCCTTTAATAACTTTCATATCGGTTACTTGCCCGTTTTTATCGATAACAAATTCTACAAAAACTTTACCCTGTGTGTTGGTGTGCCGCGCACGTTTAGGATACTTCAGATTTTGGCCAACGAATTTGTAAAAGCCTTCAAAGCCACCTTCTGGCACCGGAGCAACTTCAGGCGCAATCAGAGGTTCTTCTGTTGGTTCAGGTAAAAGCGTGGCTGAATCAATGCCAATTGTAATAACAGGCTGGTCGAAAGAAATAACATCCGGAGTATCCGATATTGGTTCAGTTGTAGTAATCAGGTTAACTGTTGGCTTTATAACGGGCGGCTTTACTTGTTTTACTTTTGGTTGCTCGGCTAAGGTAACGTCAGTATTAAGTTGGAATGTTCCATCGTACACCGCATCATCAAATGAACAAACCATGTGTTCGCGCTTTTTGATAGGCCATTCAAATGCCATTATGGTTAATGCTACGCTTAGGGTTAAACCAATCAGAAAAAATTTTCCTGATTGCCGGTGTACATCCTGAGTGGGATTCTTTTTGGCTTCCATAGTAAGTTTGTTTTGGTTATACCTTTCTAATGCCAAGAACTATATCCCGTCACAACCAAATGGTTATTTACTTTTGATGTGGGCTTACTTTGTTTTTTCTCCCACCGGGTAATGGCCATGAAAATGATAACAACCAATGCAATCAATAACAAGAAAGTAAAGATGCGTGTAATTTGTTTAAAGCGTTTTTCATTGCTGTGCTGCTTTAACACAGCGTTGTAATTCCGGTACCGATCGCTGCCGCGGGCACTCATGCGTTGTCTGCGCAATCGTATTTCATGCTTACCCATCGTACTTCACCTTTAAATTGAAATTTGTACGGAGTTTATCCAGTGCCCGGTAGGTGCGCATTTTAGCTCCGCTCTCCGTAATATCCAGAATAAATGCAATTTCTTTAAAATCCTTGTCTTCAAAAAAACGAAGTTCAAGTACCTGAATCATATCGGTGGGCAATTCATTCATGTACTGCAGCACCCGGGTAATCATTTCTTCATCCCAATCATCTGTACCTTGCTCAATCAATTCGCGTACTTTTAGTTCTTCAATGCTGAAAATTTTGTTGCCTTTGTTTTTACGATAGTGTTTGTTCACTTCATTGCCGGCAATCTTGTAAAGCCAGGCCGAAAACGGAAACCCCCGAAACTCATACCGGTTAATATTATGAAGGGCGTTTACAAAAGTTTGCGAGCATAAATCTCCGGCTAGTTCCTCATCATCGGTTTGGCGAAGTACATAATTAAAAATCCGGTCGAAGTATTTCTCGTATAATTCGCCAAAAGCACGCGGGTCTTTTTTCGAACGCTCGATTATTTGTTCTTCCTTCCGGATTTCATCTTCCGACATGCGGTTTAAGGTTAAAGCCTACCGGTTACATGCTTAATAATCCGAAGGTTTTAGGAAAGTCACAAGTGTAATAATTTGTATTGTACTCTGTTAGGGAAATCTTTAGCTTTCCTTTTCAGAAACCAACTATACCATGAAATATTTTTTGCTTTTCGTTTCTCTTTTTGTTGCGGCCATCGGCTGGGGCCAGCGCAAAAAGGAAGTATCACCAACACCGGAACCAGTTGTAAAACCGGCAGCCTCACCCATCGAAGCTAAAATTGCCGGCTTGAAAAAATATCCGGGCTTTCTGGAATTTTATTATGATGAAAAGCAGGACAAGGTTTTGATTTTGATAGATAAGCTAAATACCGAGTTGCTTTATGTTGAATCATTAACTGCGGGTGTCGGCTCAAATGATATTGGCTTAGACCGTAATAAACTGGGGCGTGAGCGTATTGTAAAGTTTGAAAAGCGTGGCCCAAAGGTTTTGATGATTGAACCAAATTATTCGTTCCGGGCAATTTCGAATGATGCGGCTGAGCGCAGGGCAGTTGAAGAAGCCTTTGCACAGTCGGTATTGTGGGGCTTTTCTGTGCTGGCCGAAGAAGGTGGAAAAATTTTGGTTGATGCAACGGATTTCCTTTTACAGGATGCACACGATGTAATTGGTACGTTGCGCAGTGCACAACAAGGAAACTACTCATTGGATAAATCACGCTCTGCGTTTTATTTGCCACGCACAAAAAACTTTCCACAGAATACCGAGTTTGAAGTTACGCTAACCTTTACCGGGCAACCTACCGGTGGTTTTATTCGCAGTGTTACACCTACACCTTCCAGTGTAACGGTTCGCGAACATCACTCATTTGTACAACTGCCCGATACTAATTACAAACCGCGCAAGGCTGATCCGCGGGCAGGTTATTTTGGAATTTCATATTATGATTATGCCACCCCCATTAGCGAGCCGATTTTAAAACGTTTTATTGCACGCCATCGGCTTGAAAAAAAAGATCCACGTGCTGCAGTGAGTGAAGCTGTAAAGCCCATTGTTTATTACATGGATCCCGGGGCACCGGAACCCATTCGTTCGGCTTTAATGGATGGTGCGCGTTGGTGGAACCAGGCCTTTGAAGCTGCTGGATATAAAGATGCATTTCAGGTAAAAGTATTGCCTGAAGATGCCGACCCCATGGATGTTCGGTATAATGTAATTAACTGGGTTCATCGTTCCACCCGCGGTTGGTCTTACGGGGCTTCCGTTACCGATCCGCGCACTGGCGAAATTCTGAAAGGTCATGTGGCGCTTGGTTCGCTACGCGTACGGCAGGATTATTTGATTGCGGAAGGATTGCTGGCACCTTATGAAGAGGGAAAACCTGTTTCGAAAGAGATGGAACAAATGGCCTTGGCTCGTTTGCGTCAACTGGCAGCCCACGAAGTTGGTCATACGCTGGGTATTGCACATGCGTATTCTTCCAGTTCTGAAAACCTGGCTTCGGTTATGGATTATCCGCACCCAATAGCAACACTTAAAGATGGTAGGATTGATTTAAGCAAAGCATACGATGATAAGATTGGTGAACTGGATAAAGTAATGGTGGCCTATGGTTACCAGCATTTTCCTGATGGTACCGATGAAGATAAAGCGCTGAATGATATTATTCAGAACTCACTCAAGGCAGGTTTAACATTTTTATCCGATCAGGATGCCCGGCCTGTAGGTGGTGCTCATCCATTTGCCCACTTGTGGGACAACGGAAAAGACCCGGTGGAGGAACTTGACCGAGTGATGGAAGTTAGAAATGTGGCCTTGAAAAATTTTGGTGAGCGCAATATAAAACCGGGTGCCCCTATGGCAACGTTGGAAGAAGTGCTGGTACCGGTTTATTTCTTCCATCGTTACCAGGCCGAAGCCGCGGTAAAAATTATTGGCGGATTGAATTACCGGTACGCCTTACGAGGCGATGGCCAGCCTGTGGCTGAGTTGTTAACACCCCAGAAGGAACTGAAGGCGTTGGAGTCGTTGCTAAAAACGGTGCAACCTGCTGCGCTTGCATTGCCAGAAAGTGTATTAAAACAAATTCCACCACGACCGCTTGGCTACACTCGCCACCGCGAGTTGTTGCGCGGTAAAACCGATTTAACATTCGATCCGCTTGCTGCCGCAGAAACCGCAGCCGATATGACGTTTGGTTTGATTTTACATCCGGCCCGTGCGAATAGAGTATTTGAACATCACTCACGCGATGCGCGGCTACCAAGTTTAGAAAGTGTACTCGATAAAATGATTACGGCAACATTTAAGGCTCCGGCCCGTGGAGGTTACGAAGGCGCGGTGCAGATGAGTATTAATTATGCGTTGTTTACAAATCTCACCAAGTTGGCGATGAGTAAAGATGCATCAGCACCCACACGTGCCATTGTAACAGCAAAACTGGATCAGTTGAAGGTGTGGTTGCAATCACGTCCGGCAACTGATGAATCGTGGCGCGCTTATAACAGCTACCTCGCTCAACAGGTGCTTAAGTTTCAACAAAATCCTGATGAGTTTAAGCAAGATGTATTATTGGCAGCGCCTCCGGGCATGCCAATTGGAAGTACGGAAGAAGCTTGCGGAAATTAATAATGACAGGTGAAAAAATAGTAGAGGCAGAACCATCATGCAGTTCTGCCTCTGCATTAATGCAATATGTTTAAATAATTCCCACCGTGCTTAACAACACCAGGCCTATCACGATTGGGCACACAAACCGAATAAAAAATATCCAGATTTGTGCCGGGGTAATACCAGCCACTAAAGGTCTTGCAAAGAATGGCGAACCTTGCTCAATCTCGTTGCTAACAGTTTTAATGTTAATAACCCAACCGGTGTAAAGGCAAGTCATAAGCGCTACAATTACTATAAACAAGCCGCCAAACAACGCATCCATTATATCCAAAAACCCGGTTTTGGTTTCGCCAAATAAATTAAGCGACATGCCGGTGAAAAACTCAGAGGCGCCACCCGATAATGCCGAGGGAATTCCTACCAAAAAGGCTAAAATGCCTACTACCCACGAAGCCTTTTTTCGATTCCATTTTTTCTCATCTATCAGATACGAGCCGGGTACTTCAATCATGGATATAGATGAGGTAAGAGCGGCAACACACAATAGTAAAAAGAAGGAAGCCCCTACAATTTGGCCACCGGCTGGTAATGAATTAAAAATTTCAGGAAGAACATTAAATACCAAGGCTGTTCCTTCCGATGGATTTTTTCCAAAGGCAAATACTGCCGGAAAAATCATCAACCCGGAAAAGAAGGCTACAGCCGTATCCATTACACCAATCCAGGCTCCGCTACTTACTATGTTTTGTTCCTTAGGAAGGTAAGATCCATAGGTTATAAGAATCCCCCAACCTACCGATAGAGAAAAGAAAGCCTGACCAAGCGCAGAAAGAATTACGCGGCCATTAATTTTGGTAAAATCAGGGGTGAGATAATATTTTACGCCTTCCATGGCGCCATCCAGGGTAAGGCTTCTGAACATTACTGCAAACAATAGGATAAATAATACAGGCATCAGAATTTTAGAAGCCTTTTCAATACCACCCGAAATACCGCCTAGTACAATAGCAATGGAGGCCAACATAAATACAGCGAAGAAAGGTATAACATACCCGGGCGAACTTCTGAAGGTATCGAAGTTGGAAATAAAATCAGTGAATTCGCTTATAATGTAGCCGATAGTCCAACCAGCAATTACACCGTAATAACTCAGTACAAAAAAACTTACGCACAAAGCCAGCACGGCACCGGTGTAAACCCAAAATTTATTAGCGCCTGTACTTTTAAAGGCCCCCACCGTGTTGCGTGCCGTCATACGGCCTAATGCAACTTCGTTATATATAAGAGGTAAGCCTATCAATACCACACACATAATGTAAACAAACACAAAGGCACCACCTCCGTTTTGACCTACTACATAGGGAAACCGCCAAATGTTTCCGAGGCCCACAGCTGATCCGGCTGCAGCCATAATAAAACCAAACTTAGAACCGAACTGACCTCTGTTTGCTGACATAAGTGGGCGTATTAAATTAATGTTAACCGCGAATATGGTAAATTAATTGTACAGCCCAACAGGCGCTGTTTTGAATGGCATAATTACCTGTTTAACTGGGTTGCTACTAATGCAAGTCCTTCGGTAAAAGTGTGTGGTTTATAACCCAATTCGCGTTGCGCTTTGGTAATGACAAACCCCGTTTTGGGTGGTCGCCTGGCGGGTTGTGTGAAAGTTGAGCTATCGGCAGGTTTAATTAACGAAGTATTCAGATTAAAAAAATTGGCAGTAGCCACTGCAATGTGAAATGGTGTCATCATCTCGTTACCGGAAATATGAAAGATGCCTTTTGCCTTTTGTGATGCGGCAAGAAAGCAACCAACGGCCAGATCTTCAGCCAACGTTGGTGTGCGCCACTGATCGTTTACCACGTTAATGGTTTTTCCTTCTGCCAGACTTTTCTTTACCCACAGTACAATGTTGCTACGACTCATATCGGGTGTAACACCATATACCAATACAGTGCGTAAAATAGCCCAGCTGATTTTACTTTCTTGAATTAACTTTTCCCCAGCCAGTTTACTTTCGCCATAATAATTCACGGGGTTGGGTATAGCAGTTTCATCCAATGGCCCATAAGTACCGTCAAAAATAAAGTCGGTAGAAACATGAACCAGGTGTGCATTGGATCGCGAGCAGGCTTCAATAATATGCGTTACACCTGTTACGTTTGTAAGCCAGCACTTATCGCGTTCGGTTTCGCATTGATCAACCTGGGTCATGGCTGCGGTATGAATTACTACATCGGGTTTGGCTGCAGCGATTACTTCTGTGGTTTGATTCTTATTTGTAATATCCAGTTCCGTAAACTGCACGGCAGCTGGAAGGTCGGCTGGTTTTTTTCTGGCAGTTGCGATGGTTGTTGTATCAGTTTTTGCAGCCAATAACTGAACAAGTTTATAACCTAACAACCCATTTGCTCCGGTAATCAGAATGCGCATTACTGATTGGGGTATTGGTATCCATAAAGCTCGGTGATTTTTTTTCTGGGAAGTTCTTCTACTGTAACAGTCATTCGAACATCGTCCACCGGGCGTTCTTGTTGTGTGGGCACTGCAGCAATCTTATCAAGTACATCAAGGCCACTGATTACTTTTCCAAATACAGTGTACTCGCCATCTAAATGCGGTGCACCACCTATGGTTGTGTAAGCCTTTAATTTTTCGGGCGAAACTTCCTTGTGTATTTTTTGTCCGGTCATTTTCTCCAGCCGGGGTACCAGGCTGTTTATTTTTGTTTGATAAGCTTGCATATCGCCCGTCATATAAATTTGATTCAGGGTATCAATCAATGGTTGATTCTTTGGATCGCGCAGGATGGTTTGAAAGGCCGCATTCATTTTGAATTGATCGATTCGTAACGCATCGGCATTGGCTTGTGGTATAACGGTTCCCTGAACAATATAAAATTGGCTGCCACTGGAAGCTTTTGAAGGATTTTGGGCATCGCCTAAGCGGGCTGCTGATAAGGCTCCTTTTTCATGAAAAAACTTAGTGTTGAATTCAGCGGGCACCGTGTAACCTGGCCCACCCATGCCTAATTGTTGGCCTGGGGCGGCATTCTTAGAATCCGGATCACCACCCTGAATCATAAATCCTTGAATGATCCGATGAAACAACAGGTCGTTGTAAAAACCTTCTTTGGCCAGTTTAATGAAATTCGCTTTATGCAATGGGGTTTCGTCATACAGCACGGCAATCATATCACCGTGGGTGGTTTTTATAATAACTAATGTATCGGAGTTGTTGCTGGCGCATTGCGTACCTAACAATAAACAACTGCATGCCAGTATCGTTAATAGTTTTTTCATATTGGGTTGTTCAGGATTTTAAAACGTTGGCTATTTGTAAGGATAAATCTAAAAAAATCATTTTGGCACTTCCGTTTCGCTCGAGATGATAATGTGCCGTGCTGATGAGTGTGTTAACAGCAGCAATTTTATCTACCGTCATTACTTTGCTGAAGTCTTTAACGAATTTTAGTTCTCCGCTCTTGGCACGGCTAATGGCCTCCGCTCCGCTTCGGTGTAGTAGTGTTTCGCGCATTAAGGCTAATCCGTATAATAAAAGGTTGCGTTGGTTCAGTTTATCCAATTCATGGAAATCATCGGCAAAAGTTACAAGCTTTTGGTAATCGCGTTTGAAGCATGAACGCATCCAATCGGCAAACGTATCGGCATAATAATCTTCTCCGCTATCGGTTAGTTTAATGGCAAGGTTTAGGTTGCCATCGGCCAATTGTACGATTTCGGATCGCCTGGCTTCATCTACCGAAAGTTTTTCATGCAGATAGGCATCAATATCTGTATCGGTAAGTAAGGGTACTTGTACCAGTTGAGTGCGCGATAGAACGGTGGGTAGTAACCGCTCGGCTGCATTGCTAACCAGCAGAAAAAAAGTATTGGGTGGTGGTTCTTCCAGAATTTTAAGAATGCCGTTTGCCGCGGATGGATGCATCAACTCTGGTTGCCAGATCAGCATTACCTTATACTTGCTCTCAAAGGGTTTCAGCGCCAGTGTGCGAATAATTTCCCGACTCGTTTCAACTGAAATAGAAGCGGGTTTGTCTTCACCCTCGTAGGTATTAATCCAAGCACTTAAATCATCAAACGGTTGATTCAATAAGAAGTTCCTCCATTGTTTGAGTGTTTCTGCTTTTACCTGATCGGAATCTTCGCTTTTTGTTATAGAGCGAAACGGAAAAACAAAACTGGTATCGGGGTGTATGTACTTCAGGTTTTTACTGCACGCGGAACACGTTCCGCATGAATCATGTTCGCCTTTTTTTTCGCAATGCAGGTAAGTAGCGTAGGCCAGTGCCAACGGTAGGTTAAGTGCTCCGGCCTTGCCTAAAAACAATTGCGCGTGGGCAATGTGATTTTGTTTAACCGAATCTACAAGCCGGGCTTTGAGATCTGCTAATCCTGGAATGTCAGCGAATTTCACGTTTTAAATGATTAAGATTTCTTTTCCCACACGCGGTATGCAGCGGAGTCTTCAAATACTTTTTTCAGAATCAGCTTGTCAGCTTCGCTCAAAGCTATATTTCTTCGTTCCATCGCCTTGGCGGCTGTATCCAATGCTTTATTAAGCTGATAGGTTGTAAAGCCGGCAGCGCCACCCCATGCAAATGAAGGAATAAAATTGCGCGGATAACCATCACCAAAAATACTGGCGCTCACTCCCACTACGGTACCTGAATTAAACATGGTATTAATACCGCATTTACTATGGTCGCCAAACATTAAACCACAAAACATAAGGCCGGTGTCTTTAAAGCCACCTTTGGCATAGCTCCACAGTTTTATGTTTTCGTAGTTGTTTTTCAGGTTTGAAGTATTGGTATCGGCACCAATGTTGCACCACTCGCCCAAAACAGAATTACCTAAAAAGCCATCATGTGCTTTATTGCTGTAACCAAATATGACGGAATTACTCACCTCTCCACCAATTTTTGAGTAAGGTCCAACGGTTGTATCGCCTCGTACTTTAGCACCCATGTTTACGTGCGAATCTTCGCATAATGCAAATGGCCCGCGGATCAGTGCACCTTCCTGCACAAAAGAATTTTTACCAAGATAAATCGGGCCATTCTCCGCATTTAAAACAGCTGCTCGTACTTTGGCACCTTCTTCCAGAAATATTTGTGAAGGGTTATAAACACGGGTATGTGCATCGGCCACACCAATAGATTTTCTTCCGGCCGTCAGCAATTCAAAATCGGCACGTATCTGTGCACCATTGTGTTGATAGATTTTCCAAACCTGATCAATCAGCGTAAGCGAACCAGGAAATTCTTTTTTGCTTTGAGTACCGATTTCCGAAAATTGTTTCCCGGCTGTGCGGGCTGCGATTATCAGGCCGTTTTGAATCAGGATTTGTTCTGGCTTTAAATCCAAAATTGCTGCGGTAAGTTCTGCAGTAGGGCAGGCCGCACCATTAATCCAGAGGTTATCGGTGGTTGTAAGTAGCGGAAACTTATCGCTCAGGTAATTTTCGGTTGCAAAAGATCCTTTACTCCTCAAATGCTTTTCCCATTTTTCGGCAATGGTTAGAATGCCAATGCGAATGGCTGCAACGGGTCGCGTAAATGTGAAAGGCAAAAGACTCTTTCGGATTTCCGGATGATCGAATAAGATCAGATTCATGTTGCTAAAATAGGTTTACCGGTTGCGATGGCCAAACCTGAAGGTGTAGAAGAAAAAATAAAAGGTCTCGCGTGGGGCGAGACCTTGAAACAAAAACGCGCTAAGAAGAATATCTTATTTTTTACCGTATTTCTTCTGGAATTTCTCTACGCGACCAGCAGTATCTACAAACATTTTCTTGCCGGTAAAGAATGGATGCGAAGCTGAGCTAACTTCCACTTTAATTACCGGATACTCCTTGCCGTCTTCCCACTTGATGGTTTCTTTTGGAACTGACGTAGAGCGACTCAAAAACTTGAAATCGCTTGAAGTATCCCAGAAAACTACTTCTTTATACTCAGGATGAATGCCTTTTTTCATATTAATCTTGCTTAAAGGACTGCAAAAGTAGAAAAATCGTCCCGATTTGCAAGACCAAACCAACCAATTTGGGCAAAAAATAGAAAGGTTGTATTTTGGAACCAAAATGGAACCATATGGCTAATATAACGGTGAAGGGAATACCCGAAAAACTATACGATCAGTTAAAAACAAGGGCAAAGCGGAATAACCGTAGTCTGAACAGCGAGATTATATTAAGTATTCAGCTACATACGCATCGTACCGAAAGTAATACCGCTAAGATTTTAGATCTGGCGCGGAAGGCTCAGGCAATGGGCAAAGGTTTTTTGGATGATCAGGGTATTCAGTTGGCAAAATCGGAAGGTCGCAAATGATTGTTGTTGATACCAATGTGCTTGCCTATTTCTGGCTGAAATCTCCGTACTTTGATCAAGTGGCGCGATTGTATGAGGCCGATCCCGAGTGGATTGTTCCCGATTTGTGTAAAAGTGAATTTAGAAACATAGCAGCTGGTTATTTACGCAAAGGATTTTATACTCTTGAAGAGCTAAACTGGATAATATTTAATAAAGAAAACAAGTTGTTGGGATCTTACCTTGAGGTTGACTCAACTGATGTAATGAGTCTTGTAAATCAATCTACATGCTCGGCTTATGATTGTGAATTTGTAGCGCTAGCTAAAAGCATGGGTAAATCATTGGTAACGTACGATAAAAAAGTCCTAACTGAATTTTCAATGGTAGCTGTATCAGTAGAGCAATTTCTAGGTAAGTACTTATGAGGTTAGTTTTTCTTGTTTTATTGATTGTAAATACAATCGCCAATGCCCAAAGCACCAACGCTCCGCTTAATAGTGATTATTATTATGGGCTGGATCGGTACGAAATCAAATCCGGAAAAATCAGCCCCCAGTTATTTACAACCGTAAAACCCTATAAGCGCGATGCTATTGTTCGATACATAGATACCCTGAAAGCAAGTGGAGAAATTTTTACTTCAAGCAGTGATCAATTTAATCTGGAGTTTTTTCGAAACGATAGTTGGGAGTGGAGCCGCACAGAAAGTAATACCAGTAAAAAACCAATTTTAAAGCAACTCTATAAAAAGAAGTCTGATCTTACTTACGTGGATATTCCAGAGTTTGATATACACGTTAACCCGGTTTTATACCTGGGTGCAGGAAAAGACAATAACCGCGATGAATTAATAACCATTAACACACGTGGTGTGGAAATACGCGGTATGGTAGATCGGAAAATCGGTTTCTATACCTATGTGGGCGAGAACCAGGCCATATTACCGCAGTATGTTGCCGATGAAGTAACCCGCAATCGTGTTGTTCCCCACGAAGGTTTTTGGAAAACATTTAAAGATACCGGAGTAGATTTTTTTGAAGCCCGTGCTTACATCGACTTTAACGTAAGCAAACATATTTATATGCAGTTTGGTAACGATCGTACCTTTATTGGTAATGGCTACCGGTCACTGATCTTTTCCGATTACTCCCCACCCAATCTTTTTTTGCGCACCAATGTAAAGGTATGGAAAATCAATTACTTGTTTCAACTTAACCGCATGGCAGCTAATGCCCGCACCCCGGGCAACAAACGATATCCTGAAAAGTTTATAGCATTTCATCATGCTTCGTTAAATATTGGTAAAAAGTTAAATGTTGGTTTATTTGAATCAGTTGTATTTAGCCCGAAGGATTCGGTTAATAACAACACGTTTGACTTCAGTTACCTGAACCCTGTTATATTCTACCGAGCCATCGAACAACAATTCGGGAGTAGCGATAATGCAATACTGGGTGCCGATATTAAATGGAATGCGTTTAAAAAAGTTTCGTTTTATGGGCAATTGGTGCTGGATGAATTTCTGTTGGAAGAAATCATGGCTGGCAATGGCTGGTGGGCAAATAAATATGCCATTCAGGGCGGGGTAAAATATATTGATGCTTTTGGCGTCTCTAACCTCGATATACAGGCAGAAATAAATCGCGTGCGGCCATACACTTATTCGCATTATTCACAATATGGAAGTTACAGCAACTACCGGCAGGCATTGGCACATCCGCTGGGCGCTAACTTTAATGAAGTTGTGGGTATTATTCGCTACCAACCGCTACCTCGAATCAATTTTACATTAAAAGCATTTTATGCTAAAATAGGCCGTGATAATACAGATGAGAATTGGGGAGGTAATATCTTGCTTGGCTACCAGTTGCGCGAGCGTGAATATGGTAACGTAGTCGGTCAGGGTATTTCCAATACAATTGCTACAGTAGATTTCAATGCCTCTTATATGTTAAAACATAATTTATTTATAGATGCGAGACAAATAGTAAGGCAAAGCACAAGCGAACTGGCAACTTATAATTATAATACAACACTTACTTCATTAGCTTTACGCTGGAATATTCCGCAACGCTCGTACGATTTTTAAGTATTAGAATGAATACATTTTTCAGAGTTCTTGCATATGCTAATAAATTACGAACCCGCCTCGTTTTCTTTTTCTTTTATTCTATACTGGGTGTAGTTTTTGGTACGTTTAATATCGTACTGGTTATGCCCATGTTGGATGTGTTGTTCAATCAAACCGCAGCAGCATCCGCGCCACCCATGCCACCATTTGAGCTTACGGTAGATTTTGTAAAGGGCGCATTCAATCACATATTTATTCAAATTGTGCAACACGATGGCCCGCTCCGAGCGCTATTGTTTGTTTGTGCCTTGATTGTTGTTTGTGTAATACTGGCAAATTTGTTTCGCTACCTCGAGCGGGTAATTGCCACCAAGTTACGGGTGGACCTGGTGCGCAACATCCGGCTGGATATTTTCAGCAAAGTAACACGCCTGCATATTGGTTATTTTAATAATGAACGCAAAGGCGATTTAATCTCGCGGTTTACCAACGATGTAAACGAAGTTGAGAATGCAGTAATGAATAGCCTGAAAGTAGTATTGAAAGAACCTATTACCATTTTGTTCTCGTTTTTTTTGCTATTTAAAATTTCACCACAATTAACATTATTTACGTTGTTGGTATTACCGCTTACCGGGGGTGTGTTAGCCGAAATTATAAAACGCTTAAAACGTAAGGCCACCCAAAGCCAGGAATCATTAGGGCGAATACTCAATATTCTGGATGAAACATTCGGAGGTATGCGGGTTATTAAAGCCTTTAATGCGCGCAACTTCGTGATTTCAAAAATTGAAGCGGAGAGCGGTTTTTACAGAAAAACCGTAAAATCAATAGCTTATAAAAACGAACTAGCATCTCCGGTTTCAGAAATTTTGGGAGTAATGATAATTGCGGGTATAATTTTTTTTGGCGGCAATATGGTGCTAAATGAAAGTTCTACCCTAAAACCTTCAGCGTTTATGACTTTTCTGGCTGTATTTGCATTAATTATTCAGCCAGCCAAGAATTTTTCGAATGGTATAACTGCGTTGCAACGCGGCACAGCTTCGGCACGCAGAATTTTTGCATTGATTGATCAGGTGCCGGCTATCCAAAATAAACCCGATGCAAAAGAGTTAAAATCATTTGAACGCACGATTACTTTTAAAGCAGTAAGCTTTGCCTACGATACTGAAAAAGTATTGAAGAACATCAACCTTACAATCCCAAAAGGAAAAACGTTAGCATTGGTAGGTCCATCGGGTGGAGGAAAATCTACCTTGGCCGATCTGGTACCACGGTTTTACGATCCTACAGAAGGCGAAGTGTTGATTGATGGTGTTTCCTTAAAAGATTATGATCTGGATAGCATTCGTAATCATATCGGTGTGGTTACACAAGAGTCAATTTTATTTAACGACACCATATTTAACAACATTGCATTTGGTATGCCACATGTAAGTGAAGCCGATGTAATTCAGGCTGCAAAAATTGCCAATGCGCATGACTTCATCATGCAAACTGAAAATGGGTATCAAACCCTGATTGGGGAGCGGGGTTCCAAACTTTCGGGCGGGCAGCGCCAGCGGTTAAGCATTGCGCGGGCGGTACTAAAGAATCCGCCCATTCTGATTTTGGACGAAGCCACATCGGCTTTAGATTCTGAATCAGAAAAGTTGGTACAGGAAGCACTCTATAATTTAATGAAAAACCGTACCTCTATTGTAATCGCACACAGGCTAAGCACCATTCAGCATGCCGATGAGATTGTAGTAATACAAAATGGTGAAATTGCCGAGCGTGGTACACACGAACAACTAAATAGTCAGAACGGCCTTTACCGCAAATTGGTCTCCATTCAAAATACCGATTAGCCTTGCAAGGTTTTGATACTAATTGCATTTTAGCTTTACCTGAAAAAGCCTATGTTTGTTACGATTAACGAACTTTTGAATGAACCAGCGTAGGCGTATATTTTTTGCCATTTTCGGATTATATCACATCTTCATTTTCATGTTTGTGATGTATGTAGAGTCCAGAAAAGATTTGAGCGATTTACTTAGCCTTTATAGCTCAGTAAAACTATTTAAATACGGAGCGCTGCTGGGAGTTGTGTTATTCATAATAGATGTGATTTGGCATTTTGTGGAACTACGGGTAACGCGCAAAGAACACGAATCTTTGCGCCATGAAAACAACACGCTTAAAGCCAGGGTGTATGATTTACAACAATCCACGAAACAGCCGGTTAAAGAAACTCCTGCTTCTGGTACAAAATGAACTACACTACACTTATTGCTGATGAGCTAAAACAGGCGGCTGCCGTTTTAAATCAATTTGTTTCCGATCAACAACATTTAATAAATATACAAGCGGCTGCTAAACTTATTTCAGATTCAATAAATAAAGGAGGCAAGGTAATTTCGTGTGGCAACGGTGGTTCGCATTGCGATGCGATGCATTTTGCTGAAGAACTAACCGGACGATATCGCGATAACAGAAAAGCATTGCCGGCCATTTGTATCAGCGACCCCAGCCATCTTTCCTGTGTTAGTAACGATTATGGTTACGAGTTTGTATTCTCGCGTTATGTTGAAGCATTGGGCAACAAAGGCGATGTACTGTTGGGTATTAGTACCAGTGGTAATTCAATAAATGTGATAAAGGCTGCACAGGCAGCAAAAGAAAAAGGAATGTCGGTTATTATTCTTTCCGGAAAGGATGGGGGCAAACTGGCACCGCTGGCCGATGTAGAAATTCGTGTGCCCTATTTTGGCTATGCCGATCGTATTCAGGAAGTACACATTAAAATTATTCATATCCTTATTTTATTGATCGAAAAGGAAGTCTTGGGCCAGTGAGGTGTCTTAGCCTAAAGATGCTTATCTTGGTATTATGCTGATTTTGAATTTTTAAATCTCGACTATAATTCATCATGGTTTCTAAAACCTATGGCAGCGCTGTATATGGTGTAGATGCCCGCACCATCACCGTTGAAGTTAATGTTACCCAAGGTAAAGATTTCCACATGAGTGGTTTGCCCGATACGGCTGTAAAAGAAAGTCAACATCGGGTAGAGTCTTCGTTCAAAAGTCTCAAATACTTTATGCCGCGCAATAAAGTGGTGGTTAACCTGGCTCCGGCCGATATTCGCAAAGAGGGTAGTGCCTACGACTTGCCCATTGCATTGGCCGTACTAAAAGCCAGCGAACAAATTGAAGCCGAAGAACTGGATCAGTATGTAATAATGGGCGAGCTTTCGCTGGATGGAATCCTTCGTCCCATCAAAGGGGTGTTGCCTATTGCTATACAAGCGCGCAAGGAATCGTTTAAAGGTTTTGTGCTTCCCAAAGCCAACATCCGCGAAGCAGCAATTGTTAATAATATTGATGTGATTGGTGTAGAAACCCTACAGGAAGCAATCGACTTCTTTGAAAAGAAAAAAGTAATTGAGCCACTGCGCGTTGATACCCGCGAAGTATTTCAAAGCAAACTCAATAATTACGATGCTGACTTTAAAGATGTACAAGGTCAGGAAAACATTAAGCGCTCATTGGAAATAGCGGCTGCCGGTGGCCACAATGTAATTATGATTGGTCCGCCTGGTGCCGGCAAAACTATGTTGGCAAAAAGATTGTCATCCATTTTGCCACCGCTTACTTTGAATGAAGCGTTGGAGACAACCAAGATTCATTCTGTGGCTGGCCGGTTGGGAGCCGATGCTACCTTGTTAACCACGCGACCGTTCCGAAGTCCACATCATACCATTAGTGATGTGGCTCTTGTTGGTGGTGGCGGTAATCCACAACCCGGAGAAATTTCATTATCGCATAATGGAGTTTTGTTTTTGGATGAGTTGCCTGAATTTAAACGCACCGTGTTGGAGGTAATGCGCCAGCCGATGGAAGAAAGACGCGTTACCATTTCGCGCGCAAAAGTTTCGATTGATTACCCGGCCAACTTCATGTTGGTTGCGAGTATGAATCCGTGTCCGTGCGGTTATTACAACCATCCTGAAAAGGAATGTGTATGCGCACCGGGTGTGGTGCAACGCTATCTAAGTAAAGTAAGCGGCCCGTTGTTAGATCGTATTGATTTGCATGTGGAAGTAGTTCCGGTAAGTTTCGATCAGATGACCACACAACGAAAGAATGAAACCAGCCAGGAAATTCGCGAACGGGTAGTGAAGGCTCGCGAAATACAGAGCGAACGTTTTAAAGATCAAAAGCACATTTATTGCAATGCTATGATGCCAAGCAACCTGGTAAAAGATATTTGTGTAATTAACGATGCCGGCCGAACACTTTTAAAAACCGCGATGGAACGTTTGGGATTAAGTGCCCGCGCCTACGATCGCATTTTGAAAGTTTCGCGCACCATTGCTGACCTGGCCGGCACTTCTGAGATAAAGATTGAACACCTGGCAGAAGCGATACAGTATCGGAGTTTGGATAGAGAAGGATGGGCGGGGTGATTGAAGGAGAGAACTATGTTTCACTATTAAATCAATCAAAATATGGAAAGACTTGAATCAATATTCGATTCCATTAAGGAAAGATTAACAAACCCATTCATATTCTCCTTTATAGTGGCCTGGTTGACATTTAATTGGGAAGTTACCCTTGCTTTATTTTGGTTTGATTCAGCAGATTTAAAGACAAAGGGATACTCTAATTTAATTGATTTTATATACGCTAACACAAACAACTGGTCATGGTGTATTCCAATTTTAGTTGCATTAGGATACACATTTCTGATGCCTCTTTTTAGAATGGGTGTAGAGTGGTTTAATGCATTGGTTCTGAAATGGACTAATAATAGATTATTCAAAATTTCAGAGGAAACTCCGGTAAGTTATGGGAAGTACTTTGAATTAAAGAAGGAACATAAAAAACTGATTGATGAATTGGCCTCCGATGTAAACACGGCTTCTCAGAAAGCTCAAGAGTATGCAGATATTCAGAAAAGAATGACTGAAACCGAAAAAACATATTCCCAAACTATTGAGGGACTTAAAGTGGAGATAGGAAGAAAAGATGATCTTATAACGAAAGCGGAAGAGGAGAAATTGAAACAGAGGAATAATGCTGAATTAGCTAATGAAAAGTTACAACAAATGATGCGACCAATTGAAGGCCTTTGGCAGTATACATACATGGATGGAACTGATAAAATAGTACACTTTATCACCAATGAGATATCAAAACCTAAACATTTACCTAATGGTATCAATTCTAATCAAGTTACTAAATTAGTTGTGTTGCAATCTTCAAATGACCATAATTCTAAATTAATTGTTGCGAGATATGCCGTAGAAAAGTTTGATCCAGTTTATTTTTTTATCACGCAAGATGCTGATAAAATGTGGCATGGATTCGAGGATCATAAGAGAATCAAAGGTATGGTGCCTGTTGTTGTTCATTAAAAATCATTTTCGTTGTCAGATCTCTCGACCTGGCACCCATCCCCAATTTTTAATCCTCAACTCTTCATAACCGCTGTTTGCGAAGCATTTTAAAAATTGTATTTTCGGTCTCGCTTCCCCCTATGAAAAGAATTTTTGTTTTGGCGCTCGCTACACTTTTAAGCTCGCCCGGCTTCAGTCAGCAAGTAAAATTTTCTTTTTCTGCGGGAGTTAATATGCCCTTTATTAATGATGTAATCCAGCCCCGCGTAAATCCGGTTATCAGTAACAGCACAGGGTTTACCAGTACTTATTAAATACAGCTTATCTCGATCAAAAATTTGAGACTTCGCCCGGCTTACAGGGTGGGTTTTTGGCGCACTATGCGCTCAACCAAAAATTCTCAATTTCTGCCGGTGTATCCGCAACATACTTTAGGTACATTCAAAAATTAATTATTTCTTCAAATAACAATCAATTTATTCTTCCTGGAGTTCAACCTTCAAATCCAGATCCTTGGGGTACGCCAATAATAATTGGAACACCCATTCAGACTACGCCTGGCCTTATCAGATTCCCAATTAACTCACCAACCCCAGTTGGAATGCCATCCGATCAAGGCGAAACTCAGGTTACTTATCTAACCCTCCCCGCAACAGCCGATTATTCATTTGCAAAAAAATGGACTGCCTCGGCCGGATTGAATGCGCATGTAATTATGGCTGCCAATGTAAAACGCTATACTTACACATACACTACAACAGGAGGTATGATATTGAATGCTGAAGACAAGACAGCGGATGGTTTTACAAACGTGTTGCTTGGAGCAGTTTCGCAAATACGGTATCAGGTAATAAAGCCGTTGAGTATTGATTTAGGATACAGTTATATTTTCACGCCCATTTACGATCAGACATTCACCTCAACCGCCTCAGAAAAGCCCGCCCGCTATATGGTACTTTCGCTTTCAGCCCGGTATTGGTTGAAGTAGATGTGTTATTTAAAAGTCAAATACCTTATAATCAAAATGGGGGGCAACCGGCACTTCAGTTTGTGAGAATTTGTTTGCTTGGTTAACGTATTTTGAAGCTTAATCTCCTTTTCAAGCGCAAGCATCCCGCCTCTGCCTTTATATTTTTACTTCTTCCTCATCGTTCCGCTATAAAATACACTTCCTGAATCTTTCCATTCGCGATTTTATAAATCGCCACTGCATGTAACTCGGGCTGCCCTTTCCGGAATAAAACCTGTTCTTCGTCTATTACTGTATTGCCTACTACCATTCGGCTTTTAATGGTACAATGCAGATCGGTAAGGTTAGCAAACATGCCGGTATAATTCTGCCGCATGATCGCTTTGCCTGTGTATAATAATTGGTTCGGAAAATTATAAACCTTCACGGTGTCGCTGTATGCTTCCAGAAACAACTCAATGTTACGCTCGTTATAACCTTTCAGTTGCAGGTCAGCTAATTCGGTTGGGGTTTGGCTGTAACCTAATGTGGGCAGTAAAATCAGAAGTACAATTACATGTTTCATAACGTTATTCTTTCGTCCAGATTCTCGTATTTAAATCCAGTATTTCTACAATCTCTACAAACCGCATGAGGTAAGTATGAAACTCTTCCAATTGGTTGTAGTTATCGGCTGTACTAAACAACCACGGTGCTTCAAACAGATTTTTGTTAATGGTAATGGCAATGTAAACATGCGAGCCAATAAACGACAAGGCTACTTGGGTGTTGAATTTTTTCTTAAGGTTAAGAATGCGTTGCATTAACGCAGGCGAGAGAATGTAGCGCGCTTCTACCTGGTCGGTACTATAAATGGCAAAGTTCTTTTCAAACACCACATCTTCAAGCTTTATTAATTGTGGCCGCATCATATTCATTTTTTGAAAGAAGCCACCCAGCGTGCTGCCAAACACATTCTCCGATACATCGGGCAACACAAACGTTTCACCAATAAAATGTTTGTTGAAATCGGCAATAAAAAATATCCCTCTGAAGATGGTATGATACGATTTATTTTTTCCACCCGATCTATATTGTGTGTGTAATTCAGAAAACCGAATACCGGTTTTATCTACTGTGCCGGTAAGTAAATCATCGCCCCAATATCTATCGGGCCGTGTGGTAAAAATTTTACTGCGATCATAATCCGCGCGACTGATGCATGCCAAATGATTATAACTTAACCCATGCGCTTGGGCAATAGCCGCAACAATTTTGGTTTTGTAACTATGGCGATACTGTTTAGCATGATATTGATAGAAGAAAAACAGGCCCACACCGGCAAGTATTAGTGGCCACGCGCTTATCTTAAATGCCATAAAAGCCAGGCCGATACCAATACCTATTAAACCATACAGTTTTATTTTACCGGCAATAGTCTTGCGGCTGGTTTCCAGTTCAGCCAGATTGGATTGCAGCGCAGTTTCGTAAAACGACTTAAAGTCGGTAATGCTGTGCATGCGTTACGAATTGAACAACGCTTTCGCGCTTACATTCTGGCGTTCGGCTTCAGCAATTACAAAAACTTCTTTGCGTTTAAAATTGAAAATGCCTGCAAAAATATTAGACGGGAATTTATCTACGGCATTATTGTAAGCTGTTACTGCGGCATTGTAGGCTCTGCGTGCAGCCGAGATTTGTTCTTCGGTTTCGTTCCAGCTTCGTTGCAACATGGTAAACTGTTCGCTGGCTTTTAGATCCGGATAATTTTCTACTGACACCATTAAACCTTTTACCGTACTGGAGATTTGATTTTCGATGGCCACTTTTTCATCGGTAGAGTTGGCCGTATTGGCACGGGCGCGCAAATCGGCCAGTTTGGTAAAGATGTCGCTCTCATGTTTCATGTAGGTTTTGGTAACTTCCACCAGGTTGGGTAAAAGGTCGTAACGCTTTTTCAACATTACATCGATGGTTCCAAACGCATTTTCAACAGCATTGCGCGAGCCAACCAGGTTGTTGTAGGTGAGAACAGCTCCGATTAAAAGAATAATTACAATTCCGACAAGTAAGAACATAAGTAAGTGGTTTTAGTAGGCTAAGTTAACTTAAATTTAGAAATGATAAGTCGTACTCGATCCGCAACTGCATTGGTATAAAACAAAAATAGTCGCTCAACAAGCGACTATTTTTATTTCAACATTCAACTATTAATCCCGACCCCGCTTACCCGATCCTGACCCGGATGATCCTGAGCCCGGCCCTGCGTTAGACCGTTGTGATTGTCCGCCCGATGATTGTCGCGGTTCACTTGGTCTTACCGATGGTTGCGAGGAGCGCGACTCCTGTCTTACTTCCGGCCGGCTGTTGCCACCGCCCGAATTACCCGAGCGGTTTTCGCGTGGTGGTTCAAACACACGGTTGTTACTCTGGTTGGAAGAACGTTCGCCAAAACTTCTGGATGTAGTTCTTTCAGTTGTGCGTGTTCTGTTATCGTTCGAACCGGAGTTACCTCTATTTCGCCACTCGGTTGTTTCACGGTTGCGATTCTCAGCACCACGCCATTGCGTGTTGGTGTTACGTTCGCGGCCTTCCTCACGACCATATTCCCGGCTACGGTTGTTAACACTGCGATTGCGATTCTCATAGCGCATAGTTCGACTATCCCGCTCGCGCGAATCGCCATACACGGTTCGCGTGGAGCGGTACGTACTGATCTGATCGCGATGGCGGTTATATACGATTACCGAGGTAGTGCGGTGCGGATAATAAATCCTGCTGGCATACCGGATACGGGGTGCATCGCAATATCGATAGTAAGGACGATAGACATGCCAACGTGGGTAATAAGTAATGTAGGCAACCGGTCTCCAGGGGCGCCACCAGATTGGCCAATAATCCCAATACCAGGGCGATACCCACGGTGAGTAGAATGGGCTATATACATATTGCACAAATGGCCAGTTCCAAACGTTCACATACGTGTGGGTAGTGGTAGTACCGGCATTAATTCGAACTTCGGTGGTAGGTTCAATAATGGTTTCAATGCCATATACATCGGCATCGCCTGTTATTTGCAGAATGGCCTTTCCGTTTTCAAGTTTCTCAAGCGAAATAACAGCAACATCCTGAAACTCGTTTCTGGAGATAACAGCCTGCAAGGTAAAGGTGTGAATAGCGCCTTCGTGGCGATCGATAACCCGAATGTAATCAATGTTACCGTCACCATTCAGGTCCAGGTTATTTACTTCTGATTCTGGCAGATTTAATAATCGTTCAAACTCTTCGGGCGAAGCGGACTTCTTAAATAGTTCGAGCGCACCCTCCAGGCTGAAATTATCGCCTGGCACTTCTTCGCGATTCTGCGCGTGTACAGTTGCTGCTCCCAGCAACAACAGCACGATAGTTTTCATCCACAGCGTTTTCATAGCATTTTGTTTTATGAATTATACGCATCAGAAAACAAAGGGTAGGCCAAACCCCTATAGTTGGCGCAACTACCACAAGTGCCACTTGTTATACCGCTATCAATCTGTTGCTTTTTTGTGCCCTATCGTAAAACAATTTATTTTTATGCACTAAGTTGTTGATGAAACGCATCATATTTATTTACGGGCTTTCTTTGGCTGCATTGGTTTTTCTGCTCCAGTATTTAGAGTATAAATTTTTTGTGCACGATTTATCCATTCAGTTTTATGTGGGTATTTTGGCGCTGGGCTTTACTGTGTTAGGCGTTTGGGTGGGTTTAAGGCTTACTACCAAAAAGGTTGTTACAGTACATGCAGGGCCTGAATTTGTTTTGAACGAAGCGGAATTACAAAGGCTAGGCATCAGCAAACGCGAACATGAAGTATTAGAGCTGATGGCCCAGGGGTTAACCAACCAGCAGATTGCCGATAAACTTTTTGTTTCCCTAAATACGATCAAGACCCACACCTCTAACCTGTTTCTGAAGCTGGAAGTAAGCCGCAGAACGCAGGCGGTGCAACGGGGTAAAGAGTTGAGGTTGATTCCCTAGTTTCTTGTCGCTGGTTGCTCGTTACTGGTTGCGCGAAGTATCTCAAAAATTATAAGTTAAGTTGACTCGTTAAGCCTGCCACCAGTAACCAGAAGCTAGTAACGGGTTCCCACTTTCGTGCGATTTCCATTATATTTCTATCAAATCACCCGTTCGGGTGAAGGATTTTGCCCTTAACTCGCGTTGGTTTGAGCAAAAAATAAAAACGTATGAAAAAAATTGTCATCATCTACGGTCTAATTGCGGGTATTATTGTCGGGGCAACGTTCTTTATTGGGGCACCCTTATTTGATCAGGGTATTATAACGTTTGACAATGGCATGTGGGTGGGCTATACCTCCATGATCATTGCCTTATCCTTGATTTTTTTCGGTGTAAAAAACTATCGCGACAACAAATTGCAGGGTATTATCAGTTTCGGTACGGCATTTAAGATGGGACTTCTTATAACAGGAGTCGCGTCTGTTGTCTATGCACTTTCGTGGGAGGTGGCTTACCGCACGGTTTCAAAAGGTTATAGCGAAGCCATGTACACCCATGAGTTGAGCAAGATTAAAGAAAATAGTAAAAATGAAACTGAACTTCAAGAACAAACTCAAAGAATGGAAGACTTCAAAGTAATGTATGAAAATCCACTTATTCGCTTTGGAATAACATTGATGGAAATTTTTCCGGTTGGATTACTTATATCGTTAATTGTTGCGGGCTTACTTCGAAAAAAAGAATTCCTGCCACCCTCACAAGCCACTCACTAAAATGAAACAGACGATGAAAAAGATTATAGTATACGGTATGGCCCTTGCCATGCGTTCTGTTTTGCCTTTGCTTTTAAAATGGATACTGTAAAAGAACCCAATACCTTTAACTACCAACAAACAAAAACACCCATGAAACTAGGAGCATTTTCGGTAAGCCTGAGTGTCAAGGACATTAAGGCCTCTAAACAATTTTATGAAAACCTGGGCTTTACTGTTTTAGGTGGCGATTTAAAAATGAATTACCTCATCATGAAGAATGAGCATGCATTGATAGGATTGTTTCAAGGAATGCTTGAAGGAAATATTTTAACCTTTAACCCCGGTTGGAATGAGAACGGGAAAGATGTTGACCCTTTTGATGATGTTCGAAAGATTCAACAACACCTGCAACAAAGCGGAATCAAATTAACTTCGCAGGCGGATACTAATACTTCCGGTCCAGCCAGCATTACATTAACCGACCCGGATGGAAATGTTATTTTAATAGATCAGCACCGTTAATCAATAAAGAGTATTTATGCAATCAAGAGCCAAAACTGTTGACGATTATCTTTCAACTTTGCCCGATGAGCGTGCCGAGATTATCGCGGCTTTGCGAAAAGAAATTAAAAAAAATCTTCCCAAAGGATTTGAAGAAACCATGCAGTATGGCATGATCAGTTACGTAGTACCACATACATTATACCCGGCTGGGTATCACACTAATCCTAAAGATGCATTACCTTTTATTAGCATTGCTTCACAAAAGAATCATATTGCCGTTTATCACATGGCGGTTTATGCGGGTGCACTGCACGATTGGTTTGTAAAAGAATTCAAAAAACACAGCGACAAAAAACTGGATATGGGTAAATCGTGTATCCGGTTTAAAAAACCTGACGATGTACCCGTAAAACTTTTTGGCGAACTGGCCAAAAAAGTAAAACCGCAAGAATGGATTAAGCTGTACGAGAAGGGTTTAGGACGGTGAGTCGATTAAATTAACCTTGTCCGGTTTTTTGGTTTAATTCAATTAGAGCATGTATTTTGGTGCGTTTATTTTCAACTATGAATTTTTTACGCAAAGCATTGGAAAGGCGAAAGCTAAAACGAACTTTTGGTGAATACGGATTTGAGATTAACCAATTTAAAATAGAAGGATTGGGAATAGTAGATTATGCACAGTGGTTGCACCCCTTTGAAAAGCCAAAAAAAATAACGCTGTCCAACATAGATTTTTATAAAAAAATTACCACACCGGCAGGAATTGGTGCTCATACAGGTGATACTACTGTGCCTATGGCATTGGCAGTAGGTAAAGCTGGGCTTGTATTGGGGCTTGAGCCCAATAAGTATGTATTTAAGATTTTGGAAAAAAACTCAACGCTTAATCCCGATAAGACCAATATTGTGCCGCTGTGCTTTGCGGCCACAAAAGGAGATGGTGTTTTTGAGTTTAACTATTCCGATGCCTCATTCTGCAATGGTGGTTTTCTGTCTCAAATCAAGAACAAAAACCATAAGCACAATTATGTGCTGGAAGTTGTGGGTAAGAACCTGCAGAATTATTTATTCAACCATTACGCGGAAAAATTAGAGCAGCTATGCCTGGTGAAAATTGATGCCGAGGGTTACGATAAAGAAATTATTAAAACTATTCCGGAGATACTAAACCGTTATAAGCCCAATTTAATGATTGAATGTTATAAGCGGCTAACTTCAGATGAACGGTTTGAGTTATTTGATTTGGTATCGGCCCATGGATATATACTTTATTACCTTGAAAACTTTGAAGACTTTAGACAACTTGAACCAATAACCAGGGCTGCCATGACTTCCCGCGAGCATTTTGAGATGTTGGCTATACACGAAACAAAGAAAATAATTTGGTAGGCAGCCACACATGAATTACTGATACTTGTAAGTAAAGTACCTTATAAACATTGAATCAAACCTCAAACGCACTTTTATAAAATTCATTTTGCTGCACATAATCGAGCAACGCCTCGTAAAACGGATGCGCGGCCAGTGTAGCGCTATCGCCAATCATCAATAATTTTTTTCGGGCGCGGGTCATAGCCACATTCGTTCTGCGGATGTCAGCCAAAAATCCAACTTCAGCTTTATCGTTACTTCTTACAAAGCTGATCACAATCGCATCGCGTTCTTGTCCTTGAAAGGCATCTACTGTGTGGATTGTTATTAGTTTGCCGAGTGGTTCGAGTATGGAAGATGCCGCAGCTAATTTATTCAGATAGTCAACCTGTGCGCGGTATGGAGTAATAATCCCTAATGTAATCTGTTGTTCGCGCCAGACTTCCGCACCAAAATCTTCTACCAACTTTTCAGTTTCGCGAATTACCAGTGCGGCTTCTTCTGCATTATACCGACTCAACGTTTCGGGGTCTTGTTTTTCTGTAAACCCACAACCTGCTGTGTCAATAAACTCAACCGGTTGTTGATGCGGTTTTAACAAACCTGCCTTAACGGCTGGATGTGCTACTAACTTGCCCTCGTAAAACCATTGCGAAGGAAATTTCATAATAGCTTCGTGCATGCGGTATTGAATCTGCAACAAGGAAGCTGCTTGCGGATGTTTTTCAATTCCGCGTTCAAACAAGGTAACAGCTAATCCGGCTTTAGCAGCTTCGTTCGATTTTATAGTGGGTGGTAATTGACAATGATCGCCCGCCAATATTACCCGCTGCGCGCGTAACATCGGTATCCAACAGGCAACTTCTAATGATTGAGCGGCTTCATCGATAAAAACAGTTTTGAATTTTCGCCCACGCAGTACCGGATGCGAGGCCCCCACTAACGTACAGCAAATTGCCTGTGCTTGTTGCAGCACATCGTTCACCATATAAAACTCCAGCATATCTGCATCCGCCTTCAATAATTTTGCCTCTTCCTTCAGTAACCTGCGGTGTTCACGTTCATGGTGGCCAAACGTGCGTTTAAATTTGGAAGCTTCCGATCGTACTTTTTCAATCCGTTTGCGCAATGCACGCAATTCATCATAATGTGTATGCTCAGCAATGCGTGCATCCAGTGTTTTGCTTAAAGTTTGTTCGGTAACGCGTGCCGGATGGCCAATGCGCACCACATTTAAACCTTGTTCACTTAATTTTTCTACCAGTAAATCAATGGCAGCATTGCTAGGTGTACTCACTAACACCTGGCCTTCGTTGCGTTGTGTTTGTACAATGGCTTGAACCAATGTAGTTGTCTTGCCCGTGCCGGGCGGGCCATGAATAAAAGCTACATCTTGCGCTTGTAAAATTTTTTGTAGTGCTGCTTGCTGACTTTGATTTAACTGCGGTGTTGGCAACGATTCAACTTCAGTTGATTGAACCGGAGTGGCAGCACCAAGAAACAACTCCCGCAATTCTGCAATCCGATTGTCTTCAGCCTTGCTAACCGCCTTTAATGCGTACTCCATTTCTTTGTACGTCATTTCATCAAACATCACATCCACACCCAGGTTACCATCGTCCATCCAATCGGGCAGGTCATCGGGGTTAATGGTAATTACGAGTGTATTGTCTTGCACATAATTGATTACCCCTTGCAGGTGTTGCTTATCGGGTTTACCCGATGCATTGCAGAATACATTGACGGATTTGCCGCTTTGAAAACTATGTGGTTTATCGGAAGGATGTACGCGTTCCACTTCTATAATAATTCGCTCTCCTGTACCAATGTAATTGCGTACTAATCGTACCGGGTACCAGGTAACGCCATCTTTTACCCGTTGTGTAAGCGATCGTAATAAAACTTTTTGGCGGTACTGCTCCAGATCGGCAGCGCGTTCAAGTTTAATCAGTTCAAGTTGGTGTTGAAGGTGTTGATGAGAGGTCATGCAGGCGGTAAATATGCTGCGATAAATCGGTACATAAAAATTTGCCCTGCATATAATCTATTCTCTATCTTACCAATATGAGTACCATCGATCGATTTAGACAATTACAACAACTACGCTTACGCAGAATTAATATTGAGCGTGGAATAAAGGATACCATATTTATTTTGTTAGGTGTTGCAGCCGCTGGTTTTGGTTTGAAGGGCTTTTTGTTGCCAAACCGGTTTTTGGATGGTGGTGTAATGGGGATTTCGCTGCTGGTAAATATACTTTCGGGAGTAGATCTTTCGCTATTGGTAGTACTGATTAACTTGCCTTTTATGGTAATCGGCTACATGCAGATTTCTAAAAAGTTTGCGTTTAAAACTTTGATCGCTATTTCATTACTTTCCGTTACGTTAGCATTTATTGATTTCCCCATTATAACTTCCGACAAATTACTGATAGCCGTATTCGGTGGTTTCTTTTTGGGCTTGGGAATCGGGCTTTCTATCCGAGGTGGCAGTGTAATTGACGGTACTGAGGTATTGGCAATTTACTCCAGCCGAAAAACAACATTAACCGTTGGCGATGTAATTCTCGGATTCAACATTCTTATTTTTTCAACAGCTGCTTACATTATCAATATTGAAACAGCCTTATATGCGATACTTACTTACCTGGTAGCATCAAAATCGGTGGATTTTGTTGTACACGGAATTGAAGAATACACCAGCGTGATGATAATTTCTGAGAAAAGCGAAGAAATTAAAGACGCTATTGTAAATAAGCTAGGCCGGGGAGTTACAATTTTAAAAGGTAAAAGTGGCTTTGGAAAGAAAGGACATCGCAGTACGGATGTAGATGTAATCTATTCGGTAATAACCCGGCTGGAATTGCAACGATTAAAAACATTGATTACTAAAATTGATCACGATGCTTTTGTAGTTGAGAATAGTGTAAACGATATAAAGGGTGGTATGATTAAGAAACGCCCTTTTCAGGATGACTAACAAATTGACAACCTGCAGCGCATATATGCGTTTTAAACTCCAGATTTTTCTTGGTCTATCGGTATTCTAAGCATACTTTAGGTTAACTGGTATAATTGTTGTTAAGTTGCACACAAATTTTTAAACCCAATTTATATGAAAAGAACAGGATTACTTTTAGCAATGATGTTTGTAAGCGCAGGTTTATGGGCGCAAACCACAGCTGGTAGCATTAGCCTGGCGGGTGGATTAGAATATTCCTCCAATAAGAGCGAGAATGTATATGGTAATGTGGACTACTCTTCATCTTCATTAAACTTTAGGCCATCTGCAGGTTATTTTGTTATTGATAACCTGGAGGTTGGGCTACAGTTGGGTATTGGATCAGGCAAATCTCAATACGAGGGTTCAGCCGAAACCAAAAACAGTACTTTCCAGGTGGGGCCGTTTGCACGGTATTATAAGTTTACATCAAACGAGCGTTTTGCATTTACAGGTACACTAAGCTTTCAGATTGGATCGGGCACATCAAGCACCGGCCAGAATGAACTTAAAACCGGAAGTACAAGTGTTTCTTTAGTACCCGGTTTTACCTATTTTTTGTCGGATAAGTGGGCCCTTGATTTTCAGCTGCAAGGTATTGGCTTCACTTCATACGATCCCAACAAAGATGTAGATAACAACAATCAGAACACCTTTACTTTTGGAGCAAGTTCCTTAAGTCCTTCGTTGGGTTTCCGCTTCTTTATAACCAAGTAAGCTTAACCTAACTAATATCAAAACCGTGTTTGGTCGTACAGATTAAACACGGTTTTTATTATGCCCGATTACCACGAGTATTTTTACTGGGTATTAAAAGAAAACCGGGTATCTTGTAGCTACTAAATTACAGGCGTATGCATCCCAACAAAATTTCAGAGCTTATTAGCGGTGGCCGTACAGATTTCATTTTCCAGTTTTTGAAACTTTCGGATTGGAAAATCCAATTACATGCGGGTAGTGTTAAACCGTTGCAATGGTTAGTCTATTATAATGATGTAACAGGTTTGCGGGCTGTGTTGGAAGCCGGTGGCGATTTAAGAAGCTTAAATCTGGATGAAGAACTGGGTAATGCCGCTTTCTTTGGACATTGGAAAGTTTGTGATTTTCTGATCAATCATGGTGCAAATGTAAATGCGGTTGTGGCACAAACCCATGAAACCCCGTTGCATGCTGCGGTGTCAAAAGCCGGAAGACCACATTATTATTATGTGGTAAAACTATTGGTAGAGCGGGGAGCTAACGTTAATGCGCAAACCATAGCCGGAAAAGAGACCAGTGCTTTTATGCGCGATGTGCGCACCAAAGGTGAAGCGCCATTACATCGCGCAGCTGCTTATTGCGATGAACGCATCATAACTTTTTTGTTGGAGCATGGAGCCGACAAAACATTGAAGGATGCACATGGTAATTCACCGTTGAGCTGGGCAAGCGAACATTTACGACCGGGTTCTGTTTTGGCGCTATTGAGCTATGGTGATTATAAGATCAGTGATAGCCATAAAGTTAAAAATACCAGCGACCATGGTGCCGGGTGGGGCACCGGTATGGATTGGAATCTGTTAGGTGACTACTTACCTGAGTAATTCAATTTCTTCACATACAATGTCAAATACTCATCCAGCTGCTTCCGTTTATACTGCATAATAAATCGCGGATGTGGCAATGGAATGATTTGCTGGAAGAATTTCTCTTCCTGGTTCCATTCGGTCAGGAATTTATAGTTATCACCTTCGCCCAGGCAATACGCCACCTCTGTATTCAAACCCCAGCTCAACTGGGTACGCATACAATTTTGCATGAAAGGCTTTAGCCGCTTTTGCAGTAGCGGTACATCGTAATAGTTCAGGTTTTTATCTTTTTGTGTAAAACCTAAAGGTGAAACCGAGGTAAAATAAAATTTATCATAGAATGCATGGGCACCACCGTATGCGTGTATCATCCGATAAATAAAATCAGAGGAAAGTTCGGGTTTGGTTGGCAATGTATTTTCAATTCCACAGATTTCTTTCAACCGAATTGGATCTGTAAAAGGAATTCCCGTGAGGCCACCACCAAAGCGACCGGGATTAATACCAATGATGAGTGTGCGGGTATAGCTATCATTATAAAAGCGTTTATAAAACTGCTTACATAATTCAAACACTTCGGGTTGCTGGTAAGGATTTAATATACACACACCACGAGGAATTGGGGCATTAATCTTAAGACTTTGTAAGAAGTATATAATCTGATCGGCTAATGTCATGCAGCTAACATACACCTGTCATTTCTTCTCTCCAACTTTGTAAATCTGTTTTTCTGAACCCGATTGTTTGTTTACCTTCCTGAAATCCTTTTCGTATGAAACTTTTTATCACCCTTTGCCTGCTGACGGCTTGTGAAGCTGCGCATGCTCAATCGTATGATCTTGTAATTCTAAATGGTAAAGTGATTGATGGCAGCGGCAACCCATGGTTTTATGCCGATGTGGCTGTTCAAAACGGAAAGGTGGTAAGGGTTGGCAACCTGAGAGATGCAATTGCAAAAAAAGTAATTGATGCCTCAGGTTTGATTGTAGCGCCCGGCTTCATTGATGTGCATGCACACATTGAAGGTGGCGAAATGACAACGCCCACAGCTGATAATTTTATTTACGATGGTGTTACCTCGGTGGTAACGGGTAACTGTGGTGGTTCCAATTTGAATATTGCCGAATACTTTACACGATTGGATTCGGTAAAAACCTCCATCAACATTGCTACCTTAATCGGGCATAATACGGTGCGCAGGGCTGCGATGGGCGATGCACAGCGTGATCCCACTTCGGATGAATTAAAAAAGATGGAAACACTTGTAGAAGATGCCATGAAATCCGGAGCCGTGGGATTATCCACCGGGTTGATTTACATACCGGGTACCTATTCTAAAACGGACGAAGTAGTTGCGCTGGCGCGGATGGCCGCGCAATGGGGTGGTGTGTATGCATCACACATTCGCGATGAAGGTGATAACGTTACGGATGCAGTAAACGAGGCCATCAACATTGGTCGGCTTGCAAAAATCCCGGTGGAGATTTCGCACTTTAAAGTTACGTACAAACCCAACTGGGGTCGCTCGGTTGAAACCATTAAACTGGTGGATGATGCCCGTAAAGAAGGGTTGGATGTAACCATCGATCAATATCCTTACATTGCCAGCAGCACCACCTTAGACACGACAGTACCCGCGTGGGTTTTTGCCGGTGGTCGCGATTCAATGAAACTGCGACTCAACGATCCGGTAACGCGCATGAAGATCAAAAAAGAAATGACAGTTACCTTAAAGAAAAAACAATTGAAAAATTACAGCTACGCACAAGTAGCGCGGTATGCACCCGATACCACATTAAATGGAAAAAATATTAGTGAGATTAATAGGTTGCGAGGTCGTAAAGCTAAACCGATAGAAGAAGCAGAAACTATTCTGGAAATGATTGGGGCAATCAACCGTACCCAAATGGTTTATTTTAGTATGAATGAAGATGATCTTACGCGCATTTTACAATATCCATTTAACATGATTGCTTCCGATGCCGGCATTGCCCGTTATGGCTCAGGTATGCCGCATCCGCGTGCGTACGGAACCAATGCCCGGGTATTGGGTAAATATGTGCGTGAGCAAAATGTAATCCGGTTGGAAGAAGCCATTCGGAGAATGACATCCTTACCGGCTCAAAAATTTAATTTACGCGATCGTGGATTGTTGCGTGAAGGAATGGCTGCCGATATAGTAGTTTTTGATGCGCAAACCGTGGGCGATGCAGCAACATTCACTAATCCACATGCCTATTCAACCGGCTTTAAATACGTGTTGGTGAATGGCGAAGTGGTTGTGGATACCGGAAAGCATACGGGTGTGCGCAGTGGCCAGGTATTAAAGTATTAATAATTTAATCCGGAATTATATTTAAGCAGGTCCGGTAAATTAACTTTTAGAGAACAAACTAACTGTTACGCGGAAACCTGATTCTGAAGGTTGTGCCTTTATCGGGAGCGCTTTCAATTTCAATGCTGCCACTTAAAGCATCTACCTGCGCTTTTACAAGATACAAACCTAATCCGCGCCCCTCTACATGTGTATGAAACCGCTGGTATAAACCGTAGAGCTTATCGCGCACTAAAGGTAAATCTATACCCAGGCCATTATCGCGTATGTGAATAGCTACCTGATTTTCGCTCGCAAAAGTTTTAATGGTAACAACTGGTTTACGTTCAGGCGAACGAAATTTAATTGCATTGGCTATCAGATTATACAAAATGCTTTCAATGTATGTGGGTATGGTAGAAATAGTATCCACCTGCGTGTAGTCTTCCTGAAATACGGTTCCGGAATCCAGAATTAAATCTTTGAGTGTACTTTTTATGCGCAATACGCGCTTGCTTAAAATAACGGGTTCGTAAGTGCTGGTACCTACTCGCTTTACGTGCAACACATGACTAAGGTCATGCACAATATTATCCAGATCTACCGTGGCCTGTGTAAGTTTATCAACCACTTCCTTATCGCGCGGCCACTGAAATGAGTTGCCATTGATAATATTTATGAGGCCCAGTATGCGTGCTACCGGCCCGCGCAGGTTGTGTGCGGTAATAAACTGGTACTCTTCCAATTGGTTGTTATGGCGGGCTAATTCAATGTTGGTTTTAGTAAGTTCTTGTGTACGCTCTTGTACTTTATTTTTTAAGTCATGGTTGTAGTTGCGTAGCAAATTGTTGGATCGGGTGCGTAGCCGGTATGCATACAACAGCGAAAATGCAAGGGGTATGGTTAGCAATGCAGCCAGGGCTATCATCCACAGCATGAGGCGCTGCTGCCTCAGGCGCGAATCTTTTAGTTCTGTTTCCCTGCGCAGGCTTTCGTTTTCCAAGGAAATGTTTTGGTTTTCGATGTATTGCGTTAAGCTCGCGTTAAAAACACTATCGCGATACGTTACAAACAGGCGATAGTAATCAAATGCTTTTTTAAACTCGCCACGTTCTTCATAGATGGGGTACAACAGGCCGTATGCTTCACGTGTTTTGTCGCGATATGAATTTTTAAGTGAGATAGCCAGGCTGGCCTCCAGTGCAGCTATGGCTTTTTCGGGTTGCTGTTGAGCGTGGTAAATCTGTGCAAGGCCAATTAGCGTAAAGGTGCGCCCGTAAAGATTGGTGCGTGCAGAATCGAGGGCAGCCTGGTTGTAAAAAAACAAGGCACTGTCATATTCTTTCTGATAGAGGTGTATCTCGCCCAGGTTATTGTAGATGTATGCCAATGTGGCACCGGGTTGTGGCTGCAAAATTTCCAAGCGTAACGCACGTTTAATCCAATGTTCGGCACTATCAAAACGCATTAGTTTTCCATGTGCCCGGCCAATGTAATTCATAATATTGGCTTGCTGGGTTGATCTTGATTTTTGTGCTAATGCCAATGCTTTATGGAAATATAATTGGGCTTCGCCATAGTTTTCCATATTGGAGTTAATATTACCCATGGTAATGTACGAGTCAAGCATTTGGGCAGTGTCCATATCATGCTCGGTTCGAATCAGGTTATCGAGGGTGTATTCAAAAGCCGTAGAATAAATACCCATGCGTTGATTTACGCGTTGAAGGATATTTTGTGCTTCCTTAATTCCCTTGCTGTACTTATTGCGGCTGGCTATTCGAAGGGCGCTATCGCCAAAGGTTAGCGATTTTTTTATATCTTGATCGTAGTACAAGCGTGCTAATTGATTGTATAAGTCGGCTTGTAAAGTACCATTGTCATTTTTTTGCAATTCGGTGTATAAACTATCGGCAAACGCCTGCCTGAATGTTTGGGCGCTTAAATAATTAACGCTCGATACGACCAATGTTATCAGCAAAAAGGTGAGCGTTTTCAATTTAGTAGTTCGATTAGTTTATTTATTTCCGAACGATTTTGAGCAGATTGAATGTTGCGCACAATTCCATCCTTTTCGCGTGTGGTTAACCGCCAGCTAAGGGAAGCACGGGTGCTATTTTGGCGGATGCTATCCATTTTTTGTAAAATAGGCACATAGTTTTCGGCCTGATATTGAATATCGACCCGATGTATGGGCACAGTCATCCAACTATGCGCCTGGCCTATCAGCAAATCGCTGGTAATGTCCTGAAAATTTTCAAAGTTATTGTACACGCTGCTAATGGGCTGGGTCATATCATCAATAATGGTTTGGCCTTTTTTTGCTAAAATGGTTCCCATTTTGGGCGAATCGCGAATGGAAAGAAAAATTACGCCACTGGTATTTTCTGAAACCCATTCACGAAAAGCATATAAAAAACGTACTGCGTCCGATAAGCCAAAGTTATCAGAAATACCGGCATCCATAATCTGAATGGGTGGTTCGGTGGGTAAAGTAGTGTTGGGTGTTATGTACGGAAAGGTGGCACTCATCCGTAAAGCAGAAAGAAAACGTAAATCTTCTGCATCCTGATTTTTGAAAAACCGATGGAAGTCCACACCACTTAATTTTCGCTGCGAATAGCCCGGCATGTTGTTCAGTTCGGCATTCATAAATGAAACCGGGCGCGATGCGATGTACATTTTGCGGCCATCATTAACAACGGTAGGAGTTAGTATTATCATGGGTATAATTCCTTCCAGTTCTGGTTGCTGGTAACTTACAATGGGCCTGTCCATAAGCCCCTCGGTAATTTGATTGAGTTGATCTTCAAAGGTAAACGCACGGTCGCGTTGGTAGGCCTTGCCGGCATATTCAAACTTGGTAAAGCCTACAAACAAATCGTTGGCAAGCAAACTGAAAATTAATGGGTTTAAATTATCGCTCGAAATTTTTTGTCGATGGCTGTTGCTATATGGTTGTATACGCTCACCTTGTTTTTCACGTAGTTTCAACTCCCGGAAATAACTGGCACCAATTAACCCACCCGATGCACCCGTAATTAATACACTACTTTCCATCAGCTTACCGTGGCTCAGGCTATCCATGGTTTGCAATGCATTTAAAGTCCACAACGATGCGCGTTTACCGCCACCACTGGCGCAGAGAAAAATCATTTTGGGTTTTGTAGTGCCGAATTTTTTACGCCAATTCTCCAGTTGTGTAAGTACCACTTGGCGGTCAGCCTCCATATTTACACTATCCAATTGTTGGGGCAGTGTTTTTATGGAGTACTCGGCCGGTTGCACACCATAATCCAGGCCAAAAGCTTCATATTTTTTAGAGAAAAAATCTTCGCCTACCAAATGATTTAAAACCATGAATAGGATAAGGCCACTTGTGGCCGACCACCCCCCAAACCAATAGGAAAAGGCTCCGGATAGCATAACAAAAATAGTAAGGAAGATCATAAAGCTGCAGGCAGCCGGAATCTGAAAGGCTGGGTAATCTTTAAAAATCCCTAACAGCAAGACCATGGCAAAGATAAAAAGTTCTATTACCACCAGGTTAAAATGATTTTGATCAAATACCTGTAAAATGGTTGCCTTGTCATAAAACGAACTGGGTTCAACGGAGTTAACCTTCAGCTTGCCGTCCAGGTAATAATCTACGCGTACTTGTTTTTTGCGCACGATGTCTAACTTATGCATGGCACTGGCACGCGTAACTTTTACGTTCTGCTTAATCTTTTCATCAATGCGGCACACTACATATTTAAAAATATCTTTATTGGTAAACCGGAAGTATAGGGAGAAGATTACCGTCATGGTGATGTAACCGGTAAAGAGGCCGCCCAGGTTTTTAATTAATCCATACTCGCTGCTGTATTCGTTGTTAATCTGAAATCCGATAATCTGATATACATAAGTAATCAGGAATACAACAGGTATAATGGAGTTATTGATGGTAAATTTCTTAAACGGGTTTGGCAGTGTGCCAATAAACGAAAACCGGTGGCCATCAGAAATATACCCGGTTATGTGGAAGGCCATACTAAAACCTGCCGTAAGCAAACCCATCATAAAAAAACTTGCAAAACCAACTTTGTTCAGGTATTCGGGATCGAGAAAGAGATAAGGAATACCCAGGTATTTGCCAAAGTTGCCGGTTATCATGGCAAACAGAATTATCCAGCAAAGTATTAACACATGGTTGCGTCTGAAGTTATTTAAAAGCAACTGTACCGGAAACGAATAATAAAGCTTTGGTAGAAAAAAGTAGAGTTTGCGCATGGGTTAATTGTTCAAGATATAAAATTTGCATCATCTTCAAAAGTATATGTTCATTCAATCTATTTTGCGTAAATAGTAACCATAAACGCACTAACCAATTTTTGACTAAACCATTTTCCATATATCGTTCATCGGCCGGATCGGGTAAAACCCGTACCCTGGCCAAACAATTCCTGCTGCTGGCGTTGCGGTTTCGGGCCGATTACTTTAAACATATTCTGGCGGTTACGTTTACCAACAAATCAACGCAGGAAATGAAGGATCGCATCCTGGCTTACCTGGATGATTTTTCGAATGATCGTTCTGAAGACCTGGCGCTTGAAATTCAGAAAGAGTTAGGGTTGGATGCACCAACTTTTAAAGAGCGTGCCCAGGAAATACGCAGCGAAATCCTGCACAAGTATTCGCAGTTTTCTATCAGCACCATCGATGCATTTTTTCAACGCGTTATTCGTGCGTTTACACGCGAGGCCGGACTTTCGGGTGATTACCGGCTGGAAGTAGAACATGATGAGGTGGTGGATGAGGTGATCAACAACCTGATGGAGGAGTTGGGCACTAATAGAGAACTTACCGAGTGGGTAGTAGAGTTTGCCCAGCAAAACCTGGTAGAAGACAAAGGCTGGGATGTGCGGCCGGGCTTACGTGAGTTTGCAAAAGAGATTTTTAAAGAAGATTTCAGGTTGGTGGAGAGCGAAGTTGATTTAGTTACACAGAAGACTGACTTCTTTACCAACCTGAAGTCGGAGTTATCCAAACACCGCAACCAGTTTATAAACTTTATTCGACCACGGGCAACCAATGCGCTAAATGCAATTCATGCAGCAAATCTTTCTGTGAATGATTTTAAGTATGCCACAAAAGGTAGTTTATATACACACTTTGCGAAGTTGAGTTCCATGAAGAGTGTAAAAGATTATCCGGATAGCCGCACTCGGGCCGAAAATGATTTTACAGTTGCCAAGGGAGTGGTAAACGAAAAATCAACCAGGCGTAACGAGGTTTTGGCTTTGGCAGAAAAGGAACTGGTGCCGGTTCTGAAAGAGATCAACGAGTTTTATAAGAAAAATAGTATGCAGGCTTTGAGTGCCGAGGTCGTACTCAATAATTTCTATGCCTTCGGGTTGATAGCCGATATTTCGCGCAAGCTGAAGGAATACAAACAGGAAAATAACATGATGTTGCTTTCCGATGCGCCTTATTTTCTTAACTCCGTAATTGGCGAAAGCGATACACCGTTTGTATATGAAAAGGTAGGTTCGTTCTATAAAAATTTTCTTATTGACGAATTCCAGGATACATCGGGCCTGCAATGGAAAAATTTTAAACCATTAATTGTCAACAGCCTCGATTCAGGTTATACCAGCATTATTGTTGGCGATGTGAAGCAAGCCATTTACCGATGGCGCTCGGGCGATTTGTTTTTGCTACAGAAACAAGTTGGTGATGAAATGGGAGCCCATCGGGTTGAAACTTTTAACCTTGATAAAAATTATCGTAGTAGTAAACAGATTGTGGCCTTTAACAATGCTGTGTTTCAATCAGCTGCACAACTGGTTGCACATGAAACAGGTGCTGCAATTTCAGCCGAGGTTTATAAAGATGTGGAGCAAGGTATTGTTAAAAAATCAGAAGGGTTTGTTGACCTTACATTTCTGAAAGATGAAGATGGCGAAGGTTGGGAAACCATTGCGCTGCAACGCATTCCGGTTTTTATGGAACGCCTGCAAACGCTAGGAGTAAGTTTAAAAGACATAGCCATATTGGTTCGCAGAAATGAAGAGGGACAAAAAATCGTTTCGCATTTGCTCGAATACAAACATTCGGGTGCAGCAAAAGAAAACTTTCGATACGATGTGGTTTCAAACGAATCGTTGCGGCTGGATGGAGCCGGATCGATAAATTTTTTAATTGCCGCACTTACCTATTTGCAAAACCCCGATGATAATATTGCCTGTGCCCAACTTTCGTATGAGCATGCGCGGTTAAACAATAACCTGACGGATTTACACCAGGTGTTTGCCGTATCAAACCGCGCTTTAATTGAAAGTAATCTTCCGGATAACTTTACAAAAAATAAAGCCGGACTAAAAAAACTTCCGTTGTTTGAATTGACAGAAACATTGGTGGAGTTATTCGGGTTAGGTAAACAACCTGGCGAGTTGGAGTACCTGCAAACATTTCAAAATGAAGTACTCAATTTTTCAAGTCGCGAACGAAATGATATTGGCGCTTTTCTGGATTGGTGGGATGAAATCGGGCGTAAAAAATCCATCCAGGTTTCAAGCGATGTAGATGCTGCACAGATTATTACGGTTCATAAATCAAAAGGTCTCCAGTTTAAATACGTAATAATTCCGTTTTGTTCGTGGGGTTTGGATCAGTGGGGTGCAACATTAATGTGGGTAAAATCAAATGAATCTCCATTTGACAAAACAGGTTTTTTGCCGGTTAATTACAACAGTAAATTAGAGGAATCTTTTTTTGCTGATTATTACCGCAAGGAGCGTACACGCAGTTACCTCGATAATCTGAATTTATTATACGTAGCGCTAACACGAGCGGAACATGGGTTAATTGTAACTGCACCGTATTCCAAGGAAAGTAAAAAATTAGGTAACGTAGGAAACCTCCTTTATAATGTTGTGCAGCAACCACAGTTGGCCGCACAATGGAACAGCGGTGAAAAAGTGTGGCGTGCGGGTGAGTGGTCGAGTTACGATGAGGAAAAAAAAGCTTCGGTAGCCTCGCTGCCACTCAGTCACTACGCATCTAATTCGTGGCGAAGTAAATTGGTAATCCGCCATCATGCTGCGGGTCATTTTCAGGAGCAGGAAAGTGAAACAACTGCCCGCATAAAATATGGTATTCACCTGCACACAATCTTTTCGCGCATCCGCTATCGAGAAGATTTGGATGAGACCTTTAAGGTGATGCAGCATACCGGTGTAATTAATGAACAGGAAAAGCCGCTTATCCGTGAGTTGGTAGATGAACTTTTCAACAACGAAACAATTGCATCCTGGTTTGATAAACACTGGGAGGTGCGAACCGAGGTGCCAGTGTTGTTGCCGGGTGGTGAAGAAAGTCGCATGGATCGGTTGTTGCTGAAAGGCGAACAAGCGGTGGTGATAGATTTTAAAACCGGTAATCCAAGCAAAAGCGATATGCAGCAGGTTAACAGCTACCTGCAGACATTGCGCAACATGAATTTTCAGGAGGTGAAGGGTTATTTATTATATATCCGAACAGGCGAAGTTGTTCCGGTGCCAGCGGGGAAGCCTGTCAAGTCATCAAAACAAAATAAAAATCAATTGCGATTAGGTTTTTAAGTATGGAGTCGTTTTTAAGAGAGCTCGCCCGGAAAGTTAGTACCGAACCACAGTTTGAGCAATTGACTTTTGTTTTTCCCAACCGAAGGGCCACCCTTTATTTTCGCAAACATTTAGCAGAAGTAATTACCAAACCGGTTTTTGCACCACACTTAATTACGATTGAAGATTTTATTGCCTCGTTTTCGGGGTATCAGGTTCCGGATAAACTTGAATTGGTACATCGGCTACATAATATTTACGACATGGTAGTTGGCCCGAAGCGTGAGAGCTTTGATGAGTTTTATTTCTGGGGCGAAATGTTACTACTCGATTTTAATGAGATCGATAAATACCTGGTAAATGCCGAACAACTCTTTCGTGATTTGCGAAACCAGAAAGAACTGGATTCCAGTTTCGATTACCTGACAGATGATCAAAAAAGATTTCTGCTTGAATTCTGGAATGAGTTTGATGATCACATAACCGAAAACAAACAACAATTCCTGTCCATGTGGAATAAGTTGTTTACACTTTATACCACCTACCGCCAGCAATTGCAGGCGCAGCAACTTGCTTATGAAGGTTTGGTACATCGCGAAGTTGCCGAAAATATTAGTGCTCTGGCGGGAAACAAGTATGTACCCACCCGGTTGCGTTTTGTTGGTTTTAATGCGTTGACAAAAGCAGAAGAGAAAATCATTTGTTATTTTGTTGATAAGGGAAGCCAGGTGATCTGGGATGGAGATGAGTATTACGTGAACAACGAAACGCAAGAGGCTGGCGATTTTTTTCGCGAGTACCAACAACATGAAATTTTAAAGCAAACTTTTACAAACAACTTTCCCTCTAATTTTAGAGGCAACAAGTCTATTAAAGTATTTGGTGCAGCGCAGCCCATTGGTCAGGCAAAATTGTTGGGGCAAATTCTCCAACAAGAGTTAGCGAACGGGTTAGAGCCCGAAGATACATTGATTGTATTACCCGATGAAAAACTATTGATGCCGGTTTTATTTGGTTTACCTCAAAGCATTGATAAGTTGAATGTAACCATGGGTTATGCGTTAGCCAATACCTCGTTCTTTAACCTGATTGAGTTGTTGGTGGAGTTACAAATCGGCAAACGAAAGGAATACTATAATCACCGGCAGGTACTGGCCCTGCTGGCACATCCGTATGTAATTGCTGCCGATGCCGGCTTGGCTAACAGCAGGCGCAGAGAAATTCAAAAGAGTAATTGGGTTCAGGTTCCGCAGAATTACCTGGCCAGTGTTTCGCCACTACACCGGATTGTTTTCGGTAGCATGGATATGGGGTTGTTACCTTACCTGCAAAGCGTGCTGCGCGAAGTAGGTAGCCTGGAATCTATTCTGGATTTGGATCGCGAGTTTGCATTTCAGTTTATAAAGTTGCTGAACCGCATACAGGATATTATGGGCGTTCAAACACAGGAAGCCGATCGGAAAGAATTTGTGAAATCATTACGATCGTTCTTACGCCTGCTTCGCCAACTGGCGCGCGCTGAAAAAATTCCATTTAGTGGTGAGCCTCTGAAAGGACTTCAGATCATGGGGGTATTGGAAACCCGTAACCTCGATTATAAAAACGTGTTTGTGCTATCGTTGAATGAAGGTGCTTTTCCGGCTTTTGGGGGCAAGGGTTCCTATGTTCCGTTCAATATCAGAAAAGCTTATGCATTACCAACAACCGAGCATCAGGATGCCATGTATGCCTATTTGTTTTACCGCATGTTGCAACGGGCCGAAAATGTTTTTCTCTTTTACAATACTGAAACCGATCAGTTAGGGCAAGGTGAGAAGAGCCGATACCTGCAACAACTTATTTTTGAGAGTGGGTTGGAGTTGCAAACACAGGTGCTACACAATACACTTAAGCCTTTAGCGGTAGAGCCTGTAATTATACCAAAAACAGCAGAAGTTTTGCAGGCCTTATTAAAATTGAATGAAGGAAACCCACTGGCTCGCACCAAAGGTCTTTCACCTTCAGCATTGGCAGCCTACTTAGATTGCAGCCTGCAATTTTACTTCAAGCATGTGTTACGGATGCGCGAGCCCAACGAAGTAGAAGATGAACTGGGTGCCCGCGAGTTGGGTAACTTTTTGCACCAGGTGATGGAGAAGTTTTATAAAAACCTGGCGCAACATAAACGAAATAAGAGTGTAGAGCCTGGTGATTTTGCAGATGCAAAGAAAGTTGTTGATAAACTGATTGACGAGGCATTTGCTACCACGTTTAACATGGAGCCCGGTAAGAAAATAGAATACGAAGGGCAAAGTGTGGTGATACAACAACTGGTGCGGAACTTTGCAATTCGGATTTTAGAGAATGATCAGCACATGGCTCCGTTTACCATGGAAGCAATTGAACAGGACGGATTGTTGCATCGAATGAAGATTTCGCATGCTCCGGGTTACGCGGTGCTGGGTGGTAAAATCGACCGGGTGGATAGAAAAGAAAATGTTGTTCGTATTGTAGATTATAAAACCGGTGGCGATAAACTTGATTTTGAAAGTGTAGCTTCATTATTCGATCGGGCCGGTAAGAAGCGACAAAAAGCAGTGTTTCAAACGCTGCTGTACGGTTTTCTTTATCAAACCAACTTTCCGCTTAAAGCGGATGATCAAATGATTACCGGTATTATAAATCGCGAAATACTGTTTAGTGGTACTGAGTTTGGTTTGACGATCAATAAGCAGCCTGTGTATAATGTATTGCCTCTAATGGAAGAGTTTAGTTTACACCTGAAAGCTTTATTGGAAGAGATTTTTAACCCGGAAGTTCCATTCAAACAAACAACGGAAACTGCTACCTGTAAGTTTTGTCCTTATAAAAGTATTTGTTATAGAAATTGAATTTTAGATGCCTTCTAATTGTTTTTGAACTTGCGCGATAAGGCTACCGTACCCACACCCAGCAACACGTACACTACCAGCAAGAGCACACTATTCAGTAAAACTTGTGGATAGCCCAAAGCGGTAACATCAATAAAAGGATACGGGTAAGTATGCACGATTAACCCCCGCAGCAAGGCATACACAAAATATACAAATGGATACACGAGCCACAGAATAGAGTAGGAGTAAGCAAGTTTAATTTTGGCTGCAAAAAAGAGCCAGTATATACAATAAATGATCGGAACAGCATAATGAAGTAAAACATCAGCCACATATTGCCAACCCGTGGGCGACCAGATATGCGCTAATAGAAAATGGTACGCGACACCCACCACCAATATATAGATAAATGCGCCAGCCTGAACTTCAGGTTTTTTGAAGTAAGAAACCTTACCTGTAAATACCTGTGCTGCGAAGCAAAGTGTAACTAAAATGTTACTCCAAATTGTCATGTAACTAAAATACCGCCACACTTCACTTAATACATGTTCGTTTACTTCCAGGGCTTTGGAAATGATGAGATAAAGTTGCAGAACAAGTGCGAAAGAGCCTGTTACAAAACCAATCACCAATAGTAATTTTTTCATTCTATGAATATAGATACAACCCACCAAACAACAAAGCCCTGCCTTCTTCCGAAGACAGGGCTGCCCCACAAAAAATTCAATAGCGTTGATTAACCTTTTGCCAATTCTACATTGATGTGAATCTTCACATCGTCACTTACCACTAAGCCACCGGCTTCAGTTACTGCGCTCCAGTTTAAACCAAACTCTTTGCGGTTTATTTTTCCATTGATTTCAAAACCAGCTTTGGTATTTCCCCAAGGGTCAACCATAATTCCACCAAACTCAGCATTTAATACAACCGCTTTAGTGGTACCCCGCATGGTTAATGCACCATCTAGCTTATATTCTGAGCCGGCAACCTTCTTTAATGTTCCTCTAAAGTCAAGCGTAGGATATTGATCTGCTGCAAAAAAATCGGCCGACTTCAGGTGTGCATCGCGATCGGCCTGGTTCGTATCAATGCTGTTTACATCCAGACTAAAGGAAACATCAGCACCATCAAAATCTTCGGTTTCGCTTTCAACACTACCGCTGAATTTTTTGAAGAAGCCAGTAACGGTACTGATCACCAAATGCTTTACTTTAAATTGTACTTCGGTGTGGGTTGTATCAATAGCCCACTTGGTTGTTGTTAAGGTTGACATAATTTTTAGTTTTTAGTTTCTGATTTATTTTAATCGCGGTTGTTCTTTCCCCGATTTGCATGGCAAAGGTAGGTTGGTAGCCTTGCAGCATACCTTGAACCAGGTTAAGAAGGGTGGGGTAGTGGCTTGAACTAGATTAAGAAATTGAAGTAGGCAGTACACAGGTGGCAGTAAGCAGTAATTATTTTACTTCTCATTGTTTACTGCTTACTGCTGACTGCCTTCTGCTTACTATTTCTTTCTCCGGATTTTACTTAAAAACTCAGGCGTAATACCCAGGTAGGAAGCGATGTATTTGAGTGGCACATACTGCTCCATGTGTGGATATTTTTTTTGGAAGTTGTGATACCGTTCTTCAGCGGTAGCCGTGAATGCTTCGATGATGCGGTTCTGATGTGTTACCAACGAATTCTGAAACATAATTCTGAAATAGCGCTCAAACCGCGGGTAACGTTCCAGTAATTCTTCCATGCGCACTTTAGGTAGTTGCAAGATTTCGCTATCGGCCAAAGCCCGCGTAGTATAAATAGAAGGTTGTTGCGAGGTAAGGCTGTGTAAATCGCCTGTCCACCAACCTGCAGTCGCAAATTGAATTACCTGATCGTTACCCTGTTTATCGGTATAATACGTCATCAGGCAGCCAGCTGTAACATGAATAAAATTATACGTTACCTCACCTGCTTTTTCAGCGAACTCTCCTTGTTTTAGTTTTACTGGATTCAGTAACGAAACAAAAAACTGCTCCTCTTTCGGATCAGGCGTTATATTCTTACGGATGTGAAAAAGAATCTGGTTTGTGGAGGTCATGTTCCTCAAAAGAAAGAAAAATTTACGTTTTTATCGTGTTTAATCCTGAATTAAATAAATCCGGGTAGATGTTAACTCCGGAGTGCGATTATGGTTTGTTTAAGTTGAACAAGAGCTATATATCAAGCGGTAAAAATCTCAATATTGCTACCTTTGAACAATGGACTTGGATCGCTTTCGCGAAGTAGCAAAAAATAAATCGGCCGAGAATAAGAAATTTCTCCAAGGCTTAAAGAAGAAAGATGCACGCGTGGTGGACGATGCCTTCCATGAATTACACACAGAAGTATTTGAGGAAGTTGATTGCCTGGCATGTGCCAATTGTTGTAAAACTACCAGTCCTATTTTTTACCAGACCGACATTGAACGCGTAGCGAAGGCCTTGCGCATGAAGCCGGGCGATTTTATTGAAACTTATTTACGGGTAGATGAAGACAAGGATTTTGTTTTGAAATCCTCACCTTGCCCGTTTTTAGATGGTGATAATTATTGCAAAGTTTATGACAGTCGCCCCAAGGCTTGTCGCGAGTATCCGCACACCGATCGCAAGAAGATGGTACAAATTACCGACCTCACCTATAAAAATACCCTCGTGTGCCCGGCTGTGCTGGAGATGGTAGCGCGATTAAAAAAGATTGAGTTATGAAGCAGTTGATTTTCCTACTACTGGTGGTAACTATTTCTGTACAAGCACAAAAGCGGGCCCGCGATTCTGGAATAAAAATAGGCGTACTTTCTCCTGGTAAGCTTAATGCCATTACCGATGTAGCCGGAGTAAAGGTCGGTCATAAAACTTTAATTGAAGGCACTAACATTCGCACCGGAGTTACGGCTATTGTGCCGCATGCGGGTAACTTGTTTCAGGAAAAAGTACCGGCTGCTGTTTTTGTAGGTAATGGGTTTGGTAAACTGGCCGGCACCACACAGGTAATGGAGTTGGGAAACATTGAAACACCCATCGTGCTTACCAACACGTTGAGTGTAGCGGCAGGCATCGAGGGTGTAGTTCAATACATGCTTTCCCTTCCGGGAAATGAAAATGTACAATCGGTAAATGCGATTGTAGGTGAAACCAATGATGGCTACCTGAATGACATTCGGGGCATGCAGGTTACGGCACAGCATGTAAAGGATGCCATTGCACAGGCACAAAGCGGGGCTGTGGCCGAAGGCAATGTGGGTGCGGGTACCGGAACAATTTGTTTTGGTTTTAAAGGTGGAATTGGAACTGCCTCGCGGGTGCTGCCACAGCAAGCCGGTGGTTATACCGTTGGCGTGCTGGTGCAAACAAATTTTGGCGGTGTGCTTCAGATAGATGGTGTGCCGGCAGGCGAGGCATTAAAAAAATATTTTATGAGTGATCTGTTGCAAAACACTCCCGATGGTTCATGCATGATCGTGGTGGCAACCGATGCACCACTGGATGCGCGTAACCTGGAACGTTTGGCCAAACGCGCATTTATGGGTTTGGCTAAAACCGGAGGTATTGCATCGAACGGTAGTGGCGATTATGTACTTGCATTTTCTACCCATGCAGCAGTTCGTATAAAACATAATTCAGATGAACGTACCTATACCACCCTCCAAGTAATCAATGATGCTACCTCACCTTTATTTATGGCAGCTATCGAAGCAACAGAAGAGGCGATCATCAACTCGCTTTGGGCAGCCGAAACGATGACGGGCAAGGACGGTCGCACCATACAGGCGCTTCCGCGCGAGGAAGTGGTCAAGTTAATGAAGCAACACGGGGCAATTAAATAGTCCTTTGCTTTTGATAGATGTGATGCTAGGGGCATAGCTTTGTGTCTTAGTGTCTTTGTGGCTAACATTTTTTAGAGATATTAAATCAAAATATGTATTCCTTTCTCAATAATGAATTTCTGCCTGCTGACAAAACGTTTGTGCATGTAAGCGACCTGGCTGTGCAACGCGGGTACGGTATCTTCGATTTTTTCAAAGCCGTAAACGGAAAGGTTCCATTTCTGGACGACTACTTCGATCGGTTTTATCGGTCAGCAGAATTTATGCAGTTGCCGGTTACGCTTTCGCGTGAAGAATTAAAAAAAGTAGTGTTTGAGTTAGTACAAAAAAATGGTGCGACCAATGCCGGAATCAAAATGGTGCTCACCGGTGGTTACTCACCCGATGGGTATGAAATTGCAACTCCCAACCTGATTATTACACAACATGCGTTAACCATGCCTTCCGCAAAAATGCTGGAGCAAGGGGTTAAGATTATTACCCACGAGTTTAGAAGAGAAATGCCCTTGGTAAAATCGATTAACTACACTACGGGTGTGTGGTTGCAACGCAAAGTAAAAGAATCCAATGCCTACGATGTGTTGTATCATTTGAATGGTGAGGTAAGCGAGTTTCCGCGCTGCAATCTGTTTGTAGTAAAGGCCGATGGTACCCTGGTTACACCCCACACACATGTGTTGGAGGGGATTACCCGAAAAAATATTTTATCCATGCAACAGGTAACTGCAGGTAAAGTTAAGTTGGAAGATGTGCTGCTGGCCCGCGAAGTATTTTTAACCAGTACTACCAAGCGGGCAGTACCCATTGTGCAGGTAAATGACATGCGCATTGGTACGGGCAAACCCGGCCCGGTTGTGCAACAGGTGCTGGAAGAGTTGGTGCGAAGAGAAGGGCTTAAGTGAACACCCATCAATCGGCTTAACAAACTCATTCATTTTTTACTTCAAAATTCTATTGCTCGAATTAGAAAGTAAAATATTAGCCCGTTAACCAAGTTATCAACGAAGTTATGCACAAATGAGATTAGGCCAGATCAAATTGGTGACACTTGCGGGCGACTGTGTCGCCCCACTATTCTACGCGAGTCTCCGCTTCGGGACCCTGCGCTTAATAATACGATTCGTAAGCGGAAGACCCCGCTTGGAAGAAATTGTGCGTAGGCCCTTCTTCACTCAATCTTTTTCTTAACCTCGTCTTTAAGTGGTCCCAAATGTCGGGTTAGTATAGACCAAATAATTGAATCGTCAACATTGTCGTAAGAATGAATTAGTCTATTTCTCAAACTAATTATTTGAGAAGCATTCCTTAAGTCATTCGTTGCTGATTCTTTCAAAAATTTATTAACTGCCTCTCCGATAATACCCAAATGTCTTTCAACAGCCCCTTTAGTCTTCAGGTCTTTTTCGTACTCTTTAAATGATCTCAAATCTTTGGTAAAATTCTCAATAAGTTCAATTGAGTTTATTATGTCAGACAAAAACTTTTTCTCCTTCTCCGTCATAGATTAATTTTTTTGTCCGATTGATATTTGCCTTGAGATAGGGGTTTCGAATAGAGTCTTCTGTTAATAGGTCAACTTTTCTTTTAAAGAGGTTCTCAAGTTTGTCCCATAATGAAAGAAGTGCTTCTCCACGGTCAATTGGGTCGTCAATGTCTATCTTTACAACAATGTCAATATCGCTCTTTTCAGGATCAAAATGGTCGGTAATGGATGACCCAAAAGCATAGATTTTATCCACCCGATGTGAACGACATAGTTCAACAAAGTCTGTGTATCTCTCCTTTATTAAAGTCATCAAATCCATGTCCAAATATACTTATTTTTTGGTGGTATTTTTTTTGGGAGGGCTTACAGTTGGAAGTCCACGAGCAGTCCACTGTCAACGAAGCCCAACTCTGTATTTTTTGGTCTGAGTCGTATTTTTGATTTTCAAGTCAACCGTTACAGTCCGTCTCACTGTCTTCTTGAGATATTATTCCGTAACTGCTTTGAAAATAATAAAACAAATAAACCCAATTATTAATAGTTTAACTGTTGTCCAAAACCAAGATTTGTTCTCAGTCCATCTCTTTCTATAAATTTTTCCGTCCGGTATTGTAGATTGCCCAAAGTCAATTTTTTTTGAATACGTGTTCTTTGATGACTCGAATGCTTTTCTAGGTCGTTCACGCTTTGTTGAACCATGTCCCAAATGAATTCCCATTTTCTTGTTCTTTTTTCTCGTCCCTGATTCGAAAATTATGTCGTTTTAGTCGTCACTGTCCACGAAGCCAGCCCAATTGCTTGCAATGTTTGGCTTTAAGTCACTAATTGCTTAAAGCCAACGCACGTATGTAAGATATAAGAAACTACCCCTATCAAACAAATCAATCCCGGAACTTTATTTTCTTAGAAGTAGTAAGGACTTCAGATAGTTTTAAGATTTGCATTCGCCTGCTCTAAATCTTCTGGAGTATCAATACCCATCGTTTCCAATTGGGTTTCGGCTACTTTAATTTTAAAACCATTTTCCAGCCAGCGCAATTGTTCCAATGATTCAGCTTTCTCCAATTTCGAAACAGGGAGTTGAGTAATCTGTTTTAATACATCGGCTCGGTAGGCATACATACCAATGTGTTTGTAATACGTGTGTTGTGTTGTCCAATCGGTGCCTGAACCACGCAAGAATGGAACAGGCGAACGACTGAAGTAAAGCGCTTCGTTATTTTTATTCAGTACCGCCTTTACCACGTTCGGGTTGTGCAGTTGTTGATCCTCAGTAATTTTTTTAACGAGTGTTGCCAGTTGGGTTTCGCCATTCAACAACGAAGCGAGTAGTTCAATCTGTTCGGGTGCAATAAAAGGTTCATCACCTTGTATGTTAATAATGTAGTCGTAGGTTTCAGTTTGTTGTGTCAGCACTTCGTAGCAGCGGTCGGTACCACTTACGTGCGTTTCGGCTGTCATACCTGCTTCGCCTCCAAAACTTTTTACATGTTCAAAAATTTTAGTGTTATCGGTGGCTACCACAACCTCGTGTAAAGCGCTGGCTTTGCGGGCTTGTTCATATACGCGTTGAATCATGGAGATGCCGCCAATCAAGGCAAGTGGTTTACCAGGAAAACGGGTTGAGGCAAAGCGCGCAGGAATGATGCCGATAATTTTCATTTTGTTTTTCTTTTGGCCGAACTGGTAAGCTTTTGAAGGAGAACTGTAGCCAGCTACTCGCATTTAATCTCTCTTTTGGAGCGGGTGCCAAGCTATGATACGGGTGAGGTCAAACCTTCTTCACCCTTAATGTAACACCTTCTGTACCGATCACTTCAATCGTTTCACCTTTCTCAATAAAATCACCACGGGTAAAGGCATCATACACTTCGCCATTTATCAATACTTTACCACTGGGGCGTAACACCGTTTGGGTAGTACCTTGTTTGCCCATTAAATCTTTCAGGTTGTTTACGGTATAACCTTTACTTACTTCTTGTGTATCGGTAAGTGCTATCCGTTGAAAGGCTTTGGTTTGTGTTAGTCGTGCGCCACCTGCAAACAATAGTACTACACCTCCAACCAATCCGCCCAATGTGGCAAATGTGGCTACAATAATATCACCCAGTGGTACAAACTCGAAGTTGAAAAAATCATTGTTGAGCATGATCAGCACCAGCGCTACGAGGGTAAGTGTTATGCCGCTTACACCCGCAATACCAAAGCCTGGTATAAAAAACAATTCGGCAATAATCAGGAGCACGCCAATAAACAGAGCCAGAATTTCCCAATAGGCAGCAAGACCGTTCAGGTAATAGGGTACCAGGTAAAGTACCAATGCGATAATGGCTGCTGCCAGCGGAAACCCAACACCAGGAGTTTGTAATTCAAAGTAAATACCTCCCATAATCACGAGTATGAGCAAACCGCTGATAAAAGGGTTGAGGAAAAAGGCAATAATTTTTTCCACTACCCCCAGGCGAAAGGTTTCAATTTCATAATCCACCACGTTGTTCCGTTTCAAAATTTCTTCAATTGATTCTACCTTGCCTTCGCAGTAGCCGTTTTCAATTGCTTCGGAAGTGGTAAACGTAATTACTTTACCAGCTTGCTTTAAACTGTCAATTACAACATTTTCATCCACCATACCTTCTGCAATGCGTGGGTCGCGACCATTCTCCTCGGCTGTTGAGCGCATAATGGAGCGCATATACGATTGATATTTATCTGGCGCAGCTGCACCACTGCCATCTACCACCGTAGCGGCACCGATGGTAGCACCGGGAGCCATGTAAATGCTATCGCATGCAATGGAAATCAAGGCACCGGCCGAGGCTGCATCGGAGTTGATGAACACCCACACCGGAATTTTTACATCCATCAGTTGATCAACAATTTCCTTGGTATCGTCAAGCGCTCCGCCAAACGTATCCATATCAACAATAATGTAATCGGCTTTGGTTTTTTCGGCATGTTGCAAGGCCAGTTTCACATAGCGGCCCATGCGCGGATCAATCTCGGCACGAATCTCCATCACCATTACCTTCTTTTTTATTACTTGAGCCCATATGGGTAGTCCCAAAGTTTGAATCAGCAGCACAATACCGAGTATTCGCAACAGCGTTCGCATGGTTGTTTGTATTTTGCACTAAAAATAACAACTCTTGATCGAAAAAACCTGTGTTATATATCAAACGCCCGTAGGCTTTGTAATCTGGAACGTGTTACCGGCTGGGGCCGATTGTATGGTAATTGAAGAGCGCGATGAACGTACACGCAAGGTTTCAATTGTTTGCATTACCGTTACGGGTAAACTTGTATGGCGAAATTCCAGCCTGCCCGATTCGTGGTGGATAAACTTAAGCAGTGTTACTACTACACAGGTTTTGTTGCGCCATTTCCAAAACACCACCAACCCAGATGTAGTAACGGTATTAGCACTTAGTTTGGAAACCGGCCACGAGGATTTGCCCCAGCACGAAGAACATACGATTACAGTACTTCGGCCGTTTGTGTATGTACAAGACGAACCTGATTTTGAAACCATTCAAACGTTTATCCGACAACAAACGAAACAAGAAATTTTTCTGGGGGCCGAGTATTTGGAAACCGAACGAATGATTTTGATCTCGTACTATACCGGCCAGCCTGCAGCTTTTACCAATGTATTAGCCTGCTTTACCCGCGATGGTTCGTTGAATTGGACCGAGGAAATTGGCACGAATTTGAAAGGAATGGGCATCAGTACTTTTTTTATTGTAACCGACACGTTGTTTTTTGTGAAGAACAAAACAGAATTGGTAACTTTTCGCATTGTTTAAGCTTATGATAAAGATAATTTTTTTAATGCTCGTTACGGGGAGCACTTCAGTTGTAGCAAAGGCAAGTCCGGTGGATTCCCTTCGCATGGAAACCATAGCCGGAAAGCAGTTTATCATTCACCAGATAGACGAGAAAGAAACACTTTACGCTATCTCGAGGCGTTACGGTGTACCGATAACAGCCATATTAGAACATAATCCCGCTGCCGATGGCGGGCTGGCGGTAGGACAACTGTTACGAGTGCCCTATATTCCGAAGTTAACACCTGTTATAACAGCCGGAGATCGTATTCATAAGGTAGCATCAAAGGAAACCCTCTTTTCAATTTCAAGATTATACGATGTTTCGGTAGATGATATAAAAGCCTGGAATAATCTGAAAGACAATGCCCTTAACCAGGGTCAGGAGTTGATTATTAAAAAGAAATCGGCAACGCTTACTGCACCACCGGCCACGCAAGCGCTAAACGGTGTGCACACAGTTGCAGCTAAGGAAACTTTATACTCTATAGCGCGCCAATACAATATCTCCGTTCAGCAATTGCGCGAGTGGAATTCGCTTACCGCTGATGAAGTAAAAATCGGGCAAGCACTTTTTATTACCCAGCCCATGAATCAGAAACCGGAAGTAAAAACTCAACCAGAAGTAGTGTTGAAAACTGAAGTAAGAGAAACGCCTTCTGTTACCATCGCAAAACCAGAAACAAAGACACAACCCGAAATAAAAGAAACGACCATCCGTATTTCTGAAAATGTTACGGGCACTGATGAAGTAAAAGAAGGTGGCCTTGCAGAGTTAATTGATGGCACCGATGGTAACCGAAAATACCTGGCCTTACACCGCACTGCCAAAGTAGGAACTATTTTAAAAGTACGAAACGAACTGAACAATCGCGAAGTGTTTGTACGTGTAGCTGGCTCGCTACCCAATATTGCAGCCAATAACAATGTGGTAATTAAAATTTCCAAGTCTGCGTACGATCGGTTAGGAGCAATCGATCCGCGGTTTCGTGTGGAAGTAACGTATTACAAATAAATATGCATGTAGGGTTAAGCGTGTGCTTGTTGATTATTTGTACGGCAACGTTGGCTCAAAATCTGGTTGTTAATCCGGGGTTCGAACAATATTATAAATGTCCGGGTTCGTTTACAGCTAATTCGAAGGGCGAGATTGCACCAGGCTGGACATCTCCCACAACGGGCACACCCGATATGTTTCACATGTGCAGCCTGGGTCAGGCTGGGGTGCCCACCAATTGGGCCGGCTATTCAAAGGCATACATTGGATCAGGTTATGCGGGTATTTATTGCTACCTGCTGAGGGGCAACAAAGAATACAGAGAATATCTTCAAACGGAATTAACCGCCCCTTTAGAACCCGGAGGTGAATACCTGGTTGAATTTTATTTTAAACTTTCCTCCAACTCCAGATACAGTATTGATCGCATTGGTTTTTTACTTTCAGATTCCAATTATCAAATGGCTAATGATGGAGTGTTTCCGGTACCGGCCACATACGAGCGGATTAACAGAACTGTATATTCAAAAGCAACCGGTTTGTGGACGCGCTTTGGTTACACACACCTGGCAACAGGCGGTGAAAAATATCTGGTCATAGGTAATTTTTCCAACAGCAGTAAAACGCGCACGCAATACATTACCAACTCGCAGGCAACCGAGCCCATGCTGGCACAAGCCGCTTATTTTTATATTGATGAAGTTAAAGTTATAAAAGTGGGGGGTGGTGCACTTCCGGTGCTTACGGGTTACCCTGAACTTAAACCAAATGAGAATTACATATTAAAAAACATTCAGTTTAAGTATAACGATTTTACATTACTTGATGAATCGTATCCGGAATTGAAAAAACTACTGGAAGTGTTGCAGTATCATAAAACCTGGAAGGTAGTAGTGAGTGGCCATACCGATGATATTGGCTCAGATGTTTTTAACAATGAACTTTCGTTGAACCGGGCCGGTAGTGTAGCCGATTACCTGATTGAAAACGGTATTAATCCGGTACGCATTAAAACACAAGGCTTTGGAAAACAAACTCCGCTGGTAACCGGTACCGATGAAACTTCGCGTGCCACCAACCGCAGGGTAGAACTACGTTTTTTAAATTAATGCGAAAAAGTAAGCTACCGGACTTGTACGATTTGCTAACCGAAAAAGCATGGCAATACAACAATAGAAATTTTATTGAAACCGATCCGATATTAATTCCACATCGGTTTAAGCAAAAGCAAGACATTGAGATAGCCGGCTTCTTTGCCGCCACCTTAGCATGGGGGCAGCGCATTACCATCATTAATAAATGCAACGAGTTATTAAGTATGATGGATAATAAACCGTATGAGTTTATGCGGCACCATCAGCTAAACGATCTTAAACCCTTTACAAAATTTAAGCATCGCACGTTCAACGCAACGGATGTCTTGTATTTTATCGAAAGACTTTCAACATACTATCGCACACATACTTCTCTGGAAGAAGCTTTTGTGCAAAACCTGAACCTGATCCAACCGGCTGAGGCTACTGTATTTCTGATCGAACAATCCTTGATTCAATTCCATAAAATGTTTTTTGATTTGCCCGATGCGCCAGCGCGCACCCGTAAGCATGTTAGTACTCCGGCCCGAAAGTCGGCCTGTAAAAGATTAAATATGTTTTTGCGCTGGATGGTAAGACAAGATACACGCGGTGTAGATTTTGGTATCTGGAAGAATATCTCACCCTCGCAGTTGGTGTGCCCGTGCGATGTGCATGTGGAACGTGTGGCACGAAAGTTTAAACTGATTTCACGCAAAGGAATGAATTGGCAAACAGCAATTGAGTTAACTACAAACCTGCGCAAACTCGATGCAACCGATCCGGTGCTGTATGATTTCGCTTTATTTGGCATAGGGGTAATGGAACGGTAGAGAATTTATTCAATGGAAATACGATTTGGCTGTTGTATGGTGTCGCTGAAACATTCAACACATTTAATCAACGTGCAGGCGACACATTTACTTTTTGCTAACTTTTTCCACCGGCTAAAGCCGATGGCTACCAACAGGTAACTACTATGGATTTAGCTTTAGTAGGCTAATAAATTATGGTTTACATGATGAGTGTAGCAGCACTTCAATTTTGGTTGTTGCTTGGCGTCACTGAATCTTCAGCACACTTAACCAATTCTTGCGTAAGGGTTAAAGCTCCGTAGGAGCGAGATAACGGTAGCCACGGGCTTTAGCCCGTGGTCATAAATCAAAAAATCAAAATGTCGGCCTACAAACGATTTACGAAATGCGAGTTTTCAAGCCGACTGGTTTGTTACAAGTTGAGCAAGGAACAAACACCTTCCTAAGAAAATGAAATTGTAACAGTAAGGCTTTCAGGATCTGATAATTTTGGACGATTCGTGCGACTTAATTTGGTGGAAACCCAAATAAATTGACGAACGGTATCACCATTGTTCTGAAAATATTTCTAATTTTCTTTCTCATTTTAACACACACCGAACTACACTTCTTATGAACTTAAACATTGATGCAGAAAAGGAAATTACCTACGATGCCATTGTGGTAGGTACAGGAATCAGCGGAGGCTGGGCTGCAAAAGAACTCACTGAAAAGGGCTTAAAAACCCTGGTGCTGGAACGTGGCCGGATGGTTGAACATCCTAATTATCCAACCGCAACCAAGGATATTTGGGAGTTTGAAAATGCCGACAGGCCAACCGTTGAGGATTTAGAGAAACAAGGTGTACAAAACCGTACGGGATACACCATTCGCCAATCCACCAAGCATTGGTTCGTTAACGATCTTGAAAATCCCTACACCGAAAAAGAAGGTAAACGTTTCGATTGGATGCGGGGCTATCATGTGGGCGGTCGCTCCATTATGTGGGGTCGCCAAAGCTACCGCTGGGGCGATTTTGATTTTGAAGCCAACTTACGCGAAGGCATTTCCATCGATTGGCCCGTTCGCTATAAAGAAATTGCACCGTGGTACGATTATGTAGAAACTTTTGCCGGCATTAGTGGCCAGGCCGAAGGTTTGGATTACCTGCCCGACAGTAAATTTCTTCCACCCATGGAATTGAACTGCGTGGAGAAGGAATTGAAAAAGTCTATGAAAGATAAATTTGGTCGTTTATTAACGATTGGTCGGGTGGCGCATATTACTTCACCACTATCGCACAACAACAGTGCACAACGTGGCCAATGTCAATACCGTAATTTGTGTAGCCGCGGTTGCCCGTATGGTGCTTACTTCAGTAGTAATTCGTCAACCCTTCCGGCAGCAGCCAAAACCGGTAACATGACGCTGCGCCCGAACTCGATAGCCTACGAATTAATTTACGATGATGCAAAAGGTAAGGCCACAGGAGTAAGAGTATTAGATGCCGAAACCGGAGAACAACTTGAGTTTTTTGCAAAAGTTATTTTCTTGTGCGCCTCTACTATGGGGTCAACCTACATCTTGATGAATTCTATTTCCAAACGTTTCCCAAATGGTTTTGGAAATGATAGTGATCAGTTAGGTCGTAACATTATGGATCATCACCTGGGTGTAGGTGCCAGTGGCGAGTGGGAAGGTTTTGAAGACCAATATTATTTTGGTCGCAGAGCCAATGGTATTTACATACCGCGCTTCCGCAACATGGGCAAAGAAAAGCGCGATTACCTGCGAGGCTTTGGTTACCAGGGCGGTGCCAGCCGGCAAGGATGGCAAAGCTTGATAGCTGAAATGAGTATTGGTGCCGAACTGAAAGAAGCAGTAACCACACCGGGTAAATGGACATTGGGCATGGGTGGCTTTGGTGAAGTGTTGCCTTATCAGGATAACCGTGTAACCATTAATCGTGATAAGAAAGATAAACATGGTTTACCTACTCTGTTGTTCGATACCGAACTTAAGGAAAATGAATTTAAGATGCGGAAGGATATGGCCAACGATGCAGCCGAAATGCTGGAAGCTGCCGGCTTTAAAAACGTACGTTCCTACGACAGACCCAGTCAGCATGGATTAGGGTTGGGTATTCACGAAATGGGTACAGCCCGCATGGGTAAAGATCCTAAAACTTCGGTGTTGAATAAGTACAACCAGGTGCACGCCAGTAAAAACGTGTTTGTAACAGATGGTTCGTTCATGACATCGGCCAACTGTGTAAATCCATCACTTACCTATATGGCCTTCACAGCCCGTGCAGCGGATTATGCTGTAAGTGAATTGAAAAAAGGAAATCTGTAATCACACTTAAGAAAAGCTTATGAACCAACTAATGGATAGAAGAGAGGCCCTGCGCAAAACAGCTTTGCTAATGGGCGCTGCCGTTTCAGCTACAGCCCTTGCCGGAATTATGCAAGGTTGCAAAGCTACTCCCGAACTTACGTATGTGCCTTCATTCTTTACCGAAGAGCAGGCACGCATTATTAGCGAACTGGCACAAACCATTATTCCAAAAACCGATACACCCGGTGCAAAAGAAGCAGGTGTGCCGGGATTTATCGATCAGATTTTGAAAGAGTGCTATAAGAAAGAAGATCAGGATAAGTTTATAACCGGACTCACTGAGTTTGAAGCTGCCGCTAAGGCTGCTCATGGTGATAGCTTCATTTACTTAGATGCTGAAAAACAATTGGCATTTGTAAAAGCACAAAATGAAGCTGCTGTAAATGCTGTGAAAGCTGATCCATCGCAACCACGACCATTTATTCTTTCAGCTAAAGAATTAACCTTGCTGGGTTTCTTTACCAGCGAACCAGGCGCTACTCAAGTATTGCAATACGAGGCAGTTCCCGGATCGTACAAAGGTTGTATTCCATTAACTGAAGCGGGCAATGGAAAAACCTGGGCCTCTTAATTTTTAGGATTGCTCGAATAAAAAAGTCGTGGCCACCGCCACGACTTTTTTGTTGATATAATTTTGAGAAATATCTATACAATGGTTCAACTCTTTGCTGAAAAAGGAATAAAAGTAGTTCCAAATCAGGCGCAAGCGTCTCGCTTGTGCCGTATTTAGAATAGATTTATTCAAGCACAGGCGCTACGCCTGTGCTTGGCTTTAAATTTATTCATTAATGTGCATGAGCACCATGAATAACTTGAATTACCTGTTGCCTTGAATTTACCCGGTGGCCTTATTCTGAAACAACGGTTTTAAAATCGTGCGGTCTAACAGCACAAACAACAAACCAAGGTTTAGAAAAATTATTCCGTTGATAAGTATTTTGGTATTAAATGGAATAGAAATTTTGGGAACCTCAATAAATTTGGTTTGAACAGCAGGTTCAATAAGTAACGATGTGGAAGAATCAAATGCACCCAGCGATAGTAAACCTAACGCAATGCCTGAAGCTACAATGGATCCGATCAATAAAATCAATCCTCGCTTTACCGAAATGCCCGGTGCTTTTACACGATCCAAGCCATTCATTACCGAGGTAGTAAAATTAGCCCCCGGGTTTTGAAGCATGCTGGTTTGTTTGAGGTACGTTTGAATAATGTGCAATTCATCCAATCGTTGTTGCAACTCGTTACTATCAGTAACCTGATTTTTAAGCATGAGAATCTCTTGCGCACTTAATTCACCATTCAGGTAGCGTAGCAAGTATTCGTCTGTTATGGGTAACTTCATCATTATAAAGTTATAACTTCTTGTTTTAAAATTCTTTTTAATTCTTCAGCCAATCGCTGTCTTGCCCGATGCACGCGTACTTTTACGGTGTTTACATTCTGAGCGGTAATGCCTGCAACTTCTTCCAACGAAAGTTCATTCAGGTAAAACAACTGTAATGCAAGCCGATCAGCCTCGTTAAGCGATTGCATTGCCTGATGTACAAATTGAAGTTTGTCTGATTGCTCCAATTCCTGTTCGGCCAAATCCGCCTGCGGTATAATCGTTTTTTCTACTGATTGAAAAACAAGTTTATGTTTCCGCTTGTAGCTGATGGCTGTGTTAAACGTAATCCTGTAAAGCCAGGTACTAAAGCGGGCCTGCCGGTTAAAGTTTTTCAAATAATGAAAGGCTTTAATAAAAGCATCCTGAGCCGCTTCCTCAGCTTCAGGCCTGTTATCCAAAACCTTCATGGCAATGGTAAACGCAAAATTCTTGTACCTATCAACCAAGCGGGCATAGGCCTGTTTATCTCCAGCTAAAATCCGGTCCAGCAAAAGGTTTTCTTCCTCTAAGGTGATCACGGCTCTTTTGACGCAGGTTAGATTGATCAAGTTACAGGTATTTTTTTGAAGATTGCTGTAACCTGCTGTAGCGAGGGCAGCGTCATAGGGGCTGATTAAACTAAAAATGTTATGAGCGAAGAAGAAGTAATCATTCCGGTATTAGGTATTATGCTACCCATTATTATTACCCTGGGTGCATTTGTAATGATTGTATATGTACGCAAGTTCGAAAACCTGGAACGAATGGCGATTATCGACAAAGGCCTTACTCCCGATTTATTCAAAAAGGAACGGTCAACCTCAGGGGCGTTACGAGCAGCGTTGCTGTTAATTGGTGGAGGTTTAGGATTATTAATGGGCTACTGGCTTGATCAAGTATTCCGAATGCAGGAAGTAGCTTACTTTTCCATGCTATTGATATTTGGTGGAGCAGGCTTAGGATTAGCCTACCTGATTGAAGAAAAGAAAAACAAATCGAATTCCTGATTAAAGAATAAGCGGGATCAGCAATTTAGCTCCCATATAGATTAAGATGACGGCCAGGATGTTCATAACAAAACCGGCCTTCATCATATCTTTCACCTTCATGTGGCCACTGGAAAAAACGATGGCGTTGGGTGGAGTTGCCACGGGTAACATAAATGCCATGCTGGCACCAAAGGCCACGGGCATGCCCAGTAAGATCGGATCAATACCCAGGTTGGTAGCAATACCAAACACTACCGGAATAAAAATCTGAACCAGTGCTACATTACTCATAAGTTCAGTAATGAAAATAGATGCAACGATTAACCCAAACAGAAGCCAGTTAACCGATTGGCTTTGTTGAGCAATGTAACTACCCACTGCCTGAATTATTCCGGCACTCGATAAGCCTTGAGCCAGGCAAAGGCCACCGCCAAACAAAATCAAAATCCCCCACGAAAGTTTTTCTGTGTCTTTCCAAACCAACAAAAACCTGAAGTGTTTAAAACTGGCAGGTACAATAAACATAAGCGTACCACCCGCCATACCAATATTGGTATCATTCAAGAAATTGTTACCCAACAACAAGTTTAAAGGTTGTTGAAAAATCCATAACAGAGATGTGAGTGTAAAAATAGTAAGTACTAATTTTTCCTCCCTGCGCATAGGGCCCATGTCGGTAAGGCGATTTTTAATTAACGCATCAGCTCCTTCAATTTCTTTAAGTTTATTTGGAAAAATAAATCGTGTTATTACCCAATAGCCCAATCCAATGGTTGCAGCACTCAATGGAAGGCCTACCAGTATCCATTTGCCAAAAGGTATTTTTTGATGTGTAAATTGATCCAATAATCCAACCAGCACTACATTGGGTGGGGTTCCAATTATAGTAGCTGTTCCTCCGATGTTGGCAGCATAGGCAATTACCAGCATTAAGGCTATTCCAAAATTTCGTTCACCGATGGTTACAGTGTCTGTTTTTCTCCGCAGAAGATTAATCACCGATAGAGCAATGGGTAACATCATCATGGCGGTGGCTGTGTTGCTTATCCACATACTAATAAAAGCAGTGGCTATTGTAAAGCCCAGAATTATTCCGTTACCCGAGGTGCCGGTTATACGAACAAGGTTAAGAGCAATTCGCTCATGAAGCCGATGTTTCTCTAGTGCCAGGGCAATCATAAAACCACCCATGAATAAAAATATAATAGGGTTGGCATAAGGTGCGGCTGCTTCACTCATGTTCATAATACCCAGAAAAGGAAAAACAATTAATGGTAATAAGGCTGTAATCGGTACAGGGGCGGCTTCTGCAATCCACCAGATGATCATCCAGGAAGCAACGGCCAATACTTTACCAGCCTGGGGCGAAATAAACTCCGGGCTAATGCTAGCTGTAAGTACTATGAAAGTGAGCGGCCCGGCTACAAAACCAATTTGTTTAACAAGCGAATAATTGTTGCTGTCGTCCATGCGTACAAGAAAACAAAAATAGCGGGCCAATCCCGCTATAATAAATTAAGTTAGATACCTTAAACCAATTAACCTTCCGTTGGCGCTTTTGGGTTGGCGGGCTTAACTACAATGGTTCGTCCATCCAACTCAGTTTCATTAAGTGCAGCAATGGCTTGTTTAGCTTCATCATCATTGGGCATCTCTACAAAACCAAAACCTTTTGAGCGTCCGGTTTCACGATCTTTTACAATCTTAGCTGAAGTTACCTGACCAAACCTGGCAAAGGCAGCCTGAAGTTCTTCCGAGCGTGTCTTAAAATTTAAGCGAGCAACGAAAATGTTCATAATACAGCAATAATTAAGTAGTAAATCTTGATTTTAACGAAGAAAATCAATTCGACTTCCTTCATCCATGAACCAAAATAGAAATTAATCCGAAGTTTTCAAACCGCATTATATCCGTTGCCTTAAGCCCCTATCAATTCGCGGGCGTTTTGAAGCGCCAGGATAGAGGGAGTAGAGCCGCCAATCATCTTGGCAATTTCTACTACACGTTCTTCTGATGATAGATTTTTGATTTCTGTTACCGTGCGCGCTCTGTGATTTTCTTTATAAACAAAAAAATGAGCTTCGGCCTTTGCAGCAATTTGTGGCAAGTGACTGATTGCAATTACCTGGTGCCGGGCAGCCATTTCTTTCATGCGATTACCCATTTGAATGGCAATCTCACCAGAAATTCCGGTATCAATTTCATCCAGCACCAAGGTGGGTAATGCGGTGCGCTCGGCCATTGTATATTTAATGCTGAACATAACGCGTGCAAACTCACCACCCGAAGCAACCTGGGCTAATGGTTTTGGTGCAACACCTTTATTGGCGCTGAAAAGTAGTTCAATTGCATCAATACCTCGTGGGCCGGGTGCAGTATGCTGATGATCGATGGATAGTGTGGCATCGGGAATACCCAGTTCCTTTAAGAGTTTAACCAACTGCTTACTCAATGGAGCAAACGTTTTTTGACGGCTTTGACTCAAAGCGGTGGCCGCTAATGTTAATTCTTTCTCCGTTTCCTTTACGAGGGCTGATGCCTGCAGCACCAATGTATCTAAGTTGTTTGTTTTGTTGGCTTGTTCCTGCAATGTGTTGCGTAGTGAAATTAACTGGCTAACAGTTTTTACCTGGTGCTTTTGTTGCAGTTGGTAAAGGATGCTGATTCGGTCTTTAATTTCTTCGGTTCGTTTAGGATCGAATTCTACATGCGCTTCAGCTTGCTCTACTTCTGCTGCTATGTCGTTCAGTTCAATACGAACACTTTCCAGGCGGTGCAATAAATCGTTATAAGTGTTGGAGTAAGCGGCTATGGCCTGCAATTGATTCCGCACTGAACTCAACACTTCGGTTACAGAAAAATCAGAGTGAGAAAGCTGTTGCAAGGCTGTATTTAAGTTGCTCTTGATTTCTTCGGTATGCTCGGCAATTTTAAGTTCTTCTTCCAACTGCTCTAGCTCACCTTCGATAAGATTGGCTTTCGCTAATTCATCTAACTGAAAGTTTACAAAATCTGATTCTTTTTTTAGTTGCTGACTTTCGTTTTGTAGTTGCTGATAATGGGACATCGCTTTTTGATACGCGTGCCACGCAGTGTCATAGTTTTTTGACTGGCTGGTGTTTCCTGCAAACGAATCAATCAATTCCAATTGAAATAACTTACTGCCCAGTTCCAGTGTTTCGTGCTGCGAGTGAATGTCCATTAGTCGCGAGCCAATTTTTCGCATCACATCCAACGTAACTGGTGTATCGTTAATAAAGGCCCGGCTTTTTCCGGTAGGTGCTATTTCTCTTCGCAGTACCGTTTGGTCTTCATAGTCCAACTCTTCGGCTGCAAACAATTTTCGCAAGCCATAACTACCAATATCAAACACACCTTCGGTAATGCATTTTTCGGTTTCATCCCACAACGCCTTGCTATCGGCCCGGTTACCCAGTAATAAACCAATTGCACCCAACAGAATAGATTTGCCGGCTCCGGTTTCGCCTGTAATTACATTGAGGCCGTTGGCCGGAGTAAGTTCCAGGTGTTTGATGAGAGCATAATTTTTTATGGTAAGATGGGTGAGCATGACGGACTGCTAAAGTAAAACTCAGTCTCTACAAACTGTATTAGTTGGCAATGATTTTTTGATAAATATTGCGCTTGGGATCAATGGAGGTTAAAATATCGTATGCTTCTCTGCGCACACTTAAATTGCCTTCCGAAAAAATATTTACCAGTTCGAGCGATTTGGCATCGAAAAAGGAAATAACCGAAATTGCGTTCGGGTAGATGGTCCACACTTTTTTAACGTTCTTCAATACATCCAAAATAATTTCGCGGCTTTTGTCAGGATTTTTGTCAAACGTATCTAATGCCAACCGGTGGTACCGGTAGCTGTCTTTGCGCAAATCCACCATCTGTGGATTGTTCAGATTTTCGACCAATGCATATCGATTTCGTGGATTGCCAAGCGATGCCCATCCAACCTGGTTAGAGGGTTGTGCATTGTTTACCACTTGCAAGGCTTTTTGCACGTAAGGATTGCCCCCTAATTCGCTAAAGGAATCATAATCGGTAGCCAATACCACATAGGCGTAAAAGGCCAGCATGGAGGTAAGGTTGGTGATGTAGGTGTTGTCGTTGTATTCTAAAGGCAATGATTCAATGTATTCAAACTCCCATTCGCGATCAGCAAAGTTGAAAAGTACACTTTCGTAGTTGCTATTATATACCGGTCGCGCAGCTGTAATCTGGGCGTTGGCTACAAAACTACCAATGGTTGGCATTTTGGCAATGTTGAGAAAAAGTGAGCAGTTAATCTTTTCATGATTCTTGTACGAATCGTTTGTCCATTTGCGGGTATTTAAAAAATTAGCAAATGCACGCTCCATATCTTTAAACACCGCACGATCGCTGGTCTGAATCTGATCGGCATTTACTATGACTTTAAAAAATAGCTCTTGTGCAGCAACCTGCTGGCAAACAATCATCATTATACTAAACAACAGGCTACGCATGGATCAACTCAATAATAGCTGTAACGATATCGGCAGCAACTTCTGTTTTGGATTTAAGACTAAATTCCTGAGTGGTAGTTGCCGTAAGTAGGGTTATCTTGTTGGTATCATGAGCAAAACCGGCTCCGGAGTCATTTAGCGAGTTTAGTACAATCAGATCAAAGTTTTTCGACTTTAGTTTTGAATGGGCATTGATTTTTTCATTTTCGGTTTCAAGGGCAAAACCTACTGTTACCTGGCTCGCTTTTTTTTGTTTACCAAGCTCGGCTGCTATATCATACGTCTTTACCAATTCAATGTTCAATGTACTATCGCCTTTCTTTATTTTTTGATCGGCCTTATGGGCAGGCCGGTAGTCGGCTACCGCTGCTGAAAATATAGCAATATCGGAATGACTAAAATGTTTTTGACTTGCCTGAAACATTTCGTCAGCTGAGGTAACTTTTACCAATGAAACTCCTGCCGGTGCCGCCAGGTGGGTAGGGCCCGACACTAAAGTAACATCAGCACCTTGACGCACTAGTTCAACTGCAAGGGCATAACCCATTTTACCAGTGCTGTGGTTTCCGATAAACCGAACGGGATCTATTGCTTCGTAAGTAGGGCCTGCAGTTACCAATGCTTTTTTACCAGCAAGCTTGCCGGGCTTAAAAAAGTTTTCAATAGCCTCAACAATTTGCTCGGGTTCAGCCATTCTGCCGGTACCTACCAAACCACTGGCCAGTTCGCCATGTGTGGGTTCTATTAATTGGTTACCGAAGGTTGACAATTTCTTGAGATTACTTTGTGTAGCAGGATGCAACCACATGTCCAGATCCATAGCCGGAGCAAAAAGAACCGGGCAACGCGCAGAGAGATAAGTGGCTAACAACAAATTATCGCATAGGCCAGTAGCCATTTTAGCCAATGTGTTGGCACTGGCTGGTGCAATAACCATAACATCGGCCCACAGTCCTAATTCAACATGATTATTCCATTGGCCGGTTTCGTCTTTGCTGAAGTTGGTAAGAACCGGATTCTTAGAAAGTGTGGCGAGTGTAAGCGGAGTTATAAAATCGTGAGCCGATGCAGTCATGATTACTTTAACATCAGCACCTTGTTTAACTAAAAGCCGGATAAGCAAGGCCGCCTTGTACGCAGCAATACTGCCGCATACACCCAGCAGAATTTTCTTTCCGGCCAGCGCCATTACTCTGCTTTTGCTTCCCCTTCGGCCTCGGCAGAACGCATGCGGTAACTTAATTTGCCTTCCAGAAACTCTTCAATAGCCGTGCTGGTTGGTTTTGGCATGCGCTCGTAATAACGTGAAATTTCTATCTGCTCACGGTTTTCGAATACTTCTTCAAGATTGTCAACAGTAGTTGCAAACTCAGCAAGTTTATTATTCAATTCTTCTTTCAGGTTAACGGCAATCTGGCGTGCGCGCTTCGAAATCACCACAACCGATTCATACAGGTTTCCGGTGGGTGCTGCGATTTTATCAATATCGCGGGTAACAATTGATGGTTGAATAGCCATAAGGTTAAATTTTATTGCTTTTTAGTTTGTTTACTTGTTCTAAACTTTCAGTGTAATAGCGCTCAGCCTCTTTCAGAAAGTTGCTATTGGGGAAATTATCTACCAATTCCTTGTAATAATCTACAGTAAGATTAAACCGTTCTAACTGTTTGGTGCGAATGCTTACTGAAGCTAATTCAAACTCAGCAACTACTTTTAAGTAAGCACTTTCTTCAAGGTACTTTGAATCGGGGAAATTCTTTTTGAAGTTATCCAACGAAATCACAGCCGCCTCGTACATTTTTAGTTTCAGGTAATGCTTAGCGTTATCAAAACCTTTCTTTTCGAGTTTTTGCTGGCTAATGGTAATTACATCAACAGCGCGGTTTAAAAACTGGCTGCCCGGATAGCGATTCAAAAAATTCTGCATGGCATTCATGGCTTCAATGCTGCTGTGCTGATCTTTGCTGGAATCGGGCGAGGAAGCATAAAGGCAATAGGCATACATAAAGGTCGCTTCTTCGGCCAGGCTACTGCGCCCGTACGTTTCGTAAAAAGTTTTAAACTGATCGGATGCCAACAAAAATAATTTTTCATGGTATTGGCAGTAGGCCAGGTTAAACTCAACCTTTTCGCCTTCGGGCAACCCCCGCACAATTGGCAGAATTTGCTCAAACAAAATGGAGGCTCGGTAATAGTCTTTTTTGGCGTAGTAGTTTAAACCAGCCTCATATTTTACGCGCCAATCCTCACTTTTTTCAATGCGCCTGAATTTACTACAGCCAACCGAAATCATCGTAAGGATGGCAAGTGATAAAATACTTTTGTTAAACATGAGCTGAATGGATTTCAAAATCGAATAAATTCAGGCCTTACAGGCGATTTAAGCCTGCAAATATACAATAGGGTAACGAATAAGCAATTGAGCTATTTTGGTGGCAAGCGCAGAAAAAATGTAATTATTTTCTTACAATCAGCTTTCGGGTAAGCACTCCGTTATTATCCAGGTAGAGGGTATAAAAGTAAATACCGGCAGTATATTCTTCGGTGCTAAGTTTAACACGTGTTTCGTGAGCAGGTAATTCTATATTATCCATGGGCTTGCCCAATATATTGTGTATGCTGAGCTTTGCCTTCGTGTTTTCTTGATGAATGCGATATTCAATATAGGCATGATCTTGCACCGGGTTTGGATAAACATCCTGAATGGTTATTTCTTTAGACTGAAACAGAACCGGTTTTTCAACACGATCCATCACATTTACAAACACCGTAAACTCTCGCATTTCGGTAGGGTTACCCTTCGGATAAACCTGAAACCGGATGCTGTGTTGGCTGGCAACCAGTCCGCTTTCTAATACAAAAGCTAACTGCTGAATGGTTTCACCGGCCTCCACTCGTTTTGAAAATTCTGAAAAACTGGCTTCCAGGCAATTTTTGTCAAGGCAGAAATACCCTTTTTGACTTTGACCAAGATCGGATTGGGCCTTGCGAATAATGTAAAAAGTAGCTTTATCGGAGTGGTTTTTAATTTTGATCGGAATACGGAGTGTTTCACCCACAAGAGCCTGGTAGTTCTCTTGAATATCCGGTAACTCAAATTGCTGGGCACCTGCCAAAAGGCTTGTCATTAAAACGCAAAAAAATGTTGCAAGGGTTTTCATGACACGACACACTAATTCAAGTGAAAATTTAATTAGAATTAGTGCTTTTCCCTATCAATTGCGAAAAAAAATTATCTGTAAAACAATTATTGGTTAGTTGGCTTCGTTAGGGTGGCGTTTCACAACATCAGCACGGGCTGGTCTAAGTTTGCCTTTCCAATCAAAACCCTTTAACAGTCTGTCGGCTTCTTTAATTTCATGAGGTGGCGTAAAGGTGGCATCGGGCTTTACATAGGCCGATACATTGTTAACCCGGCCATTTAAAAAGTTGATGCGCATATTGCTGCAAATCATTTTGTTCATGCCGGTAGTATAGGTAATTAGTAACTTACCCTTGTCGGTATCAATTTCTTTTTCCTGCAGGGCATGGTATATGCTTTCGCCATTCCCATTAACAGCCACAAAGTTAATTTGGCTGCCACTGAAATGAGCCACCATTCTACGGCCCTTTATCTGATTGAAATTGCGAAGCGAATCCTGAGAGGCTACAAATGAATTGGCAATCATATACAACCGGTCTATTTTCTTATTCTTCAACACCATGTAAATCGAATCGGCTGTCATCTGGTTTTCATGGTTCCATAAAATGGGTTGGGTGTACAGGTGCAAGGTGGAATCATTGGCAATGTAGGCAAGCGAATCGGCCATGCCCTGCATGTCGCTTTTAAATATTTTTACATTTTTATAGGCGAGCAATCTTTTCTTTTTTGGATCGGGGCTTTCAATCGAAACAAGGGTATCGGCAGAAATAAAGAGGGTATCGGCATCATCGCCAATCTTGGCCACAAACGAGTTGCCATATACTTTGGAAACGCCATTTTTCTTATCGTAAAAACTATTGTCGCCAAATATCAACATGTTTTCTTCTTTGGATGTCATAACCACACGTCCTTTTGCGCGATATAATTTTCGTACATCATCAATCTGGTATTCATCACCTTTTATTTTGTATTCGGCAGTTTCCATCTGGCCCAAAGTAAGTGCCGATGCTTTCAGGTTTGTATTGTAGAAACCACTTTTATAAACTGCCGTGCTTCCATCTTTGTTGGTAACAGTTGTATGATCACGGAAGTAGATGATCTTGGTAGTTGAGTTGTATTGCAGCGTATCCGATTCCAGGGTATAGTCTGGATTTTTACCGGTTACTTCAGATTTAAACGAAGCCATGTTGGTACGAATGTCGTAGTAACCTTTTTTGCTGGTAAGCACATTGGCCGAATCAACTAAGCGGCCGCCATTAAAATAGCGAGCTTCACTTTTGGGGCGGTCGTAATCCAGAAAGTCGGTGTATAGTGTAGCAATTCCTTTTTTGGTAAACACTACATTTTTACGCAGGTAGGCTATGCGTTTGTTCCCATCGTAACTTAAGCTACGCGATACCACATCTACTGAGTCGCCATCGGTAATATGCACTTGTCCAAAAGCTTCCACCCGATTTTTCCTTTTGTAAAAGTGGGCGGAGTCGCAATAGATGGTGGTATTATTCTGAATAAAAATAACGTTCCCGATTACGCGGTCGAACCGTTCGCCATCTTTAACAGCACCAAACAGGTTATCGGCTTTTTTTAGTTTAACCTGCCGCTGGGAAACCGCATGGTGGGCAAATAGTGCACAAAACAAGAGTAATACAACACGCATCATCGGGCCAAAAATAGATAAAAGTTATCTTTGGCTTTGTGAAACAAGCCTTTCTCAACCAACTTAAACAACATGGAATAACACCGGCTACCAGATTGCTGCTGGCTGTAAGTGGCGGGCTCGATTCCATGGTGATGCTTCACTTGTTTCGTACTTTGAAATTTGAGGTGGCCGTAGCTCATGTAAACTTTGGATTGCGTGGAGTTGAATCCGATGCTGATCAGCAATTTGTATCCGATTGGTGTGCCCAACATCAGGTTCCATTTTTTACTGCGCGCTTTGAAACCAACAATTATGCCACTACGCACGGGCTTTCCATTCAAATGGCTGCACGCGACTTACGGTATAAATGGTTTAATGAGCTGGCCGCAAAAAATCGGTTTCAGTTTATTGCAACGGCCCATCATCTCAACGATTCGCTCGAAACAGCTCTGCTTAACCTTGCGCGGGGCATGGGCCTTGAAGGTTTAACGGGTATTACACCCCTTTCGGGAAATCGGTTTCGTCCGTTGTTATTTGCCACCCGCACCGAAATTGAGACCTATGCTGCCGAAAATGAAATTGCATGGCGCGAAGACAGCAGTAATCAAACCGATGTTTACCAGCGAAACCTGATTCGCCATCGGATAATACCAGCGTTAAAAAAAATTAATCCAGCATTGGAGGCAGGCTTTGCTTCAATGGTGTTAAAGCTTAAGCACGATCTGGCTATTCTGGATGCCGAAAACGAAAATTGGAAATCTTCTTATCTGGAATCATCGGGTGCAGGTGTTATTATCCGCAAAGAAGGTTTACAACCAGCTACCTTGCCACATCTGTGGCGAGCCCTTCGCAACTATGGATTTAACTGGGAGCAAACCGGGCAGATACTACCTGCAATAGCTGGCCAACCCGGAAAAATATTTTATAGTACTACACACTCATTAACGGTTGATCGTGGGTGTTTGGTAATATCAGAACTTACAAAGCCTATAGCGGCCATCTCCATCCCTGTTGCGAATGGAAAGTATCAATTGAGTAACCTGGAATTGTTGATAGAGAAAGATCAGCCTCCGCTTTTTTTACCCGATCGAAACGTGGCAGTATTGGATCAAAACATACTTTCGCCCAATTTGATATGGCGGAGTTGGCAACCTGGCGATTCGTTTATTCCGCTGGGCATGGAACATCAAAAAAAAATCAGCGACTTTCTGGTTGATGAAAAAGTTCCGCTTGGACTAAAAAACAAGGTTACGGTATTGGAAAGTAATGGTGAGATTGCCTGGGTGGTTGGGTTTAGAATAGGCAATCGGTTTAAAATTACCCATGATACCCGCCAGGCCGTTGTTTTTCGGGTATCACAATTATGAGTTTACCTTTTCTTTTGCGCGATGGAGTTATAAATTGCGGCCCGATTTTAACGACCTAATTTAATTTTTGTAGTATGAAAATAACCGTGGTAGGTGCCGGCAATGTGGGCGCCACTTGTGCCGATGTGTTGGCTTACAAGGAAATTGCAAATGAGATTGTGTTGGTAGATATACGCGAAGGGTTTGCCGAGGGTAAAGCACTTGATATCTGGCAAAAAGCTCCGATTGACCTATACGATACCCGAACCATCGGTTCTACAAACGATTACACCAAAACTGCAGATTCGGAAGTTGTGGTAATTACCTCAGGGCTGCCCCGCAAACCGGGCATGACCCGCGATGATTTGATTAACACCAATGCAGGTATTGTAAAATCGGTTACTGAAAATGTAATAAAACATTCGCCCAACGCAATTATCATTGTAGTGTCGAATCCATTGGATGTAATGACCTACCAGGCGCACATTACTTCTAAACTGCCGCGCACTCGTGTAATGGGTATGGCCGGTATTTTGGATACAGCCCGCTACCGGGCATTTTTGGCTGAAGCTTTGAATGTTTCTCCAAAAGATATTCAGGCTATGTTGTTGGGTGGCCATGGCGATACCATGGTGCCGCTGCCACGCTATACAACCGTGGGTGGAATTCCGGTAACGGAGTTGATTGGTAAGGATAAACTGAATGCCATTATTGAGCGCACCAAAGTAGGAGGTGGCGAACTGGTAAAACTAATGGGCACTTCTGCCTGGTATGCACCAGGTTCGGCTGCAGCGCAAATGGTGGAGGCCATTGTGCGCGATCAAAAACGTGTGTTGCCGGTTTGTATTCGATTAGATGGTGAGTATGGAATTAAAGATTGTTACCTCGGTGTGCCGGTAATTCTTGGCAAGGCTGGCGTTGAAAAAATAATTGAACTTGATTTGAACAGCGAAGAGAAGGCCCTGATGGAAACCAGCCGTAAACACGTGAAGGAAGTGATGGATGTGCTGGATAAAATTGGTGGGTAAGCGGTAGCTTCTATAAGTAAAACAAAACTCCGGCCTCACGACCGGAGTTTTTTATTTCTGTCCAACACCACTCCACAAAGCAGACCCCATTGGGTTGGTACAGAAACTATGAGAACCATGACGTGCTCACAGAGGTATTAACGCAAAATGCATAGTTTAATTTTACGTGATGGTATTAGTTGAGGTGAATAGACTAACTGTGCCGATAAACTTAGCGCTGAAAACGTTTGAGGAATTCTTGCTCGTAGCTTGCCCCAATGGGTACATCTACACCTTGTAGTGAAATAATTTTGTTGCGCACGTTATCTACCCGTTTAAAGGGCACAATGTAAGAACGATGCACTCGGATAAAATCGGCAGGCGATAATTTATCCAACACGTTCTTCATCGTCATGCGGGCAATTACCGGGCGTTGATCTTTAATATGAATTCGGATATAATCATCCAGGCCTTCAATAAACAAAATCTGATCGGTGGGGATCTTTACTAATTTATAGTCGGCTCGTACAAACAAGTTATTATCGGTCGGGTTTGAAGATTGATTTCTTAACTCGTATTGTTCTTTTGCGCGCAATACCGCTTGTTCAAAACGTTGGTAGGTAAAGGGTTTTAGTAAATAATCCGTTGCCTTCAGGTTAAAGCCTTCTACCGCAAACTCGCTATAAGCAGTTGTAAAAATTACCTGCGTATTTTGTTGAATACGGGTTGAAAATTCTAATCCCGAAATGGAAGGCATCTGAATATCGAGAAATAAAATATCAACCGGAAATTGTTCCAGGTGTTTGAGCGCCAGCGAAGGTTGGGTAAAGGTTTTATCTAACTGAAGCCAGCCGGCTTGCTTGCAGAATGTTTCAATTACCTGCAGACCGGGTATTTCATCGTCCAATGCTATTGCTTTCATTATTGTAGTATAATTGAAAGATAAACGGTAAAATCCCATTCGGATTGTTTGATGTTTAAAGTATGTTTTTGTGGATACATCAAGTGCAATCGTTGTTGTACATTTTTAATACCTACTTGTGTTTTTTCATTATTACCCGTACTTACTTTTTGATTTTTGATGGTGCAAAAAAGTAACTGGTATTCAAGCTTTATCTCAATATTTATTTCAGATGGTTGTTCAGGATTTACACCGTACTTAAATGCATTTTCAATAAACGGAATAATTAACATGGGGGCTATTTTCTCCTCCATTGAAGGCTGGTCAATTGTAACAATCAGGTTTACCGAGGCAGGAAGGCGCAGGCGTTGCAGTTCTATGTAATTGTTCAGGTACTCTATTTCTTTTGCAAGCGAAACCCGTTCGTGAACGGTATCGGTAAGTACATACCGCATCATGTTTGAAAGTTTTACAACTGCTTGCGCAGTTGAATCTGCTTTTTGAAGTGCCAGTGAATAAATACTGTTAAGGGTATTGAATAGAAAGTGGGGATTGATTTGCGCATGCAGGTAAGCGACTTCTGCTTTTTGCCGGGCGGTTTCTGTTTCGCGCAAGCGGGTGTTTATCCGTAACATCAATGAGAATAGAAACACCAACGTAAATAATAAAGTCTGCCGCCCCAACCGGAATGAAATTTCACGTAAAATTTCAGGCTCATCAAAAGGCCTTGGCATATTTATATCCGGAGGGGGTGGTGAGTTAAGGTTATTGTTGAATGCTGGCGACTCTCGCATAGACATTTGCCGAGCCGGATTTATTGGTGCAGCCGGAGTAATCATTCCGGGAAGAATCACAATCAGGAAGTACATTCCTGTAGTGAGTACAACCAACTGCCAGTACTTTTTGCCGAAGTAATAACGGGGCACAAGCAAATGGTAATTGAAATAAAAGTACCCAATCAGCAGTGCATATCTGATTATTTCGATCAGGCCTCGTGAACCTTGAAATAAAATCAGTACATCCTTCGGGCCTGGAAAAAATAAAATGGGAAGGGTTATGAAAATTGCCCAACCCGCTACGTGTAGTATAATTTGTGGAATGCGGTTCATGTCAACCTACCTTTCGCCCGATGTATAGAATTTCATGCTCCATAATAGAGGCGCGCGCTGCAATTTCTTTTGATAAATTCTGAGCAAAGCGATTTTCTTCGGCCACCAGGCCACTGGCATTAATTCGTTTGGGATAGTCATGCCCGTATTTGCGTACATGGTCGTCTTGACCAAAGATTTTTTCACGTTCGCGTTTATCGGTTATGCTGCTATCTTCAAAGGTTGTTTCGGGAACTGGCGAGAAGAACGGAACTTGCAGAATGGCCCAGCCGCCTGGTTTTAGTACTCGTTTTAGTTCCTGCATTGCTTTCACGTCATCGGCAACATGCTCCAATACATGATTGCATAAAACAATATCGAAGGTATTGTCTGCAAAGGGCAAGTGATGAATGTCAGCCTTTACTTTTGCCAAAGGCGATTCAATATCGGTGGTGATGTACCCGTTGCCATGTTGTTTCTCGAATGGTTTCATAAAACAAACTTCGGGTGCTATGTGCAACACCTGAAGTTGTGCTTTGAAAAAATCAGTTTGCGCTTGCAAATACATCCAAATTAACCGATGGCGTTCCAGGCTCAGGCAGTTGGGGCAAAGTGCATTGGGCCGTGGATTAATTCGGCCGTAAGGCATAAACTTTTTAAACCGACTATTGCAAACGGGGCATTCTACTGTGTTGCCAGCATAAAATAAACCCACCACTTTTAAGCCAGTGCCGGCCATGCGCTGTAGCCAGGGGCGTGGAACAAAGCGGATAAGGAACGAAATGATTTTTTTCATCGGGCGCAAAGATAGGTAAAGTGGTGTTTGGGAAAGTGTTTGAATAGAATTGGCTGCGGCCGATGCTTTTTAAATAGCGGTGAAAATTACTTTACGCTCCATACAAGATCAGTGTAATCAAAGCGGCTAAGGCTGATAAAATTTGAAGCTCAACTGGTACTGATTTTGAGCTTGAACCAGATCATTTTTTCAGCATCAATAAAACTATTTTGGCTAATCAACCATCTTTATATTCGAAAACAATGAATTGAGCTCAAATTAATCGTTTTCTGTGGCCGAAACCTTACCGAATAGTGTTATGATGCATGCGGATGCCCTACTGGAGCGGGCCCGACAGGGAGATAAAAATGCCCAGGGCAAACTGGTGCAGTTGTGGTACAAGCGTATCTACAATTTTGCTTACAAGTTTTTCTTCGATCACGACCTGGCCATGGAAGTTTCACAGAAAACATTCATCAGCATGCATCGTAACCTTGTGAACTTACAAGATGCAGCCCGGTTTAAATCATGGCTCTATACTATCGCGGTTAATTATTGTCGCGAAGAACTGCGCAAGCGCAAAGCAAGTCGGTCGGTTTCATTAAATGAATTTCCGACAGCCGATGGTGAAGTAAGTTTTAAGTGGGAAGCCAGCTACGGTCGATCGGATAATCCGGAAAGGCAACTAAGACAAACAGAACTTTCAGATTTGCTGCAGCAATGTTTGATGGAACTGAGTGCCGAACAACGCGAAGTGGTGATTATGAAAGAATACGAGGGTCTGAAATTCAGAGAAATTGCCGATGCCCTGCAGATTTCGGAAAACACAGTAAAATCCAGAATGTATTATGGACTGGATGGTTTAAAAAAGATCTTGAAAAAAAAGAATATAACTAAAGAAGCACTGGGCTATGAACTATAAACCAGATGAAGGCACCCTGATGGCCTATTTGTATGGCGAACTGGATGCCCCCGAAGCCGAAAAAGTAAAGCAGTACCTGCAACAACATCCTGATGTGTTGCAACAATTGCAGCAACTAAGCAATGTACGCACTGCTTTGGAAAGTTTAACTGATGTGGAAGTAATTGCACCGCCTGTTTTTGTGGATCACGAAAGTAAAAGTATCCCTTTCTGGAAGGCGGGGTATTTTAAAATTACGATGGGCATTGCCGCTTCACTGTTATTCTTGCTGGTGGCTGCTCGCTTAATTGGGCCCGAAGTAACCTACTCGAATGGCGAACTGCGGATTAGTTTCAGGCAAACCCCGGTTAATAAAATTCCGGAACAAATGCTTACCGCGAATGAAGTTCAGGAAATGATCAACCATTCGCTGGTAAAAAACAACGAGACAATCGCATCAAACTGGGAAGCCAGTAATCAGAAAATTCAGGAATCGTTGCGGCAAAACCTTAGCAACAACTCGGCTCGCATCGATAAGTTGATTGCTGTAGCATCACAGGCTTCGCAAGACCAGGTGCGTACTTTTGTTGCTGGTATGCAGGAAGAAAACTTGAAATTAATGAAAGATTATTTTCAGTTGTCATCGAAAGATCAGCAAATGTATGTTGAAAACCTGCTGGTTGATTTTACCAAATACCTGAACGAACAACGCAAACAGGATTTAATACTCTTTCAAACCCGTATGAACAGCATTGAAAAAAATACCGATCAATTTAAACAGGAAACAGAGCAGATACTGGCCAGTATTATTTCAAACCCTGAAGGAACAATTAAAAAAGTAAACAACTATTAAAAAAGTATAGATATGAAACGAGCAGTGAGAAGTTGGATGTTAGTGCTTGGTGCACTGGTAATTATTACAGTTCAAACACATGCACAAAAGGACGAAGAGCGAATGAACCGCGATTTGGCTGTGGCTGAAAATATTCTCAGCACGCTGATCAAGCAAAAGTTAGAGAAGCGGAATTTTTTTCCGGTGGAGATTAGCAGCGATTACCGGGCCGGCTATGGAGTAACGTTCCGGTTACCCTATAACCTCAACGGGCCTTTTGTGTGGGGTATTGGAACGCAAGACATAACAACTAATGGAAATGCTTACCAATATTTTGTTGAACCATCTCAACAGGTTGATGTGGCGCGCGTATATGACGAACGGGGACGTACCCTTACAGAAACACTCAGAGGCAGAGCAACCGCTGGCCGTTCGGTTAATGCTGATAGTATTCAAAAAGCCACAACCGAAAAACTATTGGAAGCATGCAAGGAATTTATAGCTGATTATGGCGACCTGATTTCGCAACTACAACCCACCGAAAAAATTATAATTACCAATCGAAGTGATGGAAACCGGAATTGGTTTATTGCATTTCCTGAAAACCAAAAGCCGTCATACCTATCAATAGAAACCACCAAAGGTGATGTTACGCAACTGAAACAAGGGAAAGTAAGTCGCGAGCATTTTGTGAAAAACCTGAAGGTGGTAAACAGTCAGATGGACAATGAACTGCAGCCCGACCTGGAATTACTTACCAGTATTTTTAATCGGTTATACCAGCGCGATTTGTCTAAAACTTTTTTTACTGACGAAAGTATTTATTACGAGCGCTTAAAAGATTATGGTGTAATCTATTACATGAATGTTTTCTCCAGTAACCAGGCCAATTACGATCGTTGGGTAATGCCAACGCAAAGATTAACGAACCTTACCAAAGATGAACGCGATAAAAAAGTGAAAGAAATTTACCCAGCGTTTGAACGTGATATTAAAGCCGATATACTGGAATATGGCCGCACATTAAAAAGTCTTAAGCCCGATGAAGTGTTGGTATTCAACATCACCCTTACCAAATGCCAGGGCTGTGGTATTCCCGCAACACTCGAACTAACAGTTAAAGCTGCTATTTTAAATGACTACACGGCAGGCAAGATTTTAAAAGACGCTGCATTAGCCAAGATAGAAGTAAAGAAGGGAAACAATCAATAAAACCCGGCATAATACATAAGGGTGAAGGCTTAACCTTTCACCCTTTTTAATTGCCTTTTACAATTTTTTACACAACTGGTTGTAACCAATACTACCGGTTTCCAGTACTACTTAACAATAAACCAGGTTATTTCAAGTTATCACTCCACAATCCACGAACCATGAGTAGAAAAAATTTACTATTGATAGCAGGCGTTTTTGGTATAATCCTTATTGCCTATTTCCTTTTTAAACGCGATGGCAATTCCGATGCGGCAACTATTCTGGCCGATGTTAAGCAAGGTGATTTTCGGGTGGAGATTGAAACTACAGGTGAGTTGGAGGCCAAAAATTCAGTAAAAATCTTGGGCCCACACCAACTTCGCAACTTTCAGATTTGGGAGGTTACCATTCAAAATATTATCAGTGAAGGTACGGTGGTAAAAAAAGGTGATTGGGTAGCTACGCTCGATCGTTCGGATTTTCAAACCAAGTTTACAGCCAAGCAAATTGAGTTGGATAAAGCAAGTTCTAAATTCAATCAAACCCAGTTGGATACTGCCCTGCAACTTCGCCAATCGCGCGATGAACTAATTAACCTGAAGTATGCTGTTGAAGAAACCGGAATTGTATTGGAGCAATCTAAGTTTGAACCACCCGCAACTATTAAACAAGCGGAGATAAATATGGATAAAGCCAAACGGGCTTACCAGCAAGCAGTTGAAAATTATAAGATTAAGAAGAATCAAAATATAGAAAAGATGCGCGAGGTAAATGCCGAACTTCGCAAAGTGCAATCGGAGTTTGACGGCATGAATAAAGTCCTGGAGGCCTTTAATATTATGGCGCCTGAAGATGGCATGGTTATTTATCACAAACATTGGGATGGCAAACCCATAAAAGCCGGCTCGCGCATACAAATGTGGGACCCTACCGTAGCTACCCTGCCCGATCTCACTACCATGATGTCTAAAACCTATGTAAACGAAGTAGATGTGCGTAAGGTGCAAAAAGGCCAGGTGGTAGATGTTGGGCTGGATGCATACCCCGACAAAAAACTTTCGGGCACAGTAACCTCAGTAGCCAATGTGGGTGAGCAACGGCCTAATTCCGATGCAAAGGTTTTTGAGGTAATGGTGGAAATAAAGGGTAACGATCCTACACTGCGACCTTCTATGACAACCAGTAACAAAATTGTTGCTTCAGTAGTAGAGGGCGCCTTGTTTGTGCCACTGGAAAGTTTACACACACAAGCCGACTCAATCACGTATGTATTTAAGAAAAACGGTTTGAATACTATTAAACAAGAAGTGGTAGTGGGCGAAACCAATGCCAACGATGCTGTTATTACAAGCGGATTATCACTTACCGATCGGGTTTATCTTTCTATTCCGGCCGGCATGGCCGATGCCAAGGTTGATTTATTGCCGGAGTTAAACGGCAAGCGTAACAAGAAGAAAGATGAGGGTAAACTAGCAGCTAATTAGTACCGCACGACTATGTTGAAAAAGTATTTTTCACCGCGGTTGCTTGCCAACCTCTATATCGCCATCGATGCCGTATTTGCCAATAAGATGCGCTCGTTGCTTACAGCCTTGGGTATCATTTTTGGTGTGGCCGCTGTTATTGCTATGCTGGCCATTGGCAATGGCGCCCAACAGGAAATTCTGAATCAGATTAAGCTGGTGGGTGTAAACAACATTGTGATAAAACCTATTGTTGAGCAAAAGGAAGAAAAACTGAACGAACAGGCCGGTGGCAAAAAAGAAAAGAAAAAATTTTCGCCCGGCCTTACGGTGCGCGATGTTAACAGCATCAAATCCGTTATTCCTGGTTTGGCAAGAGTAAGTCCTGAAATAATTCTCAATACTTCTGTTATTCAAAACGGTATTCGCAGATCGGCTAAATTAGTGGGAGTAGAGCCCATGTATTTTGATATTTATGATTTTCAGTTGGCAGATGGGCAAATGTTTTCGGCAGAGCACCTCAAACTGGGTGCCCCGGTTTGTATAATCGGTTCGGCCTTAAAGAGCAGATTTTTTCCTACCGAAAATGCAATTGGTAAAAGCCTGAAAGTAGGCCCGCATTGGTTAACTGTTATTGGCGTTATGCGCGAACGGTTTGTTTCGCAAAACAGCATCAGCAAGTTGGGCATTCGCGATTTTAATATGGACGTATATGCGCCCCTCCAATCTGTTTTGATACGGTATGAAAACCGCGACCTGATTACAGCCGAAGCATTGCGGTTAGCTAACATGCGTAGTCAGGGTGTAATTATTATTGGTGGCGGATCAACAGAAGAAGAAAGTGAAGAAGAGAAAAATAATTATCACCAGATTGACCGGTTGGTAATTCAGGTGGATGAAACGGCCAAGCTACAATCTACAGCCGAGATAATTTCGCGTATGCTTACCCGCAGGCATTACGAAGTGGTTGACTTTGAAATTGAAATTCCGGAATTGCTTTTAAAGCAACAGCAACGTACCAATGATATTTTTAATTATGTACTGGGCGCTATTGCTGGTATCTCGTTGCTGGTAGGTGGCATTGGTATTATGAATATCATGCTGGCATCGGTGCTGGAGCGAATTAAAGAAATTGGGTTACGCCTTTCTATTGGTGCACAAAAAAGTGATGTCGTACAACAATTTCTTTTTGAAGCGGTGATGATCAGTGTTTCAGGTGGATTGATCGGGGTGGTGTTAGGTGTAACCCTTGCTTACCTTGTCTCTATGTTTGCGGATATTCCTACCATCATTAGCTTTACTTCGATATTACTTTCATTTGGTGTAGCTGCCACCGTGGGTTTAATTTTTGGAATCGCCCCAGCCCGCAGAGCTGCCAGTCAAGACCCCATAACCTCATTACGACATGAATAATTTTAAATGCATAATTTTAATTACCACTGTTGTTTTTTCTTTTAGCACATCGGCACAAGAAAAATTCAGCATGGAAGATGTGGTAAACCGCGCACTCACGCAATCGCCAGCTTTCAAGCAAGCGGAGACCCGTAAAGAAAACAGATATTGGCAATACCGGTATTTCCGTACCAACTACAATCCACAATTGCGTATGAGTAGTAATAATGCGGGTTCGTTATACAACAATAGTTTTACTCCGGTTCGTCAGCCCGATGGTTCGATACAATACCTTCCACTGAACCAGCTTAATCCGGGTTTAAATTTTGGATTGCAGCAACCCATACAATGGACGGGTGGTACTATTTTTGTGAACTCCAGCTACAATTATTTTAACAACATCACCAACGATACCCGGCAGTGGAACGGTGCCCCCTTTAATATTTTTGTAAATCAACCATTATTTGCCTTCAATCCATACAAGTGGGATCGAATGATTGAGCCTATCCGCTACGAAGAGTCGAAGCGTGAGTACGCTGAAAGTATGGAACAAATCAGCAGCAATGCAGTGCAGGCATTCTTTAATGTGATGCAAGCACAGGTAGATGCGCAAATCGCAAAATTTAATTTAGCCAACAACGATACTATTTATAAAATAGAACAAGGTCGTTACAACATCGGTACTACTTCTCAGGATAAGTTATTACAGGTTGAGCTACAGTTGCTTCGTTCCAGGCAAGATGTGGCCAAGGCTGATTTAGATTTACAAACTGCAAGTTTGCAACTACGCACATTTATTGGGTTGCGCAGTGGCGAACGATTTGATTTAACATTGCCCGATGCTATTCCTCAATTTGATATTACCGAAGAGGAGGCCTTGCAATTTGCCAAACAAAATCGGGCTGCATTTATAGCTTTTGAAAGGCGCAAGATTGAAGCCGAGCAAGCTGTAGCGCAGGCAAGAGGTGAACGTTATCAGGTAGGATTAACCGCTTCTTATGGAACCAATAATGTGGGTAATGCATTGGGCGATTTATACCAAAACCCAGCCCGGCAACAAATGGCGAACGTAACATTTAACGTACCGTTAGTAGATTGGGGCAGGCGCAAGGCTTTGATGCGCACTGCAATTGCAAACAAAAGATTAAACGATTATGTTATTGCGCAAGATGAAGTAACCTTCGAACAAGAAATTCTAACACAAGTAAGGCAGTTTGAAATGCTGCGTTTGCAAATTGAGATAACAAAGAAAGCAGATGAAGTAGCACAACAACGCTATGTGGTAGCGCAAAATCGCTACCTGATCGGTAAGATTGATATCACCAATCTTAATATTGCGCTGAATGAAAAAGATACTGCCAAACGCAGTTACATAGATGCTTTGAAATCTTTCTGGACAGCCTACTACGATTTGCGCAGATTAACATTGTATGATTTTGCAGGTAAGCGGTTGTTGTATTTGGCGGATGCGGATTAAGATTTTTTAATTTTAGTAGTATCTTGTAATCGGTAAATATTTAACCGATGCAAGTCAGGAGTATTTTAATTTTTTACTTTTTGATAACCTCCTGCTCCAGTAGGCAGGAAACAACTGAGCCAGACCCGCAACAATTGCGCAACCATGTGCCAGCCACCGAAGTGCAGACCGAGCCTGTACGCGCTGCAACTTTTGAATATTTAATTCATGCAACCGGTAAAGTGCAGGCTAAAGCAGATATCGAACTACAAGTGCAAACAGGAGGTATAATTGAAAAAGTGTGGATACAGAACGGAACTACTGTAAAGCAAGGCCAAACAGTTATTACCTTGCTTAATACACAACAGGGATTGGCTCTTGAAAAAGCCCGACTACAATTGCAGGAACGGGAGATTGTCTATCGGGATGCTATGTTAGGCTACACTCAAACGGATTCGATACAACTGAATCAGGTGAAGCAAAATATTCGCATCAGTAGTGGTTTGGCTGCTGCCGAAATTGCATTTAAAGAAGCCCAACTCGCATGGGAGCAAACGATCATTAAAGCTCCTGTAAGTGGATTAGTTTCCAATCTGGAGGTACAGGCCGGAGGTGCTTTAATTGCAAACCAAACTGTTTGCCGTATTCACAGTGCAGCGGAGTTAGTAGTAGCAGCAGAACTTTTGGAGGCTGATGCGCTGTTACTAAAACCGGGTATGGCCGCTGAGTTGAAAGTAGTGGGCACGGAGAAGGGGATTTTAGCTAGTGTCTATCAAATAAATCCACGAGTAGATGAAAAAACAAACTTGATTAAAATTCTCCTGAACGTAAGTGCTGCGAAGCGATTATTGCCGGGTATGACGGTTCAACTCATACTAAAAGTGCCACGAGAAAAGGTAATTGTTGTACCGCGAGAGGCGGTAGTAATACGCAGTGGCCGCCAGGTGGTATTTACTTTTGAAAATGGATTGGCCAAGTGGAATTATGTAACTGTGGGCAACGAAAACGGTAAAGAGGTTGAGATACTAGGGGGCCTAGCTGAAGGACAACAGGTAATAGTTACCAATAATTTACAGTTGGCACATGATGCAATCGTTACTAATAAATGATCAGTTAAACGGAAGTTCACTTAAGTCATAAACGATAATTGGATAGTCTTCCATATCTGCTCCATAGTTGATTGCATAAAGTTTTTTATTTCTTTCACTTACGGCAAACGGCCCAAGGTTGGGTCTTGTAAAATTCCATTTGCCTATAAAATTCTTATCCCAATTAAAAACATACAGCTCGTAATTTCCTTGAGAAGGAATAGACTGATCTGCTTTCTTATTTTGGCATACCGCAAAGAAAAAATTTGAACTTGAATAAGTACGCCCGAAATAAAACGTATAGTCCAACGGAAAAAGCGGCCCATCATCCCTGAATTGAGGATGTGCTTTATCCTTTTCAAATTTGAATGTTTTAGTTAATAAGCCGTTGGAGTCGAAAAAATCCACCCGCTTAAATGTTTGCATGGCGGATGCAAATACTTTCTTTTCCCGGCTATAACCTCCAAAGTTGGAATAAAAGAAACCTACTTTATCCTTCGAAAGAGGAACGGCTGTTTTTGGAAAATTTGGAATCAATTTTACGCTTTGATTGATTCTGTCCCACACAAAAACCCTTCCATCTCCATACCATAAATTTCCAATTACCTTCCGTTCATCAATCGGGTACAACTCTTGCCAACCGGGTGCTATTTCATGGTGTATATCATCTATCTTCTCAAAATGATCGGCTTTACCAACAAGTAGTTTGGTTATATTCAGACGATATAAGATATGTGCATTAAAATCTGAAACGTAGGTATATAAAGTATCATGCAAAGCGAATGTAGCACCTTCTAATTTTGGAGTAACAAATTCAAAGGGCCCTTTTCCTCGTTTGCCTGTTGCTGCAATTTTTTTTAAATCTTTTAAAGAATAAATATTAATAGCAGGGTCTGCATTCCGGTCTATCAGCAGGAGTAACGAATCGGAAATAACTTCAATCCATTCAGGTGTAATTTCGTCAAAACCGCTCATTAAATTATGGGTAATATTACCGGATGATTGAATATTATAGATTTCACTAATCGACTCGTTGCTTTGTGTTTTAGGGCTACACGAAAGCATGCTATTTAAAATACAGCTAAGAAAAAGGTAACGCATAAATAGTATTTAAAGTGGAGGTGCCGCATCTTAATGATACGGCACCTTGAATAAATTAAAATCTACATGAACCCGAATCGCTTGGATTTTGAACATTGCTTACCGACTGACACGAACCACCCAATGTAAAGTTGAATCATAACCTTAAATTTAAGTTTCTGACTTATAGCATTGCCTTAAAAGTATAATATTATTTCTAAAATAAATTTGAGGTAATTTTTTTGTGCGCAATTTGTGTTAGTTTTTGTTGGGATGAAAATACCAATACAACAACGGCACGAAATACAAAGCTGTAAAAGTTCCTACAACTAATCCGCCAATTGTAGTTATGGCAACAGGCCGCTGCAAGTCCGCGCCAATACCAGCTGAGAAAATAATGGGCGTAATTGCCAGTACATTGGTAAACGTGTTCATAACAATTGGCTTTAACCGATCAACTCCAGCCTGATGAATGGCAACTTCAAGGGTTAATGTTTTTCGTAATCTGTTAATTCTGTCAATCTTCAGAATAGCGTCATTATCCAACACGCCTAGTACTACAATTAAACCTATGCCCGACATGATGTTGAGTGTTCCACCTGTAAGCCATAATAAAATTAAGCCCCCGGCTATACCTATTGGCAGGGTGAGCATAACCAACACAGGTTGTTTTAATGATTCAAATTCGGCTGTAAGTATAAAATACATCAGGGCTAAGGATACAAGCAGAATAAATCCTAATTGTTTAAACGTTTGCTGGTTGGTAAACCATTGGCCGCTGTAATCAGCAATAATGTTTGTTGCATGAGTGAGGCTTGAAATGGATTTTTTAAAAGCATTTAGGTCATCAGTTTCTGTTTCCAACGATTGGTAAACGCCTCCGGCATCCGCTGTTATATATTTGTAATTTTCCTGTAGTTGCACGGCAACGAATTCCCGTAAGGGATAGGGTTTAGCGTCTGTTCCTGGTACAGTAAGTTCGCGAAGTGCTTGCGATAAATCGCCACTAAAAGGCGTAAACAAAACCGGAGTTACCGCACCAAAATCAGTAAAGCTGGTAATCTCATAGTTACCAAAAGCGATCTTGAGCTTATCTAACACAGTGGTGTAAGTAATTCCATACAGTTGCATTTTCTCAGCATTGAGCCTAACAACCATCATTGTTTCTTTTTCAAAACCTTTTCCGATTTTTATAACTAAAGGATTTGTTAGTTGCTGTAATAAACTATCGGCCCGATTAACGGTAAGCGGCCGTTTGGATTTTACATCGCGTAAGCGGGCTACTAACTGGGGTTGATTATCTGCAAATAATTGTTCAAATGCATTGGGGGCATTTCGAATTGTAACAGTTGCACGCGAAAAATTTTGAGCCAGGTATTTTTGAAAGGCTTGATCGCCTGTTTGCTTAGCTTGTTGAGAACTAAATTTAATATATACCGTTGCGTGTTGTACCGAAAAATTTTCCGGACTCAGCAAAAATTGCTGGTACCCAACCTCAGCTTCTGTTAATTCAACTAAACTTTTGTTTGCCGTTAACAAAGCGTTAACCCGGTTGCGGCATTCCGTTGCATCTATTGGTTCGTTCCAATCAATGCTGATTACTGTTTCGGTACGTTCAATTTCCGGGAACCCCGATTTCGGGAGGACGTAAAGTAAGGTGAATGCGATTGGAATAAATGCACTCATACTCAGTAAACTAATACGCTTATGCTGCCACACCCAGGCAAATGATTTTTGGTAACCTTGAAGTAATTGTAAATAAAACCAGCTATCGGGCTTAATGGCTGGTGGTTTATTTTTGATTAACACCAAATAAAGTAGCGGTACAACCAGAAATGTACATAGTAATGAAACTGATAAGATGGCTGCTACCGAAATGGCCTGATCGAAAAACAGGGCTCCTGTTAAACCATTTAACAAGATGAGTGGGGCAAATACCGCTAAGTTGGTTAAGGCCGAACTCAACAGCGGTACGATTACCTCTTGGGTACCCGTTACGCAAGCGTCAATTACATTCAAACCGTCTTTTCTTTTCAGCATGATTGAGTCAATCACTACAATGGAATTATCCACCAACATGCCCAAGCCCAGTGCAAGGCCACTAAGCGAAATGATATTTAATGAGATATTAAATAGATAAAATAGAGCGAAGGCTAGCAACAGGGAGAGGGGTAATACAATTCCCATAATAACCGGTTCGCGCCAGCCACGCATAAATAAAAACAAAACGGCAAATGCAATAAGCCCGCCCCATACAAGTGCCTGTGATAAATTTTGAATGCTGAGTGTAAGCAACAACGACTGATCCTGTGTAATAGCAAAATCATGCTGTGGATATTCTTGTTTAAACTGATTTACCACTGCATAGATTTGTGGCATAAGTTCGGGTAAACGGGCTTGGGCTTGTTTATGTACGGTGATGGCAATACCGGGTTCATTATTATACAAATGAAAGCCCAGCGGTCGCTCAGGTTCTGAATAAATAGCGGCCAGTTCTTTTAATTGAATAATTTGCTTACCGGGTAGCGTTACCGGTAACCGTTGCAGATCCTGCGGTGTTTGCACATCCGCATTCAGTTTCAGGTAGTAGCGGTAGTTACCATCTTTAACTGAAAGCGAACCTAAGGGCAGGTTAGCATTGGCGATGGCTTGTAAAATTTGTTGTTCGGTTACCTGTAAACTTTGCATTACATCGTAGCGTGGTTCCACGCGAATTACCATCGAGGTGGTTCCGTTCATATCTACTAACCCCACTCCGTCTAACTGCTCTAATCGTCTTTTCAATATTTTGGTAGCAAGTTCGGAAGTACTCACCCAACTTTCGGCAGTGGTACTTACCTGAATGCGGGCCACCGGAATATCGGCTGTAGTGGCTTTAAATATAATGGGGCGTTCTAACGTGCGCGGAAGAATGGGAGTTAACCGATCAATTTTTTCATTCGCCTCTATGTAAGCAAGGTCCATCGCAGTACCATATTCAAATTGAAGTGTTATCCTACCGGTTTCGTTTTGCGCAACACTCTCGCTGGTTTTAATACCACTCAGTGTAAGCATACTTTCACGAATGGGTTTTAAAATACTCTGCTCAATTTCTTCAGGGCTGCCATTGGGATACTTAACGGTAATGGTTATTTGGGGTACATCTAATGCAGGTAGTAATGAAACAGGCAAGGCCCGATAAGCCAGCACGCTAAGTGCCAATGCTACCAGTAAACTCATGGAAATGGCTATAGGGCGGGAGAGTAAATACCGTAACATGGTAGTAAGATAGTTAAAGCAGGATTTGCGGTATGATTTAGTTTGTGGTTGGTCTATAAGTTTGAATTATATCTGACAAAATGATTTTAAAGAATACTACAATAAGGCACATCAATCTTACATCAGAAGCTAATTATAAAAATAAACTTCCTGGTTTGATTTGAAAAGAAAAAAATAACCCTATACTTTTAAATGTTTCGAATGCGCTGCTCGCATGTACTTAATTTGAATTGAAAAGAACTATTTTAAAATTTAAAATATATATGCAATTCGATAAATACCTACATCGAATAAATTTTTTGAAGGATCTAATCCAGAAAGAATCTACCGGTTCGCCAAAGGAACTTGCTACACGCCTGGGTATTTCAGAGCGCATGGTATATCGGTATGTGCGTGAAATTGCAGAACAGCATGGCGAACTTGAATATTGTCGAATAAAAAATTCTTACAAATTTAAGTGACTGACATAAAATGGCAGTAACGGATTGTTATTTTGAAATAATGCCATAAGGCAGAAACTAAAATTTATTTTTTTATGAAAAGGAAATTCTTTTTAGGATTGAGTTCTTTTATTGTGTTATTGAGTGGTTTACTGTTCGCTCAGAAATCTTATGCCGAAAGCTGTCAAGGAAATCACGGAACATGCACAATGACTTGGTGGTGCTGTAATTGTAATGGTATTCCGGGTTGCCGCGAAGAAGTTGTAGTGCTGGAGGGCTATAAAGCTGGCCCCCAAGAGTAGTTTTTTAAGTTTTGAACAGGAGTTTTGCGCGAACTCCTGTTCAAATTACGATTGCATTTCTTTCAAATTTTATTATGGTTTTTGTAATGATTAGAAGGATTCCATCAATTTTTATTATTTGTATTCTCATCGGGTGCCATTTTAAAAGTAGTTTAGAAGTAAATCATGGAATTGATGGATTAATTCTATTTAATGGAACAATTAAACCTACAATATTAAAATCTAATAAAATAGCACTTGAAGACTTTCGCCTGCCTACACGAATTAAACAAATAAACGATTATTTGTTTATAACGGATTTAAAGCGCGATGCAGGGATGGTTTGTATTTACGACTTAAATAACCAGAAATATTTGAAATCTATAATTCCGAAAGGAAGTGGCCCATTTGAACTCTCCGCTATCTCAAGTATTGTTAGTGGAAACTCTGGCACTATTTATTTTTACGATGTGCAAAGTTTACGATTACTGGAAGCAAATTTAGATTTTTTGCTTCAGAATGACTTAACTCAACCGGTTTATTCAAACAGATTGATATTCGAAAATTTTGAAAAGGCTTTTAGAATTGTAAATGTTAGTGATACCATATACTTGGCCTATACCTTACCAGGTATCAAGGGTAGGTTTATGCTTTTAAATAGTAAATTTGAATCCACGGGGATTCAGTTTGCAAATTATCCTCCTATCGAGAGAAAACCAGAAACGTATGATATGACTGAAGTGTCTTTCAATGCAAAGGTACTGGGAAATCTTTATACGTGCGCTATCACTACACACCCATCAGCCGACTTGCTGGTAGTGGCACATCATCATGTTGACATAATTGAAATTTATAAAATAACTGAACAAAAACGATTACTCCGAATCGTTGGCCCGGATCAAAATTTTCCTCCCGATTATATTATTAATAAAAGCGGACAAGGTTTGCCGTGCCGCGAGTGCAGATGCGGATATGCAAGCCCGCAGGTATTTACAAATTATATAGCCGTATTGCGCTTGAATAAGCTTTATACTGATGCGGACGCATACATTAGTAAGTATATTTATTTTTTTGATTGGGAAGGTACGCTGCAAAAAGTGATAGAACTTGATGCTGAAGTATCTGAATTTGTAATTGATGAAGGGAGACGTAAAATTTATGCAATAGCTTTTGATCAGGACGAGGCACTCTTAGAGTATGATTTGCCATCGGAGTTTGAGAATGGTTTTTGAGTATTTGAAAACATGTCGTTTGTTTCAACCTGATGGAAGGGCACTACTTACAAATGTGGTTCTGAACAGGAGGAATTGAAGAGGTGAATAGTTACCCTACTTGAAACAATCGTTTCAAGTAATTTAAGTAACCTGAAGTAAAAATAATACAGGGAGAATTAACATTGTATAGATAAAGGAGACCACCAACCCACCAATCGTTCCAACAGCTAGCGAAAACCAAAACACTTCATGTTCTCCGCCTATTATGAAGGGCACTAACCCCAGGCAGGTGGAGAGTATTGTTAATAAGATGGGTTTTATTTTGTAGGTAACAACTTTAAGTATAGCCCGGTTTGATTTGTGCTTTAAGCTGATAATGTCCGTTACAATAAAGATGATGGAGTTTACCACTAATCCACCCAACAGTATAAAAGCTGCATATCCCCCTTGATCAAAGTAAAAATCGAACCATCCAAACGCCAGGAATAATCCAATAAAAGCTAAAGGTATTGACAGTATGATGTAGCAAGGTATTTTTAAACTTTCAAAAAGAATAGCAGTGATTATATAAATACCGGCAACTAATAGCAATAGCATGCCGTATTGCCTTTTGGTTTTATTCCAATTTAAACTCCAGGAGATTTTCTTAGCGGTATAACCGGGTGGTAGCTGCTGTATTATCTTGGCAAGTGAAGCATCCAGGTATTTATCGCCAAATTGAAAACTACCATAATAATCAAATCCTAATTGCCGGATGTATTGCCGGTTTTCTCTGTGAATAGCGTTAGCCGTTCGCTGTTTGGTAAGGTGTGCAAAATCGTTTAAGCGAAATACAATATCATTTACCTGCAGCGGGTTGTTTAATAGTTGATAAGTAGAAAATTGATTTGCATCGGCAGCCTGAATAAAAACCGGTAGTAGTTGATGCTGATAAGAAAGCCATGTGGCGGGAAAAGACTGCATTGTATTTTCTGCAAGGTAAGTGACGCTCTGCTTAGGGTTTAAGCCAAGTGTACCTAAGGCAGGCTGGTTAATTTCAAGGGTTAGTTGATCAGCCGATTTTTCATTCCACGATAATCTTTCATTCGTGTTTACCTTTTGTATGCGTTTGTGTTGCAGCAGTTCATTTGCAAGTGCATTTGCTTGTTTTTCTAATTCTGCATAGTTGTACCCACGCATTTCTACTTTAAAATTGGGTAAACTTTCACCTGTACTGTTGCTGAATCCCCGTCCTACACCGTAAATATTCCATTCTGCCCCGCCCAGATCAAGCGATTGCGCAATTAATCTGCTTTTTAATTGATAGGGTAACGCACCATTTTCGTAAGCGTCTTTAAATGTAATTTCAACGTAACCTCGCTCGCCTGAAATCACATGGGTAACGTATTTATCAATTCCTTCAACCGAGTGGAGATAATGTTCTATTTTTTGAATGAGTTGATTCATATCCTGCACTGTATGTCCATGTGCAAGGCTCGCATTAACATATAGCCTTGTTTTTTCCGGAGTTCGATAACCAGAACGTTCATATACATTGCGGACAAACAAACGCAACGCTCCGCCCAGAAATTTATCTGTATAAGGCCTGATTGTTTCCTGATATATATCGCTGCCAATCGTTTTATTATACCAACTTTGACCTTCCCATTTGGCAGGTAATAGAAACACAGGCACACCAAAGGCAAGAACAAGTCCAACGGCAACTGTTTTTTTGTAATTCGCCAAAAAAGTAATCAACCGGCTGTATCGTATGAACCAAATAACCCGTACCCGCAGATTTTTAATTGGTAATTTTAAGGCTTCGTCTCGTTTGCCTTTTAGAAACAATGTATGGCAAGCAGGTACAAAAAAAATTGCAATTCCAACCGAGACTATAAGTGTCGTGGCAACAGCTATACAAAATTCAGCTAAGTTTTGTTGATCTTCTTCCGGCAATAGGAAAACTAATAATAACGCCATTACGGTGGTTAGGCTTGCCCCGATGATAGCCGTTGAAATTCTGCTTTTGCGTTTTTTATGAAGATGGTCTAACATCACTATCGCATTATCAATCAATAACCCGAAAGAAATAGTAAGCCCGGCAAGGGTATAGAGGTGGAGGGTAATACCAAGTATTTTTAAAAAAAGAAAGGCAATAAGTAAGTTAGTAAGTATGCTACTAAACAAGATTAATAAGTTTTTCCAACTCCTATAGGCTACAATTATAAATATCAGTAATATGAAAGCTGCCAAACCAGAACGAATTAAGTTTTTGTTGATCTCCTTCACTAGGTACTCGGTATCGTCATACTCGAGTTGGGCGCAGTAGCCATTCGGTAAATCGGAGGTTAACCGATTAAACTCTGTCTTAATTCGGTTGGCTAGTGCAATGCGGTTAACGGATTCATCCGCATAAACATTAATGGATATCGAATTATCGCCATTGATTCTGAAGTACTGACTTGGACGAGATTCTTCCAGATAAATCCTGGCTAAATCCTTTAATGGAACCGAACTATTATCTGTTTTAATTTTCAATTCATACAGTTGATCGAGATTCTCAAAGCTGTTCTCAATTTTCAACGAAAAGCGTTGTCCGTTTTGAGTTGTAAAAAAACCCGGAAAAGAAGTTTGAAAGACTTCTGTAATTGTTTTGGAGATCCGTTCGGAACTTACATTGAACTGCTTTAACTTATTAAGGTTGTATTCAATGGAAAGTTGAATTTCTTCTCCTCCTGTAATTACTACTTCCTTAATACCTGCTATTCTGGAGAGTTCAGTTTTGAAAACATCAACCGCAGTTCTTTTAATCTGATACGGAGCAAGTTTTGAATTTAATCTATAAGCAAGCAAAATCTTTTGTGTTTCAGTTTCCCGGCTTCTTTGTTCAACAATTGGATAGCTAAGACCTTGATTGAGTTTTGGATGTAATTGACGTATCAGAGATAAAATTTCAAATTTTTTAAAATCGGGGTTCACCTCGGAATTGAACAGTAGTTGGATAGTGCCTTGGTTGTATCCTGAGATACTGTAGATGTTTTTAATCTGAGTTAGTTGTGAAAGTACATTTTCAAGCGGTGATGTTGCCTCCCGTTCTACCACTTCGGGTGTAGCATCGGGTAATGAATAGGAGATTGTAAATACTGGGGTGGTCCTTGTAGGCAAAAGATCCACGGGTATTGTCGGAATAGCAAGAAGCCCCAAAAAGGCTAAAAACAGAAATGTAATAACAACCTTAAATGGACTCACTTGTGCGTTACTTTTCAACTTAAGATATAAAAAGCAGATGGGTTAACCTACAACGACACCCCGCGCTTCCACGGAATAAAATCATCTTGTTGTAGTTGCACCCCTTTGGGTTTAATACGTCCGCTCGCTACTTCAATAATATAATCCAGAATTTCGCCACCCATTTGTTCAATTGATTTTTCACCTGCTATAATCGGCCCGCAGTTGATATCAATGATGTCGGGCATTTTGTGTGCGAGCTTGGTGTTAGATGAAAGTTTTATCACGGGCACAACCGGGTTGCCGGTGGGTGTTCCTAAACCCGTTGTAAACAGGATCACATTGGCACCCGATCCGGCCATGGCGGTTGTGCTTTCTACATCGTTGCCGGGTGTGCATAATAATGTAAGTCCTCGTGTTTTTACATACTCACCGTAATCCAATACAGCTGTTATGGGAGAAGTGCCACCTTTCTTGGCCGCTCCTGCAGATTTCATGGCATCGGTAATCAAACCATCTTTAATGTTTCCTGGCGATGGATTCATATCAAAACCGGAACCCACCGATTCGGCAGCTTTTGAATAGGCGCGCATTAACTCCGTAAATCGATTGGCAACACTATCGTGTGTAGTGCGGTTAATCAGTTCTTGTTCTACTCCGCATAATTCCGGAAACTCTGAAAGTATCGTAGCACCACCCAATGCGGCAATTAAATCGGAAGTATGACCAATAGCCGGGTTTGCCGAGATACCCGAAAATCCATCGGAACCACCGCACTCCAAGCCCACCACCAATTTACTGAGTGGTGCCGGTTGACGGGTTTGCTTGTTCACTTGAGTTAACGCCAAAAATGTTTCGCGTATGGCGCGCGCCAATAAATCCTGTTCAGTGCCTTCGGTTTGTTGTTCGAATACAAGCAATGGTTTTGCAAAGGCAGGATTATGTTTTTGAAGTTGCTGGCGAAGAATGCTTGCCTGTGCATGCTGACAACCCAAACTCAACACCGTAGCGCCAGCCACGTTAGGATTATTAATATATCCCGCAAGCAAGGCACACAACGCATCCGAATCTTGGCGCGTACCACCACAGCCACCTTCATGTGTAAGAAATTTTATGCCATCCAGGTTAGGAAATAATCTCTGTTGTGTGCGTGCCTCCGTGTTACGCAGGGAAGTAGCTGGAATTTTATTTTCTTCACCACTTCGATAAAGCTGCACCAACTCCTGAACATAATTTTTGTAAGCATTATGTTTACCGAAGCCAAGCGCTTCTTCAAAAGCCTCACGGATTACATTTACATTTCGGTTTTCGCAAAACACTAAGGGTACTACAATCCAGTAATTGGCAGTGCCCACTTGTCCATCCGGCCGGTGATAGCCCATAAAAGTTTTGTCTTTCCATGCACTAACATCCGGAGCTTGCCATTCCATGGTTTTGGTTCTTCCAGCGTAAGCAGTTGTTTGGTGTGTTACATTTTGTGTGGTAATTGCACTTCCTTGCGGGATGTTCGTTAATGCTTTTCCAATCACAACACCATACATAATCACTTCTTCGCCTGGTTGAAGTGTTCTTTCAACAAACTTATGTTTGGCTGAAATGGCATTCATTAACCTAATCGGCAAACCATTGCAATCTATCGTTTCGCCAGCAGCTAAATCTGTTAGTGCAACCCAAACATTATCAGCAGGATTTATCTTAAGTACACGTGTCATTGTAAATCTTATTAAAGTGAAGGTATAAATTTTTAAGGTTTAAGGCGTATTTTTAGAACGTATTACAAACAAATGAAAAAAGTTATTTCATTGGGCGATGTGATGATGCGCCTTTCTACGCCTGGACATGCCAGATTTGTCCAAGCCGAAAACTTTCAGGTGCGGTATGCCGGCTCGGAAGCGAATGTAACAGCTGCGCTTGCGGGTTGGGGAATTCCCTCGGCCCACATTACGCGCTTCCCTGAAAATGATTTTGGTCGCGCAGCCACCGAAGCCTTACGCAAATGCGGTGTTGATACTTCGTATATAATTTATGGCCCTGAACGATTAGGGGTTTATTTTTTAGAGAACGGGTCGATGCAACGGGCTTCGCGTATTGTGTACGATCGGTTTGATTCTGCTTTTAGTTTTATAAAGCCGGGTATGATTGATTGGGATAAAATCATGCAAAATGCCTCGTGGTTTCATTGGTCGGGTATAACTCCGGCACTTTCGCAAGGAGCAGCTGATGTTTGTTTGCAGGCTATTGAAAGTGCGCGCAAACATCATGTTCCCGTTTCCGGGGATATTAACTACCGCAGAAACCTGTGGCAATATGGAAAGCAACCCTTGGAAATAATGCCTGCACTAATCAGTATGAGCGATATGATTGTGGGTGGTGTTACCGATTTTGAAAACTGCCTTGGTATTTCAGCTCAGGATTTTGAGTCGGCATGCAATGCGGTGATGAAGGCCAATCCATCGGTTAAAAAGATTGCGACTACCATGCGTGAATCCATCAGCTCATCGCATAATAGAATTTCAGCTTTACTTTGTACAGGTAAATCTGTAGTGCAATCAAAAACTTATGATCTCACACATATTGTTGATCGGGTGGGTGCGGGCGATGCGCTTATGGCCGGACTAATTTACGGTTGGCTAAATTCAAAGTCTGATACTGATTCGCTAGAATTTGCAACGGCATCTTGCGCATTAAAACACAGCATTGAAGGCGATGTAAATCTTTGTTCGGTTGAAGAAATAGAAGCGCTGGTGCGCGATGAAAATGTAGGTAAACTTTTACGCTAATGAGTTTCAGTAAACAGCAGATACTTTCCATTATTCAAGAAACTGGTTTTGTGCCGTTGTTATCGCACAACAATGCAAGCCTGGCGCAACACGCTATGGAGGCGGCCTATCGGGGTGGAGTGCGTGCATTTGAATATACCAATCGGCAACCTAATTCTTTTGAAGTGTTTACACACTTGTTAAAGGTTGCAGAAAAATTACCCGGACTTACGTTGGGTATTGGTACAATCATGGATGCCGCTACAACTGAAAAGTACATTCAGGCTGGGGCTCATTTTATTATCTCACCTATTCTGAAACCTGAAATGGATCCGGTGTGTCACGCGCACGATAAACTTTGGATACCGGGCTGTGCTACTTTAACTGAAATAGTGGCTGCAAAAGAGTTAGGAGCGGAGTTAATAAAACTTTTTCCGGGTTCAGTGCTGGGGCCGGGGTTTGTCAAAGCAATTATGCCCGTAGTGCCTGATTTAAAGTTAATGATTACAGGTGGCGTAGAACCAACCGAAAAAAGTATTTCCGAATGGTTTGGTGCCGGGGCCACTTGTGTGGGATTGGGTTCGCAACTGTTTACAAAAGATGTTTTTGAAAAACAGGATTGGAATAAACTGGAACAGACGGTAAAGTATGTGTTGGATGTGATCAGGAGTGTGAATCCAAAAACCACATAGTCACAGTAGGGCACATAGGTTAGAAATTTCTATAAGAACGTTTGAGTTTATGCAGTTGCGGGATTAGGAGGGCTTTGCAATGCAGCGCAGCGGAATGCTAAGACCGACCTGCCGCAAAATTGTCCCCCGTGACCGAACTGAATTTGTACATACACTTAAATTTAACACTACACCCCGCAATTGCATAAACTTTTTGTTGGGCGTTCGTTTTTTTACCCAAATGCTTCTTTAATCTTTCTCATATTCTCCTCAAGATATCGGTGAGGCAAGTATTTTAGATTCGGCAACTCTTTTCTCAATTTATTCATGTCCGCTGTCGACAAGTCGAATGGCCAGTTGAAAGTCTGGAGCTTTTTAAGTTTTAGAATAGAGTCAAGGCTTTTGTCGGGACATCTTATCATTGCTGTGCTGAAGTATATTAGATTTGTCAATGAGCCAATGGGTTCAAAGGAGTCCACATTTTGCTTGGTGTACATTCCACCTGCAATTTCAAGGAACTTCAAATTTGTCAATTGCTTAAGAGAAGAAAAGTCCGATATTTTTTTGAAGTTTTCAATTTCCAGCACCTCGAGATTAGTCATCTGTCGGAGTGGCTCAATACTTTCAATTTTAGCTGAACTACCTATTCTTAAATATTTTAATTTCTTAAGATTTGTAATGTTGTTAAGACTTTTAATGCTACTCCACTTAATGTAAAGCCCCACTAAATTGTCCAGTTTGCAAGCTGAGTCAAATAACTCCTGTGTCGTGTGGGTCGTGAACCAAAGGAACTCCAAATTGTCACATGCGGGGAGAAACGAAACCCAATTTTTAACAAGTCGTTTTTGCTCTGTCGGTTTTAAGTCTAATTGTTGAGTACAGGCAATATTTAACCGCAAACCTCCTTTGAAATCGTCCGTTAGTTTAACGCTGTCTGGTGGAAAGCCCTGTGACTTGTCCCAGTTCCAAAATCCGTATTCTATTTGTCTGTCGGTTATGACCATCTCTCAAAAAAAATGACGCCCAACAGGTGTCTATGTATTATAGTGTATTAAATTCCGGTATAACTAAAAGGAGAAATCGCCTTTAACCTTTCTTTCAATTCTGGTTGTACATCCAAACCATCAATAAACTTGTGAATACTGGCTTGCGTAATTTTTTCGTTGGTGCGCGTAAGTTCTTTTAACGCTTCGTAGGGATTGGGATAATTTTCTTTTCGCAACACGGTTTGAATAGCCTCTGCTACTACAGCCCAGTTTTCTTCCAGGTCAGCATCGATGGCTGCTTTATTTAATTCTAATTTTCCAATTCCTTTTTCAAGGGATTTAAGTGCCAGCAAAGTATGACCAATGGGCACTCCTATGTTTCGCAAAACAGTTGAGTCTGTTAAATCGCGTTGCAGTCGTGAGATTGGAAGTTTGGCTGATAGATGTTCGTATAAGGCATTAGCAATTCCTAAATTACCTTCCGCATTTTCAAAATCAATGGGGTTAACCTTATGCGGCATGGCACTGGAACCAACTTCACCCGCTTTAATTTTCTGTTTGAAATAATTCATCGAAACATATTGCCACACATCACGACTAAAATCAATCAAGATGGTGTTAATGCGTTTCAGGTTATCGAACAGCGCAGCCAGATTATCGTAATGTTCTATTTGTGTGGTGGGGTTGCTGCGATGCAATCCCAGTTGATTGTTTACAAATGCATCAGCAAAGTTTATCCAATTGATTTGCGGATAAGCAATATGATGTGCATTGAAATTACCGGTTGCACCACCAAACTTGGCAGAATAAGGGATGGTACTTAATAACGCAACTTGTTTTTGTAAACGAACTACAAATACCTGAATCTCTTTCCCTAATCGCGTGGGTGATGCGGGCTGGCCATGTGTGCGGGCCAGCATCGAAACATCCTTCCAATCGCCAGCAAGTTTAGTAAGCGTTGTGATAATATTTGTGAAACCAGGAAGAATAATATTCTCCAATGCTTCTTTCAGCGAAAGCGGAATGGCAGTATTGTTTACATCTTGTGAGGTAAGGCCAAAATGGATAAACTCTTTGTAATCCGATAGCCCGAGTTGATCAATTTTATTTTTTATAAAATATTCGACCGCCTTTACATCGTGATTGGTTGTCTTTTCAATTTCTTTTATAGACAACGCATCGGCTTCATTGAAGTTTTCATAAATACTTCTAAGTAAAGGTGTTTTGTCTGCAGGGAATTTTTTTAAGTCGGGCAATACTGCGGTAAGCGCAATTAGGTATTCCAGCTCTACCCGCACGCGATAATAGATCAGCCCATATTCTGAAAAGTAGGGTGTAAGCGATTGGGTTGCGGAAGCGTAGCGGCCATCGAGAGGCGAAAGAGCGTGAAGAGATGTGGACACGAATAATCTGTTAAGGTGTAAAGATACAAAATTCAGGTTATTCGGTAAGGCTGCAACCGCTATGGTGCATTTCAAATTATTGCGGTTTGCTTTAACATTCGATCCCTACGGGATCGCGTTGAACTTGGGTTTTGGATTCTCTACCAATATTAAATCCCTATCGGGATTTTAGGGCGAACCGGACTCCGTTAGGAGTCGGATATTGGTAGAAATTTTAAATATTGAAAACGACCCCATAGGGGTCGAATGTTTTGATGCAACCAATTTGATATGCACCCTCCGCTATTCTGATTGAATAAGGCTGCGTTGCAGTTCCACCATTTTTTCCAAATCATGGAGTTCTTGCCGGATTCCTCTGCGGATAAAATACACCAACACTGCCGCAACAATCAGGGCTGATGTATCCATGAGCACCAGCCACATCAGCGATATGCGTCTGTAAAATTCAGGAGTAAGCATATAGAACCCGATAAAGTAGGCTACAAAGATGAAGATGGTGATCGGGCCATGAATCCGTTTCCGAAATTGAAAGAAGGCAACAGAGTTTTGTAATGAAGCTGATGCAGTGTCCTCGATTTTTATTTTTCGCGAACGCCACGCACTGAATAATTCTATGATGACGCGGATGGTCAATCCCCCAATCATCAGGTTATACCCGATTTTACTCAACACATCCTGAAAGTTGTAGAGATAATAGAAGTAAAATACCAACACCAGCACTGTTAGGGTAAGCACCGTGGCATTTCCATAATGGGCCGCGAGTGTACTTTTCTTGCGCGCTTTACCAGTTGCAATCAATGCTGTTGCATTGGTCTTTGGTTGTTCGCTGCCTATTGTTTTGGCTTCTTGCCAAAGCATTGCAAGATCATCCAATTCTTTTTCTTTCATCTTCAATCAATGTTTTTAGTTTCGTTTTGATGCGGTGAATTTTTACCCGCAAATTATTTTCAGTTACGCCCATAATGCGGGCAATTTCTTCATACCCAATTTCGTCCAGTACCATCATCATCATTAACCGATCTACTTCGTCAAGCTGGCCAATAGCGCGGTATAATATGTTTTCGTTTTCTTGTGCTTGGCTGGTACTATCTGTTTCGGTTACCACCGTAACCGTTTCCAAGGGCACTTTAATTTTATTTTTGTCTTTACGAATTTGCAACAAGCAGGTGTTTACAGTAATGCGATAAATCCAGGTTTTATAAGAAGCTTCGGCCCGGTATCCCGGTAAGGCATTCCAAATATTGATAAAAACATCTTGTGCCAGATCGTGAGCCAGATCCCGATCGCCTTTCATAAAACCACGGCATAGATTCAGTACCAAACTAAAATATTGCGCATGCAGATTTTCAAAGGTTTGGGTTAATGTACTCATGCTGATTAAAGCAGCTTACGCAGTGGGGTTATAATTTTTTAATTTCTGCCGAACATCAAAATGAAGTAAAATAGCCAGCACAATTAGCAACGCACTCATTAGTAAAGGTATCATATAAATTTTATCAATCGGTAAGTATATGCCCAGCACGAATGCACCCACCGAAGTAATGCCCGCTGCAAACGCATAGAGTTTATTCTTATAATACCAGCTGTAGGGAAAGAAGTGAGCACCGGTTATGATTACATACACCATTACAAAATGGTCGGGTAATTTCAGTAACACAAAGAACAAAAATGGAAAATAAAATAGCTGGGCAAAGTTTAGCCACAATCCTAGCGGACTTAATGGGTTGTGTTTCATCTTCCAGTTGGTTTTAAAAACTTTAGATAAAAGCAGTGCAAGTGGTAACATTATTGCGCCTACGCAAAAGGTGAGTATCGATTTATCGTAAGCAGTGTAACATAGTGTCCACAGGTAACTGATTATTAACCACACAATACTTGCGGCTACAATAAAATCCAAGCCATTTTTAGCTTTAACAGAGAGTTCAATGCGCAATTGATCGAAGTTGCTTTGGGTTATCATATTACTTCGTTAAGAAATTGTTGATTTGATTATAAAGCCACTCGGGTTGATCGAACATAATGTAGTGCCTGCCTGCCGGGGCAATTTCAAGTGTCTTGCTGGCAAGGTTAGCATATTGCTTTTCGTAGTTGGGTAAAACTATTTCTTTGGTAGGGAAGGGCGCACCCAAAATAAGTACGGGCACTTTAATCTGTGTAAGCGTTGGTCGAACATCAAGTTTTAATAAATCGGTATAACCATACACATAGGTTTTACGATCGGCTTCCAGAATCCACGACTTGATCAATTCTTGTTTTTCAGTAACAGTAGTCATGCCTTGAGCCATCATGGTAGCTGATTTCAGAAAGGCATCATCATTCATTTCAATCAACTGTTTATTGTAGGGGCTTTCATATTGTAATGCCTCAGCGGGCACACCCGGCATCATTACCTCGCGCATGCAAGCCAACGCATCTACAATAATTACTTTATCTACCACATTGCCCAACTCAGCAGCCAGATCAACTGCTAAGTTACCACCCATACTATGGCCTATCAGCTTTAAGTTTTTAAGGTGGTTCGCTTTAACGTAGTCTATCAATTCTTTTTTAATGGTTGCATACCACGGCATGGCTATGGGTGCATTGCCGTTAAAGCCTGCGTACGATATAAAGTGAGCTTCATATTTTCCGTTCAGGTTCTTTGCCGTTTCGGTCCATACGGATCCAGGTGTCATAAAGCCGGGTAAAAACAAAATGGGTGTTCCTTTACCGGACTTATCCACCTTAATGGCTGGTTGAGCCAATGCCGAAATACCAATTGAAATCAGAAGCAAGACGATTAATTTTTTCATGGTTTTGAGTTTTTTTGGTATTCAGATGCGGACTCGACTTGATTATTACAGCTATCCGGAAATTTTTTAAGATTTTAGCGCAGTTAGTTTAACAAACCTTTAACACCGCTCATCAAAAAATCAACAACCTCGAATTTCTTCAGCCGTACAAGCCTGTAACCCTAATCTGCCTCAAACCCTGCATGATCCCCCATTTTTTACGCACCACTATTCTGGTTCTGCTTCCCTTTGTTTTGCTGGCTCAGAATAAGCCCGGTCTTCAATTGCCCATAAAAAAGACTTCAACACCCATTGTGCTGGATGGCAAACTGGATGAAGATTTTTGGAAGGATGCTGCGGTGGCTACCAACTTTTACATGAACTATCCATACGATACAGCGCAGGCGCCTTTCCAAACAGAAGCCCGGCTTGCATTTGATGAACACATGCTTTACGTAGCATTTGTTTGTTACGATGATGATACGCCCGACCTGATGCAATCCTTGCGCAGGGATTTTGATTTCGACCGCACCGATAACATTGGTGTTTACATGGGTACTTATAACGATCGTATCAATGGTTTTTATTTTCAGGTAACTCCCTATGGTGTACAAGCCGAAGGTGTAATTGCCACCGGTGGGGCAGGCGATGAAAGTTATAATGATACGTGGGATAATAAGTGGTACTCGAAAGTAGTGCGCGAAAAGGATAAGTGGATAGCAGAACTCGCTATTCCATTTAAAAGTTTTCGCTATAAGAGTATTGAAGAATGGAACATTACTTTTTTAAGATGGGATCGGAAACGAAATCTGGCTTCCAGTTGGATAGCAACACCTATTCAGTTTATTCCTGCTTCGTTTGCCTATTCCGGTCAACTAGCGTGGACTGAACTGCCACCCAAAAGTAAAGGTAATGTTTCTGTTATTCCTTTTGTGGCTGGTGCTGCTTCGCGCGATAATGAAGTTACGCCCACATCAGCCAACAACGATTTGCAAATGGGATTTGATGCCAAGATTGGAATAACACCTGCGCTTAATCTCGATTTAACCGTTAATCCCGACTTTTCGCAAGTTGAAGTAGATCGGCAGGTAATTAACCTTACGCGATTTGAATTTCAGTTTCCGGAACGCAGACAATTTTTTTTGGAGAACAACGATTTGTTTGCCGGAGCTGGCTTCCCAGATGCACGGCCATTCTTTTCACGTAGAATCGGAATTGCCAAAGACACTAGCGGTAACCTCACACGCGTGCCTATCTTATACGGTGCCCGACTTAGCGGTTCACTAAATGAAAACTGGCGCTTGAGTGTGCTGAACATGCATACAAAAGAAAAGCTGACAGCGGGTTTACCCGACCAGAATTATACGGTGGCTGCGGTGCAACGCAACTTCTGGAAGCAAAGCAACTTTACTTTATCATACGTCAATAAAGAATCGTTAGGGGTTAACGATCGCGATACGCTAAAATATTTTCATGAAGATTTGCTGAAGTATCGTATTAACGGTAACGATACAATACCAACCTTTAGCCGGTATAACCGGGTGTTTACGGCCGATCTGGACATGCGTAGCGCTAATAACACATGGTCGGTTAATTTTTATTATTCCGGTTCGCTTACACCCCTGGTAACAGAAAAAAGAATGTCGGGTGGAAGTTTTATACGCTATACAAAACGAAAAGTGAATTTTTTCGGTGGCCAGTCGTTCGTGCAAAAAAATTACAATGCCGAAGCCGGCTTTGTTCCCAGTCGAAATGTATATCCGGGCGTGATGAGTTATTTTGGTGGTGGCGAGTACATCATGTTTCCAGCTAAACTAAAGCGATTGGTAAATATGGGTGTGGGCACTGAGCTTAATATGAACGTAATTCCTGGTGGTAAGATTACCGACAAGTCCATGAGTTTGGGCTATGGATTTAACTTTATGAATACGGCCGAACTCACCATTTATTATTACAATACCTATCAGCAACTAACCAACTCTTTTAATCCTATTGATAGTGAAAAATATATTGAGTTTAAATCGGGTGAAGAGTATAACTGGGATGGTGTGGGCATGGAATTTAATTCTGATCAGCGGAAGCTTTTCTATTACGCATTCGAAACACGCTATGGTGGTTTTTACAATGGAAAAAATTTTAACGTTACCGGAGAAATGAATTACCGCTATCAGCCGTATGGTAGTGTGGCTGTACGATTTGATTACAACGATTTGAGGTTGGCCGATGGCTACGGTAAGGAAAAGTTGGTTTTGGTTGGCCCCCGAATTGATCTCACATTTACCGATAAGATATTTCTTACCACATTTGTTCAATATAATAACCTGGCCGACAATGTAAACCTGAACGCACGTTTTCAGTGGCGTTATAAACCGGCCAGTGATTTTTTTGTGGTTTATACCGAGAATTATTTGCCCGAAAATATGCGAAGCAAGAACCGCGCGCTGGTATTCAAATTTACCTATTGGCTTAATTTATAAGCTTATCAAAACCTTTTAGGTCTTTATAGCAGGTATTGAAATACCTGGAAGGTTTTCCTTAAGGAATATTGCCTTCAGGATAGTACCTTTGCTGAAATTTCATTCGGCATGGCATTCGGATTTTTTAAGAAAAGCGATAAAACTGAGAAGCAGGAAACACTACCCGCCCATTATCACAACCTGGTCGTAATACAAGTAGTGCAGGAAACCAAAGACGCAATCAGTATTGTTTTTGCACAACCCGAAAAAAAGTTTGTTTACAAAGCGGGCCAGTTTCTAACTCTTATTACCACCATTGCAGGTAAGGAAGTTCGCAGGGCTTATTCACTCAACTCATCACCCGTAACAGATTCAGATTTATCGGTAACAGTTAAGCGTGTGGATGGCGGGCTTATGTCAAACTGGTTGCCCGATAATGTTAAAGCCGGTAGTTCCATTAAAGTAATGGAACCCATGGGACATTTCACTACCGAATTTAATAAAGCAAATAAACGCCACCTCGTAATGTTTGCCGGTGGTTCGGGTATCACACCCATGATGTCCATTATCAAAACTACTTTGGTGGAAGAGCCGGAAAGTATTTGCTCGCTTATTTATGCTAACCGCGATATTGATAGTATTATTTTCAAGAATGCATTCGATCAGTTACAAACCAAGTACGAGGGTCGCCTGCATGTAATTCATGTGTTGGATAATGCACCAGTTAACTGGCAGGGGCATTCGGGTTTGCTGAATCATGATATGCTCACCAAAATTCTGGAGCGTATTCCCGATTGGGGTATCGGTAACACTACGTACCTGATGTGCGGCCCGGAAGGAATGATGAAAAATGTGCAGACGTTATTGGAAGCCCGGCAAATACCAACCGACAAAATTTTTAAAGAAAGCTTTGTGCAGGGAACCATCGATAAAGAAACTAAGAAAGAATCTGCACCTGTTGCTGGTGCTGGCCCCCGTGCCCATGAAGTTACGGTTCGTTACGATGGTCAGGAATTTAAATTTGTTGTAGAACCCAATCGTACCATTTTAGAAACCGCGCTGGACAACGGAATCGATTTGCCATATTCCTGCCAAAGCGGTTTGTGTACTGCCTGCCGAGGCAAAGCACTTAGTGGTCAGGTTAAACTTGACGAAGAAGAAGGACTTTCTCAATCAGAAAGAGCAGAAGGTTATGTGCTCACCTGTGTGGGCCATCCAATTACCGATGATGTGGTAATTGAAATTGGGTAATTTGGTTTGACCTTAAGTTTTTTGAAAACCTTTTACTTAAAGAGTAAATGTAAAAATCCACGGGCCTCGTACTTGTTCGGTACGGGTTGTATAACCATCGCGAGCAAATGTAAACGTTAAAGTTAACGTTGACTCGGTAACGGTGTACGTCATTGTAAGTTCATCTGCAGCGACTCCTTTATCGCGAACAATATTGGTTTCAACTGCCGGGCCGAATTCCCAGGTGCCGCTTGCTTTCCAGGGGCTAATGGAGGGGCGGCCCGAAGTTGTATAAGAAAATGGAGGATTACCTTTAGTTCCACCCAACACCAGCTGAAAACCAGTAAATTCTGCAGACCTGTCCGACCCATCGAATGACACCGTACTCACTTTCCAGGTTTTAGCTAGTTTAGCAAACTGTACATTTGCAATTGGCTCTGGGTCTGTTCCCTTTGATTTACAACCCGTATAGGTGCTAATTACTGCAACAACTGCTAACAAAGAGAGAATTCTCAGGATTTTCATGCTTTGTAAATTAAATCAAACCTAAATTTAGTAAAAAGGGTTAGTTCTAAAAAACACATGTTGTGTTAAATACCCCTAATTTGCGGTTAATTGCATCTTGTAAGGGTTAGTAACCCTACTTAAAGGCTAAAATATTCACTTTGATTGCGCTGGCCGGATACTCATGCTCCTGATTACTGGCAATTAGAACCATAGTTTCGGATGAAATGGTTGCTAACTGGTTTAGATACCAGGCGGTAGCATTTTTATCCAGGTTAGTGGTGGGTTCATCTAAAAAAAGTACATCGGTATGTGAATAAAATGCGAGGCCAAGCTTTAACCGTTGGCGCATGCCAGAAGAAAAATTGCCAATAACCTTTGTGCGGGCATGACTCAATTCAAAAAGCTCAAGAAGTTCAGGTGTTGTTTTATGCTGGCGCGGTTTTTTAAATCGAAAGTGAAAATCAACCATTTCGGTAAGGGTGAATTCATCAATCAATTCCAGGTATGGGGTTGCAATTGCTACGTGTTTGAAAACTTCGTCAGCGGGAATTACGGTTTCATTTTGTGTATAAATAACCTCACCGGTAGTGGGAAGCATTTGTCCCCACAGTGTTTGCAGCAAAGTGGATTTACCTGAGCCGTTGGGGCCGGTAATAGCATAACAGGATTTGGTAAACTGGTAGTTGAGGTTCTTAAAAATCCACTCACGATTAAATCGTTTGCTCAGATTTCGGGCCTCAATCTTCATCCAACGCAGTATTGGTAGCAAAACCTTTCATTACGCCACGCTCGCTGGTGCGGATAAATTCAATAATGTAATCACGCTCAGCACTGGGGGCAAGTTCTTTCTCAACCAGTTCAAGTGCGCGCGAGTTATTAAGGCCTTTCAGAAATATAATCCGATAAGCTTCCTGAATATCGTTGATCGTTTCGGTAGAAAATCCTCGTCTTCGTAAACCAACTGTATTTACCCCTGCATAAGCCAGTGGTTCGCGTGCTGCTTTCGTGTAAGGGGGTACGTCTTTTCGTACCAGCGACCCACCCCCTATGTAGGCATGTGCTCCTATTTTTGAAAATTGTTGCACGGCACAAGCGCCACCAAAGATTGCGTAGTCGTCAATAACCACATGGCCGGCCAACTGCACGGTATTACCCAAAATGCAGTAGTTACCTACAATACAGTCGTGGCCAATATGGGCATAAGCCATAATCAGGCAGTTGCTGCCAATAACTGTTTTATATTTATCAACAGTGCCACGGTTTATAGTTACACACTCGCGTATAGTGGTGTTGTCGCCAATTTCAGTGGTGGTAATTTCACCTTTAAATTTTAGATCCTGCGGTTCGCCCGAAACCACAGCACCCGGATAAATCTTGCAGTTCTTTCCAATACGGGCTCCTTCCATGATGGTAGCATTGGGGCCAATCCAGGTGCCATCTCCTATTACAGTATTTTTTTGAATGGTTGCAAAAGGTTCAATCACCACGTTGTTGCCAATCTGTGCTTCGGGATGAACATTGCTTAGCGGATACTTACTCATGAATCTTTTCTAACAATACTGGCTGTCATGGAACCTTCACATACCAGGCTATTTCCTACATAGGCACGACCATACATTTTGGCAATACCCCGTTTAATGGGTGCAATTAAATCGCACTGAATTACCAATGTATCGCCTGGCAGCACCATTTTGCGAAAGCGGAAATTTTCAATTCCTAAAAAGTAGGTCCAATAATTTTCCGGATCGGGTACGGTATTCAATACCAGAATTCCTCCGGTTTGCACCATAGCTTCAACCTGTAACACACCTGGCATTACCGGGTTGCCCGGAAAATGGCCCTGAAAGAAAGGTTCGTTATAGGTTACGTTCTTTACGCAGGCAACGGTTTCGTTATCGAGGTAAATTACTTTGTCGATAAGCAAGAATGGATAGCGGTGCGGAAGCGTACCGGTAATTTTGTTGATGTCCATTACCGGTGGAAGACTTGGGTTATATTTTGGCCGGCCTTTCTTATCGTCTTCCTGCATGAGCTTTTTAAGCTTGCGTGCAAAAGCAACATTGGCTGCGTGGCCGGGGCGCGCAGCCAGAATCTGGGCTTTTAAAGGTCTGCCTGCTAAGGCCAGGTCTCCGATTATATCCAATAGTTTATGGCGTGCAGGTTCGTTGTTGTAGCGAAGTTCAATGTTATTAAGAATGCCTTCTTTTTTAACCTCTACACGGGGTTTGCCCAACATTTTGGCAATGTTCTCCAACTCATGATTTTCCACCACGCGATCTACAATCACAATAGCATTATTCAAATCGCCCCCACGAATCAGGTTGTTTTTATAGAGCATCTCAAGCTCATGTAAAAAGCAGAAGGTGCGGCAGGAGGCAATTTCTTTTTCGAACTGCCGGATATTGGTAATGGAAGCATGCTGGCTACCCAATACCGGTGAGTTATAATCGATCATTACCGTTACCCGGTAATCATCTAAGGGTAATGCTGCAATTTCTACATTGCGGGCTGCTTCGCGATAGAAGATACTATCCTGTACTTCGTAAAAATCGCGTAGTGCATTTTGTTCCTCGGTTTCGGCCTCTTTTAGAATATTAACAAACTGAATAGAGCTTCCATCCATAATGGGAGCCTCTGGTCCATCTAGTTGAATTAACACATTATCTATTTCGAGGCCAACCAGTGCGGCCAGCGTATGCTCAATCGTACTTACACGGGCACCACTTTGTTCGATGGTTGTTCCGCGCGATACATCAACTACGCGATCACAGTCGGCATCGATAATCGGCATGCCTGGTAAATCAATCCGCTGAAACTTTATTCCGTGATTGGGTTTTGCGGGCAAGAAAGTCATGTTGGTTTGCACACCGGTATGCAAGCCCACCCCCGAAAGGGTAACCGACTTCTTGATTGTTTGCTGCTTGTGATTTAACCTCATAGCCTAAAAGTGCGCAAATTTAACGGGTTGGGTACCCATTACCAAACCTTCGGCCTTATGATTGCCCATTGGCTGATGTGGCCGTTGCCTCCGCCATTTTCTTTTCCAGTTCGCGCAATCGGTCGTTTAATTCTGGCAATCGTTTAAAAACCGCATACGAACGGAAATATTCTTTAATATCGAATGCGGGGTAACCAAGTATTTGCTGGCCTTCTTCTTTAATGGATTTGGAAATGCCCGCCTGGGCGCCAATTTGGGTACGATTGGCAATTACCAGGTGCCCGGCAATGCCTACCTGTCCGGCAATCATTGCGTTTTCGCCAACCTTGGTTGACCCTGAAATACCTGCCTGGGCGGCTATTACGGTGTTTTTTCCAACTTCTACATTGTGGGCTATCTGAATAAGATTATCCAACTTAACACCCGAACGGATTATAGTTGAATCGCCAAACATAGTGGCGCAATCAATAACGGTATTGGCTCCAATGGTTACATTATCTTCAATTAGCACATTACCTAATTGTGGAATAGTTTTATATGTTCCATCGCCTTGCGGTGCAAAACCAAAACCATCGCTTCCAATTACAGTACCTGCATGAATTACACAGTTGCTGCCAATTCGTGAGCCGGCATAAATTTTTACGTTTGGATGAAGAATGGTGTTAGTACCAATTACGGTATTATCGCCAATAAAAACGTGTGGATAAATTTTTACATTATCGCCTATGGTTACCTGATTACCAATATAAGAGAAAGCACCCCGATAAATATTTTTTCCAACCGCGGCAGTGTCGCTTTGATACGATGGATGTTCAATACCACTCTTTTGATACGAAATAAGTTTGTGATATTCTTCTAATAAAACAGTAAAACTGGAGTAAGGATCGTCAACCAGGATAAGTGTTGTTTCAATTTCTTTTTTTGGTTGAAAGTCTTTCTTTACAATAACAGCACTTGCCTGCGTGGTGTAAATAAATTGTTCGTATTTAGGGTTTGATAAAAATGCAACCTGGCCTTTTTTAGCATCCTGAATTTTGGATAGCATTGAAATTTTTGCAGAGGCATCGCCTCTAACTTCTCCGCCAAGCATGGTTGCAATTTGCGCAATGCTAAACTCCATAGGTTTATTTACTTGTTGCGATAAAATTTATTGTCGAGAAAAACGTAAGCCTTTACAAAGATATATTTTTGGGCCAGCATAAATAGTTTTTTTCCACGATTTTGCTAATGGCTTTTACGCTGGGTAAATCAGAAGCATGCGCTATATCTATAACTTCACCACTTCGCAAAAGTATGTTGATGGATTTGCCACCTGAAACATAGGCCTCATTACTCACAGTTCCATACGAGTATAGGTACTGTGTATCTTTTTGAAGAATGCCGTACAAGTATTTGATTTCCTGGCGAACTTTTTCTACTTCGCTTTTTCGGATGGGGCTACTTGAAAGTACAATCTGAAATAGCTCTCGCTGAAGTAACCGGTTGCATAAGCCGGATAGAATTGTGTCGTTATGGTTGCGCCAAAGTTTTAAGGCACCCCAAATATCGTGATCATCTAGTTGACCGAACAGATCGAGTACCTCTTTATCATTCGTAAAATCTTCCAGGCTATTATTTTTTTTTAGAAAACATGCAAGCGCTTCACTGGCAGGTAATGGCTCACCTGCCTGTTGCAAGTATTGAGCTCGTTTAATAATATTTACCAGCATGCGCTCTCCACTTAGTGCAGTTTTGTGCAGGTAAACTTGCCAGTACATTAACCTGCGGGCGTGCAAAAAATTTTCGATGCTGTAAATCCCTTTTTCTTCTACTACCAATTCATCGTTGTGCACATTTAACATAGCCACAATTCTATCTACCCCAATGGTGCCCTCCAGTACACCTGTAAAAAAGCTGTCACGCGTCAGATAATCCAACCGGTCAATGTCTAACTGGCTGCTTACCAATTGATGAAAGAACTTTCGGGGATAACTGTTTCTGAAAAACTGTAATGCGAGTTCCAATGCACCATTAAACCGGATATTCAACTCGCGCATAAACAGGTAGGAAATGCTTTCGTGCTTAACTTCCTGTAACAACGTTTCTTCAAGCGCATGCGAAAACGGGCCATGCCCAATGTCGTGTAATAAGATAGCAACCTGGGCGGCTTCCGCTTCGGCTTCCGAAATTTCAATTCCTTTCTGTTGCAGTGTTTTTAATACACGGCCCATCAAATGCATGGCCCCCAATGCATGATGGAACCGGGTATGGTGTGCACCGGGGTAAACCAGATCGCTCAGTCCTAACTGTTTGATATAGCGTAACCGTTGAAAGTATGGATGCTGAATCAGGTCATAGATCAATTCTCCAGGTATGGATATAAAACCGTAAACGGGGTCGTTAATGATTTTCTTTTTATTCAAGCAGCCTTAGAATTAATTTAAATACGATTAACTTAGAAAGTTTTTACGGATTGAACTCATGCAAAGATATACCATTTTATGGGCGGATGATGAGATTGACTTACTCAAACCGCACATTTTGTTTCTGCAACAACGCGGCTACGACATTACTCCGGTAAACAACGGAGCCGAAGCGGTTGAACTGAGTGAAGCACGACATTTTGATGTTGTTTTTCTGGATGAGCACATGCCCGGTATGTCGGGTTTGGAAGCCCTTGCTCAAATCAAAAACAACAAACCTAATTTGCCCGTGGTAATGATTACCAAAAATGAAGAAGAGCAGATAATGGAAGAAGCCATTGGCGCCAAGATTGATGATTACCTGATTAAACCCATAAACCCAAGCCAGATTTTATCAGCCATCAAAAAAATTCTCGACAACAAACGATTAGTTATAGAAAAAACTAACCTTAGCTACCAGCAAGAGTTCAGAAAAATAAGCATGGCCTTTCTGGATGAGATGAACCACGAGCAATGGGCCGACATCTATAAGAAACTTGTATTTTGGGAATTACAGATGGAACAGGCCGACAACCGCGATATGGGCGAAGTGCTGGAAATGCAAAAGGTTGAGGCCAATGTAAATTTTTGCCGGTTTGTAAAACGCAATTACGAAAACTGGTTAAATAACCCGAATGCAGATAAACCATTGCTTTCGCATCAACTGATGAAAAAGAAAGTTTTTCCGGAACTGAAAAGTGGAACGTCCTGCTTTTTTGTATTAATCGATAATTTACGGTGGGATCAGTGGAAAACAATTGAGCCGTTGCTGAACGAATATTTTAATATCGAACAGGAAGAATCCTATTACTCTATACTACCCACTACTACAGCATACGCCCGCAATGCTATTTTCTCGGGGCTTATGCCATCGGATATGGCTAAAACACATCCTGACCTCTGGGTGGGTGAAGATGAAGATGAATCTAAAAATAATTTTGAAGATGACTTTTTGGCCAAGCAGGTTCGCAAGAATAATCTCAACATAAAGTTTTCTTACAACAAAATTAAAAAACTGGATGAAGGTCGCGACCTGGCCGATTCAATTAATAATCTGTTTCATAACGATTTGAATGTGATTGTTTACAACTTTGTCGATATGCTTTCGCATGCCCGAACCGATATGGCTATGATACGAGAGTTGGCCCCCGATGAGGCCGCCTATCGATCTATTACAAAATCATGGTTTATTCATTCTCCTTTATTTGATATACTTCGAAAAATTGCGGAGAAAAAAGTGAAATTGATAATAACTACCGATCATGGTACAGTTCGGGTAAAGCGTCCTTTTAAAATTGTTGGCGATAGGAGTGTGAATACCAACCTTCGGTATAAGCAAGGTAAAAACCTGGGCTTTGAAGGCGATAAAGTATTTGAAGCATCGAAACCCGAGCGGCTTTTCTTGCCTAAAACCAATGTATCAACCGCATATGTGTTTGCAACCGAAGACCAGTTTTTTGCTTACCCCAACAACTATAACTACTATGTAAATTTTTATAAAGACACTTTTCAGCATGGTGGTGTAAGCCTGGAAGAAGTTATCATTCCATATATTTTACTATCTTCGAAAAATGCCTGATGGTTGGATAAAGTGCAAAACAGAGGCAACGCTTTATACGTTGCCCTCCATTGCTGTAGAACTATTGCAGAAAAGTAAAAACCTAAAAGTTTGGTTGTTGCAAGGTGAAATGGGTAGTGGTAAAACTACATTGGCAAAATCAGTTGTAAAACAATTAAATGTGGACGATCTGGTTACAAGCCCAACATTTTCGATTGTAAACGAATATGGTAATGGAATTGAAAAGGTTTATCACTTTGATTTTTACAGGCTCAAGCGCGATACGGAAGCACTGGACCTGGGTTTTGACGAGTACCTTGCATCTGGTAACTTGTGTTTGATTGAATGGAGTGAAAAAGTAAATGCATTTTTGCCCGATGAACGTTTTGAAGTTAAGATTGAAATAGTAACTGAACATACCCGAGCGATTTATTATCGCGTGCAGCCATGAGTGAAAAGAAAAAAACCGGTTTTGAAGCCCTCGCTAAATCCGGATTATATCCGCAGGAAGAACTAATGCCGGTTAAAAAATCAAAACGATCTTTTTTTATTGGTTTACCGCGCGAGATTTCATTACAAGAAAACCGAATTAGTTTAACCCCCGATGCAGTGGCTTTATTGGTGAACAATGGCCACGAAGTGTGGGTGGAGACTATGGCTGGTGAAGGCTCGAAATTTTCTGATAAACAATACAGCGAAGCAGGGGCAAAAATTGTGTATGCTGTAGAAGAAGTTTACAAGGCAGATTTTATTCTGAAAATTGAGCCGCCTACGTTGGAAGAGCTGGAGTATTTTAGACCCGGACAAACCCTTATCTCAGCACTGCAAATGGGTAACCTCAAGCAGGAGTGCATCAATACATTGTTGAAGAAGCGCGTTACAGCGTTGGCATACGAATTTATTGAAGACAAAGTAGGTGGAATGCCCATTGTACGAGCCATGAGCGAAATAGCGGGTAGTACAGTAATGTTAATCGCAGCCGAATATCTGAGTACCGTTAATAAAGGCAAAGGAATTATATTGGGCGGTATTACCGGTGTGCCGCCAACCAAAGTAGTAATTATAGGTGCCGGTACAGTTGCCGAATATGCAGCGCGTGCCGCTTTGAGTTTAGGTGCCGAGATTCAGGTGTTCGATAATCACTTGTATAAACTAAGACGAATCAAACATACGCTCGGCCATCAGTTTTATACTTCTACAATTGACACAATTACGTTGAGTGAAAGTTTGGAGAATGCTGATGTGGTAATAGGCGCCTTGCGTGCGGAGAAAGGAAAAGTACGCCACGTAGTATCAGAAGAGATGGTAAAGAAAATGAAACCCGATTCGCTGATCATAGATTTAAGTATCGACCAGGGCGGGTGTATTGAAACATCCGAAACAACAACTCTTAACCGACCAGTGTTTCGTAAGCACGATATTATACATTATTGTGTACCCAATGTGGCATCGCGTGTAGCCACCACCGCTACTACAGCCCTCAGTAATATTTTTACACCTACTATTTTGCGCGCGGCTGAAGAGGGTGGAGTAGAGGAAATGATTTTTTCGCATAAGTGGTTTATGAAAGGCGTTTATACGTACAAAGGTTCACTTACCAATGAATCGGTAGCGCGTAAATTTGCCATGAAGTTTAAAAACATCGAATTGTTATTGGCTGCCAGGGTTTAAATTAAATTAGTTATGAAATACGTTCACATTGTTTGGTTAACGATGCTACCAAATTTGATTTTTGGCCAAACATCAATTCCACCTCAAATGCGGGCTCAGTTTACATTAGAGCGGTTGTCTTCCTCACAGGGCTTAGGGCCATCCGATATTTTATACGGTGTACCCATGGCATCAGGGAGTGTTCAAGGTGATGTTTACCTGGATAAGAAGTGGAATAAGGCAACGCTTATGCCTAAAGATTCGGAAAAATTGTTGGAAGGTTATTACGTAAAGTATAACCTGAAAGACAAAACCATCGAAATTAAAACCAGCACCGGTATCAAAGCTGTTGCCAGCAATAAGATTAAAAGTATGGTATGGATAGATTCTGTTACCACCTTACCATCTTATTTTATTAACGCATCCACTTACCGTATTTCCGGAACTTCCTTAACAGGTATGCTGGAGGTGCTGGTGGATGCTGAATATCCATTATTTAAGTACCATAAGATTGAAATAAAGGAACCAACGTATAATGTAGCTATGGGCTCCGGTAGCAAGGATACCCGAATTTTGAAGCGATCGGTTTATTTTACTGCGGCTAACTCGCAGTTAGTACAAATTAAGAATATAAAAAACCTAAGCGCCCATACGAGCAAACCTGAAAAGCTGGAAGCTTTCATTAAAGACCAGAAGCTTTCTATAAAAAAGGAGAAGGATTTAATTGAAATTATAACTTACCTGAATCGACTTTAAGTTAGTTTCTTCAAGGCCTCTTCGTACGATTTAATCTTAGCTTCCGCATCAGCTTTTTTCTTGCGCTCGGTTTCAATAACCTGTGGTGGTGCGCCTGTCACAAATTTTTCGTTTGAAAGTTTTTTGTCAACACTGGCTAAGAAACCTCTTAAATAAGCAATTTCTTTTTGTATCGATTCCCGTTCTTTTTCAAAATCAATTTTCCCATCCAGTAAAACAATGTATTCAGTTGTGCCAACCAGCAACGAAGTTCCGGCAGGTTTTTCGGTTCCTGTTAAAAGTTCGTTCAGGTTGCCAAGCTTGCTAATTATCGGCCATAATTTTTGAATATCGTTCTTGCTGCAATACAAGGTTAAGGATTCCTTTGGCGACATTCCTTTGGCATTGCGCAGGTTGCGTACCTGGGCAATTAACTCAAACGCACCCGTGGTCTCACTCATTAATGTTGTGTTGATTGAACCTGAAACTGGCCAGTTGGCAACAATTATGTTTTCTTTAGGCTTACGCGATGAAAGTTCGCTCCATAACTCCTCCGTAATAAACGGCATAAATGGATGCAAAACCTTTAAAATCATTTCAAAGAGAGAAACAGTTTTTTGAAAAGTTGTTGCATCAATGGGTTTACCGTATTCCGGTTTAATCATTTCCAAATACCACGCGCAGAAATCATCCCAGATTAACTTATACACCGCCTGCAATGCATCGGACATCCGGAACTTACTGAAGTGGTCGTTAATCTCTTCGAGCGATTGATTGAACTTCGATTCAAACCACTCGATTGCAATGGTGCATTCCTGTGGTTGCGATATCGATTTATCAACTTCCCAACCTTTTACCAACCGGAATGCATTCCAGATTTTGTTTGCAAAATTTCGTCCCTGTTCCACCAGCTTTTCGTCATATAACAAATCATTACCGGCTGGCGAACTAAACAACATTCCGGTGCGCACGGCATCTGCGCCATAGTTGGCAATTAGTTCTAATGGATCGGGCGAATTGCCCAACGACTTCGACATTTTGCGCCCTTGTTTATCGCGCACGATACCGGTTAGATAAACATGCTCAAATGGTTTTTTGTCCATGTACTCATAACCGGCAATTATCATTCGGGCTACCCAAAAGAATAAAATTTCAGGTGCGGTTACCAACACATTGGTAGGGTAGAAAAAATCAAGGTCTTTGTTCTTACCGGGAATAATTTTTCCGGAGGCACTATCGAAGAATTCATTTTTGAAACCTCCAAAAACTTCGATCGGCCAAAGCCAACTGGAAGCCCAGGTATCTAATACATCGGCATCTTGTGTTAATTTCGGATTTGAAATTTTGAATTTTGAAGCGTAAAGCTTGTATGCTTCTTCTTCAGTTTCTGCAACTACAAAGTTTCCTTCAGCATCATGCCATGCAGGTATGCGATGTCCCCACCATAACTGGCGCGAGATACACCAATCGCGCACGTTCTCCATCCAATGGCGGTAGGTATTCTTAAACTTTGGCGGATGAAGTTTTATTTCATCTTCTTCAACAGCATCGTACGCACGTTTTGAAATTTCTTTCATCTTGATGAACCACTGCAAGGAAAGTTTAGGTTCAATTACCGAATTGGTTCTTTCAGAGCGACCAATGCGGGTAACAAATTCTTCCTCTTTCACCAGGTGGCCCGCTTCACGCAAGTCTTTTACAATTTCCTTTCGTACTGCAAAGCGATCTTTACCAACAAATTTCGGCAGCTCACATTTTTCGTTAATGGTACCATCATCATTTATGGTATCAATAATGGGCAGGTTGTGTCGTAAGCCAATTTCATAGTCGTTTACATCATGGGCCGGTGTAACTTTCAAACAACCGGTACCAAAGTCTTTGTCCACATAGGCATCGGCAATAACCGGAATTTCCCGATGGATGAATGGTACCAGTATTTTCTTTCCAATCAAATGTTGGTAGCGTTCGTCTGTTGGATTAACGGCAATGGCTACATCGCCCATAATTGTTTCGGGGCGCTGGGTGGCAATGGTAATCCATTCGTTTGCGGTATCTTTCACCTTGTAGCGAATAGAATACAAGATCGATTTTTCACCATCTTCCTTGTAAATAACTTCTTCGTTGGATACGGTGGTTTTTGCTTCTACATCCCAGTTGATCATGCGCTGGCCCCGATAGATGTAGCCTTTGTTATACAAATCAACAAAAACGCGGATAACAGCTTTGTAATAATCCGGATCCATCGTAAATGAGGTACGATCCCAATCGCACGAAGCACCTAACTTTTTAAGTTGCTCCAGAATAATACCACCGTATTTTTCTTTCCATTCCCAGGCATACTTTAAAAACTCATCGCGCGTAAGCTGCGATTTTTTAATACCTTTTTCCCGTAGCATTTGTACCACTTTGGCTTCGGTGGCAATCGAAGCATGATCGGTGCCGGGTACCCAACAGGCTACTTTTCCTTCCATACGGGCTTTGCGAATAAGTACATCCTGAATGGTATTGTTGAGCATGTGGCCCATGTGCAACACCCCGGTTACATTTGGGGGTGGAATTACAATACAATAGGGTTCTTTACCGGGTGTTGGCTGAGCTTTAAAAAATCCGCCTTCCATCCAGTACTGGTACCATTTATCTTCAACTTCGGTTGGATTATATTTGGTAGAGAGTGGCATAAAACGTTAAATCGCGATAAGTCGGCAAAAATAATGAAAAATGACATCCGGATTGGGTATTGGTTAACCCTTTTGATTTCAACAAATCCAACCTCCGGGTGTTAGTAATTAAGCACTTAAATTCACCAACCATAAATATGAACAACGCCTCAGTAACAGTAGAAAATCTTAAGTCCGATCAGATAGAATGGAAACAATTGTGGAGCCTGGCTGCTTTATATGGTTCTATTGTTATCGGCTGGATAGCCTATCACCGCTATCAACCCAAACTTTTAAATCAGTTTAACTTTACTGAGTTTACATTGGCGTTGATTACAGTGCAAGGTATTGTGTTGGTACTTACACCCCCGATTGCCGGCCGCATTGGCGATCGGTTTCGGTTCAAGTTGGGGCAAGGGCACCGGCTTCCAATTATTTCATCGGGGATAAGTTTTGCAGCCATGATTTTTATGGCTGTAGCGTTTACACTTTTAGGAAATCCGGGCGAAGTGTTTCGCTGGATTTTACCCATTCTGATTGTACTGTGGTTAATTTCGATGAGTATATTCACAAGCCCTGCGCTTTCCACATTAGAGCTTTTTACACCTGTAGATAAATTACCACGAGCCATGGCCATTCTTACCATTGTAGGGAATTTAATTTATTCGTTAGAACCGGTTATTGTTGATTTGATTGATTACCTGGGTGCGCCTATTACCTTTATGCTGGGTGGAGTAGTAGTGTTTGTGTCGGGTTATGCATTAAAGAAAAACTCGTTAAGTTTATTTAACACGAAAGCCCAACGCCCGCGTACCGAATTTAAGTTTGATACACAGCGCTCTAATTATCTGTACATACTGGTTATGGGTGTTGCATTAGGGCTAACCACCACCGTACTTTTCAACTATTTTCCTGAATTATTGCAAACCAACCTAAACGAAATTACCAAGTTGGAAGGTAAGTGGTGGGTTGTATTGGTATTGTTTGCTACCGCGGTGCTTTCGTTGCCAGCGAGTAATTATATCACGCGGCTGGGTACGTATCAATCTTTCTGGTGGAGTTTTCTGGTGAACTCGGTTGCCTTGCTTTTATTATTCTTTACAGGTTCAGGAATTGTAACTATGGTTTTGTTGTTAATTTATACAGTTTCGTTTACTATTTTATCCATCAGCTCACTTCCGCTTGCCATTGAAAAAGCGAACTACTACGAAAAGGTTTTTTGTGTAGGTATTTTTTTTAGTGGAGTAGAACTACCCGATGCAATTGTGGAGGTTATTCAGGCAATGGGTTAGTTCCTGCGGCCATTCGGATACGCCAGTTGGATGGGTACAGGTTGTTGGTGCGATTGCCCAGGTGATTTACCCAGCCCAGGTTTTGATTTTTAAAGCGAACCAATCCAAAACCTTTTAAGCCCTCGCTTATGGTTAATGCATCTTTCCGTAAATAAGCAATTGCATCGGCTTCATTCAGATCGGTTGTTTGAAATGCATTTCCGTTAATAGCGTTTGACAGGGCAAACGCGTGCTCCGGTATCAACTTATCGTGCTTCAATTCAGCAACAGCCGTTCCTTTTCCAAGTGGATAAAAAAGTTTACTAATCCATTCTACTTCACCAGCTACTGAAACCGGAATTTGAATAATCAGATCATCGTGTTGACCCCACTGAAACAGATTTGGATCATCAACCCATGGTTTGATTCGATCGATAATCTTAGCGGATGGTGCATTGAGCTTTCCACCGGTTTTGATTCGTGTGCTTTCGGTGGTTTCTCGCTTAATCATGGCTGAAATAAAAAAACCTTCACCTTGTACCCGGTGTGGGTAAAAGCGATATCCCAATGATTGACGAAACGAAATTGTTTCTACGTTCCATTCCGGCTGAAGCTGTACAGAAAAAAAATCAATATCATGAGCACCGGCCCAGGCATCCAGGTTTTCTTCGTTCTCATGCTTGTTATAAGTGCAGGTGCTGTAAATCAATAAACCATTTTGCTTTAAAGCCGGCCAAACATCATTTAGAATTCTTCGTTGGCGTTGGCTGCAAAGTGTCACATTATCTTCCGACCATTCAGAGCATGCTGCAGGATCTTTTCGAAATAATCCTTCGCCCGAACAGGGCGCATCTACCAGAATAATATCGAAGTAACCGTTCAATTGTTGAAAAGCGGAGGGATCGGAATTAGTTACAATTACATTGGCGTGCCCCCACTTCTGAATATTCTCCCACAGTACCTGAGCGCGCGAACGAATTACTTCATTACTTATTAGTAGTGAGTCAGGCGAAAGCAGACTTAGCAAGTGTGTGGACTTACCACCGGGGGCGGCACATAAATCCAACACCCGCAAAGGTTTGGTTAAATCTGCTGCTTGCCTTACAACTTGTTCCAAAAAAAGAGAACTGGCTTCTTGCACATAATAAGCTCCTGCATGAAACAGCGGATCGAGTGTAAATACAGGACGCTCATTCAAATAATAGCCATAGTTACTCCAGGGCACCGGTGGTAAATAAACTTTATGTTTAGCCGGATTAATCCGAATGGAAACCGGTGTAGTTTGCAGGTGTGCATGTGCAAACATATCCCAGTGTATTCCCAAACTATTTTTCATGCGGGTTTCAAATGCATGCGGAAAAGAAAAATGCCGGGGCTGATTGTTCATAGTAAAGATGCGCGGTTCAAGTAAAGTAAAAATTTTAAATTAATTTCGGCTTTGCCATCATAATTCAAAACTTATGCAACTAGCTGCTAATAATCCGGAATTAAAAAGTTGGGTTCATGTTCCAACCGGATCTGATTTTCCAATCCAAAATTTACCATTTGGCATTTTTAAAACTCCGTACCTAAGTGCAGTAGCGGGTGTAGCCATTGGCGATTATGTACTGGATCTGGTGTACTTGCATGAAAATGGTTACTTCGATGGCTTGGGTTTACCACCTGGTATTTTCAATCAAAAATACTTGAATGATTTTATAGCCTTAGGTCGTAAAACAACGCGGGCTGTGCGCAACCGGGTGTCGGAATTGCTGCGTGCCGATGTGGACGAACTTCAGCAAAATATTGCAGCGCGCGAAATTGCACTTATACCTGTAAGCGAGGTACAGATGCAACTGCCAGTGCAGATTCCGAACTACACTGATTTTTATAGCAGCGAAGAACATGCTACCAACGTGGGCAGTATGTTTCGCGATCCTAAAAATGCATTGCTTCCCAACTGGAAACATTTGCCGGTGGGTTATCATGGACGAGCATCTTCTATTGTTGTTTCCGGAACAAACCTCCATCGGCCTAAGGGGCAGATAAAACTTCCGGATTCAGATTTTCCGGTGTACTGCCCATCTCAAAAATTAGATTTTGAGTTAGAGTTGGCTTTTATAACTTCTAAAGCAAATTCGTTAGGAACGCCTATTTCTACAGGGGAAGCTGAAGATTATGTTTTTGGTTTTGTTTTATTTAATGATTGGAGTGCACGCGATATTCAGCAATGGGAATATGTGCCCCTGGGGCCTTTTCTTGGAAAAAACTTTGGCTCTACCATTTCGCCCTGGATTGTTACCCTTGATGCTTTGGAACCATTTCGTGTTGGTGGCCCCTTACAATTTCCGCATGTGTTGCCATACCTGGCATTTGAAGGGAATAAAAACTTTAATATTCAGCTCGAAGTTTTGATTCAACCAGGAGCCGGTGAAGCAACCACAGTCTGCCGATCAAACTCAAAGTATTTATACTGGAATATAAATCAGCAATTGGCTCATCATACGGTTAATGGTTGTAATATACAAGTTGGTGATTTATATGCTTCAGGTACTATTAGTGGCCCATCACCAGGTTCATTTGGTTCGTTGTTGGAGTTGAGTTGGAACGGCCAACGACCATTGCAGTTAGCAAATGGCAAAACTCGAAAATTTCTGGAAGATGGCGATACAGTAATCATGAAAGGATATGCTGAGGGTAACGGAGTTAGAATAGGCTTTGGGTTGTGCTACGGTAAAATACTTCCAGCTGTATGAAACGGGCGTGGTTTTTATTACTGATTGGATTAGCGGTGGCCGATGCCTGGCTTATTGCAAAACCAAATTTATTGGGCAAGCTTGGTTTCATAATTTATAAATACCATTACCTGCGCACATTTCCGCGGGCTTTATTTACGGTTGCATTGGTGATGGGTACGGTGCTGGTGTTAACCGAATTTCTTGTTTGGATAAACCAAAGGCAACTACTTTCGCGCAAAGCTGTTCTGTTTTTTTTTAAGTGCCATGGTAGTGTTGTTTGTATTCGCGTTAATAAAAACCGCACTCGATTTTCAAAGTTGGTCGTACAGCCACGCAGGTTACAAACTAAAATATGGTGCATACCTGTTGCCCGTTATCTTAATTTCAATTGCGGGTTCAGGTTTCATTCGTGCATTCAGGTTTAAGCCGGGTTTTCTGCTTCGCTAATAAATAAAAAACTTTTATGATTATTCAACCATCCGACTTACCTGTTTCCAAGCTTCAGGCTTATTTACAAAGTGCCGTAGCACCGCGCCCAATTGCTTTTGTAAGTTCAATTGATTTACAAGGCAATGTAAACCTAAGCCCGTTCAGTTTTTTTAACCTGTTCAGCATGAATCCCCCCATTCTGATATTTTCTCCGTCTAGAAGAGTGCGTGATAATACAACCAAACATACGTTGCAGAATGTGTTGGAGGTACCTGAAGTTACAATCAACATTGTTTCGTATGCGATGGTAGAACAAACTTCTTTGGCAAGCTGCGAATATCCCAAGGGGGTAAACGAGTTTAGTATGGCTGGCTTTACCGCCAAGTATTCACAAAAAATTAAGCCACCTTATGTGGCAGAATCACCCGTATCGTTTGAGTGTAAGGTAAACCAGGTGTTGCCTTTGGGCGAAAAAGGTGGTGCCGGTAATCTTGTTATCTGCGAGGTGTTATTAATGCATATTCAGGATTCAGTATTGGATGAAAACAGGATGATTGATCCTTACAAACTGGATGTAGTTGCCCGCATGGGTCAGAACTATTACAATCGTGCGCAAGGCGAAAGCATTTTTACCGTTCCAAAACCCAACGAAAAAATAGGCGTAGGCTTTATAGCAATTCCGGAAGCGGTTAAAAACAGTACGGTTTTAACGGGCAATGATCTGGGTAGGCTGGGTAATATTGAAACACTTCCCACGGAAGTGGAATTGAAGGATATGCGAAATAATGCTGAATGGCAGCAAACTTCAGCGAAGGGCATGGAAGCCTTGCATCATCTGGCAAAACGGTACCTCTTTGAAGGTAAGATTTCCGAAGCCTGGAAAGTATTATTAGCCTGATTGCTAGGCCTTATACATTACAGCTTTTACTGCTTTTACAGTACGTTCTACATTTGGTAGAATAGCTTGTATTAAAGTAGGCGCATAAGGTAGCGGAACATCCATGCTATTGATGCGATGAATGGGTGCATCCAGGTAATCGAAGGCGTGCTTTTGCACGTGGTAGGTAAGCTCGGTTGAAATGGATGACAATGGCCATGCTTCTTCAACAATTACCAACCGGTTGGTTTTCTTTACCGATTCCACCACGGTGGCGTAATCAATAGGCCGTACCGTGCGTAAATCCACCACCTCTGCCGAGATTCCTTCTTTCTCCAATTCCTGCGAAGCAGCCAATGCCACTTTCATAATTTTGCCAAACGAAACAATCGTTACATCGGTGCCAGCCCGCTTTACATCGGCAACACCAATCGGAATCAGGTATTCTTCTGTGGGTACTTCGCCTTTATCGCCATACATCAATTCAGACTCCATAAAAATTACAGGGTCGTTATCGCGAATGGAAGTTTTTAACAAACCTTTGGCATCATATGGATTAGAGGGCACTACTACCTTTAGTCCAGGTGTATTGGCAAACCAGTTTTCAAAATTCTGAGAATGTTGTGCGCCCAGCTGGCCGGCATTTCCGGTAGGCCCGCGAAATACAATCGGGCAGTTGTATTGTCCACCGGACATAGATAGAATTTTGGCAGCTGAATTAATAATCTGATCGATGGCTACCAATGAAAAGTTAAAAGTCATGAATTCTATAATAGGACGGAGGCCATTCATGGCTGCTCCGGTACCAATTCCGGCAAAGCCGAGTTCGGCAATGGGTGTATCAATTACTCTATCAGGGCCAAACTCATCTAACATACCCTGGCTTACTTTGTAAGCGCCATTGTATTCGGCAACTTCTTCGCCCATTAAAAAGATGCTGCCATCGCGCCTCATTTCTTCGCTCATGGCTTCACGTAGCGCTTCTCTGAATTGAATTTCTCTCATAGCTGCCGTTAGTTTGGAAAGCCCGTAAAAATAGGTAGCTAAATCCTCAGGTTAAAACGAAAAGGTTGTTTTTTTAACCAAGAAATGCATTTAACCGTGATTAATTATAACCTTTTTTTGAGTTGGTTGATCTTACACGGATGTAGCCCAAGCTTGTTCCTCAAAAAATAATACTGGCCGCCACAACCAGGAACAATAAGGCCATGTAAAGAAATCAGGCAAATCACCCAGTTCGCAAAGAGCAACAAAAAACCCCGGCTTAAAGCCAGGGTTTTTGTATTTACAGGTAATCTTTTTAGTTACTTCAATGCATTCCGGAACGATTCGGTAGTTGCAAACTTAGTAAACTCAAGATCGGTAAGTGCTTTTTCTTTTAAAGAAGAATCGATGCGTACGGCACTGGTCAGGTTGCTCACCACAGCATCGCCATTACCCTGGCGTGCGGCAGCAACAGCTGCACCATAATAACCAATAGCCAAGTTGTTGTTTTTACGGGTAGCTTCGGCAAATGAGGAGGCTGCATTGCTGAAATCTTTGTTTAGCAATTGAGCTAAACCTTTATTGAATAGGTTTACATCGGTATCCACAGCTGATGAGGTTGAACTTACAGCAGCGCCATAGTTTGCCATGTAAATTTCAGATGCACCTTTAACACCGTTTACACCACGGGTTACTTCATTGCTGGCACCGCGCAATGCTTTAGTAGCATGGCTATAAGCTTTGTAAGGATTACCCTTCCATAACGCAATGGTTGCGAGGTTAGCATGTACTTCAGGAGTTTCTTTTAGTTTGGCAGCAATTTCCAATTGTGCAGCAGCTTTATCCACCAGGCTGGTGTTTCCTTGAATGGCTTGTTGCAGGTAAGCAGCGCCCAGGTTATTGTGTGCATTCCAGTTGCTTCCTTTTTTGGTAGCAGCTTCGTAATAGGAAACTTTTTCTTCTAATGAAGGAGTAAGCGTGGCAGCATACATTAATTCTTCAAATGTAAGTGCATCGGCTGAAGCCTGGCCAGAAGCAATTTGTTTGGCCAATACTGAAATTTCGGCATCGGTTTTCTTTTCTTTTACTTTCAGAATTTCAGTTTTGGCTGCGCGCAAGCCTGGATATACATCTCTGAAAACTTTATTGTAGGTTTTTAATTTTTTCATGGCTTTTTCCTGAGCCTCGAAAGAGCCGCCACCGTTAATAATGTTGAGGTACTCTGATTTTTCGTCAGACGAAATTTTATCGTAAGCAGCAAGAGCGTTTTTGAACTCAGTCCAGTCATCAACTACTGGCTTCAAAATGAATTTAATTTCATCGGCCTGTCCTTTGTAGTCGTACTTCTTCATTTGGGCGCGATAGAATTTTTCAATCGCCTTGGCACGCTCTTCAGAAAGTTTAGAGTTAATACGCTCAGCACCTTCGGGTGAGTGGGTACCGGTAATCGTTACTGTGCGGGTTACATTTTTAGAAGCGATAAACGCATCTAATTGTTTTCCCTGGTCAGCTTTAATTTCGCTGGTGCGAAGTACAGAGCGGCCTCTTTCGAAAATGAAATTCGGGATAACCACAGGTGTTAACTCTTCCTGATTATTATATCCGTGATCTGCAAAAGCAGCGTAGTATGAGTTTTGAACCAGTTTCGATGTTGTGATTACTCCAGTAGCTACGGTAAGACGCGGAGTAGTTTTTGATTTGGTTCCTTTGGAGGCAACACCTTGTATTTCTACGGTACCAACTTTATACGCATCCTGATAGGGGAACATTTGTTTCTTGGAAACCTTAATTTGTTCTGTAGCGCTATTCGGATAATCTTCTGAACGGAAAGCGGCAGGATCAAGGGCTAGTTCATTTTCGCCATACTTGTAAAAAGTATTAAGCGTATAAACCGTTCCTTTCTTTAACATTTTAACAGGCAGGTTGCCGTTAATGTCAAATACTACCGTGTCTTTGTGTACCTCAAGCGGGTTTGGATTTACTTCCAATTTTTGCTCCTTGGCAGCTTTGATCATTTGAGGGAGGGTACATCCTGTAAAGGTTAGCGCCCCGATGATCACGAATGCGTAAAATAATTTTCTCATGATTTTAAATTATAGGTTACCAGTAAATGAGGGGCAAAGTTAACTTAAAACCCCTTTTTTTGTGCAATAATAGCTAAAAAAATAACAAGCTTGCCCCTTATTTACAGCACCTTAACGCCTTATATTTGCAGACTTAACATTTAGTCGGTAAATCGGCATTTACTTAGGTAAACGGAAGATAAAGCGGTTTTTTTAGCTACTGGTTGTATGGCAGGACTGATAAAAGAAATTCAGTTTTTTTTTGAGAAGCAGGCATTTGGTGTATGTACTATGCTGGGCGAAAAAATGGGCATTGCTACCTCATCCATCCGATTGTTTTTTATTTATACTTCTTTCCTCACGTTTGGTTCACCCCTGATCATATATCTATCGATTGCATTTGTGTTAAATATGCGGAGGCATTTGCGCAGGCGCAGTACCATTTGGGATTATTAAATCCTGAAATCGGTGAAATACTTTTTACCGAACAGGTAATACCCGAATAGAACTGACCCTTTGTAAATGGTTGGAATAGTTTTTTTTGACGATGACCCTCGTTTGAAGTAATCACGTTTCAGGTGCCAAAAAAAACTTCCATGCGCTTTCAATACAGCTAAACAATCATCTCCAGAGCCCCCCAACAAAAATTTTAATGCGGCAAGCCAGTCCAATACCACCCTTACGGGGATTTTCCAAACCAACTGCATGGCCGGAAGGTTTTTGAGAAGCAGGCTCAGGCCATTCCGAAAATTAAAGTAGGTTTTTCGTGGGTTTGATTTTGCCAGGGTGCCACCGCCTACATGGTAAACTTTTGAATGGCCGGTGTAGTATATCGATTGTCCGGTTAGCTGAATTCGCCAACACAAATCAATCTCTTCCATGTGTGCAAAAAAATCTTCATCAAAACCTCCGTGTCGATGAAAAACCTCTGATTTGATAAACAGACAGGCACCCGTTGCCCAGAAGATGGGACAAGTATCGTTATATTGATTCTGATCTTTTTCGAGCGTATTGAAAATACGACCGCGGCAGAACGGATAGCCGAAACTATCCACAAAGCCGCCAGCTGCTCCGGCATACTCAAACTCATTTCGGGTATGAAAGGAAACTATTTTGGGTTGTGCCGCTGCGATATTGGCATCTTGCTTTAGTATTTGAATAACAGGTTCAATCCAGCCGGGGGTAACTTCAACATCGGAATTGAGAAGTACGTAGTAGGTAGCCTCCACTTGCTTTAGTGCTGCATTGTATCCACCACAGTAACCTTTGTTGGACTCTAATTGAACGATTTCAATTTTGCCCTGAAAATTTTCTGTTAAGAAGTTTACTGAATCATCGGTGGAGGCATTATCTGCAACAACAATTTTGGCAGTGCCACTATTGGCAATCACCCCTGGCAAAAATTGTTGCAGGAAGTGTCTTCCGTTGTAGTTCAGAATAACAACGGCTGTTTCGGTCATCCCATCAGGCTACTTAAATCCATACCTGGAATATTTGGTAGCAAACCTTCGGTTGCTTTTTTAAGTTCTTCTTTGGCCAGTACTTCAGCTTCATCCGAGGCTTTGTTAACAGCCGCTACCACCAGATCTTGTATCAGTATTTTGTCATCAGCTTTTAGTATGGCTGCATCAATATCCAGCGCCAGCAGTTGTTTCTTTCCATTAACAGTGGCTTTCACCATGCCTCCCCCAGCCTCACCGGTAGCATTTACTTTTACAAGATTGTCCTGTGCTTCTTTTATTTTGGTCTGCACTTCTTTCATGCGCCCCATCATTTTCATCATGTCGAACATACTTAGAATTTTTTATACGCCTACACAAAGATAAACGAAAGGCGAATGGGCTTAATTCTTTTTTTTGAGGATAACTACTGAGCCTCCGCGCTTGAATGTACGACCGGCAAAGTCCAGGATTTCAGCATTCCATACATAGGTGCCTTCGGGTAGCGCACGACCGTTGTTGGTGCCATTCCAGGGTTCGTTTTTGTTATTATAATAAACCATGGTTCCCCATCGGTCAAATACCTTTAGTTCCAACCGGGTTATGTAATGCCCGCGCACGGTAAAGGTTTCATTTTCTACGGGCCCAACACCATCGGGTGTAAAAGCTGTTGGATGAAACAGATTTACTTCGCGTGTAACCACCAGCCGGTTCGAAACAGAGTTGGGTAAGCCGGCCTGCATAGGCTGTGCGGTTACAACATATTGTAATACCTGGTTCACATCATCGGGTTGATCGTCAACCCATACTGTATCAATGCCAAGATTAAGTGTTGCTATCAAGCCACCACTTTTATCAAACTTTTTTAATTCGTAATTCGCCACTCCAGCTTGCCAGCCCTTAAATCCACTCCACCTTACGGTTATCACATTTTCAGTATCTACCGTTGCTGATAATCGGATTGGGCAAACCAAAATGCCTTGCGTACTGGTGTTGCCGCATAAGTCGGTGTAATTAATGCGATAACAATTACCCGATTCAGTTGTGTAATCAGGATCAGCGAAATCGCGCACGGGTGTCTGCGCAATAACCGAAAATCCGGCACCGGTTCTTCCTCGTAAAATGGAATATTGGTCAACAGTAAAAGCCGGGTCTTGTTGCCATGTTATCTGCACACCGGGCGATGCAACCTGCGCACTAACATTATTTACTGCGGCAGGGGTAACGGTTGTAAAAGCTTCGCCACATTTTTCGAGCGATATACTGCGGCTGCCACCTGCATAATTATTAATTACCTGGTAACAATAGTTGGTTTTACAAACCACATCTACATCGTTCAGTTGATTGGGCGAACCAGGTATTGTTGTGTACAGCGTATTGTTGCGTCTGATGGCCGTACTAACCACACCAACCGCTGCTGTGGCCCATGTTAACCGGTTGTTTCCGTTTTCGATACTTAGATCGAAGTTATGGCTACAAACCGGTGCAGAATAAGTATGTGTATTAGTGCAAGGATCGAACGAACTTAACCTAAAGCAATAAAAATTATTATCTGTTTGCAGATTGGGAATGGTTACTGTGTTGATGCCATATAAAGTTTGAAACTGTTGAAAAACGGTGCCACTATTCACACCAATTTCCAACCGGTATTGAATATTAGGCTGCGGTGTAAAATCTAATTGCAAGGAAGAACTGTTGAGAGCCGTAAGGGTATTGATTTGCGGAGTGGGCAAAACCGGCAGTGCAGTAAAGGACTGAATTTTAGCAGCACAGTTATTGGCTGAATTAATATCGCGACCCCTCACGCTGATGTTGAATGTGCCTGCACCACCGTAATTATGCGATGCTGTTTGGTTGTTGCTGTTGGGAATGGCTGTTTCAACGATGCCATCATTGTTGAAATCAATAAAATACTGATCGTAGGTTTTATCGGTAATCTTTATAGAAGTTTGAAAACCTGAGCAGGTATAAATTTCAAAATCGGGTTGCACGTTGGGATCAACCGTAATCTGAATATCATCGGCACCAATGTTCTGATATAAAATGGAAAGTGTATAGGTGCCCGGTTGTGTATAAGTAAGTGTAAATTGATTTTGCTGTGTGGCGCCACCATTGCCGGGCGTCATTAAGCAAGGGAAACCGGGGGTGCATTGGCCCGATGTAATCAGGTTGGTGTTTAATATAGTAACGGTAAACGGTGCGCAGCCCTTCACTTCATCTACACTAAATCGCCCAAGCCGACTGGTGTATTGAGCATGCACACAAAATACATTCAGTAAAAAAATAAGTCCGATTAAGCAGCCCTTCTTCACAGATAATAATTCAAGCTAAACTGGAAATTTCAACGAATAGTTTTTTAAAAAATTCTCGGCAGCCACCATGTCCACATGCAGTTCACGATCTGTTTCTATAAACGGAACAACTCCTCTGAAAGTATCTACAAAGGTTTCCATTTCGGCTGATGACTTGAGGGGGCGTCTGAAGTGCAACGCTTGCGCTGCCGTAATCAATTCAATGGCCAGAATGGAATATAAATTATTCACTACCCTGTAAACTTTTGAAGCAGCATTGGCGCCCATACTTACGTGATCTTCCTGCCCGTTGCTCGATACAATCGAATCCACCGATGCCGGTGTGCAAAGTTGTTTGTTCTGGCTTACCAGCGATGCGGCTGTGTATTGTGGTATCATCAGGCCCGAATTAATACCCGGATCGGCCACAAGGTAATGCGGTAAATCGCGCGCACCCGAAATTAATTGATAGGTTCTGCGCTCCGAAATATTGCCCAGTTCCGCCAACGCGATTGCCAGAAAGTCTAACGGCAATGCCAACGGTTGCCCGTGAAAATTACCGGCCGAAATAATTTTATCGGCATCGGCAAAAATGTTGGGGTTATCGCTTACCGAATTGATTTCAGTTAAAAAACTTTGGGTTACAAATTGAATGGCATCATAACTGGCACCATGTACTTGTGGAATGCACCGGAACGAGTATGGGTCTTGCACGTGTTTTTTTGCTTGCGAGGCAATCGCACTTCCTTTTAAAATTTCTTTTATAGATGCAGCCACGTGCAATTGGCCGGCATGCGGACGAATTTTATGTACGGCTTCATCGAACGGTTCCAGCCTACCATCAAACGCATCCAACGAAAGAGCGCCAATCAGATTTGCCAGTTTTAATAACCGATGCGCATGTAGCAAACTCCATGTACCGTAAGCACTCATAAACTGTGTGCCGTTTAATAATGCTAAACCTTCTTTGGCCTTGAAGTGAATTTTTTCCCAACCCAGTTTTTTAAGCAGGTCTTCGCCTGAATAAATGGTATCTTCATAATGTACTTCGCCCGAGCCAATCAGCGTAAGCGATAAATGCGCCAGCGGAGCCAGATCGCCCGATGCACCCAACGAGCCCATTTCATATACGCGCGGCAACACGCGGTGATTGAACATTTTAATCAATCTATCTACTGTTTCAATTTGAACACCAGAGTAACCGTACGACAATGATTGAATTTTAAGAAAGAGCATTAGTAACACCATTTCTTGTGGTACTTCGGGGCCGGTGCCACACGCATGCGACTTCACTAAATTCTCTTGCAGTTTTTCGAGTTGATCTTTTGGAATGTTTTTGTTGTACAACGAACCGAAGCCCGTGTTGATACCGTAAATCGGAGTGGAGGATGAAGCTAATTTCTGATCGAGGTATTCGCGGCATTTTTCAATCTGCTTACGCGATTCTTCGGAAAGCGACAGACTAACGTTGCTATGCAAAACCCGATCAAGATCGTGCAAGGTGAGGGGAGAGTTGGATATGGTGTGGGTTTGCTCCATTCAGTGATTTTGAAAAGTAGGCAGTTAGCAATAAGCAGTAGGCAGTAGTTGTAGGTAAAATAGGAAATCTCGCATACAAATTATGTTAGTCTGACTGCCGACTGCCTCCTGCATACTGCTTACTTAATTAAGTTAATAACTTCCTCCACACTCAACTTCTGCTGTTCACCGGTTTTCATATTTTTTATAGCAAGCATGCCACTCTTTACTTCTTCCGAACCGATTACAATTACAAAGGGAATCAGTTTCTTATTGGCGTACTCTAACTGCTTCTGAATCTTAACTGCATCCGGATAGATTTCGGAAGCAATGCCTTGTACCCGAAGTTGTTGCAACACACCTAAACCGTATTTTTTACTTTCAGCATCGAAGTGGGCAATTAATACTTTACTACTGATCTGCGCTTCTTGTGGAAAGAGTTTGAGTTCTTCCATGGCATCGTACAACCGATCGACACCAAACGAAAAACCTACACCCGATTTTTTATCGTTCGGATCAAAAACACCCGTCAGGTTATCGTAACGCCCACCACCGCTTACGCTGCCAATGGCTACGTTATTGATTTTTACTTCGAAGATGCAGCCGGTATAATAACTCAAGCCTCGCGCTAATGCAATGTCGAACTCCACATGTTCTTCAGTGGTATTAAAGTCTTTCAACAATTGAAGTACTTGTGTTAAATCGCTGATACCTTTTTTTCCGGCTTCACTGTTGGCAAATTTTTGGGTGATGAATTCGATCTTTTCAGCGGTGGTGCCTTTGAAGTTCAGAATCTCGAATACTTCCGTAAGATTGGCATCGGCAAACCCACGACTGCGTAATTCTTCCTTCACTTTTTCTTCACCGATTTTATCCAGCTTATCAATCGCCACAAATAATGAAGTTTCATTTCCACCCTTGCAGAGTTCGGCTAAGCCGGAAAGAATGGCGCGGTGATTTATCTTAATCGTATAATTCTGGATGCCTAACCCTTTGAATACTTCTTTGATCATTAAAATGATTTCGGCTTCGCAGATTAATGAATCGGTGCCTACCACATCGGCATCGCATTGGTAAAATTCGCGGTAACGCCCTTTTTGTGGACGATCGGCCCGCCACACCGGTTGTATCTGGTAGCGTTTGAATGGAAATGTAATTTCATGACGATTCATCACCACATAGCGTGCAAAAGGAACGGTGAGATCGTAGCGGAGGCCTTTTTCGGAGATGTCGCCAGTTACCAGTTTCCAGTTACCAGTGGTTAGGTTTTCTTGATTTGCGTCTTTTAAAAAATCTCCAGAGTTCAAAATCTTAAACAACAACTGATCTCCTTCATCCCCATACTTCCCCGTAAGGGTACTCAAGTTCTCCATAGCCGGGGTTTCGAGGGGCTGGAAGCCGTATTTCTGAAAAACGGAGCGGATGGTATTAAATATAAACTGCCGTTTGGCCATCTGGGCGGGGCCAAAGTCGCGGGTGCCTTTCGGTAAAGTTGGTTTTTCCATAATAAAACACGGCAATTTAAGCATCCGCCACAGATTCACAGATTGGGTGTGAGGCTAATACCCTGTAAACTGGTTATTAATCTTGATTTACTGGATTTTTTGGCTTAATTCGAAATAATCTGTGAATCTGTGGCGATAAATTACAAAACCTGTTTATTTTTGCGCCCTATTTAAAATCAAAGGAGTCATGTCAGTTACCCGTTTAAAGAGAAAGAACCGTAAAGATAAGGCTAAAGCAGCCCGCAGAAGAACCGATTTGAAGAACCAAAACTTCAAGCCTGTAGCTAAAGCGGTTGATATTGAAAAAATCAAAGAAGAATTTAAGGCTAAGAAGGCCAAGTAATTTTTCGATCAGGTATAGATGAAGCCAATGGACATTGTCCGTTGGCTTTTTGTTTTATAGGTGATTGGCTATCTTTAATGCTACTATGAGACTTCAAAGTCCAATTATAACCCTTGAGCCAGGTAAACGAGGCGGAAAACCGTGTATTCGTGGTATGCGGATAACAGTTTATGATGTGTTAAGTTATTTGGCTTCTGGGATGACCGCTGAGCAAATAATTGAAGATTTTCCGGAGTTGACACCTTCTGATATTCAGGCTTGTTTAAGCTACGCTGCGGATGCAGAAAAACATACACGCTTGCTTCAATCAGCTTGAAGTTATTGTTAGACAATAATATTTCTCATAAACTCCTTTCCAGGATTCAAACTGTATTTCCTGATTCTGAACATGTAAGGAGTTTCGTTGGTGTTACAGCAGAAGATATAGCCGTTTGGGAATATGCCCTTAGTAGGGATTTTGTAATCCTAACTAAAGATAATGACTTCGATGAACGCAGCCTTGTAAATGGTTGTCCTCCAAAAGGAGTTCACTTAATATGCGGAAACCGGTTTTCAGATTACATTCTGCAATTGATCATGAATAATAAAGATGAGATTATTTCCTTTGGTACCTTAGACAGACAGAATTGCATTTTAAAAATAGCCTAGTGCAATTTTTAGACTAAGATTCCGCGCTTTCCCAACTCAATCACCTCCAACTTACTGATTATTTTATTGTTGATCTCAAAGCGAATGATTGTTTTCATGGAATGAAATCCATGATTGCCGGCTGCACCCGGATTGATGTATAACATACTGTAGGCAGGATCTTTTATCACGCGCAGTATGTGGGAGTGGCCGCAGATAAAAACATCGGGTGTTTTTTCTTTCAGCAGTTTTTTAATGCGCGGGTTGTAGTTAGGTGGTGCTCCACCAATGTGTGTTATCCAAATGGTTAGTTCTTCGCAGGTAAACCAGAGATCTTCCGGATAGCGGGACTGTATTCCTTTATCATCGATGTTACCAAACACGGCCCGCAGTGGTTTGAACTTTTCAAGTTCATTTATAACGGTGGCATCCCCGATGTCACCAGCGTGCCACACTTCATCGCAATCTTTAAAGTAGGTAAATACTTTCGGATCGAGATAGCTGTGTGTATCGCTGATAAGGCCAATTTTCATAACCGAAAATTAGTTAAAGGAGCTGATCAAACCTTTCAGGTACTTTTAATTATAGAAAACCTTCCAGGTTTTATTTTAACCAACTAAAAACCTGGAAGGTTTTAGAGTTAATAATTTTTTTCGCCAGGCATGTTTAACCAATCGCGGCTGGGCTTGCGCGAAGCATTACCCGAATTGGATTTTTTTGGAACCGTATTGGAAGTTTGCTTGCGTTTAAAATCTCTACGCGGTTGTTGGTGTTGTTGCTTTTGTTGTGGCCGTTGAAATGGTTTGTTAGTGGAAGGTGCAGGCTTGTTAGGCGCAATTACATTACTTCCATTCATCGGGAACGGATTATCGGTGGCAACCGGAACTGATTTTCCAATCAACTTCTGAATGTCTTTCAGGTATGCTTTCTCTTCGGCATCGCAAAACGAAATGGAACTTCCACTGGCACCGGCACGACCTGTGCGACCAATCCGATGCACATAGGTTTCCGGAACATTCGGCAATTCAAAATTGATTACGTGCGATAGTTCATCAATATCAATACCTCGGGCTGCAATATCGGTGGCAACCAACACGCGGGTTTTTTGTTCTTTGAAATTACTGAGTGCACGTTGTCGTGCATTTTGCGATTTGTTACCGTGAATAGCTTCAGCCATTACACCAGCTCTATTCAAATCTTTTGCTACGCGGTCGGCTCCATGTTTGGTGCGTGTAAATACAAGCGCAGTATTAATATCGTTTGTCTTTAACAGATGCAACAACAAGTGGCGCTTGTTTCCTTTATCAACAAAATAAATTTCTTGCTTTACCGTGTTTGCAGTAGAGGAAACCGGTGTAACTTCCACACGCACGGGATTAGTTAATATGGTGTTGGCCAAACCTGCAATTTCGGGTGGCATGGTTGCCGAGAAGAAAATGGTTTGGCGCTTAGCCGGAATGCGGGCAATTATTTTTTTTACATCGTGAATAAAACCCATGTCCAACATGCGGTCGGCTTCATCCAGTACAAACATTTTTAAGCGATCAAGTTTAATATACCGCTGATCCATCAGGTCCAGCAGGCGACCGGGTGTGGCAACTAAAATATCTACCCCGGCACGCAAGGCATCGGTTTGTGGTTTTTGCGAAACACCACCAAAGATTACGGTGTGTTTAATACGCAATAATTTTCCATACGCCTGAATGCTTTCGCCAATCTGAATGGCAAGTTCGCGTGTAGGTGTTAGTACCAATGCCTTAATGCCATCGGGTTCTTTTTTATAAAGTTCGTCCTGATGCAGTAGCTGCAACATGGGTATAGAGAAGGCAGCGGTTTTTCCGGTGCCGGTTTGTGCGCAACCCAGCAAATCTTTGCGTTGTAACAAAACGGGTATAGCCTGTTCTTGAATAGGGGTGGGCTTTGTATAACCTTCGGCCTTTAATGCTTTCAGAATGGGATCAATGAGATTTAATTTTTCGAACATGTTTTGAGATTAAAATGCACAGCAATATCTGCGCGATACATAAAAAATGATTTTCTTTTTTTAGACGCCTCTTGGCTCAAACCCGACTTTGCGGCTACACAGAAAGGGCTTTTCTGGATGAATTTGGAGGAGTGATGCGCAAAGGTAATACAATTACTGCTTTTGTTGATATGCTGAATGAAATGCCTTTCTACCTTCTTCAATAATTTCATTGGCGCGGTAAAATTCAAATACACCACAGGCATTGCGCGAAATGTTCACTACCAGGTCGGGTTTATGAATATCAATCATCAACTCGGTAAGTCTGTCTTGTGTCATATCGTAGGATTTATTCAGTAAATCAAACAGGCCTAGTTTATCGGCAGCATCGGTATTGTTTTCAAATTTGGGTAGCGAGGCGCGGAACGAGTCTAACATTTTAAGATAGGCCGTTCGCTCTTTAATTTCAGTTTCTTCTTTTACTTCCTGCTGCGGAGTAGTGGGAAGATTTGCATTGAGATTTACTGCTACCACCCAATCACCCTGTCGTTTATTAATCAGGTTTAACGGAAGTGGATTTAAAACACCACCATCTACTAACTTTAATTTTCCATCGCGTACGGGTGTAAAAATAGTAGGTATGGCAATGGATGCACGTAATGCTCTGAATAAACTGCCTGATTTGTAAAGTACTTCTTTTTGTTCGATCAGATCGGCAGCTACGGCAGTAAATGGTGTGTTAAAGGTTTCAATCTGATGATCGCCAATAAATTCTTCGATGGCTTTAAATACCCGTTCGCCCTTTACAAAACCTTGGGCGGATATGGTGAAATCCAGCAACCGGAATACATCCATGCGGCTGAGCTTGATAAGCCAGTGTTTGTATTCAGCAAGGTACCCGGCACAGTAGATACCACCCACAACAGCACCCATTGAGCATCCTACTATTTCTTTAATAGTAAATCCCACTTTCTCCAACTCTTCTATTACACCAATGTGGGCCATGCCTCTTGCTCCACCACTTCCTAAAACCAACCGTACGTTTTTCATTTTGCTGCCAATCATCAAATATAATTCTGATGGTTCGAAAAAGGAATAATTTTGCGTGGATGGAAGCAAACAAGTTTGATTTTTTAGGTCAGATTACAGCTGATAAACTGATGCCAGAGTTGGAACGGGCTTCTACCCGCTTTCATGTTACAGTAGCGTGGGTTGCGATAATTCTTGATCCGGTGTTTGCGCTCACCGACTATTTCAATATCCCAGGTCATTGGCAAACGCTGCTAATCATGCGCCTGGTAGTATCGGCCGTAACACTGACTACTCTCCTTACACGAAAAAAATATACTACGCCTTCGTTTGTGGTGGCTCTGGTTCCGTTCTTCTTAATCTCGGTGCAAAATGCATATGTATATGCCGTAATTGATACACAAAATTTGCTTGGACAAAACCTTAACTACATGGCATTGCTGATTGGCGCTGCCATGTTTGTTTTGTGGCGCTGGTACTATTCGGTTCTTATGATTGGGGTATCGGCAGCGGCTACCGGCTTTTTTCTTACCCAAAACCCACAAGTAACTCCCGATTACTTTTTTATCCACGGTGGTTTATTGCTTATGGCCGTTGGGATTTTTACTGTAGTACTGATTAATACCCGATATCGGTTAGTGGTACGCGAGATCAGGGCCCGACTAGCCTTGCGCATCAGTAATGAAGCAATTCGCCTGCAAGCAGAACAAATAAAAAGCATAAACGAGAACCTGGAGAAGCTGGTACAAGAGCGAACGTCTGAGCTCGAAATCAAGAATAAAGCACTGGAAGAAGCAGCCTTTATAAATGCGCATAAACTTCGGGCGCCTGTTGCCAGTATATTGGGTTTGGTTGGCTTAATTAAAACAACCGATTCAGTTGATGAATTGAAGCAGATAAATGTTTTGCTTCAAGATTCGACCGAGAAGTTAGATGCTGTTGTTTCTGAAATTACGCGTACCATTGAAGGTGAACCTGGCTTAACGTGAAATTAACCGGCAGAGCATTCCAACCTGCCTCCAAAGTTGAGTGTCTTACCAACTACGGGTTACTTGCATTTTCGTGATCTGTAATTTTTTTATTCATTTGCTAATTAAATCTAAAATATAAGGTTATGCGTGGAGTTTTGAGTTTGTTGGGATTGGTAGTTGTAGTGTCAGTTATTTTTACCTCGTGTTTAAATAACGAGGCAGGTGTTAATGAATTTGAGGAGCAATGGCGAAAAGATACTACGGCAATCGGTATTCACATCAGAACCAATGGTATTCAGGCATTGAAAGATGTAACCGGAGTTTATTTTGAAATTGTTCAGCAAGGGGCCGGATTTCCTCCCAAAGCTTCCAGCCAGGTGCGGTTTGGATATAAAGTTTCAGTACTGGGTAACACCAGTGTGGTAGATCAAAGCACCGAAACGTTACAAAGTATGCAGGAATTGGTGCCGGGGGTTCAGGTTGGGTTATCCTTGCTTACCCCGGGAAGCAAAGCCATACTTTATATTCCTTCTGGCTATGCATACGGTGGCGCCAACCTGCCGGGCATACCTTCTAACTCTAACCTAAAATTTGAAGTTGAGTTGAAAAGTGTAACCAAAACAGCAGCCGAAGCTTCTCAATTAGGTGCCGATACGGTTGCCTTGGATCAACATCTGACAACCAACGCCATTGAAAATGTGGTAAAAGATCCATCGGGTTTACGGTATGTAATAACGCAGGCTGGTGCAGGGCCTAATGCCACCTTGTACAATAAGGTAAAGCTTAACTATACCGGTAAGATACTTTCAAGCGGAACGGTTTTTTTTACCGGCAACAATGCCCCCTCGCCAACTTTCGACAGTCGGGTAATCAATTACATTTATGCCTTTCAGGCTGGGTTAACCAAAATGAACGCTGGTACAAAAGCAACGTTATATGTGCCCTCGGTTTTAGGCTTTGGTAACCAATCGGTAACGGGTGCTGGCGGAGTTAACATTCCGGCAAACTCAAACTTGCTTTATGAGATTGAACTAGTAGAGATTGTTAAATAAGCGTTTCTTACATCAGCTTTAGTAAGGCTGTACGGTTTGTACAGCCTTTTATTTTTATGCCCGGGCCGATTTTTCCCAAACCACCGACTGTTTTTTGCGCAGCAATCTAATCGCACCAGCAAAAACCGAGAGGTTCATCATCGTAAAATAGTAGGGAACAAAAAATCCTTTTAAGCCAATCTTCCTTTCGCGAAAGAGATGCCCCAGCAGGGCAAGAAAATAAAAAGCACACTGCCCCACACACGAAACCAAAAAGAAAGGCGAGTAGGGGGTTAAAATAATATTGGCAATAAGGACCACCACCAGTGCGAGCGGAGCGATGGACCAACGCATGGCCCGGTGCGATACATACTGCCAACTGATCCATCCATATTTAAAAATATTCAACAACTCCGGTAGGCGAATAATAGCCTGTATGCCCCCTGCTGAAATTCTCACTTTCCGTTTCCACTCGTCTTTAATACTGGCCGATGCCGTTTCCAGCGCGTACGCTTCAGGTTCGTAAACAAAGCGATAACCGGCAGCAACAATTTTCATGGAAGTAACAAAGTCTTCAATAATGGTATCGGGATGCGGGTTTATATACAATTCTTTTCTTACGGCAAACAACTCACCTGCCGCACCTATTGCCGTTGTAAATTTTGAATCCATTGTTTTAAGTGCGGATTCATATTTCCAGTAAAGCCCTTCGCCCGACCCCGAAGCATTATCCTGATACATCGAAACAATTCGTTTTTCTCCGGCAACACCACCCACTTTTGGATCACCAAAGTGGCGTACAATATTTTTGAGGGCCTTTTGATTCAGATCAGTGTTCGCGTCAGAAAAAATAACAATGGATGTTTTTATTTCTTCCATTACCCGGTTAACGGCATGAATTTTTCCTTTTCGTTCGGGTGAGTGAAATACGGTAACCGTGGGATAAGCTTTACAAAGTTCTACCGTTCTGTCGGTCGATCCATCGGTCACAATCCAAAGCCTGAGTTTATCTGCAGGATAATCTAACGCCAATGAGTTTTCTATTTTTTGAACGATGTAGGTTTCTTCATTATAGGCAGCAACCAAAAGCGTTACTTCGGGTAGTTCATTTTCTGGCGGTAAAACTGGAGTTTCATTTTTGCCCCAGCCCTTGCTCAGAATATAAATTATAAAGCCATAACCTACATAGGTGTAAAATACTACAGCCAGACTAATCCAAAACAGAAAAAAAAGGGCGTTAAGCACGGCTTTTGGTCGAAATTAAGGCGCTAAGCTACGAGTTACATTTAATTTTGATTGCGGATAAACTCCGGTTCTTTGTATTACCTTTGATAGTTCTGGGCCTAATAGAGGTAATATCTTCCGGAAACATTACATCTCCGGTTGATTGCGGAACCGGAAAGCCCAAGGTTGGTCTTATTTGGCTTTAGTTAATGAAGAATTTAAGGTATTTAATTACTGGTGTTGCACTTTTCTTATCGGTGTACCCGATTAATGCAGATGTAACTACCAATCGGGGTGGATTTACGCCTCAGATTCAGGTAAGTATTAGTGCCCCCATACCATCTGGTGATACACACAATTTTGGAAACGTAAACCTACTGGCTTCTTCAGCTCCGCTTACTGTCACCATTGAAAATATCGGTACTCCGGATGACCTGAATATCAGCCAGGTTACGGTTACCGGAACTCATGCTTCGGATTTTGCGCTTAATACTTCAGGATTAATCGCTGCTCTGCCGCCTGCCGCCTCAACTTCTTTTACCATAACATTTACCCCATCCGCAAGTGGAACAAGAACTGCGGCCATAGAAATTCAATCGGATGATGCAGGCGGAACATTTATGATTAATCTTACCGGTAATGGGGTTAAGCTTAATCAAACCATAACTTTTGGAGCTTTAACACCCCGCACATACGGAAATTCAAGTTTTGCACTTTCGGCTACAGCCACTTCGGGTTTATCGGTAAGTTATAGCAGTGATAATCCGCAGGTAGCAACCGTAGTTGGAAATACAGTTACTATTGTTGGAGCAGGTTCGGCAGTTATTACAGCATTGCAACCGGGTAACGCTGTTTACAATGCAGCAGTAGCAGTGCCACAAACGTTGGTGGTAAATAAAGCCATGCTTACAGCTACGGCCAATAACCAATCACGTGTTTATCAAACATCAAATCCTACGTTTACAATATTTTATTCAGGTTTTGTAAATGGTGATGATGAATCGGTTCTTGACACACCACCTACGGCTACCACAACCGCAATCTTGTCTAGCCCGGTTAATACATATCCTATTATACCAGCAGGCGGGTTAGATAATAATTACTCTTTTTCATATGTAAATGGAACACTTACTATCACCAAAGCAACTCCGGTAATTACATGGACTAACCCGGCAGCAATTACGTATGGTACTTTGTTGAGCGCCACCCAATTGAATGCCAGCAGCAGTGTGGCAGGAACATTTACCTACTCACCTGTATCGGGTACTTTGCTGAATGCCGGTGCAAATCAAAATTTAAGTGTTGATTTTGTTCCTGCAGATGCCGCTAACTACAACTCTGTACCCGCAACTATTGTTCAGATTACGGTTAACAAAGCTACACTTACGGCTACTGCTGAGAATAAAAGCAGAGTGTATGGTGCTGCAAACCCGGCATTAACCATTGGATATTCAGGCTTCGTAAACAGCGAAACTTCATCGGTAATTGATAGCCCTCCGGTTGCGGGTACACTTGCAAATGCCTTATCGGATGTGGGTAGTTACCCCATTACATTAACGGGCGGAACCGATAACAATTATATCATTAACACAATAGCAGGAACGCTATCGGTTTCAAAAGCAACACTTACGGCTACGGCAGAAAATAAAAACCGCACTTATGGTGCCGCAAATCCAATTTTAACCATTGCATATACAGGTTTTGTAAATGGAAACACAGCTGCAGATATTGATACACCGCCCACGGCTGCCACGGCTGCAACCACCACCACCGTGCCCGGTGCCTACCCGATTAGCCTTACTGGAGGAAGTGATAATAATTATGAACTTACTTTAGTAAACGGAACCTTAACAATTTCCAAGGCATTGCTAATTGTAACCGCCAATAATCAATCGCGCCTTTATGGCGAAGCCAACCCGTTGCTTACTGTAAGTTATGCTGGTTTTGTAAATGGCGAAACTTCTGCCGCCTTAACAAGTGTACCCGTTGCAACTACCAGCGCCACAGTTACCAGCAATGTTGGTGCTTACCCGATTGCAGTTGGTAGCGGGGTTTCGAGCAATTATGACTTTAATTACGTTGCGGGTACACTTACAATTTCCAAAGCCAACCTGGTTGCTGCTGCCAATAATCAAAGCCGAACCTACGGAGCTGCTAACCCAACGTTAACGATAACTTATACAGGTTTTGCCAATGGTGAAACAGCTGCTGTACTGGATGTTCCACCAACTACCAATACAACCGCCAATGCCACATCGCCAGTGGGTGCCTATCCGATTCAAGTTGTTGGTGGTACCGATAACAACTATGAAATTACTTCGGTTTCAGGGACACTTACTATAACCAAAGCAACAATAACAGCAACAGCGGTTAATACAAGCAGACCATACGGGTCGGCTAACCCTGCATTTACAGTTAGCTATTCTGGTTTTTTGAATGGAGAAACTGCGGCCGTACTGGATACGGCTCCTGAAGCAAGTTCAGCTGCAACAGTAACTTCTGATGTGGGTGTTTACCCAATTACGGTTTCGGGTGGGGCCGACAATAATTACAATTTAAATTACGTAAATGGCACACTCACCATTACAAAAGTTACCCTTACAGCAACCGCTGCTAACGCCAGCCGTGTGTTTGGTGTAGCAAATCCTGCCTTTATAATTAACTACACGGGTTTTGTAAACGGAGAAAATTCAAGTGTAATTGATGTGTTACCCGTTGCAAGTACAATAGCAACAGCAGGAAGTAACGTAGGAACCTATGCCATAACTGTTGGCGGGGGTTCTGATACGAACTATAATTTCACTTATGTAAATGGAACACTAACCATTACAAAAGCAACACCAACCGTTACGTGGAATAATCCATCGGATATTACCTACGGAACCGCGTTGGGCGTAACGCAGTTGAATGCAACAGGGTCGGTAGCAGGTTCATTTGTGTACACACCGGCAGCAGGCACTGTTCTCAGCGTAGGTACAAATCAAGTATTGTCTGTAAATTTTACACCTACAGATGCTACCAACTATAATTCAGTTACAGGTACAACAGTATTAATTACGGTTAATAAAGCAACACTTACTGCTACGGCTAATAATCAGACGCGAACCTACGGAGCGGCAAATCCAACCTTAACGATTAACTATACTGGTTTTGTAAATGGAGATAATGCTTCGGTACTTGATGAGGTGCCTGCTATAGGTACTTCTGCAACTTCGGCATCGGCTGTGGGTACCTACCCCATTACGCTGAATGGTGGAATGGACAATAATTATAGTCTGGTTTTGGTTAGTGGTACATTAACGGTTAACAAAGCGACACTTGTAGCCACTGCACAAAATGCCACTCGTTTGTATGGAGGAGCCAATCCGACATTTACAATAACTTATTCAGGTTTTGTTAACAGTGAAAACAGCAGTGTTTTGGATGTTTTGCCAACGGCTACCACAACCGCTGTTGCCACTAGTGTAGTGGGTACTTATCCCATTGCAGTTTCAGGGGGGGTGGATAACAATTATAATTTTACGTATGTAGCCGGTACACTAACTGTCAACAAAGCTACGGTTACGGCAACTGCAAATAATGCTTCGCGGGTTTATGGAGTTGCCAACCCAACATTTACAATTTCCTACTCAGGCTTTGTTAATTCAGAAACAGTGTCGGTGCTGGATGTATTACCTGCAGCTACAACATCGGCATTGATTTCGAGCAATGTAGGTTCGTATCCAATAAACCTGGCGGGAGGCAGCGATGACAACTACACATTTAACTATGTACCCGGTACCCTTACCATAACAAAGGCAACACCCACTGTTACCTGGAATACTCCGGGGGCTATCACCTACGGTACACCATTAAGTGGGTTACAATTAAATGCCAGCGCATCAGTAGCAGGAAATTTCGTTTATTCTCCTTCGGCCGGTACTATACTAAATGCTGGTGTGCGAACCTTAACCGTGGATTTTACTCCAACAGACATAATTAATTACGAACCTGTTGCGGCAACCACCGTTCAGCTAACGGTAAACAAGGCTAACCCGGTTATTACATGGCCAGCACCTGCCCCAATTACGTACGGTACGCCCTTAAGCGCCACGCAATTAAATGCAAGTGCAAGTGTAGCGGGTTCCTATGTTTATTCACCTGCAATTGGTGAGGTGCTTCAAGCGGGGTTAAGAACGTTATCTGTAAGTTTTAATCCGACCGATGCTGCCAACTATAATGCTGTAAGTGGATTCACAACCAATCTTACCGTAAATAAAGCCACACCGGTTGTTACCTGGAACAACCCTGCACCCATTACGTATGGAACTCCCTTAAGTGCGACTCAATTAAACGCAACGGCCTCGGTACCTGGTAATTTTGTTTATGCGCCTGGCCTTGGTACAATTTTGAATGCTGGTGTTAATCAGGCACTGTCAGTAAATTTTACCCCCTCAGATGCAGTCAATTATAATGTTGTAAATGGAACTTCGGTGGTGATAACCGTTAATAAGGCTACTCCAACCATTACCTGGAATAACCCGGCAGCCATAACCTATGGTACTCCATTATCGGCTACACAACTTAATGCAACCGCTTCGGTGGCTGGAAGTTTTGTTTATACTCCGGCTGCGGGTACAATCTTAAGTGCCGGAGCAAATCAAACACTGACGGTTAATTTTACACCTACCGATGCAAGCAATTATAATGTGGTTAACGGAACAACTGTTTTAATTACTGTTGGCAAAGCTACACCGGCCATAACCTGGAATAACCCTGCACCCATAACCTATGGTACTGCGCTTAGTTCTACCCAATTAAATGCATCAACTTCTGTTGCAGGTACATTCGTTTATACTCCAACCATTGGTACATTATTGAATGCTGGTACCAACCAGGTGTTATCAGTAACTTTTACACCTACTGATGTTTCTAACTATCATACGGTTGTTGATTTACAGCGACTGATTACCGTAAACAAAGCCAACCCTATTATAACCTGGGCTAACCCGGTATCAATAATTTATGGTACTCCGCTTAGTTCCACTCAGTTAAACGCTACCGCCAATGTTCCGGGCACATTAACCTATACACCTGCGGCTGGCACTATACTTAATTCGGGTGCGAATCAAACCTTGTCTGTAAGTTTTGTACCAACTGATGCTGCAAACTACAATACGATACCAACTACTACAGCACTGATTACAGTAAACAAGGCAACGCCAGCGGTAACCTGGCCAACGCCTTTGCCCATAAAAATAAATGAGCCGTTAACGACCACACAGTTAAACGCAACTGCAACGGTACCAGGTACATTTACTTATACACCGGCAGCAGGTACATCTTTTGCAACGGCAGGAACTTATACTCTTACTGTAGGTTTTACACCAACTGATGTAGCTAATTATAACGCAGTACCAAATACGCAGGTCCAAATTCAGGTTAACAATAAAGATAATCCTGTTATAACCTGGAATAATCCAGCCCCCATAACGTATGGTACTTTATTGAGTGTTACTCAATTGAATGCATCTGCAAATGTACCAGGTACTTTTGTTTATACTCCGGCAGTCGGAACTTTGTTAAATGCAGGCTCTAATCAATCCTTAACAGTAAATTTTACTCCAACCGATGGAGTTAACTACAATTCAGTAATCGCCAATGTTACTATAACTGTAAATAAAGCAACCTTAACAGCTACAGCCGCTAACACCAGTCGAGTATATGGGGCTGTTAATCCTGTTTTTACGATTGGGTACACCGGCTTTGTAAATGGCGAAAATGCTTCAGTAATTGATACACCGCCAACCGCTACCAGTGCTGCAATTGCCGGAAGTCAAGCAGGAACCACATTTCCGATTATACCAACAGGAGGCAATGACAATAACTATAGCTTTGTTTACGTAAATGGAACTTTAAGTATTACCAAAGCTTCACTGATAGCACGGGCTGATGATAAATTCAGATCGTATGGTTTATCTAATCCTGTATTTACAATAAGCTATACCGGTTTTGTAAATGGCGATACTGCTGGTGAAATAACGGCACCGGCAGCCGCTACTACAGCAACCATTACCAGTAATGTGGGCAGCTATCCTATACAATTGAGTGGAGGAAGTTCTACCAACTATAACTTTACCTTACAAAACGGAACGCTGAATATTGTTACTTCGCCTTTGATAGTTAGAGCCGATGATAAATCAAAAACCTATGGGCAAGCCAATCCAACGTTTACGCTTACCTATACCGGCTTTTTAAATGGCGACAATGCCGCGTCAATAACCCCACCCTCCATTACCACCACGGCCACGGCCACCTCAACAGTTGGTACTTACCCGATAACCTTAAGTGGTGGCAGTGCATTGAATTACGGTATCATTCTACAAAGCGGTACTCTCACCATTCACAAAGCTAACCTGACGGTAACAGCCAATAATCAAACCCGTAGTTACGGTGCTGTAAACCCAACCCTTACTTTTGTTTACAGTGGTTTTGTAAATGGCGAAACATCAGCAGTAATTGATGTACTTCCTATAGCCGCTACTGCCGCAACGGTTGCCAGTAATGTTGGTATATACCCCATAAACTTATCGGGTGGTTCTGATAATAATTACAATTTGAATCTGGTTGCTGGTACCCTTACTGTTACCAAAGCTGTTTTGAATGCTTCTGTTTCGAACAACAGTAGAACCTATGGTGCGCCTAATCCAACATTTGCAATCAATTACTTTGGCTTTTTAAATGGCGATGATGTGAGTGTAATTGATACCCCGCCTGCTGCCACCAGTACCGCTACTGCTGTTAGCTCGGTGGGTACTTACCCCATCACGGTGTCAGGCGGTTTGGATAATAACTATACATTTAATTATACAGGGGCAACTCTAACCATTAACAAAGCAGCTATTACCGCAACTGCCAATAATACCAGCCGCTCGTATGGTTCTGCTAATCCCGTATTCACAATAACCTATTCAGGTTTTCAGAATGCGGAAACAAGTTCAGTATTGAATGTTTTACCTACTGGTACTACCACTGCTATAGCTGCCAGCCCTGTTGGTACTTATACAATAACAGTAGCCGGAGGTTCAGATAATAATTATGAATTTGTGTACGTAAGCGGAACGTTAACCATAGTAAAAGCTACACCAATAATAACGTGGAGCAATCCGGCAGCAATTACTTACGGAACACCCCTTAGTGCCACCCAGTTAAATGCTACTGCAAGTGTGGCCGGTACGTTCATTTATTCCCCAGCATCGGGTACTATTCTTAATGCTGGCATTCAAACGTTGTTTGCAAACTTTACTCCATCTGATGCAACTAATTACAACTCGGTTACCGGCATTACTGTATCAATTACAGTTAACAAAGCAAATCCGGTTATAACATGGAATAACCCAGCCGCAATTACGTATGGTACAGCGCTTGGTTCAACTCAACTCAATGCCACTGCCAATGTGCCGGGTACGTTTGTGTATGTACCAGCTGTCGGCACTGTATTAAATGCAGGTTCGGGCCAAATACTGGCAGTGAATTTTACTCCTGCTGATGCAGCTAATTTCAATATAATAACCAATACAACTGTATTAATAACGGTTAATAAGGCAACACCAACCGTTACGTGGGCAACTCCGGCCGCTATCACCTTTGGCACTCCACTAAGTTCTGCGCAATTAAATGCTTCCGCTAATACCCCCGGAACCTTTGTTTATTCGCCTGCGGCAGGAACGGTACTGAATGCCGGAGCAAATCAGACACTAAGTGTTAGCTTTACTCCAACGGATGCTTCTAATTTTAATGCGGTTGCGGCTACAACCACCCAGCTTACTGTTAATAAGGCAAATCCGGTAATAACATGGAATGCACCGGCACCGATTGTATTTGGAACAGCACTAGGAGCAACTCAGTTAAATGCAACAGCCAATACATCCGGTACCTTTGCCTATACACCGACAGCCGGAACAGTACTGAATGCAGGTGCTAACCAGGTATTATCAGTAAACTTTACACCGGCAAATACGGCCAACTTTAACACGATCACCGGATTTACCGTTTTAATAACTGTAAATAAAGCTAACCCGGTTATTACCTGGCCGAACCCTGCCGCCATAACGTATGGTACAGCCTTAAGTCCGGCACAGTTAAATGCAACTTCCAGTGTGGCTGGTACATTTAACTACACACCGGCCATTAACTCAATATTAAATGCCGGAACACAGGTATTGTCTGTAGATTTTGTACCTGCCAACACTGCCAACTATAATTCTATAATGGGAACTACAGCCACTGTGGTGGTGAACAAAGCCAACATAACCGCATCAGCCAATAACCGAACCCGACAATATGGAGCATCCAACCCGGCACTTACTATTTCGTATGCAGGTTTTGTTAATAACGAAAACGAAACAGTATTAGATATCAAACCAGTAGCTACAACTTTAGCACTTGCAACATCGGATGTTGGAGCATACCCCATAGTGGTATCCGGAGGTACAGACAATAATTACAATTTCAATTATGTAGCTGGAACGTTAACCATTAATAAGGCAAACCTAACGGTAACAGCAAACAATCAAAGCCGGTTGTTTGCCACACCTAATCCACCATTAACCGTAACCTATTCCGGATTTGCAAATGGCGAAACAGAATCGGTATTGGATACAGCTCCTGTTGCTGCAACAACGGCCACACAAGCCTCCGCTGTTGGCGGATATCCTATTACAGTGAGTGGCGGTGCCGATAACAACTATGCTTTTACATATGTTCAAGGCACCCTTACCGTTACTCCCAATTTTCCACCTCAGCTTACCAATTTTAATTTGGAAACACAAGAAGATACTCCCATTACCTTTACGTATAATCACTTTGGTAGTAATTTTCAGAGCTTCTCGGGCAGTCCAATTGTTTACTTGAAAATAATTTCCCTTCCGGTAAATGGAGTGCTTTCATGGAATGGAACTCCTGTTACAACTGGAGCGGAGATAACCACTACTGGTAATTTGTTGCAAAACCTAGTCTATACACCAGCTTCAAACTTTAATGGAAGTGATTCCTTTAAGTGGAATGCATTTGAAGGTGCATTTCTGGCTAACCAAGACGCAACGGTAACAATTATAATTAAAAAAGTGAACGACCCACCTGTGCTTAGTAATATAGAAACTACCTCGCTACAATACAGTTTGGGTGACCCGGCCGTTTCTGTTACCAGCAGCCTGGTAATAAATGATGTGGACGATAATTTTTTGTATGCAGCAAGAGTTTCTATTTCTGAAAACTTTACGCATGGGGATTTACTCGCTGTAGAAACTGGTGCAAGTCCGCTAATAATTATAAACTATAATACCGAAACAGGAGTTTTGGATTTGACGGGTCGCGATACCCGCGCCAATTATCAGACTGCACTTACAAAAGTTTTATTTAGCAGTCCGGTAACCGGGGCTGCCGAAATTTCCGATAAAAGAATTTCCTTTAGCGTGAAGGATAGTGTGGATATGAGCAATACGATGAGTAGGGTAATTTCCATAACAGAAATTTTTCCTGAAGTAGTTATTTATAATGCCTTCACCCCAAATGGAGATGGTAACAACGATGTGTGGGACTTTGATAACCTGGATTTTTACAGCGATGTAAACATTTCTGTTTTTGATAAAAACGGTACCCGTGTGTTTGAATGTAAAACCAATAATTGTGCCTGGGATGGAAAGGTAAATGGAAAAGAATTACCTCCTGGCCCTTACTTTTATACTATGTACCTGAATGGGGGAAAACGAAAATATCAAGGTACAGTAACCATACTACGATGAGGCGATACTTTTACTTGTTGTGGATGTTAGTTAGCTGTTCGGTTGTGGCTCAAGAGAGCCCCTTTACCCAATACTATCTCAATTTACCTTCGGCCAATGCCGGCTTTACAGGAATAAATGAATACATGGATGTAAGAAGCGGCATCCGAGAGGGGTGGAATAATTTCGGAATAAAGAATAATAATAATTATTTCAGTGCTTATACGGCCTTGGGCAATGCAAAACGATCAGGCCGCAAGAATAACACTTTCCGAACCTCCAACCCGGCCATATTCAATGATATTCAAACTGATACTAAATTCAGGAGGAGAATGGGATTGGGTGGTATGGTAACACAACGTACGGTTGGACCATATAAATCTATTTCGTTATCGGTCAATTTTGCTTACCATCTTCCCGTTTCGTCCAGGTTTAGTGTTGCACTCGGTACCTTGGCAGGCTATCGCAACCAACGAATTGATTTTAGCGGTTTACAGGTGCGCGATGAAGTAAATGATGATTTTTATAATCGATTGAAAACGGCTAATCAAGGTACTCAAAATACAGTGAGTATTGATTTTGGTGCCTTGTTATACTCAAATCGATTTTATTTTGGTGTGTCATCTACCAACTTGGTGGCCGAAAAACTGAATGGAGAGTTTTTGTTCGATATGAATGAAGGTACCCTTTATCGGATGCAGACAGGTGCTTTTATGCCATTAACAACTGAGCTATCGCTAGCCCCGGCTTTTACGGCCAGCTATGCCGAAGGATATGAGTTAATATGGTCTGCCACCACACGCATTCGATATAAAGACCTGGTGGCCGTTGGGGTGGGGTTAGAGCCCGATTCGCGAGTATCGGTGTTGCTCGGTTTAACTACTCAAACATTATCAATAGGCTACTCGTACGATATATACACCAGTTCGCTCGTTAATTTTAATGCAAATACGCACGAGCTTGTACTGGGCTTAACGTTGTTCAATAAATATAAACTAGCACATCGGTTTTGGTAAGTATGCGCGCAATAGTTTTTTGGTTTGTTGTGGGTTGTTATGGAGTAACCTCCGGTCAGGAATTGGTTTTTAGTACACCCATTCCGCTTGGTAGTGCTGTTAACTCTCGCGATGAAGAACTTGCGCCTCTACTATCGCACGATGGTAAAACACTCTATTTTATACGGGCATTTCATGAAGGAAATACAGGCGGACGATTTGCCGGCACTGATATTTGGATGAGCACAAAAAACGGTTTGAATGAGTGGACACCCGCCACACGAATGAATGATAAATGGAATAATAAACGATCAAATGCAATAATAGGATTTAATTCTGATAATTCAGTAGCATATCTACTCAATGCATATTCTAATAAAAGTGGCATTGCCTTTTCAAAACTTTACAATGGCGTTTGGAGCCAGCCAGAGTTGGTTCCAATTCCGGGAATAAACCGCGATAATTTTGTTGGATTTTATGTTCATCCCAATTTTGATGTTATTTTAATTTCAATGAAGGGAAAAGATGCGGTGGGTGAGGAGGACCTTTATATAAGCTTGAAAGATGAATTGGGCAATTGGACAGAGCCGCGCAACCTGGGGCCAAGTATAAATACTACGGGATTTGAAATTTCTCCCTTTTTAAGTGCAGACAAAAAGCGTTTGTACTTTTCAAGCAATGGCCATGGCGGTTATGGCGATGCCGACATATTTTACTGCGACAGGCTATTCGATTCGTGGGAAACTTGGAGTGTGCCACGAAACCTGGGAGCCGTCATAAATTCAGAAAAGTTTGATGCTTATTTTACAAGCTATGGTGATAGTGTGGCAATTTTTTGTAGCAGTTCGAATGGGTTATCGGATATTAACTTATCCCGCATTAAAACTATAAAGTTAATTCAGAAAGAGGGCAAGCAGCTACTTACAGCCGAAGAAGTAACAACAGTTTTTGGAAGCAGAATTTCTCCAGAAATAAAATTTGAACGAGGTGTAAAGGTGCTTACCTCTCCACAAAATGAATTATTGTATTTTATTGCTAACAAGCTGCTGTATCGGCCTGACATCATTGTGCAAATTCAAATTGTAGGAGTAGAATCTGAATCAGAGATGAGGGTTGGTGTTATAAAAGATAAATTGAAGAATTTAGGTATTGCCGAAAGCAGAATCGACCTAAGAGTTTTAGAATCGGGTGAGCGTGAAATTGTGAAAATAGCCTTCTTTAAATGATTAAAGCGTAAAAATTTTGAAGTAATGCTCGTGCGCCAATCGAAACATCTCCCAATCACCAGGTGAATCGCCATAAGCAATAATATGTGCGTACTCGTTCAACCTAAGCTCTTGCTTAATTCTGTTTGCCTTTTCTAAACCATTACAATTCAGGCTGCCCAGTTTGCCCGTATATTTTCCGTTACTAAAAGCCAATTTTGTGCTAATTACTTGAATTCCTTCCCGATTGGCCCACGGCAAAATCCAGTTTTCAGGTGAAGCAGATACAATTACCAATTTATCACCTGCTTGTTTATGTGCTTTAATAGCTTGGTAAGCATCTTTTCGGATTATGTTTGGCAATATGTGCTCACAAAATTCATGGCATTTAATTTCAAACTGTTTTTGGTCAAAGTTTCTGAAGAAATGTTTTAAGAAAAACTCTTTTGTTAAATGTGAATTGATTAGCCCGATTTTGTGAAGCACCAAAATTGGAAAAACTATAGATAGACCTACGATGTACCTAAAATTACCTGTAGTAAATCGTGTAAATGCAAACAAAGTGTCTCGATTGGTAATTGTTCCGTCAAAATCAAAAAGTATAAGTTTCATTAATTTGTTTCGCTACTCAGCCCTATACGGAACTCGTTTTCGATAAAGTATAAAACACCAGGAAGAAAAATTAGAAGTGTAGGTACCAGAAATAACCTGCTTTGATAAGCAACTACAGAAATAAGATGAACACCAAACCAAACAGGAACAAGAGCGATGAAGAATAGTAATAATACTTTAGGAACACGCTTTATAATTAAGACAAACCAGAATGGTAAAATCCCAAAAACTCCAAACATTTCATTATAGGTTTTTACACTCGCAGCACTTAATAAGTTTAGTTTTAACATGGGTAAACCAGCAGGCACGCGCCATTCTGTTTGCGGTTGGTATCCATAGTAAAAGCGAATAGAGACAAAGACAATAACAAATGCAATAACGGAAACACCAGCTATAGATATAATTTTTTTATTTTCTAATAGTGCTGCTATTGGTTTTTTCCAATGTAGCCAATTGAATTCTGAAACAAAGTAAATAACAGGAATCAATAATGAGGTTTCGCGGTTGAATGCCCCAATCAAGGTTAGTACAGCAATCCACCACCCGCTATACTTCTTTACTATTACGAGTCCTGCAGCTAAATAAAGAATAACATCCATGTATGAATTAAAGGCCAGATCGCTATCCATTACTGCATTACCCATGAATAATGTGATAAGCATCAGGCCAAGTATTACCAAACTTCGTGTTTTTACAAAGTGACTAATGAATAGGAAAGAAAGCCAGAGAATGATCAGGTTCTGCACAAAACGAAAACCAATAAACACAATGGAATATTTTATAAATTCAGAATTTTTAGATAAGCGGATAAGTTTTTGAATGTTCTCGTTTTTATCTTCAGCCTTGCCTTGAAGTTCAATTTCAGATTTACTTTCAGGTATTACCTTAAATACGGTTGCATCCAGGATTTGAAATGTACCTTCAATAATGAGTGGACATAAAATTCTGTATTGCCATGGATTAAAAAACATTGACTTTCCAGCCTTAAAATCAAGAAATCGCTCATATTGCTCAACTGCTAAGCCCTTGTAATAATTATTGTAAATTGGGTAGGCGGCCATCCAGCACACAATAAGAATGGTAAGTATTCTAATAAGTTTATTTTTCAAGAATGAGTGTGAAGTGAGGATAGACATAAATTTGTTTTTTTTGAACTTCTAAAATACGGAAGCCTATTTGGTACACAAATGATTTAAGTTTTTCAAGGGGCCATTCGTTGCCAATTTCTTTTGCAAAAATCATATCGTGAAGCTTATTGAAATAAACAAGCCATGAACCAGCATCTATATCTTTTATGATCAGGCGTGAACCAGGACACATCGCTTCGTAAATATTTTTAATAAATTCTAATTGATTAGGCTTAGGTACATGGTGTAGTACATCAATTAATAGAATTACTTGGTAGTCTGACAAATCAGGAATTTGTTTTCCATTATAAACCTGAAAACTGAAATCGATTTTTTTTTTATACGGATTTAGTAATGAAGTGGCATTATTTATCAAATGGTTATTAATCTCTATCCCGCCAATTTTTTTTACGTTAGTAAATTCAGCTAATAGAAGGGCAAATTGCCCTGAGCCGCAGCCGATATCAAACACCGAGGTTGCATTTTGAAGCGTATTAATCAAGTCATCAAAAGGAGATATAAGTGGTCTGAAATTTACTTTTAGTTGATCTATAAACCCGGTTGAAACATTTTTGGATTTTAGAAAATGCACTAATTCTGAGGTGGTAACCATCTTATTGTATATAAATAATAATGTAGAATGAAATAACCCAACCGATTAATGTGCCTATAATAAATTTATCCCTCAGTAGTATGGAGGTTGGAGATCCGCTGTTTTGTTCAACAAAGGTTATTTGTAAATACCGCATAATACCAGCAATAACAAATAAGGAGGTTAGGAAAAGCCAATCTGTATTAAATCTTTCTATTACCTCTGGCGATACTGTGTATAATAGGTAAGCAACAATTATAACTCCTGAGAATATTGACAAGCACGAGTTAATGAAGTCAAGATTATAATGACGGACAGACTTTCGTAATTCGCCTGTTGTGCCGTTAAGTATAATGTCGTCTCTTCTTTTGGCCAAAGCAAGAAACAGCGAAAGTAGCATGATCATAATGGCAAGCCAATGCGACACTGCAACAGACGAAACAACCCCGCCTGCATATATTCTGATTAAAAAGCCACTGGCTACCAGAAAAATGTCAACAATAGAAAAATGCTTCAGCCCCATTGAATAACTGGCATTTATAACTAGATAAGAAATCAGTAGAATTTGAAAACTTGTATTAAGTAGGTACGCTAAACCCAACCCTCCCAGCAAGGCAATGCCGCATAATATCCAGGCTGTGGTTTTAGTTATTTTTCCTGATGCAATTGGCCTCAGCTTCTTTTTTGGATGTAGTTGGTCGGCCTTTAAATCAGCTATATCGTTGAACACATAGATTGAACTTGCAACCAGGCTAAAAGATAAGAAAGCTAAAATAAGGTCGTTGTAACGATTGAAATCGAAAATCTGACCGGCAAAAAAGATAGGTACAAAAACAAAGAAGTTTTTTACCCAATGATGTACCCGAAAAAGTTTAATTAACAGCATTTTAATAAAAATTCGAAGGTCGGGGTATTTTAGGGTATTGCCAAATTGCAGTTTGATACGTTGTTTATTTTTTTGACCTTTGAAGGTTATTTACCCAGGTGTAGCATGGATTTAAAACAACTCTTCTTAGTTCTTTGGAAGAAGAAATGGATACTGATATTGGTACCGGTAATAGCAGTTTTTGCTGCTTTTTTCGTCAGAGTTTTTGGGGATTGGAAATATAAATCCACGGCTCAATTGGCTACTGGCCTAACCGTGTCGGACAAAATAGTCGAACGTGGAGAATACCTAAATCCATACGAGATTCAGGTTACGTTTAATAATCTTACCGAAATTATTCGATCAAAAGCCGTGCTGGGGCAGGTATCTTATAAGCTTTTAAAGCATGATTTACTCGATTCTGTTTATGCATTTAGAGTTTACAATAGCGAAAATAAAAAATCAGACCTTATTATCGATTTGGCCGCGCAAAAGGTTAATCTGATTAACATATTGCAGAATAAAATAGACAGCGTGGTGTTGCTAAATGCGAACAGAACAAATGAAAAATTAGTACAAAAAGTAATTGATGGTTATGGTTATGATTATGAATCCCTAATTGAGAACCTGGCTGTTTACAGGGTTAATCAATCCGACTTTATGGAGGTGGCTTTTACGTCTGAAAACCCCGTACTGTCGGCTTTTGTTGTGAATACCGTATGTGAAGAATTTATTAAATATTATTCGCTCTCTAAATCGAGCAGAAGTACGGTTTCAATAACATCATTAGAGGGAATTGTAAGACAAAGGAAGGAATACCTGGATACAAAACTGGATGAACTTAAAAATTTTAAAGCACGGAATGAGTTGTTTAACTCCGAAGCCGAAAGCGAGGCTAAATTAAGGCAAGTAAAAAATTATGAAGATCAAATTGCTGCTGAACAGCAAAAAATCAGGGGGCTTGAGTTAACCCTTGCCAATTTAAATGTAAGAATCGATGATGCAGAACAAAATACCGGTCAGAGGAACTACGATATTATTGTAAATATTAGAAGGCGAATCGGTGAAATGAACGATCGGTATATAAGAGGAGGGCAGGTTGATGCTACTTTGTTGGATAGTTTAACATTTTTTAGGAACCAGTTAGACGATGCCATGCGAAAGATAAATGAGTCCTCTAAACTAACAACTACCGAAATAAAAGAACTTAAAAACCGCAGAGATGAGGCACGTGTGGATTTGGAAATTGCCCGCGAAAATCTATCATCATTAAATAAAATATATGGATCTATACGTTACGGTTTAAATGATTTTGCCAGTAAAGAATCAGTTGGAAAATCGTTGGAGAAAGAGGTTGAAGTAGCCCGGCAAGAATTTCTTGCCGCTCAAAACAGACTCAGCGATGCAAAAGAGCAAGTAGCTACCAGTAATGTTTCGATTACACAGGTAGTTGTGGCCGAGCCGGCCGAAAAAGCAGAATCACGGAAAACACTTATTTTCATGATTTTAAGTGGGACTGTATCATTTTTTGTGTCTGCTTTTGCGATAATAGCGCTGGAGTTGATGGATACACGAATTAAGACTGTTCAAAGATTCAGACAATTGACCAGACTGAAATTAGCGGGTACATTGCCTTGGCTGCCAGATCCAGATTTTGCTTGGGACGTGAGTATGAAATCAAACGGATCACATCGGTCATCCATCAATGATGAAGTACGAAAAATTCGATTTGAAATTGATAGCTATAAAGCGAAAGTTATATTAGTAACGAGTACACAAGAAGCACAAGGTAAATCTTTTTTTATTATTGCTTTGGCCTTTTCACTTAGCTTGCTTAAGAAACGCGTGCTTATTATCGATACTAATTTTAGAAATAATAGTTTGTCAAGAATGCTTACAGCTAAGCCTAACTTAGACTTACTATTGGAAAATGTTATTAAAAATTCCAGGTTAATAGGAACCAACAAAGGCAAGAAAGAAGCTGAATCAGAAAATTCAGAAACTAATAATAAGTCTTATGATCATGATTTAATTACACGAACTCAAAATGAATGGATTGATATAATTGGTAATAAAAAAAGTAGGCTTTCGCCCTCTGAGATAATTCCGGGAGGTGATTTTCGGGTGCTCCTGGGGTGGTTAAACAGCACGTATGATTATATTCTATTAGAAGGTCCGGCTATAAATGTATTTTCCGATACAAAAGAACTAATTCAGTTTGTTGACTTAATAATTCCGGTTTTTTCAGCAGGATCATCTATAAACCAACCCGACACAGACTCAATCATCTATTTAAAAACATTGAAAGATCGGTTAGGTCCGGCTGTTCTTAACATGGTAGAAAAGTCTCATTAGAAAAATGTTATTTAGCTCTCCAGAGTTTATTTTTCTTTTCCTTCCTACTACACTGTTCGTGTATTTTTTTTTAAGCAGACAATCAAATTTTATATATGCTAAAATTTGGTTATTGTTTGCCTCACTATTCTTCTATGCATATTGGCATCCGGCAAATGTGCTAATAATCATTCTTTCTGCCCTTTTCAATTTCTACGCAAGCCGATTACTCTATAAGTCCAAGTCAAAAGTTTTATTGGTGGCTGGCATAATCATTAATCTAGGAGTGTTGGGTTACTATAAGTATGCTGATTTTTTTTTAGAAAATATAAATGCATTGGTAGATGAGCCTTTTCCTTTACTGCATATAGCCCTTCCGTTAGGTATTAGTTTTTTCACATTTCAACAAATAGCTTTTTTGGTAGATGCGTTTAGTAGAAAAGTCCAAAATTTTTCATTTGCAGATTATTGTTTGTTTGTAACTTTTTTTCCGCAACTCATTGCTGGTCCAATCGTGCATCATTCCGAAATGATGCCTCAATTTAGTAACCCGATTAATCAAAAAGTTAATTTGAACAATATTACGTTGGGCCTTTTTGTGTTCAACATGGGGTTGGCTAAAAAATTGATAATTGCCGATTCGTTATCAAACGTTGTAGCCCAAGGATACAATCATGCTGATAAACTTTCGGTTATGCAGGCATGGGTTACTTCCATTTTCTATTCCATGCAACTTTATTTTGATTTTAGTGGCTATTCTGATATGGCTATTGGACTAGGGCTGTTGTTTAATATCCACATTCCTATCAACTTTAATTCTCCCTATAAAGCTGAAAATATACAAGAGTTCTGGCGAAGGTGGCACATTACTTTGAGTACGTTTTTGCGCGACTATGTATATATTCCTATGGGTGGAAGCAAACATGGTGAGTGGAAAACATATCGTAACCTGATTTATACATTCTTAATTGGCGGCATTTGGCATGGTGCCGGTTGGACTTTTATAATCTGGGGTGGTTTACATGGCCTTGCGTTGGCATGGCATCGCTTCTTTAGTAAATTCAAGGTTCAGGTTCCTAAATTTGGTGCGGTTGTGATTACATTTTTGTTTGTAAACATTACTTGGGTTTTTTTTAGAGCAGATGGTTGGCAAACGGCCATTAATTTATTATTATCAATGATTGGACTTAATAAAAGTATTGGTACCTCTGTCGTATTAATGAATGATTTCTACAGCCTCCCCATCTGGATTGCCGCAGTAATTTTGCTTTTTGGAAAGAACACAAATCAGATTGCACGTAATTTTAATTTTAACAATAGCTACGGTTGGAAATTAATGGCTCTTATAATCCTAAACTTAATTTACTTGAACTCAACAATAAGTCAGGAGTTTTTGTATTTTGATTTTTAAATGAATACAGCTTCAAAATTTTTAAAGTTATACGGGTTAGGTGCCATATTCATAACCATGATTCTGATTGTTTTGAACGTGGCAATTGATTTTTATGGCCTTTTCTGGCGCGATGGTAAATCGGGTATTTCAATTTATTCGGATGAACGCACAAGTAAATACTTACTTGCACATCGATATGTTCCTAATAATTTTAATGTTTATTTGTTAGGTCCCTCACTTTCGGCTAATATCAACACAAAGGAATTTGCTGCTGAACGAATTTATAATTTGAGTATGATGGGTGCCAATATTACTGAGCAGTATGCAGTGTTGGCAAAAGCACTTGAATCTAAAACTCCTTCTAAAGTTATAATCTGTTTACATCCTTACCTTACTGCAGATCATGGTATGAAAACAGGTATGATTAACAAAAAAGAGTATTGGGGTGCAGTAGGCTCAATAAGTTTATATAAAGCTTATGCACTTGGATTGGTACGAAAGTTTAATGTATTACCAGATAAGTATCCTCAAAATCAATTTAATGATTTTGGCTATAATAACTATAATGATTTGCTGCGGAGTACTGATGTTAAAGCACGAATAGAATCGGAATTACAAAAGCCAGATGCGATTAATGCAAATATTAATCTGCAGGCTTTAAAAGAGTTTGACATAATGATAACTGACTTAAAGAGCAGGGGAGTGCAAATTATAGGATACTTTCATCCGCTTCCGTACCCAATATTTAAAACCTTTGAGTCTGATTTGATAAAATACCAGGTAACAATTCGCGAGCATCTGGGTGCAGATGTCGTGTTATTGGATTTCAATAATTCTGAGTATCAATTTTTTACCAAAGATTTTTCCAATTACATCGATCATGGGCACCTGAGCGAAAAGGGGCAGAAGTTTATACTAACGGAAATAATTTCGAAAGCAGGTATATAGTCTATTTTAATAATTTAGATTTTATTACGCTTCCCAAAATATCAACAAATGCTTTTGTTGTAGCCCAAAACTCTTGAGCCAAGGTTCTTTTGGGGAATATGGAATGATACATATTTCTATCCCATACAGTAGTAAAGTAATTTCTTAGTTTTTCGTCTGGTGGATCTACTTCAAACTCAATTTTTTCACTCCATTCGTAATTAATAGTTAACAGTTGAGGATGTGTGCGCTGCAGTATTTTAAAGCCAATTGAATTTTTAGGGAGAAAATCAAGAAAGAGTTCACCAAAATCAAGGCTTGTATTGAAGCCAAGCCGTTTCTTATTCACCAGAATTATTTTTTTGTCGATGTCTAATAATACCCATTGATGCGACTCTTTAGGAATTAAAAGCTCACCAACCAACGAAGGCGCTTCCAGATAACCCTTTTTGCCAACCCTACTCAACTCAGTAAGAAAACGGGTGGGGTCATCCACATGTTCAACTACATGACAACAGATTACATAATCAAACTCCTTGTCCTTAAAAGGAAGTGCTTGACCATCAGCCTCAACAAATTTTTGATTGTTTAATATCTTAATGTTGTCTGCTCTATGGTAATTCGTGTCAATAAATTTATCTGCTATAACGTTTGCGCGAGGGTGGGGGTTATGTCCACTTCCAACATCTAAAACGTAGGCTGAGCGCGGAATACTTAATTTATTGCGCGAATTAGGATTACCAATTTTCATCTGTTTTCTTTGAGGATAGCAAAGATAGTGATTGAATTGAAGTCGGAAAGCAGTTATTGGATCCGGTCAGGGACTTATGTAATCTTTCAAAGGTTAGGAAGTTTGGTATTCGGTTTTGGTAGCTATTTTTTTTTAGTCAGGTATTACGAAGTGTCTGTATTTGGTATTTGGACTTTATTTTTAGTATTAACCACCGCCTCTGAAATGTCCAGATCGGCCTTTATTCAGAATGCCTTTGTCAAGTTTTTTAATGAGAATAAGGTGAATAAAGACCAACTGTTTACGGCCAGTTTACTTCTCAATTTATGCTCAACGGTACTGTTCATATTAATTTTGGTACTACTAATTCCATTTCTCAGCATTTTTTGGAAAACGGAACTAATTCAATCGCTGATCTACTGCTACTGTATAACTTCTATCATCTTAATTCCTTTTACTCAACTAAATTATTTGGAACAGGCAAACCATCGATTTTCAGGAGTATTTTGGAGTAACATAACCAGGCAAGGCCTTTTCTTTTTTGTTGTAGTTATTTGCTTTGTTTTTTTTCCAGACATGTCGCTAATATTTTTTGGCTGGATGCAAACAGTTTCAGCGTTAACTGGCATGTTGGTGGCATATTTTTTATGCAAAAAGTATTTACCTGAGCGCCTTGTCCTCAATTGGAAGTTAGTTCGTCAGTTATTTAGATTTGGTAAGTATATTTTAGGAACGGGCTTTACATCAACTATTGGTAAGAATGCTGATCAGGTTATTTTGGGAAACGTAAGTCATTCAAGCGTGGCATACTACAATGCAGGTGTTAGAATACTTAATTTAATAGAGATACCAAGCCTTTCCATTTCTAATATCGTTTATCCTAAAATTGCTGAAAGGGCAAACCTTGAGGGAAATTCTGGCGCAGGAAAGTTGTATGAAAAATCTGTAGCAATTATTTTAGCCATTATACTACCTGCTGTGGCTATGGTTTTGTTATTTCCTGAGTTAGTTTTATTACTAACAGCGGGCAGGAAATACCTTGAATCGGCATCAGTTCTCAGGTTAATGGGTACAGCAAGTTTACTTATACCGTTTAATATTCAAATCGGCTCCGCTTTGGAAGTTATTAATAGACCGCACATAAGTTTTTACATCAATCTTGTATCGAATATTCTAAATGTTGTACTTAATCTGATACTCATTCCAAAGTACGGAGCTACTGGCGCAGCTATTTCATTTGTAGCAACGGTTTTGTTAATATTTATAGTGGGTCAATATTATGTAATGCAGCTACTCGAAGTTAAACTAATACGGATATTGGGTCATATTGGAACTTCGTATCGAACTACTTTTGCTTTTTTAACAGCCAAACTTAAAAATTAATCATGTACAACTTTGTTGTATTTAGTTTGTCGCGGTGGAACATAGAATACGGATGTAATATCAAGGATATTTGCATCGAGTTATCAAAAAATCATAAGGTGCTTTACATAGATGTTCCGTTAAAAAGAAAAGATCGTTGGTTGAGGCGAGATTCAGCTGCTGTTAAAGAAGTGGTTCAAAGAGTCAGGAATAAGAAGCATCTGCAACAGGTTAATCAAAATCTTTGGCATTATATTGATGAGCAAATTCTGGAGTCAGTAAATAGTATTACCAATAATTGGATTTTTGATGTAATCAATAAAGTAAATGCAGGCAGGTTTGCCAACGTTATTTTGCGTGCCACAAAGTCAATAGGGTTTACCGATTTTATCCTATTAAATGATAATGATATTTATAACGGATATTACTTGTACCAATATCTCAAACCAAAATTAGCAGTGTACTATTTAAGGGACAGGCTTCCGGCCATGAAATATTGGAGTAAACATGCAGGCCGGTTAGAACCCACTTTGATAACTAATAGCGACCTGGTATTAACTAACTCAGAGTATCTTAAAGAATATGCTGCAAGGTTCAATTCCGAAAGCTATTATGTGGGGCAAGGATGCGAGGTTGAGCATTTTCTGATTCCCCCAAGCCAACCTAAAATACTGGATATACCACGCCCCATTGTGGGGTATATAGGAGCTTTAAATGGCGAACGTTTGAATATCGATTTGATTTTTCATCTGGCAACCAGTATGCCTCAATTAAGTTTTGTCTTTATCGGACACGAAGATTCTATTTTCTTAAGTAGCCGGTTGCATGAATTGAGTAATGTATATTTTTTAGGAGCAAAGGAGTTTAACGATTTACCCAGCTATTTGTACCAATTTGATGTAGCAATAAATCCTCAGAAATTTAATGAAATAACTGTCGGAAATTATCCTAGAAAAGTAGATGAATACTTGGCATCAGGTAAACCTGTAGTTAACACAAAAACCGATGCAATGCGTCCATTCACTAAATATGTATATTTAGCAGAAACACCGAGCGAATTTGCTAACTGCATTTTATTGGCACTTAAGGAAGATTCTGAATTAGAGAGTAAAAGGCGTAAAGAATTTGCTGCAACGCATACCTGGCGTAATAGTGTTGCAGAAATGTTAAAGCATATAGGCAATAGTATTAATAAAAAGTTGGGTCACACAAAGTGAAGGCAAGTAACAATAAAGGATTTATCATCATACACAGGTTCGTATTAGTAGCTATGGGGGTACTGGTGAGTTTGTATTTTTTTTATAAAATCTTATTCGGCTAATGATATCAACCGTACCAGGTAGAAAACTATGGCTTCCACTTGTCTTAGTGGTAGTTAATATTCTGCTGGTAATATTGTCCGGCATTATCGGCTCGTTAATACCGGTGTTGGTTATAGGCTCCATCATGTTGTTAGGAGTCTTAATCATTTCTTACTATTACCCTCGCTTCAATATTTTATTTTTGCTGGCGTGTGGGTTACTCATACCTTTTTTAATGCGTGCGCTTAGCCTCTATGATATACCCATCGGATTAGCATCGGAGGCATTGTGTGTTATTTTACTTTTAACCATTACATTAAATAAACGGATAGCAGGTTTAAAATCCCTACCAGGTGTTTTAATTTTAGTTTGGATCGCTTTCCTTTCAATTGAATTGTTCAATCCTGTTGCAGCATCGCGCGTGGCTGGTTTTGTATCATTAAGAGGGCTCTTACCTTTTATATGCTCATACTTTCTAATGTATTCATCGGTAGAAGGCATTTACGATGTAAAAATATTTATCAAAGGCTGGTTTGTACTTTGTTCATTGGCTGGATTATATGGCTTGTACCAGGAATTTGCCGGCTTACCCTCATTTGATATGGCATGGGCAACCCACGATGAGAATCTTTACGGTGCATTGTTTACCTGGGGCAGACTTCGAAAATTCTCTTTTTTTGTTTCTCCATCTGAGTTTGCAATTGTAATGGTGGTAACTGGTTTAGCAGGGTTGGTTTTGCTTTTTTTTGAAAAACCAAAGAGTCAACTCTTTTTCTATTCCGGTATTACGGCTCTGATTTGTTTGTGGGCCATGATTTATACCGGTTCCCGAACTGCTATGGTTATGCTCCCTGCGGGATTTATGGCATTACTGATAATTACTCTAAAGCGGAAAGTTTTTATTGTAGTAGGCGTTTTGGTTGTAATGGGTACGCTTTTAATGCTACGACCAACCAGCAATGCTTTATTTGTTATGAGCACAGCCTTTTCAGGTACTGATGACCCATCAATGAATGTAAGGCTTAAGAATCAACAAATCATTCGAGCGTATATTTTAGATCACCCAATAGGATTTGGTTTAGGAAGCACAGGATATTTAGGTATGAAATATTCCCCAGAATCATTTGTGGCTAATTTTCCCCCCGATTCTGAGTATGTGCGGGTTGCAATAGAAACCGGATGGATTGGTTTGCTGATCTGGTGCATTATACAAGCAATACTTTTTGGATACGGTGTTTCTGTTTATTTCAAAGTGCCATCAAAGTGGAAAGGCGTAATAGTTATGATTTTGGTTAGTCTCTTTATGCTTATTATTGCTCAATATCCACAGGAAATTTTCAGATCGCAGGTGCTAACTGTTTTATATTGTGGTATGCTTGGAATGTTAGCCAAGATTGACCATTTGTATCAATCAAAAAGTCTTTCAGAAAGTTTATTTGAATGAGAGTTGCGAATATAGTTATAGCTCACACTAACCCAACTCAGGTTTGTAAGCTGGTTAATCAGTTTCCGGCCGACCTGTTTCACAACTATGTACATATTGATGCCCGCCAACACCTCAAAGCGTATAGTTCACTTTTAAAACAGCGTAACGTTACACTTTTAGCTAATCGAAGAAAATTAGTTTGGGCAGGTTATGGATTTGTTCAGGTAACGCTGGATGCATTAAATCTGATAAAAAAAAGTAAATCAGAATTTTGTTATATAAACCTGTTAAGCGGCATGGATTTTCCGATTAAACCTGTCGAAAAATTCCATCAATACCTGGCTAAAGAATATTCGAGCGAACAAAACGAATTTTTTGAAATACTAAGTTTGGACATTTGGCCTGGTGCTCATCGATTTGAACGATATCATTTGTGCGATTGGACAATTAAAGGCAGATACTTTACAGAGCGAATAATAAATAAGGTAATTCCTAAAAGAAAATTTTACAACGGTAAAATGATACCTTTTGGAAGATCAGCCTGGTTTACTGCCACAGATCAATTTATAAAGTATGCAGTGGAATTCATTGATCGAAATCCTGACTTTATTAAGTTTCTCAAAACCACATGGAGCCCTGATGAGTTTATATGGAATACACTTATAATGAACTCACCCTTTCAACGTAGAGTGCATGCAGGGAACCTACGGTATATTGATTGGTCAGAAGGAAAAGTAAGTCCGAAGGTATTTACACAAGAAGATTTAAGTACATTATTAAATGTTCCTGATTTTTTAGCTCGAAAATTTGATGAAAGAATAGATAATATAATTCTTCAGCAGCTTGAGCAGAAGAATCGTTCGCAACAAAGGTAATTCAAATTAGATTTAATTGATATAGAATATGTGCGGCATTTCAGGTTTTGTTGATTTCAATAAAAAGTCAACTGAAAATATTCTGGTAGCTATGAAAAATTCACTCAGCCATCGTGGGCCGGATGACTCAGGAACTTTTTTTTCTGAACAACCTAACTACAACATTGGCTTAGGGCACAATCGTTTATCTATTTTAGATTTATCGGAGCAAGGGCATCAACCTATGGTGGTTGATAATTTAAGAATTGTATTCAATGGTGAAATATATAATTTCATAGAGATAAAAAATGACTTGCTAAAAGATGGAATTACTTTTAAAAGCAATACCGATACAGAAGTAATATTACGCAGTTTTCAAAAATGGGGTATTTCGTGCCTTCAATATTTCAGAGGCATGTTTAGTTTTGTTTTATATGACGAAATACAACAAAAGTTATGGATTGTACGTGATAGGGTTGGTGTTAAGCCATTGTACTTCTATTATCATAATAATTTATTTTTATTCGCGTCCGAGCTAAAGGCATTTCATCAACATCCTGGATTTGTAAAGGAAATTAACGCAGGAAGCCTAGCCTTATTTTTACAATACAGCTACATACCTGGACCTAATTGTATTTTCAAGAACACGTTTAAATTAGAACCGGGGCATTTTATTGAATTTTCTCTTAGTGAACGTTTAATAAAACCTACCCCTTATTGGTCAGTCATAGATAGTTATAACAAACCTAAATTAAGAATATCAGAATCTGACGCCATTAACCAAACGGAACAGATTCTAAAAGAATCTTTCAATTACAGAATGGTTTCAGATGTTCCGGTAGGCTTATTTCTAAGCGGAGGGTTTGATAGTTCAGCAGTAGCAGCTTTGCTACAAACCGATAGAACAGAGAGGCTTAAAACATTTACTATCGGTTTTGATGTTTCGGGGTTTGATGAAGCACCCGATGCCCGCAAAATTGCTGAATATCTGGGAACTGACCACACCGAGTATTACTGTACTCCGGATGATGCTTTAGCAATTATTCCTAAGCTACCCGAAATTTACGATGAGCCATTTGCTGATAATTCTTCGGTGCCAACCGTATTAGTTTCACAACTCGCAAGAAAAAATGTAACAGTTGCTCTTTCAGGTGATGGAGGGGATGAGATTTTTGGAGGTTACCATAAATTCAATCAATCACTAAAAATGAGTAGAGGAGCACCTTCCCTCAGAACAGTAGGCGCTAGTATAATGGATGCTATCAACCCGGATTATATTCCTATACTTAAAAATCAGTATAACTTCTCTACCCGTTATGAAAAAATTAAGCAAATTTTACGGAGTAAACATCCTGCAGAGATTTTGAATGTAATAAGTTCTTATATTCCTGAAACCGAAGTCGAATCATTAATTTCAGGAAAGTACGAACAGTTAAAAACTAATTTTGAAAGTTATAAGCAAGTAACCAACTCCGATTATCTTTCACAGCTATTGGCTGTTGATTATATCACTTTCTTAGTGGATAATAATCTTACCAAAATGGACCGGGCTACAATGTCAGTCGCGTTAGAAGGTCGAGAGCCCTTTCTGGATCAACACGTAATTGAGTTTGTGGCTCAACTTCCATCATCGTTTAAAATCAGAAATGGAGTAACTAAAAGCATCCTTAAAGAGGTAGTTTATCGTCATATACCCCGCCACTTAATGGATCGCCCCAAGAAACCATTCATTGCCCCTTTGTCAGTATGGTTTTTAGATAGACTAAAAGACTTTTTTATTGAATACTTGAATGACAAACGACTCAAAAGCGAAGGGCACCTTAATTTTGAGCCAATTCTAACCATGAGAGACCAATTCCTTTCTGGAAAAAATATAAATCATCAGAAACTTTGGAATATATTAGTGTTTGAGATGTGGTATGAGAAGTGGATGAAATAATAATAATCAGATCAATGTTTAAAATGATGACAAGCAAACGTGAATTAATCTTAATCCTTTTGTTAGCACTATTTGCGTTAGGGTGTATGGGCCAGCAGATTGACTACAATAAAATTGTGCTACCGGCCAATGCTCAAAATGTAAGTTTCGAGGAAAAACTCGTTCAGTTGGCTTGGAACAATAATCCTGAGAGTCAGATGGCCAAAGAGGGTGTTGATTTGGCAAAAGGCGAATCAAAAGTGGCTCTACGATCTCGATGGTCTCAATTTATGGGTGTTTCCGGAAACTTAAATGAGTTTAATATTAAGGCATTTACCAACTCTGATCAAAATCAGGGAAACCTTTTCTTTCCTCGTTACAATGTGTATGTACAACTACCTATTTCCTTGTTGGTAGTAACTCCTCATGAGAAGAAGGTGGCTCAGGCACGAATAAATACTGCTGAGCAAAGGGTTAATCTTACGAAGCTAGAAATCAGAGCAAGAGTTTTAAGGCTTTACAGCGACTACAAAAAAGCAGAACTTGTTTGGATTATCAGAAAGCAATCCATGGATGATGAAGAATCTTCATATTTACTGGTGGAACAAAAGTTTAAAAATGGCGATGCTACTATCGAAGAATACACCCGGGCTCAAAAAAATCGAAATGATCAGAGGATTCAGTTAGCATTTGCTGAAAACGAGTACGTTAAGTCTAAAATCAACTTGGAAGAGGTTATAGGGGTTCGACTTGAAGAAGTTTATTAATCCAAATAATTGAGCCAGAGGTTTAAAGGCCATTTGGTTAAGGTTTAGCTGTAATAGTGGTGTAATATTTGGGTTACTTTTGTTGAATTCTGACGATTCAGCAAGTATATTTACAGTCGTCTAGGCTTTAACCCTCACCCATGAAAAAATTGATTTTTCTGCTGATTTCGGCACTTTTACCACTAATGTCGATGTCGCAATCCGTGCCGATGCCGGATTTGTATGCACTAAACCAAAATAATCTCGAGCCTTACGGATACACACAGGTAGGAACCAACTGGGATACATCTCCCTTTTTGCCATTTGCCTACCAGAGGCGATGGCTAAGGCTAATGCCTCCAAATGGAGTAACGTATAATTCAACTTCAAAAACGTGGTCTTTTGCCCAACCGGGCCAAAAATATCCATTGATTCTTTTTTTTCATGGAGCAGGTGAACGAGGAACTGACAATAATAATCAATTGAGACATGGCGGACAGAGACATAGGGATGCCGTTCAAAGTGGGCTTTTTCCCGGTTTTTTGGTTTATCCTCAATCTGTAACCATTGAACAAGCTAAACAATTAATAGACAAGCTTATTCAAGATTTACCGGTTGACCCAAACCGTATATATGTGCATGGTTTATCGGGAGGTGGTGGTGATACTTGGAAGTTTGCAATAACCTATCCTCAATTAGTGGCTGCAGCTTTCCCAATGTCAGCATCTGATGACGCAGCTAAAACACAATCTATGCTTTACATGCCTCTAAGACAAGCTCAGGGTGGGATGGATAACAATCCGCATCCGGGTTGGACCCAGACCATCGTAGATTGGTTCAATACCAACGGAGGACACCTTGAATATTTTTACTTGCCAACAGTTGGTCATGGAACGTGGGAAAGCATGTATAGCCGATCAGACTTTTTTCCATGGTTCCTATCTCAACGAAAAAATAAAATACTGGTCAGGTATAATCGTAATGAGATATGCCCCGAAGCAGTTGTTAATGTTGATATGGGCTTTACGCCCGGGTTTGATGCCTACGAATGGCGTAAAGATGGCGTATTGATAAATGGACAAACAGCTCACAAAATAATTGCAACAACTTATGGGACCTATACGGGTAGATTCAGAAGGGGTGGGGTTTGGTCCGATTGGTCCGAGCCGGTTGTGGTTGGTGTAAAAGCAACTACGAATACCCCCCCGATACAGGCCAATGGGTTAACCAGTATTTTGCTGCCTGCACCAGACGGTAAAACAACTACTGAACTAATGCTGCCAGAAGGATACCAAAGCTATGCTTGGAGAAACTCTAGCGGACAAACAGTTTCTACGTCACGAATTTTTACAAACGTACCAGTTGGTACATACACAGCTACAGCAAATGAATTTAATGGTTGTGCAACTAATCCCTCTCCGGTGTTCACAGTGCTTAATGCAAATGGCCCCAACAGTCCTGATGCAATCGCCTCTTTTCTTGGTTATGCGCTTACAGAGTCAAGCATTGCCCTGTCATGGACGGATAAGCCCTCTCCTACATACAATGAGACCGGTTTTGAGGTGTACCGCTCACTATCATCCGGTGCGGGATATAGTTTGGTAGCTTTGTTGCCCGCCAATACAATCACCTACACAGATAACAATCTAACCCCCAATACCACTTATTACTATAAGATAAGACCAGTTAATCAATTTTCCGCAGGGCCTGTTAGCGAAACAATTTCAATACTTACGCAGGTCGATAATATTCCTCCTTCTGCACCGACCAACCTAACGATAACCAGTACAACTCCAAATGCAATAAGTTTACAGTGGGGAGCTTCATCGGATAATGTAGGTGTGTTTAAATACGATGTTTATCGAGACGATGTTAAAATCCTGGCTACTGATTTAACATCAGCCACATTGTATAACCTTACAGAAGGACAAACGTATCGTTTTTTCGTGAAAGCCAGAGACCTTACAGGCAATATATCTACTGAAAGCAATTTGATAATCGGCAAAGCGCAACCCTCGGCTTTTTCATATAAGTATTATGAATTAAGCTCAACGCCAAGTGTACTTCCAAATTTTAACAACCTGACTCCCGTATTAACTGGATATTCAAATTCATTAGATATATCGGTTAGAAGACGAGATACAAACTTTGCCATGATGTGGCAAGGTGTTATCTACATTCCGGTTGCCGGTAATTATACTTTCATGACAAATTCAGATGATGGAAGTAAACTTTATATTGGTTCTTACAGCGAAAATAATCTGGTAGTAAACAATGATGGAGCGCATGGAACACAAGATCGGGAGGGTACCCGCAATTTTTCGCAACCAGGTGTTTATAACATAATTGTTACCTATTTTCAGGGTGGTGGAGGCTTTACCATGAACCCGATTTATTGGAAGAATACGGCACATGGGGTAGGTAATACAAAAACTCAGATTCCACTAAGCCAATTTTTTGCACCTTCCAGCCCAGCCGGTAGTCCCCCTTTGCCACCCACTAACCTGGTGGCAACTGCAACTTCTTTTAACGCTATAAATTTAACATGGAGTGACGTTAGCAATAATGAGACTGGATTCAGGATATACAGAGCTACCGCCAATGCCGGACCATTTGTACCTGTGGCAACCGTTGGCTCTAACACTACTTCGTATCTGGATCAATCCTTGAGTCCATCTACCCGTTATTATTATCAAATAAGAGCTTATGGTCAGTATGGCGAATCAGGATTATCGAATCAAGTTCCGCGCGGCCTTAGTTATTCCTATTATGAAGCTCCATCAATAGCTAACATAAATGCATTATTAAATCTGACTCCTGTAAAAACGGGGCAATCAAATTTCTTTGATGTAAACCTTCGCGATCGTAACCAAAATTTTGGATTAATCTGGAAGGGAAAAATTAATATTACCACGGCAGCAACTTACACGTTTTATACTTCATCAGATGATGGAAGTACATTGTTAATTAACAATGTACAGGTTGTATCAAATGATTTTAATCAAAACCAGACTGAACGTTCTGGAACCCGAGCATTGACAGTCGGCTGGCATGACATTGAAGTGCGTTGGCGAAAAAATACCAGCACAAACAGCAGACTTACGGTTTCATATGCCCGGTCTGGAATGAGTAAAACGGCTATAACCGCATCCAATGCACCAACCCTACTCTTTGGTACAGAAGTTAATGCTATAACACAAGCACTGCCTGCCGCCCCGGCTACACCAACAAATTTTGTTGTGAGTAACCTTACCCCAACTTCGTTATCGCTTACCTGGCAAGACAATGCAACCAATGAAACCAGTTACAGGATAATGCGATCTTTTCAGCAAAATAATAATTATGTGGTTTATAGAACGTTGCCAGCAAACTCAACAAGTTTTGTGGATGAGGGTTTGTTTGCCAACGCAACTTATTATTACAAAGTAGTGGTAATTGGTGCGGGAGGATCCAACACATCTGTTGAACGATCAGGAACAACTTCTAATAATTTACCCCAGATTACCCCGATTCAAAGCCTTGGTGTAAAATTTGGAGCAACTAAATCAATTAACATTTATGCCGATGATGCCGATAATGATCCACTAGTGCTTACAGTAACCGGATTACCGGCTTTTGCTACTTTCGCAGATTATGGTGATGGTACCGGATTAATTCAAGTGAGTCCATTAGCGGTTCACCTGGGTGAGTATCCCATTACAGTGCAGGTAAGGGATTCCTATAATGGGATGTCTTCGACAAGCTTTGTGTTAACGGTTACGGATAAGGATATACCCGTGATACTTCCCATTAATAATGTTTCTCTAAATGAAGGTCAATCTTCTAATTTATTGGTAGCTGCAACTTCTGATTTTGGCGTGGAGAACATCACATGGTCAATTCAAGGTTTACCTGAATTTATTTCTTACTCAACCAATAATGGTACTTGTTCCTTCTCAATTACTCCTGGTTACATCCATTCCGGAGTTTACCCCATAACTGTTAGTGTTAGCGACCCTTTACTAAGTGTGGTATCGCGCACCTTTACCGTAACAGTTGCTGATGTAGATCCTAACAACCGTGTGATGGTGAATTTAGTTTACAGCACGAATGCTTCCTTGCCGTGGAATAACATGAATACCCGCATAGCAACAGGATTACGCAATGAGAAGGGTACCATTACTCCAATTGGAGTAGAGTTTTTAACAACAGCATGGAATACTTATATTGATGGCGCTACAACCTCAAATAATACAGGGGTTTTTCCGGATAATGTTATACGTGATTACTATTATTTTGGAATTTTTGGAGCTCCGGAAACTGTAAGCGTTAGAGTATCTGGTTTAATTCCATCAAAACGTTACAACTTTGCCTTCCTGGGCTCAAGCCGATGGACAGGTGTTGCCGATAATGGTTCAACTGTTTACTCAATTAATGGCACTGCTGTCTCATTGCGAGTTCAAAATAACTCGCAAAATTTGGCCAGAATTAATAGCGTGATACCTAATACAGACGGTACCGTAACCTTTACGATGAGCAAGGCGAACGGTACCTCAGCAGGCTTTTTGAATGCGTTTACAATCGAAGAACTATATGAAGATGGAGTAGCACCTGCCGCACCACGCGAGCTGGTAGCACAAGTAAACGGTGCTTCTGTACAACTTAGTTGGGTTGATGCACCATTTAACGAGACGGGCTTTAATGTTTACCGATCAACCAGCCCATCTGGAAATTTTTTGAGAATCAATACAACAACATTACCAAAGAATTCTACCACCTATCAGGATAATCAGGTTCAGGAAGGTTTAACCTACTATTATAAAGTTGTTGCTGTTAATTCGTTTGGTCAATCACCCGATTCAAACAGTGCTACTGTAACGTTGCCTAATCTGCCACCTCAAATTATAATGGAGGGATCGCTTACCATGGCACCAAATGAGTTTGGGATGCTTACCGTTTATACCGCTGAAGACGCAACACTTACAATAACAGGTCTTCCCGTGTTTGCATATCCTAGCCCGGCTGCTCACAACCTGATTGATATTATACTTTTACCGGAAGCTACCCATGCAGGAACGTACCCCTTTATAGTTTCAGCCACCGATACAGAAGGTCTAACAACCCAACGGAATTACGCACTTGTTGTTGAAGAAAGCGTGCTCTATAGGATTATGATTAATATGAGCCAAGTATCAAATGCTGCTGCTCCCTGGAACAACACCGCAAAAGCGCCTGCATTAAATGATACTTTTACCAACCTGAGAAATCAAAATAACGTTGGTACAGGTGTTAACCTTACTTTACTCAGTGCATTTCAGGGTGTATGGAATGAAGGCGCCACAACTGGAAACAATTCAGGAGTTGTACCCGATAACGTGTTAAGGGAATACTACTATTTCGGCTATCAGGGTGGCATTCCGGAAATTACAATGCGGCTTTCTGGTTTAAGCCCAGCAAATCGTTACCGCATTAAGTTTGTAGCAAGTAGCAATTTTACTGGTGGAGGAAATAATGGTAGTACGGTGTTTACAATAGGCACTAAATCGGCTTCGGTAAATGTGCAGGGTAATACCTCGCAATTGGCTGTAATTGAAGATGTCGTTCCAACCAATACAGGACTCGTTACAATCCGACTTTCAAAAGGACCAAATGCACCTGCTGGTTATATCAATGCCATGATAATTGAAGCGTTACCTGTTGATCCTTCTCAATTTAATCCAACTAACCTGACAGCGGCTGGTTTATCCAAGACACAGATTGTTTTAAACTGGAGCGATAATTCACCAGTTGAAACAGGTTATGAAATTTACCGCTCGACCACTGGTGCTGAAAATTCTTATACGCTTATTGGTACCACCGGTGCCGATGTTTCAACTTATACCGATGCGGTTAGCCAATCAAACCAATTATATCATTATCGGGTTAGGGCTACATCAGCTTCCGGACCATCGGATTATACCAATGTGGCTAAAAGTAGTGCAGTAGCATTTAGAATATTAGTTAACGTGGCTGCTGTTGCAACGTATGATGCACCAATTCCGTGGAACAACCTAAGCCGATTTGGTTTTACAGGTGATATTTTCCACGGTTTTAGAGACGATACCGGTTTACCAACAGGTTTAAGGTTGCGCGTACAGCGTGAATTGGAGGCTGGTAATAACTGGGGCACAAACACCGGTAATAATAGCGGTATATTCCCCGATAATGTGTTGATAAGTTTCTGGTATAATAACTCATTTCAGCCGCAAGGTGAGTTTGTAATTGATGGGTTAGATCAAAGCTTTAGTTACAACCTGGGCTTTATGGGTGCTATTAATGTTGTCAATCAAGTGCGAACAGACTTTACTGTAGGAGGGGTAACAGTAACTAATACCAATCATTTAAACACCACCAACGTTTCTTATATTAGAAATATAAGACCAGATACAAACAGTGAGATTTTGTTCACTGTAAGAGAAACTGCCGGGTCGCCTTGGTCTATATTCAATGCGCTCGTAATAGAAGGGTATGCAAGCGGTAACAATGCCAATGGTCGCTTCGCAAACAACCTGGTAAATGGAAATCTTAAAGAAGTGCGTTTTGGGGAAGCAACTGATAATCTCTCATTATACCCTAACCCAGTTACTTCCAATACCCTTAACTTAAAAATTGACGATTCTTCTTTGGGTGAATTGCAATATCAGGTACTGGATTTAACAGGTAAAGAAGTGCTTCGTGGCACAGGTAACAATGATAAGATTCAAGCTGAATTAAGTATTGACTTAGATTTACCACCAGCCATGTATATGATTAAAGTGGTGTATCCTAACGGTAAATTTGAAACCCGGAAATTCATAAAGAACTAATAAGCTTCCAGGTTTTTTTGAGTAAAAATGTAATAAAAGTAAGGCGCGGTCTTACTTTTATCTTTTATATACCATGAAGTATTCCAAAACCTTAGATGGATTGAGAGGCATAGCCATAATTATGGTAATGCTGTTTCATTTCAACTTTGTGTTTGAGTTTGGGTGGGCTGGGGTTCAACTCTTTTTTGTTCTTTCCGGTTATTTAATAACCTCCATTTTATTAGAAGAAAAAGAAAATTCATTGGGTTATTACTTAAAGCGATTTTATTGGAGACGTACCTTGCGGATATTTCCCCTTTACTATGCTTATTTAGTTCTGGTAGGTATTGTTTTTCTGATAGCAAAACAACCAAGTGATTTTTTAGACTTGCTTCCATTCCTAAGCACTTACACGTTTAACCTTTATCCGCTCTTTAAAACATATTCTTATCACGATTTTTATTTCACTCATTTTTGGTCGCTTTCTGTTGAGGAACAGTTTTATTTGATTTGGCCATTGGTTATTTTTTTCTCCTCGCAAAAGCAACTACGGGTGGTGTTAATTGCCATAATTGTAGGAGCTCCAATTTCGCGCTGGTTGTTGGATATTTTATTACAAGCTAAAGACCTTCCGGATTATTATGTGGGTCAGACAGTTTATAGATTTACCCTCGGACAGTGGGACGGTTTTGCGATAGGAGCACTAATTCCTGTTTTTGGATTAACAAAAAGAATTACCAATACCCGCGCACCGCTGCTGTATTCTTTACAGGGTATGTTAGTAATTGGTTTTGTGAATATGTACCTATACTTCGAGCAGGGTAGCTCATTATCACTTTCTTCATTGGGTTATCCTATTGCTGAAACTGCTAACGGGCAACACCTATGGTCATATACTGTTCTGAATGTATTTTTCTTATTCTTGATATTGTATGCGCAAAATCCTGGCACAGGTTTCTCATTGCTAAATCGTTTTTTAGGGAGCTCGTGGTTGGTATTTACAGGTAAAATTTCCTATGGTTTATATGTTTATCATTGGATAATTTGGATGGCTTATGGTAAATATTTAAGTCCTATTGTCGGATCTGTCTGGATTGGTCTAGTTATTTACTTATCAATCTGCGTGATAGTTGCATCGGTGAGCTTTTACCTACTCGAAAAACCACTTTTATCCTGGAAGGATAAGTTGTATTACAACGTTAAAGAATCTGATAACAATCGTTTGCAATAGGCCGCATTTAGTCAATTAAGTGAAGAAAGTTATTGTGGCTTAAAATGGGTTATCTTTAATAGTTAAGTAGCATTGATAGTATCAATTATACATAATCAAATAATATGTGGCGGTTGGCTGGCTTGTTTTTACTATTTCCTGCCTTAAGTTGCCTGGCGCAGCCTAATGTAAATGATTTCCGAAGCGCAGTGGAGGATGGGCTCTGGGGTATAAATACTTCTTGGGAGCGCTTTAACGGTACGGCCTGGGTTCCAGCAGCGTTGCCTCCGGCATTGGGCGATGGCAGGATTACGATTATGCCTGGTCATTTTATTTATATGGAAGGTTATGAATTGATCGATGATGTAGTGGTGGACGGCACTTTGTATGTAGGAAACACATCCTTAATATCCTTCCCTCCTTTATTATCGGGTGATGCTTTAATAATTAATGGAACATTAGAGTTGGAAGGCGGAATCGAATTATCCTCAGGGAGTATTGTTCGAGTTAATGGTAGCTTAATGCGCTATTCCGGTTCTTACATGACTGGTTCTACAAACTTAAATTTGTTTTTTCAAAATAACTCTCTTTACGAACACAATGTTAGCGAAGCAATCCCGCTTGCAAATTGGCACATCAACTCTACTCTTATTTTAGCTGGAGTCTTTAATTCCTTGCCACCAAATGCTAATCAAGCTTTTGGAAATGTGCATATTGAGTTTACCGGAGGACTCCCATTAAGTATGAGTGGTCAAATGACCACTATTAATGGTAATTTTGAAATCAGATCAAACAAGAGTGTCCGTTTTGGCGGAGCCACACCTTATACCATAAATATTGGAGGTAATTTGGTTAAATCTGGTACCGGAGCCATAACGTGGAATGTATCTGCGGTATCAGGTACCATTAATATCGCAGGTTCACTTATTCATAACTCCGGCAACATTCTTAATTTATTAGGTTCAATTAATCTAAACATAGCAGGAGACTATCAGTGGAATGGTACCAATTCGTTTACAGGCGCCAACATTACATTTAACGGAACCCAACCTCAAAATTTTGTAAATACTTTGCACAATGCGTTTTTGGGTACCGTTAACGTAACGGTAGCCAATGGCAGTACGCTTAATCTGGCAACTTCGAGTATAGGCGGTACAAATACCAGTTTTACACTCAACTCGGGTGCAACCCTAAAGGTTGGTGCCACTAACCCCGAAGGTGCAATCGCAAACTCAACTACAGTTGGTAATCTACGCATGCCAGTTGGTTCCAGAACGTATCAGGCTGGTAGCAATATTGTGTATAATGGGTTGCTAACCCAGTATTTGGGTGGTGGTCATCCGGCTCTAACCGGAGTAACAACCATTATTGATAATCCAAACGAAGTAATACCAGCATCCAGCCCACTTACATTAAATGGGCCGGTACTCTTAAACAATGGTGCTTTTAATATTTCGGATGTAAGTCTTACGTTGGGTGGCACACTAAATTCAACTGGTGGGGTTCTTGTTGCGAATCAAAATACTAGTCTTACCATAACGGATACTGGTTCAACAGCGCCTTTTGGCGAAATACATGTGGCGAACACAAGTGTTATCGGAAACCTAACACTTGCAGGCACTACCGGAAGGAATGTAAGGTTAGGCACCAACCTGGCAGTTGCAAACAACCTGACTTTAGCGAATGGACAATTGGAATTAAACGGATTTGTATTAAATACAAAAGGCACAATTGTACAAGCAAGCGGAACCTTAGTTGGTTCTGCTTCTTCTGGTTTAAGAATTACAAACGAGGGTGGAGGAACTTTACCAGCTACACTTAATATTGCCGGTGGAGCACTTCAAAATCTTGAACTAAACCGACCGAGTCAAACTTTAAATACCTCATCTAATCTTACTATTTCAAACATCTCCTTGTTATCCGGCACGTTTACCCATACAGGTAATATTTTGATTCAAACCAATGGTGCAATTACAATTGGTACAGGTGTACTTACCAATGCGGTAACACCCGTAACTTCTTATTCAGTTATTTATACTGGTTCAGGTAATGTGAATACCGCAAACGAAATTCCATCTTTAGCTACAAGTTTGGCTAACCTTACAATTGAAAAACCCTATCCTAATGTGGTGACTTTAAGTACAAATGTTACAATCAATGGAGATTTAGGAATTACCGGAGGCTCATTATCGGGAACTAATCGTTCAATAACTTTAAAAGGAAATTTTATTAGTAACGGAAGAGCTGCATTGAGTGGAGGAACTTTTACATTCGATGGAGCAACAATTTTTTCAGGAGATTCAATTCCTCAACTAACGGATATTTTAATTACCTCAGGTAGTAGTTTACAGATTCAATCAATTCAGCAAATAAATGTGGCTGGTAATTTCACCAACAACGGATCATTTAATCCTGCGGCAGGTACCATTTTATTAAATGGAACTACCAATCAGAATTTGGCAGGCACCAGCGACATAAATTTATATTCTTTAATTGTTCAAAAATCATCAAACAACGTATCAATTTTAACACCAACCGCAATTCAATTCAATTTAAGGATTAATACAGCTACTACGCTAAATGCCGGAGACCAATTACTAACGCTTGTGTCAAATGCTACGCGTACTGCCAGGATAAATCCATTACATACATCGGCCCAGATTTTAGGGAATGTTATTGTGCAACGCTACATACCTAATGGAAACGGAGTTCGTGCATATCGATACCTCAGTCCAGGAAGTACCAACACATTCGTAGCTGACTGGCAGGCAGAAGTACCCATTACAGGTTCATTTGATAATCCATCAACTGGTGCAGGGATAATCTCCACTAATCCATCCCTTTTTTATTATGATGAGAGTTTTACAACAAATGGGACAACTCTTGAAAGCAGATACAGAAATTATCCTGCAAGCGGGCTTTCCGAAGCGGCTCCGCTTCAATCGGGTAGGGGGTATGCAGTTTTTGTAAGGTCAACTGCACCAGTAACGATAGATACACGGGGTACGGTTGCCACACATACCCGAGTAATAAATGTAACAGCAGTTTCGTCAAACGAACCAGACGGGTGGAATCTTGTGGGCAATCCGTATGCATCGCCAATACTGTGGAGCCGTGTTAATTTAGGTGCAGGTGTAGATAATGCAGTTTATATTCCAGATAATACTAATTTAGGTGGGTTGGGTGCAGGAAGTTATGTTAATTATGTTGATGGTGTGAGCGTACCGGCTGGTTTTGGTGGCGTTATTGGTAGTGGCCAGGCATTTTGGGTGCACGCTACCTCAAACAGTTCACTTACTTTTAATGAAAATTCGAAAATTATTGGTAGTGATACCATAGGACAAATTTTTCGCGAAAGCGATAGAATACTGTTCAGACTTGAGGTAACAGGTGCATCAAGAGATGAGCTGGTGATTCGGTATTCGAATTTGGCAACCGATAATTTTGATGGTAAGTATGATGCCTTGAAACTGACCAAAGCCGATTTGAATTTCTTTACCAAGAGTAACGATGGAAGGGATTTGGTAATAAATACATTTAATGAACTGCAATGTTTTCAGAGCTTGCCACTCTATTTTTCCAATGTTGCTGCCGGAACTTATAAACTTAAATTATTTGATTTTTCATCGCTTCCAAGTGATGTTAATGTAACATTGGTAGATGCATGGTTAAATACCCGGGTTGACCTTATCACCAATGGGGATTATACTTTTTCGGTTTTGTCAAGCCAGGCAGGTCAACTATCCAATAGATTCAGATTGGATATTTCACGCGATAGAACGATGGGTAGCGAAGGAGTTCAGGAGGTTACCGTTTGTTCAAATCAAACGGAGGGGAAAATTTTGCTAACACGCACCCAGCCAGAACTACAGTACCGACTGTTTATCAATAACAAAGAATTTTCAAAATGGGTAAGTGGAACCGGACAAGCGATAGAATTTTCAATTCCACTTGAGGTTTTGACTGATGGAAAAAACCCCTATACGCTTGAGATGAAAAGTTCTTGTATTCCTCAAGCTATTTTAACCACAGGAATTTTAACTGTAACAACATCACCTTTACTTTCATTTACCTCTTTACCGATTAATATTTGCCCGGATAAAGCAGATATTATTTCGATACCAGATCAGTTAGGTGCTACGCTATATAATTGGTATGCAGATGAATCGGACGGGGCACCATTAGCAATAACCGAAAAACCTGCGGTTTTATTTAATGATGTAAATAATTTACTAAACTTATATATTTCAATTGTATCACCAAATGGTTGCGAAAGTGATAGGGGTAGCGTTACAATAAGTAAAGTATCTCTACCTGACTTAAAACTAGTTAGAGAGGGTGATATTCTTAAAACAGATCCCCCACTTCCTGTATTTTGGTATGCGGATGATCAACCTTTAAATACAATTGAAACAACTGAGATTAAAGTTGAAAAAGATGCTTTAGTAAAGGCAACATTAGCATTATCAGGTTGTGTTAAGTCAGTCGAATCCTTTGAGCAGGTAACAGAGGATGGGTTTATACTATTTCCCAATCCCTTTAAGAATGAAGTATATTTACAATTTGATGAGGATACCCCTAATGCTCATGTAATACTTGTTTCAAGTTTAGGAACTATTGTTAAAACTTTCAGTATTAAAGCTAATAGAAACGAGCTTGTTGTGCTACCCATTGATGAGCTACCAAGCGGGGTATATTTTATGCGAATAGAGACCACCTCACGCAGCAGCTACAAGAAAATGCTACGGGTAGATTAATAAAGAGTTCGCTGAATAAATTTTTTAAAACGAGCAGGCCAATTTTTATCCATAAAAGGTTTTTCAAATAGAAGATACCCAACTACACTAATAATAAATACAATTGGAAGAAAAATTGCAGCCTGAACCAACAGATTAACTTCGTAAATATTTGTAATAGATATCCTGCTTGTAAGTTGCATCAATACTTCGGCAATAGGTAAGTGTATAAGATAGATAGTGTAGCACATTCCGCCAATTGCCATAATCCATCTGTTTGTGAAAAACTTATTAGCATACTTACCCTTGAAAACCGAAATAAATAAAATAAATAGCAATATTACTTCAGCAACCCGGTCAATAAAATGGAATTCCCAATCCCAGATTATAATAATTGCAATTAAAGAGGCAATGGCAAATACGTCATATAAAAGTTTATTACCCTTAACCGAAGTATTCCATTCAGTTAGGTATATGTCGGCCACCATAAACCCACCCAGAAAGTATTGAAGGTATGCCAGAATAGTTAAGTACCATGGCAGTCTATATAATTCAAATGCCTGCTGAATAATCATGAAACTCAAAATAAAAATTATCATCAATACCCGTCTTCTATTTTTATTCGAAACGCTGAAATACAGAAACGCTAAAAATGGGGCCAGAATATAAAATTGAACTTCAACTTCCAGTGTCCAGGTAGGCGGGTTAATTAGCGACCAACCTTGATATATAATACCATGAGTATAAGTTAAATTTGCTAATAAGTGCGGCAGATATTCATTAAAACTTTCATTCCGCAGAATAATAAAACCGATAAAAAAAATAGTCATCCAGATGATGTAGGGTGGCTCCAGTCTTGTTAATCTTCTTAAGAAGTACTCCTTTAATCTTAATTCGTTGTTTTGATTTAGAATACGTTTGGCAAAGGGCAAAGCAAGAATAAAGCCACTAATCATAAAAAACACATACACGCCAATAAACCCGCGTGTGGCAACAAATGCTGTTAGGGTAGTTTCAGCTGGCTGTGTAAATGTAATGGAGGTGTATTTTATGAAACGTTCGTGAAGATGTTGAATCAACACGGTAAAGATTGCTAAGAACCTAAATCCATCAATCTCTTTAATTATTACAGCACCGGAAGTAACCCGTTTTAGGGTTTCTGGTAAACGCCTTAATATGTCAAGCATTTTCACACTATGTTACCAAGCGGTAAAGTAGTGCAGAAGTCCCGTAAATGACAATTATTTTTTGTCTATTCTCTTAAACCAGGCATCTTTAAAAAGTTGATTTTTTCTGATCTCTTGAAGTTTTTCTATGGTTATATTATTCGTTTTATACTGAGGTAGGTGAACATAGTGATACGAAGAGCCTTCTATTTTTATTGACTCGGCAATAATACCTTGTTGAGACATTTCTCTTACTAGTTTTTCAGCATTGTAGCTTCTTTCAAAGGTTCCGACAATTAAAATGTATTCAATTTGTTCGTTTATAATTTCATCTGATTCACTAATAGTTGGTTCTTTCGGTTCTAATTTATTCTCTTGGTTAACAAGAGGCTCTGAAACCCTTGCTTGTTCTTCTGTTACTTTGTTGATTTCCTGATGCTTTTGCCCTTCAGTCAACTTATTGTTATCATCTGGCTTTGGTTCATCCTTAGTGTCATTTAGCGGGGTGATTTTATTTCTTTTCGGTTTTTCTATCTCTGGACCAAATCGCCACTTCAGTTGAATCTCACTGGTTCCACCTGTGGATACGTTGATTCTTGTTGAGGGTAAATCATAGGCATATCCAATTTGAAAATCTTTCCATGCAACCCGAACCATGGCTGTTGGTCCAAATTCATGACGATAACCACCGCCCAAATAAAAAGTTTCTTTGTAAGAAAATACACCGGATGTTTCAAAAAAGTTGAGATCATCAGCCGTAAACCGATAGGCAAAATTTGGCTGAAAACTAAATTCGTTTGTTAACTGAAATTTATAAGATGCTGAAATAATTTTATTTTTTAGTTGGCTAAACTTAATCTCCTGTACTCTGGTTTCTGAAAGTGTTCTGTTATCAATTAACCTTACCAGGGAAAACCCTATTGATAGATTTTGGAAATTATAGTTAAAACCGAATTGACCATCAAAAGCAAAGTTGTTTGCCATGCTGTTCAAAATGGCAGGATCGTTTATATCAACATCTGGTATCTCCTCTAACTTTATCCTATTTGAAAAGAATCCTCCGGAAAGACCAAAACCCAAAACATGATTGGTGGCAATTGGTACTTTATATCCAAAAGTAGCCATTACTGACGTGCTTGAAAGTAAGACTGTTTTATCATCAAAGACATTTAGACCAAGCGCAAGCCTGTTACTGAAGGCATGTTGATAATTAAATTGTATCGTTTTAGGTCCGTCATCAAACCCAGCCCATTGCTGCCTATAAAGTAAGTTTATTTCTGATTTTTTTGAAGTAGCAAGCATAGATGGATTTATCAAATAACCATCAAACATATATTGAGAGTACAGGGGATATTGCTGGGCTGATAAATCAGAAAAAATGCAAAAGCAAAGTACTAATAGTAGTGCTGGAGGATATGGTTTCATAAATTATCTGATAATTCGGAGGGCTCCCTTAACAGTTCTTCCGTCATCGCAATTAAAAGTGTAATAATAATCACCATCACTTAATGGCTTTCCATTCATGGTGCCATCCCAATTGTTTTGGTAAGGCTTGGCTTTATAAACTGTTTGCCCCGAGCGACTAAATACAACCAAACCACAAGTTTGATATGTATCGATATTCCGGATTACCCATAACTCCCCACGTCCGTCATTATTAGGAGTGAAAAACTTAGGTATTTCCTGCGTCTTCTCGATAACAAAAACATTTACTTCATCACTGGATGTTAGTTGGTCATCATCGGTTGCTGAAAACCTAAACGTATAAGTTCCCAAGGCAAGGTTTGAAAGCTCCAGAATGTTTCCATTGGTGATATTAATTTGGGCAGGTTGGCCATCAGTTTGTTCCCAATTAAGTGCTGTAACTGCACTTCCGTCCGGATCATAAGCATTACCAAATATGGTAGTACTGTTAGCGGGAAGCGTTAATGTAACATCATCTCCAGCATAAACTACAGGTGGAAGATTGCCAGCGTTTAAAGGTGGAGCTACATAAATGATTACATAATTTGAGCCAACACCCCCAAGGTTATCAGTGGCTGATAATCTAAAGGTATATGCCCCTTCAATTAAATTACTTACAACTGATGTTAAAGCTGTAGCGTTTTGAAATGTTGCACTTGTGGGCCCGCTTATTTGGGTCCATAAAGTAGAAACGACAGTACCATCGGAATCTGCTGCTGATCCGATTAGCGTGATTTGACTAGTAGGTAAGGTTATGGTTGTATTTGTTCCGGCATTTACAATGGGCACCTGATTGGGGGGTATTGGATGAACGATAATTTGAACATTGTCTGATGATTCTTGCCCCAGGCTATTTCTTACGGTGAACTTAATTAGATAAGTACCAGCTATCATGTTGGTAATATTTAGTGTTGTTGTATTGGTTCCTGATAACGTTGCGGCCGGGCCTAATACCTTTGACCAAATAGTTGATGTTATAGTTCCATTTGATGTAGTAGCACTACCGGTTAAGTTAATAGAATTTACTGGTAATGTGATTTCCTGATCTGATCCAGCATCGGCAGTGGGCGGTGCTGATGTGGCTGGTAAGACGTAAACCTTCACAATTGCGAACACGGCTGCGTCATTGTTATCGGTAACGGTTAGTTTTAAAGTATATTCCCCAATTACCAGATTTTGAATTGTAACGGTTGCTTGGGTAGCGTTAATAAGGGTAGCTGTTGGGCCTCCTAATTTTGTCCAACTATAATCTGTTATTTGGCCATCATCAGTTGCTGAACCTTCAATGTTTAAAGTAGTTTGAGGTTCGAAAATTTTAATGCTGGAGGGCACAATAATGGAAGGAGGCTGGTTGGTTGTGGATGCAACAACCCTTACCAAGACATCATTAAAATCAGTTGCTCCTGAGTTATCGGTCACAGTTAACCTGAATTTATACTCGCCTAAAGCTAAACCTGTAACGTTGGTTGACGGAAGGGTTGGAGTACCCATTGTAACATTTGCCCCGCTTTGAAGGGACCATTGATAAGATACTATTTGGCCGTCTTCATCCGAACCTGATCCAATTAATGATACCGAAGTAAGCGGAAGTTTAACAATCTTGTCTGAGCCAGCCGAAGCAATAGGGAAAATATTGGTTCCGGAGGCACTAACTGTAACAATGGCAACATCATCATCTGAATCGCCTGAATTATCTGTAACCGTTAATCTGAATATGTACTGACCGGCTTGAAGGTTTGTAACCGTTAGCGTAGGTTTATCGGCATTAACCAAAGTGGCATTACCTCCGCTAGCCTTAACCCAACTATAAGAAGTTATTGACCCATCAGGGTCAAAACCGGAGCCATAAAGATTAACTGAATTTGTGGGTAATGAGAATGAAATATTTCCTCCTGCAATTGCAATTGGTGCTTCGTTTGTACCCGAAGGTGAGACGCTTACTGTTACGATTACCTGATCACTTCCTGTGGCACCCTCATTATCTGTTACTGTAAGATTAAAAACGTAGGTTCCTTGAACCATATTTGTTACAACCAATATAGGTGTGTTGGTATTGGTTAAGTTGGCTGCGGGGCCGCTTACTTTAGTCCAAGAGTAGCCAACGATTGAGCCGTCTGGATCGATACCTGAACCCACTAAATTTATATTATTTGTTGGTAATGTGATAGCCTGGTCGTTACCGGCATTGGCAGCAGGGCTTTGATTACCCTGTAAAACGTTAACATTTACCTCCGAAAATGCAGTTGCGCCTCCATTATCCGTTACTGTAATTCTAAAGGTGTAAATCCCGGCATTAAGCCCCGAAACTGTAACCGTTAGGGTATTGGCATTGGTTAAGGTGGCTGGCCCTCCTGATTTTTTTTCCCAAACAATTGAACTTATTGTTCCATCCGGATCGCTGGCGGTAGCAGTAATAGACACTTGGTTGATCGGGAGGAAAATTGTTTTTTGTGTTCCTGCATTTACAATAGGTACTTGATTTGTAGCAACCGGATTAACAACTACAATTACCTGGTCTGATCCGGTTGCCCCATTATTATCCGTAACTGTCAACTGAAAGGTATAAGTTCCTTGGAGCAGATTGGTTAAGGATAAGTTAGCCGTATTTTGATTTGATAGAGTTACGGTAGGCCCGGTAAGTTTTGTCCATGCATAACCTGTAATACTTCCATCAGCATCGGTACCGATTCCATTTAAAACCAAAGAATTTGTGGGTAATGTTATAGTTTTATCAGGCCCTGCATTTGCTATCGGATTTTGATTAGCAGCTTGTGGCAATACATTCACTGTAACCTCATCCAATGCAAACCCCGAAGCATCTGTAACTTTTAGTTCAAATACATAAACACCCTGAACCAAATTAGTTAAAGTTAAATTTGCAGTTGTTTCGTTGGTTAGAGTTGCAGTTCCGCCACTCTTTTTTGACCAGAGGTATCCTGTTATACCTGTTGAACTAGTTCCAGAACCATTTAGTATTAAATTATTGGTTGGTAAAGTTATAGTTTTATCGGCACCGGCATTCGAAGTTGGCCCTCCGGTTTGAAGTTCATATGCCCCAATATCAAAAATATTGCCACTGGGTCTGGGTTGGTGATCATAATCATACGTAATTCCAAATGAGCTAACATCTTTACCAGCGTTAACAGCAGGTGAGGTTGATTGAAGCCTGAAATCTTTGGCAGATGGATTAATAAATTTTACTGTATTTATATCCTGGGTTTTTATATTATTTGTTTCTGTCCACTTATTTTTGGAAGGATTATTTAAATTAAAATAAACATAGTTGGATTGATTTTGCCCCACCATTATGTTGTTGCTAAACAGGGAAGCATCAGGATGTTCACTAAACATCAGTACTCCAAAATCCTTACAGTTGATGAATGTATTATTGAAAATCCTAAAACCAGTGGGTGCATAATTGGGGGGAGTATCTTGCAATAGCATGCCTCCTAATTGGATGTTCATTACTACGTTATTAAAGTAAATACCTCCACCACCTGTGTCATACAGGCCATAACCTTTTCCTGTATCTACCAGGTTATTGTACACTATAGCGTGTGTACCTCCTCCTGCTTGAATACTGTTTAAGTGGCCTGCATTATTTTTTGTGCCAACATTGTAAACATAATTGTGATGAATTACAGTGTTTTTTGATGATCCAACCTGTATTCCATCGTTTCCAATGTTCTGAAGGTCGTTATTGTATATTTGAACATTATCAATGTCGTGTTCATCCACAATAACATTTTGGCCATTACAGGTTAAGGACTTTCCGCCATCATAATGTGAGTTGCCCACATAAAAGCCTTCACAACCTGTATTCCAGATTCGGTTGTGATGAAAGATAGCATCTTTCAGAATAAAATTTGCTCGCCACGTGGCGGGGTCGCACGTTGGGTCTGTTTTAGCAACCATTCCACAGCAGCCAACATTATTAACATTGATATGATCTACTTCAAAATTAGTGCTAAACTTCTGCATATTGAGCCCCATTTGCCCTCCCTTAATTTCAATTCCAAACTCTTCGTTTGGATTGGCAGACCCTGTAAATTTAAAATGTGAGCTATTCTCAATCGAAACCGCATTGCCCCATGCAAGTGGTGCATTAATCGTTACCTTACCATCGCACATGTTTGTTATTATAACAGGATTGTCTTTTGTGCCTTTAATATTAAAAAGACCTATACCAGTTCGTGTTCCGCTGGTAAAGCAGATCTTATCGCCTGGCTTAACACCCTTGGCTGCACCATCGAATTGATATTCGGCTGCGTTTAAACTAATAATATGCGTACAACCACAGGCGTTTTGTGCTCTACTGTTTTGTGTTATAAGGTTGGAAATTAACAACAGGCTTAACAGTAAACGATAGCGTGCCATAAAAATAGGTTTAAGTTTAAAGATAGTAAATCCTGATCGATTCAGTGGGTTTTAATACTACTTTTTACTTGGGTGTAACCTGCTGAAAATCAATTTACAAATAACAATTTTTAAGACTAATTCATAATATAGAAGCTTCCGTCAGAACCGCCCAGGAAGAATTGGTCAGCCAGCACAACTTTCCCGTCCGTAAGGGTTGTTAACGCACTCAGAAATTTTTTTTCCGGCAGTTGCCAAATTTGTAGTTTAACTTTTGCTAACTCTTCTATTGAATTACTGATTGTATAATAACCCACCCATTCACTACCAAGTATCCATAATCTATTAGATTTAGCATCAAATTGGGCTGAAGTAATTGACGTACTGGTAAGAGAAGGAATTTCGCAAATAACATCAGCTTTGCTTATACCTGGTGTTGATGGAACTTTCACCAGATAGGTATTTGTTTGTTTTGTTTGACCTAAGAGGTACAAGGAATTATTGAAAAAGAATAATGCTTTGAAATTCAATGATTCTATTCCTGGTACCTGAAATTCAATTTTCTCTGAGGGTAAACTTTCAGAAGTTAAGTTCTCTGTTTGAATTTTATAAATCTGGAAGTATTGTCGGTTAAAATTGGAATTCCCAATATCTCCAATGTAGATTGAGTTGTTGAAATTTGTGATGTCTTGCCATGCAAGGTTGGTTGCATCTTTAATCCTACACATGCCGGCAATGTGCCCGGATGTATCAAATTTTATAATAACTGGCAAGGTTCCCTTTTCGTTAATTCCAGCAAAGGTTCCGTTGTCAAGCGTTGATATTCCTACAATTGTTCTAAGAGCTTTTGGAAGGGGATAAGTTTTTAAATCAATTTTTCCTACCCGCTTAATAGCGGGCAGTATTGGCTTGGTTTCTTTTGACTTGGAAAGTAACCAATTAGTAAAGCCCGGATAAGAATAAGCTTGAGCCCATATATCGTGGCCTCCATTTTCGATAATTGTTAGTCTAGCGTCTCCATCACATTTAATCAGCTCATTAATCATATTTTTTGATCCCGCCATAGTAACAACCTGGTCTTGATCTCCATGAAATGCCCAAACCGGTAAGTTTTTAATTTTACAAACTTCATGCGGATTACCCCAGCCCGAAATTGGAACTGCAGCACTTACCTTATAGGGGTATGCGATGCAGTATTGCCAAACCCCAGTTGCCCCTAAACTAACTCCCGTTATATAAATTTTATTCTCGTCAATTGGAAGAGACGAGGTCGCTGCCTTAACAAACTCATCAATGAAGGTTGGAGTCCAGTTTTTTCTATTTCGAAGATGCGGAGCTACTATTATTGCAGGAAATACAAGACCTTTTTCAATAAGGTTTGGCAGTCCACTGCTTCTAATACGGCTAATGTCTGAGTCGATGGCTCCTCCTCCATGCAAGTAGATTACCAATGGCCATTTGGTAGAAGGATTATAATTTTCAGGCTTATATTGGAGGTAATAAAGCGACTCAGAAAATGTTTTGGATTTTACCTGAAACAACTCCGGATCAGCTTTTTGAGAATAAACGATTAATGTCAGAAGTTGAAAGCAGAGGAAGCAGTATAGTTTGGTTAATACCATGGGGATGTTGGACATCCTAAATTTAGAGATTTTATTGAAATTTTAAATTCTTAATTGGCTTGGCTGGTACACCCGCAACAACAGTAAATGCAGGCACATTTTTGGTTACAACAGCGCCAGCAGCAACCACTGCACCTTCCCCAATTGTTACACCTTTTAAAATTGTAGCACGAGTTGCAATCCATACATTATTTCCAATAATAACTGGTTTGCTGATTCCATCTTCAAAATGATTATGAAGATCATGAAAATCACTGTCCAAAATAATTGTGTAAGGAGCAATCCTTACATTTTCACCTATTTGAATCAATTGACGTGCATCAATATGCGTTCCATTTAACCTCGAGTTTTTTCCTACAATTAACCTACCTGATGGCCCTGTGTAAAGTTTAGCTTGTATAATATTGGACCAAATTCTAACCTCATCGCCAAACTCCATCACCCCCTGATTATCAATTACAGGGCGACCATTAACAGAAACAAACTTTCCCTTTTTACATCCTCTTAAATAGATTCGAGCATTAACAGAGCGAAAAATGCCGTTCAGAACAAAATTGATAAATTGAAATACACCCCCCTTTGGGTTATTTTTTTTAAAGGATTGCAATTTCGATTTTATTGATACCATAATTCTCACCTGCAGGGGTTTTTAAGATTCCAATAGAAACCGCTTACTATTGCGCCTGCTAAATCAAATTTCCCTTTAAGCAGGTAGCCAACTAGTTTTTTTGGAAAAGCGAAAATGGTGTAAAAAATCAATCCAGTTATTCGCTTGGTACCCTTAAAGTTTCTTCTCATAAATAAAAGTCGATTCCTGTTTAGGTAATAAACTTTTAAATAACCCTCATTTCCGCCTGTACTAATGGATTCCTTGTGTACTATTTTGGAATTACCCAGGTAGTACATTTTATAGCCATGCCTTTTTACCTGTTCACACCAATCATGTTCTTCGTAATAGAGAAAGAAAAGTTCAGGCATCGGTCCCACTTTCTGAATGATAGCTTTTGGAACAATTAATGCAGCTCCATGGCCCAGATCGGTTTCCGAAATGTAATCGTATTGCCCGATGTCTTTTTCGAGTAATCCTATCCGTCTTCCCCGGCCAAGAAAATTAATCGAGATGGCTCCTGCATATTGAATTGTAACTTCGTCTGCATAAAGTACTTTAGGACTAGCCATGCCTACTTCGGGGTGTTCTACCATGAAATTAACTATGGGTTCCAGAAAGTTCGGCAATAATAGTGTGTCATTATTTAGAAAGAACAGGAAATCACCCTTCGCTATTTTCAGACCTAAATTATTGCCACCTGCAAATCCTAGATTTACCTGAGAACGGATGAATTTTATTCCAGGAAATTTTTTTGTCAAAATTTCTTGTGGACTTTGCGTGGAGGCGTTATCAACAACAATAATTTCGTAATTAGGGTATGTTAGTTTTTGAGCGGATTCAAGGAACTCAATTGTATGTTTAGTTGAATTGAAATTTATTGTTATTAGTGAAATCAAAGGATAAACCATAGCGAATTATATTGATCTTGAGTCGCTTGTTTTTGGTGTGTGAATAAATTTTTTATTTGCTCCTTTTAATTTCAAGAAAACAAGTAGCATGTTAAAAAAAACTGATGGGACATAAAAAGCGGCTCTTACAATTTTTAGCGAATAAAAATGTTTGGGAACAGATAGAAGTAGTATCAATAGGTTGATCAGGAATAGCAAACACCAGATTTGCCAATCGAAAAAAATGTATTTTCTAAATAAAAATGAAGTAACACTTAACATGAACAATAATCCAAAATTAACAAGTCTTGGTAACTGAATATTTCGCAATACAGCGCTATTGAAATAGGCCAGATTACGATTTTTGATAAATGATACAACACCCGATACAAAATACTTTTGCAGATAAATAAATTGGCTTGCGACCCATCTGGTTCTTTGGCGTTTAAATACCTCGATGGAACTTACCTTTTCGTCTTGTACAACGGTATTATGTGAATAATAAATAGATATACCTCTCTGAAGTAATTTTAATTCCAACTCCCTATCAAAACCTCCAACCGATGTCATGTTTGAAAGCAGCTCTTTTAGAATTTTAGAATTGAATGACATTCCTGAACCCTTTAAGCCGGGAGACAATTTTAAGCTCACACCAGGTTTTGATATCAGGTTGTAATTTAGGGCCTCACTAAGTCCATCCAGAAAGGCCATATTTGTATCTTGATTTTTGGGTATCCGTTGTGTTTGAATGGCTTGATACCCATCGTTGTGAAGCTCGTTTACTTTTAAAAGGTAGTTGGGCTCCAATATATTGTCTGCATCAAGTATAACAGTATAGTCAAAGTTTGATGGTTCATGTTGAATAGCCAGGTTTAGGGATTTAACTTTTGTACTAAAATCAAATTGTGCTATCAGTACTTCAATATTTAAATCCTGCAACTGGGTTATGGTGTTTGGCTGAAGCGAATCTGCTATAACAGTTATTTTAAACTTTTGAATAGGGTAGTTTTGTTTTAGATTTTCTTTAACACTGGAGAGTATAATAGCGTCTTCTTTGTAAGCAGGTATAAGAATGTGAAAGCTATTTTGATTTTTATTGTTAAAATGAAATTTTTTATCCTTATAAAGCAAACACCCAATAAAGCAGACTGAAATATATACAGTTACAAAACTGAAGTAAACTAAAACTGTTACCTCTAAAATGGCCATCTAATTAAAATTTAAAGTTTCGTAAACAGCTTCAGTTTTTTCTATCATCCCGGCTAATGAAAAGTGCTTGTGAATAGTTTGGTGTGCTGAAGATTTGATTTGTTCCCGCTCTTGTTCTGTTTTCAAAATTATGGTTTCTAAAACAGAACTCAAGGTACCAGAATCGCCAGATGGAAAAAGAAAACCGTTTTTAGTATTTTCGATAACCTCGACCGTGCCATCCACAGTGGTTGCCACAGCAATTTTTCTCATAGCCATAGCTTCCAGTAAGCCTAACGGTAATCCTTCCCACAGCGATGGCAAACAATAAACATCACAAGCATGAAGCAGGGTTGGAATGTCGCTTCTGAATCCTGTAAAAATTGTCTTTGTACTTACTCCTAACTCTTGCGATAATTGAATTGCTTCATGCTTTAATTCCCCGTCCCCCACAAACAATACTGTTGTCTTTTCTTTTATTTTATCGTTGAGCTGGCTATAGGCTCTTATTAATGTGCAGGGATCCTTTTGAAGTGTCATTCGGGCTATAAAAACGATCAAAAATTGATCATCGGATATGCCAAGATTTTGGCGTACATCAGGATATCGGTTACTCGGATTGAACTTTTGTAAATCTATTCCATTTTGAATAACATTTGAGTTAAGACCTTTAATATATTTTGATCCAATTCTCTGGTTTGAGTACGATACATTTATCACTTTTTTGGCAACTCTTGTAAAATAACGCTCAATTAAAATTGCAATATTACGTTTAATCCATGTTTGATGGGCGTTAAACGACCAGCCATGCACCGTGTAAACGATTGGAATATCTTTTCTTAATGCAGAATAGATAACATTAGAAAATGCCCGTGTTCCGTGGATATGAATTAATTGAATTTTATTATCCTCAATAACTGATAAGACTCTAGACCATACCCTAACATCAAACGGGCGAGTGGCTTTAATTACTATAGTAGTAACACCAAGACTCGAAAGCCTTTCAACCATTGGTCCATCGGTAAAGGATAAAACAAAACTTTTGAATTTGTCCTTCTTAAGATTGGTAGCAAGGTCTAACAAATGACTTTCACCTCCACCTATTTGCCCTTGACGGATGCAGTGAAGAATTCTGAGTTGAGGCATCTGATGTTTAGACCTTTTCCTTTTGTATTAGGGCAGGAAATGTAGCAAGAATTATCTTCATATCCAGAAAGAAAGAGTTCTTCATGGCATACTCAATATCCAAATGAATCCGTTCATCTAACGACATTTCTTTATTGCCTCTTTTGGTAACCTGCCATAAGCCTGTTATTCCGGCTGGTGCAAGAAATCTCCAGGCTATTTGATCCTTTGTAAGTCTTTCGGCTTCGTAGAGTGGTAGTGGCCTGTTACCAACTAACGACATGTCGCCTTTTAGAACATTTATAAGTTGGGGTAATTCATCCAAACTTGTATTTCGAAGAAACATCCCAAAACGGGTTACACGTGGATCATCTTTTAGCTTGAAAAAGATACTTTCCTCGGCATTCTCTGCATACTGATTAAGATGTGAAAGTTCCTTCAACTCCTTATCCGCTCCTGCACGCATGGAGCGAAACTTATAAAAATCGAATATTTTATAGCCTGAACCGGCCCGCTTGGAGATGTAGAATACCGGCCCGCGCGATTCCAATTTGATAATAATAGCAATAATCAATAGCAGGGGAGATAATAAAACCAATGCGAGTGATGATAGAATAATATCAGAAAGTCGTTTCAGTTTCCAGATTTTTACAGACTGCATCGGTTCAATACTTCTGATGGGTTGTAGTATGTTTGAACCGGCCCGGCTTTTAGTTTTTTTTATGAATTGAATCCGCTTAAGCATGAGGTCAGTAAAAGCGCCCAGCAGGTAGTCATCAACTTGAAGTTCCAAAGCTTTGCTTTTAGAAAGTTCGTCATACTTGCTGGTATAAAGTATGAAGGGTATGCCGTATGCTTTTAAAAGGTCCCCAAGTTTTTGCATTTGCCCTGTCGGGGCATCGGGCCCAATAAATACGGCATCAATTGCAGAAGCGTTTTCTAAAATCGAGAAAGACAGGGCCTCCAGCGAATAATAGCTAAAGTGCCAATTGTCCTGAATAAAGTCTGGCTGAGGCAGGGTTTCATGTTGCAACACAGCAATGTGAATGGCAGCATCATTTGAATAACCCCTTTTTTGGGCGGGCACAGCAATATCGGTATCGGTTTTCATCGATTAATAGCCAACGGTTTTTCAACTCTTTTAAATGTATTCTCTATTTCTTCGATTAGTAACTGTGGTTCGAATGGTTTTATTAAATAACTGCTGGCCCCCAAAGCCAGGCACTTCTTTCGCTTTTCAGGGTCTTCGCTTCCAGAAAGAATAATTACAGGAATATTCCTCAGAATTCCGCTGGTTTGAATGTTTTCAAGCAATTCAATGCCATCCAGTGAAGGCATATGCAGATCGGAAATGATTAGGTCAGGCAGATTATTAGCCGATAACCAGGCGAGTGCATCCAATCCATTGTAAAAGATATTAACCTCAAAATTTGGTTTTAAAATACGATCTAACAGCCAGCACAAGGGCTCATCATCCTCAATTATTAAAATCCGTCTGTCGGCTTTGGGGTAACTCACAGGTTTAAATTAGATTGACTTGCTAAGGTAGCGAAGCATTTCATTCTACACAAAGTTATCAGATAGAAGGCTGCCAATGTTATTTAAATTTGATTATTTTAATATCTTACTTAAACCGCAAACCTTTGAAATTTTTGATGCACTTATTTAAAGTATCAGTATTCTGTTTTGTTTTAGTTATTTATAATCAATCTAAGGCCCAATACTACCATGGCTTCTCTTTCGGTAGTGTAAGTCTTGATGAATTGACTATGAAGGAGTACGCAGCGGATACAACCGCTGCGGCCGTTGTGTTGGACGAATTTGGTGAAGCTTACATCGATAATGGTGGCGATAATAACCTGCTGCTGGAGTACCATGTAAAAATTAAAATTTTGAAACCCGCAGGCTTGGATTATGCCGATTTCAGGATTTTACTGCGAAAAAATGGATCTTCCAAAGAGCGAATCCGACAGGTGGAGGGTTTTACCTACAACGTCTTAAATGGTTCGTTAAAAAAGACGGCAATGCCCCGCAATAGTACTTATACAACTTCGTTGAACGAATACCGCGATGAAAGTACCTTTACATTGCCAGAGGTAGTAGTGGGTAGTGTGATTGAAGTGCGTTACCTGCTGGAATCTCCTTTTATCTTTAATTTCTATCCGTGGAGGTTTCAATCGGAAATACCTAAAGTAAGAAGCGAATTTTGGGCTCGTATTCCGGCCAACTACGTATATAATATTTCGTTGCGCGGATTTCTCGAGCTTACCAAAAATGAATCCTCTCTGGAAAAAGATTGCTTTACACCGGGTGGCGGCAATCGGGCCGACTGTTCTATCTACAAATATGCAATTACAAATATCCCTGCCTTGAAGGACGAAGACTATATGTTGGCCCGCAGCAACTTTTTGGCCGGTATTGATTACGAACTTTCAGAAGTTAAAAGATTTGATGGGGTTGTGAATAAATACACCAAAACCTGGAAAGATGCAGTACATGAGTTAAATACCCACGAAAGTTTTGGGGTTGAAATACGAAAAGCACGCAATATTTGGGCAGACAGGGTGGTGCAAGTTATTGCCGGTAAAACTACTAATCGCGATAAGGCCAATGCCATTTATAATTTGCTTAAAGATTGGTTTTTGTGGAATGAGTATTATGGGAAATACGCTGAATCAGGAGTAAAAAAGGCGTTTGAATCACGAAAGGGGAATGTGGGCGATATTAACTTATCCCTGGTGGCAGCACTGCAAACGGCTGATTTACAGGCCGAGCCGGTAATACTGGCCACCCGTGAAGCTGGGCTTCCCAATCAGCTATACCCGGTAATAAGCGATTTTAACTATGTGGTAGCTTCCGTTTTTTTAGATGGTGAGTACTACCTGCTGGATGCTACAATACCCTTGTTGCCATTTGGACTTTTACCCCGCAGGTGCTTAAATGGTACAGGGCGGCTGATTCCCCGCAAGGAAGACGATAGCAAATGGATTGATTTGAAACCGCGTGAAAAAGAAAAAAAGATGGTTCAGTTAAATTTGAAATTGAGTTCTACCGGGTTTGCTGGAGAGATGACCATTACTTCTTATGGATACGAAGCGGTGGATAAACGTAGAGAGTTTGCGGTGGCTGGTTCGGTAGCAAAGTATAAAGAGGTATTGGAAAACCGGTACAACGATTTTGAAATTTTAAATTACAAAATTGAGCAAGAGGAGGATTTAACAAAACCAGTAATAGAAAAATTTGAGATAAGATATTCGAACGAATTTGCGGATTCGAAGATAGTTTACCTTAATCCGTTTTTCATTGGGCGATGGAAAGCCAATCCATTTAAAACCAATCAAAGACTTTACCCGGTAGATTTTGGTGCTCCACTGGAGTCCACTTTTTTATTAACGTTGGAATATCCTGAGAATTTTGAATTGGATGAATTACCCGCAAGTACAGCGTTGGCATTACCTCAAAATGGCGGAAAGTATTTATGCAACATTACTAATAACGCCAATAAAGTTTCACTAACCAGTGTGCTTACTATTTCAAAATCGGTTTATTCTTCGGCCGAGTATCATTCCTTAAAAGAATTATTTAACAGGATTGTAAGTACCGAACAATCTCAAATTGTGTTGAGACAAAAATAACCATTCAACCATGTTATTTTCTTTTAATCGGTCGGTTGTGGCCGGTAATCTGTTTTGTATTGGTTAAACCCAGCCCTATACTGTATGTTGGAAGTTGGTAACTTAATGTACAACTGTATGAAAAAAATATTCACAATGGTAATTATTGCATTTCCCGAGTTGCTGTTTGCTCAACAAGCGAAGGCATTGGAAGACAATAAACTTGAGTTAAATGAACGCTATCAGGTATTAAAAACCAACTCACAGACATACGAAGATTATAAAGTAATAAAAGAGTATGTGTTGGATGGATTTTGGAAAATAGCCATGGATACCGTGCGTGTGAAGGAAACAAAATTGGCTGATGTTCGGCAAAAGATTGCCACCCTGCAGGGTGAATTGGCAACCACGCAAGCCGAATTGGCAAATCAGAAGGCATCGGTTGAAGGTATTACCTTCGATAGTACGCACATTGCTGTGTTGGGGATGCATTTTGGCAAGGGAACCTTCCTGTTGATAATAGCTGCCGTAGTAGCTGCGTTTCTATTTGTAATTGCGGCATTGGCTGCCCGGTTAAAGATTCTACAAGCATCGGTTAAAGATAAAACACAGGTGGCCGATTCGCTTACAAACGAGTTTGAAGCCTATAAACGCAAGGCGTTGGAACGGCAAACTAAATTATCGCGCGAATTGCAAAATGAGCGCAATAAATTGGTTGAGTTAGGACGAGGCTAAAGCGTGATTTTAGTTGCCAGCCGATTGAGTAACATCCATTGCTTACCCACTTTTACATACACCTCGGTGTAGCATAAACTCAGGTTAAATTCCGATTTATCGGGCATGAGCCCTCGAAAATTACCTTTACCGGTAACCACTGCCGTGCTTTTATAAATTGTTACTTTCGATTCAAGCACCTCAATATTTGTATAGTTTAACTTGCCTGTTGTCAGATCATCAATCACCTCTTTTTTAGCTTGTACCCATCCGTTTGAATGAATGTATTGAACCTGATTGTGCAGAACCAGGTAGAGGGAATCGTACTGTTTGTTGATGAGCCACGTAAACTTTTTGCGGTGTAATTGATCTACGGTTGTTTCATTTTTCTGTGCAAATGAGCTTAAACCTATCAGAATTAGGCAAATGGATGGTAGTAGTTTCATATTGCTATTGATAAATTCTTACATAATCTACCTCCATACGCTGTGGCCAGATCGAATCATCAATACCCTCTTTGCCACCCCAGTTTCCGCCCACAGCAATATTCATGATTAAATGAAACTTCTGGTCGAACGGCCAGCCATTAAAATCATCTTGCGGATCGCGCGTTACAGTATGGTATAAATTATCATCCACAAAAAAATCAATCTTGTCTTTTGTCCAGTCGATGGCGTACACATGAAATTGATCCATTGCATTGGCAACTGTTATTTTTCCTTCTTTTTGAGTTTGTATAATATGATTATACTTTTCGGTATGAATAGTACCATGAATTACACCCGGGTCGTACCCCACATGCTCCATAATATCAATCTCGCCACTGGCCGGCCAGCCACCATATTTCCAATCGGTAGAAAGCATCCAGATTGCAGGCCAGGTTCCTTTACCTTTCGGTAGTTTGGCGCGTACCTCTATGCGTCCATAAAGCCAGTCGCCTTTTTGTTTACTCACCATGCGGGTAGAGGTATAGGCTTTTCCACCCATCGAATCCAGGTGGGCTTCAATAATCAGGTTACCATTCTCCACACGAACATTTTTGCTATCGGAAGTATAATATTGAGCCTCGTTGTTTCCCCACCCACAAACGTTGGGGCAGCCATCGCCTAAATCATAGTTCCATTTAGAAGGGTCCGGTGGGCCCGAATAGTTGAATTCGTCCGACCAAACTGGTTTTTTCTTACAACTTGAAAAGTAAACAAGTATTAAGAATAACAAGATGAGGTGCCTCATGGTTAATTAATGTTTTTCTAAAATTAGAAAAATCCTGTAACCAATTTCATTACCTTAAGTTTCCCTGTACAAGAACCAAAAACTTTTGAAAGCACTTTCGGACAATGCCTTAATGGTTAAGGTAAAAAATGGCGACCAGGAAAAACTGGGGCAGCTTTTTGAACGCTACAAAAAACCGTTGTATGGTTTTTTCTATGGGCTTACCCGCCAACAGGATGTAAGCGAAGATCTGATACAGAATACTTTTTTCCGGATTCTGAAGTATCGGCACCTGTTTCGCGAACAGGTAGATAGTAACGGGGGCGAGTTTCGGGCCTGGTTGTTTCACATCGCGCGAAATGTGCATTACGATCAACATCGAAAAAAGAAGCTACCAAGTGACGATTTGGAAAACTGGAAGGACCGGGTAGGCCATACCGAAAATAAGGCAAGTGAAATGCAACAATCAGAGGAACTGCAGCTTCTTGCTGTTGCGATGGATAAACTGCCTTTGGAAAAGCGTGAAATTATTTTGTTGAGTAAGTATGAAGACCTGAAGTACAGTGAAATTGGTGAAGTGCTGGGCTGCTCGGAAGGTGCGGTAAAAGTAAAAGTGTTCAGGGCTTTGCAGGAGTTGAAAGTGATATATAAACAATTGGAGCGCATAAACTAAGTACTATGGAAAACAAGGCAGTACAAGAACTGATAGCAAAGTTTAATGAAGGGTTGGCTGATCCATCGGAGGTACAATTACTGGAACAATTGCTGGAGGCAGGTAAGGTGCACCTGAACCAACTTACCGACTTAAATCAACTCTACAACCAGGTAGTTTTGTTAGAAAACGCTCAGCCTGATTTATCGGTTGATGATCGGTTTTACAAGATGCTGGCCTCTGAAGCGCAAAATGGAAAAGCGCCCGTAATTCCATTGTATCAACGGATGGCCATAGCTGCAGGCTTATTGGTTTGTGGATTTATGATTGGGTACCTGCTTCAAAGTGATTCGGGTAAAAAGGAAGTAACAGCGCTATCAGAACAGGTTCTTGATCTGAAAGAGATGATGATGCTTTCGTTACTCGAAAAAGAATCGGCTACTCAACGGTTGAAAGCTGTTAGTCTTACCAATGAAATGGATCAGGTTAGCGATAAAGTAACAGAGGCTTTGTTTGTTACGCTTAACACTGATGAAAACGTAAACGTAAGGCTGGCTGCACTCGATGCACTAAAGCCCTATGTAAAAAGTAATAAAGTACGTAGTGGGTTAATAGCTTCAATATCGAAACAAGATTCTCCGCTGGTGCAAGTGGCTCTGGCCGATCTGATGGTAAAAATTCAGGAAAAAAAATCGGTAGAAGCATTAAAGCAAATTTTGGAAAAGGACGAAACCCCGAAAGAAGTGAAATCTAAAATTTCAGAAAGTATTGAAGTGCTAATTTAAAATGAACAAATATGCGATTGACAATAATGATGGGATTGGTACTGGTAGCGCGTATAGCTTTAAGTCAAACGTTTAGCGAAAAGATTACACGCACATACAGTTTTGAAAAAAAATCGGCTGATAATGCCATACTGATAGCCAACATTAATGGCAGTATTTCAGTGGCAGGTTACGAGGGCGATAAAATTGAGCTTGAAGTAACACGCACCCTAAAAGGCAAAACAACCGAACGGCTGGAAGCCGGGAAACGTATTACCCTGGGTGTAATTGACTTAGCCGACACGTTGATTTTTTACACCGAAGGTTTATGCAGTAGGTTTGGTCGTAAACAAAATCATAAAAACAACGGGCGCCAAACAAAAGGTTGGGACTACGATTGGAACAGGCGCGATCCGGATGATTGCTATGAAAAAGTGGAATATACATTAGACTACTTAGTAAGGGTGCCTAAAAACACAAACGTAGTCGTAAGCACCATTAATCACGGTAATGTAAAAATTGATGATGTAGCGGGAGGTATTGAAGCACATAACATTAATGGGGCAATTGCTTTAAACGGAATTTCGCGCGAAGCCGTGGCTCATACCATTAATGGTAATGTTGATATATCCTACAGTAAAAATCCACCAAGTGCCTGCCGATTTTATACACTCAATGGCGATATCCATGCATGGTTTCAAAAAGGATTGCAAGCTGAACTAAGCTTTGAAAGCTTTAATGGTAATTTTTTTACCAATATAACCAGCCTTCAATCTATGCCTGTTGCAGTAAGAAAAGAAGAATCCACAGAAGGTTTAAAGTTTAAAATAAAAGGAAATCAGTTTAAAATAGGCACGGGTGGTGTACAACTGAATTTCGAGACCTTTAATGGAAATGTGTATTTAAAAGAAAAGATTTAACAATCAAAAAAGAATTATAAAATGAAAAAGCAACTATTAGTAATTGTACTTTGTGCTATAACACTGGCTGCGGTTGGGCAAAACAATGGCGAATTTCCCGTTCCGCTAAGCGATCCTGCAAAACGGGGTAAGTTAAAGGCTCATCTCAATTATGGCTCCATTACAGTTAAGGGCACAGCTCGCAAAGATGTACTCGTAAAATACTCTGGCAAAGATGATGACTCAAAAAAACCGAAAGAAAGCCCGGATGGATTGAAACGTATCAGCGGCAGTTCACTTAACCTGGAAGTTTCTGAAAATGGCAATGAAGTAAAGGTACAGTCTGGCTCGTGGAATGTGAAAATGAATTTGGAAATTGAAGTGCCGATAGGTTTTGATTTAAAGGTAAGTTCGTATAACGATGGCGATATTTATATATCGAATGTGCAGGGCGAGGTGGAGATTACAACGTACAATGGCGAAATAAAAGCCGATGGAATTTCCGGTTCGGTAGTAGCTACTACCTATAATGGTGACATTCGAGTTGGCTTTGATAAAATTTCGAGTGTACCCATGTCGTACTCAACTTACAATGGCGATGTGGATCTTACCTTTCCGGCTTCGGTAAAAACAACATTGAAAATGAAGACGCAACGCGGTGAAATTTTAAGCGCATTTGATATGAATGTAATGCGGAATGAGCCCGTGCAGAAGAAAGAAGGCGGAAATGGAAACTTTAAAGTAGTGCTGGATGAATGGGTTAAAGCTGAAATTGGCGGTGGTGGCCCTGAGATTTCGATGCGTACATACAATGGCGATATTAAAATCAGGAAAAAGGGATAGTTATAAGTTTAGCGGGTTTAAGCCTAACCAAAGGCCTGGTAATAAAACTACCAGGCTTTTGTTGTAATATACTCAATTACCAAAAAAACCAACCCCGCGCGACATAAGTCCGGCCAGTAAGGGTATGATAAATAAGAGTGTCAACTCCAATCGGATCATCATAAAAATTGATTTCGGTATGTTCACCAATTCATCCGGATTACCTTTTCTGTTTCGAAGAAAGAACAGAGTGGGGTACACAGATAATAACCCAATCAGAACAAAAAGTGTAAGCTTGGTATGAAATATCCAATTCTTACTATAAAATGCTGCTGGCTTTCCAAACTCACCCAACCACAATGTTAACCCGGCACTTAATAAGGTAATAGCAGCCAATCCATAAACAGCATCGATGCGTGCAATTTTACCAATAGTTTTGCGGGTAAGTTGTTTTTGTAGCAGCATGTGCTCTGATACAAGCGAACCTACAATTGCAAAAATGCTGATGAAGTGGAGATAGCGAAGTGATAATTCGATAGTCATAATAAGTTAAGGTAAAATGTAGTAGCCATAGGTAGGAAAGTGATCGGATATAGTCATACTTCTATCCACACTATATTTTTGAAGTTTAAATTCCTTGCCAAAAAACTGATGATCAATCCGTAGAAAGTAGGGTTTTTGATTTAAGGTAAAACCAAAGCCACTTCCTCTTTCTTCAAACGCATTGGTTAGTTCACGCCTCATGCGCGAATAAACATAGCTATAGGGTGTTTCATTAAAATCGCCACAAACTAAATATGGATACGGGGAGTTTTTCAAGTGTTCAAGCAATATGTTTACTTGTTTGCTTCGGTTAACGGATCCTATTTTAAGCTGCTGAAATAAATAACTTACTTTTCCTAACCAATCATCGGGGCGTGCTGTAAGTTTCATCGAGGTGAAATGTGCGTTATAAATCCGGATCACTTTTTCACCATACTGCAGGTCGGCATAAATGGCAGCATTAAGACTTTGCGGATTATGCCATACTACCCCGGTGCTGATAATTTTGTAAGTTGAAAATATAGCCAACCCAGGATTATGCTGGCGGTCGTCAACTTCAGCTACATAGGTATAACCATCGTAGCCGGCTGCCTTTAGTTGGCCGGTAACATCCAGGCCAGCCCACGTAGGGTTTGTGCTGTATTCCTGAATGCATTTAATAGCTGATGAATCGGTGGCTATCCAATTAATCAGTTCGGTCGAAAACTGATTATATACATGCGGCATGCGAAAAAGCTTGGCATTAAAACTAAGTACGCGAACGGTGTTGGTTAGTTTTTTAGAGTTGTTGAAGCGCAGCGTTCTAAGCAAATACGGTGCCCCCAGCAAAAAAAATAGAAACCAAATAAAGGCTGTTAACCTTTTTTGAATGAGCGCCAGCGTAAGTAAAATTAAATTCAAACATATAATAACCGGAAACCCATAACTTAAAAATGCAGCGGGCCAAAATATGTGTGGCGGAATTTGAAGACTTGCGTAACAAAAAATGTTTAACAGAATAATGGCAATAATAAATATCCTCCTGCGTAATATTTTGGTTAAGCGCATGTATCTATTTGTTGAGAGGTCAGGATTTATTGGCCAGTGCTTGTAGCCGTTGCAATAATGGCGGATGTGAGTAATGAAAAAACACGTACCAGGGGTGCGGGTAAAGATTACTCAGTGTATCAACCGAAAGTTTTTTTAGTGCATTGGCAAGTGCAGTACCATCAAATGTTTCGCGTGCATACGCATCGGCTTCGAATTCGTTTTTGCGACTGAGCAGGCTCATTAACAAACCTGTGATTCCCGAAATGGGGGAGAACAAGATGCCAAATGCAATCAGGTTAAGGTGTATAGCTTGATGCGATCCACCCAATGCCACCGAAAGTGTTTGACTAAAAATCATTTTCGATAACACAAACAAGATGAAAAATACCTGAATGATTGAGATCAGGTAGCTCCAGATAATATGTTTCTTTTTAAAGTGCCCCACTTCGTGGGCTAACACGGCCACTAGTTCATCGGTTGTATGATTTTGAATTAATGTGTCGTACAATACGATTTTTTTCTTTTTACCGATGCCGGAAAAAAATGCATTGGCTTTGGCCGAACGCTTCGATCCATCCATTACAAAAATATTATCCAACGGAAAGTTTACTTTCTGCGCGAAGGCTTCAATAGCCGATTTCAGTTCGCCTGCTGCCAACGGTGTTAGCTTGTTGAACATTGGTAGAATAAGGGATGTATAAAACATGTTCACAAACAATATGAACCCGGCCGCAATTAATCCAAACCAAATCCAGAAGTTGGGGCCAATAGTATTAACAAGATAGATTAAGAGTGATAATAAGCCACCACCCACACTGGCACCCAATATATAACCTTTAAGCTTATCGGTAATAAAGGTTTGGGTTGTTGTTTTATTGAAACCAAATTTCTCTTCTATTACAAATGTGCTGTACCATTGAAATGGAATAGTCAATAAATCGGATGTAATCATAATTACACCGAAGAAGGTGAGCGCAAGCAGGATTTCGTTGGGGATTATGGGGCGTAATAATCCATCAATCCAACCAAAGCCACCCCATGCTAACATCAAAAGAGAAAGAAAGAAACTAAAGCCGGACGTAATGAATGAAAAACGGGCTTGCACTTTTTGGTATTCCAACGACTTTAAATATTTTTCTTTATCATAAAATGATTCTATTTCGGCTGGAATATCCTTGCGTTGGGCTTTTAGGTTTAAGAAGTCCAACAGTTGATCAAATAAATAACTGACAACAACAATTGAGATAATAATCAGTAAAGCGATTTCTGGCTTCATTTTAAAAGATTTTCGAGGGCCTGATTAACCTTTTGAAAGTTGAATTTTGATACAGCGGCATCAAAGGTTTTTTTTATCCGATCATTCATCAGGTTGCCGATGCTGCCTTCGTGGGTGTGTTTTACAGTAGTTGTGTAGCTGAAGTTTCCTTGCTCAATATCAAGCCCGATTTTTTTGTAGGCATCCCGAAAGGGCATACCACCCAATACCAATTTGTTTACTTCTTCTACACTAAACACGTACTTATACTTTTCATCTTCCAAAACATTCTCTTTTACTTCCAAAGCTGAAATCATGAGGTGCGTCATGCGCAGGCAATCTTTCAATGTTTGAATGGCTGGAAATAGTTTTTCTTTCAGTAGTTGCAAATCACGATGATAGCCGGATGGCAGATTGGTAATCAATAATGCAATTTCATTCGGCAAGGCTTGCAGGCTATTGCACTTGGCGCGAATCAATTCAAACACATCCGGATTTTTTTTATGCGGCATAATGCTGGAGCCGGTGGTCAATTCATCCGGGAAGGAAATGAAACCAAAGTTCTGGTTCAGGAACAACGTACAATCCATAGCCAGCTTGCCAAGCGTAGCGGCTACGTTGCTCATGGCTTGCGCCATAATGCGTTCTGTTTTACCACGTCCCATTTGTGCATATACAACATTATAGTTCAGGTCATCAAAACCTAAAAGTTGTGTGGTGAAGGCACGATTAAGTGGGAAAGAGGAGCCATAACCAGCTGCTGAACCCAACGGGTTTTTATTCGCTATCTGATAGGCTGCATGAAGTGTGACGATATCATCAGCTAAACTCTCAGCGTAAGCACCTAGCCATAAACCAAACGAAGAAGGCATAGCTACCTGTAAGTGTGTATAACCAGGCAATAGTTTGTCTTTGTGTTTTTCGCTTTGCGCGATTAACAATTCAAAGACTTGTTGAATAGCTAAGGTAATTTGTTCTATTTCGTGGCGCAGGTACAATTTAACATCAACCAGTACCTGATCGTTGCGGGAGCGACCGCTGTGTATTTTTTTTCCAACATCGCCCAGTTTGCGGGTAAGTAGTAATTCTATTTGAGAGTGTATGTCTTCAACTCCGGGTTCAATTTCAAATTTACCCGTTTGCATTTCTTTGTAAATGGCTTTTAGCTCTTTACTCAGCGAATCCAGTTCTGGTTTAGTCAGCAGCCCGATTGTTTGTAGCATGGTGATGTGGGCAAGTGAGCCGGCCACATCAAATGGTGCAAGGTGTAAATCCAATACATTATCCTGGCCGGTGGTAAAGTCGGTTACCGTTTTAAGTGATTCTTTATCTTTGCTCCAGAGTTTCATAATTAGTTTCCAGTTACCTGTTTCAGGTTGCCAGGCATATTTCTTCAAACTTATAACAGGAAACCGGTAACCGGAAACTTGTTATTAAAGAATTTGCTCTAAAAGTTGAATATAACTTTCTATTCCTGCTTCAATCTCGTGCACATAAATGAATTCATCGGCACTATGCGACCGGGCGGAATCACCGGGGCCCATCTTAATAGAAGGAACCGGTATCAATGCCTGATCGGACGTAGTAGGGGAACCATACAGTTTTTTACCAATTGATTTTCCGGCTACAACCAGCGGATGGTTCTGTGCAATGCCGGATGGTCGCAAGCGTAGCGAACGTGGTGTAACTTCGCACGATACATTTTGTTTGATCGTTTCCAATAGTTCTTCCAATGAATAGGCATCCGTAGCCCGCACATCCACGGTAAATTTGCATTCGGCTGGTACCTGGTTGTGTGCCTGCCCGGCATGAATAACGGTAACCGACATTTTTACTTTACCAAGTGTATCTGAAATTTTAGGGAACGAGTAGTTACGAAACCACTCAATGTCTTTTAAGGATTCATAAATGGCATTCACGCCTTCTTCGCGGGCAGCATGCCCGGCTTTACCTTTGGCCACACAATCCAACACCATCAAACCTTTTTCAGCAATGGCAATATCCGTAAGCGTAGGTTCGCCCACAATGGCGCAATCTATTTTTGGTAGATCATTCCAAATTAGTTCAATACCACCGGTGCCGGAAATTTCCTCTTCGGCTGTAGCAGCTAAAACCAAATTGTACTTCAGGTTTGGTTGATTGCTGAAGTAGAAGAAGGTCATGATGAGCGATACCAATGGTCCACCGGCATCATTACTTCCCAAACCATAAAGTTTATCATCCACAATATGCGGTGCAAATGGATCGCGCGTGTAAGCGGGATTGGGCTTTACCGTATCGTGATGCGAGTTGAGCAGGATAGTAGGTTTGTTCAGGTCAAAGTGTTCATTGATGGCCCACACATTATTTCCCTTGCGATGAGCTTGCATACCATGATGCTGAAAGAACCCCATTAACAAGCCGGCAGTCTTGTCTTCTTCTTTGCTGAAAGATGGGGTGGCTACAAGTTGTTGCAGCAAATCTATTCCAATAAAGGTAAGATGCTCTCTCATACTTGCGTGATGAGTGTGCCTTTTGTATCATATCCGGTATTGGCGAGCAGATGTGTGTGTTCACCAATCAGTACCTCTTTTACGCCAGATTGAATCGCACTAAATGCGTTTTCCAGTTTGGGTAAAATACCATCGTGGAACGAACCCTTTGCCAGAAGCTCCTGGTATAACTGATAGTTCAGATTTCGGATTACGGACTCTTCTTTATTTACATCCAACAGTACACCTTGTTTTTCGAAACAAAAAATCAGGCGTACATCAAAGTGCTTACTGAGCGAAACAGCCAACACCGAAGCAATGGTGTCGGCATTGGTGTTCAACATCACACCATTCTCATGTGTAAGTGGTGCGAATACCGGAATTACATTTTGTTTTAGCAAGAAGTATAGTAATGTGCTGTTCACGCTATCGGGTGTTATGTCCCCTACAAAACCGTAATCTACTTCACCTACCGGTCGTTTTTTTGCTTTGATCAGGTTGCCATCAGCACCGGTTACACCCATTGCATTGCAATGATGATTCTGTAAAGCAGCTACGATTTGCTTGTTAACGAGCCCGCCATAAACCATTGTTACCAGATCAAGTGTAGGGGCATCCGTAATTCTCCGACCCTTTATGTAATTGGATTGAATGCCTAACTGATCGCCCAGGCGTGTAGCAATCTTCCCACCACCATGAATTAAAATTTTTGGTGCGTGTATAGAAGCAAAGTCTTTGAGGAAATTCTTCAACGCACTTTCATTGTCTAATACGTTGCCGCCAATCTTGATTATGTAGAGTTTGTTCATATCGTTTAAATAAAAGTAAGCAGTTGGCAGTTGCCAGTAGGCAGTACTGCCAATTGCCTACTGGTTACTGCTCACTTTTCAAAAGTTCTGCCAGCACTGCCTGTGCAGCCCACACCCGGTTGCCTGCTTGTTGTGTAACAATACTATTCGGCCCATCCAGAATTTCATCACTCAGTTCTACATTTCTGCGAACGGGCAAGCAATGCATAACTTTCGCATTATTTGTGACAGCAAGTTTTTCGTTGGTTAGCATCCATTCAGGATCGTTGCAATAAATTTTACCGTAATCTTTATAGGTACTCCAGTTTTTAATATAGACGAAGTCCGCATTCTTCAAGGCTTCATCCTGATTGTGTGTAATGGTTGCACCTTTCGTAAACTTCTCATCCAACTCATAATCTTCCGGATGCGTGATAACAAAATCGGCCTGGCCCCATGCGGTTACCCATTGCGAAAAACTATTGGCTACGCACTGAGGCAAAGCCTTAACATGCGGTGCCCATGTGAGCACAATTTTTGGTTTAACCTCACCCCCGGCCCCTCTCCGGAGGAGAGGGGAGGGATTCCAGTTTTCAGATATTGTAATTAAGTCAGTAAGGCTTTGAAGCGGATGCAGGGTGGCACTCTCTAAACTTAAAATCGGAACACCGGCATACTTAATAAATTGATGGATGTACAATTCACTGTAATCATCGTCTTTATTTTTAAGTGATGGGAAGGTGCGTACGCCCAGAATATCAAAATATTTACCTAATACCGGAGCGGCTTCCTTCACATGCTCCACCGTGCTGCCACTCATGATGGCTTCGTCTTCAAACTCCAACGTCCAGCCATCTTGCCCCACATTAAACACGATTGGATCCATGCCCAGATTTTTAGCCGCAATCTGTGTGCTGATGCGGGTACGCATACTCGGATTGAGAAACAACATTCCCAACCGCTTGCGGTTACCTAACATCGCATGTTTAAACGGATCTGCCTTGTAGGCAAGCGCATTGGCAATAAGGCTATCGAGATTATTTACTTCATTTACGGAAAGAAAATTTTTCATAAAGCAGCTACCGGTTTTAATTCAGCAAATAGCGCTTCCAGAAAAATATCAGCTTCGGATTTTGTTAAAGGAAGCGATGGTAGTAAACGCACGGTGTTAGGTTTAGCTTCGCCTGTAAAAATAAAATGTTTAAAGAGTAAATCCTTCCGTAAAGCAGCCAATGATTCGGGCAAATCGAAACCGATCATTAACCCACGGCCACGCACATCCAGAATAGTTGAATAAGAGCGTAGTGCATTTATCCAATAGTTACCAAGAGTTTCTGCATTGGTCATCAGGTTTTCCTTTTCAATAACCTCAAGCACAGCCAGGCCTGCTGCGCAGGCTAAATAGTTACCCCCGAATGTTGTACCAAGCATGCCACTCCAGGGTTTTATGTTTTGATGAATCAAAACGCCACCAATCGGGAAGCCATTGCCCATACCTTTTGCCAGCGTAATCAAGTCGGCTTCGATGCCGGCATGTTGATGTGCAAAAAATTTACCGGTGCGTCCGTAACCAGATTGAACTTCATCCAGAATCAATAATGCTCCGGCTTGCTTTGTTTTTTGTGCGATGTGTTTTAGAAATGCATCATCCGGAACCTGAATGCCACCTACGCCTTGAATACCCTCAGTAATAACTGCTGCAATCGTGTTATCAATAGCCTGATCAAACGCGGCAACATCGTTTAATGGAAGAAAAACAATTTCATGCCCGGCATTAAAAGGCGCTACAATTTTTGGATTATCAGTGGCGGCCACAGCACCGGAAGTGCGACCGTGAAAAGCTTTTTTAAATGCAATTATCTTTTTGCGACCTGTAACAAACGATGCAAGTTTCAATGCATTTTCATTTGCTTCGGCACCACTGTTACACAAAAATAACTGGTGATTGTTATAACCTGAAAGTTGGCCCAGTTTCTCAGCCAGTTTTTCCTGCATGGAGTTTTTAACACTGTTGGAATAAAAACTGATTTTATCCAATTGACTTTTCAGTGCTTCAACAAAATGTGGATGGTTATGCCCGATCGAGATTACCGCATGGCCGCCATACAAATCCAAATATTTTTTTCCTTCACTATCCCACAACCACGAGCCGGAGGCTTTTACAGGTTCGATAGGAAACAAAGGATAAACGTCAAACAATTTCATTTTAAAATATAAAATTAAGATTCAAAATTTAGTGTGCGGCAACCTTGCAACTAACTACTAAAAAGTAATTCCCTTCAACCTCAATCCTGCGTCTTCTTCCAATCCAAACATCAGATTCATGTTCTGCACGGCCTGGCCGCTGGCACCTTTCAACAAGTTGTCGGTAATAGAGTGTATGGCCAGTTTATTACCTACTTTTTCCAGTTGTATCAAACACTTGTTTGTATTTACTACTTGTTTCAGATCAATGGTTTCCTTGCTCACATGTGTGAATGGGTGTGCTGCATAGTAACTTTCATACATTTTGAATAATTCTTCCAGCGAAAGCGCAGTAGCTACAACTGAAGTAACAAAAATACCGCGGGTAAAATCGCCCCGCCACGGAACAAAGTTTACTTCGCCTCCAAAAGCAGGTTGTAGTTTTTTTAAGGTCTGATTGATTTCGCCCAGGTGCTGATGGCTTAAGGTTTTATATGCTGAAATATTATTAGCCCGCCAGGTAAAGTGTGTGGTGTCTTGTAGTTTTTGTCCGGCACCGGTTGAGCCCGTGATGCCCGTGGTATAAACTTCCGTTAATAAACCGGCTTGAGCCAGTGGCAACAATCCCAACTGAATAGTGGTAGCAAAGCAACCGGGGTTGGCAATGTTTTTAGCTTGCTTGATTTTATCGCGTTGAAATTCGGGTAGGCCGTAAACGAATTCCCGATCACCGGCTTTATCGCCTAAGCGAAAGTCATTACCTAAATCAATAATACGGGTTGAAGCTGGAAAGTTTTGTTCACTCAATAACTTCTTACTTTCTCCATGACTGAGGCAAAGAAAGAGTACATCTACCGTTTGATTAAAATCTGCTGAATAAATCAAATCGGTTTCGCCAACTAAATCGTGATGTGTAGTAGTTACGGGTTTACCGGCCTGGCTGCGACTTTGTACATAGGCAACTTCTACTTGTGGATGATTCAACAATAGGCGAAGTGTTTCACCACCCGTATATCCAGCACCACCCACGATACCCGCTTTTATTTTCGATTTATTCATACTGCCCATTGCTTACTGCTGACTGCCTACTGTTTTTCTGCTTCTGCCTTCACCTGATGATAAATAGCTACCTGGTTACCGAATATCTTGGTAAAGCCCTTTACATCATCACCTGTCCAGCCCAAATTCATTTCGCCATACTTACCAAACTTGGCCGACATGAGATCGTATTTCGATTCGATACCGTTAATCTGGAAGCGATAGGGGTAAAGCGTAATGGAAACTTCGCCTGTTACGTTTTGTTGCGCACTGGTTAAAAATGCTTCCATGTCGCGCATGATCGGATCTAAGTATTGGCCTTCGTGCAACCAGTTGCCATAGAATTGTGCCAGTTGATCTTTCCAACTCAGTTGCCATTTGGTAAGCACATGTTTCTCTAACGCATGATGTGCTTTAATGATTAAAACCGGTGCAGCGGCTTCAAACCCTACGCGACCTTTAATGCCAATAATCGTATCGCCCACGTGTATATCGCGCCCAATTCCGTAGGGCCCAGCAATAGCTTGCAGTGCATGAATCGCTTCAACCGGGTGTTCGAATTTTTTTCCGTTAACGGAAACCAGCTCGCCTTTTTTAAATCCAAGTTTTACTTCTTCATTGTTCTTTTTTGTAACCTGTGTTGGCCAAGCTTCTTCTGGCAACTGACCAAGAGAGTTAAGCGTTTCTTTGCCACCAACGGAAGTTCCCCAGATACCTTTATTAATAGAGTACCTTGCTTTCTCCACACTGAAGTGGATTCCTTTTTCTTTCAGATAGTTTACTTCTTCTTCGCGACTTAATTTTTTATCGCGAATAGGGGTAATGATTTCCGCACCCGGGTGTAAAATCTGGATGATCATATCAAAGCGCACCTGATCGTTGCCGGCACCGGTACTTCCATGTGCAACGGCATCGGCTTTAATCTCTTTGGCATAGGTAGCTGCTGCCAACGCCTGGCTCATCCGCTCGGCACTTACACTTAAAGGATAAGTTCCGTTCTTTAATATGTTACCAAAAACCAGGTACTTAATTACTTTATCGTAATAGTTACGGGTTTCATCAATCGTTTTATGCGAAGCCACACCTAAGCTTAATGCCCGCTTTTCAATATCATTTACTTCTTCTGCACTAAACCCACCGGTGTTCACGGTAAGGGTGTGTACTTCGTACCCTAAATCTTTTGCGAGATAAATGGCACAATACGATGTGTCTAATCCACCACTAAATGCTAAAACAACTTTTTTCATGACCTCAGCCCCGGCCCCTCTACCTCATCCGACCTTCGGCCACCTTCTCCAAAGGAGAAGGAAAGCAGCCTAAAGTGTTTTTTTGGGAGAGGGGAGCCAGGTTTAATTGTAAATTTTAAATTTGAAATAATCTATTACCAGAAAAATAGGAAACTCAAAAACGAAGACTTCTTCTTTTCATCATCGCCTTGTTGTTTCTTCCAGCTTTTCAGCAACACAAATTGCTTAAAGCGTACCCAACGTTCAAACAATTTAAAGTTGCCTTTAAACTCGCGTTTCTTGTGTTGTTCCAATTCGCCTTCGGCTGTTACTACGGTTTTCGCTAATTCAGCTTTCTTCTTCGCATCTTCAACCGGATCGAACAGCATAGCAGTGCACATACAGTTCTTGCGGCCCTTAGCCATCAGAATTTCATAGTTCACGCAACTTCGGCAACCTTTCCAAAATTCCTCATCGGTAGTAAGTTCAGAATATGTTACGGGTTCGTAACCCAGATCGGAATTGATCTTCATTACGGCCAGCCCGGTGGTGAGTCCGAAAATTTTTGCATCAGGATATTTCTTCCGCGAAAGCTCAAACACTTTGCGTTTGATTTCGGTAGCTACCCCGGTTTTGCGAAACGGTGGCGAAACAATCAGGCCTGAGTTGGCTACATATTTTTCATGCTCCCATGCTTCGATGTAGCAAAAGCCTACCCAGGTACCGTCTTTGGTGATGGCAATAACTGCTTTGCCCTCCTCCATTTTCATTTTTACATAGTCGGGAGAGCGTTTGGCAATGCCGGTGCCACGTGCTTTGGCAGATTCGGCCATCTCGGTAGTGATGGTTTCTGCGTAATGGGTGTCATCGGCCGTAGCCGTTCTGACAATTATAGAATTATCCAAGATTGTTGTCGTTAAAATTGAAAAAGAGAAATACTTAAAAAGCACTTCAATGCGTAATCCGCCTAGCGGGTCGCCATACAATTGTTAGTAAAGGAGGGTATCAGATTCTGATTTGCCTTCGAAAGCTTTTAAACCCCGGTTGGGGCAAGCAATCGGTACACATGAGCGTAATAGCCGGGATGGCGAGGCTGAACATAACGTCAGCAGGCTCAAAAGGTGTGGTGGTTGTTTTCAATTTCGGTGTTCGTTGTTTAAGACGTTCAGATAAAAGGCATTCAAAAAATTTTTTTACAAAATTAATGGAATAGAAAACGATTATTTCAACAGTTGGTTCATTTTTATTGCAATATTTTTTAGTCGAGGTTTAGGCATGGAAAATTTTTTAGAACAATACGGATATCTGGCGCTGGTGCTGGGTACTTTTCTGGAAGGTGAGACGGCAATCCTCGTGGCTTCCTCGTTGATCGCCCACGGGCCGTTTCAGTTTCCACCAACAGTGCTGGCTGCTTTCTTTGGATCTTTTGTAAGTGATTGGATTTACTACCTCATCGGCAGATTGAATGGAAAGTATTTTTTGGCGAAGCGACCTAAGCTGGCAGCCAAAGTTGAACCGGTTACGCGTTTCTTCCATCAGCACAAACTGCAGATTCTTTTTAGTTATCGGTTTTTATATGGCTTTCGGGTAATCATTCCACTAGTAGTGGGGCTGAGTGGCATCCGGCCCGCTTCGTACTTATTTTATAGTATCGTTACTGGTTTGTTGTGGGCAACACTTGTTAGCACGACTGGCTATTGGATCGGGCGCCTGCTCGATTTGCAGGCACAAGCCTTCGAAGAAAATTTTATTTACATCGTGCTGGGTTTTGCTTTGTTTGGATTGGTGATTGGATACACTATCCGCAAAGTGGCGATGAGGAAGATGGAGGCGGAGTGAAGGCGCCATTAGCCCTCAATATGAATCATACAGCTGGTTTTTGAGAACTAAAACTGATTTGAGGTGGAGAGGTTAATCCAATCAAAGTAACAAGCGGTTGCATTGTATCTGAATGGTAAAATTTTGTTCGTATTTTAGATAGGCAAACTAACGACTAACCATGACTGAAAATGAACTTTCCCACCAAATAATAGGCTGTTCAATTGAAATTCATAAAACGTTGGGGCCAGGGCTTCTTGAATCCGTTTATGAAGCTGCACTTGCTTATGATTTGAAGCAACTTGGGTTTGATGTAAAAACGCAGGTGGCTATGCCTTTAATTTATAAAGAAGTTCGTCAAGATGTAGGATATAGATTGGATATTATGGTAGAGAACAAAGTTATTGTCGAAGTGAAATCTATTGAAACGTTAGCGCCTGTACACTTTGCGCAAACACTTACATACCTTAAACTGGCCGATAAGAAATTAGCACTTTTGATAAACTTCAATACAAAGATTCTTAAGGAAGGTATTCATCGGATGGTGAATAAGCTTTAGTTTTTTCACGCAGAGGCCACAGAGCTTTACGCAAAATTTGCTAAGAGCTTTATACATTGCGTTCTTTGCGGAAAACTTAGCGCTCTTTGCGAGAAATATTTTTTTGGTTCACGCAGAGAACGCAAAGCTTACGCGAAGTTCGCGAAGAGCTTATACATTGCGTGCTTTGCGATATAACTTTGCGCTCTTTGCGAGAAAGAATTGCGAGAAGTGTCGGTATATTTGCATCTGATTCATGACGCGCAGCCGCTACTTTCTTCTCATTCTTATTCTGGGTGCCCTTTCTACGATCAGTCCGTTTTCGATTGATATGTATTTGCCGGGCTTTCCGGCCATAGCCAAGGATTTAAACGTAAGCATTTCGCAGGTTCAGTTTTCATTAACGGCTTACCTGATTGGTATTGCCATCGGGCAATTAGTGTACGGCCCATTGCTCGATCGCTACGGAAGAAAAAAACCGCTCTACATCGGCTTGAGTATTTACATCATCAGTTCGGTAGTGTGTGCATTCTCTACCTCGTTGCAATCGCTCGTGCTCATGCGCTTTATGCAAGCGTTAGGAGGTTGCGTGGGTATGGTTGCTTCACAAACGTTGGTGCGCGATTTATTTCCGGCCCGCAAAATAGCGCAAGCATTTTCATCTATCATTTTAGTAATTGCCGTATCGCCCATGATTGCGCCTACGGTTGGTGGATATTTCACCGTAGCCCTGGGCTGGCCTTCGGTTTTTATTGCACTCGCGGTAGTAACAGTTCTGATTTTATTAGCTACTTATTTTCTGTTGCCCGAAGGCAAACCGGCCGATGCCGAGATTTCTTTAAAGCCGCGCGCTATCCTCAGCAACTTCGCTTTGGTAAGTAAGCAACCTCAGTTTATCATGTATGCGGTGGCGGGTGGTATTGCCATGTCAGCTCCATTTGCTTACATCGCGGCTTCTGCCGATGTATTTCTGAATCAATACCACGCTACCGAACAACAATACGGTTGGATTTTCGCTTTCATTGCTTCAGCCATGATTGGCTCGGCCCAGTTCAATCATTTGTTGTTGAAAAAATTTACCAGCCAGCAATTGGTAAAGTTTGCATTGCGCTACCAGGTTATTGCCGGTGCTGTTATGACAGCCGGAATTGCATTGGATTGGTTTAACCTGATCGGACTTACGGTTGCTATTTTCTTTTTTATGTTGGGGCAAGGCCTTACGGGTCCGAACAGTTCGGCACTCGCGCTTGCGCCTTTTACCAAGCATGCCGGCAGTGCAGCTTCGTTGATTGGAAGTTTCCGCATGCTGGTGGGTGGCGTTATTACTGCAATTGTAAGTACACTCCACAATGGTACTTCATTACCGATGGTGTTGGGTATGTGGTTAACGGTGGTGGTGGCCATTATTATTCTCACGTCTGTGAAAGTAGTGATCCGCTACCGCGCACGCAGGCGCGTGGTGCAAGATGAACCCGCGGTGTTGCTTTAATTTTTAAACAATTTTTTTCACGCAGAGGCCGCAGAGGTTTACGCGAAGCTCGCGAAGAGAATTTGTATTGCGTGCTTTGCGATGTAACTTGGAGTTCTTTGCGTGAAAAAATTCTAATCTTAAAAACACACCCGAAAACGACTTGCGCGGGTTATTGAATTGAGGTATTTTGGATCATATTAAGGTTATGGGTAATTAATGGCTTATAACCAACATGTTCAGTCTCTGATATTGAACCTATAGCCTGTAAATCCTCTTGAGTCTTACCTCTCCATCCACTATCTTCCTGCATGAAAAAGTTATTAGGCTTAGTTGTATTGGTTGCTGCCTGTGCACAGCCCACGCCCGATAAAAAACTTACTCCGCTGGCTGGTGCCAAACCGCGCAACGTAATCTTTATTTTATCAGATGATCATCGGTTTGATTTTATGGGCTTCACCGGCAAGGTTCCGTGGCTGAAGACACCCAACCTGGATCGCCTCGCCAAAGAAGGTGCCTACTTTGAAAACACGTATGTTACTACAGCACTCTGTTCACCCAGTCGTGCGTCTATTCTTACCGGTTTGTATTCACACACGCATACAGTTGTAGATAATGTGGCGCCTGATCCGGGCAACCTCGAATTTTTTCCGGAGTACCTGCAACAGGCCGGCTACCAGACTTCCTTTTTCGGCAAATGGCACATGGGTGGCGATACCGATGATCCGCGGCCGGGCTTTAATCATTGGGAAAGTTTTAAAGGGCAGGGTGTGTATTATAATCCTACGCTCAACATCAATGGCAAGCAAGTTGCCTATTCCGATTCAACCTATGTAACCGATCTGCTTACCGAACATGCTGTGGACTGGCTCGCGAATCGCGATAAACAAAAACCTTTCTTCATGTATTTATCGCACAAGGCGGTGCATTCCGAATTTGCTCCGGCCAAACGGCATAAGGGAGTTTATAAAAATGAACCCATCACGTTGCCGCCATCGTTCCGCACGTCCGATCAGCAGGTGAGTGGCAAAAAGCGCATCAACAATGATATTGAACTGGAAGTAGCTGCAAAAGAACCACTCAAAACAGATTCGTATTATGGAAATGGTCGTGCGCCCGATTGGCAAAAGATGCAACGCGAAAGCTGGCACGGTGTGGACTACATGTATCATGGCCAGATTTCGTTTCCGGATTTTTATCGCAGCTATTGCGAAACCTTGTTGGCAGTAGATGAAAGTGTTGGCTCCGTTTTAAAATATTTAGACGACAATGGCCTCGCGGAATCTACCCTGGTAATTTACATGGGCGATAACGGGTTTTCGTTTGGCGAACATGGGTTAATTGACAAGCGACATTTTTATGAGGAGTCGGCCAAGGTTCCGTTTTTAATCCGGTGCCCGGAATTGTTTGAGGGTGGTTTGCGTCCGAAGCCGATGATTCAAAACATTGATGTAGCACCCACTATTATGGAAGTGGCGGGTTTGCAATCGCCCGAACACTTTCATGGTAAATCGATTTTGCCGTTGTTGCAGGGCAAGCAGGTGGTGTGGCGCGACAAAGTATTTTATGAATATTACTGGGAGTTTGATTTTCCGCAAACACCCACTATGCATGGGGTGCGCACCGATCGGTATAAGCTGATTCGGTACCACGGCATTTGGGATACGAATGAGTTTTACGATTTGCAGGAAGATCCGCACGAAATGAATAACCTGATTGCCAGTCCGGAACACCAGGCATTGATTGAAGAACTTACGGCATCTATTTACGATTGGCTGGAAGCAACCGAAGGCATGCAGATTCCTTTAAAGCGTACGGTGAAAAAACGATTTGGAGATCATCGCAATCAATCGTTGTATTGATGGCGCAGCTATAGAAATCTATTGGCACTTGAGTATGAAGGTTGAATAAACTATTTTTAATAATCGAAATTTATAACAGTAACATGAATCTATTCATTTTGCTTTTCTTGGCTTTGGTCTTGATTGTTCAATTTTGGGCATTTATTGACATTGCATTTACGAAACGGATGGAAAACAAGGCGCTGTGGTTTTTAGCAATAATTTGTTTTCCTGTATTGGGTTCAATCTTTTATTTCCAGAGTCGCAAAAAGGTAGTTCGGATTTTTAACCCAAAGTTTAGTCGCTAGAAACTCCGGTTGCGGATAGATCAAAAATTTTATTGCTGACGGTGTAACTATTTGATGTGGGTTCAGTATTCTAAAAGATAAACCCATTCAAAATATGAAACGCCTCTTACCGATTATGCTGGCTGCTGTGCTGGCTCTGCCTGCCTTGGCGCAGGAAACCAAGACTGAAAAAGAGAAACCACAAACCAATCAAGAAAAAGATGCTGGTTTGAAGAAAATTGCCGGTCGTTCGCCACACGACATGAATTTTGATGTGAAGATTGATCACGTAGCGTTGGAAGCCGAGATTGAGCAAGCCATTAAACAGGCACTCCGTTCGGTAGAGCATTCACTTGAAATGTTGCAGATTCATTTAGAGCCTATCGAAATTAATTTGAAAAATATTGATCTTAATATTAACCCTATTCAGATTAAGATTCCAAAAATTGATGTGGATGTAGAGCCGATTGACTTTGAGTTCGATGACTTCGATTTGGATATCGATATCGACATTGATCACGATGAAGATTGGGATGACGATGATACGTTTAGCCGCAGCGAACGCGAAAAAATAAAAGCTGAAAAGGAAAAAGTTAAGGCCGAAGCTGAGAAGGTAAAATCAGAAACTGAAAAAATAAAAGCTGAAAAGGAAGAAATTAAATCGGAGAAGGAGAAGAGTAAAGGTTTGAAGAAGATTAATTAGAGGCCACATCCAGGCTTAAAAAAATAAGCGCATGAGTTTGCGCTTATTTTTTAAATAAATTCGTAGTGCTTTAAGAATTTTTACCTGTTTGAAATCCGATGCTGGGCCTTTTTGATTTTCCAGGTTTTATTTCAAACTCAAGTACATCATCTAAAATGATCGTCTCCATTAATTCGGGGGTGCGCTCTTCCTTTTTCATCGAAGCCAATCGCAAGTGTTGATTCTTTACTGATTCGCCCACTACCTGCCGAACAGAACGCGCATTACCAAAATGCTGATCGCGCTCGGAATGTAAAAAAGCAAAGTAATCTGCCAGGTGTTTGCGCGCAGCTTCTTCTATAATAACACCTTCCTTTTTGAACAGGCCCATGGCAATGGTGTTCATTTCTTCGGGTTCGTAATCCGGAAATTCGAAGTACATATCAAATCTTGATTTTAATCCAGGATTGGATTCGATAAACTGGTGCATGTTTTCGGTATAGCCGGCTACAATAACACCAAATTTACCGCGGTTATCCTCCATCCGCTTTAAAATAATCTGAATGGCTTCACCACCAAAATCGTATTGCGATCCTTTACCGTGCGCCAATGAATAGGCCTCGTCAATAAACAAGATGCCGCCCATAGCTTCATTAATTTTTTCTCCGGTCTTCAACGCAGTTTGCCCTACATAGCCAGCCACCAATCCTTCGCGATCCACTTCTACCAAATGCCCTTTCTCTAAAATACCCAGTCCTTTGTAAATTTTAGCCAGTATGCGGGCTACAGTAGTTTTGCCCGTGCCGGGATTACCCGTAAAAACCGTGTGCAGCGAAAATTTATTTAAAAAATCTTTACCGGTTTCCTGATAAAATTTTACCAGCTTCACCATTTCGTTTACTTCCTGTTTTATTTTAGTAAGACCGGTTAAGGAATTTAATTCAGCCAAGCTCTCAAACAAAAGATCTTCTGCATTTTTTGTTAGGGGGGCAGAACCGGTTGTTGCCTGGGTTGCACCGCCAGCGGCAAGTTGAATACCATTAGTTAAAACAGGAGCATCACCTTCTTCGGCCTCATCGGCAACTCTAAAGGGTATGGTGGCAACAAGATTATCCATAAAAACAACTTCCATGGTGTAGGCATCGCTGCTCCAGCGGCCGGGTGTTTCGCCACCCCAGCCCGGAAAGAGTGTATAGGTTTGGCCTAATGTATTGGCGGCCACATAGGTAATGTACGAGCTGCTTCCTTTCAGCAAACCGGCTTTATCATAAAAGTTAAAGAACAACTCGGTGTAATAGTCGCTATGTACCTTATTCTTAAATCGAAAATCGCTCCATACATAGCGGGTTTCTTTTTGGCTAAAGGTTTTGAGGTAGCGTTTAATTTCTTGCGTAGAGGCCTTGCCATCGCCTTCAAAAAGTCTTATAGATTCAATATCAAAAAATAAATTTTCGCCTTTGCGGGCGGCACCCACATCTTCAATATAAAATGTAGTTTCACCTACTTTCTCCTCATCGATGTAACCTTCCCACACATAGATGCCTTTGAGCCAGAATGTACCATAAGTTGATTGCCCCCACGAATCGCGGAAATAAACAATGTTTTCATCTTTTCCGATTACGCGCTTTTGTTCGAGGTTACACAACTCCCTGCGGTGTGTGCCGTTTACAAAAAAGCATTTCAGGCGCACGTTGGCTTCCCATTCGGCCTCATCAAACAGTTTATTAAAAACCGAAAACTCTACCCGGATGTACGTGGTTTCGTACCGGTCATACACTTTGCGGTATTTTTTGGTGGCATCCGCCATCCATTCGTCACTGGAGTGGACCTTAATGCTGCGGAATTTATATTTGCCGGGTTGGTTTTTATTATCGTTAGAATCCATACGGAGCAGCTTATGTTAGGCGACTAAGGTAAATAAAAAACGAGTTTTTGAATTATTCGAGAAAGATAAAAAACAGGTTAATTTTTTACCTTAAACGCAATTCGCCAAACGCCCCGCACCTGGTTGGTAGCGTACCCCACTGCCTTATCGGTTGGATATAATTTCTGAATAGTTGCATCGGTACTAAAAGCCACCTCTTTTCCGGGTGTACCGTGGCAGGTTAGACAAATCGGTTGCGTAATAATCGGTTTAAAGAAAAGTACCGAGTCGTCTTTCAAAACTAATTTAGGAGTAAGTGTATTTCCTTCATTCAAGTCGTTACCGAAACCTTTTATCATAAACGTAGCTAGTTCGTCAGCTTTGTTTTTAGGATTGCGGGCTTTATTGCTCATACGCTTAATAGAGGCTTTGTGCACCACCGACAGGGAATCGGTTAATGGATAAGCGTTGAGATTGCAATAATGCAATGCCGAATCAATGCCACCTTGCTGCATGGCTTTTTGCAATTCACCACTCAGGGTTTCAAACGAAAGTTTAGCAATCGTATTACCACGCGAAATATAGGTGGTGTCTAATTGCGAATAGCTTTGTAGTGTTTTTTTACTGTTGCAGGAGATAAGGGCAGCGAAAAATAGGAGCATAATTAGTTTTTTCATTTCATAAAGTTTAATAGGCCTATTTGTCTTGAGTATACCGTTTCTATTAGCTATTTTCACCAAAAACAAAGATATGAAAAGGGAGAAAGCGATTGAGGCTATAAATGAACTTCCTCACGAGTTTAATCTGGATGACCTTATTGAAAAACTTATTTTTGTTGAAAAAGTAGAGCAAGGACTGAAGCAATTGGATACAGGCAAAACGGTACCTCATGAAAAGGTGAAAGAATTGGTTAAAAAATGGTAAAAATCATTTGGACCGATTTTGCCATTGAAGACCTGAGGACAATTCATGAATTCATCTCAAAAGACTCTAAATTTTATGCCGACCGATTTATTTCAAAATTGATAGATCGTGTTGAGCAATTGGAAAAATTTCCACGATCAGGAAGAATTGTTCCTGAGTTTGATAATGATTCTTTGAGGGAGTTAATTGAAGGTAACTATAGAATAATTTACAGGCTTGAACAAGATTTTGTAGGCATTGCCCGTATTCACCATTCAGCCCGAGTGTTACATGAATTGTAAAACCGGATCAATGAACTCCGTCAAACCATTCTTTAAATTCACTTACCTTTTCGCGACTCACAATTATTTCAGGCTCCCACTTTATGTGAAGCCCAACTTTTAATCGACTATTGGAGTGCACCACTACATCCTGTATAGCACTAATGTGGAGAATATAACTGCGGTTAATCCGCTTATAGATTTTAGGATCCAGTATTTCGTCTAAACTTTCGAGTGTGTAGTCGATAATAAATTTGCGTAATTGATTCGTAATTAAATATACATCGCGCCCATCTGCAAAGAATAAGCTGATCTGATCGGTTGTGATGGATTTGATGTGATCGCCCAACTTTACCATAAACCTGTTTTTGTAGGTTCGTTCCGAAGGACTTAATGATTGCAAGGCTTCATTACGTTCATCGCCCCAGCGCAACTGGCTACCCAGGCTTTCGATTTTTTTTAAGCTATTGGATAGGTCGGTAAATGTTATAGGCTTCAACAAGTAATCGATTCCATTTACCTTAAAGGCATCCAGTGCATATTCGTTATAGGCTGTAATGAAGATAACCGGCTTGTTGATTTTTACTTCTTTAAAAATTTCAAAGCTCATACCATCCTTCAACTGAATGTCCATAAAAATTAAGTCGATGGTGGTTTGATTCGCTTCCAGCCAGTTAACAGCTTCTTCCACCGAACCAACAATACCTTTCACAGCAATTCCTTCGCTGTAGCGCACCAGGTACCGCTCTAGCTTTTCGGCAGCCGGAGTCTCGTCTTCTACAATTAAAACTTTTAACGAGCGGCTATTCATGAGTCAACTTCATCTGCTATTTGCACGAGCGGAAATTTAATATAATTTTCTTTGCCTGCTTTCACCTGTACAAATGGATTCTCACTAAAGAACGCATACGATCGCTTTAACCGGCTATAGGCTTGCAAACTTTCCTGATGTAATAGTAATTTATCATTAAGCGTGTGTTGCAGTACCAGGTATTCATTTCCTTCTTCCAGGTAAAATCGTATTACCAGAGGCGATTCTTTGGAGATAAGCGTATTGCGAACAATGGAGTCAATCGTAACCAGCAACGAGCCGGGAATAAGTTGTATGTCTTTCGTATCAGGAACGGCAATCAAAAGATTAAGTTGGTTTTGGTGCTTATAATTCAGAAGCCTGATTAGGTGCCCGGCTGCCTGTAATTCTTCATCCAGCGAAATTAATTCTTTATGCCGGTTAACCAATCCGTAGCGATAGATACCCGCCAGGTAATCGATTTGTTCTTCGGCTTTATCAATATTATGTTGTAAAGTAAGTATAAGATTCTCTAAGCTTTCGTACAGTAAATCGGGATTAATGTCATTTTTGAATGATATAAAATCTGATTCCAGTTTTTCGCGAAGTTTCTTTTCTTGCTGAATCAGTAATGTGTTTTCGCGGTTAAGGTAAAAATTACTGAAGAACAGTGCATTGTAAAGCACACCAATGGCACCGTAAATGGCAAGAAATACATACAGTTCATTTGTACTGATGGAGAAGCCAACCACGTAATGGTAGTATGCCCAAATGGAGAATGTTACCAACAGCAACGAGATGCCTAAAGTGGCAACCACTTGAATAATAATTCTGCGTCTGATGGTTTGTTTGCTAAGCCATCTTTCAGAAACAGCAAGTGTAGTGCGCATGGCTTCAAGCGAAATGAATGCCAGACCAATGCATACATACACTTCGGCACCACTGAAGATGTTTTCGAGGTCAGAAAAATTATTATGGATAAGTAAGATGAGAAGGTACACCATTACCCCCAACACAGGTGCTGAAAGTATTCGAAACATAGCCTGATGTATGAAGAGGCGATTCATATACGCGTTGCGACTTTAGGTTGTGCTTTGATTACCGGCAGGCTTACGATAAAGCGTGTTTCATTTTTGATAGTTATTTTTTCGGTTGTAAAAAACTGATACCGGTTAATAATATTGTGCAAACCAATTTGCAAGCTCTCGGCTTGAGTGGTACTGGTTTTTGAGTTACTCACAACAATGCGGGTGTTATCTAAAGCCGAAATGTAAATAAGCAGGGGTTGCTCTTTTGAAATTTTATTGTGCTTCACGGCATTTTCAACCAGCAGTTGCAAGGTCATGGGTGGAATAAGGGTGTTATATAAATTCTTGGGCAGGTTTATTTCCAATGTTAAATGCTGCTCGTAACGAGCTTGTAGCAGGTAATAGTAGGCCTTCACAAATTCAATCTCATTACTAATTGTTACTAATTTCTCTTTTTGGTTGTCGATAACATAACGAAATGTATCGGCCATTCTTCGAATAAACTGCTCGGCCATGGCAGTATCTTTGAAAAGTAACGATGAAACTGTGTTGAGGCAATTAAAGAGGTAATGTGGACTGATTTGAGTTTTCAATGATTGGAATTGTAATTCTAATTGTAACCGCTCCAACTGCATGGCTTCAACCTGGGTTTTGGCATAGTAGCGATACGAATAAAACAAGCCATAAAAAATCTCTGAAATGAATAGGGTAATGATGAGTAAAATGGCCATGCGGATTACATCATCATTTCTGATTTCCAGCAAAAGCACACTGGCTGTGATGGAGAGTAGCAAAACCAGAATTCCATTAAGTAAAAACCCTGAGATAAATCGCAACAGGAAATGGGTGCGCCAATCAATCCACTTATCCAACTGTTTATCGAATTGCCACGCAATAAAGGCAGTAACATTTATGATGAAGGTAAATACTATAAATTCATAGGCTTCGAATTTCAAAGATGGAAATCTTCCCTCGGCACTATAAAATATATACACAAAGAATACAATGGCGAGCAGGGTACACAAGAGTACAAGGGTGCTGTACTTTTTCATGAAGCGGGGTAGAAAGGAAAGCAGGGCTGCCATGCAGCCCCAAACTACTTAATTTTTGTAAAAGGTTTTAGCGATCCAATGCACGCAAAGCCCGGCCATAGTACGTTTCAGAGCTTATTTTGCGGGCCGCTTCGCGGTAGGCGTTTTTCAAAGATTCGCTACCGCTACGCACACGCGGTGCAGTACTAACCAGCACTTCGGTGAGGTAATGATCTGAATTAATGCTTTTAGCCGCAGCAAGCAACGAAATTATCTTAGGATCACTCAGGTCTGATTGATCCATAGCTTTGCGCAATACTTCCGATTTATAATGATCGCTGCCCATACCCGAAGCCGATTCCAGCACCAGTTTAAAGGCTGCATCCGATAAATTTTGCCGCTCTAACAACCGGGTTAAAACCTCGGTGCGGTAATGATCGCTTTTGATGGAGCGGGTAACGGGTAATAACTCGTTTAATACCTTTTCATCGATGGTTTGCCTGATCATTGACCTTATTACTTCTGATTTGTAATGATCGGAATTTATATCCTTAATGGATTCAACTGTGCGTTGATGTGCTACAGGCGAAAGGTCGCGCTCAAGGGCTTTGCGCAATACAACTGAACGATAATGATCGGAGCTAATGGATTTAGAGGTTGTAATCATTTCTGCCAACACCTCATCGGTAAGGTTACGTTGCTCCATTAACGAGGAGAGTACTTCTGTTTTGTAATGATCAGAATTAATTTTAGAAGCCGATGCAAGTGCAACCTTGACACTTTCGGTCGAGGCCGGCTGAACCCGCAGTGCTTCTTTAATTACCTGTGTTTTGTAATGATCGCTGTTCATTTTGTTGGTAACCGCAAATACTGCAACAGCGGCCTCTTTGTTTCGTAAGAATTTATCGAGGTTATCTTGTAAAAATTGGCTCAGGTAATGGTCGGAGTTCATGTTGCCGGTAACCTTCAGCACCACAGCCTCATAATCTTTTTCAAGCACTGGCTTTTTCATAAGCAAGCGTGCATAATGCGATTTTACATGGTCACTTTTTATTAACTCAATTTCGTTTAACACGGCCTGTGTACCACCCTTTGCAAAAAACCGATTCACCCGGCTATCGGCCGCAATGGTGGTTGTGCGTACAACTTCGGGCAGTACTTCGGCAAGCCACTTACGCCCTTCCGGATCAAAATTTATTTCGGTTCGACCTTCGTAATAGCGTTTTATCAACACGCTGCCTTCGCGTGTAATTTTAATAGTGCGCCTGGTGCCAAACGAGGTTTTGGTTACTTCAAAATAACCATCGTTCGACAGGGAGGTAATGTCGCGGTCATCATCGCTCACTTCAATTGTACCCCGAATTTCAATATTGAAACTGTTAAAAGCATCGGATGTTCGGTAGGTTGTTTTGGAGTCGTTGCGTGATATAGATACACTTACACTTTCAGACTGGCCGATCCCCGCATGGGTAATCATTATAAACAACAGGAAATAAACGAATTTCATAAAATGGCTTTTTAAACCTGATACGCAACAAAGGTGGGGTTGGGATTCAACTCCAACAATCGTTATGAAATGAACTGTGGTATTGGTGTAGTGAGTTGTAGTATTGTGCTAAGTAGCTTTATTGGCGACCAGATGTAAAAAATCAGTTAACCCGATTACCTCAGTATCGTTCGAAGTTGGATAACGTTCGTACCCCGGATAGACAACAAACCTGGTAGTTGCCGAAATATCTTCACTTGCTGTGTGAAAGCCTTTGTTAACAGTAGGGGCAAGCCCTCGTTTAACCTCAACAGCCCAAACTTCTTTGTTGGGTCCTTCCAGCACTAAATCAATTTCGCTTTGCGAGGTAGATCGGTAGTAACTGTATCTCCATTTATTAGAAAGTTGACTTATAATATTTTCAATTACAAAACCTTCCCAGCTTGCGCCTGATGCCGGGTTTCCAATCAAACTTTCGAAAGTTGAAATATTGAGCAGTTTATGCAAAATACCGCTATCGCGAATGTATATCTTGGGCGATTTCACGAGCCGCTTTTTACTGTTTCCAGACCAGGGTTGTATCTGACGTACCATATAAAACTCCGTAAGTGTATCCAGATATGATTTTATAGTTGTATGGGATACTTCCAGGCTGTGGCCAAGTTTAGTGAAATTAGTTTGCTGACCATGGTAATGCGCCAGCATAGCCCAGAAACGCTTCATATGTTGGGGTGATATGCGAGGTCCCATGTTAGGGATATCCCGCTCTACATATGTTGAAATAAAATTAGTTCTCCATCGCCAGCTTTCGTCTTCTGTGGCGGCAAGATAGCTATCCGGAAAGCCACCTCTTAACCATAATTTATCAGCATTAAATCCGGTTGGATCAACAGCATAAATTTCACTTACATTAAACGGACTTAGTTCCAGGTAGTGAATTCGGCCTGCTAATGTTTCTGAAGACTTCTGTAACAAATCGCGCGAGGCAGAGCCCAATAATAAAAACTGACCTGCCTTTTCTCCAGCTCGCTTACGTATATCTACAATGCTGCGAAGTGTACGAAACAGGTCGGGTTTACGTTGAACTTCATCAATAATTACCAGATGATTGTCTAACCTTTTTAAATAACTCTCGGCATCGTATAATTTATTCAGATCGCTGTCGAGTTCCAGATCCAGGTAAATACTTTTTTTGGATTGAAGTGCTGCTTCAGTTAAAGCAAGTGTGGTTTTTCCTACCTGGCGTGGACCAAGCAAGGCCACCACAGGTGCTTGTTGCAGCGAGGCTGCCACGCTGTTTGATAACGCTCGTTTCAGCATTTATATATGAATTTTGAAATCCTAACTTTCAATTTTCACAAAAATAGACTACATTTTGTGAATTTTGAAAGTTTAACTTTCAATTTTCACAAAAATCCACGTTGTCTGCGAGCTTCGAACACCACTACGGCTGCGGCATTAGAAACATTCATCGAGTCGATTATACCCTGCATGGGTATTATGATGTTGGCAGCGCTGTTTTGTACCCAAAGGTTAGATAGCCCCGTTGCTTCTGTACCCATTACAATGGCGCACGGTTTTGTAAAGTCGGTTTGGTAATAAGGTTTTGAAGCTTTCAGGTAGGTGCAATAAATGTTGATGTGGTTCTGCTTCAGCCAACGAATAGTTTCTTCGCTGGTAGCCGAGGCAATCTGTTTGGTAAACACACAACCCACGCTGCTGCGGATTACATTGGGATTATAAAAATCAGTTTGCGGATCGCAAATAACAACGGCATCCACTCCGGCAGCATCAGCTGTGCGTAAAATAGCACCCAGGTTACCTGGTTTTTCTACTGCTTCCAGAATTAATAACAGCGGGTTTGCACTTAACTTAATATCCTGCAGCCGATGTGTTTTTTGTTCGGCTACAGCCAGAATACCACCCGTGCTTTCGCGGATGGCAATTTTATCGAACACTTCTTTTGAAACCGGAATCAGCAACTTGTCCTGTTGCAGCAAGTCGCCCGATTCTTTTTTATTCAGAATTTCTTCACAAAAAAAAATATTACCCATTCTATAACCGGCTTCTATAGCCATGCGCACTTCTTGGGCACCCTCTACAACAAATAGTTGCTGCTTTCTGCGTTCGCGTGGTTTCTCCAGCGCAAGCAGGCTTTTGATTTTGGGGTTTTGCGTGCTGGTGATGAGGAAGTGCATGATTAATTCAATTCAATGGAATCAGAAACAATAGTAAAAGTACCACCGTCTGATAAGTGAAACATAAAGGTAAATTGATGAACGGAAGAAGCAATCGGTGCCTGATTAATGACCATCGTGAATGATGTTCTGGTTACGGATCGGTTAAGTCCGGCAATGAAATCAGGAATTGATAAGCCACTCAGGGTAAAAAGTGAAATTAAATCTTCTCCGGCCGCAAACACTCCTGAAGCAGTAGCATATACCTGGTTGCTGGTAATTTTTATGGAATTAAATTCCTGCATAGGGTTATCGGAAATATCGCAGGCATAAGCACTACCCGGAAAAGCACTTAGTTTTTGTTGCGCAGAAATATTGATTATTACAGGTGTAAACACGAAGGTAAATTCAGTATGATTTATGGCAGTGCCAGCAGGTAGCGGTTTTGTAAAATCCGGTTGTCCGTTAGCATCAAGCAAAAATGTTGAAAGGCTAAAATCAGAAGCTCTATAAGATGAATTTTTGTTTTCGCCACAGCCGCAGGTAGTGGGTATGAGGCAACAGGCAGCAAAAAAACTATTCATGAAGAAAAATATAATGGTGCAGGTTGCTAATTTTTTCACTTTTACAAAGTTTTAGTTAGTCGTGACTTTAGGCATAGCAAAAACCTGTACTAAATCGCCAATTGCTATTGCTTTTCAAATTACAGATGCATTTGTTGAACAATAGGTTGGAATGTTTCCATTAAGTTTAGCTCCCGTTCTTATTAGGACCTAGGTGCAATAGAAATTGTACACCGGGTAAATAAATTAGTGAGAACCTTTTTTTACCCACTCCCTTGCATTAACAAAAGCTTCAATCCACGGGCCCACTTCATCTTGCTTACGATTGGCAGGGTAGTAGCCCCAGTTCCAGGGGAACAAGGAGCGTTCAATGTGTGGCATAATGGCCAGGTGCCTTCCATCATTAGAACATAAGGCAGCCACACCATAATCCGAATCGTTTGGATTGCCCGGGTATTGCAAGTAAGTGTACGTGGCGGCAATCGCGTAGTTGTGATGACCTTTCAAATCAAAACGACCTTCGCCATGTGCAACCCATACACCCAGGGTTGAACCCTCGTAACTGCTCAACATTACCGAATTGTTTTTCGGAATGCTGATACTGATAAAAGTGGATTCAAACTTACCCGAACCGTTATGATGCATTTTTGGATGGGCGCTCATCTCAACTTCACGGTTGATCAACCCAAGCTCCATCATTAACTGACAACCGTTACACACACCTAAACTCAATGTATCCTTCCTGTTATAGAAATTATCCAGCGCTGCTTTTGCTTTGGGATTGTACAAGAACGCACCCGCCCAACCTTTAGCCGAACCCAACACATCTGAGTTGGAGAATCCGCCCACAAACACAATCAGGTTTACTTCGCTTAAATCTTCGCGCCCGGTCATCAGGTCGGTCATGTGTACATCTTTTACATCAAAGCCTGCGAGGTAAAGTGCATAGGCCATTTCCCGATCACCGTTCACGCCTTTCTCCCGAATAATAGCAGCTTTGATTCCGCTGGGCGTTCTGCGTTTTGGATCAATGTTGAAAGAAGCGAAACTTCCGTTAAAGTGCGTTGGAAATTTATACTCCAGCGGCTGGTTGAAAATATTATCCCTGCGCTGTACTGCATGACCTTTGGTACGCTGCATCGCATCTAACAGGTAAGAAGTTTTAAACCACGTATCTCTTAAATTATCAATTGCCAATTGTCGATTGTCAATTGTTAACTGTCGCGTGTTTGTTACTTCACCAAGCGTTACTGATTTGATTTTGTTGGCTGATAAAACCTTTTCAACAGCAGCAACATTCGTAACCTGCAACACAATACCCGGATTTTCGGCAAAGAGAACTTTAATCACATCGGTGCCCAGTTCGCTTATGCTGATGTTTATGCCTGCACCCGGAGTAGGGAAACACATTTCAAGCAGGGTAGTAATTAGTCCGCCCGATGAAATATCGTGACCAGCTAAAATCAGATCTTGTTTGATGAGTTGCTGCACGGCTTCAAATGCAGCAACAAAATAATTTTCATCAGTAATGGTAGGTGTAGTTGTGCCCAGTTGATTTACAATCTGCGCAAAGCTGCTGCCGCCTAATTGAAAACTATCTTTTGAAAAATCGATGTAAATAATTTTGGAACCACTTAAAGGGTGCAAAGCAGGTGAAATAGTTTTTCGAATATCACTCACTTCGGCTACAGCCGAAATAATAACGGTACCGGGCGAATACACTACTTCACCATTCGGGTATTTCTGCGTCATCGAAAGTGAATCTTTTCCGGTAGGAATATTAATGCCAAGCTTGCAGGCAAAGTCACTCACCGCTTCTACCGCTTTATACAACCGTGCATTCTCACCTTCATTTTTGGCAGGCCACATCCAATTCGCGCTAAGCGAAACACCTTTTAAGCCGTGTGTAAGTGGTGCCCAAATAATATTTAATAATGATTCAGCAATAGCCAGTTTGCTACCAGTTGCGGCATTCACCAATGCTGCACCCGGTGCGTGACCGATACCGGTTGCAATACCTTTGTTGCTGGTGAAGTCAAGCGCCATTACAGAAACATTGTTCAATGGCAATTGAATTTGTCCGCAGGTTTGTTGTGTGGCCACGCGACCCGTTACGGAACGATCTACTTTATTGGTTAACCAATCTTTACAAGCTACCGCTTCCAATTGTAATACTTGATCGATATAGGTAGTAAGTTGGTTTGCATCGTAACGCACTTCCGCGTAAGCGATGGATGTGGTTTTGTCGTGCAGAATGGTTTTAGGCGAAGAACCAAACAAATGACTCAATGCCAGTTCAACTGGTTTTGTGTTTTTCTTATTATCAACAAACGTAAACTGCTTATCGCCTGTAGCTGTACCCACTACGTACAGGGGTGCACGCTCACGTTCGGCAGCACGTTTTAACGTATCAACATCTTTTTCGTGCATGGCTATGCCCATGCGCTCCTGCGATTCGTTGCTAATGATTTCTTTATCAGAAAGAGTGGGGTCGCCTATCGGGAGTTTATCAATCTCCAACGTGCCACCGGTTTCTTCCAATAATTCGGAGAAACAATTCAAATGGCCACCGGCACCATGATCGTGAATGGAAACAATCGGGTTGTGTTTGGATTCCACCAATGCACGAATGGCATTCATTACCCGCTTTTGCATTTCGGGGTTTGATCGTTGCACGGCATTTAGTTCGAGCGCGTTCGCAAACTCGCCCGTAATTACCGATGACACCGCTGCTCCACCCATACCAATGCGATAGTTATCGCCACCCATTAAAATTATTTTATCGCCTGGCTGCAACGATTCTTTCTTGCTGTCTTTCTCTTTGCCATAACCTACGCCACCGGCCAGCATAATTACTTTATCGAACCCAAATTTTTTGTTGTGTTCCATGTGTTCGAACGTAAGCACGCTACCACCAATCAGGGGCTGACCGAATTTGTTTCCAAAATCGCTTGCACCATCTGAAGCTTTGATTAAGATCTCGGCCGGGTTTTGATACAGCCACTTGCGCGCTTCAAACTTTTTTTCCCAAGGCCTTCCATTTTCTAAACGGGGATAAGAAGTAATGTAAACAGCTGTGCCTGATAGCGGAATAGAACCTTTGCCACCTGCAAGTCGGTCGCGAATTTCGCCACCGCCACCGGTAGCGGCACCATTGAATGGTTCAACGGTAGTGGGGAAATTGTGCGTTTCTGCTTTAAGCGAAATAACCGAATCAAAATCTTCTACCTGAAAGTAATCGGGCTTATCGCCCGAAGCCGGAGCAAACTGTTCAATCCGTGGACCTTTGATAAAAGCCACATTGTCTTTGTAAGCCGAAACAATGTAGTTGGGATTTTCCTTTGAAGTTTTTTTAATGAGCTGAAATAAGGTTGCTGGCTTCTCTTCGCCATCGATAATAAACGTTCCGTTAAAAATTTTATGGCGGCAGTGTTCGCTGTTCACCTGCGAGAAACCAAACACTTCGCTATCGGTAAGTTTGCGCCCCAGTTTCCAGCTTACATCGTTCAGGTAATCTATTTCTTCCTGACTTAAAGCCAGGCCTTCTTTTTCGTTATAGGTTTTGAGGTCGTCAATCTCAAGAATGGGTTCGGGCGTGTGGTGAACGGTGAACAGCTCCTGATCAAGTCCATTATACAACCGTTGCAACATGCGGTCGTGGGTCGTGGTGGCCGTGGCTTCTGTAAATTCTTCGATGCGGGTAATGCCGGTTATACCCATGGTTTGGGTAATCTCCACGGCATTGGTGCTCCATGGGGTAATCATCTCCTTGCGTGGGCCGATGAAATAACCGGTAAGGAATTTTTCTTGCAGGGGCTTGCCGCCACCAAAAAGCCAAATTAATTTTTCATAATCCTGATTACCAAAAGGTTGGGAGGTGTCAACGGCATAGAGGGTTGCGCCCGGAGCGCGAAAGAAAACGATCATAGTGGTGAGCGTAAGCACAAAAATACGAAGGGGAAGGGAATGCGGAAGGAGAAAGTTGAGGAATGTGACTGAGGTGATTTGAAATGTAGTTTAAAGGGGATGTCCTATCTTTATCTTATTTGCATAGTTTAAATGCTTGGCGGATTAAAATCCTTTTAATCTGTCGTTCGACATTACAAATATCGAACAGCTATGGATTTTATTGGATAATCTATTTTGGGTTATGCTTGCTGGCGTGGCCTATTGCCGGAAAAGCTCAGAAAAAAATCATCTTTTTTAAGGATTGAGGCCTGTTTACCGGCAGCCTATTTTTATGCCGTAAAAATTTAAATACTAATGAAAAAACAATTTCTTTTTTTTAGCTGTCTGCTGGTATCATCAATAACATTTACATGTGCACAACAGGTAAAATTGGGAGTAAGGGGTGGCTTGAATGTTTCCACGGTTTCTGGGGATATAGTTTATCGTTATTTTAATTGGTACGAGTATTCTCAAAAGCCACGAATTGGCTTTAATGTTGGGGTTGATGCATCTTCGCAGCTTTCCGATAAAATATCATTGCAGGTAGAACTACTTTACTCTACTGAAGGGGCCAGCGCCTCCGGTCAATGGACAGACAGTGGAGAAGGTAAAATGACAAGCACTCAAAAGTTTGATTTTCTGGCCATGCCTATGTTTGTTAAATATAATTTTTCGCCTCACTTTTATTTTATGGCCGGACCGCAGGTATCTTATCTGTTAAGTTCTCATTACAAGTATAGAGATGAGATTGGAGGTTTTACCACAATTGAAAATAATTTAAAATCGATGAATAAAGTTGGTTTTGGACTTGTACCTTCTATAGGGTATGAAGTAGATAAATTTAGTTTCGGCATAAGGTATTTTAAAGGTTTTAGCCAGTTGAATAAAAGCAACGATGATCGAAAATTGAAAGGCACGGTATTTTCGGTAGTGGTACATTACAGGCTATTTCATAGAGCTGACTAGCCGCGTCCTTTCAGCCACTTGTTGTGATAGGATAAAGTGCCAACATGGGTAGTTTTATAATAAAGGTGGTGCCCTTTTTCTCTTCTGATGTAACGATAACTGTACCGCGCATACGCCTTACTGTTTTATACAAAATAAATAACCCAAGACCTGACCCTTTTGAATGGCTATGGGCACGGTAAAACATACCAAATATTTTGTTGAGGTGATCACGACCGATACCAATACCGTTATCTGAAAACTCAAGTAGAACTTCGCTGCTGGTAGTGGTAATTTCTATCCGCATGTATGGGTTAGGCTTTTCTAAATCGCTATAACGGATTGAGTTTGAAATTAGATTATTCAAAATAATTGTGATCCGTGCTTTATCAGAATAGAAATCAAAATCGGAATGAATAACTACTTGCTTTTCAATATTATTGGCGCCCGGGGCAAATTCATGGTCGGCTAGTAGTTCGGTTACCAGATTGTGCCAGTGAATTTTTTCGGGTAAAAGTGGTGTGAATTTATTTTTTGAGAAACTTACAATTTGCCCGATAAAATATTCCTGCCGGTTTACGCTACGCTCCATCATGGTGAAGTAGGCATTAAGCTTTTCATCTTTATTGTCTAACCGTGCAAGGTGTATAAGGCCCAGGAGCGAGCTGAGCGGTGAACGCATATCGTGAGCGCTGCTGTATAAGAATTGATCCAGTTCTTGATTTACTCTTTTCAGTTCTTTGTTCCGCTTTCGAAGCAGGTTCGATTTTTTTTCAATTTCGTTCATCTGTATCCGCGTTTGGTCAATTAGTTTTTTGAAAGAGGCCGTAAGCACTACAATTTCATCAGCGGCATTTCGTAAACTTAAATCAACGGCATGTGTGGTACGTGTTTGTATTGAACTGTTGACCAAACGTGAAAGCCAGGTAATGGGTTCGGTAAGTCGCTTGGAAATCCAATAGGCAGAAAATATTGAAAACAGAATAGCACCCAAAAGTACAACCACAAATAAGAGCCGTGCATTTTCTTGTTCTGCAGATGATTGCTGGTAAGAATATTCGGAGAGTTGGTAAAACTCTTCGCTAATACGCGATGATAGTGAGTTGATGGTATAATGCAGGCTGGTTTGTTCAGTAAGGCCAATTTCCAATTGTATGGCGGCAATACTTAAAAACAAGTTACTGTACCCGTTTAGAAATTCAATGGCTTGCTGGTTTTGTTGTGGATGTTGGTTCAGTTGCTTTAACAGTTGGTGTGCGCGTAACTTAAATGATGTCAGGTAAGCCGTATCGTGTCGGAGCAGAAAATCTTTTTCATGTCTGCGTAAATATAATAACTCGGCTATGTATGTTTTAGGTATCGATTCTTCCAATTGGTGTGCATTGTAACGCATGGCACCCTCCAACCCATAGTCTTTAAAGCCCTTTTTGTATATTAGTCCCTCCAGTTTTGCAAATACTGTGTTGTAGCCGTTTAATAAACTATCAATACCGGTTAAGGTTTTAAGTAAACTGCTGTGTAGTGTTGAATGTTCTTCATTTTTTAAGTCGTTAATTTTTTCTTCAATGCTTTTGTTAAGACTATCTCGTTTATCCAAAAACCTGCTTTGATGGGTTTTAAAGTAATTTTCCTGAATAGTTTCAAGTTCTAAAAAGTGCGAGTCGTTTTTGGATCAGATTTAAAGGTTACAATTTCGAGTTTGTTAATGTTGCTATGAATGCGCGCTACATCAATAGTCCGGTTCAGGGTAAAAAAGGATACCAGGGCAAGAAGCAGAATTAAAAGTGTTAACAATAAAAAGCTAGTTACCATACGGCTACGTATGGAGTTGATAGCAAAAAGTTTAAACATTTAACAAGAATTAAAATTTTGCAAGGTAGAGTGCGAAGTAGAATGAACATGGGGATGCAGGTTATTTTATTGTTAACACTAAAATCTTTAATACCTGTTGGATAGTTTACGTTTACCAGTAATTTCATTCCTGATTTTACCTACACAGCAAATTCATTGTGGGTTCAATTCGTGCGGTATAGTTTGCAATTGAAAATCAGAAACAACATACGAATGGCTATTATAATTCGTACGTAATAAAACCTGGCTATCGGTTAAAAAAATTATTGTGTGTCAGGCTTGCGTATTTTATCTTAGAGAAATACTTACATGTGAGTGTTAAATAAAATACCATGCATATTCCCGAAAACGACCAGGAAAGGGTAGCGGCTTTGCAGACTTATCAACTAACCGGTACACCACCCGAGCAGGAGTTTGACGAATTGGTAGAAATGGCCTCACGGATATGTGATATGCCCATGTCAGCCATTACATTAATTGATTCTTCGCAACAGTGGTTAAAAGCAAAAATTGGCTTGCCACACAGTGTGGGCCCGCGCGAAGAAGCCTTTTGTGCCCACACAATTTTAGATGAACAATTGTTAATTGTGCCAGACGCTACGCGCGATGAACGATTTGCGAATAATCCGCTTGTAACCGGCAATCCCGATATTCGGTTTTATGCAGGCATGCCGCTTATCAATCCTGATGGTTTTCGTTTAGGTTCGTTATGTGTTTTGGATACAAAGCCTCGCGAACTAACGGAAAGCCAACAATACTATCTTTCTGTTCTGGCCAGGCAAGTTGTAAAACAAATGGAGCTTCGAAAAAAGGTGTTAGAGTTAAAACTCCTGAATGATGCCAACAGCAAACTAATTTCGGTTATTAGCCATGATTTACGCAGTCCGCTTAACTCTTTATTCGGATTGCTTGAACTGGCCGAAAAGTATAACTTAACTCAGGAGGATTTTAAAAAATTTTTGCCGGATGTAAAGCGTGGATTTGCCGCAGCCAATAGTTTGCTTACCAACTTACTGGAGTGGGCAGCTATACAATTTACGCAAACCCAACTTAAATTTTCACAAACACCATTACGGCCATTAGTAGAAGAACTTATTGAAGAAAATCATCTCTTGTTTGAAAAAAAGCAGAACACCATTCTGAATAAAATTGAAACCGACCTGGAAGGATGGATTAATGTGAACCTTGTAAAAGCGATTCTTAGAAATTTAATTCTTAATGCTAATAAGTTTACCAGCGTTGGTACCATAACTATTACCGCTCGTAAGCAACCCGATAAAGTTGAAATTGCTGTTCAGGATACCGGTTCGGGTATAGCGCCCGAACGCCTGGCTCGCTTATTTGAATGGGAAAGCCGAACGAGCACAATTGGTACAGGCGGTGAAAGAGGATCGGGGTTTGGATTGCAACTTTGTAAAGAATTTGTGCAGCAAGGAGGCGGTTCGATATGGGTATCGAGCCAGGAGGGCAAAGGGTCGATATTTTATTTCACGGTGCTGGCAAATCGAAAATAATAAGTGTTTAAGATTCATCCGGCACCTGGTACAATACTACCTGATTGCCCATGCCATCTATATACGATATAACCAAACGCTCATAACTGATTTCCCAAATATTAAAGTGAATGGTTGGCCCGCCTTCTCGCGCTGATACATAGGTAGATTCTGCATCTTCAAATCGCCAGGTTCCGGTTGTATTAGGAAGACATCCATTTGTGTAAGTAGTTGTAAGATTGCCGTTGGCAAAATTTGTAAAACGGGTAGCCAACAAACATGCCGAAAGTGGAACCTCCTCTCCATTAACGATTCGTTTTTCGTACTTCCATACTTTGCTGCTATTTCCGGCAATAAATTGAGTTCGTGTAGGAAACGGATTATCAGCAACGGCTACAAATGTTTCATCTTGAATAAATCCACCAATATCTGTACGCAACTTAAGCTCGGTTTCAGAAATAGATACAATTGTTACATTAAAGAAACCTCCTAACGTAAGTTGTTTGCCGTTTAATGTCCAGGTGAAGGTGTCCGCATCCTGCGAGATCATGCTTAAACCATCTTCGCAAGGTTCTGCTAAACAGGTGTAAGTTGATAGTTTAAGTTGGTTGTTATCGCTGAACCGCCACTTGCTATACTTTAATTCGCATGTGCCAATACAATCATCCACACCATTAAATTTTCGGGCACTGATTTTCCAGACTTTAGCGGTACCATTGGTAAGTAACGTGCGGGTGTTATCAGCCGGAATATCTTCCTCCTCATTGCACGATGATAAAAGAGAAATACCCGCCAAAAAAAGAATCGAAAGTAGTCTTAGATGTTTCATACAATTTTTTTTTAATCAAAAGTAAACGTGGTATTCTGTTAATGATTGTAAAAAACCGAACACAAGCGGGTATTCAATTTATCAGGTTTTGGATTTTAAATACACCAACCATAAGGTGATAGAAAAAGGATTGGAATTTATTATTTTCACCTTCTTGATATGATAGGTCGGTTTATTTTTCAGGTACTAATTATCTGCTGTCTGTCCGTAATGGCAAAAGGGCAATCAGAATCGTTTGCAGTGCAACGGCAAGCATACCTGCGTAAAATCTCATCGGCTGGCCAGGCTGGTAATTTTCAATTAGCTGTAAGTACCGCGCGGCAGGGTATAGCATTATCGCAACTTCATAACCACGATTCGTCTAAATGTGTATTCTCACTTTTCGCGGGCATGGGTTATTACGAATTAAGCAGAAGGGATAGCGCTGCTTATTTTTTACAAGAGGCTATTTCACTGGCGGATAAGGAGCAAGTACTGGCATTGCAGGTTAGATCGCGCCAACGCCTGGCCGATGTTTATATGCAATTGGAAAACTGGGCAGCAATGCCTTTACCCAAGTTGATAGAGGAGTTAGAAGTGCTTGTGAAAAATCTGAACGATGCCCGCTATACCGCTGGTTACGAGTTATTGCTGGGCAATTATTTCAACAAACGTCAGCAAACCGATGTGGCAATTAAGCATTTCTTAAATTCGTTGGAACTTTACAGAAACCTGAATGATAAAAGTAACGAAGCCGGTTTGTTGAACAACCTGGGTGGAGAGGTTTTTGCACAACGTAGATGGAAAGAATCGATTGCCTATTATCAGGCTGCTGTTTCAATTTTTTTAAAACTGGGAAGGGAACATCGTGCTACTGAACCATACCTTAATATTGGTAAGGCTTATGACCAATTGGGTATGCTGGACTCTGCCCACATCTATACCGAAAAGTCGCTTACTTTAGCCACCCGCATAAATGATAAAGGAGCAGAGGCCGATGCGCATGTGCAATTGGCGCGCATCTTAAAAAAAGATTCTTTACAGGAGCAATCGCAGCGGAAATCAGCCCAACACTTGCAGAAAAGCAGTGAGCTGAGCAATGATCTGGGTAGTTTGGAAAACAAAGTGTTCATTAACATTCAGTTGGGAGACGCTGCATTAAACACCAAAAAAATGCAGGAGGCTAATCGTTATTTTTCACAAGCGTTGTTTTTTGCAAAACAATCCAAACAAAAATCACTGTTGGTAGAAGCGTACAAGGCAAATGCCCGGTATTACAAAGCAGTCGGGCAAGCAGCAGGTGTATTCACATCACTTTCAGAAGCGTGGAACTATCAGGATAGTATCTACGACCAAAATATACTTCGCGCGGCTGCCGAGTTGGAAACCAAATATCAAACCCAGTTAAAAGAACAACAAATAGCGCAATTGAAATTTGATAATGAACTGAATCAAATAGAGCAGGAAAAGAAACGGCAACTATTAGTTTTTGTAATGATTGGCTCGTTACTGGTAGTAGCATTGGTGGCAGGCATCATTATATATGCGCGCGATGTACAGTCGCGTAAAAAAGTTATGTTAAAAGAACGCGAGTTGTTTGAGTTGAATACCCGCATTGCAGAAACCCGGCAAATTGCCCTGCGTGCGCAGATGAACCCGCACTTTATTTTCAATTGCATGGCTGCTGCCGATGGTTTTATTCTTAAAAATGAACGCCATAAAGCTTCCGATTTACTTACGCGGTTTGCAAAAATGGTTCGGCAAGTTTTGGAAAACTCAGAACATTCACTTATTACTTTAGAACAAGAATTTTCTTGCCTCGAAGTTTTTTTATCCATTGAACAGATGCGATTTCAACAGTCATTTTCATATACCATTCAGGCACCCGATGCGTTACTGGACTTCCAGGTTCCACCACTTTTATTTCAGCCTTTTGTAGAGAATGCGCTTATACACGGCATCGGTCCGAGTTTATTGCCCGATAGAAAAATTGAAATCAGCGCGGAAGGAACGTCAGAACAAGTTACGGTTCGTATAAAAGATAATGGTATTGGAAGGGCAGCAGCAGCCAACCATAAATTACTTGACGGACGAGGACACCAATCCATGGGAATTCGAATTACTACTGAACGATTGAATTTGTTAAAATCATCGCATGGCGTATTCGCCCGGCTCGAAATAGCCGACCTTTCCGATGCCGCAGGCAATGCAACCGGTACCGAAATAATTATTTTTTTGGAAAGGGCTTTAGCCGCTACCGCCTGATAATTGCTATCTTTCGAATGTGCAAGCCACTGAGAAAATTAACGCTGTAATTATTGACGATGAACCACCCTGCATTGATTCGCTTGTGGCTAAGCTAAACGATCATTGCCCCGAAGTTAATATTCGGCAGACCTGCTCCTCGGCAGATGAAGGAGTAAAAGCTATTTACACGCACCGCCCACACTTGGTTTTTTTAGATGTAAACATGCCTGGTGAAGATGGTTTTTCTGTTCTTCAGCGTTCGCGCGACATTCACTACGAGGTTATTTTTACAACAGCATACGATAAATATGCCTTGCGGGCATTTCAGTTTAATGCACTTAACTATCTGCTAAAACCAGTAAGTGCTGCGGATGTAGTAGATTCAATTAAAAGATTTAATGAACAGGCGCATATCCGTACCTCATTGCAACAAATTGAAAGTTTGCTAAGCCAGGTTCATCAACATCAGCAAAACATGGATAAAATTGCTATTCCAACACTAACCGGCTATCGGTTTATCCCCATTAAAAATATTATTCGGTTGGAGTCGGACAGCAACTACACATCGTTTCATCTTCAGGGCGAGCCTTCAGTTTTGGTTTCTAAAACGCTAAAAGAGTATGAAGAATTACTGGGTGCAGAAACCTTTGTGCGCGTGCATCATAGTCACCTTATTAACCTGGCTCACTTGGTTGAATACCGCAAAGGCCAGGGTGGGGTTGCTGTAATGGCCGATGGTTCCGAAATAGAAGTCTCCGTCCGAAAGAAGGCGGATTTACTCGCGCGGCTTCCGCTTCGGTAATAAGCTAAACACCAAATGCTACACTTACTAAATCAAATCGAGCAGTTACACATTCGTGTGCATCGGTAATAATTAATCAAACAACTTTGATTATTAGCCGAACCTCCTATCGGACAGCAAAAATCTGTAGTTAATGCCTTGGATCAAAAACACCTGCGGTTGATAATAGTAAGCAGTTACATCATGACAAAATCAAACCTTTTTTTCTGGATATTTTTTAGCTTATCGTTATCACTTCAATCGCAAGCTAAGCGCGCACAGGTGGTTCAAATCAATCATTCGCTTCGTTGGGTTGAGGAGCAAACTATTCCGAATTATTTTAACTACCGATATGTAAAGGATTCCGTATTTCAAACAATCGCAAATAGCCTGGCTAAGTACCTCAACTGCAATGAGGTGTTGATGCCTCAGGAAGCAGGCTATCAGGTTATTATGGGATTTGGGAAAGCAAAAAATAAGTTTCCTAAAATAATACCCGCTACTGCTGACTATTATATCAGTATTAATTCAGCCATTACGCGGGCAACAACTGGTTACGCCATTTATTGGGACATGGATATTATTATTCGCGATAAACGCGGCACGATTTTCAACAATAAGATCCGCCACGAGATTGAACCCATATCCTCTTCCTTATATTTTAAAACAGCGCGTTGGTTGGGTCAAAGTGACTTTATCCGGTTTGTTTGTCAAACAACAGATGAGGTGCTTGGCCTGCGGCCTCCACAGCCTAAAGTAATCCGGGTGGGTTCTACTGAAGAGGAAATGCACAGGCTGGATGCGTGGTTGCCCAATCGTGAAACCTTTGTAATGCTTCGGGCGTCAACAGCATCGGGGCATACCTATTTCGAAATTCAAAAAGACTCATCAACCCTTGTTAACTTATTTAAGGTGAAAGAAGGTGCTGTGATTACAAAAGGTCGTTTATTGAATAAAGATCGCCTGGTATCAGGAATTTTGTCTGGAGTTACCGGGTTTAACGTAAGCTACACCGTAAATGAAGAAATTGAACGCAGGGCAACCGTAACATTTGATCCGGATCAGGAACGAAAAATCCGCTTCAATTATATTATACAAACCGAGCAATGGACACGCACCGACAGGATAAACGTGAGTCTTGCTTCTCCTATTGTTGGTGAAGTATTTTGGAAAGATGATTTATACGGACAATTCGTGTATGTGCAGGAAACAGATTATTCGGATACGGTACGCACGGGCAAACAAAAATTAAATATATGGGGTGGATGGTACACCGAGAATGAAATGAGCATGGGGCCTCAGCGGGTTCAACGACTGGAAGGACATTTTCGCGGAAAGAAGTTTGAAATTCAGCATGCTGAATTTGATAACTTCATACTTGTTTCAGTAGATAATGTTCCTGCCGCGTATTTTTCGTTGTTTAATCTTAATGAACAGGTAGCCGGTTATCAGGGGCAGCGGCTATCTCAGAATAAAGTTTTTCTTACTCCTTCGTTGGGAGGTTTTACTAATAAACAAAAGGCAGAAGTGTACACTTTGTATCTGATCCAAACGGAAGATGGTCAATTATTAGAAGACATTATGCAGATCTATTCTGCATTTGTTTTTATCTCACAATAAGTATTTCTCACGCGGTAACAGCGCTGATTTCCTTTTTACCCGTAACTACCAAGGCCAGCTTTCTTTAATTTGGTTTCTGCGCCAGCACATAGTTAATCCCAATCTTAACACTTACTAACCCGGGCGTTACAGTTACGCAATGGTGTCATTTCGCGTAGTGTAAGTAAGCAACTTTGGTAAGCCAACACGAAGTAAAATACTGGCTTACAAACCTACGCTTATGTTCAAATTTATAACATGGAGCCCGAATGATGCCTTAGCAAGGTATGTTAAGCGAATCTGTTTTTATGAAGGCTCCTTCCCGGAAGTATCCCGATACCGGCAACCCGTACTGCCTTATGTTATACCCACGTTGGAGTTTTTATATGGCGATCGTTTTCATACCGTACATGTAGCCGATGGCAAAACAAATCCGGTAATGGAGGGTGGTGTTTTGGGTCCCATTTCACGTTATCAGGTTGATCTTGATTTTGTTGGTGAAATAAAAAATATGGCTGTGGAATTTTGGCCACACTCTTTTACCGCATTATTTGGTGTGCCTATGAAGGAATTGACTGATCAGGCAGTACCGCTGCAGGACATTCTCGGGCGTGCATCGAACGAGTTGGTGTACGATATCCGACAGGCAAAAAATAACCTCCTGCGAAAAGAGCGGTTGGAGGATTTTTTATGTAAACAAATAAGCAGCGCATCCACGCAGAATGATCACCAGCTTTCGCAGGCACTTCACATGATGCATCATGGCGATGTGCGGGTGGATCTGGTGGCCCGAAAGCTGGGCATCAGTGATCGGTATCTTGAAAAAAAATTTCAATTGGTGATAGGTGTTACACCCAAGCGGTACATGCAAATTCTTCGGTTTAACAGGGCTATTGCAATGTTAAAAAGAAAGTGCAGCATGTTGGATATTGTAGCGGAGTTGGGCTATCACGATCAGGCGCACATGATTCATGAATTTAAACAGTTTGCCGGTAGCCCACCCTCAAAATACAAAAGCAACCTGGAGTTTGAATCTTTCTTTTTAGGTAGTCAACAACCCGTATTCTTTCAATAATTATTCCGACAATGTTAAGCACTTGTGGTATGGATAAAGCTAATGCAAAATTAGAAACCCGGGTAAGCAGTTCATTCAGGAACTGCTTAAAACAAAAAGAAACTTTAGTACCAGGAAATTCTTTTCTATTACCTGGCTTGCTATTAGTAGCATTAATTTATTCATGCAATCAAGCGGCCGAGAGTTGTTTAACTTCAGTACCAACGGTTTCTGCACCAGATACCCTTGCTTACGGAGTTCCCCTTACCGGCAGTAATCAGGTACAAACCTGTTTACTTAACCTTTTCGAGAGGATTAAATTAAAATCTCCTGTTGATTTTGATAGTTCATATAATGAATTGATCCAGTTTCACCAGGCCCCCACCAATATTTTGCTTGGCGAATTGATGAATGCTAATGAAAGTAAAATTTACTGTATGCGATTAGGCTCTGCAGTGTCCGCTCAGATTTACCTGCTTCAGCTACTTACCGGAAATGTACTGGAGGAAGAAGAATATGATATTATTTTTACCCTTGATGGTGATAACCAGGTTGTAGATCATTTAGTGATTGGTGCCTCTGGTGTACTTTACCAACGCGATTTTCATTTTTCAGATAGCAAGCGGTTTACTATTACTGAAGTTACCGGGCGCGAAGAAACAATTGGGCCATCGTATGCGGCCGCTTACTATATTACTAAAGACGGAAAGATAGAACTTGAAAACGGTGAAGTGAAGTTAGCTCCATCAAATGAAAGCGAACCGGAATTTGGTGAGTCGTTGATTTACCTGAACGTGCATGAGGCTCCAGCAGAAGCTTTTGCTTCCCTGGCTTTTACCAATAATATTTTACCAGATACGGTATTCTCAACAACCATTTTTAACCGCAACGTAATCATTGCTTTATCCGGTGTTGAGAATCATGAACAGACTTTGTACGTAGCGTGGCCGATTGAACAATCGTTGGACAATGTACACTACCGGTTAACTGCGCTTCAATTTAAAAGCTATCAGACCTTCGACCTGTTAGATCAACGCCTGGTTACAACCAACCTTCGTAAAAAGGATGATCACTACATGTTAAAATTTGAATTTGAACAACGCTGGTTATTGCCAGGTGGCAATCCTGTAACCGGATCACCTTCTGTACAAATACAACATATCGTTTTGCTATTTCAGGTTTATGAAAACGGAACACTACAGAAAACTGAAAACAAAGATTAACCTGTTGAATTTATGAGAAATATAATACTCGCCTTTTTTTTGTTATCCGGTACATGTGCCGGTGGTCAAACGGTAGTTTCGAATGAAAACAAAAAGGCTACTTCTTTAAAGAAGTTAGATTTTATTGCCTTATCAGAAAACAACGACAGCCTCATCGCGCTCGTAAATTTATTTTTTAGAAAGCGCAATGATGCGAATAAAGCCATCTGGATAGGGGCGGGTTCACTTGTGCTAACTCCTTTAATAGGTGCAGCAGCTGCTATAGACGCTGGTCTTTCCGGTAAGAACGATCCTTCCGCGAAAACTCATGCAATAGTGGTGGCTGGAGTAGTTATGTTTTACATGGCATCGGGTATAGGTATTTATTACCGCATTAAATACTCGCGCAAAACACTGTTAAGATTAATTCAGGATTTTCATTCCGGCAAGCCGCTTCCAAATTCATGGGTTGTAAGGCTAAAGGAAAGAGATTTTACCGTCACCAATACCTTGTGATGTCATTCATAATTTTTATTAAAACTATCAAAAGCTTATGAACCTCAAGAAAGTTTTAGTTATCAACATACTCTGTGGGTTATTACATTTACCTGAAAGTAAGGCTCAAGTATTCTCGTCTTTGCATATTGAAAGTGGCAGCGCCATTACCGCATTACCTTTTGTGGGTGCTCCTCAATTGTTTTATACCAACTATCATCCCACTATAACCCTTGGTACCGGGCTGATATGGAAGACGACTCGTAAACACGCCTGGGAACAATCATTTAACCTGGGTTATATCTACCATCGGTTTGTTCAACATAGTATTCCGTTCTACACTGAAACCATCTATCGTTTAGAAACCGGAAAGAAATTTTCATTGGGCGCTCACCTGGGGTTGGGCTATCTGCATTCCATACCCGCTACTGATCGTTTTGAGTTAAGTGCTGATGGTGAGTATGAAAAAATCACCAACCTGGGTAGAGCACAGGGAATGGCCAGGCTTTCTTTTTCCGGTAGGTATAAAATTAATAGCACCTGGCATACAACACTTACGTATGGTGTTCTCATGCAAGGGCCATTTGTTCGGTCGTATGTACCGTTGCTGCCTTATAATATTATTCAGTTGGGAGTTCATAAATCATTAATCCGAGCATAAGTATGCGCTTATTTACTAGTGTATTTATAATGTTGGTAACGTTATTGGGTTGTCAGGAAGCTGCTATTAACCCAACAACAGCATGTGTCCTTACTGATTTAGCCACACATTCAAAGGCTGAGGTATATCAATCAATTTTGGATAAGTACGTTAGGAAAGGCTTACCCGGTATATCCGCATTAGTACGCGATGAAGAAGGTACGTGGATTGGTTATGCTGGCAAAGCTGATCTTGATCGTAAAATTCCATTCTTGCCATGCCATCCTTCTAAATCGGCTAGTATTACCAAGTTTATGGTTGGTACGCTTGCTTTCATGCTGCAAGAACGTGGTCTATTGAATATTGATGATCCGATTTCAAATTACATCGACCCTAAAATTATTGCGAAGTTGAAAAATGCAGATAAAGTAACCCTGAGAAATTGCATGCAGCATACAACTGGTTTTTACGACCTTATTACCGATTCTGAATTTTACTTAGCTGTGTTGAACAATCCAAACAAAAACTGGGAGGCTGAAGAATTACTAAAGTATGTTTATGGTAAAGCCCCCTATTTTTCACCCAACGCAGGGGTATCATACAGCAACACCAATACCATTTTTGTGGCAATGTGTTTAGATAAAGTGCTTGGATACTCACATGCACAGGCACTTCGTGAAATGATTTGGGAGCCCTTGGGTATGACCAGTACCTATTATCAATCGCGCGAAGCATTACCCGGTATAACCGCACAAGGATATTACGATCTTTATAACAACAACACCATTGTCAACGTGTCGAACCTGATTACCGGAAGCGGCAATGGATATGGTGGTGTTTACAGCACCACGTTAGACTTAATGAAATTTATGGATGCAGTGTATTTTAACAACACCATCATTAGCCCAGAAAGCCTGGCCACCATGATGAACTTTCTTCCGGAAGATGAAAAAAATGATTTAGGGGTTGGTATAATGCGGAAGTTTAAAAACTTTACCACCAATACAGGCGTTGGTCATTCTGGTCGCGACCTGGGCTATAGTGCTGATCTGTTTGCGTTCCCAACTGCTCAAAATCGGTTAATGATTTTTTTTGTTAACTACGGTACCGATGGTGATACGAAGCTACGGCAGGTATTTTGGGATTTTGAAGAAGAACTTGTGTTAACGCTAACCCAATACTGATACTGATTCATACACACGGGCCTTGAAGAAATTATACGAGTATGCAAGTTCTGTTAATGAAGCTCGTTACTTCTTAATTTGAAAGTAACCATTTCACAAAGTCGGGCTCAGCAAAGGCATTATCCCAGCTGTTATGGTTTACACCACCATACTCTGTGTATTTTACACTTGCCTTAAGCGATTTTAATTTCGCTACCATTGCACGTGATTCCTTTACGCTTACTACTGCATCGGCATCGCCATGGAAAATCCAAAACGGAATTTTAGCAGCTTGTTTTGTGTAACGATTGGCATCGCCACCTCCGCAAACCGGAGCGGCTGCCGCAAAAAGTTTAGGGTAGCGGTACACGGCTTCAAACGTACCCATGCCACCCATCGAGAGGCCCGTAATGTAAACTCGTTTTTTATCCACACCTTCCTCGGCAATAATTTTTTTTACCAATTCGATTGCTGCGGTAAGTGCGGTTGTTGCAGGGCGCGTGTAATCGAACGAAAGAGTAAACGGGCTTGTAGTTCGATCAACCGCTACGCTACCCCAATAGTTATCGATTGGGCATTGTGGAGCAACCACAATAGCCGGAAAGTTTTTTCTGTTTTCGGGAGTTAGAAAAACTTTGGCGCCATGCACCAATTGTTTTTCATTATCGCTGCCGCGTTCTCCTGCACCATGTAAAAAAAGTATCAGTGGATACTTTTTGTTTGAGTCATAATCCAGCGGTAGTAGAATGCGATAGGGAAGTGCTAGTCCGTTCGAGGCCTGAAACAATTTTTTTTGATAGAGCGAGTCCTGAGCCAGGGCTGGCAAGGATATGATAAGAGCTAGAATAGTAAACTTCATAGTGTGTTTTTAAAATTTGAAAAGCGCCCGGTGAGGCGCTTTTACTTTTTGAGAACCGAATTCAGCCATTGGCTTTCTTAGCTCTTTTTTCAGCCCTTTTTTCCTTTAAAGTTTTAGTGGGCTTTTTCTTTTCTTCTTTTTTACGATCCATTCCTTTTGACATAGTAGTAACTGTTTTAGTACCCGAATGTAAATAAATTATTGATTGTTCAAAACTTTAAAAATAGTCTCTTGGCTTGCTTCAATCAGGTCGTTATGATGGGTGTCGAATACATGAAGCGGTGCATCAGCAATATAGTTTTTTAATTTTTTTACAAGCCTTGCTGGCACAAGCTTATCGCGCGAGCCGGCAATAAGGGTAATGCTGAAGCGATGGGTATGCATCAATTGCGTTAAAGTCTTTGTATTCGTTTTTAAATGGCGGAAGTTAACCCAGGTGTTATATACCTGTTCGCGTTTTTGCTGGCCATCCATTTGACGTTGCGCAAAGCGCAACAGCTTTTTATCAACTATGTGCGTAAACTCTAAAATTGATAGTAAGCGATGCCACCACGCAGGTTGGCTAACAATGCGCTTAAAAATTTTTCGTGATACGGCCGGGTAGGTGGCTAACCAATACCAAAAACGAAACTGAATGCCATCGGGTGCAAGCAGTATCAGATTTTGAATTTTATCTGGAAAGGCTTTTGTAAGCGAAAACGCAAAACGGCATCCGATACTGAAAGCAACAATGCTAAAACGATTTATATTATTATCAGTCAGAAACTGCTGAAATATCGTTTGTAAATCCTGGTGGGTAGTAGGTATATCGCTTACCCAATTACTCTTGCCGTGAAAAAACAGATCGAAGCTATAATGTGTGCCATTAACCTGCCAAGTATTAACTATCTTATCAAACACCTGGTGTTGCTGACCAAACCCATGAAACCAGAGCACAACATTATTACCAGAACCAGTCTTTTGATAAAAAAGCGAACCTTTATGATGAGGCACCTCGGGCATTTTCAAAGTTAACCAAACCTTAAAAATACCTGATTAAAAAATGTTTAAAGCTATTGAACCAATAAACGAATGGTTTTTTTAATACTGCCTTGAAATTTAACAAAGTAAACACCCGGTTTCAACATGCTCCCGATTGTTACTTCTGTCTCAAGGGAGTTCAACGCCAATGACATAACTATATTTCCGGTTGGGTCGAGCACATTTACACGGTCGTTCAGCGAAGGCTCAAAGTTGATATGAAAAGAAATATGATCCACTGCCGGATTGGGGAAAACTTCTGCTTTCAATTCGACTTCACTCTCAATTAAAATTATTTGGGAATACTCATACGAACCATCTTTATCCATAAGCTTTAAGCGATAGTAGTTACGCCATGCTGGAGCGGTAGTCGAAAACTGATAGGTATTTTTTTCATACGTATCGAAACCGGCACCATGTACCTGCCCCACAGTCTGATAGCTGTGGCCGTTAACCGAATGTTCTATCTCAAATTTGTAAAAATTAAGTTCAGATGCGGTAGCCCAGTTAAGCACTACCAGACCATTATTTACTTCACCTTTAAAATAAATCAATTCAACCGGCATGGGGCTGCCAGGAATATTTTGTACCCAATTACTAAACGCTGGGTTGGTGCTTTGCATGGTAGCTTGATTGGCGGTGTTTCCTGATGTGGAGCTACCCCCACCTGAGTTGGTTATAGTGCCATTTACATACAATCCATACGGACTGGTTGTGTTGTTATTAACAATCTGGCTGCCACCACCACTAAAGTTTATATTACCATGTATATAAACCTGGCCACCATTATTAACCGTAAACAAAGTACCGCCTCCGGCTGCAGTTACATTTCCAAATACTGCCACCCGGCCATTACGGTTTACTGTTATATCTCCGCTTGAGTTGGAAACAATATTTTGATAAACAATAAGATCGGCATAGGGTGGGGGTGCTGTGCTTGTACCCACAGTTAAATAGTTTGAACTATTAACGGTTAGCGTTCCGTGCACAATAACCTGCCCACCCGGGTAAATGTTAAGATTTGAATTTAACGTAACATCACCATTTATCTCTAAAACCCCATAAACATTCACGGTACCTCCACCACCAACAGAAAAGTTTCCAGTAACGGTTACTGACCTGCCCGCATTAATCAAAAGTGTGGCGCTGGCTAACGCATAATTACCTGATACAACCATATTATGATTAACAGTAGCCGTACCGGAGGTGTGCCCGCCAGTTGTTGAGGGCGTAGCATTTCCCCACCCTGACGTGTTGCTCCAGTTAGCAGGAGTTGCCCACGCGCCTGAGGCCAGCGTAGTATAATTCTGTGCTAAAACAGATGAGGAAAGCGCAGCTAAAAAAATGAACGCAATGCTTCTCAAAAAAATCGGAAAGGAGTACATACGAAAAAAAATTTTCCTGGTAACATCAAGAATGAGGCCTCATGTAATAAGTTGCGCGAAAATAGAGTTAAAAAAATCAGTTAGAAACGCCATTCACAAAAAAAAAGGCGATTTTTCAATCATTTAACCTTCTTTTTGATGGGTTTCAATTCTAATGTTTGATGTATGCTGGAGGGTATTATTTTAATGATTTCAGGAGAAATTTTACCAAATTGGGACTGTTTTCTCAGCCCCAACTTCCGCAGGTATTCTATATAAATGGTGGGTAAGCCTAGGTTAATTCTCTTTATGGATAGACGCCCGCCCTATTACCAGGCCTTTATTGATGAATGAAGTACCACTTACGTTGATCTCCGGTTCACCAATGGCATTAATTCTAACTTCATCGGAGGCATTTATATTCAGTCTTCCTTCTCCACAAATACTGCTGCTAATATGATGGCCATTTACATTTCGGCTATCAATTTTGTTTTCTCCATAAAGAACGTATCGCTGTGTACTGGCACTTCCGGCTTTAATCTTGATTCGGTTCTCTCCGTACGCTACTACTTTCAATGATTTAGCCTGGATCGTATCGATGGTAATATCGGTACTTCCGTAAGCGCGAATCAGTAGGTGATCGGCATCCACGATCTGATTAACGGTAACATCCTGATCACCCCGGATTTCCAACAGCTTCAATTCACGAAATGTGATATGGGCTGTTACGCTGGCATTGTGATAAATGCTGCGCTTGCCAAAATCATCAAATTGTTCCCGCCTGTCAACAATGCGCGCATCGTCTAAATAAACCCTCAGTTTATCGCCTTCTACCGAAACATTTATCTGACCGAGATTGATGTTGGAGTAGGTGAGTTTAATGGACTCATGGTCGCCTTGTGTTAAAACCAAATGGATTTTTGGCGAAATCGTTATTTTATTGAAATATCTTAATTGCTTTTCAAATTCCTGATTCTGGGCAGTAGCTGCAGCCGCTCCTAATACCAGGGTGGCTATCCATAGCGTAAGGTTTTTCATAGTTGTATCGATTTAATACTACGACAAGCAACTGCTGCTTTACCCCCAGTTGGAGAAGAATAATTATTCGCTTCGCAAGCTTTCTGTCGGGTTGGCCGATGCTGCCCGAAGTGCTTGCGTAGCTACAATTAGCAGGGTTAGCAGTAAGGCCGCCAGGCCCGCTACAGGAATAACCCACCAGGCTATAGTTATTCGATAACTGTAACTGTTTTCCAGCCAGTAGTTTAAACCATACCATGCCACAGGGGTAGCAAACACAAACCCAACCAAAACCAATCGGGTAAAGTCTTTTGAGATAAGTGTAACAATATTCAGGTTGGTAGCCCCCAACACTTTTCTGATCCCAATTTCTTTTGTTCGTTGTTCAGCTGTAAAGGTGGCAAGCCCCAAAAGACCTAAACAAGTAATTATAATAGCCAGTGATGCAAATACCGAAGCAAGTGTACCAATCATGTTAATAGTAGCAAACTTTTGTTCGAAGGATTGATCTACAAATTCATATTCAAATGGGTAAGCCGGATTAAGTTCTTTAAAAATAGTTTCAATTGTTTTGAGGGAGGCGGCTAAATCCTGTGTTTCGGCTAACCGCAGGGTAATTACTTCTCCACCACCCGGTGCATAGAGGAAAAATCCAGGTTGTACACTTTTAAATGGTGATGACATCAGTACATCGCGCATGATACCTACTACGGTCCACTTGCGGCTCCATAAGGATATGGTTTCACCAATCGGGTTTTGGAGGCCCATCACATCCAATGCTGCCTCATTCAAAATCATAGCGGCCGTATCGCTTTTAAATGCTTGCGAAAATGTCCGGCCCTCCACCATTTCAATACCCATGGTTTCGGCATAATCGTTCCCTATAAAAACCCTTGAAAAAAGTATTTCTCGATCGGCTGGTTTGCCTGGCCAATCCAGAATATTGTTGCCGTAAATGGCGGTTATCGGGCTGCTGGAAGTGGTGATCATTTTAACTTTACCTGTTGCCAGCAACTGTTCGCGCAGGGTGTTATAATTTTTATTCAGTTCTTCATTACTTGTTATCATAACCAAGCCATTGCGATTGTAGCCAACATCGCGGGCCTTTACAAAGTCTATTTGTTTATAAATCACAACCATGCTAACAATCAGGCATATCGAAAAGAAAAACTGTAGCGATACCAGAAATTTACGGGGCGCCACAGCCTGGTTTCCTACCGATTTTCCTTTCAGTACCCGCACCGGGTTAAATGATGACAGGTAGAAAGCGGGATAACTTCCGGCAAACAAACCTGTTATTAATATAAATGCAATAGCCAGCAACCAGGTATAGGGCGATGCATAGTGGATAAAAAGTTTTTTACCAACCAGGGTATTAAATAGTGGAAGTGTTAGTTCTGCCAAAACTATTGCCAAGGTAAAGGCTACGGTTGTAATCAATACCGATTCGCCAATAAATTGCCAAATCAAATCACTTCTTCGGGAGCCTACCGATTTGCGAATACCAACTTCGCGCGCGCGATGCTCGCTGCGGGCGGTGGCTAAGTTCATAAAGTTGATGCAGGCAATAACCAGGATAAAAACCGCAATGAAGGTAAAGCCCGTAACGTACTCGTCCATACCCGCGGTTTGTACGCCATTTTTAAATTGCGAGCGCAGGTGCCAGTCTTTTAGCGGATGAATAAATAAATCTACTTTTTCATCGGGTTCTTTTTGCCGGATTACATTTTTAATACTGGCATTTACTTCGGCCATTGATACACCCGGTTGTAATTCGGCAAAAACCTGAAACGATTGATCGTCCCACATGTCTTGGTTTCGCTTAATCCAATCTTGCTGGGCAAGTATGGCCCAGGGTGCTAAAAACTTAAATTGGAAGGAAGAGTTTTGAGGAAGATCTTTTAAGATGCCGGTAACGCGTAAACTATAGGTGTTATCTAATAATACAGTTTTATTCATTGCGTCAGCATCGCCAAACAGTGTTTTAGCCAATGATTCGGTAAGCACTATGGAAGCTGCATCGGTAAGGGATGCAGGCGAACCTTTTACAAAAGGAAAGGCAAACATTTCTAAAAATTCAGGCGTAACAAACTGGCCCTCTTGGTTTAGTTTGGTTTCGCCCACGGTAAGCAGTTGTGGGTATGGCCAATGAGCAATGGCTGTATTTTTAATGCGGCTATCATAGGTTTTCATAAACTCGTACAAGGGTAATGGCACAGAGTTGTACGAGGCGATGTTATCGCTAAACTCGTTGTGTAACCAAAACTGCCCCAGTTGTTCATAATTAACATGAAAGCGGTCGTATGTTTTTTCGTTTACTACCCATAACAATATGAGTACGCTACAGGTAATGCCTATTGCTAACCCGGTAATGTTAATTATTGAGTAGATGGAGTTTCGTTGCAAATTGCGCACAGCAATTTTTAAATAATTAAACAGCATAGCTTAAAAATATTTCGATTTCAATATAACAGTTGAATCATAAAAACAATCTACCGGCTAAACAATGTTTTGCTTGTTAAATTTTTATCACTCATGCCGCAGGCTTTCAACCGGGTTGCGTTGGGCTGCCCGAATTGTTTTCAAGCTAATGGTACTAAATGCAATTGCCATTGCTGCGAGAGCTGTTACTATAAACATCCAGATGCTCAGATTAATATGATAAGCATAGCCTTTCAGCCAGAGGTTGGATACCCAAATGGCAGCGGGTACCGCCAGTACAAACGCAATGAGAACAAATACCAGAAATTCGCTTGAAAGCAACCACATAATCTGGCGAACGGATGCCCCCATTACTTTGCGAATACCAATCTCCTTAGTGCGCTGTGTGGTGCTGTAAGAAGCCAATCCAAAAAGTCCGAGGCATGAAATAAAAATGGCGAATAAGGTTGCCGTATTTATAAGTTTTGAAATCCGTTGTTCCGATTGGTAAAAGTTTTTAATGGTATCATCCAGAAACGTATAGGCAAAAGGAGTATCGGGGTATATTTTTTTCCAGGCGGCTTCAATTTTAGTTATGCTGGCTTTTAAGTCTTCACCAGCAGTGGTATGGAATCGCAAGTTAAAACAGTTGAAGTTTTTATTTTCGCAGCCCAATACTACTGGCTCAATAGCATTGTGCATGGACTGAATATGAAAATCTTTCACTACCCCTACAATGGGTAGCTGCGCATTGTTGAAGGAAACAACTTCGCCAATGGCTTGCTCGGGCGAATCGAATCCCAAATTTTTAAGCAGCGTTTCGTTAATCAACAATTCTTTTACGGTATCCGATTCCAACAGATTTCTTCCGGCAACGAGTTTAATATTATAAAAGTCAAGGTAAGTGGTGTCTCCGTTTTTACGGAACGTGTTTACCTTGCTGACACCGGTTTTATTTTTGTGCTCCAGTGTAGATGAACTCCATCCATTGGCAGATGGGGGTGCATCGCTCATAGAAAAATCTTTTACATCGCTTAACGTTCTGATTTCGTTTTTGAGCAATTCTATTTTTTCTGATTTCTCCCACCACGGTGTATCGAAATAGATTACGGCTTCTTTACTAAAGCCAAGGTCTTTGTTTAGAATATACCGGATTTGCCAGCCTACTACCAAAGTGCCGATGATTAAAATCTGCGCAAACGTAAATTGAAAGACAATCAACGCTTTTCGCAGATAGGCAGATCGGCTTTGTGAACTGTTGGCAAAGGCAGTATTTTTTAAAGCCAATGCTGGTAAAAATGACGACAATACAAAAGCGGGATACGCACCAGCTAGGATTCCAACCACAACTAAGATTCCAACAAGGAAAGGGAGCACTTCAATGATACTAAAAATTACTCCGGCCGGAATAAACTCAGAGAAGAAAAGTAGTCCGGCTTCCGTAAAGGGTAAGGCCAGCAACAAACTAAACAAAGCAATCAAGGTACTTTCAGAAATAAATTGTACTACCAATCTGATTCTGTCGCTGCCCATTACTTTGCGTACACCCACTTCCTTAGCCCTGCGTACTGCTTGTGCGGTTTCCAGATTAATAAAGTTGATGCACCCAATCAACAATAATAAAATAGCTACAATAGAAAGTGTGGTAAGCGTGGGCATGTGTGCCGGCTCGCGACTGAAATCAAAAATGCCAGAACCTGCGTTGTAGTGTAAATCGGCCAGTGGTTGAAGGTTAAATTTATTTTCTGCATCCCAGGTACTCTTTTCTTTATAGCGCGCAGCCAATAAAGGTAGTTGCGCTTCAATGTCAGCGAATGTAGTGTTCGCATCTGCCTTAATAAATACTTGCGAACTGCTGTTTACACTACTCCAATCCACACGACCATAACTTCTTTTTAACCACGATGATTCGATTGTTGCAAAACTGATGAAATCAGTAATCTCCAGATCGGTATTAAAAGGAAGTTTGGCAACAACCCCGGAAACTGTAAGTCGGAGTGAATCGCGATAGAACAATTCTTTATTCAGGTATTGATCGGCAGGTAAATCACCAAAGTAAAGTTTTGCTTTATCATTGGTAAGCACCACCTGATGTGGTTGCGATAAGGATTGCTCCGGGCTTCCTGCCAGCCATTGATAGGAATCAAAAACTTTAAAATAATCAGGCGATGTTAATGCCAGTTTATCTTGTTTGCCAAAATCTTGTTGATTGCCGCCAGCTGCTTTTACGGTAGCAGAATAAGTGTGAAAATGTGTTACCGCTTCAATACCTTTAAAATTTTCTTTGATGTACGGTGCAGTAGCAGTGGGTGCTCCACGATTAAGGCCCGAGAATAGTCCTGAAAAGGAAGAATGAATTCTATAAATGTGTTCGTAACCAGTAAAGCCTTTATTATAACTCAGCTCAAATCGAACCAACAAAAAGATTACCAGGCAAGCGCTTATGCCGATAGCCAACCCAAAAATATTGATAGCGCTGTGAAATTTGTTGCGCCATAAATTTCGAAAGGAAACGGTGAGGCAGTGCTTTAGCATAATTTTAATTTTTGGTTATTCACTCCGTAAACTCTTTACCGGATTAGCTTGTGCCGCGCGCAAAGCCTGGTAACTAATGGTAGCAGAAACAATAATCAAGATCAGGATAAAACTGATGGCATAGGTTAAAACTCCGATATCAATTCGGTAGGTAAAATTGGTAAGCCATTGCTGCAAGAAGTAATACGAAGCAGGCACTGCAAACACAAAGCCAAGCAGGAGTAACAGTGCAAAGTCTCTAAATATTAAAACCAGAATAGATGGCACACTGGCACCCAATACCTTGCGCACTCCAATTTCTTTTACTTTACGTTGTACGATAAAGAGTACAAGCCCATAAACTCCCAGGCATGAGATCAAAATAGCTATGCCACTAAACGATTGAATGATCTTACCAAAGTTTTGAAAGTTGGCGTATTGCTGATTGAGTTGTTCGGTGAGGAATGAATATTGAAATGCTTTTTCAGGAAACAAGTTATTCCACTCCTTTTCAATTTTTTCAATCGTGCCACCTACATTGGAGTTTTCAAATTTAATAGAGAGAGTGTTGAATTGGTTGGGATCTAATGATGCAACCAGGCTGGAGATAGGAGTAGTGAGTGCAGTAAAGTTAAAATCTTTCACAACGCCAATCACTTTACCAATTTTACCTTCCCGGTTAATGGTTTTGCCAAGTGCTTCTTCGGGAGTGTTCCAATTAAATTGTTTAACAGCCGATTCGTTAATAATAAATGCTTCGTTTAAGTCGGTTCCATAATCGCGACTAAAACTTCTCCCAGCCACAATCTCCATTCCATATACAGAAAGAAAATCATAGTCCACCGACATGTTTGCAATAAACAGATTATCTTCTGCAACAAAGCCTTCGGGTATAGTACCCCGGTAAACAGCTCCGTTGCCAGGAGTTCCCTGCGAAAGTGTTGTATGTAATATCCCACTCTGGGCTTCGATGATATCCCGTAAGGTTTGCAAGCGTTGTTTAAATGTTGAATCTGTTTGTTGGAAATACCCATTCAGATTTTGACTATAAAGCGGAATGTTGATTACATGATCACGATTAAAACCCAGGGGTCGGTTTTGTACGTAATCTAACTGGCGAATGATCAGGATTGATCCCGATAGCAATGTACAAGCAATAGTAAGTTGAACGACCACCAACACCTTACGCATAATCTGACTGCCTTGTCCGCCAGAGGTTCCTTTCAATGCCCCGATAGACTCAAAGCGGGTAACGAAATAAGCCGGGTAGCCACCGGCCACTACCGTAATCAGCAGGAGTAGAATTATTGAAAGTACAACCATGGTTGCGTCAACCGATGTAGCAAACTGCAGGTGTTTGCCCGTAAGCTGATTCAACAAGGGTAATGCAAACTCAAACGCAACATAACTTATCAGCAGGGCAATCAGGCAAAACAAAAAGCTTTCAGCTAAGAACTGAACGATTAATTGCGACTTCATCGAACCCAGAATTTTACGAATTCCGATTTCTTTGATACGCGTAAGCGATTGTGCCGTGCTCAGGTTAATGTAATTAATGCAGGCAATGAGTAGGGTAAGTAAACCGGCTGCAATAAAAATGTAAATATTGGCCATGGTATTGGTAGGAGTGGGCTCACCCATAAAGTCACTTTTCAAATGCAGGTCGCTTACGGGCATTAGTGCAAACTTTTGCCCGATTTGTAATTTTGGATGAGCATACTTTTTTACAAAGTCGTCCATCTGCTCGTTAATGGTAGTGTATGCTTCGCCAGCTTTCAGCAATACATAAGTATAAGAATGGCTGATGACAAAGTTTTGAGCGAAGTTGTTGCGTAACACGGCTTCGGTTTGTTCGTCTTCCAGTTCGTACATGTCATCGTACGTAGCCAACATGTTAAAGCGCAGGTGCGAGTTTTCGGGAAAGTCTTTCACTACGCCTATCACTTTAAACTCATGCCTGCCGGAAAACGTAAGCGACTCGCCAATGGGATTTTTGTCGCCAAAATATTTGGTGGCCATTTCTTCATTAATCAACACGGTGTATTTGTCGTATAACGCTCGTGTTGGATTGCCTTTTACAAATTCAAGCGAGAACATGTTGGTAAAGGCTGAGTCCACAAAAAATACGTTCGATTCTTCAAACGCTGTGGGCTCGTTTTGCAGCGAGATGCTTACATTTCTTCCATACACGCGGGCAACGTCTTCTACCTGTGGAAAAAATTCTTTCAGCGTAACCGCGATGGGCGGTGGCACGCTTGCAATCTTTAATCCGTTCGGCACAGTATAACCAAACCGGTAAAGTCTATCGGAGTTGGTATGAAATTTATCGTAACTAATTTCACTCCGTACGTAGGCAAAAATGAGTAGTGCCAACGTAAGGCCGCAGGTTAGTCCAACAAAGTTGATGGTGGAATAGGTTTTATGACGAACAATGTTTCGCCAGGCAGTTTTGAAGAAATTTTTTAGCATATGTTTTAGTATTACTCGCTTCTTAAACTTTTAGTAGGGTTGGTCATGGCGGCTTTTAGTGCCTGCGTGCTTACAATCAGTACAGTCAGGAACAATGCAAACAAGCCTACGACACCATATACCCAATAGTCCATTTCAATCCGGTAATCATATTGTTGTAAAAAACCTTGCAGGTACCACCAAGCCAATGGAGTTGCCAGCACAAAGGCTATCAATACAAGCCTTGTAAAATCTTTGGAGATTAAAAGGACAAGATTGCTTACCGAAGCGCCCATCACTTTACGAATGCCTAATTCTTTGGTGCGTTGTTCGGCTGTAAATGCAGCTAACCCCAATAGCCCTAAACAGGTAATGGCGATAGCCAGCCCGGCAAAAATCCCAGCCACACTGCTGATCAGATTAAGGTTGGCAAATTTCCGGTTGAAAAGTTCGTCTGTAAACTGATACTCGAAAGGGTAGCTCGGATTGTGTTTTCTGAAAACCTCTTCCACGCGGGCAAGTGCCCCGGTTAAATCATTTGTTTTATTTAAGCGTATGGTAATGGTACTGCTCCAATATGGAATCAAAAACATCGAAAGCGGTTGTACTTCGGCCAGGGCATCGGCCATTACCATGTTTTGCATCACACCAATTATTTCATACTGGCTGCCACCCCACTCTAACTTTTCACCAATGGGGTTTTCAAAACCAATCATTTTTAGTGCAGCCTCATTAATAACCACTGCTGTTGAATCGCTGGGAAAGTCGCGCGAGAAATCCCGGCCCATAATCATTTTTACACCCATGGTTTCAGTATAATCGTATTCAGTAGCGATGGTACTAAACGCAACGCGTGTATCGCCCGGCATCCCTTGCCATTTTATTTCATTGGTGCTAAAAATAGAAGTAACCGGACTATTACTTTTACATGTAGATGCAACCGCACCGGTGCGCACAAGTTCTTCGCGTATCGTTTCAAAATTTGTTTCGAGTTCGCTATTGGTCCAAACCTGAATCAGATTTTCGCGGTTGTAACCCATGTCGCGATTTTTTACATAGGTAATTTGTTGGTAAATAATGATCGTGCCAATAATCAATGCAATGCTGGCAGCAAATTGAACTACCACTAAAATTTTGCGTGGTAAACTTCCGCCTTTGGCTGCATTCAGCTTTCCTTTCAGCACTTCTACGGGTTTAAAGCCCGATAAATAAAATGCCGGATAACTGCCGGTAAATAATCCGACAATTAGAATTAAAGTAATGCCTGCAAACCAGATCCAACCATTGGCATAGTTTATCGAGATGTTTTTATTTACCAATGTGTTGTAGGCGGGTAGTAGTAATTCTACAATAGCCACAGCCAGTATAAATGCAAAGGTTGTAATGGCAACTGACTCGCCCAGAAACTGAAGGATAAGTTCTTTTCTTCTGGAGCCAATACTTTTACGAATGCCAACTTCTTTGGCTCTATTTTCACTACGTGCTGTAGCGAGATTCATAAAATTAATGCACGCTATAACCAACACAAAAATGGCTATAGCTGTAAATAGTCGTACATAATCAAGTAAGCCCCCGGTATTTTTCCCTTCTTCAAAGTTTGCCTGCAACCGCCACTTACTCATAGGGTGTAAAAACAATTTGGCTGTTGGCGATTTTGGATTATTTTCTTTTATAACATCTTTAATGGCTTCATTCGTTTCTGCTTCGGTGGCTCCATCGCGCAGCTGTACGTACATTTGAAACGAGTTGTTATCCCAATTGTCTTTCGATCGCTTTACCCAGGGTTGAGTAGCTTCGTAAAATGAAAATGGCAACAGGTAGTCGAACCGGAAGGCAGAGTTTTTAGGAACATCTGCAATTACACCAGTAACTTTTTGGTCGCGATCATTATCTACCCGAATTATTTTTCCGATCGGATCGTCATCACCAAAAAATGCTTTGGCAGTAGATTTGGTTATAACGATTGAAGATGGATCGTTGAGGGCACTGTTTTGATCGCCATGGAGGAGCGGAAAAGTGAACATCTTTAAAAAGTCTTCCGACACACACCTGCCAAACTTGTTGAGGCGATTTTCTCCCACTTGCAACATGTTGCCTTCGCCCCAGTTGGTAATGCAGATGTATTCTATCTGGCTTGCCTTTGCCGCCAGTACTTCCTTCATGGGGTAGGGCATTGCCTGGCCGGTGCCGATGTGCTCCATGTTCCACTCGGCACTTTGATAAAGCTGGTAAATCTTATTGTAGTTGGTTTGAAACTTATCGAACGAATATTCATCGGCAATCCATAAAAAAATCAGGATGGATGATGCTAATCCTACGGCTAACCCGCCAATGTTGATGATGGAATAGCCACTGTTTTTTAAGAGGCTTCGGAGGGCTATTTTAAGGTAGTTGCGGAACATAGGCATAGGAATTTTGCCGGTGCCTATTCTAATTCAGTGCCAGTTAAAAAAGTAGTTTTTTAGTTTAATTTAAGCTATTAGGCAGCGGTATTCGCTCAATTACGAACGTACCCGTCCGTATGCGGTCATCTTTTAAATACTTTCCTGTGTTAATTTCAAAATGAAATTTCCACGTTTTTACTTAGCCCTGCCCAAACAAGAAGTAAAGTGTTGCCAACGCAGCAATGCCACCTAAAATGGCCAGTACAATTTTGGTTGTACTGTACGGTCGCTGTCCTTGAACTTCGCCAGTGCGTGCATTAATGATAAATTGGTAAACTTTATTATTATAACGATAGGCACTTACCCACACCGGCAATAAAATGTGTTTAAAAGTTGGATTACGGTAGGTGGTGCTAACAGCATGAATCATTTGCCTGTCGCCACCAATATCCCTGCGAATAGTTGATTCAATCTCCGGTTCCATACGGCCTTTGGCTCCCTGGTAGGCTGTGCGTAAATCTACAGCAAACGTTTCGGTACGAAAGCCACTTAAATACTTATCGTTGTATTCGGTTAAGTTTTTAAGATCCCACGGCTCGAGCGAACGTAAAATTTTCTTATCGAATGAGCCACTGGCTTCAATTAATAAATCATCGAACACATTGCGCACATTACCGGATGCTGAATACCAGCGCGTTTTTGTTACCTGCCTTTGCTTGGTAACGGTTTGTCCATTTTCGGTGGTTGTGTAGCTTTCGGTTACCTGATAATCTTCACCACGTTGCCCACTGTAGCGGCTTTCGGTGTGGCAATCAAACGTCCAATAGGGAATGTAAACCCCATTCATGTTTCGGGGTGCATCGGCATATTTAGCCAGGTCGCCAGGTGCAAACCAAAGTCGGGCTATCCAATTTTTAAATGCCTGAATTGCTTTTGGAAGGTCAATACCAAAAGGCAATACATATTCAGGGCGATGCATGGACGATGTACTTGCACTCTTTATCACCAGTGGCGATCCGCAAAATGCGCACTTATCTGATACCGTTTTGGGTTCGAATGTATTGACGCCATGGCAACCATCGCACTTTACGGTTACTACCTCAATCTTTTCATCATCCTCAACTTCGCGGGCAAGAAAATCCTCTAAACTGTTCTCGCGCACCTCCGTGCTTGTTGCATGGGGTTGCGCAATTTCATTTTTGGTTCCGCAATATTCGCAGGTTAAATGGTTAGTACCCGGTTGAAATTTTAAGAGTGCACCACATTCCTTGCAGGCTAATTCCAGGTTGATGGATTTGGTTTTCTCTGTAAAGTCGGACATGGGTAATTACTTGAATGTGGGATGGTAAGCAAGAATTGAAAATCCGGGCCTAATGTTTAATGAAATGCTGGGTATAAAATTATTTGGGGATTGGAGGTGGCGTTGCATCAAACAAGCTGCTGAGTTCCTGTACTTCGCCTGCCTTTAACCAATTGCTCATCCCTTGTTTCCAAACTAATGTTTCGCGGTTGAACGATCCGGCTGCCACCATTTGCTGCAGCGATGGTAACGTGAATGGTCCTTGCTGCTGCCCGTTTATCGCTACAAAATAAGATACAGGCCCTGGTATTGGCGGTGGTGTATTGTTATTGGATGTGTTGTTTTGTTGATTTTGATTTTGCTGTTGGTTAAGCATTTGTGCCATTTGCTGCGCCATGGTTATACCCATGCCCATTTCGAGGCCGGGGTTTGAACCACCCGGATTTTTAGCTGCTGCTTCAATGGCGTTGGCTGCCTGAAATTGTGCGTACTGATTCAGGTTACCTAAAATGCCCATGCTGCTGCGCTTATCCAAAGCAGCTTCTACTTCAGGCGGTAACGAAACGTTTTCAACTAAAAATTTGGTAACCGATAATCCATACTCACCAAATTCAGGATTAATTTTTCCGGTAATAAAGGCCGATAGTTCATCGTAGTTAGCGGCTAAATCCAATGCCGGAATTTTACTTTCTCCAATGGCATCCGTAAACCGTGTAATAATAAGGTTGCGCAATTGCTCGGTTACTTCATCGGTAGTAAAGTGCGCTTGTGTGCCGGTAATTTCACGAATAAACTGTGCGGCATCAATTACTTTAATGGCGTAAGTTCCAAAAGCCCGCAACCGAATGGGGCCAAACTCCGCATCGCGAAGCATAATCGGGTTTTTGGTGCCCCACTTGTTATCAGTAAAATTTTTCGTGTTAACAAAAAAGATGTCAACCTTAAATGGGCTGTTGAATCCGTATTTCCATCCCATCAGGGTAGTGAGAATGGGCATGTTTTGAGTGGTGAGTTGGTAGCGCCCTGGTTGAAAAACATCGGCAATTTTTCCTTCGTTTACGAAAACGGCTACCTGGCTTTCGCGCACGGTTAGTTGCGCACCGTTTTTTATTTCGTTTTGATGGCGCGGAAATTTCCATACCATGGTATTGTTGGTATCGTCCGTCCATTCAATAATATCAATAAGTTCATTCTTTATTCTGTCCCATAAGCCCATAACAAAGCAGTTTAGTGTAGTTGGAAAATTAGGTAATTGCAGGGGCAGGCGCAACTGGTGCGTTTTAAAAAGACGCAACCGGGCTACACGCAATTAAATTCAATTAACTATGGCCGTGGTAGCGTAGTTCTTTTTCGCGCTCGCTGTCTTCTTTTTCGCGTTTAATGCGCACTTTGGCAGGCGGGCCAACCATAATCGGAACCCGCTCAACTTCTACATTGGCTAATTCAAGGCCATACATTTCTTCGGTGGCCAGGCTGTACTTTTTAATAAAGCGGTAACCCTGAATAATCAGGTTATCGAAAGTAGAAATTTCGCTATCAACCGAGGCTAATGAATGTAAGATGATGAACTTGAAATCGGCTGGCATACTGTGGCGTTGCAACGAATCGTAATGACTGATCAAATCAATTTCGGCCGACTCAGCCATGTCGTGCAGTACTTTGTTGAAAATCAGATTTACCCGATGGTCGGATTTAAATCCGAGTTTTATCCGAACGAAGAAACATTTTTTGGGAATGATGGTATCAACCGAATACTTGGAGGTGTAGGGGCTGTCCACCGTATCAACATGCACAAACCAATATACATCGGCACGTTTGGGGCGTTTTTTAAAGATAGAGTAAACGATATTAGAGTCGATGTACCGTTTGCTGTTGGCCACGGCCATATATACCAGGTTGGTTGCTTCTTTGGGCACCGAGGTGTCGGCTTGTAAATCCTGAATCAGGGGTATGTAATGTTTCAGGTCAACAAACTCGGTATGCCGGTCGCGCAGGATGCGCGCCCGCAACAGGATGTACATCATTAAAAAGAAAATAAATGCAATGGAGAATGAAAACCATCCGCCATGCGAAAACTTACTTAGGTTTGAAATCAGGAAGGCACCTTCTATGGAGAAAAAGGCAAAGGCCATAACAGAAGAGCGAATGGTGGATTTTTTAGAAGTGGTGAAGTAATACACCAGCAGCGAGGTGGTCATCAGCATATCGAAGGTAATAGCCAAACCATACGCACCCTCCATAGCACTTGATTCTTTGAAATACAAAACCACGATAATGCAGCCGAACATTAGTATCCAGTTAATGGCGGGAATGTAAATCTGACCTTTTACGGTGCTTGGGTAGCGCACACGTGTGGCAGGCCATAGCTTTAGTTTCATGGCTTCATTCACCAATGTGAATGTACCCGATATTAAGGCCTGGCTAGCAATTATGGTTGCAAAGGTTGCCAGTATTACGCCTACAAAGAGTATCGATTGTGGCATTATTTCAAAGAAGGGGATGGCCTCATCCAGTGTTGTTCCTTCGCGGGCAAGCAACCACGCACCTTGCCCAAAGTAACTGAGCAATAAACAAACTTTAACAAACACCCAGCCGATGCGAATATTGGATTTGCCGCAGTGCCCCAGATCGGAATACATGGCTTCGGCCCCAGTGGTGCATAAAAACACTGCACCCAATATCCAAAACCCGCCCGGGTATTTTACCAATAACTCGTAGGCATAAACGGGATTTAGTGCGCGCAACACTTCAACATTGCCGGCTAATTGATAGAGGCCAATAGCCCCAATAAACAAAAACCAGATTAGCATTACCGGCCCAAATGTTTTGCCTACTACACTGCTGCCAAATTGCTGAAATAAAAACAGCGCCAGTAAAATGGCGATAACGATAGTAAGTATGGTTTGTTGCGAAATTTCAGGGTTAAGTGATCGTAAACCTTCAATGGCTGAGGTTACACTAATGGCGGGGGTAATAAAACCATCGGCAATTAAGGTGCAACATCCTATTATGGCCGGAAAAATTACCCAATTGGCTTTATACCTGCGCACTAATGCATATAGCGCAAAAATTCCACCTTCGCCTTTGTTATCGGCATTTAATGCGAGGTAAACATATTTAAGGGTAGTGATTAAGGTTAGCGTCCAAAACACACACGATAAGCCACCGAAAATTAAATCGCGGGTAATTATGTGCTCGCCTACAATAAAGCGCAGTGTGTAGATGGGTGAGGTGCCAATGTCGCCATAAATAATTCCCATGGCTACCAACACACCCGCAGCCGAAGCCTTTTGCAGTTTGGAATTTTTTAAATCCATCAAACAGCTTGTTTGTTCAGTTCGTCCTGATTTATTTTTTCTTCGTTGCGTCCAATAATCAGGCGATTGCTACGATCGTATGAGAAATAATTCCACATCCAACTAAAAAAAGTAAATACTTTATTCCGAAACCCTACAATCGACATCAGGTGAACAAACATCCACACATACCAGGCAAACATTCCCTGAAAGCGGATGCCCCGCAAGTCCACAACAGCTTTGTTTCGGCCAATGGTTGCCATCGAACCTTTATCGAAATAAGAAAAAGGTTTCAGTTCTTTTTTATGGATGAGGTTGCTGATGTTTTTTGCAACCAGTTTACCTTGCTGTTGTGCAGGTGGGGCCATCATGGGGTGGCCTTTTGGAAATTTTTCATCGCCTTCCATTAATGCAACATCGCCAATAGCAAAAATATTTTCAAAGCCTTTTACACGGTTAAAGGCATCTACCAGTATTCGGTTACCACGACCAATGGCCGCTTCACCAATGCCTTCAATCGGGTTGCCTTTTACGCCAGCAGCCCAAATAAGGGAGCGGGATATTAATCGCTCGCCCGAGCTCAACATAATTTCATACCCGTCATACGATTTAACTGCGGCATTCAAGTGAACTTTTACTCCCATTTCAGTTAAAAACTGATACGCCTTTTCACTGGCCTGGGTACTCATGCCGTTTAACAAACGGGGCGAAGCCTCAACCAAATGAATATCCATCTGGCGCATGTCTAACTCTTTGTAATCCTTGGGAAAAACGTTTTTCTTTAATTCAGTTAGTGCTCCGGCTAATTCCACTCCTGTTGGCCCCCCACCTACAATCACAAAATCCATCAGGCTATTCATTACCTCTACATCTTCCGTTAACAATGCATATTCCAGTTGGCGAATGATCTTGTTGCGTAGCTTGGTGGCATCTACAATGTTTTTCATTGACGAAGCGTTGTTGGCCACTTCATCCATACCGTAAAAATTGGTAACAGCACCGGTAGCAATTACCAGGTAGTCGTACTTTACACCACCAATGGAAGTTTCGATGTAGTTATCTTCGGGGCGGATTCGTTTTACTTCTCCCAGCCTGAAATAAAAATCTTGCTGGTTACCGAACAACTTTCGGAATGGTGCAACAATGGAATTGGTTTCTAACCCCGATGTGGCCACCTGGTAAAGCAAGGGTTGAAATGTGTGGTGGTTATACTTATCGAACAGTACTACCTGGGCCTTTAAGCCTCGTAGTCCTTTTATTACTTCTAACCCTCCAAACCCCCCACCAATTACGATTATCCGAGGTTTGCCCAGGTCTGCAATGCGCGTGCGCGTGGTTATTAATTTGGGCATTTACAGAGATTTCTGGCTCTAAAAGCGCTGCAATTTACAGGTTGTCGAAGTAATTAAAGCGCAATGAAAAAAAAAATTGTTCTTAACGACTTAACCCATTTAAACCCTTTAATTTTGAATTAACTTAAACTAACAACCGTTATGGTAAAAAAACTTGTATTGGTGCTGGCTGTAGCTGCCACTATGATGAGCTGCGGCAACGAAGCCGAAAAACTAAGAACCCAGGTTGACTCATTGAAGAACGAACTTCAAACCAGTCAGAAATTTGCGCAAACATTGCAGGAAGTAACCGTATTGATGGACTCCATTGATGCTAACCGCTCCAAACTTAAATTGAACATGGTGGAGGGAACAACCTACGATGATTATACATCGCGCATGAAAGACATCAACAACTATGTAAAGGATACCCAGAATAAAATTGAAGACCTTGAAAAATCGCTAAAAAAATCGAAAGGCAATACCAATGCGCTAAACGCTACCATTAAAAAGTTGAAGGCCGATCTGGAAGAACGCAATAAGGAGATAGCACAACTCAATGAGCATGTAGCACAATTGCGTAACGAAAATCAAAATTTGATAACCACGGTTGGTTTACAGGAAGCCGAACTGGCGGATAAGGAAGCGTTGATAGTTGCCAAACAACAAGAACTTGCGTTGATTGAAGCCCGCATTCAGGAACTAATGATTTCCAGTAAGGTAAGCGAGGCCGATTCTTATTTTGCCCGTGCTCAAGCGGTAGAAGAAGCGGCTAACCGCACTAAGTTGGCGCCCAAAAAGAAAAAAGAAACATTGAAAGAAGCCGTTGAATTATACAAGAAGGCGCTTTCGTTGGGTAAGCAAGAAGCACAGGCACGTATTACCGAATTGGAGAAGAAAATCTAATACTTGTACTCGTAAAATATTTTTAAAAGGCCACCGCGGGTGGCCTTTTGCTTTAGCAGTTAAAAAATGGTTTTGAATTTTTATACTACTATTACTACTACCTAATTGATATTTAATCCCACAGTTAATCCCATCCACGGTTTATTTTGGTAAATCCAAACCGATTTGTCTCTATCGGTAAGGTAGTCCCAACCTAAGGCAATTCCCACGGTAAGATTATTTAAACCAATCATGGTAGCAAGCCCACGCGAAAGAATGAAACCGTCATACTCATCAGCTATTCGGTTGCCGGTTGTCCAGGGGCTAATAAAGGTGTTGCCAATACCACCAAATGCACCCACGGTAAAAGCACGGTGCGAAAGTTGCTTCGAAGTGCCTGCAGGTGTATTTTTAAAATCAAGCCAAAATCGATCCACCCGGTAGCCTACAAAAATATTTCCATTAAAGTTTGAATTGAGCTGTCGTGGAAAATTAAAAGTAGTGGGGCGGTATTTGAAAGCAATACTCATTACGTCAATATCTAAGGAACGTTTTTTAAAAAATTCATCAATACCCTTTATAACCTCTACACGCTGATCTATTCGAGTAACTACTATAGAATCATCTTTTACATTTACAAAAACCCGTGCAGGCTTTTGCCCTGGTTGGTGAAAAAGATAGAAATCATCTTGAAGCTGGTACTTGGGTAAATTCTTAAACCCAGCACAACCACCCATAACTACCAAACACAAGGCTACCAGTGGTTTCATATCAATCAATTTGTATCAGGTAAATGGTATAAGCCACGTAGGCAGCCAGCAGCAGCAGGGCCTCCCATCTATCCAGTTTACGTGCACTTAGCGTAAACATAAAAATAATCAGTAACCCGGTAGCAGCAGCCAAAACCAGCAAATCGAAATTAAGGGCATTGTTATACGGAAGCGGCCTTATAATGGCGGTAATGGGTAGAATAAATAGCAGGTTGAATAAATTTGATCCAATAACATTTCCAATGGCGATGTCGGTATTTTTACGATAGGCGGCTACAGCCGAAGTGGCCAATTCGGGTAGTGAAGTTCCAATTGCCAATATGGTTAACCCGATTAGCTTATCGCTTAGATTAAAATAATGCGCCAATGTAATAGCATTATCAACTACTAACGTGCCGCCTCCCACCAGCATGCACAAACCAACGGTAATCAGCAAAGTTGATACCCAGCCCGAGTAAGTTTTTATAGAATTCTCTTCTACATCCGCACTATGCGAAATGCTTTTGTAAACGTAAAGCATAAATACCCCAAAAAGCAGTAGTAACACCAGTGCATCTACCCGGCTTAGAATAGAGGTTTCGCTATCAAAAATTGTATCGTTTACCAACAGATATACAACACCTACCGCAGCCAATGAAACAGGTATTTCATACCGAATGGTATTGCGTAAAACTGCTAACGGATAAATTAGACCGGCAACTCCTAAAATAAATAATATATTGAAGTTATTGCTGCCAATAATGTTACCAAAAGCTGCAGCATTAAAATTTTTAAGGGATGAGGTTACACTTACCAATAACTCGGGCGTAGAAGTACCAAAAGCCACTACGGTAAGGCCAATAGCAATGGATGAAATATTAAACTTTTTGGCAATTGAAGAAGCACCATTTACCAGAAAATCTGCCCCTTTTATAAGAATAAGAAATCCGATAAGTAACAGGATAACCGTTAAAAACATAAAGCCAGGTTTAGGGATTGCTAAATATAGAATCTTTTCGCTAATCGATTTAAAAGGTACATTCAAAAAATTAGGTGCATACAAAATGGGGTTTCTTGTTAGATTTGTGGTTTGCTAAGTCAATGACGTTCGAGCTTTTTATTACACTCTTTCTTGTTTTTCTGAATGGGTTCTTTGTGGCAGCAGAATTTGCCATTGTCAAAGTTCGGTCATCTCAAATTGCCCTTGAAAAAGGAACACTCTCAAAAGAAGCAGCAAAAGTAATTATCAACAACCTAGATGGCTTTCTGGCTGCCACGCAATTGGGTATTACACTGGCCAGTTTAGGTTTGGGCTGGGTGGGTGAAGATGTGGTTTCTGAATTGGTTTTAGGTGCTATGCATGGCTTGGGTATTAATTTAAGCGAAGCTGCTGCCCATCGGTTGGCTATGCCAATAGCCTTCTTTATACTCACCGTGTTGCATATTGTATTTGGTGAATTGGCTCCCAAGTCCATAGCCATTCGCTACCCGGCCAGTACTACTTTGCGGGTATCCATTGCTTTGCGGATATTTTATTTTGTGTTTCGGCCGTTTATCTGGTTGCTGAATGGTTTTGCAAATCTGATTTTGAAAATTTTCGGTATTAAACCCATGAGCGAAATTGAAATACACTCCGAAGAAGAACTGAAGTTGATTATTGCAGAAAGCGAAGAGGGTGGCGCCATTGAAACTTCCGAGCGTGAGCTGATACAAAATGTGTTTGATTTTGATAACCGGGTGGCCCGGCAGGTAATGGTGCCGCGTGTAAAAATGAGCATGATAAAATCGGACACCACCATTGCCGGAGCGTTGGATATTTTGCTAAAAGAAGGATACTCGCGGTATCCTATTTACGAAGTAAACCGCGATGAGATTATTGGGGTGGTGCACTCCAAGGATATTGTATCAACCTTTATTCAAAATAACGGTAAAACATTAAAGGACATAATGCGCCCCGTTCATTTTATACCCGAAACAAAACCGATTGATGTACTGCTGCGCGATTTTCAACGCACCAAAGCGCAGATGGCCTTTGTGGTAAGCGAATTTGGAGGTATAATCGGGCTGGTAACGTTAGAAGATATACTGGAAGAATTGGTAGGCGAAATTCAGGATGAACACGATCAGGAACAGCAGATTGTAGTACCAGTTGATAAGCAAACTTTTTTAATTGCCGCTCAATCTTCGCTGCACGATATTAATAAACTGCTTGAAATTCCATTTCCGGAATCAGAAGAGTATGAAACCCTGGCTGGTCTTATTACCTACGAACGCCCCGCTATAAAGGAAGGTGATGAGTTTGTGTTGTTTAATTACAAGATCAAAATCCTTAAAATTAATCAAACCTTACCCGAACAGGTAGAGGTAAAACTGCAAGATGAGGTTCCACAAGATTAGGGTGGCTACCTAAAACCATTTTTTATATTTAAAATAGCCAATCATAGCCAGAAAAATGGCCCCCATAATGGCTAGCACCCAATAATACCCATACTGCATCTCCAATTCAGGCATGTTATGAAAATTCATTCCATACACCCCTGCAATAAATGAAAGCGGAATAAAAATGGTAGTAATAACGGTAAGCAGTTTCATTACCTCATTCATCCGGTAGTTAATTGTATTCATATACAAATCCATCAAGGTAGAAGTAAGGTCTTTATAGGTGTCCAATGAATCAATCAGGTGAATAACATGATCGTACACATCTGAGAAGTATTTTTCGTTACGTTCTTCAATAAATCCTTCTTCGTTTTTAATAACCTTATTCAAGGCTTCGCGTAACGGATACACCACCTTGCGCAGGTAAATAAACTCTTTGCGTAATTTTTGAATTTCAATAAAATCCAACTCGGTAGCATTGTTGGAGATGCTATCCTCAATTTCTTCAATACGTTGGCCTATGTTATCTAATATGGAATAGTAACTATCCACAATAGAATCGATTAAACGGTAAAGCAGGTAATCGGCACCGCGCTTGCGTATGATGCCATTATCTTGTTTAAGCCGGTTGCGCAGGTTGTCAAAAATATCGCCTTCTTTTTCCTGAAATGATAACAAATAATTTTTCCCCAATACAAAACTGATGTGTTCGTAATCAATGCTTTGCCCTTCAATCCGGTATAGCATTTTTAGTGTAAAGAAAAGATGATCTTCAAATTCATCGGCTTTGGGTTGATGGTCGGTGTTCAGCACATCTTCTACCAACAGGTAATGCAGGTTAAAGTGTTTACTGATTTTTTGAATCAGGTCGCCATCGGTCAGGCCATCAACATTAATCCAACTGGTTTGGCTATCATTACATTTTGAAAGGAGTTCCTCAATCGGAATGTTGTTGTGAAAGGAGAGCGAATTCTCGTTATAACATATTAACTCTAATATACCACCCTCGTTGCCCGCCTTATGCACATGGTCAGTTAGGTGCTCGTTAAGGTGTTTTAGGGCTGCTTTTCGTTTTGCTTTTGTGTTTCCTTTCATGTGGGGGCTATATTTTTAGGCGATTAGCTGATGCGGGAGACCTTTCGTTTACTTGGCTAAACCCGGTACTTACATTCCACTTACTTAATAAGTTTTTCAATTCAAAACAAAAGTTAAGGTTGAGAAATCATAATCCGCCCCGGATAACCAAATTCGATATTCGCATTCAAAAATCGTTCTTGAATAGTTTTCAAAACATCGCATCGCAACTCGAAAGCAAGCGTGGGTGTGTTGGCCCATGCATAGCCGCGCAGTTGCACCCCAAAATCGCCAAAGGTAATAACCCGTACTGCCACCTGTGGCTCACCGTTGGTTAACTCTTCGGGCGATCGGTTATCAATGCAATGTGCATGTTGCAAACAAACTTCTTGTATAATTTGCATAGCAGTAGTAAGGGGGGCCTGAAAAGAAACAGGAACTTCGATAAAAATACAAGTTTTTTCATCGGTAAGGGTAGAGTTAACAATTGTTTCGTTACTGATTACACTGTTGGGTATTACAATTCTTCGGTTTTCAAAATCTTTTATAACAGTGTGCCGAAGTGTTATGTCTTCTACATCGCCCTGGTAAAGTTGACCGATGCGTACCCGATCGCCAACACTAAAAGGTTTGAAAATCACCAGAAAAAATCCACTTATAATATTTGAAAATGCCGATTGGGAGGCAAAGCCTACAATAGCAGCCAATACTCCGGCACCGGTAAGCAGGGTGGTACCCACTGCACGAAAAGCAGGAATAGATCGGAAAATAATAATAGCGGCAGTCAGGAATATTATAAAGTCAACTGCATTTTTGAAGAAGTTATAACGGGTTGGATCCACCTTTAATTTGGTAGCGGCACTGCGTATAAAACGGCCAATGAGTATGCGCAATACGCGTGATAATACAAAAGCACAAGCCAATACAGCCAGGATAAAGAAGAACTGTTCCCAGCGTTCGTCAATCCAATTCATGGTTTCGAAAGTACACAATAAGTAGGTAGTATGTAAAAGCTTCGGGAATCAAAAAAGTAATTTTAAGGCAAGGTTACGATTGTGTATTATTGCAGCGAATGTCTAAAAAACTGGATAGCATAAAGGCCCCGGTGGCCCGCGAAATGGAGGAGTTTGAACATAAGTTCAGGGCTTCCATGAAAACCCGCGTAATGCTGTTAGACAAAATCATGACCTACATAGTAAAACGCAAGGGCAAGCAAATGCGGCCGTTGTTTGTGTTTTTGAGTGCTGGTGCTACAGGGTTGATAGGCGAATCAACTTACAGGGGTGCAGCTTTGATAGAGTTATTGCACACCGCCACCCTGGTGCATGACGATGTAGTGGATGAATCGGACTACCGCAGGGGTTTTTTTTCGGTGAATGCGCTTTGGAAAAACAAGATTGCCGTATTGGTGGGCGATTTCCTGCTATCGCGCGGAATGGCGCTTTCGCTGGAACACGATGAGTTTAATTTACTTCGCATCGTAAACACCTCCGTACAGGAGATGATCGAAGGGGAATTGTTGCAAATGGAAAAAGCAAGAAGATTGGATATTCAGGAAGATGTTTACTACGAAATTATCCGACAAAAAACAGCTTCCTTAATTGCCTCTTGCTGTGCAGTGGGGGCCAGCTCGGCTGGTGCCGATGGCCCTGCCATTGCCCAAATGAAAAAGTTTGGCGAATGTGTGGGCATGGCCTTCCAGATCAAAGATGACTTGTTTGATTATGGTGATGAAGAAATCGGGAAACCGGTGGGTATTGACATCAAAGAAAAAAAAATGACGTTGCCACTCATTCACGCTTTATCGAAAGCAGGGTGGTTGGAAAAGCGAAAAATTATAAGCTTGGTAAAAAGCGGTTCAGAAGATCAAAGTAAAATCAAATTAGTTATTGACTTTGTAAAGAAATCGGGCGGAATAGAATATGCAAAAGCTAAAATGGAACAATACCACCAACAGGCACTAGCTATTTTGGAGCAGTTGCCTGCTTCATCTTACAAGGCTTCGCTAATTGATCTTGTTCAATTCACCATCGAGCGAAAAAATTAAATCGACACACGGCTACGTCCCGCTTCCAGTATTGCGTAATCCTTCAGGTTGGTGTACTCGTTAGCCCCGAGTATTTGTGAGGCCGGCCCTATATTTTCGGGTGAGAAGTTTCCTTCCGATGCCCACCATTTTTTAGCATGCTCGCGAGCCGTGGTTTTATCTACATCAAAGTAATTGATAATTGAATCGCTGATGATCCAGGCTTTGGCAATGGTAGCATATTTTTCAAAGATCATAGAACGCATTTGAGTGCCACTGGCTTGATTCTTAAAATGCGATACGGTGTATGAAAGTGTTTCCGGCTCGGTCATAATCATATCCCAATATTTTTTTGAGGTAACTACCTGAGCTGTTGTTAGTAAATAGCCAAAACCCTTTTCGATGGGTTCTTTTGTGATCTGGCAAGTAGCCTTAAATTCTTTTTTCTTTTTACCAAATAGCGAGTTAAGCAAGGCCATAATTGTTTGTATAGGTTCTGATTTACACCTTAGATACTCTCATCGGTACAAATAGTTGCATTGATTTACAGATTTTTTGACTAAATCCTCAAAAAAATGCAGTGAATCGTGATTTTTATTAATAAGTAAAACAGATAATGAGTTTTTTACTTGCCTATTGGCCATTCTTTTGAACACTGCTTTTACGATTCTGAACAAATTTTTCGTGGCGGGTAAAGAAATCCTCTAACTGTTTTACTGGTAATTTTTTAGCAATGATTTTATGATCGCGGTCAAGTATATAAAGCGAGGGCGTGGATTCAGCATAGTACAGCTTGGAATAATGCTGTGGCAAATAGGTGCGCGGGCCGTTAACATTTATCCACGGTTCTGTTTTCATGGTCTTAATAAAAGTACGCATTTTTTGTAACGAGGTATCAGACGCCACAGCAAATACCTGAAAATCAAATTTTGTCCGGTTCTTATTGTAAAACTCTACCAGCTTGGGAGTTTCTTCTTTACAATGGCCGCAGTCGGGGTCGTAAATCCAAAGTATGGTGTATTTGTTCTTGATGTCGTACATCGATTTGGGTTGCAGGTTAATATCCTGCATAATCAGGTTTGCCCCGGTTTTGCCAACTAAACTGGTGCGCAGTTTATCGGCATACTCCTGAACACTTTTTTTCATGGACGCAGCAATCCAATAATCCATAGCGCCTGTGGCAAAGTATTTATCATAAAGTCGAACAAACACTTCATCCAGCCCCATTATCTCCGGGTTTTGATACAGGAACATACAATTCCACACCAGGTACTTAAAGGTTTCGGGGTTTTTCTTTGCCTTGACTACCAAGTGGTCAATCGCCATCATAATGGTATCGGGAACGGGTGCATATAATTTTTCAAGATATTCTTTTACTTTTTCCTGGTAGGCTGGCCGCGGTAAACGAATCATGGCGTCATCAGCCAGATCGAAATTGTCGAAGAAGTGCTCGCGGTAATAGCGTAACTGAAAAGTAGAATCAATTGAACCATCGGCTTTCCGGGGTGCTGGCGGAATCTCTATAGTTTGTGTCGATTTCAGGAGTCGGGCAGTCATGGTGCGTGGGTGGTTGGCAATCAATTGTTTTTGATAGGCCATCACCTCATCGCTTATCTTCGAAAACTTTTCGCGGGCTTCTTTTTTCTGATCCTCTTTCAGCGTACTATCGCGCAAAATAGTTATGTAAGGATCGGCTTCTTTGCCACGTACTATGTTGTTTTGAAGGTTTTCAAAAAAAAGTTTATTGTCCGGATCACCCTTAACAATTGCTTTTGAAAAATCATCGGCCGAAGTTTCGATAGAAAAATGTTGGGAGGCTCCCACTACAAAATCAAAAATCTTTGATTTATTCAACACGATAAAATAAACGCCTTGTGGCAGGGCTTTGGCATTGTCGAACGTAAATTTACCGGCACTATTTACACGGGCTGTATCATTTAACCGGGTTTGTTCACCATAGTAAGAACCGAGGTATGCGGTGGTATCTTTCCAGCCCTTCACCGTAAAATCCAACTTATAACCGGTTTGGCCCCAGGCAACTGTTGAAAGTGTTAAACCAATTAATACAATCCAGCTTCTCATTTTCGTTAACAGATTTTTTACGTTTTCAAAATTCTCAAATCAATGTTAATAACGCAATTAATGGGCCAGAGGTAGTTTGGTAAGTCTCGGCCCGGTCTTATGCACTCTCAACTTTTAAAATTACTTTTGCAGCGCAAAAAAATGTCGCTACAGGTTTCCAATCTCACTAAAATTTACGGACAACAAAAGGCCGTTAACAATATTTCATTCGTGGTTAATCCGGGTGAAATTGTTGGCTTTTTGGGCCCCAATGGTGCTGGTAAATCTACCACAATGAAAATCACAACCGGTTATGTGCCGCCCACATTAGGGCAGGTGCTGGTGAACGGACTGGATGTTACCACACAATCGCTGCAAGTGCGCCAGTTAATGGGCTATCTGCCCGAACATAATCCACTTTACCTGGATATGTATGTGCACGAGTACCTGCAATTTGTAGGCAAGGTATTTCAGCTATCCGGCCGCGAGTTGAAAAGCAGGGTGGGCGAAATTGTTGCGCTTTGCGGATTGGAACGCGAGCAAAATAAAAGAATAGAACAACTTTCAAAAGGTTATAGGCAACGGGTGGGATTAGCACAGGCATTAATACATAACCCACAGGTGTTGGTGTTGGATGAACCTACAACGGGTCTTGATCCAAATCAGATTTTAGAAATCCGAAAACTGATAAAAGAAATCAGCGCCAGTAAAACGGTACTATTCTCAACGCACATCATGCAGGAAGTGCAGGCCATCTGCAACCGCGTAATCGTAATTAACCAGGGCGAACTGGTTGCGGATGCGCCCGTGGCAGATTTATTAAAGTCGCAACCACAAGTACAACTTATTGTAGAGTTTGATTCGCCAATTGAAGAACAAAAGTTAGCTGCGCTGCACGGTGTAGAGCAAGTGATGGTTGTAGCACCAGGTGCATTTAAACTTACGGTTGCACAAGGTGTTGATTTGCGACCCGAAGTATTTCGTTTTGCAGCCGAGCATAATTTATCGCTCGTAGGTTTAAAACAAGAACAGCTTTCGCTGGAAGAAATTTTCAGATCGTTAACCGCAAAAGCTTCAACCGTATGATTCAGGTTTTTGCAAAAGAGTTCAATAGTTTTCTCAACTCATTAATTGCCTACATGGTGATTGGTGTTTTCTTAACAGCAATCGGTTTGTTAATGTGGGTATTTCCCGATACATCGGTACTCGAGTATGGCTTTGCGGATATGGACACCTTGTTTTCGATGGGGCCGTATGTATTTATTTTCCTGGTGCCGGCCATCACCATGAAAAGTTTTGCGGAAGAAAAAAAACTGGGTACGCTGGAACTGCTGCTGACCAAACCCCTCAGCGATTGGGATGTGGTACTTGGAAAATTTCTGGCTGCGTTTGCGTTAGTGTTGCTGGCGCTTGCACCAACCGTTATCTACTATATAAGTATCTATAAATTGGGTAACCCGGTTGGTAATATCGATTCGGCTGGGGTGTGGGGTTCTTACATCGGACTTGCGTTGTTGGCCATGATTTTTTGTGCCATTGGGTTGCTGGCCTCATCGCTTACAACCAACCAGATAGTTTCATTTATTCTGGCAGCATTTTTATGTTTTCTGATTTACACCGGCTTCGATTCGCTGGCAACGTTTGGAAACAATGCCCTGTTGATAAAGCAACTTGGTATTTTGTATCATTATGAATCGCTTAGCAAGGGGTTAATCGATAGCCGTGATGTAATTTATTTTATTAGCGTTACTGCATTCGTGCTGGTAACAACTAAAACCATAATCGGAAGCAGGCAATGGTAACGTGGAAGAAAAGTAAACGGATAGGCGATTTACTGCTGCTGGCCAATGTATTGGTGTGGGTGGTTTTGCTGAATGTACTGGCTTCATTCTACTTTTTCAGATTTGATCTTACCGATGAAAAACGCTATACTATTCAATCGCAAACAAAAACCTTGCTGCAATCGCTGGAAGATGAATTGTTTGTAGAAGCATTTCTGGAAGGAAGCGATCTGAATCCAGAGTTTAAGCGCTTGCAAAAAACCATTCGCGAAACGTTGGACGAATTCAGAATTTATTCGCGGAACAAAGTAAAGTTTACATTCACCGATCCGCTGCAAGCCAACAACGAGCGGGCCCGCAACGAATTTATTACCGACCTGAACGCCCGTGGGGTAAGTCCGCGTAATGTTATCGAAACCCGAAATGGTGAGCGGGTTGAAAAATTTGTATTTCCCGGAGCGTTGGTATCCTACCAGGGTTTTGAAGCCGGAGTGATGTTGCTGCGGGGCAATCGCGCGCAAAGCATTAATCAATCCATTGAAGAAATTGAATATGAATTAGCCAACGCAATCCACAAACTGAGCAACACCAATCGCAAGCGGGTAGGGTTGCTGCGCGGGCATGGTGAACTTGATAGTTTGGCGTTTGCCAGTTTTAACAATGCTTTGTTAGAACAATACGATGTGTTTGTGGTAACATTGGATCGGAAACTAACTATTGCCGGTTATGACTTGCTGATAGTTGCCAAACCGACACAAACATTTTCAGAGGCGGATAAATACAAACTCGATCAGTATATCATGAATGGCGGCAAGGTACTGTTTCTGTTAGATCGGTTAGATGCCGACATGAACCGCGCCTCCGAAGAAGATTACCTGGCATTTCCGTATGAACTTAATATCGAAGACCTCCTGTTTAAATATGGTGTGCGCATCAATCCCGACTTAATTCAAGATCGGGTTTCGGGTCGATACCCCATTGTGGTGGGTGGCAATCGCAATCAACCTCAAATCATGCAATTGGAATGGCCGTTCTTTCCACTTGCAAATCAGTATGCCACGCATCCCATTACCCGAAACCTGGATGCCACCCTATTTAGGTTTGCAAGCAGCCTGGATACGGTTAAAGCAACTGGTGTGAAAAAGACACCCTTGGTGTATAGCTCCGTTTATGCGCGCAAAGTAATGGCACCCGTAAAAGTTACAGTAAATGATTTGCGCAGGCAAATGCGTGATGAAGCGTTTACAAGTGGTCCCATTGCTATGGGTTATTTATTGGAAGGAAAGTTTACATCACTGTACAAAAACAGATTTGCACCAGAAGGTGTAACTGCGGATAACTTTAAGGAAGAAAGTTCGGCAACCAAGCTGGCCGTAATTGCCGATGGTGATATTGCGCGCAACGATGTTAATCCGCGTGATGGTAACCCGCAGCCATTGGGATTTGACCCGTTTACACAATACACATTTGCCAATCAGGATTTTTTATTGAATACAGTTGCATACATGCTCGATGAAAATGGCTTGATAAAAGCCCGTAACAAGGAAGTAAAAGTGCGACCGTTGGATAAAGTAAAAATCAAGAACGAACGCAGCTTTTGGCAAACCATCAACCTGGTGGTGCCAGTTGTGGTATTGATTGGTTTTGGAATTGGAAAAGCATATTGGCGCAGTGTTAAATATTCGCGATTCTGATGCAAGAGAAACAAAACATACGCTTATTGATTGGGTTGGTGATTTCTTCGCTTGCACTGATTGTTGTAGTTTACATCAGTGCCCGCGAAAATTTTGATGTGGTTGATAAACAACTTTTTCAGGTGGAAGATCAAACCGAAATCAATAAGGTGGTGATCAAACCTGCGCAAGGCGAAGAAGTTGAACTTGATTTTGAGGGGGGGCGTTGGCGTGTAAACAATACATACGATGCCGATCAGCAGATGATTAAAATTCTGTTTGCCACCTTGCTACAAACTGAACCGAGGCGCCAGGTCGCAACAACCATTCAGGATTCTATCAGCAATCACATCCACACTACAGGCCAGGCAGTAGAACTGTATGCGAACAATAACCTGGTGAAAACTTTTTGGGTGGGTGGTAATGATCGTAAAACAGAAACGTGGTTTCAGTTACCCAACGATGTTCCGTACGTTGTGCAAGTGCCCGGTTACCGGCTTTACATTGCATCGGTATTTGAGCTAACCCCTTCCGATTGGCGCGACAAACGAGTTTTTAATTTCAATTGGCAAAACTTTAAGCGTTTGGAAATGCATTTCTCTAAGCAATCAAATCAGGATTTCACTGTTTCACTAGCCAATCAGCTTTTTGTTATAAATGAAGTTGCCGTTGCCGATACCACCAAATTGAGCAACTACCTGGAGTCGGTCTTTAATCTTCAGGCCAATCAATTTCTTACTACCCCGGGTAAGTACGACAGCCTGCTTGCAACCACCCCTGCTTATTCAATATCAGTAACAGATATTGCCAACCGGGTGTACCAGTTGGAGGTTTTTCCGCAACTAAAAGGTGAACAGGTTATTCTAGGTCGGGTTAATGAAGAATTGCCCGCATTATTTAGTAAGCAGCAAATTACCCCAATTGAGCGAAAAAGGAGTTATTTTGAGTATTAATCCAGCTTACGCATTCATTTTTCTGATTGGTTTTTCTTTCTAACTTTACCGCCCTGTAAAACCACAAACCACTGATTTACAATGAAGTTTATCGTTAACTCAAGTTACCTGCTCAAACAGCTTTCCAATATCAATGGCGTTATTACTACCAATCCGGTAGTACCAATCTTAGAAAATTTTCTTTTCGAAATAAATAAAAACAGTTTAACGGTAACCGCATCTGATCTGCAAACATCCATGATTACCGAACTAAACGTGGAATCAAAGGAGAAGGGTAACATAGCCGTGCCCGCACGTATTCTGCTGGATACATTGAAAAACCTGCCCGATCAACCGGTAACTTTTTCAATAGATGAATCAACTTATAGCATTGAGATCAGTTCGGATAATGGCCGTTATAAATTATCGGGCGAGAATGCCACTGACTTTCCAAAAGTGCCATCCGTTTCAAATGATTTTTCAGCCAACATCTCTTCCGAAGTCTTAGCACGTGCCGTAAACAATACCATTTTTGCAACCAGCAGCGATGAACTTCGCCCGGCCATGACGGGTGTTTATGTTAACCTGGGCGAAAAGAATACCACATTTGTTGCTACCGATGGCCACCGTTTGGTTCGCTATCGCAGAAGCGATATTAAATCTGATAATGGTAACTCCATCATTATTCCACGCAAAGCATTGAACTTGTTAAAAGCTACGTTGCCTACTGAGAATACCGATGTAACCATCGACTTCAACATGTCGAATGCATTCTTCAAGTTTGGAAACATTCGCATGATTTGCCGCTTGATTGATGAGCGTTTCCCGGATTACGAAAATGTAATTCCTTCGCAAAACCCGATTAAGATGACGATCAGTCGCACGGATTTATTGGGTTCATTGAAACGTATTTCTATTTACGCCAATAAAACAACACACCAGGTTCGTTTAAAAATTACGGGCAGCGAGTTACAGGTATCGGCAGAAGATCTTGATTTCTCAAACGAAGCAAATGAACGCCTTTCTTGCGAGCACGAAGGCGATGATATTGAGATTGGCTTCAACGCTAAATTTTTGATTGAAATGCTTACCAATCTGGATACCGATCAGATTAAATTAAATATGTCGGCTCCTAATAAGGCTGGCTTAATTCTTCCTGCCGAAAAAGACAAAGCAGAAGATATTCTTATGCTGGTGATGCCGGTTATGCTGAATCAATATGTTTAGAAATTAGTAATTGATATAGAAATGGCTGATACTTAGTGTCAGCCTTTTTTATTTTTCTAATTCTTAAAGTTAATGATATGAGAAGATATCTAATCTTACTTGTGATGCTGGTAAGTTGTAACAAGCCATCAGGAACTCAAAAGGAAACTGATTTAATGGATTTGATTAATGATCTTCCAATGATGGTTCCCCCCATAACTTTCAACTCAGACAGGCCAATTAGTTCGGATCATCAGGTTGAACAGCAAGTTTTAGATAAACTACAAAAACTAATTCCTGGCTACGGCTTACTTGGGAAACTCTTTGACACTGAGAATTTTGTGGCAATTATTGGAGTTGTTCCTAATGATACCGGTTCACCCATGATTTTAATTTTTGATAGAAATGGAATGCAACTTGACTCTTATTTGCTGTATGAAACTGCAGGTGGAGATATGGGCTACGAATCTAAAAATACTGTTACAATAAAGCCGAACAAGGAAATTGAGTTTATAGATAGTACCTGGACAATGAAGATAAACAAGGAACGCACTAATGTAATTGAGGGGACGGATTCCTTAAGCGTTTCAAGGAAATTATATTTAATCTCTGCAGTTGGTCAAATTCAGAATATTCAATAATTAATACCTTGAATAGGTCTTAATAAAATGCTCAGACATTTTTAGGTTACTTTCCACTCTTGTAATTAATCAATTTCTGAATTATCTTATCAAAAATTGTCTATGGAAGCATTTGGCACCTGGTGGGAAGGTTTAACCCCGATTCTGAAAGTTTTCTGGAGCATTGCAGTTCCTTTTACGCTATTCTTTATTCTACAACTGATCCTCTCTTTTTTCGGAGCCGAATCGCCCGATGATTTACCCGATGCCGAGATTGATGCCGATCACGGTATTCCGTTTCAGTTTCTGACACTCAAAAACCTGATTGGGTTCTTTACCATTTTTTCATGGACCGGTATTGCGTGTGTAGAAGCCGGGTATTCGAATGGGATAAGTTTGATGATATCAACCATTGCGGGCTTATTAATGATGGGCTTGATGGCCGGGTTATTTTATTTGATGACGAAATCGGGTGCCGATGGTACCATGAAAATTCAAAATGCAATCGGGCAAACCGGTGAAGTATATCTAACCATCCAGGCCAACCGTAAAAGCCTGGGAAAGGTACAGGTTAAAGTAAGTGGTGCTGTGCGCACGTTAGATGCCATGACAGACGATGATGAAACACTTACTACCGGCCAACTGGCCCGTGTAGTTCAAATCATAAATGATAATATCCTTTTAGTAACCTCCAAATAGTTTTTGTATGCTAACACTCCCCATTATCACCATTGTAGGGCTCTTTATTTTTATTGTGATAACGACCATGCTCCGCAGGTACAAACGGTGCCCGTCCGATCGGATTCTGGTTGTATATGGTAAAGTAGGTGGTGGAGGTTCAGCCAAATGTATCCACGGTGGAGCTGCGTTTATCTGGCCGGTGTTTCAGGATTATTCCTTTATGGATTTAACACCTATTTCCATTGAAGTAAATCTTACCAATGCATTAAGTAAACAAAACATTCGGGTGGATGTGCCTTCGAAATTCACCGTGGGTATTTCTACCGAAAGTGGTGTAATGGAAAATGCAGCGGAACGCTTGTTGGGCTTGCAACGCCCCGATGTACATGCGTTGGCACACGATATAATTGTGGGCCAGATGCGTTTGGTAGTAGCCATGATGGATATTGAAGAGATTAACACCAACCGCGATAAGTTTTTACTAAATGTTTCGCACAACGTAGAAGTTGAACTTAAGAAGATTGGTCTTAAGTTGATTAACGTTAATATCACGGATATTAAAGACGAGAGCGGTTACATTGCTGCACTTGGTAAAGAAGCGGCTGCAAAGGCTATTAACGAAGCAAAGATTCGGGTGGCTGACCAGGAACGATTAGGTGATATTGGTAAAACCGAAGCCGAAAAAGAACGCGATATTAAAGTATCGGAAATGGTGCGCGACCGCGATACGCAGGTTGCCGTAACCATTAAGGATAAAGAGATATTAATTGCAGGTGCAAAGCGCGATGAGCAGATAGGCAAAGTGGAAGCCGAGCGTGATACACGGATTAAATCAGCGGAAGCAAACGCCCTGGCAGTAACCGGTGAAAACCAATCGAAGATTGCCATTGCCAATTCGGATGCACAACGCAGAGAACGGGAAGCAGAAGCTTTGAAGAAAGCGATTGCTGCAGAAAAAGTGCAGGCTGCTAAAGCATTGGAAGAAGCGTACCTGGCGGAACAGAAAGCCGAACAAGCCCGTGCCGAACGCGATCGGGCTTCGCAGAATGCCAATATTGTGGTGGCTGCCGAAATTCAGAAGCAAAAAGCCATCATTGAAGCACAAGCCGAAGCGGAAAAACTACGCGAGCGGGCAAAAGGTGAAGCCGATGCCATCTTCGCTAAGTTGGAAGCCGAAGCACGCGGTATGTTTGAAATTTTAACCAAGCAGGCACAAGGGTTACAACAAATTGTGCAAGCTTCGGGCGATAATGCCCGCGATGCGGTGTTGTTGTTGATTGTAGATAAACTACCTGAATTGGTGCGCTTGCAAACCGAAGCGATTAAAAATATCAAGATCGATAAGCTTACCGTGTGGGAAGGTGGCAATGGCGGCAATGCCGATGGTAAAACTTCTACGGCTAATTTTATTTCTGGTTTATATAAATCGGTGCCGCCACTTCAAGAGATATTCAACATGGCTGGTATGGAATTACCCGAATACCTGAAGGGAAAAACTGCTACTGAATTACAAAAAATGGCCGATGAGGCCAAGGCGAAGCAATTAGCAGCTTCACCTGAGACTAAAAAGGAGGAGGAAAAAGATAAACGATAGTAGTTTTGATACCTTAAATTCAAAGTCAGATCGAACTGGTCTGACTTTTTGTAAGAAAATTACTTCGTCATCTCACTAATATAATCCGGCACAACCGGTTCGCCTTTAAAAAAATCATTTCCTTTTCCCTGCGATAACGCCCAGCGGTCGATCCAGGAAATTCCCCACTTGCCAAACCTGGTAATTTCAGTTTCGTAGGCTTTGTCCTGCAAGGCTTCCCCCAAGGAGATAAATGCATATCCATTATGTTTATAAACTTCGGCAAGTTTACCAATGTAGTGAGCATTAAGCAGGTTGGCGTGAAGTAAAAGAGTGTGATGAATGTTTCGTCCGAATAGTGCCACTGACAGCGTTTCGTAGTAGTGTAACATTTTTTCCATGTAAGCCAGGTAATCGGTTCCGATCCGGCTCATCAGCACGCTGTCTTTTTTTACATAAGCCCGGTGGTAGGCGAGGGCGAAAAGATAATCAACATTATCAATCGTAACGGGCGCAATGATGTACTGATGCGCTTTTAAAAATTGTTCAAGTGAATCGGATTTTGCTTTTGTATCGCCAGCGTGTAGGTATGGGTGCCGGAAATACCGCAAAGGTTTATTTCGGGCAGTCAGAAGTTTGCGCGTTTGTAATTCACCTTTCAGAATTTCTTTACCATAGGTGTTGAGGGAAGCATTGTTATAGTCGAGATGGGAAAAGGTGTGGTTACCCAAACCAAGATTTGCATCCACCCATTGTTTAAGTAAGCTAACCTGAAATGGATTGAGAATATCATTTGTATAAAGTTTAAATTCATTCACAAAGCCAATAGCGGGTATTTGATGTTCCGACAGTTTGTTCAGCAAATCGTTTGTAAGCGTACGTTGAAAAACTGAATCTGAAATACTATAACTCACCACCGGCAAGTCATCAATCGTAAAACAAACCTTTTTCTGAGCCAAAGCTGGCGTAACACAAATCAGTACTGCTAAAATTAATTTAAACATATTTCGATTTAGGAATGGCTAATAAAAGAAAACCTCATCCACAAAGAACCAACCTTTTTGCCCCTTGCCACCATGCCATAATGGAAGTTTACTGATGGGTTTAGCTATAATTTTATAATAGGCATGATTTGATGTTTCCCAATTAACGGTTATAAAACTCATGTGTGGTGTGCGATATCCCTTAGGTTCACTGAATTTTTGCGTCATTAATAATTTAAGCTTGTCTTTACGCTCGCCACCCCAAACCTGTATTTCGGTGGGCGGAAAAATATAAGCACCCAGGTTATCGCCATAACTTAATACAACTTTGGTAAGGCCAGGTGGTTTGGTTCCGAAATCAAATCCGGCTTCGAAATTATTATCTCTGAAACCAAGCCAGGCGGGCTCTTTAAAAATATCCACAAACCCTTTACGCCCATCGGTTAACGAAGTTGCGCCTTCGCCCCGGTATTGTTTATCGGCTGGTGAAAGTAATTCGGTTTGCAAGGGTTTGTAGCCTTCCTGGTAAATGCTCGACTCATACAACGGACTGCAATACCAACCGGGTTTACAGGCTATCGCTTTCAGTTTTACTGTTTCAACAATGGTAATGGGTTCATTATATAACAGGCCGCTTACACTATCGGGTTGGGAGCCATCTAATGTATAGCGAATAGTTACTTGCGGCATGGTATGTTTTAATTCAATCTTGTCGGTGGCTTTCAGAATTCCTTCATTCACCAGAATAGGTTTGCTTAAGGCCAGTGTACTTTCATCTGTAAAGAGATTATGCACGAATGTGATATGCGGATAAGTTTTTTCCAGTTCAGCTTTACCCGAAACATCAATAGCAGTATTCCAGATGTAAACAGTTTTGAGTTGTGGTAAAGTTAAAATTGATTTTAGTGTTTCGCTTGTAACTTTTGTGCCAGATAAAGAAATCGATTTTAAGTTTTTGCACGAAGCAAGCTTTTCAAGTCCCGAACCGTCTATGGTTGTTGAATTGAGATTTAGTATTTCCAGATTGCTGAATCCGGAAAGTAGTTTCAGGTCAGTATCTGTAACCGGCATTTTAGAAAGACTTAACGAAACCAATTGATCTTCAATTTGTCTTAAATCTTCGAGGGCTTTGATTTCAAAATATTCCTTCACAAAAAATTCTGCTTTCAAAGCTGGACTGTTCATGTGTAACGGAAACACTGTTCGAAACGGTGTGTTCAATTTTTCGATTACATCCGCGGAAGCGGCCTTGAAGGTATAGGCAGGCGCAATATTGAATAAAGTGTTTTGGCTTGCAAGTAAAACAAGTGTATCGTTTGGCTTGTAATCACTTATTTTTTTATCAAAGTCGGCACCCGATTTTATCCACGCTTTTAATAACTGAATCTCTGGTTGAGTTAATTGTGGTTTGCCATCAGGCGGCATGTGGTCATCGTGTTTCGGTGGCAAATGAATAAACTGAATCATTCGACTGGAATCCGGATTGCCCGGTATAAAGGCGGCTCCGCTCTCGCCACCATGTTTAAATTGAGCGGCAACAGTCATTATCAGTTTTCCTTTCGCTTTCTTTTCGTTGTGGCATGAGAAACATTTTTTATCCAACACGGGCATCACGGTAAGTCGATATAATGAAACAGTTTCTGGATCAAGTTCGGGTTGTGATTTTTGCAATGGTTCCCAGATAAAATTTTCACCATGTGTAAGGCCGGCCCCGGTGTGTCCTGCAAACACAACCACACCCAATAACAAAATAATGCTAGCATGTTTTAAGGTAACAATTTCTGAAGAGGATTGATAGAACCACAACACTACATAACTTAACCAAGCCAGAATAAACCCGCTTACTTTGTGTTGTTGTAAGTTGTTGGCACCATAATCGCCACCAATGGCTAAAAGTAAACCGAACAAGGCTGTAAAGGCAGCGCTGAGTGTTATAAATAAAAGTAAGTATGTAATCAGCAGCACAAATTGTTTGCTCTTGAATTGCCCGCGCAGCAATAGCAACAAAACCGCAAGTACAATAATGCCAATAGGAACGTGTAAAAAAAGTGGATGCAACCTTCCGGTAACCTGTAACCATACGGGCAACTCGATTCTGCTTTCAAAAGTAAATAGAAACGTGGTCAGGAAGAGAATAAATAGTGTAAGGCTTTTCAGAAAACCAATAGGTTGTGAATTGTTGACTTGGGCTTGCTTCACCTGCTAAACTTTTAAGCGATTAAACCCGGCACAACATTGCCGGCTACATCGGTAAGCCGATAATACCGGCCCAAATGTTTATAGGTTAACTGTTCGTGATTTAAACCCATCAGGTGAAGTACTGTTGCATGAAAATCATTTACATGCACCGGATCGCGTACAATGTTGTAACCAAACTCGTCAGTTTCGCCATAGGTGGTTCCAGCTTTTACACCACCACCGGCCATCCACATGGTATAACAACGCGGATGATGATCGCGACCATAGTTATCTTTGGAGAGATCGCCCTGGCAATAGTTCGTGCGACCAAACTCGGTTCCCCAAATCACTAAGGTTTCATCCAACAAACCACGCTGTTTTAAATCCATAATCAATGCGGCCGTAGAACGATCCGTATCTTGTGCCTGCAATGGCATTTCGCCCACCATGTTGCCGTGCTGATCCCAACCTTGATGATACAATTGTACAAAGCGAACGCCCGCCTCAGAAAGTTTTCGCGCCAGCAAACAATTGGCTGCGTATGTTCCCGGAACTAAACAATCGGCTCCATACATTTTAATAATGTTGTCGGGTTCTTTTGAGAGATCGGTTAATTCCGGTACTGCGGTTTGCATGCGATACGCCATTTCATATTGTTGTACCCGCGCCTGAATTTCCGGATCACCAAATTCTTTATAGTTCAAATCGTTCAACTTCGAAAGTTGATCTAACATATTTCTTCGATCGGTCCGATCTCTGCCTTCCGGATCTTTCAAATATAAAACCCGCTCTTCGCTGCTGCTGAATTGCACGCCTTGATGCACACTATCTAAAAATCCATTCGTCCATAATTTTGAATAAACCCCTTGTCCGTTACCGCGGCCGCGCGATAACAACACACAAAACGCGGGTAGATTTTTATTTTCACTTCCTAAACCATAACTCAACCACGAGCCCATGCTGGGCCGATTGCCTTGTTGTGCACCCGTCTGCATAAACGTAAGGGCCGGATCGTGATTGATGGCTTCGGTGTGCATGGTTTTAATAAAGCAGATATCATCTACTACTTTGGCGATGTTGGGAAATAATTCGCTTACCCATGCACCGGATTTACCATATTGATTAAACTTAAAGTATGAACCCACCAATGGAAATTTCGATTGGCCGGAAGTCATTCCTGTTAACCGCTGGCCCATGCGAATGGAAGCTGGTAATTCTTGCCCGGCCATTTTATTTAACAGCGGTTTGTAATCAAAACTTTCTAATTGCGAGGGTGCACCATTCTGAAATAAATAGATGATTCGTTTGGCTTTGGGTGCGAAGTGTGGTAACCCCAAGGTTGCAAGTGATGATTCGGATTTTGAAAACAGGTCGGGAATTAACAACGAACCCAATGCAGCCGAACCAAGCCCGAGGCTGAGCTTACCCAGAAAGTGCCTGCGCGTAACATGCTTACGATGATCAATAAATTCTTTGCTCATGGCATCAGGTTTTGGTTATGGCTTCATCCATGTTATAAATGGTTTGAATCACCTGCATCAAGGCAGCAAGCGAAACCGTGTCTTTAATTTCTTGATGCGGATATTCACCGGCTTCAATAAATTTCTTTGCTTTCTCCGGACTTTGCTGAAATTTTTCTTTTTCGGATTTGTAGTAGGCGGTAAGTAAACTTAATTCTTCACTTTTGCTTCCGCGACAAACAATCAATAAGAATGCTTTTTTGATTTTTTCTTCTTCTGAAGATTTCCCCAACATTAATCGCTCGGCCAATACCCGCGAAGCTTCCAGCATCAAGGGTTCGTTCAATAATAATAATGCCTGCAAAGGCGTGTTGGTTACTCCGCGTTTCACTTCGCATTGATCGCGGTTGCTGCCATCCATTATCAACATGCCGGGTGGAGGCACTGTACGTTTGATAAATGAATACAAACCCCTGCGATAAAGTTTATCGCCATGGTCTTGTACATAACGCGCCAACACACCGCGGCCCGAAGTGGAAGATTCCCAAATGCCTTTCGGTTGATATACTTTCATGCTGGGGCCGCCAATTTCTTTAACCAATAGTCCACTACTGGCCAAAGCCAGGTCGCGCACGCCCTCGGCAGAAAGCCGGATGCGCGGTGAGCGCGAGAGTAAAATATTATCCGGATCTTTTTCGCGTTGCTTTTTACTTATCGTTGACGATTGTTGATAAGTAGCTGACATCACCAGTTGTTTCATTAATCGTTTTATGTTCCAGCCGTTCTCGCGAAAATCAACAGCAAGCCAGTCTAACAACTCCGGGTGCGAGGGTAGCTCGCCCTGCATACCAAAGTCGCCACTGGTTTTAACCAATCCACGCCCGAACAACTCTTGCCACATGCGGTTTACAAACACGCGGGCCGTCAATGGATTTTTTTCGTGCAGTAACCATTTCGCCAATGCAAGCCGATTATTACCAAAGGCTGTCGAATCAAATGGAAGAATGGCATTCGGCAAACCAACATCCACTACTTCGCCATGCGCATCGTAATTGCCTCGCACCAATACATACGTGGGTCGCTTCCAGGTGGTGTCTTTCATCACCATCACTTCAACCGGTGTGGTATCTTTTTTATTGATGAAGGTGAGAATGTTTTCTACTTCTTCACTTGTGATTTTTATTTTAGGAGGATCGGCCAACGAAGCCAATTGAATATCGCCCAGCAAACCTTTTTCGGGCACGCGATTAAAAAAGGCAAATGTGCGGTAATAATCTTTTTGTGAAATGGGGTCGTACTTATGATCGTGACAATGCGCGCACTCAAACGTTAAGGCGAGAAATGCTTTTGCAAAGGTGTTGGTTCGGTCGGTTACGTATTCAATGCGATACTCTTCATCAATCACACCGCCTTCTTGTGTAATTTTATGATTGCGGTTAAAACCCGTGGCCAGCAATTGTTCTTTGGTAGGATTGGGCAATAAATCGCCTGCGAGTTGCCACGTAACAAATTTATCGTATGCATAGTTTTGGTTGAAGGCATGAATCACCCAATCGCGCCACGGCCACATGGTGCGCAGGCCATCATCCTGGTAGCCGTGCGAATCGGCATAGCGGGCCACATCCATCCAATGCACGGCCATCTTTTCGCCATACTGTGGTTGGGCTAATAATTCATCTACAATTTTTTCATACGCATCCTCTGATTTATCGGCAAGAAAGCGAGCTTGCAATTCTGGTGAAGGTGGCAGTCCGGTAAGGTCAAGACTCACGCGTTTTAATAAACGTTCTTTGTCGGCTGCAGCATTGGGTTGCAAACCGGCTGCTTCCATTTTTTCAAGAATGAAATAATCGATTTCATTCTTTGGCCAGGATTCATCCACTTCCGGTAACGGATGTTTTTGTGGTGGAATGAAAGCCCAATGCGGTTTGTACTTTGCACCTTGCTCAATCCACTTTTCGATTAATGCAATTTCGGCTGCATTCAGCGAAAGGTTGGAGTTGGGTGGGGGCATCAATACCGAGGTATCGGATGTTGAAATGCGTAAGAACACTTCCGATTGATCCGGTTCACCGGGAACGATGGCATGTGCAGCGGGATTATCTTTCAATGCAGCCAATGCACCTTCGGGAGTATCTAACCGCAGGTTGGCTTTGCGCTGATTGGCATCCGGACCGTGGCATTTAAAGCACCGATCGGAAAGAATGGGACGGATGTGCAGGTTGTAATCTACTGAATCGCGCACGCCTGTAATGGATCCGCTCTGCTGGCAATCAACCAGCAGCAGTGAAGTTAAAACACAAAAAATCCCAATTAAAAATCTCATGGTAGAAGGCACCTAAAGTGAGAATTTTAAATGAGATTTAAAATGGTTTTAGCTACGGGATTTCAACAAGTACACGAATTAAATTTCAACGTTTAAAATTTCACCAGAAGTCCTGTTCCAATTTTAACCGAGGTATTTGGTAAATCGCGACCGTAATTAAAGTTGGCATCAATATTCCACATTACCGGCCCCAGGTTTATCATTAGCCCCGCAGTTGACGAAAGGTAGTTAAACTCACCTTCGCCTGATACGGTTGTAAATTCTTGTTTACCGATGCCGGTACCGAATCGTAATACATTGGCGATTATTACACCAGCCTCAACTTGATAAAACGTAAAATATTTATTGATTCTAATCTCATCGGTAGAAAGGTTTTGAAACGACAGCATACTGTTAAAGATATTCTCACTGGTATAGCCTGCTGTGCCAAAAATGCCCAAAGCATTACCGCCTTGTTTTTTTGCAGTTGTATAACCAATAAAGACGTGTGCCTGATACGAGACCGACTTCGTGGAGAATGATTGGAAGTTATCCTGTGGCGAACCTTGATAATAATATACGGAGGGCCCCAGTAACATCATAAATCCGGATTTATTATCGTCCTTCACCAGGGTAGTAGGCTGTGTTTGTGCATAGCCTTTCTTACCAATCAAAACCATTGCTGATAAAAGCAAAGACAATACAATAAGTATTCTACACGCTATTATGCTCATAATTTTTATCGTTTAATAACAAGCCCGGCTTGCCCAAGTGTTAAGCCATTCCCAAAATCGACATATGCACCAACTCGTTTTAGAAGTGCAGCCTGAAATCCAACACGCACAATAATTCCCAATCCGTTATTGCGGATAGAATTTTGTACCTGCACGCTACGATCATCACCCAGGTAACTAAAACTGGCATTTGATTTTGCCATAGAAGAATAGAGTGCTATTCCACCAATGGCATAAGGCGAAATTGTTTTAAACTGGCGTTCGTATTTTCCTACCAATGCGACTGTGAAAAGTGTTTCGGTGGTTTGTTGATTAATTTGCAATTGGTCGTATTCACTGAAAGTGGATTCGCTATACTTAAAGTTTCCTAAACCCGTAAGTACCCCAATGTGAATGTTTTGACGATATGGGAATAGGTAAGTAAGCTGAATGGCAGTGGTGCCAGCCTCAGGATTAAGTTCGCTTGCATTTTTTATTCCGGAATAATGTCTTATGAATCCGGCACCTACTCTGATTTCTCCACGACCAATGTTGGTATGCCACTTTGTTGATGATGTGGTATCGGTAGTTCCTTCGATAGGTGGAATGAGAATGGGTATAGGTTGTATTTGTGCAAAGCGGGTGGAATCTATAGGTGTTAAAATTTCTTTTAATTGATTGCGGTAACTGATGGCATAAATTTCTTTGCGTAACATTTCATATACGGGTCCATCGGGTATATCTGTCCTTTTATACCGTACCAGGGTTAACCCAACCTCCAAAACCCGTGCAGTAATTATTTCACCATTAGTTTTAATAATCACATCAAATTGTGCGGGTGGCACATCCGTTTGTTGTGCCTGTACGGTTACTGTAAAACACCAAATTAAAAAGCTTGAAAGGTATCGGAAATAAATTTGTAGCATATAATATAATTAAGTTCTTAATAGGATACATCTCGAAAGCTGGCTTGCAAAATTTGAACAGGATTTAAAAAACCGATTAAGCATAATGAACCACTAAATTCCCCACTTATTAATTTTTCGGTTTTGCTTTGTCTGTTAATTTCAAAAAAAGCATAAGTAGCAGGGCACAACTCCATACTTTCATATACACCATCTCTTTGAACAAGAAGGGTTATTTGATTGAGTCCGCCTTTTGAACTATAATTGGTGGAATAGGAATTGCGAAGGTCAATTTCGTTTGATGTATCAAAATATACCATCAACACAAAACGCTGATTGTCGGTAGTAATACCTTCGGCATTAAAAAAGTAGCGCCTAAAAGTATAAGGTTGTGCCGGGTTACCCACCAGCCTGATAAAAGATGGTCCGGCAGTTAGCTGCACATTGTTACTTTTCCATAAAGCTTCCGATCCATGCACCACAAAGCTTAATTCGCTTTTTCGTTCCGGTCTTATCTTTAATGGATTGTCAGTGCATGAGGTTAGCCATGCGGCCAATAAGCAACCAAATATTTGTATGTTCACCATAAAAAACATTCTTGGTTTTACCATAATGATTTCTGGAATTCCTCTTTAATTACTACATTTCTTTAAGTTGATCTAAGCCCGAATTTTGCTGATGTTACTACACAAGAAATTTGTAACTTTAATTGATACCTCGATCAGAGCTTGTTTAATACGGTACGAAGGTAGGAGGCATAGTTCAGGGGTAGATTGACGGTCATCAACTAATGTAAAAAATATTATTTATGAGTTTTGAGGTAGATAATTACCTGTTTAAAAGCGATAAGTTGTTACGTGATATTTCGAAAACCTGTTACACTCAATTGAAATTAATTCAGCAACCTATTACAATAAAAAAAGGTGAAGTAATTTATCGGCAGGGCGATAAACCAAACGGAGTATATTACCTGGTAGAAGGAAAAGTAAAGATTGAACAATCCAACAAGAGTGGTGACATTCGAGTTGTTTATATCTACATTGATAACGAATTTTTTGGATTTAGAACGTTAATGAGCGAAGAGTTGCAGCCTGTAACGGCTATTGCCCTGGAAGAAAGTAAGATACTATTCTACAGAGGAGAAGATTTTAAAAGAATAGTTAAGGCTTCACCAACGCTTTCGTTAAATATGATTGAAATACTAGGATTTGAGTTTAATATGTGGGTTAACCTGATTACAGCTCTTTCACACAAATCCGCAAAAGAACGAATTGCCTTTGTACTACTGTTATTACATGAAAAATATAAACGGAGTAAAAGGATTAAAACAGAAATAACTTTAACAAAATTGGATATTGGCCGCTATAGCGAAACCACCGAAGAAACGGTTGTGAGGGTATTAAAATTTTTTGAGGAGCAAAAATTTGTGAAAACACAGGGACGGACTGTAAGCATAATTAATAAACGCATGCTCGAAATTATTGCTGAGGAATTTTAACTTGTACGGCCATTGTTGTCTTACAACATCAATGTAAAACTTGTAAAGTGTAAGTACCTATGTCAGGTTTTATTCGCAGGATATTGGATTGAATTTAAGATGTTCGAAGCAAAATTCTATGATTATCAAAGGCGCAAGCATCGGATAGGATGGATACGGTAGTTTTAGTAAAACCCATGACAAGTGTTAGGCTCTATAGTAAACAAAAATCCCCCGCTTGCAGGCGAGGGATTCTGAAATTTAAAACGTAACCGGTTTTACTTCAGGTCCGAGAAATCAAAACTGGTTTCTAAAAACTTGGTGGTAAACTTACCGGAACGGAACGTAGGGTTATCCATCAACTTTAAGTGGAAGGGGATGGTTGTCTTTACGCCTTCAATCACAAACTCGCTCAGCGCACGCTTCATGCGCGTAATTACTTCTTCGCGCGATTGGCCTGTAACAATCAACTTACCAATCATACTATCGTAATTGGGTGGAATGGTATAGCCCGCATATACGTGGCTATCTACACGCACACCGTGCCCGCCTGGTTTGTGCAGGTTAATAATTTTACCCGGTGAAGGCCGGAAGCCATTGCCCGGATCTTCCGCATTGATGCGGCACTCCATCGAGTACAACATGGGGTAGTAGTTGGTACCGCTAATCGGTACACCGGCTGCTACTTTAATCTGTTCTTTAATCAAATCGTAGTTGGTCACTTCTTCGGTAATCGGGTGCTCAACCTGAATCCGCGTATTCATTTCCATAAAGTAGAAGTCGCCATGCTTATCGACCAGAAACTCGATGGTACCGGCTCCTTCGTAGTTAATAGCCTTGGCACCTTTAATGGCAGCTTCGCCCATGCGGTCGCGCAACTCCTGGCTTACTACCGGGCTTGGCGTTTCTTCTACCAGCTTTTGATGTCTGCGTTGTATGGAACAATCGCGCTCCGATAAGTGGCACACTTTACCGTATTGATCGCCCACCACTTGTATTTCGATGTGGCGTGGTTCTTCTACAAATTTTTCCAAGTACAAACCATCGTTACCAAAAGCGGCACCGGCTTCGCGCTTGGCATCGTCCCATGCTTTCTTAAATTCTGATTCATCGTTAATGATGCGCATACCTTTACCGCCACCGCCCGCAGTTGCTTTTACAATAACAGGGTACTTAATTTCTTTGGCGATTTTCATGCCTTGCTCCATCGAGTCGAGCAAGCCTTCCGAACCTGGAATGCAAGGCACTCCGGCTTTAATCATGGTAGCCTTGGCAGTTGATTTATCGCCCATGGCACGAATCATTTCCGGAGTGGGGCCAATGAATTTAATTCCATACTCATGGCATACAGCCGAGAACTCTGCGTTTTCGGAAAGGAAACCATAGCCGGGATGAATGGCATCGGCATTGGTAATTTCGGCAGCCGAAATAATGCGGGGAATATTGAGATACGATTCTTTGCTGGGTGCAGCACCAATACACACGGCTTCGTCAGCAAAGCGCACGTGCAGGCTTTCGCGATCGGCAGTAGAATAGACGGCCACGGTTTTAATGTCCATCTCTTTGCAGGTACGAATTACGCGCAACGCAATTTCGCCCCGATTGGCAATTAATATTTTTTTAAACATAACTGGTTTCTGGTTACTGGTTTCTGGTAACTGGCAACAAGTAACAAGCAGCCAGCAACCAGCAGCAAGTTTTAATCAAGCTCTACTACAAACAACACCTGGTCGTATTCCACCGGGGTTGCGTTTTCTACCATGGCTTTTACGATGGTACCCGAAACTTCCGATTCAATTTCGTTGAACAGTTTCATGGCTTCTATGATACACACAGTTTGTCCTTTCGAAATTTTATCGCCCACCGATGCAAATGCTGGTGAATCAGGATTTGCCGAACGGTAGAAAGTACCGATCATAGGCGATTTAATCTCAACTGTATTTTTACCGGTAGCAGCAGGTTTTTCTACTTTGGCGGCTGGTGTTGGGGTTACTGCAGCGGGAGTAGTAACGGCTGCGGGTGCTACAGGAACGGGAGCTGCTATAACCGGAGCCGCAGACTTAATTACTTTTTGATCGGGCTCGCGCTTAACATGAAGTTTTAATTCTTTGGTTTCAATATCTACTTCGTTTAAGCCTGAGTGGGCAATGAAGTCGATAAGATCACGGATTTCAGAAGTTTTCATTTCAGCTTTTTTTGTGGGTTCGTTTATGCTTGCACTTTTTGTTGCAGCAGGGGTAGATTTTTTAGTTGCCATGATTTTATTCTTTCACGCGTTCAACGTATTCGCCTGTGTCGGCTTTAATCTTGATGTTATCACCCGTATTTACAAACAACGGCACCCGAATTTCGGCACCGGTTTCAATTGTAGCGGCTTTTAGTGTGCGGGTAGCGGTATCACCTGCCAAGCCTGGCTCGGTGTAGGTTACGTTCACGATCACATGCTGAGGTGGCTCGGCTGTAATAGGATTGGTTCCGTTTTCGAAGGCAATCAATAATGTTACACCTTCTTTAATATAGTTTACCGATTGGCCCAACAATACTTTATCGATATATACTTGTTCAAACGTATCGTTGTCCATACAAACCAAACTATCGCCATCGGCATACAGGTATTGATACTCTTTGGTTTCTACCCGCAGTTGATCTACAGCATCGCCCGGACGAAAGCGGTTTTCAACAATTTTACCGGTGCGCACGCTGCGCATTTTTACCTGGTAGAATGCGCGCAGGTTACCGGGCGTTCGGTGTATCAGTTCTTCAACCTGTACCACCTCGCCATTGTAGCGGATGTAGTTTCCTTTGCTAAGATCAGAAATAGTTGCCATAGAAAAATCAAACTTTAATTTACAAATGAAATGGTTAATGTCAATTCAGTAGGATGTTGATGGTTCGCTTATCAGCCATTATAAGCCCATTTTACATAAACGGCACCCCAGGTAAAGCCTCCGCCAAAAGCGGCCATCAGTATGTTGTCGCCTTTTTTTAATTGTTTTTCATAATCCCACAACAAAAGTGGTATAGTGCCTGCCGTTGTGTTACCATAACGTTCAATGTTCATCATTACTTTTTCATCGCTTATGCCCACACGTTGTGCAGTTGCATCGATAATGCGTTTGTTGGCCTGATGCGGAGCCAGCCAGGTAATGTTTTCGGCATTCAGGTTGTTGCGTTCAGCAACCTGGGCTGAAATGTCGGCCATGTTGGTAACGGCAAACTTAAATACGGCTGAGCCGGCCTGGTAAACATAGTGTTCGCGCCTGGCAATTGTTTCATTCGAAGCAGGGTTGCGGCTACCCCCGGCTTTCATGTGCAGAAATTGTTCGCCACTGCCATCGCTGCGTAATTCCCAATCCATTACACCAACTTCTTCGGTAGTAGGTTCAAGCAAAACACAGCCGGCACCATCGCCAAAAATGATGCACGTGGTACGGTCGGTATAATCGATAATGGACGACATTTTATCGCCACCAATTACAATTACTTTTTTATACATGCCCGATTGAATGTAGCTGGTACCCGTTGCCAATGCATAGATAAAACCGGAACAAGCGGCACCCATATCAAAACTAAAAGCATTGGTTGCCCCGATGGCGGTAGCTACAATGTTGGCTGTAGCCGGAAAAGTCATATCGGGTGTAACGGTTGCAAAAATGATTGCATCAATTTCTTTCGGATCGGTTTTGGTTTTAGCCAGCATATCGTTTACAGCTGCAATACCCATTACCGAAACGCCTTGGTTATCGCCTTTTAGAATGCGTCTTTCTTTAATACCGGTGCGGGAGGTAATCCATTCATCGTTTGTTTCTACCATTGTTTCCAACTCCTTGTTGGTAAGAATGTAGTCCGGAACATATCCACCAACTCCGGTAATGGCCGCTTTGATTTTACTCATAATTTATGGTTGCGTGTAGCTTAACTGCCTATAAAAACAAAGGCCCGGTTTACTTAACCGGGCATTAATAATACGTACTTTACTTGTGCTTTTCGTGATTTCGAGAAGCTGATGGAGAAGTAAACGGGTTTTGCTTTCGCAGAACACGAGGGCGTATTAAGCCAGAACTTCTTTCTCCATTACCACATTACCCTTAAAGTACAACTTGCCTTCGTGCCAGAAGGCGCGGTGGGGCAGGTGGCTTTCACCAGTTGTAGGGCAAACTGCCAATTGCTTGGGTGTTGCCTTATAATGGGTTCTTCTTTTATCTCTTCTGGTTTTAGAGGTCTTACGTTTTGGATTTGGCATAACCTATTCTATTTAACTTTTTACTTGTTCTGTTTATTTTAACTTTTTCAATTTTTCCCAGCGCGGGTCGATTGAATCATTTTCATCTTGCTCTGTTTCATTTTGTGTAGTGGAGTAAACCATGAGTTGATCGTCTTCAACTTCGTTGGCGAAGCGGGGGTGCAATTTTTTCATGGGTATTGCGAGGGCGATAAACTCATAAAAAAATTGCCCGAGGTCGATGCTGTCCTGATCGCGGGTAATAATTACAATTTCATCGGTTAACTCTTGGGCTTCGTCTCCGAATTTAAAAACCATTTTATGGGTTTCATTTACCGGAAAATCAAACGGTTCCAGTGTGCGATCGCATACCAAGGCCGCTTGCCCCGAAATTTTAAACTCCACTTCAATGAACGTCTCTTTTTTGTCAAGAACTACTTCAATATCAAACCGGCCATCCTCCACGGCTTCGGAACCATACTTTTCAAAAAAGCCTTTTTCAAGGTGAAAGTTGAAAAGATGAGCCTTTTTACTAAGGCCGATAATATTGACAGCAAATTCTCTCAAACCCGAAGGTTTTTAAAATGAGCGGGCAAATTTATTAGTATTTATTGGATTTACGCCTTTTAATGCTGCTTTTTTGAGGATTTTCTAACACGTTTAAGCGGGCTGCATGGGTAATTACCAGTATTCTGCGAAAACTATGCTTTTTAATTCTGTATGTGGCTTTTTAGCCAAATTTTCTATTAAAAAATCCACTACGTTTTTCTTAAATCCCAGCTTTATGGCAATGCTTTTGGTAAATATAACCTCGCTTTCAAATACCTTCTGGTCTGCAAAAATCAATTCAATACAATCCATCAGGTAGTCAAACTTTTGATCGTTTGATAATGCTCCTAATGTGTCAATGGGTTCGGGGTTACGAACCAATTGATTTACTTCCTCTTCCGGAAACTTTCTGTCATTGGCAATTTTCAGAATCATTTCGCGCTCAGCCCGCGCAAAATGTTTATCAGCCTCGGCCAGTTGAATTAAAATGTTGAGTTTCTTTTTGGTAACAATATCCATTCGCTCCGTTTCTCAGGTTTCTTTCAAGGTAGGCAGTTATTGCGAGGTAATCGTATTCAGTCCGGTTAAAAGGTTTAAAAACGATGTAAGGTTTCTTATTTTTCTATCGTTTGTTGCATTCGGTTTTTAATAATATCGCATGCAACATACATGGCCTGGCGCATGGAGTTTTCATTAGCCTGATTTTTACCAGCCAGGTTATAGGCGGTACCATGATCGGGTGAAGTGCGTACATATGGAAGGCCGGCTGTGTAATTAATACCCGATTCGAACGATAGTGTTTTAAAAGCCACCAGGCCCTGATCGTGGTACATGGCCACAATACCATCGTATTTGCGATGTTGGCCGGTTGCAAAAAAACCATCGGCAGGGAAGGGCCCGAAAATTAATTTACCTTTTGTTTTAAGATCGTTGATAACGGGTTTTATAACATCTTGTTCTTCTTTACCTAGTAAACCTTCATCACCGGCATGGGGGTTTAATCCAAGCACCGCAATTTTTGGTTTGTTAATAAGAAAGTCTTGCTTCAGCGAAAGCTCCATTAACCGGATTTTTAGCTCTACGCGCTCTTTGGTAATAAAACCCGGAATATCTTTTACTGGAATATGTTCCGTAACCAGGCCTACGCGTAGTCCTTCGCCCACCATCAACATCAGACTTTCGCCAGCACCAAATTCCTGTGTAAGATATTCGGTGTGCCCTTGAAAAGGAAACTCTTGGCTGTGTATTGTATTCTTATCGATTGGACCGGTTACTATACCATCCAAATGGCCTTCCTTCAATTCCTCAACTGCTCGTTTTAAACTTAGCAAAGCTGCATGGGCTGTTTGCCGCGTGGGTTGGCCCGGATTAATTTCTATTACATCCTCCCAACAATTTACCACGTTAATCGATTTATGAAAATATTGACCTTTGGATTTTACCTGCGAATAGTTGAACTCATCAAGCCCCATTTGCTTGCGATAAAAAGAAAGCACTTTTGCAGAACCATACACTACGGGTGTAAAAAGATTCAGTAACCGGCTGTCGGCAAGGGCTTTTATAATTACTTCGGCCCCGATACCATTCAGGTCGCCAATGGTTATGCCAATACGGGGTTTATCTATTGATTGATTCATGGTTAAAAATGTGTGGCTTGCAAGTTAATCTAAATTTATTGTTTTGAATTTATAGTGCGTAGTTTGCAAACGATCTGAGTAAGCATATGCGTGTACGTCCGAAAAAATTTCTGGGTCAACATTTTTTAAAGGATAAGAATGTAGCCGAACGAATAGTTGAAGCGTTGCTATTGCCTGATTCCATACAGCAAGTTGTTGAGATTGGTCCGGGTACGGGTGTGCTTACACAATATTTAGTTACAAAGCCGGTGGTTGATTTACACCTGGTGGAAATAGATCGCGAATCGGTAGCGTATCTGAAAGAACATTATCCACAACTTACCCGCAAGATTACCGAGGGTGATTTTCTGGAGTTGAATCTTGATGGCCTGTATGCATCTCCGCTTTTCATTATTGGTAATTTTCCTTATAACATCTCATCGCAGATTTTTTTTAAAATACTGGAACATCGCAATCAGGTAACACAGGTGGTGTGTATGCTTCAAAAAGAAGTGGCCGATCGCATTGCGGAAAAGCCGGGAAGTAAAACATATGGAATACTAAGTGTGTTACTGCAAGCTTACTACGATGTTACCTATTTGTTTAAAGTGCCACCGGGTGTTTTTTTTCCGCCCCCCAAAGTGATGTCGGCTGTAATTCGATTAACACGAAACAATCGGATGCAATTGGATTGTGATGAAGTATTATTCAAAACAGTGGTGAAGCAGGCATTTCAAAACAGACGCAAGACCTTGCGTAACGCACTTAAAATTTTAAATTTGCCGGCCCAACTTCTGGCTCATCCGTTACTGGATAAACGAGCAGAGCAATTAGATGTAGAGCAATTTATTTTTTTAACCCGTCAATTGGAGCAGCACCGTGAAGCACGTTGAATTTGAGTTGAATAAAGAGTTTCGGGATCGCTTCCAGCAGGCGCTTGATGCGCGCGACAGTGAGTTTATCCGCAGCACACTTGAGGAGGTTAATCCTGCAGATATTACAGCCCTGCTGTATGAATTTAATGGCGAAGAATCCAAGTACGTGTTGGATATTTTACCCATTGAGGTACGCTCTAAAATCATTAACGACCTTGATAGTGATACCCGGAAAAACTTCTTAACCAATTATTCGGCAGCTGAGATTACCGAAGTGGTGAATCAACTTGATTCAGATGATGCTGCTGATATTCTGAACGAGTTACCGATTAAAACCAGCGAGGAGATAATTGCAGGCCTGGACCCGGATCTGAAATCGCAGGTTATTGACCTGTTGCGCTATGATGAGAACGTAGCCGGAGGTTTGATGGCAAAAGAATTAATTAAAGCCCGGGCCGATTGGAACGTAGTGCAATGCGTAGAAGAAATAAGAAAGCAAGCTGAGAATGTATCAAAGTTTTATACAGTATATGTGGTTGATGATGCCGATCGGTTGCTGGGAAAAGTTTCGTTACAAAAACTTATTCTAACCGATCCGCGCACTACCGTAAAAGAAATATTAGACGATGATGTTGTTTCGGTTGAAACCTACCTGGAAGACCGTGAGGTAGCTGAGATAATGAGTAAGTACGATCTTGAATCGGTACCGGTAGTTAATGTACACGGGCAACTTGTTGGCCGCATTACGATTGATGACGTGGTGGACGTAATTACCGAGCAAGCGGAAGAAGATCGCCAGTTGATGTCGGGTATAACCGAAGACGTAGAAGAAGACGATAGCGTTTGGCGCAATACACGCGCCCGATTACCCTGGTTGCTGATTGGTATTTTGGGAGGTTTAATAAGCGCCAGGTTTATGGGTTTTTTTGAACGCGAAATTGCACAAATAACCGCCATCGCCTTTTTTGTACCACTCATTCAGGCAACCGGAGGCAATGTTGGTATTCAAACTTCCTCGTTGGTAGTTCAAAGCCTGGTAAACCCCGGTTTTGTAGATGAAGGCTTATGGAAGCGTTTACTTAAAGTATTTAGTGTGGCCTTGCTTAACGGATTTTTTTTGGGATTAATTGTTTTTGGAGTAAACTGGTTGGTGTTTGGTAACAATCCCCTTAATTTAGTTGTGTCGCTCGCATTATTTTTTGTGGTGGTATTTGCTTCCTTTATCGGCACCATTACTCCCATTGTTTTAAACCGCTTTGGATTTAACCCTGCGCTTGCCTCGGGGCCGTTTATTACCACTACCAACGACCTACTAGGCTTGGGAGTTTATTTTCTTACTATCCATCTTTTGTTGTAATTTCATAATGTATAAAAGCTGCAGCAATTCAGTCTATAAATATGCGAAGTACTGTAGTAAGCTAAAGCTTTTTTAATTTTATTTGAACTTGGTACAAAAGGATAGTCAGGCTACCTGCATTGCTATGCCCCGCTTCGAAAAATTTAAACATGCGCTTGTAGAACGCTTCAATACAGTAATTGAAAAGCCGTTGCTTACCTCCACGCTTGTATTAGCCGGTGTGGCTATGCTGGTGCTAAGCCTTAGTTTTACATATTACCTGCACGACTTTGATAACTTTTGGGAGCAGATACTGGTAGAGGCACACGGTATGATCTTCGATATTGCCATAATTGGTATTCTCATATTCTGGTTAAATCAAAACGGTGAAACCCGGCAACGCATTCGTACTTATAAAGATGAGATCGATGACTTTCGGTTGTGGGAGTCAGACGAAGCGGCATTTCGTACGGTGGGAAATATAAAACGTTTAAACCGCCACAAGATTTATGAGATAAACCTGGTAAACTGTCATCTGGCCCGCACCAACTTAAACTATGTAAATCTGAAAGGCTCCAACATGAATTCGGCCAATTTCGCCAGTAGTTCGTTAATAGAAACAAACCTGGAGAATACACGCCTTAACCAAACCAATTTTGAAAACGCAAATTTAAATCAGGCTATGCTGCGCGGGGCCTACGCCAGCGGTGCTAATTTTAAAGATGCATTTTTAATTAAAGCCCAATTTGAAAATGCATTTTTAATTAAAACAAATTTTAAAAATGCATTTTTAATGGAAGCGAATCTTACCGGCAGCTACCTGATGGGGGCCGATTTTGAAAATGCCAGTTTGTATAAGGCAGATTTACGCGGAGTGAAAGGGCTAACCGTTGAGCAACTTACCAAAGCCAAAACACTTTACCTGGCAAAGTTTGATGATGAAATTCTGGAACAGATTAAACTAACCCTGCCCGACTTGGTGGGTGCTTAATTTTGTTTTCGCGAATTAAAAGAATACTTTTGAACCGTAATACAAACAACGGCTTTCCCCAACGGTAAAGCCGTTGTTCTTTTTTTGTCGGGTTTGGAATAAACCCGTTTTACATTAAAACGAAACAATGATGAGCAAGAAGATTTCATATTATACCAAAGAAGGTTTGGATAAACTCACCCTGGAGTTAAACACACTTAAAACAAAAGGTCGTGCTGATATTGCCAAGCAAATTGCTGAAGCGCGCGACAAGGGTGATTTAAGTGAGAACGCTGAGTACGATGCAGCCAAAGACGCACAAGGTCATTTGGAAGCAAAGATTGCACAGTTAGAAGATTTGTTAAGCAATGCACGCCTGCTGGACGAAACCAAGATAGATACCAGTGTGGTGTCAATTCTTTCAAAGGTTACCATCAAGAATAAAAAGAATGGTGCCGCTGTAACGTACATGTTAGTTTCGGAAGAAGAAGCAGACTTGAAAGCAGGGAAAATTTCAACACAATCGCCCATTGGTAAGGGCTTGTTAGGAAAAAAGAAAGGCGATACCGCGCTGATTAAAACTCCGGCAGGCGAAATGGAATTTGAAGTTATAAACATAGGAGCCTGATGCCATCCATCTTTACCAAAATCATTAACCGGGAAATACCGGCTTATGTCGTGGCCGAGGATGAGTATTTCATTGCTTTTTTAGATGTAATGCCATTAGTGGAAGGGCACACCCTGGTGGTTCCAAAAGCAGAGGTTGATTACATTTTTGATCTGGACGCCACTACACTTGCCAACTTAATGGTTTTTGCCCAACGTGTTGCCAAAGCAGTAAAAAAATCAATTTCGTGTAAACGCGTGGGTGTAGCTGTAATTGGTTTGGAAGTACCACATACCCATGTACACCTGGTGCCATTGAATACTATGAACGATATTAATTTTACCATGCCTAAATTAAAACTGACTGACGAAACGATGCGAGCAGTTGCTAATCGCATTAAAGCTAACATAGATTAAAAAATCGGCAAGACACCCATGGCGATTAAAAAGCAAGTTGCCATCACAAAAAAAAGTTCAGATAAAATCAATATCAGCATTTAGCGGATAGCGCATCAAAAACTCAAGTGCTTCTTCAACTGTCATGCCTTCAAATAATACCTTGTATAGGCGGTCGGTAATAAGGGCCCGAATTTTATAATGATCGGCACACTTTTTAGCAATCCGTACGGTGTTTACGCCTTCAGCAACTTCGGTCATATCGGTTAAAATATCCTGCAGTTTTTCACCCTTGGCCAGGCGGTACCCAACCGTGAAGTTACGACTCATGGGGCTGTTGCAGGTTGTAACCAAATCACCAATACCGGCTACGCCTAAAAACGCTTTTAAGTCGCCACCCAATGCGCGGCCCAGGTAAACCATTTCTACTGCACCCCGGCTGATGAGAAGCCCCTTCGCATTTTCGCCATAACCCAAACCGCTCAATGCACCCGATGCAATGGCGATTATATTTTTTAATACACCAGCTATTTCAACTCCTACAATATCCGTATTCTCATAAACCTGAAACCGATCGTTTCGCAGCAATCGTTTACCCAATTGTATTACTTCCTGGAAATGGCTGGCCACTACGGTGGCTCCGGGTTGGCGTTGTGCTAATTCTTTTGCAAGATTGGGCCCTGCCAGGCAGCCCACGCGTACTACCACGCTTTCTTCTTGAATTACTTCGCTCATGGTTTTAACCTGCTGGCGCGAAAGTTTTGCAATTGTTTCCAGCGATTGATCTTTTGGCAGAGTAATATCAAAACCTTTTGTGCCATGAATCAGGATGTGATACGGCTGCAAGTTGGGCGATAATTGCCGCATCATGTCGCGAAAATGCACGGATGGAACCATTGGAAACAACACATCGCAATGGCGGGCAATATGTTGTAAATCGTGCACGGGTTCAACATTGGCATGCAACACATAACCCCGATGTTGATTTTCGGATTTTATGCGGGCTGCTGTTTGCTCATTGCGCGTGTATAAAAATACTTTGCGGTTAAGTGCCAGTATATTGGCAATTACGGTTCCGAAGTTACCGGCACCAATTACACCCACCGGTTTTTCAGATGTACTGCTCAAGGTTGTAGCCTACCAGGCGGTTATGATAATAGTATAATACCGTCAAATCTTTGGTAATGATGTTTCCTTTTTTGTTTATGAGCAACGGTCGCTTTAGATGAAATATACCTACGTTTTCGATACCCAGTTTAATTACCGGATCAACCTTTCCTTTCAGGTGTGTGGCATGGTAAACTTTGCCCGCATCTTTCAGTTCATAAATTTTTTTCCTAACCCGCTTAAAAACCTTTCGAAAATCTTCATACTCCAATTCCAGGTCTTCTTCGGGTAATCGCAGCAAACTGAATAAATCAAGTTTAGGATATTTTTTTTGCCACATTTCAAACGCTACAAATGCAGCCAGGTGGCTGGCAAATACGCGGTTTATACGGTGGTATTCCGAAACTATGCGTTGACTTAACATGCGGGTGTATTCATCTTCGCGTTGCTTATCGTCTGTTATGCTGCCATTTGAAATAAAATAACCCCGGGTATCAATAATACGACCTTGTGGGTCGAGGCTATTGCCGTTTTCATCTACATAGTTACCCATTACATCCAACCCACGGCCAATGGATACAGAAATGTTGGAACCTTTGGTGAAGAATTTGAACATGAACCGGATTAGCTCAATGCTTCCGTACTTGTCTTGTTCGGGAAAATATTTGTCTTGTCCTTTTACTTGCAAATAGTCTTCAATCAGATCGGGCGCTTCCAGTACAAAGTTGTAGTTAAGTGTAACGGGCACTACAAAAATTTTTCGCACTTCGCCATCGGGGGTTTGCTGGTACAAGTTGCGTTGGGCTTCAATGGCGGTGCTGAGCAATCCTAGTTTGAGTTGTTTTTCAATTAAACCTGATCGTGATCGCGTTCCGCCAGGAAAAAATAAGCTGTGTGCGCCTTTTTGAATAGCGAGGTTGGAGTACATCTTTAATGTTTCCAGGTAGGGCAAGTTCTTTTTTCTTCGGTCAACTTTATAGGCCCCCAGGCTATTCATAAAGTAGGCAAAGATTTTTATATTAAACAGATTAAGTCCGGCTCCATAAATAAATGCGGGTAAACCTACCGCATGAATTACCCAGCCAATTAAAATAGAATCTAAATTGCTAAAGTGAGTGGGTACCATTACTACCGTTCCCTTACGGGCCAGGTCGCGCAACATCTTTACTTTTCCTACAATCTGAATTTTATCGCGCAGGGTATATTGGTTACGAAAAAAAGCTCCGAACTTTTTTACGCGTGCACCATTCAGTAACCGCTGAAACCAAAATTTTACAACTTCGCGTGTAAACCGATAGCTGTTGGGTTTGAAGTTACCAGCAATTTCATTGGCGTAACGGCTCACAATTTTTTCCAGCAACACCTCTATCACAGCATCGGTTGTTTCATGGGCCTTTGTACTTAAGTCAACCAATTCATTTTTTATGTACGACCAAAAGCGGCTGTCATCTTTCGGATCTACCCGCCACCGGTTTCGTTTAATCCGGTTTTGTTCGCGGTAGGCGGTAGCTTCCAATTCGTCAATAAGTTGTTTGCGGGTTGGGCGAAGAACTTTAATACGTTCTATGGCCTGCCGTGTTACCAACTCTACAAACTCCTTGCGGTTTTTGCTGAGTTGATAAACTGGCCAATCCGGTATGCCATGCAGAATGGGTTCGTACTTTCGGTTTTTATTTTTCTTTTCTTCCAGTAATTCCATGCCGGTAAAAAAATGCGGGTGTCAAAGTTAATGGCAAAAGGGGCAATAGCAAATGTCAGGAAATTTGTTGTAAGGCTTTGCCAAGTGTTGCGGCCATTTCGTTGAAACGATTTACTGCAGCAGCTACAAATTCATCGTTTAAAATCTGGTCTATATCTGCTTCGCTGGTTACATCCCATTCCGGTACTTTAAAGGTCTGTTCAAAAAGGTCCCATTCTAATTTTAAGAGATACCGGTTGTTCCAATGGTACAAGGTAATTTTAATATCACCTCTCAAAAATTCTTTGATGATGCGCATATAACTTAATCGCTAAAATTAAAGAATTTACTGGCAGACAAAAATTTAAACTTTTAGCAGCCTCCCATTCAAATAACTGATGGTTGGCAGCGTTTATAGAATCAGGTTTATTCTGGCTAAGTATTTAGTTGTTTCTTGTAACTTAGCGTGCAGTTGGATTGTTATAAACTGAAATCGGCATCAACATGTTTAGCAGAGCGATGAGGATATTTGGGTTGGTACTTTTTTTATCGAGTCTTCCTGTAATAGGTTGGGCCACACATATTCGAGCCGGAGAAATTACGCTGCGAAGATTAGATTGTACATCTTTAACCTTTCGGGTAACCATTAATATGTACACTGATACCGGGTCGCCCATTAAATTTGGTGATGGCGACTTGCGCTTTGGCGATGGTAGCGACCCTATCCGCACACCCGAACGTCCTAATACTTTTCCGCCCGGCCTTCCTGCCGAAGTAGGTTTTGTAACATTTTCCGTTGATCATACTTTTCCGGGCCCAGGCCGATATACCATCAGTTACCTGGAAGCAAACCGTAACGAGGGGGTTTTAAATATTGCCAACTCTGTCAACACAACTTTTTATATCGAAACGCAGATTATTATCGATCCGTTTTTGGGTTGTAGTAACACCCCGGTGTTGCTAATACCTCCTGTAGATAAAGCTTGTACGGGTGTTGCTTTTTTTCACAATCCTGGAGCTTTTGATCCTGATGGCGACAGCCTATCTTATGAGTTTACCATTCCTAAAAAAGATAAAAATTCGAACGCAAATGCCTATCTCAACCCGAATGACAAAAGCTTTTATGATAGGATTGGCCTGAACTACGGAACAGCCAACGAAGCGGGTACTGGTTCCCCCATATTTAACATAGACCCTGTAACCGGAACCATCACCTGGGATGCCCCCGGAGCTCCGGGCGAATACAACATTGCTTTTAAAATTATTGAATGGCGAAAAATTAATGGTGTTTGGATTAACCAAGGCTACGTAGTTCGCGACATGCAAATTATTGTTGAGGATTGTAATAATCAGCGACCTGAACTGGAGGTTCCAACCGACTTTTGCGTGGTAGCTGGTGAGACAATCAACTTCGATGTTTTTGGAACAGACCCTGATTTTGATAGCGTAAAAATTGAAGCCTTCTCACAGATATTTTCAATTAATCCATCACCGGCTACTTTTACACCCACACCTATCCGGTTTCAGCGTACTGCCCCTGGCATAAAAGCCAGGCAAACCTTTACATGGAATACCTTGTGCGACCATATTAAAGATCAACCCTACCAGGTAAATTTTAAAATAACCGACAAAGGCCGGCCCGCACTAGTGCAATTTAAAACAGTAAATATCCGGGTGGTAGGCCCACCACCCGTCTTAAATGCACCCACCTTAAACCTGGCCACTCGCTCGGCTCAAGTTACATGGCAAAATTATGTATGCCGCGATCGGGCTGTAACCATGCAGGTTTGGCGAAGGGTAGATTCTTCAACCTTTACACCCGATTGTGTTACAGGTATGCCCGACTTTCTTGGGTTTACCCTTATTGGAACTGTACCAATTGGCACCACTACCTTTACCGATAATAATGGGGGAGCAGGATTAGCATCAGGAGCCAAATATTGTTACCGGCTGGTGGCCTTGTTTCCACAACCTGGCGGTGGCGAAAGCCTGGTATCGCAGGAAGTATGTTTACCACCTATATTGGCCGATCTGCCAGCTATTACAAATGTTTCCGTAGAAGTTACAGACCGAACCGGGGGCCAAATATTTATTCGTTGGACTCGGCCTTTTGAGGCTGATCCGGCACAGTTTCCCCCGCCTTATACATATGAGTTGCACCGGGCCGAAGGTTTTTCGGGTACCATTAACCTGGTTCCGGCCTTTCCCGGCCGAAGATCGGATACCACCTTTCTTGATACACAACTCAACACAAAAGACTTGATTTACAATTATCGGGTTATTGCATACGATAATAACAATGTAAAGGTGGGCGAATCAGCCACGGCATCGGCTGTAAGATTAGAGGCTGCATCCAGGTTTAAGCAGATTGATCTTACCTGGGCAGCTGATGTTCCGTGGTCTAATAACTCGCAAAGCTTCCCTTTACACGATATTTACCGGGGCCCCGAGAATGCAACCGAAGCCCAATTGGTACAAATTGATGTTGTGAACGTAGCACAATTTGCTTTCAATTATTCCGATGTGGGCCAGTTTAACAACCAGCCGCTTGTTGAAACCCAAGAATACTGTTACCGGGTTCGAACGCGAGGCACCTATGGCAATCCCAAAATACCTGCACCTTTAGAAAACTTTTCGCAAATAATTTGTGCTACCCCCAACGATGATGTACCACCTTGTAAGCCTGAATTTACAATGACAGCCCGCGATTGTCAGGAATTTATCAATTCATCATCGTGCGGAGTTAATTTGTACAGCAATACACTATCGTGGCAACGGCCTCTTGATTTAGCTTGCCGCGATGACATAAGAAATTACCGGATACTAATGGCCAACAGGCTTACAGAGGAATTTACAGAAATAGCAATTGTAGCGGATACGTTTTTTGTACATGCAAATCTGCCCTCGTTTGCTGCATGTTATAAAATTATAGCGGTAGATAGAGCCGGTAATGAAAGTGTAGCCAGCGATGTGTTCTGTTTCGATAATTGCCCCTATTATGAATTGCCCAATGTTTTTACACCCAATAACGATGAGTGTAACGATGTTTTTAGCGCTTATAGCGATAGAATTGGAATTGTAATAGGCGAAAGCGGCATTGGTCCGTGCGGGCAGGACTTAACCGACTTGCGAAAACGATGTGCCCGGTTTGTTCAAAAAGTTGATTTTAAAGTTTACAACCGCTGGGGTAAAGAAGTATATCGGTATGTTTCAGGTGGCGAGCGGTCTATCTACCTGGATTGGGATGGTCGCGATAATAATGGTAACGAGTTAACTGCCGGAATTTATTTTTACAGTGCCGATGTTACTTTTGATATGATAGATCCGGCCAGCCAAAATAAAACACTAAAGGGATGGGTGCATTTGGTGCGGTAGAGCACCCGGTTATACTGTTTGATGGTGTTTGTAATCTGTGCAATAGTTCGGTACAGTTTATCATCAGGCGCGACCCGCTAGCGCGCTTCAGGTTTGCTGCATTGCAATCAAACTATGGTAAAGATAAAATGCAGCATTTTGGTTTAGACAATTCCCAACTAAACAGCATTCTGCTGCTGGAAAAAAATCGGGTGTTTCAAAAAAGTACGGCAGCCTTAAAAATTGCCCGGCATCTGTCCGGTGCATGGCCCCTGCTTTATGGTTTTATCATTATTCCACCTTTTATTCGCAATTGGGCTTACGATTGGGTTGCCCGAAATCGCTACAAGTGGTTTGGCCAGCAAGAAACCTGCATGATACCAACAACCGAACTAAGATCGAGATTTGTGGAGTAATACAATTTTGAACTTAGCACAGCTTCCAGTAAACTGCATCTAAATTTCACACGCATGACTGCATTTGTTTTTCCCGGGCAAGGAGCCCAGTTTACCGGCATGGGTAAAGAACTTTACGATACCAACCCGGTTGCAAAATCTTTATTTGATCAAGCCAATACAATACTGGGATTTGATATAACCGAAATTATGTTTACCGGTTCGGCCGAAGCGCTTAAACAAACACAGGTTACCCAACCGGCTGTGTTCATTCACTCTGTGGTGGTTGCACTCGTACACGATGCTAAACCAAACATGGTAGCCGGGCACTCGTTGGGCGAGTTTTCGGCACTGGTGGCCAATCAAACACTTTCGTACGAAGATGGTTTGAAACTGGTTTATAAACGGGCTATGGCGATGCAACGGGCATGCGAAAAAAATCCATCTACCATGGCAGCCATTCTTGGATTGGACGATGCCACGGTAGAGGCTGTATGCGCTTCAATAACAGATGAAATTGTAGTAGCTGCAAACTATAACTGCCCCGGCCAACTGGTTATTTCCGGGTCGCTAAAAGGAATTGAACTAGCGTGCGAAAAACTGAAAGCTGCCGGAGCCAAGCGTGCCATGCCGTTGCAGGTGGGTGGGGCCTTTCATTCACCCTTAATGGAACCTGCGCGGGAGGAACTGGCGGCAGCCATAGAAGCCACTTACTTTAATAAACCGTTATGTCCAGTGTATCAAAATGTAAATGCGTTGCCATCAACCGATGTTACGGTTATTAAAAAAAATCTGATTGATCAATTAACCGCACCGGTGCGGTGGACACAGTCTGTTCAAAACATGGTAACAGATGGCGGTAATCGCTTTGCTGAGTGTGGGCCCGGTAAAGTATTGCAAGGGCTGGTAAAAAAAATTGCACCACAGGTGGAAGCGGTTAGCTTGTAACCTCGGTTAATACTTCAATTCACTTTGCGAACCTCAAGGTTATCGGTACAAGCATGTAGTAATTGTAGTTGCGATTTGTTAAACACCGGATGAATAAATTCAGGCATAATTTCAACTAATGGAACTAATGTAAATCTTCTTATATGTAAGGCCGGGTGTGGAACGGTTAATTCGGGGCTTTTATAAATTTCATTTCCAAAATAAAGCATGTCGATATCAATTGTTCGAGGCCCCCACTTTTCGTTTCTTTCTCTACCCAACTTACGTTCTATCGTAAGCATGGTTGCAAGTGCATCGGTTGCTTTGCCTGCATAAGGAATAACTACCACTTGATTAAGAAAGTCGGCCTGGTCGGTTTTACCCCACGCTTTAGTTCGATAAACCGAAGAAGCAAGTTGAACTTCACCCAGGTTGGTATGTAATAACAACCGGGCTTTATCCAGGTTATTCATGCGGTCGCCTTCATTGCTTCCCAGTAATAGTATTAGCGACTTTTTCATTTGTGGCGAAAGATAAAGTGCAGTTTTAATTCCCGTGCTTCTTTCTGTAATTTTCGAGCCTTAATATCTGTCTCATGAATTTTTTTAAAACATTCCTGGCATCCTGCCTGGGTTCTATCATTGCTTTTATAGTCCTGGGTGGTATCATGTTTCTACTGTTATTGGGTATGGTAGCTAGTTTTTCCAATAGCAGCGAACAGGTTATTGTTAAAAATCAATCGGTTTTACATCTTAAGTTGGATGGCCCGATATCTGAAAACGAAGCTGAAGACCCGTTTGAAGATTTGCCAATACCCGGAGCAGTATCCACAACCGGTTTGCTGCCGCTTAAAAAAGCCATTCAAAATGCCGCGGTTGATCCGAAGATAGAAGGTGTTTACCTGGAGCTAAGCATGCTGATGGGTGGCTATGCGGTTGCTCGAGAACTTCGGCAAGCCATTGAAGATTTTAAGAAGTCGGGCAAATGGGTAGTGGCTTACAGCGAATATTACAGCGAGGCTGCCTACTATGTGGCTTCGGCTGCCGATAAGGTTTACCTTAATCCAGAAGGCGATCTTGAATTTAATGGTCTATCGGTTGAGGTTTCTTTTTTTAAGAAATTATTCGATAAGCTGGATATCAAACCACAAATATTCAGGGTAGGCGATTTTAAAAGTGCTGTGGAACCTTTTATGCTCGACCGCATGAGTGCAGAGAACAAACTTCAGCTAACAGAGTTAATAACCGATTTGCATAGCACCCTAATCCGTGATGTGGCCACTTCGCGTAACATAGAAGCTAACCGCTTACGCGAAATAGCATCTAAAATGTTGGTAGTAGATACACGATCGGCCCTGGAAAATAAACTGGTCGATTCCTTGCTTTACTTCGATCAGGTTCAGAATGAGCTTAGAAGCAGGTTAAGTTTATCAGCAAACTCAAAAATAAACTTTATCAAATATTCTAAGTACAAACGCAGTATTCCTTCAACCAGCACATCCAAGAACGAAATTGCAGTAATTGTAGCCGATGGCGATATCTATCCCGGCAAGGCACAGGAAGGTGTGATTGGTTCCGATACATTTGCAGAAGAATTGCGCAAAGCCCGCACCAACGACCGTGTAAAAGCAATTGTGGTTCGTATCAACTCACCCGGGGGTAGCGCACTGGCTTCCGATGTGATGTGGCGCGAAATAAAGTTAGCCACCGAAGTGAAGCCCGTAATCGCTTCTATGTCCGATTACGCGGCATCGGGGGGCTATTACCTGGCTATGGCCTGCGATACCATTGTGGCGCAACCAACAACCATTACGGGTTCAATTGGTGTGTTCAGTGTATTGTTTGACCTGAGCAATTTCCTCGATAACAAGGTGGGGATAACCTTTGAAGAAGTAAAGACGGGCGAAGTGGGGGAGTTAATTACCGTAACCCGACCGCTTACATCAGCTGAAAAAAACATCTGGCAAAAAAGAACCGAGCAGATTTATGAGGGCTTTACTACCAAGGCGGCCGAAGGTAGAAATATGCCAGTAGATCAATTAAAGGCGGTTGCCTCAGGCCGGGTTTGGACAGGAACACAGGCACAGGCAAAAGGTTTGGTGGATATACTTGGGAATTTTGAAGACGCAATCAGAATTGCTGCTGCGGCAGCTCATGTTGCTGATGATTTCAAGGTAAAATATTATCCGGTGCCGAAAAACTTTCTACAAGCCTGGCTGGGCAATATGGATGAAACCGTTCACGCGAAAGCTTTACGTAGCGAGCTCGGCCCGCATTACAACACCTATCAGCACCTTAAAAAGGTAAAACAAATGCAGGGGGCTCAGGCCCGAATTCCCTTTGAAATGACTATCGAGTAGTGCCGTTATCATGTAAGTTTTAATCTTCAAAATGAAGAAAAACATACATTTTATTAAAAAAACGGTCAACATAAAACGTCAGTCCTTAAGGCTACCGGAGCTAAAGACTTGACCCTTTACAGAGAGAAAGTTAGAAGTGATAGGTAAAAAAGGCTACACAATTGTATGCGCTTTGGCAACTTCCCTCACATACACGAAAGTTTACCGGAATTGTATGATGAATTCCGGTTACCTTAGTAACCGATTTTAAAAGACGTTCTTTGAATTTTAATCTTTCAAAGCAAATCCTCCACTATGAGATACTACTTCTTTTTGAGCAGTAGGCTTTGTGTTAACTGATTTAAAAGCCACCAATGCCGAAACCGTAAGGGCTGCAGCAGTTAAAATGATAATTGATTTAGTTTTCATATTGATTAAATGATTTAAATTTTTTGATATAGAATTAACCTTCCTTGATGGGAGAGCCACCGTTGTTCATAGATTCGGCCTGTGGAGTTACTTCTTCATCGGTGCAAGCGGTAAAGGTCATTGCAGAAAAAGTAGCGAACAGGATTATTGTGAATAATTTTTTCATGATTGATAAGTTTATGTGGGTTGATGAATATTGTTCAGATTAACCTTCTTTAATGGGCGAGCCACCGTTGTTCATAGATTCGGCCTGTGGAGTTACTTCTTCATCGGTGCAGGAAGTGAATGCCATTGCAGAAAAAGTAGCGAACAGGATAATTGCGAATAATTTTTTCATGATTTAAATGTTTATGTGGGTTGATGAATATTGTTCAGATTAACCTTCTTTAATGGGCGAGCCACCATTGTTCATAGATTCGGCCTGTGGAGTTACTTCTTCATCGGTGCAAGCGGTAAAGGTCATTGCAGAAAAAGTAGCGAACAGGATAATTGTGAATAATTTTTTCATGATTGATAAGTTTATGTGGGTTGATGAATATTGTTCAGATTAACCTTCTTTAATGGGAGAGCCACCATTGTTCATGGATTCGGCTTGTGGAGTTACTTCTTCATCGGTGCAGGAAGTGAATGCCATTACAGAAAAAGTAGCGAACAGGATAATTGCGAATAATTTTTTCATGATTGAAATGTTTATGTGGGTTGATGAATATTGTTCAGATTAACCTTCTTTGATGGGTGAGCCACCATTGTTCATGGATTCGGCTTGTGGAGTAACATCTTCATCAGCACAGGAGGTGAATGTGATTGATGCGAATGAGGCTAAAAGAATAATGGCTAAAAATTTTTTCATAAATAATGAATGTTTAGGTTAATATTACTATTAATAGTCAGAAGCGAAGTCAATGAAATTTCTCTTTTGACGGGATCAAAGGTCTGAACTAGATTGAACTTATTTTTTTTATTTTAACATGTTGACTTACATATGTGCCGTAATTTTTTAAAGTATTTTAAATTGTTCTTACTTACCTCGGCTATACTGTTGATTAATATAACTGCGTTATTTTCACAGCACACGAAACAAAAAATTGATTCGTTGGAAAAGTTGCTTTCAGGATCAAAAGATACAACCCGATATGCTCTTTTGGTAAAGTTGCATTTTGCTAGCCGCTCAGAATTTCAAAAAGCTTTAGATTATGCGCAGCTTGCCTACAATCAAGCCGAGGCCCTTGGAGATAGCGTTAAGATTGTTGAGAGTGGGAGGCTAGTAGCGTATTCTTTAGATGATCTGGGGCGTAATGACGAGGTAATTGAAATTCTCAATCAAGTTCTAGCAATCGCAAGGAGGAATGTAAAGCGCTATCCGGTTTTGAAATCACAAATTAAATTTATCCTTAATAATGCAGGTATTTCCTACATGTACAAAGGTAATTATGACTCAGCACTTAGCTACCACTTTAAGTCGCTGGTTTTACGTGAAGAAGAAGGTGATAAAAGATCCATCGGTAATTCTCACAATAATATAGGTTTGGTATTTTTTAAGTTAAGAAATTATCAACGCGCACTTGATCATTATTTGCAGGCATTGGAGATTAAAGATGAGTTAAAGGATAGTGCTGACATTGAGCGTATCCTAACCAACATAGGTTTGTGTTATAACCAACTTAAACTACCAAATGATGCCATTCGATCAGTTGAAAGAGCCTTAAACTCGTGTAAAAAGAATTGTTCAAAAAATGTACTAAAGGAGGCAAACTTTGTTTTGGGTGTCGGTTACCTTATTCATGGTGACTTAGAAAATGCTGAAAAGCATTTGATAATTTCTTTCGAGATAGCTAAGGAGCAAAATGACTACAGGTATTGGGCGGAAAGTTTATTTGCTTTTGCAAAACTAGAAAATGAACGAAAGAATTACACTAGAGGCCTTAATTACTTATCTGATGCTAATAACCTTGCTGAGAATTTTGGCTTTACGGAGTTACGACTTGATATTTATAAAGAGTCATCTAAAAGTTTTGGTTTTATTAATGATTTTCAGAATCAAGCCTTATATCAAGGGAGATACATAACTTTAAAAGATAGCATTTATAGTGGTGATCTTCTTAAGAACCTTGCCACTATTCAAACCAACTATGAACAACGCGAAAACCTTAAAACAATTCGCCTGATCAATGAAAATATAAAATTGAAGGATGAACAGATTCAGCGCCAGCGTATTCAATATCTGTTTGTAGTATTAGTTACGGTTTTAATTGCTGCCCTGGCCGGGGTATTGGTTTGGGCAAACAGGCGGCAACAAAAGCATAATACCGCATTAAGCGAAGCAAAGCGAATAATCGAGCAACAAAACCGGGAACTAACCAAAACTAACGAAGAGCTGGATTTGCGCGTACGCGAAAAAACAATGGACCTGGTAAACATCAACACCGTGCTGCACGATGTTAATGAAGAACTCGATAACTATATCTACCGTACGGCCCACGATATTCGCGGGCCGTTGGTAACTTTAAAAGGAGTGTGTAATGTAGCCCAAATGGATGTGAAAGATCCGTTGGCGTTAGACTACTTCAAAAGATTAGACCTTACAGCTGAAAAACTTAATGTCATTCTCACCCGCTTATTAATTGTAAGCAAAATTAACCACACAGTGTTAGTGGCCAGGCAAGTTGATTTTAACCCCATTATGCAGGAGATAATCAAGAAGTTTAGCCAACTACCCGATCGAATGAAAATAGAATATCAAATTGCAGACGATATTGAGCTTAATTCTGATCCTGAGTTGATAAGCATTGTACTCGAAAACCTGGTTAGTAATGCAATTAAGTTTTATAATGATTCCAGTAGGGTTAATCCGTTTGTTAAAGTAATGATCGGAAAATACGATTCAGATCATGTAATGGTATCAGTAGAAGATAACGGTACCGGTATTGGACCTAACGATCGGGAACGAGTTTTTCATTTATTCGTGCGCGCGTCTGAGCGATCTGAAAATGGAGGCATTGGACTTTACCTGTCTAAACTTTCGGCTCATAAACTGGGGGGCGAGATTTTTTTGATGAATACTTCCGAGAAAGGAACCAAATTTTTGGTTTTGTTTCCGGTTGATCTGCAACCTATTCTATCCAAACGAAACGATGCCGAACGCGAACGCCTTGCTGTAAAAGAAATGCGCGAAAAAGCCGCGAAAGAATCGGAAGGAAAAGATGCTTTGGATCGCTACTATTCATCCAGGCGGCTTAGTAAATGATCTTTTTTTCGGTTTCATTTTGCATCTTTGTGGCCTGTTTTTAAACAGCCTGCATGAGTACCAAACAATACAACCGATATACCGTTACAGCAGCTCTGCCCTATGCCAATGGGCCCAAACACATTGGTCATTTGGCAGGGGCCTACATCCCAGCCGATGTATATGTTCGGTACCTACGACTTACCGGTAAAGATGTAATTTTTGTTTGCGGCAGCGATGAGCATGGCACCGCTATTCCTAACCAGGCGCTGAAGGAGAATACCACCCCTAAAGCCATCATCGATAAATACGATGCGTTGATTCGCGATTGTTTCGACAAGCTGGGTATGTCGTTCGATATTTATCATCGTACCAGCGAAACGATTCATCACCAAACCTCACAAGAAATTTTTCTTAGCCTTTACAATAAAGGATTGCTTACAGAAGAAGTATCAGAACAATATTTTGATGCCGAAGCAAAAGTGTTTTTGGCCGATCGGTACATTGTTGGCATCTGCCCTAAATGCGGGCACACCAATGCGTTTGGCGATCAATGCGAGAAATGTGGTTCAACACTCAGCCCGCGTGAGTTAATAAACCCCCGATCCACTTTAAGTGGAAAAGCTCCCATTCTGAAAGAAACCAAGCATTGGTATTTGCCATTGGAAAAATATGAGCCGTGGCTTCGCGATTGGATTTTGAAATCGCACCAACAAGACTGGAAGCCTAACGTATATGGACAATGCAAATCGTGGATTGAAGCCGGGCTGCAACCCCGCGCCATGACGCGCGATCTGGATTGGGGCATAAAAGTGCCCTTACCCGATGCTGAAGGCAAAGTATTGTACGTTTGGTTCGATGCACCCATCGGGTACATTTCGGCTACGCGTGCCCTTTTTGAAGAGACTACTTCCGGTAAATTGAAGTATGCAACCCCGCGAAGTAATTTTTCAATCGCCCAAAAAGAGGATTGGAAGAAATACTGGCAAGCGGAAGACACCCGACTGATTCATTTTATCGGAAAGGATAACATCGTTTTCCATTGCATTATTTTCCCAGTAATGTTGCATGCCACCGGTGAATTTATTGTACCCGATAATGTTCCGGCCAATGAATTTATGAACCTGGAGGGTGATAAGATGTCGACCAGCAGGGGGTGGTCTATTGAAATGCACGAATACCTTGCTGATTTTCCTGATAAACCCGATGTATTGCGCTATGCCTTGCTTACCAACTTACCCGAAGCTAAGGATAGTGAATTTACCTGGAAAGATTTTCAGGCTAAGAATAACAACGAGTTAGTCGCTATTCTTGGCAACTTTGTAAACCGCGCAGTGGTTCTTACACAAAAGTACTTTGAGGGAGTGCTGCCTAACCGCAAGGCTTTAAGCGAAGTTGATGTAAAGGTATTGGCAGAATTAAAGCAATACCCGGTATTAATTGGTGGTTCGGTTGAAGCATTCCGTTTCCGTGAAGCTACCGCTAATTTGATGGACCTGGCTCGCGTTGGTAATAAATACCTCGCAGAGACAGAGCCCTGGAAGTTAGCAAAGTCGGATATGGACCGGGTGGGTACAATTTTAAATATTGCATTACAAATCGCGGGCACATTGGCAATTGTTTCAGAACCATTTTTGCCATTTACATCGCGTAAGCTAAAAGAGATGTTAAGCGTGGGCGAAATGAACTGGAACGATGCCGGTAATCCGGATTTGTTAAGTGCAGGAACGAAGTTACAGGAAGCACCTCTGTTGTTTGAAAAAATTGAAGATGGAGTAATCGATCAGCAAATAAAAAAGTTAATGGATACCAAACGAGCAGTCGAGCTTGCTCAACAACCTGTTGAACCAGCCAAGGCGGAGATTTCATTCGATGATTTTTCCAGGATGGATATTCGCATCGGTAAAATTTTAAAGGCTGAGCGAGTTGAAAAATCTAAAAAACTTTTAAAACTTCAAGTGGATACCGGTATTGATGTGCGCACTGTGATGAGTGGAATTGCGGAACATTTTACGCCTGAAGATGTACTGGGTAAAGAGGTTACAATTTTAGTTAACCTGGCGTCCCGCAAAATTATGGGGGTGGAGTCGCAGGGTATGATTTTAATGGCGTCCGATAAAGATGGCTCGCTTAAACTGCTATCACCAACCAACGAGGTTGCGCCTGGAGCGAAGGTTAGTTAAATTAAAGTGTGCTGATAATTTTTTCCCACTTCCGTTTTTGGCGATTGTGAAATGTCCCCAAAATTAATTCCTGCCGCTCGTGCAGGTACGATTGAAGCTGGGCGGTAGAGGGCCTGCTTTTAAGATGCTCGTAAAACTCGGCATTGATAGCTTCGATTTTATTTCGTTGTTCGGTATCCAACCTTAATTCCTGGGCCCAAAAAGAAGGGTCGTACGAAACATTCTCCTTCAATTCGGCCTCTTGACCAAAACAATAACTTGCTAAAAGTATTGTTAACAAGAGGGTTAAAAAATCTTTCTTCATAGCAGCAAATTTACAACTCACTTGCTTTGTAATTCCTAATAAACCGAGGTATTAGACCAATAAGGGTTTTGCATCGATAAACGATGTCAGCAACTTTAAAGTATTTAATAGCTGGCCCCTGAGTTTAGCAGCGTGAAATAAAAAAGGCCTTCAGCGTAATGAAAGCCCTTTTTGTAGTCCGTACGGGAATCGAACCCGTGTTACCAGAATGAAAATCTGATGTCCTAACCCCTAGACGAACGGACCGTTTTAAAAATTGGAGGTGCAAAGATAAATTCCCGTTCTGCAATTGCAAACGTAACCGTTAAAAAAGTTGCGTATGCCTGCTTTAATTCATTGGTTTTAGTGGCAAGGAAGTATATTTTTGGCATCGCAATTAAAAACTTATACCATGACAAAAGTTGGAATTAACGGCTTCGGTCGTATTGGTCGCCTGGCTTTCAGGGCTGCTGTAAATCGCAAGGATATTGAGATAGTGGGAATCAACGATTTGGTTGAGCCCGATTACATGGCTTATATGTTGAAGTACGATTCAACCCACGGCCGTTTTGATGGAACTGTTGAAGTGAAAGATGGTAATTTGGTAGTAAATGGAAAGAAAATCCGGGTAACTGCAGAGAAAGATCCTGCCAACCTGAAGTGGTCTGAAGTTGGAGCCGAAATCGTGATTGAATCTACCGGTTTGTTCCTAACACAAGCCGATGGTCAAAAGCATATAGCAGCGGGTGCCAAGAAGGTTGTATTCTCAGCTCCGGCAAAAGACGATACACCTACTTTTGTAATGGGTGTTAACCATAAGCAATTAACAGCGCAACATACCATCGTATCAAACGCTTCGTGCACTACAAACTGCCTTGCGCCATTGGCTAAAGTTTTAAATGATAAGTTTGGTATTGCCGAAGGATTGATGAGCACAGTGCATGCAGTTACAGCTACTCAAAAAACAGTAGATGGTCCATCGGCAAAAGATTGGCGTGGTGGTCGTGGCGCATATCAAAACATTATTCCTTCTTCAACCGGTGCAGCTAAAGCAGTTGCATTGGTTATTCCTGAATTGAAAGGAAAATTAACAGGTATGTCTTTCCGCGTTCCGGTTGCTGACGTTTCAGTAGTTGATTTAACTGTGCGTTTGGAGAAAGCAGCTTCTTACGATGAGATTAAGAAAGCAATGAAAGATGCTTCGGAAGGTGAACTAAAAGGAATTCTGGGTTACACCGAAGAAGATGTAGTATCACAAGATTTTATTGGCGATGCGCGCACTTCTATATTCGATGCCAAAGCAGGTATTGCTTTAAACGACAAGTTTGTAAAAGTAGTGTCCTGGTACGATAATGAATGGGGATATTCTAACAAGTTAATTGATCTGGTGCAGGAATTAGCGAAGTTATAATTTTACATACTATTTAAAGTAAGGGTTGATCGTGAGGTCAACCCTTTTTTTGTGGATTGAAATTGAATCCGGCTACCTCAACGGCCTTCGGTACCAGCTTTTAAAAAAAATTAATGAAGTGTATCAGACATACTCATTCGTCCATCCAAAATAATTTTCAAGTATTTGCTTCTTTTCGGAAATAACATACTCAGCAAATGCATGAGCAACCGGTGAAAACTTTTTGCCTTTAACCCATATAAGTTGCCACTTTGATTGAATGGGTAAACCTTTTACGGGAATAAGTTGCAGCTCACCATGTATTAATTCAGAACGAATACCGATTAATGGCATAATCGAATAGCCTAACCCTGCCAATACAGCTTGTTTCACAGCTTCGTTAGAAGTAAGCTCCATCTTCCTCCTAACCGTAATATTATATTTATTGAAAAAACGTTCCATAGTCTGGCGGGTACCGGAACCTTGTTCCCTAAAAATTAAAGGCAGTTGTTCCACTATTTTTTTATCGGCTATTGTTTTCTTCACGTGCGATTTTCCATTGCCCACCAGGTACAATTGGTTAGGCATTAGTTCAATTTTTTCTACCTGAATGGTATCGGGCAAAATTGAAACAAGCGAAAAGTCCACTTCATTCTTCTCCAGACTTTCAATTACCCTGGCTTTATTGGTTACGTCTAACACAATTTCGATATCCGGATTTTTTTGCAGAAATCCTGAAAGTATGTAGGGGATTACATATTTGCCTGTTGATACAACTGAAACTTTCAAACGCCCCGAAAGCTTGCCGCTGTATGCGGTTGTTTTATGATCAATTTCCTGAACTTCCTGTAAAATTCGCTCGGCAGCAGCAGCGATCTCTTTCCCAAAATCAGTTATAAATAGTTTTCGCCCTACTACTTCGGTAAGTGGAATAGAAAACTGATCCTGGAAATTTTTTAGCTGAATGGATACAGCCGGTTGTGTTAAATGCAATTCTTCTGAAGCCTTGGTAATGCTTTGATGTTGAGCTACCTGGTGAAATACCTGCAGTTGGTGGAGTGTATATTTCATAAGTTATATTTATGATAAGCATAATAAAAATAAATAAAAATTTATGATTTTGATAACTCACTTTTGCACTCAAAAAAAAATTATGCAACGAATAACTATTGCAAAAGGAGATGGAATTGGTCCTGAAATTATGGATGCAACACTTCGTATTATTTTGGCAGCCGGTGCTAAAATAAAAGTAGATGAAATTGAAGTAGGCGAAAAAGTGTACCTGGCCGGGAACACGGCCGGTATTGCTAAAGAAGCCTGGGATGTTATCAGAAAAAATAAAGTTTTTCTGAAAGCACCCATTACTACGCCTCAAGGAGGAGGCTACAAAAGTTTGAATGTAACCACACGAAAATTTTTAGGCTTGTATGCTAACGTGCGCCCTTGTCGAAGTTATCATCCGTTTGTAAAAACCAAGCATCCTGTTATGGATGTGGTGATCATTCGGGAGAATGAAGAAGACCTTTATGCAGGCATCGAGCACCAGCAAACTGATGAAGTGGTACAATGCTTAAAGTTGATTAGCCGTCCTGGCTGCGAAAAGATTGTTCGGTATGCATTTGAGTATGCAAAACAGTATGGACGTAAAAAGGTAACATGTTTTACAAAAGACAATATCATGAAGCAAACCGATGGTTTGTTTCATGCTGTGTTTGATGAGATAGGTGCAGAATATCCTGAGTTGGAAAAAGAGCATTGGATAATTGATATCGGTGCCGCCAAGTTAGCCGATACACCCGAAGCTTTTGATGTGATTGTAATGCCGAATTTATATGGCGATGTTCTTTCGGATGTAGCGGCCCAGATTGCCGGATCAGTTGGACTGGCGGGTTCTGCCAACATTGGCGAAGAGTGTTCTATGTTCGAAGCAATACACGGATCGGCACCTCGCAGGGCCGGACAAAATATGGCCAATCCATCGGGTCTGTTACAAGGCGCAATTTTAATGCTTAACCACCTGGGGCAAACCGATGTGGCTGAAGTGGTTCAAAATGCTTGGTTAAAGACCATAGAAGATGGAATACACACATACGACATTTATAAAGAGGGTGTTAGTAAGCAGAAAGTGGGCACCCGTGAGTTTGCCAATGCCGTAATTGCTAATCTGAATAAGAAGCCTACTACACTGGCACCCGTTAGTTATGCTGGTGGCAAGGCACTTAAACTTCCTTCCTACAAGCGTAAACCTGCGGCAAATAAAGAATTAGTGGGTGTTGATTTATTTGTTCACTGGCCGGGTACAGATGCTAATGAATTGGCAAAATACATGTCCGATTTGAGTGGCAATGATGTAACTCTTACTATGATTACTAATCGTGGTATAAAAGTTTGGCCCGATGGATTCAAAGAAACTTTTTGTACCGACCACTGGCGCTGCCGGTTTAAACCAACCTCAGGCATGCTTCAAAAAAATCAAATTGTTCAATTGCTAACAAAAGCGATAGAAAAAAATATCGATACCATTAAAACTGAAAATTTATACGCTTTTGATGGTAAGCCTGCCTATTCACTTGGGCAAGGTCAATAGATTTTAATTAACCAACTATAATTCAAAATGAAGAAGCCGCATACATTTAAACTTATCAATGGCACGTTTACCGCAAACGATGTTCGCAAGATTCTGATGGAGATGATTCAAAGTAAAATTAACTTTCACATGCGCGAGATACACAGTATGGAAGAACGAGGAGGCGGCACCACTTCTCGTTCAGAAAAGCGGATTGTGCAATTAAAAAAGACAGCCGAAACTTTAAAGAAAGTACTGGCCAAAGCCGAGGAAAAGGAAATAAATCTTAAAATATCAGCTACGGTGCAAATTGAATTTTTGAATTAGTGTTAAAATTTATCGGGTCTTCTTTTTCAGCAACTTCTGATTTGGAAGGCCCACTTTTTTGTTCGCGAATCTTTAGCACTAACGTATGAATATAGAATTAATACTGGATAACCTTACTAACCCGGCTTTACTTTTTTTTGCATTAGGCATTTTAGCTGTACGGCTAAAAAGCGATTTGGAGATACCGCCCAATTCATCAAAATTTATTTCGCTGTACCTTTTATTTTCGATCGGATTTAAAGGAGGTCAGGAATTGGCGCACAGCCAGTTTTCGTGGACAATTATCTGGTCAGTTTTATTTGGTGTAGGTGTTGCCTGCATAATTCCCCTCTACAGCTTTTATATTCTAAAGCGTAAACTTTCTGTTGCCGATGCAGGGGCTATTGCCGCTGCCTATGGGTCGGTAAGTGCAGTTACGTTTGTTACCGCTGTATCATTTCTTGAAATCCAGCAAGTAACTTTTGGCGGGCACATGGTAGCCGTAATGGCGTTAATGGAGGCACCCGCAATTATCATTGGTGTAATTTTGATCCGATTTTATTCTGGTAATCAATCGGAAGTACGCCTTCGCACCGTTATTAAACATTCGTTTACCAATGGTAGCGTATTGATGATTGTAGGGAGCCTGGTAATTGGTTGGTTAGCCAGCGATCAACAAGCCCAAGGTATAAAACCATTTACAACCGATATTTTCAAAGGTTTTCTTGCCATATTTTTGTTGGACATGGGTGTTGTGAGTGGCCGAAAACTGGAAGACTTTTTTAAATCTGGTAAGTTTATTACTGCATTCGCATTGATTGTTCCGTTGTTGAACGGTGTTGTAGTAGCGTGGCTTAGTGGCTTAATAACACACGATGTAGGTAACCGGTTTATCTTTGCTGTACTGGCTGCCAGTGCATCTTACATTGCGGTGCCCGCAGCTATGAAAATTGCGGCACCCCAGGCAAACCCAGGAATTTTTTTACCCATGACATTGGTGGTAACCTTTCCATTTAATATTACATTGGGAATGCCCATCTACTTTTCAATCATTAATTGAAAAGATTTACCGGATATCAAACAACTTCTTAATGGATGAAACAATACTGGTTGCCAACACAGATCCCAATGTAGCAAGAAATATATCTTTTTGTGCATCCCAAATGTCGCCTTGCGTACCCAGGTAGGCATCGCCTTGAGCTGGAAAAAACACATCGGCCACAGCCCATTCTATTAGCTCATAAAAGCCGCTGATGGAAAGTGTAATTTCAATCGGTAAAACCCAGGCTACCCACACCGGAAATCGCAGCCAACTTAAAAACATTTCGCGCATGGGGTAGGCCAGTAAGAATCCAAAACTAAAATGCACAATACGGTCATAATGATTGCGCTGCAAATCAAAGGTTTCCATTAACCAATAGCCAAACGGATTTTCAGCATATGTGTACTTCGATCCATACACATGCAGGCATAAGTACACGCAAATAAGCAGGTAGCTTAAATCACTGAATTGATATTTTTTGAAAGTGAAAAGCAGGAAGCCCAGAAAAATAAATACCAATGCATTTTCTAAAATCCAGTTACTGATGTCGGTAGTGCCAACCAGGGTTGAGCCCCAAACAACTGCAAATACTAAAGCAAATAACTGCAACCAACGGTTAAGCTTAAATGGATTTTTGGTTGGCGAAATTGCAAGGGTAAAAGGCATAACTTCAATTTAGGATTTTGATACTAATAAAAGTCCAAAATCCTAAATTGAAATCAAAACCCGGCAACCTTACTATTTTTCAATACGGGGTGGAATAAGTTTGTAAACCACGGGTGTAACCACGCGCGAGAGTAGGGTAGAGCTGATCAATCCACCAATTAAAACAATTGCCAGCGGAGAAATTAATGGGTTGGATGAAAGTGCAATTGGTAATAGCCCACCAATGGCCGTCATAGAAGTAAGTATGATGGGTAAGAAACGAACTTCCCCAGCTTCGCGAATGGCATCTTCCAATGATTTACCCTGCTGGCGCAATTGATTGGTGAAATCCACCAACAGGATTGTATTCTTTACTTCTATTCCCGCAAGGGCGATTAACCCGATAATCGCCACGAAGGAAAGAGAATTGCCGGTAAATAGTAATGCCAACACAGCACCCACAATACCCAATGGAATAACGGAAAGTACTATAAGCGTGCTTTTAAAAGTTCTGAATTCCAGAATCAACACGGCAATAAATAAAAAGATGGTTACAATAATTACACTTTCAAATCCACCAAATGACTCCTGCCGACTCTCCACTTCACCACCCATTCCATAACTATAACCAGGTGGAAATTCAAATGCATCCATTTGTTTAATAACCTCATTCACTACGTCTCCCACTAAGAAATTTTTATCAACAAACGCAGTAAGTGATACCATGCGCAACTTATCAAAATGATTGATGTTTAAGGGTGATGACTCAAATTGCAGATTAGCCAACTGTGCTAAAGGGATAGCCCGCCCTTGATTATTATTAACATAAATATTTTGAAGTGCTTCCAGGGTAGGTGTTCCGGTTTTTCCTTTGGTAACCAGTATTTCAATATCATCTCCGGTTTCATCAGAATATTTGCCCAGGGTAAGTCCAGCCACTGCCAGGCGAACGGTACGATCTATCGCTACCGTAGAAACGCCCAGCATCTGTGCTTTCTCTTTGTTGATGTTAACTTTAATATCCGACTTCAAATGCATTACGGGGTTAGTAATGTAGATTGTACCTTGTGTTTTTTCCAGCAATGATTCAACTCGTGTTGCCAATGAACGCAACGTATCAAGATTTTCACCGAATAAACGAACCTCAACCGGTGCATTAATGGGAGGGCCTTGTTCGAAATCTTTTACTTCAACTTTTGCACCGGGATAGGGAGTCCAGCCTTTTCGTAATGTTTCAATCAGCTTTAACTTTGCTTCCGCAGAAGTATTGTCATTTAACTGAACAAAAATTTGTGTGTAGTCGGTGCGTTCATTTTCAGGAATAACATTGTAGTAAATGCGCGGATTGCCTTTGCCAACATTGGTAGCATAATACTTCACTATTTCATGTTGAGATAACTCCTGCTCTACTTTTTTGGTGATGCTATCGGTAAATGCAAGGTTGGATTGCAAAGGTGTTGTAATCTCCACAAGAAACTGTGGCTTTTCGCTGGCAGGAAATAAACTAAAGCCGATTACAGGAAATAATTGTAAGGATCCAACAAATATCAATACGGCCACGCCTACCGTCCACCACGGTTTAGCCAGCGCTTTATCCAATAGTTTTGAGTAGCTACCATGAATTATTTTTTTAAGAGCGCGCATAAATAAGTTGCCATCCGGATGCCCGTGATTTTCTTTTAGCAACCTGCTCGATAAAAACGGGATGATGGTAAGGGAAACAAGCATGGAGGCCAATACTGATGTAATTACACCCATTGGAAGACTGCGAATAAATTCTCCGGCTCCTTCTGGTAAAAAAACCAACGGCAGAAAGGCAATTATCAGTGTAGCTGTGCACCCTACTACTGCCAAGCCAATTTGCTGTGTAGCCTTTAAGGTTGCTTCCAGGCGACTGTGCCCTTCGCGCATCCAGCGCTCAATGTTTTCAACAACCACAATGCTATCATCAACCAACAGTCCCAGTGCAACCACCAACCCTACAATACTTAATTGATTCAGGTTGTAGCCAAGTGCATTCATCAACACAATACCAATAGCAAGTGATAACGGAATGGAGATCATGACTATAATAGCTGCCCGCTGCCCCAATGGTAATAGTGTAATTGCTACCAATAGTATGGCTAACATAAAATCAAAACCTAATCCATTCAATCGCTTGTTTACATTATCGGCCTGATCGAAATGATGTACCAGATCGATATTAGCCGGCAGCTTTGATTTAAAATCGGCAATGGTTTGTTTATAATTTTTTTGAACCTTGGTAATATTCTCGCCTTTTTTTTGTGCAGCCGTTACAAACACACTGCGGTATCCGTTTAAGCGCGTAATGTGCGTTTCATCTTCAAACGACAGATATACATCGGCAACATCACTCAATAAAATGTTTTTATTATTGACTGAGTAAACGATCGTTTTTGCGATCTCTTCGTGGTTGGTATAGTTGCCACTGGTTTTAACATTGAATGATTTTGTGCCTGCGTTTACATGGCCACCGGGTATGTTGGCAACTTCGCTTTGCAATGCACCCAGCACTGCCTCGGTGGGAATTCGCATTTGGGCAAGTTTTTCCAACTTCAAATCAATCCGTACAATTTTATCGGGCAACCCATGAATTTTTACTTTTTTAAGGGCTTTAATTTTTTCCAACTCATCCTGCAGAGCTTCGGCAAATTTTTTCAGGCTTTCGCGCGTAGCATTTTCTGATACTAATGCAACCTGGATTACATTAACATCCGATGGTGTAACTTTCCGCACTTCAATGCTGGCAATATTTTGTGGTAACTCTCCGCGCAAAGCATTTATTTCACGCACCAGTTCTGAATATTTTTCATCCACATCGCTTTCGTATTTGTATTCTACAAACAATACGGCAACGCCATCGCTAATGGAAGTTTTGATTCGCTTCAGATCTTCCAATTCGGAAATAACGCGTTCCAGGGGTTCAACCACCAATTCTTCCATGTCTTTTGGACTGGTGCCGGGGTAAACCACTACAATTGGAAATTGAGGTGCATTCAGTTCCGGATCTTCCGAGCGTGGCATGTTTAAGATAGTAGTTACACCCAAGGCAACAATCATCAGGAAGATTACCAGTGTAAACTGGTAGTTCTTTACTGCGTAATCTGAAATTTTCATAGATGCTGATTTGTGTTTTAGTTACCGGCAACCAATAAAGCTGTTCCTTCTTTTAGATAAGCGCTACCACTTACAATCAATTGATCGCCATCTTGCAGGCCGGCAGTTATTAACACATAATCCTGTTTTATTTCGCCAACTGATACGGCTGCCTTGCGGGCAATATTATTCTGATTGATAAAAACATACCCGTGTTGCGCATTGCCATCCAACAATGCCTGGTATGGAATTTTCCATACTTTTTGTTTTTGAGTAGTGTGTATGATTGCCTTTCCGAAGATTCCTGCAGCCAGGTCAGCATTCTCGTTTAACGTGATTTCTACATTCAACGTACCTACCAATGCATCCACTGTTGCAGATTTTTTAGTGACGGTGCCAGTCCATGTTTTATCGGGTATAACATCGGTGGTAATGGTAGCTACATCGCCAGCTTGAATTAAGGCCCATTCGCGATCGCTGATGGCACATCTCAAAACCCATTTGCGCGAACCAGAGCCATTTGTTTGTAATACCGAGGTGCCAGGCGAGATTACTTGTCCTTCATTGGCAAGTTTGCGCATTACCATGCCGTTGCTTAAAGCCCGTATTTCGGAATACATTTTATTGAAGCGGGCACTTTCCAATTGCCGCGTAGCAACCTCGAGCCCGGTACGCGCATTTTGAAATTGCTCTAATGTAGCAACACTATCTTTGTAAAGATTTTGCGTGCGGGTGAAATCGCGGGTAGCTTTTTCATGTGCCAGTTGTGCCTGGGCTACCTGGGCTTCAATTTCAGTTAAGTTTAACCTGGCTAAAAGTTGACCACTCTTAATACGATCGCCTTCTTTCACGTAAATTTTTTCAATTACGCCTCCGGTTTTAAAAGCCAGTAGCGTTTCATCGTCTGTGGTAAACACACCCGATGTCTCAATATCGGGTTGCAACAATTCTGCCTTTACAGTAAGGGTGCTTATCGGTACTTCGTTTTTAATGGTAACAGAGGTTTTATCATCGGCAGTACATGCTTGTAGCAACAGGCCGGGAACGAGTAGGGTTAAGATTGATTTCATGTTAAGTAAGGTTCTGTGATTAGTTTAAATTAAAGGATGCATTCTCGCGTTCGAGATTTGCTAACGCAATGCGGGCGCGATACCGGTTAAGTGTAAGCTGAAGTTGCGCACTTGTAAGTTGTGTGCGGGCATCAACGGCCTCAATAAATGTATTCACACCCTCTTTGTAACCTTTCTCGATTAAGCGTTGGTAGCTCTGCACGGCTTCGAATTGTTTTTGTGCTGAGCTATAATTCTGCTGAGCTGTTAAGTAGGCATTGCGGGCAGTCTCAGCACTAAGATTAAGTTGCCGGCTGGTTTGTTGCAGCGTAAGCTCGGTATGCTTTACCTCTAGTCGCGACTGGGCAATTTTGTTTCGATTGGTGAAGCCCGCGAACAACGGCATTTCAAGCTGTAATCCAAGTAAATAATAATGAGCGTTTTTATTGTAGCGCATTTGTTCGGCCTGCGCGCCAACATCTATAAAACCACTAATACGTGGCATCCAAAACATTCGCGTCATCGCCAGTACATCTTGCTGAATCAGGTTTGCAGTTTGCACCTGGGTAAGTTCTTCGCGGGTTTGTGCAATTGAAATTGGTTCATCGTCCCATGAAACTTCATCTGTACTTTCAATGACGGCATCGGCATCGCGATTCAGCAGAAAATTAAAATACAGCCTCGCATTTATAACCTGGCGTTCAGCATCGGCCAGCTGTGCATTTATATTCTCTAATTCGCTTTGCGACCGGAGTATATAGGCCGGTAATCCCTTACCGTTTTCCAAAAGCGATTCATTTACCCGTTTGCCTTCTGCAGCACGGGCAAGTGCACTTTCATAAATCTTTACTACTTGCTGTGCTGCCAGATAATTATAGTAGGCTACCTTAATGTTTCGGATTAGTTCGCGCTTGTAAACATTAATTTCAGTTTCTTGTAAAACAGTTTGTTGTGCTTTTATCTTCCGATTATAAACAAGGTCTGTGTTTACAAGTGGCATGGATGCGCGTGCTCGTACATCGTAGAAATCGCGCGGGAAGAAATTCTGATTTACATTTTCGATGGTAGGAAAATTTTCGGTGCCGGTTATCTGGTTCAGCGTTGAATAGACCGGATTTAATAAATCACCCACCGGAAAACTTATGCTTCTACCTCCATCTCCTGTAGTATAGTTACCAAGTAAAGTAAGCGAGGGCGAAAACATGCCATTCGCAATCTTTAAAGCGACCAAAGCTTTGTCTAACGCTATGTTCTTTTGCTGAAGAACGAGGTTGTTTTTCAGGCCCTCTTGCAGGTAGCCATCTAACGGTGCTTGACCGTTGGCGACTATTACTACGAGGCTTATTGTAATAATCAGGTTTAGTTTAGTTAATAGTGTTCTCATACTGAACAGTGTTTATTTAGTGGGTAAATTTTTTTAGTTTTTTAGTTTTTCAAGGACGGTAACAAACGTTTCAAAAGTAGAAGCCATCAGGGCATCTAAACTTTGATTGCCTGAGCGGGCAACCGCAACGTGCCCCAAATGGCCTGTCGTTCTTAAAGTACAAAGCCCGTGCATAGTACTCCAGATTACAAACGAAATTTGTTCGGGTACAAAGCCTGAGAAATAGCCATGATTCTGACAATCTTTTACAGTTTTTAATAAGATATCAAAAGCACGGTCGCCTTCATTCCACTCTTCAAAGCAATTGGCCACATGTTGCAAAGGTTCGTCCATATTAAATATAAGCATGTAAGTATCAGGATTTTGAACGGCAAACTGAATATAGGCCCTACCCATGCCTTTCAAACGCTCAAAGGGATGGGTAATGTGGTTTAGAACATTAAAATAACTAACCAATAGTTTAAATCCCTCACTGTGCAGGGCATGAACAATCTCGTTTTTGTCTTTATAGTAGAGATAGATAGTGGCCGGAGAGTACTCAATTTTTTCGGCAATGGCCCGAATGGAGGTTGCTTCAAGTCCTTTTTCGGTAAAAAGCGACTTTGCTGCATCTAAGATTTCCCGTTTTAGATCTTCCTTGTGGCGTTCTTTTCGTTCGGCTACTCCCATAAGCATGGCAAAGTAAACGGAAAATTATGAACAGTGTTTAGTAAATCTTGATTTTTCTTTCTGCTTAATCCAGAAACCCTGATTTTAGACTGCTAAAAGCGATTTGGCCACTAAAAATATTTTGGTTTAAAGCGGTTAATATTTTTCCGACCTTTAACCAGAACCAATGTTGATATAGCGGTGCGCGCCCTTCTTCCATTCTTATTATTAGTTGGTATTACCCAAACCGTGTGGTCGCAAACAGCAACTACACAGGATACTACCGATGAACGGATTTTTTTACTAAACGAACTGGAATTCTTAATCGACTCGACCAACTCCCTTTCATTCGACCAAATTTCGCAACCGCAGGCAGCTAAAAAGTTTAAACGCAGGCCTGCCTATCAAAACAAAGATTATCGGTCTGGAGAATCATATTGGATTCGCTTTTCTGTAGCACACATTCCAACTGAAAAAGTTTGGTTAATTGAATTTTATGATCAGACAATTGACCACATAGAGGCTTACCTTCCTAAACCAGACGGCACGTACGAAATGCGGGTAATGGGCGATGCCTACCCATTTAAGAATCGAAAATTTGGACACAAAAATTTCGAGGTGCAGCTTTACCCGCACAATCCATCCTTACAACATTATTACTTTCGCGTGCAATCGCACGAATTTGCCGATATCCGAATCGCTTTTCGTTCTGTAGATAGGTTCATCTATTATTCACTTAACGAATACTTCCTCTTCGGTACGTTTTATGGAATGATTGTCATTATTGCCCTCTACAACTTTCTGGTGTTTTTAGCTATTCGCGAAATCAAAAATGTTTATTATATCTTTTATATAATCAGTGTGGCATTATATGCCATGAGCCTGGATGGGGTAGGGTTTCAATACATCTGGCCCAACTATCCGCAATGGAATGATTATGCTTCGGGTATCTGTTTGTACTCGGTAATACTATGGGCACTTGTTTTTACAAGAAGGTTTTTAAGCACCCGCACGAAAGCTCCACGAATTGATCTGGCGCTTAAGATCATGATTGTAGTACGCACATTTGTTTTTCTTTTTGAATTGTTCTTTTACCCTGAGTTTTTCGCTTTCCGGTTCATTGAAATACTGCCATTATCGCTCATTTACTATGCTGGTGTTTATGTGCTTATGCGCGGTTATCGGCCAGCCCGGTATTTTGTAATTGCCTATGGATTGTTGCTGATTGGCTTCTTCATTCGCACCCTGGTGTTTTTTAATATTATTGCACTCACCACAGTTTCGCACTACAGCCTGCACTTCAGCTTTGTTGTAGAAATGTTATTCCTCACGTTTGCACTGGGCGATCGGATTACTATTCTAAAAGACAATCGCGATCGGGCTTTGCGAAGAATCATCCATCAGCATGAAATAAATATGGCCCTAAAGGATAAAGTTACACACGAGTTGGAGCAGAAGGTGAGTGAACGTACTACTAAACTTAACCTTAAAAATGCCGAGTTGGAAGAGAGTAATGCACGCCTTCTTAAGCAGACATATGAAATTAATAAGATCAATTCGGTGCTTGATCTCGACAACTGGAAATTGAAAAACAGGATTAAAGAAGTACTGGAAGAGCGGCTGTTGGAAAAAACGATGGATTATGAAGAGTTTAAAACCCTTTATCCTGATTCGCTGGCATGTTACCGGTTTTTGGAAGAATTAAAATGGCAATCAGGTTTTAACTGTCGTAAATGCGACAATACTAAATATTTTGATGGCACCCAGAAGTTTGCCCGCAGGTGTACACGGTGCGGTTACAACGAGTCCATAACGGCTTACACGGTATTTCATAGTATAAAATTCCCGATTGAAAAAGCATTTTACATTGCCTACCTGGCAGTAACGGGTAAAAAGGGCGCTACACTTGAGGCACTATCACAACAATTAGAGGTAGGAGTAAATGCCATTTGGGGATTTCGCAAAAAAGTGCTGGAAAGAATGGCCGACCTGAGTGAGTTTGGAAATGAAGTTACCGCTGCAAAATGGCAGGATGTAATTCTCGATTTCGAGCAAAAGAACGCAAAACCAAAATCAAAGCCGGTCAAGGTTGAAAACGTTTCCGAATAAAGAACCATGCCATGCGTTGCGTTCAAATGTTTTTTAAGAGGAAAAATAACACTCCGATTTCTACAAATATCTATGCTAACGTTTGAAATCAATGTTTTTATTCAATAAAAACGTGATTTTCGCAACTTCCAGTTTGCGGAACCTTACTTCAAGAATTTTTTCAAAAAATTCGCTAAGACAGTAGTTTATTTCAAAATTCATATCGCGAAACAATTAAATCGCGTATGTCTATGATGAGAAAACTACTATTAACTGCCTTGTTTTCAGCTACTTTGCTGAACCTAACAATGGCTCAGGACCGGGTTGTATCCGGAAAAGTAACCTCTGCAGATGATGGATCCACCCTGCCAGGGGTAAGTGTGTTGGTGCAAGGTACTTCAAAAGGTACAGCTACAGATGCCAATGGAGGTTTTTCCATAACACTTGCCTCGGGTGAGAGCACCTTGATTTTTAGTTTTATCGGGTATAAAACTCAAAAGGTTGAGGTTGGAAGCCAATCAACATTGAACATTAGTTTAGAAACAGACATTACCTCATTGGATGAGGTTGTGGTGGTTGGTTATGGTGTGCAGAAGGAGAAGGACTTAACTTCATCCATTACTACACTTAAGTCGGCCGAGTTGATGAAAACACCTCAAGGTCAGGCCATGCAAGCCTTGCAAGGTAAGGTGCCGGGTGTGCAGGTTGTAAATAGTGGTGCGCCAGGTGCCTCGCCAACTGTACGCATTCGTGGTATTGGCTCGTTTCCTGGTTCAGGAAATACAAACCCCTTATACGTGGTAGATGGTATGTTTTTCGATAATATCGATTTTCTTAACCCGGCTGATATTGAGTCGATTTCGGTTATGAAAGATGCATCGGCAGCTGCTATATATGGTGTACGTGCAGCTAACGGTGTGGTGTTGATTACTACTAAATCGGGTAATAAAAATATGGCCCCCGAAATAACCTACGAAGGTTATTATGGAACACAGGTTGCACAAAATGTGCTAAAGATGGCCAATGCCGAACAGTTTACTAACATGGCCGTTGAATCAGGGGTATTAGCCGATGCTCAATACATTGAAAATGCAATGCAACGCTACGGCCGTAGCAGAATAAACCCGAACGTTCCCAACGTAAATACCGATTGGTATAAAGAAATTTTAAGGCCTGCCGGTATTCAAAATCACAGTATTAACCTGGCCGGTGGCGATAGCAAGTCAACCTATGCCGTGGGCGCCAGCTACTTTGCCCAGGACGGTATTCTGGATATGGAGAACAGTTATGAAAGGTTTAACCTGCGCATGAAACTGGATTATAATGCCACGGATTGGTTAACCGTAGGTGGTAACGTAATTATCAGTAATGCCACCCGCTACGATCAGGCGGCCTCGGCCTGGAATGTAGCATATTTTGCAGTACCGGTTATGCCCGTAATTGACGAGCTAAATGTAAATGCAGTACCCACCCGCTATGCCAGCGCCCAAACACTGGGTTACCGCGATGGTAAAAATCCATTTCCATACATGGATTATACCAAAAACCTGCAGCGCATACGCAAAGTGCTTGCAAACTTCTATGTAAAGTTTGATCTGATGCCAGAACAAAAGAACAAACTCACATTCATGTCAGCTTATAACAATGGTTCTACCTTCCTTAACACACGAAATGTTGGTTTACCGTATTTTGTGAGCGATGCTTTGCAACGCAACATCTCTACCATCAGCAAAAGCAACGACACGTACTTTAATCAGATTTGGGATAATGTATTAACCTACAACGAATCATTCGGAAACCATAACATAACCGCTATGGCCGGGGCCTCGTTCCGCGATGAATCGTGGGAGTATCTTACTGCCGCGGCTACTGATTTGATTACACCCGATCAGATTAATTCGTGGTATATCAGTCGCACCGGGGCGGCTGCCAACACGCGCACCACCTCCGATGATGGAACCCGTCAATATGGAATGTCCTATTTCGGTCGTGTAGCTTATAACTTTAAAGATAAATACCTGCTGTACGGAACCATGCGTGCCGATGGTACATCCAAGTATCAGGATAAGTGGGGATACTTTCCAAGTGTAGGTGCCGGTTGGGTTGTTTCTGAAGAAGACTTTATGAGTGTGCCGGCCATCAACTACCTGAAGCTTAGAGCAAGCTGGGGGAGATTAGGTAACAGCAGTGTGGCTGCCAGCGATGGTAACTTTACTACCAGCACTGTAAATGTTGCTGTTAACGGTGTTCAATACGCGGGCACGCTGGCTAACAATACCTTTACTTATCTAAAATGGGAAGTAGTAGAAGAAACCAACATTGGTGCAACGGCAACCATTCTTAATAATAAGCTAACCCTTGATGCCGATTACTTCATTCGCGATACAAAAGATGCAGTAATTCCGGTTCAGGTTCCATTAGTAGGAGGTACTGTAAGACGGCAGGTAGGTGTAATCCGCAACTCAGGTTTTGAGTTGGCTCTTAATTGGAACGATAATATTGGTTCAGACATTCGCTATAACGTAGGGCTAAACATTGGTACACTTAAAAACCAAGCCCGCGATTTGTATGGCCAGGAGTATATTGATGGTGGCTCTGCAGAGTTCCGTCAGCGTACAATTGTAGGCAACCCGCTGGCTGCATTTTTTGGTTACCAGGTTTTAGGCGTGTATCAAACTGCTGAAGAAGTTGCGGCCGATCCAACAGCAGTGGCACAAGGCGGTATTGTACCAGGTGATTTTAAATACAAAGATCAGAATGGCGATGGTGTAATTAACGATGCAGATAGGGTAGTGCTGGGTTCATACTTGCCTACATTCAGCTATGGTGCAAACTTGGGCGTTAACTATAAAAACATCGACTTCTCGCTTAACCTGATGGGCCAAAACGGAAACAAGATTTTGAATCGCAAACGTGGTGAAATAATCTGGACACCCGATGGCAACATGGATGCTGACCTGGCAATTAATCGTTGGCACGGGCCGGGTACTTCTAACAAGTATCCTTCTGCGGCCGGATTGCGCAAAAGTTGGAATCAAAAAATGAGCGATTACTTTGTAGAAGATGGCTCGTTTTTCCGCATCCAAAATATCAGTATCGGCTATAGCCTGAAAGGAAAAGAACTGTTGGGAGTAAAAGTTCCGCAAACCCGTATATCCTTTACAGCCGAGCGCCCGCTAACGGTTTTCCAATACAATGGATTTAACCCGGAAGTAGAGAACGGAATTGATACTCAAACCTACCCGATACCGGCTGTTTATACTGTTGGACTGAATGTTAAATTTTAATTACAGATAAGGTTATGAAATTACAAACTAAACTCTTTAAAGTAGCTGCCTTAAGCATGCTTATGTTCGCGGCAACTTCATGCCACGATCTGCTGAACGAACCACCCGAAAACACATCATTTGTAGAAGATACAGACTACACCAATACCGAAAACATGATTTTACCATTGCTGGGAGCTTATGGTAACTTTTATTCGCGCGGTTGGGAAGACTTTCCGTTAATTTCAGTGCGGGGCGATGATGTAAATGCCGGGGGCTTAGGTGATCAACAACCGTATGCCGATACCGACAACTATGTATATGATCAGGGATACTGGATGTACAATTCACTTTGGCAAAATTTCTTTGGTGATATTATCCGCATGCACTCGGCCATGGAACAAATTGCATTATACAAAGTGCATGCACCTAACCCGGCTGTTGCTGATCAGTACATTGCCGAAGTTAAAGTAATGCGTGCTTTCTTACTTCTGAATCTGGCACGTGTATGGGGCAATGTTTTTATTCCACAATCATCCGATCCATCTGAAATTCTGGTAGCCCAATTGGCTTCAAAGGATGAAGTGATGCAACACATTTCAAACGAAATGGATGCGGCTATTCCGTTATTACCCAACTTGCGTCCTAATCAACGCACCGATGTTCCAGGCGGTGTAACCCGCCACACAGCCTTAGCCGTAAAGGCATTGGCTAACCTGGAGTTGAAGGACTATCAGAAAGTAGCAGATGCAACGTCTCAGATTATTAGTTCAAACTTATTTAACCTGCATAGCGACTACTACGAGTTATTTAAGTTAGATGGAAAACTTAATAATGAAAACTTACTGGAGTTTCAATACTCCGACTTCGGGCAAGGTTCTGGCCCCTCTATAACTTACTTGTTTGCTTTCTTCGGTCCACAAAACTGGACACCCGCAATTACCGGTGCCGGTGGTGGGTGGGGTTTCTACGAACCCAGTATGAAATACATTAAGTTTATGCTAGACCGCAACGAGACTGTAAGACTAGAAACCAGCGTTATTTTTACCAACCGTGGTATTAATGCGATCAAGGCCGATCCGAATTATGCTACGCTGCCGGCCTGGATTTCAAATACTACGCGTGATAATGATCGATTCAATGATTATCCGCGCGCTATGTTTGCAAGCGGTAAGCATTACTTGCCATCCAATCAATTAACCACAGGCCGAACCGAGTACGGTACCAATAAGAATTTTACCTGCATTCGCTATGCTGAAATTTTATTGATGCATGCCGAAGCCTTAACTCGCGGAGCAACCTCTTCAGCCATGACTGCCGATGCGGCTGTAAACATGGTGCGCAACAGAGTAGGGTTGGGTAATCTTACTAACGTAACAAGCCAACAAGTAATGGATGAGAAATTTGCCGAACTGGCTATGGAGTGGGGTACCCGGTACTACGATTTAATCCGGTTAGGAAACCTAACTGAATTAAACTACGATGGCAGAACCTTTAATGCTTCCAAAACTTATTTGCCATACCCGCAGGCGCAGGTAGATCAACTACCGGTATTGCGGAATGGGGGAAGTGGTAATTAAATGCAAACTTCAAAATTTCAATTAGCATGAGAACTTTAAGAAATATTATCGCAGCTATAACCATGATGGTAATAGTGGGTGCCTGCAACGAGGGCATCGACCCGATTCGGGCCGTAGCCCCCGGGCCGGATGAAACATCACCTGTTATTACGGTTACCTATCCTTTGGAAGGCACCGAAATTAAAGTGGCCGAAACATTGGTTTCAATTAATATCAAATTTGAAGTAACAGATGATATTGAGATTAAGAACATCGTGGTGAAGATGGACGGAAACGATGTAGCCACCTTTAATGAGTTTTTGGATTACCGCAGGGCAGTAAAAGACATTTTGTACCCTGGCCTGACTACCGGCACACACGTGCTAACCATTACGGCCACCGATATGGAGAATAAGGTTACCACCAAAAACATCAACTTTGAGAAGACACCTCCATACATTCCTGTTTTTGCAGGCGAAACATTTTATATGCCTTTTGATGGTATTTACACCGAGCTGATTACCATCAGCAATGCCACCGTAGTAGGTATGCCACAATTTGCGGGCGAGGGTAAGCGTGGGGGTAACGCTTATAAAGGTGCAACCGGTGCGTATTTAAGTTATCCTACAGCCGGTTTGCTGGGCACAGAGTTTAGCGCTTCATTCTGGATGAAAGTAAATAGCACGCCTGATCGGGCAGGCGTATTGGTAGCGGGACCTCCGGGCATCAATACCCGAACCCAAGGATTCCGCTTCTTCCGCGAAAATGCCGGTGGCAAGCAGCGATTTAAACTAAATGTGGGTAATGGTACCACCGATTTCTGGTTTGATGGTGGAGCTAATGCCGATGTAGTACCTAATACAGGCGAGTGGGTTCACCTGGCATTCTCCATTTCGGCTACCAATGCTGCAGTATATATCAACGGGCAGGTAGCTTCGCAAGGGCCGCTAACCGGTGGTGTAAACTGGGCAGGTTGCGATGTGTTCTCCATCATGTCAGGAGCTCCGCGTTTCACCGAATGGAACCATAACTCAGACCTGAGCTACATGGATGAACTTCGGTTTTTCAATAAAGCGCTTACCCAAGCCGATGTGTTAGCCATTATTGGTAGCGACTATTCACCCAAATACGATGGGGAAGTGTTTTATATGCCTTTCGATGCCGATTATGGCGATTTAGTAGGCGGTGCCAATGCAACTGCGGTTGGATCACCTACGCTTGAAACGGGCAAAAAAGGAAAGGCCTTTAAGGGTGCCACCGATTCTTATTTAACTTATCCTATTGCCGGCTTAGGTTTAAGCAACGCATTCAGCATTTCATTCTGGTACAAAGCCAATACAACGCCTGATCGTGCGGGCATACTTACCGTTGGCCCGCCCGGAATCAATACCCGTACAAGTGGTTTCCGCTTGTTCCGCGAAAATGGCGCTAACGTTGTAAAGAGTAACCTGGGTATTGGAACAGGTGATTCCTGGAATGATGGTGGAGCCATTTCGGCTACTGATTGGGTATTTGTAACGATGGTAGCCGGGGGCGGATCGCATGGTATTTATGTTAACGGTACACTGTTAAGGGCCGAATCAACCTTTACCGGAAACATTAGCTGGGCCGACTGCGAGTTCATTTCGATTGGGTCGGGTGCACCACGTTTCACCGAGTGGGGCCACCTTTCCGATAATAGCTTGATTGATGAGATAAGAATATTTAACCGCAAACTAACGCAAGCGGAAATTCAGCAAATGATGAACGATTAAGATCGTTAATAAAGATCGTGATGAGATACTCTCATCATAAATAGGGTTAATTGTTTTTTTAGGAGTTGTTTAATTAAGAGGATACCGAAAAGGTATCCTCTTTACTTACGGGTTATGGGGCGAAGATTTTTTTTAGTTGGTTTTTTCATTTCAGTTCTTTTCTTGTCGGGATGTAAAGAAGATGAACAGGTTGCAAACCTGCAGTTGGTTAATGCATTTGTTGGTTTAGAACCATTGGATATTTCTGGTGTAACGAATACCAACATACCTACCGACCCTATTTTTACCTTAACGTTTTCTGCACCGGTAAACACCGCAGCCACTACGGCTATTCAGTTGACCAGCGATGCAGGTGCGGTAAATATTACACTCACATTTCTCAATCAGAATAAAACAATTAATGTTCAGCCAGTAGGTACCCTCAACCAGAGTACAACCTATAAACTCACTCTTACCGAACAATTACAAGGTGCCAACGGAGCAAGATTTGCTACCCGCGAAATAAATTTCAGAACCATACCTGGAAGTTTGCAATTAGTAGCCACACGAGTAAATAATGAAGTTGTAACCAATACACGCTTAACCGATATTCCGGTTACGGCATTACAGATAGAATACGATTTCAGTATTCCACTTAACCCTGCTACGGTAAACAACACCACCTTCAGAATAACCGGGCCAACAACTGTTGTGGGTTCGGTGCAACTGCTGAACGATAATAAAACTGTAAGGCTTACCTCAACCTCAACCCTTCAATACCTAAAACGATACACAACCATAATTTCAAATGCATTAAAAGGAGCGGAAGGCCAATCATTTGCAGGCGCCCAACGCGAATTCTATACGGCATTTGATACAACACCAAAATTCCCTATCATCTCCGATGAGGAGTTACTTACATTAGTTCAGCAACAAACCTTCAAATACTTTTGGGATTTTGCACATCCGGCCAGTGGCATGGCGCGCGAACGCAATACTTCGGGCGATCTTGTTACCAGTGGTGGTTCAGGCTTTGGGTTGATGAGCATTCTTGTGGGAATTGAACGTGGTTTCATTACCCGTGCACAAGGCATTGAACGCTTCGATAAAATTCTTGACTTCCTTGAAACAGCCGATCGTTTTCATGGCGCGTGGTCGCACTGGATAAACGGTAACACCGGCAAGGTAATAGCATTTAGTGCCAACGATAATGGTGGCGATCTTGTAGAAACAGCTTTTTTAGTACAAGGATTGCTTACTGTAAGGCAATATTTAAACGCTGGTAATGCAACCGAAAATCAGCTCATAAGCCGGATTAACACCCTCTATCGTGGTGTAGAATGGGATTGGTACCGGAGAGAAAACCAAAACGTTATGTATTGGCATTGGTCGCCCGATAAGGGGTGGACCATGAATTTGCCGATACGCGGGTGGAACGAAGCCCTGATGGTTTATTTGTTGGCAGCTGCATCGCCTACGCATACCATACCCAAAACGGTTTATGATAATGGCTGGGCAAATAATGGGGGCATACGCAATGGTAATGTTTATGAAGGCATTACGTTGCCACTGGGTTATCCATATGGTGGCCCGTTGTTTTTATCGCAGTATTCGTTTCTTTCCTTAAACCCACATAACCTGGCCGATGCCTATTGTTCCGATTATTTTAATCAGAACAGAAGTCATTCATTAATTAATTACAACTATTGCGTGCGCAACCCGCGTGGCTATGTTGGGTACGGTAGTTCAAATTGGGGCTTAACGGCAAGCGATAATCATCAGGGTTATAATGCACATTCACCTACCAACGATTTGGGGGTGATTTCACCCACGGCTGCATTGGCCGCCTTTCCTTATACACCCGATGAATCTATGCGGGCACTTAAATTTTTCTATTATACATTGGGCGATAAGCTGTGGGGTACCTACGGTTTTTACGATGCATTTAATATAACCGAAGACTGGTACGCAAATTCTTTCCTGGCAATTGATCAAGGTCCTATTATTATTATGATTGAAAACCATCGCACCGGTTTACTGTGGAATTTATTTATGAGTGCCCCCGAAGTGCAAGCCGGGCTTACTAAACTGGGTTTTACCTATTGAGTTACTAAACAAATACCTATGAAATCTCCACTTCTGGTTTTAACTGTTGTTCTGCTTGCCGCCTGTGGTGGCCGTGTACAAAAACATGCGGGTATTGATGCTCGTGTAGATTCGGTGCTGAGCTTAATGACATTGGAAGAAAAAATCGGACAGCTTAATCTTCCCTCGGCCGGGCAATTTACAACCGGTGCAGCCGAAAACTCCGACATCGCCAAAAAGATTGAGCAAGGCAACGTAGGTGGTTTATTTAACATCAAACGGGTAGCCGCTATACGCGAGATGCAACAGATAGCTGTAGAAAAGAGTAGGTTAGGTATTCCACTCATCTTCGGTATGGATGTTATTCATGGTTATGAAAGCGTATTTCCAATTCCATTGGCATTAAGTTGTAGTTGGAATATGGAGTTGATTGAACGAAGTGCGCGCATTGCCGCAACCGAAGCCAGTGCCGATGGTATTAACTGGACATTTTCACCCATGTTGGATTTATCGCGCGATCCACGCTGGGGCCGTATTTCAGAAGGAAATGGTGAGGATACTTATTTAAGTTCTGAAATTGCGAAGGCGATGGTACGCGGCTATCAAGGCAATGATCTTAATGCTAATAACACCATCATGTCGTGTGTAAAACATTATGCCTTGTATGGTGCCGCTGAGGCGGGTCGCGATTACAACACTACCGATATGAGTCGCATACGCATGTATAATGAATATTTTCCGCCTTATAAAGCAGCAGTAGAAGCCGGTGCCGGAAGTATTATGGCCTCATTTAATGAAATTGATGGCGTTCCGGCCACAGCCAACAAATGGTTGCTAACCGAGGTGTTGCGTAACCAGTGGGGCTTTAAAGGTTTTGTAGTTTCGGATTATACCGGAGTAAGCGAAATGATTGCTCACGGTATTGGTGATTTGCAAACTGTGTCGGCTCGCGCTGTACAAGCAGGTTTGGATATGGATATGGTGAGCGAAGGCTTATTAACAACCTTAAAAAAATCGGTTGAGGAAAATAAAATTACCGAAGCCGAAATTACCGAAGCCTGCCGCAGAATTCTGAAAGCAAAATTTCAATTGGGCTTGTTCGATGATCCGTACAAATATTGCAATGAAGACCGCGCAAAGACTGAAGTTTTTACCGCTGCCAATCGTGCAGAAGCGCGTAAGGCTGCTACCGAAAGTTTTGTGTTGCTGAAGAATGAAGACGATATTTTACCAATAAAAAAATCAGGAACGATTGCACTTATTGGCCCACTGGCAAACACCCGCGAAAACATGACCGGTACCTGGAGTGTGGCCGCGCGTTTTTCGGAGTCCGTTTCTTTAATGGATGGCTTAACAAAAGCCGTTGGCAACTCCGCCAAGATAGTTTATGCAAGGGGTTCTAATCTGCATGAAGATGCCGCTATTGAAGAAAGAGCTACCATGTTTGGTAAATCTCTGAATCGCGATAAACGTAGTGCGGAAGAAATGCGCAACGAAGCAGTACGTATTGCGCGTTCAGCCGATGTAGTAGTGGTGGCAATAGGCGAGGGTGCTGAAATGAGTGGTGAAGCTAGTAGTATAACTAATCTGGAGTTACCACAAACACAGCGCGAATTACTGAAAGCTTTGTTACAAACAGGTAAGCCTGTGGTTGCCGTATTGTTTACAGGTAGGCCGTTGGTTTTAAAATGGGAGAACGAAAATGTTCCGGTTATTCTAAACACCTGGTTTGGCGGAAGCGAAGCCGGTGACGCAATAGCCGATGTATTGTTTGGGGCTGTTAATCCTTCCGGAAAACTCACTACTACTTTTCCACAAAACGTAGGGCAAATACCGTTGTACTATGCGCATAAAAATACGGGCCGGCCGTTGAGTGGGCCATGGTTTCAAAAATTTCAGTCTAATTATATTGACGTCTCAAATGATCCGGTGTATCCATTTGGATTTGGTTTAAGCTATTCCACCTTCATGTATGGCGATGTAAAGTTGGATAAAACTACGATCAAGCCATCCGAAACACTTACGGTTACGGTTGATGTTACTAACTCCGGCCAATACGATGGGGCCGAGGTGGTTCAGTTGTATGTGCGCGATTGGGTAGGCTCGGTAACGCGGCCGGTTAAAGAGTTGCGTGGATTTAAAAAAGTAATGATTAAAGCAGGTGAAACAAAAACGGTAACCTTTCAACTTACCAAAGAAGATCTTTCATTTTACAATTACGACTTGAATTGGGTAGTTGAGCCCGGAGAGTTTAGTGTTTTGGTAGGTGGTAACTCCAGGGATGTAAAGGAGGCGAAGTTTACGCTGCAGTAAAAGTATGCAATAAGCAGCAGATAGATTCAGTTGAATGCCAATTGCATACTGCCTGTGCTTATTTTTTTTTCTTTTTACCGCCTCCTTTTTGCTTACTCATACCTCCGTGTACGCCACTGGTAGATCGGGGTGGTTTAGTATTGGCAGCTTTAAAACTTTCGGCATGGGTGGTAACCTTGGGTTTATAGGCATGTTTAATTTGCATAATTCGAGAAATGCCAAATGAGACGGATAAAAAAATCTCTCTACGTTGTCCATAAATATCAGGAGCCCCGGGGTTGCCATTTATATCGGCCGGGCCTGCTGGATTTTTAAGTTCATTCAGATAGGTAGATTTACGCGTATCAAAAATTCCGAAGTTGGCCCGGCCGTCAAAGTTAATACTCCAGTCATCGTTCAGGTCGAAATCACTTCGTAAACCAACAGCACCAAAAAGCTGAAAAACATTTAATTTACTTTTAGGCACATATACTTGCTTATCCAATGCCGGAACAAAAACACCATCGTAAACTATTTCATAGCCCGGATCGGTTGGAACACTAACTCCTTTCGGGTACCGTATTTTGGTAGCACCAGCCGGGGTGTTAATGGTTAAGGTTTCCTGGCCAGCAATCAGCACGCTGGGTGCTATAGCTGCCACCAGGCTCATTCTGAAAAACGACATATCGTTTACATGAAGTTTGAGTGCTACCGGCACACTCAGGTAATTCATTTGAATATCGCGTACGCCCACATCGCCACCGGTTGAATTTCGAATGATAAATTTCTGGCCTATACGAGTATAGTTTGGTGTTAGCAATATGCCATGGCCCACGCGGTCATAACCATAGGAAAAGCCAACCGGGGTAGCTTTAATTGTAAACTTGCCATAAAACCGGGGGTCTTTCTGTAAACCTTGGTCAACTGTAATGGGGAAATTAAAGCCTCCAAAAAGTCCATAGGCTTCTACATCCTGGGCAGTAGCCGGTAAAATCAAAATTAAAAACAAGCCTGTAAAAATGGCTTTCATCCGAAAGTTTAGGTTGGGTTCAAATTCGTTCTATAAACGTCAAAAAAACCAGTTTCTGCTTATGGCAGAATTACAAAACTAAGAAATTAAGGCAATAAATAAGGTTTCTTACCGGGCCGTTTAACGGGATTTTTGATTGTTCGTGCGGATAGAGGTAAGCACATTAAATTTATTGACCGGTAGTAAATTTTAGTTGTGAAACTGGTGGCTTGCCTAAAATGGCTAATAGGAACCAAACAGGGTTTTGATGTTTAAAGCCGTAAAGTTAACCTGAACAATTACCATAGAGGTATTGGCACGATTGGTTGAAAATGTGACAAAGCCGTTCTGATCTACTACTACTGAGTTACGCACTACATACTTAACCTCATCGCCCCACAAGTATAGTACTCTTAATTGAAACCCCGGGTTAGTTGTTTTAAGCGGATTGGTGTAGAATCCTAATCCAAGTCCGTAGTTAAGCCCGGTATCCTTTACGTTGTTAATAACTTCTCGCTGGTCGGTATTAAAAATTATATCGGCTACGTTTTTATCAATCTTGGTTTTGGAGTTAAACAGCTTAACACCCAGCAAGCCATCGGCAAATGGAACAACCCTATGACTTAGGTAGCGGGGTTGTATGCGGGCCAACCCATTCCAGGTAAAAACATTGTGGGTGGTTTTTAAGGGTGGCGCTACAGAGGTTCCTTTTTGTTTTTCGTTGCCATAGGTAAAGTATCCAAAATCTACGCCCAATAAAAAAGGCGATGGTTTTTTTTCTCCTAACGGACTAACAGCAATACCTACGTTGAAGCCATACCCCAGGTTACCAAAAGAATTATTAATTACCGCTCGAAACTCGCGAGAAGGAACAGCAGTTTGAATGCCACCAAAGAAATGAACAGTAGAAAATTTTATCGAATCCTGACTTCGCGCAGCCCCTACACTAATTAATACTATCAAGGCTGCGAGTTTCATCAGGCAAGGTTGTGGTAAACGTTCTGTACGTCATCATCAGCCTCCAGCGCGCTTACACATTCCATTACTTCATCTTGTTCTGCCTCGCTCAGTTCTTTGGTAGTGGTAGGAATGTATTGTAGTTCTGAGCTTTTAGGTTCCCAACCTTTCGACTCCAGAAATTTTTGCATGTGGCCAAACTCGGTAAACTTGGTATAAACAATTACCTCCTCTTCATCCCGCTGAATATCTTCGGCACCGGCATCAATCAAATCCAATTCAACTTCGTCTAAATTAAGTTTGGTTGGATCGAACTTAAACACCCCGCGGTGTTCAAACATAAACATTACCGAGCCGGAGTTGCCCATGCTACCTCCGTTCTTTGAAAAATGCAGCCGCACATTGGCTACCGTGCGGGTGGGGTTATCGGTAGCGCATGCAACAATTACCGGCACCCCATGCGGAGCATACCCTTCATAAACAATTTCCTGAAAGTCTTTTTCCTCTTTGCTGGATGCACGCTTAATCGCAGCTTCCACACGATCTTTCGGCATATTAACACCCTTTGCATTTTGGATGGCCATGCGCAAGCGTGGATTATTATCGGGGTTGGGGCCGCCTTGTTTAACAGCAATTGCTATATCCTTTCCGATGCGCGTAAAAGCTTTGGCCATTTTATCAAAACGCGCGAACATTTTGTGTTTTCTCTTCTCGAATATACGCCCCATATACCTATGAAATTAGGGCTGTAAAAATAGACTTTTAGGATAGTATTCAAAAGATTTAAATCGGTAGTATGTAATTTTGGTACAAATTGAAATCTAAAATTAAAGCATGGGAAAGCGTGACAAGCGTATTGATAATTACATTCTTAAGTCTGCCGATTTTGCAATACCCATTCTTACTCACTTGCGTGAATTGGTACACGTGGCCTGTCCGGAAGTAGTGGAAACAATGAAGTGGAGTTTTCCGGTGTTTGAGTATAAAGGCATTCTCTGCAATATGGCCTCCTTTAAACAACATTGTGCGTTTGGTTTTTGGAAGGCAACCTTGATGAAGGACACTACGCTTATGAAGAACGCTGCCAGTGAAACAGCTATGGGGCACTTGGGTAAGATTCAATCATTAACCGATCTGCCACCCGATAAAACATTAATTCGATTTATAAAAGAAGCTGTTAAGCTAAACGAAGCCGGAGCTAAGGTTGCGAAGAAGTCTGTCGAAAAGAAGGAACTGATCGTTCCTACCTATTTTCAAAAAGCCTTAAAGGCTGATAAGCTGGCCTTAAAAACTTTTACAAACTTTAGTTACTCCAATCAAAAAGAATATGTGGAGTGGATAACGGAAGCCAAAACCGAAGCCACGCGTGAGAAACGAATGGCCACAGCAATTGAATGGTTAGCCGAAGGCAAGGTTCGCAATTGGAAATATATTCGGAAATAACCGCTCCTAACAATTTTTATTTTCGATAACTCTTTATAGGTAGCTTCGGGAAGATAATTCCATCCAAGATGAAAACAATCTTCACCATTTTACTCGCAGTTGTATTCGCGAATTTGTATAGCCAGCAACTCATTGACTCGAACCAACGCGAAATCGTATTCACTTCTGTGAATGTGGTACCGATGGATACCGAACAAGTTTTACACAACCAAATGGTGCTGGTAAAAGATGGACGGATTTCAGCGATTGGCAAAAAACTGAAGCACAGCAAAGATGCCTTAGTTATTGATGCCAAAGGCAAATACCTGATACCCGGCCTGGCCGAAATGCACGCACACGTGCCACCTAACGATAATCTGGAAGCACACAAAGAAGTTCTCTTTCTCTTTGCGGCTAATGGTATTACCACTATTCGCGGTATGCTGGGCCACCCGAGTCATATAACATTGCGATCAAAAATAAATTCAGGTGAAGTAGTAGGGCCACGCTTTTATACAACCGGCCCATCGTTTAATGGATTGAGCGTAAAGACTGCCGAGCGCGGTGCCGAAATGGTACGCGAGCAGAAAGCAGCCGGTTACGATTTTCTGAAACTGCATCCGGGTTTAACCAAAGAAACGTTTGCCGCCATCAGTTCAACTGCCAATGAAGTGAAGATTCCGTTTGAGGGCCATGTGTCGTTTGGTGTAGGGGTGTGGCGCGCAATTGATGCCGGGTATTCGTCTATTGATCACTTAGATGGTTTTGTGGAAGCATTGGTGCCGGGCATTGAAAGTATGACCGAACAACAAACCGGTTTGTTTGGAATGTATGTGGGTGATCAAGTGGATGAGTCGGGCATTCCTAGATTAATGCGCGAACTGAGGTCTAAAAACATTTGGGTAGTGCCTACGCAATCGCTGGCCGATCGTTGGTTTGATGCCGATTACACCGGTGATGAATTTTTGAAAGACCCCGATAGTAAATACATGAGTAAACAAACCGTTAATCAGTGGGTCGACTCCAAGAAAAATCTAATGGCCAATCCGCAATACGATGCTACCAAAATCAAAAACTTTATAAAACTAAGACGCAAACTTATTCTGGAATGCCAGAAGAATGGAGTGGGGTTGTTACTGGGTTGCGATGCTCCACAAGTGTTTAATGTGCCAGGCTTTTCTACGCATAACGAACTAAAATACCTGGTCGATTCCGGACTTACACCATACCAGGCATTGCGAACAGGAACTGTTAATGTGGCCACTTATTTAAACTTGAAAAATGCCGGTTCAATTAAACCTGGTAACATAGCCGATTTAATTTTGATTGATGGTAATCCCTTAACCGATATTACCAATACTAAAAAAATAGCCGGTGTAATGTTGCGCGGCCAATGGTTATCCAAAACTGAAATTGATGCCGGCTTGAAGAAGTTGGAAAAATAGTGGCTGGTTGCTAGTTGCTCGTTTCTGGCTAGTAGAGGTTTTTGGACAGATGCGATTATGAATTAAGAAATTCTGTTTATTCGCATTTATGTTGGATAACAAAGTAGCATAAATTAAACTATGCTTCCAGCAACCAGAAGCCAGCAATCAAAAACCAACCAATGCACCTCTTCTCCTTTCACCTTAGCTACTACGAACTTGGTATTCTTCTAAGTGTAGCACTGCTCACGGGCATGGCTAAAACGGGTGTGCATGGTGCGGGTATGTTATCGGTACCCTTACTGGCCGTTGTTTTTGGCGGGCAGATTTCCAGTGGCGTGTTATTGCCTATGCTTATCCTGGCCGATGTGTTCGGTGTTTGGTATTACCATCGGCATGCTTCGTGGCAGCACTTAAAAATTTTATTTCCGTGGGCTGCAGTGGGGATAGTACTTGGTACCATTCTTGGACAGTACATTGACGACTCTGTATTTAAAGTGATTATGGCCGGCACTATTGTGGTGAGTGTGGTAATCATGATCTGGCTGGAGCAATTAAGTCCCGATCGCCTCCCCAAACAAAAATCATTTGCTATTGCAACCGGGGTAGCGGGTGGTTTTACTTCAATGGTGGGCAACCTGGCGGGTTCGGTCATGAGCGTGTATTTGCTCTCGGTTCGGCTACCCAAGAATGCTTTTATCGGAACAACTGCGTGGTTTTTTCTGGTGGTGAATTGGTTTAAAGTTCCCTTTCACGTGGTTTCGTGGAAGACTATTAGTTGGAGCACCGTGCTGTTGGATCTACTTACCTTACCCATAATTCTGTTGGGTGCCTGGCTGGGTATTTTACTTGTACGCCAGTTGAGTGATACACTCTATCGGTGGTTTATCATTGGTATGACGCTGATTGCAGCGATAGCAATGTTAATTTAAGGTATGTAATGTAATGTAATGTAATGTAATATAATGTAA
>JAHBTY010000004.1 GCA_019638355.1 Cyclobacteriaceae bacterium
TTGTACTACTGTCCAGCTATACGTGGCTCCCGCTACACCATTCGTGGTGCTCAATGCGATGCTTGTATTCGATCCACTGCAAATCGTTTGACTCGCAGGTAACGCTACTACGTTCGGTGTCGGATTGACGGTAACACTTACCACCTGTGAAGCACTTGGAGCACATGAACTTACAATAGCTTCAAATTCGTAATCGACTGTAATCGGGGCACCTGTGTTGTTGGTAAGTATCTCCGATAAGGTTTGACCATTTGTAAAGAGTGCACCTGCTGAGTATGATCCAATTACGGCTCCGTACGTAACATTTACTAATCGTACCTGTCCACCCAAAATTGGAGTATTCAATAAAATACTGGATTGTTGTCCACTGCAAATTGTTCCTGTTCCGCCACCAGAATTATTCGTAACTGAAAAATTCGGGTTAGGATAAACACGTACGGTTACAACCTGATTAACGGGAGCTATCGGACAAACAGGAGTAGTAGCAGGTGTTGTTACATTGAATGTGTATTCTACATCGATTGGTGCATTGGTGTTATTAAATAATGCTTCCTGCAATGGCGTGGCGCTTGTGAATGTTGTAAAACCTGGATTCACTGTTCCCCCGGTTACTGCACCATAAAATACATTCACCACATTAATCTGATGACCTGCGGTAACACTTCCAAAGAAAATACTGGTTTGATCGCCATGACAAATCTGAGGTGCAAAATTAGTGGCTACAAATGTTGGGTTAGGATTTATAACTACATCCGTGAAAAAACCGGAAGTGGTACAACCATTTGCAACTACCTCAAGATTATAGCGAACCGTTACAGGATTATTTCCTGGGTTGGTTAAACTTTCAGTTATGCTCGAGCCAGGGGTAAATGTTGATCCAGCTGATAATGTTCCTCCAGTAACCGATCCGTAATTAACGGATGTGATTTGAATTACAGCACCTGAAGTGACACTATTCAACAACACATTCACAGCTGAGCCGCTGCAAATAGATGGTGAACTATTCGTGATACTAAGTACTGGTGAAGGATTAACAACAACAGTTGCTTGTTGTGTTACCGGATTGGTGCAGTTTGGAGTAGCAACACTAAAAGTATAAATAATGCTTACAGGAGCATTTGAAGTATTTATCAAACCGCCACCTTCTGTTATTGTGCTTCCATCAGCAAATGTTCCTCCTGCCGCATACAAACCACCGGTAATAAAAGCTCCATAGGTAACCGGCTGAAGTGTGATCGTGGCACCAACAGCAGGAGTTGCCAAATCGATGTTAATAGTTGAGCCGCTGCATATCTGACCTGTACCCGCACTTGTATTATTTGTTACGGTAAAGACCGGAACCTCGTTTACAGTAATGTCTATCTGATCTGAATCAGTACATCCAAAAGCATCTGTAACTTGCAGGACGTACGTTGTTATACCAATCGTAGGTGTAACCAATGGGTTAGATTGCGTGCTGGTGAAACCCGGAGGTACGCTGGTCCAACTATACGTGTACGATCCACTACCGCCAGTGGCTGATGGACTTCCTCCCAATGTAATGGTTTGTCCATCGCAGAGACTTGTGTCAACACCAGCATGTGCCACAACAGCAGGATTAACAACAACCGTAACAGTTGTTGCAGGACTTTCACAACCAATTGTTTGAGTTACATAAAGCAGGTAGGAACCAGCAGTCAGGTTATCAACTTCAGTTGCAGAGGGTGTAAACGGACTACCCGTTCCAACCAATGTAGTCAATGCTGCATCGGAGTACCAATTAAGATTTGATCCTGCAGCAGTTAAAGTTGGTATTGCCTGACCAACACAAATTGGATTCGGATTGGAGGCAACGGGCGGGCTTGCAATAGAATTGATCGTAACATTTACAGGTACTGAAGCAGCCGATGTACAACCTGCCTGAATTTCATAAACGGTATAACTTCCGCTATTAACAACTGCAGTTGAAATACTAAGGGTTTGATTCACCTCCCCTGGAATGGGAATACCATCTTTATACCATTGATTACCACTTACCGCACTACTGGTTAATACCACCGATGGATCTCCGACACAAGCTGTTACCGGACTAACCGGTGAAATTACAGGTGTAGGTATAGTTGCTCCTACTGTTACAGTAGTTGTACCTGGTAAGAAAATACTACAACCCGTTACAGGATTTTGAGCTTCAACAGTTAATGTGGTGTTAGCTGTTAAGGTAGAACTTACCAGATTTATTGCTGCTCCGGTTCCAGCTACATATGTACTTACGGGAGTTACACCATCGAATAACCGGTAGTTAATACCAGGTTCTGTTCCTGTAATAGTTACCGTAACATTGCTGCCACTACAAATAGTCGCATTTACAGGACTCACACCTGGTGTACTAAACGGCAATGCATTAATCGTTACTGCTACTGTATTCGAAACAGCCGATGCACAACCACTTACTGTACTAATCACAGTATAACTGCCGCTGTTCGCGGGAGAAGTAGTAATGTTTAAAGTTGTAGCGGTCTCGCCTACCAATGCAATTCCGTTTCTGTACCATTGATTGCCACTCGCTGCATCGCTCGTTAAGACAATAGCTGCCGAGCCTTCGCATACTGTTACCGGGCCGGCTGGCGTAACCACTGGTGTATTAGGAACAGCATTTACTGTTATGGTGGTAATATCAGTATCAACAATCCCATTTGCATCTCGGATTGTAACTGTATAAGTCTCAGTCGATAACGGTGAAGCAATTGGATTTGCAATATTTGTAGCGCTAAGACCTGTTGCAGGACTCCATGAGAATGTAAAGGGCGCATCGCCTGTTGTGGTTGTATTTAAAGAAACAGTACCGCCTGCACAAATGGTAACTCCACCACCTGTAATGGTAGCTACCGGGTCTGCCCCTCTTATTCCGGTAAAAGTATTTGTTCCTGCAATCAACGTAGCACCTGTTGCAGTTAAGGTATTAGCAGCGAGTGGGGAATATTTTATCCACGGATTTGTTGCTTGATTAAATGTACCTGGTAGCTGTGCAGTGTTAATATTTGCTTCGGTTCCTGAAATATCTGCAACAGGATAAGTTGCCGTAATGGTGGCAATACAGCTGGTTATACCTGTTTGATCAACCTCCCAATACCTGGATAAAAAATTTGCAGAGCTTGAATTATTCGGATGTTTGGCATCCACAACCGATACTCCTACGTTTGCCGGGAAACCACTACCCGAAGTTATATTGATAGTAATTGGCGAATACTCCGTTGCTCCTGTATTGTCACCAATTGGAAAAACAAATGAACCTACGCCCGTGAAATTTTTAATAACCTGGCTACCATTTGCGATTATCATCCGGGTTGCAGACGGGGATGCTACGGAAATTGTAGCCGTTGGACCCAGCGTTAGATCAAAACCGTTAAGATTAAGGTTTCCGTTCGTAAGCGTAAGAGTGCCATTTATTGTTGTGGCTCCACCCAGCAAGGCTTGGCCTGCCGCCTGATTGATAACCAGGTTATTGTAAACGCCTGCTGCAATAGTTTGTGATGAACCATAATAGGTAACTGTTCCGGTGTTAACCGCAATTCCGTTTACAGCACCTGTAAAGCGTAAATTTCCGCCTGTATTATCAATAACCCCTCCTACCGAGAGGGAATTAGCGCCCATATCCAGAATTGTAGAATTTGTTAGATTACTATTTACGGTTATAGAACCTGCAGCATTTTTTTGACCGGCTCCTGAAGTAATTAAATGATTATAAGTTACAGCTGCTACCAGTTGTGGGGTACCACCGTTAAAATGAACCGTACCCGAGTTGTTGTTAAAAGTTCCAGAGTTTGCGAAGCTTCCTGTAATAAATAAAGTTGAACTAGTGGAGATAAAGGTACCATTCGAAACAGTGAGCCCATTGATTGTTACATCATTTGCACCTAGACTTAAGGTACCAACTCCAGCTTTGGTTAAGCTTAAAGCAGGTGCATTTATAAATCCACCAGCAGTAAGTGTATTGGAATTAACCGTAACTAATCTATTACCGGTAAGAGTAATTGTTCCTGATCCCAAATTAAGATTCTGCGTTCCATTAAACGCAAAATCGCCACCCCATGACATCGGGTAATTAACTGTTGTAATCGCACCAACGGATGTATTACCTATTGCACCACCATTAATTGAAAATGTACCGGCAATACTTCCAAGTGCATTCGCATTATTGATATTTAACTGACCCGCATTAAGCGTAAAACCAGAAGAAAATGTATTAGCTGCTGTTAATGTAAGTGTTCCGGCACCAAGTTTAGTAATCCCTATAGCTCCACCGCCAATAACTCCACCAACAGTAAGCTCACCTGCATTAACAGTTACTTGCCTGTTTGCATTAGGGGTAACTGCTCCCGTTCCTAAATTTAAATTTTGAGTACCGGTAAATGAAAAGTTTCCGTTCCAACTTTGGGGATTGTTAGTTGAAAGAGTGATTGCACCTGCAGATGTATTGTCGAGTGTACCTCCGTTAATGGTTAATGTGCCGGTTCCTATGGCTGTGGCACTGTTAATGGCAAGAGTCCCGGCCGATAAGTTTGTACCTCCGGTGTAGGTATTATTACCACTTAAAGCTAAAGTTCCAGAACCGCTTTTGGAAAGCGATAAAGCAGGTCCCAGGTTTTGAATCACGCCTCCAAAATTATTAGCTGCTACAGTATTTACGGTTAATGTGGCCGGGGCAGCTCCAGCATTTTCAATAATGGGAGTTCCCCCATTTGAACTAAGGCCAGCTACAGAAACACTTAAGCCATTCAATCGCAACGAACCGGTACTGCCAACACCAAAAGCTACAACATTGGGTGAAGTTGAATTAAGTGCTCCAACATTTGCCAGTGTAACTCTACCGGCATCAATTCCAAGCCCACCTGTAAAGGTGTTATTTCCTCCCAAAACCAAAACACCGCCTCCGGATTTGTTAATTCCAAATGCTCCGGCTACTACACCACTTAAGCCGAGCGTACTGGATAATACAGCAACATTTCTATTGCCTGTAAGTGTGATGGTACCAGTACCCATATCCAGGTTTTGCGTTCCGAAGTAGGAAAAATCTCCATTCCAGGTTTGGGCATAATTGGTTAGGGTGATAGCACCTCCGGTTGTATTAGATAAGGCTCCGCCATTAATGGTTAAAGTGCCTGCATTTGTACCAAAGCAGTTGGCATTGTTGGCGTTGATCGTTCCGGCATTCAGGGTTAGCCCACCGGTAAAAGTGTTTGATGCCGAAAGCGTAAGCGTTCCGGTTCCGTTTTTGGTAAGGGATCCGGTGCCACTTACAACGGATGATATGGTCAAATCTGGATTGGCTGCTCCATCAACAATGGTTAGCGTTCTGTTAACGGTACCCAAGGCCACAGGTGCCGAAATGAAAGCCGTTGAGGCACTTGCATTTATAGTTACATCGCCCGCTAAGTTTAGCGTTCCGGTGCCGGTTATAGAGGTGCCCGACATATTAATAGCCGTAACTGTATTCACGTTGTTAAACCCTAAAGCAAATATTCCGCTATTGACAAATAATGTATTTGAAATGCCTACGGCTGATGTTAATGTAACCGTATTATTACCTCCACCACCGGTATTGGCAATTATCAGGTCATTAACAGTTGCTGGTAGTCCATTACCAGTTACCTGATTCGCAGTGCCCACATAAGCATAATCTGCCGTGGTTGGAAAGGTACGCACACCTGTTACTTGTATATTTCCGGTGGCAGTTGGGCTTGTTGTTATTCCAGCAGAGGAACCAATCCGAAGAACTGCGCCTGAACCCAATATAAAATCGCTGTCAAAACCGGTTACCGAAAAGTTATCACGTACCAATCCTGTTCCCGTAAGCGTTAGATCGCCATCGTTTTGAAGAAATCTGTTAACAGTTCCAGATGTAACATTAAGAGTTCCAGCAATGGTACTAACGCTGGTTGACGATAAAATCATGTTCACCCTGAAACCCGAGCCATCAACACCCAATGTTAATGTCTTACCTGCGGCAATGGTTAAAGGGCCGGTAACTGTTATTACACTAACTGTGGCAGCGGCTGTACTACCAAACAGAGCATTCCCATTTATGGTTAAGCCACCAAGTGAAATGGTAGGCACATTTACGATGTTACCGGATTGATCGGAGGCGATAATTACTACATCGCCAGCCACCGGAGTTGTACCTCCACTCCAGTTGGCCCCAACAGACCAATCCCCACCGGTGGCGGGTAGCCACGTTTTCTGGGCAAAAGCATGGGTCCCAACTATCAGTATTAGTAATACAAGAAAAAAACGAATGGAATGACGGCCAAGGTTTGAAACAGGTTCAACTGCTGATAACGATCTGAAACGCGAAAGCAGTCGTAAAATCAAGGACATAGGAATGGTATTGGCCAACTACAGTTTCTGAATAATATAGACATGGTAAAAGTAACCATTTTGGCTTAAAACAGGATTTTAACGCCACAATTTCCCTTCGGAATTTAATTTGAGCAGCGCCATTTTCTTAAGTCCGTTGCGGGCACCAACGGTCATGGTACCAACCATATATAATGTACCATCTGGAAGTTGTATCACATTACCGGCCTCATCTACCGACTCACCTCCAAAGGCGTATGGTCCCCAAATTGTATCTACCTCACGATTAAGCTTAAAAAGTGAAAAATCCTGTAGCAGGTCTAAGCTTAAATTTTGTGTAGCCAGAATTAGAAAGTCATTGTTAAAGCTATTATAAAACCCGCCCATTTTATCGCTCCCATCGGTACCTAACGGAAACCCATAAACCTGTAATGCATCTGCGGGTGAAGGTGCCGATGGTTCATTAAACGGAAGTGTTCTTTTGAGCTTTACAAAGTAACTTCGTTTGTTTCCTGCATTGTCAATAGCGATGCCACCTAACAAAAATCCTCTGTCAAACGGATCGGAAGTATCCACATTCAAAACAACTTTCAACTTCTCATCTTCATTTATTGCACCCAACTCAATACCGTTGTTTGTTTCGCCACCGCCATCATTAAGACTGAAAACCCAATATTTAAAATCCCGACTACCGCCACGGTTGGTGTTGGTATAACCAAAGAAGTAATAATCATTTGCAGTTTCTTGTATGGCTCTTACAACAATATCCTCTGAATCATCTTCACCTTTTGATATCCAATCGGGATTGGGTAGAATGTTTAGTGGATTGTCAGTAAAGCGAAGAATCAAACCATCTTTTGTATCGTTTGGCTTAGCTGCATTGAATGGAATATCGGTGGTAGAGCCAGATACAATATAACCCAAACGTGCAGCAGGACCTTGGGTAATTATTGAGATTGAATTTACTTCTTCATCGCCTTGCAATACATATCTGTTTAATCCATAACGGATGCTGTCCAATTCGGCTCCGCTCCCATTTAAAATCTTCACGAAAACATCCCGGTTTCCAACTGACATCTCGGTTTCTCCGGCAATAATCAAGCGCCCGTCCGGATGTAGTTCAATATCTTTGACCGTGTTGTTTTTATCAGCTTGGCCAATCATATTTTCCCAAATTACATGGCCATTAAAATCTACTTTAACTACATAAATCATTTGCAACTTACCCGGCAAAGTGCTGTTTCCTACCATAACTATTGCGTTATCGGGTGTTACTACCAAATCCACACCTGTTTGTTCACCATCGGCTCCATAGAATTTTGTAAATACAGTACTTTCAGGTAACGGAATATTCCGTTCAGTATCGCATGAAAAAAGTGCATTTAGTAAAATAACCGCCAGTAAGACCCTGTTCATGGGTTATCAGGTAAATTTGTTTTACGTTTTAGAAAATCGAAGGGTGATTTGGCCTTCTTTCTTGGATTATAGATAGGGCGAATAAACCCAATTGAAATAGCGAGATTATCTAACCGAAAAATATCGCTTACCTCGGCAAACTTCACAACCGATTGATCAAAGTTTCCATCTCGATCGTAAAAGATTTTATCAGGTTTGGTAATATTGGATAGCCCTGCCATGTATCGAAGGTCTCCGTATAAAAAATTTTTCCCTATTTTATATTTGACTCCACCGCCTATTACCAGCGATCGATTTAAAAAATTACGTTTATGCGTGAGGTTTTCCGGCCGATCAGTAATTTCACGGATATTACCATCTTCCGATTCAAATCGAAATTGCCAATTGTTACCTCGCGATGAAAGCAGCAGGTTGAAAGCAAAGCCTGCGTATCCGAACGGCCTGATTTTACCAGAATCGGCAGCATATTTTATATAAATGGGAACATCAAACCAGTTTTGACGCTCAATGGTTGAAAGATTATCATCACCAAAATATTTTCCGTTGCCTTTAATGGTGCTTCGTTTAAAGGCTTTGTTGGAATAGTTACCCTCGGCTCCAATACTAATGTTATTGGTTAAATTAATATCGAAGCCTAAGCCCAGTTGCACCCCAATTTTTAAAATGCTACGTGTTTCAATTGGTGTACCACTGGTGGTTACATCATAAATTATCCGCGGCAACGATGTATTAAAGCCTCCCCGCACGTGTGGAGTAATAACCGGTGTGGAGGTAAATTTTTTACTGAGGTAATAAACATCAATTGGATCACGGGCCGGATTGGCAACGTATTCAGGATCAGCCTTCAATAATTTCAGATAACTATCCTCCGCTCCGGCAGGATCATCCAGAATGAGGTAAACCTGGGTTAATAATAAATAGGTTCTAACTAACTGTTCATTTGTTGTTTTACCGTAATCAATTACCGGTTTTAAAATAGTTGGCAATCCATAATAGCGACCAGCGTTAAACTCATCACCAGCTCGAAGCAAAATTGCTTCCGGATCTATATCCTGACAGAAGGTTAGTTGTTTTAGACAAAGCAGTAGAAGCAAAATTCGCCAACGCATCAGATTTTCTTTATTAATAAACTCCTACATGTTGACTCGTATGGAAATTCTTTTTCCTTACCTACATAACTATCCCATTCTTCCTGGGTCATGTTACGTTGCAGTTTCGGACACACTTGCTCGGCCAGCATACGTGTATCGGTTGGCCAGATGCGCACCTCGCCATTGTTACACGATGCAACCAGGTAATTGGAATCGGGTGTAAACCCAATATCCCAAACGGAACCGTTGTTATTATCCATTACAATGGGCAGATCTTCCTCGTGATCGATTACCCACATCTGAAGTTTGCTATCCAAACCAGCACTCGCCAGCAACAATCCATCGGGACTGAATTTGAGATCGGAGATTCCGGCTTTATGTCCCGATAATTCTTTCACACGATTGGTTTGAAGGTCGAGCAATTTTACCGTACCCCTGATGACGTTTCGTTTATCATTTAATATCTCAACACCCAAGGCTAAGAGGTTACGCTGCGGATGCCACGCTACCGACAAGATTCTGTTTGCCACCTTTACAGATTTTGTCGAGTCGGCAAGTTTGATAGTATTCTCATCGCTCCAAACTTCTTTGTACTTATTTGAAACAAGGTCAACCAGCAATACTTTTCCTGTTACTGATACCCCCGCCAGCTGTTTACCATCGGGGCTAATATCAATTGCTTTTAATTCGTATGGAAGTGTAACCAACTTACGACTTTCACCATTGGATGCATTGGAAAGTCGAAGTGTTTTATCAGAAGATGTGCTGATAAAACTTATATTATCTGGTATAAACTTAATGTCGGTTATTAAGCGTGTATGGCCTTCTACTTTCAATGGTTTAGGTGATGCAGTAAGATTTATGATTTCCATGTAGCTGGAATCACTTGCATTTACCAGATACTTATCATCTTTACTTAAGGCTAATACACGATTCGGAAATCCCTTATTTTCGTAAATTATTTGCGGTGCAAGTGTTTGATTTTTATAGTCGGCTTTATAAACCCGACCATCACTTCCAGTTGTATAATAAGTTGAGTTTTGATTGGTTACAGCCACAGCATACATGCGGTTACGCGAATTGCCCGGCATTTTTTGGGCATTATAATTATAGCCTTGTAGTTTGGCAATAGCATAATACAACCCTCTGAAAATGTAAGGGTCGTATTGTTTGCCCTCATACTTGGTGTGGAACAGATAGGCTTGCATAGATGTAAGTCCGGCAAGTTGGGCGTCATCAAGTCCTTCAGATTTTGCAGCCAATGATTGCGCTTTGGACAGTGCTAGTAGCCGAAGGGCATTCTGATAGTTTCTATTGGCCAGTGCTAAGTTTGATCGAGCTGAATCCATTGCAAAGCGTGCGCTATCTCGTTGAACAAGTGCTTCACGTTCGTTGAATTCTGCTCTTCGCTTTTGTGTCTCGGCCTCTAATAATGCGATTCTAAGTTTTTCCGCTGATGCCTTTAATTCAGCATACTGCTTATCCACTATCTCTTTTTGTTGTTCAACAAGAATAAGTGCTTGCTCAGCTTTGTTTCGCTGCGTGTTTGCCTCAATCGAGGCCGCTTCCGCTATTTCCTTACTTGCCAAAGCTTCAGCTCGCTGCCGCTCCGCCTCAATTCGTTGAAAAAATCCGTACACGAAAAAACCTGTGGCAATCAATAAAAGCAAACCGAGAATAAGATTGGTGGCCCTGGCTCTGCGCAGCATTCTGCGCTGCAGCATCTCCTGGTTTTTTAATTCAGCCTCATAGGTAATGCGGCTGGTATCCAGAAATACGATAGCACGTTCAAAAGCAATATCATAACGCTGTGCCCACTGCCGGGTTGGGTTCTGTTTTTTTTGCCAGTTAAGTGCCAGTTGCAAATCGGGTGGGCGCCACAAACTGGTTTTTCCAATCTGGTACATAGCCGCTGCATCCGACACGCGCCTGTACATTTGAGCCGATTCATATTCTTCTTCTACCCAGGCCGAAAGCCTTGTCCAAATCCGCATTAAACTTTCGTGCGAAAGTTCAACCTGAGTGGTTGGCTTTAAATCAACCTGCATGCCAGGCATCAGAAACGATCGGCCTGGCTTACGAAATTGTTCAACAACCGCAATTACCTGATCATCTGAAACTTGGGCTAATTGAGCTACCTCTGAAATCCGGGCTGGCCTGCGCATTTCAAGGCCTTCAGCATTTTTTTCTGTAAGCGTTTTAAAAAGTGTTTCAGCGATTCTCTTTTCCTGGGTATCGAGCTCTTCAAACGCTTCATTGGCATGCAACGAAAGTGCCTGGGCTATCCGGCCAACGGCATTGTAGTGGCGGATGTCCATCGGCTCGCCCGGTTCGCGGTTGGCAACCCAATAGTCCCAGGTGCGCATTAAAGCATGTTGCAGAATAGGAAGTTGATCTTGATTATCACCAACATCGGAGAGTAATCGCTTAATCAAACGGGGCGATATTCTTCCTCCACCTACAGCAACCGGCCCCTCTATTGCCATTCGCTTTTGCTCGCGCGACATCTGAGGCACCAGGTAATTACTGGAATTGATTAATTGTGTAAGTCCATGAAATGCAGCACACTCACCAATAAAATCTGAGCGCATATTAATAGCCAGATATACCGGCACTTTGCGTTGTGCTACGGCCTCTAACATCAGGTTTACATAGGTTAATGCTTCATTGGCATTTTCACTATCTGAATGTTTAAACCTGAACAACTCTTCAAACTGGTCAACCAGAAAGAAAATATTCTCGTGAGTTTGCTGCTGTATGTATTTAGAAAGCTCAATTAATCCTTGCGAACTACTGCGCAAAACTGAGTTGATGATAGCACGATGAATGTGTTTGTCCTCTGGTGCTACTCTTCCTTCGTCAACCAAAAAGTTTACAACTGCTTTGGCAAGATTTTCAATGGGCGAATTGCCCGGGCGAATGGTAATGATTTTCCAATTGGGGCCGGTTTCGGTCATAAAGCCCCCATAAAGCACTGGTATAAGCCCACAATTCATTAAGCTGGATTTACCACTACCCGAGTAACCCATAATGGTTACCGACCTGTTTTGGTAGAGCTTCAGCAGGATTTCGTCAACCTGGCCTTCGCGGCCAAAGAATAAATGACTATCGTTGAGGGTAAAAGGTCTTAGTCCGGGAAATGGATTAGCACCAACCTTATCACCCGAAAAATTTGGATCGGGTGAGGGTTCATTCAAATCGCCAACTTGTACAGAATAATTTAACATCCTGCCTTAAGACCTGTTAGAACTGAAATTTACAAAATCCGGGAGTATCAGAATATTTAGTAGGAATATTACAACGTTTAAAAAATATACCTTACTCCAATCTTAGTTTAAAAAATCTGTGAAATTTAAAGGATTATCCAATATATTCCAAAAATTTGTCTGCCATAGCCACATGTTCGGACAATAATTCATAAAACTGTTCCTTATTTACGATTAGAATTATAGCTGGCTTTACTGCTTTGAGGCTATGGCTATTGATATAACCTGGATAGGCCAGCCGCTCACCTACAAACTGGCCGGGTAAGTAAGTTGTCGATTTGTTGTTGCGATCGTAATAATCTACTTCGCCTTTAAACACAATAAAAAAATCGGTTGTATTCAATTCATCAATATGTATTGTTTTTCCGGTTTCGAGTGTACTGGTTTTGGTTACATCAGCCAGGTAGGATAATAGTATGCCCGGCACATTCTGAAATAATTCGGTTTGCTGAAAGAATAGAATTTTGTCATATAGCATGGGGCTGCTACCTACTCCAAGAATTGTTTTATCCAGCGTTCGCTTAATATCATTGCCCAACCTGGTTACATGTGTTGTATAAAGGTCGGGGTCTATTTGGTGCAAGGCCCATGCAGCTGTTTCGCGAATCAACCAATCTGGATTAAACAGTTGGGCAATTAAATCGAGGTTAAACTCTGAAATGCGTTGAGTTCCAATCAGGTGTAGTACTGTTGCTTTTGTCCAACGGTTACTCTGGGTAAAATCCCGATTGATCAGGAATTTTAAAACGAGTTTTTCATCCAACGAAACGCGGGGATAAAAAATTTCGAGCCGCTTTATCTTTTCCGTTATACTTAAATCATCCAACACCGGTAAAACCCGCATTTTAAGTTGTTCGGAAAGAAATACATCTAACAATTCAATTGCATACGTAATTCCTTCTGCCGTTCCCGAATCAATATTCTCCTTTACTAACTGGATTGAGCGGGTATCGTATAACATAGCCAGCAACATATAAATATGTTCTATGTCATTTTGAACTTCGCGGTGCAAAGCCCTTCGTACCACACGGGTTTGTTCGTCATCGCCAATTTCGGTGAGTGCGCCCAGGTTCCAGGCAATTGCTCCAATATCCGATTCTATTGCGTATTTGATGCGACTAATCTGCGAAATTCCAGCTTTAAAACCCGACTCGCCAAGGGATAACAAAACTTGCGAAACCACTACCTTATCCGGGTAGTCAATTTTGTTCCACAGCATATCTTTAGCGCGGTTGCCACCAATTACACCAATGATCTGAACTAATTTAAGCATAACTGCAGACGCCTGACCAGGTCTGTAAAAGGCATTGTCTAGTAAAGGGAGAGCGGTTTCACCAACCAGAATTAATGCATTCAGGGCTTCGTTGGCATATTCTGGCTGACCCAGGTTATCGATCAGGGCTAAAATGACCTCATTATCATTTCGCTTAACAGCAGTTTTTATAGCTGCGCTTCTAACCTTATGATTTGCATCGCTTAAAAGTTCAATCAAGAAAGAAATATTTTCGCGGTTTTGAGAATGTAAGAGAAGTTCTGCGCAATAATGCCGATCATTAACATCGGTTGATCGGGCCAGGCGAAGTATTCGCGCCTTTTGAATATCTCCACCACTATTCAATATCATGTCCAACTCTGTGCGCGAAAGGATGTTCTTATCGGTATTCGCTTTATCCTTATCAATTCGAATAACATAGTTTTCAGAAACCGATAAACCTTTAAGCTCATTCATTTTGCGCTGGGCAAAGTCTTTGGTTGTGTCCTGTGGATTCTTCATCAAAACATTTATCCAACTCCCAACTTTACCCGGTTCAATTTTTTCAAGTAGTTTAAAAGCAAATACGGCTTTGGCAGGATCGTCCTGCAAGAGATTAGACTCAAGCCGGGCAGTTATTTCCTTATAACCTACCTCTAAGCGTTCCTGCCCTTCACCTCCATATTCTAATTTAGATTTGATCTTCTCTTTGTACTCTGCGTACAGATTTTGAATTACTTTGTAGTACGCTAAGATTAACCCAAGTACAATTATGGGTATCCAAATGATTTTAAAGAAGGGGGCCAAAGCAAAGAGGAATATAAATAACCCTGCCAAAAACCGGCCCGACTCATTTACCACGCCTTCAACTTTTGCCTGAATGCTGAACCTTAATTTGTTATCGAGGGGTATAAACAGTAGCTTGTAGATGGGGCTTTCCAATGAATCTTTTATCATTGAATTGAACAACCGGGTAACGGCCACAAACAAAAAGAAGTATATATAGGCTTGTGGGCTTAACGCAGCATCATATCCCAAAAACACACCCGTTAAGATTGACCCGATAGAAAGCAATGCAACTACTACCGGTAAAACAAATAATGAAATCCGAATACCGTAGGTACTTAATATCTTATCGTTTACAAATAATTGCATGAGCAAGCTTAGCGCATAGATTGCCCCGTTGAAGTATGCCAGAAAATTGGTTAGGTCGCGTTGGTCGGGGTATTGTTTATTCAAAAGCGTTTGAAACGTGAACTGGTTAAAACTTAAGGTAACCATTGACACGATTAGAAAAATAGAAAGCAATCGGATATACCGATCGCCCAAAATTTTACTAAACCCGGTTTCGGCCCGAACGGTTGCATCGGTGCCTATCCGGGCTAAGGTGAAATTGGTTGCAATTAATATGAGGCAAATAAGCGAGCCGATTATACTGATATTGCATACAATAAGGTAATTGGACGTGTCGGGAAATAACGCGGCTGTTGCCGGAATTAAAAAGTTAGCCAGAATGATGGCTATTAACTGACCAGTATCGATCCAACCGATAATTCGTTTTGATTGTTTGAAATTAAAAAGCCGGCCAAAAATACCCCAATAGCAAAGCAACAGAATAGCCGTTATGGGCCCCACCAGGCAATACATAACAAACAGTGTTGCGTTTTGAACACCTTCGTCAGTAAAATGATAGAAATAATAAATAGAAAGTGTGGCCAGAATAATGAGTACAATACTGCTGATGGTAAGGGTTACAAACTTTAACCTGTTTTGGAAAAAAGTGAAAACAATAGTGGAGATAATACCCAAAACGCCCGATACCAGAAAGGCCTGATCTAATTTATCGCTTAACTTGTTGAGAAAGAGTGATTCGGCAGTTACCTGGTATGTTGCAATAAAAATACCAATGAAGAACCCTGTGGCAAGCATCAGCCAAACCTGACCTTGTTCTTCAGGTTTTACTCCTAAAAAGGCTAATGCATTTCTTTTCACGATTTGAAATTAAAACTAAAAGAAGACAACACAAAAAAGCCACGCAGTCTTACACCGGTGGCATCTTTTGCAGTTGCTATGCTTTCTTAAATCCGTTAAGCTTATTTCTTCTTGGCTTTGGTAGTATCCGATTTTACTTTTGGAGCCGCCAACTCCTGTTTATATTGCTCATTCAATCCTGCAATAACATCTTGGGTTATATCGATGGCTGAGCCTCCGTACAACAAATCGCTGCTGGTATTATACTTCAATACTACTTGTAACTCTTTGTCTTGGGCATAGCCTTTCAGGTAGTTTGTAACCTTTAAGTAAAGGTCTTCATTTACTTTGGCTTGCTCTTCCATTAGCTCTTGTTCCAGGCTGCGTTGGTACATATCTAAGTTCTGGCGCTTTTTACCTAAATCTTCTTCTACCGCTTTAGCTTGACCTATTGTCATGCTACCATAATTACGTTGGTACGCTGCAATATCGTTTTGTAGGCTTTGTGCCCGACTTTGCAAATCCTGATCTAGTTTTTTGCCCTTAGCCTCCAGTTTTTCTACAGTGGCTTTAAAAAAATCGTAATGTTTAAGAACAGTATCAGAATTTATAAAGGCAATTTTTATATCGGTGGGAATGGTACCCGCCCCGGTGGCAACACTGCTTGATTTGCTGCCCGATGAAAAGTGTAAATAGTATAGAACTGCAACAGCTACTACCAATATCCCATTCAGGGCAAGAGAAATATTTTTCATGAATTCAAAATTTGTTAGGGCGGCAAATATAGCCAAAGCACCCCAATATTTTCAACCTATTCAAAATCAGTACTAATCTGAAAGGTGTAAAGCGCGGTGTCCAGTTTAAGAGTGCCTGCTCTGTAATCGTTTATAAAGCGAGTAATTACTTCATTTGTGATTGCCGGCACGTGAAGGCCGGCATCCATACCCAACCCTACCGGATTATCAGGATCAAGCTCCAAATGTTCCTGAACTTTTACTGCTTCTTCCTCTTCAAGTTCCAATAAAATCTCAGCCATCAACATCCCCATCTCTTCTTCGTTGCTGGCAGCATCAGCTTCTTTCGATTTCATATACTGCGCAAATTTTTCAGCAGCCCGGGCCTCGGCCTCTTCATGCATTTCACTTTCATGATGCAGGCGTAATGTGTACAACACACAATCGCAGATTACCTCCTGCCCCGCGTGCAGTGTAAGAAAGTAAAAGTGAACACACTCATCAGTGGGTTCGTCTTCATCATCAATATAAAATAAATCATTACCCAGCTTTTGCCGAATGTGGGCTATCCTTTCTTTATCTTTTTTAGTTTCCATTTTTTACTTCGGTTCAAACCACTTGGCATACATGGGGTAATTACGGGCGGTTCTTTCTATTACTGCTTTCATTTCATCGCCCACATCTTTAACTTTTTTAGCAGGCATACCGGCAAAAATGCTTCCCGGTTCAATAATGGTTTTAGGTAACACCACCGCACCCGCTGCCACCACAGACCCTGCTCCTACCACAGCATCATCCATGACAATCGCACCCATGCCAATCAGTACATTATCCTCGATTGTGCAGCCATGTACAATTGCATTGTGGGCAATTGAAACATTGCTGCCAATTATTGTTTTCGCTTTCTGATAGGTGCAATGAATGACCGCACCATCTTGAATGTTGGTGTTATCTCCGATAGTAATAGAATGAACATCGCCTCGCACAACCGCATTAAACCAAACAGTGCAATTATCACCCATGTAAACTTCGCCCACCACTACTGCTGTTTCTGCTAAAAAGCAATTAGCCCCAAACCGGGGTGCAAAGCCTCTTACTTCTTGTACTATCGCCATCGTGCAAATTGTTTTTAAAATTCAAAACTAATCTTATTACAAGAGGTTTTAAACTATCTGCCAAGATGTCATTAAAGCTGGAAAATTTTATAAATTTGCAACCTTGAATCCGTCAGAATGAAGAATTTAATTGAAGATATAGATGTTATAACCCCCAATTCGGCCGAAGCATGCGAAACAATGAAAGTTACGGCCGAAACCAATACCGGTAAAAATCGCAAACTTTATATCGAGAGTTATGGCTGCCAAATGAATTTTTCGGATAGCGAAATTGTAGCTTCAATCCTCCAAAAAGAAGGTTTTGACACTACCTCAGAACTGGCGCAGGCTGACCTTGTGTTTTTGAATACCTGTTCGATTCGCGAAAAGGCTGAGCAAACCGTTCGCCACCGACTGCAGCAAATACAATCATTCAAGAAAAAGAAACCCGAAATGCTGGTGGGTGTGTTGGGGTGTATGGCCGAGCGATTAAAAACCAAATTGCTGGAAGAAGAGAAAATAGTGGATTTAGTGGCTGGCCCTGATGCTTACCGCGATCTGCCCAAGTTAGTAGCCCAGGTAGATGAGGGCGACAAAGCTGTAAACACGTTTCTTTCGCGCGAAGAAACCTATGGCGATATTACCCCGGTTCGCCTGGATAGCAACGGTGTTACCGCGTTCATCTCAATCATGCGCGGGTGCGACAACATGTGTTCGTTCTGTGTGGTACCTTATACGCGTGGCCGGGAACGTAGCCGCGATCCACACTCCATTGTAGCCGAAGCAAAAGATTTATTCAGCAAAGGCTACCGTGAAGTAACCTTACTAGGCCAGAATGTGGATTCCTATAAATGGAGTGAAGCAGAAAACAACAAGGCCCGGCTGGAGAAGCAAGGCATAAACCAGGTTGTAAATTTTGCCAATCTGTTGGAAATGGTGGCATTAGTGCACCCAGACTTACGCGTTCGGTTCTCCACATCTCATCCCAAAGATATTACCGATGAGGTGCTGCATGTAATGGCTCAGCACGAAAACATCTCCAAATACATTCACCTGCCTGTGCAAAGTGGAAACTCGCGAATACTGGAATTAATGAATCGCGGTTACTCGCGCGAGTGGTATCTGGAAAAAGTAAATCGCATTCGCGAAATTCTTGGGCCCCACTGTGCCATATCCTCGGATATGATTGCCGGGTTCTGTACAGAGACGGAGACTGAACATGAAGAAACCCTTTCGCTAATGGATTTGGTGATGTACGATTATGCCTACATGTTTATTTATTCAGAACGGCCCGGCACACCAGCCGCCAAAAAATTTACAGACGACATTCCGAATGAAATTAAAATACGCAGGCTGGAGGAAATTATAAATAAACAACGCGCACATTCCTTGCTTCGAAACCAGCAAGATGTAGGAACAATACAGAAGGTACTTATTGAAGGTAATTCGAGAAGAAGTGATGAGCATTGGCAAGGTCGTACATCAGCCAACCGGGTAGCTGTGTTTGCTAAAACCGGAAATAAAAACAAAGGCGAATACGTCAATGTTTTAATAGAGAGTTGTACCGGAGGTACGTTGATTGGACGAATAGTTGAATAAAGATGGCAATTTCAGAATCAGAAATTCAAAGTGTAAAACAGCGGTTTGGTGTAATTGGTAATTCGCCCCTGCTTAATAATGCGGTGCGGGTTGCCATGCAGGTTGCGCCTACCGATATGTCGGTATTGATTACAGGCGAAAGCGGAAGTGGAAAGGAGTCCTTTTCCAAGATCATTCACCATCTCAGTGCACGCAAGCATGGGCAATTCATTGCAATCAATTGCGGTTCAATTCCGGAAGGCACCATCGACTCGGAGTTATTCGGGCATGAGAAAGGATCGTTTACGGGTGCTCATGAATCCCGTAAAGGTTATTTTGAAGTTACTAATGGCGGAACCATTTTTTTAGATGAGATTGGCGAAATGCCGTTAGGAACACAAGCACGGTTGTTGCGAGTGCTTGAGAATGGTGAGTTTATAAAAGTTGGTTCTTCCAAGGTTCAGAAAACAGATGTGCGTGTAGTGGCTGCTACCAATGTTAATTTATTGGTAAAAGTAGAACAAGGTAAGTTTCGCGAAGATTTGTATTACCGGTTAAGTACCGTGCCTATTTATGTTCCGCCTTTGCGCGAGCGCGGTAAAGATGTAGAACTGCTCTTCAGAAAATTTGCCACCGACTTTGCCGAAAAGTATAAGGTGAAACCAATAGCACTTACTGAAGATGCAAAAAGTCTGTTGGTTAAATACCGGTTTCCCGGAAACATCAGGCAATTAAAAAACATGGTGGAGCAGATTTCAGTATTGTCATCGGACAATGCAGAAATTACGGGTGAGATTCTGGCGCATTATATTCCTAAAGAAACCAGCTTGCCAGCCTTGTATAAAGATCAGAATGGAGTGGATAACATCTCTGAACGCGAGATTCTGTACAAAATCCTTTTCGATTTGCGCAAGGATATGAACGATCTGAAAAAGATTGTGCTGGAAGGTGCTGCCAACCCAGCACATGCAGCCCAGTTGGTGAAAGAACATGCGGGGCTATTTGAAGGAATTGATGAAAATATTTCTGCAGCGCAGCAAGTAACTTATCTGGATTCGCCTACGACCCAAACCGAAACGGAAGAAGAAGTACAAGACATTACGCACGAGGCTGAAGATGATTCACTTTCGATTGTGAAGAAAGAAAAGGAGTTGATTATGCGGGCGTTGCGTAAAAACAATAACAAGCGCAAATATGCGGCACGCGATTTGGGTATTTCGGAGCGCACGTTGTATCGCAAAATAAAAGAATACGAACTTGAAGAGTAACCGACTTATTGCATTTGTTGTACTGATAGCCTTGCCGCTTATTCAGGGTTGCATCAGTTATTCATTTAGAGGAACTTCTACAGCTGCTAAATCTATACAGGTTGAAGATTTCTTTAACAATACCGATCTGGGGCCTGCCAACCTGGGCCAAACATTTACCAACCGGTTAAAGGAATATGTACAACAGAACTCCAGCCTTAGAGTTGTAAAAGAAAATGGCGAACTTCAGATTGAAGGCACACTTACCCAATATGCTGTTACACCCGTTGCACCGGTTGCAGGCGGAGCAAATAGCCGGATAGACCCCGCTTCCCTAACCCGCCTTACCATTGCTGTGAAAGTTAATTATGTGGATACTCTCGTACCCAAGAATAACTTCAAAGACAAAACCTTCAGTTTCTATCAGGATTTTCCAAGTACACAGGACTTAAACTCGGTGCAAGAGAACCTGGAACGTAAAATCTTCGATCAGATCTTCATCGATATCTTTAACGCCACCTTAGCCAACTGGTAAAGGTTGCATCAAGCCGTAATTTCGCCTACTTTTACTTTCACGGCTTATTGATTGTGGAAAAAGAAAGATTTCATCAGCTCATAACCAACTACACGGCACTTTCGAAGGAAGAAGCACAAGAGGTATTTAACCTGCAACGTAATTTCCCTTATAGCCAGGTATTACACGGATTAGCGGCACGTGCCGCCCATGATAATAATCTGAACGATCAGGAACACCACCTTCATTTGAGCGCAATTTACAGCACCGATCGTTTTGTGCTCAAATCAATCATGACAGCCCCGCAACAGCCTCGAACTACAGAAGTTATAACACAACCTGAAACGACTTCTGTTGTTACACCCGAAATTATTTTTGAAACTGCATCTATTGAAACTCCATCGGGTGTTTCACTTAAAGAGCCTTCAGTTAAATCCAAAGAATTGAACGAATCCGTAAATCTGAGTGGCGATGACTTGAATAAAGCAGTAATGCAAGACATCGAAATCCTGCGCCAACGCAAAGCTCAATTCGAGAAAATGGTAAACAATCTGGAAAAAGGAATTCCGGTTTCTGAAGTACCCAAATCAAAAAAGAAGTTGGCAGACCCAGATGATGGGTTGTTGAATGAAATTAAAAGTCAAAAAAAGAAGATTAAGCCAGAAGGCGAAAAGCAAAAAGAGCAAATCGAGATCATTGATAAGTTTATTAAGGTTCAGCCCTCCATGCCTAAATTGAAGGCTACAGAAAGCCAAACCAAAAGCGACCTTTCCGAACCCAGTGTTACATATAGCGACAATATCGTTTCTGAAACCCTGGTAGAAATTCTGTTGAAACAAGGAAAGAAAGACAAGGCCATTGAGGTGCTTAAAAAGCTCATTTGGAAGTTTCCACAAAAAAAGGCTTACTTTGCGGCTCGAATTGAAGAACTGAAAAAGTAGTTATGTATTATTCCCTGTTAATCGGCTTAGCCATTTTCTGCTCAGTATTATTGGTATTGGTAGTTTTGGCTCAAAATTCAAAAGGTGGCGGACTTTCCAACCAGTTTGGTGGCTCAGGAGCCAGCAATTTAATCGGTGTAAAAAAAACAGGCGACTTTCTAGAACGCACAACGTGGGGCTTAGCAGTTGCTATAATGGTTATAGCATTGGCTACTAACTTTACAACCCCTAACGCTGCCAGCGAAAGCGAAATTCTACAGCGCGCACGCCAGCAAGGTGGCGGTGTAAATCTCAATCAAACCGAACAACCGGCCGCACCGGCCGATTCAACCAAATAAACCAAAGCCCTCGATAAATTCGGGGGCTTTTTTGTTTCAGGCGGCTTTGGCAATTTGTTTTACCAGCAATCGCTTGGCTATCGGCATCAACGTTTTATCAAGCGGAAACTTAAGCTTCGACAATACCAGGTACACAGAGGGATTGGGTAGTTCTGCGTATTGTCGAATCAGCGTAAGTTTCAAATGCTCGTAGGTATTACTGATGCTGCGCGGTGCCGTTAGCAAATAGTGTGTGTGAATGCCGCGCATGAGTTCCGAACTCTGTTCAAAAAGCGTAACCTGGTAGCGATATACAGTGGTTTCCTTCTCAGGAGGCTGGGTGATGAACAAGTAACCTTCGTTGGCATACAGAGAAGTTAGACCAACGGGCGATATCTCACAACGTGATTCAACATAATCGTAAATGAAAGAACCTTCTTCCAGTGAGGACTTGAATTTGGGTAGCGCAAATTCCATAATGGACTCCAGTTCGTGCATCACGGCATCATCTTCAATCATGCGTTTGTAATTCAGTTCCAGATTTTTAAGCCCTTCCGGGGAAATTTCTTTGGGAAACGAATCGCGCAAAAGCGAATGATTGTTTTTAATCTGCAACAGGTTGCGATAGTGAAACACAAGGTCGGACAAATAAGGGTACAACTCAACCCGTGTGAACGACTCCTTTACGCGTTTGAAGTAGGCCAATAGCTGATATTGCTTAAACTCAAAATCGATAAGGCCTTCGGTTAACCAATTGTCTTTTAAGCTTTCCATACTGCTCTATTTTCATCCTAATTATACGAAAAAACGAGGTTTCGTGACAAACTGCCATTTTGAACGGTTGCGGTCTGCTTTGTCTGTCAAATTTTTTCATCTTTGCTGCCCTTAAAGCGGAAAAAGTGGCAAAAAATACCTCTTCTATAGGCACTGGCACAGAAATCGTTCGTAGGGCGGCAGACAGTTTAAAAAAAATTGTTTAACTAAATTTTTATTAATCCATATGGCAAAAATCAACTTTAAACCTAATGAAGACCGCGTGCTTGTTGAGCCTGCGGCAGCAGAACAAAAAACAGCTTCCGGAATTATAATACCGGATACCGCAAAAGAAAAACCACAGAAAGGAAAGGTAATAGCGGTAGGCGAAGGTCTGAAAGACAAGCCTGTTACTGTTAAGGTTGGCGATCAGATTCTATATGGCAAGTATTCTGGCACCGAGATCAACATCGATGGCAAAGAATACCTCATCATGCGCAATTCCGACATTTTTGGAACCGTTTAAGTTTTTCATTTACAATTAAAATCTAAATCAATATGGCAAAAGAAATAACCTTTGATACCAATGCCCGCGACAGAATAAAAAAGGGGGTTGACAAATTAGCCGATGCAGTTAAAGTTACATTAGGTCCTAAGGGCCGCAATGTAATTCTCGATAAGAAATTTGGTGCTCCTACCGTAACAAAAGACGGTGTTTCAGTAGCAAAAGAAATTGACCTGAAAGACCCCATCGAAAATATGGGTGCTCAATTAGTGAAAGAAGTTGCCTCTAAAACTGCTGATGCCGCTGGTGATGGTACAACTACTGCTACCGTATTGGCACAAGCCATCTATGCGCACGGTATTAAAAACGTTGCTGCTGGTGCAAACCCAATGGATTTAAAGCGCGGTATCGACAAAGCAGTTGAAGCCGTTGTTGAAAACCTCTCCAAGCAATCAAAAACCATTAAAGGTTCCCAGGAAATTACACAAGTAGCAACTATCTCTTCCAACAACGACATTGAAATTGGTAAGATGATTGCCACTGCCATGGAAAAAGTTGGTAAAGATGGTGTAATCACTGTGGAAGAAGCTAAAGGAACTGAAACTGAAGTAAAAACGGTAGAAGGTATGCAGTTCGATCGCGGTTACCTATCCCCTTACTTCGTTACCAACACCGAAAAAATGGAGGCCGATCTTGATCACCCTTACATTCTGATCTACGACAAGAAGATTTCATCTATGAAGGAATTACTGCCTGTGTTAGAAGCTACTGCACAAACCGGTAAGCCTTTGGTAATTATTGCCGAAGAAGTGGAAGGTGAAGCGTTGGCTACGTTGGTGGTGAATAAAATCCGTGGTGCATTACGCGTAGCTGCTGTTAAAGCTCCTGGCTTTGGCGATAGAAGAAAAGCTATGTTGGAAGACATCGCAATTTTAACCGGAGGTAAAGTAATTTCTGAGGAAACAGGAATGAAGTTGGAAGATGCTTCATTGGATTACTTAGGCCGTGCGGAAAAAGTGAACATCGATAAAGACAATACCACTATCGTAAACGGAGCTGGTAAAAAGTCTGAAATCGCAGCTCGCGTTAACCAGATCAAAGCTCAAATCGAGGTAACTACTTCTGATTACGATAAAGAAAAATTACAAGAGCGTTTGGCTAAACTTTCTGGCGGTGTTGCAATTCTGTACATCGGTGCTGCTACCGAAGTTGAAATGAAAGAGAAGAAAGACCGTGTGGACGATGCCTTGCATGCTACCCGTGCTGCCGTTCAAGAAGGTATTGTAGCCGGTGGTGGTGTAGCTTATATCCGCGCTATCGAAGCCTTAAAAAATGTAGCTACCGATAATGAAGATCAATTAACGGGTGTAAACATTATCCGTTTGGCACTGGAAGCTCCTTTAAGAACCATTGCAGAAAATGCTGGTCAGGAAGGTTCTGTGATTGTGAACAAAGTACGTGAAGGCAAGAAAGACTTCGGTTACAATGCCCGCGACAATAAGTTCGAAGATTTCTTCGCAGCCGGTATTATCGATCCTACGAAAGTATCGCGCCTGGCGCTGGAAAACGCAGCTTCTATTGCCGGTTTGTTATTAACTACCGAAGCCGTAGTTTCTGAGATTCCGGAAGAAAAAGAAGCTCCTGCTATGCCACACGGTGGCGGCATGGGCGGCATGATGTAATAAAATCATGTGGATTAAAGAAAGGCCGCGCGGTTAGCGTGGCCTTTTTTGTTACCTTTAAACTCAGGTATTAACCCGAATGCAGTTATGGTGATACATAAAACGTTTAGTGATTTTGTACTTTACCTGTACATTCATATCGCTTACGCGGATGGTAAGCTACATGCAGATGAAGAACGCGTGGTGCTCGAAAAAATGAACCGACACTTCCCTATTGAGGGCGATCACAAAGTGCGGTACGATCAGCGCGTGAAAGAATACAACGAGATTGACAAGAATCTCCATCACGAAATCATCAAAGCCTCCTTTCTGCATTTCGATCACATCAAATTTTCGCAGCGTTATAAAATCTATGCCGACATGTACGATATCATTCATGCCGATGGTAAAGTGGAGGAGTCGGAAACTAAAGCCGTGAATGAATTAAAAGAGATTATAGATTTGTTGAATCAGTAAGAATTACATGAGAAGAAAGACTTTCGGGTTAATCACTTTTTGTTTGCTAAGTATCGCTGCTTTTAGCTCTCAGGTTGACTCAACAAATCTGCGTAAAGTGAATTTTTCTGATGACAGAACTGTTTCTCTTGAGAAGGCGCAAGTTAAAATAGAGGCAGAAATCCAAAGGGTAGATGAACTAAATAAAACAAGATTCGTTGATTTGTATATTTGGATAGGAATTTTTGTAGCATTGGTCACTGGTGGATTTGTACTTATAACAATTAATGCAAATAGCACAGCTAAAAAGCAAGCGATTGAAGAATTGGAAAAGCTAAAAGGAACTATAGATGGGCTCGAGGCAAAAACGATAAGCATTCAGGCCCAATTGAATGAAGCTCAAACTACACTTCAAATTTTTGAATCTTTAAAGAAGAAAGAAAATGAATAGAGCATCAAATTTAAATCAAGAGAACGAACTCAGATTATTACTCGACAAAATTCGTGCAAACTCAGCAGTTCTCTCTGACTACCAAAGGTATGAGCAAATCCTTGGTCAAAACGGGACAACGTCTCAACAGATGGAAATGCTGCTAAGAAGAAACGGTTTTTTTTCAATTGAGCAATATTATAATCAAAGGACAGCCGCCAAAACATTAGAAGAAAAGAGAAGAACAGATGGTGAGTTCCTCGGTGCTATGCTAGGAATTGGCGGTGGACTTCTTCTATTATGGGCTTTACTATCTGCAAAGAGATAATAAAGATTCCAAAAATTTCAATTATTCGCTTTTCTTAATCGCCACCCGATACAACATAACGGCCATCGCGACAAAGAATAATACGCCAAGTAAGTGATATCCGCCTTCGCTTAATGATTTTACCAACCCATGCTCAGCACTTATCTCAGCGAGTCCCTTATAAATTGATTCGTTTACAGAAAGTAAAGCTACAATCACACCGGCCAAAGCTCCACCGGCAATCAAACCGGTTGCAAACAAACTTCCTTTTCCTAAATCCTCATCGGCTTTAGCTTCTTTTCTGCGTTCGGCACGCCAATCAATCAAACCCTTAATTCCACCACCAATTGCAATTGGTAATGTTGTTGAGAGTGGTAAGTACAAACCAATTGCAAATGCAAGAGCCTTTATGCCACACAATTCAATCATTACAGCAATAAAAACTCCCACCATTACAAATTGCCAGTCGAGGTTGTACGACAGGATACCCTTTGCAAGGGTTGCCATTAGGGTAGCCTGCGGAGCCGAATATCGTTCACTACCAATTGCATGTTCTATTCCCATGGCCCTCATGTCGGGCGTGGGCGTATCCAGCAGAATTACAACATACCCAATGGCAAGAGATGAAACAATTGCACCTATAAACAGCGCTAATTGCTGATAGCGAGGCGTAGCGCCAACCAGGTAACCTGATTTCAAATCTTGCGAAGTTGCCCCGGCATTTGCAGCTGCAATACAAATCATGCCCCCTACTACTAAAGCAAGTGGTTCAAAAAACTGACCGCTCCAACCTACTGAGGTAAAAATTAAGCAAGTACCCATTAACGTGGCGATTGTCATACCTGAGATCGGACTATTGCTTGAACCTACCAAACCCACAATGCGGCTGGCTACCGTTACAAAGAAAAATCCGAAGAGGATGATCAGCACACCGATCAAAAGTTTTTGAAGGATACCATCGCCCGGAATGATTTGACTTGGCAACAAGGCGATTATCGCAACAAGAATAACACTGCCTATAATAACCACCTTAAACGATAAATCATTTTCGGTGCGCAACACCCCAGCTTCTGATTTTTCCTTCAACGATCCAATGCTTTCGCGAAAGGAACTGATGATGGTTGGAATAGTTTTCATTAATGTGATAAAGCCACCTGCGGCAACTGCTCCGGCACCAATCTGGCGTATGTACGCGAAGTACAATGCACTGGAAGGATTGGCAAAAGTTTTCGTTACCGGATCCCAACCTCCCTTACCACCCGCAACATTGATATCGGCTAAATAGCCGAGTCCAACCAATTGCTCGGCTACACTTTCAAAAGGAACCAAGGTAGAAAGCAAGGGAATAATTGCCCACCACGCCAACACCGAACCTGCTACCAACACACCACCAATGCGCGGCCCAATGATATAACCCACCCCTAAATATTCTGGTGTAATCTCACCGTTAATAGTAGCCGATGGCCAGAATTTGTTTACCTGGTTCGTCACAAAAGTTGGTGCTTCAGCAATAACATGAAACACTTTTTGCAACACCGCATACACCAACGCAACACCCATTCCCAAAAACGCGGTCTTGGCAAACTCGCCACCTTTTTCACCGGCCTGCAGTACCGATGCACAAGCGGTACCTTCCGGATATGGAAGTGTATCGTGTTCTTTCACAATCAACGATCGCCTTAACGGGATCATCATCAAAGTACCCAGCATACCGCCAAATGCTGCGAGAATAAGAATGGTTAAGTAGTTGAAGAAGTCATCGCCATTGGCACCGGGCGATAAAAACAAAAATCCCGGCAAGGTAAACACTACACCCGCTGCAATTGATTCGCCAGCAGAGCCCGTGGTTTGTATAATATTATTTTCGAGTATGGTGGTTTTTAAAAACTTGCGACCTAACGTAATGGCAATTACGGCAATGGGTATGGATGCGGATACGGTAAGGCCAGCCTTTAACGCCAGATAAACCGTTGAACATCCAAACAGAATACCAAACAAGGCTCCAAATACTACCGACTTAACTGTAAACTCGGCTACGTTTTGCTCGGGTGCGATGTAGGGTTTGAACTTATTGGTATTGCTCATCGGTAGTTCGTTTTAGTTGTAATAATTTCAGGTTTCAACTTATAAAAAAATCCTTACTTTTAAACCTTTGCGGCAAACCACTTATGTATGATTTATTCCGTTGTTAGCATAGTCTATCTTGTATTATTAATTGGCATTATCATTTACAAGAGTAAATCAGTAAAAGATGAAGAGGATTTTACCGTGGCTGGCAGAGGCGTGCCGGTTTATTTGCTGGTTGGTACTCTTATTTGTACCTGGATTGGTTCTGGTAGTTTATTCGGAACTGCAGGCTTAAGTTTTCGTTCAGGTTTTGGCGAACTCTGGTTCTCGGCCGGAGCCTGGATTGGTATTATCGTAATTTATTTTATTGCCGAACGTGTACGAAAAATTTCAAAAATCACCCTAACTGATTTATTAGAACAGCGCTACAATCATACTGCACGTATTCTGGGAACAGTAACCATTATTGTTGCATACCTGGTTATTGCAGGTTACCAGTTTAAAGGAGGCGGGCGATTTATTTCCATTCTTTCAAATGGCGAAATCAGCCTGGAAACTGGAGCCTTTATTACCTGTGTTTTTGTAATTGCCTTTACTGCATTAGCTGGAATGGTTTCCATTGTATCGATCGATATTTTTAATGGTATTGTCATGCTGATTGCTATGGCGCTTACACTACCCTTTGCTATATCGGCACACGGTGGTGTGGATGCTGTTGTTCAAACTATTGAAACCACAAAACCTGAATATCTTTCTTTGTTTGAAGGGCACGATGCCTGGTGGATTTTAGGAGTAATCTTACCCACTTTCCTTTTATTAATGAGCGAGAGTAGCATCTACCAAAAATTTGCATCGGCCAAGGACTCCGCCTCGGCACGCAAAGCAGTTATTGGAATGTTGGTAGGTGTTGTGTTTATAGAGTTTGTGATGTGTGCGATAGCAGTGGTAGGTTTTGCAATCTATGCTAAAGATCCCCGCTTTTTTCTGGCAGATGGTTCTATTAACCGCGCCATGTCAGAAGAAATTATTTTGCGCATTGGGTTTGAGCAGGTGCCTGCACTGGTTGGTTCCATGTTGTTTGCGGCAGGTGTTGCCATTATCCTATCTACCGGTAACACATTTTTAATGGTAACCTCAACTAATTTAACTAACGACATTCTGAAGCCTTATTTTCTTAAATCAGCAGACTCGAAAAAGATTATTCGTATGCAGCAAGTCAGCATCGTTATCCTGGGCTTGCTTGCCTATGCCCTGGTTACGCAATTTGAAACTGTATTGGAGATGGCTTTCATTTCCTATACGATGATTGGTGCTTCGCTGGCGCCCGTATTGTTAGCCAGTTTTTTCTGGAAACGTGTTACGCCCGCAGGTGGTGTAGCTTCTATTCTGGCAGGTATGTTGGTGCCTGTAGTAAATAAGTTGTTGGAGGTTGGTGGTGTTTCAATCGGTGTTCTTCCAGTTGATACTGATTATGTCGCTATTCCTTCACTGGTTGCATCATTGGTTATGCTGGTGGTGGTAAGCATGCTCACCAAACCATCGCCACCCGAAAAATGGAAACCATTTTTTGAATAGTTGTGCACTAGGAAAACGCCTGTGGGGGTGGTGACGATCCTGCCGGGCGCGACTTATCATCCGGTAACGGAACAAATTCATGATTATCGTTTGGTGGTAAAATAATTCTTCCCTCCTTCCAATCGTGTTTGGCTTGTTCTATTCTTTCCTTTCGGGATGATACAAAGTTCCACCAGATAAAACGTTCGCCCAAAGGTTCGCCACCCAACAACATAAGCGTAGTTGATTCGCGTGCGATAATGATCGGATCAGCGCCAGAATTGAATACTAACATTTGCCCGGCAGTGTAGTATCGCCCAGCTACTTCCACACTACCCTTTGCCAGGTATATTGCCCGTTCGTTATACCCTTGCGGTAATGCAAAGCGGGCACCTGCTTCCAGTACTACATGCAAGTAAAATAAAGGCGAATGCGTTTTTACTTTATTGGTTAATCCATACGCATCACCGGCAATCAATCGCATCCATACACCTTTATCGGTAAACACCGGCAATTCTTCCTGTTGATAGTTTACAAAAGTTGGATCAGCTTCTTCATCTTTTTCGGGCAAAGCCACCCAGGTTTGAATTAATTCAAAGTTACCGGCTGCCAGCACCGAAGGATCTTCAAAGCGCTCGGAGTGTGCAATGCCTTTACCGGCCGTCATCCAATTTACTTCTCCAGGTTTTATAATTTGTTGCACACCCAAACTATCTCGATGTGTAATTTGGCCACCAAACAAATACGAAACAGTTGATAGCCCTATGTGCGGATGTGGCAACACGTCCATATTGGAAACCTGCAATGGGTCTGCCTTTACCGGTCCACCATGATCCATAAAAATAAATGGTCCCACCATTCTGCGTTGACGAAACGGAAGAATACGTTTTACGTTCATACCTGCACCTAACGAGGCAGCGCGAGCATCAATTACCAGATCGAGCATAAAAATTTCTTTTATGCAAGAACGGTAAGAAAGCTTGTAAATGAAAATGGTATTACGTTGAAGCAAGTGTAAACATTAACACTTTGAAATGGTATTACCGCTGCCATGAAGATTTTATTATCTTTTGGGTTTTAATCTTCATGAATACCAACAAACCCTCGCGCACACTCATCATTTTTATACTGGGCGCTTTCGATACCATTGCTCCGCTAACCATTGATATGTATTTGCCGGCCTTTTCGCAAATGGCTGTCGATTTCGGAACCACTACGGCCCGGGTATCACTTTCGCTCACCAGTTATTTTATCGGGCTTGGTTTAGGCCAGGTATTTTATGGGCCTTTGCTCGATCGCTACGGTCGCCATAAGCCACTGTATTATGGAATGGCATTGTATGTGATTGCTTGCATGGGTTGTGCCCTGGCAACTTCTGTAGAAATATTTATTGCCTTCCGGTTGGTACAGGCTTTGGGTTGTTGCGTATCGGCTGTAGGTGTTCGGGCCATGGTGCGCGATTATTTCAGTATAGAAGAAAGTCCAAAAATATTCTCCATGCTGATGCTGATCTTATCGGTATCGCCATTGCTGGCTCCCTCGCTGGGAAGTGTGATTACCAGCAATCTGCATTGGAGTTGGGTGTTTTACATCCTTGCCTTTATAGTGATTGTAATTCTGATCATCACACACTTTTACTTGCCGGAAGTTTACAAACCCGATCCCGGTGTATCGTTGCGCATTAAACCCATGTTGCGCACCTATGGGGAAATACTGCGCAACCGAAAGTTTATTACATATACGCTTGCTAGTTCGTTTTCTATTGGTGGCTTGTTTGTTTACCTCGCGGGTTCAACCGTAATTTTATTAGATCAGTTTAAGGTTACACCGGCATTTTATGCAATCCTTTTTGCTTTGCAGTCCATTGGTTTGATTGTGGGCAATAATCTGAACATCCGGCTATTGAAAAAAGTAAAAGCCAGTCAATTATTTAAGGTTGCCTTAACCATACAGATGTGCAGCGCGTTGTTGTTTGTAGTAGGTGCCTGGTTAAACTGGTATGGCGTGTATGCGACCGTTGGATTTTTCTTTGTTTTATTAACTTGTTTAGGCATGACGTTCCCCAATAGTTCCGCTTTGGCATTAGCACCATTCACCAGTAACATCGGCAGTGCCTCATCACTTTTAGGTTGCGTGCAAATTGGCATTGGCGGTTTGATTTCGGGTAGCATAGGATTGTTCAATACACAAACCAGTTTTCCGGTTGCATTAATGATTGCCCTTTCGGCTGTAGCCGCGTGGGTTACTTTGCTGATTGGGAAGCCGGAAGCTTCACGGCCATTAGAAGAAAAGTATAAAGAATCAATAATTTAGCTTCAACAATTCATAAACCTTCAATGGGCAAAACAACTTATACCCAACACAAAAGATTAGTTTGTTCACTGATCAGTACATGATGGTTCTATTTTAGCTTTTACCTTTCTTTACTTCTTCGAGGTCTTCTTGGTAGCTTTTTTTGCAACGGGCTTTCGAGCGGTTACTTTCTTGGTTGCCTTCTTAGCTGCTACTTTTTTAGGTGCTGCTTTCTTTGCAGCTTTTACAACGGGCGTTGGTGCTTCAGCAGGTGTTTCCTTTTTTCGCGCAAAGCGACCAAACCGACCTTTGCTTTCGGGTGCGTTGGCTGCGAGTGTAATACATTCTTCCAACGTAAGGTCTTTCGGCTCTTTGCCTTTCGGAATTTTTACATTCTTCTTGCCGGCTTTGATGTATGGCCCAAAGCGACCATTCAAGATTTCAATTTCAGTATTGCCTTCGCTTGCAAACGATTTGATCAGACGATTGGCATCTGCTTCGCGCTTAGCTTTTATTAATTCTATGGCGCGTTCGGAAGTTACGGTATATGGATCTTCACCTTTCGGAATGGATACAAATTTTTTATCGTGCAGCACATAGGGCCCAAAGCGACCGATGTTAATCGTCATTTGTTTATCCTCAAACAAACCCATGTCGCGCGGCATCTTCATCAACTCCAGCGCATCGGCCAAGGTAATGTTTTCTATAAACTGTCCGGGGCGCAACGCTGCAAACTTGGGTTTCTCACCCCCGTTATCATCCGGATTTTCACCCAATTGTACATAGGCGCCAAAGCGTCCGAGTTTTACATACACATTCTTACCGGTTTTAGGATCAACACCTAATTCCTTATTCTTATTTTGAACTGCTGAGCGTTCAAGTTGCTCGGTTTTGGAAACAGTTTTATGAAATGGCTTGTAAAACTGATGCAACATGTTTTGCCATTTCAATTTACCACTGGCAATTTCATCGAACTCCTGTTCAATCTCGGCTGTAAACGAGTAGTTGGTAATATCCGGAAAGTGTTCCACCAAAAAGTCATTGACAATCATGGCAATGTTGGTAGGAAACAGCTTGTTGCTTTCGGCACCGGTGGTTTCCGTTTCTTGTGTGGAAGTAACCTTACCACTTTGCAGCGTATGCACATTGTACTTACGCTCCACACCTTCGCGACTTTCTTTCACAACATAACCACGTTTTTGTACCGTGGAAATAGTAGGTGCATAGGTAGAAGGGCGGCCAATGCCCAACTCTTCCAATTTTTTTACAAGGCTGGCTTCAGTATAGCGAGCCGGATGGCGGGAGAATGTTTGTGTGGCTGTTAGATTACTAAGATCAAGCTTCTGCCCAACGTTAAGAGGCGGCAACACTTTACCACTTTCCTCATCTTCACCCTCGTCATCATCTTTCGATTCCATGTACACTTTCAGGAAACCTTCAAACTTAATTACCTCGCCTGTGGCGGTGAAGGTGCGTGGATTACTTGAGATTGAAATGGTAGCTGTTGTTCTTTCCAGTTCCGCATCGGCCATTTGCGATGCGATGGCCCGTTTCCAGATCAAGTCGTACAAGCGTTGTGCGTTGCGATCCATTCCTGGATTAAGAACTGAAAAATCGGTTGGTCGTATTGCTTCGTGTGCTTCTTGTGCACTAGCCGATTTAGTTTTGAACTTGCGTGTTTGCACAAATTCTTTTCCGTATGCTGATTGAATCTGCCTGACCGCACCGTTAACAGCTTCGTCCGAAAGGTTAACAGAGTCGGTACGCATGTAACTGATCTTACCGGCTTCATACAATTTCTGAGCAACCATCATAGTTTGCGAAACTGAGAAACTTAATTTACGACCCGCTTCCTGTTGCAAGGTAGAAGTTGTAAAGGGTGGTGCCGGAGATTTTTTTGCGGGCTTCTTTACAAGATCAGCGATAGAAAATGTGGCACCTTTGCACGATTCGAGGAAAGCCAACGCTTCTTTCTCATCGTTAAACTTTTCACCCAGGTCGGCCAACAATTGTTTGCCGTTACCAAGATCAAAAATAGCTGTTACTTTAAACGAAGATTTGGCTTCGAATTTTTCAATTTCGCGTTCGCGCTCAACCACTAACCTTACAGCCACTGATTGTACGCGACCTGCAGAAAGTCCTGTTTTTATTTTTTTCCAAAGGATGGGTGAAAGTTCAAAACCTACCAACCGATCGAGCAACCTGCGGGCTTGTTGTGCATTTACCAAGTCAATATCAATACCGCGCGGATTCTGAATCGCATTTAAGATTGCATTCTTGGTAATCTCCGTAAATACAATGCGCCTGGTTTTTTTATCATTGAGGTTTAATACTTCTTTTAAATGCCATGAAATAGCCTCGCCCTCACGGTCCTCATCGCTCGCCAGGTAAACCATCTGGGCATCTTCGGCTAACTCTTTCAATTTTTTTATTACGTCTTTCTTTTCAGCCGATACTTCATAGGTGGGTTCAAAATCATTTTCGATATCAATCGCACCATTGCCCTTTGCCAAATCGCGAATGTGCCCCATACTGCTGGCCACCTTGTAATCTTTTCCAAGATAACCTTCAATAGTTTTTGCTTTTGCCGGAGACTCTACTATAACTAAGTTTTTTGACATGCTAAAAATCTTTCGATGGCTTCAAATATCAGTAATTTTTTAAAAACAAAAGTCTTGACATGTGCTGCAGCACATTAAAGATGTACTTTTCACTTAAAATCGAAGTATTGAAAAATTGACTTAACCAATATGATTACCACGATTTTGCGTTTCAAAACAACAACCTGAGAATAGTTTTTAAAAAAATTCTATTACACACTTATTTTTGCGCCCATGCAACGGAAACTATATCTGGTAAGGCATGCACAAACCGTACCCGGAACTGCTTCATTGAAAGATGAAATGCGCACACTTACATCTGCGGGTGTAGCCGTAAGTAAACAAGTGGGTGAATTTCTTAAACAAAAGAATTCTAATCTGAATTTAATATTATCCAGCCCAGCCGAGCGCACCAAACAAACCAGTTTATTAATTGCGCAACAATTTATTACGCAACCTAAAATCCGGCTTGAGCGCACTATATATAATGGTGATGTACTAGACCTACTAAAATTACTAACCACCTTACCCGATACGTTACAAGAAGTAATGCTGGTGGGCCACTACCCTACGGTGGTTGATTTGCATAACTATATTGCATCGAATAACAAGTTGATGGTCATGAACACTGGCGAACTGGTAGCCCTTACTATTGAAACCAACTGGCAAAAGCTAATGGGTGGCGCAGCTTATTTCGAATACACTTTTCTTCCGAACTTGATATGAAAAAGTTCGATCACAATGGTCCTGGCCTGCAAGGAAAATTGTTTGGCTTACCGGTTGAGCCGGATACTGCTGACTTAATAATAATACCAATCCCGTGGGAGGTTACCGTAACCTACAAAACAGGTACTGCAGGCGCTCCGGCTGCCGTGTTGCAAGCTTCTAATCAGATTGATTTGTTCCATCACTTTATTACTGATGCCTGGAAAATTCCTGTAACGATGTTACCGGTTCCCGATAATCTGAATCTTGAAAATAAAAATCTGCGCAGCCTTGCACTTACGCACATTCAAACGCTTGAAAGTGGTAACGAAGCTGATACCGGCAAAGTAATTACAACTAAAATAAACGAAGCCTGTGAAAGCCTGAACATTTATATTAAAAACCAGGCTCAAAATTTATTGCGTGCAGGTAAGATGGTAGCAGTATTGGGTGGCGATCACAGTACACCACTGGGTTTGTTACGGGCCTTAGCAGAAAAACACGAACGCTTTGGCATTCTGCAATTTGATGCGCATGCCGATTTACGCAAAGCGTATGAAGGGTTTACGTATTCACATGGTTCAATCATGTTTAATGCACTCAAACTTCCGGCTATTAGTCGAATGGTGCAGGTGGGTATTCGCGATTATTGCGAGGAAGAATTGCAGATGATGCAACGTGCCGGTGGTCGTGTAAAAACGTTTTTCGATCCTGACATCAAATCACAAATGGCAGAAGGCATAACGTGGAAACAAATCTGCGATAAGATTATTCTGGAACTTCCGCCTTTGGTTTATATCAGTTTTGATATTGATGTATTTAATCCGGCCTTGTGTCCTAATACCGGCACGCCCGTGCCAGGAGGGTTAGAGTTTGATCAGGCTGCTTATTTGATACGGCAAGTGGTTAAATCCGGTCGTAAAATAATTGGTTTCGATTTATGCGAAGTAGGAAATCAGGAATGGGATGCCAATGTTGGTGCACGGGTGCTGTGGGAGTTGAGCCAGTTTGCGTTGAGTAGTCAGTAGTTTTTAGTTTATAGTCGCTAGTAAGTAGTAAGCAGGAACGGTATGAAATACTTTACTTCGAATTACCAGAAACCAGAGACCAGAAGCGAGTAACCAGTAGCCAGCAGTCAGTAACTAGCCACTAATCATTCTTATTAGTCTCATTAAAAAATTATTTCATACTTTAGCCACATAAGCTAATCTGCATGAGTGATTTAATCGGTTCTATAGCCACCGGGGTATGGACTCCTGTTTTGTTCTTGTTGATTCTCGGTGGACTTTTCTTTTTTCTTTATTCACGATTTATTCCCTACAAATATTTTGGGCATGCAATCGCTATTCTGCGTGGCAAGTTCAACAACCCGAACGATCCCGGTCAGATTAATGCATATGAAGCTTTGTCCACTGCGTTGGCATCAACCGTAGGGATGGGTAATATTGCCGGGGTAGCTGCTGCAATTTCATTGGGTGGGCCTGGCGCGTTGTTCTGGATGTGGGTTACAGCCTTTGTAGGTATGAGTACAAACTTTTTTACTAGCTCGCTTTCGGTTATGTTTCGCGGCAAAGATTCGGCAGGCGAAATTCAAGGCGGGCCTATGTACGTAATTCGCGAAGCACTTGGCAAACCCTATTATCCACTGGCCGTATTGTTTAGTGTTTGTGCCATGATTGGCTGTCTTCCCATCTTTCAGGCTAATCAACTAACACAGGTAATAATAGACATTGGCGTAACTTCCGGGAGTGTAAGAAATGCAACCTTTAATTTTATCGGATATTCTATTTCAACCCCTAAGTTTATAATTGGTGTAGTGCTCATGATTATTTCAGGGATTGTTATTATCGGGGGAATTCAACGAATAGGAAAATGGGCTGGTAAAATGGTACCACTTATGATCGTAATTTATTTTTTGTCCGTACTCACTATTATCATACTCAATATTCAGGATATACCGCATTATGTGTGGATGGTGATTACCGATGCCTTCGCAGCAAACAACTATCGGGGTGAGCCGGCCCTGGGCGGTATTGTGGGGGGCCTGATTGTGGCTGGTGTGCGCAGAGCATCTTTTTCTAACGAAGCCGGTATTGGCACAGCCCCCATGGCGTTGGGTGCATCTAAAAGTGCCGAACCCATACGCGAAGGTTTAGTGTCGATGCTGAGTCCGGCTATTGATACTTTATTGGTTTGCACGCTTACAGCATTGGCAATACTGGTAACCGATGTTTGGCAAACATCCGGTGCAAATGGTGTAACACTAACCTCAACTGCATTTGAAACATCGCTGGGTATAACCGGCAAGTATTTGCTGCTGATGTGTGCATTTTTCTTTGCCGTAACCTCTCTGTTTTCTTACAGTTATTATGGTAATAAAGCCATGAGTTTTCTGGCTGGTGTAAAAGCAGGTGTATATTACAATTATTTTTACCTGGCTACCATTGTACTGGGTGCTATTTTATCCATGACGGATGTGATGAATATTATTGATGTGGCCTATGCACTAATGGCCTTACCTACTATGCTTTCCGGATTTTTATTGGCACCAAAAGTATTGGCCGAGGCCCGTTCCTACTTTGCCCGCATGAAACAAGAAGGAAAAGTTTAAAAACCTTAATTACACCACCGCTTTAGCTGTATTGGCATTACCCGTAACCGGGTAATCGAAGTAACCGTTCTCTTTAATGGTATCGCTAACTTTGGTTGGAACAAACTTTTCCCAACCAGATTCGCCTTTGCGAATCATGGCCAATACATTATCGGAAATAATGTGCAGGTTGTTCACATTAGCATTTTGTATAGCCTCTAGTTTGTGATTGTCTTTTAAGTATCTGAATAGTGCTTGCAAGTTTGCCGGCAACTCTTGTTCAAAATCAGTAAGTGTAAATAACTGATTGCTACCCGGGCGTAGCGAAGGATAAATATAAAGTTTGACGTTTGTTCCGAAAAGTGGGGCAAAGCTTTCTAAAATTCCTCCACGCAGGTTTTCATAGGTTTTCTCCTCAAATATTTTCTGCAGTGCGTAAATACCTAAAACAAGTCCTATTTTTTTTCCGCGCGTAATGCGCGAGAGGTAATCAACCAGGCGATAATACTCAAAATAGTTTGATACCAATACTGTTTGACCCAGCGAGCAGATAATATCAGCACGATATAGAAAGTCTTTCTCGTCAATCTGACCATCCGAACTTAAATCGTTTAGCGTAAGCTCGGTTAAAACCACTAACCTGCTTTTGTCCACTTCGGGATCTTGTTTGAACCGCTTACGCGAAGTAAGCAGCATATCTACATTTACATGCGTAACCGGGCGAAACCTGCCTCGTAAAACGAGTACATTTTTTTTATACAAAGCTTCAGAGGGTTGCATGACCGAACCATCGGGGCCAAACATGGCTACTTTTGTAAGACCGTTCTTAACCAGCTTAAGTGCCATTAACCGGTTATCCACATGCAAAAAGTCGGGGCCACTCAGGCGGAACATATCCACTTCCATTCTGCGGGTGGTTAAACCATCCAGCAGCGAATTGATAATTGTTTCCGGGTCTTTTATGAACATACATCCGTAAATCATATTTACACCCAAAATTCCAAGCGACACTTGTTGTTGCAGTGGATCATTATCCAGCATTTTTACATGCACCACACAATCATTATAGGGGCCTTCGGGTTTGAGTTGAAAACGCAGGCCAATCCAACCATGCCCCTGGTTGGTTCGTTCAAAATTCAAGATCTCAACTGTATCCGCGAAAGCGAAAAAACGGGTGTCGGCAATACGATGTTGTAATCGCTCGGGAAGTAGCCGGTATTCATGATCAAGCATTTGAATGAGTCTGTCTTCGCACACATAGCGTTCGCACACACCATAAATGGCATCGCTGAATTTCATATCGTAGGCCGACATGGTTTTGGCAATGGTGCCCGATGCGCCACCCACTTTAAAAAAATTGGCTGCTACCTCCTGCCCTGCTCCTATTTCGGCAAACGAACCGTAAATGGTTTTACTTAAATTTATTCGAAGCGCTTTTTCCTGTGTAGTAAGTTTTTTTTCTTCCATTGCACCTAATAACTTTTTCAAACTTGCTATTCCTGTACAAGGTAAGCAGTACATACTAATTGAAACGCCTTTTTGATAATTTTAGTTTAAGGTTCTATTTTGCGCAGATTGCAACCCCAACATACTATGGCAAACAGAGGTAACTTTAGCGGACGAATAGGATTTATTCTGGCAGCAGCAGGATCGGCCGTGGGGCTGGGCAATATCTGGCGGTTTCCGTATCTGGCCGGTGAAAATGGAGGTGCTATTTTTTTGCTGGTTTATCTGTGTTGTATCTTTTTGCTGTGCTACCCAATTATGGTTGGAGAAATTGCCATTGGCCGTGCCGCCAACAGCGATGCATTTGGATCGTACTCGCGCCTGGGTGGAAAAAAATGGGGCTACCTGGGCCTCTTCGGAATTTTTGCAGGTATTCTTATCCTCTCGTTTTACAATGTGGTTGCAGGCTGGGCATTCGGTTACTTTCTGCATATCTCGTTTGGCGATTTATTAAACCACAACAACTTTAGTGGTTTTTTTGGCGAGTACGTTAACGATATTCTTGATTTGAGTAGCCTGGGTGGGCTCACTAATTCTAATCTGGTTTTTTCGTTGGTGTTTATGTGCCTTACGGCACTTATTGTTTCGCAAGGCATACAAAAGGGTATTGAAGCTTCCAATAAAATTATGATGCCGTCTCTTTATGTTATTCTCATTGGCATTATTATTTACAGCTTAACATTACCCAATGCATTTTCGGGGGTAAAGTTTTACCTGATACCAGACTTTAGTGAATTAAAAATTCAAACGGTGGTAGATGGCTTGAAGCAAGCTTTCTTTTCACTTTCGTTGGGCATGGGTGCCTTAATAACCTACGGCTCGTATTTCAGTAAAAAAGAAAATATAACTTCTTCGGCAGCCGTTATCTCCATTGCCGATACTTCTGTGGCTTTTGTTTCCGGGCTAATGGTTTTTCCACTGGTTCATTTTTTGGCATTCAAACTAAACATCAATCCGCAAGAGATTGGCACTTCGGGGCCACCGCTCATTTTTGTTGTGCTGCCACAAATATTTTATGAAATGGGGCCGGTATTAGGACGAATTATTGGCGGGTCTTTCTTTTTGCTTGTTTGCTTTGCAGCGCTTACTTCTACTGTGTCGCTGCTGGAAGTACCGGTTGCTTACCTGGTTGATCAAAAAAAATGGAGCCGCAAGCGCGTAGTTTGGTTAATGGCCCTGGTAATTTTTGTGTGTGGTTTACCCAGTATGGTTAGCCAGGGAATGATACCTGCACTTAATAGTTTACCTTTCTATCGGGGCCAGGATTTTCTAACCTTTATAGCCGATATGAGTGATATTTGTTTAACGGTGGGTGGCTGCTTAATGTCGATCTTTATTTCGCGTAAATGGGGTATTGAAAACATGGATGCCGAGTTGGTGCATGGTAACAACAATTACCTGAAATCGCGTGTGCGCATCTTCCTGCACATAACCATTAAATGGATTGCACCCATCCTATTAGGGTTACTTTCAATTGTAATTATTCTGGAGAAGTTCTTTGGAATTGAGAACCTGATTTAACCAGCTACAGGCAACTAATTGCCGGGTTTAATTCGGTAGAAACGAGATGCCAGAAACCAGTGGCAAGATTTAATCCACCCAATCAGCTACAAACAGATTCGTATCGCGCGTACCGTTGTTGTTCCGGTTACTGGAGAAAATAAGTTTCTTTCCGTCAGGCGAAAACATGGGAAATGAATCGAACACACCGTCATACGTTATCTGTTCCAAACCTGTACCATCTTCGTTTATCATAAAAAGGTTAAACTGAAAACCGCGTGCACTTTTGTGATTAGAACTGAACAAAATCTTTTTTCCGGAAGGATGATAAAACGGAGCCCAATTGGCTTTACCCAAATTGGTGATTTGCTTAAGATCGGTACCATCTACATTGCAGGTGTAAATCTCCATTTCGGTTGGAGCAACCAATCCTTCTTTTAAATAATCGAGGTATTCTATTTTTTCTGCTTCTGTTTTGGGGCGCGAAGCTCTGAAAACAAGTTTCTTACCATCGGGCGAGAAGAAAGCGCCACCATCATACCCTAGCTCCTTGGTGATTTGCTTTACATTCTTTCCATCGATATCCATTATATACAAATCCAAATCGCCATTGCGTGTGGAGGTAAATACAATTTTATCACCTTTTGGAGATACAGTTGCTTCTGCATCGTATCCTGGTGTTTGGGTTAATTGTTTTTTAATTTTTCCTTTCAGGTCGGCCACGAAAATATCGTAGGTATTATAAATAGGCCACAAGTATTTACCCCCTGGTGTGCGGCCTGGATCTTTAGGACAATCGTTGCCACCTAAATGAGTAGAACCAAAAAGAATAGTTTTATCGCCTGGCATAAAGTAAGCACACGTGGTACGACCCAAGCCCGTACTAACCATTGGCGGCCTGGACCCTTTCACGCTTAGATCGAGACCTTCTACTGGCATGTAAAAAATCTGATCACAGGTTAAACCCCATTGCAGGTAATTCGATTGAAAACTTATTTTCTTGCCATCAAAGCTCCAATATGCTTCAGCATTATCGCCCCCAAAGGTAAGCTGCCGTACATTTTTTAAATGCGATTCTTGCGGATAGTGAATTGTAGCCGTTTGCGGTAAGCCGGGCTGCGCAAATGCAACCGTAGAGAAACAAGCAAGGAGTATGGATAAGACTTTCATTCTGAAAGATTAAATTTTGCGCGAAGATAACAGACTGATCCGTGCTATCGGCATGCCACCGATCACCTTGTAGATTAAAAAAATACCGGAATGCGTATTAAAACCAACCCTTGATGTTTCAAGAGTGCTTTGACTGCTGTTGGAATAAAGCTTCGTAATTAGCCGCAGTTTTTTCGATGCTAAATTCTTCATAAGCCGTTTTGTACCCTGCCTCGATGAGTCGTTGCCGCTGTGCAGGATTACCAATCAATATTTCAATTTGGCGTGCAAGGGTTTCGCAATCGCCATCGTTAAAAAGTAATCCGTTCACGTCATGTTTTACAACATCTGTAATTCCACCAAAACGGGTGGCAATAACAGGGGTACCCATTGCCATGGCTTCAAGTAATACCAAACCAAAACCATCGGTAATGGAGGCAAGAATATTTACGGTTAGTAGTTTATAGTAATTGAGCACAACATCGCCTTTAACAGCACCGGCATAAATAACAGGATTCTTCAAATTGAACTCTTTACAAAGAGAATCCAGGTAGCCCTCTTCTACACCTGCTGTCACAATTTTTATTTCAGGTTTGTTGAGTAACGCCATAGCCTTAATTATCTGCTCATGCCGCTTAAATCGTGAAATGCTACCCACCACAATTTCGCCAGGCTTAATTCCGTATTGTTCTTTAAGTTTTTGGACTTCAGATTCGCTCCATTGCTGGTAGCGTGCGGCAGGCATACCATTGTGAATAACCGCTATGTGTGCTGCCGGAAATCCTTTGGCAACAAAAATTTTTTTTAGGCCTTCACTTATTGAAATAATCTTATCGGTACCGGCCACATAAAATTTTCGTTGCAGATAACCACCCACACTCATGGGGTATTGCCTGCGAGTATGATATAACCGGGCTTTTACACCGTAAAACCATCGGGCAAAAATAGTTATATAACGGTCTTTACTGGATTGTGCATTAATTACTTGCAGGTTGTATTCGGTTACCCACCTAACCAATAATTTAATGGCGTTACGATCAAACCGCGATTTGATGGTAAGGGGTAAGAATGTTACCCGCGGATATTTCTGTATTAATTCATGTAATAATGAGTTGGGTCGTGCTGCAACATAAACTTTATTACCCCGTTCAGCCAACGCATTTGCGAGGTATGAAACAGAATAGGTAGAACCAGCAAAAAAATCTTCCTGGGTAATCAGCAAAATATTCATGCACACAAAGCTACAACTATACCCGGTTTATCTCATGCCAGTCGATTATGCTGCCTTGGCTTTCTCTTCTTCTTTTAATGCGCGTCTCAAAATCTTGCCCACATTGGTTTTAGGCAATTCAGTTTTAAACTCAAAATGACGTGGAACCTTATAGTTGGTCAGGTTTTCATGGGCAAATTTCTTCAATTCATCTTCCGTTAGCGATTCATCTTTCTTCACCACAAAAACTTTTATTGCTTCGCCTGATTTTGAATCGGGTACGCCAATGGCTGCAACCTCCAAAACTTTGGGATGGCCCGCCAAAACGTTTTCAACTTCGTTTGGATATACATTGAAGCCGCTCACTTTTATCATATCCTTTTTACGATCTACAATTTTGAAATAACCTTCCGGGCTCATTACTCCAATATCACCCGTGCGAAACCATTCCTGGTGGAAGAAAACTCCTGCGTTATCTTGGTTCCAGTAACCACGCATCACCTGCGGCCCGCGTGCACAAATTTCGCCAACCTCACCTTGCGGTAATTGGTTGCCATCATCATCAAAAATTCCAATCTCGGTGCTTGGCATTGGAATACCAATGGTGCCGCGTTTGTGATTCCCGTCAAGCGGATTGCAACACAGCACGGGTGAAGTTTCGCTCAAACCATAACCTTCAATAAGCGGACAACCCGTTAACTTTTCCCACCGGTCGGCTACAACATCTTGAACAGCCATGGCGCCACCTATTGCACCTTTTAATGCCGAAAAATCGCAGTCTTTAAAATCAGGATTGTTCAGCAATCCGTTAAATAATGTGTTAACACCCGTAATAACTGAGAACCTGTGTTTCTTCAATTCTTTCACAAAGGCCGGCATATCGCGCGGGTTGGTAATCAATACACTCTTTACACCTTGTGTGTACATCAACAAACCGTTTACAGTAAGCGCGAAAATGTGGTAAAGTGGAAGTGCAGTAATAATAATGTCTTGCTGGCCCTCCGTCATAATCGGTTTAAACCAGTGGGTTATCATGGCATTATGTGCGATGATGTTACGATGCGAAAGCTGCGCGCCTTTTGAAACGCCTGTTGTTCCACCGGTGTATTGCAACACGGCAAGATCTTCTATGTGCAGATCGGGCTTATGGTAATGGAAAGCCGCTCCGCGCTTTAATACATTTTTAAATGAAATAGCATCCGGTAAGCTAAAGGCCGGAACCATTTTCTTTACATACTTTACCACGAAGTTTACAACCATTCCTTTCAAACCACCCACCATGTCGCCCATATCGGTAAGGATAATGTGTGGCTTGTTTTTAAGTTTGGGCAAAATCTGTTCGAGGTTGTGCGCAAAGTTTGATACAATAATGATGGCCGAAACTCCGGCATCGTTAAACTGATGTTCCATTTCGCGCGGTGTATAAAGTGGATTAGTGTTTACGGCAATCATGCCGGCCTTTATAACACCCATAAACGCTATAGGAAATTGAATCAGGTTGGGCATTTGAATAGCTACACGATCACCCTTTTTCAACTTTAATTCAGTTTGTAAATAAGCTGCAAAAGCTGTAGAGAGCCGATCAACCTCTGCAAATGAAATCTCTTTACCAAAATTTTCGAACGCAATACGGTTAGGATATTTTTTAGCGGCTACTTCAAACAATTCAATCAATGAATTGTATTCGAGAGTACCAATTTGTTGGGGAGTGCCTTTAGGATATTTTGCGTACCACGGAAAACTCATACGTTCGTTGCTTTAGTTTCTAATGAATTCTAAAGAAAGAAAAAAAAGGTGGTGTTAGCAATCGTTTGTTAGTGGCGGAAATTAAAAAAGCCACGCGGACTGCGTGGCTTTACATGGCTGTAGAGGGAGGGGTCGAACCTCCACGGAGAAGTTAGCTACAAGGCATAAGAAAACTCCCGATAGTTATCGGGATTAGTGGTCAACCCATTACCTTGCGTTTATCCTTTGCTCTCCACCCCCGAGACAGGAGGGCTTGTCTGCCAATTTCAACACCCTACAATTTTTAAGAACAAATTTGGGTTAGTCTGCCTCCCGATAGCTATCGGGATTCAACACCCCTACAATTTTTAAGAACAAATTTGGGTTAGTCTGCCTCCCGATAGCTATCGGGATTCAACACCCTACAATTTTTAAGAACAATTCTGGTTAGTCTGCCTCCCGATAGCTATCGGGATTCAACACCCTACAATTTTTAAGAACAATTCTGGTTAGTCTGCCTCCCGATAGCTATCGGGATTCAACACCCTACAATTTTTAAGAACAAATTTGGGTTAGTCTGCCTCCCGATAGCTATCGGGATTCAACACCCTACAATTTTAAAGAACAGTTGGCTTTAGGCCTGACTAAACCACATTAGTGATGCATGTGATTTATAAATTATGATGCAAAGTAAGGTATAAAATGAAAATCAAGTCAACAAAATAGTAAAATTTTTATACAGTATTTAACAAATAGTAATATCTATTGATAAATTTACAAAAACATAACCCTAATGAGCCGTCATTTTGAATTTGATAACACCGATCTAAAAATTTTGGAAATCCTGATGCAGGATGCGAAACGGCCTTATACTGAAGTTGCCAAGCGTGTAAATGTATCGCAAGGCACCGTGCATGTGCGCATGAATAAAATGGAAGACGCTGGCGTTCTGGAAAAGACCACGCTTAAAATCAACTATGCCAAATTGGGTTACGACATCACCGCTTTTATTGGTATATATCTGGAAAAGAGTGCTTTATATGAAATGGTGTTAGCCAAACTTAAAAGCATACCAGAGATTACCAACATCCACTACACCACCGGCAATTATAGCATGTTTGTCAAAATCCACTGTCGTGATACCAACCATCTGAAAGAAGTGTTGCACGATAAAATGCAACAGGTTGAGGGCATTGAGCGCACCGAAACCATGATCTCGCTTGAAGAAAGCCTGGACAGAAACCTGAAACTAACCTGATTTTCAAAGATATTTAAGGCATTTAGGAACCTTAAAGCGGTAGTTTTGTTGTACTTTTGCAATCAATTTAAAATTAGTCTAAATAGGCAACCATGAGCAAAAGCAACCAGGTTCTGGAAGAAATCACCTCGAAAGAATACGAGCATGGCTGGACTGTAAATCTTGAGACTGAAGAAGCACCCAAGGGTCTTAATGAAGATATTGTCCGCTTCATTTCTTCAAAGAAAAATGAACCTGAGTGGTTATTGGAATGGCGCCTGAAAGCCTTTAGGCAATGGCAGAAAATGGTTGAGCCTAAATGGCCTAACGTTACCTATCCTGCCATCAATTATCAGGACATTATTTATTACTCAGCTCCCAAGCAAAAAGTAAAACCCAATAGCTTAGATGAAGTTGATCCGGAACTGATCAAGACTTTTGAAAAGCTTGGCATTTCTTTAACCGAGCAAAAGCGATTGACCGGAGTTGCTGTTGATGCTGTGATCGACAGCGTTTCGGTAGCAACTACTTTTAAAGAAAAACTAAGTGAGTTGGGCATCATCTTCTGTTCTTTCAGCGAGGCAGTAAAAGAACATCCGGAGTTGGTAAAAAAATACCTCGGGTCGGTTGTGCCGATGAATGATAATTATTTTGCAGCGCTTAACTCAGCCGTATTTTCCGATGGCTCCTTCTGTTACATCCCGAAAGGTGTACGTTGCCCAATGGAATTATCAACTTACTTCCGTATTAACGCGGCTAACACCGGCCAATTTGAAAGAACATTGATTGTAGCTGATGAAGGTTCGTATGTAAGTTACTTAGAAGGTTGCACTGCGCCCATGCGCGATGAAAATCAATTACATGCTGCCGTGGTAGAACTTTATACCATGAAGGGTGCAGAGATAAAATACTCAACCGTACAAAACTGGTATCCGGGCGACAAGAATGGTAAAGGCGGTATCTACAACTTTGTAACCAAGCGTGGTCTATGTGCAGGTGATCATTCTAAAATCTCATGGACACAAGTAGAAACCGGATCGGCCATTACATGGAAGTATCCTTCTTGTGTTTTGAAAGGTGATTATTCGGTAGGTGAATTTTATTCTGTTGCTGTTACCAACAATTATCAGCAAGCCGATACTGGTACAAAAATGATTCACATCGGTAAAAACACGCGTTCGCGGATTGTGAGCAAAGGTATTTCAGCCGGCAAATCGCAAAACAGCTACCGCGGTCAAGTACATATTATGAAACGGGCAGCCAACGCGCGTAACCACTCACAGTGCGATTCATTGCTGATGGGTGATCAGTGTGGCGCACATACCTTTCCGTACATCGATGTGGAGAATAATTCGGCTCGTATTGAGCACGAGGCAACTACATCCAAGATAGGCGAAGATCAAATCTTTTATTGTTTGCAACGAGGCATTGATGAAGAGGCAGCGGTCGCCTTGATTGTAAATGGTTATGCCAAAGAAGTACTGAATCAATTACCGATGGAGTTTGCCGTAGAAGCTCAAAAACTGTTGGCGTTAACTTTAGAAGGAAGTGTAGGGTAATCCTTTGCCACCTTGGCGTCTTTGCGTGAAAAAAATGAAAAGTATTATGTTATCAATAAAGAACTTACAAGCAAAAATTGGGGAGAAGCAAATCCTGAATGGGATTGACCTGAAAGTAAATGCCGGTGAGGTGCACGCCATAATGGGACCCAATGGTTCTGGCAAAAGTACGCTCGCATCCGTTTTATCAGGTCGCGAAGAATACGAAGTTACAGATGGCGAAGTTGATTTTCTTGGCAAAGATTTATTGGAACTTTCACCGGAAGACCGTGCCCGTGAAGGTATCTTCATGGCGTTTCAATATCCCGTTGAAATTCCAGGTGTAAGCACCATCAATTTTATGAAGACTGCTTTAAACCAGATTCGGGAATACCGCGGTCAGCAAGCATTGGATGCCGTTTCGTTTCTGCAGTTAATGAAAGAAAAAATGAAGCTGGTTGAAATCGACCAATCACTCTTGAACCGCTCATTAAATGAAGGTTTTTCCGGTGGCGAGAAAAAACGTAACGAGATTTTTCAAATGGCCATGCTGGAACCCAAACTTGCACTACTGGATGAAACCGATTCAGGGCTTGACATCGATGCCTTGCGCATTGTAGCCAATGGCGTAAATAAACTTCGCAATAAAAATAATGCAGTAGTAGTGGTAACGCATTACCAACGCTTGCTCGATTACATCGTTCCTGATTATGTACACGTGCTTTATAAAGGTAAGATTGTAAAATCAGGCACCAAGGAATTAGCCTTGGAATTAGAAGCCAAAGGTTACGATTGGATTAAAAGTGAAGCAACCGTAGCTTGATTATGAGTACTCCTGTAACACGCGATCTGGTAACTGAAATTATTGAGAACCAACCGGTATTTGACGTAGCGCACAGTTCGCGCACACTGGCTTGGGAGCAGTTTAAGAAACTTGGATTACCCTCGGCAAAGCATGAGGAGTATCGCTTCACTCCTATTACCCGCCATCTCGAAAAGAATTTTAGTTGGACATCTGGCAATCCGGAAAGTACACTTTCATCCATTTCAGAATTTCTGATTCCACAACTTGATGCCAATGTAATTGTATTGGTGAATGGCCGCTTCAACGCACTGCACTCTAAAATTGTAAGTCTTGAGTCTGAAGTAACAATTACCACACTCAGCGAAGCTTTCCGCAAGGAACATCCAGCCGTTAAAGAATATTTCAATAAAAATCTTAATACCGAAACCGATGCATTTGCTGCTTTAAACACTGCGGGTTGGCACGAAGGAGTTTTTATTCACGTTCAGGAGAATACTGCAGTGAGTAAACCGATTTTTATTCTTCAAGTAAATGATGGCTCTCAATCGCCAGTAATATCCCAAACCCGCATATTGGGTGTGCTTGAAAAAGGTAGCAACATCAGCATTATTGAAAAATCAGATTCAACCGGTAATCAAACTGCCTTTCACAACTTTGCTGAGGAGTGGATCATTAAAGAAAATGCACACCTGGAATATTGTAAAATTCAAAACGATACTGGTAAAGTTTGCCAGGTTTCAAACTCGGTCATTCACCAGGCATCCAATAGCAAACTCAACACCTTCACGCTTACGCTTGATGGTCAGTTGATCCGCAACAACCTCCACATTTTAATTGATGGAGAAAATTGCGAATCGCATTTTTATGGATTGTATTTACTTGCAGGTAGTACGCATGCCGATAACCATACCGTGGTTGATCACCGAAAGCCTAATTCATTCAGCAATGAAATGTACAAAGGTATTATGGATGGTAACTCGAAAGGCGTTTTCAATGGTAAGATTTATGTGCGGCCACATGCACAAAAGACCAATGCATTTCAATCGAACCGAAATATTATTGTTTCCGATACTGCAACCGTAAACACTAAACCGCAGCTCGAAATCTGGGCCGATGATGTAAAGTGTTCGCATGGTTGTACGTCTGGCCAGTTAGATGAAGAAGCGTTATTCTATCTGCGCTCGCGCGGAATTTCAGAGACAAACGCCAAAGCCATGTTGCTCTATGCTTTCGCAGCCGAAGTATTGGAACCCATCCAGAACGAAACGCTGAAAGCATACCTCGATAACCTGATTGCAGAAAGACTGCATAAAAATTTCTGATGATGGATACTGCAATGGCAAGCCTGGATGTTCAGCAAATCAGAAGTCAGTTTCCGATTCTGTACCAACAGGTTAATGGCAAGCCATTGATTTATTTTGATAACGCAGCTACCAATCAAAAACCCATGCGGGTAATTGATGCTTTAACGCGTTATTACGAAAATGACAATGCCAATATTCATCGTGGCATTCACACACTTGCTGAACGAGCCACCAAAGCTTACGAGACCACACGGCATGCCATGCAGGCATTTATCAATGCCAGTCATGAAGAAGAAATAATCTTTACACGAGGTGTAACGGAAAGCATTAACCTCGTAGCATCATCGTACGGTCGTGTGTTTTTAAATGCGGGCGATGAAGTAATTGTTTCCGGACTGGAGCATCACTCCAACATTGTGCCATGGCAAATGATTTGCGAAGAGCGTAAGGCTATTCTAAAAGTCATTCCGGTAACCGAAGTTGGAGAACTTGATCTGGATGCTTATAAAAAAATCCTCTCCCCTAAAACCAAAGTCGTAGCCGTTAATCATGCCTCAAATAGTTTAGGAACGATTAATCCCATAAAAGAAATTATTACACTTGCTCATCAGGTGGGTGCGGTTGTTTTGATTGATGGCGCACAGGCATCTGCGCATCTTCACATCGATGTGCAGGAACTGGACTGCGATTTCTATTGCATCTCCTCGCACAAAATGTATGGCCCTACCGGAACCGGTATTTTGTACGGCAAGAAAGCGTTGCTAGAAAAAATGCCTCCGTATATGGGTGGTGGCGAAATGATAAAAGAAGTAACGTTCGCTAAAACCACGTATAACGATCTACCCTATAAGTTTGAAGCCGGCACACCGAATATTGCTGATGTAATCGCTTTGAACGAAGCGATTAACTTCATCAACGAGTTGGGTAAAGAAAATATAGCTGCCCATGAACACGCTTTACTTGTTTATGCGGCTGCTAAGCTATCATCCATAAAAGGAGTTCGGTTAATTGGAACTGCGAAGGAAAAAGTAAGTGTGCAGTCGTTTGTAATTGAAGGTATTCACCATTTTGATATTGGGCAGATGTTGGACACGCGCGGAATTGCTGTGCGTACGGGCCACCATTGCACGCAACCTTTAATGGATGCATTTGGAATTGAGGGAACTGTGCGGGCTTCCTTTTCGGTTTATAATACAAAGGCTGAGATTGATCAGTTGGCAGAGGGAGTTGAACGGATTATTAAATTCTTGAAATGATGTCGATCAATCAAACACAAGACGAAATCATTAACGAATTTTCTCTGCTTGACGGAGACATGGAAATGACCGTGTTCTACATCATGGAACTTGGGCAGAAACTTCCAGCCATGAACGAAGCGGATAAATCAGACGACAACATTGTAAAGGGTTGTCAGTCCAAAGTATGGCTTACAGCAAAGCTGGAAAATGATGGAGTTGTTTTTGAGGCGGATAGCAACACGGCTATCACCAAAGGATTGGTAAGTTTGCTTGTCAGGATTTTTAATAATCAAAGGCCGGAAGATATTCTGAATGCTGAGTTGTACTTTATGACTAAGATTGGCATGGAGCGATTTATTGGCACACAACGCTCCAACGGATTTGCAGCCATGATCAAGCAAATGAAACTTTATGCGTTAGCTTTTAAAACACAAAAGGAATTAGCAAAGTGAGTGAAGAAACACAACCTATAGAACCTGCAACTGAAATTCCGCAAGGTGATTTACGCGACAAAGTAATTGCTGCGCTTAAAACTGTTTACGATCCGGAAATACCAGTGGATGTTTACGAACTGGGATTGATTTACGAGATCAATGTGTTTCCGGTAAACAATGTGTATATCCAAATGACACTTACCTCGCCTTCCTGCCCCTCGGCTGAAGTGATACCGGGTGAAGTAGAACAAAAAGTAAAAGAAATACCGGGTGTAAGTAGTGTAAAAGTAGAACTTACGTTTGATCCACCTTACTCGCAGGATATGATGAGCGAAGCTGCCAAACTGGAGCTTGGATTTTTATAAATTTCGAATTCAAAATTCAATATTTAAAACTGATTGAACCGGATCATAAAAACTATTGTTGAACTGAAGATAATCTTTAATCCTAAATTTTAAATCGATATGTATCCCGAACCACTTGTAGCCCCCATGCGCCAGGATTTGACCGTGGCCGGCTTTAAAGAATTAAAAACTGCTGCCGAGGTAGATCAGGAATTAAAAGATCAGAAAGGAACAACTTTGCTGGTGATTAATTCTGTATGTGGGTGTGCGGCTGGTGCTGCTCGCCCGGGTATTAAATGGGCAATCCAACATTCGGCAAAGAAGCCTAACAACCTGACAACTGTTTTTGCAGGTGTAGATAAAGAGGCTGTAGCCAAAGCACGTGAGTACACGCTGCCTTACCCACCTTCTTCGCCTTCCATTGCCTTGTTTAAAGATGGCGAGCTGGTACACTTTGTTGAACGCCACCACATTGAAGGCCGCAATGCCCAAATGATTGGCGAGCACCTGGTAGAAGTGTTTGACGAATTCTGTTAAGCAGAGCTCAAATTAAAGTTTACAAGAAGGGCCTTCGGGCCTTTTTTATTGGCCTGATTTTGGTAAACGGTAACATTCAAATCACTTTTTTCTAATAAGTTTGAATATCACACGCTTAAAAATTACTTGTATGAAGAAAAATTTATGGATCACCGCCATGCTGGCCGTAGGATCAGTTGTGTTGGCAAAAGCCCAATACTCCAGCAAACCACCGGAAGTTTCCCCTGCGCCCATGAAACCCGAGATGACGGAAATATGGGAACCAGAAGTAAAAGTAGTTACGCCTGCTAAAGTGTTGGGCGATGCACCTTCTGATGCGATCATCCTCTTCAATGGGAAAAACCTGGATCAATGGGTAAGCCAGAAAGACGCAACCAAACCCGCACCGTGGAAGATTGTAAACAACGATCACATGGAAGTTGTGCCCGGATCGGGTGGCATCCAAACCAAAATGAAGTTTGGCGATTGCCAGTTACACATTGAGTTCTCTGCTCCTGATGTAGTGGAGAGCGAAGGTCAGGGTCGTGGAAATAGCGGAGTGTTTTTCCAAAACCGGTACGAACTTCAAATTCTGGATTCATACAATAACAGAACCTACCGCAACGGCCAAGCCGCCAGTATCTACAAAGATCACGCTCCCCTGGTAAATGCCATGCGCAGTCCGTTGGAATGGAATAGCTATGATGTAGTTTACACCGCACCGCGCTTTAAAGCCGATGGTTCGTTGGATTATCCTGCCAGGATAACTGTGTTTCACAATGGTGTGTTGGTACAAAATAATGTAACCATCAATGGCCTCACCCTTTACATCGGGTTACATCATTACCCGGAGGCACACGGAGAAGATGTTATTTCGTTGCAAGATCATGGCAACAAAACACAATTCAGAAATATCTGGTTGCGTAAGTTGTAAAATAGAATCTCCTGATTTCTACAGGGCGTCAGACCGATTTATAGCATTTGCAAACATCGGTCAGACGCCTTTTATTATTCTGATGTCTGAAGCTCCAACTCCAGGCGGGCTTCTTCCAGGTCAAGTTCATATTCGATCTTTCGCAACACTTCATCTTTTATTTGACCTTGCTTGCGTAAACTAAGTACAAATTCACGCTCGTGGCGAATCAGCGCAAGCTGGATGCGTGTAAATTCTTCTATCTGTTCCCGCGTTAGTTTTTCTTCAGACTGATCTCTGCGAATGCGTTGTATCCGGATTTCATATTTCGTTTTGATCTGGTTCAGAACAGCTTCGCTCAATCCCAACGTATAGCGTTCTTCAATATGCTCAATTACTTGGGCCGCCACTTTTAATCGGGCCAACTCCTCTTCTTGTTCATGTCCATCATCGCCTTTTATACCAAACCACTTAATCAACTTTCGCAAAGTCATACCTTGCAAAACCAATGTTGAGAAGATTACACTGAAGGTTAAGAAAATAATAAGGTCGCGATTTGGGAACGGTTCCTCTTTTGAAATCATGATGGGCAAAGCAAGGGCAGCTGCCAGCGAAACAATACCCCGCATGCCCGACCATGCTACGATGGAAACCTGCCGCAAACCGGGATTTGGTTCGGTTGATCGGACCTCTTTACTTAACCAACGTGGCAAATAGGTTCCGGGAAAAACCCAAAGTATGCGTGCCAAAATAGTTACCACGCTTATCAAAACTCCGTAAAGCAAAAGCGTTGACCAATGATAAGTACCGAGGTTTTCGAAAATAAATGGCAATTGTAATCCGATCAGAATAAAAATTACACCGTTTAGAATGAAGATCATGGTATCCCACACGGCAGTTGCCTGAAGGCGGGTACGATTGGAAAACACTTCCGATGATCGCGGACTCATGAACAACCCTGCCGCCACCACCGACAAAACTCCTGAAGCATGGAACTCTTCCGCTACCAGGTACGATGCATACGGGGCGAGTAACGTAAACACCGTATCGGTTGTAGCATTATTGGGTGTAATTTTATGTATCCAGTAAAACACATACCCAATCATTAATCCTAATACAATGCCTAACCCGGCCACATAGAAAAAGTTAATACCCGCCAGCCAAAAAATAAACGACCCCGATGCTGTTGCTGCTATTGCATATCGGTAAGCAATCAACCCGGTCGCATCGTTCACCAAACTCTCACCTTCCAGAATGGTGATTATTCGCCTCGGCAATTTTAATCCTTTAGTGGCAGCTGTAGCCGCCACCGCATCGGGTGGGGAAATAATTGCACCCAACACGAATGCCTCAGGCCAACCAAAATTGGGAATGAGATAGTGAACCGAAAGGGCAACTAATACCGTAGTGAATAGAACACAACCTACAGCAAGAAGCGAAATTGGTCTTACAGATTCCTTAAAGTCGGGCCAAGATGTGTACCAGGCTGCCGAATACAATACCGGTGGCAGAAAGATAAGAAAAACCACATCGGGGTTTAGATGCACATTAGGCAGGCCAGGCACCAAACCAATTCCAATTCCCACCAAAACCAAAAGAATGGGATAAGGTATTCGGATTCGGTCTGTAATCTGGGCCAATGCCGTTACAATCGATAGTAAAATGATGATCAGACTTATGTTTTCCATGAACCAATTTTGAGCAGGTTAAAAACCCACAGACGCTATAATGTGAAATGAAACAATTTTGCTAATTTAATGTCTTGATATGCACATTAACCCCGCGCGCATGAAATACTTTACAGCTTTTTTACTGCTTGTGGCTTTAGGTTCTCCGGCCCTGGCACAGCAAGATCCTTTGTACGCGCAGTATATCAATAACCCGATTTTACTAAACCCAGCCTATGCCGGGCTAAACAATAACTTTAATGCCAACGTAACCTATCGCAACCAGTGGGGTGGTTTTGATGGTAATCCGGTTACATTCAATTTCAATTCGCATGTTTCTTTGGTTGACAATAAAGTAGGTGCAGGCTTACTCATTTCGCAGGATAAATTGGGTATTATCAAGAACACCGAAATTCAGGCTGCTTTTAGTTACAAACTTCCGTTGGATGAAAGTCGAACCTTTAGCTTCGGGATGCAGGCGGGTTTCGTAAACTTTAGGGCTAATTATAACGACTTAAATATTCCCGATGCTGATCGCGATGATATCGCTTTTTCAGCAAATGAAAATTTATCTAAACCTAATCTGGGTGCCGGCATTATACTCAAGGGCGAAAAATATTTATTAGGTGCATCCGTTCCGAGATTACTTTCAACAACCATCACCACATCATCCACCGGCCAACAGTTTGAATTGTACAAACAACATTTCTATTTCTTTGGCTCCTATGTTATGTTTCTGAACGAAAATATTCGTTTAAAACCCTCTGCCTTGATTCGGGCAGTGGGTGGCTCTCCTATTAGCATGGATCTTAACTTTAACTTCAATTTTAATGAAAAGCTAACGGCAGGAATTTTTACCCGTAATTTTGCAGCCTACGGACTACAACTACAAGCTAAATTAGGTAACAATATCCGGTTGGGTTATATATTTGAACTCCCCACGGGCAACTCGGTTGGCACACGCTTCCTGACACACGAAGTTTTATTGGGAACAACGGTACCGGTGTTCGACTATCACGATCGATCAATCAGCACCTTCTGATAATATTCCGGAAAATTTAAGCCTGATTTGAACCATTTACCCGTTGGCGGGTTTTATTTACATTAATGAAAGTTGCTGTATTCCGAAAGGAGCATTTTAATGCCGCACATCGCCTGTTCAATCCTGCATGGTCTGAAGAGAAAAATTATGCCGTATTCGGAAAATGCAGCAACCCAAATTACCATGGCCACAATTACGAACTTGAAGTAAGATTGATTGGAACACCCGATCCGGAAACGGGTTATGTTTTTGATATGAAGGTTTTAAGCGACCTGATTCAGGAACATGTGGTAAAACAGTTCGATCACAAAAATCTTAACCTCGATACACCTCATTTTAAAAATCTTAACCCGACAGCCGAAAACATTGCGGTGGTAATCTGGCGGATATTAAGGCAGCATATTGACAACCAGTACGATTTAAAAGTGAAACTCTATGAGACAGAAAGAAATTTCGTTGAATATCCGGCCCATTAAACCGCTTGACGAGGAGTTTGATGAGGATCACATCCTCACCTCGTGGAATACACCTTTGCGGGAAGACGCCTTCGCGTTAAGCGATGACGATAAAGTGGAACAGATTGAAAAGCGCTTTCGCGAGATCATGGAAATATTGGGGCTTGATCTGAATGATGACAGCCTGAAGGGCACCCCACGCAGGGTAGCTAAAATGTATGTAAAAGAAGTGTTCAGTGGTTTAAATCCGAAGAACCGCCCTGTTGCCCGTTTGTTTGAAAACAAATACAAGTACGACCAGATGCTGGTTGAAAAGGATATAACTTTTTACAGCCACTGCGAACATCACTTTGTACCCATCTATGGTAAAGCGCATGTAGCTTACTTTTCGAGTGGTAAAGTAATAGGCCTATCTAAAATCAACCGCATCGTACAATATTTTGCTAAACGCCCTCAGGTACAGGAACGCCTAACCGTACAAATCGGCAAAGAACTTCAACGCATTCTGGGAACCGAAAGCGTAGGTGTAGTAATCGATGCCAACCACATGTGCGTAGCCTCACGGGGTGTGGGCGATACCAACAGTAAAACCGGCACTGCATTTTTTGGCGGCAAGTTCGAAGAAGAAAATACCAAGCGGGAATTCCTCAACTACATTAACAGTAAGTAGTATTTAGTCGATAGTCTTGAGTCGATAGTCTTGAGTCCCATAGTTGATTAGTCAAATACTTTAGATAGGTCTAATCTGCCACGGTCTATGGAAAAAATAACTATGGACTAACGACTACGAACTAACAACTACTAACGCTGGACTACCGTTCGGATTTCACCATTATTTATTACTTTAGAGGCTCGTAAACTAACACGATTTATGGTATTCGATTTAGACATGATCAAGGCCTTGTATGCAGCCATGCCGGGCCGTATTGCAAAAGCAAGAACAGTGGTAGGAAAGCCCCTTACCCTATCTGAAAAAATCCTTTATGCACACCTTCACTCCGATCAGAAGCTCGAAAGTTTCGGGCGCGGTAAATCGTATGTGGATTTTGCTCCCGATCGTGTAGCCATGCAGGATGCTACCGCTCAAATGGCTTTGCTGCAATTCATGTCGGCCGGAAGGCCAAAAGTGGCTGTACCTTCTACCGTACATTGCGATCACCTGATCGTAGCCAAAGTGGGTGCTAAAGATGATTTATCGGTTGCCAACAGCGAAAGCAAAGAAGTATTCGACTTCCTTTCGTCTGTTTCAAATAAGTATGGAATTGGTTTCTGGAAACCAGGAGCCGGTATTATCCATCAGGTTGTGTTGGAAAATTATGCCTTCCCGGGCGGAATGATGATTGGTACCGACTCGCACACTGTAAATGCCGGTGGTTTGGGAATGGTGGCCATTGGTGTAGGCGGTGCCGATGCTGTGGATGTGATGGCGGGCATGGCCTGGGAACTTAAGTTCCCAAAACTGATTGGCGTAAAGCTTACCGGTAAACTCAATGGTTGGACTTCAGCCAAAGATGTAATCTTAAAAGTAGCTGGTATCCTTACCGTAAAAGGAGGAACCGGTGCCATTGTAGAATACTTTGGCGAAGGCGCAACGTCTATGAGTTGCACAGGCAAAGGTACCATCTGTAATATGGGTGCCGAAATTGGAGCCACCACGTCAACCTTTGGTTACGATGATTCCATGGCACGGTACCTGATTGCAACCGGTCGTGCTGAAGTGGCTAAGTTGGCGGATGGAATAAAAGAACATTTAACAGCCGATCCGGAAGTATATGCTAATCCAGAAAAGTATTTTGATCAGGTAATTGAGATCAACCTCTCAGAATTGGAACCACACCTGAACGGACCGTTTACACCCGATCTGGCAACTCCAATTTCCAAACTAAAATCGGAAGCTGAAAAGAATGGCTGGCCCTTAAAAGTAGAAGTTGGTTTGATCGGTTCCTGCACCAACTCTTCTTACGAGGATATTGCCCGTGCAGCCAGTCTGGCTAAACAAGTAGCCGAAAAAGGACTGAAGACAAAAGCTGTATTCACTATAACCCCAGGTTCAGAACAAGTTCGTTATACCATTGAGCGTGATGGCTTTATCGATACTTTTAATAAGATTGGTGCAAAAGTATTTGCCAATGCCTGCGGTCCTTGTATTGGTATGTGGAGCCGGGTAGGTGCCGAACGCAAAGAGAAAAATACGATTGTGCATTCGTTCAACCGTAACTTCCAATCGCGCAACGATGGCAACCCAAATACATTCGCCTTTGTAGGTTCGCCTGAATTGGTAACAGCTTTGGCTATTGCCGGTGATCTGGGCTTTAACCCGCTTACTGATACTTTAACCAATGAGCAAGGTCAACAAGTTAAACTCGATCCGCCTACAGGCGATGAATTACCAAAAAAAGGTTTTGATGTGAAAGACCCCGGCTACCAGGCTCCTGCAAAAGATGGTAGTGGTGTAGTGGTTAAAGTGAGTCCTACCTCCGATCGTTTGCAATTACTGGCTCCGTTTAAGCCCTGGGAAGGTACCGATCTGAAGGGTTTGCGTTTGTTGATTAAAGCAAAAGGCAAGTGTACTACCGATCATATTTCAATGGCCGGTAAATGGTTAAAGTACCGCGGTCACCTCGATAACATTTCCAATAACCTGTTGATTGGCGCAACTAACTTTTATAATGAAAAAATCAACAGTGTAAAGAATGGACTAACCGGTGAGTACGATGAAGTACCAAAAGTACAGCGCGCCTACAAAGCGCAAGGAATAGGATCAATTGTAGTAGGTGATGAAAACTATGGTGAAGGTTCATCGCGCGAACATGCCGCTATGGAACCCCGCCACTTAGGCGTTCGGGCTATTCTGGTTAAATCATTTGCGCGCATTCACGAAACCAACCTGAAGAAGCAGGGTATGTTGGCGTTAACCTTTGCGAACAAGGAAGACTATAACAAGATTAAAGAAGACGATACATTCGATATTGTTGGTTTAACTTCATTTAGCCCTGATAAGCCGCTTACACTGGTGATTAAACACAGCGATGGAAGCAGCGAATCAATAACCGTTAACCATACCTATAATGCTAACCAGATAGCTTGGTTTAAGGCCGGTTCAGCACTTAATGCGATGGGTGCAGCCAAAGCTGCTGCTAAAAAAGCAGCAGCACCCAAGCAAGTTGCAAAACCTGCGGCAAAAAAAGCTCCAGCTAAGAAAGTCAAGGCTGTAAAGAAAGCTGCTAAGAAGGTGGTGAAGAAAGCCAAGCCAGCTAAGAAAGCTGTGAAGAAGATAGCAAAGAAGTCGGCTAAGAAAGTTGTTAAAAAAACCGTGAAGAAGTCGGCAAAGAAAGTGGTTAAAGCAGCTAAGAAATCTAAATCACCTAAGAAGGTGGTTAAGAAGTCGCTGAAGAAGACGAATAAGAAAAAGAAGTAGCATTACTGTTAACTTATAGAAGGAAGAGCGCCCACCACAGGCGCTCTTTTCTTTTTGAGTCATCATAATAATTTTACACAAACTTGATATTAATTGTAATGTCTATATCTTTATAGTGATTTTACTTTTTAAACTCATTACAATCACTAACCACTACTCAACATGAGTTTCATTGAAACTATTGATCTCGATTTAACCGAGGTCGCGGAAATCCGTACGGATGCTGTAACCGGATTTCGATCGTTGTTTTCCAAAAAATCGTTTGAAGCAAACGAAGTAGTAATCGGTTTTATGGCTCGCGCCACCTATGAAAAACCAAACTACTTAACGGTGCAGATTAACGATGATGTGCACATTGAACTGTTTCCAGAATGCTTGGAGTGTATCAATCACAGTTGCGACCCCAACTGCTTTTTCGATACTACCTTGATGGAACTGGTAACGGTTAAACCCATTGCTGCCGGTGAAGAGTTCAGCTTCTTCTACCCTTCTGCCGAATGGGATATGGACCGTCCGTTTGCTTGCCACTGCGGAAGTAAAGACTGCATTGGTAAAATCCAGGGTGCGAAACATCTTTCTGCGGAAGCATTGAAGAAGTATCGGTTTACCGGCTTCATTCAGCAGAAGTTAGCATCGCGCTAAGCAGTTAGTTTAACTCTTTCAGTATTGTTCTGAATTCGTTCAGAATCATGGCGGTAGCGCCCCACACTACCTCTTGCTCTATTTCAAAGTGTGGTGCCCGCATGGGAAATAATTTAGCGGCCAAAATTTCTTTGGTACGAATGGCTTCGCTTTCCAATAGCTGGTTTACAGAACCCCTCAACACCTTCACCACTTCTTTTGGATCAGGGGTAAACTGCGGAACATCATGCAAGAGTCCTACCACTGGTTTAACTATGAAGTTGCTGGGTATTACAAAGAAGTCTGATAGTGTTCCCAATACTTCAATAGATTCAGGTTTAATGCCTATCTCCTCATGGGTTTCGCGCAATGCAGTTTCAATTAATGTCTCACCTGGTTCTGCTTTGCCACCCGGTAAACTGATTTGCCCGCCATGTGTACCTAAATAATCCGGACGTTTGGTAAGTGGAAAGAAAACATCATCGCCATCTGCATAAAGCAAAATCATTACACTACCCGGCCGCGGTGGTAGTTTATGTTCAAACTTTGGTTTGATTGTGCCAACTGGTTCGGCACGCATCAGGTTGTGTGCTAATTCGCCTGGCAAGGGTAAGGTTAACCGGTTTCGTAATGCTTCGTAATCAATCACCATTTTTCAGTCGCAGTTTCAACAAGTATTTGTAACTTTAGATTCCGCACAAAGCAAAAATACCGAATCATGCGTTTGCTTTTAGTTGGTCTGCTGGCATTTAATGTGTCGTTCGCTCAGGTCAGGGTAAGTCCTAATCAGCGTTACCTGATGACCACCGATGGCAAACCATTTTTCTGGTTAGGCGATACCGCCTGGGAATTATTCCACCGGCTTACCCGTGAAGAAGCCGAGGAGTATCTGGAATTTCGCAAGCAACAAGGCTTTAACGTTATTCAAGCAGTGGCACTTGCCGAACTGAATGGACTTCGGCAACCTAACCGCTATGGCGATTTGCCATTGATAGATGAAGACCCTACCCGATTAGCCGTTACTCCCGGTGCTAATCCGGCCAACGAAACCGAATACGATTATTGGGATCATGTTGATTTTATTATCAACCGGATTGCCTACAAGGGAATGTATGTGGGCTTGTTGCCTACCTGGGGCGATAAGGTAGCGCACATGTGGGGCGATGGCCCAATCGTGTTTAACGAAGCCAATGCTGAAGTATATGGAGCCACTTTAGCCAAACGATACAAAAACAATTGGAACATTATCTGGATTTTAGGTGGCGATAGACCCGCTACTTATAAATTTAAAGTTGAAGGTATTGAACAAGAGTTTGACGACCGCGACATTTGGCGAGCCATGGCCAAGGGCATTGAATCGGTATTGGGTAAAGATGCTTTTATAACCTATCACCCGATGGGCGGCACTTCCAGTAGTGCTTATTTTCATAGCGATGCCTGGCTCGACATGAATTCATTTCAATCCGGACACGGTGCTCGCGAAACAGAAGTATGGGATTGGGTTACCCGCGACCTTGCCATGAAACATCAGAAGCCGACATTAGATATGGAGCCGTGTTATGAAGATCATCCGGTTAATCCATGGGATGGAAAGTGGACAAGGGCCGAACGCGGTTACTTTACTGCGTACGATGTGCGGGCCCGAATCTACCGATCGGTGTTTGCCGGTGCATGTGGCGTTACCTATGGCCATCATCAGATCTGGCAGTTTCTGAATACAGAACTAAACCCACCGATTAATATTGGGGATACACTGATTGGTTGGCAGCGGTCGGCCAAAGCCGAAGCAGCCGGACAAATGCAATACCTGAAACGGCTGATGTTATCGCGACCGTACTTTGATCGCATGGACGATCAATCGCTGGTGGTGAGCGATCGCGGTGTTAACTATACCGACTTGATTGTAGCTACCCGCCACGAAAAAGGTTTATATGCCTTCATCTATCTTCCTCAGAATAAACCTGTTTCCATTGATCTTTCGAAGTTATCAGGAACAACAAAAGCCATTAGCTGGTTTGATCCACGAACAGGAAAAACGCTTTCCGGACTATCAACCACAACAACCGGGGTTATGATTTTCACTCCGCCCAATGAAGGCCAGGATTGGGTGTTGATTATTGACGATGCCAGCCAGGGTTTTACTAAGCCTTAATGTGGATAGGCGTCAGACTGCTTGTTTGCTTCCGTTATTAGCCGTCAGACGCCTATCAAGTTATTTCTTATTGCATTGCCTGATCTGCTCATCCGTAACCATGCGGTCGCCCAGGTCTTCCGATTTCTTAAATGAAACACAGGCCAATCCGGAATTGCCATTGTTTAGGTAAGCCATGCCCAGGTAGAAGTAGATTTTATCTACAAACGGATCGGTATCCAAAGCCTGCTTGAGCAAGCGTTCGGCATACTTGTAATCTTTTTTGATAAGACTAAGAATGCCTTTGTTGCGATAAGCCCAGGCATTGTAAGGATCAAGCGAGATACTTTCGTTGATATCAGCTTCGGCTTTATCCAATTGATTTTGGCTCAGATAAATAAACCCACGGTTGTTAAGGTAATAGGGTTGCCTCGGACTTAACCTCAATGCCTCTTCTACCAAACGCATGGCTTCGGTATAGTTGGCTTGTTCAATCTCAATCAGCGCAAGCGTGTTGTAAATATTAGGCTCATCGGGTTTAATCAATGCAGCCTGTTTCAATTCAATACGGGCCGAATCAAACTTCTTCAGGTAAAATTGCACAGTCGCATGGTTGACAAGAATATCAACGTTATTAGGTTCAATATTTCTGGCGCGATCAAAAGCCAACAAGGCTTTGTTGAACTCGCGCAACTTGGTGTAGGTTAATCCTTGTGTAAAATGAGCCAGTGCAGTATCCGGTTTTACTGCAAGTACCTTGTCCAGATCATCGAGCGTCTTGTAGTATTCTTTTAACTCGTAGCTCGTATTGGCATGATTCATCAACGCATTGATAAAGCCCGGTCGGCACTCCATTGCTTTCTGATAGTGCTCTTGTGCCTGTGCATACTGCTTTTGCTTAAACTGAACGGTACCGAGGTTGTTCCAGGCATCGGCATAGCAACCGTCAACTTTTATGGCTTCACCAAAGTAGTAACTGGCTTTATCGTAGTTGCCCTCCTTTAAAGCGAGGTTGCCCTTTAATAAAAACTGTTGGAGCCTAGTTTCTTTAGTGCTGCAGGCGGAAAGAACTAATAAAACAAAAATTATTAAACTAAATCGCATCGAAATTCTATTTCTCTTCGTACAATATCAGGCCTTCAATGTACTTGAAGCCTTTTAAGTTACGGGTATAAAGTGGGATGTTATTCGCAATGGCAGTGGCTGCTATCAGTCCATCCGGAAGGGATAATCGATGGCTTAACACATACGTCAACATAAGTTGCAAAAATACTCTTCCAATTTTGTCGTCAAGATCAATTAGATGAAGGGCTTCGATATCCTTTTTTATTTGATTGAGCTCTCTTTTATTGAAAGCCCCGTACAGCAATTCACCGGCTGTAATAATACTGAGAGAGATATTATGCTGACCTATTGCTTCCAGATTCTGGACAATTTTTTTATTGCCCTTATAAAATTCAATTAGAATATCGGTATCACAGAGAATTAACGATTTGTTTTCCATGCCTTCTTCCTGAGAGTTTCAGCATTCACGTCTCTGCCTTTCCACAGACCTTCAGAATCGAAAAAATCATGTTTAACAGGCTTTCCAACTGCGGGCTTTTGAACTTCAACAAAGTCAAGCTGCTTTAACAACTCCAACAGGAAATTCTTCTTCTTCGTATCTTTAATGGTTAGCGTAATCTTTTCCATACCTTATTCAAAATTACAACTTTGTAGCACTTTAATTACCTGAACCACTCACAAATAGTTCAAAAAATGCTCCCTCCCCAATCACAAGCCAAAGTAAAAGAACTACTGCAACGCGGACAAAATATGGAAGCCATCCAGTTTTTGTGTAAAGAACATCAGCTTTCATTGCTGGATGCCAAAGAGTGGGTTCAATACCTGGCCGGAGAAACTTCAATTGTACCCGGCACCCAAACATCAACCGTTTCTCCAGCATTAATGCGGGCCCGCGTGGAGGATCTGCTCCGCTCCAACAATAAAATACAGGCAGTTAAATTGGTGATGGATGAATACCAGATTTCATTAAAGCAAGCCAAGGAATTGGTAGATGCGGCTGATACCCGCTCTGGTTTCTCACTCCCAAAAAGTCCGGCAGGTATTGTATTTATCCTCTTTGCAGGATTAGGAACACTATTTATGCTGCTGAGCATGTACTGGCTTTGGACCGATTACCAGTTTACATCCAAGGCAGTACCAGCCAGTGGCGTAGTAATTGATTTGTACTATGGCATGGGCAGCGGAAGTGGTGCTTCTCCGGTTATTGAATACACCTGGAAAGGTACCAAAATGACTTACCAGGGCTCTACTTATTCCAACCCACCAGCCGTTGAGATTGGCGAGCAAGTTGAATTGTTTATTAATCCGGATAACCCTAAGGATGTAGTTATTAACCTGATCTCAGAACGTTATATCCTCATCTTTGTGTTTGGATTTATTGGGTTTGTGTTTTCGATGATTGGATATTTAGGGGTGTGGATGGGGAGGAAACGGTAACCTACTTTATAGAAAAAAAACTATCTTTGAGTATTAGTAACTAATTAATTATGAATTCTTTAAAGTATCCGTTAAGTAATGTGCAGGTTGAATTGCTAAAACTATTTAGTACCAATTTATCTGAGAACGACTTGAAAGAGCTTAAAATTTTAATTTCTCGTTTCTATTCTCAAAAAGCTATTAAGGAAGCAGATAAGCTATGGGATCAAAAAGACTATTCAAACAAGGACATGGATAAATGGTTGAATGAACAATCCTAAAATTCCACTTGTTGTTCTTGATACCAATGTTCTTTTAGTTTCAGTTTCAAGTCGGTCTAAGTACCATTGGTTGTATCAGTCTCTGTTAGAGGGAAAATACAAATTAGCAATTACTCAAAGTATCCTTTTTGAATACGAAGAGCAATTAAGTTTACATTGGAATAAAGAAGTGGCCTTGAATGTAATCAGATCTATTACTGAGTTACCCAATACAATTTTTACTACCATTCATTATCATTTGAATTTAATTGTTACTGACGAAGATGATAACAAATTTGTCGACTGCGCCTTCGCTGCAAACGCGAATTTAATTGTTACCCACGATCATCATTTTAACATTCTGAAAGAAATTCCATTCCCTGTAATTCCGGTAGTCGATGTTAACAGATTTGAAGAAATCTTAGACAACGAAGCTAAAGAATTTTAATTTCGGTTGATCTAAGAACACCCGTTAGCCCAAACTTTCTCACCATTTCATTTTGACATCTTGAAACAATTCTGTTGTTTTGAGCCATCAAAATGAAAAACACGCAAAACATCCACGGCCATCACCATCATGTAACCAACATGGGTGGCAATGCTTTGTTTTGATTAAATCATAACACAATTTGAAAAAGGCTTGCCAACAACTGGTAAGCCTTTTTTGTTTTAGAATTAACTTATATGACTCAACTACGAATTGCCATTCAAAAATCCGGTCGCCTGCAGGAAGACTCCCTCAAACTTTTAAAAGAAAGCGGGCTTCAGTTCAGCAATGGGCGCGATCAGCTGAAAGCTCAGGTACGCAACCTCCCTATCGAACTGCTATTTCTGCGCGATGATGATATTCCACAATATGTAGAAGACCGCGTGGCCGATGTAGGCATTGTAGGTGAAAATGTGTGGATCGAAAAACAGAAACAAAATCAGCTAATCAAACGCCTCGACTTTTCCCGCTGCCGACTTTCTATTGCCATTCCACGCTCCGAAGAATACACCGGAGTAACGTGGCTACAAGGCAAGAACATTGCCACCTCCTATCCTACCATCGTTAAACAGTTTTTGCAAAAGAATAATGTACAGGCCGACATCCACGAGATAAGCGGCTCCGTAGAAATTGCTCCGGGTATTGGGCTGGCCGATGCCATTTGCGATATCGTAAGTACCGGTAGTACATTGCTTAGCAATGGCTTGAAAGAAGTAGAGATTGTAATGCAATCGGAAGCTGTGTTGATTGCCACACCCGAATTGGAAAGTAGTAAGCAAAGTATTTTAGAACAACTGCTGTTCCGGATTCAGGCGGTGCAGTTAGCTAAAAACAACAAATACATTTTACTGAATTGCCCCAACGAAGCTATTCCAAAAATTACGTCTGTAATTCCAGGTATGAAGAGCCCTACCATATTGCCGCTGGGGCGTGAAGGTTGGTCATCGTTACATTCTGTGGTGGATGAAAATGATTTCTGGGAAAAAATCGGACAATTGAAATCATTCGGTGCCGAAGGCATTCTGGTTATTCCAATCGAAAAAATGATTCTCTAAACTACCGACTAATGAAACGAATTGTAAATCCACCCACCAACACCTGGCCCGAATTATGCCAACGTCCGCAGCTTGAGTTAGACTTTCTGGAAGGAAATGTAAACAACATATTGGAGCGGGTCCGTAAGTCGGGCGATGCTGCCGTTCTTGAACTCACACAAAAATTTGACGGAGTAACATTAGAGAATCTACAGGTAACTGAATCCGAAATTACTGCGGCCGTTCAATCCTTATCGGGCGAACTAAAGGCAGCTATTCTAACAGCAGCCAAAAACATTGAAGTGTTTCATGCCGCGCAAAAGCGAAGCGTGGAAAAAATAGAAACCATGCCCGGTGTTACCTGCTGGCGCAAGGCTACTCCTATTCAAAAAGTTGGAATTTATATTCCAGGAGGAACCGCGCCATTATTCTCAACAGTATTAATGTTAGCTATTCCGGCACGCTTGGCAGGCTGCAAGGAAGTTATTCTCTGCTCACCTCCCGATAAAAAAGGTTTTATTAACCCCGCCATACTTTTTGCAGCTCAACTTACAGGTGTTACTAAAATTTTTAAAGTGGGTGGTGCACAAGCAATCGCGGCTATGGCCTTTGGAACGGAGCTTATTCCATCGGTTAGTAAAATTTTTGGACCTGGAAATCAATATGTAACAAAAGCCAAACAGCTTGTAAGTCAGCAGGGCATTGCCATTGATATGCCCGCTGGCCCATCAGAAGTTTTGGTGATTGCAGATGAAAATTCCAATCCAGCTTTTGTAGCTGCTGATCTATTATCACAGGCCGAGCATGGTATAGATAGTCAGGTAGTGTTGGTATCCACCACACAAACTATCTTAGACAAAGTTCAAAGTGAAGTTGCTAATCAATTGGTATCACTTCCTCGAAAAGAACTGGCACTGGAAGCTTTGAATAATAGCTTATCCATTTCATTTGCAGGTGAAACTGCTATGATTGACTTTGTGAATGCTTACGCACCCGAACACCTCATCATCAATACCGCTAACAACAAAGACCTGGAGGAAAAGATAATTAATGCGGGCTCTATCTTTTTAGGTGCCTATACTCCGGAAGCCGCAGGCGATTACGCATCGGGTACTAACCATACCTTACCCACCAATGCATTTGCAAAAGCATTTGGTGGCGTTTCATTGGAAAGCTTTACGAAGTACATAACGGTGCAGGAAATTACAAAAGCAGGACTTCAGGTTATTGGCCCGGTGGTTGAGACAATGGCAGAAGCTGAACAATTAAAGGCGCATGCACAAGCAGTCCGGGTTAGATTAAGTTTTAAGTAAATAGTAAACAGAAATCGGTAACCAGCAACAAGAAACCAATAGCCAGAGACCAGTAACCAGCCAGTATGTTCGATCTACAGAAGTTAGTTAGAAAAAATGTTTTGAACCTGAAGCCGTATTCATCAGCTCGTGATGAATTTCAGGGCCAGGCATCAGTTTACCTCGATGCTAATGAGAACCCTTTTGAAACTGGTTACAATCGTTACCCCGATCCACATCAGGTTGAATTGAAAAAGAAATTGGGTCATATTAAGAAAGTCAATCCCGAAAATATATTCTTAGGTAATGGCAGCGATGAACCAATCGATTTGCTTTTCCGTGCATGCTGCGAACCAGGAATTGACAACGTAGTTATCCCCCAGCCTACCTATGGCATGTACACGGTAAGCGCCAACATTAATAACGTAGCGATCAAAACCATAAATCTTACCAATCAGTTTGATGTGGACGTTGAACAGACATTGACCACGTGCGATACTAACACTAAACTGATTTTTCTATGCAGTCCCAATAATCCATCCGGCAATTTGCTTACCCAATCACGAATAGAAAAGATATTAAGTGAATTTAAGGGTTTGGTTATTGTGGACGAAGCTTATATTGACTTTACCGATTATAATGGTTTTGTGCCGCTGTTGAATCGTTATCCCAACCTTGTTGTACTCCAGACTTTATCAAAGGCCTGGGGACTTGCTGCTATCCGATTGGGAATTTGTTTTGCTTCGAAAGAAATTATTCAGGTATTGAATAAGATCAAGGCTCCATACAATATCAGTTTACTCTCACAAAAAGTTGCGAGCGAAGCATTAGATAAAGAAACTGAAAAAAATAAGTGGGTAAAGCAGATTATTGAAGAACGATCGAAATTACAAGTTGAACTCCAGAAGCTTAAAACGGTGCAGCACGTTTATCCTTCCGATGCCAACTTTCTCTTAGTGAAAATTTCCGCTGCTGCTAAAGTATATCAAAAATTAGTTGAACGCGGAGTGATTGTACGCGACCGCTCGAATGTAGTTTTATGCGACAATTGTTTACGCATAACAGTAGGAACACCCACTGAAAATCAAATCTTAATTCGCGAACTTAGTGCGTTATGAAAAAAGTACTTTTTATTGACCGTGACGGAACATTGATTGTAGAACCAGCCGATGATCCACAGATTGATAGCCTGAGTAAAGTAAAATTTATTCCGGGTGTCTTTACATGGCTTGGTCGTATTGCCCGCGAAACCGATTATGAATTAGTGATGGTTACCAACCAGGACGGATTAGGCACAGCATCCTTTCCGGAGGAAACATTCTGGCCAGTACAAAATCTGATAGCCGATACGCTATCGGGTGAAGGCATTCACTTTTCTGCCGTTCATGTTGATCGTTCCATGCCACATGAAAACAAACCTACACGCAAACCGGGTACAGGTATGCTCACCTCCTACTTTAGTAGCGAGTATGATCTTACCAACTCGTATGTAATTGGCGATCGGATTACCGATATTGAACTTGCTAAAAACCTGGGTGCAAAAGGTATCTTAATTAACGATGGTTCCCTCGCTTCCAAACTGGAAGAAAAAAATCTGACCGGACATTGTGTTAGCATTACCACTAATTGGAAAGATATTTATGATGTCGTAATTCCACGAAGCGCTTCTATTCGCAGAACAACAAAAGAAACGGACATTGCTATTACCGTTAACCTGAATGGAACCGGTAAATCAAAAATAAGTACGGGTTTGGGTTTCTATGATCACATGTTAGATCAATTAGCACGACATGGACTTATTGACCTGGAAATAAGTGTAAAAGGTGATTTGCATATTGATGAACATCATACCATAGAAGACACCGCACTGGCTTTAGGTGATGCATTTCAACAGGCATTAAGCGACAAGAAAGGTATTGAGCGCTACGGCTTTTGTTTACCGATGGATGATTGCCTGGCACAAGTAGCAATTGATTTTGGAGGTCGCCCGTGGTTAGTATGGGAAGCTGAATTTAAGCGCGAAAAAATTGGTGAGATGCCAACAGAAATGTTTTATCACTTCTTTAAATCATTTTCGGATACATCAAAATGCAACCTGAACATTAAAGCAGAAGGCACCAACGAGCACCATAAGATTGAGGCTATCTTTAAAGCATTCGCGAAAGCGATTAAAATGGCCGTGCGAAAAAATCCGTTCAATGATCAATTGCCCAGCACGAAGGGGACTCTGTGATTGAAAGGTAGCAGTAAGCGGTGGTTGGTAAGAAGTAATCAGTATTCGGTAATCAGTAACAAGTATTCAACAATCTTCAATTAGAAAGTAACTTAATAAGATAGGAGTAATTAACCAGAAACCAGAAACAAGTAACCAGAGACCAGAAGCCAGTATGATAGCCGTAATCAAATACAACGCAGGCAACATTCGCTCAGTAGCTTTTGCACTGGAAAGATTGCACGTTGATTTCTCCATTACCGATAATCCAGAAGAAATTCAAAAAGCTGATAAAGTAATTTTTCCTGGAGTAGGCGAAGCCAATACCACCATGCGCTATCTGAAAGACCGAAAGTTGGATGTATTGATAAAAGAACTTAAACAACCGGTGTTAGGCATTTGTTTGGGTATGCAATTGCTTTGCTCTTATTCAGAAGAAAATGATACACCTTGCATTGGTGTGTTTGATGAACAGGTTAAAAAATTTCAACCGCTACAGCACGAAAAAGTACCACACATGGGATGGAACTCGCTTACACCAACACACAGTTGGTTAGATAGTGATGTAGCCAATAAATTTGTTTACTTTGTACATAGTTATTTTGTACCGGTTAATGCCTACACATCAGCTATTACAGAATATATTCAGCCATTCAGTGCCGCCATGAAAAAAGATAATTTTTATGCCGTTCAGTTTCATCCTGAAAAATCGGCCACAGTAGGCGAAAAAATAATACGTTCATTTTTAAAGCAATCGTAGGACATGCGAATTATTCCCGCAATCGACATTATTGATGGTAAGTGTGTGCGCTTAACACAAGGTGACTACGGCAAGAAAAAAGTGTATCGCGAAGATCCGGTAGAAGTAGCATTAGAATTTCAGGATGCAGACCTGGATTGTCTGCATCTGGTAGATTTAGATGGCGCGCGCGTTGGCCATGTCGTTAATTGGGAAGTGATTCGGGATATTCAGGAGAAGACAGCCTTAAGTGTTGATTTTGGAGGTGGCGTAAAAACCGAAGCCGAAGTTGAGCAATTGCTTGATCTGGGGGTGCATCAGATTAACATCGGAAGTATGGCCGTTAAAGAACCCGAAACATTCAGCAAATGGTTAAAGAAATACGGTACTGAAAATTTTGTTTTAAGTGCCGATGTAAAAAATGGAAACGTGGCTATCAACGGTTGGCTGGAAGACACCAAGTTCAGGCTGTTTGATCTGGTGAGTAGGTTTGAAGCCGAGGGTCTGGAATATTTAACCTGCACCGACATCAGCACCGATGGCATGCTGGAAGGCCCTAACATCGGACTTTATAAAAAGCTCATCAACAAATTTCCAAAACTAAAGGTTGTTGCCAGTGGTGGTGTAAGTAACCTGCACGACCTGGAAGAATTAAAGTATGCTAAAGTATATGGTGTTATTATTGGTAAGGCTATTTACGAAGGCAAAATAAGATTGGAAGACCTCAAAGCTTTTCAGAACTCTTAATTTATTCCACTTTGCTTACCAAACGCATCATTCCCTGCCTCGATATTAAAAATGGGCGAACCGTTAAAGGTGTAAACTTTGTTAACATACGCGATGCAGGCGACCCTGTTGAGTTAGGTGCAAGCTATGCAGAACAAGGTGCTGACGAACTGGTATTTCTGGATATTACTGCCACCAACGATAATCGTAAAACATTTGTAGAACTGGTTAGAGACATCGCCCGTCATGTAAACATTCCGTTTACAGTTGGCGGGGGTATTAGTTCTGTAGCTGATGTAGCACCGCTGCTGGAAGCCGGGGCTGATAAAGTGAGCATTAACTCTGCTGCTGTGCGCACACCGCAATTAATTGATGATCTCGCCAAAGCTTTTGGGTCGCAGTTTGTGGTGTTGGCAATTGATGCGCGAAAAATTGCCAATCAATGGACGGTACACACCCACGGTGGGCGTAATCCTACCGATAAAAAATTATTTTCGTGGGCGCACGAAGGTCAGAACCGCGGGGCCGGAGAAATTTTATTTACCAGTATGGATCATGACGGAACCAAACAAGGCTTTGCCATCGATCCGCTGGTTAAGTTAAATGAGTTATTGGATATTCCTGTAATTGCTTCCGGAGGTGCCGGTAACAAAGAACATTTTATTCATGCATTTACGTTGGGAAAAGCCGATGCAGCATTGGCCGCTTCACTTTTTCATTTTGGTGAACTTTCCATTCCTGAACTAAAGTCGTACCTTAATGGGAATGGTATCCCCATCCGAATCTAAATACCTATGATTGATTTATCTAAAGTTAATTTCGAGAAATCGAATGGTCTTGTGCCATGCGTGGTACAGGATTCAATTACAAGTAAAGTGCTTATGCTTGGGTTCATGAATCCTGAAGCACTTGCTAAAACATTAGCAGAAAAAAAACTTACGTTTTATAGTCGTTCTAAAAAAAGGTTGTGGACAAAAGGTGAAACATCTGGAAATTTTCTATTGCTGGAAGATGTGCTGCTGGATTGCGATAACGATACGTTATTGTTTAAAGTAAAACCAAAAGGCCCAGCTTGCCACACCGGGGCTGATACGTGTTTTGAAGAGAAAAATCAAATTGATGGTTTAGCATTTCTGGAGGCAATTATTAAAAATAGAAAAGCAAATCCTAAAGTAGGCTCTTATACCAACCAATTACTGGATGCGGGAATAAACAAGGTGGCACAAAAAGTTGGTGAAGAAGCTGTGGAACTTGTAATTGAAGCAAAAGACAACAACCCTGATTTGTTTTTAGGAGAAGCAGCGGACCTCATGTATCATTACCTAGTGCTGCTTACTGCCAAAGGTTATGAATTGAGTGATGTTGTTAAAGTATTAAAAGAACGCCATTCCTGAATCCGCCCTAAATTCTTTTTGGATGCAGCTTCACATACGTAAGCGTGTAGGTAAATTCGGAGTTTCCTGAATTTTCTTTTCGCACCCCCTCCAGCATATCGCGGGTTGCATCGTAGGTAAATGTATAGGTTACCGATTGTTTTCGAGGCTCGAAATGACGATAGACCAACAAGTTTGATTCAGCTAATTTGGTGAACTCACCCAGCACTGAATATGAGGGTAATTGCGATTTATCAAGTGAAATTTCAAGGTATTCGCGATTGGCATTATTCGGATCGCGGATGATAGCTACAGTAGAATAATTTTCTTTTCGCTCTACAATTTTTTCGCGTTCTACCGATGAGAGAAAAGGTTTTCCCTTGCGCAACACTACTACCGAAACAGCATAGATACCTTCAATTGTACGAGTTGTTTCCTCTTTGTACATGTACCGTTGAATCAAATCATGAAAATCAACCTGCTCGAATTCACTATTCTTTTTTATCTGCTTTACAGAATACAATTTCTGCAACGAGCAGGACGAAACCAGGAAACACAGTACTGACAATACAATAACAATCCTGTTCATTCTTAAAATTCTATATCGTTATAAGTACTATTAACATAGGCGCGACAGGAAAGGCGGCCCCGCAAACCAGCTGGTTTTAATAAAGATTTTCCCATCAACATCCGCACACACTCCTGAATACCTTCTGTTATACTCGGGTGTGGATGCACACACTCGGCAAGCTCTTCAATACCTTTATCCATACTAATTAATACTGCTACCGCCTGAATGGCACTGCTGGCATGCAAGCCCACCACTTTCATTCCTAAAATCTTCATCTGGTCATCGCAGGTTACCAATAATTTAATGAACCCCTGCGTGTTTCGTTTGGCAATAGCCCTGCTAATGGTGCTATATTCCAGCGTTACCACTTTATAGTCTATACCTTTTTCGCGGGCTTGTGTTTCATTCATGCCTACACCTGCTACCTCCGGACTTAAAAACATGATGGTACTAATGTTTTCATACACCAGTTTGCGATCGGGTTTACCAAAGATTCGCTCTACCGCATAACGGCCTTCCAACTCTCCCACATTAACCAACGAAATATCGGCTGTTAAATCGCCTACGGCATAAATGTTTGGCACGTTGGTTTGTGTATCGTTATTATCGATACCCCGTTTGGAAATGTTAATTCCCACTTTGTCGTCCCACAAGTCTTCAATGTTAGCAACACGTCCAACAGAAACAAGTGCTTTCTCCACATTAAATGTGTTACGGCTGCCATCGTTATATTCCAATTCATACTCTACCCTGCCATTAACAATTTTCATTTCTACGAGGCGCGAGTTGCGATGTATAAGCACCCCGTTGTTTTCCATGTTGCGCTCTACAATGCGCACTACGTCTTCATCTTCAAAAGGTAAAATGCGATCGCCTTTGTCAATCAAGTGCACTTTCGTACGACCAAATCCGCTGAAGATGGTAGCATATTCGCAACCAATAACTCCCGCCCCTACTATCACCATACTTTCCGGAAAATCGTCCAACTCTTCAATGCCTTCGCTGGTGAGTACTATTTTTTCATCGATGGGTAATTCCGGTAAATAGCGTGGGCGACTGCCCGTTGCCAAAATAATGTTTTCGGCATACACCGTTTCGGCCTTGGTGCCATGTGCAATCTCAACTTCGTGCGTAGTTTTTAAACGTGCATGACCGGTTTTATAAACCAGTAAATTAGAATAGGTAGAAGCATTCAACTCGTGCATGTGCTCTTCAAGCAAGCTTTTACGTTCAGCCACAGCTTTACGCACTTCATTTTGTATTTCTTTAAAACTGATGGACGGCTCCTCGATATTATAACGCCTCAGATTTTTACGAAAAGCTGCTGCTTCGCGCGAAAGCTCCCACCATGTTTTTGAAGACAAAGCTCCATTGGTAACTCCCGCCCCGCCCACACGATTTTTCTCTATCAACAAGGTGCGCTTTTTAAAATCAAGTGCCCGCATGGCAGCCGCATAGCCGGCCGGGCCTGCCCCGATAATTACAAGATCAAATTTTTCCATACGATTATGCCAAAAATAACAGGCGTACAAGTTACAATTTATGGCGGGTTTTCAAGCGCATTAATCTTACCTTTAAACCATGTTAGAAACCTTGATTGAATGGGATAAAAAGTTGCTGATCTGGTTAAATAGTCACCATACCGATGGGTTGGATCCTGTTATGTACTACATTACCCAAACCTGGTTCTGGATTCCACTTTACGGATTTCTGATCTACCTGATTTTTAAGATATTCAAGAAAGAAGCCTGGTTTGTTTTGATTGGTGCAGTGCTTACGGTGCTGCTATGCGATCAAATTACGTCATCCTTCATGAAACCTTTCTTTGAACGCTTACGCCCCTCGCACGATCCAACCCTTGATGGACTTCTTCATCATGTAAATAATTACAAGGGGGGCAGGTACGGATTCTCGTCAGGCCATGCAGCTAATACCTTTGGGATAGCCTTGTTTGTATGGCTGGTTTTGAGAAGTTACGTTAAATGGATTTGGGTTATTTTTATCTGGGCTGTAGTAATGACCTATACCCGAATCTATCTTGGTGTTCATTTTCCGGGCGATATTCTGGTTGGCAGTTTGATTGGCTTGATTTGCGGCTGGATCAGTTACCGGGTATCGGTATTGCTCCTTAACCGGTACCGTACTAAACATTTAAACGGTGCTTAACTTACACCTGGCCCAGCAATCGCTTTACATATTTTCCGATTATATCGAACTCCAGATTAACCTTCTCGCCAACCCTTAACTTTCCAAACCCCGTGTGCTCGAACGTATAGGGAATAATAGCTACCGAAAAATAACCCATCCTACTATTAAAACAAGTTAAGCTAACACCATTAACAGCAATTGAACCTTTTTCTACGGTAACATTTCCCGAGGCAGCGTCATACTCAAAATCAAAAAGCCAACTTCCGTTTTCGTCCTTAATGGATTTTACGATACCCACCTGATCCACATGACCTTGTACGATATGACCATCGAAGCGGCCATTGGCCACCATACACCGTTCCAGATTAATTTGCGCGCCCACCTTCCAACTTGCGAGGTTGGATTTCTGCAATGTTTCATGGATGGCAGTTACCCAATGCTTATTGCCATCTACTTTAGTAACGGTAAGACAAACACCATCGTGCGAAACACTTTGATCTATTCTTAGTTGATTACTGATTTCACTTTCAATACAAAATGTAACATTCGAGTTTTCAGCCTCAACTTGCTTAACTACTCCAACTGTTTCAATAATTCCGGTAAACACTTATTTCGATTTTTTCTCTTCCAATTTTTTTAACTCTTCCTTCTGTTCTGGCTTAACCGTTGGGTACACAATGCCTAACTGATCCAGATAGGTTTTGTATTTGGCCGGATTATAGTAGAATGGCTTTAGCTTGGGTGCATAGTCTTCCATTATCTTTTTGTTCAATGTAATGGCCGGATTATCTTTATCGCCCACAAGCGGAGTATATTTCAACTCCTTGGTTTGTTCGTCTTTATAATACGTCCAGGCGTTGGCTAACAACTCGGGCTTTAACAACATATCCAATACCGTCATAATTTCAGCTTTAGCCCCATACAAAATACCCTTGTGTGCAATGGGAGTAGCCATAGAGATTGCATTGCTCCAATGGTGGCCCGGCAAACCGGGAATGTTAGAAGGATAGCGCAACACAACAGTAGGAACCGTCCAACTAATGTCCGCAATATCGTCCGAGCCCCCACCCATAGACATAAGCTGGCGACCCATAATATTTACTGATCCTGTAGGCGAGGGTAAACTAATGGTATCTAACTTAGTCGCAAGGCCATTAATGTTTGGTGCTTTTAATTCCAATTGTGTTGCCTTTGCTAAAAGTTGATCTTCATCGCTCCACTTGGGTAAGCCCACCACTTTCATGTTCTGATACATGGCTTCTGCAATCGGTTTGTTGAAATGACCGGGCCAGGCTGAACCCAATACTTCGTAAGTAAATTTTGTATCGGTCATTAAAGCTGCGCCTTCGGCAATCTTAACACCTATATCAAATAACTTTTTAATGTTGGGATAAGTACGTTCACGAAAGTAATACCACACCGATGCTTTGGATGGAACCACATTGGGTTGATCGCCACCATCTGAAATAACATAATGCGAGCGTTGTGTAAGTTCAAGATGCTCGCGTCTGAAATTCCAACCAATATTCATTAATTCAACGGCATCCAGCGCACTTTTTCCCCGCCACGGTGCACCGGCAGCATGCGCAGCGGCACCTTCAAATGTAAACCGAACCGAAACCAAACCATTTTGACCGGCATCGCCATAACCAACACCCAGATTGTTCGCTACGTGCGTAAAAATACAAGCATCAACACCTTTAAAATAACCAGCCCGAACATAGTAGGCTTTTGTACCCACCAACTCCTCCGCCACACCAGGCCACAACATTAGCGTACCCGAAATTTTTTCGCGCTCCATCACTTTCTTTAGCGCTAAAGCAGTGATGATGTTTAATGCTTGTCCTGAATTATGACCTTCACCATGACCAGGCGCACCATCCACAATGGGATCGGAATAAGCTACACCTGGTTTCTGCGAAGCTTTAGGAATACAATCCACATCAGAACCTAATGCGATTACCGGTTTGCCCGAACCATAACTCCACCGCGCAATCCATGCCGTGGGTACACCGGCTACACCCTTCTCTACTTTAAAACCTTGCTTTTCAAGTAAGGTGGTTAGGTAAGTAAATGTTTCATATTCCTGAAAGCCCAACTCAGCAAAACTGAAAAGCATGTCGTTTATTTGTTGACCTAATACGGCAAGTTTCTCTACTTCGGTAGCGGCTTCGGCTTTTAGTTTTTCAACGCGTTGAACTTCGGGTTGAGCAAATAAAACTAAACCGAACAATAAAAGACTAAAAGTTAAAACAAACGGTTTCATAGGAAGAGGGTTAGGAATTGCAATGTAATGATAAGCAGAAGGCAGTCAAAAAAAACTGGAAGAAGTGAAAAAATAGGTTTTGGGTGGTTTGTTAATTATGTGGTAATTTAAACCACAAATCTTTGCACATTAGTTTTAATCCAACCAATATATGCAATTCGGTCGTGTTGAATTTGAACTTGATCTTTCAGCCATTGACTTTACTCTTCCGCCTGATCATCCGGCAACGGCCAGAGCCATTGGCAAACAAAGAGGAACGACTGAGTTTTTTGTAGGTTGTGCCAAGTGGGGTCGGCCCGATTGGGTTGGCAAAATCTATCCACCCAAAACAAAGGCAGCCGATTTTTTGCAACATTATGCACGCCACTTCAATTGCATTGAATTGAATGCCACTTTTTACAAAATGCCAACCAAAGCACAAATCAAAACCTGGAAAAGTAAAGTGGGTGAAGGGTTTAAGTTTTGCCCTAAGTTTGTAGATCAGATTACGCACATCAAACGGTTAAAAGAAACCCAGGAACTATTAGATCGTTTTTTTGAAGCTATTTATGAATTCAAAGAAAACCTCGGACCAATTTTTTTAATGCCACATCCGCAGATGGGGCCTAAGTCATTTGAAGTTCAACAAGCATTTATTGAATCGATACCAAAAGACATTGAATTATTTGTGGAACAACGACACAAAGATTGGTATGCAAACACGGAAGCTTTCGATAGTCTTTTCAGTATGATGGAGAAAAATTCTGCTGGTGCAGTAATTACCGATGCGAGTGCAAGGAGAGATTGTGTACACATGCGGTTAAGTACTTCGCAGGCTTTTATCCGGTTTGTGGGCAATGGGCTCCACCCTACTGATTATACGCGTATTGATAGTTGGGTTGATAGGATGAAGAGTTGGAAAGAAATGGGAATAAAAAAAATCTATTTCTTTATGCATCAACATGAAGAATTACACTCACCAGAGCTTTGTAAATACCTGATTGCTGAGATGAATAAAAAAATAGGCACCCATTTACAGGTGCCTAAGTTTGTGGGTGAATAAATTCAGACTAAGCCAATTGTGCCGTTTCCGGATTCCATTTAACAATGGCCTTATCAAAGTAACTTTTATTTGTTGCTAAAGCCGGGCCAGCCGCCTGCATTCCAAATAAAGCATCTTCCACGATGGTCGCCTTTTCGCGAATACCTTTGTAGAAGTTGATATGATGATCGAGGTTGGCACTGTAATCTTTCGGAGCCAGGTACTCCAAATCAGAAGGTAAAATAGTACCCGGCTGCTTTGGATATTTTGCCTTGTACCACTTTTCGTATTCCTTTTGCTGAGCTTCTCTAAACGTATCGAACGAATCCCAACCGCCATAACCGGGTTCGTTGCGTATTTTATGATGTTTTACCTTTACAGAACTCCATCCCATGTCGATGAAGCCATCCGTTCCAATGAGTCGCAACCCTTCCCCACTCTCACTTCCATCTACAAAGTTTACCCGCATTTGTAAATTAAAGGCTGGATGTTGTTTGGTTTCAGGGTAATCATATACACCCATTACCACATCGGGGACATCGCGACCATCTTTCCAGTAACGCAATCCTCCGGTTGCTAAAATTCTATTCGGGCCTTTGGAACTTGTTACCGCATGAAGTGCCGAAAACAAATGCACGAACAAATCACCGGCAACACCGGTGCCATAGTCCTGATAATTTCGCCAGCGGAAAAAGCGAACCGGATCGTAGGCTCGTTTAGGGGCATCGCCCTGGAAGTTTTCCCAATCAACAGTGTTTGCATGGGCATCCGTGGGTATTGAATATTGCCACGCACCGTTGGCACTGTGGCGATCCATCCAGGTTTCCACCATTACCAAATCTCCAATGGTTTTAGATTCAAATATCTCTTTCGTTTTTTGGGTTACGATTGAACTAACGCGCTGACTTCCTACCATAAATACTTTGCCGGTTTTTTTCTGGGTAGCAATTACATCGGCTCCTTCTTCCAGCTTGTGTACCATTGGCTTTTCGCAATACACATGCTTGCCTTTATTCATCGCTTCAATTGAAATGCGGTCGTGCCAATGATCGGATGTGGCTACGATTACAGCATCTACATCTTTACGATCCAGTATCTCTTTATAATTTTTAGTTATGAATAAGTCTTTTCCAAATTTTTCGCGTGCTCGCTCCAACCTGCCTGAATACAAATCGCAAACAGCAACAAGTTTAACACCGGGTACTTGTAAACTCCAATAAGCATTACTAAAACCCATAATACCCATACCGATAATGGCTATGTTTACCTGATCGTTGGCTGCAAATAATTTTTGTTCATGGTTTACAGGTTCAAGTATTTCTGCTTTTGCTGCGCCTAATACATTTGCGCCTACTGCGGCCCCAAGAGCTGTGCCCGTAAGTTTCTTAATGAACACTCTACGATTTGATTTTTTGATGTTGCTCATACGCGTGTAGTTAAGTTTAGATTCCTTTTAAAACAATTTTCCGACCTTCACCTTTCGAATTGAAAACTACTAATTCAACAACTTGTGCCGGAATGTTGAGGTTGCGAGTTGATTGTGCGTGAAACCCGGCACCATAGTAGAATTCATATTTTCTTTTTCCGCCATCTTTAAAAGACAGAATCGCATATTCGTCAAGGGGTTCTGGCTTGAATACCGATGAAATTTGTTGGCGGTTTGAAAATACTTTAAGGCTATCCTGGTTTTGCGATGCTACAATTAAATCTCCTGATGGCCTCGAAAGCTGAACCAAAGCCTTTGCATCGTTGGGAACATAAAACCCACTATTACTTGTTTGTTCAACCGTAAACCTACCTTGCTTATTATTTAAAAGCGCAACACCGGTTAAGGCATCATGCCGCCCAATAAACACCTCATTTCCATAATCGTTACCTATCAGCAATATATCTAACCAGGAGTCACCGTTTATATCGGTTGCAAGTATTCCGTTAACCGGAGCCAGTTGCGTTTCTACCGGTAATGCATCCAGTTTAAAATTGCCATTACCCAGGTTTTCGATGTAAGCGGACGCGGTATAATTCACATCCTTTATGTAAGCGTCTTTTTTATCTTCGGCAGAAAGAAGTGTTTCCCACGTAGATTTACTGAAATGTTTGTATTTGGTAAACTGGCGTCTGAATCGTGGACTTTGTTGATTCAATTCATCCCAGAAATGTATGGGGCATAATTGTTCGGTTCCATCAGCCATTTTACTGTAGCAGAACATTAACGCTTCTATACTGCCATTACTGTCTAAATCTTTTGCAAATACACGCATGGGGCGATTATCAGAAACCTTGTACGAGTTGTTTAATCCTAAATTACCAACTACATAATCTATATCTCCGTCCTGATCAAAATCGGCACCCACAATACTATTCCACCACCCAACATAATTATCCAAACCGGAGTTTATTCTTGAAAGCTTGCCACTTGTGTTTTTTAAAAGTGTAACAGACATTAATTCTCCAACCACAATTAAATCAGGAGTTCCATCATTATCATAGTCGCTCCAGATTGCATCCGTTACCAAACCCAACGACACCAGTTGCGGACAAACCGCCTCCGTAACATCCACGTACTTACCATTTTCATTTCTTAACAGGTAGCTACGGGGCGGTAACGGATATTTACCTGGAATAACCCTACCTCCTATAAATAAATCAAGGTCACCATCCCGATCAAAGTCTGCCGCCCTAACGCAGGATGTACTGATGTTAATTTCCGGTAACAATCCGTTACTCAACATAAAGTTCCCCTTGTTGTTAATATACAAGTTTGGTTGGTAGGCTGTTCCCTCTTCCAGTTCGAACCCACCTTTGCCTAAGTATAAATCCTGATCGCCATCATTATCAAAATCAAAAAGCAACGCAGTACTTTCTTCCGTAAATTCATTGGAACCATTTATCTTTTGCCCTGCTTTAAATTTCCCATTGCCGCCTTGAATAAAAAATTGTCCGCTTCGATTTGTGGCACCGCTTATATAAATATCATCCCTGCCATCGCCATTAACATCCCCTACAGCAAGCGCAGGCCCAAACTGAGAAAATTTATGTGGAATTGTTCGTTGAATATTAAAATCGATAATATCGGTTTGACTGTGTTTGTATTGTATGCCAGACTCCACCGAAGCTTCGGTTACGAGGTGGTTGTTGCTGTGGGGTTGTGCACGTTTAGGTGTGGCATCCTGATGATGCACAATTAATTCCTGATTGGCCGGTACTGAACGTAAAATTTGTTCTGATCCATCAGGCCAGATTACTTTTATTGAGTCGGCACTAACGGATGTTCCCAATCCAAAATGAGCTGTACCTTCTACTGATGATAAGTGACCTCTGTACGGGTAATGCTCATGATATTGTAATAGCCCGTTCGCATAAACATAAACTTTGGTGCCCAACCCATTTAAGTTGTGCTTAGGCCCATCAAATTCAATACGCAAAAAATTAGATGCTGTTGGGTCTGTTTTTTTATTAAGTTGATTCTCATATACAAAGGCCGCTCCATTAATATTATTAACTACGTAATCGAGGTCGCCATCGTTATCAAGGTCTGCAAATACTGCCCCATTTGAAAATGAAGCCTGGTTCAATCCCCACAAAGCCGACACATCTTCAAAAGTTAAATCGCCATTATTTCGGAATGCATAGTTTGGGATTTTTACTATCGGTATAGAATCAACCAGGAAGCCCGGGGGCGCAATGTTAATAAGTTGAGCTCTGTAATTAGCAAAATCTTTATCGGTGATATCTTTCGGGAAGCCATTTGTAATAACCAAATCCCGGTAACCATCGTTATCAAAATCAGCAAACAAGGGCGACCAACTCCATTCGGTTTGATAAACACCCGAAAACTGACCTACCTCGCTAAACTTTATTCCCGATTTTACACCATTATTCAATTGCAGCATATTTCGCACATATTGATATTGATACTTATAAGTATCGTTGTTGATGTTGTTCTGGTAGCTTTTATTTCCAATGGTTGTTTTCTTTCGCTCGCTGTTCTCGGGTAGCATATCTAAGGTGATTATATCGGGCTGCGCATCGTTATTGATATCAGCCACATCGTTGCCCATCGAGAATTGACTTTGATGGCCCAACAGTTGGCTGGTGGCATTTGTAAATGTACCGTTCGCGTTGTTTAAGTAGAGGATATCGTTGGATAGGTAATCGTTGGAAACATAGATATCCGGCCACCCATCATCGTTAAAATCCTGAATGGCTAACCCTAATCCAAAGCCCTCATAGCGTATTCCGGATTCCAAGGTTACGTCAGTAAATTTTCCATTACCATCGTTTCTGAAAAGTCGATCGTTATTGGCAGAGGAACCGTCTTCAATCTTGGCGCGGAAAGTTGTTGGCACATTGTTTAACTTCACGTTAACAAGAATGTAAACATCCAGGTCTCCATCCTTATCGTAATCAAAAAAGGCTGATGTAATACTGTGGCCATTGAAATCAAGACCGTAAGCCTTTGCTTCGTCCACAAAAACAGGAATGCCATTTGAGTCAATTCCTTTATTGATAAACAACATGTTTTTTCGCAGTTCCTCACTGGGATGAGCCGTTGCGCACACATATACATCCAGCAGCCCATCGTTGTTAATATCCACCACACTTACTCCCGAGCTCCACTTTGACTCGCTGAAAAGTCCGCTTGCCTGTGTGGCATCTGTAAATTTCAGATTGCCCTTTCCGAGATAAAGGCGGTTGGAAACCTGATTTCCTGTAAAGAGTAAATCAATAAATGAATCGTTATTAAAATCCGCAGCAGCTACCCCACCTCCGTTGTAGATGTACTCGTAGGTTAGAATATTAAAACTATCCGATTCAAAGATTTTATTATTAAAATCAACTCCTGTAAAATCTTCATCAAGTAGTTTAAACAAGGTATCGTCCTTTTTTTCGGTGCAGGCAAATACAAAAAGGATTAATAATACAATGGTGAATATAGCAGCAGTTTTCATTTGTGTTTAAAATAAAAAAACAAGGCCAATTTAAATTGGCCTTGTTTGTAATCCGAATTTAGGTTAAAAAATTAATAACCAGGATTCTGTTTCAAAATGCTAGCACCTACCAAGTCAATCTGTCCTTGAGGTATAGGAAGATACTCATCCTGATTGGGGGTAAAGGTAGAACCTACAAGCGCACCAGAAGGAAGTTTAGGGGCTTCGTAAGTTAAATATGCATTTATTGTAGCCGTAGCAATACCCCATCTATGAAGGTCATAGAATCTGTGTCCTTCACCTGACAATTCCAGTTTCCTTTCAAATCTTACTTTGTTCCGGGTAGCGTCATTCTTAGCCCAAACATCACCCGCTGGATATTGGCTTATTACATAATTTGCAGCAGGAACTCCACCATCTAACAAAACCGAATTGGCTGCTCTGGCCCGTACAGCATTTACGTACACTTTGGCCCTATTCGGATCACCAACCTCGATTTCGGCCTCAGCAGCCATCAATAAAACATCGGCATATCTTATAATTGTATAGTTAATTGCAGTGTATCCGGGAGTCCATGAACTATTATCCTGAAGGCTACCCTTATCAGATTTGTAATAAACATATTTTTTGGGAGCATAAGGACCGCCATTAGGTTGGTTTCTTATCCAAGATTTACCAGGGAATTTTATCCAATCAAGATACATAATGCCTCTCCTTCCGATCGAATGGTCGATTCGAGGATCAAGAGTTCCAGCATCTGGTATAAATGGATCGGCAGATTCTAAGCCCATATCTGTTTTCAATTGATTGGCACCCACATTATACGAACCATCCAATAAAGGAAGTCCGTCTGCACCCGTCCTAAAAGAATTACCGAGTTCGAAGCTAGGTTGGAAAAATCCACAACAATTTCCAGGCCCGTCTGGACCAGTATTGTATGGCCAATTAAGGTCAAACTCTGGGTTGGCATTATTTACCGAACCAGTATTGGCTGCTGCCTGATAAGCCCATACAGACTCCTCATGGTTATCGTTGGAAGCTTTGAAAACATTGGCATAATAAGGCACAAGACCCCATGTCTTGTTATTGGAAGTTACGACCTTCCCCGTACCATCGGGATTAATCATTTGATCATACAACGTCTTTGCCTGGGCAAATTTGTTCTGATACATGTATATCTTAGCCAGGTAAGCGGCTGCTGCCCATTTGTTAACTCTTCCTACCTGGCCTTGGGTTACAGGCAAGTTCTGAAATGCAAACTCCATATCAGCTTCAATCTTTGGCCAAAGATCAACATCATTCTTAACAGCTTCTATCCCAGTCCCAACGTCAACACTTTCATCTACATAAGGTGTATCATTAAAATGTCGTTTAAGTTCAAAGTAGTAGTGCGCTCTCAAAAATCTAGTTTGAGCCTCATAAGAAATTTTTAGAGCGTCTGATACATCAGGGCCTGCTGAACTTAAAAGCTTCATAACTGCATTACACCTGGCAACGCCTTCATATGATCCATTATACCGATCGCTGATAACACCTTGTGTTGGTAATGCTTCAAATCGTTGTATTGGATTAATGTCAGAAAAATCGCCTGGGTCAGTGCCTTTATTGGCATCTCCGCCCCGAATACTGCCCCATACCCAGTTTGATGGACTTGCCATCCTATTACCACGGCCATTAACTTGCGCATAGGCAGCAATCAGGGCACTTTCAATACCCAACCTACCTGATAAAACAGTTTGGTTCAATTGTCCTGTTACAGGCACTTCGAGGAAACTGTCATCACAAGAATACATGATAGCAAAACTTAACACTAATGTTAAGGCTATTGTCTTTCTTATTCTATTTTTCATATTAAAAATCATTTTTTTCATTTTGGTAAAAATTAAAAACCAATATTAAATCCGCCAGTAAAACTTCTAGTGATCGGATAATTACCAACATCAATACCAAAACTGGTATCAGCTGCACCTCCTACTGAAGGATCTAATCCGCTGTATTTGGTTATTGTAAATAAGTTATTGGTAGAAGCAAATATCCTAACCCTATTTAATCCAATCCTGTTTAAGGTCGCAGAAGGTATATTATAACCTAAAGTAAGGTTTTGCATTCTCAAGTAACTACCATCCTCAACATAGAAAGAACTCGATTGAGTATTAGTACTGAAGTTTGAAGCACTTTCAAAAATTGGGGTTGATGCCCCTGTGTTAGTTGGAGACCAAGAATCTTTGACACGTGCGCTAATTGATGCACCTTGAAATGAAGGATAAAAATCGGTAAACCATTTAGAAACATTGAAAATTTTATTTCCCAGAGACACATAGGTATATGCTTCTAAGTCAAAATTCTTGTATCTAAGTACAAAATTAAACCCACCAGTAAACTTAGGAACAGGGCTACCTAAGGCTGTGCGATCTAAATCATTGATTGTTCCATCTTTATTAATATCTTCATAGCGGAAGCGGCCAATACCTTTACCAGCCTGTGCAGGCGCATTATTTACTTCTTCCTGAGTTTTGAAAATGCCTTGTACTTTATAACCAAAGAAACCAGATATCGGACCTCCTAACTGATTTCGTATGGGTGTAATTCCTCTATAGCCAGGGTTAACTGTAATTAAATAGGTTTGTCCAGGAGGAAGTTCTGTAATTTCATTCTTAAGAAAACTACCATTTAATGTGGCTTCATAAGAAAGATCAGAACTGAATTTTCCTTTGCCTGTGATGGCTATGTCAAGGCCTCTATTAAGCATTCGGCCTATATTTACAGATGGCACTGCCGCGTTTGGACCTGCAGTCGCTGTAATTGGAACTGCTAATAGCAAATCTTTAGTGTCCTTTTCCCAGAAATCTAAAATAATATCAAGCCTTCCATCGAATAAATTTCCATCAAATCCGATATTCTTGGTGATACTAGTTTCCCATTTGGCATTAGGGTTTCCAATTCTGGTTCTGTAGAAACCTTGAATAACGCTACTATTCGATCCAGTGATATCATAAGATGACGCACCAAGTGACCCACCATACAAACTAAACTGGTTATTGGGATCAACGTTGTTTGAATTACCCATCGCTCCATAACCACCTCTTATTTTCAAATCGCTCACGAAAGGTAAGGCGTCCATAAAAGCCTCATCAGAGATTCGCCATGCCAATGAAACTGCTGGAAAAACACCAAATCTATTGTTAGCACCAAAACGGCTTGCACCGTCTCGCCTTACAACAGCACTTAGTATATACTTTTCTTTGAGGCTATAATTTACTCTACCGAACAAAGAGTAAAAATTCACTCCTAAATATTGTGAACTATTCACAATGCGGGAACTGGTTTGAGTTAAATTAACAAAATTAGGATCCCAGGAAAATGGATTTAATCCAGTCGCACTTAAATCCCAACCAGCACCTGTATTAAGAGCTTCTTGACCTATCAATATATCTAAGTTGTGTATATCAAAAGTCTTTTTATAGTTGGCTGTATTTGTAAATGTCCACCCGAAATTGTAACCACTTCCCTGACCGAAAGTAAACGCTGAGTTGTTTTCGGAGTTCTCATATTGCCAACGACCATAGAATTTATATGCATAGTTAGTGTAGCTACCACCAATGCTTGTTCGAAGTGTTAAGCCAGGAATAACATCATACTCTGCATATACGTTACCAAACCCCATACCGTTAAAGTTTCTATCATCTCGTTGACCATCCCGATTTGCCACAGGATTTCGAGGGTTATTAAAGCCTCCAGCCGCAGTGCCTGCGTATCCGCCAAAAACGTTATAAACCGGAATAATAGTTGGCATCCGGAAAGCAGCTAAGATGTCATTCTCATCATCAGCACTACCTATTCCACCACCATCACCAACCAACCCCAATGCCTGCCTATAGGTGAACTGAGTATTCAGTCCCACTCTTATATTCTTTTTAACATCAAACTCAGCATTGGCTCTCATTGCATATCTTTTAAATGATTGATGCAGAAGAATACCTTTTTGATCTTGGCCACTTAATCCTACATAAAACCGATAACCGTCTCCACCTCCGCTAAAACCTAGGGTTTGTCTAGTAACAGGGGCATTTCGGGTAATGGCATCATACCAATCTGTTCCCTCCCTGTTAGCTGCTATTACATTATAAATGGGACCATTTCTTGGATCAATATTATAAAGTAATCTTTGAGCTGCTAAATCGACCGGTCCAGTAATAGCAGCCCCATTTTGAGATCCAACTCTTAGGTATTGTGGAATTGTCGGAGTAAGACCACCTCCAAACTGGGGATGATTAAAATTAGCCAATGCTGTCCCATAATTAGGCGAACGGTTTTCTGCCCTTGCATTAGCGTCTTCGGTATTTTTAATTGCATTCCAAGTCCACTCTGCAAAGTCTGTGGGGTTTAACATTTCAATGCCTTTACCAGGATTCGTCACTCCCACCATTTGATCATAGGTTACAGAAAGCTTCCTGCCACCACCTTTTGTTCCTTTTTTAGTTGTGTAAATAATCACACCGCTAGCAGCTCGGGCACCATAAATGGAAGCCGCTGCAGCATCTTTTAATACTGTCACACTTTCTATATCATCGGGATTGATAAAATTAACGTTGTCAGTTGGTACACCATCCACAATGTATAGCGGACTATTACCCCCAAATGCCCCAAAACCCCTAACCCGAATCTGGCTGGTGGTACCGGGTTGACCGTTGGTGATTACCGTAACACCGGCTACGCGACCCTGCAGCATTTGCTCTACGTTTCCTGTTGGCGCAATGGTAAGTTCTTTCGCCTTTACAGTAGAAACCGAACCAGTTAACTCACGCCTTTTATCAACTGAGTAACCGGTTACCACAAGTTCTGTTAAGGTTTGAACATCCGATGTAAGTTGAATATTTACAACCGAGCGCGACCCCACAATAACCTCTGATGTGGCATAGCCCACAAAGGAAATTACAAGCACAGCCTGATCGTTCGGAATGGAAATTCTGAAATTTCCATCGCCATCCGTAACGGTACCCGATGAAGTACCTTTTAATAACACGTTTACACCAGGCATAGTACTGCCTGTTTCGTCTGTAACGGTGCCCGATACGGTTCGTTCCTGAGCCATAACCGATGCAATCGTTAGCAGAAAACACATCGTGAGCGAGAGTTTTCTGTAGAGATTTCTCATCATAAAATAATTGTTTAGGGTTTTTGTTTGTTTATAAACACATGGCCAAAATAAAATTCCGGACAATGGTTATTATTCAAAATTAAAATTTTGGCCACGCTATATTCAAAAAGCTCAATATTTTTTTACGAAAACGATTGCGGTTACGTTTGTTATACTCAGATTTTACAAATTTTAGTGTAGGGATATTGTCCTAACGACCATTTGCCAGCATGTTTTGTGTGTGCGCACACGCTACTTAAAAAGTCAACATTTCTGAATTATATTTACTGCAGCATGGAGGCATCTGGCAACCTTATTCGAATAAAAGATATCGCAAAAATGGCCGGGGTATCGGAAGGTACTGTGGATCGGGTTATCCACAACCGGGGAAAGGTTTCAAAAATTACGAAAGAAAAGGTTAATGAGATTCTTACCAAGATTAACTACAGCCCTAACCTTGTTGCGCGAACGCTGGGTAAAAGCAAACAACACCTTATAACAACATTACTCCCCAACCCACAGACAGACCCTTTCTGGAAACAGGCATATGACGGAATTTTAGCAGCACTCAGACAATTTCAGCAACTTGGAGTAGGTTTAAGGATTGAAAATTTTTTTTACGAGTTAAATAATCGCGACTCTTTTATAGAAGCTGCGTTAAAAAATTTCCATTCCAAACCCGATGCCGTACTCATTGCCCCCCTTTTCTACTTCCCATCCATATCATTATTTAAAAATCTGGCAGCTAAAGATATCCCGTACGTACTAATCAATTCTAAAATTCCTGGAATTGAACCCCTTGCCTTTATTGGACAAGATTTGATAACAAGCGGCAGGTTAGCGGGACAACTTGCTTCCATAGGTCTTTGTAAAAAAGAAACACTTATAATTCTGCATATAGATGAGGATCTTCAAAATGCCATTCACCTGAAAGAAAAAGAAGCTGGCTTTCGTGACTTTATAGGCAACAATCACCGCGTATATTCCTTCTGGTTAAATAGTAAAGATGAAAGTAAGTTGAAAACCAACTTAGCGGAAATCATTCAGCAGCATAATCCGGTTAGTATGCTAATCAGCACATCCAAAGGTTTTAAAGTTGCAGAAATTATCAAGGTGTTTAATGCTACTATAAAGATTATTTGCTACGACCTTATTCCTGCCAATGTTGATTGCCTGAAAAAAGGTACCATCGATTTTATTATCAATCAAAACCCAACCAGACAAGCAAAGTTAGGAACACAGATTTTGGCTAATCACCTGCTCTTCAACCGAAGATTTAATCCACACTATCTCTTTCCATTAGATATTATTACTTCAGAAAACTTACCCTCCTATTTATTCCAATCCACACAAGAATACGATATAACCGTTTGACTTTTATCGTATTTTCGCAGTTGGATTTGATTTATGAAGCAGATTGACAAGCACCCGGTATCTATAACCAATTCGTTAACCGGAAAGAAAGAAATATTTAAACCCATTACACCCGGTTTTGTTGGCATGTATGTATGCGGACCTACCGTTTATAACGATGTACACCTTGGCAACGTGCGCACTTTTCTCACATTCGACATAGTGTCGCGCTACTTCCGGTTTTTAGGATATAAAGTTCGCTACGTGCGTAACATAACCGATGTAGGCCACCTTGAAAACGATGCCGATGAAGGTGAAGATAAAATTGCCAAGAAAGCAAGGCTTGAACAACTGGAACCCATGGAAATAGTGAAGTACTATACCGAAGGCTTTCATGAAGTGATGCGGCAATTTAATATTCTGCCACCGAGCATTGAGCCCAGTGCCACCGGGCATATTGTGGAGCAAATTGAGATCACTAAAAAGCTGTTGGAAAAAGGCCTCGCCTACGAATCGAATGGTTCGGTTTATTTTAATGTTCGCAAGTACAACGAAGAAAATCATTACGGAATTCTATCAGGTCGTAACATTGAAGAGTTGATGGCGAGTGGGCGCGAGTTGGATAATCAAGATGAGAAGCGTGAGAAAATTGATTTTGCGCTTTGGAAAAAAGCTTCGCCCTATCACATCATGCGGTGGCCATCTCCCTGGGGGGATGGTTTTCCGGGCTGGCACATTGAGTGTACTGTTATGAGCACCAAATATCTTGGCGAGACGTTCGATATACATGGCGGTGGTATGGATTTAAAATTTCCACATCATGAGTGTGAAATTGCGCAAGCCACTGGCGCAACGGGTAAAGCACCGGTTAACTATTGGTTACACTCCAACATGCTTACCGTTAACGGGCAAAAGATGAGTAAATCGTTGGGCAATTCTTTTTTACCACGCGAGTTATTTGCCGGAACACATAAACTGCTCGACAAAGGTTATGGACCGATGGCCGTACGGTTTTTTATGTTGCAATCGCATTACTCCAGCACATTGGATTTTTCGAATGAAGCACTACAGGCCGCAGAAAAAGGATTTAAGAAATTAATAAATGCGCTTGGATTGCTTAAAAGGATGGAACCTGCACCTGGTGCAAAAACCAGTGAAATTAGCAGCGAATTTAACCGATTAACCGAAGAGTGCTATCGGAACATGAGTGATGATTTTAACACTGCCAAAACACTGGCTGTGTTATTTGAAATGGCTTCGCGCATAAACGATCTGAAATCCGGCAACATTAAGCTGGCAGATCTTGACGGAGATACTTTCGCAACATTTAAAAGCACCTTTATCGGGTTTGTTGAAAATGTGCTGGGCTTGCAAGAAGAATCGGAACAAAACGATGAAACACTAAAGGGAACCATCGAATTGCTGATCGAGTTGCGTAAAAAATCCCGCACCGATAAAAATTTTGCCTTTTCAGATAAAATCCGAGACGACCTGAAGAAATTAGGCATTCAGGTGAAAGATGGAAAAGATGGTGAGATGACTTACTCCTTTGAGTAACTACTTCGCCTTTTCTGAATTACTCACAAATGCTATCTGTTTGCTATCAGGCGACCACGAAGGTACGTTGATGGTGCCTTGTCCGCCATATACGTAAGCAATTACACGAGGTGCTCCTCCGTTGGCTGGCATTAAGCGCAACATCACACGTTTGTAAAAAGGATGATCGTTCGGATTAATGGTTGTTGGGAATGAAATAAACGCAATCCACTTTCCATCGGGCGAGATATGCGGAAACCAATCGTTGTATTCATCGAACGTAAGTTGCTCGTTACCCGTACCATCGGGTTTCATGCGCCACAGTTGCATAGTACCCGTTTGGCTTGAATTGTAGTAAATGTATTTTCCATCGGGCGAATATTCACAACCATCTACGTGATAGCCTGTATTATTGGTGAGTTTTGTTTCAACACCACCACTGGAGCTGATTTTATACAAATCATAAAATGCAGTGCCACGCTGGCCAACAAAGAGTAGTTCTTTTCCATTGGGCGACCAGCCGTGTAAATATGAAGGTGTGTTTTCTGTAATAAGTTTCGGTTCACCACCTGCCAGTGGTAGAGTATAAATTGTGGAACCGCCTCCGGGCAAACCATCGCGGTGCGAACTAATGGCCAGCATTTTACCATCAAAAGAAATAACATGATCGTTGTTATTCCGATTGGCAGCACCGGTATTTAGTTTTTCTTTTTTACCATCGGCTATTGACACTTTGTACAAACTACCACCTTCATTAATTAAAAGTGTTTTGCCATCGGGCATCCAGTTGGGTGCTTCAAAACCAGTTTTCGATTCGTGAATTACTTTTCGTTTACCATCCGTTATGGTCATCACCTCCAGGCGGCTACCTATAAAACCTTCGCGGTAAGCATTATAACTTTCAGCTACCGGTCTGTCGATCTGTACATTCCATACCTGTGCTGTTTCAATTACATCTTTGTTGTGAGCGGTAATAAAAATTCCTATCAACACCGAATCGGGCAACGTGTTAAGTTCATACCGACCCACTTCTTGTAAAGGTTCGCCTGGATTTGCTACCCGCATGATGTAAACACCAGCTGCACGCTCCAACTGAATTATCTGCGGATTCCGTTTTGTGAATTTTATTTCATCTTCCGGATCGCGCATGTGCGCACCTTTTAACTGGCGCCATTGCAACGAAGCTAAGCCATCGCCATGCACACCGGCACTCATGTGCGGAGCATCTTCCTGCGTGTTGGCTCTTACCATCCAACCAACTTTCCGGTGTGGATCGGTACCCTTTCCTACAAATTGAAAATTAGCAGTGGCAATAAAATCGCCCGAAATTTTTCTGTATATATAGTGAAACTCATCGCGGCCAAACCAAATGTTATAACCACTGCCTGTAATCTGATAAACCTGATCGAGCATGGAATACGTTACACTTCCTTTATTGATTGGATTGCCGATGTCGGCATGATTTTCAAAAAGACCTACCGGATTTTGGGAATATAAAATTTGGCTTGTAAACAATAAGATTAGTACTACTGATTTCATACTCAATTGGGTTTGCTTATTTAAATATTAGATAATTCTTACGAACTAATTTGTTATCAAGCAGGTTAACGAGGAGATTTGTTGCTCATGCTGAAAAAACTTTTCATTCTACCCGTTCGTATTTACCAGGTTACTATCTCTCCGTTGTTGGGTGCGCATTGCCGCCATACACCATCCTGCTCCCAATATACCATCGAAGCTATACAGGAATGGGGAGTTTTAAAAGGTATTGTACTCGGAGCCAAACGGATAGGTCGCTGCCACCCCTGGGGCACCAGTGGTTATGATCCCGTACCCAAGCGCAACCCGCACACACAAAACGATCACTCAATTAATTAACATTCCGGTTATAAAATCATGCTTTGATTTCTAAAACCTTTGGGCCATCTTACTTTTTCTTATTCAGGAAAGTATGCCCGATTTTCAAATCAAAAAAACTCCCAAGGATTACGATGTATGCATAGTTGGCTCCGGTGCCGGTGGTGGTATGGCTGCTTATGTGTTGGCCAATGCTGGCATTAAAGTAGTATTGCTGGAAGCTGGTCCTTTATACGATCCCGCTAAAAATGTTACACAATTAAAATGGCCGTGGGAATCGCCTCGCAGAGGTGCCAGTTCGCCCTATCGCCACTTTGGCGATTTCGATGCTGCCTATGGCGGCTGGGAACTGGAAGGAGAACCCTATACCCATAAGAATGGAACTAAGTTCGATTGGTTTCGCTCGCGCATGTTGGGTGGACGAACAAACCATTGGGGCCGTATCTCCCTGCGCTTCGGGCCAAAAGATTTTAAACGCAAAAGTATTGATGGTCTTGGTGATGACTGGCCTATCGGCTATGACGATGTAGCTCCTTATTATGATAAGGTAGATAAACTGATTGGAGTATTCGGTTCAAAAGAAAATCTGCCCAACGATCCGGATAGTATTTTTCTTCCACCACCCAAGCCTCGCTTGCACGAGTTATTCATTAAAGAAGCAGCTACACAACTTAACATTCCAGTAATACCTTCCAGGTTATCGATCTTAACCAAACCTATCAACGATACGCGCGGAGCCTGCTTCTATTGCTCGCAATGTAATCGCGGGTGCACAGTGTATGGCGATTTCTCATCGTCATCGGTGTTGGTAAACCCTGCACTAAAAACCGGTAATGTAGATGTGATCCCAAATGCGATGGCCCGCGAAGTAATAACCGATGCATCCGGAAAAGCAACAGGAATTTCATTTGTAAATAAAGACGACAAGCAAGAATATACGGTTAACGCCAAAGTTGTAATACTCGCTGCGAGTGCTTGCGAATCAGCACGGCTGTTACTCAATTCAAAATCAAGCCTGTTCCCTAATGGTCTTGCCAATTCAAGCGGTGTGGTTGGAAAATATTTGCACGATTCAACGGGTGCTTCTATGGGTGGTATCTTACCAAAACTGATTGGTCGCAAGCGCTACAACGAAGATGGTGTAGGTGGTATGCACGTGTACACACCCTGGTGGTTGGATAATAAGAAGTTAGACTTTGCACGTGGCTACCACATTGAATACTGGGGCGGTATGGGTATGCCTGGCTATGGTTTTGGATTTGGCATGCAAAGTTTAAATGGTAAGTATCCTGGTCGCGATGGTACTCAAAAAGCAGCCGGTGGTTATGGTGCTTCCTTGAAAGATGACTACCGCTATTTCTACGGGGCTACATTTGGAATGGCTGGCCGAGGTGAAGCCATTGCCCGCGAAGACAACTATTGTGAGATTGATCCTACCACCGTTGATAAGTTTGGAATACCGGTGCTACGCTTTCACTACAAGTGGAGCGATCAGGAAGTGAAGCAAGCCAAACACATGAAGGAAACTTTTGCTGAGATCATTGACAAAATGGGCGGTGTGGTTACGTGGGGACAGGGCAGTGCCGAGAATGATTATGGACTGGAAGCTCCGGGCAGAATCATTCATGAAGTAGGAACTACACGCATGGGCAACGATAAAAATAAATCGGTTGTGAATAAATTTAACCAAGCCCACGATGTGAAGAATCTATTTGTAGTGGATGGTGGCCCGTTTGTATCGCAAGCTGATAAAAATCCAACATGGACAATATTAGCCTTGTCGATGCGCGCGAGCGAATTTATTATTGATGAATTGAAAAAACAAAATCTTTAGTCATTAGTACATAGTCCTGAGTAATTAGTAATTCATTCTAACTCACGACTAAGGACTAACGACTAAATACTAAATACTAGAGACTAAGTTTAATAATTAAAAACAAATCCTCCCCCCTCTCCTAAAAAGCGCTTTAGGCCGATTTCCTTCTCCTGCGGAGAAGGTGGCCAAAGGCCGGATGAGGTTGAGGGGTTGGGGGTGAGGTTATGGATAGAAGAAAATATTTAAAAACACTTGCCGTTGGTTCGCTTGGTGCCACTGCCCTACTCAACCAATCGTGTGAGCCACCAAAAGAAAAAACGCCTGAGCTTCCTACGTTCACACTCGATCGCACACCCGATGAGTTGAAACGTGAGCATAAGTTGCTCAGCGAAACATTTTTCGATGAGCACGAAATGAAAACCATTCGCCTGCTGGCGGATATCATCATTCCCAAAGATGATACTTCCGGCTCCGCATCCGATGCGAAAGTACCGGAGTTTATCGAGTTCATTGTAAAAGATATGCCGCGCCATCAAACGCCCATGCGTGGCGGATTGAAGTGGCTCGACCTGCAATGCATGAAACGCTTCAATGCCGACTTTGCTTCGTGCAGTGCATCACAGCAAATCGAAATGATTGATGAAATCGCTTATCCTGAAAAAGCAAAACCTGAACTCGCACAAGGTGTGGCCTTCTTCAATTTAATGCGCGACCTCACTGCGTGTGGCTTCTTTACATCCGAAATCGGTATTAAAGATTTGGGCTACATGGGCAACAAACCCAACCAATGGGATGGCGTTCCGCAAGATGTATTAGACCAATATGGCATGAAGTATGATGAACGTACGCTTGCCGAAAGTGTGAAGTTTGATAGTTAACCCGGTAATCGATTTCCGGTGAACAGTAATCGGTAATCGGTTTTAGTAAGTTAATCAAAACAACCTCCCGATAGCTATCGGGAAGCAAGAAGTCAGAAACCAGTATCACGAGAAACAAGTAACCAGAAACCAGCAACTAGTAACCAGCAACCACTATGACTACCCGTAGATCTTTCATTAAAACAGCCGGCCTGGCAGCAGCAGCCGTAACCATCGTTCCACGCCATGTATTGGGCAAAGGCTATAAAGCCCCCAGCGATACACTTTACATTGCCGGTATTGGTGTAGGCGGCAAAGGTCAGAGCGATCTTGCCAGTTTCGCGAAAAGCCCGAAGGCTAACATTGCGTTTTTATGCGATGTGGACGACCGCAGGGCAGCAACCTCAGTTACAAATTTTCCTAAAGCGAAGTATTATAAAGACTATCGCAAAATGTTGGATAAAGAACACAAACACATTGATGCTGTGTCAGTATCCACACCCGATCACATGCATGCTGTACAAGCGATGGCCGCCATGCAATTGGGCAAACATGTGTATGTACAAAAGCCTTTAACGCACGACATTTACGAAGCGCGCATGCTTACACAAGCTGCGAAGAAATACAAAGTAGTAACGCAAATGGGCAACCAGGGTGCATCGGGTGATGGCGTAAGACAAATGCGCGAATGGTTCGATGCTGGTTTGATTGGCGATGTACACACGGTGTATTGCTGGACCAACCGCCCCGTGTGGCCGCAGGGCATTCCGTGGTCAGCCAACAAAGCCGAAGTACCAAAAGAATTAGATTGGGATTTATGGTTGGGTACTGCTCCTTACAAAGACTACGTAGATAAACTTGTTCCATTTAACTGGCGCGGCTGGTGGGATTATGGCACCGGTGCACTGGGCGATATGGCCTGTCATATTATTGAACCCGCATTCCGTACACTTGGCTTAGGTTATCCCACGGAAGTGGAAGCAAGCGTAGGCAGTGTTTATGTAGATGAATTTAAACGCGGCTATTTTCCGGAGAGCTGCCCACCTTCCTCACACATCACTTTAAAGTTTGCGGGTACCAATGGCAAACCCGACATTAAATTCCATTGGATGGATGGTGGCATTCAACCCGAACGCCCTGATGAGTTAGGCCCCAACGAAGTTTTTGGCGATGGTGGCAACGGGGTGTTATTGATTGGAACAAAAGGCAAGATGATGTGTGGTACGTATGGAATCAATCCCCAGTTGTTGCCTACTACACGAACCAAAGAAGTAAACGTACCGCAAAAGTATGCACGCGTTGTTGGTGGTTCTGAACCTGGCCACTACCTGCAATGGGTAGATGGTTGCATGGCCGGTTATGGCAAAACCGAATTGAGTTCAGACTTTGAAATTGCTGGCCCGCTTACTGAAAGTATTTTAATGGGCAATCTGGCTTTAAGAAGTTTTGATATTCGTAAACCACGCGAAGGTGGCCGACCCGATCAGTTCGATTATCCCGGTCGTTACATCAAGTTGTTGTGGGATGGCCCCAACATGAAGATCACCAACTTCGATGAAGCCAACCAGTTTGTAAAACGTAATTACCGCGAAGGCTATAGTCTTTAATTTTTTTATCACACTTTAAAAGCACACGTTCTACCGTATGATCTCACGCAGAAGTTTTGTTAAGAAAGCTGCCTTAGGTGCAGCAGGAGTTTCCATAGTTCCACGTTTCGTATTAGGCGGCCCCGGCTACATCGCGCCCAGCGATACACTTTACATTGCCGGTATTGGTGTAGGCGGTAAAGGTACCAGCGACCTTACCGGTTTTGCCGGCAGTATTGATGGAAAAATCAAAGGCAATCCGAAAGCAAAAATTTCCTTCCTCTGCGATATTGATGAACGCCAGACGGTAGAATCGAAAAAGAATTTTCCGAACGCAAAGTATTACAAAGACTTCCGCGTAATGTTAGATAAGGAAGCGAAAAACATCGATGCCGTTTCTGTATCCACTGCCGACCACACGCACGCAGTAGCGGCTATGGCGGCCATGCAACGCGGTAAGCACGTGTATGTGCAAAAGCCACTTACGCACAATATTTTTGAAGCGCGCGCTTTAACTGAAGCTGCTAAAAAATACAAAGTGGTTACACAAATGGGTAATCAATACGCTTCCGCGGATTATGTGCGCGTTGCCAAGGAATGGGTGGATGCCGGATTGATTGGCGATGTACACACCGTGCATTGCTGGACCAACCGCCCCGTATGGCCACAAGGCATTGCTACCCCAACCGGCAAACACGAGGTGCCTAAAGAAATGGATTGGGATTTATGGTTAGGTCCTGTTAAAGACATCGAGTACAATCCTGCTTACCATCCGTTTAACTGGCGCGGTTGGTGGAACTTTGGAACCGGGGCTTTGGGGGATATGGGGTGCCACATTATGGATGCTGCTTTCCGCATTTTGCCAATAGATTATCCTTCTGAAGTAGAATGTAGTGCTACTACTGCATGGGCCGACTTCTTTAAAGTTGCCGACTACCCCGATAGCTGCCCTTCATCTTCTATCATTCATTTAAAGTTTCCGCGCACCGATGGCAAAGGCAACATTAACTTTACGTGGATGGATGGTGGCCTACTACCCAAACGCCCCGATGAATTATTGCCCGATGAAAAATTAGGCGATGGTGGTGGCAATGGCTACATCTTTGAAGGTACCAAAGGTAAACTGATGGCCAACTACGAGCGCATGCCGGTGTTGTTGCCAACAGCGAGTATGAAGGATATAAAATTCCCGGCTGCCACCCTACCGCGTGTGCAAGGCCAGGAAGCAGGACATTATACCCAATGGGTTGATGCCTGCATTGCCGGCTATGGTAAAATGCAATTGAGTTCACCTTTTGAATTTGCAGGACCTTTTACTGAAGCCGTGCTGATGGGTAACCTTGCCATTCGCAGTTATAACCTTCGCACCGACAAAGGTTTTACCGGACGCAAGAAATTATTGTGGGATGCCAAGAATATGAAGATTACCAACTTTGACGAGGCCAACCAATTTGTAAAACGCGAGTACCGCGCAGGCTGGAGTTTGTAAGTTCTTCAAATCATTTTGAATTAAAACGTCTCGCTGGTACGCGAGACGTTTTTTATTATTGAACATTGCAAGCGAACGATTAATGTTATCTCAGGTGCTGAAAAATCAATCCAACTCATTCGCCAAAGACTTTAACTCCTCCCAATCTGCAAGGTCTTTTTGCAACCGTTGCTTGTGCCGGTTATTAAAAGCACCCAGCTTAAAAGCTGCTATGTAAAGTATAAGCGAAATAGAAATCATAATGAACGTATCCATTAGAGCCACACCAAGCTCCATGCGTTCAAGCTTCTGCGGCAAAAATGAAAATGGAACCAATAACCCTACTGCCAGCAAACTAACACCAAACCATTTTTCAAATCGTTTGTTCCTATCATAAATCGAAACAATTCCCTTCAGGTATAAATCAATTCTGTTTCGGGCCGAGAGACGGTTAATGGAAGTCGAAAGGTGACGGAGATTCACAAACGCGATAATAATACCTACCAATAACAAGGCATAAGGCAAGAATTGAAGGTTGTAATGGAAATCGAATGGATTGCCTGCCAGAACTGCCACCAGTAATACAATCTCCACTGATAACACCATATAAAACCCCGTGTACATTCTTTTTATTTTATCAACAGTAGTGAGGGCACGCGAAGCGATAATATTTTCTATAAGTTTCTGGTTAAAGTTTGTTGTGTGTTGAAGCCTTTTATTCAAGTCTTCCCACGATTTTTTCAGCACTTCGAGCTCCATAGTTATTATTTTAACGTTTGTGATAATTTTATTTTAATTCGGTTAATCCGCACCCCAACATTCGATTTCGACAGCCCGGTGATGTCACTTATTTCTTCATAGCTTTTTTCTTCGAGGTAAAGCAGTATAATCGACTTATCAATTTTATCCAGATGTTCGATGGCATGCGTAAGTTGCCGGAGGCCTTCCCTTTCGGCCAGATCTTCGTCTAATTCAGGAAAGTCTATCCCGGTTATGGAAATCGGTTTAACGGAACGTTTATCTTTTTTAAAATGTGTGATAGCCGTGTTCAACGCAATACGGTACATCCAGGTACTTACAGCCGATTCGTTTCGAAAACTGCCTAATGATTTCCAGATTTGAAATACAATTTCCTGGAACAAGTCTTTCCGATCTTCGGGGTCATTACAATAAAGATTGCAAACCTTATAGATAAGACTGCGATGTTTATTCAAAATGTGCACAAACCCTTTATCCATAAAGTAGAATCTGATGCTTTAGTAAGGGTTTAGTACTAAAACTTACAAAACCTGAATAATATTTTGGTTAAATAGCTGATGGCATCGGACTGCCTGCAATCTTGAAATTCTAAATCTTGAATTTTAAATCTCAACCCTAAATCATATGCGTTACATTATCCAACTTGCCGTTGTAACGCACGCACTCCACACCAAACTTGTTTAAGAAATCCACACCTTCATCAGAAGCCAGGCCTTTAAATTCGGCATACGAATTGAAGTAGATCACCCGCCTGATGCCCATACTGAAAATAATGCGCGAACAAGCTAAACATGGTGAAAGCGTTACATACAAGGTAGCACCTTCTACTGAGGTTTTGTTTTTAACAGCATATAGAATAGCATTCTGTTCGGCATGGATGGCCAGCGAACAACCGCCTTTGGAATCGCGGGGGCAACCGGTGTCTGGCCATTCTTCATCGCAGTTGTGCGTGCCCGATGGTGGGCCATTATAACCGATGGAAATGATGCGGGTATCTTTGGTAAGTACAGCACCCACGTGGCGCTTAATGCAGTGCGAACGCTTGGCTAAGTTAACAGCCAGTTCCATATAGATATCATCAAAGGCGGGTCGGGTCATGAGCATAATAAAAGTTTCAAAATAGTATATTCGCGATGAAAATGACAGGCATGATTAATCGTACTCAGGTATTTTTTATACTACTTCTATTGGTTCCCTTTGTTGTACATACACAAGATGCGGTAAAGCCCCGCCCCAGTCCGCTCAGTATTGTTTCAGCACGCTACAAAGGTACATATCTCAAAATCACCTACAGCCAGCCCCACAAAAAAGGTCGGGAGGTTTTTGGCAACTTAGTGCCTTATGGAAAAGTATGGCGCACGGGTGCCAATGAGGCAACCGAGTTAACCGTTACCCGCGATATCACCATCAACAGCTATGCACTCAAAGCCGGCACCTATTCTATCTTCACCATTCCCGAAAAAGATAAGTGGACCATTATTATCAACCAGGATACCGGCCTGTGGGGATCGTATAATTATAACGCCAAACAAGATATTGCCCGCTTTGAGGTACCGGCACAAATGCTAACCGATGTAGTGTATGAAGCCTTTACCATTCAGATAGATCAGAAAAACAAGGTGGCCGACCTGCTGTTGTTGTGGGATAAAGTGAAAGTGGTAATTCCCATTCAATTCAATGAACCAAAATCATGAGAGTATTAACAATTCTTTTGCTGCTTACGTATGCTTATTCGAATGCACAAGATGTAAACGAATTGGAGAGGCGCAACGGTTTTAAGGAAATTAAACTGGGGATGTTGATTGACAGCGTAAAGGGCGCAGCGTTTAAGAAAGATCTGACAGAACGTAAGGAGTTTCCGGTAAAGCAGTACGAAACCAAACATACCGATTATATGACTATTGGTGACGTACCGGTAAAATCCATTCTGGTGAAGGCATACAAAGGTATTATCTACGAAATAGAAGTTACCACCGGCCACGATCCCAAAGTAATGCGTGGCTTAGAGAAATCATATGGCAAGGCAACGTATAGCTTGCGTACCGAATCGTACTATTGGAAAGCACAAACACTAAGCCTTGTGTACAAAGGCCATCGCAAAGAAGTAAAACTCACCTATCGTTCGGCACCGGTTATCCGCATGATGTACGTGGACAAGGGCAAGCAGGTTGAAGAAGTGGCTGATGATTTTTAGGTTCACGCAAAAGGCTCAAAGAACCAAACGTAATGACAATCAAAAATTACCTTGGCGTGCTTTGCTACTTCGTGTAAAAAAAAATTAAGGTTGCTGATACGAAATCCTGTAGATCGTTCCGGCATGATCATCCGATACCAATAGCGATCCATCGGGTAGTTGCAATACATCTACCGGCCGGCCTGAAACTTTTTGGCTTTCATCATTCAACCAACCGCTAACAAAAGTCTCGGCAGTGGCAACACCATTTACATCGAACTTTACTAAGTTCAACTTATAGCCACTCTTCTTCGAACGATTCCACGAACCATGCTCCGCCACAATCAATTGATTCTGGTATTGTGCTGGGAACATCGAACCGGTATAAAACTTTAAGCCCAAAGGCGCAACGTGTGCACCAAAATTCAAAGCCGGTTTTACAAACTCATCGCAGGCACGTTTGTTACCAAACTCAGGATCCTGCAGTGTACCACCATGACAGTAAGGATAACCAAAATGCAACCCTGCCGTTGGTGCCGTATTTAATTCGCAGGGCGGAACATCATCACCCAGCATATCCCTACCGTTGTCGGTAAACCATAAGGCATTGGTTTGCGGATGCCACGTAAAGCCAACCGTATTGCGCACACCACTGGCAAATAACTCCAGCCCGGTACCATCAGCATTCATGCGATGGATAGCTGCATAAATTTCCTGTTCCGGATCGCAGATGTTACACGGAGCACCCACGGGTACGTACAGTTTTCCATCCGGCCCAAAGGCAATGTATTTCCAACCGTGATGCGTTTCGGTGGGAAACTGATCATACACCACCACCGGCTCGCCTGGGTTATCCAATTTCGATTCGATTGCTTCGTATTTTAAAATACGACTTACTTCCGCCACGTACAAATCGCCATCGCGAAAAGCAACACCATTAGGCATATTTAAACCTGTATCTAACACCCATTTTTTATCCGCAATAAAATCGCCATTGGTATCTTGCACGGCATACACTTTATCTTCGTTGCGATTACCCACATACACAATACCCGCAGGCGACAAAGCGAGCGACCGTGCATTTTCTACTTCGGCAAATACAGAGATGGAAAAACCGGGCGGCAGTTGCAGGTTGCTGATAATACTATCGTTGGTTAGAGTTTCTTGCTTTTGGGTCTGGCAGGCACTTAACAAAATAATACCAGCCAGCAGATAAATAAATACACGCATGTGATTATTGATTTTAGATTGCAAGTTTAACACCTCGCGAGCAAAAATTCTGTACAAATTATATTAATAGAACCTTTGAGGTACGGTTGGCATAAGGCCCGCTTATCCCCTACCTTTGCGCACAGTTTTTTAGTCAGATGATCTCGATCTCCAACATTTCGTATTATATAGGCGGCAGGCCGTTGTATGAAAACGCCTCCATGTTTATTCGCCCTAACGACAAAATAGGCCTTATCGGGCTGAACGGTCGCGGTAAATCCACATTGCTTAAAATTATCAATGGCGATTTATCCATCAACAGTGGCTCTATCAGCATGGCAAAGGATTGCACATTGGGATTTCTGAATCAGGATTTACTCTCCTACCAATCGGACGATGCCATTATTACCGTGGCGATGGAAGCTTTTAAAGAGGCAGTGGATACACAACGGCAGATTGAAAAGATTCTGCACAAGCTGGAAACAGAATACTCCGATGACCTGGTGAACAAACTAACCCAATTACAGGAGAAGTTTGAACATTTGGATGGTTACACCATGCAAGCCAAAGCCGAAGAGGTGCTGGAAGGAATAGGTTTTACCACTCAAGATTTGCATAGGCCTTTGCGCGAATTTTCGGGTGGGTGGCGCATGCGGGTAATGTTAGCCAAACTGCTTTTGGAAAAACCATCGTGCCTCATGCTGGATGAGCCCACCAACCACTTGGACTTACCTTCCATCGAATGGGTTGAAAATTATTTGCGCAGTTATGAAGGTGCGGTAGTAGTTGTATCACACGATCGAACATTTTTAGATAATGTGATTACTAAAACAGTTGAAGTTACCAACCAGCAATTGGTAACCTACGAGGGCAACTACACTTTTTATTTAGAAGAGAAAGAGCTACGCGAAGAGATTCAGAATAATGCTTACGAAAACCAGCAAGCTAAAATCCGGCAAACCGAACGATTTATTGAACGCTTTCGCTCCAAAGCCACCAAAGCGCGGCAGGTGCAATCGCGCGTAAAGGCATTGGAACGAATGGATATGATTGATGAAGTAGTGAGCGATGCCGCAACAGTAAACTTTAAGTTCACCTTCCAGCAACCATCGGGCAGGCATGTGGTTACATTAAAAGACATTTCGAAATCTTACGGTTCAAATCAGATTCTGAAGCATACCAATGCCACCATAGAACGAGGCGATAAGATTGCCCTGATTGGTGCTAACGGTAAAGGTAAGTCCACCTTGTTGCGCATTATTGCCAATACTGAGCCGGTAGAAGGCGAGCGTACCATCGGGTACAATGTGATTTACGGATTTTACGCGCAGCATCAATTAGAATCGTTGCAGGTGGACAATGAAATTCTGGACGAACTGAAACAATCGGGCAGCAATAAAACCGAGCAGGAATTACGCAATGTATTGGGGTGTTTTCTGTTTACCGATGAAGATGTGTTTAAAAAAATCAAAGTACTGAGTGGCGGAGAGAAGTCGCGCGTGGCATTGGCTAAAACCTTAATCTCCGAAGCTAACTTTTTGTTATTAGATGAGCCAACCAACCACCTCGATTTTATTTCGGAAAACATTTTAATCCAGGCATTGCAACAGTATCAGGGAAGTTTTGTAGTAGTATCGCACAATCGCCATTTTGTGAGCCAGGTAGCCAATAAGATCTGGTACATCGAGAACCACGAGATAAAAGAATATCCTGGCACCTACGAAGAATACGAGTATTGGCGTAAAAGCCAGACGCAACCGGAAACAAAGCAAACGATAGCAGTTCCTAAAAAACAATCGGAACCGGTAACGAAACCCACTCCTTCACATCAGCCAAATGATAAGAAGATTAAAATGCTGAACAGTGAAATAAAAAAATCGGAGGCGCTGATTATAGAACTGGAAGCAGAAAAGCAACAACTTGAAACTGAGTTGGCCAAGCCCGAGGTGTATTCTGATTTTTCGAAGTTGAGCAAATGCCAGCAAAAATTTGAAAAAGTATTGGCCAATCTTACGGCTGAAAACAATAAGTGGGAAACAATGGTGCTGGAACTGGAAACCTTGAAGGATTAGTTCCAGCCAACAGCCATCGAAACAACAAGCCGGCTCAACTCCATTCGTACATTTCTTCGGCTTGGGTCGCCCGGTACATATTCGGTGCCCGTCCACCGCCAGGTAGGGTATTCGTACCTATTGGTTATAACCTGGTATTTGTAGCCAACCCCAAATGTTATCTGCACTTTTTCATACTTAAGGCGGTAGCCCATAACGGGGTTAAACATAGTACCACCCGCTGTATTTTTATAACCATATTCCTCATAGTCATAAGGAAAGTAGCGCCAGGTTTTAAGGCTTGTACCGTACTGAACCAGAAGAACAAGTGCATTTTTACTTTTGATAATATCCCAACTGGTTGCCATAAAAATCGGGGCCGTATTGGCATCACGATACGAATCGTGCCCCACACCAACACCAACCCCGAATGCTTTTATACGAACACCCGAAACAATCGCTCCGGAAAAAGTTACTTCTTTGCCTTTACCACAATCATTACAACCAATAAGCGAAGCCGTTTGCAAAGCAGCAAAGTATGTAACCTTCTTTTTGGATTTCGAAACGGAATCGGGTTGAGCAGACTGTGCCAGTCCGGAAACACTAATCAGCAAAGCAAAGAATACGTGCATTATTCAGTACGTGTAATGCTAAGTGTACTAATAAGTTTTATATCCTGCAGATTGGCATAGTTGTATTGATATAAGCCATCTTCACCAATCATCATGGCAATATTTTGATATGGAATGATATCAAAAGCTTTGATGTTGGCATAATGTGCCAGTTGGTTCTGGTTTATTGCATGGATATTGGTTGCATCGTAAATCTTTAAGCCATCGCTACCATCGCAGATAAACAATACACCGTTATCAATTCCTAACCCGTGTGGGTTAGTCATGGCGTAGGTTTTTTCCAATACCGGAGTTTGCAGGTTGCTGATATTAATTACCTCCAATTGGTTGGTAAAGCCCTGGCAGGCTGTTCCACTACGCAAGGTTACGTACGCATAATCGCCTTCTACTACAACCGGATCGCAACTTTGAATGTGCGAATAGCGGCTCAGTTGCACAGGCGATTCCGGTGCAGCAACATCCAGTATATACATACCTGATTGTGAACCTACAAATAACTTATCGTTATGGGGAAAAAGCGTTTCAATATCCCAGGCCAATGTAAATTCCTTCACTGCTTTTGGTGCGGCTTGTTGGGTTAAATTCACCACATCGATGTTGGCGCCATCCAAACCATATAAGTGATTTCCCACAATAGTAAACCGGGCCATGGACCCACCTATACCGGTAGCGCTTGGCACAGGCGTTATTGCAGCTTTTGAAGCCGCGGATGAATTATTTAAAAATGCTACACCGCGTTCATGATAGAAGCCACCCCACGTTTGATAGTAGGTGGTACACTCACTTTTTTGAATGGTTACACCCTCACGCTTTTCCCAATGGGTAAGTATTCCCCTTTCGGAACCTACCATAAGACCAAGTGTTTGATAATTATTGAAAAGATTTTCGATCCGATTTACCTCCTGTATGTTGTTAAGCGTTGTTAAATCGAAAGCAACCAAATCCACATAACTATCTGCATATAGCATATTGCCTTTAATAGCCAGGTCGTAATTTCCCGGAATAGCCAGAAACGAGATGTTTTGAGGTGCTGCAGGATTTCTGTTATCAATAATGTGAATTCCTTCACCCGCTTCATTAATAAAGAGGTATCCGTCTTTAAAGTATATTCTGCCAATTTGCGAAAGGGCCCGGGGTGCCTCTTGTTTAATTGCAGCCCGAATAGCGGCCGTGGTAGAATACACAGGTTCATAGTAAACGTAGTTGTAAGTTTCCTCACACTTATCTGAACAGGAACTAATTATAGTACCAACTACGGTGGCAAGCAGAAAATAACAAAGGCGCAAATACATCTTCATAGCAGCACAAGTTTGGTTTAGTACGATAGACACAACCAACTGGAGCCGGGTTCGAAGGGATGCTGAAACTTTTACAAATAAATTCTTCTGCGCTCGTAAAAAATACCAAACAAGAGCGTGAACATTACAAACGCAAACGACAGCATGGCACGGCCAACTCGAATCAAAAATCTTTTCATAGCTGTAGGTTTATTTAAAAATATAGCGGAACCGAAAACCCATATCCCACATTACAGGGGTTGTGCTTTCGGTATTAGTTTTTAACATGGGCGAAAGCGCATAGCGTAAGCCAGGCGCTACCGATACCCGGTACTGGCTACCTATTTTATAACTGAATTCAGTGCCTGCCAAAGCCGACCAACTGAATGTGTTGTAGGGCGAATCGGTACCGGCTGACTCGGAGAATGAATCCAACTGGCCACTCTTATCAGTAAGGGTATTACGAACAAACATATCAGTAGCCACACCTGAGTTAAGTTGTAAACCAAACTTACGGTTTACCACCATATAACCAGCCTGTACGGGTACTGATACAAATTCATTCACACTGTTAATTTCATATGGTGTGGTTGGTGTAATTGCTACCAGACTTTGCCTGGCACCTGTGTACTCAGCTACAATTGCTTTGGGGGTATTATCAAATCCTACGGCCGCAAAGTTGGATGTATAGCCTTGGGCTTGATTTATATATGATACACCACCTTGTAGCACCCATCGCTTATCTAATCGCGCGCCCATGTTTATACCTACAGAATAACTGTTACCGGTAGGTTTTGGCTGGCTGGAAGTAGATACCATATTATTAAACGAACTGGATTGGCTTGCCATCATAAAACTTCTGGATGTATTATCGCTTTGTGCGTAAGAGTTGAACCCACCCGTTGAAGCATTTACAGCAGCCCATAAATTTTCCTTAACATCTGCTTTTTTCCTACGCGATTCGGCCATCATAGAAGCAGGCATAGCAGGTAACTTTCTAACAATGGTAACCTCACGCGGTTTACCACGCGTTTTTAAATTGATGGCATAATGATCAGCTAATGGATCATAGGCAACTAAGGCAAAACCCTGCATGGGATGTGAAGCATCATACGGTAAGAATGTTTGTTGATTTAAAACTTCTTTATTTCCATGCAACGATAATGGTATAGTGCTTGTCGAATTTATGTTTGAAGTTGATTCAGCCAACACGTTTGAGGTGACGTTTGAGGTGGTAGTGCGGCTGGTTGTATTTGTTTCGGTTAATTGCAATTTTTCATTTCCGGTAATGGTTGTAAGGTTATCCGGTTTGGTTGTGGAATCACTTTCGGGTTGTATTGGTGTGTTTTTTTCAGATGTCAGTTCATCATGGCTTTCATTAACAAAATAAGTTGTTGAACCTGCCACAACCATAGCAAGTATTACCGAAGCTGCGGCCAGACGTTTGTAAAAAATTACTTTGCGTTTCATGCTACCACCTTCCGTGTGAGTCAATGCATTATCAATTGACCACCAAACCCGGTCGGATGGTTGCTGCTCAGCATCCTGAAATGCTGACTTCCAATCATCTTCAAACTTTTGCCTCTCCGAATTTTCCATATACTCTTGCGTTCTCCAATTTTGATTTTAATAATGATTTTGCCCTGCTGTATTGCGATTTGGATGTTCCCTCACTTATTTCCAACATCGCTGCTATCTCTTTGTGATTATAACCTTCAATGGCAAACAGGTTAAACACCACGCGCGCACCATCGGGCAACGATTGTATCATACCAATTAGCTCTGAAAGGTTAAAGTCGGCCAGGCTAACATCTTCGGTTTCGTGCAGGTTGGTATTTGCTACATCCACCATAGGTAATAAATAAAGTTTTTGGCGCTGGTGGTTAAGGGCTGTATTAATCATGATTCGTGTAATCCAGGTATTGAGCTGAGCATCGCCCCTGAATGATTTGATTGCCGCAAAAACTTTTATAAAGCCTTCTTGCAAAATATCTTCCGCTTCGAGTGTTGACTTGGCATATCGTTGGCAGATAACCATCATTTTTCGGCAATAGCGGTTATAAAGGGCCTCTTGCGAGGCCCTTTCCCCCTTCACACATCCCTTAATCAGTTCCTGATCACTCAAAATGAACCGTTCTGCCATAATAGACCCTACTTACCTGGTTTAGGTTGGAATGCCATTTGATAATACTGCATCTTTGTAAAAACGTAAATTTCCAAAAACGTGAGGTGGTTCATCATACTTTTTTTACTGGGTTCTATCAAACCCTTGCTTTCGCAAAAAAAACTACTGTTTACCGATAAAAGTTACGAAGAAGAAATTCGAACCGTACAACTTTACCCGGCTCTCAATACCGCTCAGGACAAACTTAAGCCGGCCGTAGCGCCCATCAATAACCAAAACTTAGTACTGGAATTTGACGACCTGATAGCCCAACGCAGTAACTACTATGTGCGCATTGTACATTGCAATTACGATTGGACCAAATCCAGCCTACAAGACCTTGAGTTTTTAAATGATTACAATGAATATGCCATTACGGATTACGATATGTCAATCAATACTTCGGTTCCGTATATTCACTATTACTTTGATGTTCCCGCAGTAAAAATTCCGGGTAATTATTTATTGGTTGCTTACCGTGAAAATAACCAAAATGATATACTGCTAAGCAAGCGATTTATGATTTACACCAACGAAGTTTCCCTTTCGCTCGATGGTCAAAATCAAGGCTTAGGCACCCTTCGTGTAAACAATCAACAATTAAATTTTAAACTTAACTATGCTAAAGTGGATGTGGTTAACCCGATGGAGTCAATTAATATTTGGGTGCGGCAAAACCAACGGTGGGATAATGCACAGGGTACTATTAAACCCAGCTTTATCCGCGAAGACAGACGCGAGTTGGAATATCGCTTCTTCGACCAATCCAATCAATTTATGGCCGGTAACGAATTCAGGTTTGTTGATTTTCGGTCTTTGAATGCACCTGGCCAAAATACCGGTCGGTTAGACCGAATCCAACGCCCCTTCCATCTTTCAGTACTTACTGATCGATCGCGCGAAGGTCAGGCTTACGCACAATACCGCGACATGAATGGAAATTATGTAATTGATAATCGTGATAACCGCGACCCTTCCCTTTCGGGTGATTATGTATATGTAACATTTACTCTGGCATCGCCACCGCTGGCCGGCCATGTTCACCTGATGGGTGCCCTTACGGATTGGGATCACACGGCTGCATCGCGTATGAATTACAACAGCAGTTTGAGGGCCTACGAAAAAACATTATTCCTGAAACAAGGTTGGTACGACTATCAGTATTGGGTTGAGGGTGCCAACCAGAATAGCTTTCAAGTTGAAGGCAGCCATTTTGAAACAGAAAATCTGTACGAGGTTTTTATATATTATCGGCCATTCAGACCGCAAGCCGACTTATTGGTAGGTTATTACCAACTTCCAGCCAATAGCCGTTAAGCATAGTTTATTTCCAGGTCGGCTTCATTGCGAATGGAATCAGTATCGGCATGAGCCACATCCAACATGCCAAAGCCCTTGTGCGAAAAATGACCCAGTCCATTTTCATACACAAACTGCTGCACGGGCTGTGGAGCGTATAAAGTAAACGGAAACGTGTAACCGCGTACTTCATATTTAATATCCAGATCGTACAACGGATAAATGCGGGCAAACTTTTTATGCGAAGCCTGTATGCGATTGATGTACTCTTTATCGGCCACTAATTGAAACTTATAAAAATCAGCCAATTGTTCGGGTGTGTACTTACCACTGGCTTCCATGCGGGCAATGGTACTATCGTAAAGTAAATCCGAGAACTCATCCAACTCGGGGCTAATGAAGCGCTTGCCACTTTCATCATTAAAAGAAGCCGGCACCAGTACAATAGGCGAGATGCACAAGAACTTAACCGAATCGGTAATCGAAACCGGGTCTTCATTTTCTATCGACTCCGGAATAAGTTGGAGTGCACCTACCAGCAGTTCCCTTTGAGCAAACAACACGTTGGTAAGGTAGTCGAGAAACTCCTTATCGCCAGAAGAAAAGACCAGTGTAACCTTTGATGAATAAAAGTGAAGTCCCTTACGGGAGATTTTGATCTGCCCCTTCAAACCCGAAAAGTTGTACTGGGTGTATGAAAAAAACTTTTCGTTCTTACCCAGCATAATCAACCCCTTGATGGTTTGGGCCAGTAAAAATTGATGATGGAAAGGCACGTAGCCACCCCTGTTCTTAAGTGAAAAAACTATCCGTACTCTCACAGCTCCTGCGTTTTGGCTAAAAAATAGGTTAACAAAACCGCGCCTTACAAAAAATTGCGGATAGCTAAGGTACTACAAATCAGATTAATAAAGCCAACTACTGCAAAGAAAAGTTTAAGTGAAAAAGAAAGAAAACCTTACACATTAAAGCGAAAGTGCATTACATCGCCATCTTCTACCACATATTCCTTTCCTTCCACTGCCAATTTGCCAGCTTCACGGCATCCTGCTTCACTCTTAAATTTCTGATAATCAGGTATCTTAATTACCTCTGCCCGAATAAATCCTTTTTCGAAATCAGTGTGGATTACTCCGGCTGCCTGCGGGGCTTTCCAACCTTTGTGAATGGTCCAGGCTCTTACCTCTTTCTCACCAGCAGTGAAATAAGTAATTAAATTCAACAAACTGTAGGCAGCCCGGATCAACCGATTTAAGCCTGATTCTTTCAAACCGTATTCTTCCAAAAATACCTTCCGGTCATCTTCGCTTTCCAACTCGGCAATCTGGGCTTCGATAGCAGCACAAACCACCACAACCTCCGCACCTTCTTGTTTCACCAGTGCCCTAAGCGCATCCACATGTTTGTTACCAGTATTAACGGCCGCTTCGTCCACATTGGCAACATAGATTACCGGTTTATCGGTAAGCAATTGCAGGTCTTCAATGGCTTTTTTATCCTCAGCATCTACCTGAAGGCTGCGGGCATTTTTGCCAGCCAGCAACGTTTCTTTATAGGCAATTAAAGTAGCCAGTTCCTTTTTGGCTTTGGCATCGCCACTTTTAGCAGTACGCTCAACTTTGGATATTTTCTTTTCAATGGATTCCAGATCCTTCAACTGCAACTCCACATCAATAACTTCCTTATCGCCAACGGGATCTACCTTACCGGCTACATGAATGATGTTATCGTTTTCAAAACAACGCACCACGTGCGCAATGGCATCTACTTCACGAATGTTGGCCAAAAACTGGTTGCCCAACCCCTCGCCTTTACTGGCCCCTTTTACCAGCCCGGCAATGTCCACAAACTCGAACGAAGTGGGTATAACTTTTTGCGGGTTAACCAGACCTTCTAAAATTTTCAGACGTTCGTCCGGAACGGAAATAACGCCCACATTGGGCTCAATCGTGCAAAATGGAAAGTTAGCCGCCTCGGCTTTGTTGTTAGAGATTGCATTGAACAAGGTGGATTTACCCACGTTGGGCAATCCTACAATACCGCACTTTAAACCCATTACTTAGTCTTTAAAAATCAGGGCGCAAATATAAGGTTTCGGGTGGAGAAAAGTAGGTTGGTAGGTGTTTGGTAAGCCAGTAACTAAAATCAGGTTAACAAGTATTAAATGTTATGCCCTAATGAAGTTTATTTCTTTGCAGCCAATAACAGTCGAATAAATTCATTTATCTGATTATCTTCAATCCAGCGCACTACCACTACCAGGTCGTTCTCCGGATCCACATAAATAATGTTAGTTCCATTGCCAATGTGCGCAAAGGCTTTTTCAGGTGCGTTAGACAAATACTTTTTATCGGTATTTAAAAACCAATTCATAAACCCGTAAGTAGGTTGCGGACCGGAAGGTGTTTGTGCCCATTTGTTCCATTGCTCCGAAACCAATTGTTTGTCATTCCATTTTCCATTGCGCAAGGTCAGGTATCCAAAGCGTGCCATATCGTAAGCATGCAGGTACATACCCCCACCCCAATGTCCACCACCCGAAACCGACTGCACTACTTTTCCGTCCAACACAATCCACGAATTTTCATAACCATACCACCGCCACGTGTTGGAAGCACCAATCGGATCCATGATATTTTCTTTCAGTACATCCGGTAAGGGTTTGCGCCATACACTTAGCGTAGCAAGTGCCAATGCGTTCACGCGTGTGTCGTTGTACTCATACACGGTGCCCGGTGTGTTGCGGGTGGTTAACCATTCTTTGTATTCTTTACCGGGCCGATCGGCCCAATCGGGTTTACCCCAGAGTGTGCCTTGCCAATCGCTGTTTTGTTGCAACATCTGGCGCCAGGTAATGGCATGGTTGTGCGGTGTATTAAATGGTTCTACTAAATCAGACTTATCAAACTCATCGGCTTTGTTGATTGCACGAATGGGGTTGTATAACCAGATGGGTGGCACATAGGTGTGAACTGGTTCATCAATGTTTCTGATCAATCCACGATCATACGCCAAGCCAACAACGGTAGCCAGAAAACTTTTGGTTACGCTGTTTACAATATCAATGCGATACGGATCGCCCCACTCGGCAATCACGTAACCATTCTTGATGATAATACCTGATTGATCGCCTCGATTTTTCAATGGTCCGATGGCTTCACCAAACGGCTCGCGCCCAAACGAGCGGTAATGATTCAACTTCAGCTCGCGCGGTGCCTGCGTTTCGTTGGCTTTAGCAAAATCAATGGCTTGCTTCAGGAGTGCAGCATCCATCCCTACTGCTGCGGGTTCTTTGTGCTGCCATTCTTTGGCGGGATAATAGACTGTTGGAGTTACCTTCTTTGGCTTTTGGGCGAACAAAGAAAGCGAAAGGAATACCAAAAATTGAAATAACATTAACCTCATAAAACTGGATAATATACTGGAAGAAATACCTAACAAAGTTTGATTAAGATAGCATTGGTACGAATGATGGGTATTTTATTTTTTGAATAATGCCTTGATGTATTGCCTGCGTTGATCTTTCTTTAGTGAAATATCAAACCCTACCCGTAAAACAATCCTGCTGGAATAAGGATTGAAATCTTGCCCCTTCATATTATAAAACATCCATGTATGCCCGTTAAATAACCTTGATATTTTGAATTCTTTTCCAATACCACCCAGGAATATTGTTGACCATTGCTTATAAGTTTCGTCTGTGGCAAAAAGAGGTAGTTGCTGGTTTAGTCGCTCGCCTTCCAACCTTAAATAAAAAGCTTTGTAAAAACGATAATTGACAAATGTTTTATAGCCCCAAACATCGCGGTTATGAATGAACTGAGGTTTCTTATCAAAATTGAAATGAACGATACCACCACCACCAAAATCAAAGCGACCGTTCAACCGATAATATACATGAGGAGCAAAATAGAGTGATGAATAATTATCTTTTTGAATAACCTGAAGTGCCACACCCGGAAAGATCCGTTCACGGAATGGCTTTTCCTTCATCGGGTTTGGCGGCCGTTTTGGCAAATCATTAATGCTTTGCACTTGCCCATATTTACGTTTAATCTTTCCAAGCTTAGCCTGTGCATCAGATACTTGAGTTTTCTGTTTCAACAAATGATCGGTCGCCACATCAGTTGCTTTCGATAGCGTCTCTTGTTTTAGTTTTTCAGGATCTTGATACGCTTGCATCTTGGCCAGGTATTCCGTTTGCATTTGCTTAATCTTTTCCATTTTCAGGTGATGCTCCTGAATAGTTTTGATTTCATCCAGCCGAGTCAACTGTTGTTCAGCCAGTTTACCCAGTTGTTCATAATTCAACGTATCAAGTCCCTTTAAACTATCGAGTTGAGTCCGATAAGCCTTCAATTGTTTGCCCGTATCATTTACTTGTTTGAAGCTGGTGTTAAATTTTTTGATAGACTCCATTCCCGGTATTGATGGTAAAGAAGGCATGCCGGGAAGGTTTAAAGCAGGCAAACTTGTATCAAGGGTGGACAGGTCTTTTAGTTTCAAATCGCCCAGATTCAGATCGGGCCAGAGTTGATTGAGTTTAAGATCGGGAGAGAACTCAGGATACGTAAGTGCTACCGGTGGCATGTCCCAACCCATCTTGCCGGAAAGATCGCCTTGAAGTTTATCAAGTCCAGGATTTTTTAAACCCCAGCGTTGCAAGATCATTTCTGATTGTTGCACATATTTCTGTTGCAGACTATCGATTGAATTTTTAATCTGAGTTTCTGTTTTATCAACACGCGCTGAAACAGCTTGTGCTTGTTTATGCATCACCAGCTTAAGTGAATCAATCTGTTTGATATCCGGATCAAATAATAACAACCGATCGGCATCGGGTATCGACTCCATTCGGCCCCGTAATGAATCTAACCGGTTTGCCAATTTGAGAGTATCTTTTACCTGTATCAAAGCCATCGCTTTGGCGCGAATCTGGTTTACCGAATCCGTAACCTTGGTTGCCTTACGGGAAAGAGAATCCGAAAAAGCATCCACTTTCTTTCGTTTTAATTCAAGTTGTTCTTTCAAACTATCTGCTTTAAACTTTGCGATGGAATCAACCTGAGCAAAAGCCGGACATGTAAGAAAAAGCCCCAGAATTATACTCAGCACTTGTCTAAAGTCAGCGGTTTGTATCGTATTTTTAATAGGCAATCCGGGTAGATTTTACACTGTGAAATTTAAGAAATTCCTCCTTTTATTTTATGCGTTTGCAAGCTTCTTTCAGGGCAAGTCGCAACAAATCCTGGATCCTTGCTTTCAATCGCCTTCGATTGGTATGTTTTACCCAACCCCATTGATGGGTCAGATTTGCGGTTGCCAGTATGACTTCGAAGCCTCTGATATGCTGGAGTGGGATGGCGAGAAATGGTTGGGAACTATTTCTTATTCGCTTGTAGATTTACCCCCACCAACGGGCTGTGTAAAACGGGCTGTCTGGATGGGGCATAAAGACTGGACCCCAGGCGGAGAAGGCATTGCCCTTAAACTCGACAAACCGTTTGAAGCCGGTAAAACATACCAGTATAGTTTTACTTATGCCCGCGATGGTGTGGGCCCCGATCTACCCTTTACTCCGTTGGCCTACACCAACGACAAACCCTCCCTGACCGGAGCTCAATCCATTGGCAACTTTACACCCACATTCGAGTGGCTTACAGACACTTTATCATTTACGGCATCCTCCACACAAGCAACCCATAGCTGGTTAATTATAAAAACATTCGACTCATCTGGAATTATACTGGCACCGTGTCGAGTGGAAAGTGCAACAATTTCAGTGAACCTGCCGCAAGATCGCACTCTTTGCTTAGGTGAAACGCTCCTTTTACAAGCACCACAAAATGACTATTACCAATATGAATGGAGTACCGGTGCACAAACATCTTCCATAGTAGTAACCCAATCCGGCACTTATGAAGTTGAGATTTCACTGACGCAATGTCCCGGCTCTGCACGCGATGCAGTTGAGGTAGAATTTATTGATTGCACAGTAGTACTTGAAATGCCCAATTTCTTCAGCCCGAATGAAGATAGATTTAATCCAATATTTAAACCCATCACCTCCAATTACATCAACCGCGGTTGGTTGCAGGTATTTAACCGCTGGGGAGAAAAAGTTTTTGAAGGTGATTTATTTGAAGGTTGGAATGGTAAAGCGAATAATCGCGATGCTGCCACCGGAGTATATTTCTGGACGATTGGTTATACCGACAAAAACGGAACTAACCATAACCAGCGGGGAGTATTACAATTAAGCCGATAATTACAATTGACAGTTTATCCAAAGCCTTACTATATCCAAGTGATGATTATTACACAACTTAATTTAAGTGGTACTTTTTTGTCTTGACACAAAAAAGTACCCAAAAAAAGTCAAGACAAAAAGATGCTTCTTCCCGCTTGCAATCGCACCCCCGCCTTTTTGTCGGGCCATCGCACTTGAATTTCAAAATAGACATTCGTGTAAATATGAATACAAAATCTTTTAACTTATTCATGAACTCGAACATAAGAAGCAGGAATAATTACTTCTCCTTATTGTATCGCTGAATCGCTTTCAGAAATTTTTTCTTTTCAATCATGGCTACTAACTCGGCATCATTGGCATCGGCTGTCAATTCCAATAAATTTTCCTTCGATAATTTTACAATTTCACCTTCCCCCTTTTGAATGGCAACTGCATAAGCTATGTCTTGCTCGGCCAGCATCGAGTAGGTATTAATTTTACCAGATGCACATTTAAACAACCAACAACTATCCGTTGGGATGCCAATAAACTTTACACCCTCCGGTAACATTCGGAAAATCTGCACCGTTTCATTGGGTTTGATTACGCGCTTTGACTCATCCTTTAATGTGATGGAATTAATGCTGTCTTCAAAGTTGATCCGATTTTTCGTAACCAGGTTTCCACCATCTTTCATCACCAAATAAAACTGATACTTCCTGCTTACGGGCCCTTGCTGCGAATAGTTCATCATAGGCATCCGTTGGTATGTGTATGTGGTAAACTTAGCCGGACCATAAGGTGTATTGATTTTATGCGTTTGCGGGATAGCAAATGTTTGAGCAAACGCTGTCTGAAAAGCAAGGATTGAAAACCAAAACAATCCGACCGCGCGATAGAAAGCAATAAAATTATTCATGTACGGTGGTTGGGTTAGGTAACTTAAGACGAACACTTACCAGTAAAGCTTTGGTGGTATAATAATGCTCATAATCTTTGGGTACGGAGACATTTGAATAAAAAAATGTATAGGCACTGTTTAGGTCTTTGGCATACCGATATTGTATCCCCACGGTAAGCATGGGCGAAATCTTAAAGGATAATTCAGGTTGAAAAATGAAATCGGTAACGGCATGTGTGTCTATTATCCAATCCAATTGATCTGTGCTGCTGTTGGCAAATAATGCTATGCCTGCATCTACCGATAATGCCATTTTATCATCGGTTCGGTAATTGGTGGCAAAGCCAACCAGCAAAGGAATACCAATGTAACTGGATTGATAAACCGGAAACTCCACATAGGGCGTATTCCAAAGCGTGGTACCGCGTTGCGAAAAATTAATACCGCTTTTTACATGAAAAAAATCACCCAACGTTTTGCGCACGTTTATACCAGCCTCAAAGCCTTTATGACCTTCTACGCGAAGTTTAGAGCCATGCGAAGTAGCCACACCAGCCATGCGATCTACCCCGCTGCCACTCATTACGGCTTTATTAAAACCGGCATGTACATCTAAATACCAACCTGTTAGATTTCCAAGTGGCGCGGTGGTGGTTTGGGCCTGAAGCGTTGATGTGATTAGCAAGGCCGCTACTACAAAAGTGTACTTCATTGGGATAACAAATTGATAGAATTAAAAATAGAAAGAATCTTGATATCTATCAACCGAAATGGCGAAGGACTGCGAAGTTGCCGGTGAAGAACACCGGCATGGGCGGGGGTAGAGAAATCTTAATAGATACGCTTACCTTTTTCATAGATTTGAACACGAGTGGGCGAAAGTCCTATATCAATATTATACTGATCTAAATTTTGAATAGAATTTTTTCCTCGCAGAGTTACCCGTTTCAGGAACTCTGCGCTTTTTCAAAATTACAACGCTTTAGTCAAATCTATATCCTCCAATTCTGTATAGTTCGTTACTGCGTATATCCCTTCACCTGTTTCATAATACTTGGCCGAACTGTGAATATACTCCGTCTCTGTCATTACTAAATTCCATATTCCACGGCAAGGGTTATCATGGATGTAATCTAATTTTTGTTTGATGAATCTATTGCTCCTGCAATCCTTCCAATCAAAAGATGGCACAAAGACCTCATGCAGTTTACCTCGTTTTTGATCGCGGGTACTTACTCCTTCCATTAGTTTGGTAAGTGTACTGTGTTCTCCTGCCTGTTCAATACGTTTTACAATTTCATAGGCCATAAAACGTTTGCCATTTCCAATTACTGTATTGATTGACTTCGCATTCTGACTGAAACCGATCAATACGTGTACATGATTGGGCATCCCGATAGCTATCGGGACATAGCCTTTAATATAATGTCCCTGCTTTTTTAAATAATCAAACCATTTATAAACAATGTCATACCCGTTAGTGAGTTCAAACAACGGCAGCCATTCATAGCAAGTAATGGTAATGAAGTAAATACCAGATGACTCTATGATTTGTCGCTTTGTACTCACAAAAACAAGATACAAAATATATACATGTATTCTGACGCGGAGTCCCCGAAACGGGAGACTCCGCTGAGAAAGAAATTTAGCATTTCTATTTCAAATAGGAATACTTGAAAAGTATAAGTTGGGTTCACTCGCTTGCGCAGAGTTCTCGAAACGAGTAACTCTGCGAAGAATCTAAGTGGGAGACTCCGCTAAGAAGGTTAGTTAGTGAGTTCAAACAACGGCAGCCATTCATAGCAAGTAATGGTAATGAAGTAAATACCAGATGACTCTATGATTTGCCGCTTTGTACTCACAAAAACAAGATACAAAATCATTCTTGTCCGACTAAAATAGTCTAAAAATCGATCATTTCATTAGAGAAATCGGTCTTAAATGGATACTTCGTTTTTCGGGGTAGATGCCTTACACGATAAGTAGAGGAGGATCGCTGCTTTTTCGCCAAGCGGTATAAGTATCTTTGATGAAATCGAACAAGGCAACGTAACTCATCAAATGTAGCCGTATTACAGTGATCATATTGGCAAATGATTTTTTAGTCTGTGCTTTTTTGCGGATAACGACCATTAATAGTTGAGCTATGAGCACTGCATACACTTGTATTTTGATAGCATTCTCGCTGTTACCCCAGAAGTAACGGAGTGGAAAATTTTGTTTGATTTGTTTGAACAAGAGTTCAATCATCCATCGACACTTGTAAATCAAAGCGATTTGCGCACAGGGTAGCGTAAAGTTGTTGGTTATGAAGATGAACACTTTGCCATCATCGGATTTGAAAGTAATCCGCCTGAGTTTTAATCGTAAAGTCTCCTCTGCGGTTTTGTACCCTACGGTGATGTACTGCTCTTTGAGAACACCCTTTGCATTTTTCTTTCGAGTATTGTCGGTAATTACTTTGGTGACATGGAATACGGCATTGCTTTTCATGCGTGTAACGAACCATACTTTTTGATTTGTCCACTTCACAAATTGATGATACAGGTTATATGCCTTATCAAATACGACAAAGCTATTGGCCGGTAACTTAATGTGATAGAGGAATTTACGATCATGTACCCTCGCTTCGGTCATTCTTACAAATTCTGCAACCCCTGAAAAGGCATCCATCAGAGCATGGACTTTAATCCCGCCTTTCTTGCGTGAACCATCCAGCGGATTACGACCAACTCCTCGTAGAATGTCGCTAAACAAGCGGATGGTAGTACTGTCTATGATTTTCAAGTTACGTATACTAAGACCTTTCAAACGGCTGTCCGAGATAAAACTGTGATATTGCTTGAGTAATTTGAAGTAGATCGTTTCAAATACCAGATAACTACGATTGTTGTTTGCATCGGATAGCGTACTACGAGCGGGAGCATGATCGAAACCAAGATGTGTCAGTTTTCCTTCGCAGGCCAACATACCTTCGCAGAGCTCCCGAAGACCATTGCAATAACTGAAAACACCGTATAAAAGACTTACCAGATGAACGCGCACAGGGAGACGCTTATAATACCGATTACTTTGATGTTGCTTACTGGATTGCCTAATAATATCAGTAGATATGCAAGAAAGTATTTGGGAAAGAATCGGCTGTCCGACAAATTTTTTACCTTTATTCATGGCTATGTGAAGTGTGGTAACTAAACGTAACCATAAAGGGCGACCTTAAAAAGGACGCCCTTTTAAAATTTTAGTCGGACAATAGTGATACAAAATATATACATGTATTCTGACGCGGAGTTCTCGAAACGAGTAACTCTGCGAAGAATCTAACGCGGAGTCCCCGAAGCGGGAGACTCCGCTAAGAAGGTAGACTCCCCTAGGAAATAGAACTCCAACGCGAGCTAAGGGCATACTTCATTCTAATTCACCAATAATTTCACCTTCACTCTCTGATACTTTATTCGGATCACCAAACTCAGAAAACAATACTCTAAATTTTCCCAAAGAATCGGTTGAATAGAATACTTTATTGATCGCCACATATTCCTCCTGAAGCACTTTTATCAGCGTCCCAAGGGTTTTGCCAGTTGGGGTGTTAATCATATCCTGACGCTTGCTTATTTTGGTAGTCTTAAGACATAATACTTTTTCCTCTACCACTACAGTATCTTTCTGCAATTTCCAGTTCCTTTGAATGTTCAATATCTGTTTGTCATTGTATACTATGGAATCTTCCAACATGTCGCCTGGAATGTATTCATACACCTTTATTCCATCTATAACATCACAATCTGAATTAATTATTAAAAGATATTGTGTCATATCAATCCAACTACTGCTATCATTTATAGGGTCGATGTTAAAGTCATTAATTGAGGCGACAAGAACCCATGTGAAGTTTGTGTCTTTCTTTGCAAGCAGTTTATTTTGATGTCCTTTAGTAGACTTGTCATCTTTGAACCAAGATTCAACAAGCGAGTCAGGAAGCTCGTAAGAGTTAATAATTTCAGCATAATCAAAACTATTAGCTTCAAGAATTTGTGTATCAATCTTGACACAAGATGTTAATTGGTTTACTTTCATTGAATCCTTTGAATTATTACATCCTTGAAGGATCACTAAAACCAAGATAACTAGTTTCAAAATATCGTTTCTCATTTTGATACAATTGGAGTAATGAATCCCAAAAATACACCATTGCTGGCAGATCCACCCCTACCGTATCTTTTTAGTTGAGGATCTGATAGTCCTTTAAACTGTTTCCATTTATTATGTGGTACTGGTGTTCCATCTTTACTACTACTGCCAATTGTTGAAAAAGCTCCACCTTCATGAACTGCATAAACTATTTCGGCATGCCCGTTCCACAAGGCAATATCTCCAACCTTAGGGTCTGTTTTTCTTGCCTTGCCAAGTGAGGCTTCGTATGTATCTGTTGAGCCTCCAAGGCTTTCTCGGAGTTCAGGGTGATACTTTCCAACTGCATAAGCAACCCAGCCAGAGCAATCAAATAAAGTGACATTCTTGATTGGATTGTAATTTGTCGGCCGCTGGGTTCCTCTTACGTACCATCCGGCACGATCAAGGCTAAATTGTGCAATCTCTGCCCCTCTATAAGCCAACGAAACCGGCTTAATTACTATCTCGCCAAGGATGTCAGTCCACTCGTATTGATTAGTAACTCCATTAAAACCCCATTGCTGAGTTCCAGCATCATTAAGATCGCCAGGTTTCGGATCTGTAAATCCTCCTCGTGGGTCAACTATATTTACTGGGTCGTTTCCGAAAGCTAAATAAGGAGACCAAAATTCACGAAAAGGATCACGCACCAACCATCTTCCAATAACCCCATCATACTCCCTCAACTCAAAATGATTCCAGCCAGTCTCTTCATCCTTATCTGCGTACTCACCTTGGTACCCATATCTATATAACCCTGCGTAACTTCCCAGACAACTTTTTCAACTCCAGACACTCCCTTTCAAAGAACTTTTTTCCACCTCAAAAGTGGAAGCCTAAAGATACTTGTTCAACCCGTGGCCACCAACTTTTTATTTTTCATTTGAAGAAAAAAGTAAGTCCATTAAATGACCGGAGAAGCCCGCCCGCACCTGACGCACTCCCGACCCTTCTGCAAGTTTTATCGTCATGCTCTTTGCTCCCTTCCCTTCATGCAGCACATGGCCAGGCCGCACCGATCCACGCTTGAACCAAAGCCAGTCCAAGAGCTGCATTCCTGCGCTCGATGCAAAAGATCACGCCAATAAAACTTGCCCCAAGCTACATTAACATAAGGTGGCATTATAAAACTCCTCGCTTTGTGTTTGATGATTAGAGGTGCTGCGGGATTTTATAATAACCTTATGTTAAGTAGCCACACGTCCGACACACACCCACGCGCTGAGTGCTGACGATTGAAGATTCGTGTAACTGATAAAGTGAGTCGGCCAACGCTTCGTTCCGTTCGTCTCCCAGGTACGCACATGCCTACGCTGGCCATCAAAGCAAAACTTCACCGCGCATTCCTTCCCTGCTTTGCTTTGAGGCCGCAACGCCTGGGAGCCACTCCACCCCGAGAGGCATTTGGGGTAAAAGTGCAGCGCAAAAAGAAGGACGTTTTTTTGAAGGTGAAGTGCGTTTGCTCAATCTTCATTCAGTACCGCAATCTTATCAGCACTTCAGCTTCAAAAAAATGATGCAAGCCCCCGCACTAAACTTCATTCGAAGAACAAAACTTTCCGGGGGCGCGCTAAGCATAAAAAAATGCGTCAGCTCCTTACGCCTGTGGCTTGCGCCTTGTCTGAACGGAGTGAGTAGCGCATAACTGCGAAGCTCCATGAGCGGCTATTTTACATAATGTGCTTATGCAATCCCGCAGCTTTATAAAGTGCGAAGCACACCTTGATTTCGCGAGGAGTTGCATAAGATCACATTATGTAACTTAGCTTTGGGCACGTTTTACTGGCGTGATTTTTTGCGTGCGTGTCGGGCAAGGCTTCCCGCCATGCTTAGGCTTTGCGCGTTGTATTTTGTGTGGCGTGGCGGGATGCCTTGAGTGCGTGGGCGCAAAAAGCATGACAGTAAAACGTGCAGAAGGGTCGGCTGTACTTCAGTCACTTTATCGGGTGGTACTTCTGTATCTCGGCTTTCAACGCTTCGGTGTGGCTCTGTTTGTATTTCTCGGTCGTGCCCGGACTCTTGTGTCCCATGTAGGTTTGTACTACTCTGATGTCTTTGCCTTCTTTCAGTAAGTTTCTGGTCACGCTCATTCTGATCGTCTGACTGTTCAACATTTTTTCAGGAAAAAGATATTGATAACGCAAAACGATTCGACACAAACAATCTGAACTCATCGGATCACCTCTCAGTCCAATAAAAAGTTTTCCGCTTTCTGTTTCCGGTCTTTCTTTGTGTATGTACTCGTAAATCAAATGTACTTGCTTTGCTTTCAATGGTAAGGTCCTGCTGCTGGTCCGTTCATCGCCTCTTGCTCTAATCGTTCCTTCTTCCAGGTTGATATCATCGATCTCGATTTTGCTGATCTCGGTTCTGGCCATGCCTTGATAGATCAATAAACTCAAGAGCAACTTATTTCTGATTTGGTTTGTCTTTCTATTCTTGTGCTGTGATTTTGGTTTAGACTCGATCAGGTATTCAAGCTCTTGTGTACTAAATAAATCCTGCAGTTGTATGTTTCTTCTTCTCGTGTCTCTCAGCGCAATACTTTTGCAGGGATGGTCTTTTCTCGTGCCGGTGTGCAGTAAGTAATCGTAATACTTTTTGATGGCTGCTAAAATCCTGTTCACTGTTTTAGGATTGCTGTATTTCTTTCTCAGTACTCCGATCACGTCCATGATCTGTTTGTAAGTTGCTGTGCCAGGCTGTTTCAGATGAAAGAAAAAAAGTTGAAGGTCTCGCTCGTACCGTGCTGCTGTGGCCGGGCTCAGATTCTTTTGTAAGTAGCTTTTTAAATCCATGCTGCCACGTTCTTGATGTGCGTGTAACGCTGTGTACTCTCCAGATACGAGTGACCTAAAAAATCCCTCACATATTCAACACTCAATCCGCTTTCTAAAAGATGCGTGGCGATGCTGTGGCGCATGCTGTGCAGGCTTACTTCCTTTTCTATCCCGCTTCTCTGTTGTAGTTCTTTCAATACGTTGTTGCACTTGCCTCCGGTGGTGCGTGTTCCCCAACTATTCGTAATAAAAGCAACCTCGTTGGGCTTTGACTTTCTCTCCTGGTAGCAATAGGCTTTCAGTTCTTCGCTGATCTTTTCGGTCATCGGTACAGCCCTGCTTTTGCCGCCTTTGCCTTCTCTTACATACAGCATTTTATTTCTGAACTGTACATCGCTTACGTTGAGTTTTGTTCCTTCATTTCGTCTCAGCCCACAACCGTAATACACGTGAAGGATGGCGCGTTCTTTCAATGTTTCGGTAGCTTCGTACAGGCTTGTGATTTCTTCGCGTGTGAGAACTTCGTGAGCTTTACTTGTTGGCTTCTCGAAGTGTAATGCACTCATGGGATTTTCTTCTATCACGTGCAACTCTTGCAACCAGCTGAAGAATAATTTCAACGCATACAGGTGGTGGTTGATCATCATTTCACTAAGTCCCCCGGGCCTTCTCAGGTTTGGACGCTGTTGTAAATATTCGTGATGGTCTGTGATGTCGGATGCGGTTAGTTCCGTTAGATCGTAAAGCTGTTCTTGTTCCTGTTTGTATAAAAATTCCTGTACGCATTTGGGTAGCATACTTTGACTGCCTTTGCTGTAGCCTAATCGCTGCAGGTGATCAGCAAAATTTTTGACCAAGTGATTGTATTCTATGTAGTGAAGCTTGAACATTTTATTTTTCCTCTCTTAACACTTTCTTGGGTCACGGGTCGCCAGGCTTATTTCATCCTCTTTTCTTCGTTTCTGATTTCTCTTGCAAGATTCTGGCGACCCATCTGGTGACCCAACTACTTGGGTCGCTAACTATTTTTTTTAAGCCGCTACTAATTCGAGTTGGTCAAGCTGGCCTTGCAAGTGCCGTTTCACTTTTGCTCGCAATGCCTGGATGTTGTCCCAGTACAACACTTTGTAATTAAAACCTCGGTTGGCATAGCCTCCGGATTGTCGTATGTATTCGAGTTGCTCCAAATCATGTAAATAGCGTTGTAGCTGGCTCTTGCTTACGTGCAGCGCTTGCCTCACTTCCCTTTGCCCGAACTCGTAATGATCGTTGCCTTTCGTTTTGATATAAGCCTTTAGCTGCTCGTAAAATTGTCTCAGGCTTCCATCAAGTTCATCCACTTTCAACAGGATGCTTTCAAACATGATCTCGGCTGCTATCTGTAAATCTTCCTTCTCGCTGACGAGTCTTCCGCGTTCATCTTTCCTTCTCTGGTATTGGTGCATGAGTGTGATGGCTTTTACAAAAGCTTGATATAATCCATTCAGCCTCCTGATCTTGTGCGCTTCTTCCGGCAGGTGTACTTTGTCTGCGTAGGGATTGATTACATCATAACTTTTCAAGAGCGTGACCATCGTTTGGATGAACTCGGTGCATTGTCTTTCTTTTACTTCATCGATTTGTCCGCTTGCTTTTTGATTTTGGTACTGGATCACCTTCCGGCTCTGCTCGATGCTTTCATCTACGGCAATGATAAAACAGCGGCTCATGTTGTCTTCGTATATTTCTCCTTTCGTGGTACAGCTCATGGAGGCGATCGGGCCGTAAACTATTCTTTCCATCGCGCTTACATTTCCGTTATCGTCTTTGGTGCTCGTACTTGAGATAATCACACCTTTGCTCTGAAGCTCTCTAAAGGCAAACTGGGCTTCTTCTTTCATACCGTCTAAATCTTCAATGCAGATCAGTTTGTTTTGAAGATCATACATGCCATAGTTGTACAAGCTGCCTTCGGTTACTCTTGTAAAATTCTTCTTGTCTTGTTGTGGGATGAAGTTGTAGACCTTCGCCATTAAGTGCGTCTTTCCGCTTCCGCTGGAGCCCTGGATAAGCGCATGCAGCGGCTCTTTCATTTTGTGCGTGATGGCGATGGTCATTAAAAATATCCGGCTGTTCTCTTCTCCGATCACTCCCGCCTTTCCGATCAGCTCGTTCCAGCGTTTGATTAAATTCGGCTTGCTCAAAAATTCCAACGCTTGCTTTCCGTAATGCAAAGCGATGTTGTTTACTTCCGGTGCTGTTTCTTTCGGTGCATTTTGCTTCTCCCGATGTTGCTCAAGTAGCTCTGTGAACTGCTCTAAGTCGAGTTGTATCAGGTCTGCTCTTAATTGCAATTTCTCTGCGGCTTCACGCGCAATCCGTTCTACTTGCTTGTCTTCGTACAAGTCAATTTTGCTTCTGCTCTTGCGGTTGTTCTGCAGATGCTCGATATCCAAACTCACGCGCATACTGTCGGCTTCATTTCGTAAACCGCCTTTCACGTAGTAGTTGGCTGTAAGAGTGCGGTAAATGATTTTCAGTGGATTCGATGTATCTAGGTGAGCATTCAACGTTTTTGACTCTGGCTTTTTTTCTTCTCCCGAAGGCTTTCGGGATGAAAAAGAAAGTTGCTTTCTATTCTCGACCAGGTGCGCGAGGATCCCCGGTTCGTGTGATTGAAGTAGGCTGTTCACGTCTTCGCCTTCCGGTGTTTTTACCTGGCTCAGTTTGATTTCTGGTTTTATGATTCGCAGTTTTTCAGCGATGCGCTTTGTTCCTTCTCTCCCGGCTTCGTCTCCATCAAAGAAGATAATCACTTCTTCTAAGTGTTTCAGTTCTCTAATCACTTGCTCATGATCTGGTGTAAATCCATTTGTTCCATAACAGGCAAGTACTGCAACCAAATGAGAAGTAAAATCACGAAGTTGGTAGATCGTTGCTGCATCGATCACCGCTTCGGTTAAGATCAATGTCTTTGTGCTGGACACTGGCCAGCGTGGATATAAACCTTTCCGGTCTCTGCTGTAGAAGTGCTTCGATTCATTCTTGTTGTGTATAGCACGGCCGTAAAAGCTTACGATCCTATCGTCTTTGTCTTTCAGTGGAAAGATGATGCAGTGTTTCATCTGCGCCCAGCTCGTGGCATTAAAACCGGCTTGTGATGATTCTATACTGATGTTCCGGTTTTGTAAATACGATCTCGCACTTTCGCTCTTCTTGATGTTCGCCTGGAACACTTTAAACAACTTCTCCAGTGGCTGGTGATTGGATTCAGTGATACCAAGTAATGACTGTGCTTTTAAAATGGCTTCATGCTTGGTAAGGTCTTCTTTGTGAAGAATAAAATCGATCTGATCAATGGCCTTGCCGTGCAGCTTGCAGTTACTGGAAAAACAAAATACCGTGTTGGTCTCCGCATACACCTGCATGCTCGGGGTTTTGTCGTTGTGGAAGGGACAGCATAGTCTTTTATTCTTATCGGCTTTCAATCCGTAGTGATCGAGCACCTGGCCGATGGTAAGCTGCTGTTTAATCTCTGTGATTTCCATCGGCTATCGGTTTAATGGTGATCTCCTGTGCCTTGATCGTGACTTGCACCTGTTCCCCGATCTTAAAGCCGGATTGCTCTAACCATTGGCCAATCAGGCGTAATTCCGGTACGGCTTTCTTGTCGTTGCTCCGGAAGGAGTGGTAAACTTTAAGCTTGCGGTCTGTCATTTGAAAATATTTTTTATCAGAACAAATCCGTTCCAAAATTAACGGATAGTTTCTAATACGCAAGCACTTATCCTTTTTTGATAAAACAAATGCGTTCCATACTTTTGACAAAACAGCCATTTCACTGTTTTAACCAATACAAATGAGTTTCGGAAAAAGGCTTTTGGAGGCAAGAAAACGGAAAGGTATCTCTCAGGACGAACTGGCAAAGCACCTGGGAACAAAAGGGCCGGCCATTGGCCGATACGAGCGCGATGAGATGAAGCCCTCAATTGATGCTGCTGCTAAGATGGCTGAGCTTCTGGATGTTTCGCTCGATTACTTAGTAGGTAAAACCGATGTGCTGCTGGATGGTAAAATTGTAAACCGCATCACGGAGATTCAAAAACTCTCCGCTGAAGAACAAAAAACTGTATTCTCTTTTCTCGATGCTTTCTTAAGGGATACGAAAACACGTAAGGCGTACGCGGCATAAAAAGCCCAACCGAAAAATCGATTGGGCTTTGATCATTCGAGTAAATTAGCCTAAAACAATTCTATACCCACTCCTTTGTAAAAAATCGTAGATTCTTTTTAAAACAACTGTGTATTCATAAAGAGTTAGTTCCGTGCGCGTGGCATTCCAGTTTTTAAAACTATCTACATGAAGAATGATTGATGAATTGAAAATGGGTAAGTAGTAAAATACATTCTTGACAAAATCAACTGCTACCGTCAACTCCCTTGTTAACTTACCGTCTTTGTACTCGCTGTAAAAAATGGAGTGATCTTCACGGAAGTTCCCCATTTCAATTTTGTAGTTATTATCCATTTTTCAGAAGCCACCTATAAAGTGAATACCTGTAACTCTGCTATTGTTCATTAAAATTTGACGCTCAACTTGCATCCATACACTTCCCGTTCTAACTGAGTAACCACTTAACATAAATGCATCACCTGAAGCTCCGGCCGCAAATCTTGCAGATGCTGATCTCCAAAGAGAATTTCTAAAGATCGGAAGCACTGCTCCTTGAGTTGCTCCTAAAAATCTTCCTGCGGTAGTCATCTCTAATGTTGTTAAACCATTCGCGGTTGCAAAATCCGCTGCCGCAGAAGATCTTACACCAGACCAGAATAAAGATCTACCAGGTGCTGTTCCTACACCCAAGAATTTAGACCCAACGGTTACAGCACCATTAACTGCAAATAATCCTAACGTTAATTGAGTCATTGGATCAAAATCTACTTGACCCGTTGCTGGCATCCACCTTTCGAACCAGCCATCTGTTCCTCCTAACGTTCCGTCACTATTTACAGAAGTAAAAGTTGAATATCGTTGTCTGCCTCCATCACTCCACATCTTATCTACAGCATACACTCCCCAAGCATCTCCAGCTTTGGAAGCAATATAATCGACATTATCACTACTCCACGATGATGCATATTGCTCTGCGTAGATTCTGGAGTCAGATTTAAACATATTATTCCAGAGTCCCGCACCCTTAACCCAACCACCATCAGGGTCAACGCCACTTACTGGATTGTTGCCCATACCTACGTATGGTGAATAATGTTGTCGTGCTGGGTCAGGTACTAACCATCTACCTATTGTTGCATCCCATTCTCTGAGTTCAAAGTGGTTCCAATTAGTTTCTTCATCGTGTTCTGAGAAGTTGCCTTGATACCCATACCTGTACGTATCATTCTCCGGTGTCCGTTGCTCTCTCATAGTAGAACCCCACGCATAATAATCACTCGCTTGTATTACCCGGCTTTTGGTATGCGTAACTTTTAAATCATCAAACCACACTTTAGTGTTTTCACTCTCATTGCTTACCCATATATAAATATATCCCTTCTGTTGCGGCTTTATGTGAGACGGAAATTTTACTTGTTGTGGATTAACGGCTGTCTCCATGCCGGGGTCAAAGCCTGCGGTGGTGGGCACACGCCACGCGCCACCATCCTGCACTACATAGTTAGCATCAAATACAATATAGTTAAGGTAAGCATAGGGATGCGTGGCTGCATCGCCACCCGTGCCACCAAGGGCGGCAGATAAGTTAGTGTTAAACACTTGCTTGGCCTGTGTGGCTGTTTCTAAGCCATACGCTGCATTCACAAACATACTTCCCAACAAATCGGCTAACATGCCCGAGGTGGCATTGCGCGTGTAGTTGGGTTTCTTCTCAAACTTGGCCCACGTTTCTAATGATAAGGAATCGCCTTTGTCAACTTGCAGCGCAATGGCGGGGCCTACCTGGTCTTCGCGCGTGGCCGCAATGCCATCGTTTATCCAATGCAGATATGCCGAGCGTTCGGGGTTGGCGACCACCGTGGGCGATGTTTTGTTCATTCTGCTATCGCGCTTCTCGGTTTCAAACAGGTTTTTAAAGTGTTGCATTTCGCGCACGCGCGGGTTGGTCCAATCGGCCACCCCGGTGTCTTCCATGGTAGCGAGGAACACATCGTCCGAGGCTTTTATAGTAGCCCGCACGTTGCCGAGGTGGTCAGTCATTTCGTAGATGTATTCCAACGAGCCATCCAGTTTGGCGCGGGCCAGGCCGAGCTTACCACTACCATATACCGGTATTTCGGTAAGCGCGATGGTGGGTTGTCCGGCTTGCTGTTCGTAGATGCTCATTACGTTGCCACTCGCATCGCGGATGTACCACGTAGTAAACTGCAAAACTCCGCTGGTATTATAGGTTTCTTTGGCAAGGCGGAAGCCGCGGTCGTCATACACATATTTGGTGGTGAGTTTGGATTTAGCTGCATCGGAAAATACATGTGTTACTTTTCCGGTTACATCGTAGTTTACAAACAAGTCGGTACCGGTTACATTATCCTGCGCGGTCATCTGCCCGATAGCATTGTAGGTGTAGGCGTTTACATACCCGCTTACGGAAGCAAGGCGGTTGCTGCGGCCCTGGCTTTTGAAAAGTTCTACGCGGTTAATGAAGATGGCATCATTCACCACTGCCCCGGTGGATGAAAATACCACGCCCCCGGTAATGGTGGTTACCCCTGCGGGAACGGTGAATTCAACTTCGGTCCAGCCTTCAGCATTGGCACTGGGTGCAATGAAATTTGTAGGTGTACTCCAAACAATGTTTCCGCCCACGTTGCCCGCAGCATACACAAATGCTGAACCATTCGTGCTGTTCTCATACCCTTGCACGCGCAGCGTATATTTTTCTCCGGCTACTGCTGCTACTGAAAAGAGGCGAATGCCGGGGTTACCCGTAGTCTGCCCGGTAGCGGCTTTCACATACGTTTGGTTATTGATGGTTTGTGCAGATAGCGTGATGGTACCCCCTGTTGTTACGTAACCACTGGTAGAAGTTGCATCTGCATTGGTAATTAGATTTTGATTTGCCAACGCCTGATAGTTGTAGGTAAAGTCATGCACCTTGTGCTGGCTTTCGGTGTAGCGTTTAAGTGTTAACAGGTTTCCATTGGGATCGTACGTCATGCCATTCTCGCGGAATTTATTATCGGCCAGCGTGTAAGTATTCGTAACAAAGTTGGGGTTGGCAAACTGCGATTCCTGCAATTGATACTTATCGTCATACCGATAAATAAACATGCCTTTATACTCCTGGCTATTGGCGGCATGGGCCGGATCGGTACGCCACGAGAGTGCCGTGATATTGCCATTGTAAAGTGCATTACCTAAGTACGTGGCGGTTTGATTAAAGGCATCAGCAATACCCACTGCAATGGATTCGCTTTGCAGCGTAACGCTTGTCACACGCGAGCTGGTAATTCTAAACCGGTAGGTACCGGCATCGCCTGCTACAGCATTGGTTCTTCTATACGAAGTACCTGTTGTATTTTGATTGGATGCGTTGACATTGATCCACGAAGAGCCATTCCATTTTTCCCACACCACAGTGTTGAAACCCGTAACCGGGCGGCCGGGAATTTCCAGTTGTTGATTGGCAGGGATGCTGTAGGTTGTTACATCGCTGATGGTTTTTTGCGGAGCAAACACAAAATAGCCGAAGGGATGTGTATTGGTACCGGTAAAGTTGGGCTCTAATGTGGTAAAGTCAATCCGGTTGTTATCTACCCGCAACATAAAGCTTGCCTTGTTGGTTTTGGTGCTGAAGTTGGGCATGGATGTAAAATCGTTGCTTTGGAAATAGGCAATGGTTAAAGTGGGTATGTTAATCAACGATGCAGGTATGGCACCGGTAAGTTTATTGTTTGAACATTGTAGGTAATATAACATGGCAGCACCACTCCAATCGGTTGGAAGTGTGCCGGTAAGTTGGTTATTAAACACATACAAATACGCTACCTTAGGCATGCTGGCCAGGAAGGTGGGAAAATTACCTGTTAGTTGATTGCTTTGAAGATGTAATTGAGATAATTCTGTGAGATTACTTAATGATGTGGGTATGGTTCCGGTTCGGTTTGTCGCATCTAAACTAAGATGGGTAAGTTTCACAAGATTACCGATCCATTCGGGGATTGGGCCCGGAGTTAATGGATTGGTTCCGATAGTTAACTGAGTCAATGTTCCACTCAAATCACCGAGATAAGGAATCTCTCCTGATAATTGATTGCTATTAAGTTGCAACACTCGAAGTTTTGGTATAGTATTTAGTGTTGCAGGAATACTTCCAGTTATTTGGTTACCATAAAGCACTAATAAATCCAGATTTATTAATCCTGAAAAATCTGTAGTAATCTGGCCGGAAAGTTGGTTCGTGTGCATATAAATCTGAACCAGATTGGAAAGATTTCCAATCCACGTGGGGAAAGATCCGGTGAGTTGATTTTGACTAAGGTTGAGACTCTTCAGGCTTACCATGTTTTGCATTTGTGATGGAATGGTCCCGTTGCGAGCTGAGTTATAAATATTTAGTTGTTCAAGTTTAACCATATTACCTAACCAGGAGGGAAGTGGCCCTTGGTGTTAATGTAGGTAATGAGTTGAGATGAAGTTGGATAAGATTGACAAGGTTTGATAAGTCAGGTAAGTTACCTGTAAACAAATTACTCCCTAAATGAAGGGTTGTTAAATTGGTTAGCTGATTGAGCGATGAAGGAATCGCCCCGGCCAACTTATTAGTGTTTAGATTAAGTGTTAGTAAGAGTGAAAGATTTCCAATTGAAGACGGAATTGACCCAATTACATTTGGGTGATTAGCAATTACCAGAGATCTTAATCCTTTCAAATTGCCTATTTCTACAGGAATTTTTCCGCTCATGTTATTGTTGGCAAAATAGATAGAACTTATATCGCCATTGGCTATATCAATACCAAACCAGCTATCCATTTGAGCTAGTGTTGCTGAAGCAGGCCAGGCGCCAGCAATGGGCCAACCAGTTTTGTTGGTCCAACTTGCACCCCCTAGACTATCATACAATTCTTTTAATGCGGCAAACTCCCAAATATCAGGGGTTGTTCCTTGCGCGGGTGGTATCCAGAAAGAGGCTTTTGCGTTAGAAATAATATGACCTGAATTATTGATTGCAGCATCAACTATCAATGCTGAGGTAGAGGGAATAGTGGACGTGTAAAAAGTAGTACCGTTTTTTTTGTAGTAAACCGTACTCCCCACGCGTTCTACGCGAAACACATCACCAGCAGCATAAGGTATATTTGTTTTACTTGTTCCATTCTCAATCACATACACTCCCTGACTTACCAAGCTTGGATATATACCATAATCAATTGAAGCATAATCAGCATTTGGATTGGTATCGGATAATCCAAAAATAATACTACCAGTTGTTTGCGAAACCGGTACAGTCATTTCAGCCCAGCCATCTACTCCAGCCATTAATTGATTAACAGATGCTGCTCCACCGTTACCCCATCCATTGCTAGCATTTTTAGTAATTGTGTTTCCATTTACAGAAACACCAACCAGATCTGTCCACGCTACATCATAAATTGGATTGGGTGTGGGTGTGGATGGTATCCAGAAAGAAGTGGTTACCGGACCTAATGAAGTATTCGAAGCGTATATACTCGCATCAACCAACAGAGAGCCGGTTGCTGCACTGGTCTTTGTGTAAAAAGTAGTTCCGTTCTTTTTAAATAAGATACTAGAGCCCACGCGCTCAATCCGAATAATGTCACCAAATACAGTATTCACCGAGGTGTTACTCACACCATTCAAATACACTACATTCGAATTACTATTCGCAAAAACCGCATAGTTGATTGTGTTAAAATGAGCATCGGTATTTGAAGTTGAAAAGCCAACCATGAATGAATTATTTGAAGAAGCAGTATATTCAATGTAGCCATCGGTGTTAGCGGGCAAAACATTTTCGGATGCTGCACCTGCATTTCCCCATACAGATGTTAATGAGCTTGGCTTTATCAAGATTCCATTAACCGCTGACACGCCTACTAAATCTTTCCAAACAACAGAATAATTTGGAATACGTAGTAAGGCAGCCTCGTCCCCGACATCTTCAATCTTCACTATTGGTGCGGGTAGAATTGACGCTGTTAATACATGTGGATCAGGTGTTGGTTCAAAAATCTCAACAACTTCATCGGTTGAATGCAGCTTTACAGAGCGCAATTTCAGATCAGCAATCTGCTTACGATAAGCAGGGTTCTCGGCACTAAACTGACTTAGGTTATCTGGGGATAGTTCACCCGTAAACGCTTGCTGTGGTTTGAACCACGTTAAAGCTGTGTACGATTTTTCTTCTTCGGCTGACGGCAACCCATGAAACTTATTCAAATCCAAACCAGCATCCGCGCCCTGGTATAACGTACCGAACTCACTGTCGTAATAATCCAGCAACAACCCAAACACATCTTTCTTAAACTTATTATTTCCTCCCTGTTGACCATCGGCACCCGGATCTTTCAGATTATCCGGATGGTTAATGGATTCCAACCAACCATGAATGTTGTACACAAAATCAATGCCCTGTAAATTCTTAGCCAATTCTATCCTTCGGAGTGGCCCGTGCAGGTAATACAAATAGCGGGCATGCTCTTTTTTAGTAACGCCATCCGTGCTCGTGTAGGCAACACTCAGGCGCTGGTCTGCATCGTAATCGTAATGATGGAAGAAACGGTCTTTATCGGTAGTACCTTCCTTCGAAAATTGTTCTACACGCTCTACTTTACCCGAAAAATCATACTCATACTTTACAATAAAATGGCGGTTAAGCGCAACCGGCTTTTGCACCATCCATTTCACCCTTCCCTGCTCATCATAACTATACCAGGTTTTAATGTTTGCATTTTCAGAGGCTGATACTGCACCCCGTAAAAAGGTTTGATTGTATCCACTTAATGCACCTGTTACATGTGGTTCGTCATAATAGGTTTTAACCCAATCGGTAATATCGTTTCCTGTCCAAACTACCTGAGTGCCCAACTCCAGTTTTCCTTTAAGGGCTGTACTGTTAAAAACTTCGGTTGTTCCTTTATATTCACCCGATTCAATGGGGCGCCCCAACTCATCGTAGTGCGTGTAGGAAAAGCGGTTCCGCTCGCGCTGCAACGCATTCTGTGAGAACCTGATTTTGCCATCACCCCGATACATGTATTCGGTACGCCCCGCATCAGGTTCGGTCATACTTAATAACCAACCGCGGTAGTTGTATTGATAGGTAGTTTTATCGATACTACTATAGGGAACAGCCGGGTTGTTTACTTTCAGTTGTTGATAACCATTCGGTGAGATTGTTGAAACTAACCTGCCAGCATCGTCATAAAAATTATAACTGATGTCGCCATAACTATTGGAGTAGGTTACATCCAGCGTACCCGCTCCAGTACCACTCAAAGAGATCAAATAAAAACCCGCTGGCCAATTGGTGCCGTTTGCGGGTGGTGTAAAAGCCGTGTTGGTTACAAGATTAGTAACCGTATAAACAGGTGTATTGGCTGCCGTTAATGTTACCGGCCCCGCTTCGAGCTTATAAAAATACAGCCGGTCTTTCAGTACAGCATCATTAGATTTTAAAGTAACCGTGTTATTAACCGTTAGCCAGTTACCCGGTCTAGCCGTCATCACTGCTTTACCAGACTTCTCTGAAAATGATACTGCGTACCGGCCTTGCTGATCGCGCACTACTTGTTGAATGGCTTCATACTTCAAGGATGTATAAGACGTCTGGCCTGGCAATACATGGGTATTCCTTACCTGCATGTAATCATTCAACTCGTTAATAACCGGAAACGTACCCGATAGCATTTCCCGGCCATTCCCCAATTTTAATTTTACTCCCGGCCCGCCCGACATTCGGGCATCACCACTCCCATCTTCGTAAAAATCCGAAACAGAAAATGGAAACTCGGTTTTGGGAACCTGATTATCCGGGTTCAAATTACTATAGTACCAACCCACAGTTCCCGGGTCATCACCCAACGGGGTATTGATATCCTGATGATCATATTTATCACCAGCTTGGTTAGTTAAGAATAAATGTTTGTACTGAAAGATTGATTGATTGAGCGGTGCAGACAGCGTTGATAAAACGGGTCGCTCAAATCCATCTTTTACCGTTGCCGAAGAGAGGATTTCATTTTCAGTTAAGTTTCGAACCTGGGACTGCAACGGTTTACCCAATAAATCAAAATAAGAGCGAGTATGAGAAGTAGTATCGGCAATGGTTATACCATTTACCGCACGATAATTTTTGGCAATGGTCTCAATCCAATTGAGTTTTATATCACAATTATCAGTAACTGAAATTGCAATTATAGATTTTGATGGACTGGGACAGCCAGCAATAGACAATGCACCTAGTTTATATGTGTATGTTCCAGGTATCAATGTGCTATTCAGTGAAAGTTCTCTACCGGTTGCAAGTAATTGATCCGTGTTGGAATAAAGTTCAAATATATCTGTATCTGAATTAGGTGTTGGCCGGATAGTTACAGTTTCAAAAGAACAAAAGGTTTGGTTAAAACCAGAAGGTGTAACTGGTTGGGGTTTTACTGCGAAAGCCTTCTCAACGAGAATTAACGGACAGCTATTCAAGCTAATCCGTATGGTGGCTGTACCAAAAAAACCAGCATCCCACGTAACAAGGCCCTGTTGATTAATCGTACTATTACCTGCATTATGTAAAGTCCATGTATAGGGTGAAGGTATTGTACCCGAATAGGTGAATTGGGAAGTGCCGGCACTTTGACAACGACTACTTTCAGGAGTATTAATAGCTACTCCGTTTAAATCGGTAATTATGGTAAGAGGTGTGCCTTGCGTAGAACTGGAAGCAGTAGTATTTGCTAAGCAAATGCCGGATGTTGCAAAAACTGTTACGCTTACATAGTCCCCAGGTTGGAAATAAACCGGATCGTAGGTCTGGCTTGTTGAAAGTACTTCAGAACTCCCATTCTTGGTCCACACATAAGACGCTGTTGGGTGCGAAGTATTTGCTTGAAAAGAGATTTCATCCTGGCAATACGTGAGCGGGTATTTTGTGGGCAAGATTGAAATCCCAACGGTAAAATTCTGAGGGGCGGTAATCGGAACTGAAATTGGAGCTGATGTAGCTGGATTATTCGATAGGCAACCTGATGAGGTTACCCTACATGTAACTTGCGAATTATTAGAAAAACTCCACGAATTCTTAACGAAATATTTTGGGCCCATTTCAGGCATATCAGAGGTTTGAGGGTTTCCATTTACAAACCATTGGTAAGTAGGTGAGCTTCCTATATTCGCTTCAGTAGCCACGAAAAACCCAATCCCCTCTCCAACACAAACGGAAGCTTTGGTCGCACCAATGGAAATGGATTGTGGATTGGGAGTGTTAACCGTCATTGTAACGGGAGCCGAAGTTACATTTGTTGAAGTTGCACAGAATAAGCTAGAGGTCATTCGAACTTGTACCTGATTTCCATGTGCAAGACTGGAAGTAGAAAATGTACTACTGGTAGCCCCTGCTACATTTGCACCATTAATTTGCCATTGATAAGTGGGGGTGCCTCCGTGTACTGGAGTAGCTGTAAAATTTACTATAGTACCTTGACAGATATTGGTTGCAGATGCACTTACAGAGACAGACGGAGTAACAACAGCATTTACCTGAAAACCTGTTTTCATGGCAGTTCCAGAAGATCCACCATAACTACACGAGTAATTGGCATAAATAGAGTACGTTCCGGCACTTGCAAACTTCACTCTGATTTGAGGATAAGATGGGGGATTTGCTGAGTTGGCAACGGGGGTTATGGTTACGCCTCCGGAAGGTGTAACACTCCAACTTGATGGGTAATAAATGGTAGGCGCACCACAATTCGAACCGGGCATAATATAGAAAACCACTTCCGTATTACCGGTGCAGCCACTCGAAGCTGTTGTGTTAACGGTTTGAGCAAAGATTGTTTGAGCGCATAGCATCAGAACAACAAGAATAGAGATGTGTTTAAGGCTCTTCATGGCTATTCTGATTAGTTTTGATTGTGATAATGATAAACCACCTCCGACACGTTTGACTTTCCGTACTGGAATGTTTCGCGGTTTACTTTTGTTAGCCGGCCCAAACCATCGTACTCATATTCAGTATAAAGGTTATTGTTATCGAGAATGTGCGAAAGCTCTCCCCACTGATTGTATACATAACTCACCATGGCGGCTTTCAATGGATGGACTCTGAAATCATCAAAGATGGTAGTTGCACCATTTGGTTCGCACCAAACCTCCAGCGTTGCCCCGGCAGCCAGATCAATATCAGCTTCATGTAAATACCAGTTGCCGGCTTGATTTACTGTGGGTACTGCAGTTTGGTTTGCCCCGGTTCCAATTTTATATCGGATCGAACTATTCGGTTTATCGGACCAAACCGAAACATGGAATTTCTTGGCGGTTGAATTGGTGAACGTATAGGTAAATCCGCGTTGTCCTACCGTGGACGAAACAGCCTTTGTTCCCGTATGCGCAGTGGGTACAATAGTACCCCCATGAACTACACCGCCACCCAATTTACCATTGCTGCCAGGCGTTTCTTCCAAACCCGAAAATGCAAATTCATGGTAGCGGCTGTTGGCAACCGTAGCAAACACCCGCGTTTGATCCAGCGACATTTTGGTGGCGGCAAAATTTTCGTTAACATCAATTGCTTCCAATGCGTGTGAGTATGTGTCCACAAGTTCAACCTTGCTGGATCGCTCCCATTTAGCCGGCTCCGTATCACTCAGCCATTCATTAAATTCTGTGAACTCAGCGATTGGAATGAATCCATCAGGTCGTAAAGCAACGTTCTCTGTTCCAATAAAAGTAAAACTCGCTTTCTGTCGCCATACGCTTGCTTGTACTCCATTTGCTCCATTTGTTCCAATCCCCAACACCGGAAGTTGATTACTCCACGTTTGTGCAGAAGCCGAAACAAGAGCGAGTTTTTCATCTATGTTGGCCGGGTTTACCTTAAACGTATTAGTCGCTGCCTGCTGAGCGATCATATGCTTGTTGGCAATGTTGGTCATCTTGGAACCCATAGCCGGATACTTCTCATAGGCCGGAATATTCTCTGTTAGTATGGTATTGCCAAACCCATCCGTTATGAGTGATTTCTTTATAGCTCCACTATAAAAATCAAAAGCCAATGTTTTAGCCTCCGTTTTAATGCCGGTTTTATAATTAATGGTTGTGGTACCAGTTTGAATGTTAGGATAATTTTCCTTTTGACTGGTGATACCTAATAATCGTTTATCCGTATCCGACATTTTAACCCACCGTGCATGATGAAAAGTTTCGTTGACTACACCCTGATCTCCGAAACGCGAACTTACAAGAGCCGGATACTGAGATTCATTTGTATAATAACTTGGCAATCCTGTTTGTTCGTCATGTAAATAGTGGTTTCGAGTCTCACTTATCTTTTGCCCGTTTTCATTATAAGATGTCACCGACAAAAGATTCCCTAATCGCTGAGAGAAATTACGTTGATAAATACACTTAGCCTGAATCATATTGTAAGGTTCTCCCCTATGATAGCCACTTGAATTCTGGCTAAGTAAGTTTCCTTGCGTAACACCAATCATGTCTTCTGTAAAGGTTTGAAATTCATACTCACTAAATCCTGGAATCATGGTTGTTTCGCCATTGGCCCGTTTAATACCTTCTCTTATCCTTACTTTTTTATAATAGACGCCAGGAGCAGGCACATCTCGCGCCATTGTTAACATTTTAATAAAAGGCGAAAAGAAATGATGTTTCAAGGTCTCGGCTGCAGAAGGGTTTGCTGTTCCGGGTAGTTTCACATCCGAAATATTAACAGGTTCATAAGAGGAAACTCCTGTCGATAAGCCATCAACTTTATACTCATACTGGGTGAAGCGTGTGTCTCCTGAGAGTGGATCAATTACTTCCAAAGACTTTACCCGCAATCCACCACCCAGGTATCGTTGCTGGTTGGTTACTTGCATGAATCCTCCTTGAAGCGTTGCCGAGTTATTTACAAATGGGGTGTAAACTCGTATACGAATATATTTGGAGCTCACTTCTTGAACAACACCAATGAATACAACTTCTGGATTGAAATGATGCGCAAAAATTGGCTGTCCTGGCTCCACATAACGTTGGCCTTGAAACAATGTGACCATATCTACAGCATCCCCAACATTATAAAGAGAATCGAAGTCAAGAGATGCAGCTGGATCTAAAGTCGCATCTAAAAAATATTTGGTGTAATTATTATATTCATAGCTCTCATAAACAGGTGTTACGTTAGTTGAATTATATGAACTTTGTAGTTTAATCGTGAGATTTTTAGTTATAATGCATTTAGAAAAATCATCCGGATCATAGTTCACCTGAATGGTTCCACCCGTTGAAGTTTTGATTTTTCGCAAACTCCAAACATCATTATTACGGGCCGATATAAAAGTTGGATACTTTTCCAGATTTCGTTGCGTCATCTGATGATGATCAACTTTAAAGTAGCCCCAGATGTCGGTGAAATCTTTTATGTACGGTGGATTTTTGGTTCGCCTGAATTCTGTTACCTGGCCTGCCACAGGCAATTGCGAAGAAATAATTTCTACCGTTTTATTTCCTGCCTGAAGATTCTTTACATAACCGTAGTACACCGTGCCCGCTTGTTTAAAGGTGAGGATATCTCCCACAACAACATAATCACTGTTGGCTAGCTCTATGGTTTTAGCTGCTGTATTTACGCTGTTTATTGAATTGTAGGTAGGTTGCTTATCATCCAGATCATACTCAAATGAAATGGGCGGTGTAGACTCAACACCACCGTGGCCTTTGAACGTGACTGCCTTAAGTGTGAGTTTACCCAACAAATTTAAATTGTGCGGTCCTCCTTCATACATGGATCCCGCGGCATCATAACTATTAGGAGTGCCGGGACTTAAGGAATAATCGTGAGTAAAATCAATTTTTCGAATCACCTGAGACATTGGGAAACTAGCACTTGCAATATCTCCTACATCAATAACATTCTCTCCGAAATGATTTTGAACTCTGATTGTTGTAATTTGATGAGGTTGAGAAACATACACAATTTCGTTTCGGTAGTAGTTACTCATCCCTTCAACTATATTATTGCTGAAGTCTTTGTTTTGGATAAGAAGTATTGTTTTTAAAGCCATAGTTGCTTTAGGCAACAAGTGTCCGGTTACTATATCAGGCGGGTTAAGATGAGTTACACCATGTTCATACTTTATATCCAATTGTGTTTGAAGGGGCATATGCCCGCCCAAATCCGTCCATGTTATGCTCCCCCCACTTGTCAGGACAGGAACATGATTTTTAGAAATAACTCCTTTGCCATCCGCTCGAATCTCTTTTGCAAAAAGTGCCGTATGGGTTGCCGTTCTTATTTTATTAAGATAATATAATTGCTTCCTACCTTTAGATACGTTTTTAAATTCATTGTCTAGATCTGTATTGAAATCTTCGCCAGGGTTGCGCCAGATATAATCATTAGTCCACATACCATAATTAATGTCTACCCAGTGCCCCCAATCATGCTCGTTTAAACCTCCGTCTGAGGTGCCGTTTGCCCCCCGATCGACATAATCAGGACCAGTAACTCCTGTCAAATACCAAGTATAGGCATACTTATCTTTCTGGGTAACAGAATTAAATGACCTACTTCCTTGATCTCCCTTGTTTTCAGAATAGGTATACTCATCATAAGCATAAGCAGGTAACGAGAAGTGATAGGATACTCCACTTTCATTGGTAATAGTAAATGCGCCAATTTTACCACCACTTCTGTTCCGAATAAATCCCTTAGCCGAACACTCAATAAAGCCACGAGCCAGTAGTTGATTAAATGGTACAGAGTTGCCTTGAGCTCTCGCTTCTTTCGCATCCAAAATTTCATCAGTAGTGAAAAATTCAATGTGGCGGGAGGATGTTACCCGGGGTATAAATTCTTGTGAACCGGGTTTACCGGCCAGAGGGGTAGAGTATTGAAAATAGAGCGGAATGTTGGTAGTGGTGGTTTGTGTTGGATAGGTATCGTATTCCTGTTTCCACCCTTCAAAATTGGTATCGTTAGGATACTGCTGTACAGGTGGATTTGTGGTGGTGTAGGTATGATTAATTGTAATGTTGCTGGGTTGATTAATTACCCGATTCGAAAAATCATTCTCAAACCGGAACATTACATTTTGTGCAGCTTGTGGAATAAAATACCCTAATACGTCTTTAGTGGTGGTGTTATTGGCGGTATTGATTACGTCTTGTGAATACAAACTCACATTATAATGATACGGACGCATGCTGCCCCCAACACCTTGCGCATTTACGCTGTAGCTATCGTAGTCTGCATAGCTCCCTTCCATGCTTTTTGCCGGATGTTCTCCTTTTGATATGGAATTTAAGTTTGCCATATGATAGGAGTCAAAAACTTTGGTACTCATGTCCCCTAGATTATTAGTGGGGAAAAATATGGAGCCGTAATTTTTTAGGGTTTCTGTTTCGTCCATCCAATAGCGGGTGTATTGCCTGCCAATCGATAAATTGATTCCATAATAGACTGGGATATCTACAGCCCACGAGTCAGAATTTACGGTGATATTACCAGATTTTGAATTATTAGCACCGGCTGCAAATCCTGCCACTCCTACGCTACCTTTTGAGTTCCCTGTTGAGATGGAGCCACCGACTAAACTACCACCCCACGATTCTTTGACTTTAGGATCCGTATGTTTCGCACCAACACTAATACCTCCACCCAATCCTGCGCCAAACCCTCCTCGCGAATCATAGTTTAAACCACCACCAACCCCTGCTGAAACACCATCTTTTGAGGCCCCTATTCCCACGTTAATTCCCGCGCTTACATATGCGCCTCCGTACGGAGATATTCCCACGCGAGCACTAATCCCAACACGCCCTGAACTTCCAATATCATAACCTAAGCTTCCCCCAAAATAACCCCCTACCCCCCTTCCCTTATAGGTATCATTTGCAAACTCTAACCCTGCCGTAACGGTAGCTACATTTCCAATCCCAATAGAAATTCCTACACTAGTTACTGTAGATGAACCCCCTGACCAAAATTGCCGATCTGTACTAGTTGTCTCTTTTAAATCATCAGGCAAACCGTTAGTGATTCGGTTAATGGCACCCGGATTCAAGGACCAGCCTAAACCTACCCAACTTGCATCTACACCCGGCTGAATACCCGCGTGATAAGATAGTGTTACCGGATAGCTGCCGCCAGGCCCCGGCACCTCCAGTAAGGGAAGGTTATAGGTGAAATCACCTGTTATGGTATTAACCATATCGGTTGTATCTACCGGCTCGAAGCTGGTAGCCTCCGGAGCAGTTGGCCCGGCTGTGAGTGCCCAAGAATAGGTTGGCAACAACACATTGGAAATAAAAACAACCAGCATGAATATGCTGATGGCTTTTTTTGTGGTGGGGTTAATCTTCATAGTGTTAAGGTTCTAGATCTTTTTCTTCAACCGTGGTAAAGCATTTATATCGTCTTGTTGAAAACGCAGATTATGCCTGCCAAGGCCTAATCCAAATTCGCCAACGTTTAGTTGTATCCAATCCGGAGTAGATATTGAGTCTTTTCTAAAGGCCAATAAAATGTCGTTGCTTGTGCCCATACCAAAAGTGCTTGTGTACACAGAATTATGGAGGGGAATGGTATCCTGCTTAGAAGTAGTAGCTTGAATGAATTCACCTAATCGAAAGGAAAGCGTTTGAAGCAACTCACTGTATTGATAATGGGGCATCGTAGCAGCCTGTACTGCTTCTCTCCCATCTGCACTCAGGCTCATCAGGAAATAATAATTTTTAGAGTACTTTTTTTCTAATTTGCTTATATCTCCAATTCCGGCAGCCAGTTCTTGTTCAATCAGAAAATCAGCAGGTCGGTACATAATGTTCATTGTAACCCCATTCATCTCCACGCTTTTTCTCAATCCATGTGCAGGGTCACGCAGGTAAGCCAACAACTCATCTTCTGGCAGTTCCTTAGGTTTGCAACCCAATAACAATCCAATCATCAATGCCCCTAAAACCAATATCCTATTCACCACGATACTTCCTATTAAGTCCTTCTAATACCTCATCCGTTATGTCCAATCCTTCCTGGGCATACACTATGTTTCCATAGTCAGTGGCAGCCAGTATAATCCGGTAGCCTTTTCCTTTACCATATTCCTTTAGATAGGCGTTAACCTCCTGCACTACTTTGGTAGTAAGTTGATTATCTTCTTGAGCAGCTTTGTCATTAATTGCTTTTTGATATTCAGCTAACTGTTGTTGTTTTGATTGAATCAACTTTCCCGTCAGTTCTTTTTCCTTAACCGACATTTTTGAAACATCCTTTTCATAATTGGCGATTTCACGTTGTATTTCGACTATTAGCGTATCAATGTTGGCTTTCCAAACCGTAGTTTTTTGTTGATAATCCTTGCGGGCATCAATCATGCCCTGATAGCCATTCATCAGCTTGGCTGAATCGATATACACCAGTTCACGTGATGCGGTAAAGTATTTAATCAACAAAAAAGAATTTGATACTAATAGAATTGCAAAAAAAATAACCTGCCAGGGAGTCCGCATTATCAAGTGAGAATTAGATTTTAATACCCAGGCAAAATATCAGACAGAAGCCATTATTAACATCCTAAATCAGACAAAAAAATACACACTAAGTAATACCGTATTTTTACGGTAATACTTTTGATTCATAATCGATCGCACAGATGGCTTCAATACAATCATTTAAAATTGACCTAAATCTTACACGCCTCTTGCTTCGTATTTTTAATAAATTAATATGGCTTACTCCATACGCGTTGACCTGTAGACAGGCTCTTATCCAGAAATGCTTTCATCTTCATTTCCTCGTTACCTCAATACACCAATTTGTTGGTAAGCAGACTCAAAAAAAAATTTACAGATATTCGATCTTTTACACTTGGAGTAAATAATTTTGAAATCAAGCACTAAAAAATCTGTAGATTTTTCATCTTAATGAACTTTTAAGATCCTATGCCTGCTCTCCCACCCCGTTCCATTATGATTGTGGACGACCACCCAGCTGTATTAATCGGACTAGGCTATGCTTTCCAAACGGAATGGCCCGAATGTCAGGTACACAGTGTTAACTCCGGAATGGATGCCATCAAAGCACTACCGGATATAAACCCGGATATTGTCTTACTTGATTATCAAATGCCTAAAATGAGTGGTTATGAAACTGCTTTGGAGATGTTGAGGCTTAACGCCACTACCCCGATTCTCCTCTTTACACACCTCGATTCGTTAGCAATAGCTATTAACTTTCTGGCAATTGGCGGAAAAGGTTTTATTACGAAAGGTGTAAAACTGCCAACCCTGATCGAGGCCATTCATAAAGTTAGAGCTGGTGAGTATTACTTTCACTCACATTACGATCAACAACTTAGCGAAATGGTACACCAAGGGATCAGCACCAATCTCCCTAAGATTCAATTCACCCTGCGTGAGTTGGAAATCTGCCTCAAACTTTCAAAGGGCCTTACGGCCAAAATCATTGCCGCTGAATTGAACCTCAGCCCACGCACCGTAGAATCCTATAAAGAGGCACTTATGGCAAAAACGGGAGTTAAGACAACAGCCGAACTTATTGCGTTTATCTTTCGTAATGGAGTTGATACAAAATGGTTTTATGAGTAATTAAACCGAATAGGGATATCAACCCTTGAGAACAAGACCGTACCAGGCTGCATGGCAACGTCCACAACAGATAGTTGCAACTCGCAGAACTCTCCGTCAGCCATGAAAAGTGTACCTGATAACGATGCGGTACCCTCCGTCAGGGATGAGGTACGTTCTGTCACGTCAAGGGTACACCCCACCTCCATAGAACCCGGAGTGAGGCTAGAGTGGAGGAAGAGTGGACAAGGACTGGACAAACACCAGGTTTTGATCGTAGACCGATGAAACCTGGATCGGACCAATCTAGGCTTTAAATCCTTCACTCAAGCTGATGTTCTTCACCAGCTTGCATTTAATTATCTCCTTACAAAAAATCTAACAGTTATTCTGTTACAAGTTTCTTAAAAAAGAAAAACCCCAGCCTTTACAGCCAGGGTAGTTCCGGTTTAGGTTAGGGTTCTCTTTGTTTCAATCCCACTTCAGTTCAGAGTCAACTGCAGGGTTACCGTTCACTTCTTCTTTGTCGCGGTGGTTATCGAACGCATCGAAATCCACACCGGGCATCAGTTCATTCTTTACATGGTTCACTGTATTGTTCAAGGCTTCCAGAAACTTGTTAAAATCTTCCTTGTACAGAAAAATCTTATGCTTCTCGTACGTAAAACCTTCGTCATCTTTATTGAAACGCTTTTTACTTTCCGTAATTGTCAGGTAAAAATCGTTGGAGCGTGTTGACTTTACGTCAAAAAAGTAGGTGCGCTTACCGGCCTTCACTTTCTCAGAGAAAATCTCTTCTCTTCCATTGGTCTTGTTCTCTTCCACAATCAGGTACAGGTTAGGTTTTTGGTAATTAGGTTAAATCGAAGGTAAGAGGAAAATCCTGCGGTACAAAGCCCACACCTTGATTTTGACCTTAAAATTTGAAGAAAGTGAAAGAAAGTAGTGGATTTTTTACAATTTTCGGGAGTGGATTTGCGCGTGGAAGATATCCGGCTGGCCGGCAGCTTAGAGTTACTGGCCAAACAACTGGTAGAGGGTTTTATTACCGGCTTGCATAAGTCGCCCTACCACGGCTTTTCAGTTGAGTTTGCCGAACATCGGCTCTACAACGAAGGCCAAAGCACCCGCCACATCGACTGGAAAGTATTTGCCCGTACCGACCGGCTCTACACCAAACAATACGAAGAAGAAACAAACCTACGTTGTGTGATTGCACTGGATTGCTCATCGAGCATGTACTATCCGCAAGGCAGGCATACCAAACTACACTTTAGCATTTATGCAGCTTCGGCATTGACTCAATTGCTTACGCGCCAACGCGATGCCGTTGGGTTGTGTCTCTTTGCGGATAAGATTGAAGAATTCACACCCGTTAAATCCACTGCTGCGCATGTTGACAAGTTATTTACATTGTTGGAAAAGCGATTGCGTGCAGATACAACTCCCGGTAAAGGAACCCGTGTGGCCGAAGTATTGCACGAGGTAGCCGAGAAAACCCATCGCAGATCGTTGGTGATTATTTTCAGCGACATGTTTGATGGGGGAAACGAGGAAGAAGTTTTTAAAGCGCTGCAACACCTGAAACATAATAAGCACGAGGTGGTGTTGTTTCATGTAACAGATCATACCACCGAGCTTACCTTTCAATTTGACGAACGCCCCTACGAGTTTGTTGACTTGGAAAGTGGCGAGAGATTATTACTCAATCCACAGGAAATTAAAGATCGCTACGAAAAGGAATTGGCTGCATACCATGCCAACCTGAAAATGCGGTGCAACCAGTTGAAGATTGATTTTATCTCAGCCGATATCAACACGGGTTATTTTAATGTACTGCAAGCCTATATGATTAAGCGAAGCAAGATGCAATAGGTAATTCTGAGTGTTAAACAGTATTCAGTGATCAGTAAATCGATAAACTGTATTCGGTAAGAACTTACCAGAGACCAGAAGCCAGCAACCAGCTTAAGCCTGCAACTGCTCGTTATGCAACCACGCCTTTTTAGCAGTTAATTCTTCCTTGCTTTCCACCATGTCCGGATCGGGTACACAGCAGTCAACCGGACAAACAGCTGCGCACTGAGGCTCTTCATGAAAGCCGGTGCATTCCGTACACTTACCGGAGACGATATAATAAAACTCATCGGAAACCGGGCTTTGTGCCGATTTAGCATCTACCTTCGAACCATCTTCCAGTTCAACTTCAGTAAGTGCGGTACCCCCGGCCCAATTCCACTCGCGGCCACCTTCGTAAATGGCTGTATTCGGGCATTCCGGTTCGCAGGCCCCGCAATTAATACACTCTTCTGTTATCTTGATCGCCATAGCGGTTTGTTCAGATTGTTCTACTTTTGCCGCAAAAATACGGCTACTTCATCACTACTCAAAACAGTACAAGGGGCCTAAAAGTTTAAAACAACTATGGATTTAGCAACCAGAATTAATGCGTTTAACGAACTCGGCAACAGAATTAAATCCTTAAACAAGGCTGGGCGCGAACAACTGTATGAGCGTGCAAGCCTGAGTAACGCCTGGTTTACCACTGCCTCGGTACAAAACGCATTGGATGGGATTACGTTATTTCTGGAATCGGAAACACTGCGAAGTTGGACAAGCCAATATCCACCTGCCCCCAATCAAAAAACAGTGGGTATTGCAATGGCAGGTAATATTCCACTGGTGGGCTTTCATGATCTGTTGTGTGTACTCATCAGTGGCCACAATGCATTAGTCAAACTAAGTTCGCAAGATGCGTTGATGGAAGTATTGATCAACTGGTTAATTGAAATAGAACCGCACTTTGCCAATCAAATAAAAATTGAAGAGCGCTTGAATGCAGCCGAGGCTATGATTGCAACCGGCAGCGATAATACTTCGCGCTATTTTGAATATTACTTCAGAAGCAGGCCGCACATTATTCGTAAAAACAGATCGTCATGTGCCGTTATTATGGGCGAAGAACCAAATGATGCACTGATGGAATTAGGTAAAGATGTGTTTACCTATTTTGGATTAGGTTGTCGGAATGTAGCCAAGGTGTTTATTCCTGAAGAGTATTCATTCACCAACCTGTTGGATGCCTGGCAACCCTATCAGGAGATTATTCACCATCATAAGTATGCCAACAACTACGATTACCAGAAATCGATTTTGCTGGTAAACCAAACTCCTTTTTTCGATTCTGGTTTTGTATTGGTTACCGAGAGTGCCAATCTGGTGTCTCCTATTTCAGTGGTGTTTTTTGAGCGCTATCTCGATCAAACCGATCTGCACCAGAAAATTCAATCTCACGCAGAAAAACTACAATGTATTGTGTCGGCTAATGGCTGGTATCCCAACAGTGTTCCATTTGGCAAAGCCCAAAAACCCGAAGTTTGGGATTATGCCGATGACGTGGACACTATGAAATTCCTCTCTGTTCTCTAATCCAAAATTTCGGATTTAAAATTTAAAAGCCGGTTGAATCTTAAATCCGCAATTCTAAACTCAGAATCAATTCCCCCGCATAATCTCCACCCAACCGGTATAGCGTTCGCCATTTACCAGCAATTGATAGTAATACACGCCATCAGAGGCATCGTCACCATTCCAATTATTCTGATAATTATCACTGGAATATACCTGCTTACCCCACCGGTTTGTAACTACCAGCTTGCAATTGGCGGGCAGGTTTCGAATAAAGAAAGTATCATTGCTGTTATCGCCATTGGGTGTGAAAATATTGGGAACAAATAGTCCGCAGCCACCGGCCGGCTCAACAATTACTGCCGGTTGAAATACGGACGCAATTAATCCTACGCATGTATTTACATCTTTTTGATCTTGTGTAAGCTGAACCTGGTACTCACCCAAAGGCAAGCCTGAAATTACAAACATACCACTGGCTGCCTGATCGGCTGTGATAGTTCCGGTTTGAATAGCATCCCCATCAAGATATACTGTATATGTAAAATTAGTATCGGCCGAACCCGTAATTCCGGTTATTGTTATACTACCATCTTCTTCTATGCAATTGTAGTCAGTTGTTTCAATACTGAATTCAACCGGGTCAGGTATTCCGGATGATTCAATTTGAAAAACTCCTACTTTAATACAGGCTGGCGTTGTATCATCACCATAGGCAATGGTGTAAGTATAGTTACCTACTGGCAAGGCCGTAAACACCGGGTTATTAAATTGAGTTCTGGCAAGCGGACCCGCTATTTCAATTCGAACCCCAATAATGTTAACCAACGGCACGGCCGGATCAATATCAAATGTTACAGTACCATCCGGGAGTAAGGCACCACAGGTAGCCGGTGTTTCAATTGGTTTAATCTTTACCGTTGCACAATTGTTAAGCGGTGCACAAAGTGGATCGCCACTGGGTAAAACGGTTATGGATACTACACTCACCAACTGTCCGGAACACGAACCAATGCTGGCAAACACGTTGAATGAAGTGTTGGCTGTTAATCCACCGGTAGGCAAACTAAGGGTAGATCCGGTTCCGGTTACAGCAGCACCGATGGGTGAATTATCAATATTATTCCGTAGCTGGTAACTTACTCCCACCTCCGAATTGGCAACCTGAATGGCCGTGGACGATCCAAAGCAAACGGTGCTGCTCAGTGCCGATACTCCCAACAATAAGTCGGGTGCAGGATTAACGGTTAAAGAAATAACGGCATTTAGTTTAGCCGCACATGAAACGTTCGAAGCAAGTACACTCACAACGGTGTTTGTTGTTAAGTTTCCGGTAGGAATCACAAGTGTACCACCTGTTCCGGCTATTACAGCCGATAAAGGGCTATCATCTGCATTATTGAGTAATTGATAATCAACTCCCACTTCCGAGGCGGACACGTTAATATTAGTACCACCCCCAGCGCAGAATACGGTTTGATCAGCTGTTACTGCTAAGGTTAGGTTAACCGATCCCGCTACGGTAACCGTAACAATTGTAGTAAGTTCAACCGGTGCGCACACGCCCCCGGTTGCCAACACATTGAATGACGTAGTGGTCGTTAACGCTCCGGTAGTTAATGCGATAACCCCGCCAGTACCAGCAACAGGTGTACCCACCAAACTATCATCCGCATCGTTTCGCAACTGGTAGTTAACACCTACTTCCGAGTTGCTAACCAGGATAGAAGCTACACCACCGGTACACAATGTAGCTGCAGGACCAGTAACCGGTAATGCCGGATTGGGATCAACATCCACTGCAACCGTTGCCTGATTGGTAAGCTCAATAGAACACGTACCATTCGAAGCTAAAATATTGAAAGTAATTGCAGTAGTAAGTAAACCCGTTGAAATAGTAATGGTACCTCCGGTCCCCACTACAGGGGTTCCGATAGCTGAATCATCCGCATCGTTTCGCAATTGATACGTTACACCAGACTCTGAACTGGCAATCTGAATGCTGGAACTCGAGCCTTCGCAGATGGGTGATGCAGTAGCGGTAACCGTTAAACCGGCATTGATGGCTCCAGCAACGGTAACAGTTACTGTCGTAGTCAATTGAGCCGGAGGACAGGCACCACGGGTTGCCAAAACATTAAAGGTGGTTGTAGCTGCAAGCACACCGGTAGGCAATACAATAGTAGCACCGGTTCCGGCTACAGCCGATCCAACCAGGCTATTGTCTGCGTTGTTTCTGAGTTGGTAGCTCACACCTAACTCGGAGGCTGCAACTTCAATATTGCTGGAACCACCCGAACATACGGTGCCAATAGTTGCAGCAACACCCAATCCAACAGAAGGTGGATTATCTACTGTAATTGTTACCGGTGCAGGAGCAACAGTTCCAACACAGTTAACATCTGAAACGGAGACAAGTGAGTAAGAAGTTGTAGTGATGGGGTTAACCGAAACAGTTGCCGGACTGGTAGCGGCTACTGCCGAAAAAGTGGTTACGCCATCAGAGTATGAGTAATTCCAAGGGCCCGTTCCGGTAAAGGCGAAAGTCAGACTAGCGCTCTGTCCGTTGCAAATACTTACCGTTCCTGATACAGTTGCCGTTGGTAATGCATTAACCGTAAGTATAACCGGAGTAGCTGCGCTTGCACAACCGCTTATGGTTTCAGTAACAAAAATTGTAGTTGTACTGGCTGTTGCCGAACTAAAACCAAGTTGGGCATTGGTTGGATTGGTGCCCGTTGTAAGTTGTGTGGTTAATCCGGCATCGCTATACCACGCATACGTACTGCTTCCACCTGGTGTGGTAACAAAAGGAGCTGTAATTGCATCGCCCACGCAATAAGTTGCAGGGGTAAATGTAATAGCCGGAGCAGGCGGAATTGGATTTATTGTTAACGTAATTGGGGAGGCTGCGCTTTGACAATTGCTGGAGTTAGTTTCGGTAACAAAAATTGTTACCGAACCAGGCACTGCGCTCGAAAATCCCAAAGCTACATTCGTTGGATTAGTTCCCGTTGCTAATACTGTGGTAAGCGTTGCATTTGCATACCAGGTATAAGTACTTGTTGCTACAGGACTCGTAATAAAGGGTGGTGCAATAGTTTGACCAACACAATAGGTTGCAGGCGAAAAAGTGATAGCGGGTGATGGCGGAACAGCATTTACAGTTAAGGTTATACTAGCAGCAGGACTTTCGCACCCACTGGCGCTTCGTTGTGTGATGAAAACGGTACGCGTATTTGCAGCCGCACTGCTAAAGCCAAGTACCGCATTGGTAGGTGCTGTACCGGTGGTTAAAACCATTGTTAAACTTGCATCGCCATACCAGGTGTAGGTACTGCCGCCCACCGGTGCATTAACACTGGGCGGGGTGATGGACTCACCTACACAATACGTTGAGGGTGAAAATGCAATGGATGGTGCTGCCGGAATAGCATTTACAGTTAGGGTTATGGGTGTGGCGGCTCCTGTACAGTTACCGCTATTTGTTTCCACAACAAAAACTGTACGCACAATTGGGGCTACGGAATTAAATCCTAATGCCAGGTTGGTTGGGGCCGCACCCGTTGTAAGTAAAACGGTAAGCCCAGCATCGTTGAACCAACTGTAGGTACTACCGGCAACCGGTGCTGTAATTACAGGTGGTGCTATGGCATCGCCCACACAGAAACTGTTGGGTGTAAAAGTTACGGCTGGTGCTACCGGAACAGCGCTTACCGTTAACGTAACACCGGTTGGTGCTCCTTCACAACCACTGGAATTTCTTTCTGTCACAAATACTGTTCTCACAAGTGGAGCAGCACTGGTAAAACCTAATAGCCCATTACCAGGGGCAGCACCTGTTGCCAATACTGTTGTTAAGCTTGCATCATTATACCAGGTGTAGGTACTACCTCCTACCGGTGTATTAACCGTGGGGGCTGTAATTGCATTGCCCACACAGTAGCTGGAAGGGTTAAATGTTATGGTTGGTGCAGCCGGTATCGGGTTTACAGAAAGTGTAACAGCTGTTGCTGTACTGGTACAATTGCTGGCATTTGTTTCAGTTACAAAAACTGTTTTTGTTGTAACTGAAGCACTGGTAAATCCTAACTGAAGATTAGTGGGAGTTGAAGTGGTGGCCAGCAGGGTTGTAAGTCCCGCATCATCGTACCAATTATAGGTGCTGCCGCCAACCGGAGTTGTTATAATGGGTGGAGCAATTGCATTGCCTACGCAATAGGAACTTGGTGAAAAAGTAACCGCTGGTGCAACTGGCACTGCACTTATGGTTAATGTAACGGAGGTGGCAGGGCCAGGACAACCACTTGCATTGGTTTCGGTTACAAAAACAGTGCGCACTATTGGTGCGGCACTACTAAAACCTAATGCCGCATTAGTTGGCGTGGCACTGGTTGCAATTACAGTTGATAGGCTTACATCGCTATACCAGGTATAGGTACTTCCACCTATTGGAGTTGTAATAACAGGCGGGGTAATTACCGCACCTACACAATAGGCGGACGGATTGAATGTAACAGCTGGTGCGGTTGGTACCGGGTTAACTGTTAAGGTTACCGCGGTAGCAGGCCCGGCACAATTAAAACTATTGGTCTCGGTTACAAAAACTGTTTTTGTAGTGGCCGCTGCACTGCTAAAACCGAGTTGCGCAATAGTGGGTGTCGGTGTGGTTATCAATAATGTAGTAAGTCCAGCATCATCATACCATTGATACGTGCTTCCACCTGCCGGTGTAGTGATGAATGGTGCCACAATACTGGCACCCACGCAATATGTATTGGGTGTAAAGGTAACAGCCGGAGCATTAGGTACCGGGTTTACTGAAATGTTAACCGAACCACTTACGGCATCAGCCGGACAACCATTAACATCGGTAACATTGGTAAGTGTATAGGTTGTATTTACCAAGGGTGCCACTGTAAAATTTGCACCACTTGTGTACCCGCTAACAGTACCTAAACCAGAAACTGTAAGTGTGAATGGCCCGGCACCGCCAGTTATATCAACCCGCAAAGTAGTGGACTCGCCAGCACACACAGGGCTTGTGCCCGTTAAACTTAAAACTGCATTTGTTGGTGCGGGTGGTTCCAGTACGGTGATCGGGCCAATAGTTTGTGTACAATTGGTGCCGTTGTCTCTAATAACAACAGTATAATCTCCCGCACTCAATCCGGCAATATCTTCTGACGTAGAAGTAAATCCATTGGTGGCCGTCCACGCATAGGAGTAACTTGAAGTTCCGCCTGTAACGTTAATGGCAATTTGCCCGTTGGGCGTACCACAACTGGTGCTGTTTACCGGAAAACCTGGAGTAATACCAGCATTAATATCAGTTGTACCGTTGATCAGGAAATTACCATTAAAATCGGCTGGATTTCCATCTTGAACCACTATTACGTAAGCGCCTGGTTTCAGGTTTGGAGCCGTAAATGGAACACCCAGCGTGAGTGGAACACCAACAATATTTGTTGGGCCGATAATAAAAAGACTAATAGGTGGAATACCGGAGGTAACAGTTACATTAATAGAACCATTATCCAGCGTACCATCTGTTCCTGGATTGCCACTGCCGTCCAATAAGTCGCGGCAAGCATCTTTCCTGTCGGATAAAACTACTACCGGAGCCTGAGCCAGCACATCGGCCGCGAAGGCAGTAATACCAAGCAGCAACGTCAGGAAAAAAAAGCGGGGGAGTAAACGTCTCTTCATTTAATCCTGATGGTTAAGTGCTTGGTACAACCTTCCTTGCTTCTGATGATCAGGTTATAGTCACCTGCATTCAGCTCGGTAATCTTGGTTTCTTTAATATCAAGCCGGTTATTCTTATTGTCACCACAAAACAGAAAACTGGTGTAAGATTGTTTGTTGTCCTTAAATTTCAATTCAATTTCGCCATTAGCCAGGCTGGCAGAAGTATTTTTTATTTTGTAGGATACCTGAATTTCATCGCAGGGTTTTACAGGTTCAACCGGCAAACTATCCATCCGTAAAGGAGACCACGCAGCAAAAACAAATAAACTGCAAGTGAGGTATTTAAAACCAACCATATCAAGCAAAAAATTAAAAGCAAGGTAGTGGTTTCCCGCGGCCCTTGCAATACTATTTAATCAACTCAGGAAACGCTCTACAGGCGTCTCAACTGCAAAGCACAGGCTTCTAAAATACTTTACCTAATGTAAGTAATGTTTTCGTAAAAAAATCAGGTTTCTAGAACCGTTTGGTCAGGATTTCACTTAAGATAAAAGCTTTCTTAAATGAAGTCGGGTTGCGGAGTTCTTTCACAATGCTGCTGGCCAGTGGTTTTTTACGCTCGCGTTTATAGCCTTTAAACTTCTCGTAGCTCACCACAGTATCTTCCACATGCATGGTTTCTTCCAGCGAAGCTCGGTTAAAGGCATCGGATTTAGCCTTTTCGTAGGTGGTGTAAATCTCATCATCAGCACCATAGTTTGTCTGCTCCAATGGTTTTTCCTCTTCTTCCAGTTCGTCATCATAGTCCACATAATCAACCTGCTGAGATTGGCTAACAGGTTTATAAACGGGTTGTTCTGCCGGTTTTGCTGGTGCCTTTGACGCTTGTATCTCGCGCAAAAGATCCTCGAACGAAATGGGTTTATTCTCCTGCGTACCACCAAACTCAGGTTGGTCGTGGCCTGGCTGTGGTTTCTTTTTATTGGCCCTGGCAATTAGTGTAACCACAATCACGATTAGCCAGATCCAGAATTGAAGATTATCAAACATGACCATCAAAGGTACCGAAATAATTGGAAAATGTCTCTTTTTAGCTGGTTTTCAGGTGGTATAAATTGTGGATGAATTGGGCATTGCTCCTTTTCCAAATGCGAAACCTCCGGTTATCTTTGCCATCTTAATTTTTTTACAACCACTTAATTCTTACAGGTTTCATGCAGTTATCGAAGTTGGAGATCAAAGGCTTCAAGAGTTTTGCCGATAAAATAGTGATCAATTTTGATGAGGGGATTACCGGTATTGTAGGGCCGAATGGCTGCGGTAAATCAAACGTTGTCGATTCTATCCGCTGGGTATTGGGCGAGCAGAAGACCAGCGCATTGCGTTCCGAAAAAATGGAGAACGTAATCTTTAATGGTACCAGCCAGCGTGCCCCGCAGCAGATGGCTGAGGTTTCGCTTACCATCAACAACACAAAAAATATTTTGCCTACCGAATACTCGCAGGTAACCATTACCCGCAGACTTTATCGTTCAGGCGAAAGCGAGTACTTATTAAACGGTGTTGCTTGCCGGTTGAAAGATATTACCAATTTGTTTTTGGATACCGGGGTGGCTTCTAACAGCTACGCTATTATTGAGTTGGGAATGGTGGACGACATTCTGAACGACCGCGATAACTCGCGCAGGATGTTATTTGAAGAGGCGGCCGGCATATCCAAATTTAAGAAGCGCAAGAAAGAAACGCTGAAGAAGCTGGAAGATACCGATGCCGATCTTGAGCGGGTGGAAGACTTGCTGTTCGAGATTGAAAAGAATATGAAGAGCCTGGAGAAGCAAGCCCGGCAAACCGAGCAGTACTATAAAATAAAAGAAGATTATAAAGAGAAAAGCATTAACCTGGCTAAAGTAGTGGTGAACAAACAGAAAGACACCCTTACTGTAACCCAAAAGCAGATTGAACAGGAGAACGATCGGAAAACCAAACTCACAGCCGAGGTCGCTGAAAAAGAAGCGTTGATTGAAAAATCAAAAGCAGATTTAATTCTGAAAGAAAAAACGCTTTCCTCGCGTCAGAAGTCGATCAACGAATTCGTTTCAAAAATCCGGCAATACGAAAGTGAGAAGCAAATCAAGAATGAACGCCTCCGTTTTTTGAACGATCGGGTAAACAACCTGAAAGAACAAATTGATCAGGATAAGAAAAGTAATGAACGTGCGCGCTTCAGCATTCAAAGTTTGGAAGCAGAACGCGACAGCGCCAACCAGATATTGAAAGAAATCTCCGACAAGGTAGAAGCCCTTAAAGCCGATTACGAAACTCAAAAAGCATCTACCTATACTTTACAAGGCGAAGCTGATGCTTTGCGGCAGGTATATCGCGCCAAGCAAGAAGAGGCCTTTCAGTTAAACAAATCGCTGGAGATTCGGGAGATTCAAATCTCATCGTTTAAACAAGAACTGGAACGAACCACCTCTGATACCTCGCAGCAAAGTGCCAGCATTGCCGAGTTTGAGAAGAAGACTGTAATTCTTGGTGAAGAAATACAACAGAAAAATTCTTATCTCGAAAAACTAAAACGCGAAGAAGAAGAAGTGCGCCAGCGCATCACTTCTACCGAAAAAACAATCGAGATGATTCGCGAGGAGATGACGGAAACCGGTCGTAAACTCGATGCGCGTCAAAACGAATTTCAACTTACCAAATCGTTGGTTGAAAATCTGGAAGGCTTTCCGGAAGCGATTAAGTTCTTAAAGAAGAATGTGGGATGGACAAAAAATGCTCCGCTCCTATCCGATATTCTGGCTACCAGCGAAGAGTATCGTGTGGCTATTGAAAACTACTTAGAGCCATTCTTGAACTATTACATTGTTGAGCACGAGGCGGAAGCCTACGAAGCCATCAACATCTTAAGCGATGCCAGCAAAGGTAAGGCAAACTTCTTCATACTCGATTCGTTCGAGAAGTTTTCGCCTGCGCCTATTCAAATGTATGCCAATGCCTTTCCGGCCACGCAGATAATTGAATTCGATCCGAAGTACAGCAAGCTTATGGCTTACATACTCGATAAGGTATATGTGTATGAAGGCGATGTAAAAAGTCTGCCAGCCGATGAAAACACATTCATCACGAAAAGTGGTAAAGTTACCAAACGCAGGTTCAGCCTCTCGGGTGGTTCGGTAGGGTTGTTTGAGGGTAAGAAGATTGGCCGCGCTAAGAATTTAGAGAAGCTCGACAAGGAAATTAAAGAGCTTACTAAAAAAGTGGAAGATATCCGTCACTCGCTGGTAGATCGCCAACGCGAGTTGGAGCGCCTGCGCAACAACACGTTGAAGCAACAGATTGAAGAAGCGCAGAGCGCTATCAAGCTGGTGAACGATGAATATATCTCTGTTCGAACCAAGCAAGAGCAGTTCTCTAATATGTTGAGCAGTGCCGATCTGCGCAAGGAAGACATTATTGAAAAAATTGAAACGCTGAGCGATGAGTTAGCAGACCTGAAACCGAAGGCAGAACAAGCGCAGGTAGAAATGGCCCAGCAAGATGAAAAGCTGAAAGCCATTACTGCAGAACTCAATATTCAGAACGAATTGCTCAGCCAGAAATCGGCCGCGTTTAACGAACACAACATATCGTTCCACCAGCAAGAGAACCGGGTAAAGAGTGTGGATCAGGAAATCCGCTTCAAGCAAGAGTCGATGGAGCAAAGCAGCACGCGGATTACTACCAACACCGAAGAGCTGAAGAAGAACGAAGACGAAACCCGTACCATTATTGAGACAACCCAAAGCAATGATGAAGACCTGTTGGGCATGTATGCCGAAAAAGAAGAAATGGAAAAAGGGTTGAGCGAAGCTGAGAAGGAATATTACTCAGGCCGTGGTGAAATAGATCAGTTTGAAAAAGACTTGCGCGAAATACAACACCAGCGCCAGAACATCGACACCTTGTTGATGGAACTGCAAACTCAACTGAATGAAAGTAAGCTGCAGTTGAACTCCGTGAAGGAACGCCTGAATGTAGAGTTTAACATCGATCTGGATAGTGTGTTGGCCAATGCTACGCCTGAAGAAGCCGAACAGCTTGCGTTGTTCGATGAAGAGAAGCTACGAGCCGAAGTATCGAAGATTCGTGAGAAGTTAGACAACATGGGGCCCATTAACCCCATGGCGATGGAAGCCTATACCGAGATTAAGCAACGCAACGACTTTATAATTGCTCAGAAAGACGATTTGTTGAAAGCTAAGGAATCGTTGTTCAGCACGATTAATGAAATTGAAGGTGTGGCCAGCGAAACTTTTATGCAGGCCTTCCAGCAGATAAAAGATCACTTTATAAAAGTATTCCGCTCGCTCTTTAGCGAAGGCGATGATTGTGATTTGAAACTGGTTGATCCGACAAGACCGTTGGAATCGGATATTGATATTATTGCCAAACCGAAAGGCAAGCGCCCGTTAACTATTAACCAGCTTTCGGGTGGAGAGAAAACGCTAACAGCTACTGCCCTGCTCTTCTCTATGTATTTATTAAAGCCAGCACCTTTCTGTATTTTTGACGAGGTAGATGCGCCATTGGATGATGCCAACATTGATAAGTTCAATAACATTATCCGCACCTTTAGTAAAGACTCGCAGTTTGTGATTGTAACGCACAACAAACGCACCATGACTACTACCGATGTGATTTACGGTATTACCATGGTTGAAAAAGGCATCTCGCGTGTAGTGCCGGTTGATTTGAGAGAATTGGCCTAAAAAAACAAACTACGTTTGCAACAATAAGTCAGGTTATGCCTGGCTTTTTTTGTTAATGGAAGGGCATTCATACCCTAAACCCGGATTATGCATCAAAGGATATCATCAGAGCCAGGTTTCTTACTTTTCAATACTGGGCACTTCTGAGCAACACCAGTGTACACGCCTGCAATGCTTCGGCTCCGCTTGCTTCAACAAGTTTTTCAAACTCAGGATTTTCGGTACCCGGATTAAAGATTACACGCTTAGGCTTAAGACTTAAAAGATACTCGTAATGTTCGGGTTGATGTTGCGGCCCGATGTAAAGCGTAATGGTATCTACATCAGTAATTGCGGGTTGCGATTGGATAGGTAATATCTCCTTACCAAACACAACACCTTGCTTAATACCCACTGGTACAATTTCATGGTTGTACTCCGTTAGCATTTCAGCTGCGAGGTAAGCATACCGGCCAGGGTTTGTGGTTGCTCCAATTATAACTGTCTTCTTCATTTCCTTACATACATTTTTATAGCAGCCTCGGCACACCGTTCGCCATCCATGGCAGCCGAAACAATTCCACCGGCATAACCGGCACCTTCTGCACACGGAAACAATTTTTTAACCTGAATATGTTCCAGTGTTTCTTTATCGCGGGGAATGCGTACCGGTGCTGAGGTGCGACTCTCCACTCCCACTACCTGCGCCTCGTTCGTAAAATACCCTTTCATCTTTTCTCCAAAAGCTTTAAAGCCTTGCCTCAATCCTGAGTAAATAAATGATGGTAATACATCCTTTAAATCAACCGAAGTCAACCCTGGTTGGTATGAAGTAGATAACAGATTAGCTGAAACTTTCCCTTCTGTGAAATCAACCAAACGTTGGGCTGGTGCCACTTGTGTGCCGCCCGCTATTGCACATGCTCGTTGTTCAACTGCTGCCTGAAAATACATACCTGCCAGTGCTCCATATTTATTAAACTCTTTAAAATCATTTAACTCAACGGCTACCACAATGCCCGAATTGGCAAACTGTGAATCCCTTCGTGAAGGACTCATTCCATTTACAACTACTTCTCCCGGTGCTGTAGCTGCTGGCACAATAAATCCACCGGGGCACATACAAAATGAAAACACACCCCGCTCCTTTCCATGTACCTGAGCCTGATGTACCAACGCATACGAAGATGCAGGCAGGTATAATCCCCGATCGGTTTCGCAATGATATTGAATCTGATCAATCAGATTTTGTTGATGTTCAACCCGAACACCTAATGCAAAAGGCTTAGCTTCGATTAAAATATTTTTGCGATGTAACCATTCATAAATATCACGGGCGGAGTGGCCCGTAGCCAAAATCACACTTTCGCCTTTTACTTTTTCACCAGAAGCAAGCGCCACACCTTGCACTTCACCATCTTGTATCAGCAAGTCGGTTACTTTGGTATTGAAATGAACTTCGCCTCCAAATGCAATAATTTTTTCGCGCAAAGCGGAAACAAGTTTGGGTAACTTGTTGGTGCCAATGTGTGGGTGGGCATCGAACAGAATCGCTTCTGTGGCTCCATGTGCCACCAAGATTTCCATGATGCGATTGATGTCGCCCCGCTTTTTGGAACGGGTATAAAGTTTACCATCAGAATACGTACCGGCACCACCTTCACCAAAGCAATAATTTGATTCAGGATTTACGGTTTGCTGTTTGTTGATAGCCGCAATATCGCGCCTGCGTGCCTGCACATCTTTGCCTCGCTCCAGCACAATGGGTTTAACACCTGCTTCTATTAAACGCAATGCAGCAAATAACCCTGCAGGGCCTGCGCCAACAATTACAACACGCGGGGCATGCGTTACATCCTTGTATTCAATTTGATTTTTTAATCGCCCCTCACCGGTAGCAACAAGCTCTACCTGAACGCGTACAATTACATTTTTGCCACGCGCATCAATAGATCGTTTAGTAGGGCGAACTTTTTGCTCGCCATCAGGCGAAAGTGAAAGTTTTTTATATAACGCATTCGTGAAAAGAGTTTCATTGAATGCTTCCTGCGGAGTAAGTTGTAATTCAACAATCGGATTCATGTACGTGGAAAGGAATTTACCCTTTCAAAGTAGCAAAGGTAAGTTCCTTTTACCATTAACGCCAACGAATATCTAAATCTCACCTCCGGCCTCCGAACGACATGGCGTACCCGAATGAAATTCCAATCCTAAATGTGTGCGAAAATTTATTCTGATTAACATCAGCAAAAACATCTTCAAATCTTGACTCTACATCAAACCCGCGGTAACCCAAGCCATAACCTGTAAAGGCATCGATGGTTATACCATCGCCATTATTGCGTTGCATCAGGCGCAAGCCGACCAGTAAACCATATTCAGCGCGCTGTTCGGAAGCACTGGCTGTAAACGTGGTTCCAGGAATAAGCGGAAAATCGGTATTAGCAAAATACCCCACATTGGTAAAGCGAACTTCGTGCGCAAAATACCACATGCCTGTTTTCATCGGATTGTAAAATTTTTGCTTTACGGCAATAGCATAACCACGATCGAATACTTTATTGCGCGCTACATTTTGATCGGCCGTAAAAAACGGATTCCGGATTGCTACAAACTCAAACTCGTGTCCTAATCTTTCTTCATTATAAAATTCAACTGCCATGGGCAACTGGCCTGCAAAGGTAAAGGCTGGGTTACCTTGAAATATAACACCCCTATACTCGGGGTAGCGCGGATGAAAATATGTAAATCCCCTGCGCGATTCCTTTTTGTTTTCTGAAATGGTTTTGAAGCCACCCGCATTAACCAGTATATTATTTTCATACACCGGTTTGTAATAACCCGAAAGTTTACCGTCCTCTTCGTACAACTCCCAGGTACCCACGCGTAAATCATTTTCGATAGTGCCCTTGGTTTGCAAAGCACCCGATGCATAATAGCCTTTATAGGTGCCTGTTCCCATTACAAAATCACACTCGCCTTCTAACTTCCCGTCTTCGGTGTAGTAACTCCACAAACCTTGATTCTTTTCGTTTTCAATTTTGCCTTTTACTTTCAACTTTCCGGATGGATAATATTCCCGATACTCGCCACTACCCGCATCATAGTTAACTTCGCTTCGCTTTTTGCCACCCAGGGTAAAGGCACTCCAGTACCCATTCTTTTTTCCACCTTTATATTCACCGCTTGCGCTGAGGGTTCCGTCTTCGAAATAATAATTCCATGTTCCTACGGGTTCATCGTTCTCGTAAGCTCCTTCGGCAGAAACTTTTGCTGATGGATAATAATGCTTCCAGGTACCATTCCGTTTGCCATCAGTAAATTCACCTTCACTTTCCAGTGTTCCGTTCTCGGTAAAATATCGCCAATGGCCTACTTGCTTCACTCCCGCTTTCGGGCCTTCAGCCAACACTTTACCCGAATGAAAATACTCCGTAAACCGGCCGTGATCATCGGTGTATTCAATTTCGCCCCGCAATACACCATCCTGAAAGTAAGACCGCCACAACCCGGTTCGCTTATTTGCAGTATAAGTCCCTGACTCTTTCAGGTCGCCACTTTCATAATAAATTTTCCAAACACCTTCGCGCAACCGATTATTAATGGTACCCTCCATACTCTTCTGCCCGTTTTCGTAGAAATACTCCCACAAACCATAATTGGAATTTTGCCTGAGGATACCGCGCATTTTAATATTGCCGGTTTCATAAAAAAACTCCCACACACCAGAAGTTTCGTTGTTCACAAACTGACCTTTCGATTCGATGTTTCCATTCAGAAAATAAGAGATGTACCGGCCATGCAATACATTCTGAATGGTGTCTTTAACCTGGTAAACTTCTTTTATTACTTTTTTATCAGCATCGTGGTAGGTATAGCGCTTGAACTGGGCTGTAGCCCAACCGGGTAAAAGCAAAAGCATGAACAACAAACTGCGCATGATTTCTGAATACTTTTGAATTGCAAGTGGTAATCAAATTTACGGGAAATCTGCCAAACGAATTATCGGCTTAACGCATTCAATACACCCGCCTTACCCCACTCCTCCGTTTCGGATGGTGACCATAACTCCGGAAAAAACTGAATGCGCTGAAAGCGAGGGGGCAGGTACTTTTGCCAGTTAGTGCCTCCGGTTGCTTTTATATCTTCCGGATCGCGCTGCAGGTACCGTCCGGCCGATTTTAAATGCGCCAGCGGCCACAACACATTTGCAAATTGATCGAGTTGTTTGAGCAATGACTTTACAGGTTCCGAATCCGGAAAGTGTTGCTGGTACAGCTTGCGCAGATTTTTATTTCTGAAGCGCATGCCAGTTTCATTAAACAACTTCAAATATTTCTCTTCGAATTGCTGAAGTGTTAACGTTTTTTTTCCGGAAGCCAACTCGGTTGCTCCACTTCGCCAATATAAATGTTCAACCTGTTGTTCTAAGTCGCTATACTCTTGTAACGACTCCCGCATACCTAAACTCACCAGGTTAATCATATCGGTACAACAAATCTCAATTAACCGGTATTGGGCCGATTGAAATCCGGATGCCGGCAGCAACGACATTCTAAATTTCAGAAACTGTTCTTTCTCCATACCATCTACCATTATAGCAAATGAGTTTTCGAGTAGCTGAAAATAGCGAACAATACGGGTGGTGCGTTCAATAAAAAACTTCTCATCCAGATTTTCTCTGGCCGCTATCTGTTCCTGTTCCCATAAAATCAAGTTGAAGTATAACTCGGTAATCTGGTGGTAAACAATAAACACTTTCTCATCAGGAAACTGTGTTTTAGGATTTTGTAAACTCAGTAGTGTGTCCAGGTGTATGTAATCCCAGTAGGTAAGATAATCGGCATGCAGCAAGCCATCCAGGTATGAAGACAAATCCTGCCCCATAACAGTGTATTTCTGTTGCAACTTTTTCAGTAGTTCGGTCAGGCTGGGATCAAGCGAAGAATTGTCCATAGGAATTATCAATACTTGCGTAAATTTGACCAATCACACAGAATAACCAAAACTATGTCATCAAAAGCTACCGAAGCCACAACAAAAAAGAGCACCAAACAAGATAACTACGAACAACCCGATTTTTATGCGGTTGATGATTTACTGACGGAAGAGCATAAGTTGGTACGCAGTGCCATTCGTGATTTTGTGAAGCGTGAAATTTCGCCCTACATAGAAGACTGGGCACAGCGTGCACACTTTCCGTATGAAATCGTAAAAAAATTTGGCGACATCGGGGCTTTCGGGCCAACCATTCCACAACAATATGGCGGTGGTGGTTTGGATTATATTTCGTACGGAATATTAATGCAGGAAATTGAGCGTGGAGATTCAGGTATGCGCTCCACGGCCTCAGTGCAAGGTTCGTTGGTCATGTATCCCATTTATAAATTCGGAAGCGAAGATCAACGCAAAAAATATTTACCCAAGCTTGCCAGTGGCGAGTGGTTAGGTTGCTTTGGATTAACCGAACCCGATTATGGTTCCAATCCTTCAGGCATGGTTACCAACTTTAAAGATATGGGCGATCATTACTTATTGAATGGTGCCAAAATGTGGATATCCAACTCGCCCAAAGCCGATGTAGCCGTGGTGTGGGCAAAGAATGAAGCTGGCCGCATTCATGGATTGATTGTGGAGCGTGGAATGCCGGGCTTCACCACTCCCGAAACACATGGCAAGTGGAGCCTTCGTGCCAGCACAACCGGTGAATTGGTTTTTGATAATGTTAAAGTTCCGAAAGAAAATCTATTGCCGGGTAAAAATGGTTTGGGGGCACCTATGATGTGCCTGGACTCAGCCCGGTATGGAATTGCGTGGGGCGCGATTGGTGCCGCGATGGATTGTTATGATTCCGCCAGACGGTATGCGAAAGAACGCATTCAGTTTGGTAAGCCGATCGGATCATTTCAGTTAGTACAGAAAAAATTAGCAGAGATGTTGACCGAAATAACAAAAGCTCAATTGATAAACTGGCGCTTAGGTATGTTGATGAATGAAGGCAAAGCAACTACAGCCCAAATCTCATTGGCAAAAAGAAACAGTGTTCATACAGCACTGGAAATTGCGCGTGAAGCCCGCCAGATTCATGGCGGTATGGGCATTACAGGCGAGTTTCCGATTATGCGCCATTTGATGAACCTGGAATCGGTTGTAACCTATGAAGGCACACACGATATTCACTTATTGATTTTGGGAAATCATATTACGGGGATAGCAGCGTTTAGCTGAGCTAATTTCAAAGACTTTTCAATACCTCGTTAAACTGATTCTTCAGAACTGGAAGGTCGTTCTTTGCAATTTCCCAAACCAATCTAAAATTAACTCCGAAATACTCATGGATTGAGATGTTTCGAAAACCTCTGATAGGCTTCCATTCAATTTGATGATGAGCATTCTTAAACTCGTCTGAAAGCTGATTACAAGCCTCTCCGATTATTTCAATTTGCTTTATTGTTGCGAAACGTTTTTCTGAATTGTTCAGGAAGTCTTCATAAGACACTTGGTCAAGATACTTTTCAGTTTCATTAACTGCATCTATGATGTGAAGTATCCTTATTCTATCGGGCACTTTGCCTTTCATAAATCAGAATCTTGTCTTGATCAACAAATGGTTTTATGTATTGAGAGATACCCTCATCGCTTACCAATTCAACTCGCGTTTTTAACAATTCCTCAAGTTCAATTTGATAGGAGAAAAATTTCATACCTATCGGAAAAGAGTGATCTAACTCAACAAGTATATCAAGATCACTATCGGATGTCGCTTCATTTCGAGCTACAGAACCAAATACATAAGCCCGTTTCACTGGCTTATTTGCAAAAAAGCGCTGAATAAGGTTCTTATTTTGAATGGATAATTTCACTTACCAAAGGTACAATCAATTTTCTATAAACCCACTAATCGTAATCCGTTGCACAGGATTGCGCGGGTCGGTAGAATAAATGGTGATCGACTTATTTTGCGTGCCTGCACGGCCTTTCGTATCCAGCAGTATTTTAATTGAAGTGGTTTCGCCTGGTTGCAGACTTGCTTTATCCAATGCAGTTGTTACACACGTACAATTCGATTGTACTTCACGAATCACCAATGGTTGTTTACCCTTATTTTGAATTGTAGCTGTTAGTTCACTTTTAACTCCAGCCTGTATTCTTCCAAAATCAAGTGCATAATTGGAAGCAAGTAACACTGGCGCTTTGGTAAGTTCAGCCGCAGTAAGTGTTGGAAAAAATTCTTCGGCCGTTGCAAATACTGAAAGTGATTTAATTGAATCTGATTCATTCGTAATCAATTCAATTCGGTCTGCAATAAAGCCATAACGATTTAAAATTTTGGCATCGTAATTCAAATTAATCAAACCCACTTCGCCAGCTTGTAAAGTTATGGGTGTGGAAATTTTGATGTGCGCTGGCGAGTTTGCTCGTTTAATTGTAAGAGGTTCGGTGCCCGCATTCTGAATTTTATACTCCTGTGTAATAGCGGGTTTGTTCACAAAAACTTTCCCGATGGTTAGTGAGTTGCTCTTTACCCGTAAATTCCCTAGCGCCACCTTCAACTCATCACCACCCGATTTTTTATCCACTACATTTCCCTTAATGGTAAGCACAATCGGGTTTCTGTCAATATCGGTTGTAACCGTTAGCGTTTTATTAAAATAACCGGGCTTGCCTTTCGGATCGAAACTCACTTTGATAAAACCCGAACCCGAAGCAGCTACGGTTTCTTTTGTCCAGCCAGGTGTAGTGCAACCACACGATGCCTGCACATTTAAAATGCGCATGGGTCGGTTGGCCAGATTGGTAAACGTAAACTCATAGTCAACCGCGCCATCCGATTCCACCACTTCGCCAAAATCGTATGTTTTCGATTTAAAGAATACAGGTTCAGCTAACTGCCCTACCACTAAACCGGGAATTAAAAAAAACAGAACAGCGATCAATTTCATTCTGCAAAACTAAAATATTGAACTCTTTCAATCCGAATGTTCATCACAAATAATTCATCAATCCACTGCACCAATTGCACTTTCTTGCCTTTATTTGCAACCAACTATGGCACGAATTCTTACAGGCATACAAAGCAGTGGCCGCCCCCACTTGGGTAATTTGCTGGGTGCGATTATACCCGCGATCAAACTTTCGCAACAACCCGGCAACGAGTCGTTTTTTTTCATTGCCGATCTGCATTCTTTAACCACTATTAAAGATGCTAAGACCCGTATCGCCAACGTACAGGCGGTTGCGGCTGCATGGCTGGCTTTTGGATTTGATGTGGACAAAAATCTGCTCTATCGGCAAAGCCAGATTCCGGAGGTGTGTGAACTTACCTGGTATTTAAACTGCTTCACGCCTTTCCCGATGCTGGCCAATGCTCATTCATTTAAGGATAAGTCCGACCGGCTATCAGATGTAAATGCCGGATTATTTACCTACCCCGTTTTAATGACGGCCGATATTATCTTGTATGATGCCAACTTCGTTCCGGTAGGAAAAGATCAGCGTCAGCATTTGGAAATGGCGCGCGACATTGCCACTGTATTTAATAATCAGTATGGTGAAACCTTTGTATTGCCTGAAGCCCGGATTGAAGAATCGGTAATGACCATTCCCGGTACCGATGGCCAAAAAATGAGCAAATCGTATAATAACATCATCGATATTTTCTTACCTGAAAAGGAATTGAAGAAGCAAATCGGAACCATTGTTACCGATAGTACACCTTTGGAAGCACCAAAAAATCCAGATACTGATAATGTGTTCGCGATTTACAAACTCATCGCCACGCCAGACCAAACAGAAGCGCTTCGTAAAAAATACCTGGCCGGTAATTACGGATATGGTCATGCAAAGCAGGAGTTACTTGCGTTGATTCTTGAAAAGTATTCGAAAGAGCGCGAAGTTTTTAATAATTACATGAGCAACCCAACTGAACTGGATAAAAAATTGGCGCAAAGCGAAGCCAAAGCCCGCGAAATTGCCCGCTCCGTATTAAGCAAAGTTAGAAGCAAGCTGGGCTACTAAATTAAAAGGCCGCTCAACATAAAATGCGAGCGGCCGTTTTCATTATCGGAAATTCTAATACTTAACTGTCCAAACAACTTGTTGCTGATCGGTCCCAACATTTAAAATCACCCGCATCGGATTCGGTACAATCACCAGTTTGGTGTCCTTGCCGGGGATCGAGTCCACTTCTACAAACACACCCTCTTTATTGCTTACAGCATATTCATTCTTATCGTTGATGGAATACGTTTTTGCCAGGTAAGCAATGGGGTATAATACATCGGTATCAGGACAATACTTATCGTGTACATCTTGCAAAACCTCTTCCAGGTATTCGCCATACTTAACCTGCAACGAATCTTCCAGGTCGTGCAATTCTTCCTCCAGGTCGTCATACTTAGGATTATTATAATCAATTTTAGAAAGTGCATTTCTGCGTTTGGCTATCTCCTGAATCGCTATATCAAGTTCCTTTACGTTCATGGGTATTAAAAATTTTGTCAAGATTATGGAAATGGCACCTAAATTAAAACTTGCCGATTGATTAATTTTGAACATCCGCAATTAAATAAGTATGAATCAGGATTTTCTACCCATCCTTGGCACCGACCATATTGAGTTTTATGTGGGCAACGCCAAACAAGCCGCTTTGTTTTATCAACACTGCATGGGCTTTCAGCTTGCTGCCTATGCAGGCCCCGAAACGGGAGTGCGCGACCGAGCTTCGTATGTGCTTACACAAGGAAAGATAAGATTTGTTTTAACTACCAGTTTACAACCCGATACCCCAATTGCACAACATGTTGCCAAACATGGCGATGGTGTAAAAGTATTGGCGCTTTGGGTAGATGATGCCGAAAAATCGTTTCGTGAAACTGTTGCACGGGGTGCTGCTCCGGCAATGGCTCCGGCCACATTAAAGGACGAACACGGGCAAGTAGTGGTTTCATCCATTCATACGTATGGTGATACGCTGCATACGTTCGTAGAAAGAAAAAATTACAAGGGTGCGTTCTTACCCGGTTATCAACCGGTAAAAACCAATTGGAAACCCGAACCCATCGGTTTAAAGTATATTGATCATTGTGTGGGAAATGTGGAGTTGGGTAAAATGAATCATTGGGTGGAGTTCTACGAAAAAGTAATGGGCTTCAACCTGCTGATTACATTCGATGATAAAGATATCTCTACTGAATACAGTGCTTTAATGTCGAAGGTAGTTTCGAATGGTAACGGATACATTAAATTTCCAATCAACGAACCCGCATCCGGAAAAAAGAAATCGCAAATAGAAGAATACCTTGATTTTTACAAGGGGGCCGGTGTACAACACATCGCCATTGCTACCGATGATATCATTTATACCGTGGGTGAACTGAGGCGCAGAGGCGTTGAGTTTCTACGTGTGCCCGATGTGTATTACGATGATGTGCTGGATCGTGTAGGCCACATCAACGAAGATATTCAGGCTTTAAAGAAACTAAACATTCTGATCGATCGCGATGAAGAAGGCTATCTGTTGCAAATATTCACCAAACCTATTCAAGATCGCCCTACGTTATTCTTTGAAATAATCGAGCGGAATGGCGCCAAATCGTTTGGCAAAGGAAACTTTAAAGCATTGTTTGAAGCCATTGAATTGGAGCAAGGACTGCGCGGCAATCTCTAACAAAAAAAAAGAAAGCTGCCCGGATTTACCAGACAGCTTTCTAAAGTAAACAAAACTATTTTTTGAAGTAAAGTCGGGTTATAAAAATACCCACACCGTCACTTTTTCCAGCATCGCTTTCTACTGCGCTTGAGACAAACATCAGGCTCCAGCCATCTTTAACCATATCGTTAATCTTTGAAGAAATCACCGCATCGTTGGATGCTATATTTTGAAAATTGATTCCGGCTATGCTGTAAAAATTGAGTAATTTGGTTTCGCTGAAGTTATCGATCTTTATATCAGAACGTTTAACATCGCCCTGATCACTCTTACTGCCATCGGTGCGTTCGGTGGTAAGTTCTTTGTAATTAATGTCTTGCTTCTCTTCAATCATGCGCGAACGGCCAATACCACCGGGTACGATTGATTCAACCACTGTTACAACTTTAAATTCTTGCGCAATCGCAAAGCTAGATGCAAAACTTAGCACCACACCAACTATAATTTTCATTTTCATTGTGATATAGATTTATATTTGTCGGATAAACGGAAGGACAAATACAAAGTTTTCAATCTGGCATAAATACCATGAACGATTTATTAAACCTTGCAACACAACGTGCAAATGCCTGGCTTCAAAGCCCAGCCATTGATGAAAAAACAAAAACTGAAGTTCAAAACTTACTCAGTCAGGATAACCCAAAGTTATTGATTGACAGTTTTTATAAAGATTTGGAATTTGGTACCGGTGGGTTACGGGGTGTAATGGGTGTAGGTTCTAACTGTATGAATCGTTACACGGTGGGTGCAGCCACTCAAGGCTTGGCTAACTATTTAAAGAAATCCTTTTCAGGAAAAATAAAGGTGGCAATTGCCTATGATTGCCGAAACAACAGTGCAGCCTTCGCACAGGTAACGGCCGATGTATTCTCGGCAAACGGTATTGAAGCATACCTGTTTCCTGAACTTCGCCCCACCCCATTATTATCATTTGCTATTCGTTATTTAAAATGTCAGTCGGGTGTAGTTATTACAGCCTCTCACAACCCGAAGGAATACAACGGGTATAAAGCGTACTGGCAAGATGGTGCGCAATTAGTGCCTCCACATGATAAAAATGTTATTACCGAAGTTAATGCAATTGGTGGCTTCGGGAATATTAAGTTCAAGGCAGACCCCACGCTGATCAAAACGATTTCTGGCGAAGTGGAAGATGCCTATTACAAAACATTGGCAGATCGTATTCCTCGCATGGATAGTATCAAGAACCAACGAAACATCTCATTGGTTTATTCGAGCATTCACGGTGCCGGCATTACCATGGTACCGGAATGCCTGCGCAGATTAGGTTTTGAAAACCTGACCGTAATAGAGGAGCAACAAAAGCCAGATGGCAATTTTCCAACAGTACACTCACCTAACCCCGAAGAGCAATCGGCCATGCAAATGGCACTTGAAAAGGCAAAAGCAATCAATGCCGAACTGGTAATGGCCACCGATCCCGATACCGACCGTGTGGGTATTGGAATAAAAAATCATGCGGGTGAATTCTTTTTATTGAATGGTAACCAGGCTTTCAGTTTGATGATGTGGTTTATTATGAAAAACCTTACAGAAGCTGAGCGAAAGAACGGATATATAGCCAAAACTATTGTTACAACTGAGTTGGTTGATACCATTGCCGCTAACATGAACATTGATTGTTACAATACCCTAACAGGGTTTAAATACATAGCTGAACTGATGGGCGAAATGGAAGGTAAGAAAACTTTTATTGCCGCTGGTGAAGAAAGTTATGGTTATATGGTGGGCGATTTTGTGCGCGATAAAGATGCAGTTTCGGCATGTGCATTTTTTGCTGCGCTGGCAGCAACTGCAAAAGATGAGGGGGCAACTTTATTCGATTGGTTGTTACAGATGTATATCGATTACGGCTACTACAAGGAAGGCTTGGTGAATCTGGTTCGCAAGGGAGCTGCGGGCGAGCAAGAGATAAAAGATATGATGCAAAAATTTCGGAGTGCTCCACCTAAACAATTTGCCGGCAGTAATGTAACGCAAATTCTGGATTACAAAAGTGGTATTCAAAGAGAAGTTAATACCGGCAAAGAAACTCGATTGACTTTACCAAAATCTGATGTACTACAATTTTATACAGAGGATGGAAGTAAAATTTCGGTACGACCATCCGGCACAGAGCCTAAAATCAAATTTTATGTGAGTGTTAAAACAACACTTAAATCAAAAACAGAATTTTTAACTGTTACAAGCTCATTGGATACCCGGATAAAAGCTATTGAGAAAGAGTTGACCTGATTGATTTATCAGGTGTTGTTCTATGCTTTACAGGTATAAAAATGAGGTAGGATAAAATCATTATTATACCAAAATCGAGTAGGCCCATAAAAATGATAATGGCCAAGTGAAATACTACACCAGCTAACAACCAATATTTCTTCAATTTTTTAAACCAAACAAAAAAAGCAAACGATATTTCAAATAGTATCACAAACCAGGCAATTACCAAAGCACTCACCTCACCCGGTTGTAGTACAAAGTTGGGGTTCGAAAAAAAATCCAGATTGTTTATAGCAAAAATGGCATCACCATTTCGCCACGAAGTAGTTATCAATTTATCATACCCCGATAAGAAATAAATCAACGCTATTTCAACTTTAATAAGCAACACACCAAAGGCAGAAATTAATTTTTGATTCGCCTTTAATGAATTCCATTTTAAAACTGGAGTTGTTGGAACCCCCAACCCTATCAGTAAAAATAAATTCAATACCAGATCAGTCCCATTTAAAACCGGATATAAGAATTTACTCAAGCATACCGAAAACCAAAAAACAAGAAACGAACTAAGGTAGTTTAATCTGGTAGCAAGACTCGTTAGCAGGATTACGGTAAATACTATAACGAAAGCTGCTGCCCCGTAATTAAAAAGATGCAACGGTAAATGTAGTACCCACCCCAGTAAGCTGTATTCTCTTGCAGGAATAAATGCCAATATCGATTCCAATACTGACCAACTAACCCAGAGTTTAATCAGTACGAAAACATAAATCGCTTTAAAGAAAATTACCTTTTCTGAATCTTCCTTCAAAATACACTTAATACCAGCATCAATTTGATTAATTAACCACATCGCGCGTTATTGTATAAAGTGTATCAACCTTAACAATCAGGTTGGTGGTTTCTTTTCTCATGAAAATGAACTTAACAGAATCGGTTTTGCCAGGAAAATATTGGCTATAATACTGTGCTAATGTTTCTAACTCGGCATTAATCGGATTAACCGGTTTTGCATTTCTGGTAATTATATACTGGTAATAAAAATATTGATCTAATCGCGAAGTGAGCATCGCTTTTGGGTTACCACTTTCCAGTAACCTTTTGTAATTATCCAATGCTGGTTGCGATGTAGGCAACCAGGCACCATCAACTTTGCAGGAGATTAATAACGCATACGATTGCTCAATTCGATCCTGCGAAAAGAAAGGCCCGGGTAGCAAGTATTTTCGATACACTGTGGTCAACCATCCATTCCTAAAATCTGGAACAACGATCAGGAATAGCGAAAAAGAAATGTGAAATATGAAAAGAAGGGCCATAATCCGGCCGAATTTCAACAACTTCATTGGGGTACTGCTAGCAGCCAAGTCGGAACTATTATCTTTGCGTAAAATATGAAGAAAGTAGCATTTTATACGCTTGGCTGTAAGCTTAACTACTCCGAAACATCTACCATATCGCGTAAGATGGAGGATGCCGGCTATAAGAAGGTAGAATTTACTGAACAGCCTGATATTTTTATCATTAACACTTGCTCAGTTACAGAAAATGCCGATAAGAAATGTCGGAAAGTAGTACGGGAAGCGCGCAACATTTCGCCCAATGCTTATGTTGCCATTATTGGCTGCTATGCACAACTTAAGCCAAAAGAAATTGCAGAAATACCCGGAGTGGATGCCGTTCTTGGTGCAGCCGAAAAATTCCGGCTTGTAGAACTACTGGATGGTTTTGTTCGGCCAAACAAACCACAGGTACTTGCATCGGCTATTGAAACCGCCAACACCTTCAACACCTCTTTTTCATTACATGATCGTACCCGTACATTTTTAAAAGTGCAGGATGGTTGCGATTACTCGTGCACATTTTGCACCATTCCGTTGGCCCGGGGTTCGAGCCGCAGCGATACTATTCCGAATATAGTTGAGCAAGCAAAAAAAATTGTAGCTACCGGTGTAAAAGAAATAGTGCTAACCGGTGTAAATACAGGCGACTTTGGAATTCGGGATGGCGAAAGAAAAGATCGTTTTGTTGATTTGCTGAAAGCACTTGATAAAGTTGAAGGGCTTGAACGGCTGCGCATCTCATCCATTGAGCCTAATCTGTTAACTGATGAAATTATTGAACTGGTAGCCAACTCATCCAAACTGGTTCCACATTTTCATATCCCGCTGCAGTCGGGTTCAAACACCATACTAAAATTGATGCGCAGGCGGTATCAGCGTGAGCTCTATACCAGTCGCGTGGAGAAAATAAAATCAATAATACCCAATTGTTGTATTGGTGTAGATGTGATTGTGGGGTTTCCGGGCGAAACAGATGAACACTTCCTGGAAACGTATCAGTTTCTGAATGAACTCAACATCGCTTATCTGCACGTATTTACATATTCCGAACGGGAAAATACAGTTGCTGCAGCGCTACCCGGTGTTGTGCCCCCAAAAGTGCGCCAGGAGCGTTCGCGCATGCTACATATTCTTTCCGATAAGAAACGCAGGAATTTTTATGAAGAAAATTTGGGTAAGGTTTTTCAGGTACTTTTTGAAAATGATGTGGAAGATGGATTTATGCATGGCTTCACCGAGAATTATATCCGGGTGGCTGCTAAGTTCGATCCGCTCCTAATAAATGAAACTAAAAAGGTCGTACTGACGAGCATCAATGCAAACGGTCACGCGGAAGTAATGGAAATCGAGGAAGTTAGTAGTCACCAACATTAAAGCATTCGCCCGTCTTTAATTTCCAGTCTGCGGTCGGTCATTTCTGAAAACTCCTGATTGTGTGTTACAATAACAAAGGTTTGGCCCAACTCATCGCGTAAGCGAAAGAACAACTCATGAAGTTCTTTGGCATTTTTTGAATCCAGGTTACCGCTGGGTTCATCAGCTAAAACAAGGGCCGGGTTGTTTATAAGAGCCCGCGCAACTGCTACACGCTGTTGTTCTCCGCCCGAAAGTTGAGCAGGTTTATGCTGCGCACGGGCACCAACCGCTAATATCTCTAACAATTTAATTGCTCGCTGACGAATTTCACTTTCATCCTTGCGGGCAATCATAGCCGGAATCATTACATTTTCTACAGCCGTAAACTCTGGCAACAGATTATGAAATTGAAATACAAAACCAAGCCGATTATTTCTAAATGTTGCCAGGTCGTTTGGATGCTGTGCAAACACGTCCAGGTCATCTAACCATACTTTTCCAAAATCAGGTTCATCAAGAGTACCCAAAATGTGCAGTAAGGTACTCTTACCTGCCCCGGAGGCTCCTACAATACTAACCACTTCGCCTTGGCGAATCATCACATCCACACCTTTCAAAACCTCCAGATCACCGTATGTTTTTCTTACACCCTGAGCCTTTAACATTGCGCTTAATTTGTTGAATTAAAGGTTTAAAAAAAGTAGCTTGCCTCCAAAATATATTTTTATGAACATCCACGAATATCAGGCAAAAGACATTCTCAAAAAATTTGGAGTTGCCGTTCAACGCGGCATTGTAGCCGATACACCCGATAAAGCGGTTGCTGCCGCCAAAGAATTAGGAGCCGAAACCGGGTCAAAGTGGTTTGTGGTTAAGTCGCAAATTCATGCCGGTGGTCGTGGCAAAGGCACCATAAAAGAAACCGGCTCGCGCGGTGTTGTGCTGGCTAAAAGTGTTGATGAAGTATTCGAAAAATCAAAAGCCATCTTAGGAGGCACCCTTGTAACAATTCAAACCGGCCCGGCAGGAAAAAAAGTAAACAAAGTTTTGATTGCTGAAGATGTTTATTACCCGGGCGAGTCGGAACCAAAGGAATATTACATGAGTATTTTGTTGGATCGGGCAACCAGCAAACCTGTAATTATGGCTTCCACAGAAGGCGGAATGAACATTGAAGAAGTGGCCGAAACACACCCTGAGAAAATAGTAAAGGAGTGGGTTGATCCAACCATTGGTTTACAACCCTTTCAGGCCCGAAAGGTTGCATTTAAGCTAGGCCTTGAGGGTAATGCATACAAAGAAATGGTTAAGTTTATCCACGCTTTATACAATGCCTATATTGGCTTGGATGCATCCATGTTTGAGATAAACCCTGTTTTAAAGACTTCTGATAGTAAAATATTGGCTGTAGATGGCAAGGTAAATTTAGATGACAATGCCTTGTTCCGTCATAAAGATTTAGAGGAGCTTCGCGATATATCCGAAGAAGACCCTTTAGAAGTAGAGGCTGGAAAATCGGGCCTGAACTATGTTAAACTTGACGGAAACGTTGGTTGTATGGTAAATGGGGCTGGTTTAGCCATGGCTACGATGGATATCATTAAGCTATCGGGGGGCGAACCGGCCAATTTTCTGGATGTAGGCGGTGGTGCTAATGCCGAAACTGTAGAGGCTGGTTTTAGAATCATCTTAAAGGACCCCAACGTAAAAGCAATCCTGATTAATATTTTTGGGGGTATTGTACGATGCGACCGGGTTGCAAATGGAGTTGTTGAGGCCTATAAAAAGGTAGGGAACATACCGGTACCTATAATTGTACGGCTTCAGGGAACCAATGCCGAAGAGGGTGCCAAAATTATACGTGAATCCGGATTGAAAGTATTTTCAGCAATCCTACTAAAAGATGCAGCCCAAAAAATTAAGGAGGTGCTCTCCTAACCGGTTTTCTGTTTAGGTAAAAAAACTTAAATTCGTGGTTTAAAGTCTGTTATGATGCGTAAAACTATACTGGTAGTGGTTTTAGTAGCAATTGCGGAATCAATTGTTGCCCAAAGTTTTTATGCAATTCGTAAGAACAGGTCTTTAATTGGCGTTGTGGGTACGGGAACCTCAACTTACTTTGGTGAGTTGTCGAATCCAGGCGATTATTTCAATCCTGACTTAAATCTTAATCTTGGGTTACAATATTATCTCACACCTCGATTCAGTGCCCGAACTGAAATAACTTGGTTCAAGACCAGTGGAGATGATGCCAAGGCAGATCATGGAGGACGCGTTAAAAGAAACCTTTCTTTTAAATCAAACAACATTGAGGTTAATGCTGTAGGTATGATAAACCTGACTCCAAATGGAAATAGGTATTATCGAAGGCCACAATTGAATGCATACGCATTTGGAGGTATTGCCTTACTTTATTTTAATCCAACCGCTGAACTGAATGGCTCTACCTACGCATTACAGCCGCTTAAAACCGAGGGTATAGCCTATAGCAGGTTCGCATTTGCACTTCCGTTTGGTTTTGGCGTTAGAAAGAAAATCGGGCCTAATTCAAATTTAGCTTTTGAATGGGGTTACCGTAAAACATTCTCTGACTATTTGGATGATGTAAGTACAGCTTATCCTGATTTATCAGGATACACGGGGCCAGCGCTTGCTCTTTCGTTTAGAGGTCAAGAAAAAGGTTTAGATCAGCCGTTTCCAGTAGAGGGTCAAAAGCGAGGTAACCCTGAAACTGATGATGGTTACATGTTACTCAGCTTGAAATTTGAATACTATCTTCCATTCGACCTTAACGATCAGGGAAATGGGCGTATGTACAGCCGAAAAAGAAGTGCTTCTTATAGGTATAACAAGCGTGGTGGACTACGTAGATAGGCCAATGCTTTTGATTATTTGACATCAAGGATTTCATACCTAGAATAATTGCTTTTAAAGGTGGGTATTAATTCTTTCATTAAAGCAACCATCTTAAGTTCATTACGGTCATTAACCAAGTCGTAGAACAGTTCTACGTACCTGTTTATCTCCTCATATTGTTGGGGCTCAACTTTTCCAATCAATATCTTCTCATGATGTGTTGGAATAGTGTCTTCAGATTTGTTAAGCAACTCTTCATATAATTTTTCACCTTCTCGCAAACCAATGTAAACAATCTCAATATCCTTACCTGGCTGCATACCCGATAACAATATCATTTTTTTGGCAAGGTCAGATATTTTTGTCGGCTTGCCCATATCAAAGATAAAAACCTCACCTCCTTTTCCCATTGTACCAGCTTCTAAAACCAATTGACAAGCCTCAGGAATAGTCATGAAAAACCTAGTAACTTCCGGATGCGTAACTGTGACTGGACCACCTTCGCGAATCTGCTTATTAAATAATGGGATAACAGAACCGTTAGAACCTAATACATTTCCAAACCGGGTAGTAACAAATGCAGTTGAAAAATTTCCCTGCTTATTAATAAATTCATTTAAGGCTTGTACATAAATTTCTGCTATGCGTTTAGAACACCCCATAACATTGGTCGGGTTAACAGCCTTGTCGGTAGAAATCATAACAAATTTCTTAACCTTAAAATCGATTGCCAGGTCTGCCAGGTTTTTTGTTCCTAAAATATTGCAAGTTATTGCTTCACTTGGATTACCTTCCATCATTGGTACATGCTTATATGCGGCCGCATGATATATGATATCGATTGTGTTTTCAGATAATATTGTTTTTATCCGATATTTATTAGTGATATCAGCAATGTAAGAAATAACATTACCTTTAAACACTACCTTTATTTCTCGTTCAATTTCGTATAAAGGCGATTCAGCCTGATCAATTAAAATAATTTTACCTGGACTGTACGCTGCCACCTGTCTCGCAATTTCACTACCAATAGATCCTGCTGCGCCTGTAATGCATATACTTTTGCCTTTAATATCGTTTACTATGACAGGATTATTTAATCGAATCGCTTCACGTCCTAAAAGTTCCTCAATGTTTACCTCTCGAATCTGACTGATACTTAATTCCCCACCCACCCACTTTTCCACAGGGGGAACAATTCTAACCTTAACCTGATTTTTAATACATGAATCTACAATCTCATTCTTTCTTTCAAGTGAAATATCTCTTACTGTTATAACAACTTCATCTATATTCAATTCATCAAATAAGTGACTCAGATAATCACCTCTTCCATCATAAATTTTTATACCATCTACTACTTTACCAATTTTATAGGGATTATCCTCTACAAAACCAACAATTTGCATGCGGGGCGTAGAGTCGATTACGTGCTTTGTAATAATTCCGGTTTGGCCTGCTCCAAAAATCAAGACTTTTGATTTTGCAAGAATAGAACTACGATAGTATGTAAATATATACTTTACCAAAAGACGGTAATTGTAGAGGAATAGGAAGGATGACAAGAAACCAATAAAAACAACCGAAAAGGGAACGATAAAAATACCTACTAAAAAACGCGACAAGAAATTCACTAAGGAAACTAAAACTATATTTATTAGTAGCATAAAAAATATTCTTACACCATCTTGCAAGCCGGTGTAGCGAATTATTCCCCTATAGCTACCAGTAATCAGAATTGAAAGTAATCCACAAATGGCATAAACAGTAACACCTTGTTCTACCCGGCTATGAATTAGATCCTCAATAGAAAAATTGAATCTTAAAAAGTAGCCGGTTAGAGCGGATGTAAAAATTACCCCACTATCTATCAATATTATTACCCAGCGGGGAAGTATCTTTAATTTTCGAAGAAAGGCCGGAAGATTTTTCACTACTTATTTAGTGTTCTTTTTAGTAGCTAAAAAACGTTTTATACCTATCAATCCACCCAGTGTTAACAAAATTTCAATTCCGGTTATTGGAACATCAGGATCACCTGACGGATTACCCGGCTGTGCAATACTTACCGCTACAGCCACCATGCATAGCAGGGAACTTAAAACTAATTTTATAATGAGCTCTTTCAATTTCATTGTTTGATAATCTTGAAGGTGGAAACTGAATTTTTGTTATTTAATCTGATCAGGTAGAGCCCGGCAGGTTTATCAGTAAAATCAATTTCCACCTTATCATCTCTTTCTGCTACTTTAATCTGGTTAAGCACTTTTCCTGTATTCGTAATTATATCAATCGAGTTTACTTGTTTTCCTGTAAGCTCGATTATCAATTGATCTGTTAATGGATTGGGGTAATAAATTATAGTACCACTATTAGCTTCTGTACCGGTTACAATAAACTCAAATACATCGGAGGTCGTGCAGGCACCAACCACTACCTCTACCCGGTACAATCCAGGTTCCGTTACTGAAATGGTTTGGCTATTTAAACCTGCCATTAGTTGATCATTAAAATACCATTTATTCCCTGTGGCATAACTGGACTTTAGAACACCATGGGTTATTTCAGAAAGTTCAACGGGCTCAAAATTCTCTACAGTAGCCCTTACCTCTACCCGATTACCCTCGCAGCCCAGCCCATTAACTACCGACACATAATACGACCTCGATTTATCGAGTATAGGTGTAGTAAATGTGCCCGTTGCAGTTTCCATAACCGGATCAACTGAATCAACAGTTGCATACCACCTGTAGCGTCCACTGCCTGTAGCACCAGTTGCTTGTAGCGTTACCGAGCCCGGCTGGCAAGTTAAACCATCTGTTTTTGATTGTATCTGATAAACATTTTCAACTGCCACCGAAATAGTAGAGTTTAATGGTATTGCTGCACATCCAGAGCGCTGACCAAAAATGGAAATTGAATTTGCGCCTGAATTAAGTTGGTTCATTGGTACATCGATGAAGAGTGTTCCTCCATTACCAAGAACCTTATCTGAAACTTGTAATCCGTTAATACCGGCATAATAACTCACACCTACCTCGCTTTGATCAACTTTTATATTGAATGAAGAATCTTTACAAACTGTATTAGCACCTTCAACTGATAGTGCTAGGTTTATTGGTGGTTGCTCAACTGAGAGTTTAAATCGGTTACCGGTTGAGTTGGGGTCGCCTGTTATCGTAAAAGTATAGGTTTGATTATTCGATACTGAAGTTATTACTCCTGTAAAATTATCAATCAGATTAATTGAAGGAGCGACACCGAATGACTGAAGATCAGAGAACAACAACTGATATGTTCCAGGAGTAGCATTCGATACATTTAATGAAATGGAAGAATTACAGGATGAGAATGGAATGGCGTTAATAGCATATTTGGTTGCATCCGATATGGAAGCCAAATTAAAGCCTGCATTTGGTAATTTAAATGCATCAAGTCCTTCATCATAACCATCGGATGCCAAATTGCTAAATCTTACAACTGCTTCATCCCGCAGATTATCTTTCTTAAGAGTAATTCTTATTATATCACTTACTTCATTCTCTCTGAAAAAAGTAGATTGGGTACCTGCAACCTTTACATTTTCATTTGCCTGAAAGTTAATACCACCACCGTTACTTTTTATGAAAAATGCTTGTCCCATCGGGATATAACGTGACCCGCCATTTATACCCACACCACCCGCATAGGTAGCATAAACAGTTGATGCTTGTCCATTATCCCGCATGTAAATAGCGTTTGTAACATTGGTTCTTGTCCAACCTGTGGGTGCATCCCAATCGATGGTAGCAGGATATGGATTACCCACCAGGTTCCAACCATCATTAGCAACGTTTCCTGAAGAAGTGAAGGAAACAAAACTATTAAAACTGATGGTACCTCTATTGATGGGTGCCCGCACCGCCCACAAAGCGGAACCTGCCGTTGAAACAGGAGGCACATTAGCGCGAACAAAAATTGCGTAACCTCTTCCGGGGGTCAATATTTCCGTATTGGTCGAAACCGGAAAGCTTACATATCCATCGTCAAGATCATTTTGCCCGCTATTGTTTGTATCAGTAATTACATTTTCGTCATACCGAAACATGGATGGACTAGTGGAGCATCCTGTGCATGAACTTGTACCAGAAAAGGTTCCGGTTACAGGTATGAAACTTTGAATCTGAGAAACCGAAGCATTTTGGACTGGCGAGGCAATGTATCGGTAAATCCGTCCATTATTAGCCCCCTCAATTGACATGTAGCGTTGAACGGTTACGTTACCAAGAATGTTTGCCGAACCTGGGAGTGTAGCAATTGCAGCATCTTGTGTTGGATCATCGGAAGTTGAAATAAGTGTAAAAACACTATTACCAGAAGATCCGTCTGCATCGAATGTTACAGTGGCATTGAGTGTTAAAACTCCTAAAAGATTCTGATTACTTTCAATTGTTACATCCGGTACAGCTGACGTATTGGATACGTTGATATTCCCAAAATTTGTAACAGATGTTCCGCTTACTACTTGAGGCACCCCGGCTGTACCTAAGAATGCAACAGTACCCAGACCTCCGTTATTAAAATTGCCATTATTGGTAAAGGCTCCGTGAATATTAAGTGTAGCCGGTGGCGTTAAAATACCGGTGCTGGAAATGGTAATGTTGTTAAACGCAACATTGTTGGTTCCAAGTATTGAGCTGTTACCATTAAACACTACCGTGCCGGCATTCCTGTTAAAAGTTCCGTTATTGATGATGTTGCCCGATATTGTCAAAAGACCTGAGGCATTAGGTGCATTAAAGGTTGTGAGTATTACGAGGTTGGTAGTTTCTACCTGGTTAGCTGCACACGTGAATGTACCTGTATTAACGGTTAGGTCAGAACCTACCGTAACATTGCCTCCTAAAGTTATCGTGCCACTTGAGTTAGAGGTTAAATTTAAAAGATTCCCAGCAGCTTCAACTCCGGTTGTCATACCTGCACCACTATAAATCAAATCATACGGTCCGCCTGCGGGCGCTACGCTACCTGTACTAAAAGCAGCCAGGTTATTACGTGTAAGCGTTGCTCCATTTGCAAAGGTTAAACCTGATGTATTTAAAAAATCACCGTTCTGCAATGTAAAGGAAGTTTCAATATTAAGCGTTGAGTTAAGAGTAACCAAAGTTCCTGCAGTTGGTCGATCAATAAAGAATGTTCCAATTGTATTTCCGGAAGGCGCAAATTCCAATGTACCCAAGACGCCCGTATTTAAAATATTCAGGGTTGAACCTGAATTAGCTGAGAATAATCCACCCGATAAAGTGTTATTAAATTGGCTTCGAAGTTCTACAGTTTGGTCGTCAAAAAACAAAGTAGCACCCGTTGCCATATTTAAATCATCAGATACAACCAAGGCATCATTCATAATCAGGTTTCCTGCATTCATGGTAATGTCCACTGCATTCAACGCTGCATTCATAATCAAGGTGCCATCGTTAATTGTTAATAGGGTTGTAATATTTACCGCTTGCGGGAAAATTACAGTTCCACCTGCACGCGTAATAGTAACTGCTTCTAATGTGGTGGGTGACGTGAGCGGAAAATCAACAGACAAATCGTTACTACCGCCTATGATAAGGTTACTCTGCGTTCCGGAGAAATCAATGCTTCCAGCACCTGTAATATCTCCGTTAACGATAAGATTTGCATTAGCCGTTCCACTTGTTACAATAATATTTCCACCAGCAAAGTTTATCTCCCCATTGGAAGTTATGGTTCGGGCAGCGGTGGTTGTTATGAAATTGATATCCCCGCCCTGCAATAAAATAGTTCCATTCACAACCAGGTTATCCAATTCTACGGTTAAATCACCATTCTCCACTGTAAGGTTTCCACCAATTGTAACAGTAGCCGCAGATGTATTTAGCGATACCCCGGCAGAATTATCAATTATGGTTGTCAAACCGACATCGGCCGGCTGACCATTACCCATAAACTGAGCACCTGTACCGGCATAAATTAAAACTGAGCCCTCATTGAAGGTTCGTGTGGAAACCCTAACATTTCCAACTCCAGCCCCTGTGCCCACTATTATAGCTCCTGTGTTGTTTTCGGATTGAACTACTAATGTTCCATCAACTATTAGCGAACTTCCTGCACCACCTTGAATAATTGATTCACCTAATACAATCACTCTATCATCAACACCAATACCATATGCAATAACATTACTGATGGTGCCCGTACTGGAAAAATTATGGGTGTTGCCGCCTACGAAATTGATTGCACCACTCCCCGAAGATGTTTCAATTATAGTGCCTGCAACCAATTCAAAGTCGCCACCAATATTTAACGTTCCTATTCCCGATCCAGATGAAAGCGATAGCGTACCTCCAGAAGCATTCATGGTTAAATCACCATCAATATTTACAATACAATTTCCACTGGTATTTAACCGAACACTTCCTGATGAGGTACTGATGTTAAAACTACCCCCAATGTTAACTACCGTATTCGATCCGGTTGTAGCGAAGTCAAATTGCGAAGTTCCTGAAATATTAAGATCTCCGGCAATTTGAATAGTTGGGTTTTGGTTCACCGATAATCGTAAAACCTGGGCATTGGTATTAACAATGTCCATATCATTAACTGAAGTAAGAAATCCAGCCAGGTTTGTTAAACCACTTTGGGCTGGGCAACTCCATCTGAAGTTTCCAAAACTTTGACCCCAATTTCCTGCCAGTGTAGCAGTAATACCTGCTGTATAACTATCAAATTCGATAGTAGATTCCTGATCCCAGGTGGCAAGTGGAATTACACCTTGTGAGGTGGTGAACCTGTGGCGGTAAATTGAACCAGCAGCAAATGATGTATTGGCAGCGGTCATTCCAGAATGAGTACACCCCTGTGTAATAATCAACACTCCCTCCACTACCATGGTGCCGTTCATGATTAAGTCGGTACCAGCCCCATTGTTAATACTCAATACTGCCGAAGTGCTAACCGTTAACGTTGCGCCTGATTGTACTGTAGTCTGATCAATTGTAAAATTAGTATCAACCACTACCTGGTCACCCGTTCTGATTGTAATTGCTCCATTTGCCGATGTGGGTACAACCCCCCCAACCCAGGTTGCCGGGTTGCTCCAATTTCCACCCCCGGTGCCATTCGATTGAATTGCCTGAGAAAATGAAAAAATGCTAAAGGATGTTAACAGAACTACAAGTATCGATCTTATCATAGCTATACGAGTATTGTAAGTAAGGCAAAAGTAATGAAAAATGCAGATTTCCAGTTATTTATTACGTTGTGAATCCGATTTGGCAATAGATTAGTAACCCCTACAATAAACGCTTCAGCCTGGCAACTACCTCGTGTTGCATAGCTTCCGTTATTCCAGTACCTGAAGGCAGGCAAAGCCCTCTATTAAAGTATTCATCAGCATTTCTGTTTAAAAAAACTGCAGAATTTTGATAGAGGGGCTGCCGATGCATGGGGTTCCATGCGGGGCGTGTTTCGATGCCTTCTTTCAGCAATGTTGCTATTGTTTTTATTACATTATTTCCTTTTGGAAGCAGAAAAGCTGACAACCAACGGGCCGACCTTACACCCGTACGCTCCTCTTGCGAAATTATTTCTTGAAAGAGGAGTTCTCTATAAACTTGATAAATGTGTCGTCTTTTTTGTACAAATACCTCTAAATCAGGCATTTGAGATAGCAAGTAGGCTGCTGCCAACGGATTAATTGAATAATTATATCCCACGGTTTGATGTTGATAGTAAGGGTAATCTTCCCGTGCTTGGGTTGCCAAAAACCGGGCTCTTTTTGCCATATCCTGGTTCCCCGTAACCAACATACCACCTCCAAAACCTGTAATGGTTTTATTGTTGTTGAATGAAAACACACCCAAGTGGCCAAAGGTGCCCACCGATTTACCTTCAAAGCTTGCACCCAGCGATTCAGCAGCATCTTCAATAACAATAACACCATATCGGTTGGCAATATTGATTATTTCAGAGATAAGGGCCGGTGTGCCGTAGGTATGTACTACTATCAAGGCCTTGGGTAGATGACCTGCATGTGCATATTTATGAAGAGCCTGTTCCAATAAACCCGGATCAAGATTCCAGGTTTGGGGCTCTATATCCAGCAACACCGGAGTTGCCTGAAGGTATCGAATTGGGTTTAGGGTTGCTATGTAGGTAAACGTTGGCGCCATTACCAAATCACCGGGCTCAACACCGGCAACCAACAGTGCCAGGTGAATTGCAGCAGTACCCGAATTAACCGCCACTGCGTGATCAACTCCTACCACCCTTGCAAACTGATACTCACAGTTATCGATAATGAGATTATGGTGCTTATTTTCATATTGCTGCAATACAGCAGCCAATGCCCGTGTATTGATTGGGTTGAAGGAGAGCGGAATACGGATCATAAAAGCAAATCAAAGTTACGCTTTTGATTGATACGGAATTACTTTTGGCTATGAATTGCGCGTTGGTAAACTATACCCGCTATCAGGAGGAACATGAGCAGGGGGTTTACTACCATTCGGTGCACCTGCGACAATAAAGGAGAGGAAATTTCGGTAGCACCTTCTACCGATAATTTTATCAGAAAATAAATTGGTAGAACTATTACTAATTCAACCAGAAAAAGAAAAAAGGCAAGTTTTAGATACTTCCGATGTTGAAATAAACTCCAGATGAGTTGCATACAAAGCAGGTCGTTAAAAATTAACCGCAGCGTTTTATTGAAAACAAAAATCAAATTAGTATTATCAATTTTAAGTAGTTGGGGTACCAGGGTATTCCAGGCAGCAGCATAGCTATAGCGTTGTAATAAAAATATTATTAACAAGCCAATCGCTGCAACGGCTATTTGCAAATATCTAATCATGGGTAAGTCTTGCTGAAAAGGGACTTCAATGTAATTCCATGAGATAATTTCATCCACCATAGCCATAACATAAAAACAATAAAGTAGATGAAGGCTGTAAATAAATACTTATGAAAGTAATAGAAGTAATGAGACCAATAAGCAGCTACTAAGTACAGCACCGCTACACGAATTAGGTTAGCCATATAAATAATAAAAGAGCCCAATGGGATAAACCAGGCTACGTATTTCCAACTTCCTTTAAAGGCCACAATAAAGGCCACAAAAACAATAATTACATTTATGCTATTGCAACCTTCGTAAACACCTATAATTTTTCTCTCATGTTTTAATACGTTTACACTGGGTTTATCCAAGGCTGGTTGAATGATTGTAGCCTCCCCCATCAGGTTTAAAATTACTGATGTTTGTTTGGTTATGGAATACGTTATCGGATCAGGCTGGTTTTGATAACTCGAAATCCATAAGCCATAAAGTATATTCAAGCCTACGTAAATACTTACAAAAACTACCAGAAATAACACAGCTTTTTTTGTGTCCCGCATCTGTTAATATGATTACACTTTACTTTTCCCGCGCTGGAATTCCTATTACGGTACTTCCGGCTTTCACATTAGTTGTTACTAAAGCAGCGGCACCCACTGTAGCGCCATCGCCTATGGTAATACGTTGCAAAACCGATGCCCCGGTTCCTATCATTACTTCACTGCCAACCAATACATTTCCGGATATATGTACTCCTGGCATTACCGATGTAAAATCACCTATGCTAACATCATGACCAATGGTTGAGTTGAGGTTGATAAGGACATGACGCCCCAGGTTAATATCAACAGTAAGTCGGCAACCTGCGGTAATAATAGTACCATGTTCTATTTTTACATTCATTCCTACTGTTGCTTGTGGATGTATTAATATTGGAAAATATAACTTAGGATTGACAAGCTTGTTGACAATTTCTTGCTTTACAAATGGATTGCCTAGTGCTACAATAACTGCTAACGGCTCTGCATATGTGTTTAACATCGAAACATTACCCAAAACGGGTGTCCCTGCTACTGTGTCTTTGAAATTATCATCGTAATACCCAATTACGTTCCAAGTGGGTTTTATTAGATTAAGTTGCTGAATCAATACCAGTATTTCTTTACCTAACCCACCGGCCCCAACAATTGCGATATTTTTATTTCCTTTTGTCATGAACTAAACTATGCTCATAGAATGATTTGTCTTTCTTAAAGGCTAAGATTAAAATACAAGTTTTTATCAAGATTGCACAATCAAGCGTAAAAGATACTTGTTGAAGGTATTGAATATCCAAATCAAATTTCTGTTGCCAAAAAATACTATTCTTACCAGTTACCTGTGCCAATCCACTTATACCTGGAAGAAGGTTATGGCGTTTTCGTTGATCGGGTGTAATATAGTCAAGATATTCAACTGGTAAAGGTCGTGGACCTATCAAAGACATATCACCCTTTAGTACATTCCAAATCTGAGGAAGTTCATCCAGGTTTGTCGCTCGCATAATTTTACCCAACCAAAATGTTCTCTCTGGCAGTGACATTGTATCATTTCCATTTAAGGTTCGAAATTTATACATCTTGAAAATTTTCTCACCTCGACCAATTCGTTTTTGTTTGAATAGTAAAGGCCAATTACAGGTTAGCAGATATATAGCCGATATTAATAAAATTATGGCTATGCTAAAACCTGCTGTAAGTAGGATTAGAAAGCAATCCAAAAACCGCTTTCCGTATTGTAAATAAAAAGTTGTTTTTACAGACATACTTTACTTGAATTATGATATCATTCTGCTCTGAATTTGAATTCGTAGCATAATGTAAATACTTAGAATAATCATACAACAAAGAACGAGCGCCCAAATAACATTGTGAATAACGCAAAAGATTAATAGAGCATTGATAGCGAGTTGAATTAATGCGTATATGCAAGCTACAATAAGGTGTGGCAAGCGCAGTTCGTTTGAAAGGTATTGATATAAGTGTGTTCGATGTGGTTTAAAGATATTTTCTTTTCTTATTAGCCTAATTAAAATCGTAGCAACAGAATCTATTCCATACATCCAGAAAAAAAACACCCAAATAAAATTCGTTGTAATTACAATAAGTTGCAGCAATAAAAATATCTGAAAAAATGCAAGTGTTATGCTGCCCACATCGCCTGCAAAACATTTTGCTTTAACTCTAAAATTGAAATATAAAAAAATAAGCACTGATAGCATTACCCATATTATCGCATTCAAGCTTGTAAATGGAATAAAGTAATATTGCACCCAGCTAAAAGACAGCAAATTAATTAACCCATACAACCCGGTGATTCCATTAATTCCATCCATGAAATTGAATGCATTTAAAGCGCCTATGCTTACCATTGCAGCTAACACCAATAACCATAGTGGCCAAGTCAATATCCCAGCATCATAAAAAAGCAAAATTACAGCTACCGTTTGAACGCCAAATCGAAGACTGGCACTTCGTGGGCTCACGTCATCTAAGAAACTTACTACGGCTACCAAAGTTGCTCCCGCCATAAAAGCATGCAATTCACAGTTGTTATGAAGATAGCTAAAAATCAGCGCCACATAGAAGATGATCCCACCTCCTCGTATAGTCAAAACCTCGTGCGAACTACGCTTACTCGGTAAATCAATGATTGAGAATTTGCGGGCAATCTGAATGTATAATATCTCAAATAGCACGAGCAGTATTGCTCCAACTGGCCAAACCCATAAATTATTATCGATAGATAAATTTGTTGTGTTTTCCATTGGTTGCAAGATATACCAATCGATAATTCCTATTTCTATAATTCGGGAAGATTTCTAAGAACTTGCCGTGGTGTCCATCCGACTTGACGCGCCCGAACATCGGAATAGGTAAGCGAAGTGGTTAGTTTTTTATACACAGCTAAATTAAAGGGAGATCGTTTACCCAACGTGTTACCAATTAAAGCTAAAAATTTAACTATAGCATCTGAAAATCTTATAACTCGCTTTACACGAATTTGATTTGCTATCGCGTGCTCCAATTCGAGCATGGTTGGATGTACACCATCAGTTAAATTATAAATCCCACCTGTATTTTTTATTATCGGTATAAATTCGGCCACATCTTCGGCCAACACCATACTCTTACGCACGTTACCTGAGCCTATACCAATATAGAAGCCTTTCTTCATCATTCGAATCATCGCTCCTAAATTCCCTGGAGGATTCTTACCTACAAGTAGTGGTACTCTCATAATTGTTAATAATACATTATTTTGCTTAGACCAATTTATTAGAAACTCTTCAGCTTGTATTTTACTTTTGGCGTAAGGAGATGAACCAAGCAATGGATAACTTTCATCGATTTGTTCACCTTCATCACGCCCATATACCGCTACGGATGAAATAAAAATTAAACATTGTGGTATAATTCCACTTTTCATTAGCCCACGAACGAGGTTAATTGTGCCTGAAAGATTTACATTATAAAAATCATCTGCTTCAACTTTTGACCTTGGTATTACATGTGCCTTACCACTGGCATGAATAACGGTGTTGAATGACTTATCAAAAAATGGAATTTGTTGTGCCAAATCTATACTAATATCATTCACGGCTGAGCGACCGAGTGTTATTACAGAAAATCCCGCTGCTGTGAGTTTAGAGTAAATAATACCCCCTAGAAAACCCGAAAAACCGGTTAATAGATAATCATATTTTTGAGGTATTAAAATGCTATTGTTGTTCATTTCTATGAACTGATTTCAAGATTGTAAGCATTTGGTTGGCAAGAAAATCCTTGTCAAAAAATTTAGTGGCTATTATGCCCGCTTTAATGCCCATTTCCCTGGCATAGGATGGATTATCCTTCAGGTAAATAAGTTTATCCACCAACTGTTGTGGATCATTGCCATCTACAGTAAATCCAACCTTATGTTCTTCAATAAATTCTTTAATCCAACCTTGAGTTGTTTGAATTACCGGTACACCAGCAGCCATCGACTCGAAAAACTTATTTGGTGATGAAGTATCAAAAACTGGTAATGGTTTAAGCGGTATAACGGATGCAAAGGCATTTTGAATATAGGCAACCAATACCGACTTAGGCATTAAGTCAAGAAAAATAACATTACTAATTTTCTCATAGTTTGCTCGTTCTTTTAATTCTTGTTTCAACTGACCATCCCCAATTAATAATATCTTAATATCTGCACGGTTATTTTTTAATAATAGGGTGGCTGTATCCAACAAGTAGGATGAATGATTAACCAAACCAATATTTCCAAAATAAATGGCATAAGAAAAAGACTTTAATATTCCTTTGTATGGTTGCGGATTTGCAAATAGAGAAATGTTTGCAGCATTAGTTACGCTATAAACAGATGCTTTTGGAAACCGCTGTTGAATGTGTTGTTGTATTCCGGGTGATAGCCCAATAATGGCCACTGAATTTTTATAGCACACCGCTTCAAACCAATACGCCAGCCTAACTAAAATTTTATTTTTAAGCAAACCCATTTTTACAGCACCCTCAGGCCATAAATCACGTGCTTCAAAAACAAGCTTGCGCTCCCGAATCCATCGAGCCACCAGGCCAGGAATACCCACTGTTATGGGCCCTGAAGAGGCAATCACCACATCAGCCTTTAGCGTGAGTGCATACCATGAAGAGACGGCTGCATACTGTAAAAAAGTGAAAATGCGTTTGAGAGCGGATTGCCGATTATCAATCAAGATATTGATCACCTTTACATGAATGCCATCCATGACCTGATGTGAAACTAATCCCTTTGCTTTAAGATCGGATTTGGCATAGATAGTCGATATAACCGTAACCTCATGGCCATGTTCTACCCAGTTTTTGGCAAACTCGTACACGCGCGTGCCCCAGGCACCTTCTGACGTTGAAAAGTATTGGTAGAGATAAAGAATACGCATTAGTTTTAAACACTATTAACAAAAGTACCGAATTATTCCAACTGCCACATTAATACAAGAAGTACTCAATCAGCCAAAATTGACTTTATTTTTGTAAAAAAATGCATTGGCCAATCCTTGTTCATGCAGGGGCGTTCTACTAAGACAAAAAACAAGGCGCTAACTAAAATTACCATTGGACTGACTATTACTACTTGGATAAGGTAGTTTTCAATGTATGAAATAGATGGGAAAAATAATTTAACGGAGTACTTCGAGAACAGCGCAATCAACGCATAATGCAAAAGATAAATTGAATAACACATACCTCCTATAATTACAATCCATTTATTAGTAAAGAAACTATTTATAATAATTCCCTTAAATAGTGCAATAAATGATAGAAATAAGCATCCTATGAATAGAACTTCTGTAATAAAGTTTGAAGGAATAAAAACATATAACAAACCTAAAGAACTTAAACCGATAAGGTCGTAGATATACGTTTTTTCCATTAGCGTCTCTTTCCAGCTTGTAAGAAAAAAATCTGCAAAAAGGAATCCTATTAAAAACTGATGTAAGTGCATAAAAAGAGATTTTCTTAAATGCAGAGACTCTATCATTTGATAGTTAAGTTGAGCGTTCAAGGCACCTACCACAATAACAATAATAAGCAGTGTTCTTCGCCATAGTGAATTTCTAACGTTAAAAATAATAGCAAAAGCTGGCGCCAATACATAAAATTGCACTTCAACCTCCAGACTCCATGCAACCGGATTTACTTTACTCCAAGCATCAAATAAAATGTTATGAACGTAAAACAAACTTGCCAGGAAACTTGGAAATATGTCTTTAAAATTCTCTTTTAGGATTATTAAATGAACTAGCAACAATAATAACAAGGAAATAAAATATGGGGGCTCAAGTCTTGTTATACGCCTGATATAATAGTCTGCTAATTTTATAGGCTTTGCCCCAAATAAACGTTGTTTGGCAAAAGGAAGTGCTAGAATAAAACCACTGATAGCAAAAAAAACATTAACACCAAGTCCACCTCGTGAAATAGCCTCAACAAAAAAATTATCCTGAGCTATTACTGTTGTATTGACACCAGCAATTGTGCGGCTGAAATGTGTATTTAGATGGTATAATACAACTGTTCCAATAGCAAAAAAACGGAATCCATCAATCTCAGGGATGAAATTATTCGAATAGGTCTTCCGACTTAGCCAATTTAAAATTATGTGTTTCAAGTCCGTACTAAAAAGACTTGAAACCATTGATCCAACAAAAACAAACGCAGTAACATCTGCGCATCTTCCAGTTTACCAGTCCTCCAGAATTGGTTTGCAATACGCAAACTTTCATCTGGTGGTATCACGGTATCCAATGGTTTGTTTGTTTTAATCCACTCACTAAGCATCGGCTGTAGGGCACCGTGTAACCAGTTATTTTGGGGTGTTTCAAAACCCCATTTGGATTTACGGAAGTAAATTTCTTTGGGTAGTTTATCCTTCATTGCGATTCGTAACGGAAATTTAGTCCAACCATTTTTAAATAGTACGCATGAGTCAAACAGTAGTGTAGTTTCGATAACTTTATGATCTAAAAAAGGATATCTTCCCTCAACCCCAAAGGCCATTAAATTCCGATCATCCCACTTTAACAGTCGGGGCAAGATCAGGTTACGAATATCAAATACCCTTCGCTCCTGGTGAGTCATTAAAAAATAATCTGAAAAAAAATTCAAAGAAGGTAAATCTTTATATTCCGCTGAAAATCTAATCTCTCTTTTGTTTTGGCGCGATCGATAGCGTTGAATCATAGAAGGTATCTGCCGTATCAGGTGCTCATTTCCCTCGCGAAGTAATGCACCACCCATGTGTTGCAAAACAGTTTTAAATCTCCCTTGTTTTCCTGACGAAAGCAAATAGGCAAAATATTGCTGCCAGTAACCACCTAGGATCTCATCACCACCTTGCCCATTCAAAACAACTTTGATATTATGTTTTGCGATCAGTTTTGCTAAAACAAAGCCGGCATAATGTGCAAAGCTTCCAACTGGTTCATCGTGATACCAAATAAATTTTTTAAAATCATCCTGAAAGGATGAACTTTCGGGTGTGGTAAAGTGAGGAACAACTTTGGTGGCTTCAAGCACCCTCTTTACAAAAGGTGTTTCGTCCTTTTGGTACCCAGGAAATTGAACAGTAAAGCTGTGAATCGCATCACCCGAATAGTGTTCTTGCATTAGTGCTAATACTGCACTGGAATCTACTCCACCACTTAACTGACAGGCAATTTGAACATCACTTCTTAAATGAATACGAACACTTTTATGCAATACGTCACCAAACAACTCTACTGCTTCTGGATACTCTTTTACTGTGGGCACTATCTTCTCGGGGTTCCAGAAAGACACTGGCTCACTTAATTTAAGGTTTTCTAAATCCACTTCCATATAAGTTCCGGGAAGTACAGGATGTATGTTCTCAAAAAATGTCAAATCCGATCGTTCAAAGCCGGTTAGAACATATTGTTTAACAACTACTCGGTTGGGTCTTATTTTAAAATTAGGAAGGGAAAGAAACTGTTTGATCTCAGAGCCAAACGCGATATAATCATCATGTTTAAAGTAATAGGCAGGCTTTATCCCCATTCGATCACGACAAACAATCAATTTTTGTTTTCGTAAATCGTATAGCACAAATGCCCACATTCCCTGAAGCTTTTCAAATGAGGTAGTTCCCCATTCCTTATAAGCAGCTAAAATAACTTCTGTGTCAGATGTACTTGAAAAGACATAGCCTCTAGCTTTAAGCGATGTCCTGAGCTCTATATAATTATAAATTTCACCATTAAAAGTAATCCATATGTCCTCATTTCTAAGCTCCATCGGCTGTTTACCAGTTTCTGATAAATCAATAATTGAAAGTCTCTGATGTCCCAAAGCAACCAACCACTCTTGTTTTTCAGGAAAATGAATGAGCCCACCACCATCAGGCCCGCGATGAGTAATTGCTTTATTAAAGTCTTCAATTAATGGTAGTAATGAAGAATCAGGTTTCCGTACTAAGGCACTAATACCACACACTTGTTTTACTGTTTAAAACCTTCAACACCTGTATTCATGTAAAAACCAACTGGTACAAAGTCTGGCAATTTTTTAATCGAAAGAGGCCGTACATCTTTATAGCCAAGTTCCAAAAACCATTTTATAACTTCAGTTTCACTGTGTCGGTGGATATACTTTGGAGTAAAACGGTCTCGGGCAGCGTGCATAGCCTCGCGCCAACGATACTTAGCCATACCTGTTTTTGAATCTATATTGATTGTGTTCTGATGGAAAATGTATAAGGGAGCAATTGGTACAAGCACAACAGTCTGCAACCAACCCGGAAGCATGGAACACCAAGGGCGAATTAAACGCTCCATCAGCATGATGATCCTTCGCTTAAGTGTACGTTGCTCATTCAAAACGCTATATACCCAAATGTATAGCCGACCTCCAGATTTAGGAAGTTTTGCAAGTGCGTTGAATGCTTTTTGTGTATTAAATGTATGATGAATTACACCATGACTATACACAAAATCAAAAGTTTCATTGGCAAACGGAAGATTAAATACAGAAGCCTGTACGATATGAAGGAAAGGGTTTTTTGCAAAATTTTTATTTGCCACATCAACGCTATAGCCTAGGTCAACCCCAATCAAATTACAATTAAACTTATTACTCATGAAGTTGGCTGAGCCTCCTGAGCCAATTCCAACCTCCAATACAAGTTTATGCTTAAGATTTTGATTCTCATGATTAATTGTAGAAAATAGTGACTCGTTATAAACATTAGTAGATTGCCCCCAATACACCTCTTCACTATAGCCATAATCTGTCCATTCATTTGAAAATGAAGCTAAAATATTCTTTTCACCAGGTATCTCCTCATCTTGAACATAACTATATCCATTCTGTGTAAACTTTACAAGTTCCGATAAAAACTGATTGTTAAACTTATCAAGTAGTGAATGTTTAAAGGTTAACAAGCGAGGAACTCCAGCAAAAATCGGATAGAAAATTTTCTTCCGTCTGTTCAGTAACAGGCCCGAAAGTATGTTTATTTCAAAATCGGAAAAGGTGTGCCCATTGTTGCGTATAAAATTATTTTGCTCTTCTGTTAAGATCACTCGTTGTTGTTCAAAAACAACAATTTCTAGTGAACCTTTATCAACCGGACAACAAATGTGCTTTAACAAAAATGGATACATATCAATTCTTAGAAACCAGGTATTGACCTAACTGCATGTACTCAAGGCCAGAATTATGAAAAATATACATAGCTTCAGCCGCTGTTCGCGCTATTGGGAAACCATGAAGGTTGAAAGACGTATTCAAAACCACTGATTTTCCGGTAAGCTTTTCAAATTCATCGATGATTTCATACATCTGCTGATTCTGCTCTTTTGTCAATAATTGCGCTCGGCAAGTTAGATCAGCATTATGTACGGCAGCAATAAGGTCTTTAAAATTTGACTGAGTATTAAAGGTCATCATCATATAAGGCGAATCAAGTTGCTTTGGATTTTGAATGTAGTGATGGCTCCTTTCCTTTTTCATCATCGGGGCAAAGGGCATCCAAAAGTCGCGTTTTTTTACCATTTGGTTAATAACTCGTACAATATCTTGATTTTCAGGATCGGCTAGTATACTTCTGTTTCCTAGTGCGCGGGCTCCAAATTCCATTGGTCCTGCACATCGTGCTACCGGTTTACCTTTGGCAAGCAGCGCAGCAACCTCAAAAGCAGGATGATTCATTTTTTTGAATTTATACGAAAAATTCTTAAGGGCTTTAATAGTTTCGGTTTCATCTAAATCATCACCTGTATAGAAATGATTTAGTTTTTTAACTTTATCATCGCCATAGGTTGACACTACATATTGATAGTATGCTCCAAAAACAAGTGTTTCATCTCCGCATGATGGAAATGCTTCAAAATATTCAACCTCAGGTATTTCGCTAATAACCTTATTTGCTTTTACATTCATAAACACACCTCCCGCAGCCACCACTTTTCTAATTCCCGTTTTCTTGACTGCGTTAAGAACCCACCTACTTAGAATTTCTTCTGTAAAACTTTGAAGCCCTCCACAGATGGCATCAAATCGCTTTCCTTCTAGTTTTTTGAACAGATCTCGACTAACTTCACTAATTCGTTTGATTGTCTTTCGCTCGAATTTCAGCCCAGTTTCGTCAAGCGTTAAAAAAGATTCGAATATCTTTTTTATCTCGTTGGCAAAAAGTGCGGAAGAATAAGGGGCCATACCCATTAGTTTATATTCATGCTCAAGCGGTACGAAGCCCATACGGAATGTAGTCCATGAATATAAGGCTCCAAGTGAATTACTCCATTGGGTGGTTGCAATTACTTCGTCCTTTCCGGGACCCATAATGCGAACAGAAGCACACAAATCATCGCCTGATCCATCACATGTCAATACAAGATAATCTTCGTTTGATTGTCTTAAACCATAATAGGCAGAAGCTGCATGTGAACGATGGTGATCATAAAACGTGACGCAGTTACTTTTAAAGCCCAGTTTTTCTAACTCAGCAAGGACTTCGCTTTGCCCAAATGTTTTATGGAGCTTCATAACAAAAGGCATAATAAATCGCTGCCGGATCGTACCTGTTAAAGTATCTTGACGGGCATAAGAATCAAGAACATCTTCGCGTGAATGATAGCGCGTTACCAACTGATGGGCACCAAAAACAACCTGTGCTACATCACCTGGTTTCGCGTTCACTTTTTCCAAACAGGCGATAATTGATTTTTTAGGAAAACCCCAATAATTTTTCTCACCATTAAGTCTTTCTTCTTGAACGGCATATTGAATACCGTTCTCGTCTCCTATTAATGCACTGGCATTATGGCCTGCATGAATAGCTAATATATATTTACTCATTAGTTAATTGTTCTATTGCTTCTTTAAATACGTTGGCAAATTCATTAACAGTGTGTTGATGGGCTGTTTGTAGGCCTTTTAAAACTATTTCATTCCTAAACTCAGTTCCTAAGGACAATTGAGAAATTGTATCAGCTAACTGCATAGCATTTCCTGGTTCAACTAAAATACCATTTAACCCCGAAACAATTACACCAGGAATTCCTCCAATTCGGGAAGCAATAACCGCCACACCTTGAGACATAAATTCAATAATTACTCTCGGAGTACCCTCACTTCTTGAGGGCACTATTCCAATGTGAACTTGTCTGAGTATTTCTTTCAATCCATTATCCCACCCCATATGACCACAGTAAGTAATTTTCGATTGAAAGTGCCGAGTTAGCCCATACGCATGGGGAAGAAGTATTTTAAACTCTTGTTGGGTGAATCCTACAACGAACAAGTGGAAAGGAATCCTTAAATCAGCAAGGGCTGACATTAAGGTATCGAAACCCTTTTCTAAACTTGGACGCCCCACAAAAATAAACGACAAATTGGATGTTCGTGTAGAAACTTGTTCAAAATTAATAATCTCATTTTTATAAATGCTGGAGGAGACTGTTACAATTGGTTTAAATTTAGAGTACAATTGGCCTAATTCCAAACCATTACAAATCAGTTTAGTTTTTGGTCTTTTAAATAAAATCTTGAAACTTTTGTCCATCATAATAGCAAACGACTTTGCTAAAATCGCGTGCATACCTTTGTATTTAACTGGATTGGATGAAGCAGTGAGTACGTTGGCACATAAATGGTAAATTGTTGGTTTTCTTATTAAGAGAAGAGGCAAAAACCCAACAAAAGGTAATTGAATTACACAAAGATCATACGCACGAACTATATCTTTAAGCTGCCTGAATAAACTTACTGAATGAATAAGACCACCAACGTATGAAAAAGGAACTTTTAATGTATGGAGTTTATAAACGGGTAACTCCATATCGTAAAATTCATTTTTACTTTGGGCTTCAATTACTACGACCCCTAAAGTAGGATTAAAAAATTGAAGCTCATGTAGTAACCTACCATTTGACTGATCGATCAAAATCTTATTTTCTTGTAACTTAAAAGCCCTACGGGAGGAAATGAAGCAAACTCGCACCTCTAATTATTTTAAAGAAATTTCAGAATTGAAAGTAAATAAACTTAGACATCTGCTTCATGTGAATGATCACCAAAAAAACGATTATTGGGATGCTGCTAAGTTTAATGTAATAGCCATATAATTTATACGGTTTACTTAAAATGTATTGGTGTATCAGCACCATAAAAAGCACCAAAATAAAAGCATATAAAGCATAAGATATATGTAATTGAGAAGCTCCCACTAAATACTTGGAAGGAGTTAAAATGATAGTAAATAAATCTAAAGCCTGTGTTATGCTTTGAGAGCGAAAAGGTATCCAACCAGCCATAATGATTAGAAAAGTTAATACAATACCAAATAGATTAAATCGATCAGACAACCGATTTAAAAACGGAAATAACCTGTATACGAAAATTATTAGTGCATGGTATATTCCCCATAATGCAAAATTCCAGCCCGCCCCATGCCATAAACCCATAATAAACCATGTTACGAATAATGCCACACCTGCATTTAATTGACTCGCCTTTTTGTTATTCGATAGCCCTATATCAATACCACCCACGCTTTGATTATTAAACCGCAAACCTTGTAAGGGCAAATATAAATAGTCACGAATCCATGATGAGAGCGAGATATGCCAACGTCTCCAAAATTCACGAGGAGTTTCCGCTAGGTATGGCCAATTGAAATTTTCTGGAAAATAAATATTTAACAATCGAGCTGTTCCTATTGCTATGTCCGAATATCCAGCAAAATCAAAATAAATTTGAAAGCCAAACAGTATTGCAAGCACCCATACATCCCAGGCTGTTAAAAAACTTATATTACTCAAAAATCCCGCATCTACCATGCTGCCGATGCTATCTGCTAATACTATTTTCTTAAAGCAACCAAAAATAATTCTAAAGATTCCTTGTTCCAAGTTATCCCATTTAAACACGGGGTCATTCTTCAATTGTGGAATAACTTCTTCTGCTCGCAATATTGGGCCTGCTATTAATTGGGGCCAGAATGTAATATAGGTGGCAAAGTATATGAAATTATCCTCAGGCTTTGTTACGCCACGATAGATATCTATTGAATAACTAACAGACTGAAAGGTGTAAAAAGAAATTCCTAAAGGGAGAATGATTTTAAATCCTGAAGAACTAAGTCCTTCGTAAGAAAATCCTAAATCATTAAATAACAAGCCAACATTATAATCAATAAAATAAGAGTACTTAAAAAAGAATAGAAGCCCAAAATTTATAACTAAACTTACCAATAGCCATATCGTTCTGAGCTTCTTACTAAACGATTTGTATATCCTCTTTGCTACAAAAAAATCAACCCAAGCAGAAAACAACATCAGGAATGCCAAATCCCATCGCCAAAAACTATAAAAAAGAAAACTAATACAAAAAATAAAAAAAAACCGAATTGAGCCTTTTAATTGGTAAATAAGAGGTATTGCTATAAGAATAAAAACGAAATAAGTCCAACTATTAAAAAGCATCTGACTCTTCTTTTACGTACTTATAGAGGGAATCTGCTAAAATGCGATGACCTTCATCTTTAAAGTGAAATATATCTAAGCGACCGGCATTATCGTTTCCCCAAAATTCATTTGGAACAATGTTTTCCAATGCTCTAAAATGAATCAAATTTGAACGGTGAGATTGTGCTTCTATATGCTTAAATCTATTGGTATAGTCCGTCTTATCATAAGGAAAAACGTTAATTTTTGGTTGAGGAGGTTGATAGATAAATAATTCAACATGATCTTGAATGCATAACTCAATCAATTGATTTAAAAAATTCATGTTAAGTGATTCAATTGCCTCAGTTCCCGCATAATAAACATTTGTTTTGAATATAAAACGATAGGCAATTCCAGGAAATACTTTCATGATGGCACGCAGGTTCTCCCTATAACGATAAGCTTGCCAGCTCTCTTCCATGAAGGTTGTAATCCAATTCTCTGTCTTTACCTGGAGCGAATTATCGGTTGCTGCGCTTTTTGAAACCGTTTTTATAGTGGATTGCATTGTTTTAAAATAATCCATAACCTCTTTGCTTAAGCTTATACTATCCAACGATAGATTTTCTAATTGCTTAAGAAAATCTTTCCTGAGGGAAAAAAGATGAAACGTGCGGTAAGGACAACCAATTACCAAACCTTGGGGTAAAGCATTTTTAGATCGCAGTGTTAGATAATATAAAAGTACTTCTTGGTAATTGATATTAGGACTGGATAATTGAATGAATTGTGTTGGTTTAGGGGCATTGGAAGCCAATTTATTTAAATAATAAATTGTTAGATGATCATCGTGATTGTAATAATTAATTGCGTGAAGCTGAGAGTTACCAATTAGTAGCACTAATTTTTTATTCTCTTGCTTTGCCGAATAAATAACCGGCAATATATCCAAACATCCTCCCTCAATTTCATTGATTTGACGATCATGCCAGTACTCAATGTGCGAGGTTGTAGCAACCCCCATTCCTAAGTCTCCTGGCTGGTAGCTTTTACTTTGCATGGCTAAAATATTATAACCTATAACTCCTACACAGATCATAGCTACCTGAAAAATAAATCTTTTTAAGCCTGATGATACCTTCATATTCTTGTTCAAATTTAATATTCAGGAAGTTAATCTTTGATTTGACACCTGATTAATTTCAACTCTATAGAAGCCATACAGTATAGCCAGGGATGATATAAATGTGGGACTATAAAGTATCTCTCGCGTAAAAAATCCACGGAGTAAAAAAATCAGAATGAAAAAAATTAACAACCGTCTTACATCCTCGGTATTTCTAGTGGCTATCTTTTTTATTGGCTTATAGCGCACCATGCCAAAAAGAAAAAGAAAGAAAAAAGTAAAAGAGAAAATGCCAGAACCTCCAAGCAGATACCCGTAAAGGTTATGCGGATCAAGTAGTTTTCCTCTGTAACCTACAATAGCCGCACTCTCGGCCAAATGTTCTGCCAACTTTATTGGGCCATATCCTAAAAAAGGATTATGCAAACCTGCCAAAATAGATTCTGAGAGCAGAAAGTAACGAATTTTATCTGCGCTGTAGGATGTAACAAAGGTTTGTTCATACTTTCTATCAACAATATCCAACGCAAAATTTTCTACATAGAAAGAAACCACTAAATAGAGTAATGGCAGAAAAAGAAACACTCTAAAGTTAATGCCTGATTTAAATAGAAAAAATATCATAATAAGAATACCAGCCAGCCAGCCTGATCTATTTGCTGTAAGAATCAATCCTATTGCCATTACTATCAAAAAAATACCATGAACCAGTGTTAAGACTAATCTACGAGTTCTCAGCGAATCTGAAAAAATCCAAGAACTAAAAAATAAACCTGGCAACATGTATAACGACTGAGCATTTTTATTCCCTATGCCTTCCAATGCCACAACACCGGTTGAAATTCTCGAGGGGGTGAATTGATCTGAAATAAGTATTGTTTTAACTCCTAAATAAATTGAGCAAAAAATAATCCCATAGGATATAAGCCAGAAGTCTTTATAGTTATTTACCGACTGAGCAAAAAAAATAAATGTAATCGTTGCCGCCACTACTTTTACTAAATGTGGAATATCCTCAATACTAAACACACATGCTGTCGAAAAAGTAACGGTGAACAACACAAGGTACTTTATAACATGTCGTTCAATTGATTGTATTTGGAAGGAGGTTAACAATAATACAACTGGAATAAGCAATAAATATGCATGAATTAGCAACGGACCTAATTCAATGCGATATTCAGTGGATGTACTTAAGATAATGGACAGAGCAACAACAAATCCTAATCTTCCTTTTAAGGAAGGACTATTACTTAAAGCTGATAAATCATTGAATCTATTGTTCAAGTGCTTTTAAAAAGTTATCCCTAACGTTAGGGCCTTTAAACTTGATTACCTGATTTAGTGCCCGTTTTACAACTTCTTTGCCCCATTCATTGTAATTAGCCATAAAACGATCTATCTCAATTTCCAAAGAAATTGCATCCAACTGATTTACTAAAAGCGCTGAGCCTGCATTCGAAAAAAACTGATATGTGAAATAATCCTTAGGGCAATGAACTAAAATGGGGCGACAGGCCAAAATATACTCAAATGCTTTGGTTCCAAAACATGTCGCCAGTTGTTCAACCGAATCTTCTCCAACTTCAAAAGTAAGAGGTAAATAAAGTAAATGACACTGTTCGAGTTCATGCATGAGTTCATCCTCATTTTTACAGAATCTGAGGTAAGAACCTTCTAACCACAAATCTAATTTAAGTAGATAATTCAAATCATGAGGAACAAAAAACCTTAATTCAATATCTGATCTCCTTGAAATAAGTTTAACCAACTCCCGAAATGGTTGAACGCGATCACGTGAAACATTCCCACTAAAACCTATAATTATCTTATCCTTAATTTCAGGCAAATCAATACTGACAGGAATTGGCCTATTTATGGCGTTTGTTATTAATGATGCCTTAATACCATAGCGATCAAAAAAAAACTGATGCATCCCCAAATTCAAAACCATTATTCCTTTAGCCCTTTCGAAAACTTTTCTCTGCAACCATTTGGCCACTCGAAGCTCTATACCCACTTTATTTTCAAGGTAAAGGTCGCAGAAATAAGTAAAAATAGGTAAACCCGTTAAACGATGTAAAAGGTAACCTAACAGGAGAGAACCATCATCAGGATAAATGGCAACAAGTACACGTGGTTTATACTTATTGATAGTCCATAAACCTGTGAATAATCCTGTAACGAGCGCAATAACCTTTCTTCCTTTTATCTCTGGGGCAAAAGTTTCTACCACTGTGTAATTAAAATTTTTCTCAAGTGTACGTTCCTTTTTTGCCTTGCGTGCTAACACCACTACTTCATTCCTGCTGAAATTTTCTAACAGCCTTCGTAAAATAATTGGCGTACCTGCGGACTCATTGGGAGAAGACCTTGAAACAAACAAAATAGGTTTTATTTTATTCACTCAAAAGCTTTTTGTAGATAGAAAGAATTTTTTCAAAATTTATATCAGCATTAAAATGGGACTTTGCTAGTAAATATCCATGGTCACCCATTGCAAATAGTCGCTCTTTATTTAGATATGCTTCAATAATTCTATCAGCCAATACTTTTGGATTACCTGGCTCAACCAAAAATCCATTTTTTCCTTCATCTACCAATTCACGCGAATTAATAAAATCTGATGCAATAACAGGCTTAGCCATTGCACCCGCCTCAATTATTGGGCGTGCAAAATGTGGTAAAGTTGCAGACCAAACTAATACATCTGCTAGTGATAATATTTCGGGAATGTCATTTCTGATGCCTGTAAAAACTACGGAATTTAAAATCGGATACTGTTTTATAAGTTTGATGACTTCGAAGTTTATATCTCTTTTTATAATTCTTCTTAGCACCTTACTTATTGAATTAGTTAGAATCGCTTCCGGTGGATAGCCAACCATGATGAATTTTACTTTTGGGTATTCTTCGAGAACAATAGCTGCTGCCTTTAAAAACACATCAGGTCCTTTTGAATGAACTACCCCCCCCAGGTTACACACTACAAAGTTCTCTGAATGTATTCCAAATTCAGTACGTAATGGTTCTGGATCAATGTTTTTGTCAAATCTTTTAAAATCAATGTAATTATAAATTACAGACAAGCTCTTCACATTATTTCCTATACGTCTGCCATCTTCTTGTGAAATGGCAATTATGGCATCAGCATACCGGGTTATAATATTTCGAATGAACCTTCTTCTTATTCCAAGAAATCCTTTGTATAAAGGTTCACGAATATGCCAAACAACTTTTAACCCACACTTTTTAGCTGCAATAGCAGCAGGTATGAGAAGTGAGGTATTTAAATGAACAAGATCAGGCTTATACTTTGTAAAAATATCTTTCAGTCGCTGAATCGATCCTGGAATTCTGATTATATCACCAATCGACCTAAACGGTCTTCTGGAAAGAATTTTATAACGAGCATTCTCAGCATGTGCATACCAGCTTATATCAGTTGATACAATGACTTCAATTCCCATTTTCTTAAAGAAATCAATTCCCGCCCCGTGGTCAGATAAAAAAAGTACAATGGGATAATATTTAGACCGATCTAGTTTCTCAATAATATAAAATAGACTCATGGTAGCACCACCCATTCCAGAAAAGTGATGAATATATAATATTCTAAAATGGACTTTCCTATTTGTATCAGGCTGTACCAAATCAGATGTTCCTTAAAAAGATCAAACTGTTTAAATTAAATATTACATCAAAACTTGTAAACGCCTCGCATCCACGCAACAGTTTCAAATATGCCATCTTCTAGGGTTACGGTGGTTTTATGATTAAGATGGTTTACTGCTTTTGAAACATCAACTTTCTTGTGGCGGGTTGTCAGCACCTCCGCATCACGGTATTCAACTAAGGAAGGATTAGCTCCGGTTACCTTAAGTACCAGATCAGAAAATTCCTCAACTGTATGGTACTGGTCACCCCCTATGTTATAGGTCTCGCCAGGTATAAAATTATCTACAATATTACTTATGGTCCGAACAGAGTCAGCTAAAAAGGTTGAAGTACGGGTATATCCTCTAAAAACAAGCCACGGGATACCGGCTAGGGCACAATAAATAAAACGACAATTAACCGATCGATAAGGACTGTAATATTCACCTGGCCCATACGTGTTAAAAATCCTAACAACAACAGTTTTAGTACCATACTGAATGGCTGAGTTTTTGATTTGCATTTCATTCACCCATTTACTCATAGCATAGTCATTCATCTGTTTGATCTCATACTTATCCATAACGTCTTCAACCATTATCTCTGGCCAATCACCATAAACTTCTGATGAAGAGAAATGAATTAACTTAAAACCTAGGCGTTCCTGCAGGCGAATTATATTTTTTGTTCCAACCCCATTCGACCGCCACACCTGCTCATAGTAATCTTCACCATTCCATCGTCCAAATTCTGCCGCACAATGGTAAACAAAGTCAAAATTCCCCCATTTATTGAAAATCATCTCAAGCTGGCGCATCTCGCCTACATCACACCGTGCATACGTTGGATTTTTAACATCGGTACGCAAAGAGAACCCCTGCTGGTTTTCGCCATGATAAAGATCGATCAAAAATACTTCGTGACCCCGGCTCGAAAGCTCCTTTACTAACCCCTGCCCAATAGTGCCGAGCCCGCCTGTTACCAAAATCTTTGCCATATAACTATCTGTTTTTAATCATTTTTAACCCGCTTAAAGCGCCCAAAAATGCGACAATTTTCCAACTTTCCCAATGGTTCCCCGAGCGTTTGCGTAGGTTGTTCATCGTACTCTCAATAACTGATTTTTTCAATTCATAATTATCCTGAAAAGCGTCACTCAGTAAATCCAATGCATATTCCTGCAATTCATTTTCTAACCATAATTCAATTGGCAGCTTAAATCCACTTTTCTTTCGATGCCCAAAATCTAAAGGTAAAAAGGGCTGCATAGTATCTAGCAATAGCATTTTCATTTTACTTTCCTGATAAGAAAACTGACCTTCTTTTACCGGGCGCTTGTTAGGAATACCTAATCGGATCGAAGGAGGTAATCTGAATGTAAATTCGGCTAACTCATGGTCAATAAGCGGGAATCTGACCTCTAATGAATGAGCCATCGAAAGTGCATCCATGTCGCGCAATAATTGTGAGGTCATAAAACTTTGCATTTCTAAAGCTAGTATTTTGTTTAATGGATTTACATCTTGATTTAAATTAAAATGGCTAAACGAGTTAAGAAATTTTTTCGTATAGGTTTTTTGGTCGATAAAATCTTCAGCAATTATATTTTGTAGTTCCTGTGGCCTTCCTCCTGCTCTAGCAATCGTATAGTTAAAGAGTATATCTTCACCTCCCCACCTGGACTTTAGTCGTAGCCAACTATCTCCATTTAAAAATCGTGGTATTAAAAGTGAAGAAATTTTTTCAATCCAATTTGGATGGTTAACCTTCCACCACAAAAGTGCCTGGCGTGTATAGCCTGCAAAAAGTTCATCTCCCCCCAGCCCACTCAACGCTACAGTCATATCCTGTACAGCATACTTACTGACCAGGTAGGTATTAAGTCCATCAACAGAAGGTTGATCCAAATGCCCAAAGAAATGTTCAATATCGGCAGCAACTTCATTGCCTGTTATGGAAACCTGATGGTGGGTTGCACCAAAAAATGAGGCCAGTTCAATTGCCTCTTTTTCTTCACTAACTGCATATTGGTTATCAGCAAAACCGAGTGAAAAGGTTTTACATGAAGCACCTGCACGTGCCATGCAAGCCAAAACAGTGGCCGAATCAAGTCCACCACTCAAAAAAAGTCCAAGTGGTCTGTCACTGATTAATTGGCGTTTAACAGATTGCTCAAGGTGTACCAGTAATTGTTGTTTTGCGTCCTCATAATTGATACTTATGGTAGCTAATTTATTTAGCGACCAATAAGTAGATACTTCGTACTCTCCGTTGTACCATTCGATATATTGACCTGGAAGCAACGCATAGATGTCTTTACATATGGTATGGGGGGGTATTACATGCCCAAATTGAAAGTATTGAATAACAGCTTGTGGATTGCTTTCAAAATGAATCTTACCAGAAACTAAAAGCGTTTTAACTTCTGAAGCAAAAATGAACGAACTATGGTGAGTACAATAATAAAATGGTTTAATACCAAACCTGTCGCGTGCAGCAAAGAGTTTTTTTTTCTGCGTATCCCAGATAGCAAAGGCAAACATACCATTCATTTCGTGTAAGCAGGCAGCACCCCATTTAACATAAGCCTGCAGTACAACTTCGGTATCAGAGTTGGATATAAAGTTATCACCACTATCCTCTAATTTTTTTCGTATGGTTTTGTAATTATAACACTCTCCATTATAAACAATCCAATACCGTTTACAACGTGATTGCATGGGCTGATGCCCAGAGGGCGAAAGATCGAGAATGGCCAGGCGAGCCATACCCATAGCAATATTATCATCCACATATACTCCGGAATCATCCGGGCCACGGTGGTGCATAGTCTTTACCATTGCCCTTACCGAAGGTTCTCCTAATTGACAGTGCCCAACAATACCTGCTATACCACACATTTTAATTTAATCGAAATATATTTAAATCAAGCGTCTACTAAAAAAAGGTGGGACCATTAAAATCAATAACCATTTCACTAGTTGAAAAGAAAATCCATGATAACCATATATTCCTACCAAAATATTTAGAAAATAGTCCTTTCTTCCCAAAGACAAATTATTTACTCCTAATTGAAATAGGCATTTAGCTTTATACTTGGAAATCAAATGATGATAGCCAATAAAGTGTTGATCTCGAAGCATCTCATCTAACACAACTATTGTATTATGTATATTTCGTGTACGATCTGCCACCATACTATTATTGCTTATTCTGTATTTTACCAAGGGTTTATCTAGGAAGTAAAATTTTCCATTAAATTTCAATGCCCGTAGGTAAAGCTCATAATCGTTTGCACCCCACACTTCAAAACTTTCATTTATAAGGCCGATGCGTAAAAGGAAATTCAGTTTAATTGAGAAGGCAGACAGACAAATTCTATTTGAATTTAAAAGTTTTTTTAATAAAAAATCATTCTCAATTACTCCAACGGGAAGTGATAAGGCTGATTTTTCATTGCGATCAGAATAATATAGTAAGTAGTTAGTGACTATACAATCAATCTCATCGGTTCCATTTAAAATATTGTGTAGGGATTTTAGATAATCAGTTAATATCAAGTCATCATGATCAAGAAAGCAAATAAAAAAACCTTTCGCTTGTCTTACACCAATATTTCTTGAAATTGCTGGATGATTAATATTTCTGACTCTAATAAGAGATACTCTACTGTCGGTTCTCTGAATATCTTCAATAATGGAAGTAGTCAAATCGGAAGACATATCATCTACCACTATCCATTCCCAATTTGTAAAACTTTGGCTTAATACAGATTGAGCGGTATCTTTTATAAATACTTCAGAGTTTTTTGTAGGGGTAATTATTGAAAAAAAAGGAGTCATTCTGAAAGCACGATATCCACTATTTCATCTATTAATCTATTCTCAAGGTCATAAAACATTGGTAAACGTAAAAGTCTTTCAGTGTACAAATCTGCGTTAATCAATGGTAAACCCTTATAGTACCTTTTATAGTAAGGGCTACTATGAAGGCTAATATAATGGGATACCGCCCAATAGCCTGCATTTTTTAAATTCTTTATCAAATTATCACGATGAGACGCTGAATGACAAATTAAATAATACATGTGAGCATTATTGGTAGCATACTTTGGGATGTAAGGGGTAATAAATTTTTTGTCTCTATCTTTAGTCATCATCAGTGATTGGTAGTAATTCCAAATTCCTATTCTTCGGTCTTGTATTTTCTCAATGCATTCGGCCTGTGCCATTAAGAATGCTGCCGTTACTTCAGAAGGCAAAAATGATGAACCTATATCTACCCATCCATACTTATCTACTTCCCCTCTAAAAAACGCTGATCTATTTGTACCCTTCTCCCAAATTATCTCTGCTCGTTTTTCAAAATCGCCACTGTTAATCACTAACATCCCACCCTCCCCACTGATTATATTCTTTGTTTCGTGGAAAGAAAATGTAGCCAAATGGCCAATGGAGCCTAAAGGCTTATGGATTCCATTCTTATCTATAAAATAACTATCAATAGCTTGAGCAGCATCTTCAACAACAAATAAGTTATATCTTTCTGCAATTGAGCCTATTTTATCCATATCACATGAAACACCGGCATAATGAACCGCAACTATCGCCCGAGTTCTCGATGTTATCAGTTCTTCAATTGCATCTTCATTCATACCTGGATGATCTGGCCGACTATCTACAAAAATAATTTTTGCACCTCGCAATACAAATGGATTCGCAGTAGAGACAAAGGTATATGAGGGAATTATTACCTCGTCACCAGGTTTGATGTCAATTAAAATAGCTGCCATTTCCAATGCATCAGTACAAGAAGAGGTTAGCAGGCATTTTTTAAAACCGTATTTCTTTTCAAAAAAATCCTGAACCTTCTTTGTAAACTGACCATTACCGGATATTTTCCCAGAATATAAAGCTTCGCTTATGTAGGTTAGCTCATTACCAGTAAGGAAAGGCTTATTAAAAGGAGTTAAATTCTGGTTCATTTAAATTAATTGTTACTTAGACGTATTCTAAATTTACCTTCAAAAGTATAATCGTTGCCACTAGCATCAGTACATCGAAGTAACTTCAGCAACCCTGAACCACACACTATCACAGGGCAACCTTCAAGAAAATAAATTAGTTTACCAGGATCACGGTTTGCAATATTTACGTCAGGTACCTGCTCTACTTCAAGAACTCTCACTTTCTTTCCTTCAAAGAAAGTGAACGAGCCTTTGTATGGAAATCCTACTGCATTAACCATACGACAGATTTCAGAAGCACTTCTATTCCAATTAATGCAATAATCATTTTCATCTCTCCATAAACTGTACGAAGCTAAGCTTTCCACTTGCGGTGAGCTGTTTAGTGGTTTGCCCGCTATTAGGGTGTCCATGAGTTCATTAAATAATATAGAGTATTCTATTCCCAAGATTTCAATAGCGGTATTAATTTTAATTGGATACTTAATTTCTACTGATCGTTGAGCAATGATATCACCACGATCATACTCATTGGTTGCAAGTAGCGCGGTTACACCGATTTGAGTATCACCATTAATCAAGGCGGTTACTAAAGGATTAAAGCCTCTATACTTTGGTAATAAAGAGTCATGAAAAACAATTATCCTTTGAGAATTCTTGACTTCTTTAATTATCCAACGCCAACCAATAGCAAAAATATAATCTGAAGAAAGAGAAGCTAAATTCATGTGGCTACGCTCAAAACATGAAATTCCGTGGATTTTTGTGTAGGTAATGATCTCTTTTGCGTAATCATTTTGAATATTTGGGTCTCGTCCCACCACAACACATTCAACATATTGATGCTGTTCTACAGGTAAACGCTGCAGCACATCTAAACCCTTTTTACCTAAACAAAAAATTGATACCGTCATCATTGATTTTTTAACGAATAATAATATCTAGCAGTAATTCTCTACTTTTTTCATTAGTAAAAACAAAATAATTTTTTCGAGTATTATTACTTACTAGATTTACTCCATTAGCGTAAGCTTTTATTGCTCTAATTAAATCCCCAGCATTATTGGCTTGATAAGCAAGCTGGTGTTCAGCAAATGGCAACCAGCGCTGACTATTAGGTACTGTAAAACATATAATATTCTTATTCCATAATAATGCCTCAAAACCTAAAGTTGAAGTTACCACTACAACGATAAATGCATGAAATAATAAAGCATACGTGTCATACTCACTCTCTATTTTAAAATTACCTGGCGCTCCAAGTTCATTAACAACACGATATATTCTGTTAGGCCGTTCAGAGGGATGTAATTTGTAAATAAACTTTAAATCCGGATTTAATTGGGCACACAGAATATATTCCTTCAAAACGCTTTTATAAGTGGCCCAGCTTAAACTGTTATTACGCCCTGGAGAACTTACCAAAAGTATATAAGGTGTAGCTTCATGTGGATTGGCCGGTTTCTTTAGTTTATATTTTTGAAGTAACTCGTCATGTTTTGGATTTCCAATTACCATAGTGGTAACACTTGGATTGTATTTCCTAATCAGATCAGCTTGCCATTGATTCCAAACTATTTTAACGGGAATATGTTGAAATCTTAATATTGGTGTATCTTGAAACATTCCATGTGTCATTTCAATAACTTTTATATTCTTTTTAACACAAAGGTGAATTAAGATTTGCGCATCGGTCGTAGAAGATGAACTAACCAAAAGTGACTTGGGGCAATATTCATTTACTACACCCTTCATTTTAGGATAAAGGGACCACACAAATTTTAAAGCTGATAGTAACTGTGATTTAAACTTCTGCTTAAATCTTTCGGTCGTTTCTCCAAAAGGAAAGGCTTCTTTAAAATAATGATTTATAAAATCATGAAATATGTTAATATCTAAGTTATTGGTTTTAACAGAAGGTAGTGCCCATCCAAAGCAAATATTAAAGTAACCTAATTCTGTAAGCTTCACGTATGTTTCCATTCGATTCGCAATATATAATTGAAAAACATCTGAGCGGTTATTCAACTCATCCTGTATGGGTGTTAATGTCGATATCGTACTCGTGTGGTATGTTGACAGGAGTAATCGAAACTGCCCCGGCTGAGGAACTGGCAATGATTGTTTTGGTACACTATTATACCTGAATTTTAATCGATGTTCAAACAACCAAAGTCGTATGCTCTTATTAAATTCATTGATTTTAAAATTTAATCGTTTGACTAATGTAAAAGATGGCACACGATAACCTTTTTGAAGGGCCTGCAGTGCAGTCTCGTCAATAAATTCTTTCGTATGGTGTTCACTTTTAATCTCAATTGGTTGCCCTTTCAAGACTCCTGATTGTGAAACAGCAAGAAAAGGAATTATATAGGGTTTCATCGAAGCAATAAACTCGATGAGCACGCATTGAATAAAATCACAATCATCAACTCCAAAACATTTTTCTGTAAAATTGTAATTACGTGCAAAGTCACGTAAGGAAATACCAATTTCAGCCAGATAAGTATCCAACTCATATGAGTTTACAGGCAATAATTCAATCAAACTAACGGGTTCTCTATCTTCTTTCATGATACTTCTTTGCAATCTTGTTGATCAGGGGTATCCACTGTAATTGAAGTAGCTTAAAATAAAACATAGCCCACACAAATATCACAAACAGAAACCCAAAATAAATCATCCGCCACAATATTAGCCTTGTATCAATGAGATGAGACAAAAATACAAGACCTAACATCAATACGATTGATAGCAAAAATTTCTTCCATGGAATGGAAAACTGATAGTATTTTCGTGCTACAAGTACCTGCAAAATAGCTGCTACTATAGCTGCCACCAGCATGGCATAGCCTACTCCTATAAGGCCAAATAAAGGAAGAAACAAAAGTAGCCCTACAAAATTTACCCCCACCTGAACGGTTGAAATAATAGCCACCCACCAGGTTTTCTTTTGATAGTATATCTCATTTCCAAATATGTAGGCCGCCAATCCTATGATGAATGAAATACTGATGCCTGGTAAAAGATGAATCGCTTCATGAAACTTTTCAGTTGTAAAAAGTTGAATAGCCAGACCTCCAAAACATATAATACCCGCTAACAATAATAATGCAACCGACCAGATGCGAACAACCAAATCTCCGAGGTTTTTTTTTCCTTTCAGCGATTCCTGTTCATCTGTGCGAACAGAATAATACAATGGAGTGAACGAACTCTGTAAAGCACTGATGAAGATGGTTAATGGAATGGTGAAGCGTAAGGCAATACCTAAAATACCCACCGCGGCAAGTGATTCATAACCTGACAGAATAGATTTGTTGATAACCGGTGCAGCGTTGCTGATTAAATGATAGGGAAGGATACCCATAGCGTAGGTAAAGGAAGGTATCAACTGTGACCAACTAAACTTCCCTTTTAAATCTTTATGTAAATAGACTTGCCCTTGTATAAAAAAAACAATAGCCGTAATAACCGTAGCACCTACCACTCCCACCGCTCCCCACTTAAGAGCAATAACAAAAAGTATAGTAAGTGAAATGGTGAGCAGGGCGGTGATCGTACTCAGCTTTGCAGAATAGGCAGATTGCTCCCTGGCTTGTAATAGTCTTCGTTGTAAATCAGTATTGGAATTAAAAAAGGCCCAGATAAGGATCATTACCACAAATGGATAAAAGGGTAATCCTGGAACTATCTTATCTCCTGTTGTATATAATATAAGTGCAGTAACCGCTCCAACAATCAAACTACAGCCCAACAAGAACCAAAAGATGGTCGTGATATAATCCTTGAGTGCCTCCCCTTCCTGATGATCAAAATAAAACCGCAGCACCGAACCCGGAACTCCAAGCCGCATAAAAACCAAAATAAATGCACCGAGGCTTGTGGCCAGGTCAACTAACCCAAAATCTTGCGGACTGAGATAAACTGTGTAAACCGGAATAAGCAGAAAACCAATAACTTTAGGGAGCACACTTCCAATACCAAAGTTGAAAGTATTCTTAAAAAGTCGATTCCCTAAACGCTGTTCTGTTGACAATGCTAAATCGGTAATGCTTCCCAGTTATAGATTACTTTATCTTTCACTTTACTTGCAAACCTTCCCCTATAATAGTCTCGGTTCAACAATTCGGCTTGAGATAAGGGTCGGTTGGCTTGCCCCAATGAATTTACCCATTGTGGATACTCTTTGGTAATGATGGCCATCCGCTCTTGCCTGTCACGGTCAGCAAAAACACGTAATTCCTTTAACTGTTTGGGGTTGATCGATACGGGTCCATCTTTGGTTTCGTGTGGCTCCAATATAGTGAAGTGTCTTTCCACGCAATCGGCTCCTAATGCAAGAGCTATTTTGCTGGCCCATAAATCGGTATCGGCAATTTTCGAATGATCGGAATACCCCACCTTATTGGTAAACCTTCGTAAGTACGTCATCCTCCGTAAATGAAGTTCTTCCATAGGTGTAGGATACATGGTAACACAATGCAAAAAACTGAAATTGGTGCCTTGCAAAATTGCAGCCGCCTGCTCTATCTCTTCATCATGGGTCGCACCAGTAGAAACAAAAATGGTGTTCCAGTATTTTCTCAAGTATTCCAGTAATGGAAAGGAGGCGCAGTCATAACTGGCTACTTTAATGGCCTCATAGCCAAGGTCTTTAATCTCGGCTGCAGCCGTTCGGGTAAAAGCGGTAGTGAGTGGTGCCACACCGGCTTTCCAGCATTCTTCCACAAACCAACGTTCCACATCCAGGCTCAGGTCAAGCTTGGAGAGGCGCTCCAGTTCAGGGGCATAAGGTCGTTTAATAACTTTTACGGTTCCGTTTTCCGTCACCCCTTCATCAAAGCGCTCTCGGTGGGTTAATTCACGTGATCGGATGGCCTGTATTTTAACATAATCGGCACCGTGTTCGGCAGCCGAATAAATCATGCGCTTTAGTATTTCTTGGTCACCATTATGGTTCTGGCAACACTCAGCAATCAAAATGGGTCTCATGTTCTACTCGTCAGTTTTAGTTTTCTTAATACCCGGTAAAAAAAATAATTAACCGTATGCTTTTGGATAGCTGCTTTTACCTGTCTATACTCATTACGTATAGGAAAGTCATTCGAAACTTTTGATGCTCTGGCAATAATTCGCACAAAATTCTTCTCCACAACCTGTATCGTATCAAAGCCAGCCTTGGTCAACAGGAACTTTAATTTATCTACCGAGAAATAGCTTATGTGTTCCTTCGAAAGCCAGTTCTTCAGATTTTTGCTTCGAGTGGGGTAAAGAATATTTGGTACCTCCACATAAATAATAGCTCCTTTCTTAGAAACGTCAGCTACTTTTTTTAAGGCAGCCAGCGGGTCAGGAAAATGTTCCAATACATGACTCATGATAACCACATCGTATATATCAGAAGCTGCATCAAACTTTTCCCAGCTACCGTTGAAAACGGATATCCCGTAAACTTCTCTGGAATTTTTAGCGCCTTCTTCAGAAAGTTCAACACCATAAACAGTGGCACTCTTTTTATGTGCAATATAGGCCAACGTGTGCCCAAAGCCCGAACCAATTTCTAACACATAAGATTTATTACTTAAATAATTCGAAAGGCTCGAATAAATGTCTATGGTTCGTTTGCTAACATTCTTCTCATCAAAGTCCATTTGCACCACTCCGATTACTTTATGGTGCTCGAACCAATAGTTGGCTTTATAATAACTATCCAAATCATCTGAAACGGGTAGTGGATTCATAAAAACAAATCCACACTTTCTACATACAACATGTCGTGGAAAATTTCGGTCGATGAGAATACTCGTGTTATCAGGCTCCGCAGCACATATCGGACAGGATCTTAATTTATTCACTACTTCCATAATTGCTTAAGGAGCTTTTCAGTTACAAAGGTGCGTGTTTTTGCGATAGAATCCTTTCCATATCCCCCCATATGAGGCGTGATCAATACGTTGTTGTGGTTCTTAAAATATTCCAGCAGCAATGTTGAATCATTTACTTTTCCCGGCCAGGAAGAGTCGTTCCACAATACATCCACTGCTGCACCTTTCAGGCGTTCTTGCATAAGGGCATCAACCAGAGCTTTTTCGTCAACCAACTCACCGCGGGCGGTGTTAATAAAGTATGCTCCCGGTTTCATGGCGCTGAACTTCTCAGCATCCATAAAATTTTCGTTCTCCCGGCTCCAGGAAATGAGCAATACTACCACATCCGATTTATTCAATAGATTTTTTAAGGTTACCGCCTCAATGGCATGACCTTCATAATTTTCAGGATTATGATCATGCACCAACACACGCATGCCAAACGCTGCACCGTAGCGTGCCACTACTTTTCCCAGCCGTCCGTAGCCAATAATGCCCAGTGTTTTACCATCCAGTTCATTAGCCATAAATGGTTGTCGGTCCCAACCGCCTGTCTTCACATGGGTAATGGCACCGGGTAAATTCCGGATCAAAGACAGTAATAGCCCCCAGGTATGTTCAGCCGTGCTTTTAACGTTGGCTAGAAATTCCGTTTCACCCTTCAGGCTAACGACAGTAATTCCCTTATTACTGGCTGCCGTTTCATCAATATGATTAAGGCCGGTGGTAGAGGTAACGATGTATTGAAGATCAGGTTGAAGGGCTATGGCTTTTTCATCCAGCATAAGGCCCAGGCGTGTGAAGATTACCTCATATCGATCCTTAGAAAGTTTAGCGTAAAGTTCTTCCTGCCCGGCACATAAAAATCTTTCTATGGTGGCTATTGTTTCTAACTTTTTAATAGCCTCGGGTGGGTATAGATCATATTCAAGATGAAGTATTTTCACGACAAGTATTTTTGGTGCACCCACTCCGCGTAATCAAAATCATCTTGTGTATCAATATTCACCGACCGATGGGTGGGCATGATCCACGCCAGGCACTTCTTTCCTTTATAAGAATTGGCTAAAAGTACTTCACGTCTGGTGAGGTAAATGGCTCCGTTGCGAATATACATAGGTTGGAGTTCCTGCCGGTTTTGATTTTCATAGGCTTCACCAAAAGGCGGATCTATCAACAAGCCATTATCAAGGTACTTCATACGTGCTGGATGATGAGCCTCCACATCCACCACACTGATCACACTTTCTGCCGTTGGGTCTGCATGGAGTAAGTCAATAGAACTGTTAATGTCATCAGTAGAACGGAAAGGAGCTGTAGGTTGTAGTAGCATGACGGCATCATAGGTTTTGTTTTCCATCCCCTCCAGGGTAATTAACGCATGCTTCGCCACATCAATAGATTTCGCGGTGTCGGTTGCCCATTCGGCTGGACGCATAAAAGGAACCAACGCCCCGGCCTGCCTCGCTACCGCTGCAATTTGAGGATCATCAGTAGTAACAATCACCTTCGACAATCGGGAAGCGAGCGCTTGTTCAATGGTGTGAACAAGCAAAGGTTTGCCGGCCAGTAATTTTATGTTTTTGCCCGGAACGCCCTTTGATCCTCCCCGGGCCGGTATGATACCCAATATGTTCATCCTGTTATTGATGATTTTACAAAACTCAACCCCATATAGACAGCCGGTTTCACATGTAGTACATCTTCCTCCCGAAACAAGTCCCACGCATCGTACACTACAGGCCGCTCGTTCATGGCGCGTACCATTTCAAATACATCCAGGCGCTCAAAACTTTTATGGTTATTTAAAAAGAGTACTGCATCCATACCTGAAAACCCTTCAGGAAGTGAAACAGGTTTCAATTTTAGCGCCCGAATATCATCGGCAGACGCAATTGCATCATACCCATACACATGAGGTGTTATGCGTTGTAACAGTTGGGCAATTTCAACGGAGGTGGAGTCACGCAAATCGCCTGTTTCCGGGTTTCCCTTAAAGGAAAGTCCGCACACTAATATTTTACTGGTTGAAACATTTTTGTTCAAGGATGCAAGTTGGGCCGCTAATCCATCTACCACATGGGTATGCATGGATATATTGATGTTCCGTCCGTTGCGGAAGATAGATCCATCCAGCGAAGCAGACTCGGCTACGTGGGCAAAAATATACGGATCTTTGGTTAGGCATGGGCCACCCACCCCTGGGCTTGGCAACGGCACCGGATCGCGCGGATAGCCTTCATTCGCAGCACGAATAACATCCACAATATTAATATTGAAATGAGAGGCGATACGCGCCACTTGGTTAGCATAACCAAAAATATAATCGCGAAAGGAATTGTTAATCAATTTGGCCATCTCGGCCTCTTCCAGCGAATCTACCTTTACCAGCGTGGGTGTTACTTCTCTGAAGATAGCCGCAGTAGCTTCCAATGAGTCAACATTATACCCGCCAATGATCTGTGGCAGGGAACGCAGTTCTTTTAAGGCCTTGCCTTCGGCTGTACGTTCAGGCGCAAATGATAAATGAAAATCCAGACCACAAACTAGCTGGGTTTTCTCCTCGAGTCGTTTTTTCACAAAGTCGCGGCAGGTACCCACGGGTACCGTAGAGCGGAGAATAACAAGGTTTCCGGGCTTTAACTGGTTAGCAATAGTATCTACGGCCTCTGTAAGATATTTCAGGGAAGGCACTTTGTTACCAGAGGCATCCGTTTCAATGGGGGTGCCCACCGAAATAATGAAAACATCACAGCTCTCCGGGAGTATCGTAGAAACCCTGAAATTTTTTCCCATCTGCTCACGCAGCAGTTCTTGTAAACCAACCTCATGAATATAGCTTTCAGAATTCTCCAATGATTTAATTCGATGCATATTGGTATCCACACCGGTAACTAAATATCCCTCATCGGCTAATACAAGTGCCAACGTAAGACCAACGTAGCCCAGGCCCACCACACATAAATGCCTGTGCGTGGCTACCCGCTGTTCCCACAACTGGTGGTAATCTAAAATACGGGTTGGCTTATGAGTCTCATCGACCAGGATAATTTTACTGAGAAACCGGTTGCTCCTGCGCTTTCGCTTCTCGAGTTCGGTGGCCAGCCTTTCCAGTATTTGTTGAATGGTGAAGTCATCCGGAAATACTATAGGATTGGTCACCATAATTTCAGATGCCTGAAGATCAAGCGATTTATTTTTAATGAGTGCTCTTCGAATATCACCATCGGTAATCGTACCCAGTAAAAATCCCTGCTCATCGGTTATCAGCAATATACCACCGGGCACATTGTGGCGCGGAGCCTCATCCATTTGTACCAGCAATTGACTGAGGGTGACATTCGGTTGTGTAAGTATTTTGTCAAGATTTTTCATCCACCTGCAATATCGAACAGTTTTCTATCTATTTAAAATGTAGTGAGCTGCTTTGTGTGCGCCACCGGTTTCCAATCGCATCATACTTTTTTTCAGGGGTGCAGTATCCCGGTTAAAAACCTGAATTAGTTGATCAGGAGTGTAATCGTTAATATCTAATCCCCAACCCAATGCATGGGCACAACTTGCGTTGTGTTGCATTTCCAGATCGGCCTCATAAACAGTACACACGGGTACACCGAATTGAACCGCATCCGTAAGAATACCTATCCCCGGTCGGCATATAATCCAGTCAAGGGCTTGAAATGCCTGATCGGTAAAGGGGAAATGCGTTACCATTTTTTTTTGATGCTTAGCTACAAGATTGTATAGAGATGAATCCAAATGAATGACAAACTCTTTTTGCCTGTATAGTACTCTAATAATATCCAACAACTTTTCTGTCACCCCAGGTGTACCACCACCCGTAATCAATAACTGTTTCTTTTCACTTACCAAAAATAATTTTTCATCAGAATAGCCTTTACGGTCGCAGAACCAAGGAAGTCCAACAAAATCCGTTTTGTCCAGCACACCGGGCATCACCATATCCGTCAAGCCCAGCATCTTCGGTCGATATTTCTTAAGCAACTCTACTTCCCAGTTACAGATAAGATCAAGTTCCGGGCCACGATGCGCAAGAGTATCTTGAAAAAGAAAAGAGCCCATTAAAATTGTCTCTGGATGATCATATAAAACCCCAACAAGATTGTCGCTGATAATTTTATCGGGATCAGTAAATTTGATTAACCCGGATATAATTGAACATGAACGCTGGTAGGTATCAACTTTATAATCAGACCGATGGGAGGCCATCAGATTATGTTCAGTACTGCCATTAATAAATTCAAATGAATACTTGCTAAAAACCTGAGTTATGCCCCACCTTTCCAGTACACCAAGATGTGCCGTAGCTCCAATCAGGTAAACAGTTGTTTCAGGAGCAGATTGAAAAATTTGGCTTATTACAGTGCACACACGTTTCAGATGTCCGAATCCATTACCAGCAGCCACAAATGTAATTTTCATTTCAGATGAGTCGCTCAATCAGAATAGTATTCACCGTTCTTCTTATCGCGATAGCCATACCCATACCCATAACCATACCCATAGCCATACCCATAACCGTAACCGTAACCCGGACCTGACTTATAAATATCATTCAGAACAATGCTAATATTCTTAATACGGCCATCCTCGTAATAATCCTGTATAATTTTTAAGGTTTCCTTAGGTGTAAAATTCTGCCGCACCACGTAAAGTGTATGATCTACAAATTTAGCTAAAACAAATGCATCGGTAATCAAGGCTACCGGGGGTGAATCGATTATGACAAAATCAAAATTTTCACGGAGACTTTTAAATGCAGAAAATACAAATGGCTTAAGTAGTAGCTCACTTGGATTTGGAGGCACTGGTCCGCTACTAAGAAGAAATAAGTTATCTACTTTAGTTTTTTGAATAGCCTCTTCGAATGTAACTAAGCCCGATAATGCACTACTCAATCCAATCGTGTTGGGTAATTCAAAATCATCAAACAATTTTGGCCGTCTCATATCAGCACCAATTATAAGTGTCTTTTTTCCAGACATTGCCAATACAGTAGCGAGGTTAATTGTGGTAAAGGTTTTTCCTTCACCACTGATGGAACTTGTAACTAATATAATTTTGTGATCATCGTAACCAGTAAAGTAATTTATGTTTGAACGCAATGCTCGAAAAGCCTCAGCAACGGTTGATTTTGGTTTTTGATGGGCTACCAAATTACTTTCATATTTATTGTGTCCAACTCCGCCTATTAAGGGTATCTTCGTTACCTTTTCAACGTCTTCCTTGGATTGGATACGAGAATTTATCAATTCCAAAATAACAAAAACGCTAAATGGCATCATTAACCCTAACAGTAAAGCAATTGAGTAATTTTGCGACCGCTTTGGGGAAATTGGACCAGAAGCTAAAGGAGGATTCACTACCATGATAGCACTCGAATTGGATGCCTTGGAGATTTCAGCCTCAGATTTTTTTTGCATAAGATAAACAAACAGATTTTCGAGCAGATCATAGTTACGTTGAATCCCGATCAACTGTCGCTCAGCAACCGGCAAATAGGCCAATTGTTTTTCTGAATCCCTTATTTGCTTATCAATTTGATCTAATTTTATTTTATCTGTTTCCAGCAAAGTTTTTACAGATGCAATAATATCTTTTTTTAGCGCTGCAAGTCTTTTCTGTTTATCTGATACAATTGGATTCTGTCCACGTTCAGTTGAAAGAAATAACCGCAGTTCTAATTGTAGATTCATCATGTCGCTTACCAACTTGGTTAACACTCCATCAGTTATACCAACTGAAGATGGTACGATGACTTGATCCAAAGTTGTATTGTTAGTAGTATAATCTTCGAGGTATTTATAATAGTTTTTATTGATCAACAAAGTTGTCTTAGATGTTTCAAGATTTTCAATTTTTTGAAAAATTCGTAACGCCTCCCCATTTAAATCGGTGACTATATTTTTATCTTTAAACTTTTGAAGTTGGAGTTCAAAAAATCTTAATGAATCTCTGATCGATTGAAGTTGATTACTGATAAATTCAATTGATTTTGATGCAACTTGATTTTTACGCTCCAGATCATATTCACTGTACTCTGAAATTATTGATTCCAAAAAGTCAATTTCTCGAGCTGTATTTTCTCCCTGTACTTTAAGGTTTACAACGGAGGCACCAAGCTCAGCCCAGCTGGCGTTTAATTTTGCCGCATAAGACCTCGCTGAAGCAAGTGAATTGTTAATTTTAAGTAAATATTCTTCTCCAAAATGCCCACCTATATTCCTATTTTCATTTATTCTGGCAAGCATCCTTATTCCATCAATTTCTATGGTATCTCCAAACACCCCTCGCTTTTCAAACTCATTACCAAGCAAACTATATTGATTAGCGCCTGTTATTTTTAAAGTGAACTGAGTTGTTTCTACATTCTTATCAAATATCTCAAATTGAATTGGAATATATTTATAAGCATCTAATGTTAGAATCTTTCCTAAGCGGAAGATACTAACATTAAAATTATTCTCCTCAACCACCCGCTTTATCAACGGAATTGAGCGGAGAACATACAATTCATTATAATAATTGCGAGCCGGGTTAACCAAAGCATTATTATAAACCATTTGCCCCTCACTCATCTCCTGACTTTCTCTAATTATAATTGAAGCACTCACCTCATAAACAGGAATCGAATATCGGTTTAAAAGAAAGGCGATAATTAAACTTAATAAGACGGAAGCAGCAATGAAATACCAGTATCGAAGACTCCGGTAAAGAATTCTTTTAAAATCAATCGAAGTATTTTCTTGTGAATTTGTAAATTGGTGTTCCACTTAATTTCTAAGATTTATAGTCAATAATATCAAGGATATAGTTGATACAAATAGACCTAGATTCTGCCCAAAGTACCTGCGAAATGGCCGCTGTTTTAAAGGTGGCACAACTAAAATATCATTTTGATGTATGTAGTAGTAGGGTGATGAAATGATTTGTTCATCAAGTAGGTTAACATACGAAACCTCTACATCCCTTCCTTTTTGACGAATCAATTTAATATTTGATCTATCTGCAAATTCTCCTAACCCACCCGCCAAACCAATTGCCTCCGGTAATGTAATGCGATTATTATTTGAGATTGAAACACCTTCTCGATTCACTTCGCCTAATATTGTAAACCTGAAGTTTACAAGTCTAACTCTAACATGTACTGCTTCAAGGTATTGGTTTGCCAAATTCTGTAGTTTTTCTTCAATTTCAAAAATTGATAACCCAGCTACGTGAATCTTTCCCAAAACTGGTAAGTTAATAAAGCCATTATCATCAACTAACTCACTTATTAGATTTGCAGCCTGCGCCACATTGATTGCTGATTGTTGACCAGAAGAAAGAAAATCGAAATCCTGATTCGATTTACTTTCAAACTTAACAAATATGGCATCTTGCGGCTGAATTAGATATTGGAATGCTTCGGTTTTGTACTTTCTTAATACACTATCCAAAGGATTCATGTCCATTTCAGTTTGTCCATTTTGGAAGTACTGAATTTTCCTATTCGTTACACAAGAGGAAAACAAAAACGCAAAGCAAACCAAACAAAATAAATATCGCATCAATTTAATTTTTGCAACCTCCAAAAGTCAATAATTTTTTGAACAAACCCCCGCATCTCCTTTAATGGCACCATATTCGGTCCATCGCTCAATGCTTTTTCGGGGTTTGGATGAGTTTCTATAAAGAACCCATCTACACCTACAGCCGCAGCTGCTTTGGCAAGATAGGGCGCAAATTGTCGGTCGCCCCCACTTTTACCCCCTAACCCACCTGGCCGTTGAATACTGTGGGTTACATCGAATACCACCGGTGCATACTGCCGCATAATGGGAAGTGAGCGCATATCTACCACCAGGTTATGATACCCAAAACTGGAACCGCGTTCAGTCAAAAACACATTGTTGTTTCCTTCACCCCGCACTTTATCAAGCGCATAGCGCATATCTTCGGGAGCCATAAACTGACCCTTCTTAACTTTTACCGGCTTACCGGTTTTAGCTGCCGCCACCAATAAATCAGTTTGCCGGCACAGAAAGGCCGGTATCTGCAATACATCTACAACGGCCGCAACTTCAGCACATTGGTTCGACTCGTGTACATCTGTTACCACCGGTACTTTCAAATCCTTCCGCACCCTCGCTAAAATCTCAAGCCCCATATCCATAGAAGGCCCACGGTATGAACCCGATGATGTACGGTTGGCTTTATCATACGAAGCCTTGAATACATAGTCGATTTCAAGTTCCTCGCAAATTTTTTTAACCTGTGTGCCGGTTTCCATGCAAATGTCATAACTCTCAGCAGCACAGGGGCCGGCAAATAAAACCATGCGATCTCCGCCCAATGTAATTTTATCGGCTATCGAAACTTTATCTTTAAACAACTCCACTTATCACTGTTTTAAAATTTTTTCTAAAAAACCCTGGGCAGCCAGAATTAAATCACTTACCTCCCGTGCTACCCCTTCTCCACCGCGGGCCTCTGTTACTATATCTACTCTTGTCTTAACATAACTCATCGCATCGGCAGGGCAAGCCGAAAGCCCACAATGCTGCAATACTTTCAGGTCATTTATATCATCGCCAATATAGGCCACCTGCTTACGTTTTAGTTTGTGAAACTCCACCAGTTTTTCAAACACACTATACTTATCCATAATACCCTGATGGCAAAAGTCAAGTTTTAATTCCGCAGCACGGTTGCTCACCAGTTTGGATTCCCGGCCGGTTATAATTCCCACCAGAATACCAGCCTTCTTCAAGTGACTGATGATGTACCCATCCTTTACATTAAAACGCTTGGTTTCGGTACCGGCCTCATCATAAATAATCCCGCCATCGGTAAGTACACCATCCACATCAAAAAAAAGGGCCTTAATCTGGGCCGCTTTCTTAATCTGCTCTTTGGTATAATTTCCAAGTACTTCTTTTACAGCCATTTAAGCGCGCTGATTCTGAATAAAGGCCTAAAATTAAGCAAAAACAATTGACTTCAGTTAATTGATAATTCACTTTGAATTACTGATTATTACCTGATTACTAATTAAAAATGAAAATCGCCAAAGCCAGTATTTCGTTACTAATTACCGTAGCCCTGATTTATTTTCTTAACCGGAGTTGGAATTTTGGTACACCCATTCCGCCCTTGGGTAAATTCTTAGACCCTTTCGGGGGATTCTGGCAGAATGCAGAAACAAAATATCGGCCCAGTCAGGTGCTGATGCTTACAGGATTAAAAGATGAAGTGATTATCCATTATGATAGCCTGCTTATTCCACATGTGTTTGCAAAAAATAACGATGACCTGTACCTGGCCCAAGGTTACATTACCGCGGCCAACCGTTTGTGGCAGATGGAGTTTCAGACTCATGCTGCGGCTGGAAGGATTTCTGAAATTATTGGCAGTGCTGCAGCGCTGGATTACGATCTCACCCAACGCAGACGCGGTATGGTTTACGCTGCCGAAAATGCTTTGAAGGCGATGCTGGCCAACCCGGTAGCTGCTTCGATGGTTAACAGTTATACGCAAGGCATTAACCAATACATTCAGTCGCTTGCATATAAGAACTTACCCCTTGAATATAAACTACTCGGCTACGAACCCGAAAACTGGAGCCCGCTTAAATGTGGCTTGCTCTTAAAAAACATGGCCCTTACGCTAAACAGTGGCGATAAAGATCTGGAAATGACCAATGCGTTAAAGCTATTCGATAAGGCTTTGATTGACCTGGTTTGGCCTGATAATGAAAATGTAGGCGACCCGATCGTGGATAATACCGGCAATTGGAATTTCACTCCAATCAAGATTGACAGTGTGCCACTTGCGTTGCCTAATGAATTGGTGAAAGTTACACCACTGGAAAAATCGCCCCCGGATGTGGGCAGCAACAACTGGGCAGTAAGTGGAACCAAAACAAATACCGGAGCACCCATTTTATGTAACGACCCGCATTTGAGTTTATCCTTGCCCTCTATCTGGTATGTTATTCACCTGCACGCACCGGGTGTAAATGTTATGGGTGCTTCGTTGCCGGGTTCGCCTGCCGTGATTAGTGGCTTTAACGATTCCATTGCCTGGGGGGTAACCAATGCGCAACGCGACTTGGTGGATTGGTATAAAATTGAATTCAAAGACAAATCGAAACGTGAATATAAAAGTGATGGTACCTGGAAGCCTACACGGCAGGTAATTGAAAAATTTAAAGTAAAAGGTGGAAACGATTTTTATGATACCATCACCTTCACCCATCAAGGGCCGGTTTTATTCGATGAAAATTTTCGTGGTGACAATGAGATGAAACATTTTTCCATGCGGTGGATTGCACACGATCCTTCCGAAGAGATCATCACTTTCTTTAAACTAAATCGCGCAAAAAATCATTCGGAATATATGGATGCTTTAAATCACTATGCATCGCCCGCGCAAAACTTCGTGTTTGCCAGTGTTAGTGGCGATATCGCCATGCGCATTCAGGGGCGGTTTCCGGTTCGCAGAAAAGAAGAAGGCAAATACATCTTGGACGGAACTCTTACACAAACTGAGTGGCAGGCATTTATTCCCAACGAACATAATGTGATGTATAAAAATCCTGCACGTGGTTTTGTGAGTTCGGCCAATCAATACCCGGCCGATAACACCTACCCTTACTACATAAATGCCACCAGCTACGAAGCCTATCGCAATCGCAGAATAAATAAACTATTGGGTGAAATGACCGAAATCACTCCGCGCGATATGATGGAACTTCAATTCGATAATTATAACCTGAAGGCGGAAGAAAGTCTGCCGTATTTTTTAAAACAGTTAGACACTGCAAATTTTTCGCAGGCGCAAAAAAGTGCTTATAAAATTCTGTCCGCCTGGGATTATGAAAACACGGTTGACTCAGAAGGTGCATCGTATTACGAAGCCTGGTGGGACGCACTCTTTCCTTTGGTGTGGGATGAAGTGAAGACCTCAAACGTAACACTGGCCTACCCTACTGCTTATACTACAATCAAATTGCTGAAAGAAAATCCCGACCTCTTATTTTTTGATGTTATCGGAACTCCCGAAAAAGAAACTGCACGCGATGTAATTCAGCAAGCATTTATACAAGGTGTTGAAAGTATAGAGAAATGGAAATCTGAAAAGAATAAAGATCCGCGTTGGGCCGATTTTAAAGACACTTTTATCGGGCACTTGTTGCAGGGCTTGCCAGCCTTCAGTTACCATGTACAACATGGCGGCAATCATGATATTGTAAATGCTTCCTCGCGCAGGCATGGCCCCAGTTGGCGCATGGTGGTGAGCTTGGAAAGGTCAGGCGTACGAACCTGGGGTGTTTATCCGGGTGGGCAATCGGGTAATCCCGGAAGTCCGTTCTATAATAATATGCTTAATACCTGGGCCACCGGTAGTTATTACCTTTTTCAATTCACTGGCAATCCTGCCCAATACAAAACCAATGTTGCAACCCTTACCTTAAAACCTGTAGCACCATGAAATTTTTTATTCAGTTAGTCGCTACTATGCTGATATGCCTTATTCTGCAATTTTTTTTACCGTGGTGGAGCATTGCCATTGGTGCAGCTGGGGTGGCTTATGTGGTCGGAAATAAAAGCCTCAACTCATTCCTGGCAGGGTTTGTGGCCATCGCACTTTTGTGGGTAGGGTATGCATTAACTATTGATTTGAAAACCAATTCAATCCTTACAGAAAAGATCAACCAACTACTACCGCTCAATTCATTTATACTTACCATGCTGGCAGGTGGATTGGTAGGTGGTTTTGCTGCATTAACCGGAGCCCTTTTTAAATTAAAATAGAGTGTAGAAATTTTCAACACTGGCTGTAGTTAATTTACCCAACATGCTAACTTTTAATCGACCAAATAGCTTAATTAGCTATGAATGAACAGGCATAATAAACTTGGCTTGAAATTGTAGATCCATTTGTGATAATAGGTTGTTATGCGTTTTTTTACCCCACTCATCTTTCTTTTATTGACAAATGTTTGCAACGCACAAACTCAAACACGGCTAACAGAAACCGGTTTGTGGGCTGGTGTGTATCTGAAAGGTAATTTTTCGGATAAGATTGGATATTATGGCGAACATCACCTGCGCTTTCGCAACAGTCAAAACAACTTAACCTCTTTTGTTGGTCGCACCCGCCAGGTTTATAACCGGTTTGGTGTTAATTTTTTAATTAACAAACATTTTGAAGTTGTAGTAGGCCCCACCCTTGTACTTAATTACACACCCCAACCCGGAAACCCAGCCTATGAAAAAGTAACCTATGAGCCTCGTATCTGGCACCAATGGTTATTTATAATGCCGCCCATTGCGCACACTAAAATCTATCATCAATTCAGATTTGAACATCGTTGGAAAAGATCAAATGAAATTGGTGCTCAGGTAAATTATTCCAACCGGTTTCGGTATAAGTTTTTTATGTACATCCCTATCAATAAAAAAGAAATTACGGTGGGTACATTGTTTTTTTCACCCAGTGCCGAAATTTTTATGCAACAAGGTAAATCCATTGTATATAATCCCTTCGAAGATTTCAGGACTTACAACGGGTTGGGCTATGTATTAAATCGCAACGTCACGTTTTTTGCCGGCCACATGTGGACAATCGGTCAGGCAGCATCGGGTTTTGAATATAACCAAACACATATTATACGATTAAATGTGTTTATTGGATTTGACCTTCGGGGTGAAAAAGGAAAGCTTCCGCAAATAAATATCGGGTATTAAACTATGGGAAAACGAATACTTATAAGTGTTTTTTTCATTTTGCTGATCGGCATAAGCATTGTGCTGGGCTACAGGTTTCATCAGGAAAAGCAACTACGCCTGGCACTTCAACAAGTATATACTCAGCAGGAGCAATCGCGATATCTAAGGGCAAAGGCCGACTCGTTGTTGGATGCCAACGCATTTGAAGATGCACTTTATTACTACGCACAAGTAGATAGTAGTCGCGGCAGTAATTTAACCCAACAACATGCCGCGTTTATAATCAATCTTATTCAAGCACATAACCGAAAAGCAGATAGCTTATTCAAACTAAATTTCACTTTGAAGCGCGAGTTGCGTAAAGAATTTGAAAAGTTAATGCAAGCTCAAAGTACTACCGATACATTTAGGATCAGGTTAGATTCTATGTTCAATGAATTGAATTCGCTTCAGAATCAGATTGCGGCAGCCGGGCTGCGGGAATCATCGCTGGTTGATTCGCTTAACACGTGGAGAACGAGCAGGCAGTTCAGGCAGTTTGTAGTAGATGACAGTGTTAAGATTTATTACCTCGGCCCCGTTAAAGACAACAAGGCGAATGGTTTCGGTTATGGAATCATAGCATCGGGTGGGGTTTATGAGGGCGAATGGAAAAACAACAGACGCCACGGAAAAGGCAAATATACCTGGCGTAATGGTCATATTTATGATGGTGATTTTTCTGAAGGACGCTTGGAAGGATTTGGAACCTACACATTCCCATCAGGTGAAAAATATGTTGGAAATTGGAAAAACAATCTTCGCGAAGGACAAGGAACATTCTATAACGAAAATGGTATTGCCGTGCTCAAGGGCGAATGGGTTAAAGACAAATTTAAAACCAACAAGCTACCCGTATCCCCGGAACGATAATCCTTCCTTACTGGAAAAATGCAAGCTTAAATTTGCTTATATATAAAGATTTTGAATGTTGCTCAAAGTAATTTCTTCTATGCTTGATTAGAAAGATTACACATACACAGATAGCAACTCAACCTAACCAAATCAGCAAAATCATTCAAATAATTAAAAAATGAAGAATACAGGATCAAAACCGTTTCTGATAAGATATTTTAAAGCAAAATTCCGGTTAAAAAATTCAAAAAAATGAGTTTACCGGGTAAGATTGAACGTTATATTTGCACTCCTTTTAGTAAAAAGTAACTACCGAACGGGTAGATCTAAATTCTAAAAGGCAAAAACAAACTTATTGGAGAGGTGGGTGAGAGGCTTAAACCAGCAGTTTGCTAAACTGTCGTACGGGTTAAACCGTACCGGGGGTTCGAATCCCCCCCCCTCCGCTCGGTCTCGTAGCTCAACTGGATAGAGCAGCTGCCTTCTAAGCAGCAGGTTGCTGGTTCGAGTCCAGCCGGGATCACAAAAATTGGTAGTTGAAGATGTTTTTATATCTTCGCGCCTCCTTTTAGGATCGGGGTGTAGCGTAGCCCGGTATCGCGCTTGGTTTGGGACCAAGAGGTCGTCAGTTCGAATCTGGCCACCCCGACAAAAAGCTCCACTATAGTGGGGCTTTTTTATTTTGAGGTTATCTTATAATGAACTCCGGAAACCTCGCGCAATCTTATTGCGGCCGTTTCTGCGGTAATGTCGCGCTGCGCGTTGGCCAGCATTTCGTAACCAACCATAAATTTTTTTACCGTAGCTGATCGCAAAAGCGGTGGATAAAATACCATGTGCCAATGCCATTCAGGATGCGGTTGGTTATCCGTTGGTGCCTGATGAATGCCCGCGGAGTATGGAAAGGAAATTTCAAACAGATTATCGTATCGCACTGTCAGTGCTTTATAAATCGAAGCCAATGCTGTACGCTCAGCTTCCGTCATTTGTAAAATGGTGCTCATGGTTCGCTTGGGAATAATCATTGCCTCAAACGGCCATATCGCCCAGTACGGCACAACGGCAACAAAACTTTCATTCTCGGTAACTACGCGCTCCTTTTTGTTCAATTCCAATTGCAGGTAATCGCTTAACAATGTGCGGTTGTGCTTTTGAAAATAGGCCAGTTGGTGTTGTTGCTTGCGAAGCACTGCATCGGGTATTGATTGCTGTGCCCAAATCTGTCCGTGCGGATGCGGATTAGAGCAACCCATAATCTCACCTTTGTTCTCAAAGATCTGAATGTAGTTGATAATTTTATTCGACCCCAATTCGGCAAATTCTTTCACCCATAAATCCACAACCTCTTTAATATTTTCAACTTCCATTTCTGGAATTGTAAGATCATGTCGGGGTGAGAAACAAATTACTTTACAGATGCCACGTTCACTTTTTGCCACTAATAATTCCTGCTCATGTATTTCCCCTTCCGGAATATCATTACTGAGAGATGCAAAATCATTTACAAAAGAAAATGTAGAGGTATAGTGGGGATTAACCAATCCATTCGAGCGCTGATTGCCTGCACATAAATAACACGTTGGATCGTAGGCCGGGCGTTGTGTTACATTTACTTTTTCAACCTGACCTTGCCACGGCCGCTTGGCGCGATGTGGTGAAACCTGAACCCACTCTCCGGTTAACGGATTATACCTGCGGTGGCTATGTTCAGAACTATCAAACATGATTAATCAATTACTACCGAAGTTCCCTTGCCTGGCTTAACAATATAGGAGCTCATTTCAATTTCAAACTTTGTACGATAAGCCGCTTTGGCTGATTCGAGGAAAGTTTCTACCGAATTTTGATGAATCAGATTTAGTGTACATCCACCAAAGCCACCACCAATCATGCGCGATCCCAAAATACCATTGGATGCAGAGGCGAGTTGAACCAAATAATCTAACTCAGCACAGCTCACTTCATACAGTTTCGAAAGCCCTTCGTGCGCAGCAAACATTTTTTTTCCAAACGAAGCCAAATCACCCTTCTTTAAATCGCGACTGGCTTCCACTACCCGATTGTTCTCCTCTACCACAAACCGACAGCGGTTATAAATAACGGGTGGCATATCTTGCTGACAAGCGGTTAACATTACCGGAGTAACATCGCGCAACGATTTCACCTCCGGAAAATTTTTACTGATTATTGTAACACCTTGCTGGCATTCATTACGCCTCGTGTTGTATTCTGAAGAAGATAACGAGTGCTTCACATTTGTATCGCACAGCAATAAAGTGTAGTTACCCAAATCCAACGGCAGGTATTCGTACTCCAACGAGCGGCAATCCAACATAAAGGCATGATTATCTTTTCCCATCATGCTGCTGAACTGATCCATAATGCCACACTTTACACCAGCATAATTATGTTCGGCCCACTGTGCCATGTGAATCATCTCGAGATGCGTGAGTCCCAATTGAAACATTTCATTCAATCCAAAAACAAAACCACACTCCATTGCCGCTGAAGAAGATAAGCCCGCCCCGGTTGGTAAATCACCATCAAACACACAATTAAAATTTTCTAACCTTAAACCCCTGGCATTTAATTGATGAACAATACCCAGAAAGTAATTGGCCCACGTAGGATTCTCCACCTTATCAGGCGCGTTAAGATCAAGTGTATAAAACTGATCGTACTTTAAGGAATAAATAAGCGAATGTGTGTGGTGCGATGTGGCAAATGCAAACTGGACACCCATGTGAATGGCAGCAGGCATTACATAACCATTGTTGTAATCGGTATGCTCGCCAATCAGGTTAATGCGACCGGGCGCATGAATGATAAGCGGTTCTGAATTGTATAACGCTATAAACTTAGACTTTACGGATTGGTTCACAGTAATTCGCTTTTCAATTTTGGACGAATCTAATTTTATTTTTCTGAGGTTATAGTTTCAAATGAAATTCTATTTTTCACCGGAAGGGATAACCAAATTTATACTTAGCGAAGCGGCCACACCAAATTCAGGTTCACCGGCTGCATTCCACGTAAAGCGTTGCATCCGGGGTGATCGCTTTTCGCCACAACCCTGCCCTGCTTCCGGATTTGCATGGTAAATAATCCAATCTTCTGTACCATCGGGCGATTGGAAGAAACTATTATGACCCGGCCCAAACACATTGCCTTCCGGACTTTTAGTAAACACTGGGTTAGAAGATTTAACCCAGGATGCCGGATTCATCAAATCAGCATCTTTGTTTGCAGTTAGCATACCAAGCGTATATTCATCTGTCCAGCAACCACTAGCTGAATAAATAATGAACAACTTATCGCCTTTGCTTAAAAACTGCGGCCCTTCGTTTACGGTTGGCAATTCATCGGAAGTACCTTTTGTCTCCCACTCCAACTCAGGTTTTGAAAGCAACACGCGTGGGCCTTCGGCTGTCCAAGGGTTGCTTAGTTTAGAAATGTAGATATCCTGCCTTCCATTTTTCGGTCCATCCCATCCCGACCATAAATAATAAAGTATGTTGTTGTGTTTAAAGATTGTTCCATCAATAGCCCACCGATCATCCGCCAGGTTGAGTTTACCTTTATCAATCCACTCGCCAACAAATGGATCGGGCGATTCATTCTCCAAGACCCACATGCGGTGATTATCATTCTTACCGTCATCAGCTGCATAGTAGATGTACCACTTGCCTTCCACAAAATGCAGTTCGGGTGCCCAGATTTCTTTGCTGTTCATTCCGGTTGGCGGAGGGGTCCATACCGTTTTTGATTCGGCTGTTGCCAACTTACTCATGCTTTTGGTACGATAGATCTTTAAGCTATTACCGGTGCTATGCATCAGGTAATACACATCGTCTTTCTGAAACACCCACGGATCGGGCCCATGTTCCAGCAATGGGTTTTGAAAAGTTGTTTCAACAAGCGGGAGTGCTGCAGGTTCTTCTTTCTTTTTACAGGAAAAGAAGATTACAGCAATCAGAATAAGATTCAAAAATCTGGTAAACATGAACGCAAAGGATTTAGTCTTCCAGCAACTTAATAAAATAACCTCCCACTACCGAACGCGCCTGAAACCCAACTTGCTTGGCATTTACTGTTTCGTACCAATCGCCCATAGGCACACGATCGGGAGTTTGGCTAACATAACCATGCAAAGGCGAAATAAATTTTTGAAACGTAGTAGTATCATTGGCCAGCGTGGCTGTCCACACAATCCAATCCGATTTGGTATAGGTCTTACGATTATCCAATGGCAACCCAAATTCATTTTGCTTGGTGAGATAATATGCGATTTCCTTTTGTGCTACATCAGCAGGAAACAAATTAAAGTGAAGCAACTTATCCCACACCAGGTTATACTTCTGGCTCCATGTATTGGGTTGATCAAATGTTAACCGGTAATGATCGCCATCATCAGCCATCTTCATCCATTCACTTGCCATGCGCGCTGCCTCATCTTTGTATTTCGCTGCCAGCTCCATCTTGCCTAATTTTTCGGCTAACATGCCGTATGATGCAATGCCCATAATAGCCTTTATTGAAAGATTGGTATTGTGTGCAAAGTGGCCGGCAAAATCATCGGTACAAAGTTGGTTCTCCGGATCGAGTCCATTTTTAATTAAATAATCGGCCCAGGTAGTTAATGTTTCCCAATGTGCTTTGGCATAGCTGGCATTGCCTTCTGCTTTCGCGATGGCAGCAGTAAGTATTAACATGTTACCACATTCTTCCACGGGCATATCATCGCCATAAGTTTGTCCGTTTGCTTTTGGATATGTACCTACATCGTGCGCGGCAAAAGGCTTTGTCCATTTACCACTTTCGCTGTAATAAAATATCGGGTTCAACATTCCTTTCAACAATTCAGGATTATACTGCAGGTAGAGCGGTGCCGATGGATAGGTTACATCCACAGTACCAATGGAACCATTACTGAAATTCTCTTTCGAGAGAAATAAAATGTTGCCTTGTTTGTCTTTAGTAAGCTTATGCGCGGCAATAGATTGTCTGAACGCCAGTACGCACAGTTCTGCGTATTGAGTTCCACCCGCTTTTCGTGTTTCTTCATAAATCCGGTTATCTAGTTTAACACATTCATCCAGAATTTTAGCATGATCAGCATCGGCATTTTGTAACATGGTGTGAATGTTGCCATCCGAATTCTGAGCCCACCATGCTTTCAGATTATCGCCAAAGTATTGTATCGATTCTACATCATCGTATCCAATCAATAAGTAACCTGCTGTTTTTTCATTCACTTTCCCCAGCGACTGCGTGTGTGTAAGCACAGCGCGTTGTTGGGTAAACTTAGCTTTAGCTGGAGTAGTATTTTCAGGTATTGTTCCTGATGCTACAAACGCTTCCTTGCTTTTAAAATAATCACCAATTGCCAATTGAGCAGGTGACGATGCGCTTGCTGCAAGGTAGGCATGGCCCCAATTGATGCGCACATTATCGCCTGCCCGTTGCAATACTGGTTGAACTGTTGTGCCAACCTTTAGATACTGAATGGCTCCGGCCGCTCCACTGCTAATCTCCACCTCTTCGCTGGCATCATTTACGGCCCATTGCGGGGTCATTTCAAAATACAATTCCACTTCATGCGCTTTGCCATCGGCAGCAGTAACTTCATAATCTACATAGTTAACCGGTCGCGAAAGCACATCCAGATTCTGCGGAAGCAACGGAGATGTAAATTTTAAATTCAGGTTTACAGGACCGCAGGTAAATTCGTATTGAGTTTGTGTTGCTGAAAGTTTTACACTCTTCTGTATGGCAGCAGTAGCAAATACTTCTTTTTGTTTACCTACTTTATAGATACCAAAATCAACATAGGCTTTGCCGATGTTGTTGGTACAATGGGCGGCAATAACATTTTTACCAGACGGATCTAACAACGATTTATCCAAAGGTAGTATCACCTCCATGCGCGCACGATTGCCCGTGTTTACAATTTCTTTTCCGTTTAAGTACAATTCAAAATTATCATCGTGCGAATAAATGAGAAACAATTCATCATCACCGGTATCAGGCATGGTGATTTCTCTTCGCACCCAAATGTCGCGTGTATTCCATTCGGTGTTTACTGCATGCATATCCGATGAACCAAAGGCTGCCGTTCCTGTTTTCCAGCCATTGCTCTTATAAATTGGTTGCTCCCAACCAGCAGCAGGTTTTGTGTTGGTATAAACTCCTTGCCACGGTTCTTCCTTGGCCATCATAATTACAGGCTCGAGTGGAACTTCTTCTTTACCCATAAAGCGATATACTGTTCCATCCACACGGGCTGCCCCGATCAATGAATGTGTCTTATTAGTCCAATGCCGGGTAGGTGTATCAAACAAATTATCGGATGCAGACCAAACACTGGTATAAGGATCGATGGTTATCAACGGATAAGCCGGAGCCCGCATGGTTACCCAATGATGTACAGACTCCACTTTTTCATTTTGATTGCACGCCTGAAAAACCAACGCTATTATTAAAACTAAACCAAAAACATTTTTCATGAGCTTATATTTATTTCAATTCGTTATTGACTATCTGAGTTATCATTTTATCCAACTCGCTTACTTTTTCTGATGCTGTAGCAGCCTGGTTAACCTGCTCCTGCAAATCGTGGGTTAAGTCATAAAGTTGCGGATAATCTTTCAAACCAGTCTCCACATTTTTATTAGCGAGCCAATCTGGTGTTGATCCGCTAAATGGCCGGATGTATTTTAGTTTCCCCACCCGAATTGCCAGGGTAAAGGATTCTTGCAACATGCTGGCTCTACCAACTTTATTTTTCCCCAACCAGGCATCAAGCTGATCTTCACTATCAATTGCTTCCTTCACATCAACATTCAGCAAGGATGCCATCGAAGCTACTAAATCTACTTGCGTAAGCAATGCATCTGAAACACCTGCTTCTACCTGATCTTTCCAGTATAAAATAGTAGGTACACGCGTGCCAGCTTCATAAGCTGAATATTTGCCACCTCGCAAACCACCACCCGCATCATGCTTACCGGTTAGTTCCTCTGCGCGATCGTCATATCCATCGGCCAACACCGGACCGTTATCGCTGGTGAAAATAATAATGGTATTGTCAAGTTTATTTTGGCGCTTTAACGTTGCGATTAATTCACCCACCACCCAATCCACTTGAGCAATTACATCACCTCGGGCACCTTGCGCAGTTGTTCCAGCAAAATCAGGATGTGGCAACCGTGGCACGTGGATGTCATGAAAAGAATAAAACAAGAAGAATGGCTTTGTGGATGATTGCATAAACATAAATGATTGTTCATTCAACACGGCAGGAATTGTCTCATCTACCCAATGTGCTGCGCTACCGCCCTTCATAAAACCAATTCTGCCTACACCATTAATAATAGTGTTGCTATGTTGAGCATCGGCTTTTATTCTAACTGCAAATGAATCCGATTTATCGGATACCGGATTCTGATAATCTACCACGATTGGATCGTTAAGATCAAGATTAACTACATTTCCATTTTTAACAAACACCGTGGGTACGCGATCGCCAGTTGCCGGAATCAGAAATGAATAATCAAATCCAATTTCATTCGGACCCGGTGCAATCTTTCTATTCCAATCGGTTTTACCATAACCTAAGCCCAAATGCCATTTGCCAACCACAGCGGTGGCATACCCAGCCGATTTAAAAACTTTGGGAAGCGTAACAATAGAGGTATCGATTAACAATGGCGCATCACCCGGAAGAATAGCTGCCTTATTTCGGAACGCATATCTGCCTGTTAACAACGAATAGCGAGAAGGTGTGCAGGTGGAAGCAGGTGCATGAGCATCGGTAAACCTTACACCCCTGCGAGCAAGGCTATCAATGTTAGGTGTTGGTATTGCTCCGCCATAACAACTCAGATCGCCATAGCCAAGATCATCCACATAGAGTATAATTACGTTTGGCTTCTCCGGCTTTTTACCTGATTGACACGACCAACTCATAGCGAGTATGAGCAAAAGAAAAAGTCGGATTACTTTTTTGTTGAGTTTAGTTTTCAGTGAAGCATTGGGTAAGTCATGCGCTTTCCAGACGTTGTAATTTTTTGTTACTCCATCCGGAGAAGCACACAACTTAAAATTCAAACCTAACCCAAAAATCATTTATTCAATTATTGTTTTGTCTGTCATTTCTTTGACTTTGTTTTTTTACCCTGATTGGTGATTTCATTAAAATCATCAAACCATAACGGGTTGGGTGTATAACTACCATCAGGTTGAGTCTTTAGACTTTTCATAGGAAAGATTGGATTTATAAACCACGTGGGTGAATTAGGTCCCATCTGCTGGGGCGCTGATTGACTTAAGTATCCATACGTAGCCAACACCACACCATACTTTTGAAAGTATCGGTAATAGGTTTTCATAAAGTGCTGTGGAAACCAGGTTCTGGAATAGAACATATCTTCCCATTCTTGAGCAGTAACCCGTTCGGTGTTGGCTTTGCTATACCATTGATACAATTTTGTAGATGGACTATACTTGTATTTCTTACAAAACGCCAGTCCACGCTCACTGTCGCCCAATGAATCGGACACGTGTTGGTTATACAATCTGAAAAGGGAGAACTCTGGAATAATAATAGGTTTGGTCGGCATGTTAGAGCGCACAAACCGAAATGCCTCTTCCATTTCAGTTGAGTCTGAAATATGCAAATGCACCGACAAACCTTTAATATCCTTTCGAGTCTCGGCTAATTTTATTAAGCCCAGGACACCCGCATTGATTTGCTCTTCTTTCAGGAAAAGACGGGGTAACGATCCTACATAAATATCAGGTCGTGCTACTGTTTTGTTCGCTTCATAAAAAGGATTCACTACTTCCGTTAGCAATCGTTCGGTAAACCGTACCAACGGAACCGTACCTTGTTTGTCTGCCAGTTTATCTTCTCTCAGTGTTTCTAAATTCGGTTCGTTACCAAGCTTAAAAATGTGGATGTACAAGCCTACGCGTTCCAGAATTTTTGTAGCCATAGCGAAGTACTGTTTTTCCTCTGGCGAACCAGGCTGCGGAATTCTTATTTTATGCTTCGCAAAATCCCATCGAAATCCAAAGGCTACTTTATAGCCTTGCCGATTTGCTTCAATCAATTTGGCCAATCCTTCATCCGTAGCAGGGTTCCGCTCACCTTGAATGTATTCAAAGATGTAAGGTGTGGTTCTCACCCACTCTACCGGAGTTTTTCTTAGATACTCAAACTCAATTATCTCCGGGTTGTGATTAAAGTTTGCTCCAATCTCCTGAGCCTTTATCTCAGAACTCAACAACAATAACACGAAACAAAAAAGATACTTCATTGATCAATTTTTATAAAATCTACTTATTGCCGCGCCAACGCTGCGTGGAATACATTTGCCCGTTCAATATCCGGCATCAACCTATTATCAACCCACTTAACCGGCACTAATCCGACACGACAGGTAACATCAAAGCGTTTACCCATTTCGCCTCTTGGATTAAAGAATGTGGTTGACCACCACTCGCCATCCTTATCTACAAATAAATTGTTGTGACCTCCTTGCAAGATAGCCGGATACCGTGGCCCGTAAGGGCCATAAATATTATCGGCTTCAGCAACCACTACATCGTAGCTGTGCAGGTTTTTGTTATTGCTTTCGTTCCTGATGTAGGTAAACGTGCCGTTACCTTCTGGCACTGACCATACCGTTTGCAACAGTTGATACTTGCCATGATGTTTGGTTACATAAACTCCTTCAATGTATGGCTCGGGATTGTAAGGCGTTTCTTTTAGTGGCACAAATGGTTCGGCAATATCGCTGAGATCTTCCTTCATCTTTGCGATGAAATGATTATGTCCCAAAAGAAAAACATCACCGTTGTCATCTTCAAACAAACTCAGGTCAATGTTATTAAAGATGGCTTTCTCAGCATTGCCTTTAATGTTCTGATATGGCCCTTCCGGTTTTCCGGTTGTGCTCTCCAATACAAATGACCCACGCGAACCATTTAAACATGCTATTATTAACCACTTTCCTTTTACAAAGTGAATCTCTGGTGCCCACACTGCTCTGTAAATAGAATCAAGAGGATCGTCATTAACTGAAACTGCACCTGGCTTTACAGGTTTACCTTGCCGTTGCCAGTCTGCACCATCGTGATCGAACGACCACACACGACCCAACGCATCCCAATTGATTAAGTCGGTTGATTTCCACAGGTAAATGCCATCGTTGTAATCCCAACAATGAATGTTGCCGTTAGGAAAATTACGACCCGGTGTTGCGGTTGTACCGGTGAGATAGTAAGTATTATCCGGTGCACGCATTACATACGTATCGCGTATCCATGTATCGAACAATGGTACAACCGAAGCCGGCACGGTTAAAAGCGAATCGCCTACCGGTGCGTGGGAATTACTGAAGTTGTCGGTCGCTACTTCAAGTTGCTTTCCACAACCGGCCACAAAGGCAACTACGGTTGCGGAAAGCACAAAACTTACTAGCCTCATCGTGCGCCTGTAAGTTGTTTTATTACCCGCACTTCATCTTTACTAAATGGTGTACCATCTTTTCTGAAGATATCATGAAACCAAAGCTCAGGTTCTTTACCTGAAGGCATGGGTGTATTCCAGGCATAAATGGTATTTGTCTTGCCAGCAACAAAGCCCCAATTAATGGCACCTACTTTTTTCTCCTTCAACAAAGGCATAATGGTTTGAAAAACACTCGCATTGGTACGCGCCATGTACTCTGTGCAAATCAACGGTCGCTTGTACTGGGTAAGTGTATCAATTGCATGGCGATGACTATCTACATGTTTGTATTGATGATAGGTGATCACATCGGAATTCTCTACCTGAAATTTATTCAAGTCTTTAAATGGTTCGCTGCCATTCCAAACACCAACCGAAACAGGTTGTGATGGATTTACCTGCCGCGCCCATGCAAATACGTTTTTCAACAAAGGCATGCTTTTATTGTGTTGCGCATTGTTGCCGGGTTCATTGTATAAGTCCCAAAGCAAAACACGATCGTCTTTAGCAAATGTGGTCATAATGTCTTTCACATACGCTTCCAATACTTTCATGGTATCAGGATGGGTGTATATCATAGTGCCTGGATCGCGCACCCAACCACTGTTGTGAATACCCGGCTTTGGTTCTGGTTGCTTACCAGGTGCATAGGTATCGTTCCAACAATCATCAAAAAAAACAAGTATAGTTTTGATTTTGTGCTTGGAAGAAACCGCCAGGTATTCGTCTAATCTCTTTTTAAACCCGGCTTTATCGGTTGTCCACAGGATATGGTGCAGATACACACGCATAGCATTAAAGCCCAGACCTTCGGCCCAACCCAATTCACGATCAATGGTAACCAGATCGAATGTTTCTTTCTGAAACATTTCTAGTTGATTGATAGCGGTGCTGGGTTGAAAGTTAGCACCGGTAATCCATCCTTGTTTGGCGTACCAATCGTTGGCTTGCTTTTCTGTCCATCGCTGGCCTTGTGCGTTTACACCGGTTAGCATAAACGTAAAAGCCAAAACCATTAAACACTTATTCATTTTACTTTTCATCATCATCAATTTTAATGTCCTATTTAGTAACCGGGATTTTGCCCACATAATTTATTTGCATCGCGTTCTGTTTGTGGAATAGGAAATAGCTTGTGCTTGTCCGCAGCTATAGTAATTCCACGTGCGATAGCACTTGAAATAAATTTATTATGACGGAGCAAATCTTCTCTGCGCTTGCCTTCAGCCACAAACTCCCAACCACGCTCTCTTAAAATTAAATCGCGCAATACTTCTTTGCTGGTAGCTTCTGCTAAAGTAAGATCAGCCAGGCCGGCACGGCTCCGCACTTTGTTAATTAAATCCAATGCTTCTTGTGAAGGACCATTTAACTCATTTAATGCTTCGGCTTTTGTTAACAGAATATCTGCGTACCGAATTTCAGGAACATCGTTACCACTGTGATTCCCGACAGTGGCATTGTCCCAATATTTTAAGCTTCGGGCATTGTCAGCAGTCGCCATCAGATTTACTTCCACATTGGAGGTGTTGGTATAGGTTCTGATTATTAACCGTGCCCGTATATCATTTACAAGATCGTAAGAATTTACAAAAGCTGAGCGAAGACGGTACTGCGTAGCAAAGTTACTCATACCTGGTTGCCAGATAAATTCAGGAATCTGGCTGGAGGTTTTAAAGTTAGGCGGCATTGCCCCCGCCTGGTACCAGTTCCCATAATCTACAATATTCAAACATGGAATAACCCAAATCATTTCCTTATTACCTTCATTGGCTACAGTAAATAATTTGGTGTAATCGGCAAATAGCTCGTAGTAATTCAAATTAATTAAACTGGTTGCAGCATCGACAGCTTTTTGCCATTGTTTAGTGTTCAGGTAAAACTTTGCCAGCATACCATACGCAGTTCCCTTTGTGGCTCGGCCATAAGCCTCTTCTTGGCCGGGGTTAGGAAGATTGGGAGCAGCTGCTACTAAATCACTTTCAATTTGAGCCAACATTTCTTCATTCGTTGCGCGTGCCAGATCGGTTGGTGATGTACTGGTTGTACGCAACGGTACCGGACCAAACCACTTGTACAGATATTCGTAAGAGTAGCCACGAAGTAATTTTGCTTCAGCTGTATATTGTGCGCGTTCCGGCTCAGAAATTCCGGTTGTGCCCGGCAGATACTCTAACACAAGATTAGCATCGCGAATTGCTCTGTAATATGGAGCCCACACATCGGCCTGAAAAGTACCTAACGAGGCATCCCATGTAAAATTAATGAGTTGCGAAAAGGTTAAGTTCTCACCGCCTCCGGTGTTATATCCAATATCAGTACATACTTCGGAGTTATTAATCAAAAAGCGTGATGGTGTTGAATTTTGAACACCGCGATAAGAAGAATAAAGCAAAGCTTTTATTCCATTAGGCGTTTGTACAATAGTTTCAGATAATTCGCTAGGTGGCGAAACCTCTAACAGGCTTTCGCAGCTCCACTGGCTGAAAGCAGCCATTACCAGCAGGATATTTATTATGACAATTTTTTTCATATGCATTGCTATTTTTTACAATTGAAAATTTAAACCAAAAAGCAGGTTGCGGGTCATGGGGTAAGCGCTGTAATCAATCTTGATATAGTCTGCTCCCGTAGAACTTACGGCAGGATCAATACCGGTATAATTGGTTAGTGTAAATAAATTTTGCGCAGTTACAAATGCCTGAATGCTAGTGAACGGCCCCTTCTTTAGATTGAAATTATAATTCAATTGTATTGACTGTAATCTCAAATATGAAGCGTCCTCCACAGTTTTTGAGTTCACCAACTGTTGGCCTTGTGAAGTTGGATTGATGAACGAAGGATATTCGTTGGTTGGATTCTCCGGTGTCCAACGATTTAAATACAAATCTGCCAAGCGGTTTCTTCTGAAACTCACCGGGAAGTAACTATCCACGGCTACTGCATTCAACAAACTTCCGCCTTGTGCGCCTTCAAAGAAAATGGACAAGGTTGCATTCTTGTATTTGAATGTATTGGTAATACCATAGGTGTAATCCGGAAGCGGCTTTCCTAAGATCTGCCGATCGTTGGCATCAATAACTTTGTTACCATCCAGGTCTTCAAATTTTAAATCTCCGGGACGAATAGCTGTTGACCAACCAGTAAAGTCATCATCGGTCTGCCAAACACCGATTACTCTATAACCATAGTATGATGCGATTGACTCGCCTACTTTAATAATACCCGGGTTTGCAATAAACCCAACACCACCCACAAAGATTTGTTGCAGTGGCCCAAGGCTAGTTACCCGGTTTCTAACAGTTGATAACACGGTTCCTAAATTCCACGTAAAGTTTTTATTTCTGATCACATCACCATTCAAGGTTAAATCAATACCAGAGTTACGCATACCACCTATGTTCACCGTTTGCGATCCAAACCCGGTACTCAATGGTTTTGGCAAATCCAGCAGCAGGTCGGATGTATTCCGTAAATAATATTCAACAGAACCTGATATGCGTCTCTCGTAGAAAGAAAAATCTACACCTATATCAGCCTGGTTGGCAGCCTCCCATTTCAAATCAGGATTAGCAAGGCGTGATGGTTGAAACAAAGTAGAGCGGGTGCCATTAAATACCGGACCTGAACTAACTGCTCCGTAAGTAGCAAAGTAGATATAGTTCGCTATGTTTTGATTTCCGATAGAACCATAGCTGGCTCTTAACTTCAACTCATCAATAAAAGTTGTACCTGAAAGAAATCCTTCTTCGTGTATTTTCCATGCAGCTGCAATGGCAGGAAAATAACCGAACCGATTATTCGGACCAAAACGAGATGAACCATCGGCACGGAATGAAGCTGTAATAAGGTATTTGTTTTTAAGTGTATAGTTTACACGCCCCAGAAAGGAAACAATTACTGCCGATTGGCGACCGCTTCCAATTGCATTCAACGCTGTATTACCACTACCAATGGCATCGTATGTTAAATCCGGAGCGGTATAACCCTGGCCCCGAACAAAAATTGAATTAGAACCAAAGTGCTCGTAGGTTGTACCTAACACCGCGTTGATAGCATGATCCGATCCAAAGTCGCGATTAAAATTCAAAGTACCTTCACCCATGTAGTAGTTAACCGTACCGGCATTGATTTGCGCAGTACCACCGGTTCCTCTTCCGATAATGGTGGTTGGATCAACCCACGAATTACGTCTGGTGGTATTAAAGTCTCCGGCTACTCTTACTTTTGCCGATAAGCCCTTCATTAAAAAATACTCACCGTACATAGAAGCAAACGTTCTGTAGTTATCGCTGTTGGAATACTGCCCATCAATCATTGCCAAAGGATGATCGATGGTTGTAGGGAAAAATGGCGACCGGTTATAATTCCCATTCGCATCGTAAACCGGATATGTAGGGTCGTAATAGATAGCTGAATAAAGTGCACCACCGTTTTCATTTACACCGGTACCTACCGCATTAAACTGATCGTGCATGTACGATGCATTGATATTTACACCAAATGCATATTTCTGGGGTACTGAGTTTTCAATATTTACCCGCAGTGAGTAACGATCGGAACCAGAAGCTTTAAGCACTCCTTCCTGACCAAAGAAACCAAGCGACACATAATATTTGGTATTGTCTTTTCCACCTGAAAAATTTAAGTCATGCGTGCGCAACGTACCGGTTCGGCTCAACTCCTCTTGCCAATCAACATTCACAACCTCGTTGGTAACGCGCTCTCCGGCTACACCACCACCGGCATCAATAATTCCATTCAGCACATCGCGGTATTCCTCACCGGTAAGTAAATCTAATTTGTTAGATCTTTTTGAGATACCATACTGCACATTGTAACTAACCTTAAGACCACCGGTGTTACCCTTTTTAGTTGTAATAATAATAACTCCGTTTGATCCGCGTGCTCCATAAATAGCAGTGGCCGAGGCATCCTTCAATATTTCAATCGATTCAATATCTGCGGGGTTAATGCTATTCATCGGGCTGCGCACATTCGGGTTGTTGGCAACACCATTTACACCCGATGAACCAACGGGTGCTGTATTATTTACAGGCATACCATCAATTACATAAAGTGGATCGTTACCGGCTGCAATCGAGCTTACACCACGAACCCGCACATCCATCGTACTACCCGGTTCACCAGTACGCTGAATTACCTGCACACCGGCTACGCGCCCTTGCAAAGATTGTTGCACGTTAATATTAGCACCCGGTGTTAGCTCATCTTTTTTGAGCGATACTACTGACCCTGTAACATCGCTGCGCTTAACCACACCATAACCCACTACCACCACTTCTTCCAATGTGGTTAGATCAGTTTCCAGTGTAATGTTAATTGTAGTTCGATTGCTTACATCAACTTCTTGCGTGAGGTAGCCAATAAAACTAAATACCAGTTTTGAATTGGATGGTACCGAAATAGTAAACTTACCATTAACATCTGTAACGGTACCGTTAGTGGTACCTTGTTGCAAAACATTGGCTCCGGGTAAAGTCGTGTTATTATCCCGTGCCGTAATCGTTCCCGATACCTGAATCATTTCCTGCGCTGTAGCTGAAATGAATACCGAAAGCAACAGTATGCCGGTTAGCACTACTGTTCTTGCGTACTTTTCAAAAAGTAGATACTTCCTCATGTGCGTGTGTTTAATTGTTTGTTTTAGTTTTAGTAAGTGTGTGTGTTTTCCGCTTTGAATATTGATTGATCGTTTGCTTTGCTATCAGGACTTTTTTTCTGGCTTGGGATACACAAGTTTTTCTTTAGCAAGTTTTTCCCATAGTGCTTTCATATTTTCTACCTGCTCAGGAAACTCTAATGAAAGATCAACTAACTCGGCTCTGTCCTTTTCCAGATCATATAATTGCCACGGTGATTGATTATCCAACTGTACTAGTTTCCATTTACCCTGCCGCAATGCCTTGCTTCCAAAGTGTTCCCAGAAAACATAATCACGATCAAGTATTTTATTGGTGCGAAGGGTGCTAACCAATGATTTTCCCTGCATAGGTGTAATGGTTTGCCCATTATAAGTTTGTGGGTATTCAATGCCAGCCAGTTCGGTACAGGTAGCCATAAAATCAATTACATGCCCTACCGAAGTATTGATGCTATTGGGTTGTTGTATAGCCGCAGGCCAATGTGCAATCATCGGGGTACCGATTCCACCTTCGTACATTTTGGATTTCCAATATTTGAAAGGCGAGTTGAGTGCATGCGCCCAAGCAATACCCAGGCTTCCATATACATCTTGAGTACCTGCTAAATTGTTTTCTGATTTTACGCGTGGAAATTTTACTTCGCGGCCATCGCGGGTGGTGGCCGCAATTCCATCTCCGGGATTAAGTGGTGTTTCCTGACTTGCACCGTTATCCGACAAGAAAAGAATCAGTGTATTGTCAAGTTCATTGCGTTCGCGCAGGCGTTCGATAATGCGGCCAATACCTTTATCCATCCTATCCACCATGGCAGCATGCACAGCCATCGCATGCGCATCCCAAGAAGAATCTGGATTAGCAGCCCATTGTTTGTGGGGCAACATCCACGGTAACAACTCAATTTTAGTGCTATCAAAAACTCCAAGTTCAATCAGGCGCTTATAGCGGTTCTTACGTAACACTTCCCAGCCCGACTTATACACTGCCTCATACCGCGCTATGTCTTCCGGCAAGGCATGTAGTGGCCAATGAGGCGCAGTATGTGCTACATATAAAAAGAAAGGTTTGTCATCTTTTGAAAAGCGATCAATAAATGCAACTGAACTATCTGCAAGCGCATCGGTATGATAATAATTGGGAGGAACCGACATTACCTGCTTGTTACCGCTTACTAATGCGAATGGATCGAAGTAATCAACCACGCCCCAGATATTTCCATAATACTCATCGAACCCGCGGGCGGTGGGTACTTGCGCTGAATCTGCAAACGCACCGAAGTTTTGTTGATGCGAAGTCCATTTCAATTGTTCTTCTCTTATGCGATCATATCGTTCAGCCACATGCCACTTGCCCGTCATGCCGGTATTGTAACCGGCACTTTTCAATACTTCAGCCAGCGTTACAGTATTGCTTGCCAGAAAGCCTTGATAACCCGGTTGGCCACCGGGCGTAGTCATTTCTCCTATACCAGCCTGGTGTGGATATAACCCTGTAAGCAATGAAGCACGCGTGGGGCAACATCTTCCATTATTATAAAATTGTGTAAAGCGCATGCCATTGGCTGCGAGGTAATCCAGGTTGGGTGTTTGAATCTCGCTGCCGTAACAACCCAGATCAGAGTAGCCCATATCATCGGCCATGATGATGATAATATTGGGGCGCTCATCTTTTGATTTGCCTGCAGGACTCGCACAAGCCAGCAAACCAAAACCGATCACCATCAGGTTTAAACTCTTCTTAAGAACCGATGCGAAGGATGTAACCATGATTTAATTCTTATCAGGTAAAGGATAAACCTGAGTGGCATTCGCCAACTCTTCCCATTTGGTTTGCATGTTGCTTACCACATCCGGATATTTTGAAGCCAGATCGTTATTTTCAGTTCGATCCTGATCGAGATCAAATAATTGCCACGCGGCATCATCGCCTAACTTTACCAGCTTCCATTTTCCCTGGCGCAGACCTTTACTACCGAAGTGTTCCCAGAAGATGTATTCCGGATCTTTTCTATCGCCACTTGTAAACACCGGTACCAGCGATGTTCCTTGTTGTGGCGTTATTGCATGTTGTTTAAACTCTGCTGGATAAGTTACTCCGGCCAAATCGGTACACGTTGCCATAAAGTCAACCACATGGCCCATCTCTGTACTGATGGTATTTTTTGAAGTGATACCCAGTGGCCAATGGGCAATCATCGGTGTAGCAATTCCGCCTTCATAAATTTTTGATTTCCAAAACCGGAATGGTGTATTAAGTGCATGTGCCCACTGCATACCAATGCCGGTGTGCACGGTTTGTGGGCCGGCCATGTTCTCTTTTGTTTTTACTAGCGGGAATGTTACTTCTCTACCATCGCGGGTACTTCCGGCACGATCAAAGCCCGGCCCATATTTTCCTGGGTCTTCACTGCTTGCTCCATTATCCGACAGGAAAAGAATAAGGGTATTATCCAACTCACCCAACTCTCTTAATTTATCGATAAGTTTACCTACACCTTTATCCATTCGCTCTACCATTGCTGCATGCACCGCCATAGCCTTTGCATCCCATTCAGCATCGGCATTCTGTTGCCAATCTTTATCAGGAAACATCCACGGAGTAAGTTTTGCAGTGGCACTATCCAATAAGCCCAATTCAAGCATGCGCTGGTAACGCTTTTCACGAACCGCTTGCCAGCCATCTTTGTACTTACCTTCGTAACGGGCAATGTCTTCGGGCAAAGCCTGTAGCGGCCAGTGTGGTGCTGTGTGAGCTATGTATAAAAAGAAGGGATTATCTTTTTTTGCAAACTGTTGTACATAGGCTACCGCTGAATCTGAAATTGCATCGGTGTGATAATAATTATCTGGAACAGTAAGCACTTGTTCTTTGCCATTCACTAAAGAGAATGGATCGAAATAATCTACTACGCCCCAAATGTTTCCATAGAATTTATCGAACCCACGCGCTACCGGGTATTGCGCTGTATCAGAAAACGGTCCGAAGTTTTCCTGATGTGCAAGCCACTTTAGATGTTTCTCTTTTTCAAGTGCAATGGTTTCTGAAACGTGCCACTTGCCCGTCATACCGGTACTGTAACCAGCTTGTTTTAAAACTTCGGCAAGTGTTATCGTGTTCTCGGTAAGATAACCGCGGTATCCGGGTTGTCCTGTATCAAATGTCATACGGCCAATGCCTGCCTGGTGTGGATACAAACCCGTAAGCAACGAAGCTCTTGTTGGGCAACAACGCGATGTATTGTAAAACTGTGTAAACCGCATGCCATTGATGGCGAGGTAATCGAGGTTGGGTGTATTGATTTCACCACCGTAACAACCGAGGTCGGAATAACCCAGATCATCGGCCAGAATGATTACAATGTTTGGCTTTTTGGGATCGGTGGTTTCTGGTTTTGAGGTGCAAGCCGAAACCAAAATGGCTGCCAGAGCCAAAATACAATAGCGGAGTTTTACAGGAAGCATGCGCGGAAAGTTTTAGTTCTTTCGTTTGCAGTTGACCTTAACCGCAAACGTGTGCACAATGATAGGCCGGAGCCAGCCGGAACACCCGCACAGGTGTGCAATTGAACTGGACTAATGTTGAAATATTAGCTTTTACTTGCTTTTTGAAGGATTTTGAAGAGAACCACTTCCCGATTGCAGAAATAAGACTTAGGCTTCGGTGGGCAGGCCTTGCTTATAATCGGTGGGATTAACGTGGTACTTTTCTTTAAACGACCGGCTGAAATAATTGGCATCGGCATAGCCTACCTGAGCAGCAATTTCAGAAATGTTGAGGTCGGATGTTTTTAACAACCCGGCAGCCCGTTGCAGGCGAATATGCCGTATAAATTCTGAAGCGCTCAGGCCCACCAATTTTTTCATTTTAAGATGCAGTAGCGACCGGCTTACACAGGCTTCTTGTGCGAAGGTGGTAATGTTGAACTCCGTATCGTCTAGGTGCGCTTCTACAATTTGGGTTAGTTTCAGAATAAAATCCTGATCGCGATTTGCCACCGTTACCGTCAGGTCTTTTAAACTTCCAAACTTGATAAAATGGCTTTTGAGCTTGTCGCGTGTAAAAAGTTGATTCTTTATTACCAGATCAAGTTCGCGTATAGCAAAAGGTTTGGCTAAGTAAGCATCTGCCCCTTCGTTAAGACCTTCTAATCTACTTTCAATTGTTGTTTTGGCCGTAAGCAAGATAACCGGTATGTGGCTGGTGGCAATATCGCCCTTTATGGCTTTACATAATTCTATTCCATCCATTTCCGGCATCATAATATCACTTACTATCACATCCGGACTGGAAACTTTAATTCTTTCCAGCGCTTCAGCCCCATTGTGCGCCTTTACCACCTTGTAATGTTTCTCGAAGTGATCGCCTAAGAAATTAATCAGTTCATCGCTGTCTTCAACTATCATCAACTGGTATTCGGGCGTAACATCCTGCCGGGTAGATTCTTCATCGGGTTGAGCTGGAAGTACGTGATCAATGTCAATAGTTTTATTTCCATCCACCACGGTAACCCTACTATCGTTTACGGATTTAGGTAATGGCATTGTTAGCACCACTTGTGTTCCTACCCGTTGCCGGCTTTCAATCTGAATGGAGCCCCCCAGAAAGTCAGTTAAACTTTTTACCAATGCCAGTCCAATACCTGTTCCGCTACCCGACTTGCGTGCGCCTTCGGTTTGATAAAATGCTGTAAACACATTTTGTAATTCTTCTTTGCTCATACCAGCACCGGTATCGCCAATCATTATTCTAAGTTGGTCGGGCTTGTCGCCTGCTTCTACCTTCACTACCACTTCCATTTCGATGGAACCTTCTGCTCCGGTATATTTCGCGGCATTAGAAACCAGGTTCGTTACAATCTTTTCAAGTTTATCCGCATCGAAAAAAGTATTGAACACCGATGTGGTCGAATTAAAATAAAACCGGATATTCTTTTTGTTGAATAAGGGAGCAAACGCCATAAACGTATCATTTAAAAAGCGGATGATGTCGCCCTTCACAAAATTTATTCGGGCATGATCGGTTTCCACTCTTCTAAATTCCATCAATTGCTCAATCAGGAAATGAAGCCGTTTTGCATTTCGCTTAATGGATGCGTAACCAGAAGTATAAATTTCCTGTAAGGGATTTTCCTGCAAATGCTTGTCGATAGCCGCAATGATCAGCGTAAGCGGAGTTTTAAATTCGTGCGAGATGTAAGTGAAAAAATTTAGTTTATGCTGATTGATTTCATTGATCTTTTCGCGTTCCATGCGTTCGAGTTGTAACGCCATACGAGCCTGATTGCGATAACCCAATATGTACCGATACAGAAAGAACACACCAATCACCAATACAACATAAATCACCATGGCCCACTTCGACAACCAGAAAGGCGGCAGTACTGTAATTTTCAATTGCTTCACCTCGTTGGCCCAAACGCCATCGTTATTCGCAGCCTTAACTTTAAACACATAGGTGCCAGGCGAAAGGTTAGTATAAGTTGCACTGCTCTTATCGGCCACATAATTCCAATCACCTTCAAATCCTTGCAGGTAGTACGCATATTGATTGCTTCCGGGCGAGTAATAATTAATGGCTCCGAAATCAAGTGTAATTACATTCTCGTTGTACTGCAGCGTAAGCTCGGTAGTATTGTTAATGGTGCTTTGCAGTAAACTCTCCTTCCCAATGGGAACACTTTTATTAAACAATTTCAGATCGGCCAGATAAGTTGTGGGTGCCACACGGTTCACCATCAAACTATCAGGATGAAAATAACTCAGGCCATTTACGGTACCAAAATACATCCAGCCACTACGATCTTTAAAGGCCGACTTATAATTAAACTGATTGTTGGGCAACCCATGCGAAATATTAAAATTAGTAAACACTTCCGTAGTTGGGTTAAACCTGGCAAGCCCACGGTTGGTGCTCATCCAGAGATTTCCCTGACCATCTTCTAAAATTCCATATACATAATTATTGGGTAAGCCTTCTGCTACAGTATAAGCTTTAAGCTTACCACTGGCGCGATCTAATTTTACAAGCCCTTGACTGACGGTTCCAAACCACATCTGATTTTTGGAATCTTCAAACGCACAAATAAATCCAATACTCTCGCGAAGCTTTCGAGTGCTTTCCATGGACGTAAATGTTTCCGTTACCGGATTATACCGATACAGTCCATCTGCATCCATCAAACAAATCCAGATTTCACCATAGCTGTCCTCAAAAATTTCATAGATAAACCTTCCGTCAAACAATTCAGAATGAAAAGGCTCGTACGTGCCTTTGAGTTTATTGAATTTATGCAAGCCACCGGTTGTGCCAATCCACACTTCACCCTTTCTGTCTTTATAGATAGCATAAATCATGTTATTAGTAAAGGCCGACTCTTCCTCTTGCCCTTTTTTATAAACCTGAATATTTTTTGTGTTCGGGTTGTATCGGTTAATCCCACCTAAAAAAGTTCCTATCCAATATGTGTTGTCCTCATCTTCAAACAAAGCATGTACGTTATTCACGTTTAACTTTACAGTACCAACATCACTTCTCAGGTAGCCGAGTTTATTGGATTTACGATTCCAGATATTTACACCACCGTCTTCAGTGGCAATCCACAGGTTATCATCATCACCTTGAATAATATCGCTGATAGCCTTGCCACTCAATTTTTCTTTGCCCCCATCCGACATTAATGTTTTGAAACCTTTCTCCTGTGGTTTTACACTATTTACACCACCGAAGTAAGTTCCAACCCACATAATGCCTTCGCGGCTTTGATAAATTTCATAAATAGCTTTATCGCTTAATTGAAAAGGTGATTGATCGAACGATTGCATGTAATGCTTTGATTGTGCTGTTTGAGGATCGTAGGTAAAAACTCCCCATTCCGTACCAATCCAAAGTTTACCATTCCTATCTTCAGCTATTGCTCTTACTGCGTTTGTTTCCAGCGAGTTGGTTTTGGATATTTCGATTGCCTCGAATCCATCGGTTGAAACATTGTAATGAAATAAGCCATTCTTTTTTGAACCCAACCAGATACCCTCGTTTCTATCCTTATAGAGACAAAAAATATTTTCAAACAAACTAACCTTTCGGTTTCGATCATCTAAAAATGATGTGTATTCTTTCAATATCTCACCGTGTTCATTAATCATTATTACTTTGTGGAGTGTTGCTATCCAAAATACGCCTCGTTTAAATTCTACTATATCCAACACTACCCGCCCGCTTAATAATGGTTTCAGCATTTGTTCTGCCTCTGTATATTGATATAAGCCTGTACCGCTACCGATTAGCAAGGTGCCCGAACTGGTTTCAATCATCTGATTCACATATCCTACCGGGCCACTTTCGCTAAATACTTTTTTAAAAGTTTGAAGTTGATTGTTATAAGTATGAAATCCATTGGCTGTGCCCACATATAAGATTCCATTTTTACCATCCTTCAGGTTAGAGATATGGTTTGAGGATAATCGTGTAGAATCAGCCGGATCGGCATATAACGTAACCAGCGAACTACCATCGTATCTATTAAGTCCTTCGCGGGTTCCTATCCACATAAAACCGGTGCTATCTTGTGTAATTGAATACACTGTATTATGAGAAAGACCGTGGCTTGTTGTTAACTTATGGAAAATCAAATCATCGGCAGGTGGTTGCGCAACCGCTGTGTACATGGCCAACAAAAAAATGAATATGAGCCCGATCAGTTTCATTGGTCATCAAGATAACGATAACCTAACAATTAATTACTTCTTTACATCCTTCACACACCTGAACCCTACATTCGACATGCCGCTATCAAACGCAGTACCTTGCCGCGCAGTGGTGCGGTAATTGGAACAATAGTTGGAAGCGCATAAAAACGATCCACCCTTTGTAACATATTTTAATACACCGGGCTCGTTCGGATCGTACGATTGTTCTGGCCCGGTGGGGTTATCGATTGGTTTGTTGGTTGGTAAAGTGGCAAAATAGTTAACATTGTACAGATCACTCGTCCACTCCCACACATTACCTATCATATCGTACAAACCAAAGTTGTTTGCCTCAAAGCTTGCAACCGGTGCGGTTCTTTCAAAACCATCTTCCAACAAATTACGCGTAGGAAAACTGCCTTGAAAATAATTCGCTTTTACGGTTACGTTTTCTCCTTGCTCAGTGGTTAGCCCCGACTGCGCTGCAAACTCCCACTCAGCTTCGGTAGGCAATCGCTTGCCTGCCCATTGGCAATATGCCCGTGCATCTTCATAGGATACGTGCACAACCGGGTGATCCCACCGTGCTTCTATCGTGCTCGCTGCACCTTCAGGATTTTTCCAGTTTGCACCTTTGGTCCATTTCCACCATTGAGAGTAATCGTGTAAGGAAACAAAACCGGCAGGTGGATTAAAAACCAATGAACCTGCAACTAAAATACTATCAGCAGGTTTGGGTGTGCCTGCCGGCAATTGTTTTTTCAATTCCTCCCAATCGGGTTTACGCTCGGCAATGGTAATATACCCGGTGGCTTCGGTAAACTTCTTAAATTCTTTATTAGTAACCTCGGTAGTGTCCATCCAAAATGCACTCACCTTAACGGGATGTGCGGGCCGTTCGTGTTCATACGATTCTTTGCTGTTGGTGCCCATCACAAATTCGCCACCGCTCAGCTTAACCATATTATCTTGCCTGGTTTGCGGTTCGCGGTCAGGGGTACAACTCGCCACCACACACAACATCCCTATTCCAAAAAATCTGCTTACTGTTTTCATTGGCCATCAAATTAGGAATAAATCGCAAACACAATTATTCTAAATTGCCGTTCGGAAAATTTTACCTTCAACCGGTTATTGTATGCATTTAAAAATCTATACCGACTACAATACTTTATCGGCACACACTGCGGAGTTAATCAATCAATATATAAATCAAAAGCCAGATGCATTTATCTGCATTGCTTCCGGGCATACACCCATTGGAGTTTTTCAACACCTAAAACGCGCTATTGAACAAAACAAAGTAAGTTTAACCCGTTGCACATTTCTTAGTCTGGATGAGTGGCTGGGCATTGATCCTTCCGATCCTGGCTCATGCCTGTCGATGTTACAACGCGACTGTTTCAAACCGCTTGACCTTAAAGCTGAACAAATTCACTACTTTAATATTCATGCGCCTAACCTTCATGAAGAATGCAACCGCATTAATAAGTTGATTGCCGACAATGGCGGGCTTGATATTATGTTGGTGGGTGTGGGCACAAATGGCCACATTGGTATGAACGAACCCGGCACTCCATTCAATTCGGTTGCCCATGTGAGCGAACTTGCCGAAGAAACCAAAACGGTAGGCCAGAAATATTTTAAAAAGGCAACAGCATTATCGCAAGGGATTACGCTCGGACTAAGCCATCTGCAGGAAGCCCGTTTGCCTATTGTAATGGCAAATGGTTCGCGTAAGGCAGCCATTCTTGCACAAGCATTAAAGGGAAAACCTTCGGAACACATACCGGTAAGCATTGTACACCAAATACCCCAGGCCTGGGTTATGCTCGATCAGGAAGCTGCAAGCTTACTGTAGCCATCCTGGCAAACCTGTAAAGTCATAAATCGTTTGATTTAGTAAATTGCGCTTAATTTTTTAGATTCATGATTCGAGCTTTTGATTGGGTTGAGGCTGTACTGGTAATTTTATTTTTGGTAGCGTATGGTATTTACCTGTTGCGTATTATTCGCATTAGCAAAGCGCTGCATTCGCCTGCATACACCATTTTTTTCAAACTCATTACCAGGTCGCTGGTTGTAGTATTGGTTATCATTTCAATACTCGGCCCTACCTATGGCGATTCTAAAAAAGAAATAAAATCGGTTGGCAAAGACATTATGATGTGCGTGGACCTCTCAAAATCAATGGACGCATTTGATATTCAGCCCACACGCTTAGAAAAAATAAAATTTGAACTCAAAAAAATTGTAGCTGCGTTTAATTCCGACCGACTTGGCCTTGTTATTTTTTCTTCAGAGGCTTTTATGCAATGCCCATTAACGTATGATCAAAATGCTTTAAACCTATTTATTGAAACCATGAATACCAATCTGGTGCCGGCCAGTGGTACCGATTTTGGCCCGCCATTAAAAATGGCTCTTTCCAAATTAACGGATGATGAAAATCCAAATGGAAGCCAAAAATCGAAGGTAATAGTATTAATAAGTGATGGCGAAGATTTTGGTGATGAAACGGACAAGATAGCCCGTGAAGTAGAAGATGAAGGCATTCGTTTGTTTACACTGGGTGTTGGCACCGAACAAGGAAGTCAGATAGCAGCCTCGAAAGGATTTAAAACCGACTCGAAAGGAAATGTGGTAATCTCAAAACTAAATCCAGCATCGCTTAAAGACTTGGCTAATAAAACAGATGGCCAGTATTTTGAGATAAACGAATCCAGAAATGATGTTAATCGACTTATAAATTCAATTAATAAAATTGAAGGCCAGATGCGCGATGCCAGGTTGGTAGATGTTTCTTCGAATCGTTATTTTTACTTTCTGTTGGTAGCACTGATTTTGCTTGTGCTTGATGTAATGGTGAGTGTTCGAACGGTGAGAATTTAATATTAGGAGTTACGTGTTGGGTGGTCAGTCATCAGTATTCGGTAAATCAGCATTGAGAAGATCAGAACAAACCAGTAACAAGAAACTAGTAACCAGCAACAAGATTTAGAATGAAAGTTGGATTGTTGATATTACTTACTTTGTTAGTTGATCCGGGGAAAATTGGCCAGATCAATACCCTTAAATCGCAAGCTAAAGAAGCTTACCTGAAGGGTGATTTTAAAACTGCCATAACAAAATACAGAACCCTCATTGATTCGCTTGGTGTTACGGAAGACGAAGTAAAACTAAACCTGGCAAATGCCTACTTCGAAGCAAAGGATACCGCCAATACAGCTATGAGTTACCAACCGTTAACGCAAAGCCAGAATTCAAAAATACGTTCAGTGGCCCATCAGCAATTGGGCGTACTTTCCAATCGCGAAAACAAACACGAAGAGGCATTGGCTAGTTTTAAACAAGCGCTGAAAGCAGACCCAACCAACGAAGATGCGCGCTATAATTATGAACTGGTAAAGAAGAAGTTGGAGCAGAAAAAGAAAGAAGAAGAGCAAAAGAAAAACGATCCCAATCAAAAAGAAGAAAATAAAGACAAGCAAGATCAAAATAAAGATCAGAAACAAGAACAGAAAGACAAGCAAGATCAACAGGAGAAGCAAGACAAGAAAGACCAGCAAAATAAAGAACAACAGGATAAACAAAAGCAGGACGAGCAGAAAAAGCAGGAAGAACAACAGAGCGATGAGAAAAAAGAGCAAGACAAAAAAGAAACCCCACAATCCGTTAAAGACAAACTAAAGGAAATGGAGATGAGTGAAGAGAAAGCTCAGATGATTCTGGAAGCAATGAAAAATCAGGAAATACAGTACCTGCAACAAAATAAACGCAAGGCAACCAAACCTAAAGACAGAAATAAACCAGATTGGTAATAGTTAAGTCTTCAGTTGTAGGTAAACTGTACACCGTGGATTTTAACATCGAAAAAAAATAACTATGAAAGAAGTATATATTGTATCGGCCGTACGCACACCCATCGGAAGCTTTGGTGGCTCATTGGCTTCCTTATCGGCCACACAGTTAGGTTCCTTAGCCGTAAAGGGAGCTATCCAAAAAATCGGCCTCGCCCCTAAACAAGTTCAGGAGTTGTTTTTGGGGAATGTAATTTCTTCGGCATTGGGGCAGGCACCCGCTACACAAGTAGCAGTGGGTGCAGGTTTAGGATATGAAATTCCCACAACGCTTGTAAATAAAGTCTGTGCTTCCGGTATGAAGGCGATCACGTTGGGTGCCCAATCAATTATGTTGGGGCAAAATGATGTAGTGGTTGCAGCAGGAACCGAAAGCATGTCTAACATTCCTTACTACCTAACCAAAGCACGATACGGTTATAAGTATGGTAATGGCGAAGTGTTGGATGGCTTAACCTTTGATGGCCTTACCGATGTATATAACCGCTGTGCCATGGGCGTATGTGCCGATAACACTGCCAAAGAAATGAACATCAGCCGGGCTGATCAGGATGAGTATGCCATTAACTCCTATAAACGCGCAGCTGCCGCCTGGGCCGCTGGTAAATTTAAAGATGAAGTTATTCCGGTTGAACTTACCGGTCGCAAAGGCGAAGTAACCGTTTTTGCCGAAGATGAAGAATACAAAAATGTAAACTTCGATAAAATACCCGGTTTAAAACCTGTATTTACAAAAGAGGGAACTGTTACAGCTGCCAATGCCTCTACCATTAACGATGGGGCTGCAGCCGTTATTCTGATGAGTAAGGAAAAAGCAAAAGAACTCGGCCTTACTCCTCTTGCAAAAATCAGGGGCTTTGCCGATGCATCCCAAGACCCGATGTGGTTTACAACTACCCCCTCGCTGGCAATACCAAAAGCATTAAAAGCAGCCGGTGTTGATGCAAAGTCGGTTGATTATTATGAAATTAACGAAGCCTTCTCAGCAGTGGCCCTTGCAAATAATATAAAACTGGAGCTTGATAGCAGCAAGGTAAATGTAAATGGTGGTGCGGTAGCATTAGGACATCCACTGGGCGCATCAGGCGCACGCATTACCATTACCCTTGCCCATGTGTTGAAGCAAAATAACGCCTCGCTTGGCGTAGCCGGTATTTGCAACGGTGGTGGAGGTGCTTCTGCCATTGTAATTGAGCGTGTTTAAAAACAACATGCGGACTAACCGTGCGTTTAAGATTTTTATAACCTTAAATCTATGTTTCGTTTTGCGTTAATCATTGGCTTTTTCAGCGCTATTCCGGTGGCTGCACAAAAAATTATTAAAACGTATCACGATCCGATGCAGCTAAAAGTAGATGAAGAAATTACCGTATCAGCTGCTGATGGACAAACCATGGATGGCCGGTACAGAAGGTTCTTTCCCAATGGTAAACTTTCTATAGAAGGTAATTTCAAGAATGGAGTTAGATGGGGAACTTTTTATGAGTACCACCCCAATGGAACATTAATTCGTAAAATTGATTATGAAGATGGCATGCGCCATGGCTCCGTGGAAGTGTATGATGAACAAGGACGCAACATTCAGCGGGCGTTTTATCAGAACAATAAACTCATCGACAGTATTAAATCCTTCTTCCCCACAGGAATTATTAAGCAGGAGGGTGTATTTGTAAAAGGTAAACCCGATGGTTTAGTAAGGGAATATTATCCGTCAGGCAAAGTGCAGAAAGAAATTATGTATGCCAATCAAAAACCCAATGGCGTAACCAAAACATTTTACGAAACCGGAGTGTTGGAAAGTGAAACCAACTACCGCGATGGCTTCATTTCTGGCTTCTATAAACTGTATTATCCCAATGCCCAATTGGAGCTGGTTTATACCATTAAAGATGGCGAGAAGATTGGCGACTTTTTTCATTTCGATCAACAGGGAAATAAATTATTGGAAGGCCACTTTATGAATGCTCGCCTGCATGGCGATAACATCGGCTATTATCCTGATGGTACAGTTCGCCATAAATATCAATTTAAAGATGGCAGCAAAACCGGAACCAACACCGATTATTATCCCAACGGAAATATCAAAGCCAAAGAGCAGTTTGCCATTAATGGTCGCGATAGTAAATTGACTGAATACACAGCAGATGAAAAACTGATTTCGGAAAAATCTTTCCGCGAAGGTAAACCACACGGTACCTGGCAATTTTATGCAGCCGATGGTAAGCAATTAAAGCTAAAGGAAAATTATGAAGGTGGACAGCTTCATGGGATCCGGACTTTGTACCATGCTAACGGAGTAAAAGCCACCGAAGAAACCTGGAAGTTTAACCTGATAACCGGGCCGGTAAAAAATTATTATGAAGATGGTAAGTTGCTTTCGGAATGCATGTACCGCGGCAACCGGCAACACGGGTTATATACTAAATACTATCCTTCCGGAAAAATTATGGAGCAAGGCGAATATGTGGCCAATAAAAAACACAAAGAGTGGAAGGAGTTTGATGAAGAAGGTAACGTGGTCAAGACATATGTTTTCAGAGCCGGGATTTTGATGGAGGAGAAATAATTTTTTTGACTTGGCAATTTTGTACTTTTGACTAATGAAAACCTTGACGATAGACATCTTGGATGATAAAGCACTAAGCCTGCTTCAGGAATTAGAGCTAAAAAATCTAATTAAGATGAGGTCGGGCCATACCAAGACGGAAGTTAACTGGTTAAAAAAATACAAAGGCGGAATGACCCGTCAGTCAATCTCAGAAATTGACACGCAACTTAAAACGCTCCGTGCGGAATGGGAATAACGCATCTCTGGGATACCAACACTGTAATCTATTACTTACAGCAGCAATTCCCTCCACGTGCAGAGTCTTTTATTGACCAGCTAATCACACAATCCAATCCAGCTATATCTGCAATAACAGAAATTGAACTTTTAAGTTGGAAAGCAGCTAAAGAAGCAGACCTTAAGCTCATTCAAAATTTCATTCACGATTCATGGGTATTTGAACTTGATCAATCTGTAAAAGTTGCTGCTGCTGCTTTACGAAGAACTTACGCCATTAAATTAGCGGATGCCGTAATCGGGGCTACGGCTCTTGTATTTGATCTTACACTTGTAACCCGCAATTCAGAAGATTTTACCAGAATAGATAAGCTTAAACTTATCAATCCCTGGATTCAATAAACTATATCTTTGCACGATGCAATCCATCAAAGAAACCCACTTCAATTTTAAAGGTCAAACCGGATTTTACCGCGGCAAGGTACGCGATGTCTATTACTTTGGCGATACCATGGCCATGGTAGCAACGGATCGCATTTCTGCGTTCGATGTAATTCTTCCCGAAGCCATTCCCGACAAGGGCCGGGTATTAAACCAGATTGCAGCCAAAAACTTACAGGCAACCAAACACCTTGTTCCCAATTGGGTACTCAGCACGCCCGATCCCAACGTTACCATTGGCTTTAAGTGCGACCCGTTTCCGGTGGAAATGGTGGTGCGTGGCTACCTGGCCGGGCATGCGGCCCGCGAATACAAGGCTGGTAAACGAACCGTGTGTGGTGTAGCGCTTCCGGAAGGTTTGAAAGAGAATGATAAACTTCCCACCCCCATTATTACCCCAACAACCAAAGCAAAAGTTGGCCACGATGAAGATATTTCGCGCGAAGAAATTCTAAGCCGCGGCTTGGTAACAGCAAAAGACTACGAACAACTGGAGGACTATACGTTAAAGCTCTACAACAAAGGTTGCGAGTTGGCAGCCGCCCGTGGACTTATTCTGGTGGATACCAAATATGAATTTGGTAAGCATAACGGAACCATTTACCTGATAGACGAAGTACACACACCCGATTCATCGCGCTATTTTTACCAGCAAGGTTACAGCCAACGCCAGCAACAAGGCGAACCTCAAAAGCAACTCTCCAAAGAATTTGTGCGCCAATGGCTTATCGAAAATGGATTTCAGGGTAAAGACGGACAGAAAGTTCCAGAAATGACACCCGCCATCGTTAAATCTATAGCCGAGCGGTACCAGGAATTATACCAACAAGTTACAGGCGAAACGCTGGCTCCGATAAGTTATGATTTCATTTTAGAACGAATTGAACGGAGTATCGTTAAATCAATAAATTAATTTAATTTTAGCCCTTCAATAAAATCGCGTATGAAGTATTCTATCGATAAACAAGAAAAATACACCCTGCTCCGCCTCAACGAGGAAAAACTGGATTCCAGCATTGCACCTCAGCTAAAATCGGAAATGGTAACCTTGCACGCGGAGGGCATTCGCAATATTATCCTCGATCTTTCAGAAGTTAAATACACCGATTCCTCAGGCTTGAGCGCGTTGCTCGTTGGCAATCGTATTTTACAGGAAGACAATGGAATTTTTGTACTCACCAAGTTATCAGATCACACCATGAAGCTGATTAAGATTTCGCAGCTTGACAGCGTGCTGAATATTTTACCTACAGTAGAGGAAGGTATTGATGCCGTGTTCATGCACGAGATTGAAAAAGATATGAAGGATGACGACTAATTATCAATTAGTCAATTGATCAATTTGAAATTTTAAATTTCATCATTTTCAAATTGGATAATTATCAAATTGAGTGAGTTTTGCTTTAACCATACTGGGATCGAGCGGTGCGTTACCCGCGTATGGTCGCTTCCCAACTTCGCAATATCTCACCATACAAAACCGACACTTTTTAATTGATTGTGGCGAAGGTGCCCAGATGCAATTGATGAAATATCAATTGCCCATTCATAAGATCAACCATATTTTTATCAGCCATTTACATGGCGATCATTACCTGGGCTTAATGGGTTTATTGTTTTCTATGCATCTGCAAAAGCGTGTAAACGATTTACACCTTTATGCACAAAAAGGATTGGATGAAATAATTCTACTCCAGTTGAAGTATTCCAAATCTGCTTTAAGTTATACAATCCGGTTTCATGTGTTTGAACCCGAACAGCAAGCCATCCTTTTTGAAGATGATGCCGTAACTGTAACCACCATTCCACTTGCACACAAATTACCCTGTGCAGGATTTTTGTTTAGGGAAAAAGACAAACTTTTTAAACTCGATAAACAAAAATTACTACCCGATATGAAATTACAACACCTGGCACTTTTGAAAACCGGTGCCGATGTGTTTGATGATAGTGGCAATCTGCTTTACCGTAATTCGGAATTTACATTACCCCCAACACCCGCCTATTCTTATGCCTATTGCTCTGATACGGCCTGGAATGAGAAGATCGTAGATCAACTGAAGCATGTTAATTTGCTTTACCACGAAGCCACCTTTATGGAAGAAGAGCGCGATAAAGCAATTGAAACCAAACACAGCACCACATTGGATGCCGCCCACATTGCATTGCAAGCAAATGTGGGTAAGTTATTGATTGGACATTTTTCGGCCCGTTACCGCGAACTGGAACCCTTGTTAGCTGAAGCGCAAACCAAATTTGCAAATACCGCATTAGCGATTGAAGGAATTACTTTCGAACTTCCCGCATGAGTAAAACACCCGAGCAAAAAAAGCATACGCTCTTTATGGTGTTGATGGGAATTTTCCTGACCAACGCCATTGTAGCCGAAATAATTGGTGGTAAAATTTTTTCCGCAGAAACCACACTGGGGCTACAACCCGCCAATCTGAACATTCTTGGCTTTATAATGGATTTTAATCTGACGGCCGGTGTAGTTATCTGGCCCATCGTGTTTATTACCTCCGATTTAATTAATGAATACTTTGGAAAGCCCGGTGTAAAACGCATTAGCTACCTGGCAGCCATTTTAATAGCCTATTCGTTTATCGTCATTTTCATGACGATTGAGTTACCGCCCGCGCAGTGGTGGCTGGATGCCAATAGTAAAGATGCAGCGGGTAATTATTTCAATATCAATTTTGCCTTTGGTAAAATTATGGGTCAAGGGTTGCGTATCATTCTCGGTTCACTCACTGCATTCCTCATCGGGCAATTGGTAGATGTATTTGTTTTTCAAAAACTAAGAAAGATTACCGGACCCAAAAAACTTTGGCTACGTGCTACAGGCTCTACATTAGTCTCGCAGTTGTTGGATAGTTTTGTGGTACTATACATTGCTTTCTATGGCATCTTCCCCAACCAACAGATTGTAGCCATTGGCATTACCAACTACATCTATAAATTTCTGATTGCTATTTTGCTTACGCCCCTGATTTACCTCGGCCACTACCTGATCGATAACTATCTCGGCAAAGATCAGGCTTCTAAAATCTCGGAAGAGGCGGCTAAAGGAAGTAAGTCATTTTTTTGATAGTGTGATTACATCCAATATTATTCCGGTTGCAATCGCTGCATTTAATGACTCTGCCTCTCCTATTCGGGGAATAGTAATTTTTTGAGTGATTAATTTTTTAACAGCGGTAGAAATTCCGTTTGCTTCATTACCAATAACCAACAACCCACCTTCGGAAAAATTTACGGTGTGTACATCTACCCCATCCATAAAGGCCCCATAAATAGTTCCGGTATAAGTAGTTAAAAATTCAACCAGGTTGGTATAAAAAACTTCTACCCGGCAAAACGAGCCCATGGTGGCGGTAATCACTTTTGCGTTATAGAGATCGGCTGTTTCTGCGGAAGCAATAATATGTTTAATCCCATACCAATCGGCCGTGCGAATGATGGTACCCAGGTTACCCGGATCGCGGATATCATCCAACGCCAGGATAAGTTCGTGCTGCTTCAAAGCTGGTGCTGCATTATTCTTCATTCGGGTTACTGCAAGGGCCCCATCATTCGTTTGGAATGAACCAGCCGCAATAAGTTCAGATTCGGTAGCCACTACCCATTCCACATTTTTGTTTTGAAGCAAGCGCTCATGCATGGATATAAAAGACGCTGTGCCGGCCACCCACAACACATCGAAGTCGGAGGCCAGTAATTCTACCACACTTTTTGCACCTTCTACAACAAAGCATTGCTGCTCTTTTCGGTATTTTTTTACTTGCAGTGCCTTGAGATGCTTAACTTTAGCCTTCGAAATCATACGTGAGCGGTTCTAAAAAAATAGTTTTCTTCATCCTACTCCTGCTGCTGGGAAGCTGCCGGGGTACCCGATATCTCCAAGAAAATCAAAAGTTACTCGATAAACAAAGTATTGAGGCTCCAAAAGGAATAAACAAATCCGCACTTTCAGATTTATACGTTCAAAAAGCCAATCGCAGATTTCTGGGGTTACCCATCAACAGCCTGGTGTGGATGCACCATGAAGGTGAAATACGCTACAACCAACAAAAGTTTATTGATAAAAAGAGCCAGGTAGAGGCACGTTTTGATAAAAAGATAGCGGCCTCAAAAAATGAAAAGCGCATTACCAACTACCAGTATCGGAAACAAAACCAGGTAGATGAACTGAATAAAAAAATTGAAGAAGGTAACCTGTTTATGCAATGGGGCGAACCGGCTGCCGTGTTCGACTCGGTAAATGTAAAAGCTTCCGAAGAAAAAATGAGTGATTATCTTTTTAACGATGGCTTTTTTCGCAACCAGGTAACTTCAACCATTAAAGAATTTAAAAAGCGCGTAAGTGTTACCTATCACATTAAACCGGGGCCTGCCTATTTTTTTGATACCCTATTTTTTCAGGTTGCCGACTCCAACATTCTTAAAATTTTAAAACAAACAAAAAATAAAAGTTTAATCAGGAAAAACGAACGGTATAAGCAAGGCACATTAAATAGCGAACGTGAACGTATTGACCTTCAGTTAAAGGATGCAGGATATTTTAACTTCACCCGCCAATACATTGAATTTTCGATTGATACCGCTTACCGGGGCCCGCGTCAGGTTGCGGTACGCATCGATATCAGCAACCCGGCCCGTAGAAACGCACACCAGGTGTTTCGGGTTGACTCTGTTTTGTTTACTACCGATGCGGCCGTAAGCACGGGCGATACACTTAAACGAACTTCAGAAGCTTACAACAACATAACTTTCAATTATTTTAAAAATACGTACAATAAGAAAGTACTTTCCCGCAGGGTTTTTATACAGAAAGACAGTTTGTATAGCCGAAGTGCTACCTTCAACAGCCAACGGCAATTAGCTAACCTGGATATATTTAAATTCATTAATGTAAATTACAACCAACTGAATATTGATAGTGATTCAACAGACAATCTGTTTGTAGGACACATTTTCTGCAGTCCGTTAGATCGGTTCTCTTGGTCTAACGAAGCCGGAGTAACCGTAACACAGGGCTTTCCGGGCCCCTACCTGAGTACCAATTTTAAGATGCGAAATTTATTTCGGGGGTTAGAGATTCTAGAACTTAACGGCCGGTATGGATTTGAAGGTGTGGCTTCCGTAACCGATCGGGCTAATATCTATACCAGCACCGAAGCTAACATTAACGGAAGTATTATTTTTCCACAGTTTCTTTTCCCGTTTAGCGAAAAGGCAGCAACCCAATTTGCAAAATATAATCCGCGCACGCGTTTATTGGCAGGTTATACATTTACCGATCGCCCCGAATATACCCGATCAATCACTACAGTATCCGATACTTATACATGGCAAAATAAACAAACCACTCAATTATCGTTTACACTCATTAACCTCAATGTAATCCGATCGAGACTGGCACCAGCTTTTGATACATTGCTTACCGATCTGCAAAACAATCAAGGCAATAACCTGAAAAATTCGTTCAATCCATCGTTTGTGAGTAGTATGATTTTTGGCTTAACATGGAACCCCAACAACTACGGTAATTCAGAAAAGAGTTCATTTTTTATGCGGGCTCAAGCCGAAACCGGGGGCACCCTATTCAACTTTGCTGAACCGGGTTATATTATCCGCCAAGGGCTGGAACTTTATCAGTATCTGCGCTTCAACCTCGACTTGCGGAAAAGTGTAGTCATTAATAAGACTACTGCCCTTGCCTATCGGGTGAATACAGGCATAGGTTATGCATACAGCGATAACAAAGTATTACCCTATGAAAAATATTTTTTTGCCGGTGGTAGTAATAGCGTGCGGGCGTGGCTACCGCGCAGGTTGGGTATTGGTACCGTACCACCTAACTTAAGTACCAGACCAGACAAAGATGGATTGTTTGATTACAGCTTTGAAAAACCGGGTGAAGTACTATTGGAAGGAAGCATTGAGCTTCGGAAAAAATTAGTTGCCTTCTTAAGTGGTGCTTTGTTTGTTGATGCCGGTAATGTGTGGTCGTTCCGGCAACTGCAATTGATACGCGAAGGATCTAACGTGGCCAATTGGGGTGGCTCCTCGCGAATTAATGGTAATTTCTATAAACAATTAGGTGTTGGAACTGGCTTTGGTTTTCGGTTTGATTTTACTTTCCTGGTGTTGCGCCTGGATATGGGCATAAAAGTGCTCGATCCCGGAAGAAAAGAAGGTGACCGGTTTGTGTTAAATAAAATGCGCTTCTTTGGTCCGTTCGGTATTGATAAAGAGCCTGTAATTTTCAATATCGGTATCGGGTATCCGTTTTAATTTTTCACCACTCCAAAAGTTTTTTTAACTCAGCTACAACTTTACCTGTATTTGGTAACATCCGCTTTTCAAGTTCCATATTCAGGGGCACTGCGGGAAGGTTTGCCGATCCAACAACAGAAACGGGAGCATCCAAATTGGTAAAACATTGCTGCGAAATTCTTCCGGCCAACGATTCAGCAAATGAGTTAAGTACGGGTTCTTCAGTAAGCACAAGCACCCGACCATGTTGCTTTACGCGATCGGTAATCAACTCCCAATCTAACGGATTGAGCGTACGCAAATCAACAATTTCTATCTGACCAGGAAATTCCGCAGCTGCTTCGCGCGCCCAATACACACCCATACCATAGGTTATAACCACTGCCGTTTGCGCTTGCGTTATCATTTCCTTGCTTGCCTGCAACACACAGGTTGCTTTACCTAATGGTAACACATATGCTTCATCGGGCTCTATGGATTTAGCCTCGGTTGTGCCGGCAACTTTACTCCAATACAAACCCTTGTGTTCTAACATAATTACCGGATTAGGGTCGTAAAAAGCAGCTTTCATCAAGCCCTTCATATCAGCCGCATTGGATGGATATACAACTTTTATCCCGCGTATGGTTAGCAAGGTAGATTCTATACTGCCCGAATGATACGGCCCGCCACCACCATACGCACCAATCGGCACACGTATCAATGCCTGAATAGGAAATTTACCTTTTGATAAATAACAACTTTTGGAAAGCTCTTCCACTAATTGATTGAGCCCCGGCCAGATATAATCAGCAAACTGTATTTCTACAATAGGCTTAACACCCACGGCCGACATACCTGCAGTAGAACCAATGATATAAGCTTCTTGTATGGGTGTATTGAATACCCTTTCATCGCCATACTTTTGCGCCAGGGTTGCAGCCTCGCGAAACACCCCCCCTAACCTACCACCTACATCCTGACCATAAAAGATAGCAGTCGGCTCTTGTTTTAAAATTTCATCAATGGCATGCAGGGCTGCGTCCACCATAGTTAGTCTTTCAGCCTTGGCAGGTGTGCGCACTCCTGCTTCATGCGTTATAGGTGTGAGCGCAAACTCATGCGAATCAAAATCACTCAGATCAGCATCTGCTGCCGCTACTGCTTTTTCAAAATCAGACAATACGATTGCTTCCACCTCAGCCGTAAGCGTATCCATTTCTTTTTGGCTAACGCCTGCTTTTAATAACTGTGCTTCCAGTACTGGAATTGGATCGCGTTGTGCATGAGTAGTTAAATCATCGCCCCGATACCATTCTTTGCGCACACCCGAAGTATGATGCCCCAGCAACGGGCAGGTGGCATGAAGTAACACCGGTGCACGATGTTTGCGTACATATTCAATCGCTTCTTCAACTGCTTTGTAACTGGCATTAAAATCAGAGCCATCTACTTGCATGCGATGCATGCCTTTAAAGCCTGCTGCGTATTCATAGGCATTCATGGCTCGCATCTCCGCACCGGTTGCTGATATTCCCCACTCATTATCTTGCACCAGATAAAATACAGGTAACGATTTCAATACAGCCATTTGAAATGCTTCCGCTACTTCGCCTTCTGTAACAGAACCATCGCCTAACGAACACAGCACAATTGGTTTATGATCTCCCTTCAACAATCCGGTAGCTTCTAAATAAGCAATGCCATGTGCCATGCCGGTAGCTGGAATTGCTTGCATACCCGTAGCTGAACTTTGGTGTGGAATAACAGGAAACCCAGCGCGCTTTAAAGCCGGATGCCCGTAATAACTACGCCCCCCGGTAAACGGATCTTCAGCCTTTGCCATTAGCTGCAACATTAATTCGTAAGGTTGCAAACCCAAACCTAACAGTATAGATTCATCGCGATAATAAAGCGAAGCATAGTCGTGCGGTTTAAGTTGTAAACCCACTGCCAATTGTATGGCTTCATGACCGCGCGAAGTGCTGTGCACGTATTTAGCACAAACCTCACGTTCCTCGTCATACAACTTCGCCATCCGTGCAGCTGTTTGCATTAACCGATAGGCCTTTTTGAGAATATCAACATTAATAGAATAGGGTTGCACTTTCTTTGCCACAGTTGAAGCCATCATCAATCGTTTGAAAAGCCTACAATATAAATAATTTAATGGCGAGCGACCTTAAAAAAGATTTGTACGGAAACACAAAGCGAAGTACTTTTCCAATATTTATATGATTCGTTTTTTAGAAGCAATCTGGAGGCAGGTTAGTCAATGGGGAACCCAACCTCAGCAGCCCGTTCAACAGCGCAGAACCATAATGCTCACCAATCGAATCAGCATTCTGATTTCGGCCTTCACATTTTTATTGTGCATACTTTCAACTTCAGCCTTTGGCTGGATTTACAGTTCGCAACTGGCATTGGGCTTTACTGCGCTCTTTCTGCTGCCGTTGGTACTGAATTGGTTTGGTTTTATCTCGGTGGCACGTGTGTTTCTTTCCACGGTAGTAAGCCTGGCCTCTATCGTAGTTTCAGTTTTTGATAAGTTGGACTATTATCAGTTAGAAGAATTTCAGTATTTTGAATTTAGGTTAACACTTTTAACAGCTACTCTTTTTCCTTTTATACTTTTCAGATTAAAAGAAATCGGCTATTGGTTCACAGCATTGCTTGTAAATTTTTTATGCATCGCTTTATACGACCCGGTTCATAACTGGTTGGGTATAGGCTATTATCAACAAGGATTTAGCGGCCCCAACTATTTCTTCCTGACTTTTATGACACTGGCAGCATTTTTTGTAATTGCCACCACTACATTTTTCCTAAAACGAAGTTTCGAGAAATCTGAAGCTGCCAACGAAACCCTTATTGAAGAGTTGAAATTTAAAAGTAATGAACTACAACAAGCCAATACGATAATTCAGCAACAACAGGAACAACTAAGTGAAGAAAACCTAAACCTGAACCGGGAACTCGTAACTAAAAATAAACAATTACTGGAAACCAACAGCGAGCTTATAAACCATAACAACGACCTGCAACAATTCAGCTACACAATTTCGCATAACCTGCGCGGGCCGTTAGCTAGCATTACTGGTTTGCTTACATTGGTAAACGAGGCTGAATTAGGTCCATCCAATCAACCTTTGCTGAGTCATTTCAAATCATCCGTAAATGCACTCGAATCAACCATTAAAGATTTAAGCCACATTATTGATACCCGAAACAGAATTACCCGATTAAGGCAACCTATTCTTTGGTTGGATTTAATTGAAAACATCAAAATGCATTTAGCCAAAGACATTGACGATAACAAAGTTGAAATTCTTACTGATTTTGATGAAGCACCGGAAGTTTTCTCGGTTCGGCCCATGGTGCAAAGTATTGTGTATAACTTAGTAAGCAATGCTATTAAGTACCGGCATCCAGAAAGACCCTGCGTAGTAAGAATAAGCACATCAAAAGGCCCCGATCATATACTGCTAAAGATTACCGATAATGGAATGGGTATCGATATGAAACGCTTTGGCGATAAATTGTTCAGCATGTACTACCGATTTCATAGCCACATTGAAGGAAAAGGGTTGGGATTATTTTTAGTTAAGCTACAAACAGAAGCACTGGGTGGAAAAATTGAAATTAAGAGTGAAATTGATAAAGGAACTTCGTTTTTTGTTTGGCTTAAACTAACAGAGGGAATTAATGAGCAACTGTTGTTAAATAACGAAGTGGTAAAAATCTATTACGATGCCTCCATCGATGCCTTGTGTACCATCTGGCAAAAAGATCATACAACAGAACAATTTGAAGAGGCACTGATTCACTCCTTAGATTTCCTGAAAACCTACCACACACCCAATTGGATTTCGGATGTGCGCAAAGTGCCATACCGCAACGAATCAGAATTAAATAAAATCAGGGCACGTTACAGCGATGAATATATGAAAGTAGGCATGAAGCGAATTGCAGTTGTTGTAAACCCCGATGACTATAGTGTGCAGGATTACAACGCGAAAAAAAACGCTATTACAAAAGCCTACCCCTCTGAATTTAATTTTTTTAACACCTTTGAAAATGCTTATACCTGGATTAAAACTGAACACGCCAATAGCAAATTAAAACAACCCGATTTGCCATTTCAATAAACCGAAAAAAGTAATTGAATTATCAGTTTCTCTCCGGATTTTTTTATTGCACTATCCGAATTAACTTTATCCCTACTAACAAAAAAAAGATCATGAAATCAAAAATTATCCTAATCTGTTTCTTGCTCATCATAAGCTTTGTTGCATTCAGCCAGAACAAACAAACCGTTGTTTCTGAAAAAGGTTTGATTAAGGTTTCCATCATGTATCCATATGCCGAAGGGAACACATTTAATATGGATTACTACGAAAAAACACACATGCCTATGGTTGCCAAGTTTATCGGTAGCAACCTGGTTAAATATACAATTGAAAAGGTAACCGCCAGTGGCATCCCCAATCAACCTTTGCCCTATATGGCTATCGGTACATTTTATGTTAAAAGTTTAAACGACTACCTGGCTGCCATAGCGCCAAACCGCGATGCCATTCGTGCCGACTTTGCAAATTATACCAATGCCTCGCCTGTGATTATTATTAGCGAGGTGGTGAGGTAAGTTTGTAACTGCCGCCAGGTTTTCCGTCCTGATGTTTTTTTGAGAGCGAGCCGGTCGGAAAGCCTGACAGCAAATTCAACTGAAATTCAAATCCACCAATTCTCCTATTACCCAGTTACGAACTGAAGATACTTTTATCATTTTATTTTTATAAGTGACCGTAATCAGATAATAACTTCCATAATACGCTACCCCACTCACCACCCACCTACCGGTTTTCTTTTTAGTGAGTTGAAGTTGTTCGGGTCTGAGAAATTTCCCTTTCAGGTTAGATTTACCCAAAAGGCGTGCAAGGCCAGCATCCACAACATTATATTCGCCAAATAAGCATGCTACATATTCATTTTTGGGTTGATGGTACAATTCCTGTGGTTTACCTTGTTGCACCATTACACCTTTCTTCATTACCAGTATCCGATGTGCCCATGGCAATGTATCTTCCGCGTGGTGCGAAACCAGGATACACGTTACACCCAGTCTTGTACTGATTTGATTCACTACTTCTTTCAAAATGGCTTTCAATCCTGTATCGAGATGTGAATACGGTTCGTCCAACAATAGCAACTGCGGATGGGTTAACAACAACCGCGCAATAGCAATGCGTTGCTTTTCCCCACCTGAAAGCTGGTCGGTTTTCCGCAACAGTAAATGTTTGATTTTACAAATTGAAATAATCCGCTGCCGGTATGCATCGGTTACATTACTGGCATACTCCAATACCTGTTCTACACGTAAAAATTTTGGCAGCTCAAAATGTTGCGATAGGTAAGCAATCTCCGGATGGCCCGGCACGAGGTTATCAGCCGGACCGCGTACAAGTTCATCGTTCAAGGACACGTTTCCATTATCAGGTTGTTCGAGACCAGCAATGATTTTCAATAGTGTACTTTTTCCAGAACCGGTTTCTCCGGCTATTACCAGGTGCTCGTTTTGTTTAAGCTCAAAGCTAACATTGCTGAGTACTTTGCCAAACTCTGCTGTTTTGGTAAGGTGGTTTACTTTGAGTAGGATTTTCTCTGTCATGTGCAATTATCGTTGAGGGCACAAAGTCACTTTGAAAGCATCAGATGCAGAACCAATTAATACTCTGCCAATGTATTCCACAGTTGATCAAATTCTTTGGCAAAGGATTTAATTGCACCACCATCGCGCGTAAGCAAAATATTTTCATGATTAAACTTAGCGGCACTGCGTGTCCAATTATAACTACCCGTAATCAAGGTTTTGTTATCGGTAATCATAAACTTATGATGCATGTGGTTGGCCGTGCGATCGATGCGTACCGGAATGCCGGCACCAGCTAATTGATCAATATCCGAGCCCTCGTCCAGCATCTTGTCGTTATCGGTAATAATTTTTACCGGTACCTTTCGCTTGTGCGAGCCGATAATGGCATTAGTAATAATATCATCGCTGATGGTGAACACACAAATCTGAATATGGTGTGTGGCTTGCCCGATCTGTTGCAGGATGATATTGCGGCACGTTTCGCCCGGACTAAAATAGGCATCGGAACCGGGTGCCTGGGGTATGGTATTCATCAGTGCGCTGGTGGCATCACGAATCCAGTCTAAAATAAAACGATAATTTTCGGGGGTGGCATTTTGATTGGCTAATTCAAAAATCTGATTGCGTAGAAATGCTAGTTGATTTTCTGTAGGCTTTATTTGATCAACTATTTCACGTAACGATTTACGCTCCGACTTTGAAAAGAACTGATCTTCGATGCTGAGTTTTAGAAAATCAAGTACGGGTTGCATGGGCTTAGTTTATTGTAAATAAGTTGATAGCTGGCATGTGGGCGCTTATATAGTGCAAACTTAAAAATAACGCCAACTTATCAACCAGCCAACTGTAATCTGCTTACTGCCTACTTCCAAAGTATAAAATGAAATTCAAAGTAAGTATTGAGCACACCACCGAATCTAATATCTTTGCGGGCTTATTTTAACAACTTTATGATTTCGGTTGACGCAGTAACAGTAGAATTTAACGGTTCGGCTCTCTTTAGTGACATCACGTTTAATATCAACGAAAACGATCGCATAGCCCTTATGGGTAAAAACGGGGCTGGCAAGTCCACCCTTTTAAAGATCATAGCCGGAAAGAACAAACCTACCCGCGGTAAGGTATCGGCACCGAAAGATGCTATTATCGCTTACCTGCCCCAGCACCTGCTTACGGAAGATGATTGCACGGTGTTTGAAGAAACCAGTAAAGCATTCTCAAAAATTCATGGCATGAAAACCCGGATTGATGAACTCAATCATCAATTGGAAACGCGCACCGATTATGAATCGGATGAGTATGCTAAAATAATTGAAGAAGTTTCAGAACTGAGTGAGAAGTTCTATTCTATTGAAGAAATAAACTACGATGCCGAGATTGAAAAAACCCTGATGGGGCTTGGCTTTGAGCGGAGCGATTTTACCCGGCCCACTAAAGAATACAGCGGTGGCTGGCGCATGCGCATTGAGTTGGCCAAAATACTGTTACAGAAACCCGATTTAATTTTATTGGATGAACCTACCAACCACCTGGATATTGAGTCGGTACAATGGCTGGAAGAGTTTTTAAAAACCGGTGCTAAAGCAGTAATTGTTATCAGCCACGATAAAACATTTGTGGATAACCTTACTAATCGCACCATTGAGGTAACAATGGGTCGCATATACGATTACAAAACCAACTACTCGCATTACCTGCAACTGCGCAAAGAAAGACGCGAGCAACAACAAAAGCATTTTGAAGATCAGCAGAAAGAAATTGCAGACATCACTGCTTTTATAGAACGTTTTAAAGGAACCTATTCTAAAACGTTGCAAGTGCAGTCGCGCGTTAAAATGCTAGAAAAGATTGAGATTGTACAGGTGGATGAAATGGACACCTCGGCACTCAACCTGAAGTTTCCGCCTGCGCCACGCTCGGGCAATTATCCGGTAATAGCCGATGGCTTAACCAAGTCTTATGGCGATCACCTCGTGTTTAAAGATGCTTCATTTACAATTGCGCGTGGCGAAAAGGTTGCCTTTGTTGGTAAGAACGGTGAAGGTAAATCGACCATGATTAAAGCCATTATGGGTGAGATTGACTTTGAAGGTCGCTTACAGATAGGCCACAACAGTATGATCGGTTATTTTGCTCAAAACCAGGCTTCGTTATTGGATGGCGAACTTTCGGTTTTTGAAACTATTGACCAGGTTGCACAAGGCGACATCCGCACCAAAATCAAAGATATGCTGGGGGCCTTTATGTTTAGTGGCGATAACATCGATAAAAAAGTGAAAGTACTTTCGGGCGGAGAGAAAACCCGGTTAGCCATGCTGAAGTTATTACTGCAACCGGTTAACCTGTTGATTCTGGATGAACCAACCAACCACCTCGATATAAAGACGAAAGATATTCTGAAAGATGCCTTGCTTGCCTTTGATGGCACGTTAATACTCGTTTCGCACGATCGTGATTTTTTAGATGGATTAGCCAAAAAAGTATTTGAATTTGGAAACAAACGCGTGCGCGAACATTTTGAAGATATTAATGGATTCTTACGCAATAAGAAGTTGGAGAACCTGAAAGAGATTGAAAGAAAAGTGTAAACAATAACCCCTGTACGGTTGCCGGTAAGTGCTCGAATAAATTCAAACTAAATGGCGCAGAAAACCCCGATGATTACTCCGGAAGGTATGGAGAAGTTAAAGGCTGAGTTGGATCACCTCTGGCGCGTGGAACGCCCCGACACTACAGCAAAAGTTTCGTGGGCTGCAAGCCTGGGCGATCGCTCTGAGAATGCAGACTATCATTACAACAAAAAACGCCTGCGCGAAATCGACAAGCGGATTTTATATCTGCGCAAATGTATTGATGAACTGAAGGTTGTACATTATTCACCTTTTCAGGAAGGCAAAGTTATGTTTGGCGCTTGGGTATCCATTGAAAATAGCAAAGGCATGAAGAACCGTTTTCGCATTGTGGGTGGCGAAGAGTTGATCGGTGCTAAAGATTATATTTCGATGGATTCGCCTATGGCACAGGCACTGCTCAAAAAAGAAGTGGGCGATGAAGTGATTGTGAAAACGCCTACCCATCAGTTTGTGTGGCGCATTACGAAGATTGAATATGAGAAGTAGAGTTGTTAACTATTACCTGCACGTGGTTAGTATGGCTATTTGTTACGGGGGTGTTTATGCTACTGGCAACCGCAAACCGGTAAATTGTTCTCGCAACCAGCTACAAGAAACCAGCAACCAGCAACTTACTCACGCTCTCACTTCCACCAACCAATCCCACGGGTAGGGTGCGCCTAAATTTTTAGGTGGGTTGGCAAGTTCGGTATTCCAATCATATTCCAATTTTTCGAGGTTGGTTATGGTGAAGCCTGCTTGTGGTAAGATTACTTCCAACTCGCTTGCTGAATAATGTTTGGTGGGCACGTTGTCGATGTGTACAATGCCTTGTAATATGTTGCGCATGTTTCCTTTAAAATGAAACTCGTGTGCAGGAATGTGTGCAGCCTTCACCCCTTCATTTTTATACATCTGAATCAACTGCCAGGCCGAGAATAAGGCTGAGTCTAACGAAGGTAATACCAATAAAGCAGTACCTCCGGGTTTGAGGGCACGGGCAATATTTTGAAAGGCCTTTATGTTTTTATCAAAATCAGGAAACATTACTACGTTGCAACAAAAAGCAAAGTCGGCTTTTGGTACTTGCGGCTTTCGCGTTACATCGTGGGCTTTGAGTGTAACGTTTTTAAAGTTTAACGCTGCGGCTTGTTTCAATAATCTTTTGGAAATATCAACACCCAATACACTTTTAAATGCCGGTGCTAAATAAGGAAACGATTTGCCATTGCCACAACCAAAGTCGATAGCTGTTTTAATAGGTGAACCATGTTTGTTGATATAGCGCGGAAGCTTTTTGAATTTATCGCTGGCATACGCATCGAATATCTCGTTGTTGTATTCCGGTGCGAGTTGATCCCAATGTTTCTTTTCGTTCATAGGTAATTGTTAGTACTTAGTATCTGGTACATAGTCGTTAGTCAATTGCCAAGTAGTTTGAACTGGCACTACCGATCTAAGGTTAATTGTTTCACAATCTCTTTCATCGGCCGTACGTTATGCACATGTTCAATGGCCGGGCCGGCACACCATACGGTTTGATAGGTTGCGCCAAAAGCAGCTTTTTCAATTTGCTTCATACCTTTCCAGGCAATCAGCAACTTTACATATTTTTTCAGGCGTTTGTTCTTTTTCAGCAATCGCTCGAACCAGGTGGCTTCAGTACCTAATTGTTTTACATAGGGCGTGTTGATCACCGTTAAAGGTGAACCCGAAAGTTTGGAAGTCATGACAATATCCTTCGCTCCGTAGTCAATTAAAGCTTGTTTGTAGTCGGCTGAGATAGGCGCTTCATCACTTGCCATAAAAATGGTACCCACCGATACTCCAGCTGCACCCCAACTCATAACTTGCTCCACATCTTTGGCATAAGCTATGCCTCCGGCTGAGATAACCGGAATGTGGCAGTTGGTTGTAAGCAACGTTACCAACTCTTTTGGTGAAATTTTACCGGCATGCCCACCGGCTTGGTTGTTCACAGCAATCAATGCATCGGCACCCAGTGCCTCCACTTTTTTGGCATATTCCAGATCAATTACATCGCAGAATACTTTTATTCCCGCGGGCTTACATTGTTCAATTACTTCTTGCGGACTACCGAGTGAAGTGATAATAAAATCCACTTTCAACTCAATAAGTGTTTTCAGTTGATCCTTATACTTAAAGTTGGATTTGTTTACGATCAGGTTAACACCAAACGGTTTTTGTGAGTGGGCTTTTAACTCGTGGATGGCGGCCCGCAGTTCGGCATCGGTGCGATAGTTGAGGGCCGGAAAGGCCGCGGTAATACCATTATCCAATGCAGCCTTTACCATTTTGGTGTTGGAAATCAGAAACATGGGCGCAACCAGAATGGGATATTCAATACCCAGCAGCTTATCAAGCGTTGTCATGTGTTAATGTTTGGTTTGAAGATGCAAAAAATTGCTGGAAGTAACCTTACATGCGGCTACTACTCAAAGGATGGCTATTATTTGTTAAACTCACAAATAAAAAAACTTCAAACAAAAAAAACTGCATGCATCGCACACAGGTTAGCAATAATCCAACTAAGACAGGCAGGTTAGTTATTTGAAATCTGCTTCAATAGCTTTTCCATATCGTAGAAGGGCAAAGGTTTTTCTACACACATGGTAAAGCCTGCTTTAATTGCACTTTCCTGATCATTTTTTTGTACCAGAGTAGTCATGGCTACAAATCGGGTATGGGGTAAAACCAGTTTCATGGCGCGCAGCCATTCAATACCGCCCAGGTACTCGCCATGCATGTGCAAATCCACAAACAATACATCGGGTTTTAGTTCATGCACTTTTTCAATTCCTTCTTCATGATTTTCGAAGATGTGGGCTTCTACTTTTCCGGGTTGAAGTTTAACCATTCGCTTGTAGATAAAGCGGTTGATGGAGTCATTCTCGAAAACTCCAATTACTAATTTCTTTTTCATGCAACACCCTATTAACATAATTATGCCATTGACCGAAACGTGTTTTTTGATAAAATTTTGAGGTTTCCATGCTTTAGATGCTCCCGTTTTGGGATGAAAAGACTCAGATTGTTACTGTGCCTTGCTGCAGCCCAGGCACATTCGTAACTATACCAGCAACCAGTAACGAGCAAGCAGCCCCGAATTAAATTGTAACTATTTCACGATAGCTGCGTATCCTACGGTGTATTCATGAACAACGAGAAACTACCTTACTGAATATTATTTTTTAATCTTCTCCGGTAGCGAATAAAAGTTCTGACTAATCTCTACCAAGCCTAAGAATATTTTTTTGTTCATTTAATGATGCTTACGAATGACGTGGTCAACTTTATATATCAGTGGAAAACCTGGCTTCAAAGAAGCTATATTGGATAAGTTATCTCATCCGGGCAGGTTTTATTTACCTGGCTCTTTCGATACTGAACACGAATTATTATTGTATTGGATAGATAGTAACGTGCCCCTGCGCAATTTTAAAAATGAAATTGGTAGCAAACTGATTTTCAAATACCGGCTACGGTTCCATGCGGTTGTTCCAGAAGAAAGTACGGATACACGACTTTCGGTACAGGAAAAAGCGCTGGTAAAAAAGATGGCCGAATGGGAAGAACATTACCGGCATAGTGCCTGAAAAAACCGCTGGCTGATAATTAGCCTCTCAGTAAAAACCAAAAATTCAATACCTTTAAGGTTGAGTTTTAACCCGCAACCTTTACCCCTATGGTAATATTTTACAGACGCCTTGCACTTGTCATTCTCCAGTGTGCATTAAGTCCATTACTTTTCGGTCAGCAAGATTCAATAGCCTTATCTGAGCAGTATTATGCTCAGGGTATGGAAATTTTCGATTACGAGCATCGCAAAGTAGCTTCGGAGTTATTTATCCTGGCAGTAAAAGCCAACCCCAAAAATGCCAAGGCTCAGTTTATGGCGGGCCGTTCAATCATGCTTACTGTGCGCAAAGAACTATCGCTTCAGTATTTTAAAAACGCATATCAACTCGATCCTAAGATTGATGCCGATATTCTCTTTTACCTTGGCCAGGCCTATCATTATTCTGAAAAATTTGATAGCGCCATTTTGTTGTACGATCGGTACAACCGCCTGTTGGCGCGCTCGCTCGACTATGAAAAGTCAAAAAAAATTAATGAAGTAAATCGAAAAATATTCGAGTGCCACAATGCCAAAATTATGATTGCCCAACCAGTGGATGTTTCTATTTCGCACCTGGATAATAATATCAACTCAGAATGGCCCGATTATGCTCCCGCCATTAATGCTGATGAAACCTTTATGGTATTTACCACGCGCAGACCCGAAGAAAATATGAATAACCGGTTAGCATCTGACAACGAGTACTACGAAGAAATTTTTTACTCTAAAAAGGTTGATGGCCAATGGACTCCGGCCCGTAATCTTTCGGGGCCTCTTAATAATAACTACCATAATGCAAGCATAAACCTTTCGCCCGATGGAAAAGAGATGCTACTCTACCATGATAGCAATGGAGGCGACATACTCGCTTCATTTCTCAGGCCCGATGGCACCTGGACTGATCCTAAAGAAATTTTGGAAATCAATACCGAATACATCGAAAACTCAGCAACTATTACTGCCGATGGTAACAAACTATTCTTCTCCAGTAACCGCCCCGGTGGTTATGGAGGTACTGATATCTACGTGAGTACAAAAGATGCAAAGGGCCGCTGGGGAACACCACGCAACTTAGGAAGGAATGTAAATACCGAAATGGATGAAGATGGTGTTTATGTTTCGGCCAGTGGAAAGCATTTGTACTTTAGCTCCAATGGCCATGCCGGCATGGGCGATCTGGATATTTATCGATCAACTTTTAATCCCGAAAAAGACATGTGGGAAAAACCCATCAACATGGGCTACCCTATCAACTCGGTTGAAAACGATATCTACATTGTGTTAACCCGCAACGAAGATTATGCTTACATATCCTCCTTACGCCCGGAAGGTATTGGCGAACAAGACATCTATAAAATAGATATTCGCAACTGGAAAGAACCGGTTTATACACAACCTGATTTTGCCGATGCGGTATTGGCCATGGAAGACCAAATGCCTTTATTTGGTGGCCGACCACTAACAGAAACCAAGCCTCAAACAAAAACTGAAACCAAACCCGAAGCTTCTGAAAAACCAGCCCTTACACCAGCTAACGTGGAGCTAACGGTTTATGTAGCCGAAGGCGACACCAAACAGCCTATTTCAAATGCAAAAGTAAAGTTAACTGCAGTTGGTACTGATGTGAACCTGACAGCCACCAAACCCGGAACCTATTTCACCCACGTTAAAAACAAAACCACCGGTGTTGAGCGCTACAAACTGCTGGTATCGGGTATGGAACACATCCCCTACTCGTCAACTTACTTATTCGGACCGGGCATGAACACCGCTTTAACGGATACCATATACTTAGATAAAATTGCCGTTAATTATAAACGCACACTAAACGTTTATTTTGCGCATGACAGCGATGTACCCAAATCGTTTGAAGATATTTTATACCTTGAACAGATTATGAAAACTTCTACTGCTATTAAAGTAGAGATTAGTGGACACACGGATAATCTGGGTTCGCATGCCTATAATGTAGCGTTAAGTCAAAGGCGGGCGCAAGCTGTGAAAAAACATCTTGTGAATGCCGGTATTGCTGAAAGCAGAATTACCGTTGCCGGATATGGACCCGATAAGCCCATTACCGATAATAAAACCCGGGCCAATCGCCAACTTAACCGAAGAACAGAGTTTACCATTATTGAAAAATAATGAGCATCGGCCTGCGTAAGTGGATTATCAGGCTAAGTGTTTTTGTGCTTATTGTTGCCGGTGTTTTTATAGCAACCGTTGGCCGGATTGATCGGACTCCCTTAAAGGAGCAGGATTTTTATACACGCATGCTGGCTAAACTGGATACAATACAGCCAGTAGCTTATCCATCTAAAACACTTTCGGCAGCCTGGGGTAAAGTAAACATTACACCCGCATATCCCATGCCTTTGGCCGGGTATCGTCCCCGACCAACATTTGAAAGTGTGCACGACTCTTTGTTTGTCCGCACAATAATTATCGACAATGGAAGTGTAGAAGCTATTCTGATCAGTGCCGACTTATTAATTTTTCCACCTACCTTAAAAAAAGAACTGGAAGCACAGTTAACCCAACCAAACAAACCCACTTTTTTTTATTACAGTGCTACGCATACTCATAATGGCCTGGGTGGCTGGCATCCTGCATGGGCTGCACAATTTGTTGTGGGCGATTATCACGCAAACTGGATTGAATCCACTGCCCGGGCAATCGCAGCCGGCATCTCCAAAGCAAGAATAAACTTATTACCTGCACAAGCCTGGTATTGGCAAACCGATGCGCGTGAATATGCTGCCAATCGACTAAAACCTGATAATCCTTACGATGGTGAATTACGAGGACTAAAATTTTCCAGGGCCGACAGTACGCACGCTTATCTGGTAACATTTAGTGCGCATGCAACCAGCATTAGTAAAAAAAGCAAAGCCCTTTCGGGCGATTACCCGGCAGCATTGGTTAACCAGATTGAAACTAATAAACAAAATTTCGGAATGTTTATGGCCGGTATGGTCGGAAGCCATCGATTAAACGGAACTACACAATCAGAATATGGCAGAGCTGAGGAAGTTGGTAAAATTCTTGCTAATAGGGCTATGAATTCTGCGGTTGAGCATAAGTTAAGTGCTGAGGTAAAAACCATGCATGTTCCAATTGAATATGGAACTTCGCAACTGCGGCTTACCGAAAATTATAAACTTCGGAATTGGCTTTTCGCTAATGCTTTACAACCGCTGCAAGGTGAACTTACGTGTTTGCAAATCGGCTCCGTTATGTTACTAGGAACCCCGTGCGATTTCTCCGGTGAAATTTATTTAACCAAGGATTTAGAGGCAGAAGCTACCCGTTATAAAAAGCAGTTGATTATTACCAGTTTTAATGGCGGATATACTGGCTACATTACCGAAGATGCACACTACGAAACCAGCTTGCGCGAAGAGGTAACTACGATGAATTGGGTTGGGCCTTACTTTGGTGATTACTATGCAGAAATGATTAAGCGGATAGTTCAGAAATAGTAGCCAAAGGGCAATTGGCAGTTGACAATAGAATAAATTTACAATTACCGATTGTCAATTGTTAATTTGATTGTGAAGGTTTCCCACCCTTCTTTCCGCGAAAGGGTTTGCGCTTGAAATTCTTCTTGCCGCCACCGCGTTTGCCAGTAGATTCTCTTTTCACTTCCGGAGTGTAGGCCGGGCCTGCACCCAATTCAGCTGGCAGTGGCATCTTAGGTACTTCCTTGCCAATCAGGCTTTCGATACGAAAGAACTTACGTTGATCCAAGTCATTGATAAAGGTAATAGCCGTGCCGGTAGTAGCAGCCCTTGCTGTGCGACCAATACGATGAATGTAATCCTCCGGATCGGGCGGCACATCGTAGTTAATCACCAGGTCTATGCCCTCCACATCAATCCCACGCGAAAGCACATCAGTACCAATTAACACATTCAGTTGTTTGTTCTTGAACTCGCGTAGGATGTGTTCGCGTTCAATTTGTTCCAGATCACTGTGTATCGACTTGGATTGAATGCCCAACTTGTGCAGGTTACGATCCAACTTCTTCACATTCTCTTTGGTAGATGCAAAGATGATAACACTGTTGAAGGTCTTATCTTTCAGAAGTGAGTCAATTAGCTTTTCCTTCTGCTCATTAAACACCACATAGGCCTGTTGTAAAATTCCTTCGGCAGGTTTAGATATAGCGATATTAATCTCTTCCGGCTTATTTAAAATTTTGTTAGCCAATGCCCTGATTTTAGGAGGCATGGTTGCAGAGAATAGCAGGGTTTGTCGCTGTTGGGGTAATTGTTTGATGATGCGAATAATGTCATCGTAAAAACCCATGTCGAGCATTCGATCAGCCTCATCCAACACGAGGTGTTCCACCTGATCGAACTTAATGGTACCCATCGCCATTTGTGCAATCAACCGGCCAGGTGTTGCTATGATAATATCCACACCACCTTCCATGGCACGCTTTTGCTGATCCCAAATCGCACCATCGCCACCACCATAAATGGGAATGGAGCTAACACCCAGAAAGTAAGAAAACCCTTCAATCTGTTGATCAATCTGCTGCGCTAACTCGCGCGTAGGCGCAATAATTACCGTATTCAGTTGGCCGCTTTGTTTGCTTACAATGTTATGCAGAATAGGAAGCACATAAGCAGCTGTTTTACCCGTGCCTGTCTGTGCGCAGGCAATCAGGTCTTTTTTTTTCAGAATAACCGGAATGGCTTGCTCCTGTATGGGGGTAGCTTTCGAAAAGCCCATGGCATCCAGCCCATCAAGTAAGCGGGCATGAAAACCAAATTCGTGAAATTTCAAGTGAATAAGTTTAAAAAATGAAACATCATGCAAGGTACAATAAGTTAGGGAAAGTATGATTTGTTGCAAAAACCAAAGGGGGCGTTTAAACAGGTTCTTCAAATTATTACCTTGAAAAGTATTTCAAAGTAAATGACTAACTCAAACCATTACATACATCTAATAACCGTTTCGGCTGCCGATATTGATGCGATGGGACACGTTAACAATGTGGTTTACCTTCGCTACGTACAGGAAGCAGCCACCGCACATTGGCAGGCTGTGGCCGATGCCGATTTAAGAGCATCGGTGTTGTGGGTAGTATTGCGGCATGAGATAGATTACCTAGCTCCTGCTTTTGCAGGAGAAACACTCGCGGCAAAAACCTGGGTGGGCGAAACAAGTGGTGTTAAATCGGTTCGGTTTGTTGAAATAAAGAATACCACTGGTAAACCGGTAGTTAAAGCCCGAACAGTATGGTGTATGCTAGATGCTGAAACTCAAAAACCTAAACGGATTGAGCCGGGCATGATGCAACCATTTATGGAATAGCATGCGGCACTTCAACTAAATTGAATTTTATTTAAGTACAGATATTGTTAATTGCCTAAACATGAACAAAACTTTCATTCTTATTATTGGTGCTCTTGCCTTTGGTTGTTCACCTAAAGATTCCAAACAAACCGAAAAATCCGGCAACCCGGTTTTTGAAGGTTGGTATGCCGATCCGGAAGGTATTGTTTTCGACAACACGTATTGGATATATCCTACCTATTCGGCACCGTATGAAGAGCAGGTTTACATGGATGCATTTTCATCGCCCGATCTGGTAACGTGGACAAAACATGAACGCATCATTGATACTGCAGCCGTCAAGTGGGCCAAACGTGCATTGTGGGCGCCAGCCATCATCAAAAAAGACAATCAATACTTTCTGTTTTTTGGTGTCAACGATATTCAGAGTTACGATGAGTATGGCGGAATAGGCATTGGTGTAGCCGATAAACCGGAAGGGCCTTACCGCGATTACCTGGGGAAACCTTTGGTAAGCCAGTTTTATAATGGTGCACAACCAATCGATCAATTTGTATTTAATGATAATGGAAATTACTATTTGATTTATGGTGGTTGGCGGCATTGCAATATCGGTCAACTAAGTTCCGATTTCAAAACCTTTCTACCCCAAGCGGATGGTACTCTGTTTCGTGAAGTAACACCCGAAGGGTATGTGGAAGGCCCATTCATGTTTAAGCGCAATGATAAATACTACTTCATGTGGTCGGAAGGCGGCTGGACCGGCCCCGATTACAGTGTGGCCTACGCTATTTCGGATAGTCCATTTGGACCCTTTAAGCGCGAAGCTAAAATTCTGCAACAAGATGCTACGGTGGCAACTGGTGCTGGCCATCATTCGGTTATTAACCGTCCCGGTACTGATGAGTGGTTTATTGTATATCACCGCAGGCCATTGGATCAAACCGATCGGAATGCCCGTGTAGTTTGCATCGATAAGATGGAGTTTGATGCCGAAGGTAAAATTCTTCCGGTTAAGATTACGTTTGAGGGTGTAGCGGCTGCGCTGATTAAGAAGTAGCAGATTTTCTATACTTGGATCAATATACTTTTGGTTCTTGCTTAACGTGCCGGATGCGCAATATTCTGATTTGAGAACTTATGATTCTATAAGCAATACTAAAAGACAACTTCAAAAGCTCGAAAATTGCCAGTATTGGCTCGTCTGAATCTATCTGGTGGATACTTTTCAGGGTTATCCGGGATACTATTTACAGCTCTTATAATTTCTTGTTCTATGCGCTCAGCCTGCAGTACAGAATCAGCGCTGATCCATTTGAGTGCCCGAATTAAAAAGCTGACAGGTTGCTTATTCCAGACTACTGTTCTCGCCATGAGCGAATTTCTTTGAGTGCCTCCTCTTGAGTTAAAAATTCACCCCGCTCAATTTCAGCATCAGCTTCATCCAACTCCTGGCTGTATTGCTCCAGGCTTATACTTCCTTCATTCTTTAAGCCGTAATGAAGCATTGACTTCAGGACTCTCAAAAGAGAAATATCATTCAGTTGTTCAATTTCTCGAATCAATGAAGCTTTTTCTGCATTGATATCCATTTTCACTGATTTATTGAATAATTAAAGTTACAAAAAGTGAGGCTTTATCAAAACTGAGATATCCAACCAAAATGAATCCTAACTTTTTATTACCAACAAAAAACCCCGCTTGTGGGCGGGGTTTTTCACTTCGAAAAATTAGTTATTAGTTAGTAACGCGAACGTTAACTGCATTCAAACCTTTTTTTCCTTCCTTCAGTTCAAAAGTAATCGTGTCGTTTTCACGAATCTGATCCACTAATCCTGACACGTGTACAAAGTACTCTTGTCCTGTTGCTGTTTCTTTTACAAAACCGAATCCTTTGGTTTCGTTAAAGAATTTTACTGTTCCTTCTTTCATTAAAATGATTTGTTAAAAATTGATGGTACAAACATACGGATAATATCCGGAATAACCGTAAGCTTACGCTGCCCGCTTCATCCGCTCCAGCGTAACCTCTTTTTGCTTCGCCAAACGAATTATTCGTAATTTATCTAATACCCGAATAACCAGATAGGTGGGATCGATTTCGTGCCAACGAATTCCACCAAAATTGGCTCTTGAACCAAACTTATGATGGTTGTTGTGGTAGCTTTCGCCCATCATCAACACATCAACCGGAAGGAAATTCTTGGACGTATCGCGTACCTCGAAGTTGGTATAACCGTATTTGTGTGCAAACCAATTAATGATAGCACCGTGAATCGGGCTCATTAAAAATTGTAATGGCAACAATAACCACAGCCACCAGGCGGTCGCAAACTTTACATAAAATGCGATGTACAAAGCACCCCAGAAAATTCGTGATGGCCACGAGCGTGCAATCTTATCAAACGCATCCCAACGCGGTACGCCTTCTGTAAAGCGCTTATCGGGCACTACACGTCCGCTGGCAATATCCGAGTAAATAGTTTTGGTTTTCCACATCATGTTCCAGATGGTTTCATCGTACAAGGGTGAATGTGGATCATCTTCCGTATCGGCAAAGGCATGGTGCATGCGGTGCATGGTTCCGTAACCAAACGGGCTTAGGTAGTTGGAGCCTTGAAAAATCCAGGTAAGTACGAAGAACACGCGTTCGGTAAACTTATTCATGGTAAATGCTTTGTGCGAAGCATACCGGTGCAGAAAAAATGTTTGGAAAAACAGGGAAAGATACCAGTGGGCAACAAAAAAAATCAAAATCTCTTTCATCGAAATAAGTTCGGTTAATAAATAATGTTACAGGCAGGAGGTTATAACCTGCCGAATTGTAAGACCAATCCGAACGTACTTTGTGACAGAATTCTGGAAATTATTTTTTGCCTGCCAATGCCTGCGTAACATCAGCTTTCAGTTGCTGGATAAACTCCTGAGCATCTTGCAGATGGCAGGCTTTTTTAAAACTTTCAAAAAGATGCGAGGTATCTGGAAGTCCACTATGAATTTTGCTTTTTTCAGCAGTTAATTTTTTATTGGCCCGACTGAACAACTGCCGGCAGTGGTCGGCCTTTTTGTTTAATACTTCCTGAATTTCGTGGTAATCAAAATCAAAGACTTCGCGTAGCAAATAAGCAGCACGCTCCAGCGGTTCTAATTTGTGTTGAATAACTTTAAAAGCTGCCGAAAGTTCTTTTTCTACATCTATGTGAGACAGGTCTATTTCTTTGAACTTCCCCATCCAATCTTTTACACTAACCTGTTCCCAATCAATGAAGCGGGTTTTCTTTAGTGTGGCTAAGTGATTGAGGCAGTTGTTTGTAACGGCCCGCATCAAGTAAGCCTTTGTATTTTCAATTTTGGTCTGATCGATGGTAAGCCAACGGGTAAACGTTTCCTGTACCATATCTTCTGCATCGGCCTTACAACGTAAAATGTTGTAAGCAATCTGGTGCAGCAGCGGTTGATAAAGTGTTATGGTTTGCGCGTGATTCACAGGTAGAATTATTAACGCAAAGGTAGTGCAAATAACGCAGTTCGGTAAAATTTTGGTTGAATGGTTAAATAACACTTGTTCGTTTGGCCTCAGGCTAATTCTCGAATTCAGAAAGCTCCAGCCAACGCATGGTTTTAGTATCCAGATCATCCGCAACGTGTTTAATCTGGCTTGCCAGTTCTTGCAGTTTGTGATGATCATTGATGCCACTGTTTAGTTGATTGGTTAGTTCTGTCTTTTGCTGCTCCAGGTTTTGAATTTCAGCTTGCAAACGCTCAAATTCTTGCTTTTCTTTAAAATTAAGGCGCTTTTTAAGCTCTTCATTTTTTGTCTCTACAATTACCGGAGTAACTTCTTCCTCTGAAGTTTGGCCATCAGCCCACAAGCGGTAATCGGAATAATTACCATTGAACAATCGGATTTTGCCATCGCCTTCAAACACAAAAAGCTGTTCTACCAGGTGATCCATAAAGTAACGATCGTGCGAAACCAACACGAGGCAACCGTTGAACTTTTCCAGAAATTCTTCCAACACATTTAAGGTGTCGATATCAAAATCGTTGGTGGGTTCATCCAACACCAAAAAGTTTGGATTGCGTACCAACACTTTTAATAGTTGTAATCGTTTTTTTTCGCCACCACTAAGTTTGTCAATAAAGTTGTACTGCTTTTCAGGCGCGAATAAAAATGTATCTAAAAATTTCGATGCCGATACCTGCGATCCATCCGCTAACGTTATAAACTCGGCAATCTCTTTTACTTCTTCAATAACTCGATGTGCGGGATTCAGGTCTTCCACTTCTTGTGTAAAGTATCCGATCTTGGTTGTTACACCCGGAATAATTTCACCGCTATCGGGTTTGGTTTTTCCGGTAAGTAAATCCAAAAAGGTTGACTTACCCACACCGTTCTTGCCCACAATTCCAATCCGATCTTTCTTTTTAAATACATACGAAAAATTGTCCACCATCACAGCCTCACCAAAGCGTTTGTTCACTTTGTGTAGTTCTAATACTTTACCGCCCTGGCGTGCCTCTTGCACATCTAATTCCAGCTTGTCTTTCTTCAGATTAACGGATGCTTTTTCCTGCAACTCATAAAATGCATCAATGCGATATTTGGCTTTCGTTCCCCTTGCCCGCGGTTGCTTGCGCATCCACTCCAATTCCTTTTTCATAAGATTGCGGGCCTTGGCAACTTCAGTTTTTAACATCTCTTCCCGTTCCGACTTCTTCTCTAAAAAATAGGCATAGTTGCCTTTATACCGATAAAGTTTACCTCGGTCAAGTTCCAGAATCTGGTTGGCCACATTGTCTAAGAAGTAGCGATCGTGGGTAACCATTAGCAAGGTTATGTTCTGTCCGCTCAGGTAAGTTTCCAGCCATTCAATAGCCTCCAGGTCCAAATGGTTGGTAGGCTCATCCATGATGATCAGGTCCGGTTCGGCCAGTAACAGTTGAGCGAGAAAAATTCGCTTTCGCTGACCTCCGGAAAGTTCACCGAAAGGTTGATCGAGATTAACAATTCCAAGTTTACCGGTTATGGTCTGAACCTTCGCATCGTAGTCCCACGCATTCAATGCTTCCATTTGCTCTAAGGCATGTTGCATGCGCTCAGGCGAAACCTGCGGGTCGTGTAAACACGATTCATATTCGTTTACCGCGGCCGCCACCAGATTGTTTTTGTCGAAGATGATTTCCTTTACGGTAAGCCGATCATCGGCTACTGGTTGTTGTGTTAAAAATCCGGACTTAATTCCTTCCCGAAAGGAAATAACACCGGCATCGGCAGCAAGTTGTCCGGTAAGAATTTTCAACAGGGTTGATTTACCGGTACCGTTCTCGCCTACCAATGCAAGCTTCTCACCTTGTGCCATACCCAAGGTAAGATCTTTAAACAACCAGCGATCATTAAACGACTTGGCAATTCCTTCTGCAGAGAGATAATTCACGAAACGTATCAAATTAAGATCGCAAAATTAACATAACCCAGTTAGCCCCGAAGCGTGTTAAAGCAAGGGTTGAAAATAAATTATAAGGCGCAGTGCAGACTCAATCAGGCGGTGCGTTGCTTCATATAAAAGCAGAAAAAGCACAAACCCAGTTGAAAAAATGCGGTTGCTGCGATGGTAAAAATGAGCATCATAACTCCATCAATTTATATTAAACATAAAGTTAAGATAGATTATTTAAAAATCCACATTATCAATAAGTTATATTTAAAAATTTAAGTATTATTAGAGCTTAATCTGCTGAAAATGAAATTGGTAGAATTACTGGAACAACCTCAAACAAAAGCACAGCGCGACAGAATTATTAGTCAAATAACCAGCCAACAGAAGTTTGATGAACTAATGTTGGTATTTGCTGCCGGGCCGTATCGGGTTACCCAACGTGCAGCATGGCCGCTTAGTTATTGCGTGCAGCGCCAACCCGCATTTTTAAATAAACACTTTGCAACAATCGCAAAAATGTTGGAAGCCACAGTACTTGCCGATGCTATAAAACGAAACCTATTACGGGCACTTCAGTTTGTTCAGATACCAATCCGATATCAGGGGCGAATTGCAAATTGTTGCTTTGCATTCTTAACCAGTAATGAACCAACTGCTATTAAAGTTTTTGCCATGACCGTGCTGGCCAATCTTGCCAACACAAATCGCGAATTGAAGAACGAAATCGTTCTCATCTTAGAAAGTCAGTTGCCGTTTGGTTCGCCTGGTTTTGTTTCGCGCGCCAGAAAAGTGCTGAAACAACTTCGATAAATGTTGGCGGAATTCTTGCTATCTTCGACTGGGTTTGTAAACCATACTCCATGAAAACAGCATTCACTATTCTGATTTTGGTAAGTACACAGACAATTGCGCAACAACAATTTGATTATGTTATGTACCATGTACCAACCGGGTGGGGTATCGATACCAAACGTACCGATGTAGTTCAGCTTACGGTTATGGATACAAATGATGGTACGTATGCAATGGCCGGAATTTATCCATCGCAACAAGGGTTGAGTTCAGCCTCAGAAAATTTCAATCAAGCGTGGGAACAAATTGCACAACAGACAGTTTCTGTTACTTCGCAACCTCAACTTAATCAGGTAGTAAATCAAAACGGATGGCAAATAATTTCTGGCTCTACCTCGTTTAAAGATCGGAATACTGCCGGTTGGGTTTGGCAAGTGGTTGCCACACAACAAGCGCGTTACATAGCGGTAATCCTTGTTACCAACAGCAACAAATACCAGGCAACAATTGATCAATTTATTCAGTCGTTAAAGTTTTTACCACTTGCCGCTGAGGTTACAAGCAAAACAACCGTTCAACCTATATCTAGTCAATCTTATTCTTTTCAAACAACTAATTTTGATGATGGCTGGAGTGCAACTGCCGAATCTGATTTTGTAACTGTTACAAAAGGTAATCTAAAAGTATTAGTCCATTACCCGAATGCACAAGCCGATGCCTACAATTCCGTTCTACGCGATGGCCTTGCAACAGCCTGGAGTGTATTGGTAGCTCCACGTTACACCAATATCCGCAATCTGGAAGTAAAACCCATTCAAAGCTGGGAATCCGTTTCGTTTGCTTCGGCTGATGGAATTGAAAAAGCAAGTGGCAAACAATTTCATATTGTACTTTTCAAAAAACATTACTCCAATGGCAATGGCCGCTACCTTGAATTTGTAGCACCCAACAAACAAACCTACGATAATGAGTTTGTACCCTACCACAACGATGAGTTTGGGTGGGATAAAAATGTAAACATGCAATACCGGAATAAATTTGCTGTAGCTGCAACTGACCTTACCGGAACATGGGGAGCAAGCGATTATGCTTCGCTCTCTTACTACTATGTAAATGGCGGTGGCTATGCCGGGGACACGGCAACCTCATTGGCACACATCTTTACATTCAATCCCAATGGCACCTATCAAAGCGATCATGCTGGTGCTTCCGGTGTAGTGGGCAACCAAAAATTTTCGAGACAAGTTTATAATGGAAAGTTCTCTTCCAATAACTGGACACTTACATTAACCAATCGCTTTCAGGGCGAAACGGAAAACTTTGCCTGCCAGTTTGAAGCAGTAAAAGGTGGGCGCATTTTATTATTAACCGATAAGCTGGGTACTGTGTACACCCTTGCCAAACGACAATAGTTCTGTTTTTAAATAAGGTTTACTTTTGCTGGCCATGACTGACACTCGCCATACCTGCAAAAGTTGTAGCAATGAATTTATCGGAAGCTACTGCAATATTTGTGGCGAAAAAGTTCTGACCACAGCGGATAAATCATTTAAGTCTATTCTCAACTCGGTACTGCTAACGGTTACGTTTGCCGATAGCAAATTTATCCGCACACTTTGGCAGGTGCTTCGTAAACCCGGTACCGTAGCCCGCGATTTTGCTGCCGGTAAACGAGTTAGGAACATCAGCCCGATGTCGTTATTTTTTGTATTGAACCTGATCTATTTTTTCTTTCCACTTATTCAGTTGTTTAATGCTTCGCTCACAACGCAACTCCTGTCGCCCTTTAGCGAGTTTTATAAAACGCTTATTGCAACCAAAGCGGTTAGCCTGGGTGTAGATGTAAACGCGTTTGCCATGCTTTACAATTTAAAAACGGCAACTCTGGCCAAGTTAATGGTAATGGTTTTTGTAGTGCTCAGTTCGTTACCACTGAATGTTCTTTATTGGAAAAAGAATAAGTTCTTCATGGATCATGTTGGTTATGCGGTTGAACTGGCAAGTTTTAATCTTTTTTTAAACGCTATCCTACTGACTATCATTGTTCGGTTGTTTGGTTTGGGCGCTTACCTAGACGAAACCATCTTGACCGTAATTTTCATTTCAACCAACTTGTATTTTGTATTACGAAGTAGCTATACTTTTTACCACGAGCGGAGCTGGCGGTTGGTATTGAAGTCCGTTATTTTGATTTTGTTTTTAAAAGTAGCGCTGGAGATTTACAGAAGTGTTCTTTTCTTCATCACTATTTTTATGATGTAATCAGCGCAAGGAGCGCATCAAGCTTGCAATCAATTCTTCAGCCTGGCTTTGATCTTCATCACCGGCAAGGTTTCGGTAAGTTAGCAAACTCTGAATGGCTGCATCAATCTCTTTATTCATGGCCAAGGTAATGCCCAAATTAAAATAGCTGTTTGGAAAATCTGGTTCTATTTCAATAGAAATCTGATAATGAATTTTAGCTAAAGGAAGATTGCCGACTTCCGCATAAACATTAGCCAGATTGTAGTGTGCTTCAAAATGCCTGGGATCTGCTTTTAGTGATTTAGTAAAACAATCAATGGCCTTTGTGTATTGTTTTTTACCTGATTCGATAATGCCTAGGTTGCAGTATGCATCGGCAATAGAATCTCCTGCATCTATGGCTTTCTGATATTGCTGTGCCGCCCGGTTGTCGCCTTGTTCATCCAACATAAGCGCTTCGTCAAACGGAGTAAGGCTATTGAGATTTATAATTTTAGCTCCTCCAAACAGATGCAACTGGCCGTGCCTGGGCTCGGTGCCGGGTTTCTTTTTCCGAACCGGTTTAAACCCAAACTTTTCAGGATTTGGAATTGGAAACTGGATCACCTTGGCCATCGCACAAATTTAACCAAAAATATCCTTAGGCGTCAGACGGATTAAGGTTTTGCTAACAATCCGTCAGACGCCTTTATTCTAGCTCAAATAATTTCACCTTATAATCAGAAATAACTGCATAAGAGTCTTCTAAAAATCTCCCTGTGTCCAGATTCATAAACTCATATGCTACTGACGTATTACATAATCCATCTGGCGTGTTAATCAGATATTCTCGAAATGAGCACCAGCTATAATCTTCTATTCGATTAACCAACCCAGCTTTCAAAGCATTTTGGTGTATATAATGAAAGACAGTAGTTAGGTATTCATCTGCACATTTTGATTTGGTCTTTTGTTGAAATAAATTTCCCTTCAGATTTTGTTGCTTTTGAACCCCTTGTGAATAAGTACTCAAGAGCAATCTTATTCCCTCAGTTAAGGCATTAATTGGGATTGGTTTTTCTTTAACCAACTTCTCCGTTGCCTCGTTTGCCTGAATTAGTAAATGAAAATGATTAGGCATCAGACACCATGCTAGTAAGTTCGCATTGGGCACGATATACTTTTTTACTTTATCAAGAAAGTACTGGTAATTTCTTTCCTGAAAGAAAATGAGTTGTTTATTGTTGCCACGATTATAAATATGGTAAAAGCTACCTTCGTTGAAAAGCATAGATTATTACGGTTTAAGGCGTCCTGACGGCTTGGAGCCGTCTGACGCCAAAGCATCAACTTGCTTTTCTGCGCACAACCTTTTTCGTTTCCTTCTCAACTTTCATAGTTGTGCCTTTGGCTTTTTCCATTGGCTTCTTTTTGGCCGCTTCAATGCTGGCTTTCAGTGCGGTCATAATATCAACCACCACTGGCTCTTCTTCGGCAACCATTACAATCTCTTTACCGGCAATCTTCGCATCAATAATCGCCTTGAGTGCATCGTAATAGTGATCCTTCATTTCTATTTTGCTGAAGCTGGTTGTCATGGAGTCAACCAATGTTTTGGCTAACTTCAGTTGCTCTTTATCGGCTTTAACTTCCAGTAGCTGTGGAACCTCACTCATTTTGCGCACTTCGTTTGGGTAGCGTAAGCGATACATTAAAATACCACCTTCGTGCGGTGAAATCAATACGGGAGTCTCCCGATCGCGCAACACTACTTTGCCCACCCCTACTTTTCCACTTTCTTTTAATGTCTGGCATAGCAGTCCGTAAGTCTTGGCAGCTATATCGCCATCGGGACCAATAAAGTAAGGCGATTCAAATAAAGTATGGTGTACTTCTTCGGCTTTTACAAAGCCTTCCATTTCTATGATCTTCTCGCTTTTGAGTTTTACCTTGTTCAGGTCTTCCTGTTCTATAATTACGAACTGGCCCGGTTCGTATTGATAGCCTTTCACAATGTCTTCGTTCTTGAGTGGCTGGCCGGTAACTTTGTCTTTCTTCTCGTAGCTAACCGGGTTGTGGCCATCTTTGCTAAGCAGGTTGAAGCTGATAGTCTGCCCGGTATCAATCGCGTTGTAAATCCGCACCGGAATTGTAACAAGCGAAAATTGGATGTGTCCTTTCCAGATGGCCCTCATAGTATCTTAGTTTAAAAAATTAACTACAGGCCACTAAGTTATTGGTTATGAATATTTTTTCAAAATAAACTTTAGGGTGCAAATGCGACAAAAGAGGTGGTATTTATATCCGCTTTCAACTCATGCAGCAGGTTATAAAGTCCGTAATAGGTTCGATTAATATACAAGGCATCTTTTACACCACGGGCTTTCTTCGATTCGCGGAAGGCTTTCATCTGCCCTATTTCTTCACCAAATGAATACAGCGATTCGAAGTACTGCTTTTCCGAGAAATCAAACCGAGGGGTACGAAACGGGCGGCCCAACAATTCAACCAATCGGGTAAATACTTCTGTAAAGAAGGAAATGTCCTGTTTTGTGTCATCGGGATAAATAAAGCGCAAATCATAAAACACTTTATTCAGCCGGGGTTTATCGTTCAGGATATCCTTGTCCAATAATTGAAAGTAAACTTTGTAAAATGCCTGTGGCACAACCTTGACACAACCAAAATCGATGATGCCCAATTTACTATCGGGTGTAATAATGAAATTACCCGGGTGGGGATCGGCATGCACCGAACGCAGCGTATGAATCTGGAAGTGATAGAAATCCCACAAAGCCTGCCCTATGCGGTTACGCTCTTCCTGTGTCCACGAATTGGCCTTAAACATTTCACCCAACGGTTTGCCTTCAATCCAATCCATAGTTAAAATACGATCTGCCGAAAGGCCCGGATAATACGTTGGAAATACCAAGTTCGGAATTTCAGCACACTGCTTCGAAAGCTCCATGGAGCGTTTCAATTCCAGTTTGTAATCCGCTTCTTCCAGCAGGCGCACTTCCACTTCGCCAATAAACTCATAGTAATCGGCTTGATTTAGTTTAAACATGCGCAAGGCTATTGGCTTTACCATGGCCAGGTCGCTCTTTACACTATCAGCCACACCCGGGTATTGAATTTTTACTGCAAGCTTCTTTCCTTTTAATGTTGCCTGGTGAACCTGTCCGATAGATGCCGCATTGCTGGCGGAAGTCTGAAAAGAATCGAACAACTCAGCCGGTTTTTTCTGTAACGATTTCTCGAAGGTGCGCACAACCAATGGATAAGAAAGTGGTGGCGCACTGTATTGGGCCATCGCAAACTGTTGCTGATAAGCCGTAGGCAACAGGTTCTTATCCATGCTCAGCATCTGTGCTACTTTAAGCGCACTGCCTTTTAATTCGCTTAATGATTTATAGATGTCGGTAGCGTTGTCCTGGTGCAATTCATCTTTAGAGAGATCGGGGTTAACCAGTTTCTTGCCGTAATGCTTCAGGTAGTTGGTTCCGATTTTGGCACCGGTGGAAATGAATTTGGAAGCGCGTTGTACCTTTCCTACCGGAATACTTTTCTGTTCTTTCATTCGGATTTAGTTCTTGGCATTCTGGTACAAAAACTTTCCAAAGTCGAGCGCGTTGTCGAGCACTCCTTTTCCGATTAAGTCGAAAGCCAGGTTTACAGATTTTTCAATGGCTGCATCTGTTTTCTCGAAGTTGGCACTGTCATCGTGCGTCCAGAATTGCAGAATAAACATGAAATGCATCCAGAACAAAACATCGTAGCGTTTATCGAGAAGAGGTCGGTTGGCTACCTCGCCCGAAACTTTGCCCGCATTCAGCACCGGGTTGATCCATTCATCGAATGAAGTTTTAAAACCTTTCAGGAAAACAGGCATTAGCGGTTGCTTCCAGCCTTTTAATTGATATAGAATAAAACTCCGGTCTGTTTTAAGTGCTTCAATCAAACTGAAGTAAAACGTAAGTATCTTTTCTCGGGTTCCGAAAGACTGGTAATCGGCATCAGTCTCAATGCGCTTCCGGGTAGATTCAATGAGGTTGATCCATATCGACTTTTCTATGGCTTCGAAAGAGGCAAAGTGTTGATAGAAATCGCTTTCGGCTATACCAATGGTTTTACAGAAAGTAAATACCGATGTTGGTACTTTGCCCGAAGTTAAAACTTGCTCGCGGTAAGCCTCGGTTATTTTATCGGCTGAGATAGCCTTTTGAGTTTTGGTCTTCTTAACTTTTTCCATATTAATAAAACAAGATTTGTACGGTTTGGTTTACAACCAACCTTAAAACGTTAGGAGCCTGTTAACCGTTTTACTTTAGGAAAATAATTGCGCATCTTGAAGCATGGCTCTGACTCGCACTGGTTGCGTGGTGGTATTTGCATTTAGCGGGATGTTATTTGCCCAGGAAAAACGAACGGCCCAGTACTATTTCGAAAAAGGTGAGGCTGCGGCCACCGCCCGGTCTTACAAAACTGCCCTCGCCCACTTTACGGAATGCCTGCGACTACAACCTTACTTTATGCAAGCTTATTTTAGCAGGGCACAAGTTCGCGAGGCTCTGGGTGATAAACAAGGAGCGCTTACCGATTACAATATTTTCTTAGAGAGTAATCCCGACAATAAAGAGGCTTTGTTTAGTCGCGCGGTAAGCCGGTTTGAATACGGACAATGGGCTGTTGCCAAAGAAGATTTTTTGCAATTGCTAAAACTCCCAACCGGAATTGAAACAAATACGGTTTTCTATCAAACCCAAAAAGGCGATGGAGGCACCAACCGCATATTTTCGGCCAGTAATAATTTACGCCCCACGTTTTTTGATTACCTGGGTCAAATTGAATTGAAATTAAAGAATTATAGGCAAGCTATTCTATATTTTGATTCTGCTATTAATCTAACACCTGATTATCATAATTTTTATTTAGGTCGTGGCTTGGCATATCAGCAGGCCGGAGACACCACGAAAGCACGAGCTGATTTTGAAAAGGTCTTATACTTAGACAGCGATAATAGCCTGGCCCGCCATAACCTTGCCTTATTGAGGAGTGATCGATTTTCAACCAGGACCGAGCAGTTACTAACTGAAGCAATTGCTGCTAACCCACAGCTACCATACTCCTATGCAGAACGAGGTTTACTTCGATTAAATGCAGGCAACTTAACCGGTGCATTGAGCGACTACAATGAAGCCATCAACCTGGAGCCTGATAACTTTGACTACTACCTGAACCGTGGCTTAATAAAAGAGCGGGCAAAAGATTTTACCGGAGCCCTGGCCGATTACAAACAGGTGATTACAATTAAACCCGAATACGAAAAAGGTTGGCTTAGCCATGGAAATGTAATGGTAAAGTTAAACCGCTTTGCGGAAGCAATTGAAGATTACACTACTGCCCTGATTTATTATCCAAACTATGGACTTGCCTACTATAACCGGGCACAAGCCTGGCATCGGTTAGGTAAATTTGCAGAGGCTTGTAACGACTTACATCAAGCAAAATCTCATGGCGTAACCATTTCTGCCAAAGTGGAGTCTGAAATTTGTAAATAACTTAAAAAATGCATCACTAATAATTCTTGAAATACTGAGTCAAATTTCAAAACCAGGATGCTTCTTAAAAAAAAAGCTGAACCAGTAACCCTGATTCAGCTCTTCTGAAAAGGTAAATTTAATTATTGACCTTCTTTATTCTTTAACTCCTGAACCTCCTGGCGGATGGCCTGGGCAGCATTTTTTAGGTCTTGCATGCCCTTGCGGATGCGGGTTCCGGCAGCACTATTTCCCTTATTGTAGAACTTGTCTGCATCTGCTTCTAATGATGCAATGATGGTCTTTAGTTCTTCAAATTTTTTCATTTTTTATAGATGTTTAGATGTTAAAATTTTCAAATCTCAAGGCTAATTTAAGCAAAAGGCTTTAAAAACAAGCCAAAAGGCCACTTTTTTAGACTTTAGTAACCGAAACTAATGCCTCCTCCTTATAAAAACCGCTGTCAAGCTTCGTTTTTAGCGCAGAAAACGCGTTCAGGGTCTCTTCCACATCGGCCAGTGTATGGGCCGCGGTGGGGATAATTCTGAACATAATTACGTCTTTTGGCACCACCGGGTAGATAACAACCGAGCAGAAAATGCCATAATTCTCGCGCAAATCCATCGACATATTAGCTGCCTCTCCAACCCCGCCTTTGAATAGCACAGGAGTAGGTGGTGTTTGAGTTGGGTTGATACTAAACCCGCGATCTTTTAACCCGGTTTTGATCGCTGCCATAATCTTCTTCAGATCGGCCCGTAATTCCGGATGTTTCTTCACCAACTCCAATCGCTTCAATCCACCAATCACGAGTGGCATCGGTAACGACTTGGCATAAATCTGAGAACGAACACTGTAGCGCAAAAACTTCAGGATCTTTTTATCGCCAGCCACAAATGCACCAATGCTGGCCATTGACTTGGCAAACGTTGAGAAGTATAAATCAATCTGATCTTGCACGCCTTGCTCCTCGCCTACACCGGCACCAGTAGAGCCCATGGTTCCAAAGCCGTGCGCATCATCTACAAACAAACGGAAATTGTATTTCTTCTTCAGTTCAACTATTCCTTTCAAATCGCCCATGTTACCTGACATTCCGAAAACACCTTCGGTAATTACCAGAATACCACCACCGGTTTCGTTGGCTAATTTGGTAGCCCGCTGAAGTTGCTTCTCCAGGTTTTCCATGTTGTTGTGCGGGTACACAAAACGCTTACCCATGTGCAGGCGAACGCCATCAATAATACAGGCGTGCGATTCGCTATCATATACAATCACATCTTTACGATCTACAATCGCATCGATAATAGAAAGTACTCCCTGATAGCCATAGTTCAACAACATAGCATCCTCCTTCTGTACGAAAGCCGCAAGTTGTTTTTCTAATTCAAGATGATGTACCGAGTTACCTGACATCATGCGGGCACCCATAGGCGAAGCAAGGCCGTATTGAGCAGCCGAATCGGCATCAGCCTTTCTTACTTCGGGGTGGTTGGCTAACCCGAGGTAGTTATTCAAACTCCAGTTCAAAACGGTTTTACCATTGAACTTCATGCGCGGGCCAATCTCACCTTCCAGTTTGGGGAAGAAGAAATAGTCATCGGGCAGGTGTGAGTATTTGGCCAGCGGACCGGCCTCCATTTTCAGCTTGTCAAATAAATCGACCATAGTAAGGGTTGAGTAAACGTAAGCACTTGGTTTTAAACTGTTTTGGTCAGACTTATCTGCGCCAAAATTCGCGGCAAAAATAGAAAAATTAACATAGAGTTCATAAATACAGCCAAATCCAACCGTTCAGTTGAAAAGGACACCACATATTTCCTTAATTCATTACCATTGCAGATTGTAATTTGCAGCAATGAAAAAGATTAAAAAACTATTGGTAGCCAACCGGGGCGAGATTGCCTTGCGTATTATGCGCAGCGCTCGCGAAATGGGTATCAAAACCGTAGCGGTTTATAGCGAGGCCGACCGGCAAGCTTTGCACGTGCGCTTTGCGGATGAAGCTATTTGTATAGGTCCACCGCCATCCGCACAATCGTATCTGGTGATGGAGAAGATCATTGCCGCGGCCAAACAAACCGGTGCCGATGCTATTCATCCTGGTTATGGATTCCTTTCGGAGAATGAAGATTTTGCAGCATTAGTAAGAAAAGAAGGCTTTATTTTCATCGGTCCTTCGCCCGAATCAATTGAATTGATGGGCAGCAAGCTAGCCGCCAAAGCAGCGGTTGCAAAATTTAATGTGCCGCTTGTCCCCGGAACATCCGAGCCTATCTCCGACCTGGCGAAAGCAAAAAAGATTGCCACCGAAATTGGTTATCCTATTTTAATAAAGGCAAGTGCCGGTGGCGGTGGCAAAGGCATGCGCATTGTAGATGCTGAACCTGATTTCGAAACACAAATGGATCGTGCAGTAAGCGAAGCTAAATCTGCTTTTGGCGATGGCTCCGTGTTCATTGAAAAATATGTTACACAACCTCGTCACATTGAATTTCAGATTTTTGGCGATCAACATGGAAATGTGGTTCATTTATTTGAGCGTGAATGCTCGGTGCAACGCAGGCATCAGAAAGTAATTGAAGAAGCGCCTTCATCGGTGCTTACACCAGCGCTTAGAAAAAAAATGGGCGAAGCTGCCGTGAACGTTGCAAAGGCTGCTAATTATTACAATGCCGGCACCGTTGAGTTTATTGTAGATGAAAATCTGAACTTCTATTTTCTGGAAATGAATACGCGGTTGCAGGTGGAGCATCCGGTAACGGAAGAAATTACAGGACTTGATTTGGTTAAACTTCAAATTCTAATAGCAGAAGGTGAAAAACTTCCATTCAAACAAGAGGATTTAAAAATCAATGGTCATGCCATTGAAGTGCGCGTGTATGCCGAAGACCCGGCCAATAACTTTTTACCGGATATTGGTACGCTTAAAACTTATATACGTCCGCAAGGTCATGGTATTCGGGTTGACGATGGCTTTGAACAAGGCATGGCCGTGCCGTTTTATTACGATCCGATGATTGCCAAAATGATTTGCCACGATAGTACACGCGAACGTGCCATCACTAAAACCATTCGCGCGATTGATGAATATACCATTACCGGATTGGAAACTACACTGAGCTTTTGTCGCTTTGTATTAAAACATGAAGCCTTTACAAGTGGTAACTTCGATACCAAGTTTGTGGAAAAATATTTTAAACCTGAATTACTGCGGGCACAACAAGATGAAACAGAAGAACTATTGGCAGCATTGTTAGCAACGTTGCCAACCGAAAAAGTTGCACAAGTTGCTGCAATAGAATCAACACCTGTTTCAAACTGGAAGAAAAACCGAACTTGACTAAAGGAGTCTGACTCATATACGCTGATTTGTAAATCGGTCTGACTCCTTCGAACAAAAATTGTATTCTACATGGCCGAAATAAAACCTATCCGCGCGTGGCGGTATAACGAAGCGTTAACACGAAAAATTGATACCCTCACTTCGCCTCTCTTCGATGTGGTATCGGATAAGCAACGAAAGGCGTTGTTTCAAAATCCACTTAACAGTATTCACTTATCGGTACCGCAAGGACCCAATGCTGCCACCAAAGCGGGCTTACTTTTAGAGCAATGGAAAAACAACGGCACATTGGTCCAGGATAAACTCCCGGCTATCTATGTGTACTATCAGCATTTCAAATTAGCAGGCTCCATAAAAGATTATTGTCGCAAAGGATTCATCTGCCACATTCGTACTTACGACTGGGAAGACAATGTAATTCTACGTCATGAAAGCACGATACCAAAAGCTGTGAACGACCGGATTGAACTATTGGAAAAAACAGAGTTACAGGTAAGTCCTACGCACGGTCTTTATACCGACCCTGATTTTGAATTGGAAAAATACATGGATGAAGCCATGCTTTCGCCCTTGTATGAAAGCGAAGATTACCAGGGCGTGCGCGATGTACTGGCAATCATTCACGATGCTTCGATAATCAAGAAGTTTGTAGCTGCGATGAAAGCACGAAAAATAATTCTGGCCGATGGCCATCATCGCTACGAAGGTTCGCTGTTTTACAAACATCAGCAGAAGCAACTTAATGCAAACCACACCGGCAACGAAGGGTACAATTTCCATTTGATGTACCTGACTAATACAGAGGCCGATGACTTACGAATTTTACCTACGCACAGATTAATTCATGACTTACCTGATTTTTCGGAGAATGAATTTATTGAACAACTTCAAACCGATTTCATTGTAAAAGAAATTGAAGATGCAGATACGCTAAATGAAATTATTCTGGGTAAGAAGTGGGCTTTTGGAATTTTGTTGAAAGACCGAACGCTGAAAGTAAGGCTTAAGCCAGAGGCCTTTCACAAGTTAAAGTGGAATTTTCCAGAAGATATTAAAGCGTTAGACTTAACTGTGCTGCACTATTTTATAATTGAAAAGATATTAGGCATACAAGGCAAAGATCAACGCAAGTCCGAGAACATATCGTTCGATAGAAGTTTCTCCGATTGCTTAGCCAAAGTAATACGTGAGGAAGTGCAAATGGCAATCATTACGCAAGATATTTCCATTGAAGATGTAAAGCGGGTGTGCGCCAGCGGTTATACCATGCCGCAAAAATCTACCTACTTCTACCCGAAAGTTGTGTGTGGATTATTGTTCAGTTCTATTCGCGAAGAAGAGTTTGCACTTCCAGATTTTGCACCTGCCTTTAAATGATCAACCGTCCACTTATACTCGCCTCCAGTTCGCCTCGCAGGCAATACCTGATGCGTGAGATTGGTTTTTCATTTACAGTGCATGTTCCGGACATTGATGAATCCTTTTCCGCTTCTATGCCCGCGGTAGATGTTCCGGCCTATCTGGCAGAAAAGAAAGCACGAGTTTTTGAAGCTGACTTACAAGATGAAGTTGTTGTGGCTTCGGATACGGTGGTAATTCTTAATAATGAAATCCTGAACAAACCAACCGATCGCAACGATGCCATTAACATGCTTCGTAAACTCAGTGGTAAAACACATACGGTTGTAACTGCAGTATGTTTATTATCCAAAACGAAATCAATCTGCTTTCGTGATCAAACACAAGTCACGTTCCGTTCGCTTTTGCAAACAGATATTGAATTCTATATTGATCATTTTAAACCACTTGATAAAGCCGGGGCCTATGGCGCGCAAGATTGCTTACCAGAAAATTTTAATCCTTGCTCAAAAGAAGAAATTGATTTTCTAAATAGCATTAATCGCCACAACCTGATTGAGCAAACCATTACCCAACCCGCAACCGGTACTCGAATTACTATCATTGATAAAATTGTGGGCTCCTACTTCACAGTAATGGGTTTACCAATCCATCTGGTCTATCAAAAGTTGCATTCGTTTCAGTGAAGAAGTTAGTAAAGATTATACGAGAACATCTGCGCAGCGATTTTAAACCGCTTTATTATAGTGCTATTGCCTTGCTGCTGATTACTTCCATCAGTATTAATTATTCCATTAATCTTGAAAACGGAGTAATTGATAAACATACCGGCAAATGGATTAGGGCCGTTTATTATTTTATACTGTATGCCACGGGCTATTATGGAACGTGCTTATTGGTTTCCAGATTCAATCGCAATTCTTCTTACTGGCAAAAGAGAAGTTTCTGGTTACTATCATTGTTCGGACTGCTTGTGTTGTCGGTTGATCGGGGGTTTCCTTATTTGCATGATCTTGTGTCTTTCTTGGATCAAAAGTATAATGGTTACTCCTGGCTTTTCAGAACGGGTAATCATGCAATGGGGTTCGTGATTGTTTTAGTTCCACTCTTGATCTTCAATAAAACCCTGGATCCTTCACGGTCTAGCCTTTACGGGCTTACACAGGCCGGCACAATAAAGCCTTATATATACCTTTTGGCAATGCTGGCGCCCATCATATTGCTGGCAAGCTTTCATCCAAGTTTCTCCAACTACTATCCTATTTATAAAACTACCAACGTTGCCGAACTATGGGGCTGGCCTTCTTATTTGCCAGCCCTCATCTTTGAATTCCTTTACGGATTGGATTTTTTAAATGTTGAATTATTGTTTCGTGGATTCTTTGTGATTGGTTTGGCACAGGTGCTGGGTAAAGATGCGATACTACCCATGGTTACAATTTATTGTTACCTGCATTTTGGCAAACCAATGGGCGAAACCATCAGCTCTGTTTTTGGTGGTTATATACTGGGAACAATTGCACTTTATACCCGGTCTGTTTGGGGTGGTGTATTTGTTCATGTAGGCGTTGCCTGGCTAATGGAAGCCGGAGCTTATTTTCAGAAATTAATTTAGCCGATAGCCTGATAAACCTGCATCATGTTTTGAGCTATCACCGCTGGCTCGAACTGGCGAACGTATTCTTGTGAAATTGAAATCATCCTACTGCGCATATCGGTGCTTGAACTCAGTAACTCAATTTGTGCAGCCAGCGCATCTTCGCTGGTAGGGTTAACATAAATTACACCGCTACCACCTGCTTCGGCAAAACAGGATCCTGTGGAGGTTATCACGGGCACACCGGATACAATCGCCTCTATTATTGGGATTCCAAAACCTTCAAACAAGGAAGGATAAATGAATACCTGAGCTAACTGATAAACTGTAGGTAAATCTGCAAACGAAACATCGTGATGCATAAAAACCCGATGTTGCAGGTTGTTTGTCTCTACAAAATTTCGAATTTCTTTTGTGTATTCAGTTGCTTTACCCACCAACACCAAAGGCAATGAGTCCTTTAACCCTGCTAATGCCTTTACTAATGTCAACGCGTTTTTTCTTCGCTCCAGTGTTCCAACGCAAAGAAGAAATTGCTGCGGTAGGTTATATTTTTTTTGCACGTACAGCTTTTGCTCATTAGTTGCCAATATTTTAAAATTTGGATGGCAACCCTGATACACCACCTTTATTTTTGATGCCGGGACATCTAAAAATTCCTGCAGGTCGGATGCTGTTTGTTGGCTAATGGCAATTACTACATCAGCGGAAGCGCATGCATTTTTTAACTTCCAGGTATAAATCTGTGCATCAACTGCTTTGTAATACTCCGGAAACCGTTTGAAGATCAGATCGTGAACTGTAACTACCGTTTTTAGCGAACGCGGTTTGGTAATGGGCAATTCATTGCTAAGACCATGAAAAATTGTAACACCATCTTTTGCAGCTACATTACCCAAGGCATAACTTCTCCATACAAATGAGAAACGTTTGGCTAATATTGCCTCTGGTTTACGAATAACAAACTTGGGGTTTTGATACACCCGTGTTTCCGGATGATCGCGCAAGCGGGGCGTATAAAGCCAATACTCATGTTCCGGAAATCGATTGGCCAATGCACTTACCACAAAACGGCTATAATTACCCAACCCGGTAAAGTTGTTGAATAGACGCTTGGCATCAAATCCGATTTTCAAAGCTGTTTAAATTTGGTTTTATAATATACCAAAGCATCCGAAACAATTTTCATAGCCACTGCTTTACCTTGAAATTCAGGCACCGAAACTTTCTTATTTTCGAGACGGGTATAACTTTCAAAAAATTCTTTCAATTCAAGTTTGTAGTGATTTGCCAGTTCGGCTATGTCGGTAACATGACGTGTGTTCGCATCATTTTCAGCAACAGCCAGAATTTTATCATCGGCAAGGCCTTGATCTACCATTCGCATTACACCAATGACACGCGCTGGTACTAAGCATAGAGGCCTGATTGGTTCGCGACAAAGTACCATAATATCCAACGGATCGTTATCTTCTCCTAACGACTGGGGAATAAACCCATAGTTGGCCGGGTAATGTACGGCTGAATAGAGTACTCTATCCAATTTTAATAATCCGGTTTCTTTATCAACCTCGTATTTGGTGCGCATTCCAATCGAAATTTCAATAATGGCATTAACATACTCGGGTATGTTGGTTCCAGCCGGAGCTTCATGCCAGGGATGTGCTATCATGGCTGTTTAAAATTTATGCTGCAAGATACGCTTATTATACAATCAATAATTCAGCACATAAAAAAAGCCCGGCCATGTAGCCAGGCTTTTGTAATATGGTTGTGTAACTTTACTTACTTTCAGTTTTGGCTTTCTCGTCTTTCTTTGCCTCTTGCTTAACAGTAATTTTATCGCCATCCTTCAACCTTTTTGATACCTCCAGGAACGGGCCCGTTATAACTGTAGCCGAATCAGGCAAGCCAGAAATGATTTCTATATTGTCGTAATCGCTTATACCCGTTTTTACTTCTACCATTTTAGCCACACCGTTTTCGTTAACAAATACCACTACCTTGTCTTGTTTCTTTTCAGCTTTTGGTTTACTTGAATCCGTTACCTGTGGGCGTTCATTGTCTTGATTAACTGCAACTTTGGCACCTTCGGGTGCGCGGGTGGTTACAGCTGCAAGCGGCACCGACAACACATTGTCTTTACGGGTTGTAACAATATCCACACTGGCTGTCATACCCGGACGAAAAGGGTATTTATTTCCGGCCTTTATTAAATCCGCATAACTGGATTGAAGTATGAGAATCCGTACTTCAAATTCAGTAATGGCATCGGCCGAAACTTTATCGCGGGCAGTGTTGGCAATATTGGTAACAATACCTTTAAACTCTTTTCCTGAACTGCTGTATGCATCCACGTCTATGATTACCGAATCGCCCAGGTGTACCCGCACAATATCATTTTCATTTACGTTTACGCGCACTTCCATTTTGCTCAGGTCTGCAATGCGCATCATTTCGGTACCTGCCATTTGCGCAGTACCCACTACCCGTTCGCCTTGTTTCACATTCAATTTAGAAACTACACCACTCATGGGTGCCAGCACAGTTGTTCTGCGAACATTTTCGCGCGATTCCTTTACACCGGCTTCTGTGCTGCTTACAACAAACTTAGCAGCCTCTACCGATTGCTCAGCTGATTTCAAATCATTTACAGCCACTTTAAAATTTTGTTGTGCCAACTGCCAATCGGCTTCAGAAATTACTTTCTCATTCCATAATTTCTCCTGGCGTTTATAATCTTGCTCGGCCCGGGTATAGGTTGCCTGCGCTCGTGCAAGCGCTGCCTTGGTTGATTCAAGGTTGGCTAATTGTTGGCTGTACGATGCTTCTGAACGTTCTAATTGGCTTATCCAAACATCGGGTCGGATTTTAACAAGTACTGCACCTGCGCGTACCGAATCACCATCTTCCACATTCAGATCGGTGATTTCGCCCGAAACTTCCGGAGCAAGTTTTACTTCAATTACGGGTTGCACCGTACCCGATGCACTTACTTTTTCAATTATCGAAACTTTTTTTGCTTTGGTAGCATCTACTTCCAGCGTTTTGGGCTTTCCAATCCAACCGGCCGATTTTCCAATAATTAAAAACAATATCAAAAAAGCTACTACTCCAATAATGATGTATAGAGCCTTGTTCGATTTTTTCTTCGTTTGCTTTGCCATTATAGTTTAGATAAGGAGTGATTAAAATTCGATGGGTTTGCCTTGATAAAAATCCAGTACTTTTTTCTTGAAAATGAAGTCGTACTTAGCCCGAACTAAATCAGACTTGGCCTGAAAGAGTGAATTTTCGGCTGTTTGGTATTCTACAAAATTTACGGCTCCATTGTCGAAACGTTGCTTCGACATCCGGAATGCTTCTTCGCGGGCATTAACCAATTTTAAAGCTGATTGATATGTCTTGGAAGATGCTACTGCATCGTTATACGAGGTTTCAACAGATTGCCGCAACGTATTTTCAGCACTTGTTAAATTAATTTCAGCCTGTTGGGTATTGAAATACGAGCGTTTTACGGATGCCCGTGTTTGGTAGCCATTAAAAATCGGTATCTGCAATTGTAACGATGCTGACTTAGCCAGGTTATCTTTCAATTGTTCTGAGCGGCTATACCCGTCTGGTGTAAGGGGTGTTATTATATCGCGTGCGCTGGAATAATTCGTAAATAAATTACCGCCTATGGATAGCCTGGGAAAATAGCCACCCCGGTTAGCTTTATAGGCATATAATGAACTTTGTAGTTTTAATTTCGCACTTCTTATTTCGGGCATAAGCTCAATAGCCCGCGAATAAATTTCATCGGCTGTTTCGGAAATTGTGCCATCATCTGCATCCATTACCGGAACTTCAATATCCATTGCCTGCGATGCTGGAATCTGCAGCGCTTGTTTCAATCTTAATATTGAAAGGTTAACAGCATTTTCGTTGGTAATCAGATTTAATTCGTTAGAGGCTTGCTGAGCTTCCAAATCCAAAACATTGCCACGGGGAACGGAGCCTGCCTGTGCTAAAATCTTGGTTCGTTCCAATTGTTGGGTAGTAGTAGCTAATTGCGATTGTGCATTATTCAATAACTCTTTATTAAATACAATGGTAATATAGAGTGTAATTACGTTTAGTATAACATCATTCTTGGCTTTTATAAAATCTTCAGCAGCAGCCTCGTTGTCAACATTACTCTGCTTGTAAAAATTATACAATCTAAAACCATTAAAGAGTAATAAAGATGAGTTTGCATTGAAGTTAAGCGAATTAATCCGATCGGTAACAAACAAGTTAGTGGTTGGGTCAATGTTGCGGCCCCAGTTATACCCAAACGAACCGCTACCGCTTACCGATGGCAGCATTTGAAATTTAGACTGATCCAGATTTACCTTGCTGGTTTCGGCATTTATTAAACTGGTTTTAACCGTAAGGTTATTTTGTAGTGCGTAATCAACACACTCGCGCAGTGTCCACACTTTTCTGTTTTGCGCTTGTGCTGTCCATCCACTTATTACCAGGCAACACAACAGTAACTTTTTCATCATAGGTTTTTATAAAACAATATCCGGTATATAAATCACTTCTTTTACCCAACTTAGACTCCGCAAGTACTCAAATGTTACAGGTTTAATGCCCGAGTCCATTTCTATTACCAAACAAGCCTGGTCATTTTTGCCTTTGCGCGAAACGGACATGGTTGCAATGTTGCAGTCGTCATGCGCTAATACATTCGCTATAAAGGCAATGCTCCCCTTTTTATCATCGGCAAAAATAATTAGAGTATGTAGTGCCGCACTGAAGTCGGCCCTAAAGCCATTAACCTCAGCAATATTAATTACACCACCACCTTTGCTTTCGCCCAACACTTCAACCGATTTTTTTCCATGTTTCAACTTAAGCCTGATGGAGTTTGGATGCAAGGCCGAGGCATTTCCTACCGACCTAAATGTATAGTTAAGTCCGTTTGCCTGTGCTATTTCCAAGGAGTCGCGAATGCGCTTGTCATCAGTTCCAAAGTCCATTAAACCGGCAATAATAGCCCGATCGCTGCCATGGCCCTCATAGGTACGGGCAAATGAGTTGTAAAAAGTAATCTCACATTGATCAGGAATTGCACCCAAAATTTTGATAGCGGCCCGCGCTATGCGCACCACACCGGCTGTATGCGAGCTGGACGGACCGATCATAACAGGGCCGATCATATCAAAAATGCTACTCTTTTCAGCCATACGCGGTAACTAACGGAAACTTTGTGAAAAGGGTTGATTTTAAAGGTATTTTATACTTCCGAATAGGGTAATTTTTTCAGAAGCGGCAAAAATAGGGCTTCACACTGGCACTGCAAACCTCAAACATTAAACCAATAGGTAATTTTTAGTACCAACGCTCTGTTTTTAGGCGTAAAGTTGGTAGTGCCGGCACTTTCAAAACTGTAATAGTAATTATCGGTATAAACAACAAACAGATCGGATACCGGTTTGAAGCGCCACTGAAACCGTGAATTGATATTTACATTTTTATATTGACTGTTATACTGAAAAAATGTTGTAAAAAATACTGCCCGCGTAACCGTTAAATCAAACCTTGGTCCCAACAAGTAAATATCAGCGCTCTTATATGGGGCAGGCAATCTAATCTGGTTATAACTGGCATCGAGCGAGAGTACACCATACGGTTGTATCCGGTAATTAACTAACCCGGTAATGGATTTTCGTGTTCCATTAAAATATTCGCCAGCAACACCACTTACAGTATAGGTTAAAAGCTTTCGCGGATTGGAAATAAAACTGGCTTGCATCCAGGTATATTGGTAGTCGCTTCCTTCGGGCAGTTTTGTTGCTTGTTCTTCCGCAGGCGAATTAGTTGGATCAAAATTACGGAACAGGTAAGTATAGAAATCTTTTACCTGCAGCAGCAATGTGGCTTGATTTTGAAAGGCTACTGAATACCCGGCTGTATATTCATGATCGGTATAACCAAAAACATCATCCCAGGTTAAAGCAATATCAACCATAGGCCCATGGTTATTTATAACCTTCGATTGCGGGTAAAAAGTATAGCCGCCAGAAGGTGAAATACGCTTGTAGCCATTGCGTGGAACATAACCCAACGCGGGGGCATACCCGCCTCCGATGATCTGATGAAACCAATTAAAGTTAACTGCCTGTGTGTTGTAAACTAAACTGTATCCATGGGCAAAGGGTGCTTCCTGTTCATGCTCGGTAAACTGCCGGTGATAAAAAATATTACCAGTCCACTTGTTGTTTAAAAAATTATAATTGTAATCTAACCCGGCTACCCGGTTGTACTGGTAGCCTGCAACCCGAAAAGGCAACGTATCATTACCAAATACTTGTTGATTGATAAGGATTGCCCTAACATTCGAATTAGTTCCCACCCTTCTTTGCAGGGTAGCAACTGTGTTATTAAACGATGGAGTTTCAGCCTGGGCATCGGCAGCGGTTTGCATATTTAAGAATCCGATGCGCCACAACTTATTTAAATTACCGCTTAACCGGGCGCCAAAGTATATCTTATTTTGAATGTTTTGCCCTGTAGTTTGATCGCGTGTTATACCCAGTCGCCTGGAAAAGAAAGGCCTTGCCCGTAAATGTCCATACGAAGCAAACAAGTCAGCATTCTCCAGAAAGAATTGCCTGCGTTCCGGAAAAAATAACTCGAACCGATCCAGGTTGGTTACTTGCCTGTCCACTTCAACTTGCGAGAAGTCAGGGTTAACAGTAAGATCCAGATTTAAAGAAGGAGTAATGGCCATTTTGGCATCGCCACCAAATTGCGCCTGTTCCTTTTGTGGTTCGTTAGTTTGAAAATTCTGCGATGTACGCGCTGCCGCATAGGGAATTATTGAAATATTGGAACCCGGATTTTGAAGTGGTTTGTCCCATACCATTTCTGCGGTGTAATTCAGGTTGCCGGGCTCAAAAAAACGAGGTGTCCACGGCCAGATGGTACGTTCATTTTCTTTACTATCAATGCGGTATAATTTTATATTCCAGGCCTTTGTTCCCGCCTTAAACCGAAGCGTTTTAAAAGGAATTGCAATCTCGGCTATCCAATAGCCTTCGTAAATACGCGCACCCGAAAACCATTTGTTATCCCACGATAGATCTAAATCTTCACTTACCAAAAAACCATTTGATATGAGCCCCTCGCGTTGTACCCCCATTGGACTGAGCCCAAAAAAGAATCCGTTGGTGAGGTCTTGAAAAGGATCTATCACTACCGATACTCCATCAAGCCCCGGCCCACGGTAATCTCTTCGCAGCGAAGAAATTACATAGTCGCCAGCCCTATTATCGTACGAAATAGCACTTACATACAAAAAATCATCATCGTAGGTAAGCCTGAATTCGGTTTTAGCTTTTGCTGCGAGTGTATCGTACGGAAATTGTTGTTGCAGATCGGATATCACACTTGCATTTATCCAAGCCGCTTCGTCCACAACTCCATCTAACACAATGGGGCTTTCCGTTTTTTGAATAACAAACGAAGGCCTGCTTTGGGCCGGCAACTGGCCTACTTTAAAAGCGAGCAGCGAAAAAAAAACAAAAAAAAGATAGAGGAGTTTCAAAGTAACAAAACTAAACGGCAATAGGTGCTTTAATTACGGGGTGAGCCTGGTAGTTTACAATTTCAAAATCTTCGAAGTTGTATTCAAAAATTGAATTTGGTTTTCTGCGAATTACCAGTTGAGGTAGTGGAAAAGGTTTTCGTGTAAGCTGAAGTTGAGCTTGCTCCAGGTGATTGGAATACAAATGTACATCGCCACCTGTCCATACAAACTCACCTGGTTCAAGGTTGGTTTGTTGAGCAAACATGTGTGTAAGCAATGCATAGCTGGCAATATTAAAAGGCACGCCTAAAAAATAATCGGCACTGCGCTGGTAAAGCTGGCACGACAACTTGCCTTCGGCCACATAGAACTGAAAAAGCGCATGGCAAGGTGGCAAGGCCATTTGATCAACTTCCGCTGGATTCCAGGCCGACACAATGTGCCTGCGAGAATCTGGTTTTTGTTTAATTTGATTTAATACCTGGGTGATCTGGTCAATTCTTCGGCCATCGGGTGCAGGCCAACTGCGCCACTGGCTTCCGTACACGGGCCCCAGATTTCCGTTTTCATCAGCCCATTCATCCCAAATGCTTACGCCATTATCTTTCAAATACTTTATGTTCGTGTCGCCTTTTAAAAACCAAAGCAACTCGTAAATGATTGAGCGAAGATGAAGCTTTTTAGTGGTTACCAATGGGAAGCCTTCCGCAAGATTAAATCGCAACTGCCTGCCAAAGACCGAACGGGTTCCGGTACCTGTGCGATCTGTTTTCATTGCACCATTATCTATTATATCCTGAAGTAAGGTAAGGTATTGTTGCATAGCAAATTTTATTGCAATTACGCCTAACCTAACAACAAAAAAAAGCCTGGGTCAGACTAACCACAGGCTTTTAACAAGTGCACCCCACATGCACTTACTCTCCTCTTACCAGTACCGAGCGCGACTGGCCGTTGATGGTTATAGTTACAAGACGATCGCACTCACCGGTTCCATAATCCAGTGTAATTACCTGGCCGCCATCAACCGTTAAAACTTTTGTCCCTTCCACCGCCATAAATACCCGGTTGCTTGCTGCACAACTGCGTTTATATACCAGTGTTTTGCTTATCTCTACCTGATAGAGCGTTCCGTTCCGATTTGATCCGGTTGCCGAGCCGGTAACCTGCCATTGATCGTTAATTGGGTTGGTAGCTCGTATCCATTCACGGGTATGGCTTCCTTCGCGGGTAGCAAAAGTTTCGTCTGGCCATGTAGCACGACCATCTTCCAATTCAATTTGAAATTTAGGGGCAGCGGTAGTACTACCTGTTATGTTAGTTACGGTGCGCGTGCCTTCTATTTTTATGTTATTGATATAATAATCACTAAAGGTGGTTATAATTTTTGAACCCGATAAAAATCGTTTGCCCTTAAACTCAACCCGTATTATTCCTTTGCGTACGTTACCTCTTGCATCGGTACAACCTTCGCCAAAATTAATGGTAATGTAACCGTGAGGATTGCCCGGTTGCGTGTCGGCTGCCATTTCGAGGGTTACCGTAACGCAATTGCCTTCAAAGCGAAAATCAGTGGGCTTGGTTCCTTCAACTTTACCATTAAAAGCCAAGCGGCCACCTTCGGTTGCCGGCTCAACAGCTACTACCAAAGCCGACATATCTTCTGCGTCTTCAAAATAGCTGTCGGTTACAGCTTCATTCTCAATGTTTTGGCTGTCCCGATCGGAAAGTTCAAACTTATCATCTAAACAGGAGGAAAGAAATACAAGCGAGATTAAAGCAAAAGCTAAAAGACCGTTTCTGAAAATCGTTTTCATGTGTTTATTATTTTAAAACATGGCTTAGAAACTTACATCGGTGAAAGGTTTAATCGGTAACCCAAAATTATTTTCTGCCGTTTGTTAGCTATATTTGAGTTAAACAAACCTACTTCACATGAAAAAAAACCTAGTTATTGCCCTGGTGGCACTTTTTGCGGTTGGTGTATTCACATCTGCCCAAGCGCAAGAAAATGTTTTTAAAATCAATATTTTCAGCCCCATTGTAAAAACGTTTAATGCCGCTTACGAAAGAAAACTTAGTGCCAACAGTAGTTTTCAGTTGGGTGTATTTTATACTTCTTACAATCCGGCATCGACTAAATTTTCAGGACTTGGTTTAACCCCGGAGTATCGGTTCTATTTATCAGAATCTGAAGCACCGGCAGGAGTTTACCTGGCTCCGTTTGTGCGTTATCAAAATTTTAAATTAACAGAAGAAACTACCGCATCGAAATATGGGGGGTATTCATATAATTAAACATTATAGTACAGTATAAAAAGTGCAAAAAACGCACAGGAATAACCAAAAAAGCAGATTTTAGCCTCTACAGGAGAGGGGATGCAATGGCACGATAAAATTAAAAATCTTCCGACTGATTCCGGTCGGATTCCATCTCAAATAAGGGTTAAAAGAATTGGGGCAGGGTTTTACTTCTTGGGTATCGGAAAATTACCGCTATCAATTAATTTCTTCAATGCCTCCACTGCTGGTTTTATCGAGCTGGCAAGCTTCATTGAGTCCTCTAATATGCTGATAGCTTTAGATTTATAACTATTGTATGAGTTATCTGTAAGTAAGTCCAGTTTATCAAGAATAGGTTTGAAGTAAGCCTTATCCAACTCTGGAAGCTCGTTTGCAAATCTTCCAATTTGCGCAAATAAGGTTATTAACTCGGCTAATTCAGGGCGTTCTTGTTTGAGTTCGTCATTGAAAAGTATCCAGTATCCTGAATTGGATTTCTTTGCTCTTTCTAAATCATTTAAAGCATTTTTAAGCCACTCTTTTCGACCTTTCCCTGTATAATCACCTGTATTAATTCCCTGTATTTTAAAGTTTTTGTCATTTGATGTTTTTCCGCTACCTGCCAGTAGCCAGGTGCGATTTATATTAAATTTCTCAACAACGAGGTCAATAATTTTTTCACTAATCCCTATTCTCCCCCTTTCAATATCTGATAAACTGCCTTGTTTTATGGATATTATATCTGCGAACTCCTTCTGAGTCAAATTCAATTGTCTCCTCAACTGCCTTAATCTTTGGTTTGATGTCTCCGACATAAAAAAGTTACTTAAACTTTAAAATATAGTTAAAAACTATTATAATTGTCTTAAAATTCAGACTATCAAAAATAGAGAATTTATGGCGAAGATGACAAGAAAAAAAATGAAAGGGATGATACCTCAAGGCTACTGTAAAGTAATTGCTCAAAAGGCTGGGGTTTCAAGAAAATCAGTCTCGGATTTTCTTCATGGAAGAACAGATAGTCATAAGGTTGAAATGGCAGCACTTGAAGTAATAGCCGACCTCACAAGACAAAAGGCAATTTTAATTAGGGATATTCTATAACGAGGCGTTTATGCTGCTCGACTTTTGTGGTAATCTTTATCTTTCATATACCTTTCTTAGAACTTATGTTTCTCAGAAAACCATAGAGGATTGGAAACAGCGGAAGGTCGGAAAGAGACGCTATTCTGACGGTCAAGCATTCATTGAATATCATTCCATCCCGAAAAAAACTCGGTCTAAACTTCCTCCAGAACCTTCTCTAAAAGCCACACTAAAGAGTCAGAATTACAATCAGGAGGCCGACCACTACTTTCATCTGCTGGAGAAAGCTTTTATAAATGACTTCTCAAAATACATTCCACACTATAAACAAGACAAGCGACTCACAACTTCTCAAATTACTCATTGTGCGAAGCTCCGTGCAGTGTGGGAAAAAATATTTCAATTCAATAACGGATACGAACGTGGTTTGAATGAACACCTATTTAATGCATTCAATAGACTATTTGACAAGAAGTATTCAACACTCGGAGCATTTAATGTTGTTAAGAGCAAAGCAAAAAAAGAAATTGACACGGTTGTAATCGATACCAGGTGGTTCCGTGAACAACACTCGGATGTTGATCCGAGAATTCAGTTATTGACAAAGACCCTTTGCAGCGATGGCGTTAATCACACAGCCACCTATATTCACGCTAAAGTCATTCAATATTGCATTCAAGAGAAATTAAAGGCTCCATCCTACTCATGGGTAAAGAAACAGGTTCGTATATACGAGCTTAATCCTGAAATCTATGCTTCGCGCTTTGGTAAAGACAAAGCATTTGCAAAAGTTCAACCATACGCTAAAATTATTTCGGCCCTTAATGCCGGAACGCAATGGCAAATTGATGGCTGGCATTTGCCCTTTTACTATCAAGGCATCTATAAAGGCAAATTAACTTCATACTTAAGGCTTGTTTTGGTTGCGGTAAGAGATGCGCACAGCAAGAAAATAGTTGGGTATTCAATTGCAGAAAGTGAGGACACACAAAGTATTATTAATGCGATTCAGGATGCAGTTAAGAATACTGGTTTTCTACCTCATGAAATTGTATCGGATAACCACAGTTTTAATAAGACAAGCGAAGCTAAATACTTCAAAGCCGCAATTGACAGTTTAGGAGTTACCTGGAATGTAGACCACAACCCACAAAGAAAATCTATTGCCGAAAGATATTTCCGTCATCTTGGAGAAAAACATTGTAAGGAATACTCAGGGTACATTGGACAAGGCATTAAATCAAAAGAAAAAAGTGCAAGGCCATCTCAAGAGTATCAAGATGCACACACAAAATCCAGTTCATGGTTAACCAAAGAGGAAATTCAACTTATTGGTGTAGCTGTAGTTTCAAAATTCAATCAAGTACCATTAAAATCATTGGGGTATCGTTCGCCTGATCACGTTCACCGTGATAGCGAAAAACCCTATGTGATTCCCGTTGATCTTGAAGATCGTTTGCGCCTTTTCACAAAGACAACGGATATTAAAGTTACACGTGGACAAATCAACTTAATACGAGGTGGAGTTACTTATGAATATCAGTTGAATGCAGAGTTGATAAGCAAATTAAACGGGCAGGTTGTAACTGTTAGATATGAAGATTTTAGCACCATCTATTTATTTGATAAGAAGGACAGATCAATAGGCTCTGTAAAACAGAAGGTTGGTATTCATGGTGCGATAGCCGATCAAACTGAAAACGATGTAAAGAGACTGCAACAGAATAAAGGGCGATTAAACGGTGTAAAAACAAGAGCGAGAAGAGAGAATGAGCAACTAAGAAATAAGGTTGAAGCTATGCACCCGAATGCTTTGGAAGCTCTTAACAAAATAACAACTCCAAAGGATGTTTTAGAGGAGGTTAATCAAAACTACGAATTAGCACAGCGAGCCGCTGAGTTAGGAGTTGATCTTGAAAGGGTTGAAGTAGGGAACAAGCCGAAGGCTCTTATTCCTGATTCATTAATGGCCAATGAGCGTAAATCCAACAAACCTTTTTCAGTACGAGAGACACACAAGGTTGGACTTATAAATTTTGAAGATGAAACCGAATAACCAAAAATAAAAAGTGCCCCATGCTTCTGGTAAAAGCAAAAGTGGGGCACAGTTACAAAAAACAAATTTTCAATGACAAAAGTAAACCAGAATGCCGGATTAGACAAGGAGCTTATCCGGAATGCAATACAAGAGTATTGCAAATCAAAAAACCAAAGCCAGACAGAACTTGCTCCCCAGGCAGGTGTAAGCTCGGCCACCATTAGCAAAATGGTAAAGGGCAATTGGGATGACATCCGTGACGGGCTATGGAGGAAAGTTTGGATAGTTGTTAGTGATGGTATTGACGTGTTAATCAACACCAGTGATCATGCAGCTATCAGAAAACTATGCAAACGCGCAAGAAATCAAAAGCTAATGATAGGCTTAACCGGAGATACTGGCATGGGAAAGACCACGAGCCTTAAGGTAATAAGCCGAAGCCCTAACACCTACTTTGTATCATTTGATAAGACTATGAGGGCTCGTCAATTTTTTGCAGAGATATTGAGAGAGATGGCAATACCATTTGAAGGTAACTTAAACGATATGGTTTCAAAGATTGCCGGAGAACTAAATATGCAAGCTGACCCGTTGCTGATAATTGACGAAGCAGGAAAGCTAACTCATAACCTGATACTATATCTGCATGTATTGAGAGATAAGACAAAAAAGAATGTGGGTATAGTCCTTGCAGGGATGCCATACTTCAAGAGCAACCTGGTAAAATTCAGCAACAAACAAAAAGAGGGTTATGCAGAATTCTACCGGAGGGTTAACCTCTGGCATGAAATGGAAGGACTTACCAGACAAGAGGCAGAATTCATTTGCACTCAAAATGGAATTACTGAACCTGACCAGGTTAAAGAATTGTCCAGGAAGAAAAAGTTTGGTGATCTGGCTAATGAAATTTTATTGTATCGCGAACAACAATCTTAAAATCTGAAATCAATATGAGTAAGAATCAAATAATCTCGAATCGAATTGAGTGCTCAAAGGAGAACATCATTTCAATAATTGTATTTTTTTACCTGATTGATGGCACCAAAAAAGAATATGAATACCTGTTTCAGGATGGGATACATCCCAACACCGATGAACTTGCTGCCGAGTGTTACCGGGATGCAGTGAGAAAGGTTAATGAATTTCAATTGGTTCTCACGCATAGGAAGATCAAGCTCAACGTTGGCGGAAAGTGGATTGATCACTCATTCAAATACCTCCCTATGTTAAAAACTGAAAGAGGTTGGATACCGATAGATGTTTATTAAACTAATTTGATTTAACACACTTAAAATCTTTAACCTATGAAAACTAAAAATTGGACTTTACCAAACGCGAAGCACAGCGAACCACTTGATGTTAATAGCAATTTCGCATTTGAGAATCACGAATACATTTTTGAACTTCTTACAAAAGTTTCACCGTCCAGCGCAAGAGAGCTAATTATTCAATTCATTGATGACTATTTATTCCTGAAGAAAGGCCAGATGAAGGAATTGGGGTATAACGGACGACATTTTCCGTTTGATATTCAAAACTCTCTTGAGTATTTAAAGTCTATGGCCGAAGCTCTGATGAAGATAACCGTGGTTAAGGAGAACGATGGTTTTGTGTTTGATAACTACAAACCATTTTTGGAGATTATCTCTGACAATGGGTTTTGTGAGAACATTAGTAATGAATTAAATCTGATTCTGTTAGACTATACTATTTTAAAAATAAGGGAACTGAGTGTTGAGCCAAATAGACACAGAGCTCAGTCGGCTTTTGACAATGCAGCTTTCATGAGCGCATTGACGGACGGAGTGAGCAAAATTAGGTTTATTCCGACTCTTGATGCTTAAAAAGAATCAGGTGCCGAGAATTACCGCTTAAAACCCGCTTAAAGTCGCTTAAAACGGAACGTAATCAAAAAATCAACACAGTATTCATAAACACCACAGCCATGAACACAAAGCAAGGAATTACGAGTAAGCAATTAGGCATGTTGCATGCACTTTTGACGGAGACCGGACAAATGGACAACAAACAAGACTTAATCTACGAAGTAACCAATGGGAGAACGACCAGTAGCAAAGAATTGAGCTATCAGGAAGTAAAAAGGCTATTCAATTATTTAAAGGGTTTTATCCAGGTTGATGACAACGACCGGATAAAAGGTAAAATTTTTGCACTCGCTTACGAGACTGGACTAATCTACGGCCAAACTACGGAGGACAAAAAAATGAATGCCGCTAAACTGAACAACTTTCTTAATACCAGAGGGGCCGTGCGCAAAGCTTTGAACGATATGAACAGAGCAGAGCTTGTAAAGACATTGAATCAATTTGCTGCTATGGCTAAACGTAACGAGTTAAGTAAACACAGTAAGGAGGTAAAGCACTTGTTAAGTGATTTGAATATAGAGGTTCAAGTGCATTGATCTAATTTGTTGGGGGACATCATGTCACAAGCATGCAGTCGGTTCAATGTTAATAGCAACATTATAAGTTACTTTACGATGGCAAGAGATAAAAGCTTAATTGAGAGAAGGAATACAGACTTGTACCAGCGGTTTCTGAAACTCTACGGTTCAAAGAAACAGTATGAAGATGTTGTGAGGCGGTTAGCTTATGAGTTTTATCTCAACCCTGAGACAGTCTTTCGGATTATACCGAGGATCGCCAAAGAATATGAAAAAAGAAAGATTGGTGATGTAAGCAAAGATTGAACGGGGGCCTAAATAGGCCCCCTTCTTTCTTTTTAAGACCTAACAGATAGCACAAAATTGAAAGGCGTTTTTTTCGCTATCAGTTTGATTATCAATTAAAAGAGGTGGGTTTACTATCAAAAAAAAGTCCAAAACCAGCCTTTTACTCTAAGAAAAGTAGCAAACCAAACCAAATATGAAAACACGAGTACTACTATCATCGAACAAAGAAAGGGAGCAAGCCCAACGGGTATTTAATGAAATCGCTCTTGAGAAGCTCGATAAAATCAGAACAATCTTCTTGTCATTGAAAATAGGTGAGTTATCACTTGCAGACATTGACTTGATTTATGAAGGTAATACTCGCTCTATCATTAGAGGAAAACTGGCCAGTAAAATTAAAGATACACAGGTTGCAGGTTTCCCTTTAAAAGCAGAGAGGGCTTTGGACTTAATCGATCTGGAAACATCGGAATTTGAATTTGTCGTTTCAGAGTTCTCCAATTGGTGTAAATCCGAAATCAATGCTGGTGGGCATAGTGGCATTCCTGTTGAATTGAATAAGAAGTTTTTCAAAGTAGTGAATAGTCAATTCTCGATTGATGAAGATCAAGTTCTAAAATGGGTTGAAGAAAAGTGTAAGCGATACACCAACAACCCCACTCAATTGAAGGTGCATGAGTTAACAAGTAAGTTATGCGACACCTTGAACGAATTATTAACCCTTAAAGCTGATCCCTCAACAAGCAGGGAGAACTTCTCAAGCAAAGACACAACGGAAAAAATTAAACAGAATCCATCTGTACTATTTGAAGAAGAGGGCCTATCGCAGTTAGTCAGTCTTCGCCAGGGCAAATTCGTTGTGTCCGAAAATTTCATATTGAATCATTAAATAGTTTTTTATGGCGGCATCAGAGAAAGAGATTGCAACAAAAAAGAAAATCGGGGAGCTTCTTAAAATTGATTACACTTTAAGCGATGAGAAGTTTATGCAAAAGGTGCTACACGCCACGAAGGACAAAAAGAACAAGGAAGCTCTTGAGAAAGTATTGATTGAAATAGATTCAATTTTGAATACAAACAAAATTAATTAAGATGAATCTCGAGTTTTTTATAAGATTGAGGGATATGATGAGTAGCGGCCTGGTAAAGATGGCCGGTACCGCGCAAAAGACATCTGCAAGCATACGTGGTGTAAACGGTACTCTAGCCCAGAGCTATGATAATATCCGAACAAAAGTTAATCAGCTTGAAAATTCTATTGCGCGCAGCACAAGCATTAATCACATACGCACCATGCGCAGAGAGCTTGACCAGCTTAATCGTATGGCAGCACGCGCACCAGGAAACTTAGCTGCGGGTGGTGGTGGATTTTTTGCTGGCGGATTTCGTCAATTATTACCAGCTCTTGGCTTTGCTGGAGCAATGGCGATGGGCGGTAGTGTAATCCGATCAGGATTAGAAGCCCAGGCGCGACAAGCATCTTTTGAGGTTATGGCTGGCAAGGAACAAGGAACAATCCTTAATAAAGATTTAACCAAATACGCGCAAGACAGCATCTATGGAAACGAGGTATTTCAACACGCTCAAACTATGATGGCTTTTGGAATTGACTCCAAACAAGTGATGGGAGACATGCGTATGTTGGGTGATGTTGCTCAGGGAAATAAAGATCGCATGGGCAGACTTGCGCTCGCCTATGCACAAGTTAAAGCAGCAGGGAAACTGATGGGGCAAGACTTGATTCAGTTCGTTAATGCAGGGTTTAATCCGCTCAATATTATGGCTGAAAAGACAGGCATATCTATGGCCGTTTTACGAGACAGAGCCTCAGAAGGTCAAATAACTTTCGAGCACGTTAAGGCTGCGTTTGAGGCTGCTACTTCGGCTGGTGGCGATTTTTATAAAATGACGGAAAAAATACAAAACACAGACTTTGGTAAGTGGGAAGCATTTAAAGGCCAGATGCAAGGTCTTGCGGTTCAAGTGGGTGAAATGCTTGCTCCTGCGTTCGGCAATTTGATCAGCAACTACCTGGCACCATTTGTTACATGGATGAGCGAGTCTGCAAAGTGGATACAAGAAAACTGGAGCTGGATTGGTATGCTCACATCAGTTATTGGTTCATTAGTAATTGGCTATCAAATCTGGTTAGCGTATCAAAACGCACTAAACATATCAATGTACTTAAATCCAATTGGCTTACTGGTTGCGGGGATAGCGGCATTAGTTGCTGGCATTTGGTGGGCATGGAATCACTTTGAAGGCTTCCGTAAAACCATACACAGTGTGTGGGAAGTAATGAAAGTTTTGTGGGAATATGTAGGAGTAGTAGTGAAGCCGATAATTGGATACTGGATTTTTCAATTGCAAATATTGAAGATGTTGTTTACCGGATTATGGGAAGCTGTGAAGTGGGCCTTCGATAAAATCAAAGATTACTTCATGGTTGTGTTCGGGCCGATTATCGAAGCCATTAAATGGATTTGGAATAAAGTTGCTGAGAGCGACTTCGGTACCAAGATAGCTGCCGCATGGAACAAAGGCCAGATGAATATGGGTATGAGCAGCGAAGAAGCTTCTAACGCACTTGGTATAAACAGCATTACACCCGTAACGGCAACCGGTGGCGGTGGATTGAGCGACATCTGGTCGAGCATGAAGAACAATGGTGGAACGCCTGCTGAAGACGGTGGTGTAAGCCGTGGCATTGCCGGTGGCGGGCCGCGCATCATCAACATTACCATTCATAAAATGGTAGAGAAGATTGAAGTTACTGCCATGAGTGTGGATGAAGGTATTGACCGGATAAGCGAACACGTTGAGGAAGCATTTTTAAGGGTACTGAATAGTGGAGCTTCCGTACAATAAGCTAGTTATAGGAATTAATTATGAAGGGAGCAAGATTGTTGGCGGTTTCAAAGTCGGATAAGATGGCTTCAAAAAGAGGTCGTAGCACCGATTTAATTGATAAGCGTAATAGAATGATCTTCTTAATGTTCAATTTTTATAAGAACAGCGATTTAAAGTATGAAGCAATACTCAAGAGGTTAAGTCAGGTTTTTTTTATTAGCGAGGTTACATTGAGTGATATTTTGTTTTCAAACCAGGACACCATAAAGAAATTGCAATCAGAGCGGATTGATTTAGAAAAAGAGTATCCTCAAATCAAATGGAAAATATTGTATGAAGAGCCAAGAAATTGAAGGTACTGAATTGGTAGTAAACCAGATAAACGTTGTAAGCGCAAATCGTACCAGCAAAGATATTGGCACTTTTAAGACAGCCATTAATTCTGCTGAGAGTGTAGCCTTCCCTAATCGGGTTTTATTGTATGACATTTACGATCAAATTCTTATTGATGGCCATCTTTGTGGTGTTACTCAAAAAAGAATTTCTAACACTCTCAACAAGGAACTTCATTTTGTTGACAATGGAGGCCATCGTATCAAAGAATTGGATTCAACAATTAACTCCAATGAATTTAGAGAAGTCATAAGAGCAATTTTAGAATCAATTTTTTGGGGAGTAAGTGGCTTAGAATTTATTCCTGGAGAAAAGCTGAAATTTAAGGTTATCCCTCGTAAGCATATAAAGCCTGAAAGCAGAACCATTGCAACTAATCAATATGACTCGATTGGAACAATCAATTATGAATATCTGTCCCACGTATGGGTAATTGGTGAATCAAATAACTTGGGATTGCTATTAATGGCCGCTCCTTACATTATCTATAAGAACAACTGTTACGGAGACTGGGCACAGTACATTGAGATATTCGGCCAACCGGTTCGTGTTATCTATTACGATGCACATGATAAGAAAACTAAAATGGAGCTTCGCGAAGTACTTGATGAATCAGGAAGCTCGCTCGCATTGATGATTCCGAAACAGGCAGAGTTCAAACTATTTGACGGAAAGGAGTCAAATGCTGATGGTGAACTTTACAGTAAGTTCATTAAATCATGTAATCAGGATGTTTCAGTACTCATATTAGGTAACACCGAAACAACATCGAGCAGTTCAAAAAGTGGTCTCGCCCAAGCTCAAGAGCACAATAAACAGCAAGTAGAAATAATCAAAAGCGATCTTCACTTTGTTGAAGCAATGCTCAATTCAAATAGGTTTAAAGCTATTTTGAAAAGCTACGGACTTCCAGTTGACCAGGGCAGATTTAAGTTCTGCTTAGATATAGACCTTGAGTCCTTGCGAGAACGAATTGACATTGATACCAAGGTGAACAATATGGTACCAATTGATCCTGATTATTTTTACCGAACCTATGGCATTCCAAAACCAAAAAATTTTGATGCATTAATGCGAGAGAGGAACGAGCTCATAAGAGAAGTTGAGGATGAGTTAATCTCCCAGGAGCTTAGTCTTATGGAACGTGTACTTAAATTTTACAGGAATGCAATTGAGTCCATCAAACCAATAAACAAACGTTCGAAGGATATGACAGAAATCAACCACATAAAAGTACAAGAGAACTCTGAGAAACTATTGAAATCGATGGGTAGCCCAAACGAGACTAAACTCAATATGATCGCTAATGACAAATCGGGCCTAAAGATATTTACAGAGTGGCTTAGTGGCTCACGGGTGTTGAACATTTTTAAGTAAAACAATAAAGGGGCTATAAAAGCCCCATTTTTATGGGTAGAATCTTTAATTTTATGCGTGCCACTTTTTTAATTTTAATTTTGCCGTTCATAGAAAGGCACATTCACAACCTTTGGCGGTGGTTTAGTTATTGGAAAACAATGGATTTTTAAAGAGAAAATTTCTTTAGACATTTTCCTGGGGCCACAGTACTCGAGCGGAAATGTTAAAGTTACCAGTGGTTCAGATAGTTTTGACACGGATGTTTTTGATGGCTTTGGAATTCGTACCGGTTTAACATTAGGCTTTGCCTTCTAAAGAAAATTATTTCAACATAAAAATTATACGGTTGCCAACTGGCAGCCGTTTTTTATTTTTAAGGTATGCGATTGATCTTTCTTCTTTTTATGCTTGGGTTAATTGAACTGCAAGCTCAACCTGCCATTAAAATAGCCAAACTTAAATACAATGGTGGTGGCGATTGGTACGCCAACAAAACTGCGTTGCCTAATCTGGTTGAGTTTTGTAATAAAGAATTGGGTACAACCATTCAGGTTGAAGACGAAGTTGCTGAAGCCGGAAGTTCCGATATATTCAACTATCCCTACATCTATATGACGGGCCATGGCAATGTGGTTTTTTCGACAAGCGAAGCTCAGAATCTTAGAAACTACCTTATTGGTGGTGGTTTTTTACATGTGGATGATAATTATGGCTTGGATAAGTTTGTTCGCCTTGAACTCAAAAAGGTTTTTCCAGAGTTAGAGTTAACAGAAGTACCCTACTCCCACTCCATCTATCATCAAAAATTTAACTTCCCCAATGGGCTTCCCAAAATTCATGAACACGATGGCAAACCCGCACAAGGTTTTGGACTTTTTTACGAAGGCCGGTTGGTGGTTTTTTACTCCTACGAATGCGATTTAGGCAATGGCTGGGAAGACCAGCGAATTCATAATGTGCCAACCGAAAAACGCCAGCAAGCCTTGCAGATGGGTGCAAACATCCTAGCCTATTGTTTCACAACTAATTGATTATTAATTTCTTAAAACTAATTGCGGGCTTTCATTTGCATTTAATAACTAAATACTTAGTTTTGAAACGAAATTGATAGTTAAATGAAAGAACTTACCAAAGCTGAGGATCAGATCATGCAAATCCTATGGACGATTAAAAAGGGATTTGTGAAGGATATAATAGAACAACTGCCAGAACCCAAACCGGCATACAACACGGTATCTACCATTGTAAGGATTTTGGAGAAGAAAGGTTTTGTTGGGTACAAAGCTTACGGCAAAACGCATGAATACTTTCCGCTCATAGCGAAAGAAAATTACACCCGCTTTTACCTCAACAACATGGTAAAAGGTTACTTCAACGGTTCGTTTCAAAACCTGGTATCATTCTTTGCCAAGGAGAACAATCTTAATGTGGGCGATATTGATAAACTGATGAACGAGTTACAAAACCTCAAAAGCAAAAAGCCATGAATACAATCGTGAACTACCTGTTTGAGCTTAACCTGGGGCTAATCTTTTTCTATGCAGTATATATTTTATTGCTGCGCAAAGAAACTCAGTTTACCAGCAAGCGTTGGTTTTTGCTTGTTGCAATGATGTGCTCGGTTGTATTTCCACTCATTACTATATCGGGTGGGCAAAATACCTTCATCCCTACCCTCAGTAATTCCGCTATGGCTACGTGGTTACCCGAAATTGTGATTGTAGGCAATGGAACTGCATCTGCCCCAGTAACTCCAACCAACTACTGGAGCTTGGTCATTCCTGCTTACCTGATAGTGGCCGTAGTTCTTCTAGTGTTGTTGTTTATTCGCATGGGTCGCATTGTTATGTTTTTCTATCAGGCAAAGCGTTATCAATGGCAAACGTATACTATCGCTGAATCAACTGATGTGCAAGGCATCTTCTCGTTCTTCAATTACATATTTATTCCCGGTAAAGATTCGATTGATGAGGCAGAGAAAGAAGCGATTCTGCAACACGAAGCAGTGCATATCAAAAAAGGTCATTCATTTGATATTGTATTCGTACATGTATTGCAAGCAGTATGTTGGTTTAATCCAATTATTTGGTTTTATAAAACATCCCTGGTACAGGTTCATGAATTTGAAGCCGATGCGCGCTCGGCCGAAAGCATGGATGTGGACCGGTATTGCGGCCTGCTGGCGAAGGTTGCTTTACAACAAAACGGGTTTGTACTCGCCAATCATTTTACCAATTCCTTCACCTTAAAACGAATTAACATGATGAAAACTGTTCGAAGAAAAATAAGTCAGTGGAAGATAGCTACTGCTATTTTAATGCTGGCAACCTATTTTGTTGCAGTGGCCTGTCAGGATCAACTACTTGAAAATGTAAAAGAAGTTGCTGATAACTCAACAATGGCCCTATCCTATCCGCAAGAAGTTCAACTTGAATTAGAAAAAGCCAGGCAGGGTATGCCCGGTACTGAATTCTATGTACTTGAAATGAACGATGACGGAAAGCGGAAAATGGATGAGATAATGAAGGAGCTAAAAATCAGCAGCTTAGAGGGAAGACCAGTGATTGTGAAGGAAGGTAATGAGATTCGAAATTTTTTTATCTATAGTAAGAATGGACAAGCTAAACAAATTAACACCTTAACCTTGAGCGCTGATGGGATACATACTATTGTTGAACATTCGGCTGAACCTAACGGTGGTATGCCCGAATTTTACAAGCACATAGCTGCCAACATGCGGTACCCAGCCGAAGCCAGACGCAAGGGAGTTGAGGGCAAGGTATTTATTGAATTTGTTATTAATGAAGATGGTTCCATATCGAATGCCAAACCAATAAAAGGTATTGGTGCTGGTTGCGATGAGGAAGCATTGCGGGTTGTTGCTAATTCCCCAGCATGGATTCCTGCGAAGCAAGATGGAAAAACTGTAAAGCAACGTATGGTTGTACCTATTGTGTTTAGTTTAGGTAATACAGCCTTAAAATTAGATGTACCAAAAGAAAATGGAACTATGGAAGAAATGGTTGTAATTGGTCAGCCCACAAAGAATTAATGGATCAACAAAAGAAATGAGGTTGAATTCGCATCAGCTTCATTTCTTTTTTAAATCCCACCCAACACTTCTTCCAGCTTCTTATGCAAAGCAAGGCCCCGTAAATTCTTGGCAATAATCTTTCCTTGCGGATCGATCAGTATTGAAAACGGAATAGCGTTGATATTATAGATTTGGGCCGCTTGCGATTCGAAGTATTTCAAATCCGAAACCTGGGTCCACACCAAACCATCTTCGGCAATTGCCTGCAACCAATCTTCTTTGGTGCGATCTAATGAAACGCCAAATACTTCAAAGCCTTTATCCTTAAACTTATGGTAAGCGCTTACCACATTAGGGTTTTCTCTACGACATGGGCCGCACCACTTTGCCCAGAAATCAATCAGCACATATTTACCACGCAGCGAGGATAACTTGGTAGGTAAGCCCTCTGTATTAGGTAAATCTATTTCGGGTGCTGTTTGGCCTATGGCCGTTACCTTCATCTTGTCCACCATTTCAGTAAGTTCTTTTGTGTAGCGCGAATCAGGCCATTCTTTTTTGAATTTATCTGCAGTACTCACATACAAATCGAAAAACTTATCTTTATCCAACACATTTTGTTGCAACAGATTCATAACAGCCAATGAAGCGGGTTCTTCGCGAATAATATCCGCTACCTGAACATAGCCACGATCCATCAAGTCTAAATATTGTTGTTGCAACTCCTCCACCTTTGCCTGGTTGTTTTGGGCAGAAGCTTGTGCAAACTCCATTTCCAGTTGCGACATCTGAGGCGAGGTTTGAAGGTTGCCCAACATTTGTTGCACTTTGGCAATCAGATCCTGATCGGGCGATCCTTTAACCTCCACAAAACCATCGGGTCGGTTTCCATCCACATTAATAGTTACGTTACTCTTATCGAGAATTACTGTTACAACTTGTTTGTTGTAAAAGTTAATTTGGTAATAACCGGGTTCAGTAAGCCTTAACTTTTTGGCATAGGAGTAATCAGCTTTTAGTTTTATTGTATCGTTTACGCCAGTATTATCCTGCTTCAACTCTTTAATTGAAATTTCGCCTGCTTGCGGAAATCCAACTTTCCCTGAAAGGGTAATTTCCCAGCCGGCTTTCTTTTCGCCACATGCTAACAAAACCAACACCATCAAGACACTGCTCCCAATCTTTTTCATATTTCTTAATTCAATTTTTTTAAAAACAACTCGTTTATAATCTTTGGATCTGCTTTGCCTTTGGTACGTTTCATAGCTTCGCCCATAAACATAGTAAGAATTGCCTTACGTCCACTCTTATATTCCTCAACTTTTAATGGATACTCTTTTAATATTTGTTCCACAACCGGTAGTAACGAATCCTGGTTACTATCTTGTATCAGGTTGAGTTTTTTTGCAAGCGCAACTGGTTCAAATTGTGGATTATTGATTAATTCCAAAAATAACTTTTGAGAAGCCGCTGCATAGCTTACTTTGCCAGCATCTACCAATTCAATTATTTGTGCCATTGTAGAAGGCCTAACGGGTAACTTATCAGCTTCAATTGCATGTTCGTTCAAATAAGATTTTACCGGGCCCATTAGCCAATTAGAAACAGCTTTAAAGTTAGCCGTGAAAGAACAAGCCGCTTCAAAGTATTGCGCCAACTCTTTTGATTGCGTTAATACATTGGCATCGTATGCCGGCAATTTATAGGTGGTAATAAATTTTTCTTTTAACTCACGTGGTAATGAAGGCATTGATGCTTTAATCGCAGTTAGCCATTCATCAGAAACATGTAATGGACTAAGATCGGGATCAGGAAAATACCGATAGTCGTTTAGTTCTTCTTTGGTGCGCATGCCGTATGTTTCTCCGGTGTTGGCATCAAAGGTTCGCGTTTCCGAAACAACCTGGCCTCCACTTTCCAGGATCGCCATCTGGCGTTCCACTTCAAAATCTACCGCGCGTTGTAAATGGCGCATGGAGTTCATGTTTTTGATCTCCACTTTCTTACCATATTCTTTTGCATCTTTCAGCATGAGCGATACGTTGGCATCGCAACGCAACGAACCTTCTTCCATGTTGCCATCACAAATATCCAGGTAGCGTACCAATCTTCTTACTTCGGCCAGCAACGCAGCTGCTTCCTCTGAACTTCGTAGTGCGGGCTCCGTTACGATTTCAATCAACGGAACACCGGCCCGGTTAAAATCTACCAATGTATCGGCCTCATTTTCCAGGTGAAGAGATTTGCCTGCATCCTCTTCTATGTGGATGCGATTGAGCGGAATAGTTTGTTCGCCTGCTTTGGTGGTGATGGTAATATGCCCGCCTTTGCAGATGGGCGTACGATCCTGCGTAAGCTGATAACCTTTGGGCAGATCGGGATAGAAATAATTTTTACGATCAAAGATCTGGTAGCGCGAAATTTCGGAGTTGCACGCCAGCCCCATCTTCATGGCATACTCAGCTGCCTTACGATTAAGTTTTGGCAATGTACCCGGATGAGCCAGTGTAATTACACTTACGTGTGAATTGGGTGCACCACCATACGCAGCCGAATCGGAATTATAAATTTTGCTTTGCGTTTGCAGTTGTGCATGAACTTCAAGGCCGATTACAATGGTATATTTATCTGTTAAAGACATGAACCCGTCTAAAGTTTATATGGATTCAAATGATTTAAGGCTTTGATCTTGCTGAAATCCACCGTATTTCTCGAGAGAAGGATTAAATCAAGCGTGAGTGCAGTAGCAGCAATGACAGAATCTGGTAGTTTAATTTTGTATTGTTTTCTAATCTGAATGGTCTGGTTAACAATCTCATCAGTTAATCCAACTACCAACGAAGTGCTAACCAAATCCTTCACCTCGGTTGTGACCAACGGGTAACCTAAAAGCTCAATTTTAGTAATTACTGAAATGATGGGCTCTTCATCAAAGCAAATTGAAAGTAACGAACTTCCTTTTTTGGGAATCAGATTGGCTGAGAAATCAATAATAACATTTGTATCAATTAAATATCTCTTTGCCATTCCCCTCTCATTTTTTCTAATTCTTTATTCCAAGCTTTTGCCTGCAAGGGGGATAGGCTACCCGCCAATCGCTCTGATAACTTCTTTTTATTAGTCTTTTCTTTCCCTTTCAAAACCCGAATCAATTTCATAGACTCTAAATCTTCTATCAGTTTTAAAGTCTTTTTATCAATTATTTCAATTGTCAGTTGCGTCATATCAAGCTCATTGTTTTACAAAATAACAATAAAAATTTAAAGCAGGCTAACCCAATATTTATGTACTAATTCTTTAATCAACCTTCAAATCGAGTATTTCTTTCGGGATAAACTTTTCGAGCATGGGAATAAGTTGCTCGCTATCAATCGTTACAAACTTCCAGTCTTTCTTTTCAACCGAAGTGGCGATAACAGGTTTAACTGCTGTTACACTAAAGAATCGGGTAGTATTATCATAAGCCACGTTTGCTTCGCCAAACTGCGCAGCCAAACCTTGCTTTACCTGGTTAATAGCAGCCTCACCTTCGCCTATTGCCTGAGTGCTGAAACGCATCTTTACAATATTCTTGCTGATGAATTTTAGGTAGTGTGTATTCTCAATTTTTTTAATGGCACTTATTCCTTGCACTTCGGGCATCGACATCTCAACCTCCATCATGTCGTTGTTCAAGGTCTGCTCCAGAATTGCCTTCATCTGCTCGCGAGGCGCGATTTCAAAAATTCCTTCATGCACATGATCCAATGCTTTATCAAATTGCTTGTCCAGCACCAATTGCGAGTAATTATTAAATTGCTTTATTGCCTCCTTCGAGCTCTGGGCATAGGTAGTAATGAGCAACAGACAAGCTACCCACACCAGTAAGAGTTTTTTCATTTATAGTTTAGATTAATTGTTTTGCTTTTACCAATACGCTATCCAGGCCTTCTAATTTTTTACCACCAGCTGTTGCAAAGAACGGTTGACCGCCTCCACCACCATCAATTTCTTTGGCCAGTTCTTTTACCATATTGCCGGCATGATATTTTTTAGTAGCCTCCAGTTTTTCGCCTAACATAACTGCCACTTGTGGTTTACCATCTACATCGGCAGCCAGTATCAGCAGCAAATCATCAAACTGATTTCGCAAGGCGTAGGCAATGTTCTTCAGCGAATCGGCATTGGGTACACTTATCTTCTCTGAAATTAAAGTGCAGCCATTCCATTTGGTGGCCTTACCCGCCAGTTCATCTTTCAACACGTTGGCTTGTTGCTGGTACATAACCTCCAGTTTTTTCTCAAGCGCGTGCTTCTCTTCCATTAGCAACTTTGCTGAAGTAAGAATATCCTTCGGATTTTTCAGTATGGATTTAACTTCATTCAATAATCGAAGGTTATCGTTCAGATACTCCTGCGCACCTTCGGCTGTTACGGCTTCAATCCTGCGCACACCAGCCGCCACCGAACTCTCTGATACAATTTTCAATAACCCGATATTCCCGGTAAACGGAACGTGTGTACCACCACAAAGTTCTACTGAAAATTTGGGATCGAATGTAATCACGCGTACAAACTCGCCATACTTTTCGCCAAACAAAGCCATGGCGCCCAACGACTTAGCTTTTTCCAGTGGAACATTACGCTGTTCGTTCAAGGCTATGTTTTCGCGGATCTTTTGATTCACAATGGTTTCTACTTTCGCTAACTCAGCATCAGTCATAGCTGCAAAGTGCGAGAAATCGAAACGTAAAATCTTATCGTTAACCAACGAACCTTTTTGTTCTACATGTTTACCCAACACCTGGCGCAAGGCTGCATGCAGCAAGTGCGTGGCCGAGTGGTTATTCATGGTTTGCCTGCGCTTGCTTTCGTTTACAGAAACAAAATAGGTAGCCGTCAAATTTTCAGGCAAGGTTTCGGTGTAGTGAACGATCAGTTCGTTTTCTTTTTTGGTATCAATTACTGCAATCTTTTCATTTACGGTTTCAAGAACACCAGTATCACCTACCTGCCCACCACTTTCGGCATAAAATGGAGTTTTATCCAATACAATTTGAAACAACTCTTTAATCTTTTGTTTCACCCTGCGGTACTTCACAATTTTTGCTTCCGCAGAAAGATGTTCGTACCCGATAAACTCAGTCTTTACATCATCGCCAACCAAAATCCAATCGCCTGTTTCTTTGGTGGCATCGGCTTTGGAGCGGGATTTTTGTTTGGCCATTTCTTCGTGGAAACCTTTTTCATCAACGGAGAAACCGCGCTCACGGGCGATCAATGAAGTTAAGTCGAAAGGGAAACCGAAGGTGTCGTAGAGTTCGAAGGCTTGTGAACCGGTGATGTTTCCGTTAAAGTTTTCAAAGCGCTTTAAGCCACGCTCCAACGTCCTCAAAAACGAAATCTCTTCTTCCAACACTACGCGTGTTACATAATCCAACTGTTGTTGCAACTCCGGGAAAACATCTTTGAACTGGCTTGCAAGAACTGGTACTAACTTATGAAAGAATGGCTCTTTGAAATTCAGATAAGAGAATCCATAACGAACCGCTCTTCTTAAAATTCTTCGGATCACATAGCCTGCTCCGGTATTCGAAGGAAGTTGTCCATCGGCAATCGTAAATGCAACTGCACGAATGTGATCGGCAATTACCCGGATAGCGATGTCGGTTTTGACCTCACCCCCCTGCCCCCTCTCCACAGGCGAGGGGGTGGTTGCAGTGTAAACAATACCTGCTTCTTTCGCAATGAAGTTTATCAATGGTGTAAACACATCGGTATCATAATTGGAAGTCTTGCCTTGAATAGCCATGCACAACCGTTCGAAGCCCATGCCGGTGTCAACGTGTTTATCGGGCAGTGGTTCCAATACACCTGATGCCAGGCGATTAAACTGAATGAATACAAGATTCCATATCTCCACCACTTGGGGATGGTCGCTGTTCACTAACTCTTTACCGGGCTTTTGCTTCACTTCCGCCTCGGGGCGTAAGTCAATGTGAATTTCTGAACAGGGTCCGCATGGGCCTTGGTCACCCATCTCCCAAAAATTATCTTTCTTAATGCCGTGGATGATGCGGTCTTCACTTACAAATTGTTTCCACAACTCTTTTGCTTCCTCATCTACCGGAAGGTTATCGTTCTTATCGCCACCAAAAACGGTAACATAAAGTCTTTCTTTCGGTAGTTTGTATTCTTCCGTTAACAACTCCCACGCCCAGGCAATTGCTTCCTTCTTAAAGTAATCGCCAAAGCTCCAGTTACCCAACATCTCGAACATGGTATGATGGTAGGTATCGAGCCCTACATCTTCCAGGTCGTTATGCTTACCGCTTACGCGTAAACATTTTTGGGTATCGGCAATGCGGTTATATTTCGATACGCTGTTGCCCAAAAAGTAATCTTTAAACTGCACCATGCCCGAGTTGGTGAAGAGCAAAGTGGGATCGTTTTTGAGTACGAGCGGGGCCGAAGGCACGATCTTATGACCCTTATTTTCAAAAAAATCGAGGAATTTCCGTCTGATTGAAGCTGAATCCATTAATTCTAAGTCCGTTTTAACTTTTGCAAGTGGTGTTTTTCTCTATATTTATGGGTTTTTAACCCGGATAAGCCACAAAATTAACCCGCTTGGGCTCATTTTGAAATGAAAGGTTGATTTTCGAGTGTTGGGATAAAGGTTAATCCGGATAACGATTATGGTGTTAACCCCACGCATGGCGCGAACAAAATTTTATTACAACCCCAAAACGTTACGGTACGAACGCGCCCGATTTACGGTAGTGCGATTTGCCATGGCCATTGTAGGCTACCTGGTTTTTGGTGTTGTATTTTTTGCTGCGCTCCTCTTTCTTCAAAACCTGATCATTGAAACTCCTCACGAAAAACAATTGCGAGCCGAAAACCGGGCATTGAAAGAGCATAAGGTTATACTCTCTTCCTTATTGTCAGAATCGAATCAAAAACTTAACGAATTAAAAAAGCACGATCTTTCGCTTTACCAGCGCTTGTTTGAAACACAAGCACCCTATGCCACCAACCAGGTGCTACCCGAACGCGAAGAAATTCTTGAATTGAATGCATCCGAATTTAATGAATCTGTTTCGCAACTTGGAAACCGGTTTTCTGAGTTGGTACAAGTAGCCCGTACCGGCAACCGGTTTTTTGGATTGAAGGCCCGGGTTGTGCGCAACGATATACCTGCGTTAATTACTACTCCTTCCATAGCCCCCGTGCAAAATTTTGAAATCGAAAAATTGGTATCGGGTTTTGGTACTCGCATAAACCCTTTCCATAAAGGTAAATACCAACACGATGGAGTGGACATAGCAACCCCACGAGGTTCGGCTGTGGTAGCAACCGCCCCCGGCAGGGTGTTAATTACCAAAAAGAGCGATTTGGTTGCTGGTTACGGTAACTACCTTGAAATTGATCATGGTAACGGATATATAACCCGGTATGCACACCTGGAAGACATTGCAGTGCGCACCGGCCAAAAAATAGAAAAAGGACAAGTAATTGCCGCCATTGGAAGCACCGGAGGCTCCATTGCGCCACACCTGCACTACGAAGTTATTAAGAATGGAGTTAGCCTTGATCCGATCAAATTTTTTATGGAGGGAATTTCTTCCGCTCAATATAAAGTGCTTGTAAGTCTTTCGAAGAAACAAAACCAATCGTTGGACTAACATGAACCGGATGCGATACATATACAACGAAGAAACCTGCAAATATGAGCCGGTAATTGTATCGCCTAAAGATGCAGCAAAAAAACTGTTCCGGTTTTTAGGAGTATCATTTTTGTTAGGTGTTGCCGGAATGCTTTATTTTAATTCGCACTACCCACACCTGGACGAAACGTTACAAGCTCAAACTAACCAAGGCTTAAAAGCAGAATGGAACGTTGTGTACAAACAGTTAGATCGTACTTCAACCCAGTTAAGTGCTTTGGAACATAATGATGATCACAACTATCGGGTAATTCTTGATTTAGAACCGCTTGATCAATCGCAACGCGAAGCCGGAGTAGGTGGTCGTGAAAAACTAAGTGAGGCTATTATCTACCCTTTAGTGCGAAACGCCTATGAGCAAGCCGAAAAACTAAAGAACCGCCTTGAGATTGAAGCCCAATCATTGCAGCAACTTAAAGAAGAACTTGAGAAAAAAGAAAAGATGTGGGCTTCGCGCCCTGCCATACAGCCCGTAAGCAATAAAGACCTTAAACAATTACATACACTTTTTGGATTGCGTTTGCACCCACTGCTTGGTTATGTAAGGCCCCACAATGGGTTGGATTTTACCGCACCAACAGGCGCACCCATTTATTCAACAGGCGATGGTACCGTAAGCTTAGCCCAGTATTCCGAATCATTAGGCAATATGGTTTTTATCGATCACGGTTTCGGTTTTCAAACACGCTATGGCCACATGACCAGGTTTATTGTATATGCGGGTGAAAAAGTAAAACGCGGCCAGGTTATTGGTTATGTAGGAAATACCGGCTTATCAGTAGCCGCCCATTTGCATTACGAGGTTTTATACCAGGGTACTTACTTAAACCCTATTAACTTCTTTCAGCGCGATTTGAATAATAAAGAATATGAAAAGCTGATTGAGATTGGCAGCCAGTCTGTTACATCACTGGACTAAGGGTTGCAAAGACTTTTCAGGTCTTTATAACAAAATAGTAAAAGACCTGGAAGGTATCCATGAATAAACCTGTAACTCTTATATTTGCGGCCTTTGAATTGTACCTATGCGCAGCATTTGTTTCGTTATTTTAATTATTGGATCATTAAATCTATCGGCTCAAAAAAAGGATACGGTAACTGTAATTGGTGTAGGCGATATTATGATGGGCACCAACTATCCTGATAAGGGCGGGCTTCCTCCCAACGATGGCATCGATCTCTTTAAAGAAGTAGCGTCCGTTTTGCAAAATGCCGATGTTACAATGGGCAACCTGGAGGGCGTATTGTTAGATGAAGGCGGCACCGCTAAAACATGTCGCGATCCTAAGGTATGTTATGTTTTTCGAAGCCCCGTTAAGTATGCACACAATCTGGCTGCTGCCGGATTTGATATTATGAGCCTGGCAAACAACCATGCCGGAGATTTTGGTGATGCCGGCAGGCGCAGCAGCATGAAAGCGCTGGATGATGTGGGAATAAAACATGCCGGCCTTACAACCACACCATATGTTGTATTTGAAAAGAATGGCGTGCGTTACGGTTTTACTGCTTTTGCCCCCAACAGCGGTTGCCTGAGTTTGAATGATTTAGTTGCCGCTAAAGCCATTGTTCAAAAGCTAGATTCGCTAAGTGATGTAGTAATCGTCTCCTTTCATGGTGGTGCCGAAGGGCCACAACATCAGCACGTGCCCCGCAAAAACGAAATTTTTTATGGAGAAGACCGGGGCAATGTGTATGCATTTGCTCACGGGTTGATCGATTCCGGTGCTGACATCATTTTTGGACATGGGCCGCACGTTACCCGCGCCATCGAAGTATATAAAAACAGGTTTATTGCCTATAGCCTGGGAAACTTCTGCACGTATAGCGGCATAAATGTAAATGGTGTAAACGGTCTTGCACCTATAATTAAGGTCTATGCGACCCCGCAAGGTCAATTTTTGAAAGCCAAAATTACCGCTACTAACCAAACCTTCCGGGCACCTGTAAAAATAGATTCACAACAGCAAGTGCTTAAGCGTATTCAGCAGCTTACGCGCGAGGATTTTCCAGAGAGCACTCTGAAAATCAACGATGATGGTTGGGTTTTGCCATCCACAAAATGATGTGCATAGCTTGTCGATAAAAAAAAGTTACCGCGTTGCTTCAAGTTTAAAGAATTGTTACTTTGCACAGAGTTCGCGAAAAGATTGCAGCTCAACCAGGCCCCTTTAGTCCCTCATGGCGTATAAAGAAAAAGAAATTGAGAAGATATATTACTCAATCGGTGAAGTAGCCGAGATGTTTAATGTAGCCCCCTCCCTTATTCGCTTCTGGGAATCTGAGTTCGACCTTATTCAGCCCAAGAAAAACCGAAAAGGCAATCGTCAGTTTACCAAGGAAGACATTGATCACGTCCGCACCATTTACCACCTCGTAAAAGAGAAAGGCTTTACGTTGCAGGGTGCGAAGGAAATGCTGAAAAACGATACCCAGGCTGTACGTGATAAAATGGATCTGCTCGATTCGTTAAAAAAGGTTCGACAGTTCCTGGTGCAGGTGCGCGAAAAATTATAATCCTCAACTTTTAGTTACTTAAATTCCGGTCTCAACGCATGGATCAGGAACGACTTTCATTTTTAGCCTTACATTTTACACCGGGTATTGGTGATTTTCTACTGAAGCAAGTTGTAAGTTATTGCGGTTCGGCCGAACAGGTTTTCAAAACACCAAAAGGTAAACTCCTGAAGATACCCGGTGTGGGCGAAGTTTCTGCAGAAGCCATTAAACACGGTAATACTTTTCAGCAAGCTGAAAAAGAATTGAAGAAAGCGGAGCGCGAGGAAGTTGAACTTATTCTTTATACCGATAAAAAATATCCGGTGCGCCTGAAAGCAATTGAAGATGCTCCGGCTCTACTCTATTATAAAGGCAATCAAAACCTGAATGTGCCCAAGGCAGTTGGTATTGTAGGTACACGACAGGCCACCGAATATGGTAAAGAAATGGTAGAGCGTATTTGCCAGGAACTCGTTCCGCATCATGCATTGATTATTAGTGGCCTTGCGTACGGAATTGATATTGCTGCACACAAAGCAGCATTAAAAAATAATTTGCCGACTATTGGTGTAATGGGCAGTGGCATGGATGTGATTTATCCGGCAGCACATAAGGAAACCGCGAAGAAGATGCAGAACCTTGGTGCCCTGATTACGGAGAACCGCTTTGGTACCAAACCCGATGCCCACAATTTTCCGGCTCGCAACCGCATTATTGCCGGCATGTGCGATGCATTAATTGTAGTAGAAGCAGCCGAGAAAGGTGGCGCTTTAATTACAGCCGACATTGCCAACAGTTATAACAAAGATGTGTTTGCAGTGCCGGGCAACCTGATCCAGAGTTATTCAGAGGGCTGCAACAAGTTGATTAAAACCAATCGTGCTAATTTATATTCATCCGTAAAAGACCTGGAGTATATCATGAACTGGTCGGCCGAAACCACGGCCGTTGCGCAACCGGTTTTGGATTTGAGCGCGTTTGATGTTGATGAACAAACCGTAATTCGCATACTGAAAGAACGTAACGCGCCCGTAATGATTGATGAGTTGAGTTTCAAATCATCAATCTCACCCAGCAAACTTGCTTCACTATTGCTTACATTGGAATTTAAGAATGTGGTGAAGTCGCTACCGGGAAAGATGTTTACTCTGAAATAGTTGCTGGTTGCTTGTCTCTGGTTTCTGGTTGATCAGAGTAACCTTACGAAGATACTGATTAATGTTCACCGAATTCTGACTACTGATTACTGACTTACTGAAATACCCCGTTCGCCATTATTAACGCCTTATTAAATTCTTCCTTATTCAGTTTTAAATCAACTTTTGATTCTAAAACAGAAACAATAGTCTCTGTTGCCATATTCCCAACCAACTCATCTTTCGCCATCGGGCAACCGCCATAGCCTTTGAGGGCGCCATCAAATCGTTGACAACCCGAACTAAAAGCCGCTTCAATTTTTTCTATACTTGTTTTAGGATTAGAATGGAGGTGTGCACCAAACTCGATAGTTGGAAATTTTTTGATAAGCGATTTAAAAAGATATTCTATTTGTGCTGGCTCAGAAACGCCAATCGTATCGGCCAACGAAATAATCTTTACCCCAAGTGTAGCCAGTATATCTGCAAACTGCTCTACAATCTCAACATCATATGGATCGTTATACGGATTGCCAAACCCCATGCTTATATAGACAACCTGTTGCTTGTTATACTTTTCACACAACTCCTGAATTTCGCTCACCACATTCAAGGCTTCGCTAATCGATTTGTTGGTATTCCGCTGTTGAAAAGTTTCTGAGATCGAAAGCGGAAACCCCAGATAACGAATGGCTTGGAACGTACAGGCATCTTCTGCTCCGCGTACATTGGCCACAATGGCCAGTAGTTTAGATGATGTGTTTGCTAAATTGAGTGCTGCCAACACCTCAGCAGTATCGCGCATTTGCGGAATGGCCTTGGGTGAAACAAAACTTCCAAAATCAATCGTATCGAAACCAACCATTAGCAACTGGTTGAGATAGGCAACTTTTTTTTCAGTCGGGATAAACTCTTGTAGCCCTTGCATGGCATCGCGCGGGCACTCAATAATCTTCATGCGATTAAGGTACTGTTAACTTTTTGTTCCGGCAACAATCCTTTTAAAATACGGTAAGCACATATACTCGAATTTTTTCGGGTAGTAATCGGAAGTATTGTCTATTTAACTGAAAAACCTGTCGTATCTTCGTTCTCAAAGAATTAATTTACGATGTGATATAAAATTGCTATGCCATTACCTTCATTTGCCGGAACCTTAGGTTATAAAAGAGCCGCACACTTGTTACATCGGGCTACCTTCGGACCAACCAAGTTACAGATTGATTCATTTGCAACTCTTAATGCTAACCAGGCAGTAGCCTTGCTGTTTCAACAACCGCTGCCCGATCCTGTTTTACCACTCGATCCACAAACCGGTACCGAATGGGTGCTTACCGGCTCCACCCCGGCTAACAGTGGCGACCCGGAACTACAAGAAATCTTTAAAGGTTGGTTCATGGGACAGATGCTGGCATTGGGAGTTCCGCCCAGCAGCCAATTAGCCTACTCCACACGCGAAAAAATTGTTTTCTTTTTACACACCGTACTTACAACCATTCAATCGAAAGTAGATAACAGCCGGTCGCTTTATTTTCAGAATCAACTCTTTCGAAAGTTTGCCTTCGATAAAACATTACCTATCGAATTCAATTTTAAAGAACTCACCAAAAAAATAAGTGTTGACAACGCTATGCTGCGCCTGTTGGATGGAAACCTGAATGTGCGCGGCAGTGTAAATGAAAACTACGCCCGCGAACTGTTGGAGCTTTACTCCATCGGAAGGGGGTTGGAAGGTACCTTACCTGCCGCCACCACGCCAGGCGATTACTTTAACTTTACCGAGCAGGATGTGCGTGCAGCAGCCGCAGTACTTTCCGGTTGGGAACTGGATACCACTTTCGCTACGCTTGATGAAGATGTTGATCTTTATACAACCGGAGCACAAAAACTTCCACGCGGTAAAGTGCGGGGAAGTGCCACCAACGCCAGTGCGCATGATAATACTGTAAAACAATTCAGCGATCGGTTTGGTAATGCAACCATTCAACCCGATCCGCTTTTACTAAACGGAACCAATGCTACTGAAGCAAGTGCGTTAGATGAAATCAGTCAATTAATTGAATTAATTTATGCCCAACCTGAAACAGCACGAAACTTTTGCAGGCGGGTGTATCGCTATTTTGTGTACCACGAAATAACTCAAAGTACAGACGATACCATTATTGCCGAAATGGCCAACACCTTTATCAGTAGCGGCTATAAAATTCAACCCGTGCTGGAAGATCTATTTCAGAGCCAGCATTTTTACGAAGCTGCAGCCGGAGTGAATGATGACAACTTTGGTGGAATCATTAAATCGCCTCTTGATTTAATGATTGGTACCCTGCGCTTATTTAACGTTCAACTACCCGACCCAACCGCAAATGCTGGTGCCTATTACGAGCAAACAGGAGAATTGATTCGGGCACTTACCAACATGGGTATGCATTTTTACGAACCGTTTGATGTAGCCGGTTACGATGCTTATCATCAATACCCCATCTACCACCGCAGTTGGATAAGTACCAACTACCTGGTAAGCCGGTACGAGTTTATTCGCAATTTAGTATCTGACAGCCAGATGGGCGGCATGATGAAGATTGATCCTGTTACATTTGTGCAAACCAATATCAGTAATGCAGTTGCCTCCAATGCCCGTAACCTGATCATTGAGTTAGCCCGGTACTTTTTACCATTAGCGGATAACCTCACATTCGATCCTGCTGCCGATGATAATGCCGGACTTACCGCAGAACGATTGAATTATTTCCTTACAGCATTTTTGAAATCGCCCCAGATTGATGCCGACCCGGAAGGTGCATGGACATTCCGGTGGAATAACCCGGTAGATATGGAGGTAGTAAGGCGGCAATTAGAAAGTTTATTTAATGCCATGTTGCAATCGCCCGAATATCAACTTTATTGATTCAAGAAAATGAAACGCAGAAACTTTATAAAGAAATTATCGCTTGCAGCTGTTCCATTTACGTTGGGTGGCATTCCGGTAAAATTAATGGCCGAAAATTCGCTTACGCGGATGGCCAGTCAAAGCACAAACGATCGCGTGTTGATTATACTTCAATTGCATGGCGGTAACGATGGTTTGAATAGCATTATTCCGGTTGAAGCCTACGATGAGTACTATCGCTGGCGTGCCAACATTGCCATCCCCGCCAAGAATAGCGCGCGTAAAATGATTTTATTGGATAACACGTTACCCGCTAATGCGCAAGTAGGTTTGCATCCGGATATGCTAGCCATGAAAGATTTGTATGATCGTGGAAGAATGACCGTAGTACAGGGTGTATCCTATAAAAATAATAATGGTTCACACTTCCGTGGAAGAGATATTTCATTTATGGGCGGTGGCTTCGATGATTACTTCTCATCGGGTTGGGTAGGTCGCTACCTGCAACAGGAGTTTGCGCCCAAACAATACCCCGATGAATTTCCGAATTCTGAAATGGAAGATCCATTGGCCATTGAAATGGGCAGCGATGTATCACTCATTTTTCATCAACAAGGAAACATCCCTACATCAATCTCCATCAACAATCCCGAAAGCTTTGCACGCCTGGTTAGCGAACTGGAAGGATTTACCGACCAAGGCATTGATCCACGCGGCAAGCCACCTGTGGCTTTAGACAATTCACCTTACGGTAAAGAATTAAACTGGATATTAGGGTTAGAAAATAAATCGCAGGATTATGCCGAACGGTTGAACGAAATCTATCAGCGCGCTCCGGTTTCATCCGTTACTTACCCCGAAAAATATCCCTTTAATGCACCACGCGGTAGCATGCGCAACGGACTTACACCCCAGTTGCAATTAATTGCCCGCCTGCTGGATGGTGGCGGTGCGGGGTTGGGTGTAAAAACAAAAGTGTTTCTTGTAAAACTTGGTGGCTTTGATACCCATGCCGAACAAGTTGAAAGTTACGATCCAACCATGGGGCAACATGCCGCACTTATGTACCACATCGCTTCGGCTATGAAAGCCTTTCAGGATGATTTGAAAGCACGCGGCCTTGAAGACCGGGTACTAACCGTTACTACTTCAGAATTTGGCAGACGGGTACGCGCCAACGGAAGTTATGGAACCGACCATGGTACCGGTGCCCCGGTTATGATTTTTGGTAAAGGGGTGCAACCCGGTGTGGTAGGTAAAGTTCCCGATATGAGTTTACAGAATGTGGAAATGCAATACGATTACAGGCAGATTTATGCTAACCTGCTGCGCGATTGGATGCTGGTGGATGAAACCAAAATCAATAACGATATTTTCTTTAAGGATTTTTTAAATGGACCGAAAGAAGAAGGAGCTGGAAATTATGAACCCCTGCCCTTGGCACAACAAGTAATTTCAGGTGTAACCGATAATTTCATCAGCACCAGGTTTAACCTGGAAAATTGTTATCCTAATCCGGTCAATGAAACCACCATTATCAAATTTACCATTAACACAACCCAACTGGTTTATCTAAATTTAAAAGATATTCAGGGAAGAACCATTAAAACATTAGTGGCCGAAGAAAAGCCGGCAGGCACGCACGAAGTTGTTGTAAATGTTACTTCTTTGCCACCGGGTACGTATTTTTATCAACTTAAAACCGGTTTTCTACAAGAAACCAAAAAACTTATTGTTACACGGTAGCTTATGAAAATTATTCTAACGCTCATCCTGGCAGTTCTTATCAGTGCCACTGGCTTTAGTCAGTTTAAAAGAAAGTCAAACAACTTGCTTCCAAAACCAAAACCCACGCAACAAAATAAATTTTTAGAAAAACAATGGTGGCTTGGGTTTAAAGCGGGTACCAACTTCGCGCAAGCCAAGCCGATCAAATCCTACACAGTAATGGTGCCAACCAACTATGCCGCTGAGCTTAATGTAAAATCTTACGATTCATTTTTAAAAACCGGAAGCCAGGCAACATTAGAGGCCACCTTTTACTTCAAAGGATTTTCGTTTAGTTTGCAACCGACCTACCGGCATACACGATTTACCTACTTCAACCAGTTTAGGTGGTACAATGCTGAGAATAGCGCTGAAACTTTGGAGTTACGATACGATCAGGAACAAAAACTTGATTATGCCGATTTTCCATTCTTTATAAAATACGATATTCTACGAAATAAACTTCGTCCCTATGTACAAGTGGGTATTGTTTATTCCATGCTGATTAACGCCAACAAAGCGGTAAGCATAACAGGCACCGATTATGCATCGGGCGGCACCAACCAATTTGCAAATGAAACCATCATAGTAGGCGCTAAAGATTTATTCGAAAACTACTGGGGGCTTGTAGCCGGAGTAGGTTTGGATTACAACCTTGGTAACGTGCGTGTTGTACTGGAAGGATCATATCTAAAAGGGATGAGTAACATAAGCCATACTAAAAACAGGTTCAGTAATGATCGGTTAGCGGGTATTGGCGATGCACAAGATGATTTGAAGCTTAATAATATCGTTATTTCAGCCGGAGTTTTATTCCCGATGCGTTTTCTCAGCAGTAATTTCAAAACATTAGATCGTTAATACAATGCGTTACATTTCTATCATCGGATTCCTCATTTTGGCCGCATGCTCAAACGAATCAGATCCTGCAGCTGATAAAGCCAGTTTTACTCGTATCTACGATAATAATAAATTTAACGCCACCTACTACCCCATTGATATTAAGCAAACACCCGATGGTGGCTATTTAATTTTAGGGGGACGCAAATTAAATAACTCTAATTTTTCAGGTATTTATTTACTTAAAGTAGATGAACTGGGCGGCTTTGTAACTGAAATTGAAGTTACAGACGAACTTGTGGCACCCGTAGGCCCCCTGTTGATTGCCAATGATAGCTATTATTTCTTTTGCATGACCAACGTAGGTTTGCAAACACAACTTATAAAATTAGATGCTGATGGAAATGTGGATGGTCAATTTAACGTTGCCGGTAATTATCCGGCTGCAGCCGCACAAGACGGCAATAATTTTTTATTGTTAAGTTACGATAATCAAGATAAAGAAAGTGTGGTATCGGTTGTAACACCAAGTGGCTCCGTTAATTCCAGTAAATCATTTTCGATTGGCGCTGGCGATGCCGTTGAGGAACCAATTATTAACCATTATTTGCGCACGGGCCGGCAGTTGCCCTTTTTGGTGGGTCGTTTACCGGGAGGCAACTTTTACTTCAATGGATTTTATAACTATACACTTTCGCTGGCCTTTACCAATTTAGTAGCCGATGAACCACAAGGAATAGTGCAAGGGCAACAGGATGATGGTGGGCTAAGCCAGGTTGTACCCTTGGATGGTGGCAAATTTGCCGTTGCCCGATTTAACTATGGCGATAACTATTTTCTGCCTTCCGCAACACTTAACGCAACTGGTATTAGCTCCAGTACCGATTTAGGCGGTAATGCCATGCCCGAATTAATTCCCAATGCATCGGTAAAAATAGTACGAACAACAAACAACGCACGTAAGGTTGTTTTATATGCAAGTACTACACGCAGCAAACAGATTGCTTTAGTAGGATACGATGAAACCACCGGTGCTTTAGTGGGTAGTAAATACCTGGGTTTCTCAAACCCCTTTGAAGTTGCTTCGCTCGCTCCAACAACCGATGGGGGCCTGGTGGTTTGTGGAACTACGTATGTTGCCGGACGTTTTGCACGAATTTGTATTTTTAAATTATCGGCAAAGGAATTAACAGCAGCTTTTTAAGGAATTTTAAAAATGCTTACAATTTTGTACCCGGTCCGCGGAATACCAAAAGCCGGAAATGTAAAATAAACCACGCTCCACACGCCTTCGTTTCAATAAAGAATAAAGTTGCGCAATCGCACATTTTAATATCTCGTTCGTTTTTTCTTCCTTGTTGGTAATTTAGATTATGATCAACATTGAAGAAAACAAAGACCTGAAGCCTTTGAATACGTTTGGCGTAAAAGCTAATGCGCGTTACTTCTGCACCGTAACCACCCGTAATGAATTAAATGAACTAATGCGGCATCCTGTTTACCAAAACAACAGATGCCTGATACTTGGTAGTGGTAGTAATATACTTTTTACTACCCATTATAACGGCCTTGTTATTCAAAACGCATTAAAGGGTATTTCAATCAAACAAGAAACCGATACTTCAGTTGACATTGAAGTAATGGCTGGCGAAAACTGGCACAACCTGGTGTTGTATTGTGTACAACAAAACTGGGGTGGTATTGAAAACCTATCGCTTATACCTGGAACAGTGGGCGCAGCTCCTATTCAAAACATAGGTGCCTATGGTGTAGAAGTAAAAGAAGTAATTCAATCAGTAACAGGAGTTGATCTTCAAACAGGTTTTACTACTACATGGTTGAATCATGAATGTAACTTTGGCTACCGCGATAGCATCTTCAAAAACGAACTCAAAGAAAAAATTTTCATTTCAAGTGTTACTTTAACTCTCAGTAAAAAAACACATCGTATTAACACAAGCTATGGAGCAATAAACGAAATACTAAAACAACAACACATTAGTGAACCAACTATACAACAAATAAGTGATGCCGTTAGTGAAATAAGAAAAAGTAAGTTACCTGATCCTACACTAATTGGTAATGCAGGTAGCTTCTTTAAAAATCCAACCATTGCTATTTCCCATTATCAACAATTACAAAAGTTATTTCCAGGCATACCCGGTTATTATTCTGCTAATCAAGAAGTTAAAGTACCAGCCGCATGGCTTATTGAACAGTGCGGATGGAAAGGAAAACGAATAGGAGATGCGGGTGTACATACACAACAAGCATTGGTGTTAGTTAACTATGCAAATGCAAGCGGCACCGAAATTTTTTCGCTGGCCTTGGATATCATTTCATCTGTTAAAGAAAAATTCAACATCGAGTTACTGCATGAAGTAAACATAAGATGAACATTGTAATGAGCGTTGAGTTATGATGACGCATCAATAAAAAAGTGACTATAGTTTTTAACGACATCCAAAAATTTTTTCTGCAAAATTTTTGTGAATTAATTTTTTATTATACCTTTCGTACAGTTTTAACTAAAAACATTAAAACGTTATGGCAAAAAAACCCGCTAAGAAAGCAGCTAAGAAAAAAGTAGCCAAGAAGGCTGCTAAGAAAGCTAAGAAAGCTGCTAAGAAGAAGAAGTAATCAAGCTAAGCTTGATGCTTTTACAAAGAGAAGTGATCCAGGATCACTTCTCTTTTGTTTTATATCAAGATTGTTCAAGCTGCTAACAACTAATTTTCATATTCTTTTATTAAAGTGTAATAACATATCATTCAAAACATATGGAATAGAATTGTATTTAAGTTACTGCACTGCTAACCAACTTATACATTACTAAAACTTGTCTGACTTAAATCCGGTGTACCTGCTTTTGCATTCTTTGGATTTTTTTATTCATTTCATTTTTAGAAACGAACAATTCAAAATATTGTCTTGAGTTTAAACAAGTGTGCGATAAAGTATCAGATATTAAAATCAACAATACTAAAAAATTACAAACACGGGGTTTTTAAGAATAATTGCCTGCCAACTACGACCATCTTATTTCTATCAGTAGTAAAACCACTTCTATTGTAATAATTAAGGCATTTAGTATTCACGCAAAGCATTGAAATTCATTTAATTAATCATACGATTGCATAAATTTAATCGCCCAAATGCTTGTTTCCCGTTAAAAAGGCCACTTAACTTTGCATTATCAAATTCAAACAGGATTACCAATGGCTAAAGCAACTTCAAAACCAGTAACTGAAAAGAAACCCACTAAAAAGGTAGCTTCCAAAGCCAAATTATATACAATTGAGACTGCTTCAGAGGCTATTCTGGAAAAACTAAAAGCCTTATCTATTGAACCCCAGTTACAAGCTGATTTAGAATGGTGCTTGGGTAGTTACCGCTACGATGGAAATCCTGTTGGACTGGCAGATGCAATAACGCGTGCAATTGGCATATTGAAAGCGGAACAGGCTAAAAAAACCAAAGGTGTAACCGCATCGTTTATCACCAGCCTGGAAAAGGTTTTGAGTTAGTAGTGAGGGTGCACCCTTCAAAACGAAATTGAATTTTAGTTAGTTACTCATACACAACACGCTTCAGGTAAAAACCTGTAGGGTCAACCTGTGGCAGCGTTTTACTTTCAATTATAACGGGTGCCTTATCCAGTTTTAGTATCGTATGTACTCCATCCAAAACTATTTCAACAGGAAGCTGCATTCCTTCAAAATTCACAATTCTAACAGCATACTTACCCTCACCTGTTTGCTTTACATTTATTTCTAGTTTATGAGTGGTACGCAAATAGAAATCGAATAATGGTTTAAGGTTCATGTTTGAACTGAAACTGAATAATGCTTCCACATCTTGCGTAGAAACAAAGTTGTGATATGTATAGCGCGCATCGGTAGCCAGTTTTTTCAAAGTTGGGAAGAATATACTATCACCAATAACATAGCGCAGTGTGTGCATGAACAATGCGCCTTTTCCATAAATATCGCTGTGATAGGTATCATCTGAATCTACCACCTCGCCTTGCACAATCGGTTTTTTGTTTTGTGCATTTTGAGCATTTCGTCTCATTACGCGTTGATAGGCTTCTTCTCCTTCCATTTCCCGCACATACAGTGCATCACCATACGTGCAAATGCCTTCCTGAATCCACATGTGTGCCCAATCAATGTTGGTAACTTTATTAGCCCACCATTCATGACCAAATTCATGTGTAAGCAACCAATCAAAATCCTGGCCACCTACTTGCGTGTATTTAAACTGGTTTCCGTAAGCATTCATAGACTGATGTTCCATACCGAGGTGTGGTGTTTCAGCAATTCCTATTTTTTCTTTAGCCCAGGGATATTCTCCAAAATACTTTTCTAAAACACGACATGTTTGAGCCAGTAATTCAAGATGATGTGGCCCCTTATCAACGTTTTCTTCCAGCACATAAAACTCCATGGGTATTTTAGTGCCCAGCACAGAAGTGTATGTACTAGTAACTTTGCTGTATTTACCAATATTGAACACCAGGCAATAATTGCTAATGGTGTAGGTTGTTTTCCAATGCCATGTAGAAGTTGTTGTTGTATGCGTAACTTTTTGAAGTAAACCAGGTCCGGCCACGGAAAGTCCTTTTGGAACAGTAATGATCAGATCAGCGCCTTCATTTGGTTCATCACTTGGATGGTCTTTACATGGAAAAAAAATTTTACCGCCTTCGGCCTGGCAGGTTATGGCTACCCAGGGATTTCCTTTTGAATCTTTACTCCAGGTAAAGCCACCATCCCACGGTGCTCGTAGGGCCACACCGGGAGTGCCTCCATAAGCAACTTTTATTTTTTGCTTTCCAGCCACAAATGGTTTTGCGCCTGTAATGGTGAGCAGATCGTTTTGTGTGTGGGCAAATTCTTCTTTACGGCCATTTACCCAAATTTGCGTTACTGTTAACCCATGCCATAAATCCAGAACCAGTACAGGCGAAGTTGTTGAAAGATTTATTTCAATTTCGGTATAGCCTTTAATTGTTTTGGCAGCCGGATCAACCTGCAAGGCAATTGTATAATGCCGTATATCCATTATTGCCTGCTCGGGTTTAAGTGGCCCCCCTGAGCGAAGGTTTTGACCGGTTGCAAAAATGGGTATGAGCAATAATAGCGTTAAACAACTTTTCATGGTAAAAAATTAAAGTATTACACCTGCTATAAATTAACAATAATGAAAGTACAATTACATTTTCACTCGTTCCATTTTTGGAGCCAGTAAATGCATGAGCAACCACGCAAACAAGTAGGCAAAGCCACAGATCAGAAACAAGATATTGTAACCGGTGGTAATATTACCCAGTAGTTTGTAATGATTAAGTAGGTGGCCAACCACCAATGGAAATAAGAACGAACCAATGGAGCCAGCCATACCACCAATACCTACTACCGAACTAACGGCTTTCTTCGGAAACATGTCGGATGTGGTTGTAAAAATATTAGCACTCCAGGCTTGGTGTGCCGCTACAGCCAAACTCATAAGCGCTACTGCACCCCAAATGTTATCAACAAAGCGGGCGGTCATTATAGGCATAACACTGAAAGCAAATAACAGCATTGAAGTTTTTCGGGCTTTAAATACAGGCCAACCTTTCTTAATTAACCAGGAAGAAAGATAACCACCTCCAATACTGCCAATAGTGCAAGCTGTATAAATAACAGCCAGTTGAAGGTTGGGTTTCCTGAAATCAACACCATATACTTCGGTAAAATACGATGGCAGCCAAAACAAAAGAAACCACCACACCGGATCGCTAAAGAATTTACCCAGAATAAACGCCCATGTTTGTCTTATTCCCAAAAGCTTTACCCACTTAATTGGTGTAGATTCTTCTTGTTGTTCGTCTTCATCGCTGTGAATGTATTTATATTCCTCAGGTGATAATCGTTTTTGCCGGGAAGGAATCTCATAAAAAATGAACCAAAAGATCAACCACACAAAACCTACCAACCCTGTCCAGATAAATGCTTCTTCCCAACCGTATGCACCGAGTATCCACGGCACCAATAATGGTGCTACCACCGCACCAATGTTAGTTCCTGAATTAAAGATACCCGCAGCCAAAGCCCGTTCACGTTTTGGAAACCACTCGGCAGTGGCCTTTATAGCCGTTGGAAAATTCCCGGCTTCACTAATTCCTAAAAATGCACGCATAAAACCAAAGCCGGCAGTGGTGCGAACAAAGGCATGCCCAATAGCAGCAATACTCCAGAAAAACACCGAGACAGCATACCCCATTTTTGTTCCCACCCAATCCACAACCCTACCAAAAACCAAATACCCCAACGCATACGCGGCACTAAAAGCCATTACAATGTTGCTGTAGTCTATTTCGCTCCAATTAAATTCTTTTTCGAGTACAGGTTTGAGTAAACTCAACACCTGGCGGTCGATATAATTTATAGTAGTTGCTGCAAACAGTAATGCACATACTACCCAGCGATAGTTAGACCAAGGTTTATCAGTTTTATTCAATGTTGATAATAGTTAATGGATAATACCTTATTTATACTGTTTGCCTATGTTTATTTGAAGCTACCCTGCTTGGCTAAATACATAAACCATTTACTAAGGACTAAGGACTAACAACTACGGACTAATTATATTTAAACGCCACCATAGGCACTAAATGCACCATCAACAGGTACTACAATCCCGGAAACAAATTTCGAGGCATCTGAACAAAGCCAAAGTAATGTACCGCTTAATTCATCCGGTTCACCAAAACGACCGAAGGGAGTTCCGCGAATAATCAATTGGCCACGCTCGGTCAGGCTACCATCTGCGTTGGTTAGCAGATTGCGATTTTGCTCCGTGAGAAAAAATCCTGGAGCTATAGCATTAACACGAATACCTTCACCAAATTTTTTTGCCATCTCAACCGCCAGCCATTGCGTAAAGTTACTGATAGCCGCCTTTGCCGCTCCATATCCCAACACACGCGTAAGTGGACGAATGGCTGTCATGGATGAAATATTGATAATAACTCCTTGTTTTGATTCCGAAAGGGGTTTACCAAAAATCTGTGTGGGCAATAGTGAACCTGTAAGGTTAAGGTCAACCACACTCCTGAAATCATCTATCTTTAAATCGAAGATGGTTTTATCCGGCATTACCACGGCCCCGGGCATATTGCCGCCAGCGGCATTTATCAGAATATCGATCTTACCAAATTGTTTCAACACAATTTCTCTGGCCGTAATCAGTTGTTCAGTAGATAATACATCGGCCGAAATACCCATAGCCCTACCTCCGCTACTATGGATAGCGGAAGCTAATTGATCGGCAGCGTCTTTTCTCCTTCCGATTATTACAACAACAGCACCGGCATTTGCCAACGCTTTGCACATAGCATTTCCCAATACTCCGGTACCACCTGTAACAACAGCAACTTTTGACTTGAGTGAAAATAAACTCTCCAGATACGACATTGGAATACGATTAATTTAGATTTTGTAAAAATTTAGACCTACAAGGTGTAAAAATGTTCTACAAAATTTGCGTATTCACCGATTTATTTTGGCAAACTCTTTTGAAGTACACGGCTTGCCCTTTAACTTTATTGCCTTAGGATTGACTAACGGTGGGCGCATGCAGAAACTTTTACTAACGTACTTATTTTTATTTCCAATTTACGCTTTCAGCCAGTTAACTATTTCTGGTAAAATTACAGCCTCAACCGACCCCACAGGATTACCCGGTGTAAATGTTACTATTAAAGGAACCACACAAGGCACCATCAGCGATATAGAAGGACAATATTCGATTGTTGCACCGGCTGATGCAATTCTGGTATTTTCATTTGTGGGCTACAGAACACAAGAAATTTCCATATCCGGAAAAATCAGGATTGATGTTTTATTAGAAGAAAATACGCAACAACTCAGCGAGGTAATAGTTACCGGATATGCTACGGTTTCAAAGCGGGATTTAACCGGCTCAATAGCTTCTATTAAAGCCGACAAGTTCAAAGAGATTTCTATAAATGGTGTTGACCAGGCGTTGCAAGGTCAGGTTGCCGGAGTTCAGGTAACGCAATCAAGCGGTACACCTGGTGGTGGTATTGCAGTGCGAATAAGAGGATCTACCTCCATTAGCGCTGGCAATAGGCCCTTGTTTGTAGTAGATGGAATTCCGGTTGAAACCGGAAGTTTATCGGCCCGCAATTTTGGTGGACAAACCGATAACGCATTAGCGATGATTAATCCTAACGACATTGAATCGATGCAAGTGTTGAAAGATGCCTCAGCTAAAGCCATGTATGGATCAAGAGCTTCGAATGGTGTAGTAATTATTACAACCAAGCGTGGTTCAAAAAATACAAACACAAAAATTTCATTGGATGTGCAACGCGGTGTTATCGACCCTGTAAACACACTTAAATTATTAAACTCAACTCAATTACTTGAACTGCAACGCGAAGCAGCCACCAATGCGGGTGAAAACCCAGAGGCACTGGGATTAATACCAGGTATTACCAACGGCATAAGTACCGATTGGCAAGACGAAGTTTTAAGAAGGGGCATCATGCAGCAATATCAGGTAGCTGTAAGCGGTGGCGATAACAACACCACTTTTTATGTAAGTGCCAACTATCGTAACGAAGAAGGTGTACAGCTAAACAATAGCTTTGAACGCATGGGTGCTACATTGAATTTTGATCAGCAAGTTTCCCGAAAAATAAATATTGGAACTAACCTAACATTATCGCGCACGCTTAATAATCGTGTAAAAGGCGATAATTTTTTAGATGGCGTTTATTCGGGTGCCATTAAAAGTTTACCCTATTATGTGCCGTACGATGAAAACGGCAAGTTGATTGGCCCCGGTTCGGGTATGTATGCCGGGTTTCCCAATTTTAACCCGGTAGCACAAGCGTTGTTACCACGCTTTGAAACACTTACACTTAAACTTATTGGCGGATTAAACGCTACCTACGAAATTAAACCTAACCTTCGGTTGAAGGGCCAGGTAAGTGTTGACTATAACGATATAACGGAAGACCAGTACGAATCATCTCAAACTGCCATTGGTGGCTTTTTACCCAGCGTAGGCGGACAAGGTTATGGTGTATTTATTGCCCAGGCGGCAACAAACATGGTTTCAAACCTTACATTATCGTACAATAAAAAAAATTCTGACAAGCATGCATTTAGTGCATTTATTGGTACCGAAGTTTTTAGAACATTCTATAATGGTGGCAGTGTGCAGGGGCGCATATTCCCCAGCGATGATTTTACTTATATAACTTCGGCCGGAATAGTGGATGCCGGCTCTTCATCCAAGTCGCCACCCGGAGGTCTGTTTTCAATTTTTGCAGAAGGTAGATATGATTTTGACGACCGGTTTTTAGTTACCGTGGGTATGCGTACCGATGGCTCATCTAATTTCGGGCCCAACTACCGGTTTGGTTATTTTCCGGCTATATCAGCAGGGTGGCGCATTTCACAAGAAGATTTTTTCAATTCACAAGCTATTACCGATCTGAAATTAAGAGGCAGTTATGGCTTTACCGGCAATGAACGGATTGCTGCGTTTCAGTTTCTGGGCTTATGGAGTGCTGCTACCTATAATGGCAATTCAGGAGTAGTACCGTCCAGTACGGCCAATCCAAACATCAAATGGGAATCGACCCGCGAAATAAATTTGGGTGCTGACCTTGAACTTTGGCAAGGCCGATTACAAACTTCATTGGAAATTTATCACAATAAAACATCCGATCTTTTACTAAACCGACCCTACCCTTTTACCACCGGTTTTGGAGGCATACCCGATAACATTGGCGATATGGAAAACAAAGGCCTGGAATGGAGTGCTACTTCCGTAAACATTGACAAAGCCGTACGGTGGACAACCACTATTAATCTCTCTAAAAATTTAAATAAAGTACTTTACCTGGCTGACTCTATTCCGTTATACCGGGGTTATTCTGCCGAAGGTGTGGACGCAACCAACATAATTAAAGAGGGACATCCGTTAGGTACATTTTGGGGATTAAATTACCTCGGTGTAAACCCGGCAACCGGCAATGCTATTTATGAAGACCGAAATGGTGATGGACTAATCAATAATTCGGATGCCATGGTTATTGGAAATGCGCAACCTAAATGGATAGGCGGCATTACCAACACAATTAACTATAAACGATTTGATGCCTCCATCTTTTTTCAGTTTTCGTACGGAAATAAAGTGTTGAACTTTACGAAGGCAACATTGGTAAACATGGGGGCCGATTTGCAGAGCAATCAATCAATAGAGGCGTTGCGCAGGTGGCGCAAACCAGGTGATATTACCGATGTACCCCGTTATGAATTAAACAGTACGCTCAACAACTTGCATAGTAACCGGTTGTTGGAAGATGCCTCCTACCTACGGTTAAAAAATTTAAGCCTCGGTTACTCTTTACCACCTAAGCTGACACAACGCTGGATGATTGACCAGGCCCGCATTTACATAACAGCAACCAATTTATGGACACTGACGAAATACACCGGCTCCGATCCTGAAGTAAGTACGCTGGACGGCTCCACCGCTGCACAAGGAATTGACTTTTTTACACTGCCACAGGTACGCACAATTTCGATGGGCTTAAACATTACATTGCGATGAGACAAACCCATACAACCAACACACAACTTCATCGGTTTATCTGCTTAATAATAGTTACAACCGTACTATCCTGCAATTCCATACTGGAGCCAGAACCAATCGATTTACTAATTGATGATATTGTACTGAACGAAGCCAAAGATGTACCATTGGTTGAGATTGGCATGTACAGTGCCTTCCGGCCTATTATCCCATCGGTAGTAATTGCAGGTGATTTTACAGCCGATATGTTAGTGCACAACGGTACCTTTTCGCAATACCGCGAATTAGGAACCAAGCAAATCACTTCAGCCAATGCATCTGCTACTGCGTTATGGGGTTCGATCTATAACTTAATTTACCTCACCAACTTTGTAATAGAACGATTACCCGAAGTACCAGGAGTTAGGTCGGTAGATCGTAACCGGGTTATGGCTACGGCACATTTATTAAGAGGCTACACTTACTTTATTGCCTTGCAAACTTATGGTGGAGTTCCGCTGGTAACCGGAACTTCTATAGAGTTGAACCGCAATGTGCCCCGTGCAACCGAAACCGAAATTTTACAATTGATCGAATCTGATTTTACTGCTGCACAAGATAAACTTCCGGATGCGCCCGTAAATGCAGGTTTTGCTGGTAAGCAAGCCTTACATGCTGCATGGGCAAAGTTCCATATTTACCAGGGCAATTGGACGGAGGCTGCTGCCTTTGCAACTAACGTTATTAACTCCGGGCTTTATCAGTTGGAAACTAATTTTAGCACACTTGTAACTACTGATTTTACCCGCGAGGCGATTTTTGAAATGGGTTACACGCTGAACGATGATCCCGGCACAAGTACTACCATCGGATTGAACAACTTATTTGTTGGCCGAAGGGAAATCATTCCATCTAACCAAACCGTGTTGGCCCTTGCCTCGGCCGAATCGGGTGATCGGTTTGTTTCTATAAAATTTGATGCAAACAATCTGAAAGGAAACGATAATGGCTGGTCAGTTGCTAAATACGGTACAGCCGATGAAAACAATAACAACGTGATTGTATTTCGGTTAGCCGAAATGTACCTGATACGGGCCGAAGCCCGCGCCCGAATAGGAAACGTGAGTGGCGCCAACAGTGCTACAACTGATTTAAATGTTTTGCGAACGCGCGCCAATGCACCAACCATAGGCACTGTTACACAAAGTCAAATGTTAACACTTATTGAAAATGAGCGCGTGTATGAATTAGCTTACGAAGGCCACCGGTGGTACGATTTAGTGCGCACCGGGCGCGTAGCCGTTGTAATGCCAGCCTTTAATAGTAATTGGCGCACGGCCTACGAACGTTGGCCTATTCCGCAGCGCGAAATACAATCCAATCCGGCATTAGTTGGTAACCAAAACCCCGGCTACTAATGAGCAAGCTTTACACCATACTAAGTTTGTTGATAGCAGCTGTGCTTTTACAAGGCTGCGAAACTGAACCCATTCTTTTTAAAGGCCCCTATCATGTTAGGTTTACCAACGCCACCGAAACACAACGCGAAAGTTTTAGTAAAACTATTAAACTTGAAGTGCACCTTGCTGCACCGGCACGCGAGCAAGACATAACCGTTCAATACTCTATTGGAGGCTCGGCACGCGAAAATGTAGATTACAGAATTATGGGAACCCGCGGCTCATTAACCATTCCCAAAGGTCAATACTTTGGTTATCTCGAACTGCAGCTGATTAATAACGCAAATAATATTCTACGCTCTCAAGATGTAGTGTTTACGATTACCGCTGTTAGTGATAATGAACTTGCCGTTGGGCAAGGATTAGCCGGTATTGGTAAATCATTTACATATACCATTTTAGATGATTGTGTACTGGGTGGTTTCTACTATGGCACTCGTGGTACGTTTACAATACCTGTGCGCGACATAACCATAACAAGTTCAGACTGCGAAAACTACCGGTTATCAAACTGGAATATTGACATTTTCGATTTTTCAGATCCTCTTTCGCTTCAGTTTACCGATAACTTTGACAATACAATAACAATACCCGAACAGGAACAACCCGACTTTCCACCTACCTTAGCCACCATCAGGGGTACTGGCATTGTTAACCCGATTTCGCGTCAAATTACGTTTACGGTTGTGCTGGTGGATTTTACAGGACAACCAACCATTACGTTTAACCTCTTCCCCGATTAAGTATGAAAACAGTAAAGTACATAGTAACAATATTGGTGCGAGAATTAAACCCTGTACTTACATTTTCGCTTATCGTCATAACCGTATTAGTTATTGGTTGCTCCGAAGAAATTAAACCTTCGCCCTATACCTATTCGCAGCTTTTCTCAGGAAAGAATCAAAAGACGTGGGCATTTAAAAGCATTGTACTATGGGAAAAGGGTAAGTCCGATACAAACCTTTCCCTGATTAGCTGCATCAGTGATGACCTTTATATTTTTTATGCCGATGCAGAAAAGAAATATGAAATAACCAATGGTGCCACCAAATGCGCAGCTGACGAGCCTGACATTGTTCTTACTGATACCTGGTCATTTGTAAACGGTGGCGCAACACTTAACATCGTAATTCCTTTTTTAAGCGACCTGACTTTGCCCTATATAGTACGCGAGGTAAGCGCTTCCAATATGGTGCTGGAAATCTTTATAAATGAATCCAATACCCAAAGTTATCGCATGGCGTTTCAATCAACCAGTGAAAATTAAACTGATATGCGTGGACGTATACTAATAGCCTGCCTTATCGTTTCATGTTCTGCACTTGCACAACAACTTCCTGTTACCGAGCCCTGTGGCACCATGGAAGAAGACCGAAAAAACCGGGCCCGGTTTCCGGAACGAGGTTCACTAGATGATCTTGAAATTGTTATTCAGAAAAAGATAAAAGAAATTGAATTGGCTCGTACCCAAGGTCGTACGGAAAATGTGGTACTTACTATTCCCATAATTGTACATGTTGTACACAATGGTGAAGCAATTGGCACCGGTACCAATATCAGCCAGGCTCAGGTACAAGCACAAATTGAAGTTCTCAATGAAGATTTCAGACGTAAGCCGGGCACACCTGGATTTAACTCCAATCCGGTTGGAGCCGATATTGAATTAGAGTTTTGCCTTTCACCTGTTGATGAGAATGGAAATGCCATGAGCGAACCGGGCATTCATCGGTATAATGGCAGCCGGGCAGATTGGTCGCGCGATCAAATTGAAAACTTGCTGAAGCCAACCACCATTTGGAACCCTAACTTGTTTTATAACATTTGGACCGTGCGGTTTGCATCAAGCGATGCCAACCTGATAGGATACGCTCAGTTTCCCGATCAATCGGGACTGGCCGGTTTACCCACCAGCGGTTCTGCTACTACCGATGGTGTTGTAGTTCGCTTTCAATCTTTTGGCTCAACTGATAAGGGAAACTTTCCGGTTATGGTAGCCCCCTATAATAAAGGCCGCACCTTAACCCATGAAACCGGTCATTGGTTAGGGTTGCGACACATCTGGGGCGATGGTGGTTGCAGTGCCGATGATTTCGTTACTGACACACCCAATGCGGATGGCCCCAGTTCAGGTTGCCCCATCGGGCGCATCAGTTGTTCGGCTGTTAACATGGTTGAAAACTACATGGACTATACCAACGATGCCTGCATGAATATTTTTACACAAGGGCAGAAAACCAGAATGATGGCTGTGTTGCAGGTTAGTCCAAGAAGAAAAACATTAGTAGAAAGTAACCTCTGCAGTCCGCTGGTAGCAGATGTACCCACACCAAATTTTCAGGTTAACAGTACCACCGTGCTATTGGGTGGCGATGCAACCTTTACCGATCTTTCATCAAATTTTCCCACCAGTTGGGCCTGGACTTTTGAAGGCGGCAATCCGTCATCATCCACTTCACGAAATCCGGTTATTAGGTATAACACACCGGGTGTATATTCTGTAACCTTAGTGGCCACGAATTCGCTTGGCGCATCCGCACCGTTGGTTCGGCAAGGTTATATTGTAGTTTCGGAAGAAGGATTATGTAATTACGAAAATAACTTCAAACAAACCGACACACCCACGCTTATTAAATTAGCTGCGTTTGGGGCACACACCGGCTACCTTACCGGCCACAATAGCCGCAGGTATGCAGCTATTGCTGAGTATTTCAGCAACCCCCTGCGTTATCAATATATTAGCGGTGTAAACATCAACTTTGGTAAGGCAAAAATTGTAAACGAAAGCGCTACTGTTGATGTAGTGGTTTGGAATGCACGAGGTGTTCAGAACGCACCGGGTTCAGTAATTGAACGTAAGTCTGTTTTATTAAAACAAATTCAACAAGATGTTGCCGCCAATCGTGCAACTGCTATTTATTTCGATCGTGAAACTCCTGTTTTTGGAAGACCTTACCAGGTGGGAGTTGAACTGGTGTATGCCGGTGATACCGTTGCTATCTACTCATCGGCTAATGGAGCCTCAACCAATGCAACTTCATGGCTTAAAACACAAGCAGGAACATGGACACCTTACACTATTGAGTTAGGAGCTAATATTGCCATGGACATTGAACCGGTTGTAGGCATGAAACCTTCCGTGCAGGTATCAAGTTCTGCTTTGCTGATTAGCCCTGGTCAGCAAGTTATTCTAAATGGAAGAGGTGCCAGTATTTTTGTGTGGGATGCCGATGATGGATCGGTAACTAATTTTACTGGCCCCCAATTAATTGTTAGCCCGATGCAAACCACCACCTATGTTACAACTGGTTCGGGCCTGGAGCTTTGTAACAACACAGCTACCACCACCATATTTGTAAGTGGAAATGTGGTGGGCGTAGCGGAAAAGCCAGAAGCAGTGCTTAGCGTGTTTCCTAACCCTGGTAACGAGTTAATTGTTTCGCTGCGGCACAGTTACTCAGGCCCAATAACAATAACGTTGCGTAACCTTGCTGGTACGCTTAACCGAAAAACAATTTTATTTAAAACTTCGGAAGAGTTGAGCTTCCCGGTTGATATTTCGGGTATTGCTGCCGGCATGTATCTTATCACGGTTGAAATAAATGGCAACACCATTCACAGCAAGTGGGTTAAGCAATAAAATAGCTACCTGAATCAGTAAGATTCAGGTAGCCAGTGTAAAAAGTAGTTTGTTATTTTATCGTAACGACTGCGGCAACTCCACCATTTTTAACTTAAGGTTATTTAGTTTTATAGGTGCATTGCGATCAAACTTAAAGTCTGATGAGCCTATGCGGCTACCGGTAGCCGGAACAGTAATTTGCGAAATATTCGTGTACGCAACTCCATTCTTAACCATCGTTTGAACTACCAAAGGATCAATTTCGGTTTCAACATAATTATTAACATTTACAAGACCATAATTGGCTTCGAAAGCTAAAACATTTCCGACCGTTCCATTAAAGTAGGGATACGTTTTTCCATTTAACCGACCCCACATTAACGAAACAACATCTACATCGTCTGAAGTACCGGAGTAATAATTATAACTTACACCATAGGTGCCATTTGGAAAGCCTGCTGGTATAAATAATCCCTCGTAAGGACTTGTGCGGGTACCTGATGCGTTGTCGTAAGTTGAACTGTTTATGAGTTCTCCATCTAACCAAACAAATAAATCCATATCCACATCACCAAATCCATTGGTGCCATCTACATACCATTGGTGAATAATAATTGCATCATCCTCCTCAATGTTTAAAGTATAAGTATCGGCAAGGCCTAACTCGGCATTACCCGAAACCACAGAAGTAAGTTTAACAATTACGGTTTCAAGCGGACTATCATCATCATCATCTACTTCAAACGCAAAATCTTCAAAAACTGTAATACTAAAATTAGCTTCGGAGGCACCTTTTTCAAGGGTAATTTTATCCGTACCTACAATCGTGTTGAGTCCCTCTTTTAAAGCATAATCATTTACTGCGCTTCCGGTCGGATTGGTACGCACGGCAGTTCCTGTTAAAGAAAATTGAACAACGGTTGTTTCTGTTAATGGCCTATCTAAAACTATTTTAACCGTTATATCGCGGCCTACGCCCCCATTAACCAAATCGGGATGAAAGGAAGTTAATGTGCCATCTGATTCAAGTGTAGTGAAGGACTCTAATTCAAACGTAATTCCGGTTTTAGGTGGCGGATCATCATCGCCACACGCACTAATGCCCAACAGGGCAAACAAGCCCATCGTACTCAACAGATATCGTAGTTTCATGCTTCTAAGATTTTGATACATCTAAATGTAGCAAATGATTATCTGAATTAAAAACCACGTTACTCGATGAGGCGAATCGTTTCTTAAGAGGGGTAAATTGAAATCGCCAGGTTGATTGACTTCGAATAATTAAAGTTTAATGGCTCGCCTTTCGGTATTACTGTTATAGGCAGCTTCTATCAGGCGGATTACATCCCGTGCTTGTTCAGGTTTTACCTGCAAGGGTTTGCTTTCGCGAATAGCAGCATATAGGTTATCATAAAAGCCAAGGTAATTGCCGGGTATGGTTTCAATTCTTTTTTGTATATGCTCACCCGCTAAGGTGGTATTGAGTTTTCCCCAGGTTTCTTCGGGCATGGTACCCCATCCGGCACTACCCGGAATTTTCTTTTCCTTCAATGCCTGCTCTTGCGGGTCAACATTGCTGGCCGTTACAAACGATCCTTCGGTACCATGCAACTGATAGCGTGGCCCTTGCTCGCGAACCAGGTAACTTGATTTTACAATTACATTCACACCCGGATAGGTTAATCTCAAATCATAAAAATCATCTACTTTACCACTGCTGCGTTGAATACCCATGCGGGCATCAATCCACTGAGGCATTCCAAAAAGTACCAACACCTGATCGAGCATGTGCGAACCGAGGTTATATAAAATTCCTTTTCCAATTCCTGACTCTTCTTTCCAGGTACCAGGCTCTATATAGTTGCGGAAGCGATCGTAGTGGGCTTCGAACTCTACTACTCTTCCCACCCACCCTTTTTCAAAAACGTGTTTCAAAGTAAGGAAGTCGCCATCCCAACGTCTGTTTTGAAATGCTGTGAGAACGCGATTCTTTTCTTTCGCCAACTCAATCAATTGATCGGCTTCATGTACTGTAACCGTAAATGGTTTTTCTACCACTACATGTTTACCAGCCAATATAGCCCGCGAAGCCTGGTTAAAATGAAGTTCGTTCGGTGTATTTACAATTACCAACTCAACAGCAGGATCGCTGATGGCCTCATCAACCGATCGTACAAGTTTACAGGTTGGGTAATGTTGTTGCGCAGTATCTTTTGATCGTTGTACAATGGTACTGATTTCAAAGCCCTGGTGTGCATGAAGTAAAGGCGCATGAAACACCTCGCCCGACATACCGTAGGATAGAATGGCTGTTTTAATTGGCTTCATCTTACTTCAGCTCCCGGATTTTAATGCTTCGAAACGAAACCGCATCGCCATGATCCTGCAAAAGGATATGGCCTTTTTCAGTCATCCCAAAACCATCCCAGTCTTTATACTTGCTGCGTGCTACCAGCGCATAGAATATGGGAGTGCCGCGTTGGTATTCAACAATCTTTCTTCCATTTAGCCAATGTTCAATACGCCCATCCGGATATACACGAATGCGGCCTTCATTCCATACCCGTGGTATATCCTGAATTTTTAACGATGGAATTAAATCATACAACGATCCCAACGTGCGATTACCCACTACGCCTTCTTTCGCATCCGGATGTCGCGCATCATCTAAGATCTGGTACTCCAAACCAATGGCCGAACCCGTTGACAAATACTTTTCATCTACAAAATACTTTACGCCACTGTTGGCGCCTTCTGCAAATTTAAAATCGAACGTAAGTTCAAATGCACCAAATTTTTCAATGGTTATTATATCGCCACCATTAGTAGATTCGGCACCACCCGCAGGCAACACCGATAGCACTCCGTCTTTTATTTCCCATCCTTTTTCAGGAAAAGTTTGTTTGTGAGCACCCCGCCAGCCGTTTGTGGTTTTGCCATCCCACAATAACCTAAAACCTTGTTCTTTTTCGAGGGCGGTTAATGTATTTGGAACAAGATTTACAACTGGAATGTTGCTAATTGGCCGCGGTGTAAGGCTTTCTGTTTGAATGCGAATGTTCTTCCAATAGGTTTTCTTGCCTACGCCCTCGGTATTATAAACAGAATGCACCTGCAACCCAATCATTCCTTTCAGCGATGCATCATCCACCAGGTAAACAACCGGCACATCGTTTACCCACGTGCGAATGGTATTCCCAATACACTCAATCCGATACTTATTCCAATCGCTCCATTTGTAAGCCGCTTTCGCAGAAGGATTAAGTTCAACCGGGTACAACCAGCCTCTGCGGGCTTCATCGTAAATACCACCCGACCAACCGCGTTCGGGTCGATGATCTACTTCCATTTGATACCCGTGTAAACGACCATCACTTTCGCGTTGTAAACTTCTGAATTGGATGCCGGAGTTAATACCGGCATCAATCTTTACATCCACTTCCAGAATAAAATCACCATACTCCTTTTCCGTTGCCAGAAATGAATTAGGGGAATCTTTTACACAAGTACCCACAATCATGCCGTTCACTACTTCGTAAGTGACGCTACCGTTTACCAGTTTCCAACCGGCAAGGTCTTTTCCATTAAAAAGTTTAATCCACTTTTCTTTTGGTTGAGCATAACTGGCCGCGCAAACAAAAAACAGTATCAGAGTTTTTATGAATAGTTTCATGTTATTTATGCATTAAAATAGTTGGTATCCTGTTTCGAGTCAAAGTTTCATTTCCCAACCTTTTTCATACTCGCGGCTCCACAATTTGTTAGCGGCTTTATTATTTAGAATGCGACCGGTTGCGGCATCGCAATTTAATGTTTGTCCGGTTCGCCACGCTATGTTGCCCAATTGCGGCAGTAAAGTGGATTTATGGCCTTCGTGGATCGGTGAGGTATGATTGGCTTTTCCTTGCACCGCTTCAATGAAGTTTTTTAAATGCAGGCTGTCTAACTTTTCGCCCATGCCCATGGTATTGGTTGCATCAACTTGTTGAATTTCTGTTTTTACTTCTTTCAGAAGTTTACCACCTAACTCATAAATTTTGTAATCATCGCCACCGGGTATTACCATCGTACCTTTCTCGCCATAGAAAACAACTCCGCGCCCGCTCTTGAATTCATCGTAATCATTACAACTTCTTCCTTCCCATAGTATAGAAGTTTTGTTGGCAAACTCGTACGTAATTGTTTGGGTATCCGGAGTTTCCCAATCATCGTTAAATGCATAGCGGCCACCGGCTGATACAACTTTGGTGGGATAATCTACACCAAGTCCCCAACGCATAACGTCTAATTCGTGGGTGCCGTTATTCAACGCTTCGCCAGTACCCCAGTTCCAGAACCAATGCCAGTTGTAATGAATAAGATTGTCTTTGTATGGCATACGCGGAGCGGGCCCTTGCCACAATTCGTAATTGAGATGGGCAGGTACGGGAACAACTTTTCCACTACCAATAGATTTACGGGCATTGGCATACCAACCTTTCGCAAAATAAACTCTGCCGATAACTCCACTATGCAGTTCGTTCATGGCCTGAATAATGTTGGGAAACGATCTGCGCTGATTCCCCATTTGAATAATCTTGTTATACTTAGAAGCAGCGGCTACCAATACCTCACCCTCAGCCGGATTATGTGAACAAGGTTTTTCAACATATACATGTTTGCCAGCTTTTAATGCCATTAATGTAGCGGGTGCATGCCAATGATCGGGCGTAGCAATGGCAATGGCATCAAGCTCTTTTTCTTCGAGCAGCTTGCGCACGTCAACAAATGCTTTAGGCTTTTTACCGGTAAGCTTTTCAATGTCGGCTATGGTACGCTCCAATACTTTGGCATCTACATCGCAGATAAAGCCCACTTCCACATGGGGCAATTGTGCGAACAAGCGTGCCAGGTAGTGGCCACGACTATTGGTACCCACCACACCTATTATTACTTTGTTGGCAAGCGATCGGCCATGTGCCATCCAGGGTGAATACAAAAAAACTCCGGCAGTGGCCAAAGCGCTACGCTTTATAAAATTTCTGCGATTGAAGTTTGCCATGCTTTAATAATATTGTGCTGCTTAAGTTGCTCACAATAATTGAATAATCATAGCGGTGATTATGCCAATGCCAGCATGGTTTTGCCAGTGGTTTATTGCCGCATGTATTTCCCTGAAAGTAACGGATCATTTCCGGGCTTTGCACGAAAATAATACAACCCCGAAGGCCAGGTTTGTGTTGGTATGGTGGCCTGATAAGTACCGCTTGTTGGCTGAGTTACCGAAATTTTATGAATCATCTTTCCGGAAGCATCGAACCATTCTACTTCAAATTTACCTGCTTGCAAAAGTGAATATTCCATATGCAACTCACTTAAAAACGGATTTGGAAAGACCTGTAATGTGGCACTACCTTCAGCAGCGGTTATTACCTGGGGCATATTTGCATCCAACCAATTCATTCTTTGGGTAACCCAATTCTTCAACCAGTTTACTTCGTCTTGAAACGAGCTGCCTACGTAAAAATTTGGCCACACATATTGGCCCAACACGGGCCAGCGCGTAAAGTTGCGGGTGGCCGCTTCGGTATTCAAAACAGCATAAACAGAATCGATGTATGTATGTAAACGTGAGGTTTGTAATTTATCTGCGCGTAGCTCGGTCCACCGTGCTGCCAGTTTGCTGCGATAGTTTCCATCCTGGTAAAGTTTGCTCCACCAAAACGGAATTAACCAATAGTCGGTGGGGCAAATTGTATTAAAACTTGTTACCCAACCCGTGGGTGTGCCCGAAGTGCAATAATCGGCATTACCAAAGCCAAGATTAAAATCCCACACAGGGCCCATCACCAATTTGCCACCATCAGAATCGCGCTGCTTGTGCAAGAACGTGCTTAGTCGATAACCATCCACATTTTTTGATACTTCGTTCACGATAAAAAAATCGATAAACGAATCCACATCGATGTAGCGCGAATATCCGGTTACCGGGTTATTGTAATTAGAACCGACCAATGCGGTTTCAAAATCGAGCATAAACTGGCGAATGTAGTTTTTTTGTGGTGCTGAAATATCCGCGGCTTTCGGATAATCGTATTGGTAATAGATGGTTTGTGAGCCACTTCGGTTAGGCGGGGTGTAAAGCGATGTCCATCCACCATTACCACTACCGGTTTCTTTATCAATTTTGATAATATAGCCGCCCGTCAGGTTATTGCCGGTGTTTTCATCCGGATCGAGTTTGTTAATATCAACCCGGTTTTTATCGCGTTTAATTTTCTCGATGAGTACATACACACCCTGATATTGACTGTTGAGTACCAATTCGCAATAACGGGTGCGGGGTGCATAGCGGCCCATATCGCGCCCGATTTTATAGGCCAACACATCGCGCATCAACGACTTATCGTTGTACGGAGCAAACAAAACCCAGTCTTCCTCGGCCGGCATACCCAGTAAAGGAGCACTTACATCTTCGCCTGCGGCATTTCGTAGCTCAATTGAATATTGCTTTTTAGGAAAGGATTGTGAAGATGAGCCCCGGATTTCAATGGCAATTTTTCCATTATAGTTATTAAATGCATCAGTAACATTATTTCGCTGGCCAGGACCATTATCAATTATACCCATGTCGGCCACAATTTTTGGTTCATCAAAAATGGGAGCTCCACCGGTGTTGATTACCACAATGGGTAAATTAGAAGAAGTAAAACTTTGGCTGTTGAGGGAAGTACTTGCCGCAACCGCTGAAATCATTAACACGAATCGGAACAAAGTTTTCATTGCCTAAAGATGCACAAACAAATTGATGGAACGCAACCACTGGCGTAAATATCGGGTTTGATTATTACTAACCGATTACACTAACTTGCACACACTTTTGCAAATTTTATGACCCGTTACATTCTTATTTTACTAACCTTTTCAAGTTCAATTTTTGCACAACAAGATACCTCCCGTGTTTTGCAAGATGTAGTTATTCACGGTAACCGCATTCAAACCGGCTTTGATGAAACGGCCGCCAGTATTATTGTGTTAAAAGAAGCAGAGTTAAAACAATTACCGGCACTTAGCGTAAGCGATTTATTACATTATGTAGCCGGTGTGGATATTCGCCAACGCGGAGCCAATGGCCTACAAGCCGATGCCGGCATTCGGGGCAGCACGTTCGATCAGGTTTTGATTTTAATTAACGGCATTAAGATAAGCGATGCACAAACCGGGCATCATTCGCTTAACCTGCCCATTGATATTGATAATATCGAGCACATTGAAATTTTGAAAGGCCCTGCGGCTCGTATCTTTGGACAAAACGCATTTGCCGGTGCCATCAACATCATCACCAAAAATCCGGATAAATCATTTGTTAAACTGCAGGCCGTGGGTGGCGATTTTGGTTTAGGTGGTTTCAGAATAAGTGCCGCTCAAACCAACGATAAAGTGAAACACTACCTTTCTGCTGCCCGCGATTTTTCTGATGGTTATCAATACAACACAGCTTACGAAATCAATAATTTCTTTTATCAATCGCAGGTAAATACAACTGCGGGTAAACTGAGTTTATTGGCCGGATACACCAATCGTGCGTTTGGTGCCAACGGGTTTTATGCCAGTCCTGCTTACCGCGATCAGTTTGAAGCCGTACAAACAAGTTTGGCTGCTATTACATTGCAGACTCAACCCACCCAACGGCTGAGCATTAATCACAGAGTTTATTGGCGCAGGAATCAGGATGATTACATCTTTAATCGATTTAATCCTGCTGCCTATCGTAACTTTCATTTAAACAACACGATTGGCTACGAAGCGAATGCCACTATAAATAACCACCTTGGCACTACTGGATTAGGAGTAGATGTAAGCCAACTGTGGTTACGAAGTACCAACCTGGGTAATCGGGAACGAACAGTAGCTACTTTGTTTGCTGAACACCGATTTGAATTTTTGAGTACCAAGATTCACATAACACCCGGTGTTCAACTTAACTACTATTCCGATTTTGGTACAAATTTATTTCCGGGTATCGATGCCGGGTTTGTATTAACTCCGCACCTGACACTATTTAGCAATGCAGGTTATACCTATCGCGTACCAACCTATACCGATTTGTATTATAGCGATCCGGCTAATTTGGGAAATCCAAATTTGCAACCCGAATATGCCATTTCGTATGAAGTTGGATTAAAGTTGATTAAAGCTAAAATGATTCAGGGGCAGGCTTCGTACTTTGTTCGAAATGGAAAGCGAATCATTGACTGGACCAAAGCGCAACAGAGCGATCCGTGGAAACCCGATAACCTGATTGGGGTAAACATGCAAGGTATTGATGTTAACTTCACCTTTAAGCCAACTCGCTTTATTTCTTTAACCGGTGGCTACACATTTATTGATGCAGAACAAGTTTCTGATCTTGGTTTTTCAAAATATGCATTTGAAAATCTGAAGCATCAGGTACAAAGCGGAATAACAATAGTCTATATAAAAACCATTTCACACACTATCAACTACCGGTATTGCGATCGCGCCAACTTGCCGGATTATCACATAGTGGATACACGCCTGATGTGGCAAGGAAAAACAGTGGGCGCCTTTGCAGACGTAACCAACATTGGTGACGTTTCGTACAAAGAAACCAATCTGGTAACCATGCCTGGCCGTTGGTTTAAGTTGGGCGTGAGCTATCGATTTGAGTAATGTTAAACAACCGCAGAGACGCAAAGGCGACAAGAAGCCTTTGATATTTTTTTACCTATATGTTTCTTCGATCAATTCCATAATTGATCTTGTAATCATTTACTTATTATCTTTAGTCAGAAATAAATCTGACTATGATTAAGCCAACAGCCCTTTTTTTCTTTTTGTTGTTTGTGTTCTTCGCGCAGGCTCAACCTCCTACCCGCAAGTTTGAACCAGTCAACTTTTCAAAAGTTACCATTACCGATTCGTTTTGGAAACCCACCCTGGACAAAGTTGCTACAACCACCCTGCAGGCTTGTATTTATCAAACGGAGGTAAAAACGCCTCGCATCCGAAACTTTGAAAAAGTTGCCCGCAATCAAAACGAAAAACACGAAGGTATTTTTTACGATGATTCCGATGTATTCAAAGCCTTGGAAGCTATTGCCTATTCACTCAAAAATCATCCCGATCCAAAACTCGAACTAAAAGCTGACGAATGGATTGATAAAATTGCCGCTGCCCAATTAGAAGATGGTTACATCAACACCTACTATTCTTTGGGTCGTATGAACGAACGTTGGTCGGACATGAGTATGCATGAAGATTACAACGGTGGCCATTTGATTGAAGCTGCCGTTGCCTACTACCAGGTTACCGGAAAACGTAAGCTTTTAGACGTTGCTATAAAATTTGCAGACCACTTCGATGCACGCTTCGGACCCGGGAAACTGCACTGGGTTACCGGTCATCAGGAACTGGAACTTGCTTTGGTAAAACTCTATAACGTTACGCAGGACAAAAAATATCTTTCGCTTGCCCATTGGTTGCTGGAAGAACGTGGTCATAAACGCGCTAAAGGTTATACATGGACCGATTGGCGCGACACTGCCTATGCACAAGATGTGGTGCCTGTACGCGAGCAAAAAGAAATTACCGGCCATGCCGTACGCGCCATGTACATGTACACAGGAGCTGCTGATGTGGCAGCCCTTACGGGCGATGAAGGTTACATGAATGCCATGATAACGGTTTGGGAAGACGTTGTACATCGTAACATGTATGTAACCGGTGGCATTGGTTCATCGGGAAGTAACGAAGGCTTTAGTATTGATTACGATTTACCAAACGAACAAGCTTACTGCGAAACCTGCGCCTCGGTGGGAATGGTATTCTGGAATCAACGCATGAATTTATTAACCGGCAACAGTCAGTTTATCGATGTTTTGGAACGTAGTTTATACAATGGTGCCCGCGATGGTTTGTCTCTTTCGGGCGATCGGTTCTTCTATGGAAACCCATTGGCATCGGATGGCCGGCACTACCGAAGAGAATGGTTTGGTACAGCTTGTTGTCCCGCTAACATTGCTCGATTAGTAGCTTCGCTTGGTGATTATATTTATGGTTATTCCGATGCCGGGCTGTGGGTAAATCTTTTTATTGGCAGCAACACATCGGTAAAGGTCGGTAAACAAGAAGTACCTATATCCATGACGACTAACTACCCGTGGGATGGTAAGACTACACTTACACTCAATCCAAAAACAAAATTAAAATTTAAAGTAAGCCTGCGCATACCTGGTTGGCTTCGCGGTGAAGCAGTGCCCGGAGATTTGTTTGCGTTTGAAAACAAATCGCCCGATGCATTTACAATCCTTGTGAATGGCAAGCCAGCATCATATCAAATGGAAAATGGTTATGCTGTCATTAACCGCGAATGGAAAAATGGAGATGTTGTGGAATTGAATTTTGCGATGGAAGTAAAACGACTTACCTCACGCTCGGAAGTAAAGCAGAATGAAGGCCGTGTAGCGTTACAACGCGGCCCGCTGGTGTATTGCGTAGAAGGCGTAGATAATGGTGGCCAGGCCTGGAATTTTATTCTTCCCGATAAAGCCACATTTACCACACGCTATGTAAAAGACTTACTGGAGGGCATCACCATAGTTCAGTTTACAGCACCTACGTTACAAATCAATCCCGATGGCGAATCCATCACCACCGAAAACCGAAAGATCACAGCCATACCCTACTACGCCTGGTGTAACCGCGGCCAGAACCAGATGCAGGTTTGGTTGCCCCGAAGCATTAAGGATATAAAAGTGAACCGGTAGCTGTGCACCAAAATGAACATAAAATGGATATATGGATGCGAGCTTTCCGAAAAGACAATAAAAAAACGCCCTGATACCTCAGGGCGTTTTTTAGTTTAAGTAAAACTTTACAGACTATTTCGGATCTAATGCCTGGTTAATTCTAACCAACACATCCTGCAAATGATATTTGCTTAGTTTATCAGCCGTGCGCGGAATGGCTGCGCCTACTTCACCACGCAAAGCCACTAAATGTGCACGCGCCAATGAAATTACATCGCTCTTCTTCGGATCGGCCACAGGCGATGCCGGTGATGCCGGAAAGAATGGACTTGAAAATCCAAATCCACCCGTTGGAGTGTTAGCCGGAGGACTTAGTAATGCAATCATCTTTTCAGCATGAACCTTTTGCAAATTTCTACGATACGTATCAATTGTTTTACCCGATGCCAGTTCAGACCAGATTCCCTTACGCAAATCAGTGAACATATCATCTAAGCTATAGGCATTCGCGTTAAGTGCACTGCTTTCAATTAACCGTTGCATACGACTGTAATCGTGCAGCGCATTAATTGTTGCTTCCTGCATCTGGCGCACTTGTTCAACACCGGAGCCTGGCCGTGTGTAACTTAACACCGAAGGATCAAGCATCCAATTTGGTGTTTCAAACAATTGTCTGTTCAAAAACAAAACGGCATCGCGTTGCAGGTTTTTAGGAGTTGGCTCATACACTACTCCGGCTTCATCATAAGTTTTAGGTGTTTCGTAAATACCACCCACATACTTGGTAACATGGCCCATGTACCTGCGGTACTGCCCTACTACCTGGTTGTACATTTCATCCAGCTTCTTATAATTCTCTGCATCTTCTTTATACCAGTCTTTTAAGCTTGGCAAAATTCGTTTCAGATTTTTTATTCCATAATCGCTGGCAAGCATGGCATTGTTACCCAGGTCTTCGCTTTGCGAACGCGGATCATACGGATTAATCTCCGAGCCAAACCAATAAATAGGGTCGCGGTGTTCCAACACCCACTTGTTCAGTATCTTTTTATCTTCTTCGGCTGATTGGGTATCGAAGATGGGCTTATAGCCCCATTGAATGGCCCACTTATCATAAGCACCTACACCGGGAAATAAGTTTGTTACACCATCTTCGGGTTGCGCTACATAATTGAAGCGTGCGTAATCCATAATAGAAGGTGTATGGCCATGCTTGGCTTGATATTCTTTGTCGCGCAATTTTTCTACCGGGGTGCTATGGCTCGACCCAAAGTTATGGCGCAACCCCAGGGTGTGGCCCACTTCGTGTGCTGCTACAAAGCGAATTAATTCGCCCATCAGTTCATCATCGAACTTGCGTTTGCGGGCACGCGGATCAACCGCTGCGGTTTGAATGGTGTACCAGCTATTCAGCAAACTCATTACGTTGTGATACCAGCCAATGTGGCTTTCTATAATTTCACCTGAACGCGGATCGTGTACGTTGGGTCCGTAGGCATTTTGAATATCGGAAGCAAAATACCGGATAAATGAATAGCGTGCATCTTCGGTGCTGATGGTGCTATCACCCGCAGGTACTTCTTTGGCCAGGATTGCATTTTTAAAACCTGCTTGCTCGAAAGCTTTTTGCCAATCTTGCACGCCCGCAATTAAATACTTACGCCACTTAACGGGTGTGGCCGGATCGATATAAAATACAATTGGCTTTTTGGGTTCAACCAATTCGCCCCGTTTCATTTTTTCAATATCACCAGCTTTGGGTTCGAGTGGCCAGCGCACTGCAAATACTTCTGTTTCGGATTTCTGGGATTCTTCGCCATACACGGTATAGCCATTGGCAAAATAACCTACGCGCGGGTCGAATAATCTTTTACGAGCCGGTACTTTGGGCAACAAGATCATAGAAGTATTAATCTCAACCGTTACAACACCAGCCGATGCACCGGCCGGTAATTCGCGCACCTGAGTTGGGCCTGAGCCAGAAGTTGGCGGAGGCAACACCGAAGTAAACGTTTTTACCATTTTTACTTCGGTATTAATAGGATACGATTTGATACTTTGAATGTAGGAGCGATCGGCCTGAATAGCGGTTAAACTAAACGAGCGCTTGGTGCGCGGATCTAATGAAATAAGTTGATTGTCGCCCTTAAAGAAATCGGTAACACTAATTACATACGAAGTGTCTTTACGGATCGATTTGATATCGAAAGCTGCGGCAATGGGTTCTACATTCGAGTTGCGGACAGCTTGTGTAATGGGTTTGTTTTCGTCAGGGCTGGTATTAATGGTAAGTACTGCCCGTAAAAATAATTTGTTATTGGGGCCGCGTTCCCACCGTAATACCTGGCGGTTTTCTTCTTCGCCACCATAACCGGCACCGGTTGGTGCTTTGGCCATCCGGGTAATGGCCATAAACTCGCGGCCGATTATACTATCGGGTACTTCCAGGAAATAATCTTCATTGATTTTATGAACGGTAAAAAGTCCTTTTTGAGTCTTGGCTTTTGCCGTAATCACTTGCTTGTAGGGCTTGGGGCCAGGCGGTGTCGGCCCTTTGGCTTTTGCCGTATCAGCCTTTGCTGGAGCTGCGGGTGCAGCTTTCTTATCATCTTTTTTCTTTGTTTTTTGTGCGGCTACCGGTAATGCCAACGTGCAGCATAAAACCAGTGCCATAAAAAAGGTAAACGATCTCATCATAGTGTAAAATGTTTGGCCGAAACTACCGGCCTGCTTTTCATTTTACAATGCTTGTGGGATGGATGGTTTTACCTATTTGTTCAGGTTAAAGAAATCTTTCAGTTTACCCTCTACATCGTACATTCTAAACTCCAGCATACCTTGATTAACCGTAATGGTACAATAGTGATGACCGCGGAAAGTTTTGGCGCTGAACCAGGCACGCGAGGGCGCAAAATCTTCCAGGTTACCGCCACTGCCTCCGGTTTGTATGTAAACAACACCATTGCTTGAATGTACATTGTTTCGGGTAATTGGTAAGGTGCGTTGGTAGGTGTGCAAGTGTCCAAAAAAAACCATATCTACCCCGTACTTTTCATACAAGGGTACAATTTTACGAATAGCCACATCACCTTGTTGCGAAGCACCACTCCATGAATCACCGTAGTCATCTTCATCGGCCGAATAGGGCGCGTGGTGATGCGCCACAAATTTCCATTTTGCTATTGATGCTCTCAATTCTTTCTCCAACCAAAGGTATTGGGCTCCACCCGGTGCAAATTCTTTTTCTTCATTGCTGTTCAGCATAAAAAAGTCTGCATTACCGTACGAAAATTTATAAAACCCACCTTTGGGTATGGATGGATGGTATTGATTAAACCAATGCAAATCGGCTTCGCCATTACCTGCAACCGGATAAACAGGAACACGGCTTGCTAATTGTGTAATACCTGCAAAGTACTCGTAGTTCCATTCAAACTTCTGATCTTTAAAACCACCATCGGTAAGATCGCCTACCAGCAACACAAAATTTGGGCGTTCGCCCCAAATTAATTTGGAGGTACGATCAGAAATATGAGGCCTGGCTTCCGTATCGCCAATGATAGAGAAGCTAAAGGAACTGCTATCTTGTACGGCAGTAGCAAAAGTAAGCACCCCCGACTCCATTGTATTGCCTTTCCGATCAGTGGCTTTAATCGAATAGAAGTAAGGAGTTTCTGGAGCTAAACCGGCAAGGGTAGTTTTATAAATAAACGATTTATCGCTGCGTTCCGTGGTAGAACTAACATCTTTAACCTCCACCCTTTTATCCAACGGAAGTTTTGTTCCGTACCATATTTCAAAATCAGCGGCTCTATCTGTTTCCCATACAATATCAATACTGTTTTGCGAGGCATGGGTTAGATACGGGCCGGCTGTAAAATGAAAGAGGCCGGGGTATAAAACTCCTTTCGTCACAAGGCTTCCCAGTTCATCGTATCGCGCTTTTATTTGCTGAAGCGTTAATGCCCTATCGGATATTTTTATCATTCGTACCAGGTTACCGAATTGCATGTAGGGTTCTTCGCGCATGTAGGCAGCCAGTTCAAGCTCGTATTGCAGCGGATCTTGTACCGCGCGAGCACCAACCTCTTTTTCGCCAATCAATACCCCATTCAGGTATAAACTCATTTTTTTATTTTGATAGGTTGCTACCAGGTGCGACCAATATTTTTTAAAGCCGCGATCTTTTATATGATGATCGATTACGGCAGCATAAACTGATTTTTGGGTTTTTAAACTATATACAACTTGTCTGTTAAAATAGCCCAACAACCATTCCGGTTCGGCTGCCTGAAATTTTGGTTTTACTGTTACCAATGCACCCACAGGTTTATTAACATGATTCGAAATCCAAAGCTCAACTGTAAAAGACTCTGTTGGCAGTTTCGTTGCCTGTATTAAATTTCTTAGCCGGGACGTTGGCTCCTCACCAAAAAAAAGCAATGGTAGCGGCTCGGTTGCCACCGTAGGCATGGGCGCCAACGGAAGCGGCAGCCGGTTGCCCGGAATGTTTCGGGCTTTATCATTTAAAACATACTCGGGCCAAAACCAAAATTCCTGTGCAATGCATACATGGTTACCGACAATCAACAAACACCAGATTAATTTTTTCATTTTGCTACATGTTGTTTATCAAGCAGGTTGTTATTTAAATCGTACACAAACCAATTCAGGTTGTTGTTCGAAATTCGAAACCTGATGTAATGATGAGTTTTAATCAGGGTATCCATAAGCGGCTGTGCGGATGATTCGTCTGGCTCCAATGAACCACCTCCACCACCGGTAATGATAAAATGTGTTTGTTGTTTGCCATACGTTTTTGTTAATCGCTCGTAATCATGCGTATGCCCCGCTATAACAAAATCAATTTGCGCACTTTTCATCACGGGTTCCAATAAATTCCGAACAATTGCATCGCCCTCGTATCCTGGCCATCCTTGCGAGTAAGGCGGTTGATGTAACACAATGAATCGCCATGTAGCTTGTTTCCACTGGTCGGATTGAAGTTGCTGATAAAACCAGGCCTGTTGCTTTTCATCAAATTCAATAGGGAATTGTGTATTGGCATCCAGCGCTATAAAAGCACAGTTGGCATACGTCCACGCAAAGTAAGGTTTACCTGCTGGTGAAGCATATTGATGATACAAGTGAGGATATAAGGTTGTATAGTAGCCATCATAGTCGTGGTTACCGGCCACCAAGTATGCCGGTTTGTTCGCGGCATAGCCCGACAATATTCCTGAAAACGTTCGCCATTGTTCTGCATCGCTGCCATTGCCTACCAAATCGCCAGCGCCAATAGTAAATGCATCGGCTCCCAACTGCATGTGGTGAATGAGTTTCTGAAAATTGTACCAACCCGATTGACTATCGCCCCAAATCGTGAATGTGAACACCGGCTCCTCAACTTTAACGGAATAAACAGGGGTACAATAACTATCGGAACAAATTTTATAAAACCAATTCTGTTGCAGCGCGGGAACGTGAAAGGTTAACAATTCACCCGATTTTTGTTCGGAATAGTTTAACTCATTAGCACCAATACCCCAGTGCATTGTTACAGGTTGTGCATCCGCTAAAATTCGTACCGTATAAATGGAATCGGCACGCGTAAGCCAAGGCCCAATTAAAAATGGTGTTGATGCATCCATTTTTAATGTGGTGCGTTCGTGTTTGCGTTTTAGAGCCAATTGGTTTTCATTCTGCTGCAGCAGGCTTTTATACTTTGCGTTGCTGTAGTACGAAACCTGCTTTAGCCCACCGGACATTGCATTGTTTAGCACCCGAATTAAAACTATGGCGTGTTCGGCTGCTGTTACGTTAAATACATCGCCATGAACCCGCTCAGCCGGTTTACCATTTATCCAAACCTGAGCACCATCATCCGATCGTACGCTCAACACTCCATCCTGCGGAACAGTAATTTTTTGAAGGTACCACAAAGCAGTATTGGGAAGCAACACGCGATGCGGTAACTTGGTCAAACTATCGGGTTGCGGCAGAATAGCAGGCACCAACTCTTCACCGGCCAAGCCTTTTGTAAACCTCCAACCCGTTTCAAATACAGTATCGGGTACGATGTTAACTTTAGCAGGTTGCCAGGTAGCATCGGGTGTTTGCCAAATTGTTGAATAAGGCAATGGCTTAGTCTTTTCAACCTGGCAACCAAAAAAAATGATTGCTACCAAGCAACATTTAAACTTCACTTACTTAAGTTGTAGCGGTTTACCAGCCTTACCCATTTGTGTAAAGGTTATGCCTAATAAACCAGCCGCTGTTGCTGCCACCTGATTCTGGTAAAGTTGGCCACTTGATTTTACTTCACCTTTCGGAGTTACGCCCGCTCCTATTGCAGCAATCCAAATCTGATCAGCTCCTTTAATTTTTGTACCATGGCTGCGCCATTCATCCACTGGAATGGTACCACGACCATGATCGGTGGTAATCAGTATGGTTGTTTTGTTTTGGTATTGTGGTTGCGATTGTACCCACTCCCAAATATTTTTTATAAACTGATCGGTTTGGTAAGCGGATTTAAGATACGCATCGTACTTTCCGTTGTGCGCAAAATCATCTGTTTCGCCATAGGCAATATAGACTACGCGGGGTTTATACTTCTTCATATATTCCAAAGCAAAGTGGTGTGTAAAAGCATCTAACCTTACACCTCCCCACGGACTGGGTATTTCAACCTGCAGTTGATTTAAAAATTTTTCTCTATCCGATAAGTTTTTATCAACGGCCGATTCAAAACCAGCATTAACCGGAATGCCACTGCGTTCTTCATTAATAATGAATGGGAAAACATCCCACGAGCCAAAAGCGGCTACCTTACCTTTGTACTTAGCTTGTTTGTTTAAAAATTCTAAAACGGTTTCGTTGGGGTTATTCATCTTATCATTACTCTTTATCCGTTCATCATCGGCAAACCCCGATAAGATTTCGTTATACCCCGGATACGAAAACCACATGTAATTGGAACAGTTAACATTATTACCATAAGCACGATTTCCATATAATACACCTTGCTTCACCAATGTGCTCCAGAAAAAAGGCATCAACTTTTCTCTCCGTACTTCAGCTTGTTCATGCCAGAAGCGTGTTCGCAAATCGTTTTCATCGTCCACATATTTTTTATCTTTTATAAGAGCCGAATCAGCTCCGGTAAAAACTTCCTGCCAGCGCATGCCATCCAGTGTAATAATAATTACATTCTCAGCGGGTGCCTGCGCGCTAACCAATTGCGCCTTAAAAAGGAGAAGCACGAATACGAAACGTAAAGCTATTTTCATGTGATATAGAAAAATTAAAAGTTAATTAAACCGCGGTTTTACCTTAAAAAGTTATTTGTCAGGTGTAAAAGTAAGTGTTTAATGATCTGGTGATTTTTCTGATGTGCGATCTGAATAAACAAATCACGAAGTCAGATTTCTTACTCTCCAGAACACTTCATCATATTTCGTTCTTTTTCAAACTTAAATAAGTTTAAAAAAAAGCCAGGAGAAAATCTCCTGACTGTTAAACACCAAAACACTACAATTAAATCCCAATTAATTACTGTCCCACCAAACCGGTGTATTAATATTATCCGCACCTTGCCTGGCAACAGCTGCATTGCGGTTAGTTGCATTTAGCGATTGCTCAGACTGTGGATAAATAAAACGCACAGGAATTTTATTGTCGTTCAGATTGCTGGAGCCGGGCAATAAAACTGGTAATCCCGTTCTGCGCCAGTCAAACCAGGCTTCCAGGCCATTGAAAAATAAAGCCACCCATTTTTGGCTTGCTATCTTGGCTAATTTCTCGGCAGTTGTTCCTGTGTAAACTACGCCTGCCTGCGTGTAATAGTCAGCGGGAAGTGTTAGGTTAATTCCATACTCAGCCGGAACAATGGATGCGTAGTAGCTCATATTAGCACTTATTCCATTCAAGTAGAATGTTTCTGCCGATCCCGTTGTGATCAGATTCTTTTCGCGAGCTTCGGCAAGAATAAACTGAAGTTCGGCATAGGTCATTAACAAACCACGCGCAACGTTAGCTTGTGGTGGATTTTGATTGGCATCATTACAAACCAAACAAGCGAATGTGTAACCCACGCGTGAAATATTTTGTGGCCCACCATTATAGCTCAATGCCTGGGTATCTTCCAAACCATTTGGAATGCCAGCTATAACAGGTGTACCGGCTGCAACGGAGTTTTGTGTAGGGCGTGCAAAAACATTAATTCGCGGATCATTTAATGATGCAAGATAATCGCCTAACGTTTTGCTTAGTCTGAACTCATCAAACGAGCCTACGCGCGTGGCATAAAGCGGCCATTGGTTAGGGGCTGATGCAAGGTAAACAAGCGCTGCATTATCAGCATTGCTTTCTAAGATAGGAAACTGTGTAGGGTTGCTTAGTATTTCCTGCATATCGGCTGCTACGTTCCGCTTGTTTGAAATTCGCATCAGGTAACGGAGGCGAAGTGAATTTGCCAACTTGCGCCATTTCAGAATCGCGGCTGTACCACCACCATACAAAATATCACCGGCCAATGTTTCAGAGCTACTTCCTAAAATCTGGTTCGCAGTTCTTAAGTCAGCCAGAATACCATTGTAAACAGTTTCCTGTGCATCATAAACCGGTTGGTAAATGGCTGAGGATTTTCCTTTTGTGGCTTCTGTGTAAGGAATATCGCCATACGCATCGGTTGCAAGTGAAAACATCCACGATTTTAATACCAGGGCAACACCGAGGTAGTTGTTTTGAACAGGTGTTGAATTTTGAGCGAAGTCGATAATATTTTGAACATTACGCATGTTTCCATACACGGTGTTCCACACACCGTTTAACTCACCCCACAGGTAGCGGTCTTCGTTTACAAACTGAATTTTTGCAGTATGTTGAACAACTATATTTCCAATACCCCAGGCCTCGCCTACCTGGCTATTTAACGTATTCCGAATGATACCTGATAATAATAGATCGGGCGTTACCGATGTCGGTACATTTTTATTCGTGTTGATGTCTTCAAAATCAGAGTCGCACGAGAATACAATCAACATGGCAGCGAGCACCACGATTGTTCTTTTAAATGAAGTCTTCATAAATTTCTTTGTAGCTGTTTAAAATTTCAAACCAATGTTTACGCCATAACTTCTGGATGAAGGAATAGACATATATTCTATTCCAGGAAGTGCTGTGCCACCGGTGTAGGACATTACTTCCGGATCGATGTGGGGAACATCGGTCCACAAGGCCAGGTTACGACCTACAAATGCAATGCTTACACTGCGGAAAGGGGTTTTACTGAAAAACTTATCGGGGAACATGTAGCCCACTTGCAGCTCGCGCAGTTTTACAAATGATGCATCGTAAATAACACCCTCCGCAATATTGCGGCCGCCCGTCCAGGCGGTGTGCCATTGGCGTGGCAATACTCTTCTTGTATTTACACTAAAGGTACCATCACCGTTTGCTACAACACCATCGCCAATTACGTAAGTACCTTCGGGTGCATTCAGCAATTGCGGATCGGCCGTTACCGAAGCTTGGGGATAGTAACCATTTTCACGGCCTTGCAAGGTTTCTACGATAATACCACCCTCGCGACCAACTGTTTGGGTTTCAGAATATACTTCACCACCCTGACGGATATCGAATAATACTCCAACTTTAATTCCTTTAAATGTAAAGGTGTTGTTTATACCGGCCATCCAGTCGGGATTGTAATTACCTAACTTGATTCGATCGGTAGTACGTACCGGGCGGCCTTGAGCATCGAATACCATTTCGCCAACAAACTGGCCATTGGCACTGTAGTACGGTTTGGATGGATCGTTGTTTTGTACCCGCGCAAAACCAATTCCATACATATCGCCCATGCGCTCACCCACGCGGGCTTCAATGGTTACTCTGCGGCTGGCCATTACAAAGTTGGTTAACCCGTCTGATAGCGACATTACTTCACTTCTATTGCGCGAATAGTTGATGTCTAAATTCCATTGAAAGCCGTTGCTCAACTTAACCGGAATACTGTTCAACATAACTTCTACACCATAGTTTTTAATTTCACCGGCATTGATTGCGCGGCTGTTGTAGCCACTGGTTAGCGACAACGGAATATTTAAAATTTGATTGCGTGTACGGGTTTGATAGTATGTAACATCCAGGCCTAAGCGGCCACCAAAAAATTTAACATCCAAACCTGTTTCGTATGAAGTACTGATTTCAGGTTTAAGGCTAAAGTTGGCTAAACGATCGGTTTCGCCATAAACTTGAGCTGTTCCAAACGGATCGCCCGGGTTGTAAGATTGTGTAAAAGTAAAGGCATCGGTATCGTTCCCTACCTGTGCTACGCTGGCACGCACTTTTAAGAAAGAAAGAAAATCGGGCAGCGTTACCATATCCGATACTACAGCACTTAACGCAGCCGATGAATAGAAATAGGAATTATCAGCCGAACCAATGCCGGCATCTTTTAATGCTTGTGGTAAGGTAAGTGCACTTGACCAATCATTACGGGCGGTTAGGTCAAGGAATAAAATGTTTTTATAACCCACTTGTGCCGATGCATACAAACTGTTGATGCGTTTTTGAACATCGCTTTGAGATGTTTGCAGCGGAGCCCTGAAATTAGTAAGGTTATAAATACCCGGCAGGTTTAACTGGGGTGCATTTACTTCCAGGTATTCTGATTTTTGGTATAATTGATTACCGCCTACTGAAGCCATCAGTGTAAACGTGGATGGTACCAATTCTTTATTAAAGGTTAACAAAAAGTCAGAGTTACGTTCTTCTGACACAATATTTACTTCGCGGTATTGCCCGAATGGAAAGCGTTGTGAAGTAAAGGCCCTGCGGAATTGCCTGCGTTCATTGGCATAATCGGTTGCTGTACGCACTTGCAAACTCAACCACTTCGTAAAATCATACTTCAACGAAATATTCCCAATCATTCTATCAACATACTGGCCGTTGGTATTTTCATAAACGGTAAAGTACGGATTGTCATGATAGTTGTAATTAAAGTTGAACTGTCTTCTGCCTTCCAGGCCGGGCATCCAGTAATTTTCCAATGCGCTCATATCCACACTGCGAGGCAACCAGCAATTGAACAAGTACATGATATTCTCAGTACCATAACTAATGGATGGACGGTTATCGCTCTCGCTCTTGATGTAACTTACAAATGCACGAGCCGAAAATTTAGGGCTCAGGTTATAGCCACCACCAAACGAAATGGTGTTACGTTTCAAATCTGTATTCGGAACCGTACCGGTTTGATTCAGATTGGTATAGGAAAGTCTGAAATCGCCTTTATCATTGGCGCCTACAAGGGCCACGTTGTTGGTAAGTGTTCTTCCGGTTTGAAAAAAGTTTTTAATTCCATCCGGATCGGCTAACCACGGTGTGGGAGTTATTATACTTCCTGCAGGAGCATTCAAATCACCACCTCTGAAAGCAATGGGTTGGCCACCCAATGTACGAGGTGAATTAAACTGTGGATAGAGCTGGCCATTAAAGGCCGGTCCCCAGCTTTCATCCACACCATCAGTCATACCGGCACCTGCTCCATTTACAAATGAAAAATCGCCACCATTGCCATTACCTTGTCCATAAACATTTTGGTATTCTGGCAAGCGCAGTACCGATTCGTAAGTTGAGTTGGAATTAATTTCAACGCCCAAACCTTTAGAGCCTTTGCCCGATTTGGTTTTAATAACAATTACACCATTGGCTGCACGCGATCCGTAAAGGGCTGCTGCTGCTGCTCCTTTTAAAACAATCATGGATTCAATATCATCAGCATTTACAAAACCGGCACCGTTTCCAAAATCAACTTCCAAGTTATTTCTGCCTGAGGCCCCTGTTATGCCATTGCTAATAGGTACACCATCAACAACATACAATGGTTGATTTTTATTTAAGTCAACCGAACGTTCGCCCCGGATGCTTACCCGCGAGGAACCACCAATACCCGAAGGGCTTCCAATTACCGTAACACCTGCAACCTTACCGGCCAATTGATTCACCACATTTGTTTCGCGAGCCGTGGTTAGATTTTCAGCGCTAACACTTTGAAGCGAATAGCCTAACGCTTTCTTATCTTTTTCGATACCCAACGCAGTTACTACAACTTCTGAAAGTTCGGTAGCATCTACTGCTAATGTTACATCTACAGTAGCACGGCCACCCACTGCTACCTCTTGTACTTTAAAACCCACAAACGAAAATACCAATACATCCGATTGGGCTGCGGCAATGGTATATTGGCCATCGGCATTGGTAATGGTACCATTCGAAGTTCCTTTTATCAGGATATTTACACCAGGTATCGGGCTGTTATCTTCAGCCGAAATAACCTTGCCGGAAACGGTGCTTTGTGCCGCAGCAGTAAACCCTGCCAACACAAGCACCAATAGAGCAATCGTACAAATAGATTGCCCGGTGATTCTGAAAACATGTAGCGGTTGATTCATATAGGTGTTTGGTTTTTGAATTTTGTTCAAAACTTCACAAAACACTTCATCGCAGGTTTAGTTAGAAATTATGCATTCATTAATAAGCGGTGCTGCCTGCCCAACTTTGATAACCTTGCAGTAAATTGACATAGAGTAAACTTCACAACAGTTGTCTTTTACTTCGTTTTTGTGTTAACATTCGATTAATAAATCAATCCGGCCTTTACTTCATCAGAAAAAGTTTCCAAATAGGAAACAAAAACAACATGCAAGACGAACTGATTGGCCGCATTGGCAAAAGAATCAAGGCTTTACGAAATGCGCGTGGGTTAACCTTACAACTGCTAAGCGAGCGTGCACACATCACCAAAGGTTTGTTATCCAAGATTGAAAACTCCAGAACCATTCCTTCGCTACCCGTTTTCTTACAAATTGTACAAGGGCTTGAAATTTCGGCTCAGGACTTTTTTGAGGATATGAAATTGGTACAAGGGAAAAATTATCTTTACATCAGAAAAACAGATTATCAATCCGTTGAAAAAGAAGACCGGCCGGGTTTTACGTATCAAACTATCTTAACGCAAAGTTTGCAATCTACCACCATGGAAGTGGTACTCTTAACTTTACAACCCCGTACACAAAGTAACCCTACCACCACCGATGGCTTTGAATTTAAATTCATGATCTCCGGTCGTTGTCTGTATCGCATAGAAGATGAGGAGCTTTTGTTACAGGAGGGAGATTCGCTTTACTTTGATGCCTCGCGCCCTCATCATCCGCTTAACCCATTCCGCAAGCAGGTTACCATGTTGGTGTGCTACTTCTTAACATCTAAATAAAAATTAAGGTATTCAAAATGAATTACATTTTGTTCATTTTGCAGAAGAATATAAAATATGAATTCAAATCACTATGACCTTATTGTAATAGGAGCAGGCGTGTTGGGTACCTTTCATGCCTACCATGCAGCAGCAGCCAATAAAAAGGTTTTACTAATAGAAAAAGACCTGCACCCCATGCAGGCAACCGTTCGCAATTTCGGGCAAGTGGTACCCTCGGGTATGAGTAACGATTGGTTTCAATTTGGAGTTTATTCCACCCAATTGTATAAAACCATTCAAGCTGATTATAACATAGGTATTCGTCAAAACGGAAGTGTTTACCTGGCATCGGATAAAGATGAACAACAATTGCTGCACGAATTAAAACAACGCATGGATGCGCGCGGCTATGAAGCGCAATTGTTAACCACCACACAATGCCTGACGCGGTGGCCCGTGCTACACAAAGAATATTGCCGCGAAGGTTTATTCTTTCCGCAGGAAGTTAGCGCTGAGCCAAATGTATTGATTCATCATTTACTCAAGTATTGCACCCTTCGCTTTCCCAACCTTAGCTATCATACTTATACAACCATTCATGCCTGCGAAGTAATAAACAACCAGGTAAAGGTAGTAAGTAGTGCGGGGCTCTCGTTTACCGCCAGCAAATTGATAATTTGCAATGGCAGCGAGTTTAAAATTCTTTTTGCTGATTTGTTTGCAAAGAGTGGCATTGTGGTAAGCAAATTGCAAATGTTGCGTACGCAACCCATGCCGGCATTACCATTAGAGGGCAATATTCTAACTGGCCTCACCACGCGCAGATACGAATCGTTTGAAGAATGTCCATCGTTCTCCAAAATTAAAACCCCGCACCATCTGCAAGAATTGAAACAATGGGGTATTCATATCCTGTTTAAAAAAGCAATAGATGGTTCTGTTATTGTGGGCGACTCGCATGAATACATGGAGGTTGGCAAAGAGGAGCCGAGCTACGAACTTAACCAACATATTAATAACCTGATGTGGCAGGAGGCCGCGCGCATCGTAGATATGAAAGAATGGAAGTTGAGTGCAGCGTGGGCCGGTTATTACTCCCAACATCCACAAAAGGATATTGTAGAAATTGATATCGAAAACCGAATTCACATCCGCACTGCCATTGGCGGAAAAGGTATGACCTCTTCGGCAGGCTATGCTCAAAAAAGTATAAACCAGTTACTACCCGATTAAATCGTTGCCAACTTTACCCGCATGTGGACTAACTATCATACTCATAGCAACTATTGCGATGGCAAGGAATCGCCTGCAATATATTTGAATGATCCTGCCATATGCAGCCTGGGGTTTTCATCGCACGCGCCACTTCCTTTTGATTGCAAGTGGTGCATGCCTTCTAAAAAGCTGGAGGCATATTTTACTGAGATTGCAGCGTTAAAGCAAAGCAGCCCAATTGAAATTTATTGTGGCCTGGAGGTGGATTTTATTCCAGGCTTAATAAGCCCAAAAGATTTTACGCAAGCCGATTATACCATTGGATCAATTCATTTTGTTGAACAGTTTGAAAATACCCCTTGGGAAATTGATGGTTTACATACAACTTTTACCGAAGGATTGGATAAGATTTTCAAGAACTATTACCGCGCTGCCTGGTGCCGGTATTTTGAACTAACCCGCCAAATGCTGATTGAATCTCAGCCGGATGTGCTGGGACATCTCGATAAAATGAAAATCCAGAATTTGGGTAACAAATACTTTCATGAAAATGAATCATGGTATCAACAAGAAATAAGAAGTTTGTTGAAAGTAGCTTCACAAACCAATACCATTATAGAAATCAATACCCGCGGCATTTATCAACAAAAATCTGAAACCACCTACCCATCGCCCTGGATATTGGAATTGATGAAAACACTGAACATCCGGGTTACCATCAGTTCCGATGCACACCATCCAAAAGATTTATGTAATCAGTTTGAACTTGCCGCCTCCTTATTACTTAAAGCTGGTTATAAAAAAATCACCATCCTGAAAGATGGTGTTTGGAAAGAAGTTAACTTTAACGAAAACGGAATTGGTAGTTCATGACGGAAAAGCACAAGCTTACACGATGGCTCGAAGCAACCCACACAGTTTGGTTTACCATCTATGCATCGTTTTGTGCTTTCGCCCTATATACCTGCGTATATGCTTTTCGAAAAACTTTTGCTGTAGCCACCTTTAGCGGGCATACCTTTGCTGGTTTCGATTATAAAGTATGGCTAGTAACTTTTCAGGTAATGGGGTATGCACTGGCCAAGTTTATCGGAATTAAAGTTATCTCTGAATTAAAGGCTCACTCACGCGGTTTTGGAATATTGCTGATGGTGGCCATTGCCGGTGTTTCGTGGTTGTTATTTGCACTGGTGCCAGCACCCTATAATATAATTTTTCTGTTTACAAACGGTCTGCCGTTGGGCATGGTGTGGGGAATGGTTTTTGGCTACCTGGAAGGAAGGCGCATGACAGAAGTATTGGGTGCTTCGCTTGCAGTAAGTTTCATTTTTTCGGCAGGATTATGTCGTTCAGCGGGTGCCTATATCATGAGCGCGTGGGGTACTTCGGAATATTGGATGCCCTTTGTAGCGTGTTGTTTGTTTTTACTACCGTTGTTAATTTTTCAATTTCTGTTAGATAAACTTCCACCCCCATCCGATAAAGATGAACAACTACGAACTAAACGGTTGCCCATGAATGCGGATGAACGAAGAGCATTTACGCACGCGTTCTTACCGGGCATTGTTCTGTTTACACTATGCTATGTATTGCTTACTGCATTTCGCGATTTTCGCGATAATTTTTCTGCCGAAATATGGAAGAGTCTGGATATGGGTAACGATCCTTCCATCTACACCAAAACTGAAATTCCGGTATCGTTAATTGTATTGATTTGTATTGGCAGTTTAATGCTGATTAAAAACAATAAGCTTGCGCTGATGGTTAACCACTTAATTATTGCATTCGGCATGATTCTGATCGGCCTTGCCAACTTACTATTTGAAGCAAATATTATTGATCCTGTAGTATGGATGACGTTAGTAGGCGTGGGTTTATACTTGGGTTACATTCCGTTTAACAGCATCTTTTTCGATCGGTTAATTGCGGCCTTTAAATATGTAGGTACTGTAGGCTTTATTATGTATGTGGCCGATTCATTCGGCTATTTAGGAAGTGTTGCTGTTCTGTTCTACAAAAATTTCTTTCAAAAGGGTCTTAGCTGGCTTAACTTCTTTATAACCGGAGGTTACATCATGTCAATAGCAGGCACCTTACTAATACTGGGTTCTATGTTGTACTTCCATCAAAAACACCGAAACTGGAAAAAACAACTGCCTACCGAAGTCCAATGATAGTAAGTACTTCATCTACGTTTTCAGCAAGGTGTGTGTGTGGTTCATTCTTTAATTGCTCAGGTGTATAAGCTCCGGTTGTAATACCGATTACAAAACGGCAACCGGCATTTGTACCTTCCTGCATGTCGCTGGCCGTATCACCAACTTTGGCAACAGCTTTTATATCGGTAACACCGGTTCGCTTCATGGCTTCAAAAATCATATCGGGCGCGGGGCGTCCGTTATCAACTTCATCGCTGGTAATACTGGCATCCAGTAAGCCTCTTTTTTCCCAACCCAGTCGATTAAGAAGTTCATTGGTAATTTCTCTATCAAAACCGGTATCAACCGCCACCTTTATTCCGGCCTTCTTCAAGGCTGCAAACGTTTCGCTTACACCTTGCTTTTCACCAACCGAAACATCGTATCGGTAAAAATCAATCATATTATCAACAAAGTAACGATGGATCGCTTCTACCCGCTTCTCATCAAAAGAAGTTGCACCACCATCCATCAAAAGTTTTCTGATTGCTACCGGCTTGGGTATTCCCATTAAATCGGTTGCCTGTTGCAGGCTGGTATTAACACCACCCAGTTCTACAAGGGCCCTTTGTAATACACGAGGCACATCCAAATTATCCTTTACAGTAGTGCCGGCAAGGTCAAATACTACAAGTTGTGTCTGCATTTATGTTTTTACTTTTAAAAAAGTAATGTTAGAGATAACAAGCACCATAAAAAACCTTTAACCAAAATATTAATCATTTGATAATAGTATATTCGTTGGCAACCATACCAACACTTTCAAAATTGCACCATTATAAACGGGCATAATTTATGAATGCACAACAAACTACAGCCGAGATTTTTGAACTCTATGAAAAATTTGGCCGGGCCGATTATATTGGCGAGCCTGTTTCACAAATTGAACACATGTCGCAAGCGGCTGAGCTTGCATTAAAATCGGGTGCTGATGATGAAGTTATTCTGGCGGCCTTTTTTCATGATATTGGACACATTTGCGTTCAAAATGATGCTTCACTTCGAATGTCGGCATATGGTATTAAAAGCCACGAAGAAATAGGGGCCGGATTTTTACGCTCGCGCGGATTCTCCAACCGCATGGCCCAGTTGGTTGAGAATCATGTAAAGGCAAAGCGGTATCTCACTTATAAATATCCTGAATACTTTAACCAGTTATCGGAAGCAAGCAAACAAACGTTGATCTTTCAAGGCGGAATGATGACCGAAGGCGAGGCCCATGAATTTGAACAAGACCCACTTTTTGAAGATAGCATCTTGCTGCGCAAATGGGATGAAGCCGCTAAGGAAATAAATGTTCCGATTCTTGACCTGGAGTGGTTAAAAAAAGTTTGTATGCGTGTACTTTCACAGGCTTAGTGGTGCCTTTCCATCACAACTTTAGCCTGGATACTCATAGTCTTCTACCTTAGATATTGATTGTGCTCAATAGCTCATCCAACCCCTGGGCTGTAAGCGGCTTGGGAATAAACCGTATAACATTGCTAAAACCAAAGGCCCTGTCGCGATCCAACTGGCTGTTGGAACTGGTAAGTACCACTACCCGTAACTGATTGAATATATCCTCCGAAGCTTCGCGTACCCGCTCTAAAAATTCAAAACCATTTAACATGGGCATGTTAAGGTCTAAGAAAAGGATACCCGGCACATGTGTGGGGTTGTTGGTTAAGGCTTCCAGTGCTTTGGAGGGGCTTGAGAAGGTAACAATATTGCCGGCAAACTTCTTCATTTCAATAAATCGTTTCTGCACAAAGAGATCAACCTCGTTGTCATCCACTAGAAAAACTGTTTGAAAAAGATTAACCGCTACCATCTACTTATAAACTGAATTTACACCAATTATGTTTGCCTTTACCCATTTTATCGCCAAAATATTGCACCAACGGTTTTACCCGTTTAGAAAAATGTGCTAAAATTGGAGGTCTAAACCAAAAACCCATGAAATTTACTCGACTCGTACTTTTTTTTGTTGCAGGTGTAGCTTTGGCAGGGCTATGGAGCTGCGGAGGTGGTTCTAAAACCGAGAACAACGCCAACGATTTTAATGAAGCTGAAGAATCCCTGAAAGATCAAATTAAAGAAGTTGTTTACAACTTACCCTCGCCTACCGAAATACCCTATTTATTACAACAAACTGGTGCCGAATACAACCAAAGCCTGGTAAACAGCCGCAGTAAAGTAGATCAATATGGTAGCCGTACAGATAAGGCCGCCCTAAACCTGGGTGTATATGCTGCCGACATTGGGTACCTGAGTTCGTACGATAAAACACAGGAAGCCATTGATTATCTGAATGCTGCAAAAAAGCTGGCAGACAATGTAGGTGTAATCGGAACTTTTGATGTGGACGTTTTAAAACGCTTTGAGAGCAACATTGCCAATAAAGACTCCCTGGCCAACATACTTAATTCGGCCGTTCAAAGCAGCGAAAAGTATTTAAAAGACGATAGCCGGAACAAACTGGCGGCCTTGCTGTTAAGCGGCAGTTTTATCGAAGGTTTATACATTTCAACCGGCCTTATAAAATCCTATCCAAAAGATTTGCTGCCGGAAGATTCGCGCAACCTGGTACTTACACCGCTTATGCGTGTAATTCTGGAACAGGAAAAATCGGTTGACGAGTTGCTTGCCATGCTTTCGGCAGTAGATCAGGAAGAACCGGTTGGTACTTTGATTACCGATTTAAAATCGCTGCAAGCAAGTTACAAAGCCCTGAACATTGAAGAGCAAATTAAAAACAACCGGTCTGACCTTGTGCTGAAGGATAAAAACCTGGCTGACATTACTTCCATTGTGGAAAAAATGCGCAGTTCAATCGTTAACTAAAAACTTTATTACGTTTAACTAAAGGGGATTGGTCATGGGGCCAATCCTTTTTTATTTAACATCGGTACCTTTATCTATCTTTAACAGATGCCTAACCTACAACAACCATGAGCGAACCCGTACTGAATGCTATTTTAAAACTGTTTGCGTTGGTAGCCAAAGAAGATCAGATAACTACGCAAGAACGGGAATCTATCCGCACATTTTTAGCCGATCATTTAAGTGAGAAAGCAACTGCCGATCGGTTGCAATTGTTTGACGAACTGATTGCTCAAAAAGTATCGGAAACACAAGAGAAAGCCACCATACTGGAAATATGCCGGTCGATTAACCGCGAAGCAGCTCAAAAGCAAAAAATAGTAATTATGCTCGACTTGATGAGCGTAGTTATGGCCGATGGCAGCCTTTCAGAACGCGAACAACACCTTACAAAAATTATCAGTGAAGCACTTTTAATACAACCACCCGATCTGGAACTTATTAACCATTATGTGCTGGCCGACAGCCGTGAAAAAGTAAATCACGAAGATATATTGGTTATTGATTCGGAAACAAAAATGACGGGTGCCGGCAAACACATTGCCCGCACCGGATTAGATGGTTTTATAGCCATTTTATACGTTCGCAGTACCGATACTTTTTTCTTTAAATACCTGGGCAATACCGATGTTTACCTAAATGGTGTACCCCAAAAGCCAGGCAACATAAATGTATTGGCAAGCGGAAGTATTTTACGGTGGGAGTCAGCCGAGGCTGTTTACTTTGGTGAAATCCTGAACTTGTTTCGTAAACAAGTAAGCACAACGCGCACCAGCTTCGAAGCCAAAACCATATCCTACAAATTTAAAAATGGTAAACTAGGCTTACGCGAAGTAAATATCCAGGAAGAGTCGGGTAACCTGGTGGCGTTAATGGGTGCCAGTGGTGCCGGCAAATCAACACTCTTGCACGTATTAAACGGAACCGAAAAACCCTCGGCCGGGCAAGTAATGATTAATGGTATTGATATATACAAAGAACCCAAGCGCATTGAAGGCGTAATTGGATTTGTGCCACAGGATGATTTACTGATCGAAGACCTTACCGTTTATCAAAACCTGTATTTTGCTGCTAAACTTTGCTTCAGCCATCTTACTGAAACCGCCATTGACGACCTGGTGGTAAAAACACTGGCCGACCTGGGCCTATCCGAAACGAAAGACCTGAAGGTAGGCTCGCCATTGCGCAAAACCATTAGCGGGGGGCAACGCAAACGCCTGAACATTGGGTTGGAATTACTGCGCGAACCTGCCGTATTATTTGTAGATGAACCAACTTCGGGCTTATCATCACGCGATTCGGAAAATATTATTGACCTGCTGAAAGAACTATCGTTAAAAGGCAAGCTTGTATTTGCTGTTATTCACCAACCATCGTCCGATATATTCAAGATGTTCGACAAGTTGGTGATTCTGGATACAGGCGGCTACCAGATCTATTATGGAAATCCGGTTGATGCCATTACTTATTTCAAGCGAAACATTAATTTGGTAAACAGCCAGGAAGGTGAATGTATAACCTGTGGTAATGTTAACCCCGAACAAATATTTAACATTATTGAAACAAAAGTTATTAATGAGTTCGGGAATTTTACCGATGAACGAAAATTTCTTCCAGAACTATGGAATAAAAAGTTTAAGGAAAAAATTAACATTCCGCTGGTAACACCTTCAAAAGAAGAACCACATTCTACATTGCGTATTCCATCATGGTTGCAGCAAATAAATATTTTTGGAAGTCGCGATTTTCTTTCCAAACTCAGCAACACGCAATACCTGGTAATAAATCTGTTAGAAGCACCACTGCTGGCATTTATACTTGCCTTTATTGTGCGTTATTATAACACCGATGATACCCTGAATATTGGCTATGTGTTTAGTAAAAACCTGAACATGCCCGCCTATTTGTTTATGAGTGTAATCGTTGCACTTTTTATGGGTTTAACCGTAAGTGCCGAAGAAATTATACGCGACCGTAAAATCCTTAAACGCGAAAAATTTCTGCACCTTAACCGAAGTAGTTACCTGTTGTCTAAAATAGGAATTTTGTTTTTTATATCAGCAATACAAACTGCCTTGTTTGTAGCGGTGGGTAATTCCCTGCTGGCAATTAAGGGCATGTTCTTTATTTACTGGGGTATTTTGTTTACCACCTCGTGTTTTGCCAATTTGTTAGGGCTTAATATTTCATCGGCATTTAATTCGGCCGTTACCATCTACATCCTTATTCCAATTTTACTAATTCCACAACTTATATTAAGTGGTGTTGTGGTTAAGTTCGATAAGTTGAACCCAGTGATTGGCAACACCGCCACCGTGCCGATGGTAGGCGATATGATGGCTTCGCGCTGGGCATTTGAGGCCAGCATGGTTGCCCAATACAAAGACAATAAATTTGAACAGGAATTTTACGAGTTCGATAAAATTATGGCCGATGCCGATTATAAAAAAATCTATTTTATACCGGCCCTGGAAACGCGCCTCGATTTTGCCCGACAAAACTACTTTAAAGCTGATTCAGTTATTCAAAAAAAACTAGCTAACGATTTAAATGTGCTGCACACCGAAATTCAGGAAGAACTAAACTTTGTTGGCAAAACCGACTTTAACAGTATTGATAAGTTTACCCCGACCCTGTTTGATAGCGCGGTGTACGATGAAACGCAAAATTTTTTAAACGCACTTAAGCGGTTCTACATACTGCGGTATAATAATGCTGATGACAAAAAAGATAAAAAAATAAACGACATGACCCGCACCCCCCAACTTGAAAAAGCATTTGAAAAATACCGGAATGAATACCAAAACGAAGCCATTTCGGAGTTGGTTAAAAACACAGTAGAGACTAACCGTATTATCGAAAAAGATGGCAAACTGGTACAAAAAATCTTCCCGATTTATAAAAACCCAGACCCAGACCACATGGTAGATTTTGATGCACAGTTCTACATGCCTGCCAAACACTTCCTCAACAAAAACATAGATACCTTTTACTTCAACCTGGGTGTTATCTGGTCAATGACAATTTTATTGATGATTACACTCTACTTTGAAGTGCTGCGCAAGATTGTGGAGGGATTGGGTAACATCTCCAACCCTATACCCAAACGAATGTAAATTTTATGTTCTTTGTACTCTCCAAAACCATCAACTTTTTAGCCATGCCGCTGGTGCTGGTTTGTTTGCTATGGATTACCTCCCGTTTTATCCGCATCGCCAAATGGAAAAACCGATTAGCACTTGCCGGATTATGCATGTTACTCATTACATCCAATGATTTTATTACCAATGAAGTTGCCTTGATGTGGGAGCCCGCAGCCACACCCTACAGCCAGATAGAAAAAAAGTACAAACTAGGCATTCTACTTACCGGAGTTACAAAAGGCAATATGCAGCCGAATGATCGGATATATTTTCAGCGGGGAGCCGACCGGGTTACGCATACACTACAGCTATATAAACTGGGTATAATTGAAAAAATTCTTGTGAGCGGTGGCAGTGGTTCACTTACACAACGATCGCGCCAGGAAGCCGATGAGATAGCCGATGCATTGAAATTAATGGGGGTACCCGAACGGGATATCCTGATTGAGAATCAAACCCGCAATACACACGAATCGGCTGTGGCTGTAAAAGCCATGCTGCAAGGGCAATATCAACCAACCGATTGTCTGCTTATAACTTCTGCCTATCATATGCGCAGATCAAACGCATGTTACGTAAAGGCCGGTTGGGCCTGCGACACATTTACCTGCGACTTTCTATCGCACGAAAGAAAGTTTACACCCGATGTTTTATTGATACCCCGCGCAGAATCTGTTACCATTTGGACAACACTTATGCGCGAATGGGCCGGTATAGTAGCCTATAAAACTTCAGGTTACATTTAGTATGAATTTTCATTTACAAATGAACCTGACTATACTTGAAATTAAAAGATCATGCAGGTTAACCAGTTAAAGAAATCTTTCTGGCTTTTGCTGATAGTGATTGGTGCTTTGCTGATAAGCTCATTGATACCTGCTTTCAAAATCGGATCGATTGATATTAAGAAATCAGACCTGCTGGCCGACATCAAAACCGATCCACAACCTATACAGGCAGAAGTTCAAGCTATGGATAGCATCGTGCAAGATTCTATTGTTGATTCTGTCATTCAGATAAAGCTTGAACCAATAGCGGAAGCTTTTCCTTGTCCGGATAAAAATTGCCTGCAGGATTTCAGCCCTGACAAATCCACACTTAAAAATTTTTTCAGAGCCTTACGGCAAGCAAACCGTAAGCAAGTGCGTATTGCATTTTATGGCGATTCCTTCATTGAAGGTGATGTATTGTGTGGCAGCTTCCGCGATACCTTGCAAGGATTATATGGCGGCCGCGGTGTGGGTTTTGTGCCCATTGCATCCGAAGTAGCACAGTATCGTACCTCTATTCAGCATACATACTCCAACTGGGAAACATACTCATTGGTTGGAAAAAAGAGTTCGCACATAACCTTGGGTATTTCAGGCCATGCTTTTATTCCATTGCCTGAAAACGAAGCCGAGTTTAAACCACCACGCAAGCCGGCCAACAAAAAATTTGATCGCATTAGCTTATTCTATAAAAGCAAAAACAAAACATTGCTTCAGTATGTAGTGAACGATACAATTTTTGTGAACGATACTTTACCGGCATCGCAATTGGCAAATCAGGTAAAGCTACAAGCTGAACAAGCCGCGGTAATCAAACTCTCGTTTGCCAACCCTGACAGTGTACTTGCTTATGGGCTTAACTTCGATACCGAAACCGGAATATTTGTTGACAACCTGGCCATGCGTGGAAATTCCGGTATTGGCCTTTATGGATTAGATACAATATGCCTGAAACAGTTTGATCACTATCTGAAATACAACTTGATTTTGTTGCAATACGGATTAAATGTAGTAACCGAAACCGACTCAACCGATTACACCTGGTATGAAAGCCGTATGGTAAAAGTGGTGAATCGCTTACAAAAAGTTTTTCCAGATGCAGGCATTATTTTAATTGGCATCAGCGACCGCGCGGCAAATCAAAATGGAAAAATCAAGACCATACCGGCCATTGACCGCATGCGCAAAGCCCAGCTAAAAATAGCCCAACGTACACAAATTGCTTATTGGGATTTGTTCGAAGCTATGGGAGGAGAAAATAGTATCGTTAAATTTGCAGAAGCAAAACCACCCCTGGCTGCAAAAGATTTTACGCACCTAACTTTTTTGGGTGGACGCAGGTTAGCTAAAAAACTAACCGATGCGCTATTGTTTGAACGAACCCGTTATGATAAAAAACCTGATTCTTAGTTTACTTCTTTTGGCAAGTACAACAGCATGGACGCAAGATACCATTGCCTTTACCCTGAAGCAATCCTATTCATTTCTTCAACAAGAGGCCAATGTTATTCAAAACTCGGTTACGTTAACGGAGTTCTATGAAAAGTTGTATCAATTGAAGAAGCTTAAAAAAAATCCGGTTAACATTTTACAGATTGGCGACTCGCACATTCAGGCCGATTTACTGAGCGGTACCGTGCGTAAACTCATTCAACTTGAGTTTGGAAATGCCGGGCGCGGATTAATTTTTCCGGGGCGTGTGGGCCGCACCAACGAATCCAGTACCGTTACATCCAGTTCAACAGGGCTGTGGGATGCAAAAAGAATTATCTATACCAACCAATCATTACCAATTGGCATTGGCGCTATGACCATACAAACCGAACAACCAGGCAATACCATAAAATTAAAAGCCAATCCTGGAGAACTCAATTACAGTTTTAACAGAATGACGTTCCTGTTCGAAAAAGATTTATCCAGCTTTAATCTGGTGGTGAAAGATTCAGTCGGACAACAAATTGCCTATGTGGGGCCTTATACATTTGAAACTCCAAACATTTCGCGGGTAGTACTACCCTACTCCATTAGTCAGGTAGAACTGCAAACCTTGCAATCAACACATCTTCAAAAACAATTTACACTTTACGGAATAAACCTCCAGAATGGTAAGCCCGGTGTGCTCTATCACAGTACCGGAGGTAATGGCGCTAAAGTAAAACATTATATTGAAGCAACCGCGTTTGCAGAACAAACGAAAGAATTATCGCCCGACCTCATTATAATATCGCTGGGAACAAATGAAGCAATTGAATATCCTTATGTTGATCCGAGATTTACAGATCAACTTGATACGTTTATTAATCAGTTGAAACAACACAATCCTTCAGCGAAAATTATGCTCACCATCCCTATGGATTTCTATAAAAAGAAAACCCGCAGAAATCCTGGGGTAGAAGTGATGCGAAGTAAACTGATTGAGTATGCCGATGCCAACGGACTTGCCTTTTGGGATTTGTATTCCGTTGCCGGAGGTAAACACATTGCCGATGCCTGGAAGAACAGCGGGCTCATGCAAAGCGATGGCGTTCATTTTACCAAAAGTGGTTACGAACTACAAGGTGCATTACTTTACCAGGCGTTGATAAAAGGGTACAATGAGTATGTTCGGTATCGATACCCATAAACTCCTTCAGCAATTTCTGTATAATCCGCAGGAGCCTCTGATATTTAACAGCGGATTGTTTCTTTTTCTCTTTGCCGCATTTCTGGCTGTGTACACCCTGCTTCACAAAACTTACCGCCCGAAACTATTATTTGTAACACTCTTCTCGCTATACTTCTATTATAAATCAAGCGGCATTTATTTTTTGTTGTTGATTAGTACTACGGTAATTGATTATAACCTTGCCCGGTTGTTGGCACAGGCCATCGTTCCCTGGAAACGCAGCACCATTTTGGCTTTTAGCCTGATTACCAACCTCGGCTTGCTAGGATATTTCAAGTACACAAATTTTTTACATGAAATCTTTAGTGGACTGGCCGGAATAGAATTTCAACCGTTCGATATTTTTCTGCCCGTGGGGATTTCCTTTTTCACGTTTCAATCGCTCAGTTATACCATTGATGTGTATCGAAAAAAGATTGAACCTGTTCCACACTTGCTGGACTACGCCTTCTACATTTCATTCTTTCCACAGTTGGTGGCAGGGCCCATTGTGCGTGCAGCCGACTTTTTACCACAACTTTCAAGGCCCACATTTGTAACCAAAGAGATGTTGGGTCGGGGTATTTTTCTTATATGCACAGGGTTATTTAAGAAAGCCGTGATCTCAAATTACATCAGTATGAATTTTGTGGATCGGATTTTTGATGCCCCAACACTTTATACCGGTTTGGAAAATTTGTTTGGTGTGTATGGCTATGCCCTGCAAATCTATTGCGACTTCTCTGGCTATTCCGATATGGCTATTGGCATTGCCTTGTTGTTGGGTTTTCATTTCAACCTCAACTTCGATTCGCCTTATCAATCGAAAAACATTACCGAGTTCTGGAGACGGTGGCACATGTCGCTTTCCAGTTGGTTGCGCGACTATCTTTATATTTCATTAGGCGGAAACCGGAAAGGAAAAGTTCGAACCTACATCAATTTGTTTCTAACGATGTTATTGGGTGGCTTATGGCATGGCGCTGCCTTTCGGTTTATTCTCTGGGGTGCGCTGCATGGACTGGCACTTGGCATACATAAATTTATTTTATCATTTAAGTGGCCAGCGTTACAAAATCAAGTTCTACAAAATAGCAGCAACCTACTTAGCACCATCATCACGTTTCACTTTGTATGTTTCTGCTGGATATTTTTCAGGGCGCAGGATATGGACACTGCCTGGCAGGTGCTCAGCCAGATTACCTCTAACTTCTCACCCGGAATATTTTTTGATTTTGTGATGGGTTACAAAGCAGTATTGTTTCTGATGGCGATTGGTTATGTACTGCATTTTACCCCCACGCAGGTTGAGCAACGCGCAGAAAATTGGATAACTAATCTTTCGCTTGTAGGAAAAGCTGCGGTAGTACTCATTACAATTCTAGTAGTAATCCAAACCAAATCGGCCGGCATCCAGCCGTTTATTTATTTTCAGTTTTAGATTTTAAGGGCACCTCATAACCGAGTAGTTGCGCATATCCGTCTATAATTGGGCGGATATACGTAACGGTATTACGTATATTTGAGAGTTGTGCGTCAGTGTAAAAAGCCGACCCGCAAATGACACATTTGGTTTTTGCCGACACAAGAGCCAACGCTCAAAAAACCAAAAGAGCCATTTTTTGCCAACGCACGGACAGACTAACAGATTAAAAAAGTAACTTTGTAGAACAAAAAATGAATATGACATATTACGATAAAATAAGAGAATTAACTAAAACAGTTCCGGCAACTTTGGTGGACTTCGGACTTCCACGAGACCCTGCAAGAACACCGACACAAGCATCATCAAATTTCATTACCAATAAGGAACAGGGAGATTGGGCTGAAAACTTGGTGTTCAGAGCTATAAACGAGACTTCTAAAAACTTTGTCGCAGTAAAATATGGCAAGTCTGATGACTTAGTTGCAGGAGAAGATGGATTTGATACATTTTATCAGGATTTTCAAGACGAGCTTGATACAATTGGTAAAAGACCAGACTTATTAATTTTCAGAATAGAAGACTTCAATAAGGACTTGGGTTTTGATATAAGCCAAATTCCACACCATACAATTACCGAGTATGTAAAAAAAGCTATAGCAGGAATTGAAGTAAGGTCAAGTGCATTTTTGATAGATAAATACGAAGAAGCAATGCAGGTTAGGACTGAAAAATTTAGTCAAATCGCTTTGCAGATAAGAGATATAATTCTTGCAGAATTTCAGGAAGAATTAAATCATCCTTCAAGACAAGCATACATTGATTTACTTAATAGCATTACACCAAAAACTTTATCGGTAACAGATTTTAGAGTTCCAAGTTGGAGTTCAACAGAACGGCTTTCGGAATTGAAAGCACACTTTAGAACACTCAAAGACGCTATCAAAGAAATTCAGAAACGGGACTATCTTTCCATTACCCCAAAGGTTGAAGACATCAAAGTTGTTTACAAATGGATTGAAACTTTCAATGTTCCCCATTTCTATTTTCAGGTTTTCTTCGATAAAGTTTACGGAATTTCATTCGAGCAAATTCTTGCTATTATCTCTGATTCCAACAACGAAGGAATAATTTTCTCAGTTGAGACAGACACCAAAAATCAGAACAAAACTACTATCAAAATCAATTCAAAATCAGGTACACCGATTGCATCAAAAGTTGAAGAACCTATTCACGAAAGCGTTAGAAAAGAAATGGACAGGGGAAGACTTTTATTTTATGTAACCTTTAAAGGTGGGACAGCATATCTTGATGTGGACAATTTAATAAACATACTCGGAATAGACAGCAACGAATTCTAATGATTGAAGTTAAAGACATATCGCAAGCGACAAACAATCAAGTTGAGAAAGACTACTCTAAGTTAATTTCCTTGGAGCATAGGAAAAAGTTTGCCCAATTCTTTACACCTTTTCAGTTAGCGTCATTAATGGCAGATTGGTTGTTAGGAAATCAGAAACTTAAAACAGTTTTAGAACCTGCATTTGGTTTAGGTGTTTTCACAAGAGCTTTACTCAGTAAAAAATCCAATTTGTCAATTAAAGGCTTTGATATTGATGAAACAATTCTTTCCGAAGCAAAAGAGATTTTCAGCGATACACCAAACTTCGATTTATTCTTGGAAGATTATATGTTCAATGATTGGAACAACAAATATGATGGCATAATTTGCAATCCACCCTATTTTAAGTTTCACGATTATGACAATAAAACGATTTTAAATGAAATCGAAAATCGCTTAAAAATCAAACTCAATGGATTTACAAACCTTTACACACTTTTTCTTTTAAAGTCTATCTATCAGTTAAACTCAAACGGCAGACTTGCCTATATCATACCATCGGAGTTTTTAAATTCAGATTATGGCAAACTTGTAAAATTGGCACTAATTAAGAATAAGGTTTTAAGGCATATTGTTGTTTTCGATTTTGAAGAAAATGTTTTTGACGATGCTTTGACAACTGCGTGTATTCTGTTATGTTCAAATGACAAGCATAATCATAAAGTAAAGTTTACAACCATTAAAAAGATAGATGACTTAGAACAGATTAGAAGTTACATTTCACAGTATCCAGTAAACAATAGTGACGAATTATCTATTAATCTCAGCGACCTTGAACCAGAAATAAAGTGGCGTAAATATTACCAACAGCAAAACGGAATTAGATATAAAAACTTAATTCCATTTTCAAGTGTAGCCAAAGTTGTACGTGGAATTGCCACAGGTGCAAATGAATATTTCACATTTTCTAAATCTAAAGCAAACCAATATGGGATTAATGAAAAATATTTACTTCCCTGTATCTGCAAAGCTATTGATGTTAAAGACAATTTCTTCACGAAAGATAATTTCAATTCATTAGTAAATAATGATAGACAAGCATTCTTATTAAATGCAGTTGGCTCTCAAGATGAAAATGTTTTAAAATACATTGAACTTGGAGTGACATCAGGTATTGATAAAAAATATCTCACAGCTTGTAGAACTCCGTGGTTTTCTTTAGAAAATCGTCCGCCTTCTCCAATTTGGGTTTCTGTATTCAATAGAAGCGGACTGAAATTTATTAGAAATGAAGCAAACATTTCAAATCTGACAACGTTTCATTGCGTTTATCCAGTTCAAAATAGCTTGTTCGATAATGTTAATGTTGACGTTTTGTTTGCATATCTTTTGACAGACGTTGCAAGAGAGATATTTGAAGACAACCGCAGGGAGTATGGTAACGGACTTCAAAAATTTGAGCCTAATGACCTTAACAAAGCAATGATGCTTGATTTGACATTGCTCGACAAGAAAACCGAAAATAAAATCATAGAACTTTACAAGAAATTTAGGGAGACAGCTATAAACAAATCGCCAGACGAAAGTTTTTTATTTGAAATAAACGACATTTTTAAATCGAGATATTCCCAATGCTAAACAGCCACACACATTGCCAAGTCGCACAAGCCAACGCACAGACCAAAACTTGGCAAAGAGTGTGTCTGTTCCTACCCACAACCAACAGACAAACAGGACGAAAGAAGAACACCGAACGCACAACAGCGGTTTGGCGTAATGGCGGGTTCAGTGCTTCGTATGACAGTTTTTTGGTAGGTTCAAGTTCCGTTCTTCGATTGAACTTTAGTGCTAAAAATCCGCCACTACGCCAAGCCGCAAACCGTTAGCGGGCATTGTAAGGACGACCCCACAAGCCAAAACAGACATAAGACCAGGTTAAAATAAAATGAGCTACAACTATTATAAAACAAATCCGAAATTATCCGATTATGTTCGGACAGTTTTGGTGTTTGACAACGATAGCGAAAGTTCAGAATTACCTTTGTTTACGAACGGAATGTCCGCTTTGCTTTACAAGGCAGACAACCGCATTACACTTTTCGGACAATCTGTTCCTGTTGAAGAATGGAACGAAACAACTATCGCTTTTTTCTTCAAGCCTTTTTCGTTAGCGACAACTTTCAAATTATCAGGACAGGACTTGAAAGCGAAACCCATTGAACTCAATCGTTGGAACGCACAAAAAGCAATGGCTTTGAACATTCAACTTTATCATTCCAAATCAATGCAGGAAAAAGTTGAAATTTTATCCCATTTCATTTTCATGCAAATTAAAAGCAACAGAAGAGATTGTGAAATGATACGCTATGCAACCGATACGATAATGCATAACTCAAACACAGATGTTCTTTTGCAATTACTGAAAAACTTACATCTAACCGAAAGAACTTTCCAACGGGTTTTCAAAAAGTATGTTGGCATTACAGCTACCGAATACAGAAGAATTTGCCAACATTATTTTGCCTTTTCGCATTTAAAAAGCGGACATTTTGAAAAGTTGACAGACGTTGCATTTACAAATGGTTACTTTGACCAAAGCCACTACATACGCTCGTTCAAAGAGTTTACAAACACAACCCCAAATGAATACCTGCAATGGGGGTTAAATAAGGGAAAATGAATTTTGTCGGTTTTATACAATGCCGTTTCTTGACCGAAAAAGAATTTTGCTCCAAGAAAAATTTAGAAAAATGAAAGAACAAATAACACCGTGCCTGTGGTTTGATAATCAGGCAAAAGAAGCGGGAGTGTTTTATTGCTCGCAGTTTCCCAATGCCAAACTTGTAGCACAATCGCCTGTTGTAACGGAAATTGAAGTTTCGGGACAGCACATTACATTGCTTGACGGTGGCCCTATGTATCAACCTAACCCTTCTATTTCGCTATTCTACATTTGCGAAACTGAAGATGAAATAAATCGTATTTGGGAAGCATTTACAAAAGACGGTTCGGTTTTAATGCCTTTGGGCAAATACGAATGGAGCGAAAGATACGGTTGGATCAATGACAAATATGGGGTTTCGTGGCAGTTTGCATTAGGAAAAATTGAAGAAGTCGGACAACGCATAACCCCTTGTTTATTGTTTACGGGCAAACAATACGGACGTGCCGAAGAAGCCATAAAGCATTATTCCACAATTTTCAAGAACCCAAAACAAGACGGTATTCTTCACTTTGGAAACAACGAAGCACCCGAACAAGAGGGTAAAGTAAAACACGCCCAAATTGCACTCAACGGGCAAAAGTTTATGTTTATGGACAGTAAACCGCACAACTTTACTTTTAGCGAAGGTGTTTCATTTACCATTCATTGCGAAACACAAGACGAAATAGATTACTATTGGAAAAAGCTAACCGAAAGCGGAGAAGAAAGTATGTGTGGTTGGCTCAAAGATAAGTTTGGCGTATCGTGGCAAGTTATCCCGACAATTTTGAGCAAACTAATGAGCGACCCAAACAAAGCAGGAAAAGCGGCACAAGCATTTATGCAAATGCGAAAATTTGACATTGAAAAACTAGTTCAAGCATCAATTTAAAAAAGTAAATCGCATGAACATTTTAAAAAGTATTGGTGTCATTCTTCTTGCGTTTATGGTAAACGCTTTGTTGTCGGTGCTGACAGATTTTTTACTTGAACAAATTGACGTATTGCCTGATCCGGAAAATGGTTTATTTGAAACGTGGGCAATTTTGCTTGTGTTATCTTACAGGGCTATTTATACGGTGCTTACAGGTTTTATCATAGCACGTTTTGCACCAAATAAACCAATACTTCACGCTTTCATTCTTGGCATAATTGGAACCGCCATCACATTGTTAGCTGTCAGCAATCCCGACTTTGCTCAAAAATCAAAATTGTGGTTTGGTTACACACTTGCTGCAATAACAATTCCTTGTCTTTGGTTAGGCGTAAAAATTCAACAGAGTTGGACAACACGAAAGGACAACTGAAAACAACTACTGCCAACAACAAAATGAATTATGACAAAACAGTGCAAAACGGGGACAGCCCACTTAACGAAAAAAGTATTTTGGTCTCGTAGCTGGGAGAGCAAATAACTGTAACGTCCGACAACGAGAAAATATCAATAAATAGCATTTGTGCCCCTGACAAGATGAGTTCGGTGTTTTCCAACGGACGAAATACAAAGAATATTAATTTATTAGCAGAGCGGGTGAAGGCCGGCAGCCGCTAACAATGTGCCCTTATCCCACGTCTGGGTTCGTCTCTACAACCGCTTTCCTATAATCATCATTGATGTGCGAATGGATTGTTCTTTTAAATGCAGAAACTGCTTTCGCTCGTCATCCCGTTTAAAGTTTTCAAAATCTTGTTCGCTCAAAAATTCAACCAGGTGAATTTCATAAGGCTTCTCGCTATAAGGGCCGATAAAGGCATTAACATCCGGGCGCACCCGAAACAAAAGTTTACCATTGTATTTTGAAATGATTGGAATGGCTACTGCCTCAAACTGTTCAAACACTTCTTCCTGACCCGGAATAATATAAATGAGTTGGGTAATGTAAATCATAAATTATTTAATCACGTGTAGCCACCCTTTGCACACCGCCTCACCGGGAATCTGAATTTCATAAAAGTACATCCCGGCTTCTACATTACCGGCATCCCAATCGTCCTGGTAGTTTTCGCTTTCAAATACTTTTTTACCCCACCGGTTTAATATAACCACGCGGGCTGTAAGTAACGAAGCGGAAAGTTTGTTGGCTCCGTATTGAATTACAAACTTGTTGTTCTCCGGAAATTCATCGGGTGTAATTACATTGGGTACTTTCAATTCATAAACCGGAATGCTTACACTTTTTTCATACACACAACTTTCTTTTAAGCCAACCAACTTAACCGCATAAGTTCCGTCCTGTTGATAGGTGTGCCTGGTTTGTTCCAGATCAGAAGTGTTGCCATCACCAAAATCAAAAAATATCTGCTCGCCAGAAGGCAGCAGATTCTGCACCTGTATGGTGGGCCGGTTAAAACAATCGTAGGTTTTAGAGTAACTAAAGTCCAGCTCTATACCCGGAATAACCCGAACATGAACGGTATCTTTTTTTACACAGCCATTAAAATCAGCAATCGTAACGATATAACCTTCATCGTTGGCAGGATTAACATGTGGTGATTGTTCATTTGATGTATAGGTTTTGTTATAATTTACCCAAGAATACGTAAAACCACCTGTGGCGGTAAGTTGAGTACCGGCATTGAAACACATATCTACATCGGGCCCGGCCGATCCTGCCGCCTCGGTTACTACTACTTGCGCAAAAGCTGAATCCACGCCCACACACGTTCCTGCATCAATGGCTAACAGTTTTATACGATAGGTTCCTGGTTGTTTATACCGATGCATGATAAAGGTGGTATCTTGTTTTACCAACTGGCCACCATCACCAAAGTTCCATTCGTAAATACGGCCACCCGTACTCCGGTTTTGAAACACGATCGGATCGGGAATACATACCCGGTTCAAACCCGGCATATCGAAGGTAATGCTGTTGGTTTGAATACGGGCCTTTAGTGAGGATAGATCAAATTTAAAAGCAGCGTTATTGCAATTCTGACTTCGGTTTAACCGGCTCCATGCATTTGCGGTAGTAGGGAAATCATCGAACCCACCACCACAACCGCCACATACCGAGTGATATACAATTCCGCCTTTATCAAACCGGCTGGTGCCGCCATCTACATGTACGGGCGATTGATTACCACCGAGAAATGTTCCGTATAACATTTCGCTGGCATCATCAGTAAGTACTATAAAATAAAAATCAGAACCGGCTGTTGTCTTTTGAAAGGCATCTTGCGTAATCGGCATGCCATTAGTTCCACTGTTCCAGAATCCACGTGAAGTATTAATGGCCCCACCCCAGCCACTCATGTAGATATTGTTACAATCATTAACCAAAAATGCAGTGGGGGAAATATCGGGGATGCCGCGACCCGCACCAAACACGGTTGAAAATAAAAGCGTGGTAAGGTCTTTGTCAAATTTTTGCAAAAACTGACCGCTATTCGGGTTTGAAAAAACTCCGGCTGTTACCGGAAACGTTCCTTGTGTTTGTCCATATACATACACGTTTTCATCTAAATCAAGGTCGATAAAATAAACCTGGTTGTATTGGGCTGTTCCTGTAAAGGAAGCTTTCATGATCTCAGTACCATCGGCTTTTAACTTTGCCATCCAACCATCGGCATTGCCCGCAAGAGTACTCTGATAAACACCTGTTGTTGTTGGAAAATCAACACTGGTAGAACCACCGGCTACCCATACATCGCCTGATTCCGTAAGCTTTATCGTGTGCGAAGCATCGGCACCGGAGCCACCCAAAAAAGCCGACCATTTAATTTGAGTAAGCGATGCACTCAAATGCATGATTACTGCATCTGTAACGCCACCACGATATGCGGCATTAAAACTGTTTGTACCCGGAAAATCAGTTGAACTGGTAACGGTACTGATGTAAACATCACCAACAGCATCAACAATTATATCGCCCCGCAGTTCATCACCATAGTTGCGCACCAATGGACTGTTAATCGGGTTGAGACCATCGTTACCGGAGCCGCCTAAATAAGTACTGGCGAGAAGTTCACTTCCTTCAGCACTTAGTTTGGCTACAAAAATATCAGAACCTGTTTCATAAAAGATCACATTAAACAAACCAATGCCACCATTATAACTATCATCAATTGCTCCGGCTGTGGTAGGAAAGTTGGACGAACTTGTTGTACCCAATATCCACAAATTCTCATCCTGATCGATGATTAAACTATGGGGCGACTCGCCATTGGAACCGCCCAGGTAGGTGGCATACAGTAAATTGGAGCCTGCGGAATCATATTTAAGAATAGCTACATCGTACGCACCACTTGTAGTAGTTTGAAACGCACCAGGCGTGGCTGGAAAAAAACCACCCAGGTTATGATTGGTAACACCAGCCGAATACAAACTTCCATGTTCGCCCGGAGTTGCAGTACTTCCCCAATTATCGGCAGTGGAACCACTATAAGTTGAAAAGATCAGTAACGGATCGATCACCAATGGGTAACAGGAATCATAACCTTCCGGAAAAACAAATCTTACCGTATTGCCATCAAGTGCATACGCACAACTTATAGATTTTTTTATACCATCAATTAGTTGCCACGCTACCGGCTTCTTCTCAGTAAAACCAAACTTCGAAGCTTCAATATGTAAATCGCCATTTTGCAAAAACATGCGATCAGCACCTGCATACACAAATTCTATTTGCGATGGATTAGCTCCTGCCGCCACGTAAAAATCATATTTGACGTGCTTACCCTGGCTATAGACTTTCAGATCGATACCTGGATAATAATCGGTATAATGCACTGCTTCAAATGCACGGGCATGCGATGCCCAGGTAGATGGATCGGCTCCTAAAAAATAATTATAATAGTTGGGAAGTTTATTTACCGGTGAAACTCTTGCATGTGGATTGGCCCCAATAAATTTAACATTTACCCGGTGGCCATCAAGTGTGTTATTGAAATTTGAACCATTCGATTCGTTGGGTGTACCATGACCTAAATCGTGCAGGTGTTGCAGATGTTCGTAATCCAGAAACGTATAACTAAATCCTGTGGATTGAAGCTGCATGGTTCCACCCGGAATGCGGGCCTTGAATTTTACTGCATCGGGCCACTGGCATTTGTTTTCGATAAATTCAAGTTGGCCGAAGGAGCTGATCCAACCAGAAAACAAACAAAACCACACAAACACACTTCGGGCACACATGCCTTAAAGTTAACTCTCCTTTCGCAATACTTGCAACGGTGGTGTAGAGATAACTTCGCGGGAATTCCACCAGCCAATGAACACGGTAAGAGCGATTACGCTCACTGAGATTATCAGCAATTCCAGCATATCAACCGAAAACTGTACTTCGAAAAAAAATTTAGTGAGCAACCAACCGGCACCCACTGAAAGCCCTAACCCGGTTATGGCAGAAAATATTCCGACATACCCGTATTCAATAATGGTAATACGGGTAATCTGCCCGGTACGCGCACCAATGGTACGCAGCAACACATTTTCCTTCATGCGGGCAAACTTGCTGTTGAGTACTGCGCCCGCCAATACCACCAAACCTGTAATAATGCTGAACAGTGCGAGGAACCTAACTACCAGTCCAACTTTATCAAACAACTCATCTACTGTGCTTAAGATTAAGCGTAAATCAATAAGCGATACGTTGGCATAATTAAATACCAATTCCTGTTGGAATAAGATTGCATTCTGTTGGTTCTCCACACGTGTGGCAGCCACCCATATTTGGGGTGCATCATCCAACACGCCTTTTGGGAAAACAAAAATAAAATTAGGTGGATCTTTGGGCCACTCCACTTTACGAATGCCACTGATAAATGCTTTTACCGGAACACCTTGTATATCGAATACCAACGAATCGCCAACACCTACACGCAGGGTTTCGTGCATGCCTTCTGATATAGTGACAAACACCGAATCGCGTTTGCCTTTCTTAAACGAATGCAACTCGCCTTTAATTATTTCTTCTGAAAGATGCAGGCTATCGCGATAGGTTACGCGGTATTCGCGCGTAAGCGCCCAATTGGGAACACGCACCGAATCGGCATCGGTACGTTTAAATTGATCGACTGGTTTGCCTTTAACTTCACTAAGCCTACACGTAATAATCGGCACAACCTGATTTACCGGCAAGTCATACTTTTCAATCAACTTTACAACTGAATCTTTCTGGTGCGATTGAATGTCAAATAGAATTGTGTTGGATTGATTGGCGTTACCCTTAAACTCCACCTGATTCAACAAACTGCTTTGAATAATATTTAGTGTGGCGATAATGAATGCGCCCAAACCAATTGTTACTAACAATATCTGCGTCTGATTATTAGGCCGGAATAAATTGGAAAGTGCATGCCGAAATACAAACGAACTGTTCTGTGGAAAATATTTGCGCACAATGTAAAGCAAGCCCATCGCCACCAAAGCCAAACCGCCCAGTGCGAGTATTAAACCAATAGAAAATAATCCGCCCGTTAAAAAACTTTCGGTTTGATACGCTGCCGCGAGCACCGGAAACAAAAAGATAAGTATTACTGCAGCCCATCGGGTTTTAGAAAACACACGACCGGGTTGAAAATCGGCCCGCAACACGGATAATGGCGGAACAAAACGAACGGCTACCAGCGGTAAAATAGAAAACAGGATAGAGATTATTGTTCCCAACAGAACTCCTTCGGCCACAGCACGCCACGAAATCCCAAACTGAAGTTCAACCGGCAGGTATTTACCAAATGCAATTGGCACCACCTGTTGTATCGCTATACCCAATACAGCACCCAACGCACTTCCGATTATGCCCAACACAAAAATTTGGATGAAGTAAATATTAAACGCTTGCCAACCCGATGAACCAATGCACCGAAGTACAGCAACCTCATCGCGTTTTTCGCGCGCATAAATATGAACTGAGCTGGCTACACCAATACAACCGAGTATCAACGCCACAAAAGCCAACAGCGAGAAAAAACGATACACCGAACCAAAGCCTTCGCCTAATTCTTCCTTGCGTTCGTCCACATCATCGGCACTGTATCCCAATTCATCGCGGTATGGTTTAATGGTTTCCATAGCCACTTTGGTATCTTCATCGGAAACAGTTTTAACAAACAAACTATAGTTTACGCGGCTACCAAACTGTACCAAACCGGTTGAGTCAAGTGCATCCAATGAAATATAAACCGCTGGTGCAAGTGTAGCGGTTAATGCACCTCCACCGGGAAATTTTTCTACCACACCAGCCATCTTAAAATGAATGTTGCCAATCTTGATCGAATCTTCTGAACTGACATTGTATTGTCGTGCAAGGGCTTCATCCAACATGGCATAGCGGCCTGTCTTCATTAACGCGTATGCATTTGCGGGCTGTGTTACTACATCACCATAAAATGGAAAGTCGCCCTGCAAGGCAGTAAGCTTTACTAACCTACTTTGCCTGGTATTCATAAACATGACCATGGAAGCCATGTCTGCATCCTGAGCAAATTGTCGCTGAGCTGTATCTATCTTTTTAAGAAATGCCGTATCAAACGGGCGACCGCTGTTTACAACCAGATCGGCACCAAGTAATTCTTTCGCGTTGCGATCTAATTCGTTTTGCATGGAATAATTGAGCGAACTGATTGCAACCACACCGGCAATACCGGTTATAAGAGAGGCAACAAACAAAAACAACCGGCCAAAGTTGTGCTTGCCATCGCGCCAAGCCATTTGCCAAACCCAACGATCGCGAAAAATTGGTTTTGCGTTTCGCTTTATGCGGATGAAGTATTCAATCATAACACAGCCAGGATACGTTCGTTCACTAGTTTACCGCCTTTCATCTGCAAGATGCGCTGTGTTTTTTCAGCTAATTCAAGATTGTGCGTAACCAATATCAAGGTTGTGTTTTCTTGGCGGTTCATTTCAAAAAGAAGTTCCGTTACCTGTTTAGCGTTTTCATCATCGAGGTTGCCGGTGGGTTCATCGGCAAACAAAACCCGGGGCGATGTAATAAAAGCACGGGCCATTGCCACACGCTGTTGCTCACCACCCGAAAGTTGTGTGGGGTAATGACTGAAACGCTCAGCCAGCCCGACACGCACCAGCAAGTCTTTTGCCTTGGAAGCAACATTGCGCTCGCCCCGAAGCTCGAGGGGTACCATTACATTTTCTAATGCCGTAAGTGTTGGTAATAATTGAAAGTTCTGAAATACAAAACCGATGTATTGGTTGCGCAGGTATGCCCGGTCATCTTCGTTCATTTTATCAAGCTTAAAGCCCATTAATGATACATGGCCGCTGCTGGCCACATCCAACCCGGCACATAAACCTAACAATGTAGTTTTACCGCTACCCGAAGGACCAATAATGGCTATACTAGTTCCTTGTTGTACGTCAAACGACACATTGTCCAATACGACAAGGTTGCGTTCGGCCGATTTGTAAACTTTAGTTAGGGCATTAGCCTGCAAAACTATTTCTGGCATGATAATTAAAGATAATCGCTGATGAAGATTGTAAATGGTTTTTAATAACGTTTCAAACCTTTCTGGTCTATTAGCAACAGCTTAAAGCCTTAAAGGTTTTTAGATAAATTCATCGTTAATTGAGTAAAATTGTTCAATGTAATTTCAACAATACACAATTATTATGGTAGTCGGCAAATATTCATTTCTTATTGTTTTGTTAACAGCCTTTTTTTCACCCGCTCCGCCCAAAACCATCTTATTTTATGGTGATAGTTTAACAGCTGGTTATGGGCTTTCGCCCGAAGAGGCATTTCCGGCTATGTTAGAAAAGGAGCTTAATAAAGCTGAAAAGAAAGTTCGGGTTGTAAATGCTGGTTTAAGTGGCGAAACCACAGCAGGTGGGTTAAGTCGCATTGATTGGATCTTGCGCCAGCCGGTTGATATATTTGTGTTGGAATTGGGTGCCAACGATGGCTTGCGGGGTTTACCGTTAGATCAAACGCAAAGCAACCTGCAAAGCATTATTGATAAAGTGAAAGCCAAATATCCGCATTGTAAAATTGTATTGGCCGGTATGATGGTGCCACCCAACATGGGTACGCAATACACCGAATCATTTCGAAAGATTTATCCCGATCTCGCCAAAAAGAACAACGCTACTCTAATTCACTTTTTACTAGATGGTGTAGCCGGCAATGAAAAACTAAACCAGGCTGATGGCATCCATCCAACTGCCGAAGGGCATAAAATAATAGCGAATAACCTAAAGAGTGTATTTGAAAAGTTGATTTAAGTCTGCCAGTAATTACACAGAAGCACAGATAAATCAGTGAACCTGGGGCTACCTTTTAAGGCCACTATAAATCAACTCCACCCATTGCCCATACATTTTACCCGATGGATGGAGACCATCGCCAGCAATAAGTTCAGCATCTTCTAAGCCTTTGCGGGAGATCGGTGTAATATCGAAATAGTAAACTCCATACCTCGCTGCAATGCGCTTATTGATAGTGTTGTATTGATCTAATTCCAATGAGATTTTTTCCTGCTTCGCTTTGCCAAAAGGCGTGTAGCCATAATCGGGTATAGAAACCACAAAAACATTTTTCTTTTTTCCTTTAGCCAGTTTGATTGCTGTTTGAAGTAGCACCTCAAACTCGCGCTCGTAAACTTCAATGGGCTTGCCTTGATATTGATTATTTACCCCAATCAGCAACGAAACCAAATCATATTCTGGTTTTAGCCCTTCAGCTTCAATAGCATCTGTTAAATTATCAGTACGCCAGCCGGTAGTAGCAATAATTTTTGGTTGAGGTATTTTTAGTTTAACAGCCAACTGATTTGGCCAGCGTTCAGCCTCCGCTACACTTTCGCCAATGGTATATGAATCGCCAAGGGCAAGGAATTTTGGCTCAGCCGGAGTAGAAAAAAAATGTGTAAACAATATAAGTAGAATCAAACCGCCTTAAAGTTAAAATATTAAATAATGGTATCGCCATCATCCAGCACCATCCGGATTTTAAAATCAGTTTTGGTTAAAGATACTACTTCAGTCGGAAAAGGCATACTCCAATAATTGAATAGTCCGGTGAAGTAGGTCTTGTCAAGTCCGTTTACTTGAATTGTTTCATTAATCAACTTCCAGGTTTTACGGGAGCCAGGATTACCCGCCAATAGTTTTGCTTTGGCTTCTGCTGGAAGTACCGCATCATCCTGACATGAGGAAAAATCCGCCAATGCAATTAAAATGAAAGGGATAATAAATTTCATATATCAACCGGATACGGTTTTAATTAAAGATAGTATTATCTATGCAAGTAAAATCCTGATAAGCTATGGCGTTATCTCGCTACACGATTGTTTTGCTATTGTTGCTATTGGTATCTCATGCCTTTTCTCAATCCATTCAAAAACATCAATTGCCCGATGTAGTTCATTCTTCCTTCAGGGGCTTATCGGTTGTAAACGATTCGGTAGCCTGGGTCAGCGGCAATAAAGGTTGGGTTGGGCATACCACAAATGGAGGTAAGCATTGGGCGTTTAATCAAATACAAGGATTTGAAGGGTTAGACTTTCGTACCTTATTTGCTTTTAATGATTCCACCGCTATTACAGCCAATGCCGGTTCGCCCGGATATATTTTACGAACAACAAATGGTGGCCAATCGTGGCAAACAGTTTACACGAACAACCATACCGGTATATTTATGGATGGTGTTGACTTCTGGAATGATCAAGCGGGCGTAATTTATGGCGATCCTATTGAAGGCAGAATGTTTTTATTGTTTACTACAGATGGTGGTAAAAGCTGGCAAGAACCTGCGCAAGAAACACGACCAAAACTGAATGAAGGCGAAGCTTCGTTCGCTGCCAGCGGAACTGGAATCAGGTGCTATTCAAAAAGCCAACTTGTAATTGCAACGGGTGGTAAAACCTCGCGATTGTTTCTATCCGATAATCGCGGCCAGACGTGGCGTATTTTAACTGCGCCTGTACAACAAGGGAAAGAGAGTGCTGGTATTTTTTCAGTAGCCTTTCATAAAAAACGAGGCGTGGTAGTAGGTGGCGATTTTGTGCTTGATTCGGTAAAGGCAAAGAATTCATTTTATACACGCGATGGTGGTAAAACCTGGCGCGAGTCGAGCGTTGCACCAAACGGCTATCGCGAAAGTGTAGAATTTATTTCAGCACAAATGTTGATAACAACAGGCCCAACCGGAACAGAATATTCGGCTGATGGTGGCAACACCTGGATCAGCATTTCTACGGAAAGGGGTTTTCATGCCGTTAGAAAAGCGCGCCATGGAAACAAGGTTTTTATTGTTGGAAACAACAGTGTAGGATCAATTACATTTTAATCAGCATAGTGCGGAGAGGGAGGGATTCGAACCCTCGGTTCCGCAAAGCAGAACAACGGTTTTCGAGACCGTCCCATTCGGCCACTCTGGCACCTCTCCGTTTTACTTCACAAAAGTATTATTCAGCTATCTGCTACAAAAGTTTTGCGTGGCAAAGAAATAAAGAAGCCGGCACAAACCGGCTTCGCATGATGCTTAAGCCACCCTTTTGGTTATTCGAATCGCAGCGATTCGATCGGATCTAACTTAGAAGCTTTGTGTGCCGGATAATATCCGGAAAGCAAACCCACAACAATACAAATTACCATCCCGATCAGCATCCAGAACCAGGGTAATACAAACGAATCAATTCCAATAACCCGCGCTATTACATTGCCAATTAAAATACCTAACAACACTCCCCCTACTCCACCCAACAGGCAAACTACTATGGCCTCAATAACAAACTGCTGCCGTATGCGCAAGGGCGTTGCACCCAAAGCTTTTCGTACGCCTACCTCGCGGGTACGTTCTGTTACTGAAACAAGCATAATATTCATTAATGCAATAGATGCCCCTAATAAGGTTATAAAGCCTACACCAAAACCACCCCAGCGCAAACCGCTGGTAATGCTTTCCATTTCTTCTGCCAACGATTCACTTTTTTCAATTTCAAATGAGTTCGGATCGCCCACCCGGTCGTGTCGGATTTTGCGCATCAAACCAGTTGCTTCGCCCATCGCATAATCAACCTGGTTCATATCCTGAATACCTACCGTAATACGATAATACAATGGTTGCCCGGCCGCTAATTGGTTGGCTACCAGTATTGGAATAATTACCATGTTATCGTAATTGTTTTCAGAAAAATCACCCTTCTCTTTAAGTAAACCTATTACTTTAAATTGTGTGCCTTTAAAAGATATTTCGGTATTAACAGGGCGTGGATTATTTCCATAAAGTGCCTGGGCAAGTTTGTAACCAATAATAGCAACCTTGCTTCCATTCTGAATTTCAAACTTCGAAAAGTTGCGGCCCTCCTGAATGTTAAGACCTTTGATGGGAATATATTCATCGTTTACACCGCGTATATCAACATTCGGGTTGGTTTTTATTGATCCATGTTTTACTTCGGCCAGGTTGGTTAACCGGGCTTGTAAACAAATGGAAGCCTGCACCGGGTACTCATTAATAAATTTTTGAGCTTCCTGCAGATTGAGGCGCGGATAAACCTTTTCGCGTACACCATCCTGGTTGGTTCCACGGTTCCATTTGGAATACATATCGAACGTATTTACACCCAATGAAGAAAGACTTTCATTTACAGATTGTTCAATACCATCAATAGCGGTAAGAATGCCCACCAGCGAAGTTATTCCAATCGCCACAATAAGCGCAGTTAGAACCGAGCGTAACATATTTGCCTTTACAGAGCGGAGGCCCTCCTTCATATTTTCAACTAAATTCATACCGGGTGTATTTTAAGTGCCGCATTCAGGAATTTCGGGGTCAAAATTATATCTTTAAACAATAAAACGGTAAGACCTTACTTGAACGTTAATTGTTACAAAACTTTGCAGGAAATGAGTGGTTTAACGGGAAGAATCGTGTTTTTGTTTTTAGCGGCATCAATTTCATGGCGGGCATCGGCCAACTCCATATTTATTCCTATGGATGAGAAACAAACTAACCACTTAAAAGCCTATGGCATAGCGTACTGGATTTTAAAAAATGAAATGGAGGTTGATTGGCTACTGAATTACCGCGGGGGTAGTTTTATGTGTAAGTACCACCCCAAAATTCAGAATGAATTGGTGGTGCGGGGTGTAAGTTTTGAAGTTATTTCAGAAGCAAAAGTAAATGCCATTGTTGCCGAAATTGCCAGCCCCGCGCTGAATTACGACATCATGAAACTGGAGAAGTACCCGCGCATTGCGGTGTATTCGCCCAAAACCAAGCAACCGTGGGATGATGCCGTAACCCTGGTGCTAACCTATGCCGAAATACCATACGATGTAATTTTTGATGACGAAGTATTAAATGATTTACTACCTAAGTACGATTGGCTGCACTTGCACCACGAAGATTTTACCGGCCAATACGGAAAGTTTTACAGCAACTATGCCAACTATCCGTGGTACATCGAACAACAAAAAGAAGCTGAAGAAACAGCCAGCCGTTTTGGATTTCATAAAGTATCGCAATTAAAGTTGGCTACCGTAAAACGTATAAAAGAGTTTGTTGCAGGAGGCGGATTTTTATTCGCCATGTGCTCAGCTACCGATACCTACGATATTGCCCTTGCTGCCGAAGGCGTGGACATTTGCGAGCGCATGTACGATGGCGATGCGGCCGATCCGCAGGCTCAGGAAAAAATAAACTTCGACAATACCTTTGCTTTTCATAATTTCAGATTAGTGCGCGATCCGTATCAATATGAATTTTCCGACATCGATAATAATTTTCCTGACCGCGGCCTGCGGCAAGACAACGATTACTTTACCATCTTCCAATTCTCGGCCAAGTGGGACCCCATCCCCACTATGCTTACGCAAAACCATACTCGGGTTATTAAAGGGTTCTACGGCCAAACCACCGGCTTTAAAAAGAAACTGGTTAAACCCGATGTGGTGGTGATGGGCGAAAACACAGAAATAAAAGAAACCAAATACCTGCATGGTGTTTTTGGCAAAGGCTTCTGGACATTTTATGGTGGCCATGACCCGGAAGATTACCAACACACCGTAGGCGAAGAACCTACCGATCTGAATTTGCACCCCAACTCAGCCGGCTACCGGTTAATTCTCAACAACATTTTGTTTCCGGCTGCAAAAAAGAAAAAGCAAAAAACGTGAGCCGCTTTATTCTGTTAGTATGTGTACTGGTTGCTTGTAATGCAGCCAAACCCCAAACCGTAACCGATCCGTTACAACTGGCTGAAGTTGTATTAGGTAAAGGGTTACTCCAATTTCCAAATACAAACCAAACCCACATCCTGTTTGTTCAACCAGCATCAGCATATCCTAACCAACCCATTAAATTTTTAGTCATCGAAAAAACAACAAGCAAAGCAGTACTCGAAAAAAGTTTTAGGCCGGGTTACGTAAAATGGCGCGATGATCAGACAATTGAATATGAAGATTTGCCCAGTATTGTTAAACAAAACGAAATTAATACACTGAAAACCTGGACCATTCCGGCTACTTCGCAAGCACACTAATCGAAAGATTTAACCTATCTTGAAATCTTAAATTTGCTTCTATCATGAATCGCTACCTGTTGGTTGGCATTATTGTGTATTGTGGTTTAATCCTGCTGGCAGTAAACCACTATCCTACTCAGCCACGTGTTTCTGTTTTACTTGAAGATGGTGATGTTAAAGATGAGGATGAAGATGAAGATGAGCAAGATGGACCCGGTCAGTTTATTGCCTATCATAAAGCTATCCGCACACCCGAAGATGCGCCCGCACCAGAATACAAAAATGGGTTTATCATGCGCGAGCTTACACTGGCAAAATCATTTGCTGCCCGAAAGCGTAATGGGCGCACACAATCAAACGGAGTGGTTGAATGGAAAGAACGAGGCCCGGCCAACGTGCCCGGGCGCACCCGTGGATTAATTGTTGATCCGGATGATGCTTCCAAAAACACCTGGTATGCCGGCTCGGCCGGTGGTGGCGTTTGGAAAACCACCAATGGCGGCCAGGCCTGGACTTTGTTAACGCCCAATCTGCCCAACCTTGCTACTACAACATTGGCTATGGCCGAATCAAATCGCAACATTATTTACATGGGCACGGGCGAAAGTTTTGGTGGCCTACCCGGTATTCGCGGAAGCGGCATGTTTAAATCAACCGATCGGGGACAAACCTGGCAACACTTACCTGCTACTGCGTCACTTTCTGATATTAACAGAATTGTAATAAGCCCAACCAATGCCAACGTGGTTGTAATTGCAACCGCTCTTGGCATTTTTAAGACCAACGATGGAGGCATTTCGTGGTCACACCAATTGGCACTTAGTGGCATGGAAGACTTACGTGTTTCGCCAGCGAATTTTAACATTCAATATGCAGCCCGCAACAGTGTTGGTGTTTACAAATCCACCGATGCCGGAGTAACCTGGAGGTTATCTAATGCTGGAATGAGCCCGAATGGACGAATTGAGCTTGCTATATCGCCTGTTAATCCAAACCGCATTTTTGCTTCAGCAGAAGGCACGTTGAATGGCGCTGCGTCTGATCTGTATGTATCGGATAATGCGGGTGCCACGTGGGCACTCATTAACACTACCTTCAATGGTACGAGTCTTAATTTTTTAGGTGGCCAGGGTTGGTATGATAATACTATCATGTGCGATCCGTTTAATGCCGATGTTATTTATTACGGAGGCGTAAGTTTATTCCGTACTACCTTAGGAACAGGCTCTACTGCCATTACCAATTACAATCTGGAAGAACAAAATACAGGTTTCCTATCGTTGGTAAATTTTGGAGCCGGTTTTGCAAACGGCCGCCTGGAAGTAGGCCCGGCCGCCAATGCATCGGTAGAAATTCGGTTTGGTGCAGGCCGCAGTCAAATGGCACATCGGTTTCTGGTTCCGGAAGGTGCAACTTCGGGCGTACCTAACGCCAGCTATAGCTATCAAAATTATGTAAGTGTTCCGTTTGAGGTGTGGGATATTACCAATAACCGCCAACTTATGGTTTCTTTTCGCGATCTGGACCGAAACGGTGAATTCAATTTGTTGTTATCCAATACCGATGGTGCGGCTGCTGTGCAAAGCAGAGAATATATTTACATTAGTAATGTGGAGTATAATGCGGCCACACCTGCTGCCAACATTGCCGTTAACGGGGGGCATATCTTTCAGCAAATGTATTTCTTTTGGCCGGTACTGGCAGCCGGCAATACATGGCCCGGTAGCATTACAACTTCCAAACTCGTTATAAACTTTACATCCATACCCAAACTAAACGCAACCACTATTACCGTGGCCGATGCCTATAATCAGTTTGATGGTAAAAACAGATTTAACACATTTGGTGTTGACGTACATCCCGATCATCACAACCTGATTCCAATTGTAATGTCGGGCAATACTTATAAAATATTGAATGCAAGCGATGGTGGTTTGTTTATCTCCAATGCATCGGCCACGCCCGGCATTAACAATGCTGATTGGCTAATGGTGGGAAACACCTATAACACCAGCCAGTTTTACGGAGCCGATAAAAAACCAGGTTCGAATGAATATTTTGGAGGTATGCAAGATAATGGCACGTGGCGGTCGCCCGCAGGGCAGCAGGCCAGCCGTACCTCCAATTATCAATTTAGTATTGGTGGCGATGGCTTCGAAGTAGTGTGGCACAAACTTGATCCGCTTAAACTGATTGGCGGCTCGCAAGGCAACAACTTTCGCAAATCGGTAAATGGAGGTTTAACCTGGACGGTGGCCACCAGCGGGCTATCGGGTACACATCCATTTGTTTCCAAACTGGCAACTTCATCCGATGTGCCCGATGTGTTATACACGCTGTCATCGGCTGGTGTTTTCCGATCAAACGATTTTGGATCTACCTGGACATTAACCTCAATTGCTGATAAATGGGGAAGTTCTAATACCATGGATGTTGAAGTATCGCAAGCTAATGCAAATATTGTATGGGCCGGCAGTGCCATGGTTAACCAGGTGGGTAACATCAGAAGTTTGCATGTTAGTACCAATGGCGGCAGCACGTTTACCGCAACCAATAATTATACTGAGCGTGTAATGGGTGGCATTACCAAATTAGCTTCGCACCCAACACAACCTCACACCGCATTTGCTACTTTTTCCTTTGCAGGAAGACCCAAAATTCTTAGAACAACAGACCTGGGCCAGTCGTGGCAAGATATTTCAGGTTTTGGAGCAGGTACATCCAGTTCAACCGGTTTTCCGGATGTTGCCGTGTATTGTGTTTATGTACGGCCTGATAATCCTGATATTATCTGGGCCGGCACCGAGATAGGAATTGTGGAATCGTTAGATAATGGTGCCTCGTGGACTTTATTGGATGATTTTCCGAATGTATCCGTTTGGGATATGAAGGGCGTTGACAATCAGGTTGTGATTGCTACACACGGGCGTGGCATCTGGACGGCAGAATTGGATACAGAGTTAGTGTTGAAGAACCCTGTCATTAATGCGATGGGTACTTCGCCCAAATCAGAACTTGCCATTGGTATTACACTTCCTATTTCATTTGATTCCACGCAAGTTTATATTCAAGGCGTGCTTACCGGTACGCTTAAAAAGCTTGCAGCCGGAAACTATACTTTGCGCTTAACAGGAGTGGCAACCGGAATTGTAGAAGCAAAACTGATTGGTTACCAGCAAGCAGCGCCTTATCATTCAGCAGCCGTAGCGGCCGAAAAAATACAGTTAAACGATTATCGCAATCAATACTTCAATTACTTTAACAACGCTACCGATTTTAAGTTAAATTCATTCTCGGTGCAGGTATTTGGAACGTCCAATACCAGCTTACAAAGTTTTCACAACTACCTGAATGATACCGAACACACAGCTTTGTTACGACAACCCATTATCATTTCGAATGAGCATCCATTTTTCTATTACCGCGATGTTGCACTTGTAGAGCCCGGTGAAACGGGCTCTACATTCGGGCAACCTGCTTTTAAAGATTATGTAGTAGTAGAAGCAACAAAAGACGGCATTAACTGGACAGCTATTGCGAACGGATATGATGCACGCGCTAACGAGGATTGGTTATCAGCTTTTAATGCAATGCAGGTGGGCACCCGTACCCTGCTGGTAGATCATAACATTAATTTAACCCAAACATTGCAAGCCAATGATACAGTACTCTTTCGGTTCCGGCTATCGGCTAATGCTACCATTAATGGTTGGGGCTGGTCTATTGACGATTTGTATATTCAACAAGTACCTACCGGCATAGAACCACCTGTAACCCATAACCTGGCTGCTTATCCCAACCCAACTAAAGGAACAATAAACCTTTCCTACACGTTACTCCAGGCTTCGGATGTAAAGGTGGTGGTGTATGATTTAACAGGTAAAGTAGTTACTCAAAAAACACTGGGCAATAAAACCGCTGGCACCCATGAAGCTAAGCTGGAAATTGCTGCAAGACCAGGGCAGTATATTTTACAACTGCAGACGAAACTGAAAAATGAGAGTTTACGAATTGGGGTGATAGATTAATGCATTCTATCACTTCTAACTTCCATATTCTTGACAATAGCAGCTTCTTGCTCCAGTATTTCGCGCCAGCGCTTTTCTACTAACTCGGCATCCATATACATCTTGGCTAACTTTAAAAAATTTTTGTAGTGTCCGGCCTCCGATACCATAAGTTCATAATAAAAGGCGCTCAATTCCGCGTCTCCAATTTCTTTCCACAACAAGCGAAAGCGTTCGCAACTTCGGGCCTCTATCAGTGCATTGAGTAAAAGTTTTTCAACCAACTGTTGTTCGCGATTTCCGCCCTTCTTTACAATCTTCTGTAGTTGTTCCACATACTCATCTTTCCGTTGATAGCCCAGCGCAAGACCTCGTTTATTCAATTGATTGAGTACCCTTTCAAAGTGAGCCCATTCCTCGGCCACCACCGGAGTAAGCATTTCCACCAATTCGGTTTTTTCCGGATAACTAACTATTAGGGAGATGCAGGATGATGCCGCTTTCTGTTCGCAATAAGCATGGTCTATCAGAATTTCCGCTATATTTTTTTCTGCAATGTTTACCCAACGCGGGTCGGTGGGTAACTCCAGCCCCAGCACATGCTTTTCCATCAATCAAATAAGATTAAATCAAAACCAAAATCAAGAATGTTACCTTGGCCACGATAAGTAGGCGTTGGCAAATAGCCTAATCCGGTAATGGCTTGTTGCAGGTTATGATATTTAACAAAAAAACGCCCTCGCTTAAATTTTCCGTTAAAGAAAACATCTACCAGCGGAAATGCACTTGCAGTGGTTTTATCTTGAACATAGTACTGTTGAATTGCCGGATCGTAACCCAATGCAGTGTAGGCCGATCGCCAATGTGCATCTACACCCATCTGCACTTGCAAATTTCCTTTAAACAAAGTGTTTTCATAGGCTAACTGGGCATTAACAAACCACTTGGGTATGCGCAGTACATTTCCATCATTATTTAATAGCGAGGAATACAAGATTTGCGGTCGCAGATAAACGTGCCTGAAAAATCGCAGTGAGGTGCGTAATTCCGGTACCAACAGTTGTTGATTTCCGCCCGATTGTGCAGCCAACACCTGGGGCTGGTTTGCAACCTCGTTAGCCCGATAGTAAATATAATTACTAAGCGCTGTATAGGTTGCTCCGGGCGAAATGAACAACCTGCCCCACTTTACCTTTATAAAAGCCGATAGTTGATTCGTAAAAGGATTATTAAAGTTATTGAGCCATTCGTGATGGCTGCCGCGGTAAGCTAACGGTAAAAAGCCAGGCTTAATCAAAGCGCTTGTTCCGGTTGCATCCAACCACGGTGTACGCAACTGTGCCTGCAAGCGGTAGTTGCCATCCAGCAGGTATTCTGCCTGGCCCGATAGCTCGCTGAGCGAATCAAATCGAAAAGCTATTTGTCCGCCTGCATAATTCTCAGCACCACGCTTTGCATAAGGTAATGCCAGGTTATCCAGGTACTTGTTGGCTACATCGTACAACCGCAGTTTGTAATAAATACTGTAGTAAAAAAAAGCTGCCTTTCCTTTAATCCCCACTTCATTCACCAGGGTATTAAATCGGGTGCCATCGCTAACAGTTTCGGTATTGATGTCGCTGTCGGGATTGGTATAAAGGAAGTAAGCATTGTAATTAGCCTCGTTGGCTTTTCGATCTATGAACAAATTCCGTTGGCGGGTTAAATCTGCTTTATGATAAAGTTGAAAGGGCGATGCTAACTGATATTGATGGAATACATGGATGGCGTTTCGCAATTCTTCTGATTGGGCTGCAGTAAGATACGGTCCTACGTTTTCTTCAAAGTAGCCGGCATAAGTTGTATCAATCGATAGCAATATCCCCCCGTTTTCAAACACCCGATGCCGCATGCGTCTATAGGAAGCTACAAGTTGATACCGCTCGTTTTCTGATTTGTATGAGGTATGAAAATCATAATAATGACTTACAGTTTGCCGATCGCCTTTACCGATGCGCTGTACTTGTTTATCTACCAGGATGGGCCGGTAATTAAATCCAAAATTCCAGCGCGGGTTTATGTTTCGCGCAAACTCGATGTGGGTTTTTGCGCGGCCATCACCTCCCCATACTACCAGTATCCGGGTATAAGGCGATTTCGAATCAAAATAGCGCGGCTCTGCCAAATCAAAATACGGTGTATAAGTTGTGTAACCGGTGGTTGCACCAATAGTAGTTGGGGCAATTGGAAAAATAGGATTAAGTGCCGTACCTACATTTCCCAAATCCTGATAGAAGTTGTTTAGCTTTTGAATAAACGTCCACCGATGGTAATCGTTGATGGCCGTATCAAGTGGTTGATAGTTGTTTTTATTCAGGTAAATATCATTCTCGGTAATCCACAAAGTTGTTTTAGGTCCATATACATTTTTTGTTGAATCGTCCACAATTTGCGAACCTCTACCGGTCGGCTGCTCAGCATTTGCTTTGGTTGTGGGTGTTGTATTGATTTTTTTTGAAGTATCGGCTTGTATTCGTTGTTTCTTTGAAACGGGTGTTTCCTGCGCCAGCAAAACCGCCACTGGTAATATCAGCAAAAGCAAAACAATAAATCGCACGCGCAAAAATAGATCAGTTTTAGGAAAGATCGTTACCAGAAGTTGTAACCAGTTTTAATTTATCGGCCACAACTGCCAGCAGCATAGTATCAAATTCCGAACCATTCTCAATTATTTCAGCCGCTATAGGCAAATAAAACCAATTAGCTTGTTGTACAATCTGATCAAGTTCGGGGGTAATCAGCTTTACCATATCTTTCTCGGTGGTAATAATGGAGTTGGTACCGGCTTCTTTGTTAATTCTATTCATATCTTCTTTCGAGTAGCGGTGGTGATCTTCAAAACGAAAATGTTTATGCACCTGGAAGTGTTGCTCAATGTGATGGACGAATGGTGTAGCATTTCCAATACCGGTAACCAATACCACACCTGGTGTTAAGATTTTGCCGGGGCCCATCGGTTTGGGTTGGCCATATTTAATGGCCGAAAAGTAAACCGGTTTGGTTGTATAGTGTAATATAGATTTGCGAACTGCATCCAATGTTCTGTTTTCTGTAGTTGAGCATTTTGTTACTACTACTACATCGGCCCGCGATACACCAGAGCGATTTTCGCGCAAGCGACCCATCGGTAGCAATTGATCTTTAAAGAATGGCTTTTGAAAATCCGTTACCAAAATTGAAAACTGAGGTATAACAGCACGGTGCTGAAATGCATCGTCAAGCAAAATTACTTCTACATCAGGGCACTCATTTAGAATTGTAGGTATAGCCAATGCACGTTGCTCACCAACAGCTACGTAAATCTTGTTTTCAAATTTCTTGAATAACTGATATGGCTCATCGCCAATAGTGCGCGCATTATCTGTTGAGTTGGCTAATCGAAAGCCTGAAGTACTGCGCCCATACCCCCTACTGAGTGTAGCAATTTTATAATGCGGGCTTAGTAACCGTATCAGGTATTCGATCATGGGCGTTTTTCCCGAACCACCCACATTCAGATTGCCTACACTTATAACCACCGTGTCGAATCGAAATGATTTTTTGTGGCCTATGTTATAAAGATAGTTTCGTAATCGGGTTATTGCATCAACCAACACCGCAAAAGGCCACCACAAATACCGGAGAAAAGACATAAAGCCGTGCCGCTAATCTTTCGTTATTTTTGGATTCAAAAGTACACAAATCAATGGCTACCGTAACCATAAAAGATATTACTCACAAACTGGAACAACTGGCGCCCCTGGCATACCAGGAGGATTACGATAATTGCGGTTTAATTACCGGAAGTCCGCAAACTGCCGTAACCGGCATACTGGTAACACTGGATTGTACCGAAGCAGTAATCGAAGAGGCCATTCAACAAAACTGCAACCTGGTAGTAGCCCACCATCCTATCTTGTTCAAAGGAATAAAAAAATTAACCGGTCAGAATTATGTGGAACGCACACTCCTTAAAGCAATTCAAAATAATGTTGCGATCTACGCCATTCACACCAACCTGGATAATGTGCATACCGGTGTGAACAAAAAAATTGCTGAACGATTGGGTCTTACCAATCTGCAAACACTTGCACCCCGCACCAACACCCTGTTAAAACTGGTTACGTTTGTGCCGCCTGATCATTCCGAAAACGTAGCGAACCATCTTTACGCTGCGGGTGCAGGGCATATTGGCAACTATAAAAACTGTAGTTTCAGGGTTCTTGGCGAGGGCACCTTTCTACCCAACGAAAACGCAAATCCTTTTCAGGGAACGCAAGGAAAACCGGAGCGAACGCAAGAGGTACGACTGGAAGTAATTTTACCGGAACCGGCCCGAAACCGGGTGATTCAGGCACTTAAAACAAGCCATCCTTACGAAGAAGTTGCCTATTACATTTCGGTGTTAGAAAATGATAATCAAGAAGTTGGTGCCGGCATGATGGGTGAACTAACCACCCCGATGGATGCCCGGAAATTTCTTGAATTTGTGAAAGCCAAAATGGAAACCGGGTGCGTTCGCCATACCGCACCGCTTGGCAGGCCCATTAAAAAAGTAGCCGTGTGTGGCGGATCAGGCAGTTTTTTACTTTCCAAAGCCATTGCGAAGGGTGCCGATGCCTTTGTGTCGGCCGACTTTAAATACCACGAATTTTTTGATGCCGATGGCAAAATCCTGATTGCCGATATCGGGCATTATGAAAGTGAGCAGTTTACGAAAGACCTGCTGATGGCGTTTTTGCAAGAAAATTTTCCTACTTTTGCAATCGCTTTTTCAAAAGTTGTTACCAACCCAATTAGTTACCTCTAAGTAATGGAAAATCAAACAGTTGCACAAAAACTCGAAGCCTTAGTAAAATTACAATCAATAGACTCAAACCTGGACGAACTTAAGAAATTGAGGGGCGACTTGCCCGATGAGGTTCAGGACCTGGAAGACGAAATGGAGGGCTACCGCACCCGGTTAAGTCGTTTTGAAGGTGAGCAGAAAGAATTGGAAGACACCATCAAAAAGAATAAGGAGGGAATTAAAGAGGCAGAAAAGCTGATTAAGAAATACAACGAACAACAAAAGAACGTTAAGAATAACCGCGAGTTCGATGCCATAACCAAGGAGATTGAACTACAGGAACTTGAAGTTCAGATCTGCGAAAAGCGCATCAAAGAAGCCAAGGAAAAAATTGATGCCAAAAAAGCCGAGATTGCTGGAATTGAATCTGTAATTAAGGATAGAGAGGAAGATCTGAAAACCAAGAAGGATGAGTTGCAAAGTATTTTAGCCGAGAGCCAGGAAGAAGAAAAGAAGCTTTTGGCTGAACGTGAGAAAGCTGTTAAGAAAATTGAAGATAAACTTCTGAAGCACTACAACCGTTTAAGAAGTAGTTTATCAAACGGGTTGGCTGTAGTACGGGTAGTGAGAGGAGCAGCCGAAGGTTGTAACATCATTATCCCACCGCAAAAGATTGCCGAGATTCGCGAGAAAAAGAAGATTGTAATTGATGAACATTCAGGACGGATTTTAGCCGATGTTGATTTGGGCTCGATGGAAGAAGAACCAAAGCCCAAAAAAGCGGCTCCGGTAAAACGAGCTAAAAAAGTTGAATAAAGAATTATTTATACAACCAATAAAGAAGGCAGGTATAATCACTTGCCTTTTTTTGTTTTCGTGGGCTGCCAGCGCCAACGACTGGAAGTTTGATGCCGACCTTATTAAAGCCTACGAGTGGGTTATAAATCTGCAACCTGAAAAAGCCAATGAACTGCTAAACCACTACACCTCAAACAAGCTCCACAAAATTTATGTACAAACATTAAATGAAACGTTACAAATTCTGATAACAGAAGATCACGCCCGTTTTGCAGAGTTTGACCTACAATTTAAAGAGCGAATTAAATATCTGGAAGCACTTACACCTTCTGCTGAGTCGCTTTTTTTGCTGGCCGAAATCCATTTGCAGCGTGGCTTCTGCTACCTCAATCTGGGGCAGGAAGTAAATGCCGTGTTATCCATTCGCAAAGCCAACCAACTGGTGGTTGATTGTCTTAAAAAATTTCCGGCATTTATTCCGGTAAAAAAAACAGCAGGAGCCATTCAGGTAATGGTGGGCTCCGTGCCCGATAAATACCAATGGTTTATGAACTTGTTGGGGCTAAGGGGTTCAGTTGTTACGGGGCAGGCGTTGTTAACGGAACTGCGCAACTCTAGTTCATCGTTAAAAATGGAAGCCGATATTTTATTTTTCGCAGTAAAGGGTTTTATCAATCAGCAGTTTACCGAAGCGGCTGCCGGTATTAACGATTGCCTGAAAGAACAACCCGGTAATCGGCTGTTATTATTTATGGGCGTAAACATGCTGATAAAAGATGCGCGCAGCGAAGAAGCGCTGCAACTAATTCAACGCATCGATGGGCAAACCCAAGGCTTACCCATGCACTACATCAACTACCTGCGCGGTGAGGTACTTTTGCAAAAAGGTGATTATGTCAAATCAATCGAAGCCTTTAAAAAATTTATTGACGTTTATCCAAGCATCAGTTTCAAAAAGGATGCGCACTTTAAAATAGCACTTAACTATTGGCTTTTAAACGATTCTCCTAATGCCCAACGCTATTTCGACATAGCCAAAACAACCGGCAGCGCCAAAGCCGAACCCGACCGGTATGCATCCTATCAGTTGGAGACGGGAAGCCTTCCCAATAAAAAACTTAGTAAGGTACGGTTTTGTACTGATGGTGGTTATTACAAGGAAGCAGTAACGCATCTGCAATCCATTTCACCAATAGATTTACCTACCCTGAAGGATCAAACTGAATACTACTATCGCAAGGCTCGCCTGGCCCATCGAATGGGCGAAATCAGTGCAGCGAAACTTTTTTATCAGCAAAGCATTGATATGACCAAAAACAACCCGTGGTATTTTGGTGCAAATGCAGCTTTGCAGTTAGGTTACATTGCTAAAGAGCAAAAAGATTTTACGAATGCACGCAAGTACTTTGAATTGGCGTTAAGTTTTCAGCGCCACGAATATAAAAACAGCATCGATAGCAAAGCCAAAACAGAGCTGGAGTTATTAAGCCCTAAATCCCAATCCTAGGCTTCCACCTGCTCAACCACCAGGTTTTTCAAGTGAGTTGTGTCGTTGTATTTACGAATTATAAAATGTGCTCCGGTTTTCTCCAATAAGTATAAACAAAGGTTTTCGTGCTCAAACATATCCATACTTTTTAAAGGATAATTGAGTAATCGGCACAGCAAAATCCGGATAGCTCGGCCATGCATGCACACCAGCACATTTTGCTCGGTTTCATAACTCATGATGTGTGCGAGTGCCAGCTCTTGCCGCTTTGCCACATCTTCCGGACTCTCCCCACCTGCAATACGCTCGTGTGTGTTTCCCAAACGCCATTGATTCAACATCCAATGGTAGTAGGCATCTTCTTCGGGTGTAATAGGTTGGCCCTCTTTATTTCCCCAACTAATCTCATTTAGTCCGGACAAACTTTCAGTTGGAACACCCCTTTGTATAAACCCAGCCACCGATTCGCGGGTTCTCTTTAAACCCGAAGTATAAACCTTATCAAACTCAATATGTTTATACATTTCGTAAAAGGCTTTTGCCTGCGCCTGTCCACGTGCATTCAATGAAGAATCTACCCCACTACCCTGCACGATACCGCGTAGGTTAAAATCAGTTTGCCCATGGCGAATGAGATATATTTTTTTAGTGGTCAATTTCTAACTAAGTTTCGCGGTATCTGTTATAAATTGGGCGCAAAAATAAGGAATTAGTTTTTAACCAGAATTGTATAAGACATGTCTGTTTTCAATTCCGCAGTAACAATCGAAAAACTGAATGCATCATCGGCAAATACCCTGGTTGCCCACCTTGGAATTGAATACACGCACGTGGGTGAAGATTTTATTGAAGCCCGGATGCCGGTAGATCATCGTACGCATCAGCCCTTAGGTCTTTTACATGGCGGAGCTTCTGTGGCGCTGGCCGAAACCTTAGGGAGCGTTGCCGCAACGTGTTGCCTGAATCCGGCTATTCAATATTGCGTAGGTTTAGACATTAACGCGAATCACCTTAAGAGTGTTCGTTCCGGATTTGTAACCGGAACAGCTAAACCCATTCACATTGGTAAACGTACCCACGTATGGGAAATAAAAATTGTGAATGATGCACAAGAACTTGTATGTATCAGCCGCATAACACTGGCTGTATTAGATAAACGATAAATGGTATCAACCGACAGACTATCGATCAGCACGGAAAACGAAATGATAACAACCTTAATTAGTATTGCTCTTAAAAAAGGTAACTCATTTTGTTTATGGAAAGCACCTGGCATGGATGAAAAATTCCTGCTGATCTCGCACGAGGTACTTTTGGAAAATGAAATCAACCTGCAAAGTAATCTGTCTGGCTTTGTTTATGCTCCTTTTAATCCAACCGAACAAAAAGTAATCTTCCAGCTGGACAAACTGTATAAATTTAGAGATGGAAAGTTGGTTGAGGGAAAATTACCAACGGACTTGGAACCGGGTGATGCATTTCATACCGGTTTTCATTTTAATGCTGTTACATCTACCGATGCTACGGATTATGAAAAGCTCGTACAAAAGAGTATTTCAAAAATTGAAGCCGGTGAATTTGAAAAAGTAGTTCCGTCTCGTTTTGAAGATATACCCTACCAACCCAATAGTGGTCTGATCCAAACCTTTGATCGTCTTTGCATTCAGCATCCACTGGCATTCGTTTCGTTTGTATCATCACCACAAACCGGAACATGGATGGGTGCAAGCCCGGAATTATTGGTAAGTGTTTCACAAAATAAATTTAAAACCATCGCCCTTGCGGGAACCCTCCCCTACACGCCTGATACAAATCTTAAAACCGTAGCCTGGACTCAAAAAGAAATTGAAGAGCAAGCATTGGTTAGCCGATATATTATTAATTGCTTCAAAAAAATACGGCTCCGCGAATACGAAGAACACGGTCCTAAAACAATTGTTGCTGGCAATGTTATGCATTTGAGAACTGAATTTGAAGTTGACATGCAAGCCACCCATTTTCCGCAATTAGGATCGGTCATGCTTAAGCTGCTTCATCCAACATCGGCTGTTTGCGGAATGCCACTTGAACCCGCCCTTGAATTTCTTCAATCTAGCGAAGGCTATTCCCGGCAATTCTACAGTGGTTATCTGGGTCCGATTAATATTCATAATCAATCGCATCTGTATGTAAACCTACGCTGCATGCAAATTTTTAATGATCGGCTACGCATTTATGCAGGTGCCGGAGTTACTATAGACTCCGTTCCCAAGGAAGAATTGATTGAGACGAAAATGAAAATGGATAATCTGAAAAAACTTTTCAACTGAGTGGCCACACACCTGCAACCCATTTTTGATATAGCCGAGATCTGCGCACAACGTGGCATTCAGCAAGCAGTGCTTTGTCCGGGTTCGAGGTGCGCTCCACTCACACTTGCTTTTACCAATCATCCTGCTATTACGAGCCGTACTTTTAGTGACGAGCGCAGTGCGGCATTTATCGGAATGGGATTAGCACAGCAAACTAAATCGGCAACAGCATTGGTTTGCACTTCCGGTAGTGCCGCGTACAATTTTGCTCCGGCCATTGCCGAGGCCTTCTTTCAACAAATTCCGCTATTGGTTTTTACGGCCGATCGCCCGGCAGAATGGATTGATCAGTGGGATGGCCAAACCATCCGGCAGGAAAATATTTTTGGTTCGCACGTAAAACAATCGTACAACTTACCGGCTGATTATTCACATCCTGATTCCGTATGGCATATTCAGCGTATCGTTAATGAGGCCATTTCGCTTACTCAAACATACCCATTCGGTCCGGTTCATGTTAATGTACCGTTACGCGAACCACTCTATCCGCAAGCCGGAGAAAAAATAAAGTTTAGTAAAAAAGTAAAAATCGTTGAGCAAGAACCGGCTCAATTTGCCTTAACCGAAGAGAGCAAAATAAGCCTGGGTAATTTACTTACTGGCTTCATGCGCATACTGGTTATTGCAGGTCAGCAAGAAAATGAGCCAACCCTTAAAAAAGCTGTAACACGTTTTTGTGAAGCACATCGGGCAACCCTGGTAGGTGATGTCATTTCAAATTTTCATGGTACCTCCACCACCATCCGGTATGCTGATGTATTTCTTGCTCATGCACCTGATTCAATCAAGACTGCTTTGCAGCCCGATCTTGTTATTACGTTTGGGAAATCTGTTATCTCTAAAAACTTAAAGCAGTTTTTACGAAAAAATGCCCCGGCACAGCATTGGCATGTTCAGCCAGCCGGTATTGTGCCTGATCCATTTCAATCACTCACAAGAATAATCAATTGCGACCCTGCATCGTTCTTTTCAGGCTTAGCAAGTGGGTTTACCATAACCGAATCGGAATTACACAAGAAGAACAACTACACCAACCGTTGGTTAGTGGAGGAACAGCGCACACAACATAACTACCAACATTACTTTAACCAGACTTCCTTTCATGAATTAGCAGCAGTTAAAATGGTTGTTGATGCACTACCCCCGCGTTGTAACCTTCATGTAGCCAATAGCATGTCTGTTCGTTATGTAAACCTGGTTGGATTAAGTGAAAAACAAAAAGATGTTTACGTGTATGCCAATCGCGGAACAAGTGGCATTGATGGATGTACCAGCACAACCGTTGGCCATGCATTAAACAGCGATGTACCGAACATTCTTATTACGGGCGACCTTGCATTTTTTTACGACCGCAATGCCTTCTGGCACAATTATAAATTGCCCCACCTTCGGGTAGTGGTTATTAACAATAATGGTGGCGTCATTTTTAACTTGATTGATGGCCCTGGGCAAGTAGCTGCAAAAGATGAATTTTTTGTAACCCATCAACTGCTTACTGCACAACATCTTGCCAACGAATTTAATCATGTTTATTTATCTGCCTCCACAGAAAAAGAACTTACCGATGCCTTAAAAGAGTTTTATACTTTTGATGGCCAAGCTAAAATATTGGAAATTAAAAGTGATCAACTAACCGCTACCCAGGCATTCAATGAATTTAAACAAACAATAAAAAATAGTTATGCAACTTAAATACGATTGGAAGCTCGTTAAAGAATACAAGGAAATTCTATTTCACAAGTATGAAGGCATTGCACGCATTAGCATAAACCGCCCGGAAGTACACAATGCATTTACACCCTTAACGGTTCAGGAAATGATTGATGCCATGTTGATTTGCCGCGAAGATCCGGGAGTGGGCGTAATCATTCTTACCGGTGAAGGTGGTAAAGCATTTTGTAGTGGTGGCGATCAGAGTGTGCGCGGCCATGGTGGTTATGTGGGTAGCGATACTGTTCCGCGATTGAATGTGCTCGATCTTCAAAAAATAATTCGTTCAATTTCAAAACCGGTAATTGCTGCAGTTGCCGGCTGGGCCATTGGTGGCGGGCATGTGTTACATGTTGTGTGCGACTTGAGTATTGCCGCTGAGAATGCACGCTTCGGACAAACAGGTCCGAAGGTTGGAAGTTTTGATGGTGGCTTTGGTGCTTCTTACCTTGCCAGGATTGTAGGACAGAAAAAAGCGCGCGAGATCTGGTACTTGTGCGATCAATATGATGCTCAGGAAGCATTGGATATGGGCCTTGTAAATAAAGTTGTTCCTTTAGATAAACTGGAAGAAACGTATGTGGCCTGGGCTAAAAAGATTTTAAAGAAAAGTCCGTTGGCCATTCGCATGTTGAAGTGTGCATTTAATGCTGAGTTGGATGGCCAGGCCGGAATTCAGGAACTTGCAGGCAATGCAACCTTATTGTATTACCTGAGCGATGAAGCGAAGGAAGGAAAGAATGCGTTCCTTGAAAAACGTGAACCCGACTTCTCAAAATTTCCGAAGTTTCCATAATTCACAACACCATGCCGTGGTTAAAGGAAAATGGTAAACATTATACGTTTGATGAAATAAAAACCGGAGTGGCTGAATCTTCTTCAGCCATTCGCTTTTGTAATACATGGCTAAACGGGCAAGCTGATTTTGTTTTACAAACATCGGGCTCAACCGGAACTCCCAAAAAAATAGCAGCTACCCGCGAACAATTAAAAGCAAGCGCTCGCATAACGGCAACATATCTTAAACTCGAACCTGAACAAACGGCATTGGTTTGTTTGGATGTTTCGTTCGTAGCCGGATTAATGATGCTGGTACGTGCACTGGAGGTGGGTATGAATATAATTGTTACACCTCCCGAAGCAAATCCATTACAATCACTTGAACCAGCTATCAACGTTGACTTTGCTGCGTTTGTCCCCTATCAGATTGAGGCTATCTTAAAATCACCGCAACGAGAAAAATTAAATACCATAAAGAATTTAATTATTGGTGGGGCACCGTTATCAGAACAAACCAAAGTTGCCTTGCAATCTTTCACCAATAACATGTATGCAACCTATGGCATGACGGAAACCCTCACACATATCGCACTACAAAAAATAAATGTGGCTACAGATAATACGTTTCAGGTTCTGCCTGGTTTTGATGTTGGAACAGATGTGCGCGGTTGTCTTACCGTTAAAGCAATCCATTTGGGAAATGAAGTTATCATCACCAACGATCTGGTTGAGCTAATAAGCAAAAATCAATTTCTGTGGCTGGGAAGAATTGATGGCGTAATCAATAGTGGTGGTGTAAAAATTATTCCTGAAAAAGTAGAAGGTCATGTTGCTTCCGTTTTTGAACAACTTCAATTACCCAATCGTTTTTTTATTGCTGGTTTACCACACACTCAACTAGGCGAATTGGTAACGTTAATTATTGAGGGAACAATTACCAACAAACAGAGTGAGTCTTTAAAGCAGAAGCTGAACGAATCGCTATCACGCTACGAAATTCCAAAATCGATTTTTATAGTTGATAAGTTTATTGAAACCCGTTCCGGAAAAATTAACCGGCCTGAAATAGTACTTTCGTTGAAGGGAAAGTATGGAATATAGGATATAGGGTGTAAACGTTCCTTAAATAGATAAATTCATTGATGCCTGAAGCCTGAATATTCAAGAACTAATTCTTATACTCTAATTCTTCTCTTGCCTCTGCTGTCAATATTATGCTCATAATGTTGACTTTACCTGAGTCGCTAAATCCCAACTCTTTCCTTAATTCTTTTAGAAAATCATTACCTTGGTTTAATAAAAACATTTTATCATCAGTGTTAGTGACCAACTTTGATTCATATTCAATAAATTTTTTAATTAAATTCTCACTACCCCAGTTCATGAGTCCTTTCTTAAACAACATAGTCTCGTCAAGTGCTTTATTTGAAAGTCCTCCCTTACCCTTTTTAATCTGTATTAACATTTCAAAATAGGCGTTATAAAAATGTTCACATACCTTTTGCTTTTCTTTTAAAATATGAAGTTGATATTCTCTTTCTCTTCCTCTTTTGTTATTGATATTAACTGTCAAGACTGATGTAAATGCGGCAACCACAACAGCCACTATGCCAAATATTGAAATCTTCAAGTTTATTTCGTCAACGTAGAGTATTCCCCATATTGACAATGAAACCAAGATTCCAATTAGAATTAACAACCAAATTCTAGCAAATATGTCCATCTATTAAATTTATTCCGAAATAGTCAATTAATTCCGCTTAGCTTCATTAAGTCTTAATCCAAAAACCTTCCACCCGCCTCTCCTAAAATAAAAGGAAAGGACGGGCAAAGTAAACCGCTAAGTTTTATTTCTTTGTTTTTAGATCGAGGATTTCTTTTTGCAGATCAAGCATAACACTGGCTAGTTGATCTACTGTTACTTCTTGCTTTTCGGCAACATCCGGAAATTGTACACTGATATAGGCCTTTGCCGCCCACGCCTCCAATACATCTTCACCTCGTAATTGATAGGGAGCATACTGTCGGTTGTCTGAAACCAAAAACAGACTACCGTTCTCATCCAAGTAATTGAATACGCGTTTATACACAATTCCCTCGCGCTCGGTTACCAGAATATAAGTCTTACCGTTTTTGATGTGTTTAAGGTTTTCCACATACTCGCCAACTACAATAGAACCAGGCATCAACGGTAACATAGAGTCACCACTGATCTCGAATGCCCGATAAGTTCCCTGTTTCAAATTCGGCAAACTGAAAAGCGGAAGTTCTTTCACATACTCCATATCGGCATAGCCATTTAAGTATCCGGCTGCAGCCTTCATAGGTACAAATTCGATATTGTGTTTTTGTTCTGCATCAACCGTCACTACCAAAACATCCTTACCTCTTTCGTATGACTTTACGACCGGCTCAGCCCCAGACGAAAAATCCTGTCCGATCAATTGATCAACCGACATAGAAAAAATCTCGGCCATCTTTTGCATGAGTTCGAGCCTCGGCTCTGCCCGCCCCTCCTCATATGCACCCACCAGCGAGCGTTTAATGCCGAGCTTTTGTGCAAACTGATCTTGCGTAAGCGACAACCGCCTGCGCAGAATGCGAATGTTTTCATTCAGTTTAACCATATACTTATCGTTTAAAGATTAAAATGCGACCTGAATTTGCCTTCCTATTGCCTAGTGAAAATAGATTGCGTTGAAAATATCTTTCGGAGTTATCGAAAGCGGCAATGTGCCGGTTGATTTTAGAAAGGATCTCACTCACGGCAGTCTGAGGTTCGGCCAACAGGTAGCCGTAATAGCCACCATCATTCCCGGTACTGAAATTGACCTGAAACCTGCCTGATTGTAGTTTCTTAGTCTCTATTTTTAGCTTGAAATCGCTCATTGGCTAATAATTTTAGCTAAATAACATGACTTAACTAAGATTAGCAAGAAATAAAGCTAAAAAAATTAGTTTATTGTTCTGAAGATTGAAAATCCACCCAATCAAGGGTGTTATCATAAATCAGCGTTCCCCGCTCCACCACTAACACCCCCTCCACATTATTACTGTAAATCATACCCGTACCTAACCCTTGCGGGATTGTAACCGGGTAATTGGCGGTAAACTGGGCAATGGCATTTAACCCAATGTTGCTTTCGAGGGCCGAGGTTATCCACCAACCGCAGTTTGTCTTTTCGGCCAGTTCAATCCATTCGGCACAGGAAGCTAAACCGCCATGTAGTGTTGGTTTTAATATGACGTATGCTGGCTTGATACGATTCAGGAGATCAAGCTTATTTTGTTTACCCGCTACGCCAATCAATTCTTCATCCAATGCAATGGGTATGGGTGATTTTTGGCACAACTCGGGTAGAAATTCCTGACCAGGTTTCAGTGGCTGTTCAATGGAATGAATGTCGAACCGAGCCAACCGGTTGAGCTTATCCAGAGCCTCTTCGGGTTTAAATGCACCGTTGGCATCTAATCTTATGGTAATGTTTTCGCGAAAGTATTTTCTGCGGATGTATTGCAACACATCGCACTCCTTTTCAAAATCGTGACTCCCGACTTTTAACTTTAGACAGGTAAAACCATCGCGGATCTTAATCTCGATTTGCTGCAACATAAAATCTAATCCGCCCATCCAGATTAATCCGTTAATCGGAATAGGTGTTCCGGTTGTAAACGAGTTTTTGAAGATGAGTTTCGCACCGCCATTTACCAGATCAAGCAAGGCCGTTTCCAACGCAAACAATATAGACGAACTCAGTTGCTGATCCCGAAGATGCTGCTGAATCCACGCGCTGACTTCAGTAAGGTCAGCTTTTGTTGGCGCATTCAATTGCTGTTGATTGATGTGCGTAATCAAAGTATTCAAGCGTTCCTCAAAATCGGGCGTTAACTCCGGACTCAATCCCGGTAACGGCCCGCACTCTCCTATACCAACCACACCCGATGCCGTATCGGTTAACCGCAGAAACCAGGAAGTTTTATCTTTCATGGCACCGCGTGAGGTGCGTGCATTGAATGAGAATTCAAAAATCTGCTTTTTTAGTTCAACCGCTAACATGCGAATTAGTATTGAAAAGAAATGATGAAAACCAATTTAACCAGGACAAAAGAAATGATAAAAATCAGATTAATCAGAATAAGGGTTAAATCAAATTAATCAGAACAATCATAGTTAACTTTACCCTTGATTATGTCGAACAAAATAATTTCAATTCAAGATTATACCTACGAGTTACCAGACGATCGGATTGCTCGGTTTCCATTGCCCCAACGCGACCAGTCTAAACTGCTGGTTTACCGGGAAGGGAGCATTAAGCACGATCAATTCACTAATCTGGTTGCACACGTACCATCAAAAAGTACTTTGTTCTTTAATAACACGCGCGTAATACCAGCTCGATTGCGATTTAAAAAAGGCACCGGTGCTACAATTGAAATCTTTCTGTTACATCCTGTTGCACCATCGGCTATTGTACAACAAGCTATGGAAGCAACCGGTAGCTGCCAATGGCAATGTACCATTGGTAACCTGAAGCGTTGGCCGGATGATAAACCTCTTCTATTCAGCCATCCTGACTTTCAACTTAGCGCACGACTAATAAACCGGGCCGAGGGCTTAGTGGAATTTAGTTGGAACACCACACATACATTTGCCGAAGTAGTTACCCTTTGCGGGGATGTGCCCCTGCCACCTTACTTAAACCGGGCTTCGGAAGAAACCGATAAAGAATCTTACCAAACTGTTTACTCCCGGCATGATGGAGCCGTTGCTGCGCCAACCGCTGGACTTCACTTTACCGAAGCTGTTTTGAATCAGTTAGAAGGAGTTGGAATTAAAAAGGAATACTTAACCCTACACGTAAGTGCTGGAACATTTCAACCGGTAAAAACCGATAACGCTTTGGAACACACCATGCACCAGGAGCAAGTTGTTGTTACCAAAAGTAATATAGAGGCCATGCTCAACAGCAATTTTTCGGTTGCGGTTGGCACAACCTCAGTTCGCACCATGGAAAGTTTGTATTGGTTCGGGGTGAAATTGATGAAGGATTCTGAAAGTGCTTTTCAAATTGGTCAACGCGATGCCTACACACTTGCTCCCGATATTTCAAAACATGAGGCTTTAACCGGGGTACTTGATTACATGAACCGAAAAGGATTAGATACCCTTATTGGCGAGACTTCCATTTACATAGTACCCGGTTATAGGTTTAAAACTGTAAATGCCTTGATTACCAATTTTCACCAACCAGGCTCCACCCTTATATTGTTAATTGCAGCATTTACCGGAGAAGATTGGAAATTAATCTATCAAGCAGCCCTCGACAATCAATATCGCTTCCTCAGCTATGGCGACAGTTCTTTGTTGTTTTCAAAAAACACGGACTAACCTGCTTACCATACCGGCACATGTAGTAATTCATGCTGTTGGTAAAATTATCGGTAGAATGCTATTGCTATAAGTACTTTCCTTACATCAATAGCTTATAAATCAGTTGGTAACGAAAAACAAATCAACTGTTAATTGAATAGGATTTTTCGATGAATTGTGCAAAATTTAAAGGTTAAACTCCACCCTTATGCTCCATCGGCTATGGAAAGCACTTGATGTTGAACCTGAAGAAACCGGCCCGGTATCGCTGCTGCTTATAATGAGTTTTTTGATGGGACTCTTTCTAGCAACGGTAGCGGTAGCATCCCAAACCTTATTTCTTGCACATTTCGATGAACGCACCGACCTTCCTATAGCATTGGCTATATCCGGTGGACTCGGTATTTTAATAACCCTACTTTATAATTTTCTACAGGGCCGGATACCATTCACGGCCCTCGCTGTTTTTAATCTCTTCTTAATTATTGTTTTTACTGCTTTTATTGAATTTGGCGAAACGTATGTGGAAGACACCAACCAGCTTTTCTATTTTGGTTTTACATTAATATTACCCTTTACTTTTGTTACCCAACTTGTGTTTTGGGGATCGTTTAACCGCATGTTTAACGTGCGCGACTCCAAGCGCCTGATAGGCAGTGTGGATGTAGGTACGGACATTGCCGCCATTATTGCATTCTTTTCCATTCCCATTTTATTAGGTGCTGGGTTTACACCCGAATCGCTTTATTCAATAGGCCTTGTAAGTATCGTGGGCTTTCTGGTTTTATTCCTGCTCTTATCCAACAAATATCTGCGTGTTGGTAAAACGGCAATCAAAAGCGAATCAGAAATTAAAAAACTTACAATAGGGCAGTTTTTGGGAAATAAATACATCGTTACGCTTTCACTTTTCATCGTAGTTTCATTAGTGGCCTTGCGATTTGTGGATTATGCATTTTTTAATGCCACCACTATTCAATATACCAATGAAGCCGGTAAAATGGATGATCAGCAAGTGGCCACGTTCCTCAGCTTCTTTGAGGCAACGGTGGTTATATTCAGTTTCTTGTTCACCACATTTGTTACCGATCGCATCAATCAGGATTACGGCCTGCGCGTTTCCTTGCTTATCAACCCAATTGTTTTAATAATATTTACAGGCGCTGCTATAGCGTTAGGCTCTGTTTTTGGGTACGATCTTACCACGGGTGAAAAAAATACAATTGCCTTTTTCTTTATAGCGGTAGCAATGAGTAAACTATTTATTAACTCGTTGCGCGAAGCACTGGATGAACCCACATTTAAATTCTATTATGTGCCGCTTGACCGTGCAACCAGTATTGATACCCAAACAAAAATTGAAGGCACCATTACTGCTTTGGCAAGTGCTATAGCCGGGGGAATTATCGTATTGATTAATTCGTTCGATATTTTTACTGTTTTCTCGATTACACTCTTTACAATTCCCGTGCTGCTATGCTGGTATTGGATTAGTAACCGGATGTACAAAGGGTATCGCGATACACTGCAGAGTTCGCTTGTAAAAAACAAGACAGCCGTTAAGAAAAACCTGGTAAAAGAATACACACTCGATAGTGTGCTGGAAAAAGAAGTGCGCAGCACAGCCGAAGAAAAAATCATTTACGGACTAAAGTTGATGGAGAAACTCGAGCCGGCCCTCTTTGAAGTATCCCTCCTGCAATTAGCCGATAGTCCTTCTAAAAAAGTATCGCAATTTGCCCGCAAAAAAATTGATGAACTTGGAATTCTTTCTGGCGATAATGAAATCAAAGGTCTTGCTTCGCAAGCAGCAGGCATGGCCGAAGACAGCGACCTGCTTTCTATTCCTGTAGAAAAACTGATGAAGTTAAGCAAGTCGGTAAAACAAACCGATCGCCTACTTGCTGCCAAGTTAATGCGCAAACTTACCAACCAAAAAACAATCTTCATCTTGCTGGAACTGATGCGCGATGCCGACCCGAAAGTTCGTACCGAAGCATTACTCACAGCGCGCAAAGTGAAGCGGCCTGAAACCTGGAATGTATTAATTGAATTACTCGCCTCACCGCGCTATGCACACCAGGCCGCAGCAGCATTAAAAGAAGCAGGCCAGGCAGCCTTACCCGTTTTAGAAACAGCCTTTCATAAATCGGGGCAAAACGACCAGGTAATGCTGAAGGTAATCCAGATTATGGGCCACATTCCGGGCCGGGAAAGCTTAGAACTACTTTGGAAAAAAATAGATTACCCCGATAAGCGCGTGGTAAAACAAATTCTGTATTCGTTGCGATATATCAACTACCGCGCTACCGGCCGCGAAGTATTGGCTGTAAAAGATTTGCTGGATACCGAAATGAGTAAAACATTATGGAATCTGGCTGCATTGCATGAATTACCCGATGAACCCATTTATAAATACCTGCGCGAAGCCTTGCGCGAAGAAGTACGCGATAACTACGACCATCTTAGTTTACTCCTGTCTTTATTATACGATCAGGAATCCATCCAACTAGTTAAGGAGAATATTGAATTGGGTACACCCGATAGCGTACAGTATGCACTTGAACTATTGGATTTATTTGTTGATCAGGATTTAAAGCCCAAACTCATTCCATTACTGGATGACTCTTCCACTCCTAAAAAGTTAGAGAATCTGCAAACCTTCTTCCCACGCGAAAGTTACAACCCCATACAGGTAATTAACTACATCTTAAATCGCGACTTTAATTATAACAACCGGTGGACAAAAGTATGTGCGGTGCACGCCTGCGCCTACATTCCCAACTTTCGCGTAAGCCGGGGGTTAATCAGCCAAATGTTTAACAACGATAAACTACTACAGGAAACAACAGCCTGGGTAATTTATAATAAAGATCGAGCCGCCTACCAATCTATATCCGAACGGCTTCCATACAAAGACAAGAAATTTCTGGACTCTTCAATAGAAAGTAACCAACTGTTAGACGGGCTGGATGACGGCTTCTTTCTGTATATCGAAATGATTATGCTCATCAAATCGATACCCGCATTCTACCACATTCAGGGAAAAGTACTAAGCGACCTGGCCGATAAAATCCAACCCATAACCTTAAAGGCACATGAAAAGCTCAACATTCCGCAAACAGAAGAAATGCCCATATTAATTATGGCACACGGAAAAGCGCAATTAACCAACCAGGGGCAACCGGTTATGCAACTAAGTCCCGGCAGTGTGTATGGCGACCTTTTTCAGGAGGGCCCCACGCCTGCAGTAAGCGAAGTAATTGCAAGCGAACGAAGTGTACTTTTTAAAATAAGCTTGATTGACTTCTACTTTGTTTTAGCCAACCATCACGAACTGGCCCAGGGCCTTATTCACAACATTACCGAACAACCCGAAAAACAACCAGCAAACTAAATTTTTTAAACAATGGCTTTTGAAATTGATGTACTGATTACATATGCTGAAAAAGACAACGAAACCGCCCAAAAAAGCGAAACAGGGTGGGTTACACAGTTCAAAAAATTTCTCGAACTCATGCTCACGCAAGTGCAAGGTACCCGCCCCAACATCATACTTAAATCAGAGTTTGATTCCGCAACTGCCCCAGCTCTAAACAATGCCGCTATTCTGGTACCTGTACTTACACGCGAGTTTGCACTTTCAGGCCGGTGCCTCGATAACCTCGAAACGTTTTATAAAAATACATCCGCTTCTAAAATAAACCGTGTGTTTAAGGTTATGAAGGCTCCACTTTCATTGCCCGAACAACCACCGCGCCTGCGCGATCTGATCGGGTATGAAATGTATCAACTCGATTCAGAAACTGGCTTGCAAAAAGAGTATTCCGATTTTTTTAGCCAGGAAGCTGAAAAACAATATTGGATGAAGTTAGTGGACCTGGCCTATGATATACACGAAGCGCTTATGATTTTAAATGAAGGCGATATAAAATCAGCGGTAAAAAATATCTACAAACGTAAATCCATTTACTTAGCCGAAACCGGGCACGATTTATCGGTGCAGCGCAACATTATTAAGCGCGAGTTGCAACGCCATGGCTACATCGTGTTGCCAAAAAATACCCTACCCACCCATGCAGGCGAAGTTATGCGAACCGTTCGCAAGGATCTGGAGGAATGCACGCTCTCCGTTCACCTGGTGGGCAGTGCCTATGGCGAAATACCCGAAGGAGCCGATCGGTCTATTGTGGATATTCAAAACCAACTTGCTGCTGAAATAGCTGTTGAGAAAAAGCAACAACAGCAAGAGTTCTCACGCCTTATCTGGATTTCGCAAAACCTGAAAAATGCCAGCGATAAACAACGTGCCTTTATCGATACGTTGAAGCGCGATACCGAAGCCCAGGAAGGAGCCGAGATTTTACAAAACCCGCTTGAAGATTTTAAAAATATTATGCGCGAAGAACTGCTGGAATCGCAGGAGCGTACCCACGCAGATGATGCAGGTGGTAAAACCATTTACCTGGTGCACGATAAAATTGACGATACCGAAGTGCGGCCGTTCCGCGAAGTGATTGAAAAATCCGGATTCAAGGTACTTACACCTGCATTTGAAGGCGAGCTATTGGAGGTTCGCAAACAACACATCGAAAACCTGCGCAACTTTGATGGTGCCATCATATTTAAAGGAAAAGTAAACGATCAATGGGTTCGTATGAAGGTGCTGGACTTGCTAAAGGCTCCAGGCTTTGGAAGAAAAAAGCCCATTCAAGGTAAAGCCATTGTTGCAGCCGATAATGCTGCCCTGGATGGATTTAAGAACCAAAACCTTACTTTAATTGCTGGCGACTCTAATCGCACCCTCGAAAATCTTAAAAACTTTTTGCAAGACATTAACTCATAACCTATGAGCCAGATGGTAGATGAACACGGTACGCTAGTAGGAACAATCAACCCCTTCCCGGGTTTGCGGCCATTTAAAATTGAAGAGAGCCACCTGTTCTTTGGCCGCGAAGGCCAAAGCGATGAAGTGCTACTCAAACTTTCCAAGAGCCGGTTTGTGGGTGTTATCGGTCCTTCCGGAAGTGGTAAATCATCTTTTATATACTGCGGTGTACTCCCCATTTTATACGGTGGCTTCTTAACCGATGCCAGCCCTAATTGGGAAGTGGTGGTAACCCGCCCCGGTGCCGGCCCTATTGATAACCTTGCGGAATCGTTATTAAAAACAGTTAAAGATTACAACGCGGCCGATGTAGAAGATAAAAAAATAAAGCGCACTATTGTTTCTACTTTATTGCGAAGTAGTTCGTTGGGGTTGGTGGAAGCTATTCAGCAATCGCGCAGAAAAGAAGACATCAATTATCTGATTCTGGTCGATCAGTTTGAAGAACTCTTTCGCTTTAAAGACAGCACCGATCCTAATTCCGTTAACGAATCGCTTGCATTTATAAACCTGTTAATGGAAGCTGTAAACTACGAAGACGCACCCATCTATGTAGCCATTACCATGCGCTCCGATTTTATTGGCGAATGTGCACAGTTTCCAGAACTTACCCGCAAGATTAACGATAGCCACTACCTGATTCCGCAAATGACGCGCGATCAGAAACGTAGGGCAATTGAAGGCCCGGTAGCTGTAGGCAATGCTAAAATTACACCGCGGTTAACACAGCAACTCTTAAACGATTTGGGCGACAACCCCGATCAGTTACCCATTCTCCAACATGCCCTCATGCGCACCTGGAGTTACTGGGCCAAGTACCGCGACTATGAAACTGAACCGGTTGACCTGAAGCACTACGAGGCCATTGGTACCATGGCCGAAGCGCTATCGATGCACGCTAACGAAGCGTATGATGAGTTGGACGAAGAACAAAAACGCATCTGCGAAATTCTGTTCAAGGCCATTACCGAAAAACGAGGTGAAAATTTTGGTATTCGCAGGCCCACTCGCTTAAACGAAATTGCATCTATTGCCGATGTATCGGAAGCCGATGTAGTAGCTGTAATTGAAAAATTTCGGGAGCCTGGCCGTTCGCTGTTAACACCAGCTTTCGGTATCGAGTTAGGCTCCAAGTCGATGATCGACATTTCGCACGAGAGTTTAATGCGCATTTGGGTGCGCCTGAAAAACTGGGTGGACGATGAGAGCGAAGCTGTGCAAATGTATTTGCGTTTAGCCGAGGCCGCCTCGCAATACCAGATAGGCAAAGCCGGTTTATGGCGCCCACCCGATTTGCAGTTGGCCCTTAACTGGCAAGCCAAGCACAAACCTACCTTAGTGTGGGGCCAGCGCTATCATCCGGCTTTTGAGCGTACCATGATCTTTCTGGAGTACTCCAAGAAAGAATTTGATACCGAGCAACGCATTAAAGAACTGGAGGCCAAACGCAAGCTGCAACGCGCCCGCATTACGGCTATTGTATTTGGATCGCTGGCTGCCATAGCACTGGTAGCCTTTGTTTATGCCTACATGCAACAGGCCGAAGCCAAACGCCAGGAACAGTTAGCAAAAGATAATGAAGCAAAGGCTATTGAGAGTGCAGATGAAGCAAAAAGACTAGCCATAGTTGCGCAAAAAGAACGAGATGCTGCTGATTCTGCAAGATTGGTAGCCATTGATGCGCAAAAGGCAGAAGCTGTACAGCGAGAACTGGCACAGGAGAATGAGCGAAGAGCAAAAGAGCAGGAAGCTGAAGCTTTATTGCAAAAAGGTAAAGCAGAAGCCAATGAGAGAACAGCTTTGGCAAACGAAAAATTAGCAAAAGAAAATGAAGAAAAAGCCAACATAGCCCGTGCCGATGCTACACGAAGAAGATATGTAGCACAGGCAAAAGCCATGGCATTACAATCGCTTACACTTAGCAGCGACTTGCAGTTAGAAGCCTTGCTGGCACAGCAAGCTTATTTGTTTAATGCTAAGAATGATGGTTATGAATTTGATACTGACATCTACAACGGGCTGTACTTTGCACTAAAGAACAAAACTGATAAAGAAGGTAAACCTAACCCACATCCGCTTACCACCAGTTTAAAAGGACATGATTTTGGGGCTGCACGCTCGCTGGTTACACACGGTAAAGACCAACACATTTATTCCGGGGGCAGCGATGGTAAGATTATCCGATGGACATACCGCAATGGCGCATGGCAAGGCGAAACCCTGGTTGACAAAGTAAAACGACCCAACTACCAGGTTTATTCCATGTCTATTAGTCCGGATGAAACCAAGTTAGTGGCAGCCGGTTTATACACCCCCGATGCCCAGAACAACTACGTTGAGTTATATGACTTAACGAATATGAATGCAGCACCCAGGAAAATTGTGGGCTTTACCTATAACATTGAAGATGTAGAATTTACACCCGATGGCAAGGGATTGTTTGCCCGCGATAATGGCGGACTAAGCATTAAGCTAGCTGACTTTACTACCGCCAATGAAGTGATTAAAGCTCCTGTAAAGATAAATGCCATTAACCTGAGCCGCGATGGAAAAAAATTAGCCGGTGCAGGCGATAATGGAACATTATATATTTGGGATGTAACGAATAATTATGCAGTAACTGAAGTAAAAAACTTAGGGCGCAGTCTTACAGCTGTTACCTGGCACCCCACCGAAAATCAAGTAATTGTTGGCAACGAATCGGGGTTACTTCGCATTGTACGCAATGGCATACTGGTACGGAATTTACCTGGCCACGATGGGCCGGTGGAGGATATTGTGTACAACCATGCCGGTAGCTTCTTTGCCACAGCGAGCAAAGACCGAACAGTTAGGATATGGAATGTTAACCGGTTAACCGAACCACCCATTCGCTTGTTCGATCATAACGACTGGATATGGTCGCTTACATTTTCGCCCAACGATGAGCAATTAATGGTTGGCTTACAAAGCAGCAGCCAACGCGTACGGTTAGGCGCTATTCAAAACGAAGAGAGCATACGCTCCTACCCTACCAAAGTCTCTACCATGTCCAACATTCTTTGCAGCGAATTTATTGAACGTAATATGACACCCGATGAGTGGGCCACCTATGTAGGTAAAGATTTGGATTATGAATTGACTTGCAAAAATTTTAAACCCGGAACGAATTAGCCATCTATGAAAAAGATTTTACTGCTTGCATTATTCACCGGATTATTTATACAGGGCTGGACACAATGTGCCCAAACATTACGATTGGCACGGGCTACGTATGAACAAGGACGTTTACATGAAATCGAATCGCAACTAAAGGGCTGTTTAGAACCTGCTGAAAAAGGTGGGTTCTCCCAACAAGAGAATCAATTACGGGTAGAGGCGCTTAAGATTCTTGCCTTAAGTTACATTTACCTGGAAGAACCACAACAGGCCGATGCGGCTATGTTAAATTTAAAAAAGGCCGACCCTTACTTTAGACCCAACCCCGAAATTGATCCGGCCGAATTTGTAGCCTTGTATAACTCCTTTCGGGAGGAACCTGTTTACAGAGTTGGAATTAGATTAGGTGTAAACTTTACACAACCCAACGTGAAAGAATTGGTAACGGTTATTGAATTGGCCGAAGATAGCAAGTTTAACCGGGCGGTAGGATTTCAGTTTGGCGCAGCATTAGATGTTCCCATTATGCTTTTTAAGCAATCAAAAAAGTGGACGCTGCACGGTGAGTTGCTAAATCAGCAACGAAGATTTACAATCATTCAAAATGAAAACCGGGGTACTGATCCGGCCGAACCCGACAAAAAACTTATAAATAAATTTGAAGGAACAGAATCGCAAACAGCCATATCGTTGCCCGTAACACTCGAATACAAATTTCTGAACAAACGATTTAGTCCGTATTTCGCTGCCGGAGCATCAACCGATTATGTATTCAGAAGTAAGTTAACAGCCGAACGCACGCGCACCGATGAACCGGGTGTTCCGGAACAAAGCCTTGATCTGAAACGCAGGCCATTAAATCTTAGCGCCTTGGTTGCTACCGGGGTAAAATTACCCGTTGGGCCAGGCCTTATTGTTTTTGAGATTCGGTATGCACACGGCCTTACCACGGTAAATTCACCAACAACAGCCTTTGCCAATCAATCACTAGCCTTAGACTATGGCTATGCCGATCCGGTATTCAAGCAATCGTCCATAGCGTTTGCCGGCTCCTACATTTTTGATAAACACAAACCCAAAAAGATTATTCACAGAAAATGAAGTACCTACACCTAATTGTATTTATTGTTCTGTTTGGCAGGTGCACCAACATGGAAAATGCTGAGTTATCTGAGCGAGTAACATTTATAAAACTATACAGTGGCATACGCGGCATTGAAGCAGCCGCTGCCGAGGTTACTCCGGATGGATTCATCGTATTAGGTAACATGACGCTAACTCGCGATTCTGTAATTACTGTTGTATTTAAAACCGATAAACAGGGTAATCGTACTACACCCATTCGTTATTACCAGGGTGGTTCGGGTAGCGCTATAAAAGCTTTGGCTAATAACGAAGGTTTTATAATTGCAGGCCAACAAATTAAAACTAACCCAGGGGCCACACAAACCGATAACATAGACATTATATCGGCCCGCATGCTGCATATCAGTAATAACCTGGATAGTATTAAAACAATTTACCTGCGCGATGAAACAACGCAATCTGTTAAAACCGATTACAGTGCCACTTCCATAACAATTTCTCCCCTGGGCAAAGTAATTATTCTGGGTACATACCAAGAATCCTTATCATCACCTGTTAAACCCTACCTGCAGCAATTTAATGCCACCTTTACAACCCAGGAAAGTTTAGTACAATACAACTTGTTGCAGCGCAGCTACCGAAATTCAAAATCGATACATGCCGTTGGCGACAAGTATTTATGGGCCAGTTCTATTGCCCTTGAACAACAAAACTTTGATTTTTCTTACCTCTCTATTCCCTACGTACAAAGCGGGTCGGTATTTACGAATTACAGCTCATTCGGAGAAAATACACCCACCTCTCAATCATTACGACCGCATGATATTCAACCAGCCTTTTCAACCGGATTTGGTGTGGTAGGCACAAGAGCAAACCCAAACAACAGTGGCTCGAACATGTTTTTCGTGTTTGTTGATTTTCTTGGCAACATAAAGCCAGCAACCATGACATACTTTGATGCACTTACTGGAAACACCGAAGCCACTACATCAGAAACAGAAGATTATGGAACCGCAATAACCGCTACATCCGATGACAGTTTTGTTTTAGCCGGTCATTTTACGTCCAATTCTCAAATAGGAAGTGGCCTCAACGATATATTGTTAATCAAAGTTGGAACGCAAGGAAGTTTACAATGGATGAAAACATTGGGAGGTACCGGTAGCGAAACGGTAAGCACCCTCCGCGAAACAGAAGATGGCGGATTATTGATTTGTGGCACCAATACACTGGGTAATGTTCCTTCTATATTTTTAATTAAAACAGACCGAAACGGAGAGTTAAAGGATTGATGTCTATGAAAAAGTCTTTACGAGGCATACTTATTTTATTAATCACAACTTGCTGGTTTAACGCTGCCGCACAAATACAAGAACCAACCAACCATGTTACGGGGTTTTCGGTAACAGCATTGAGTAGCTCTGAAATTACTTTATCGTGGACAGATGCAACGGGACCTACCCTTCCGGAATTTTACCTGATCTTGGGAAGAAAAACGACAGGCGGAACTTTTGCCTCCGTAGGCTCAGGCGATATTCCTTTAATACCGGCCGATGCCGATTGGAGTGATGGAAACTTTGCAGACATTGTGGCCTTTTCAGATCCTAACATTTTTAATATTACCGGCCTAGATGCCGAAACTGAGTATGAGTTTGCTATCTATTCCTATCGCACCACCGGTGGAACTCCCGGTGAAGCAGACTATAAAGAAGGTGGAAGACCCAGCGGCTCAGACTTTACTTTCTCGTTAGAACCGGGCAGTCATTCAACTACGTTTACAGCCACACTCAACGGTTCTACCACCATCGACCTGGCGTTTGATGCTGCCAATACACTTACAAATACGGATGGTTATTTAATTTATAGACTAACCGGAAGTGCGGTAAACCTTACAGGACTAACCGATGGTGGATCTCCACCTAATCCGTTAAACGGTGCTACATTAATTCATACCACTACAAGTGCAGCTACCACCTATTCAGATAGCGGCTTACAGGGCGGTTTAACATATCATTACACGTTGGTTCCGTTTAACTATAACGGAAGCAACGCCAGCACTTATAATTATCTGAATAATGGTGCGGCACCCGCAGCATCAGCGGCAACTACGTTGGTTGTTACACTTAATCAAATTGCCGGAGGTGGAAGTAACATTGCAGCCAGTCCGCTAAATAGTGGCGCAAACAATCAGGCCATCTTAGGGTTTTCTATTACAACTAATGGCTCCACCACATTTAATGCACTTACTGTTTCGCTTACCACTACAGCAACCGGAAAATTTCTTAATCCGCGTATTTTTAAATCAACCGATGCTGTTTTTGGAGGCGATGCCAGCATAAACACCGGTACAATCGGAACACAGTTACAGTTCACTGCCATTAACGAAACTTTAACTGCCGGAACAACCAATTATTTTATAGTTGTAAATGTTGAAGCTGGTGTAAACGCTTCTACCCCGGCTACCGAACCTGCATTTACACAAGCCGGCATTACGTTTATAAGCCCTGCCATTACACCGGGTTCTATAACCATTACTGGTACCAATTACTCATTTGTCGATGCAACCCCGCCCAACATCAGTTTTCAACCGGCCAATGGCGCTGTTAACTTTTCGGCAGTAGGTAATATTACTATAAGCTTTGATGAGCCCATTCGTAAACTCAACGATGCTCCTATTACAAGTGCCGATATTGAAGGTGGCCTTGTTGAGTTAAAAGTAACTAATGACGGTGGTGCTACCGTAGGTTTTGTGGGTAGTATAAACGGTGCAAATACGGTTATTACCTTAAACCCCAATGCAACACTTTTGCCTAACCAGGTTTATTATGTAGAAGTAAACCCGGTTGAGGATAATAACAACAATGCAACCGTTGCTCAAAGTATAACCTTCACCACCGAAGATAAACCGGCCATTACTTCGTTTACGCCTACAGCTACCTGTATTGGTAATAATGTTACCGTAAATGGCTCTCGTTTTAGCGGAACGGGAAATCCGGCATCTGGTAACTCTATTCCTACTATTACAGTAAACGGAGTAACAATACCTGCAGCAAATATTTTACCTGGTCATTCAAGCAGTTCTGTAACATTTACCATACCGGCTGGTGTTTCAACTGGCGCAATCACAATACGAAACAACGACAGCGATTTAGTAAGTTTGAATTCAGCATCAACACTTACGGTTAATCCTGCAATTAACGTTGGGCTTTCAACGGCTACCAATATAACCCCATCAGTTGGTTCAAATTTTAATATTGTTGTTGGTGGTAATTCGCAAAATACGGTATCCTACCGGGTGCAACGACCAAATTTAACTTTTACTAGTCAGCAAACTGGAAATGGGTCGCAACTATCTTTTGGTCCATTCTCGCATGCTTCACCCGGAAGCTATACGTACCGGGTTGAGGCTTCTTCATCTGGTTGCACAACAGTTTTCTTGGCAGACGTTGTCGTGAACATTGCGGCACTTTCAGTTGATGCCGGAAACGACCGTGTAATTTGTGCAGGCGAGTCTGTTACGTTGGGTGGAAATCCTCCGGCATCAGGAGGAACAGGTTTCTTTAGCTACTCATGGACATCTACCCCTAGTGGATTTTCAAGTAGTAGCCCTAACCCTACTGTAAGCCCACTGATTTCAAGAACATATAATTTAACCGTTACCGATAATTCAGGTGCAACTTTAGTTGATCAAATTATTGTTACAGTAAACCCAAAGCCTACCGCTGCATTTGATCCTTCAACACGAACATCATTTATTGTAACTGAGGGAGCTTATGAATTACTTGGTTCCGGCACCCCTGCAGGTGGCACAAACTCATTTTCAGGATTAGGAGTAACCCAAAGCGGAACCGGGGCATATTACTTTAATCCTTCTGTGGCTGGTATCGGAACTAACATTCCTCTAACATATACTTATACGGATAGTAACTCCTGCACTGACCAAGCTGTTATTTTTGTAAATGTTCTTAGCCAATCTCCTGTATTAGGATTGGCATCCCAGTATTGCTCCAATGCAGGACTTAGTAATGTGCTATCGCCAAACCCTGCCGTTGTTCCAGTAACCGTTAATACTAAAATGAAATTTGCCAACCGTAGTGGTGTTTATTTGAACGAACTGGATCCGAACTATCCCCTTATTCAAGTATCAGCATTGCCCTACACCTATAGGCTTGACCCATTAAAGGCTTCCCTAATTTTAGGTGGGAATTCAGAATTTACAATTGTAGTGTATGAAACCATAAACTTTCCATTATTGGGGCTTGTTGATTTCGTATATGGTACAGCGTTTTCAGGAGTTACCAGACCAGGTACAATTCCTTTTATTACAAGCATAGCTGCTGGTGAGATATGCAATGATGCTGCGCCTGTAGTACTTCAAACAAACTTAGATAATTCTGGTTATACACCGATAAACTATCGTGTATTCGACTTTTTTAGCGGGATTGAACATTCTCCAAATGCAATAACTTCACCTGGCCCCAACATCTTTGAATTCAATCCTGCAACCATAACATTCCCGGGTAACGAAGGAAGTCGGTTTCTTCAACTTCAGTACAATTATCAGGATAATAATGGATGCGCTGGAACTACATCTAAAAATTTTTATGTGGACAGAAAACCTCTTCCACCCATTGGAAACGATACACAATACTGCCAGTTTTTTAATGGACAATTGAATTTAGAGGCTAGCGGTGAATTCAGAAATCTTCAGTGGTTTGAAAATTCTAATTTATCAGATCCCAACCCTCTACGGGGAGAAATTATTAATACGGGTTTGAACAGCCTAACTCCCATATCCAAAACATTTTATGCTGTTGATAATAATTTTTCCTGCAGGAGTAATCCTGCATCAATAATCATTCAAGTAACACCCGTTCCGGATGCTACTGTAACAGTACCCACAGCATGTTTAGGTGTTCCTTTCTTAATAAATCCTCCAACAATCCCCAATATACTTTCTTATCAATGGGATTTAGGTGATGGCTCGCCCGTTCAAACTACAGCTACTGCTAATCATAAATATGAAACCCTTGGGCCATTCACATTAAAATTCAGAGGTATCATAAACTCAAACGGTCAGCAATGCCCTGTTGGGGATACGGTAGCAATTGCCGTTGGGGAAGTACCAAAACCTAATTTTACGTTTGCACAGATTTGCAGAGGTGATCAAACACGATTTTTTGGCTCATCAACCATACCGGCTCAGGTTCAACAGTATAAATGGAATTTTAATAACACAATACTTAATGCTGGAAATTTAGGTGCCACACCACCTGTGCCATTTGGTGGTACCTATCAAAATCCTACGTATCAATTTCCCACAAGCGGTGATTTTCTTGTAACTGTAACCTCAATTACCAATTTGGGATGCAGGGATAGCACCACAAAAACTATAACCATACTTGATACCTACGGCACCCCCTACGATATGTCAGTTGTTGAGAGTGGACGAGGTGGTTGGCGGGTTGACACAGAAAGTATATATCCAAGCTGGGAATTCGCACCTGCAAATAAAAATATACTCACAACTTCAACCCCGGTTTGGGTTACACGGTCAAACGCGCCATATAATGCCAACGAACGTTCTTACCTTAATAGCCCATGCTTTAGTATTGGAATCTCCCGTCCGGCAATTTCAATCGATTACTTTAGTAATACACCTGAGCGTTTGGATGGTAGCGTTCTGGAATATTCTATTAACGGAGGCGATACCTGGAACCCGTTGGATTTGGGAACAGGACAACTGGGTACTGGTTTGAACTGGTTTAATACTTTAGGTTTCTTTTTAGGCAATATTGGCTCTAGTTCTATTGGATGGTCAGGTAATTTATGGGAAAGTTCAACTTCGCCTTTTGTTAAAGGAAGGCATTCCTTAGATGGCGCAACAGGGGCAAAGGTTCGCTTTAGAGTTGCTTTTGCAAGTGGTACTGGCGACAAATCTGCATATGATGGATTTGCTTTGAAAGCAATTAAGATAGAATCCAGAAATCGAAACCTACTCATCGAAAATTTTACTCAGGAATCCTTTAACTCGAACAATAATTCATTTACAGTTATTCCTGCCACTGAAGGAACCAAACTTCAGTACCACATTGGGTTTCCGGGTAGCGATAACATTCATGCTCAAAATACTGCCGACATTGATGCCAGAGCTGCGTATTATGGCATTACAAATAGCCCTGGTGTGGTACCACGAGCGTATATTGATGGCTATTCTAACGGGAACTTTTTGGGTTCGTGGAATAACTTATACCGTGGATTGCGGTCACTTGCCCCTGCCCCTATTACGATGAGCATTGCAACATTAGAACCCACCAATACAGATGAATTGAAATTTGAGGTTACAATTATTCCTACAACAGCAACAAGCGAAATACCAATTGGTTCAAAGCCAGTTTTGCATGTGGCCATTATTGAAAAGGTTGTGGGTTCTAACAACTTTGTGGTAAGAAAAATGATACCCAATGCTGCTGGTAGATTATTGACTGTTCCTGTTAATTCAACTCTCACAGAAAGTTATAGCTGGAAACCTGTGTCACCGAATTTTGTTCGCAACCAAATTGCTATTGTTGCTTTTGTTCAAGATGAAATAACCCAGGAAGTATATCAGTCGGCTGAACTACTCAATCCCACTATTGATCATATTCCTAACCCAAGTATCATAACCGCCATTGAAGACCTTGCCGAGTATATTCAAATTTACCCTAACCCGGCTAATGAAAGTTTTGAGATAGAATTGCCTGCCAAAGTTGAAAGCCGCGTAATGGTTAACCTGATTGATCCGGTAGGCCGCACCGCCCAACAACTTTACTTCGAAAAAGGCGAGCAAACCAAAACGGTAAACACACAAAACCTGGCACAGGGAGTTTATGTGGTACAGATTGGCTCAGGTAATACAGGCGTAGTTAGGAAAAAAGTGCTAGTGGTACATTAACCTACAAAAGCTATACGAGAAGGCTTAAAGTTGGTGCACCTGGTTTTAAGCCTTTTAACTTCAAGCTCTATGCACTCCGCTATACTTCACCAAAAAATCCTCAGCTCTCAATACTAGCACAGCATACACAAACACGGGATACTCCTTATGGAGCACGATCTATAAAATATTAGTTTAACGCAATAAATGGGAGCTTGTGGCATATTCAATCCGTGTAGGACGATCTTAACAAAAACCTCAAAAATCACTCGAATTTGAAGTTTCTTTCTTTACTAAAGTGAGTTTAAAATGTAAGTTTCTTTGGCTAATTTAACCGTTTAAAGTGGTACCAAACTGCGCACATTAGTATGGAAATGTTTCTGAAAGCCGATACCTGGCTGGCTTTGCTTACCCTCTGTTTTCTTGAAATCGTACTTGGTATTGATAACATCATTTTCATTTCCATCGTATCCAATAAACTACCGGAAGAGCAACGCCCCAAAGCCCGTAACCTGGGCCTGGGGTTGGCTATGTTTGTGCGGATTGTGCTGCTGCTTTGCATTACCTGGATCATTGGTTTCGTAGAACCTTTATTCACCATACCAGCCAACTTTCTGATTAAACACGATATGGCGTTTAGTGGTAAAGATTTAATTCTTGGATTTGGTGGCTTGTTCCTGATCGCAAAAAGTACCTTAGAAATCAACCACGAAATGGAAGGTGATGATGAAGAAGAAACATCCATTGGAAAGGCAGCCACGGTAACATTTGCGGGTACTATCGTTCAGATCATTTTATTGGACATTATCTTCTCGTTCGATTCTATTCTTACCGCGGTAGGCATTGTGCCGCCCGAGCAGGTAGTGATTATGATAATTGCTGTTATTGTCTCCATTATTGTAATGATGTTTTTCTCCGGAGCCATCAGTACATTCATAAAAAACCATCCATCCATGGAAGTACTCGCTTTGGGTTTTCTTATACTCATTGGCTTTACCTTATTGCTGGAAGGTTTGCACCAGGAAATCCCGAAAGGTTACATTTACTTTGCAGTGGCCTTCTCGCTGCTTATTGAGTTTACCAACATACGGGTGCGTAAAAAACGCAAGGCTAAATCGAACCCGGTAAAACTGAATAAAGGTTACGATGATAAACAGTTGGAAGAGGCTGTTAAGGAATTGAACAAATAGGTATGAGTACACAAACCGATCTCCGCTATCCCATTGGTAAATACACGCCTCAGTCCAGCCATACTGCGGCTGAAATCTCAGCAGCAATTAAACATATTAGCGAACTGCCATTGAAAATTGAGACCGCAGTATCAGATTTAACCAACACACAATTAAATACTCCCTACCGCGAAGGCGGGTGGACGGTAAGGCAGGTTGTACACCATGTAGCCGATAGCCATCTGAATGCCTACATCCGCTTTAAATGGACGCTTACCGAAGATACACCTACCATAAAAGCATATAATGAAAAACTGTGGGCCGAAACTCCCGATGCAACTTTGCCTGTAGAAGTTTCAATTTCTTTGATTAAAGCCCTGCATCAAAAGCTTGCGTTATTACTTGACAGTTTAACACCTGAGCAGCTGCTACGCTCATTCATTCACCCGGAAACACAAAAACAGGTTGCCCTTCACAATATGATTGCACTCTATGCGTGGCATGGTATGCACCATACAGCCCATATAACCGAACTTCGTAAGCGAATGAATTGGTAATATGCAGGCTTATCGTGCCCCCGCAATCCTGTTTACCAATCACCTCGAAACCATATACCCGGCCCTGCTCCGTACTGTAAATGGGGTTGTATATTCGCGCGAACGTATTAGCACCCCCGATGATGATTTTTTAGACCTGGATTGGATTAATAACAAATCAGAAAAACTTGTCATTATCTCGCACGGGTTGGAAGGAAATAGCAAGCGTGCCTATGTAAAAGGCATGGCAAAAATTTTTTCGCTACAGCAATACGATGTATTAGCCTGGAACTATCGCGGATGCAGCGAAGAAATGAATCATCAATTACGCTTTTATCACAGTGGTGCAACAGATGATCTTCATCTTGTAATACAACATGCGCTCACAAAAGGTTATTCAGAAATTAACCTGATCGGCTTTAGCCTGGGCGGCAACCTTACGCTAAAGTATGTGGGTGAACAAAGTAATTCGATGGTACCACAAATTAACCGCGCGGTGGTATTTTCGGTTCCGTTGCACTTACATTCCTGTAGTTTAAAAATTGCAACTAGTGCTTACGGCATTTATGCAAACCGATTTTTGAAAACATTAAAACAAAAGGTAGTGCTAAAAGCCAGTCGTATGCCCGGTATTGATATCCGAGAGCTTGATCGCATCAATAATTTATTCGATTTCGATGATACTTACACAGCAAAACTTCATGGTTTTGATGGCGCAAGAGACTACTATGAAAAATGCAGCTCACTTTATTTTTTGGAAGGCATAAAAATACAAACCTTAGTTGTAAATGCTCAGAACGATCCCTTTCTAAGTACCCGGTGTTACCCGGATAATTTTTACAATCACCCATTCGTAAAAACTGAATTTCCAAAAAAGGGGGGCCATGTGGGCTTTGCTCAGTTTGCCAAAAATGGGGTATATTGGAGCGAACTGCGTGCACTGCGGTTTATTCAATCAGGCCTATGATAGAACGCTACGCCATTCATTCAACCATGCAACAGCTTGTTGCCCGATTTGATATTGAAGAAGCACCCGGCTACAAGCAAAGCTATAACGCGGCACCGGGCAAGCTACTTCCGGTTATAACCCATCATAGTCCAAAAGGCTTTTCATTTTTTTATTGGGGCACAGCACCCAAGTGGATTAAAAACAAAACACTGGCCGAACGAATCATTAACACGCGCGTAGAGTGGATTCAGGAAAAGCCTTTACTCCGTAAAGCATTGATGCGTTACCGATGCCTCATACCCGCCAATTCATTTTACGGTTGGAAAAAAATTAGTAAGAAATCGCTTGTACCTCATTTATTTACACCCAAACAACCGCTAAACTCCTTTGCGGGTCTCTGGGAAGAGTATGACGATCAGGATGGAAATTCGTTTCATACTTTTTCAATGCTAACCATGCCGGCAACAAACGCAGTAGTAACCGTTACTGAACGCATGCCGGTAATCTTTAACCGGGCACAAGAATTGGTTTGGTTAAATGCCAACGCAACCGAGCTACAATTATTAAACTTAATTAAACCGTTGCCGGATGGCGAACTAACCAACCATGTTGTGTCGCCTGCTGTATTTACTCCTGAATTTGATAAACCCTCGCTTCTACTTCCAGCGCCTCCGGCTGATCAATTCGGAAACTTAACATTGTTTGATTAATGTACTGCATGAGCAGTATTATAATTGTATAAGTTCTGGGAAGGGCTATTCAAACCCATCGTCTTCTTCCTCCTTCTTTTTGTCATCTGGTTTCTTATCCGGATTGGTCTTATCTGTTTTGGTCTTTTTATTAAACAAGCCGCCCAGTAATTTCTTCTTTGGTTTTGCTTGTATTTGTGTAGAGTCTGGCTCAGGCTGATCCGTAGTTACTGTTAGGCTATCCGCTTGTTTCTTCTTATCTTTTTTCTTGAACAGGTTCTTAAAAAATCCGCCTTTCGATTTTTTATCGGTTTTTTTCCTGGCAGCTTGTGCTGCACCCTCCTCCATCATGGCCGCGCGCACATCCGGCAACACCAATACATCGCGGAAGTACCATAGGTATGCGTCCTGATCGATGTTATACTTTTCTTTTGTTTTGGTTATCATGTAAACACTGTCCTCGGCCTTGCGGGGTTTAGTTGCCTGGCCAGTAAGCGTATCCGAAATGCTTCGTGCAGCACTATCTAATTCTGCAGCTATATCGAGCGAATCAGATTGCTTTTTAGGATACACCGGTTTAATCTCAACCGTGCGCAGCGATTTTAGCGCTTGTTTGTATGTTTTTTCAGGAAGTAATAAGTACCGTCCTTTCTTTCGCTTACGTACCTGCGGCAAAGCCGGTCCAGGCAAGGCATCACTCTTTCTCCAAGTAGAATCGCGCGGGGGCAATGTAATAGCCTTACTGTTGGTCGATGCCAGCACTTCACGTGGTTGGCTAGTACTTTCGTTATAATAGAAAAATTTCTCGCGGGCTGTTGGTTTGTCGTAAATAAATGAGCTTTGATAGGCCGGGCAAATAAGGCGTTGGGTACAGGCACCCGATACCAGCATGATAAATACACCTAAGAATAGAGCCCGAATCATTCCTATAGAAGTTCGCAATCAACAAAATTAAATAATTAACACAAGTAATCCATAAATGGTAAAGATTACGGACACTCGTAAATTACTGAAAATCAACCTAAAGCTGTATAAGTTCAGCCTTAATCCTGGCCGGCAGGCCAGCCACCACCAGGTTATATGAATTATCGATCCATTTATTCACCAGTTTATCGGGCAGGCTACCGTCCATCAGCACGGTATTCCAATGCCTTTTATTCATATGATAACCCGGGAGCACTGCCGGATATTGTTCGCGCAACAATATAGCCTGCTCAGGATCGCACTTCAGGTTAATGCTTTCAAACCCGGCTACATCGGCCAGGGCAAACATTTTACCCATTACCTTAAACACTATTGTTTGCTCACCAAACGGAAACTCTTCGGTTACACCACGCTTGGCCAAGCAATAACTTCTAAACTGCTCTACGTTCAAATGAAACGCTTTATGATGAGGTATAGTACGCCAATCAAAAAAATGGCGATCGAAATTTTATTGATGCCATGCATCATTCTGATGTTGAAGTTGGAAGGCCGTGAAGGATCGTTCTTTCGGAAGAAGTATCCTCCTACTTCACCTAATGTAAAAAATTCGCGTATGGAAAGTTTTTTCTTTTGGTTGGTTGTTGATTGCTTTTCCATGATGTTATTGTGTTACGGATTGAGGTTCAATCCAATTGTTATCTTCCTGAATAAGCCCGATCAGCGCATCAACTGCCTGCGGGGTGGGCACATTCCGTTTCACTACTTCCTTGCCACGATATAATGTAATCCTTCCTGGCCCTGAACCCACATACCCATAATCAGCATCGGCCATTTCGCCCGGGCCATTTACAATGCAACCCATAATACCAATTTTTATTCCTTTCAGGTGACTGGTGCGCGATCTGATTTTAGCGGTAGTCTCTTGCAGATCGAACAATGTTCTTCCACACGATGGACACGAAATATATTCTGTTTTGGAAATACGTGTGCGGGTTGCCTGCAAAATTCCAAATGCAGTTTCGTTGATCATTTTATCGGAACCACACCGCTCCGCTGCAATAAATACACCGTCACCTAATCCGTCAATCAACAACCCACCCATATCGGTAGCGGTATAAAGTTGTAATTGATCCGATTGTAAATCGGCATACGCTCTGCCGATGATAACCGGTGCCTGACAATTCCGATTGATCAGTTCAATAAATAACCTGCGTTGCTCGGCAAGCCCGTGCTCATTATAAGTATCAATTAACAAAACAGCCGTTGCATCCGAATTTATTGCAGCTACAAACTCATCAGATATATCCTTGAGTTGTGTATAGATAAAATTGATCTCAGCGGAACGCTCCACTCCGGCCAGGTAATCTTTCGGATTAACAAATGGATAAGTCCGCGGCTTCTTTTTTTCTTTCAACCAGGTTGCGTGATTGTAAATAAGGCCAAGTGTACCCGGTATTTCAAAGTCAACTGTTTTATCACCTAGAAAAATATAATCGCAGGCCATGTCGGTAATGTTCCATTTATCGAGTGGCACCGAATACTGATAACCTACCGAAAACAAGGAAGCTGCCGTTATCTTTTCTTTGCTGGAAAAGTCAGCCACTACCCGCGGCACCTGATGGCCACCGATGTTTCCGACTTCGCGGGTATGCCTGCGTGTATAGGCGTAGGGATTAATTGGATTAGTGATAATCTCCGGAATGTGGTATAAGGTTTTACGTGTTGTGTAACGATCGGCCAGCATTTTGGCCACTGGTACTTCTGCTTCTGGTTCTTCCGTTAACGAAACGCGAATGGTATCGCCCAAACCATCTTCCAGCAAGGTGCCAATCCCTACCGATGATTTGATGCGACCATCTTCTCCATCGCCTGCTTCGGTAACACCAAGATGCAACGGATAAGGTTGAAAGTTTTCTTCGTCAAGCTTTTGTACCAGCAGCCGGTACGCCTGCACCATTACTTGCGGATTACTGGCCTTCATCGATAATACGATGTCGTAGTAATTCAAGTCTTCGCAGATGCGTAAAAACTCCAATGCCGATTCTACCATGCCCAATGGTGTGTCTCCATAGCGACTCATGATGCGATCGGAAAGCGAACCGTGGTTGGTGCCAATGCGCATGGCCGTGCCATACTCTTTGCAAATTTTTACCAACGGGGTAAACTTCTCGCGAATGCGCTCAAGTTCGGCCCGGTAAGTAGCATCGGTATAGTCAATTTCTTCGAAGCGTTTTTTATCGGCATAGTTGCCGGGATTAACGCGTACTTTTTCTACCAGGCGTGCTGCAAGTTCGGCTGCATTGGGTGTAAAGTGTATATCCGCAATAAGCGGGACATTATATCCGCGTAAGCGTAATTCTTTTTTAATCTCGGCTAAGTTCTGTGCTTCTTTAATGCTGGGTGCAGTTATGCGCACATATTCGCAACCGGCCTCTACCATGCGAATGGTTTGTTCAACCGAACCTTTTGTATCCATCGTATCGATGGTAGTCATGGATTGAATGCGGATTGGATTATCGCCACCAATGGGCACCCCGCCAATGTTTACCACGCGGGTTTTTCTGCGGTTGTAGCTTACCAGACTATTGCAATATTGTTTTACCTGAACCAGATTCACAGCCTAAGATTTAGTAACAAAGTTAACCAAAAACCTTGCAGGTCTTTCCATGGCGATTTAAAAGCCCCGGAAGTTGGGACACAGCTGAGGTTTACAAATAACATGTAAAAGGCCTTTCAGGTTTAAACATTTATATATCGCCTAATTGGGGCCGGATCAGCAACTCTTCCACCACGCTGTGAGGCGATAATGACCAGGCCGAAAAAACGGCCTCGGCCACGTCCTCAGGCTTCATAAAGCGGCTAGCGGGCAGATCGGTACCATTCCAACTGGCTGTTTTGGTGGCTCCCGGTAAAATCGCAGTAACACGAATACCATTCGGTTTTAGTTCTTCGCGCAGCACCTTTGAAAATCCGAGCAACGCAAATTTTGAAATGGCATAAGACCCACCATTCGGATAAGCCTTAATGCTGGCAATGGAGCACATGTTAAAAATATGCCCCTTGTTGATGGCAGAAATAAGTCCGCGCGTAGTGTAATAAGCACTATACAGGTTGGTCTCAATCATACTTTCCAGCGTACCGGCAGGTTCGGTTAGCACCGACCCAGGCACAAAATACCCGGCATTGTTTACCAGCACATCAACCGGCTGATTTAAGGCTAAAATTTGTTCGCAGAAATTTTTCACCTGAGCGGGGTTGCGCATATCGGCAACAATGGCGTGAACTTTTACACCCTGCTTCTCCACGTCTGACTTAAATGCGGCCAGGTCTGTTGCATTGCGGCCGCAGGTGGCGACATCAAATCCTGCTTCGGCAAAACGCCCGGCAATTGCCCGGCCAATGCCTTTGCTACCACCGGTTACTACGATCAGTTTGTTCATAGGATTTGTTTTATCTTTGGGCAAGTTAGCATTTGAACTTTACTGCATGAAGGGTTTTGGCCGGTACGTTATCTTTTTGGGTTCGTTGTTTGTACGCAGGGAAACTTTTAAGACTTACTATAACCTAACGTTGGAAGAATGTGCGCAGATCGGGCTTAAATCCATTCTGCTTTTTATGTTGGTTTCAACTTTTATGGGTGCTGTAACCACTATTCAAACGGCAGCTAACCTGGTAAGTCCGTTTGTTCCCCGCTTTGTAATTGCCCAAGTGGTGCGGGAAATGACAGTACTGGAACTCGCGCCTACTATTATGGCAGTAATTTTTGCCGGTAAAGTTGGTTCCAGCATGGCCGGTGGTTTAGGTACCATGCGTATTACCGAGCAAATTGATGCGCTTGAGGTAATGGGCATTAATTCAGCATCCTATCTTGTATTACCTAAAATTATTGCCTCGTTGCTTATGTACCCGCTGCTGGTAATTGTAGCAGCAGTATGTGCTATTATGGGAGGATATTTGGTAGGAAGCCTTACCGGAGCGTTAACTCCTACCGAATATGTTTATGGAATACGCTATACATTTAATCCCTATTTTATTTCGTTCGCATTAACCAAGTCGTTCATGTTTGCTTTTCTAATCAGCTCCATTTCTTCGTTTAAGGGCTATTATACCAGCGGAGGTGCATTGGAAGTGGGCATTGCCAGCACTAATGCTGTTACTACCAGCATTATTGCGGTTTTATTATCAGATTATTTCCTTGCCTATCTCTTACTTTAAGAATGATAAAGATCAATACCATAACCAAAAGCTTTGGCGATAAAACAGTGCTAAACGGCATTAGTGGGGAATTTGAAAAAGGAAAAACCAACCTGATTATTGGATCGAGCGGAACAGGAAAAAGTGTGCTCCTGAAGTGCATTGTAGGCCTTATTCATCCTGATACCGGAAATGTTTTCTTCGATTTACGAAACTTTACAGAGGCCGATAAAGAAATGAAATCTGAGATCAGGCGCGAGATCGGTATGTTGTTTCAAGGTGGAGCTTTGTTCGATTCGAAAAACGTAGAAGAAAATGTGATGTTCCCATTGAATATTTTAACGCGCATGAGCGAGGCTGATAAAATTGAACGGGTAAATTTTTGTTTAAAGCGCGTGGGGCTGGAAGGTGTGAATAAAAAAATGCCTTCGGAAATAAGTGGCGGTATGAAAAAGCGTGTGGGTATTGCGCGGGCAATTGTAAATAACCCCAATTACCTTTTTTGCGATGAACCGAACTCTGGTCTCGATCCGCAAACATCGGTGGTGATTGATGAATTGATTATGGAGATTACCCACGAGTTCGATATTACTACCGTTGTAGTTACACACGATATGAATTCAGTACTTGGTATTGGTGAGAAAATCATGTTTCTCTATAAAGGAAGTAAACTCTGGGAAGGCTCGAACAATGATCTTACCCACTCGGGGGTCAAAGAACTGGATGACTTTGTATTTACCAACAAAGTGATGCGCGGCCTCAAAGGCGCTTAAAGTTGTGGTAGTTCAACATAAAAAATTGTATGACCCGGTTTTGATTCAAACCAGATGCGCCCACCACTAAGCTCAATGCCTTGCCGCGCAATGGCCAACCCAAGCCCGGAACCGGATTTTTTAGTTGTGAAGTAGGGCGCAAAAATTTTATCCCGAAGGTCAGCCGAAATCCCAGCGCCATTATCCTGCACCAATACCAACACCTTTTCGGTTGTCAATTTTAGTTCAACCATTACAACCGGGCTTACTCCAGCTTGTAGTGCATTCAAAATCAGGTTCGAAAAAATCCGATCCAACAGTTGCGGATCTCCATTTACAAATACTTGCGAAAGGTCATTCTTAAAAAACACTTTTCCTCCCTCATAGGTACTATACAGGTTTACCGTTTTGGTAAGTAAGGCTACCAAATCCAATCGCTCTAAAATGGGTGCTGGCATTCGCGCAAACGCGCTAAATGAGGATGCAATCTCATTTAATATTTCAACCTGGTTAAGCAATGTGGCTACTGATTGCTTTGCGCGATCTTTCTCCAAACTATTTTTCGCTAACCACAACTCCATTTGTTGCAAGGTTAGCTTCATGGGTGTTAATGGGTTCTTGATTTCATGTGCAACTTGCCGGGCAATTTCGCGCCACGCACTCTCCTTTTGGCTTCGTGCTAACTCAATTTTACTTTGCTCCAGGTTTTCAACCATCTTGTTGTACTCGTTCACCATCAATCCAATCTCATCGTTCGATTTCCATTCCAAAGGCTTGTTACCCGTAAGTGTAGTATTGCGCAAGGTGCGGGTGATAAACCGCAACGGAAACGTGAGCGATTCCACCACATAAAAGGATAGCATGGAGAAAATAAGAAAGATCGAGGTGAAAACAGTTAGTATGTTCGCCAGTACAGTTATTTGGGTGGTATCCAACGACTGGGCTGATTCAAAGAAAGGTAAACTGATTACTCCCAAAACAGTAGATGATTCGGAATCACGTAGTGCAAAAAAAGCATTGTTGAAATTAAGCGATCCGATTTTATCGTTCAGTACAAATGCAACATCGCCTTGTAAAATACGCTCCCATGCGCTTCTATTCATGAGGCCGGAAGAAAGTAATCCTTCGGCAATAGCTGGTTGACTAGATCCCACCATCATTCCATTTTTATCAAAAATAGAAACATCTACATCGGCAAACCGGGCCGCAGTACTAATCCGGTCTTCCAATTCGGCACGGGTTTCATCAGGATTGTTTGCGTATTCACTCAAAAGAGGTAAAAGATTCTCACCGAGTACCCGCGCTTTATTGAGGTATGTTTCCGTTAATTGAATTTCAGCCGATCGTGAAACGCGGTTAAGAGTTGTAATAGCCACCACAACCAACGGTACAGCAAACGCCAGGTAAATATAAAGTTGAATCCGGCTGGCATAGTTTATTCGCTTGCCGTTAAGCCACGAACGAATTCCGTATGCCAGTATTATCAACACCAGCATGCACACGCATATCACAAAAAAGAACGAGAAGTTGGTAAGCGTAAAAAAAAACGGATAGGCACGCGTTGTTACCACCGCTACCCTACCAGCATCATCTTCAACCGCTGTGTGAATAAAGCCCTTCGAACGAACCCCCGAATCGAATAACTCCGGATACTGCAGTAATGTAAAGTCAAAATCACGCTCGTAATTAAAGTTACCAAAGTTACTTTGTATCCGGCCTTCAGCAAAAAATGCAAAACTCTTATCGCGGTTTTCAAAGTATTCGGCAAAGCGGCTATCGGCTAGCAACTCCGGGTAAACACTTTGAGGTATCATGCGTTTCAGCGTTAAGTCCAGCACCACATAGCCTGCCAATTGAGTACCGCGCAAAACAGGAATTACCACTACATAACGTTTCCCGGTTTCAACTGAAGCGGAACGGATAAAATAAATACCCTCATAATCAGTTGTGTGGCTTGGATTTTCCATTTGTTGATTCCATTCTTGCCAGCGATCGATCGAAAGTTCATCGAGTGGTTCCTTCAATGGTGTAAAAAGGTGAATCTGAAAATCGTATCGATCGAAATAGGTACTGAGATAAACTTGCTTTATTTTTTGTCGCGCAACTGATCGATTCAAAAACGGACTTGTTAAGCGCGATTGAATAAATGCATCAGTCGAAATTCGCTTTCGGCTTTCATTCAGCAGGTATTCAGCCATTACATCCCGATCAATCAGGTAGCTGGTTGCAAACCGGAATTGCGATTCGGTTTTTTCCTCTTCTGAAAAACGTTTTACACTCCAGGCACTCTGAATTCCGAAAACAATGAGTGTAATGAATAAATACAAAAATGAAATGAAAGCGCTTTTGCGTGTTAACCGTAGCTGGGTGCTATTAAGCAATATGAAATAAGGAATAGCAATAACAACGGTTATCCAATAATTTCTTTCCTCCAAAATGAAATAAATAACAAATAAAAGAAGAGCAACAACTAACTGGATTAAAAATGACCCAACCCGATTATTTAAAGCTTTGGATAGTCGGGTAAATACATGAATAAAGAAAAAACCACTAATTGTTCCTACCACCAACGAAAAAAATGCAAGCACACGCAACACATTCCAGGCAAGCGTACTGGTTATATCCAATGATAGGTCAGAGTTATGAAAAATAGTTTCGATAAATAAAAAGGGATAGAGAAACGAAAAGAGTGCAGCCACCAGACATAACGTGCACGCCAAATTTTTAATCGAAGATTTTGTATTTCGGAGTAGTTGATGCACAATGAACCATCGTGAATAAGTAAAAAATACATATCCACACAGAATTAAAATGCCCAGTGAATTAAGTAACAAATCGCCCATTGAAGCATTGTAGGTAGAGGATGCAAATGCCTGTGGGCTGAATACATACGATGGCCACCAGCGTGCCGGAAAATTAAACTCAACCATTGTAATCCGAATCGCAACAAAGGCTAGTGCCATAACTAAAAAAGCAGTCGCATGTTTTCTTTGATAGTGCAGGCCGCGCACAAAATATATCAGCATAAGCATTATACACACCAATACTCCAACCCCAAATAGGCCAGAAAAAAAACGGGGGCCGCTGGTTACCGGAACAACTACTTTTAGTAATACCTCATCGTTTACTGTAACTGGTTCGCCCGGTAAAAAATCCGGTGAGTATATTCGTACCTGATATGTGTTGAAAATATTTTTATTGAGTTGGGTGGGCAAATACCGATTGGTAATTGGAAAGCGCCTAATCAAAGGCAACATGGAAATCAGTACCTGATCTGAACGGGATGTGCGCAGCACAATAAAATCACCCAAAGGTATTTGCCAGAATTGCCGGTTACGTAAATCCGTTAGCATGCGTGCATCTGGCGCAAAATCTGTTTTACTCCAAGCTTTCAACTCATTGTTATGAAACAGGTAATGCGCACCGTTTACGGTTAACCAGTCCGTTAGTTGGTTTGCTAATATCTCCCCGGCTTCTGTTTGTAACCTCGTAAGCTCGGTTTCAAGGTTGGCTTGAATTTTTGCTGTAACATTATTGCTCCTATTGTTGTACACCCGTTCGCTTACCAGCATGCCAGTCAGGCATCCTCCCAATAGAATAATAAGCCACAGCCTGCTACGCATAGCGATACACTTTCCTTAAAATTAAGAAATACAGTTAAGAATTGTACTTATGGCCTCCAAACCAATACAGCCATAACACACGTGAAAGACGAAAGCTAATAGGTGAAAATAAAACGGCACCTGAAACTAATGCAAGGCCATATAACCAATCAGCCGGACTGAGAAAAATATAAAGCACTAACCACACCGCCACCATAATTGCTACCGTAAATGCGTAGCTAACAAATAATGCTCCGAAATAAAATCCAGGTTCGGGTATAAACGATGCTGCACAAACAGCGCACTCATTATGCATTGACGCAAAATGGTTAACACGTATCAAAGGATATTTAAAGATATCCCCTTTGCGGCAACGCGGGCATTTGCCTGACCAAATATGACTAAGCGTACTCGTTGTGGTTGGCATTTTTACTGGTTCGGTACCAAAAAAAAGCAATAATGGCAATTATCAGATACGGAGCTGCAAACAAGTACAGAATACCAAAATTAATTCCTGCAGCAATTCCAATATCGCCATTGCTTACATTGTTCTCCAACGTTGTGCGGCACATGGCACACTGTGCCTGCACATTAACCTGAATGGCAATCAGAATAATACCAACCAACACGACCCTAGCAACTGCTTTCATAATTTCATGCGTAATAAGGACTAATCATAATATACACCACTACTCCACTAATGGCCACGTACAACCACAAAGGGAATGTAAATTTAGCCAACGCTTTATGCCTTTCAAAATTACCGGATAATGCCCTGGAAAAAGTAAACAACACGAACGGAACCACAGCTACTGATAAAATTATGTGGCTAATCAGGATTGCGTAATAAAAAATCTGCCAGCCTCCTTCCCCGCCATAAGCAGTTGAATCGCTGGTCATGTGATACAGTACATACATTACCAAAAAAGCTGCCGATAGACCCATGCAAATTTTGATCAATCCTTCGTGTAACTTCCGATTTTTCCGTTCGATTGCGATAACGGCAGCAATTAATAATACAGCTGTGAGGCCGTTAGTGGTTGCATAAATGGGTGGTAAAAAACTAAAATCGTAACCCGGAATTTTTATTCTGAACAATGCGGCCACCGCAATTGGCAGGATAATAGAAAGTGCAACGATTAACTTATGATAAGGACCTTTTGTTTGTTCTGCCATGTCAATACTGTTTTAGTAATATTCGCATTTCAACCAATAACCTATCCGCCTCTTCGCGGGTAGATGGAGCATAGTAGCCACGTATCTGGCCTTGTGTGTCGATCAAAACCGCAATCCAGGGCTTGCGCATGATGAACACACAATCTTGCCATAAGGCCCAGGCATTGTTTGGGCCAGGATATGAAATTGAAAAGGAATCATTTAGTTCGTTACGAAGTCGGGTAAGATTTCGCTTCACCTCAGCGGTGGTATCAACTACAACCAACACGGGTTTGTTGTCGTTTCTGATAACTTGCATAACCGAATCTGGCACCCGGTAAGGCACAGGATAAGTACCGCATGCACCCGGATCTTCTACTCCTGTTTGATAGTACACAGGAATGTTAAATTCATTCTTTCCGAATTTGCGCAGAAAGACAAAGATGATTCCGGGCAACAGCAGTGCTAAAAACAGGTAAATAACTTTTCGCGACATCGATTGGATAACATAAAAAGAAGGCTAAAGTTCATCACTTTAGCCTTCTTTGTAAGATTATTAATTGAGGTATTAAAACACCGGCATTTTTATTCCTTCGTACACAAATGCCACCAACATCCACACAATGAAAATAGTTGGAATTAATATCGACCAGAATAAAACCTTTACCTCGTGGCGCAAGTGCATAAACTCACCTACAATGTAGGCAGCCTTCACAATGGTTAAACCCACAAACACCCACACCCGCAGTTGTTTGTATTCGTGCGGAACTGTAAAGGCAATGATAAATTCAAAAATGGTTATTACCAATAAATACAAAGCTACCGTCCATAGTTTTTTAATTTTTGCTTTATCGGGCGGAATAACGGTAACCTGGGGTTCGTGTGCGTGATGTGCCATAATTATACGAGATAAAAGAATGTAAATACAAATACCCAAACCAAATCTACAAAGTGCCAATACAAACCAACTTTCTCTACCATTTCATAATGGCCTCTGCGTTCGTACACACCGGTTACTGTATTATAATAGATCAGGAAGTTTAATAACACTCCGCTAAATACGTGGAAGCCATGAAAGCCGGTAATGAAGAAGAAGAAATCAGCAAAAGGTTGTGGGCCATATTGGTTGATGTGAAGGTTAGCACCGTAAACTTCTTTTGTTATCCACTGTCCGTTTACAAAATCTTTAACCAAAGTTGGAGCATCTGTTCCAACGATGAAGTGCGTCCATTCCCACGCCTGGCAGCTTAAGAATGTAATACCTCCTATAATAGTCCATAACATCCACTTCTCAACCGCTTTGCGATCCATTCTGTGGCCAGCTTCAACTGCTAACACCATGGTAACCGAACTCATGATGAGGATAAACGTCATAATACCCACAAACACCAATGGCAACTCGTATCCGTGCAGGAAGGGTACCGCTTCAAAAACTTTTTCAGGTACTGGCCAGTATTCGGTAGAGAACTTAAATGCGCTCACTAATCCATCATAAGCCTGATGCGAAGAACGAACTAAACCATAAGTAATCAGCAAGCCGGAGAAAGTAAATGCATCCGAAAGCAGGAAAAACCACATCATGAGCTTGCCATAGCTGGCACCCATGGGCGAAGTTCCGCCATCCCAAACGCTTTTTCCGGTTACTGCAGTGGCTGTACTATGTGCCATAATCAGGTATTAGGTTTTTAACGATACAATAATAGAAATACGAACAAATATAGCCAAAGTCCGCCCAAAAAATGCCAGTAAGTCGTACACATTTCTATACTTACCAGGCTTTTTGAATGAACTTTATATCGATAGGTGGCTACCATTACAATTAAGAGAAATACTACTGCACTAATAATGTGCAAAGCATGAACTCCCGTAAGTACATACAGGAATGAACCAGATGGATTGCCCACAAAGTAAATCTTGTTAGCCACCAGTTGCACCCATCCCTGCCATTGCAATACCAAAAAAGCAATACCTAACACTGCGGTTATGGTAATCATTATTTTTACGTTCTCCAGGTTGTCCTTCTTTGCCGACCAATAGGCCCACTGCATAGTGATACTACTTACCAGAATTACCACAGTAGAGATTGTAAATAAACCGGGCATATCAAAATAAACCCAGTTGCCCTCGGCCTCGCGTACTATATAGGCAGAAGTTAAGGCAGCAAACAACATCAGCACACTTCCCATAAAAAGCCACATCCCAAACTTTCGGGGCTCCATAGCCATTGGCTTTTTGGGCTCCTCAACAATTCTAAAATCTCCGGCTACATTTTCCATCTTCACTTAAATTTTATCCAACAAATATGCAATCTGCACTACAGGCAGATATATAAATGAACCAAACATAATGCGTAAAGCCGATTGCCTGCTTCCGGTTTTCATCAATGCAAATGTTTGAGCAAAAAAAGCGGCACCACAAATCGTAGCTACTACTGCGGAATAAATTCCGGTAATTCCAAATGTAGCGGGCAGCATTCCCAATGGAATCAAAAACAGCGTATAAATCATAATCTGGATAGCGGTATTCAAATCCTTCCCGCCTCCGGATGGCAACAGTTTAAAACCAGCCTTTTTATAATCATCATCGGCCACCCAGGCAATTGCCCAGAAGTGTGGAAACTGCCAGATAAACTGAATTCCAAAAATGATTATTGCTTCGTAGGTAATAGAACCAGTTGCCGCTATCCAGCCGAGCAGTGGAGGTAATGCACCGGGTATCGCTCCCACAAATACCGCTATTGGCCCAACCTGCTTTAAAGGTGTGTACGCAAAACTGTAAAGCAACATCGAAACAATTGACAATACCACGGTAATTGGGTTGGTGTAAATCCAAAGTATAATTAAACTGGCTGCCATGCAGATTAATGTAAAGATGGTTGCCTCGCTAACGCTGATGCGATTAGTGGGTAACGGTCGGCTTTGCGTGCGAGTCATTAAAGCATCCAGGTCTTTTTCCAAAATCTGGTTGATGCTAACGGAAGCCCCGGAAAGCAGGAAACCACCGAGTGTTAGCATAAACAATACTTGCCAGTCCATATTACCACGGGTAGCCAATCCATACCCAAAGGCGCATGAGAAAGCTACCAGCAACGACAATCGTACTTTCAGTAACTCAATAAATGCACGGATTTTTAAACCTGCAGGAATGGTGGCGACTGTATTTACCGGTTGCGACATCTCAATTCGTCTTAAGTCTTAAAAACAACAAAAACTGGATGCCAAATGTTAGGGTTGCCACCAGCAAATGTATGGGCTGAAGAAAGGCTGGAACGGCAAAATAAGCCATTCCTATGCCCGTAATCAGGGTGAGCAAAATTAGCAGAACAAGGCCAACTGTTAAAGTATTGTAAGGGCTTGTTTTATAGATTCTATAGACTAAAATCGCATGAAATAGTACTACAGCCCACGAAAAGGAACGATGAATCAAAAAATTTTTACCAGCCTCCGAAATCCATGATTCACGCGGTAACATCAGGTCTGCCACCCGATCCAGTGCCGCCCGAACTTCGGTGCCCAAAAGAACCTGCACAATTAAAAGAAGCATACAAAACGCCAGAATCAATCGGGTATATTTTCCTGCCGGAAGATGTTTTGCCGGGGCGCTCTGCACGTACAACCAAATCAGCAGCCCAACCAGCACAAAAGCCAACATCATGTGCAAGGTTATGGTCCACGATGTTAGGTTAGTAGAAACTACTATTGAGCCAAACCAACCTTGAATGATTACCGTGATTAAAGTTGCCAGCGCAATCCAGAACCAGGTTTTGTTTTCCTTACGGAGTAAAAAACTGAACACAAATACAGCTACTATCAAGAACCCGATAATGACACCTACAACCCGATTGATATACTCTATCCAGGTTTTCGCGACATTAAAATCTGCCTCAACCAAAATTGACTTATCTGTTAAAATAGCATTGGCTGTAGCTTCAAATCCAAAAGCCTTTAGGTAGGTGGCAAATTTTTGATTCTTCTGATCTCTGAACTGGGCGAATTTCTCTTTGTAATCGGCAGGAAGTTGCTCAACGGATGTTGGTGGTACCCACGATCCAAAACACTTTGGCCAATCGGGGCACCCCATACCTGACCCGGTGCTTCTTACAATCCCTCCTATCAGTATTAAAAAATAAACAGCGACCAGTGTTACCAGGCAAAGCCTGTGAAAACGACTGGTCGCTGTGTTCATCAACGCTGAGCGTGATTAATGCTTTTGATCTTTGCTCTCTACCGTTATAGAACTGTTGTTGAGTTCCAACTTTATCAACTCATTTTCATGAGGCAAATTCGATTCTGGAGTTTCAGAATATGGAATGTGCTGTGGAATAAAATCCTCTTTTGCACCCGGCTTGCTGTAATCGTATGGCCAACGATAAACTGTTGGAATTTCGCCAGGCCAGTTACCGTGTCCGGGATTACGAGGTGTTGTCCATTCCAATGTAGTTGCATTCCAAGGGTTAGCAGGAGCTGCCTTACCTCTGAAGATACTATAAATAAAGTTGAACAGGAAAATGAACTGAGCACTCAAGGTTAAAATCGCTGCGGCACTTACCAGCATATTTAAATCTGCGAAACCGCTAAAAGTTTCAAAGTTAGTCCAGCTATAGTATCTGCGTGGGAAACCCGCAATACCGATATAATGCATCGGGAAGAAAACGAGATAAACACCAATAAAGGTTAACCAGAAATGGATGTATCCTAATTTCTCATCCATCATACGGCCAAACATTTTAGGAAACCAGTGGTAAACACCCGCCACCATACCAAAGAATGAGGCACTACCCATTACCAGGTGAAAGTGCGCCACAACAAAGTAGGTGTCGTGTAATTGAATATCAATAGCTGAATTACCGAGGAAGATCCCCGTAATACCACCTGTTAAGAAGAACGAAACCAGACCAATGGAGAATAACATCGCGGCAGTAAACCGGATATTTCCTTTCCACAGGGTGGTAACATAGTTAAAGATTTTAACTGCTGAAGGCACCGCAATAATCAGCGTAAGCAGCGTGAAGATTGAACCGAGGAATGGATTCATACCCGTAACGAACATGTGGTGCGCCCATACTACGAATGATAGAATAGCGATGAACAACATCGAACCCACCATCGCTTTGTAACCGAAGATTGGCTTCCGTGAATTGGTAGCAATAATTTCAGAGGTTATACCCAGAGCAGGTAATAACACAATGTACACTTCAGGGTGACCCAAGAACCAAAATAAGTGCTGGAATAGAATCGGACTACCGCCCTGATTTGGTAACGCTTCGCCACCAATGTAAATATCCGACAAGTAGAAACTGGTTCCAAAACTTCTATCGAAGATCAATAATAAAGCTGCTGCGAATAATACCGGGAAAGAAAGGATACCAATAATGGCCGTAAAGAAAAACGCCCAGATAGTAAGTGGCAGCCGGGTAAACGACATACCCTGCGTGCGCATGTTAATAACCGTAGTAATGTAGTTGATACTTCCCAAAAGCGAACTGGCAATGAAGATAGCCATTGCAACTAACCATAACGTCATCCCTAAACCAGAACCTTGCATAGCCTGCGGCAGAGCACTTAATGGCGGATAAATTACCCAACCACCCGATGCCGGACCCGTTGAAATAAACAAGGAGGTAAACATGATCACACTTGAAAGAAAGAAGAACCAATATGACAGCATATTCATGAAACCGCTGGCCATGTCGCGCGCTCCAATCTGCAAGGGGATGAGGAAATTACTAAAAGTACCACTCAAGCCTGCTGTAAGCACAAAGAACACCATAATGGTTCCGTGCATGGTAACCAAGGCAAGATAAAATTCAGGATCAATTTTACCTTCCGGGGTTAACCAGCCGCCTAAAATGGGTTTTAACCATGAGAGGTCTGCATCAGGAAAGCCCAGTTGTAAACGAAATAATACAGAAAGAATTCCTCCGATTAAGGCCCAGGCCATACCGGTAATCAGGAATTGCTTAGCAATAACTTTGTGGTCTTCCGAGAAAATATAGTTGGTCCAGAAATTTCCATGATGATGTTCATGCTCATGTGCATGATCATCGTGGTGATGGGTGGAGGTTTGTGGATGTATATCAATCGTTGCCATGACTTAAAATATCTTAATTTAATGTTACGGTTACAGGAGCCGCCATAATAGCTTCCTTGCTATCGGCTGGAATACCTGCTTTCACTATTGCTGCTTCACGCTTCTCGGCTGGTATCTGCTTCAGATAGTCTGGGTTTTGTTTTAGCCATGCATCCTGAGACTTTAGCCATTTTTCATAATCTTCAACACTATCGTGTACAAACACCGGGAAGCGCATGGAGAAGTGACCACGACCACAAATTTCGGTACAGGCCATTTCATAATTGAAGTTGGGGTTACCGGTTTCGGAACGCATATCTGCTGTTGACTTGGTAACAGTAAACTTAAAAGTGGTATGCATTCCGGGCACCGCATCCATTTTTACTCGGAAATGCGGCAGGAACACACTGTGCAAAACATCTTTAGCACGAATTACCAACTTCACTTCTTTATCTTTCGGAAGGTGGAGTTCCAAAGATTTGAAGTCATCCCAGGTATTTTCTTCCGATAGGTCTAATCCAAATTCGTTGGATGCATCAATCATTTTATAATTATGCTTACCTAATAAGTTATCCTTGCCCGGATAACGCGCTGTCCACAGGAATTGCTGTCCAATAACTTCAATCACCACTGCATCTTCCGAAGCTTCATCGGTAATGTCGTTCCACGCACGCAAACCACTGAAAATTAGAAGTGCCAACACAATGGCAGGAACTACCGTCCAAGCAATTTCAAGTTTATGATCATCTGCAAAAAACTCGGCTTTACGATTTTTATCATACCGGTACTTGAAGGTAAACCAGAACATGACAATAAAAATGATGGTAAAAGCTACCACTGTAACAGCCATCGTTACCCAGAAAAGATAGTCGGTTAATTCACCATGTTGAGAAGCAACCGGAAGGTTGTACCCGTCAAAATGAGCATATGAATACCAGAAAAAGGCAACCAAGCCTCCGATCATAAAGATCATAAACAAATAGGCATTCGTTGAATTCCAGGAGGATATTTCATCTTCTTCCTTACCTTTAACCAAACTTACGAGGTTACCGATCCTGAAAATGAAATACAGGATGGCGAGCACCAGTAAAACCCCTAATACAAGTATCAACGTCAGCATATAAATTAGTTGTTCAGCGTTTCAATTAAATATGGTGATTTAAACTTTCCTCCATCATCGGGTGGTTTTTAGCAACCAATGGCATTTTGGACAAAGCACTTAATGCAACCCAAAGGAATAAGGCAAAGAAGATACATGCCAACCCAATCTCCAGAAACCCTATACCTCCATTATATTGCATAACACCTGGCGTTACCATGTTATAAAAATCAAACCAGTGCCCTACTATTACAATCGGGCAAACTACTTTTAACATTGCCACATGACGCTTGGCGTCACGCGTCATTAATAACAAGAATGGCAACACAAAGTTTAAGATCAGATTTGCATAAAATACCCACGAATACGGTGCGTGTTTCAGTCGCTCAATGAAATAAACTGTTTCTTCAGGAATGTTGGCATAATAGATCAACATAAATTGGCTAAACCAGATGTATGTCCAGAATACACTGAATGCGAATACGAACTTACCCAAATCATGCAAGTGATTTGCATTTACCATTTTCAGGTAGCCAGCATCTTTCAGATTAACAACGATTAACGTAATGGTTGCCAATCCTGCTACCCACCAGCTCGCAAATACATACCAACCAAACATGGTACTAAACCAGTGTGGATCAATACTCATGACCCAATCCCAGGCAGCCACGGAGGAACTTACAGCAAAAATTACAAGGAATACTGCTGATAGTTTACGAGCTGAATACCAGTGTTGAGTGCCACCTTCCAAATCTTCGGCAAGCATTTGCTTTTTAATGAGGGTATAAAACCAATACCAAAGTGAGAAGAAGGCTACCATGCGCAGTATGTAGAAAGTTGGAAAACCTCCCTTCGATCCTAACCAAAAGAAGTACACGCTCTTCTGATCCAAAATTTTATCATAATCGGCAGACTGAGGATCATACAAATCGTGGTGCGTCCAATGAAATAGATCACCCTTGGCTAAGAACCAAATAATAAGGGTTAAAACACCGGCAATTGGAATCCATTGCCCTATGGCCAATGGTATCCGTTTTATGGGTGCCGACCAACCCGCCTGAGCTGCATATTGAATGGCAACAAAAAACAAACCGATAATACCCAAGCCCGCGAAGAAAATATTGTTGTGCCACAGCGATGCGTAAATCTTTTTTAACCAAACCGGGCTTCCATGATGCTCACCTGTGCCAGCTTCATGACCGGTTTGGTGCCCACCATTCTCTTGATCGGTGCTTGCTACCAGCGTTTTAGCAACCTCAATTGACCCGTGTTCTGCACCTTCGTGATGACCACCGGAATTCATGGCCATAATTACTCCCAGCACAAACAATAAAACCCCCACTCCAAACAAAATGGAAATTTTACGCTTTGCTTCCGGCTTAAAAATATACTGTTCGTCTGCTGCCATTGATATAGTATGTAATAGAGATTAATTCTTTTGAAGTTGTTTTACATAGCGGGCTATTTTCCAACGCTCCTCTTCGCTAACCTGCGAACCATGTGCCCCCATTAAGCCTTTTCCGTATGTAATTACATGGAAGATGTGGCCTTCGGTAACTCCTTTAATCGCATCACCGGTAAGGTTAGCAACACCGGGGTATTTATCTGCCACCTTACCATCGCCTGCACCTTTGGCACCGTGGCAGTGTTTACAGTTGATTTCGTAGAGCAACTTGCCTTGATCCAGAATAGCCGGGGCGTCTTGCAGCGGACTTACCATTTTACTTGCCAAGCGAAGGCCGGTCGTATCATTTACACCACGGTATGGCAACCAACCATTTGCTGTTCTGCGCACGGTATTGGGTGCAGGTAACCTCATGTTCATTCCGAACGGATTGAACTTGTTGGTGTTGTAATATTCACCCCTTCCGTTATCAAGCGAATTAACCAATACACCATAGCCTTCGTCAGTAATTTGGGTAAGTGGTTCGTAGGCTACCGAGTGATACATGTTGGGTGCGTACTCCAAACCTTGATAATCGCCACCGGCTTTACAGCCGGCCAGTAACAAGGCCGCAGCCAAACCCCATATTCCTAGCTTCATACGCATATTCAGCACAATTAAAAGTTCTTTTCGTTTACTTCTGAAGCACCGTTGGCTTTCAGAATCTGACTTATCTCTTCTTTACTCAATTTGTTTACAGCAAGATCAATGGCCATCACATGCTTATCATCTGTGCTGCGGATATCATACGATCGTGGTGTTTTATAAGGCTTCATATCGCTTACAATAAAGAAGGTAGCCACCATGCCGAGTGCTGCCAATAGCACCGTTAACTCGAAAGTTACCGGAATAAAGGGTGGTAGCGATATGAAATTTTTACCTCCTATGATCATGGGCCAGTCGAAACCCAGCATCCAGATTTGCATGGTTAATGCAAGGGAAGTACCGGTTAAACCAAACAAAAATGCTGCAATTGGTAAACGCGAGCGCTTATATCCCAAAGCTTCGTCCAAACCATGCACCGGAAACGGAGTATAAACTTCGTGTATCTTCACACCTTTGCCACGAATGCCTTCTACTCCGTGAAGCAGAATATCTTCATCGTCAAAAATGCCTACCAAAAATTTTTCGCTCGTACTGCTCATATTAATGCTTCTTTTCGGAAGATGATTTAATGATACTTTTTACCTCTGCCATGTTAATTACCGGGAAAAACTTGGCAAACAGGAAGAATGCTGTAAAGAATAAACCGAATGTGAAAATGTATTCACCCAAATCGTACATGGTAGGGTAAAACATTGACCAGCTTGAAGGCAGGTAATCGCGGTGGATGGAGGTTACGATAATTACGAAACGCTCGAACCACATACCGATATTTACAATGATTGATAATACAAAGGTTGCTGCAATGTTGGTTCTTAATTTCTTGAACCAGAAGAGCTGTGGTGAAATTACGTTACAAGTCATCATTGACCAGTAAGCCCACCAATACGGACCGGTTGCTCTGTTATAGAAGGCGTAGAATTCGGCAGGTACCATGCCGTACCAGGCTACGAAAAATTCAGTGATGTAAGCTATACCCACAATTGAACCGGTGATGATGATTACAATGTTCATCAACTCAATGTGGTAAATGGTAATATAATCTTCCAGCTTAAATACTTTGCGTGTTACAATCAGCAAGGTTAACACCATAGCAAACCCGGAGAAGATCGCACCCGCCACGAAGTAGGGTGGGAAAATAGTGGTGTGCCAGCCCGGTACAACCGAAGTAGCAAAGTCGAATGATACGATGGTGTGTACCGAAAGTACCAGTGGTGTGGACAAACCCGCGAGGATCAAAGCCACCGACTCGTAACGCATCCATGTTTTTGCGGCTCCATCCCAACCAAAGCTAAGTGCATTGTAAATAGCTGCGCGGGTTTTGTTACCCATGCGGGTAGCCCGATCGCGGATAACTGCAAAATCAGGAATTAAACCGATGTACCAGAATACAAGCGAAACGGTAAAGTATGTCGAGATGGCAAATACATCCCACAACAGTGGGGAGTTGAAGTTAGCCCACAACGAACCCCAGGTGTTTGGCAACGGAAGTGCCCAGTAGAAACCAAGCCACAAACGCCCCATGTGTGCGAGCGGGAACGTTGCCGCGCAAATAACCGCGAAAATTGTCATCGCTTCTGCAGCTCGGTTGATGGACATTCTCCACTTTTGGCGGAATAGCAACAAGATGGCGGAAATAAGTGTACCTGCGTGACCAATACCTACCCACCACACGAAGTTGGTGATGTCCCAGGCCCAGCCTACTGTTTTATTCAACCCCCATACACCAATTCCTTCCCATAAAAGTGTGGCCAAGCAATAAAAGCCAAACAGAAAAAGAATAAGTGATATACCCATGGCTATCCACCATGATCCTGTTGGCTTATTCTCTACGTGCCGGCTAATATCTTCCGACACATCGCGAACGGTTTTTCCGCCAGTGATTAGTGATTCCCGTACTGATGAAGTTGCTTGCATACTTTAATTCGTATCAGTTCCTGTTCAAAAATTTTATGCGTTCTTAGATTCCTTGTCTTTGTTGCGGATTTTAGTGAGGTAGAAAATATTTGGTTTAACTCCTATTTCCTCCAACACCCGGTAAGCACGTGGGTTCGTAACCTTCTTATCGATTCCATAATCCACAACGGTTTCCTCTTTTCCGTCAACTATTACTTTTTTGTACTGGGTTTCGATGCCCAACACTTTACTGATTTTGCTTTCCGGATCGTTCATATCACCAAACAAAATGGCTCCTGTTGAACATGCCGCCTGACAAGCTGTAACCACCTCACCGTCTTGTACGGGTCTGCGTTCTTTCTTTGCATTAAGCTTACCTGCCTGGATACGTTGCGCACAGAATGAACATTTCTCCATTACCCCGCGTGAACGAACAGTTACATCCGGGTTCAATACCATCCGGCCCAAGTCAGTATTCATGGCAGGGTTAGCCTGCAAGAATTTCTGGTTATCGTGATATTTAAACCAATTGAAACGTCTTACTTTATAAGGACAGTTGTTGGCACAATAGCGTGTACCAATGCAACGGTTATACGTCATCTGGTTTAGGCCTTCTGTGCTGTGTGTGGTAGCGGCAACCGGGCAAACCGTTTCGCAAGGTGCGTTGTTACAATGCTGACACAACATTGGCTGGAATACAACTTCAGGATTATCTGAAGCTTTTTCCAAACCCTGGTAATCATCTACTGCTGCCTCCGTAGAGTAGTAGCGATCAATACGCAACCAATGCATCTCTCTGCGATTGATTACTTCCTGCTTACCCACCAGCGCTACGTTATTTTCTACATTACAAGCCACCACACATGATCCGCAACCGGTACACGTGTTCAAGTCGATGGCCATTCCCCAGTGGTGATTCTTATACTCATGGCCTTTCCACAAACTCAATGACCCCGGTGGCACTTTCTTATCCCATGAAGTTATTTTGGGCGCTTTCTCATTCCATTCTTGCGGGTTGTGCAGGTAGTCGGCAAGTAAAGATTCCTGCACCACATTTGCACGACCCATATACGTTTGGTGTATCTGAGTTTGAGCTATCTGGAAAGGAGTATCTGTCTTCTCTATTTTAACACCGGAAGTAATGCTGTACCCTAATGACTCACCGAGGCTAAGTAATGGATACGCATTTTGACCAATATCTTTACCAACAAGTCCTACGCTGGTTCTACCATAACCCAATGCAACACCTAATGTTCCTTGAGCCTGACCAGGCTGAACCAATGCAGCTACGGTTATTGTCTTTCCATTTGCTGAAACGTTTACCAGTTGGGTTCTACCCTCTGCATCGTTTTCAATACCCAACGTCTCGGCATCCTTCAAAGAAATCGTTACATAATGATCCCACGTTGCTTTGGTAATAGGATCGGGTAACTCTTGCAACAATGGGTTGTTGGCTTGCGATCCGGTACCCAGTCCACAGGTTTCATAAATAACCAGCTCAAAGCCTGAGTTCGATGCCTTGTAGGTAGAAGCAATCGCAGACAAAGCACTATCTACATTTCCATTGAAGGAATACGCTTGTGTGCTGGCGGGTAATTCAAATACGCCATCGTACAAACACTTGTCCCAAAACGATTGGAGATCCAATCCGGTGGAAGCACCATAGAACCGGTTTTTCCAATAATTCTGTACAAAAGTGAAATAATCGGTAGTTGCTTCACCGGCCCACACCAAGAAACTTTCTTGTGCCTGGCGGGTTTTGAATATCGGTGTTATGGTTGGTTGCGATAAACTGAATGAATTCAATTTGGGTTCAGCATCGTTCCATGACTCTAAATAATGATGATCGGCAGCAATATATGCTGAGGCCGAAGCAGTTTCATCAGGTGTTGTTGAAGTTGAAACAGTAAGACTTATGCCTTTTAATGCTTTGCCTAACTCTGCCCCTTGCGGATGATCATAAACCGGGTTACAGTTGTAGAAGATAACACCATCCACTTTACCGCTGGTAGCTTCAGCAACGAATGCGGACATCTCTTCATCGTTACCTTGACGGAAGTTAACCGGGGCACTTGTGTTGATGGTGGTGCCGTAACTTCCCAACAAGTTGTTGATAGCGTTTACAACAACCTGAACATGCTTGTCATTCGAGCCACTTACTACCAACGCCTTTCCGGCATTTGCTTTCAGTTCGGCTGCTGCTTTTTCAAGGTAGGTAATACCTTCTATTCCGGTAGAACCACTGCCTGAAATCAACTTATAAAGTTGTGCTACTACCAATCCTTCCTGCGAAGGCTTAATAGCAGTACGGTAATCGGCATTCGCACCTGTTAATGATAAGTTAGATTCGAACGCATATAAACGCGACATCTCTTTCTTATCGGCTGTGATTTCGCGGTTAACGGCAAACTGTTTGGTAAATTCTATTGGCGACAACCAGGTGCCCAAGAAATCGGCTCCCACACTTACAATTACTTTAGCCTTGCTGAAATCGTAAGAAGGAATGATAGCCGCACCAATTGACTCCTGGTTTGCTTTTGTTATTCCGTAGTAAGAAACAGGATCGTACTGAACAACTTTGGTGGTAGGATACTTAGCCTTGAATTTTTCGATAGCTGCTTTGGTGCTTGGACTAAGAATGGTGTTGCTCACAATTCTAATCTGGCCACCTTTGGCTGCGATCTCGTTTAACTTGGCTAAAATTTCTTTATCAATTGTTTCCCAATCCGAAAGCTTCTCGCCTATCCGTGGGCCACGTAACCGGAAGTTGTCATAGAGCGAAAGCACCGATGCTTCAACCTGTGCACTGGTTCCGCCCATTGTTACTTTCGAAAGGCTATTGCCCTCAACCTTAATCGGGCGACCGTCTCTAACCTTCACAACAATACTGCAATAATCGCCACCATTAATATAGGTGCTGGCGTAGTAGTTAGGAATACCCGGATCAGCATCAACGGGTTTGCTTACGTATGGAATTGCTTTGCGAATGGGTGCTTCGCAGGCAGCTAACGAAGCCGCAGCTACGCTAAAGCCCATCATCTTAAGAAAATCCCTGCGCGAGTGCCCTGCATCTTCCTCTACGGCAAGATCAACAAACTCCTTGTCTGCGTTTTTAACAAACTTGGGGTCGTTTTTCAGTTGGGCTAATCCTTTCCAGTATGTTTTTGTAGTCATATGTTCAAAAAATCCGGGTCGAGTTCTAAAAACTAAAATCCTAATAGTGACACTTGGCACATTCCAAACCGCCAATGTCTTCTACTTTCAATGCTTTTTTGCTGTTGTGTAGTTCAAGCAACTTGTCATAGTACGCGTTGCCTTTCGTATTCACATCTGTTTTACGATGGCAGTCAATGCACCAGCCCATCGTTAACAATGAGTATTGTTTTACCACATCCATTTCTTCAATCGGGCCATGGCAGGTCTGACATTCAATGCCACCCACATTATTATGTTGTGCGTGATTGAAGTATGCCAGATCGGGCAGGTTGTGAATGCGCACCCATTCAATTGGCTTTTGTTTGCCGGTATAAGAACCTGTTGCCGGATCGTACCCAATAGCAGCATAGATTTTACTGATCTCAGTTGTGCCGGTATTGGTACCCTCACGGATTTGTGAGTGGCAATTCATACAGATGTTAGCTGACGGGATGTTGGCTTGCTTACCTTTTAGGGCACCGGTATGGCAATAGCGACACTCAATTTCATATTGCCCTGCGTGAATCTTGTGCGAGAAGGCAATAGGTTGTTTGGGCTGATAGTTCTGTTGAATACCAATAGAGTAAAGCCCATCGATTACATTCTTAAAGGTTATAGAGGCTACCAGGAATACAACTATAAAGATGAAGGCCGGACTCTTTATAGCTGAGTTTAGCGTGTACTTGGAATGAACTATCTCCTTATCATCTTCTGAAAGATCTTTTTGATCCAGGTATTTCTTAAGGGCATTTATAATAAGTCCCAGAATGATGAGCAACAAAACCAGAATTACAACAAGGCCAATTAATATGGCATTGAGGTAACCGGAAGGAACGCCTTCACCACCTCCAGCGGTATTGGCTGTTGTTGTTCCTGGTTGAGGAGCGTCAACTTTGTTGGCCTCGGCTTTAACATAGGCCAGAATGCTTAATATCTGTTCATCGGTATAACTGGTGAAGGCCGTCATCTGGCTCTTGTTATACTCGTTGTAAATTTTATTGGCATAAGCATCACCACTGGCAATTACCCGGGCCGGGTTACGTACCCAATCCAATATCCACTGCACGGAAGGAGCTCTGTCTTCCACTCCGGCAAGGGCGGGCCCTACCAATTTTTGCTTTACACGATGGCAAGACTTACAGTTGCCATTAAACAAAGCTTCACCAGCTTTGATGGCAGCTTCATCGGTTGGGATTTGTTGGGCGAATGCGAATGAGTTAAAAAGGAATACGAGGGCGAGAGTTAAAATCGTAACGGGACGAGATAATCTTTTCTTCATCGTTGCACGTTTAGGATAACCGCTTTTTTACGGAATCGCACAAATCTACATGCCAAATGCCTTATTTCAAATTAATTTTAGTGAGTGGTACAATAATTTTAAAGGTGTTTGCAACCGTGTTTACCCAATCCTGTTGTGATGAGTTGCGGATTGTTAAACAGCTCTTGAAAATAGGATTCAGGTTAAAGAAGATTCGCAATCTAATTTAGAATTGATTTAAATTATACACACTTAAAAAATGTCGCCATTCGAATATGTTAGTGTTCTCATTTCCATCATTTTAGGATTGGGAATAACCCAAATAGTAACTGGTGTTGCCGATGTAATACAAAACTGGCGCAATGTAAAGCTGTATTTACCACATGCTTTATGGGTTATGTTTGTATTCTTTCTGCACATGCAAGAGCGGTGGGTACTCTACGAAATGTGAACAATCACCAACTGGAAACTTCCGGTTTTTCTTTTCACAATTTTATACCCGAATTGGTCTTTTTATCCTGGCGCGGTTGTTATTTCTAACTCTGTTGACTGTAAGCGAAATAGAAGAAACGGATTTTAAGCCATTCTACTTTTCAAATTTCAAGAAGTACTGCGGTATTGCGTTTATGCTTACCATACTTTCAATTGTTGATAATATTCTGCTGAGCTCCTATTCATTATCAGAACAGCCGGTACAGTTATTTCTGTTGATTTTGTTTCCAGTTTTGATTCTAAAAGAACCAAAGCAATCTTGGATGCATGCCACTTTGGCCATACTTTTACTTATGCTAATTTTAATAAGTATGACACTGAAAGATTGGGTTATTAATTAATCTTTGAGCCCAAACTTATAAACCGTTTTTTGTTTATAGACTTCACCCGGTCTTAACACAGTAGGTGGAAAAGCTGGCTTATTGGGTGAATCCGGAAAATGTTGCGCCTCTAAACAAAAGGCCGTACGAAACTGATATTTCTTGCCGCCCTTACCAGCATCGGTGCCATCTAAAAAATTGCCGGAATAAAACTGAAGCCCAGGCTCGGTGGTCCATACTTCCATTACCCTACCCGATGTTGGTTCTGTAACAACAGCGGCAAGACTTAATCCATCGCCTTCGCGTTTTAATACCCAGTTATGGTCATAGCCTTTACCATACTTTAACTGAACATCTTCCTGATTGATGCGGGCACCAATGGTTATTGGTTTGTTAAAATCAAATGGAGTTCCGGCAACAGGCTTTAACTCACCTGTTGGAATAAGGCCTTCATCTACCGGTGTAAAAGCATCGGCTATAATTTGTAACTCATGACTTAAGATATCGCCCACCCCTTCTCCACCTAAGTTAAAGAATGAATGGTGGGTTAGGTTCACGATTGTAGGCATGTCGGTAGTTGCCTCATAATCGATGGTGAGTTCGTTTGCATCTGTTAATGTGTAAACAACTTTAGCTTTCAAGGTGCCGGGATAACCTTGTTCACCATCGGCACTGGTGTAAGCCAAGGCAACACTGTTTGATTTAATTTCTGTAACATCCCAGACTACATTATGAAATCCACCTGGTCCACCGTGCAAGGCATTCGCTCCATTGTTAGTTTCTAATTGATAGGTGGTTCCATCCAGTGTAAATTGTCCTTTACCAATTCGGTTTCCATAGCGGCCTATCAAAGCTCCAAAGTATGGATTGCCCGATGGATATTGACTGGCTGAATCGTAGCCCAAAACAATATCGCCCAAGATTCCATTTTTATCAGGCACCCAAAGACTAATTACTTTTCCTCCGTAAGGTGTGATGGTAGCCTTCAGACCATTAGCATTGGTTAATGTAACCGTTTGCTCATTAAGAGAAGGTTGAGAAGTTGTATCCTTCATATCGTCTTGCTTTTTGGGAGCTGCGCATGCAATTGCCAGCAAACTCAAACCCACTAAAAATTTATTCATTGGGGAAAGATAGAGAAAAAAGTATTGGTGATGGTTGTAATTTATTGAATTGGGTTAACCCCTTTCAAGATTTGTTTTAATGCAAGACGGTGCTTGAAATAACCGCATACCGAGATCAGTTTATGCAGCTTAAACCAAACAAAAAAAGAGAACCGAAGTGAGTTCTCTTTTTTCAGAGGTTCCGAGCGGTCCCGATAACCATCGGGACGAACCGCTACGAAATATTAATGGGAGGTTCCGAGCGGATTCGAACCGCTGTAGGAGCTTTTGCAGAGCTCAGCCTAGCCACTCGGCCACGGAACCTTTTTTTGATTTACAAAACTATAAAAATCACCCCGCTTTACAACCAACTTAAAAAAAGAAGGTGGCTATTTCAGCCACCTTCTGATATCGATAACTTTTTTGGTTATTCGTTCGTTTTCTTGGCTGCACTCATTTTTTCCTTCAGCGCACTCAATGCCTCGATATCACCCAAAGTAGATTTCTCTGCTTCCTGGTTAATCTTATCAATGCTCTTGCCTTTAGGAGCGGCCTTCTTCTTGGCTGCAGGTTGCTCAGTCTTTTCAACCTCGGTTGACCAGGTTGCTTTCAGGCTTAACACAATTCTGCGCTCTTCTTTCGAGAACTCCAGTACTTTGAAGTCGTAAGCTTCGCCTACTTCGGCTTTGCTTTCGTCTTGCTTCACCAGGTTCTTGGCTGAACAGAAGCCTTCAATTCCATATGGTAATTCCAACACGGCACCTTTATCGCTCTTGCTGATAATAGTACACTTATGGGTTGAACCAATGGTAAAGATGGTTTCAAAGGTATCCCACGGATTTTCTTCCAAATGCTTATGGCTAAGCGCCAGTCTTCGATTGGTAGCATCCAATTCCAACACTTGTACATCCAAAGACTCTCCCACTTTCGTAAATTCTGAAGGATGCTTGATTTTTTTGGTCCAGCTTAAGTCTGAAACGTGCACCAACCCGTCAATTCCTTCTTCCAACTCAATGAACAAGCCGAAGTTGGTAAGGTTACGCACAACACCCTTGTGGCGGGTACCTACAGCATACTTATCCAGCACATCCTGGCGTGTCCAAGGATCTTCGGTTAGTTGTTTGATACCGAGTGACATCTTGCGCTCTTCGCGATCAATGGTTAATACAACTGCCTCCAACTCATCACCAACTTTGATGAAATCTTGAGGATTGCGCAGGTGCTGGCTCCAACTCATTTCACTTACGTGAATCAAGCCTTCTACACCCGGTTGCAATTCAAGGAATGCACCGTAATCGGCTACGTTTACAATCTTACCTTTCACCTTAGAACCCACTGCCACATCAGCGGCAAGCGATTCCCAAGGATGAGGAGTAAGTTGTTTCATACCCAACGAGATACGCTTCTTATCGCCATCAAAATCCAATACTACAACTTTCACAGTCTGGTCAAGTTTCAATAACTCTTCCGGATGGCTGATGCGACCCCATGAAATATCTGTAATGTGTAACAAGCCATCTACACCACCCAGGTCGATGAATACACCGAAATTGGTCATGTTCTTGATCACACCTTCCAATACCTGGCCTTTCTCCAGGTTAGTAAGAATTACTGCTTTCTGTTGTTCAAGATCTTTCTCGATCAACACTTTGTGCGATACCACTACGTTGTCGTTGGTGTAATTGATTTTCACCACCTTCACCTCAATGTTCTTATTCACATAGATATCGAAATCGCGGATTGGCTTCACATCAATTTGTGAACCTGGTAAGAATGCTTCGATACCAAATACATCCACGATTAAACCACCTTTGGTTCTGCGCTTCACAAAGCCTTCAATAACTGAGTCGTTATCCAACGCTTTCTGTACATTTTCCCAGCCCTTCAACAACTTAGCCTTTCTGCGGCTCAGGATCAACTGGCCCATCAGGTTTTCGCGTTCTTCAATAAAAAGATCAACTGAATCGCCAATCTTCAGATTAGGCATGTCTTTAAATTCGGCTAATGGCACAAGACCATCCGACTTGAAACCGATGTTAAGGATAACATCGCGATCGTTAATACCCACCACGGTACCTACCACTAACTCACTTTCGTTGATGGTGGTTACAGTGCCTTCGTATTTTTTAAGTAATGCTTCGCGATCTTTAGAGGAGTAACCTTCGCCAAACCCTTTGCGATCGTATGCATCCCAATCAAAGTTTTCGGTTGAAATGCTTGATTCTGTAGCGGCCTTACGGGCAGTTACATCTTTAATCATCCGGCTGATACCTTCCTCTTCTTCCGCTTTTTTAGCTTGCTTGAATTCGGTTAGCTCGTCTTTTTCGAAAAGTTCTTCGGCAGCTGCACCTTTAACGGCCTTCTTAACAGGGGCATCGTCAATTACTGGCTTGGTAGCTTTAACTTTGGACTCTTCGTTTTTCTCTTTCTGGACTTTAGCCATAATCTTGCCCTTTTTACATGCAACCAGCGGGCTAATGGCTGCAAATTTTGTTTTAAATACCTGTTTATTCTAAAAAACAAGCCCCATCGTTTTGATGGGGCTGCAAATGTAGTAAAATATTTGATTAAGAACAGGCTTTACCTTAGGGTATGTCCTCCTCCTGTAAAGTGCCGGTGGCATAATCAATTAACAGTTTTTGAAACATTAATGTAAACTGTGCACTGGCAAAATCCGATTGAGCCCGAACAAATGCCTGCTGGGCCGTGGTAAGTTGTACAATATTGGATATACCCAAATCGTAGCGTTCCTTTTCCATTTGATACGATAATTCGCCCGACTTTAGTTGGGCCTGGGCCGAGGCAAAACTCGCTTTTGCATCTTCGTAGTTCTGATACGCAATTAGCACATCTGATTTTACCCGCACCTCGGTGTTTTTGGTGGCCAGTTTAGCGTTTTCGAATAGTACCCGTTGTTGTGTAACCTGGGCCCGGTTTGAGAACCCGCTGAAAATGGGAACGCGCAATGAAACACCGTAGTTAAACTGCCGGTTGTCTGACCTGAACTGTTGGTCAAATGAACGGTTATCGGTTGCTCCATGAATATAATTGTACCGTGAGTTTAATTCTGCAAAACCCGAGAGGTTGGGCAAATATCTTCCTCGCCAGGCATAATAGCTTAGTTGCGCAGCACGCTCGGTATTGGAGGCTTGTTTAAGGTCGGCTCGGCTTTGGGTGGCAACACTTGTTAAATTATCCAACGCAACACTTTCAATCTGATAATCATCCGCGCCCCATGTTACTTCCTCTAACTCAAAGGAAATGATGGGATCAATCATAAGCGTTTGAGCCAACAGCGCTTTATCATTTTTGAGTCGGTTGGATGATCGAACAACCAGCAACTCTGCATTCCGTACCTGAAATTCCTGATTATACAAATCCGCTTCGGCCCGGCTTCCCAAATCAACCTGCTGCCGGATTTGCTCTAATTGTGTTTTTTGAGTGGCCAGATTTTGCCGGTCAATCTTCAGCAATTGCTGATCAAGCATGCAGGTTAAGTACTGAAAGGCAACATTTCGTATAACATCTTGCTTGGTTCGCATTACAAAATTTAGCTGTGCTTCGTTTTGACTTGCCGCCTGCCGATATTGATTAATTTGATTAAACCCATTGAAGATTGGCACACTGGCAGACAACCCCCCGTTAATAAAATCTACCTGCCCGTTCACAACCTCACCTCGTTGTTGATTAAATGAATTACCATCAAATCTACCGGCACTACCACCAGCCGAAACACTGGGTGCCATTTGCAAGAATGCCGAAGTGCGATTAACTCCAGTACTTATCAACAAGTTTTTTTGTTGATTGAGGAGCAGGTTATTCTCCAAACCCATTTTAATCGCATTCCGAAACGTAAGCGTTTGTTGCGCCTGCAAGGATATTGCACTTGCAATCAGAAATGTAAAAACCGAAACCTTCCTCATAGCTTTTATTAACTAACCTTTTGGTCTGATTCAATTGCACCATCCGCTATTTGTACAATGCGTTTGCCGCGCCTTGCATTTTCTTCGGAGTGCGTTACCTGAATGATGGTGATTCCCTCTTCATTCAGCTTTTGAAAAATATCCATGATCTGTTTGCCTTGCTCGGAGTGCAGATTGCCGGTAGGCTCATCGGCCAACAGTAACTTGGGTTGCCCCACAATAGCGCGTGCAATGCCTACCAACTGTTGCTGCCCGCCCGAAAGCTGTTCGGGAAACAAATCTTTTTTGGCAACCATGTTAAAGCGATCCAGCATTTCGGCCACCATGCTTTTGCGTTGGCTACCACCAACCCCTTTATACAATAACGGGGTTTCAATATTTTCATATACGGTTAGTTCATCAATCAGGTGATAGGCCTGAAAAATAAACCCGATGTAGTTTTTGTGCATATCGCTCTTTTGTTTCTCGCGCATTTTGTGCACGGGTTCATCAAAAAAGTAATATTCACCTGCCGAAGGTTCATCCAGCATCCCTACAATGTTCATTAAAGTTGATTTGCCCGATCCGCTGGGGCCCATTATAGTTACAAATTCGCCTTGCTTTACTTCCAGATCAATTCCTTTAAGAATAAATGTGCGCTGAAAACGAGAGTCGATGTACTTGTCGATGTTTTTTAAAACGATCATGAATTTTGGCTTTTGTTTGTGAAGCCCTGGCAGCCGACCGCTATTTGGCCAATAACATGCCAAGACGTAATAATTGGTTTAGACGCGCAAATACGCGATTAGTTGCACAAAATCACGTCCGTAAGTGAAAAAAGGTGTCCGGAAACGACCGCTTTATAAGCCGTAAGCAAAATGCTTCAAGCTACAAGCCTGCATGAAGCTTGTGGCATGAAGCCTAATTCTAATGGAATCAATACACTAGCGGATGAAGAATAACATCCACTCTTCGGTTTAACCGCATACCCCTGTAGGTTTGGTTGGTGTACACCGGATTTTCCAAACCCCAGTCTTTTATGCTGATGGATTTTTCGGGAATATCTTTTTGGAGTAGCAATTGAAATACTTCATTGCTGCGCATTTGCGATAACCACCGGTTGTATTCTTTGCCACCAATGGGATCGGTGTGGCTGATGAGTTGAATCTGATATTTGTCTAACAAATTAGGAATTGAATCGAGCCAATCGGAAAGCATTTCGGCCTGAAACTCGTCTATTTCAAAGCTGCCACCATTAAAGTAAATGCTTTTACGCAGTTCATCGGTCTGGGCGAGTGCATTCAGATTTAAAAGCAGACAAACTGATAGCAGGCCTGAGCCAAGTAGTTGCAGTTGGTTTCGCTTTACTGAAAGCCATTTCATGAATCGAATTTAACTTTATGTTCATAAAAAAGAAAGCCATTACCTTAGCGATTGTCAATCCTGTATGATGAAACCAACCTTGTTTCTTGTTGTGATTATTGCCACATCGTGCTCTAACAAAGTTATTTATTACGGTCGCACTTATCAGCCCACGCAAAACGTTGAAATCTTTTTCCGCGAAAGCGACATTACTGAACCAAACGAAATAATGGGAAAGGTTACTTACGAAGTAACCGCTAAGCGCAATTCGGATAAAGTGCAGCAAAAAATTGTAGCGCGAATGAAAAAGAAAGGTGCGGATGCAATTTTGTTTGATGAAATCGCGCTTACCAACACGGGTAGTTCAACCGGAGGTGCCGCTGCGGGTGCCGGAAGAAGGCGCGGCTTTCTTGGGGTTTTCGGTTCCAAAACCAAATACATTAAAGGCCAGATGATTAAAGCTACGTTGATCAAATACAGGAAGAACCTATGACGAAAGTTCGTCTTCAAAAAGATTTTAAAATAGTAGAACCAAAAAGCCGGGCAGCGTGGCGTACCTGGTTACAAAAAAATCATACCCAACAAGTGAGCATCTGGTTGGTGTTAGCTAAAAAAGATAGTGGTTTGCCTTCGCTATCGGTAGAAGATGCTGTGGAAGAAGCATTGTGTTTTGGTTGGATTGATAGCGTACCAAATAAATTAGACGACAAGCGATACAAAATTCTACTTTCACCCCGCAAACCAAAAAGCAATTGGTCGAGCGTAAACAAAAAACGGGCAACCCGTATGATTAAAGCAGGACTGATGACCGATGCCGGCATGAAAATGATTACTCTGGCAAAAAAAACCGGAACGTGGAATGCATTAAACGATATTACCAAACTTACGCTTCCTGCCGACCTAAAATCTGCGCTTGTTTCAAACCAGAAAGCAGCAACAAATTTTGAAGCGTTTCCACCTTCTGTTAAAAGAGGAATACTTGAATGGATTCAAAACGCAAAAACCGAAACCACGCGCGCAAAGCGCATTTTTGAAACAGTGGAATTAGCAGCAAAAAATATTCGGGCAAATCAATACACCAGGCGTTAATAAGTAAGCCAAACCGTTTTGGCCAACTTGCCTTTTTGAACTACTGTTACTACTAACAGGTTGTCATAATCGCTGTCGTCAAAATTCTGAAATTCAGTTTTACCTGTAAGGTAATTGGCAAAACCCGGCACGGTGTTGGAATGCCCCGCAACTACAATAGTACCGCCTGCAAATTTTTGTAACAGTTGATCTATCTCTTCCTTCTTTGATGGATCGTATGTAGCTATTGAAAGTCCTTTGGCTTCGGCAAGCGGTGTTACGGTATTGCGCGTGCGTTTGTAGGGTGTTGAATAAATCGCATCCACATGAGTTTCCTGTAACACCTGGGCCAATCGTTGTGCACGCTGTTTACCTACCTCCGACAATTCAGGATCTTTCAGATCATCCGTTCCTTTTTCGGCATGGCGCACCAGTATTACGGTTGTTATGGTTGGTGACTGAGCATTAACAAACTGAAAACCCAGTGCTATTAAAATTATCAAGAGTTGTCTCATAATTTTTTATTTAAACTGCTCGGCTACAGCCGGTGGAATTTTACAATCCGCTGTCCGCCTTGTATCAGCCAGGTGAATAATTTTCCAACCCGATCCGTTATTCACCAACTGAAATGCATCCACTCCACAATGGCTGAATTTTTTGCCGATGTAAAATGCGTAATCGGTCCATACCTGGGCAAAATTCCCGTCCACTTCAACTTTTGTATTCCAAATTGGCTCACTCAGTGGTTCGGGTTTGGGTGTGGCAATGGCTTTTAAAAAGCCCGCGATGGAATTTTCACGCCTCACCACCACATTACCGGCTTTGTCTTTGGTAACGGTGGCCATCGTTATCGCATTCGCAAATGCACTGTGCACTAAGGCGCTATCGCCTTTATTCATGCCGGTGAACAATCTTACTATTGGTTCCATTACGGCTTGCTCGGTTGTTGTCTGTGCCTGAAGCGATCCGGCACAAACCAGGCAAGCAAAAATAATCGTGTGTTTCATCTTTAAAATTTGATGGGGTGAAGATGCTTAAAAAAATGAAGGCTTCACAAACCTTCTATACGTACGGTTTGGAAACGGGTTAGTTTTTAATTCTTAATTTTAGGTGCTTAAACAGACTTTTATGAAGTGTAGTGCTTTTTTTGTTGCACTGATTTTTGGCGCAAGCCTGGCAGCAAGCCCACAAAGTAAAACCGATAGCCTGGAGCGAGCGCTCGAAACCGCCAAAGGCGATTTGAAGGTTAAAACCCTGAACGAATTTTTCCGGGCCTACATTAATTCCGATCCTGTAAAAGCAATTGAGTACACGCGGCAGGCACTGGCACTGGCCACCGAAATTGACGACCAAAAAGGAATGGCCGCCTCGTATAATAATTTAGGTGTGGCTTATCGTAACCAGGGCGCACTCGATAAATCGCTGGAGTATTATCTCATCAGTCTGCAGATTTATACCCGTTTGGGTAACAAGGAAGGAATTGCGGCTACAAAAAGTAATATCGGCAATATTTATTCTTTTAAAAAAGATCATGGCCAGGCCATGAAGTACTACGAAGATGCCCACCAACAATTTATGGAAGCCGGGGACTCCGCCAACCTGATAAAATCGTTAAACAACCTGGGCAATCTGCATAACAATGTGCAGGAACAGGAACAAGCGCTAAAATATTATACCGAAGCTTACAGATTAGCCGAAAAAAAAGGTCAACTATTTGCTGACCCTCTTAACAATATTGGTAATGTTTACTTTAAACAAGGCAATTACCAGCGAGCAGCTGAATATTACGGACGCACATTAACTCTTGCACGAAAAAGCACCGACAACCTGTTAACCTTGAATGTATTAACCAGTTTAGGAGAAGTATATGCGCGGGCTGGTCAGTTTAAAAATGCACAGGCCTACCTCGATAGTGCCATGACCATGAGCGGCCAGATGCAAGCCTTCATTTTTGAGCCCAACATTCTTAAAAGCATGGCCCTTAATTATTCCAAACAAGGTAAAATGAAAGAAGCTTACGAAACCATGTTACGCTACGATGTAGTAAAAGAAAAAATCTATGGCGAAGAAAGCAGCCGCAAAATTGCCCAGATGGAAATTGCGCTCGACCTGCAAGAGAAAGAACGAGAAATGGAGGAGATCAAAATCAAAGCCGAAATAAATGCACTGGAATTACAAAAAACCCGCATGATCATTACCATCATTATACTTGGATTGGCTTTAGTGGTGGGCGGCTTTAATCTGTTTTATTCCAAACGCAAATCCATTACAGCTGTAAAGCGCAGGTCCAATGATTAGTCGTGCCGAAGCTCGCGAAATACTGATCAGCCTTACCAAAAGCCAAAGCTTATTGCGCCACATGCGCACACTGGAACTAGTAATGGAAGCTTACGCTGAAAAATTTGGTGAAGACAAAGAAACCTGGGCTATTGCCGGATTATTGCACGATGCCGACTATGAAGCCTACCCGGAAAAACATCCGCAGGTTATTGTTGAAAAACTTACTGACATGGGTGAAACAGAAATCGCGCACGCTATTTCAGCCCACTATACTAAGTGGAACGTGCCTTATGAAACCCGGTTAGACAAGGCCTTGTTAGCCTGCGATGAACTCACCGGATTTATTGTGGCTTGTGCCCAGGTACGGCCTGAGGGTATTGTCAACCTGGAACCTAAATCGGTAATTAAAAAACTGAAAGACAAGGGTTTTGCCGCCAAAGTAGAGCGCGATGAAGTTTATAAAGGTGTTGAATTGCTGGGAGTTGATCTTAACAGCCACATCGCCTTTATCATAGAAGTTTTAAAAACGAATAAGGAAGAATTGGGGATTTGAAAAGAGTTGTTCGCTGGTAAAATAAATCTTTTGATAGTAAAACCAGAATATTGAATTTTAAACCCATTACGCTTACATTTGAACCAGAATTTAAATAAAACAACATGTTTTTCGAGCAAAATGTAGGAGACGGAGCTAACCTTTTTGTAACCATTGTAGCTGTAATCATCGGGTTTGTTGCGGCTGTGGGTTACCTCGATAAAATGAAGACTTCCAAAAATGAAAAAAAGGATTAACACCTAAACTTTACTATAAGTTAAAAGCCACGCATGCGTGGCTTTTTTGTTGTGGTGATTCTTCGAGTATTTTATTTACCTGAGGTACTAGATGCAGTTGTTGTATAGGGCGATTTATATTCCTTCTCGTAATCCTGAATCAATTTGGTTTTATAGAAATCGCCACTCACGTAGCTTACAAAAATGTGAAAATCTTCTGGTTTACGGTACCCAGGCAGCGACTGGTAGCCCTGTATTACCGGTATAATACGAAACTCTTCGTCAAGAAAAACAAAATTAGGATAACTCATTTGATTGTTCAGCAAGGCCATTGCCAACTGGTGCGACCCCTTGTTTCCATAAGGAACAAACTTAAAGGTTGTGCCGCGAAACACTACATCAGCAGTTTGTTCAGCATCAAATTTTACCGGATAATATTTTTCATTTAATAGGGTGGCAATTTTTGGATCAGTAAAAGTGTTCTTATCCATTACTTTACACCAACCACACCAATCGGTATAAACATCAATAAAAATTTTTCGCTTTTCGGTTTTGGATTTTTCAACGGCTTCTTCAAAGGTCATCCATTTAACAATAGATTCGGTTTTTTCCTGAGCCCACACCTGGCCAACCATCGCGCAAACTAAAACCACCAAATATTTTTTCATAAAACTGTAATTCTGGATTGGAATGTGTAACAAATGTAAAAAGAAAAGCAGTTCCGGTGGTTTAATTAACAAACACCGGGCCGTAGTAACCTGCATCGTCCGGATAGGCACAGAACTATTGTACGCATATGAACACAAGAGCTAACCAAAACCTTAAAAAAGCCGCAAATTCGGCATTGCCAGCAAGTGGCATTGCTTTTGGAAATCAACAGTCCGTGCAATTTAAAATCACACATAAAGACCTCATTCTGGTAGCCGGTATTCTGGTGGCGCTAATTGTTGCAATTACTACGTGGATGTGGGGCTTTAACTCACAAACTGAATCGCGGCAGTTATTTCCAACTCCTGATTTTTCTAAAGCTGTACTTCATAAAATAGGCAATACTATTATCCATAAGTTCTAATCGCGGTAAGCATAGTATTGCAGCACCGTTTCAATGGCGTGCCTGATTGCCTGATTAATCGGATAAAATTTCTGAGCCAATTCAAAATCGATAGCGTGTAACTGCATATACACCTGATTCATCACGGGAATATCCAAACCTGCATCAATTTGTGTTGCTGCTGCTTCATAGGCTGCAGTTTGTTCTGATTTTATAATCGCGCAGGTAACAAGTTCTTTACGTCCATATTTATTTGTGCGGGCCGAGTAACCAAACAACCTGCAGATAAGGCCGCGGTGTTTGTATTGGCTGCATAAGCCAACACCAGCTTGGGTTGGGTTAAGAATTAAACAGTTGGGATCATTTTTCTTAACTAATTGTTCGAGCCATTGCGTTGCAAACTTTTGCTGATGTAAATACAATGCAAATGGTAAAAACTCCAACACGCTTGCCTCAATGTCGGGTTTGAAACAACATTTACCACATCCAAACTGGCAATGTAAGCCAGTATGCGATTGAAAGGTTGCAATGCGACTATCCAGTTCAGCAAAAACCTGGTTAACAGCATCTACTTTTTCGGGCAGCGTCATCGTACAAAATTACGCAGTTACCTGATGGCCCTCGCAATAAATTGCTAACTTCACTATACAAAAATAAATCCCAATGAAAACTTACTTAACGTTCTTGTTAATTGGAGTTTCTGTAGCAATGTTTGGTCAAAGTCGAATGGAGTGGTCAGCTGGCTACACGTTTGCCTCTCCTTCCGGAAAAATGCAGCAAAACATCCGGCAAGGACATGGCGTTACACTTGGTTTACATCGGGTTTTGCCTGAAAAACGCATGTCGGTGGGGCTGGACATGAATTTTACCATTTACGGCAGCGATGAAACCCGCCAGCTATACACGTTTGATGATGGCACTACTGCCAATATGGATGTGCGGGTAACCAATTCCTTTATGAACCTGATGGCATCGGTAAGGTATAATCTTACAACTGGTAAAAAGGTTACTCCTTATGTTGGTTTAAGAAGTGGCTATTCCTGGTTTAGAACCAATCTGAGTATTTACGATCCAAACGATTGGGATGATTGTGCCCCGGTAGAAACAGCCTTGCTACATAAAGACGGTACCCTGGCATACGCTGCTGGTGGTGGAATTCAATACGATCTGAGTCATATTTTTAAACGACTTTCAACCGGTGTGCTCAACCTGAATGTGAGCGCGTTTTATACCCAGGGTGGAATGGTTAATTACATGAATACCGATGCACCAGCCCATCATCAAACTACACCTCCGCCTAATCATGTGAGTGATTTTACTGCTGACTTCATAAACACTCAAACACAAGTGGTACACAAACACCATATAGGCAATGTGTATAGCAGTCTGTTTAAGATGACTGATTTTCGAATCACGATTACCAGCAGACTTCCCTACTAAGGGCCTTTAATCAGAATCCAATTTTTCTTTCTTACGCTGTTCGCGGATAAGTTGAGTTCCAAAGGTTAATTTCTTCGCCAAGGGCATTTTCGAATCAATCACGCGCCAGAAAGGAGTGATTCTTCCTATTGACTTTCCTTGTTCGAATTGTTCATGGGCTGCCTCGGCTACAATGCGCAGAAAAATTCCGGTAGTTACAGGGCAGGTAACATCGGCATGATGTTCAAGGGCCAGATCCTTACGCATTGTTTTTAAGTCTGTAGATTTTCCTTTTGGTATGTTGCGAATGTAAGCGTCAATTGTTTTTGGGTTTGAGATGTACATCATGCTGCCCGCCTTCATATCGGCAAAATCTTTATCAAGTTTTTTCACTACCGAATGATCCTGATCCATTTTATCAGCCCAGGATTTTTTCGGTGGCGATTGTTTAGTCTTACCGGATGCTTTTGCCATAAGTTAATTTATTAACAATATAAGCTAAGGTCATAAATTTTGTGGTGCATACTTCAAGGAAACAAGCCCGGTATTATACGCTTTAGTCTCCGTGAGTTTAAGTTGCTTTCTTTCGATAATATCGTGAAATAAAGGTTTGCCCGAACCCAGAATGATGGGATGCACCGAAAGCCAGTATTCATCAATAAGATTATGATTTATAAATTGGGTGGTAAGGTCGGCTCCACCAAACAACCAGATATTTTTACCTTCAGTTTGTTTTAGTTGATTCATTACCGTTGGTAAATCTCCTTTCAGTACTTCAACGCCAGCGGTAGCTGGCAGAGTATTTGAAAAAACATAGGTGCGTGCATGACTCCACGAATTAGGGCCATCGTAGCCCTTCATCATATCATAGGTTTTACGCCCCATTACCAATGCATCGATGCTTTTTGAAAATTCCGTAAGCCCATAGTCCTGATCGGTGAAACACCAATCATATTCTCCGTTGGGGCCTTCGATAAAACCATCCAGACTTACAGCAAGTCCTAAAATTACTTTTCTCATAATCTGCTTTTACTATTTATTCTAATTCCTCACAATTAAAACCATTTTTGGCGAGCACCTGAATCGCTTCCTGTGCCTTCACCGTTGGCGAAATAATACGCAGAATGCGATCACAATCATCCAATGCAAAATTCCATTTATTAGAACCTGCAAGGATATTCAACACCGGTGCGAGTTTACTCACGCATTCAGGTGATTGAACCGATGTTTTAAAAACCAAAACTTCCATAACCAAATAGTATTATGTACAACGTTAATAGTGCAATTATAAATCCAGCCAATAAGATGCATAGCCGCATGCGACTCATTGTATTCCCATCTGAATTTCGGTGGTGTTGGCCTCCGGAAAATTAAAGTCCACATTCAGATACAGCTCGCGGTTGGTTCCCACCGGTTGTAGCTTTTGTTCACCCGCAACCTGCATCAACTTTTGATAACTAAGAGGAATCTCCAGCCAGTTGCCTTCATGTGTAGCTGTAAGGCATTTGAATTCTTCGGTGCGCTTAAAATGAAACCGACCATCGTAATCGGCCAACACCTCTCCTACAGGCAACGCAATTTCCAATGTAAATGGTCTGGACAAATCGGTAAAGCCGATGTAATGCCAATGAACCGGGCCGGTAATAGTTAGCTTATTGAGCACCGCTTCCCTGAAAAGTTCAGGGGCCACCCAAAACAAGGTATTCAGTTTATCTACTGTTGTTTCGGTGCGGTAAAACAAAAAATTGATGGACTTGACGGTTTTAAGAACTGGCGTTGATGTTTGCATGGCGATTAATTTTTATGCTAATCAACCTTGCACTTATGACAACCCTATGTCACCAGAAAAAAGAAATTTTAGATTATTTTTTGAAGTTACTGACAGCAGTATGTCAGGAGGAATTAAGAATTAACCTTTTGAGCGTAATGCCCATATAACTCCTCCGCTAATTCAGACACGCGTTCACGCAGGCTATCAGGCGATTCAATGTGTACACCCTTGCCATACATTAATAACCAGCGGGCAATAAAATCAATATTATCCATTACAAACTCTGCCCGGATGCGATCGCCCAAATCGGTTTGCGTGGTGGTTGAACTTAATGATCGGCCATGCAAGGCTTTTTTATCGAAGATGACTACAGCTGGTGCCAGGTTTTCATTGGCAGCATATATAGCTTTAAAGTATTCTTTGAGTGAAACATTGTTTCGTTCGGCAAATACTTCACCTGTATTAGTCAGATTTTTGATTCGATCGGAGCGAAAATCGCGATAGCCATTGCGTAGGCGGCACCAGCCAATCAGGTGCCAGGCCAAACTATAAAAAAAGATACCGGCAGGCTCCACCAACCGTTGCGATACTTCACCGGCCTGATTTACATAGTCGAGTTTTAATACCTGTTTACGAGCTACCGCCCGCTGAATCTCCGTCATAAAATGATCGGGAAATGCATGATCGGTATTTTGATTGGTACGGCCGCGGAAATAAACCTGGATATTGGAATCGAGATTCTCCAATCCATCTTTATCGTCATCGCTCAACACCGATTTTATTTTGTAGAGAGCTGAGTTAAATGCTTCGCGCACCGATTTATCAGCAATCTTCTCAACCAATTTACCAGCCAGAATCATGGAGTTGGCTTCGTCTTGCGTAAACATAACCGGGGGCAAATGAAATCCATCAACTATGAAATACCCTTTGCCGGCTTCCGAACCGATGGGAACACCGGCTTCCATCAAGGCTTTCACATCGCGGTAAACGGTACGCAAGCTCATGCCGAAGCGATCTGCTATTTCTTCGGCTTTCACCACCCGCTTGGTTTGCAGATGAATTAGAATGGCAGTAAGGCGATCGATGCGGTTCAATGTGGTAAGCCTAATGTTTTGAAATAATATTATCTACTACGTAAATAATACCATTATTATCTTTTAAAACGTTTCTGGGATATAAATCAGATACAGTGTATTCGCTGTTGGAAAAACTGGTATCGGTGATTCTTACAAAATTTAATGACTCCATAAAGTCTATTATCTCTTGAGTACTAGCTTGTATGGCCTCTTTGACTAAATCCTGTCTTAAAATCACTTCAATGTAAGGCGCCCTGTTTTTTCCATTATCAAATCCAGTAAAGCCAACCAAATCATATCGAGTCTCAGGAAACAATTGATTATGAGATTTGACTTGATTTAGCAGATTTGAAATCAAAAACTTTACATTGGAAAGGTCGTTAACCTTAAAAACAAAATTAAGTAAAGGATCTACCAAAATTGTACTCTCGTTGCCCTTTAATCCTGTTGGATTACCAAGTGAATAGATGTCATCTACCCACAGATTATTCGCTTTAGCAAAATCAAGAACGTAAGAATTTTCTATTTCACGTTGTTCATGTTGAGATAGTTTTTGTCCTTTGCGTTTTCTCTCATTTGCTTCAACAATTTCTCGTAATCGGTTGGAGATTTCTTCCATACTTGGATTTGCTTTATTGCCGCTTCTGAATTTTTGCGATGCGCCTCAGATAAATAAATATTTATCATTTTTAATACAGTTGATGATGAATGAATTATCGCAAAAATTAACAAAACTCCAATTAAAACCTGATCTACCAGAAAGTATAATACAATATCGCCAACGCAATCAACACGACAATCGCACCAAAGGCAAAGCCAGGCGAAGTCTTGAACATCTTTACATCCACTTCAAGTGTATTAGTTGGCCGCTTATGTGCCGGTGTGGCTAAACTAATCAAGATCATTCCTATTACACAGATCAAAAACACAAAGCCCATTCTATCCAAGAATGGAATTTCGACCAAACCTGTTGCTGGGTTGAATGCTGCAAAACCAAAAGGTTGCAGGAATGATACATCTACATAATCAGGCATTATTTTAAATATAACCGAGCAGGCAAATCCACCTATGATAGCGAACATAGCCGCAGCAGAAGTAGTGCGTTTCCAGAAGAATCCGAAAATAAACATGGCAAAAATACCGGGCGATACAAAGCCTGTATATTCTTGTATGAACTCAAATCCACCCTTCTTATCAATACCCATAAATGGCGCGATAACCAATGCTAAAATCATCGAAACTACAACTGCTATGCGCCCTACCCATACCAGATTTTTTTCTGATGCATTTTTGTTGATCGTATTCTTATAAATATCCAACGTGAAAATGGTAGAGATACTATTGGCTTTTCCGGCAAGTGAAGCCACCACCGCAGCCGTGAGTGCTGCAAACGAAAGACCTTTCAAGCCTGCTGGTAAAAGGTTAAGCAATACCGGGTATGCATTATCCTGCATCAGCTCACCATCTTTCAGCATTTCAGTTTGAAACATACCATTCTTCCAAAGTACATAAGCAGCTATGCCGGGTAGTACCACAATCACTGGCATCAACATTTTTAAATAGGCTGCAAATAAAAGTCCATTGCGCGCTGTATTCAGATCAGCACCCAAGGCACGCTGCGTAATGTATTGATTACAGCCCCAATAATTCAGGTTAACAATCCACATTCCACCCAACATAATGGTAAGGCCGGGCAAGCTTATAAAGTTGGGATTCTCTTGTGTAAATACCATATCAAAATGGTCGGATGCTTTTTCTGACAGGAGCGATAGTCCATTCCATACTCCAGAAGTTCCAAATTGTTCTGACACAAGGTTAAGCGCCAAGTAGGTAGTTGCCAGACCACCAAGTATCAGAAAGAAAACCTGAATTACATCGGTGTAACCAATCACCTTCATCCCGCCAAGCGTAATTATGATGGCAAATCCCGCCAGGAACAACATGGCCAACGTAAAGTTGATGCCCGATACCGTGCTGATGGCCAAGGCACCTAAAAACAAAATGGAAGTAAGGTTTACAATAATGTAGAGTGAAAGCCAGAAGATAGCCATGATGTTGGCTACTTGCGGATTGTACCGCTGCCGCAGAAACTGGGGCATGGTATAAATTTTATTTTTCAAATAAATGGGAAGGAAAAACACGCCCACAACAATCAAAGTTGCCGCAGCCATCCACTCGTAAGTAGCAATGGCAAGCCCCATACTAAACCCATTGCCCGACATACCAATCATCTGCTCGGCCGAAATGTTAGACGCAATCAGCGAGGCACCAATGGCCCACCACGTAAGCGAACCTTCAGCCAGAAAGAAATCTTTTGAATCGGCAGTGGCTTTCTTTTTTCGTTGATAAATCCAGTAACCATATCCGGCAACGATTATGAAGTAGATGACAAAAACAATGTAGTCTTTAGATTCCATGAATGGCTATAGGTTTAGAGTAAGTATTTTCGAACAACCAGCTTTATGCAATGGTTTTCTGAATAAAAATCAGGTTCTTTTTTGAAAGTAGCAACACTCGTGGCTTAACTACCCGCGATTATTTTTTTAGTGGCAACAGCCCTTACCCTGTTTTTTGGTTAACACTTGTAAGCCTTTTGCCCGCCCGCTGGCGGACGGTTGCATAACTGAAATGGACACAGATGTATATCAAAAGTTCGTAACCTGAATGAATTCAATTGATTAGGTGCTGGTACGGGCTTTGAAACTGCATGCAACAAATACCAACCTATGATCCGCAATTACCTGGTGCTGTTTCTTCGCAACCTAAGTCGCCAAAAGCTTTTCAGTATAATAAACCTGCTTGGGTTAACCGTAAGTATTTCAAGCGCAGTAATGATTTACCTGTATGTACGGCACGAGATGAGCTACGACAGCTTTCACAACCATGCTGATCGCATTTACAGGGTTAATCAAACTTTTATCTGGGGCGAGAACGATAACAATCAGTTTTCATCTACCGGGCCAGGTGTGGCCACCGCCCTTCGGGCCGAACTTCCGGAAGCCGAGTTGGTAACCAGCATCCACACGCCTGGTAATTTCATAATCAGTTATACTAATCCACAAGGTGAAGTTTTGGTATTTGAAGAAGATAAAATTCTGGCTGCCGATACCAACTTCTTTGCCATGTTTAACTTCCCATTGCTTCAGGGCGAACCAACCAATGCGTTAAGACAAGCCAACACCATGGTGATGAGCGAATCCACAGCCAAAAAATACTTTGGTGATGAGAATCCAATCGGCAAATTAGTGCGGTTGGGTACATTCGATAATCAGCAAACCTATGAAGTAACCGGTATTGTAAAAGATACTCCCGATAATTCCTACATCGAGTTTGATGTGTTGCTCTCCATGAGTAGCTTTCCAACAATTGCACGCTTGCATTGGAGCTGGGTGTTTACACAATTAGAAACCTATGTGCGCTTGCGTGAAGGAACTGATTTTGCAACCACACAAAGCAAGCTGGCCACCATTCCACGCAAGTATGCAGAAGAAACGCTGCAACGAGTAATGAATGTATCGTACGAAGAATACATTAAATCAGGTAAGAAATGGGATTTGTTTTTACAACCGATGCTAAGTATTCATTTACCTGATCAGGTAGTTTACAACCGACTGAATGAACCCGGCAATAAAAAGATGGTGTATGCTATGTCGGGTATTGCTGTTTTTATTCTGTTGCTGGCCTGCATCAACTTTATGAATTTATCAACGGCACAATTTACACGCAGGGTTAAAGAAGCAAGCGTAAGAAAAATACTCGGCTTGGGCCGAAAAGAATTAAGTCTTAATTATTTTCTGGAAGCGCTCGCTTTTTGCGCTATTGCTTTGGTTGCTGCACTTGCTCTCGTTCAGTTAACCATGCCCGCGTTTAGTACGCTCACTGGCCAACAGATTTCAATTAATCTGTTTAGCGATGGTGGATTGGTGTTTTCAATAGTAGCCCTAGTTATAATCATGGCAATTATTGCCAGTAGTTACCCCACCTATTTCCTTACGGGATTTCATCCGGTAGAAGGTATGAAGGGAAAACTAAAGGCTGGTACCAGAGGCAAAGTGTTTCGCAATGGCTTGGTGGTGTTTCAATTCAGTGTTTCTATTGTATTGGTGGCTTGTACAGCCATTGTGTTTCAACAGTTGAATTATGTTACTGAAAAAGAAATTGGCTTTGATAAAGAAAATTTACTGGTGCTTAACCATGTAAACCTGGTGAAAGATCCGGAGACACTTGTAAAAGCTACCGAAAATGTGAATGGCGTTATCCACGCCAGCACATGCACTTCGGTACCTCCACGAGTTTGGGGTGGCGATAAGTTTAGTGCCGATGGCATGAACAGCCAGACTTTTGCGCTTAATTATACCAGTGGCGATGAAGCCTTCATTCCCACTATGAGTATTAAGATGAAATACGGTCGCAATTTTATTCCCGATAATGGTGGCGATTATGAGCGCGTAATCTTGAACGAAACAGCAATAAAACGGATTGGTTGGACTGTAGATGAAACCTCCATTGGCAAAAGAATTGAAGCCCCCGGAGGCGAAATAAAATTTGAAGTGATTGGCATCATGGCCGATTTCAATTTTTGGTCGTTGGAAAGTCCCATCGAACCGATGGCGGTGTTCCATAATAAGTCGGCTAACCTGTTTGGTCTGGGCGACAACAAATACATTGTGCTTCGCATTACTCCGCAGAATACAGAAGGCTGGGATAAAACATTTGCCGAATTAAACTCGCTCTGGAAAACTCATGCCGGTGATACACCCTTACAATATGAATTTGTGGATGATGCCTTTGCCGAAACATTTAGAACCCAGCAACGTTTCGGAAGCATTCTCACGGTAATGGCCACTTTAGCAATTCTGATTGCTGCGTTAGGCTTATTAGGGATGATTGTTTACACACTGGAGCAACGCACCAAAGAAATCGGGATTCGTAAAGTAGCTGGTGCCAGTGTGCTGGATATACTAAAGCTTATTACCCGCAATTTTACGCTACTGGTTGCAATTGCTTTTGTGATTGGCGCACCCCTCGCCTATTGGCTAATGAATAACTGGTTGCAGGATTTTGCTTATCGCATTACACCTTCCATTTGGATTTTTGTAGGTGTTGGTTTGGGTACATTGCTTATCGCGATGCTGATAACCAGTTATCATTCCGTAAAAGCTGCACTTACCAATCCGGTTAAGGTGTTGAAGGATGAGTGATTCAGAAAAAACAATCGCTTAATTTACTATCTTTATCGAACGGTAAGCCATGCGAACACTTACAATCGATAAAACAAAAGAATGGACTATTGAAGATTATCTTCTATTAGGAGAAACCAATATGCCCTGCCAGTTGATTAACGGTGAATTAATTATGAGTCCAGCCCCTACCCCCAAGCATCAGCGTGTTGCCCGTAATATTTTTAAGGCATTTGATCAACTATTGAGCAATAAGGGTGAGGTTTTCTTTTCACCAATTGATCTCTATGTAGATAGTCGTAATGTTTTTCAACCGGATTTAATCTTTATCGCTAATCAAAATAAAAATGTTATTTCTGAGCGAGGCATTGAAGGACCTGTAGAGGTGGTTGTTGAAATTATCTCACCTTCCAACAGTTACACCGATCGTAATCAGAAAAAAGATTTGTATTTAAAATTTAAAGTAGGTGAATATTGGATAGTTGATCCCGGAAATAAAACCATTGAAATCTATACCCCTGAAAGTGGCCCAGCTGTGCCAGCTTTTTTCGTTTCCCAAGAAGGTGAAGTAAAGTCAACCCTATTTCCAGAGCTGACTATTAACCTGAAACAAGTCTTTAGCTAACCTCTGGTCGCTTCAAACTCCAACCAACTGATCCCAGTACAACCAACAGCAGCAACCACCCGGAAGCCATGGTTATTTTGTTGCCAATTGTAAAAGGCTTAGGTTCAAACTTAAACTCAATGGTGTGTTTACCAGCAGGCACTTCCAACGCACGCAACGCGTAGTTTGCACGAAGTAATGGCACTTCATTACCATCAATAAATGCATGCCAACCTTTTGGATAATAAATTTCAGAAAATACGGCCAGCCCAGCTAAAGCTGATTCTGACTCGTACTTCAGATATGGCGGAGTGCGCTCCACCAATTTAATATTTGCGATGGTATCAATAGTGGATTGACCGTATTCCACTTTTAAGTTTGCATTCACCACAGCAACTTCTTTGGTATTGGTAAGGCTTGTTAAACGCAGTTCTTCTGCCGGAGAATTTGCTTTGAGTATTTCTTTTACAAACCAGGCCGAACCATTAGCAGCAGGATTGAGGATTACATTATCGCGTTCAGGGCCATAGGTAAAGTATTTCGCGTTCAGCATATTCAGCACATGGTATTGTGCAAACCTGGGTGTACCCGCCTGAAAATCTTCAAATAACTTTTGTGTGTCTTTCGCAATGGCTGAATCATACAAATCCTGATAGCGTCTGAGTTTGGCACCATGATACCCACCCAATGAATGATGAAAGTAAGAAGTACGGGCTTCGGCCATTGCACCTTGTAAATTATACACGCGGTAATAATCTTTGTCTTGCAGAATTACTTCATCGGCAGCGGTTGCGGCAAGTACACTATTATCGCGCTTGCGCACATAATTGTCTTTGGTAAAATAACGACTGTTAACCAATGCCAGATCAGCCCAGATGAGTACAATTAGTACTGCATAAATGATTGCAGGCTTCAGAAAATTTTTCAACAATGCAAAAATTCCGAATGAGAAGATCAAAACCATCCACAATGCACGCCACGCGTCTGCACGTAAGAGCGCAATCCGATCTTTCTTCAAAGCAATCTTAAACCAATCGGGCAATTGATTTTCTTCTGGTTTAAGATACGAACCAAAGTTCCCGATAAAAATGAAAATAAAAATAAGACCTAATACAATTACAAAAGGCCAGATTAATTTCTTTTGAGTGATTTTATTCCAGCCTTCATTTAAAAGTTTTTCCAAGCCAATTAATCCCAGCAACGGCATCGAAAAAAGAATAATCACTAATGCAAAGTTTACCGAGCGAAATTTATTGTAGCCCGGAAAGTAATCAAACATGAAATAATTGAATGTGGAGAAACTATCTCCCCAGCTTAACATTAAACTCAAGGCACTTAACGGCACCAACCACCACACATATTTTTTTTCCGCAAATACAATTCCCAATACAAACAAGAAACAAATCAGCACTCCGGCATAATACGGACCTACTGTAAAATCCTGCGGCCCCCAATAAGCCGATGTATAATTGGCTAATTGATTAGCCGTTTCATTATCGCCTGATTGAACCAATGCCTTGTATGATTCACTATTCTGATCTTGCACAAAAAACTGGCGACTGCTTCCGCCATAGAAGTTGGGCAAGAACAAGGTCATGGGTTCCCAAACACCATACTTGTATGCAAAGGCATATTCTTTCGATAAGCCAGCGCCATCAGTAGATTTTGTTGCAATCTCTGATGGCCCGCGAATTGAGTATCGTGTGTATTCACTTATCGCCCAAAATTGCCCGAAGAAAGTACCCACACCAATTACTACAGCCGGAACAAGAATCATTAAAGTTTTGAAAAATTCTTGCAGTTGCTTGGCGCGTATAGCAAGTATCAGTTGCATTAACCCATAACCTGCAACTATTAACATAAGGTAGTAGGTTATCTGTAAGTGATTCTCACGTAAGTGCAACGCCATGCCCGCAGCGGTTACACCAAACCCCAAAATTCGTTTACCCGAAAACGCAAGGTGAATACCGGCAAACACCAAGGGCATGTAAGCTATAGCACCAATGCGCGCATTATGCCCGGCTGATAATCCGATGATCACATAACTCGATAATCCAAACGCCAACGCACCAGCAATTGCCAGCCATGGTCGCACCCGAAACGAGATCAACATAATGTAATAGCATATAAATGCGAGAAAAATATGTGACACAGGATGCGGCAGGAAAAATGAGAGTACCCTTTTTATTCCTACAACCACACCATCGCTCCATTTAATATTTACCAGGTAAGCCGGCATCCCCGAAAACATGGTGCCTGCCCACAAACCTTCCTCACCGGTTTTATCGCGGTAGTCGCGCAGTTCTTTGGATGAGCCACTCCATTGCTGAATATCGTGTTGCCCTAAGGATTTGTTCTCGAAGAAAACAGGCCTGAAAAAAAGTATGGTTACCAACAGAAATACACACACCGCAATAACATGTGGCAATACATGTTGTGAGAAATTAATTTGTCGCATTCGAAATAATTTGAGGTGCAAAATAGGAAGGATTTGTATCTTCATCTGTGCATTTTTGTTACAGATTTCACCAATAATCAAAGAAAACTATGCAATCTTTTAAAAACAGTCTATTCCTGCTTTTGATGGTGATTAGCTGTACATCCAAACCAGAAACCGATTCGGAAGCCGAAGCTAAAATCCGGGAAGTTTTAATCCAACAACAAACAGCCTGGAATGAAGGTAACCTGGAAAAGTTTATGGAAGGTTATTGGAAATCGGATTCACTGCAATTTATTGGTACTTCCATCCGGTATGGCTGGCAACCAACATTAGATAATTACAAAAAGAATTATTCCACCCGTGAGCGGATGGGCCAATTACAATTCGATATTTGGCAGATTGTACCCTTAGCTGCTGATGCTTATTTACTAACCGGCAAATACACACTCTTCCGCGAAAGCGACCAACCCAGCGGACCGTTTACTTTAATTTTTAAAAAGAAGAATAACGAGTGGGTGATTGTGTATGATCATACGAGTTGATTAGGAAATTAGGAATTGGGCATTAGGCATTTGGTGCCAAGTGAGTTGAAGTGCATTCAGAATTTCAATGCAACATAACCTTTAAGTTTGTAGGTGGTGAGTGTGGTAAGCATAGAGGTTGCCACCTTCACTTCCGGAACCATTTTAGTACGATCAATCTTGCGGGCGATGAGGGATTGACCACATACAAACATTTTAACACCAGCAGCACTGAGCTCTTCGTAGAGTTTAAGGTTTGGATTATCTACACCGTATTTAGCGCGATAAGCTTCGGTATTCATTACCGTATAGGCTGCACTTCCGTGGATAGCCAACACCACATGTAATTTTTCTTTCGATACTCCACCAGAAACATGCAAGTTGAGCAACCGTGCCACATTATTAAGGGCCCAATTAAGGGTATCGGGTTTATCACTGCCGCGCTCAATTTCAATTACAATATTATAGTTAAGTGTTGGATCTGGCTTTTCATCAGCATAGGGAATTGGAAAAATTCCACCATAATTTTTAATAACCGGATTAACGCGGCTTTGTGCAAGTACGCTCATTGAAAACACAAAAAGGCAAACTGTAAATAGTAATTTCATAAGACTAAGTTTCAGAAATGATCTTTTAAAATATTAAGGGCTGCAACCAAAATAACAACTGCAGTTATTCTGCGAATATAAAGTGCATTCAACACCTGCGCACCCAATCGCGAACCGATTTGACCACCCACCAAAACAGCTACCAGCAACGGCAATGCTATCTGCCATTGCAACGGTCGCCCACCGGCAGCGAAATGCCCAACCAAACCACTGATGGAATTTACCAGGATGAATGCACTGGCCAATGCCGAAATCTTTTTGGCCGATGACCAATTTATTAAATGCAGAATGGGCGATAAAAAAATTCCGCCCCCAATACTAACCAATCCGGAAAGCAAACCAATTCCACCACCTAAACCAAGTTGTGCAACAATTGGAATTTCTTTGGCTGCAGCTGGCTTTGGCTTGATCCACAAAAAAAATGCAGCCAATAGAAGTGTAAAACCCAATAAGATAAAAAAGGTAGTTTCCTTTAATGCCCAATATCCACCCAGAAAAGATCCGGGCACACTCAGTAATAAAAAAGGCCAGATATCTTTCCACCTTAACGCACCTTGCCGATAAAAAATAATCGTACCACCTGTTACTACTACAATGTTGCAAAGTAAGCCAATGGGCTTTATTGTTTCAGGAAGTAATGCAAAGAGCGGTTGAGCCAACAATGCGAGATAGCTGGAGCCACCGCCAAAACCAACTGATGAATACACCAACGCGATTATAAAAAAAGCTGAGATAAGGATGTATGACTCCATGGATCAATTAGCGCGCTTGATTTCAATCTTCGTTAATCCTTTCAGATAGCGTCTGCCGGTTTTATAATCGCGGGGCGTAATCATCAAAATACTTTCTTCAAGATCAGCCACGGGCACACCTTCTTTGGAAGTAATCAGGTAAATAGATTCTCCGGCAGGATTATTAAAAACTTCGTTCCATGAATACACAATGGTATAGCCATCGGTAGCTTTACATACAATGTAGTATTCGCTTATTACCTTCGGACTTTCACTTTTGATTTCAACTTTTTCGAGTACATCGCGCAATAGAATGCCTTTTAGTTTTTTCTGTTGACTTTTTACTTCGCCCAAATGATTGGTGATAACTACATCGCCCAATGCTGATTCGCGGAAGTTTGGAAACTCTTCGACTTTAATTTTCTTTTCTTCTTTTACCTCGCCTGTAATCAGGAATGATTTTGTGGGTTCATTCTTCTTTTGACTGAAAGCTGAACCTGCTATTAGAATTAAGCCAACAAGTAAGATTCTCATAATTGATTTATTTTTTCACGCAAAGACGCGAAGTCGCAAAGAAAACGCAAAGTTTTAATGGATTACCCACCAATTGTGGACATGGACTCATGAACTGATTTATTTTTTCGGTGTGACTCGGCTTGAAAGCCATCTTTGGGGCGGGCTGCAAATGCTTTTTGTAATTCAACTTTAATACCTTCATCTGATATACCTGAGCGCATCAAATCTTTGATGTTCAATACTCCGTCATCGTACAAACAAGTTTTTAAAACACCCTGCGCAGTAACGCGTATGCGATTACAGGTGCCACAAAACGTGCGACTGAACGCAGCTATTACGCCAACATCGCCCTGAAAGCCCGGTACTTTGTACGTGTATGCAGTTGCATGCGGCTCATCTTTCATCTTTTCGAGATTGGGATAGTGCTGCTGAATCCACCCCAATATTTTTTTATATGTCCATGTTAATTGTGGATAATGATTGCCTTCGCCATTAAAAGGCATCTCTTCAATGAAGCGAACCGAGATGGGATGATGCCGGGTTAACTCCACCATGGGAATGAGATCATCGATGTTTTTGCCCTCCATTACCACCGCATTAATTTTTACCGGAATGTTACTGGCAATTAACTGTTGCAACGTTTGCCATGTGTTATCAAACTCATCTCTGCGGGTGATGTTCTTAAATCGTTCCCGATCCAAGGTATCCAGACTTAAATTGATAGACGCAATACCTAATTCTTTTAACTCTGCAATGTGATGTCGTGTTAAAATTCCGTTTGTGGTGAGGTGTAAACTGTTGATACCCTTGGTGGCAACAATTCTACGGATTAACTGTATTAAATCGGTGCGCACAAATGGTTCACCACCTGTTAACCGGATTTTGGAAATCCCCAACGAAGCCATAATGTGGATCAACCGCTCAATTTCTTCGAAGGTGAGTAGTGCTTTTTTGGGTAAGTATTGAATACCTTCTTCAGGCATACAATAAAAGCAACGCAGGTTACACCTGTCGGTAACCGCCAGCCGCAGATAATTAATCGGGCGGTTATGGTTATCGTATAGTGTATTCGTTATTTCCATTCACTGCAAGTTAACTTCAATTGGCCCCGGACTTAAATCACCCACAAGCAGTTGCTTCACTTTCTCCATTAGGGGTTTCAATGTTTGGTAGCGATTATCTGAAGCCGTTAACACCAGCACGGAGATGGAGTAATGTTTAAAATTTTGCTGATATTGAAGATTCTTATCGAATGTTAGCAAGGCATCAAAATTATTTGCTACAAGTAACTCTAACAACTTACCATTGGTAACTCCAGCCCAGTTCATTTCGGCACTTGTATATACCTCATGATTGATTAAATCTGACTTCAAACGTTTAGGAAGATTTTCGTCAAGCAGCAGTTTCATATAGCTGCTCAATATTTTTGGAAGTCAGAATTTTTCCTGCAATCTCCAGCACACCAACAACCTGTTCACGGTTAACTGTTGGAAAGTCAAGTAAAAATTCCTCTAATGAAACCCCATGTTCCAGATGATCAAAGAGGGTTTGTACAGGTACACGTGTGCCCTTAAACACAGGATTGCCCGACAATATCTCCTTATCAATTGTTATATAATCCTTAACGTGATTCATCAAATCAAATTTACTAAGTTTTGGTGTATTCCCGATTCGCTTTCAGGCTATATTTGTTAAATGATTCTAAAGGTAAAAACATTTGGTATCTCACGCGATGTTCTCGGTGGCCGTGAAGTAGAAATCGTGTTGACTGGTACATCGGTGGGCGATTTGCGCCAGCAGCTTTATACTACTTATCCCGATCTTCAAAAACTAAACTCACTTTTTATTGCCATCAATCTTGAATACGCTGCCGATGAACACGTGCTGACTGAAAAAGATGAAGTGGCTTTGATTCCGCCTGTGAGTGGTGGGTGACCTCACCCTTTCCACTTTTTGCTCCGGAGGAGCAACCTGCTTGTAGAATTAAAGTCAGTTTAAATAATTTGGCTCTGTAGGAGCCACCTTTTATTAGTATCGTTAGCAAATCTTTATATCAATTTGTGTTATCAGGTGGCTCCTCCGGAGCCAAAATCATTAAATGAATTACCCTTTCTATAAACAGGCTGCTCCGCTGGAGCAGAATTTTGTTTCTTAACTGTAGCTAGAAAAAGAGTGGATGTCAAACCAATTTCATCTGAACAAGCTCAAAGAAAATTTACCTCAAGTATCGTCTATTTGAAGAGTACGATGCCTGAAATAAAAATCTTATTTATCATCATCAGGCATCTCCGGATCAAATGGTATGTCATCATCGGGGTCTTTATCGAACGGACTTACTCCTGGAGGATTGAATAACCCCCAACGATCCGTTATATAATTCCATTGATCAAAACTTGCTACCCAATCGATAAAGAGCAATCTATACTCCTCCAATAATTCTCGTACGATATCAAAATACGCGACATCTTTAAAGTCAAACATCTCCAACGAGTGGTTGGTGACCATCATATCTCTTGCCGCTTTACGAATAATGGCTGCCGCTTCCATCCTTATATCATACAAATCTCCACTACAAGCTCCGGCAACCTTTACGGTAAGGAGTGCTGCATCCGAAATCATATTAGCCTTAATATGTTGCAAAGGTGAATCATCATCATTCGGGATTAACTCTGCAATTTTGTGTACAACATCAAAAATTTCTTTTCCCTTTCTAAAAAGTGGTACCGCTGTAGGGTCGAGGTATTCTTCAGGGTTTCGCATCGGAATTACAAAGGAAATGAAATGGCAGTAAGATTTGTTAACGTCATTAAAAGTTTTTCTTGCTCAGTCACATCATCGGCCAAAATGTTATACGATCGTTCTTTTTGATGAAAGAAATACCTGCCGCTTACTTTCACTGATTGATCTTCACTTATCGCTAACCAGGTTTGCGTTTCGTAGCCTTTGGTTAAATCATCGGGTGCGTTTTTTCCACCCATCTTGGTTGGCACCCAACCCGGATCAACCGCATTCGCATAAACACCTGGCCATTTACCCGCGATAATCTTGGCCAGCATTACTACATGTAACTTCGAGTCAGAATAACCGATGTTTCCGTTATTGATGCCAGTAAGATTTACCGTGCCTTGCTTATGCAAACCTGAACTAAGGTAGATCAACCGCTGGGGTTTATGAATCAAACAGGAAAGTATATAAGGCGCAATTGTATTTATGGTTAGAATTTCACTGCCCGAAGCCTGGTACACTCCGGCATTGTGAATGATACTATCAAACCTTCCGAGTTGATTTATTTTTGTGGCTAATGCTTTTATTTCTTCCAGTACTGAAAGATCAGCCGTTACCACTGCTTCCGCACCGGGTGTTTTTATCAATGCGTCTTTACCGCGGTTTTCATTGCGTGCATGCAGCACTACCCGATGACCTTGTTTAATTAGCCATTTCGCAGATAATTGACCTAAGCCATCTGCCGAACCGGTAATAAAGATGCGTGCCATTTTCTAATTTGATATAATCTCAAAATAACAGAGCTGGATTGATTTTTAATAACTCCTGCCAAGGCACTCCGCCATTACCAACAAGTAATACCTTATCGGGTTCATGTTGTTTTTTAAATGCCGCCATTCCGGGCGCTTTTTGTATACCTCCACTTTTCACTTCAAGCCCAATTACTTTTCCTTTTCGCTCCAGCACAAAATCTATCTCATCATTTCTGTTTCGCCAATAATGAACAGTATAACCTTCGCTCAGTTGATTATTTATTAAATGAGCTCCGATAGCGGCCTCAACCCATCGACCCCAAACTTCAGGTTTTACTAAAATCTCCTTCAGACTTGCTGCTTGCTGAGCCGTTAATAAAGCTGTATTGTAAACTTGAAACTTGGGGCTTGATGATCGTTGACGCAATTGTTCACCCGAATATTTTTCAATTCCACCCAAAAGCCCGGCTGTATCAAGTAATTGTAAGTAGTGCGCCAAGGTTGTAGTATTTCCTGCATCCTGTAGTTGACCCACGATTTTTGTGTAAGAAAGTATTTGCCCGGAATACAAACATCCTAGTTCGAAAAGCTTTCTTAATAATGCTGGCTTATCCACACGGGTGAGCATGAGGATATCTTTTGAGATACTGGTTTCAATGAGTGCATCGTTCACATATTTTTTCCAACGATCTTCATCGGTAATTAAACTAGCAGCACCTGGATAACCACCAAACCAAACATATTCTTCAGCGGTAACACCAAAGGCTGTTTGCATCTCAGCCAACGACCAATGCCCTAAGTAGGTTGTTTCAAAACGACCGGCTAACGATTCGGTTAACCCTTGTTGCAAGAGCAAGCGGGAAGAGCCCAACAGAATTACTTTGATAGCTTGCTTGGTGCGGGTATCCTCATCCCACAACTTTTTAACTATCTCACTCCAATTGTTTAACTTTTGAATTTCGTCAACAGCTAAAATAAATTCCTTTGCCTCAGAGGCCTTCAACCGCAGGCGGGCCGTTTGCCATTGTTGCTCTAACCAAACTTCTCCGGCATTGGCAACAGCATCTGCTGAAACAAAAAGATATGGGGCGTTAAGCTTTGCCAAAACTTGCCCGGTAAGGGTACTTTTTCCCACTTGGCGCGGCCCCATGAGCACCTGAATAAAGCTTCTTGGCTCTTTCAAACGCTTTGTAAGTTGTTGAATATAAGTTCTTTCAAACATGAATTACAAATTACTCAATGTGTTGAGTAAATATACTCAATAACTGTTAAGCCACAAAGATGAATTGGCTTGATTCGGCCTCGTGAGCGGTGCTCATCTTATTTTAACTAACGAAGATGATTTTGAACTTTATAAGATTAAGAAGATTCAGATCTGTCTTTAAAGGGTTCGATTGTTATCAGAATAAAAAAACATCGTCCCCGAAACGGAGACGATGCTTGAATAAAAACTCTGCGAAACACCACGCCCTCTGCGGTTAAGTATTCTCAACCCAACGTTATCCCCGCACCCAAATACGGTTGTTGATAATGACGTTTGCCGGTTGCTTTATACAATGCATTCGCCAACGCACCAATCACGGGTGGGAACGGTGGCTCACCTAATCCGGTTGGATCTACATCGCTATCCACAAAGTGAACATCAATAGCTTTTGGTGCTTCCTTGTGTCGGATTAAGCGATACTTGTCAAAATTAATTTGATCGGGAGTACCGTTGGTAAATGTTAATCCGCTGTACATGGCATGGCCGATGCCATCAACAGAACCACCTTCCACCAGGTTAATAGCGGCAATCGGATTAACTACAATACCACAGTCCACTGCACAATGTACTTTCTCAACACGCGGTTTGCCATTGTCAACTTTCAAATCAATTACATGCGCCACATAACTATCATGACAGAAGTATGCCGACACACCCCGATGTATATCGGGCATGTCTTGTCCCCAGTTCGATTTGCTTCTTACGAGTTCCAGCACACCAATCAATCGCTTCGCTTCGTAGTCATTGTTCTCGCCAACCGGATTACTTACAACACGGTTCAACAAATCAATGCGAAACTGAATCGGATCTTTTCCGGCTGCTTCAGCAACTTCATCTAAGAACGATTGCTCGGCACCTGCAATAAAGTTAGAAGCCGGAGCGCGGAATGCACCCACGCTGATGTTCGATTCGGCTGTCCACGATTCAGCAAGATAATTTTCAACGGCACCAGCCGGAAAGCGGTTGGCAAACAACGGACTCTCCGGAATACCACCAGCCTTCACATGAAAGGCAATCAGGTTATTGTTTTCATCCAAAGCTGCGCGGTACAACGCATGATACGCAGGGCGGTACACACCAAAGGACATATCGTCTTCGCGGGTATAAATCAGTTTAACCGGAGCTTTCACTTTTTGCGAGATCACCGCAGCTTCCAACAGGAAGTGTCCATACAATCTTCTTCCAAAACCTCCACCCTGCCGCGTCATTTGAATATCAATTTTTTCCAATGGCAAGTTGAGTCGAGCGGCAACACTCTTCTCCATAAACTCCGGAGTTTGAATCGGACCCACCAACTCGGCTTTCTCATCGGTAACATGCGCGAAGAAGTTCATGGGCTCCATGGTATTGTGCGCAAGGAATGGAGCGGTATAAGAACGCTCCACTACTTTAGCTGCCTTCTTAAATATTGCTTCGGGGTTACCGTCTTTGCGAACAACTTTCCCGGCTTTTGCAGAAAGGTCACTCATTACTTTGGCATGTTGTGCACTGTTCTCTAATCCACCCGGCACTTTTATTTTAACTGTTGTTCCCCAGAAGGTGGAAGATGTAAGTTCATGATCGGTAAATTGTTCCCACTCCAGCTTCAAGGCTTTACGCGCATTCATCACTTCCCATGTGGTGTTGCCCACTACAACTACCAATTCCGGAAAGGAATCTACATCGCACCATTGCATGGCATAATCTTCCGGATAGGTTTTGATGGTGAATACATCTTTGATGCCCGGCATGGTACGAGCCTGTGTGTCATCCACACTTTTTAACTTCATACCAAAGGCAGGCGGGTGTGCAATCATGGCAATCAACATGCCTTCCTTGCGATAATCCAATCCATAAAGCGGCTGACCGGTAACAATCTTTTTACCATCTACATTGTTGCGTGAGGTACCAATGATTTTAAAGTCGCTGTTATTTTTTAATTCCACTTCTTTCGGTACTTCTATTTTGGCTGCTGCCGATGCCATCTCACCATAGCTTGCTGACTTACCACTGGCTTTGTGATACAACATGCTGGCTTCGGTTGTAATTTCATCTACCGGAACCTGCCACGCTTTTGCTGCTGCTTCGCGTAACATTCTGCGTGCAGTTGCACCGGCCATGCGCAAACTCTTCCAACCCTGACTGATGGATTGGCTTCCACCCGCCAATTGTCGTGTGAAGATGGTTGTATTGAGTGGTGCTTGTTCTACAATTACGTTTTTCCAATCTACATCCAACTCCTCTGCTACCAACATGGGCATGGAGGTTTTTACATTCTGGCCAATCTCGGGGTTGGGCGACATGATGGTAACTAATCCATTATCACCAATTTTTAAATAGCCGTTTAGCTCGAACCATTCTTTGGGAAGTTCCACCATATCGGGTGTGGGCTTGCAACCTGCCAACCAACTGAAGCTTAGCATCATGCCACCACCTGCCAGTGCCGAAGTTTTTAGAAATGAACGTCTGCCGATTGAAGTTTTTATTGCTGTCATAAGCTTAGGCGTTTAAATTTTGAGAAGCTGTTTTAACTGCGGCTTTGATGCGCACATACGTACCACATCGGCAGATGTTACCATTCATAGCGGTTTCAATCTGCTCATCGGTAGGATTAGGATTTTCTTTGAGTAAAGCAGCCGCACTCATTATTTGTCCGGCCTGGCAATAGCCACATTGCGGCACATCATGTTCGAGCCAGGCTTTTTGTACGGGATGATCGCCCGCTTCAGATAAACCTTCGATGGTTGTAATTTCCTGATCGCCCACGGATGATACCGGAAGCATACACGAACGCGTTGCACTACCATTTACATGGATGGTACAGGCGCCACATTGTGCCATGCCACAACCAAACTTGGTGCCCACCAAATTCAAATGATCGCGCAACACCCACAGTACAGGCGTTGTCGCATCGACTTCTACTGTTTGCTTTTTACCGTTAACGGTGAGATTGAATGTTGTCATTTTTTAAAGTGGTTTTAAGTTGATAGTCCGGAGAAAGGAACCGTAAACAAGTTTCGAATGTAGATAATATTGAATTTAGAAACATTATAAAAATCAAACATCAATTTGTGTTATGAGATTTTTAACAAATAAGGCTTGCCTTCAATTGTAAGCTAATATGAATCCTACGGGCAATGCTTTTGACCTATCATTTTTAGGAACAAGGGTATTATGAAATTTTGTACTTTCGAAATAAACCCGATGGGCATTTACATGACTGATGCTACTTCCATTCAACCCCTGCTCGATTACTTTAATCGTCTTATTCCCTTAAGTGTGGAAGAAAAAGATTTAATAAAGTCAAAATTCCACGCGCACTTGTTCCTGAAGAAACAATTTGCTTTGCAGCATGGCGATGTATGTGAATATTTCACTTTTGTAGTACGCGGCTGCATGCGGCTTTACATGGTGGATGACAAAGGCGTGTACCACATTATGCAATTCGCTACCGAAAATTACTGGATACTTGACCTCACCAGTTTTCACAAAAAGATTCCGGCCAGATTAAACATCGATGCGCTCGAAGATACTGTGGTGCTGCGCATTACGCACAGCGATTTGATTGACTTGTATTTAAAAGCACCCAAGTTTGATCGCATCTTCCGGGTATTATTAGAAAATCATTTCATGCATCAGCAACAGCGGATGACGCAATTGTTCAGTTCTACAGCCGAAGAACGTTATCAATTATTTCTGGAGACCTACCCGCATCTGCTCAACCGTTTGTCGCAAGTGCAGATTGCCGCTTACCTGGGTGTTACTCCTGAATTTTTGAGTAGAATTAGAAGTCGTATGGCGAAAGGATAATCTATTTTTCTAAGCCCGTGGAGAGTCGTCTTAAAATATAAGCGATTGAACTACAAACTCCCGAAGTATATACAAACCATCATAGTGAGTCACCCCCTCTCCTCTGGAGAGGGTGCCGGGGGGTGAGGTCGTCTTAATCTATATCAATACTTTTTCTTAAACCAGGTCATTGGTACAGCCTGCCTGTTTGATGTTGCTTTGTATCATCAAAAACGAACATCAACTAAAACAAAAAAATTATGTCAACCAACAAATTAAAAGTAGCCGTAATCGGCCTCGGAAACATCGGAAAAGTAGTAGCCACCAATCTGGTAAAAGGAAACCGTGAGGTGATCCTGGCAAGTTCTAAACTGGAAGATGCCAACGCACTTGCGCAACAATTGGGCGGTCTTGCCAAAGCAGTTGAAGTTTCGGCAGCCATTAAAGAAGCCGATATTGTTGTGCTGGCAGTATGGTTTAGCACCATGCAGGAATTGTTTAAACAATATGCCACAGAATTGCAGGGTAAGCTTATTGTTGATCCATCAAACCCAATTGCACCGGACGGTAATGGTGGGTTCAAGAAAATTATTGGTGCTGATGAGTCGGCAGGTCAAATCATTTCGGAGTTGCTTCCTAAAGGAGCGAAGTTAGCAAAGGCATTAGGTACGTTGGGTGCTGCTTCATTAGCAAGTGCAGCCTTCCAAAAACCAGAAGCCGCTGTACAGTTTTTTGCCACCGATGACAACACTATCAATACAACCATTGAAGAACTGATTAAAGACAATGGCTTTGAACCCGTTCGGATAGGTGGCATTAATCAATCTATTCGTATTGAAGTATTTGGCGATCTGCATGAATTTGGAGCATTGGGTAAAACAATTACGCGCAAAGAATTTAAACAGCCTGTTTAAGATCAATAATCCTTTACTTAAAACAACTTGTAAACCGTTAATTTAGAGCTATGAAAAAAATACACCTTATTCTCATACTAGTGTTTAATACTTTGTATGCTGCTGGGCAGATTCAGAAATTAACGCTGAAAAAACAAACTTTTGAATTACACAATGTAACCGGTTCTATCATCGAATTTGAGGGTAAGAAGGTGTTGAAAATTGAGCGCGATCTAAAAGCAATTCCATTTGATGTAAACAACATAGAGAAAACGGTGGACGAACCGCACTATGCCCGCTTGGTTGGACTGGAGGATTTTGAAAATGGTACGATTGAAGTAAAGATGTACAGTCAGATTCAGGACCCACCACCCTACCCCGGTGTTGCCGGCTTTATCGGAGTTTATTTCAGAATTAAAGAAGATGACTCTGCGTTTGAAGGAATCTATGTAAGGCCAAAAGTTGGTCGGTCAACCAATCAGTTTTTCAGAAATCATGCCGTTCAATACATGTCTTATCCGCATGCCAAATTTGACACGTTGAGAAAAAGTTATCCACCCGGATCATACGAGGGTTCCGCTCCAGTTGCCTTGAAAGAATGGATAACCATGCGAATTGAGGTAAATGGCGAAACTGCTGAGATGTTCATCAACAATATGAAATACTCGTCCTTTATTGTGGACAAAATGCTGGGCCATAATAAAATTGGTGGTGTTGGCTTGTATGTTGATATAGGCACAATTGGCTACTTCAAAGACTTAAAAATCACCAAACGAGAGTTAATTGAGAAAAGTAAGAAAGACGAAAAAGTTAATGATATTTAAATGTAACTTGAAGTTCCGCTAACAATCTAACCTAACCAAATATCCAATGAAACACATTAGAATCTCAACTATCACCTTGCTATTCGCTCTGGTAGCTTCGGTTTCTTACGCTCAATCTATTGATGAAAGCGTAAAAGAATGGGAACGCGCAAAGGCTTACACCAAAGAATACCTCGATGCTATGCCTGAATCTGGCTATGCTTTAAAACCAACTCCTGAAATGCGTTCATTCGCTGAACAAATGCTTCACCTGACCGATGCCAATTATGCCTTTGCAGCCGCGGCTTCTGGTGAAAAAAGTCCGGTAGGCTTTGGCGAGTCAGAAAAGACTACGGATAAATCGAAAGCCAATGTTATAAACTTAGTTTTAGCCAGCTATGATTTCACGATTAACAGTCTTAAGAAAATGACTCCAGCTCAATTGGTTGAGAAAACAAAATTATTCAACCAGTTTGAGATGACTAAAGCGGCAGCATTTGCCAAGTCATTCGAGCACCAGACACACCACCGTGGGCAGACTACTGTGTACATCAGATTGGCGGGTGCCAAACCACCTCAAGAGAAGTTGTTTTGAGATAAGCTTTTGTAACCTTAATCAAATAGTACGAGTCGTGCTATTTGATTATTTGGGTTAAAGGCTAACTTCATCAAATGCAAATCAAAGAACCCCAACTCCTTCACTGGCTCCATCACTTCTATGGCTACGGTTCATGGCAAGCAAGGTTCTGGTTTATTGGCTATGAAGAACCGGGTGGCGATATCCCCGAAGAAGTGGCCGACAAATTCAATTATTTTTCTACGCACCATGCAGAAGCAAAACCTACGCTCTGTAATATCCGCGAGCTTTACCAATATGTATCAGTAGGTACTGAAGATCCAAAAGCAGAAAGATTTACCAATCGCTATGACTATCGGTTTGGAACAACAGCCATTCAAAGTACAGTATGGAAAAACCTGACTGCCTTTGAATATGGTTACAACAACCAACCTTTGCCCGATTTATTTCTCTACCAAAAAGAAAAATTTGCACAAGCTGGTTTGAAGCTTGAATTGATAATTCCGTTGTATCCGCTACCTGGCTCGCATACACACTCATGGCATTACAACTGGCTGAACTTAACCGGTTGCGATTTTCTAAAAAGTCAGCAGCGCTATGAAGAATATATCTATCCGCAACGCATTCATACCATTCTTTCCAACCTACGCGAACACAAACCAGCAGTAGTGCTGATGTTTGGCATGAAGAACATCAACGGACTAAAAAAATCGATTCAAGAATTTTTTAATGGCCTAGAGTTTTCCACCGGCAAAGGCATCAAACTACAAATACCACAACACCACCGGGCCGACATAAACGGAACAACCTTGATCATTACCACACAAATTCCAGCCTTACGCCATGGCCGAATTGAGACGGGTTTTGATTGGGAGGAGTTTGGAAGGAGGGTTAGAGCCTCACCCCAATAAAATGTAGTACTCATTATATGATTTTGGTTGCCCCTCTCCACAGGAGAGGGGTGATTAAGATTGACTTGCTTTAGTTTATTCCTTTTGGTTTAAGTATTACTTTTGATTCACCCAAGTACTTATCAATTACGCAATACTTTTTTACCCCTCTCCTGTGGAGAGGGGCGCAACAAAGTTTTAATGACTGATAAGTCCAGTTGGGGTGAGGCATAAACACCATGATCGAAATAACCAACAACCCAATTGATACTTCCAAAATCATTGCTACAGCATCCGCGCAACAAGCTGGTGCCGTAAATGTGTTTATCGGAACGGTGCGCAATCAAACAGCCGGCAAGGCAGTAACAAAATTGGAGTACGAAGCCTACGAACCGATGGCTGTATCCGAAATTCAAAAAGTAGTAGATGCAACGAAAGCCAAATGGAGCCTCACCGGCTGGGCTGTAAGTCATAGAACAGGAACCTTGTTGCCAGGTGAAGTAGCCGTAGTGGTGGCAGTTTCCACACCCCACCGGAAAGATTCTTTTGAAGCGTGTCAATTCATTATTGATACCCTGAAAAAAACTGTCCCCATCTGGAAAAAAGAATTTTTCCAAGATGGGGATCAATGGGTATCAGCACACCCTTAAATCTGACTTACAATCATCACCGCGAAGGTGATAATTGCTACTGCAATTACAAGTGCTGAACCTACTACCAGCAATAAGTCTCGGTTAATAGGATTCAGAAGAAAGTTTCTGTCAATGAATTTCATAGCCAACTTTATTTTTAGACACCCAAAGATAACATAGGTCATGCCAATTTGGTTTGCTAACTATAAATCAATTTTTAAAAAGTAATATTTCACCCGTTTGCAAAAAATTATACTTACCAATTTGGTTAATGTGTGCTTGTATAAAGTGCTAATTGATGGCTACTTAAGTAAATAAGTAAGATTCTGTTTTTGACTAAATGGTGGGCGTGCTTTAGCCGGATCAGGCTACTTTTTTCGGATAAAATCCTTCTTGCCGCCCTGTTTGGCCATCAGTTTTATTTCTTCAATTACAATCTCCTGCGACAGGGCCTTGCACATATCGTAAATGGTAAGAGCAGCTACCGATGCAGCCGTAATCGCTTCCATTTCTACCCCGGTTTTGCCAGTAACTGTTGCTGTTGTGGTGATCAGCACTTTCTTTTTAACTACTTCAATCCGAACCTGACAATCTTCCAGAGCAAGCGGGTGACAAAACGGAATCAACTCATGCGTTTTTTTGGCTGCCATTACTCCGGCAATGATGGCCGTTTGAAATACGGGGCCTTTTCTGGTGATCAGTTCATTGTTTTTGATTTGCGCTAATATCTCTTTACCCAAAATCACCACCGCTTGTGCTTTTGCCACGCGTTTGGTAACAAGCTTTTCCGATACATCTACCATTTTGGGGTTGCCCGATGCATCAATATGTGTAAATTGTTTTTTCATTAATTCGGTTTAACCCATATCACTTGAAGGTGATCTTAATCAGCGATCCAATTCTCAATTTTAATTCCCTCCCGTTCAAAGTCTGCAACATTTCTGGTTACTAAAACTAAATTGTTTGAGATGGCAGTAGCACCAATCAAGAGATCGAAATCATCAAGTGGATTTCCAGCCTGGTATCCAGTAAGAATTTACTCAAAGCTCTTCAGTCTTTCGGTCAAATCTTCTGCATCCCTTAAGGTCAGCTATTATTTCATCAGCCGATTGTTTCGACACAAAAGCTCCATAAAGTTCTTCAATTGATTTATTGGAAGGTTTTTTAGAACCCTTTAATGAATCCGAAAGCCTGGAGATCAATTCAAGCTTACGTTCGGGGCTTAAACTATTCAAGAGTCCAAGGTAAGTATCAATAAGACTAAATTTTAAATCTGCTGCTTTCATTGGATTTACAATCTCAATATCAAAAATAGTCAATTTTGTCATTAACTTACATTCTGTAATTATTGATGATACCACATTTCAATTATTAACAAATGATCACCGTATCCGAAGCCACCGCCATCATTCTCTCCCACTCCATCGAAACCGGTGTGGAAGAGATTTCCATTCAGGAAGCATGTGGCCGCGTGTTGAAAGAAACCGTGCGGGCCGATCGCGACTTCCCGCCTTTTGATCGTGTAAGCATGGACGGTATCGTCATCGCTTTTGATGCATGGAAAACCGGTACACGTACCTTTCCCATCGAAAGCATTCAGGCAGCCGGACAACAACAAAAACAATTAACCAACACATGCGCTTGCATCGAGGTAATGACTGGCGCCATGCTGCCACTCGGCACTGATACCGTGGTACCCTACGAAAATGTATCAATCAAAGATGGCACCGCAACGATCACCACCGAAAAAATTGAGCGCGGTGAAAACATTCACCGGCAAGGTGTGGATGCAGAGCTGAACGATGAGTTGCTTGCACCCGGCATAAAAATTTCGCCAGCCGAAGTAGCGTTGATGGCGGCAGTGGGCAAAAAGAAAATTCAGGTAGCTGCTTTTCCTAAAACGGCCATCATCTCCACAGGCGATGAATTGATTCCGGTTGATTTGATTCCATTGCCGTATCAAATCCGCAGATCGAACAGTTATGCCCTGCAAGCCGCTTTGCGCGAGTTGGGTTGCACGGCCGATCAGTTTCATTTGCCCGATCAACCCGAAATGCTGGAAGCCGAAGTGAAAAAGATTCTGCAACATTATTCGCTGGTTATTTTTTCGGGTGGCGTTTCAAAAGGCAAGTACGATTACATTCCACAAACCCTGGAACGCAATGGCATTCAAAAACGATTTCATCAAGTGAGTCAACGCCCCGGTAAGCCTTTGTGGTTTGGTACTTCGGCTAAGCATGTGGTGTTTGCCCTTCCGGGGAATCCGGTTTCTACCTACATGTGCTTTTACCGCTACATAAAACCGTGGTTGATGAAAAGTCTTGGAGTTGAAACACAACCACAACAAGTAGTGCTGGCGCAGAACTTTTCTTTCAAACCTGCCCTTACCTACTTTCTGCAAGTGAAAGTAAAAAATGAAATGAGTCAGTTAAAAGCATACCCCAATGCCGGTGGTGGCTCGGGTGACTTCGCTAACCTGAAAGAGGTGGATGGCTTTATTGAACTTCCTGCCGATGTTACCGACTTCAAAGCCGGACAAGTATTTCGTTACTACTCGTTTCGCAATTCATGATTCAGATTGGCATTGCCTTAGTAATTTCTATCCTGGCACTCATTGCGGTTTCGCGTCTCTTAAAACTTCATGCCTTCTTCGCGTTGTTACTGGCTGCAGTATTATTTGGCCTAATCGTAGGCAAACCTTTTCTGGAAATACTTTTCACCATGCAATCGGGTTTTGGTTTATTGTTGCAACAGATCGGATTTCTGGTTGCGATAGGTTCGTGCCTTGGTACCGTGATGGAAAAAACCGGAGCCATGGCCACGCTCGGAAATAAGATTATTACATCATTTGGTAAATCGCGAATTACGTTAGCGATGGCTGTAATTGGTTTACTGGTGGGTATTCCGGTTTTCTGCGATTCAGGATTTATTATTTTATCGCGATTGATACCCGCACTGGCTTCTTCAGCAGCAACACCTGCACAACTTTCACTGGCGCTTTCTACTTCGCTTTATACATCACACACACTTATACCACCTACACCGGGGCCGCTGGCAGCATCCGCTAACCTGGGTGCAACCTCCCATCTTGGTTTGGTTATGCTGGTTGGTTTGGTTGGTTCATTACCCGTTACCGGAGTAGCTTACTTCTTATCGCACAAGTTAGGTTTGCGAATTTCAACTACCACACCCAATATTGAAACCCCCGAAGTACACGCGCAATCTACTATCCTCATTTCCATACCCTTGGCAATTCCGATTGTGCTGATAGCAGTAGCATCTTTGCCTACTTTAATTCCGACACTGCAATCATGGTCAATTCTTCAGGTAATCGGTAATCCTGCTGTGGCTTTGCTATTAGGTTTAAGCTTTTCTTTCCTGCTCATTCGAGGCAATCAAAAACAAACCTGGCCCGGTTGGATCTCAGAAGCGTTGAAAGATGCTGGAATTATTTTATTGATTACCGGTGCGGGTGGTGCTTTTGGCAGTGTTATAAAGTCCAGTGGTCTCGATCTGATCTTGAAAGATGTGCTTGCTGATTCACAATCGGGTGGGATAATTTTTCTGTTGATCGCGTTTGCAGTGGCTGCGATTTTAAAAACTGCACAAGGTTCGTCCACATCAGCAATCATCATTACAAGTTCTTTGCTGGCTCCACTCACACTGGGCGCAGGATTCTCAGCACCGCTCGATCTTGCCACACTGATTTTAGCGATTGGTGGTGGCGCCATGACGGTATCGCATGCAAATGATTCTTACTTCTGGGTGGTATCTCAATTCAGTGGCATACGGGAACGCGATGCGTATAAAAGTTTTACCCTCATTACATTGGCACAGGGACTAACCGCATTAGCTACATCTGTTTTAATTTATCTGTTGTGAAAATTCTGATTGCACCCGATAAGTTTAAAGGCTCGCTTTCAGCGCTAGAAGTAAGCGCGGCCATTGGTAATGTACTTATGAAATTATATCCAACGATTCAGCTCCAAACCATAGCAATGGCCGATGGTGGCGAAGGCACCGCTCAACTTTTAACCACACACACCAAAGGAAGTTGGATTAACTGCTTGGTCCACGATCCATTATTCCGAAAAGCAGAGGCTGGGTTTGGAATTTCAGGCGATGGTCAAACAGCCTTTATTGAAATGGCATCCGCTTCGGGTCTGCAACTGCTTACTCCATGGGAACATGATCCATTGAAAACAACAACCCTGGGAACGGGTGAACTCATCGCGCAAGCATTGCAACACGAAGTAAAAAGAATTGTGCTGGCCATTGGTGGAAGCGCTACGAACGATGCCGGCATAGGCATGGCCCAGGCGTTGGGGTATAAATTTTTTGATCAACAACACAACAAATTAATTCCCATTGGGGAAAATCTCGAACGCCTGTACCGGGTGGATATAACATCCGTGCACCCACACTTGCACACAACAGAATTTATTGTGCTGTGCGATGTAACGAATCCCTTGTTTGGTAAACAAGGTGCGGCTTATGTGTTTGCTCCACAGAAAGGTGCCAGCGAACAAGATGTTGTACGATTGGATTCAGGCTTGCGAAATTTTGCCAGCGTGATCAAAACGCAAATGAACGTTGACATCAATTTTGCCGGAGCAGGTGCGGCTGGTGGCCTGGGCGCAGGATCAAAAGTGTTTCTCAATGCCACACTGCAACGTGGTATTGATTATGTTATGGAAGCATTAAAGGTTGATGTTGCCATTCATAACGCTGACCTGATTATTACTGGTGAAGGGAAATTGGATACCCAAACCCTTTCCGGAAAAGTAGTAGCCGGAATTACTGCTTCTGCAAAGCGTTCAAACAAACCGGTTATTGCAGTGGTTGGAAAAAATGAATTGACCGAAACGCAGTGGAAACAAGCAGGAATCACGCAAGTGATAAGCCTCGTGGATAAAGATACTTCTGTAGAAATGGCTATGAAAGCACCACGGCATCTGATAATCAACAAACTATCGGAACAGTTCGATTCAAGTAGATGGATTTGAAAAATAAAAGCGTGAAACCAGCATTAATTAGAATCTCAAAACGGCTTTCAGATATAATCGATGCTTTACCCCTAAAGGAAGAAATCAGAGTTTTAGAAATTGGATGCGGGCCAGGAGCAGCTGCCCGTGAAATTTCAAAACGAATAGGCAATGGAAAAATCTTAGCAATAGATCGTTCAGCCAACGCTATTCAAAATGCAATACGGAATTCAATAAGTTATGATTCTAGCCGCCTCGAATTTCGTCAGGCAGAAATTGAAAACTTTCAACTTCAACCAAATGAGAAGCCATTTGATTTGGCCTTGGCTATCCGCGTGGGGGCCCTGGACGGGCGACACCCGGAATTAGAAGGCGCAGCTCTGGCCAGCATCGCAAAGGCACTCACAAAAAATGGTAAGTTGTACATTGATGGCGGAAATCCCCTTCAAGAAAAGTCCTTAGAAAAGTATCGGACATAGGGAGCTACCACCGCCATCTTTACAACATGGCTCATTCCTTACGCTCAAACAAAAAGTCCATGGACTTCCCATCACCAGAAATGGTTGCCTTCAACTTATTACCTTCCAGTTGATAGGTAATCTTCTTGGGAAAATCGTGTTTAGGATTTTCGCAGGTAAAAGAGTTGGCTGTTGCTTCGGTAATCAAAAAGTACGTTGACTCTTTGTTCTGTGGTACATCGGCTACATAGTATAGTTTACTGTCTTTTGTTACAATCCGAAGTTTCTCAACAAAAATTGTATCAGAACCATTCATGTTTACACCCCAGCCCTGCAAACCTTCCGCGGTTTTTATCCAACGTTCATGTGCACTTCGACCAGCTTTTACATTGGTGCGATTCCAGGTACCGGTAAGCCATTCCATTTCTTTTAAAGATTGCGTATTCGCAGAAACGCTAAACGCAAGAAGTAATAGTAAGAGCAAAGCTTTCATAAATCTTTTTTCCGAAAAGTAAGTCAGCCGCATTTTGTGATATTGTACAAACCCGACAATCACGTGCGTTTCATAAAAAAATTAGCCATTGTCTCCTCTTCAAATAAATACGCGGACGGATCTTCGCCCGTAAATGCTTTGAAGTTTCGGATGAAATGCGATTGGTCATAATAACCGGATTCCAGGGCAATCTCGACCCACGAAGCATCGTGTTGTTCCATCAAACTAAAAATCCGACTGAAACGAATTATCCGACAATAAAACTTGGGTGGCAATCCAACATATTTATTAAACAGTCGCTGCAACTGGCGCTCGGTAATCGCAAGCTGATCCAATAATTCATTTACCTCTAAATTGCCATTCCGGGCAAAAATTAAATCGAGGGCCCATTCAATTTTTTGACTTTCATCATTCCAAAGCGGAACGATTAGACCAAGTTCGTGATCAAGTAGCCTTGCAAACTCAAATGGCTTCAGAGGATCACGCATTGATTTTATAATACCGGCAAACGCCTTGAGGATAATACGCGGCAGCGGAATAACCACATCGGTATGATCAGCCATATTTAATTCAAACAGTTGTGAGAGGGCAGCAGGTTTAAATTTTATTCCAACCATCCCCGAAGCTCCCGTATTTTCCAAATAAAAGAAGTTACGGATTTGTCCGGCCAGCAGATTTTTACCTTGTTGCTTCCATGCACCTGAAATATTGATGCGGTACGGGTCGCGATAATGAAAAATGATTTCCGGAAAGCCATCTGGAATAATTTTCTTCTTCTCACGAATCGCGTTGGTGCTTTCCGCAAACCAGTAGCAATCCACCCACAGGCTCAGCTTTTCATCCGGTTCAATGCGTTGGTAATTCATTTGCGACTTGAATAAACAAAAATAAATTTACCTTTAACAATCAACTACTACTTATGGATTTGACCGAAACCGAAAAACATGTTCTTCAAAGTTTGGTAAAGAAAGGAAGCATGGGCAACGTAATGGAATTTTTAAACTGGCCGGCTGCTGAGTTTGACCGCGGCTTTGAGTTTGCCAACAACCTGCAGAATAAAGATTTGGTAAAACTCCTTTATTCTAACTTTAACAAGAATCTGATTGTAGTAGAGTTAACTTTGGAAGGCATTAAGCATGGAAGCTAAACAGAACACAATAAACTCACGCAGAAAATTTCTGAAAGGCTTTGCCTTATCTTCCGCGTACCTGATTACCGGTGGACAATTTACTTCTGCAGCCGATATTCTAAGCAACCAAAAAAATGTGGTGTTGCGATTTGCAGTGGGTAGTGATAGTCATTACGGACAACCCAATACCGATTTCGATAAGTTTATAACGGAGTTCGTATTGCACATCAACAATTTTCACAAAGAACTTCCGCTGGATGCCTGTGTTGTGAATGGCGACCTCATTCACGATCAACCGAAATTAATGCCACAACTTAAACCGCATCTGGAAAAGTTAGTTGTCCCATTCTGTGTAACGCAAGGCAATCATGATCGCATTAGCGCAACCCAATGGCAGGAAACGTGGGGCGTACCGCTCAATTATGAAAAAATCTTCCGCAAGCAGGTTTTTCTAATGATGTCCACATCGAATGAAAAAGGTGAATACCTCTCTCCAGATCTGAAATGGCTGGAAGAAAAATTGGAAGCACATCGCAAACAAAACATCTTTCTCTTTCTGCACATAGGCCAGCAAAAATGGACGCCTAACAGCATTGACAATCCGGCTTATGCCAATTTGATTCAAAAGTATTCGAATGTAAAAGCTGTTTTTCATGGCCACGATCATGACCAGGATGGACAAAAAATGCTGGGCTCCATTCCGCACCTGTACGATTCCCACATTGGCGGAAGCTGGGGCACAGCTTACAAAGGCTTTCGGATTGTAGAGTTGTTGAAAGACAACAGCGTGCAGACGTATATTATGAATCCTGTGAGTAAGATTAATGAGGTCAACTATCCAAGCAAGTGAATTCAATCTACTTTACTTGCCAGTGCAAATCGACCGTTTTTGCCATACCAGCCTAAATTACCATCATTCTCTATCCTAAAGAATTCCCCAAACTGATTTTGATAAATGTACTTTTTTCCATTTAGCTCTAAATCTTTGTCTCCAAACGAACCGTCACTATGAACTTGTCTTATCTTTAGTTGACCATTCTCTTTGTAAATGGTAATCATACTCTCTACATGTGGACGTCCATCGTACCACCTTCCAATAATTTCTCCATTTGGAACAGATGTAGATTTCATTCGAAATTCTTCTTCTTCTGAAGCTCCCTGAATAGTTATTTGTAAATAATTATCATCAGAAGCGTTATAATGACTTATTGCCCATGCTCCTCTCCCAATCTCCATGTCTGGGAGCCAATAAAATATAAAGTACTTTCTATAGCCTGGAAAATCGCTCATTACTTCTTGAGCTAATTCTCTGATTTGATTCTCATCCACTCTTTTACTAATGCGCAGGTCAAATGAGGCTTTACTGATCACCTGATTGAATTCTTTATTTTCAATTTGATATGTGATGGCATCTCCTTTGGGTGATGAAACTAAACTACCATCTTTATCGAAAGTATATTTATTTTCTTCCTTACCAATTGCATTTTCAGTTACAACTACTTTCTCATCCATTAAAGGGCTTGTACTTTCAATTATATTTTTACTAGAACTGAAAACATTTCCCAAGAAAATGCCAAATACAACAATAACGTATTTAAGAGGACGAGGTATTACTAACTTTGAAGTAGTTTCGAAGTATTTAAGTAAGGGTGGTATCAAAAATAATCCAACCAACAAATAAACAATCCCTGAAACCCATGAGATTGTCATTGTACCAATAGCGGCAATAAAACAAATAAAAGCCAGAAGCCATTTTGCTACATCTTTCATAAAAATGATTAGAAATTTAATCTGATATAATCTATTTGCTCCTCTGTTAATTCAGGAAAGTCGTGAATAATATCCTGCTTGCTCATTCCATTGGCCAACCAGTTCAAAACATCATACGCGGAGATTCGCGTGCCCTTTAGACATGGCCGACCAAATCGCTTTTCAGGAACAATTTCAATATAATCTAAGCTTTTCATAAATCGAAGGTACGGTTTTCCACGGCATAAGGGGTCACCAAAATTACCGGAATCATCGTTTTCGGGATAAGATTTACCCATTAACTTTGCGGCCTCATAATTTAACATGTCATGTTCGATAGTTTAAGTCTGAAGCTGGAAAAGGCCTTTCAAACCCTGAAGGGCCAGGGAAGAATCACCGAAATCAACATTGCCACTACGGTAAAGGAAATCCGCAAAGCGCTGATCGATGCGGACGTAAATTATAAAGTAGCCAAAGAGGTAACAGACGAAATCCGCGAAAAAGCACTCGGCCAAAACGTACTCACCTCTATTTCACCGGGGCAGTTACTTACCAAAATCACCAGCGATGAGCTTACCCTGTTAATGGGTGGCGAAAGTGAAGACATAAAACTAGATGGGAACCCGGCCATTATCCTGATTGCGGGTTTACAAGGTTCAGGTAAAACTACCTTTTCGGGAAAACTGGCCAGCTACCTGAAACGGCAAGGCCGGCAAGTTTTATTAACAGCTTGCGATATTTATCGTCCCGCTGCTATTGATCAGTTGAAAGTATTGGGTGAACAAGTAGGTGTGGAAGTATATGCAGAACCCGAAAACAAGGATGCCGTTAAGATTGCGAAAGCAGCACTTGAACATGCCAAGAAAAATAATCATCGTGTCGTCATTGTCGATACAGCCGGTCGTTTGGCTGTTGACGAAGAGATGATGAACGAAATTGCCCGGTTAAAAGAAGCGCTGAAACCCTCTGAAACTTTGTTTGTGGTAGATGCTATGACTGGTCAGGATGCGGTTAACACAGCGAAGGCCTTTAACGACCGTCTTAACTTTAATGGCGTAGTGCTAACCAAAATGGATGGCGATACCCGCGGTGGTGCGGCCTTGTCTATTCGCAGAGTAGTTGAAAAGCCAATCAAGTTTATCAGCTCGGGCGAAAAAATGGAAGCCATCGATCGCTTCTATCCTGATCGTATGGCCAGCCGGATTTTGGGCATGGGCGATGTGGTGAGTTTGGTGGAGAAGGCACAGCAAAATTTTGATGAAGAGGAAGCACGCAGACTCAATGCCAAGATGCGCAAGAACCAGTTCGACTTCAACGATTTTCTATCGCAACTGGATCAGATCAAAAAGATGGGTAACATGAAAGACCTGTTGGGCATGATACCCGGCATGGGCAAAGCAATAAAAGATGTGGATATTGACGATAATTCTTTCAAACCCATTGAAGCCATTATCCGCTCCATGACGTTGGACGAAAGACAAAATCCAGACAAGCTCAACTCCAGTCGTAAAAACAGAATTGCCAAAGGCAGCGGTACCACCATTCAGCAGGTTAACCAACTGTTGAAACAGTTTGAAGATATGCGCAAGATGATGAAGACCATGAACAAAATGGGTGGAGGCAAGCGCGCTTTGAATGCCTTGAATCCTTTTGGCAGGTAAATTTCCTTTTTAACTAGCCTTGGTGCTAACTTGGTGTCTTAGCGGCTTGGTGGTTCAAAAGTTAACTTGTTAAGGAACCACAAAGGACCTAAACGCACGAAGATTCTCTAAGATCACAGATAAAGCAGCTCAAACCTTGTAACTCCCCATGAAACTCACCGCACGAAACACTCATCGCGATATCGCATATTTCTATTTAGGATTGATTATCGCTTTTTCTTTTTCAGGAATTTTTTTGAACCACCGCCAGGTTTGGCATCCACGCAGGTACACCTACAACGCACAGGAAATTCAGTTGAAGCAAACTGTGGTGAAAGATTCTGTGAACGATAAATTTATTGCAGCCTTTACATCAGAATATAAAATCGATGATCAACTCAGGCGGTTTTCTGTGGATGGAAACACACTTAAGATTTCGTATGTAAACAACGATGTACAGGTTGACCTGACAAGTGGCAAAGGAAAAATTGAATCGTACCGAACCACACCAATATTAGGTCAAATGACCAAGCTGCACGTTGATACCAGCAAATGGTGGATTTATTATTCTGATATTTTTGGAGTAGCGATGCTCATCATTGCCTTTACGGGAATGTTCATTCAAAAAGGCGCCAACAGTTTTTGGGGTCGGGGCTGGAAACTTGCTTTAGTCGGAATTATCTTTCCATTAATCTTTTTATTCCTGCTATCTTAAGACTATGTTTCAAAGTCTGCTTAAAGAAGAAGTTTCACAATACGGTCAACTGAAAAGATTTCCGACCGGCTCAATCATCCTGCAGGAAGATAGTTACATCAAAGCCATTCCGCTGGTGCTGAAAGGTAGTTTAAAAGTAATGCGTACCGATCCGCAAGGCCATGAAATTTTACTCTACTACATTACGCCAGGCGAAAGTTGTATCATGTCGTTTTTGGGTGGCATTCATAATGAAACGAGCAAACTGAAGGCTGTTGCCGAAGAAGATTCCGACATACTTTTCATTCCTGTTGAGAAAGCGAGTGAATGGATAAAGAAATTTCCGGAGTGGTCGGACTTTATTTTTAAACTCTACCACAAACGCTTTGAAGAATTATTAACTGCCGTTAATGCCATTGCTTTTCAAAAACTGGATTCGCGTTTATTGCAACTACTCCGGCAAAAAGCTGAACTCTACAAGAGCAAGGATATTTCCATCACCCATCAACAATTAGCTGATGAACTGGGCACAGCCCGCGAAGCCGTTTCGCGTGTAATCAAACAAATGGAAAATGAAGGCCTGGTAAAACTAGCCCGAAATAAAATTTCCCTTCTGTAACGGTAGTCACACATCGGCAGCCAACTACCAGCCTATCTTTGCATCAGCAAAAAAGGCAGAAACAAAATGGCTCTTCTCAAAAAATACTGGCTTACACTTATTGGTGTTGGCATTGGCTTAGGTGCCGGTTATCTCTATTGGCAGCAAATTGGTTGCGTTACAGGCTCCTGCCCCATTACCTCAAGTCCGGTAAACTCATCGTTGTACGGTGCGTTAATGGGTGGCCTTGTGGTTAACATGTTTAAAAAAGAAAAACCAAACACATAAAAAGTATGAATCTCAAAGAACTGCTTCAGAAAAACGAAGGCACTATTGTAGATGTGCGCACTTCGCACGAATACCAGGGTGGTCACATTCCTGGCTCCGTAAACATTCCGGTAAATGAATTATTACAACGTGTTGATGAACTACAGGAATTGAAGCAACCGCTTATTCTGTGTTGTGCATCGGGCGGCCGAAGTGCTATGGCCACTTATATGTTAAAAGAACAAAATCTTACTTGCGTAGATGCCGGAAGTTGGCTTTCCATAAACTATTTGCTTTCTCAAAATGTTGAAACGGTATGATTGAATTATTGAAAAGTTTATTCGGACTGGGGCCGAAAGTAAATTATGCCGAATTAGTGAAAGGTGGAGCCATAATTCTGGATGTTCGCACTAAAGGCGAATATTCCGGAGGCCACATAAGGGGCTCGGTAAATATTCCGGTCGATTCTTTAAGCAATAATACCGGACGACTATCCGATAAGAACAAACCCATTATTACATGTTGTGCTTCGGGCATGCGAAGTGGTGCAGCTAAAAGTATTTTAAAATCAAAAGGCTATACGCAGGTATATAACGGTGGCAGTTGGATAAGTCTTCAAAATAAAATCTGAAATTATGGAAGCCCACTTTTATACTGTTTCAGTTGCGTGGAATAAAGATCGTAAAGGTGTAATGTGCTCACCCGAGTTAGATGCACCCGCTTCAAGCGCGGGCTGTATCGAAGTGGCTACACCACCCGAATTTCCGAAAGGCATACCAGGCATCTGGTCGCCCGAGCATTTGTTTACTGCGGCTGTGAATAGTTGTTTAATGACCACTTTTCTGGCGATTGCCGAAAATTCAAAGCTGAAGTTCACAGCGTTTAATTCCAATGCAAAAGGAAAATTAGAACAAGTAGACGGTAAATTTTTAATGACCGAAGTGCACTTGAACCAACCGTAACGATTGCACACGAAAAAGATCGCGAGCGGGCCGAGCGTGTTCTTATCAAAGCAGAAGCGGCATGTTTGATTTCAAATTCGATTAAATCAAAAGTTACCATGACTCCTAAAATCATGGTGAATTCGAACGAGCTTATTATAACATAATGGCAAAAGGAAGTTTTTCGGAAATCATCAAAAGTGAAGTTCCTACCCTGGTAGATTTCTCGGCTGAGTGGTGTGGCCCTTGTAAAATGATGACTCCAATTCTGGAAGAACTAAAAGGAAAAGTGGGCGATAAAGTACGCATCGTAAAAATTGATGTGGATAAAAACCCCATGTTAGCTCAGCAATTTCAGGTTCAGGGAGTTCCAACATTGATTATTTTTAAGAATGGCGAAGCTAAATGGCGTCAATCCGGGGTTGTGCCCACAGAATTTCTAAAACGACAGATAGAGTTGTTCGTTTAAACCACGCGTTATCTGTTAATTTTTTGTAAAAAGATCTGTATTACAGAACAATTCCTCGCTTCATCGTTTAAGAGTGTGTTCAAAAGCTATATTTGAACTACATTCCGTTCTGTTAAACAGTAATTAAACAATCAATCCTATGAAAAAACTATTGAGTCTGACTCTCACCTTGTTCGCGGTAGCACTTTGTGCAAGCGTATTTGCGCAAGACAAAAAACCAGCCAGTCCACCTGCCAAAGCAGAAGGCACTATTGATGGTGTAAAGGTTACTGTTGATTATCACCAGCCCTCGGCAAAAGGACGTAAGATTATGGGTGACTTAGTTCCTTACGGAGAAGTATGGCGTACAGGTGCTAATGCTACAACAAGCATAGAGTTTAGCGGAAACGTAAAACTTGAAGGTCAGGCTTTAGCAAAAGGTAAATACGGGTTATTCACTATTCCTGGCGAAAACGAATGGGTAATTATTATTAACAAGCAAGCAGACGGCAGTCCGTATGACTATTCTGATGCAAAGGATGTGGTTCGTGTGAAAGTGAAACCTTCAAAAACTTCGGCCTTTGTAGAAACATTTACCATTGAAGCCGGAAAAAATCAAGTAATATTAAAGTGGGAGAATACCCAGGTTGGATTTAAAATCACGAAAGGATAAGATATAAAATTAAAGCCCTGAACAACCTGGGCTTTTTTTATAACTTGGCTTAAGTAATATTAACAAGCTTATGAAAAAACAAAACACACATTTTGCACTGTTAGCAACAGCTTTCTTTCTGATAATTGGAACATTGGATTCAACTGCTCAAAAACTTCCGGGCCTTGATCCAAGCCCTGCTGATATTGCTTACTTCCGCCCTAACGGACGCAATACCGCTCCTTTGGCTAAAGTAGTATATGGCCGGCCGTCCAAAAAAGGTCGTACCATGTTAGGTGGTGCCGAAGCCTTTGGCAAAGTATGGCGTCTGGGTGCTAATGAAGCCACTGAAATAAAACTTTATCAGGATATTACCTTTGGTGATAAGCTTGTAAAGGCTGGCACCTATACCATGTATGCTATCCCAGATAAAACCGAGTGGACAATTATCTTCAACACCAAACTTGATACCTGGGGTGCTTACGAATACGAAGAATCGAAAGACGTAGCGCGCGTTAAAGTTCCTGTAGGCAAACCAGAAGCTGAGGTGGAGGCTTTCACCATCATGTTCGATGGCAAAGATGCAATGGTTATTGCCTGGGAAAACACCCTTGTACGGGTGCCCATCAAGTACTAATACTTTCATAATGCATTCATAAGCCCTGATTTATCGGGGCTTTTTTTATTTCGAAATTTCTGCATAGCTTAAATTATGTTAACACTTGGCCGATCTGATCGTGTGGACTTACCCAAATTGGGGTTAACCGATATTCATGCTAAAATTGATACCGGTGCCTATAATTGTAGTTTACATTGTTCGCGGGTAGAAGTAATTGATGGCAACCTTGAGTTTGTACTATTAGATGAAGAACATCCGGAGTTTACCGGTAAAAAATATGTCTTTAAAAAATTCAAACAACGCGAAATCAAAAACTCGTTTGGTGAAGCCGAGCTACGTTACGTAATTAAGACCACTATAAGAATTTATCATCATTTAATCCGGGCCGAATTCTCATTAAGCAATCGGGGTAACCTGAAATTTCCGGTACTATTAGGGCGTAAAATATTGCGCGACCGCTTTCTGATTGACGTCACTAAAAATGACTTATCTTACCAACACAAAACCCAAGGCACATGAATATTGCCATACTCTCCAGAGATCCAAAGTTGTATTCTACCACACGACTGAAAGAAGCAGGAGAAAAAAGAGGACACCGGGTAGAGATTATCGACCACATGAAATGTGTGTTGTTGATAGAAAAGAAAAATCCAATGGTTTGGTACAATGGCCGCAGACTAGATTACTTCGATGCCATTATCCCACGCATTGGTGCTTCGGTAACATTTTATGGAGCTGCTGTTGTGCGTCAATTTGAAATGATGAAAGTTTTTACAGCAGTTGAATCGCAGGCATTAATTCGCTCGCGCGATAAGCTGCGAAGTTTGCAAATACTTTCACGCGCAGGTTTGGGTTTGCCTAAAACCATTTTCATGGATTACAGTCGCGATACTGAAGGTGTAATTGAAGCGGTAGGTGGAGCCCCTGTTGTTATTAAACTTTTGGAAGGCACACAAGGACTTGGAGTTGTATTAGCAGAAAATAAAAAGGCTGCACAATCTGTAATTGAAGCCTTTCATGGTGTGAAGACCCGCATTATTGTGCAGGAGTTTATTAAAGAAGCCAAAGGTTCAGACATTCGTGCCTTTGTAGTAAACGGTGAAGTAGTAGGTGCCATGAAACGCCAGGCAACACGCGAAGGTGAATTTCGATCCAACCTGCACCGCGGTGGCGTGGCTACTGTGGTTAAACTCGATCGACATGAAAAACATGCTGCCATTGAAGCCACAAAAAAAATGGGCCTTGGTGTTGCAGGTGTGGATATGCTGCCGTCCAAACGCGGCCCGCTTATCATTGAAGTAAACTCCTCACCGGGATTAGAAGGAATTGAAGGCGCTACCAAAGTTGATATTGCCGGAAAAATTTATCAGTACCTGGAAAAACATGCGGGGAAGAAGAAAATACAGAAGGATAAAGTAAATGCATAATTGTCAATAGTCGATGGTTGTTTAGTCAATAGTCGAAAACCCTAACTAATGGACTATCGACCATCGACCAATTAAAGTAAAGATGAAAGACGTAACCATTGCAGGTCAACACATACGGCCAGGTGAATTCAAAGAGATTATCATTAACATTGCACGGTTGCCTTCGCGCACACAAATCGATACCCCCATTTATGCCTTTCGGGGATTGGAACCGGGGCCGGTACTGGCACTTACCGCAGGTATGCATGGCGATGAAATTAACGGGATGGAAATTGTGCGCAGAATTTTAGATCTGGGTTATAATCGTGTAAAGCGTGGCACTGTTATCTGCATGCCCATCATCAACATCTATGGCTTTTTAAATTACTCGCGCGAAGTACCCGATGGCAAAGATGTAAACCGCTCCTTTCCGGGAAGTAAAAATGGTTCGCTTGCTTCGCGTGTAGCGTATCACATTACCCACGATATTATTCCATATATCGATTACGGAATTGATTTTCATACCGGTGGTGCCATGCGCACCAATTATCCGCAGATACGCTGTGTAATGGCCGATGAAAAGAATGTTGAGCTTGCCCATGCTTTCCATGCGCCATTCACCATTGATTCACCATTCAGGCCGCACTCCATTCGCCAACAGGCAGCCAAGTTGAATAAAAACATAATTGTTTATGAAGGTGGCGAATCATTACGCTTCGATCAGCAAGCCATTGAAGATGGCATAAGCGGCACACTCCGGCTGATGAAGCATTTAAACATGATTGACGAAGCACCTGAACCGAAAGAAGCAAATAAAATTATCTGGAACTCATCCTGGGCCCGCGCACAACATGCAGGCTTATTTCAATCTACCATTAAGAGTGGCGACTTTGTAAATAAGAATCAGATAGTAGGTACCATTACCGATCCATTTGGCGAGTTTAAGGAAACTGTTAAGTCACCTTCCAGTGGTTATGTAGTTGGGTTAAATAATCACCCGGTGGTAAACGCAGGCGATGCGTTGCTTCACATTGGCATGGATAACTTTTGCAAGCTTGATGGCGGGGAGGAGTAGGTTTCCGGTTGCGGGTTTACCGGTTTATAAGTTACTGGTAACTGGCAGCTGGTTGCGGGTTGTTCGGTCACAAAAGTAATTACGGATAAGTTTACCTGTTTGAAAAGTGGACATTACGATCATAAGTACACTTATGTAGTGACCGGTAACAAGAAATGGTTGCCTGAAAATATCCGTTATTGCTACTATCAATAATCCGTTTCCAATCAGCCAAATCGAAACAAAAATCAACACTACTTTAAGTGAAGGTTGCGAGTACCACAATGCAGGTTGATTTTTCATTCTCAATCAAATTTAGTTACTACAATTCTACTACTTCTAGCTGGTAACTGGTAACCGGTAACAAGCAACCATTTCTAAAAATCCGGGCACGGAATCATCAACTTATCCTTGGGCGGCTTGCGGGGGTTGCGGGTTGACCAGGAGTACACTAAACTAAATTCATGCGCACCGCCACTGGCCGGACCCAATTGCGAGATGGTATAATCATAACTGTACCCAATATTCATAATGTCTTTTGCACCGCGTTTGGTAAACCCAATCGACAATACTACCGATTCATTATTTACAAATCCGTTTACTTTTTTGAATGGCACACCCCTATACCAGGTGCCAATAATCAACGGCTCGAACGTAAAATAAAAGCCTACATCCATCTGATCGAACTCCCCCTGATGGCGGTATTGCAAAGCAGGCGCAATACTTCGCTCGCGCGGGCGACTATAAAATCCATCACCCATTTCGCCTGGCTTAAAATAAAATTTAAAGCCCGCATGTGCCGAAAGCTTGCGGGGCAAGCGGCTCTCCTCGCCTATCAACGATTGATTGGGTTCGGTTAAATGATGTGCCGCAAAACCCAGCCAGGCACGCTTACTATATAATAAACCACCAAATGAAAGATCGGGGAAAAACTTGCTTTGGCCGGTATTCAGTTCCTCAGCCGAAGCACCCGGTATTAGGTTACCCGTTACCGGATCAATCTGATCGCCAAATACCAACCGGTTAAAATTGATAGAGCGATTATATACTGCAACCTGAGCCCCGGGCCGGAACGATAAACCTTCTACTATTCTTAAATCGTACGAATATTGAAAGGCCAGGCTCATGGATTGTAACCCGAATACACCTTCCCGATCACGTGTTAACAAAACACCTACACCACTGTTTTTATCTTCGATGTAGGTATCATAAAATGCTGAGATTGTGTTAAAGTTTGCATCAATAGAAGGCCACTGGTTGCGGTAGTTTATACCCACTCGCTTTTGACCTGTAGAACCAGCAAAGGCCGGGTTAAGATAAAGCGGTGCAGCATAAAATTGCGAGTACTGAGGATCTTGAGCAGTTACCCACTCCACAACCAACAGCATACAGAAACCAGCAAGAAGTAAAACGCGAGGCATCAACTCAGTTTTTAGTAAGCGCAATCAAGGCAAATTAAATTCTTTCGGAACACTAAAAAAAACATTTACCGACAAATAGGGCGGTTTGGACTGATAAACGAAATTTTAGAGCAAATTGTATTACTTTAGTGGAGTTTGACGTTTTAATTTTCGATTTCAGAATTACATGATGGAGCTTGTTATGAGGGTGAACGAATACCGCAATACCAAACCACAATTTAGATTGTACATTAAATTAGTACTGGCATGGCTCCTGCCTCTGCAAATTTTTGCGCAAGATCTTTCCAAGCATAACTGGTACTTTGGAAATTCATCTAATGGAATCCGGTTTAACCGTGCAACCAATGTGGCACAACCCGTTACCAATCAGGCTACACCTTTTGCGCAAGGTGGTGCAGCCGTAGCAACCGATCCGGCAACAGCCAACTTATTATTTTATACCGATGGTATTCGTGTTTATGATGCTACCCATGCGTTGATGCCCAACGGTACAGGTTTGGTTGGGCAGCCCAATGCAAATCAACCGGTGGCAATTTCACCAATGCCCGGCCAAACCAACCGTTGGTTTATTTTCACCAATACAGCAAGTTTTACAACCGGAGGAAGTATCAGTCGCTCGGCTGTTGATATGAATCAGTTTGGTAACGCAGTATTTCCTGCACCGGCATTGGGTGTTGTTGAAGCTGCTAAAAATGTAGCCCTACCGGTTTTAACAAACCGATCGGAGGGGATGATTATTGTACCACATGCCAACAATACCGACTTCTGGCTGATAACGCATGAAAATGGAACACAAACCTATTCGGCAACCCGCATCGATGCTTCCGCCACTTTTCCTACTATAAACTCATCCGGTTTGGGTTTCCCCATGTCGGTAGCTAATTTTTCGTATCACGAAGCTTCGGGCAAACTTGCAGTAGCACCCCAAACCAATAATACCGATGCGCTTATTCTAAATTTTGATAACACCACCGGACTTTTAAGCTTCGACAGATTGATCATCAACTCAGCTGTAACAGGTGCTACTAACAATCAGGCCATATACGATATTGAGTGGGATAACCAAGGGCGATATTTATATCTGTCGCGCCATGGCGATACAGGTATTAATGCCAATGTGTTTCAATACGATTATCTTAATCCCAGCATTACACTTGCTCCCGTTATCAATCCCGCCATCTTCAGAAGTTACGGATTACAAATGGCACCGGATAGTGCTATTTATCACTTATACCAGGCAACAGCCGGTGGACCCTTTCTTGCAGCGCGCCTAACCAATGTGGACACAGTTGCCGCAGCCGTAGTGAATACCCAGGCATTATTTAGCGCAACGAATTTTAATGCTACTCAATTTCCGGCATTCAAACCTCGTGATAACGTTACGCTTCAAGTTACATTTATCGCACAAGGCACCTGCCAGAATTCGCCCACCAGTTTTTTTCCAGAAGTGTTACCCAATGCTGACAGTTTACGATGGGATTTTGGTGATGGCACCGGATCATCCGGAAACTGGTCGCCTGTTTATACTTACCAAACTGCCGGTACCTTTAATGTTACTCTTCAGGCATTTTATCGGGGGCAAACACAATCCGTTACCCAACCCGTTACAATTAATCCCTTTGCTTTACAATTGCAATTGGTGCAAGATACAACTGCTTGCCGCGATGAGTTTCCACCTCCGCGCGGATCGGCCACAGCCGCTACACAATTCAGAGTACGCGTAACAGTGCAAGGCGGTACGCCTGCTTCTATAGTATGGTCGAATGGCGATTTAGGCGATACCTTAACCCCCGACTCGGCAGGCTATTACTACGTAGTTGTAACCGATGCATCCGGCTGTTCGGCCTATGCCGGTGTAAATGTGAAAGAATATGGTTTACAAGATCAACGATCGAATGTTTGGCATTTTGGTAACCGGGCCGGGATCGATTTTAACGAAGCACCACCGGTAGCACTCAGCAATAGCGCCATGAATGCTCCGGAGGGTTGTGCAATTGTGTGCGATCGGAATGGAGACGTGATTTTCTATACCGATGGTGATAAAGTCTTTGACAAAACTGATACCGAAATAGACAATGGTATTGGAGGTGATCCTGCTGCCTCACAATCGGCCATTATTGTACCCGTGCCAGGCGATGAAACATTGTATTACATCTTTACCACACAAGCTGTTAATGGCACCGGCCTTTTTGAAGTACGTTATTCACTTTTCGATTTAAAACTCAATTCCGGAAACGGGGCGCTGCAGCAAAAAAATGTTTTATTATTTTCCAGAAGTACCGAACGCATTACTGCCAATGAACGGTGGTTGATTGTGCACGAATATGGGAACAATGTTTTCCGATCATATCCTATTGCAGCGGATGGCATCGGCCAACCGGTTTATTCAGAAGTTGGTTCTGTGCATTCTTTCCAATCGGCTGTAAATGCCGAAGGGTACATGAAGCTTGGGCCTCGCAATAACGTGGCGGTTGCATTATCCACACCCGGCACCAATAACCTGGTTGAACTGTTTACACTTGTTGACAGTACGGGGCGGTTAACTAATTTTCGGCAGATTAATTTGAACGAACCCAACGGCCAGGTTTATGGTGTTGAGTTTTCGCCCGGGGGTAGCAAACTTTTTGCAACCGTAAAGGGCTCGCCTACCCCATCGCAAATTTTTGAGTACTTTTTAGATTCGTTAGACAGACCTTTCTTCAAACAACGCATCAACCAAAATCTGGAACTGGGGGCCATTCAACGCGCACCCGATAATCAACTTTATGTAGCCATTAATGGCAGCAATGTGCTTGGTACTATTCTTGCCAACGAAGATACCACGCAGCTCTCTACTTTTAATCCATCAGGTTTTACGTTGGCAGCCGGCACCAATAGCCGGTTGGGCTTACCTAATTTTATTCAATTTCAAGGCAACGCTTTTGGTGGCCCAGGATTTACTTTTGCCGGTGTTTGTGTGGGTGATTCAACCCAATTTACGGGCACAGCAACCGATCCGATTGATAATTTTCTGTGGTCGTTTGGCGATGGAGGCAGCAGTACGGAACCTTCGCCTGCACACTTGTATGCAGCAGCCGGCACTTATACCGTGTCCATGCGCTTAACCAATCGTTGCGGGTTAGATACCACCATTGTGCAGCAAGTACGGATATTTGATCCGCCCGCGCTTCCATCAATACCAGGGGCCATTGCGCTGTGTACCGGAGCTGTTACCTTAGATGCCAACATTCCCAACACGCCCGGATTAACCCACCAATGGTCCAATGGCGAAACCACACAAACTGTGGTAATCAATAACCCGGCTTTCATTTCAGTTGTGAATACCGATGTCAATGGGTGCACATCCACCGCCCAAAGTATTGTTGTCGATAACCGACCCCAAGTAAACCTGGGACCCGACCTAACTATTTGCGAAGACAATGCAACACCTACCCTGGATGCCTTGAATCCCGGAGCTACCTATCAATGGCGCATCAACGGAGTAAATGCCAGCACCACCCAGGTACAAGGCGTGGACACCTCGGCACCCGGTGTGTTTACCTACGAAGTAACTGTAACCGATCCGTTCACTACCTGCTTTACAGTAGCGGATAAAATCTTTACCATTAATGTATCGCCAGCTTTTGTTCTGTCGGGAACTAACCCTTTAACATGCGGTGCTGCAAACGGAACCATCACCCTGCAGCTTAATACCTCTGCACCACCAGGCGGCCCACTTTACTCTTACTTCTTAACCGGGCCTAACAGTTTTAATCAGCAGGGTATTGACCAAAGTGCGCCTTCCACTGTAGGCCCCATTTCCGGCCAGCGTGCGGGTACTTTTTCGGCCATTGTTACCGATCAGATTTCAGGTTGCACATTATCCAGTTCAATTGCTCTTACCGATGTTGCCTTAACAATTAACCCGGTTGTAACCGATCCATGTATTGTAGCTTATTCGGTAACAGTAGCAGGTGGAACTGGCCCTTACCAGTTTACACTCACCAATACTGCTACTAACCAGGTGTTTGGCCCTTCCCTTCCCGCCACGTCACCATTTTTAACCACCACCATCGCTCCGACATTGCTGGCCGGAAATTACATTTTAGAAGTAGAAGATGCTGGTGGCTGCATTGATACACGAACTATTGCCGTTGCGCCCAACCCACCCGTGGCATTTACAATCGATGCAAGCGACCTTTGCGATGCATCACCTTCGCTTACTGCATCAGGAACTGCCACCGCTTACTCGTGGGTGGCAAGTGTGCCCGGTAGTATTGTGGGCCCTGCTACCGGAGCTACTATTCAATTACAACCAGGGGCCGGAGTAGTTACGTTTACCGTTACCGGATCGGGTGCAGCTGGTTGCCCGTCCACACAAACTATTACTGTTAATATCACCAATGTTATTACACCCACCTTTACCCAAAGTGATGCTTGTGCCGATCAGGTAATTTTAACCGCACAACCTTCCGGTAGCTTTACGTATCGTTGGTATGCCAACGGTAGTGTAACTCCTACAGCGTTAGGTCAGTCAATCAGCCTTACCACAGCCGACCATGGTAACTCGTATGTGTTAGAAATACTTAACACCGTAAATGGGTGTATTACCCGATCGGCTGCACAAACTGTAAACATAGTTGGCACAATTACAGCAGCGCTGGCAGGAACTCCGGCTTGCGATAACAATCAACCTTTTTCGCTAACAGCAACTACAAATGCCACCGGTGTAACTTATGCGTGGTTTAGGAATAACACACCAATAGCAGGACAAACCGCAGCTACTTTGAATCAAACCGAAGCTGGTATCTACAAAGTAGAAATAAGTAAAAATGGATGCACCACCCCGGCACAAATCCAGGTTATAAAATTACCCGTACCACAAGGCAATCTTCCCGATCGGGTAATCATTTGCAACGATCCGGACAATAACGACCCCGAAACAGCATCTGTAGATCTTGATCCCGGACCATTTCAATTATACAATTGGTTTAAGAATGAATTGAGCCTGAGTTATACCAATCGGGTACTTACTGCCGATAGCGAAGGGTTTTACGATGTAGATATTACCAACTCGTTTGGTTGTGTATCGCGCGATCGCACCGAAGTAATTAATGATTGCATTCCGAAACTGGTGGCGCCCAATGCCTTCCGGCCTACCAGTGGGATAAGCGATAATAAAAACTTTTTTGCATATACATTCTTTATTACCGACAATTTCCAGGTGTTGATTTACAACCGCTGGGGTGAGCTTGTGTTTGAATCGAAGGATAAAAATTTTCAATGGAACGGAGGTTATAACAACAATGCCGGCCAGCCGTTGCCTCCCGGCACCTATGCCTATGTGTTCCGGTATGTAAGCTCATTCAGACCCGAAAAAGGAATTCAGGAAAAACGGGGTGGTGTGGTATTGATCCGGTAAAAAATCATTTGCCATTTTAATCAGACTCCGGGCCTTTTACATTACTGCTTAAAGACCTGGTCTTGCTTTCCTTTTTAATTTGGTTTGTGTAACTATGTAGTATAATAGTTGAGACATGAAAAAAATATTTTTGCTTAGTGCGGTCGTGGTACTCGCACTCGTGTTTTCCGATGCCCAGGCCCAATTATTCAATACCTCGTTAACAATCACCGTGCGCGATGAAACCGGTAACACAGTAGAAGGTGCCGAAGTAAAACTTTTTAAATCGGAACAGGATTACCTGAAAGAGCAAAACGTTGTATTGGAAGGAATAAGTGATTCGAAGGGATTGGTTAAGCTAAAGAAAATGCAAGCATTGTCTTACTATGTTATTGTTCGGAAAGATGATAAGGACAATTCGGGTGGTGGCGAAATTATCGGCAAACTGGAAGAAGGTAAATTCAATAAGGTAACAATTGTGATTCAATAGCATGGCCCAAAACCGTGCTGCTCTCATTCAATTCTTTGCTGCATATAAAAGTGCCTATCCGGAAGAATCAGTATTCTCTAGCGACTTTTTAAAATTGTTGGCTTCGCCTACCTGTTACGAGCGCACCCATTTACCAGGCCATATTACCGGATCGGCATGGATTGTTACTCCTGAACGTGATTCTGTATTACTGGTGCATCACGCCAAGTTAAACCGATGGCTACAACCGGGTGGTCATGCCGATGGCGATGAAAACGTGTTGCGGGTTGCTTTGCGCGAAGCCGAAGAAGAAACCGGGTTAACAAATTTTAAAATTGCAGGTGAACTTCCGTTCGATGTGGATATCCACTTAATACCCGCACGAAAAGACTTTCCGGCACACCACCATTACGATGTGCGGTTTTTAGTAGAAGCCACACGCGAAGAAAAAATTATCGTAAGCGAAGAATCGCACGATGTAAAATGGATTGCACTATCAGAATTGGAACATTACACCACCGAACAATCTGTACTGCGCATGAAAAACAAAATTATTTCGTGCTGATTAGCATAATCGCAAACGCAATTACCACAATCCAGAATTTATAGACAGCGATGGCCGGTATGATAATGATGTGCAACTCCATTAAGACAGCCAGCAGCACCAGCAGTACCGCAATTGCTTTTAATATTGAACGCGTTTTGTTACTCATGGCAAATGGTTTTACTGCAACTTACAGCGTTTACAGAATCGTGGCAAATAAATTTTAGTTTTGTAGTCTATGTAAAACTTACCCGGTAATGCCACGAAGGCACTAAGCCCAAAGGTTTATTTATATTTTTTAATTTCCTGGTGCTTTGTGACTTGGTGGCAAGTTTCTAATCAATAACGTAAATGGCTGAAATAGGTAAAGACATCCATCGCGCAAAGCAACTTCTTACAGAAGGCCAACTCGTGGCTATTCCAACCGAAACCGTGTATGGTCTGGCAGCCAATGCATTAAATGACAAAGCAGTACTTGAAATCTTTAAAGCTAAAAGCCGCCCCCATTTCGATCCGCTGATTGTACATGTTGCTTCACTGGCGCAAGCCGAAACATTATCTTCCTCATTTCCTGAGAAAGCAAAAGCACTTGCACAAAAATTCTGGCCAGGCCCCCTCACATTACTGGTACCCAAAAAAGAAACCGTGCCCGATATTGTTACTTCGGGATTAAACACAGTAGGATTGCGCTGTCCGGATCATGTACTCACGCTGCAACTACTACAAAGTCTTTCTTTTCCATTAGCCGCACCCAGCGCCAATCCGTTTGGATATGTTAGCCCCACAACGCCTCAACATGTGAACGAACAATTGGGCGATAAAGTAGCTTACATTTTAGATGGTGGCGAATGCCGGGTAGGAATTGAATCGACAATTGTAGGTTTTGAAAATGAACAGGGCATGGTGTTGAGGTTGGGGGGCTTGGCTATCGAAAACCTGGAGGCTTTCACTGGCCCACTCCATGTTCAGCTCCACTCCAACTCCAACCCTCATGCTCCTGGCCAATTGCAAAGCCATTATGCACCGGGTAAAAAAATCATTCTGGGAACTCAGGCTCAGTTACGAGCTTACACACATCTACATGCCGGAACTATTATGTTTCAGCATGCCTTGCCGGGAGTGGCTCCAAATCAACAAATAATCCTATCACCAGGTGGCGATTTAGAAGAAGCTGCTCAGCATTTGTTTGCTGCCCTGCGCACACTCGACAAAACCGCTATTGACGTTATACTGGCCGAACTGGTGCCAGAGCATGGCCTGGGGCGCGCCATAAACGACCGCCTGCGCAGAGCCGCCTATTAAAAAAAAGTTGTGTGCGCTGAAATATTTAATTTACTTGGTTGAATTTTCTACCCCACTATGAAAATACTTGTACTTACCGGAGGCGGAGATGCCCCCGGCTTGAATGCGGTTATACGAGGAGTTTGCAAGCGTGCACGGAAAGAGAGTTTACACGGTGAGCCCTGGGAAGTATATGGCAGCATTGAAGCCTTTAATGGAGTACTGAACGAGCCTCAGGAAATAGTTAAGCTTACCAGTAAAAAAACAGCCGGCATTCATGTAAAAGGTGGTACCATTTTAAAAACTACCAACAAGGCCAATCCTATTAAGTTTCCAGTGGTGCAACCCGATGGTACTACCCAATTCTTCGATCGCTCCGATGAATTGGTAAAAAAACTGAAAGCCTTAAAATTTGATGCCATTATTAACATTGGTGGCGATGGCTCGCAGAAAATTTCTAAAACACTTTTCGATAAAGGGCTGCCCATGATTGGGGTTCCCAAGACCATCGACAATGATTTATCGGCCACCGATATTACGTTCGGTTTTCAAACTGCCGTGCAGATCGCTACCGATAGCTTTGACAAATTGGTTACAACTGCCGAAAGCCACCATCGTGTAATGATTATGGAAGTAATGGGCCGCGATGCCGGTTGGATTGCTTTACACACAGCCATTGCCGGTGGGGCCGAAATTTGCCTGATACCCGAAATTCCCTACGACATCAATAAGCTTGTTAAAAAAATTGAAGCGCGTTATAAGAACGGTCGTGGGTTTGTAAATATTGTTATTGCCGAAGGCGCTAAACCCAAAGCGGGTTCAATTACAGCAACGGCAGGCGAAAAAGGATCGGAGCATGTGCGGTTGGGTGGTGTTGCCTATCAACTTTCCAAACAATTAAAAGATGCAGGCTGCAAGGCCGAAATTCGCGAAACGGTACTGGGCCATGTACAACGCGGAGGAACCCCCACCGCTTTTGATCGGGTGTTGGCCTCATTATTTGGAGTTAAGGCCTTTGAACTTGCTTTAAATAAACAATTTGGCCGTATGGTTGCATTTAAAAATAATACCATTACTTCAGTAAGTCTGGAAGAAGCTACGGCCGACTACAATTTTTTAAATAAAGATTCTTATCTTGTTCAGGCAGCTAAAGGCCTTGGAATAAGTTTTGGAGATTAACGCTACCTCTTGTTATGACCAAAATAGAACTATCCACTCACATATTCGCACCCATCGACCGGTGCTTTGATCTTGCACGCAGCATTGAATTAAACTCCAACCCCACCGTTAAAGATTTCGATCACAAAATAATACGGGGTTTGTTGGAACCCGGACAGCGGATTCAGCGCGTAACCTATTACCTGGGCCGCCAATACCATTCAGAAATTGAATTAAAGCGGTGTGCTAAACCTTATTTCTTTAGCGATGAAATGAAAGTAGGACCATTTCGCACATTTGTGCACGATCATTTCTTCTATGAATTCCCGGGTGAAACCGTAATGGTGGATAATGTTTACTTTCAATCGCCCTGGGGACTGATTGGTGAAACAGCCGACACATTGTTGATCAGAAGGCATCTATTATTGATGCTTAAGAGACGCAACAAAGCGATCAAACAATATGCTGAAGGTAATACCTGGAAATTGCTGATTGATACCCCTGCAAACCTTCCTGTTGAAACAGAGCTAAGTTTTCAGGCCTAACGCTCTGCTTTTTACATCCATAAATTGTGACTAAGATTGAGCTTACCACTTTCATCAAAGCACCCATCGAACGCTGCTTTGATTTATCGCGCAGTGTAGATCTGCATAAAGTTTCCATGCAACAATCGCATGAAGAAATTACAGGCGGTGTTGAAACTGGCTTAATGAAACTGCACGATACTGTTACCTGGCGAGCAACTCACTTTGGGATTCGGTTTTCGTTGCAGTCGGTTATCACAAAATTTTCAAGGCCTTTCTTCTTTACCGATGAGATGGTACGTGGCCCGTTTAAATTAATGACTCACGATCATTTTTTCTATTCGCAAGAAAGTCACACCACAATGGTCGATCACTTTTATTTTCAAGCTCCTTATGGTGTAGTGGGCAAGGTTATTGATTTCGTAATCCTGAAAAGATACCTTACAAGTTTGCTTGCCAACCGTAATGTGGTTATTAAGCAGTATGCAGAAGCGAACGAGTGGCAACAGGTTTTGCAGCAGGAAGTTCCTTCGTCAAAGCTTTAACATAAATTGCTTCTGCAAACCTTTGCAATTTTTTCAATCTCGCTCACATGCAGTCTTTTTCCTATCTTGTGCCACTTAAAAAATTCACTTCAAACCTGCTGTTATGAAAACTGTTACCGACATCAACTTCAAAGGAAAACGCGCCCTCATCCGGGTAGATTTTAATGTACCATTAGACAAATCGTTTGAAGTAACAGATGATAACCGCATCCGGGCTACCATCCCTACGCTTAAAAAAATTCTGGCCGATGGTGGTAGTTTAGTTTTGATGAGTCACCTCGGCCGACCAAAAGAAGGTCCCGAAGAAAAATATTCACTGAAGCATACCATCAAAGCTACCGAAGCTTTATTAGGCGTACCCGTAAAATTTGCTAATGACTGTATTGGCGATGATGCCTATAAACTTTCTGCGGCCCTAAAACCAGGCGAAGTATTGTTGCTCGAAAACCTGCGCTTTTATAAGCAAGAAGAAAAAGGCGATGTAGCTTTTGCCGAAAAACTTTCCAAGCATGGCGATGTGTATGTTAACGATGCCTTTGGTACAGCCCACCGCGCACATGCTTCAACCACCATTGTAGCGCAATTCTTTCAAATCAGGTGTGCGGGCTTTGTAATGACTGCAGAACTGGACAATGCAAAAAAAGTTTTAGAGAACGCAGCCAAACCGTTTACCGCTATTATGGGTGGCGCTAAAATCTCCGATAAGATTTTAATTATTGAAAAACTATTAGACAAAGTAAATCACCTGATTATTGGTGGTGGGATGGCCTATACTTTCTTTAAAGCATTGGGTGGAAATATTGGCAACTCACTGGTAGAAGCCGATAAGTTAGACCTTGCCAAAGAGTTGATTCAAAAGGCTAAAGCCAAAGGTGTAGAACTGCATTTGCCAATCGACTCGGTAGCAGCCGATAAGTTTGATGCAAATGCCAACACACAAACTGCCAGCAACAACAATATACCCGATGGCTGGATGGGATTGGACATTGGCCCGCAAGCCATTGCTGTGTTTAGCAAAGTAATAGAAGATTCCAAAACCATTTTATGGAATGGCCCAATGGGTGTTTTTGAAATGCAAAAGTTTGAAGCCGGTACCAAAGCTATTGCCGAAGCGGTAGTGCGCGCCACAGGTAAAGGTGCCTTCTCGCTGATTGGTGGTGGCGATTCAGCCGCAGCTGTTGCTCAGTTTGGCTTCGAAGAAAAAGTAAGTTATGTCTCTACGGGTGGTGGGGCCTTGCTTGAATACTTTGAAGGCAAAGTATTGCCGGGGGTTAAGGCGTTGGATTGAAATCAAACTTATCATTAATAAACTCTAAAGCCCTGTTGCCAGGGCTTTTGTTTTATAAGTCCGCTCATAAAACCATTGTTAAATACGACAAACCGCTTGTTGTAACAAACTAACTATTTTAGATGTTCTAAAGGTTGGTCAGTAATAACCCGCACCACCTGCTCCGCACCCACTAACACTACTTCATCAGTCACCGATACTTCCTTTTCATTAACTAAAATTTTCTTCGCACCCTTTACATCTACCAGCAGCTTCCAATCCACTTGAGATTGCTGAATCTGGTATTCTACGTAATCAGAGCTGCGACTTATTTTTAAGTAGAGTATATTCTCCCCCACTTTAACATTTTCAATTGCAACATCATCCCAACTATCAGGCAGTTGGGCGGCAATCTTAATTTGCTTTTCCATTGCATTGGGCTTTATTCCAAAAAAAGATTGGATAAGCGGTACCGCTACGCCATAAATGTTCCAGGCTTGCACCACCATTCCAAAATCGGGCGAGACTTCATACATCGAACCCGGCAACGCATAGCTGAATGACTGCTGTAGTTTTTTAATATACCCCAGAGCTTCGTTCGGTTTACCATAGTTAGCAGCCGCTACTGCCTGCACTCCGGTGGGCAGCGTCATCACAGCACCGGTATAAGAGAATGTTTTCTTGCGGGATTTTAAAACCACACTATCAGGTTCATCGCTACGGTCAATACCGGTAACATATACACCAAACGGATTTTCATATTTAGTTGCTGTTTTAAGTGCAGCCATTGCTTTAGATTTATCAGCTACACCAGTTTCCATAGGCGTATTCACCACCCAGTTGTGATACACCACAAACGGAAATTGTTTACCTGCTGAATAGGTTTTCATTTTCTGCTCAGTAGCTTTCAATTCCTTCACTGCCCACGGTTTGCCCAAGGTATCGGCACGTACCAACGCAGCGGCTACAATGGGCTTAGCCTCGGTCACAGTACTTCTGAAATCCCCGAACGATTGCTCTTGTTCATTCCACCATTCAGAATTGATCTTAGTTTTCAACACATCAGCTTTGCGCTGATAGGTTAACGCCAGTTCTTTCTCCCCAACCCATGCGGCTAACTGCGCAGCACTACCCAATGCTTGTTGGGTATAAGCTACTACATCAATCATCTCTGTATCCAACCCATGTATTTCCATCATGCCATTACCATTGGGATAACCATTTCCGTCTTCATCCATTGTTTCGGTTAGCCATTCAATGCCCTGCACTACAGTTGGAAAAAGTTCGGTGATCAATTCTTTATCGCCTGTCCAGTCGGCATAAACTTTTAGCATCGTAATGTATTGTGCTGTTTCGTTTACGTTGCCCTGATTAAACACCGCACCATTGGTAGAAACTTCATGAATGATTCTTCCATTGTCGTTGGTCTTTTTAGAAAGATTACTGAGCAACTGAATAGAGTTTTTAGCCAGTGTATGGTTACCGGTTGCGAGTACACCTTGTAACGTGTAGGTCATGTCGGCCCCAAACCACCACGGGTAATCAGGCAAACCCGCAGATACCGCATTACCTTGTTCGGGCACGGTGCGCACTAACCATTCGGTATTATACTTAAGCCATTCGTACATATCGGCAACATCTTTATCAGGAATAATCAGATTGGCTGTTTCTTTAACCTGCTTGAAACGATCAATCTTTTCATCCAATTCAATTGGTCCCATATTTTTCAAAAACGAAAATGTTTCGCGGGCCGCAGCTTCTGATTTGTAAGAGCCGGCAATAAAGAACTGAATTACCTCCATGGAACCGGGTTGAAGAAACAACTCGTAGGTCAACGATCCATCGACACCTAAGCCTGTTCGTTCTGTTTTGCAAATACTTGCCGAAGAAAAAGTATGAGTATTCAAAGATCCGCCAAACACAACAAACCACGGATTGTTTTTATCCTTTGCCACCACAGCCGAAAGTTTTTCATCGAATGAAATTTCATCTTCAGCATCAAGCATGTTGGTACGTTCGCCCAACCAGGTAGGGCGCAAATCAACCAAACCTGTGAATGAAAAATCTAATTGTTTAGTAACGGCACTATTATTGGCAATTGTATATTCCACAATCATTCCTTCCCAACCATCGGGCACAAACTGAAAGCGTTGCATTTCAATCTCTTCTTCTTTCCACATAAAGTGATGTTCATTGCCTACCGGGTAGTTGATGAAGTTATCGGCCTTATCGAGACAATAAGAATTTCCGGAACGTTTTGCCGTAAGCGATGCACTAAATCCATCCATTAATTTAATGGGATGATTCCAGATACCGCCCATCTCGCCTGTTACATGCCAACCAAGATCCGGGAAAGAACCATCCTGATGACCGACCATGTACACCCGATCGCCCGCGGTAACAAAAGGCGATTGCAGGTATTGGGGTTTACCCGAAATGAAAGGCTGAGTGGCTGTGAGTAAATAATATTGTTGTTGTTCTGGTGTGGAACACGATAACAAAACCAGGAAGATGAACGTGGTTGAGATTGGCTTCATAGGCATGAAGATAGTTGTTTTTAGCCCATTGAAAATAAAAGTGGCGCAATCGTAATGCTTGCGCCTGAATTTAATGCCAAAATCATCTCAATAATTACTCACTCCGCAACGCCCCGATCGGATTTTGTATTGCTGCTTTTATTGATTGATAACTTACCGTGATCCATGCAATCAGCAAGGCCACACCACCAGCGGTTAGAAAAATCCAGGCATTAATCGTAATCCGATAAGCAAAGTTTTGTAACCACCACGTTTCCATTATATACCATGCCATCGGCACAGCCAACGCAAATGCAATCAGAATCATACGCGTAAAATCTTTTGACAATAAAAACACCACGCCCCCTATCGATGAACCCAACACTTTACGCACGCCAATTTCTTTGGTGCGCAAACTGGTGATGTAAGCCGAGAGTGCAAACAACCCGATGCAGGAAACAAAAATGGCCAGACCTGAGAATATGGCAAACAAATTTGCCGACTGTTGTTCGCTTTTGTACTGTTCATTCAGGTTTTGATCGAGAAAAGAAAATTTAAAACCTTGTTCGGGTGCAACTTCCTTCCATTTAGCTTCTATGGATTTTATGGCTTGCGAAATCTGACCTGACTTTACCCGCACAGCAATAAATTGATTTGCACCACCATACGATTCATTGCTTTGCAACACCAGGGGTGTAACCTGATCGCGCAACGACATAAAGTTGAAGTCGCGCACTACGCCTATAATTTTCATTGGCAAAGAAATATTGCCTTCAGGTGTTTGTCTAACCTCCATTAGCGTGCGACCAATTGGGTTTTCGATGCCGAGCACTTTTACAGCGGCTTCGTTCAAAACCAGATGCAGCGAATCATTTGTGTTTTCTGCAAACCAACGCCCGTCTAACAATTGCATACTCATTACTTCGGGCAATCCGTCTGCTACCACCATCGTTTTGGTAGTTAAAATTTCAGATGAACCTTCTGGTTGAAATTGAATCCCAAAGAAATTGCCTTCATCACCAGGCATGGCAAACGAACCTGCCGCTCCGGCAACTTCGGGCAAGCGCTTAAACTCTTCAATCATGGTGCGTGATTGGGGGCCAAGTCCAAAGCCGCGCTCTACTACCAACACCTGCTCGCGGTCAAACCCAAGCGACTTAGCAGACATAAATTCCATCTGTTGCTGGATGACTAAAGTTCCGATCATCAGAATAATCGAAATCCAGAATTGAAAAATCACCAACCCATTGCGAATCCATTTTCCTTTCTGACTGCCTGTGAATTTTCCTTTCAGCACTACTACCGGGTTGAACGATGACAACACGAAAGACGGATAACTTCCTGCCAATAATCCGACTACAAGCGCTAACGAAATTAATATACCAGCAGCCGTAGCGGTAATTGGTAACACAAGTTGTTTATCAGTAAGTGAATTAAACACGGGCAGCGAGAAATAAATGATGGCCACGGCCAGCAACACACCTACAAAACTCAACACAAACGATTCGGTTAAGAACTGCCATACTAACTGTTGCCGGAACGAACCCATTACTTTGCGCACGCCTACTTCTCGCGCCCGCTCAGCCGAACGCGCGGTGGCCAGGTTCATAAAATTGATACATGCAATTATCAATATCAGCACAGCTACTGCAATCATGATGTAAACCGTAGTGCGATTACCCGGTGGTTTCATCTGCGCTTCCAGATTAGTGGGGTCGAGATGAATAGATGCGAGTGATTGTAAAAAGTAGCGATAGCCATTTCCTTCTTTGGTATAATCGGCCCACGATTTACCAAGGTTACGTTCAATTTGCGCAGCGGCATACGTGTTTACTACCGCTGGCATTTTTGATTCTACATTGGCCGGGTTGGTACCGGGGCGCAACTTTAAAAACGTAAACACGGCAAAGCTTGTAAAATTCTCAACTTTGGTGAACGGATAAGTAGCAGAAGCAATTACGGCACTGAATTTAAAATGCGAATGCTGCGGAATGTTTTGCAACACGCCCACCACTTTTAATTCCTGCTGGCCAGCCGTTATAATTTTTCCCAACGGATCGGCTGATCCAAAAAAACGTGCGGCTGCTTCTTCGGTAATCATAATTTCGTTGGCTTGTGCCAGTGCGGTGGCACGGTTTCCTTTCAATAATTCAAAATTGAATACCTTCAAAAAACTGGTATCGCCTGCCAGTACAAATTCTTCATCGAATTGACTTACTTCATTGCGCTCGTTTTTGTAAGAAAGAGTAAAATTGGTGAATCCAAAAAGATTGGTGGATTGTTCTACCTCTGGAAATTCCCGCTTGATTACTCCCTCGAAGGACTGCGGGATGATAGAATAAAAAGTGGAGTGGTTTGGATACTTGCGCTCCAGCACCATGCGATAGATGCGATCATGATCCTGAATAAACCGATCGTACGAAAATTCATGCTGAACATACAACACAATAACCAGGCAACTGGCAATACCTACCGCCAGGCCTGCAACATTAATAATGGAATAAACTTTTTGCCTGAGCAGATTGCGCAGAGCTACTTTTAAATTATTGGTAAACATGGGGCGCTGTAATTGGGTACTTGAAAATACTTACTTAACGTGAGATGGTTACCCGTGTAGTAAAGTTTTATTTGACCGGCTGGCATGGCGTGGGCATCAGTTAAAAAAGGGTAATTTACGGTTCTTAAGAAATAGAACGTTGATGAAACTTAAAGTCGATAGGTTTGTACTTGCCATTTTGGTGGCGATAGCTGTTGCCTATTTCTTTCCGCAAATTGACCAGACGCTGCCCTTATCGGCCATAGGCCAGATTGGTGTATTTTTTATTTTCTTTTTTTATGGATTAAAACTCAGTGCTGAAAAATTAAAAGCCGGACTAAAAAACTGGAGGCTACACCTATTGGTTCAGGCTACTACATTTTTAGTATTCCCGCTGCTGGTGCTGGTATTTTATCCGTTGCTACAAACAACAGAACAAAAAAATCTATGGCTTGGCTTTTTATTTCTCGCTGCTCTCCCTTCTACTGTTTCGTCATCGGTAGTTATGGTTTCGATGGCCAAAGGCAATGTGCCGGCTGCTATATTTAATGCAAGTATTTCCGGGTTAATTGGTGTTGCTATTACTCCTTTATGGATGAGTAGTTTTATTCCTGCCACTACCCATACCGCTGACTTGTCGAGTGTGTACCTAAATCTGGTTACACAAATACTGCTGCCTGTTGTACTGGGGATTTTGCTGCAGCGCTTTTTAGGGGACTATGCTACAAAATACTCCAACCAGTTATCTCTCTTTGATAAGTCAATTATCCTGCTTATTATCTATAAAAGTTTTGCTGAATCGTTTGAAGGAAATATATTTAGTACAGTAAGCCTGATTGATCTGTTTTTGATTGCCGGTGCTACCACCCTGTTGTTCTTTTTAGTTTATAACCTAACCGGTTACTTCGCCAAACTCTTGAAGTTCAACACAGAAGACAGTATAACTTTACAGTTTTGCGGCACTAAGAAATCGTTGGTCCACGGTACGGTTTTCTCAAAAATTCTTTTTGAAAATTCCGCTGCGATTGGCATTATACTCTTACCAATTATGGTTTTTCATGCCATTCAGATTTTGATTGTGAGCATTATCGCAGCAAGGCTGGCAAAACGTTAAAGCAGCGCTGGCTGAACAAGGATAATTGTTTTGAGGTTTACTTCTTAAACTTACTTTGCGCCTTACATCGGCATTATGCAAATCGCTCCGGGTTAAATGACCGAAGTTGCACCGCTGTAGATTTGCCCGACACCAGGTCGGCAACAATTTTGCCAGTACCAGGCCCCAGGCTCAGGCCCATCATGGCATGACCGGTAGCTAAAATCAGGTTACTGATTTTTTGCGAGCGACCAATATAAGGCAACCCATCTGGTGAGCAAGGTCTTAATCCATGCCAAACATTTTCAATTGCAGGCATGGCTACCTTCAACTCCGGATAGTAGCGTGGTATCGCTTCCACAATACCTTTTACCCGATTCATACTAATGCTGTGATCCACACCCGTTATCTCCATCGTTCCACCAAAGCGTAATTGATTACCCATTGGGGTTACTGCTACGCGTGCTTCCAGAAAGATGGAAGGAATGCGAATATTTTTAGTCACATCTTTCAACAGGAAACTATAACCTTTGCCTGCCTGCATGGGCAGATTCAATTTTAGTTTAGAAGCCAATGCTCCGGACCATGAGCCTGTAGCCAGAACAACTTCATCTGGTTTTAGCTCACCCGATGAAGTTGTTATTGAATTGATCTTTCCATTTGTTAAACCGAAGTGTTGTACCTCGGTATTCGATAAAATCGTTACTCCTTTTGATTTCAGAAATGGAATTAACTGATTCATTAAATTTTGAGGTGTGAGGTGCGCATCGCCCGGAAAGTAAACCCCACCTCTTGCTGTTACCCGAACATCGGGTTCAAGTGCTTGCACTTCTTCCTGTGAAAGTATTTGTGCTTTAACTCCATGATCGTTGGCAATCGCAGCTGTCTCAGCTTCCTCGTGTTCTGTTTCGGCTGTTTGGTATAACATTAACAAACCACGTTCGGCATAGTCGAAGTTAAAGGGCAGGTCCTTTGCCAATTGCTGATACTGGGCTTTGCTATAAAAACTTAATTCCTTTAATGCCGGAATAGCTGCCTGTACATGGCGTTCGTTTGCATGTTTGTAAAACTGGTACCCCCATTTCAATAAATCTGCATTCAGGCGTGGCTTTACATAAAACGGACTGGTTGAATTAAACATCCACCGAATGCCTTTGGCAATCATACCCGGAGCAGCCAGTGGAATGATATGGCTCGGCACAATCATACCTGCATTACCATGCGAACAGCCATCTGACAAATCACCTTTATCGATAATGGTTACTTCGTGTCCGGCCCTTCTTAAATAGTACGCTGAACTAAGACCGATTATTCCTCCACCTATTATTGCTACGTTCATGTTTCTGGTTACTGGTTTCTGGTTTCTTGTTGCTGGTTAGTGAGGTGTCAATTTCCGTTCTCAACTGCCTTGATGAAGTTGTTCAACTTTCTACCTAATCGCTGTAATCGTTCATGGATTTGGTTATACAAATCTTGATCGGTGAATGATTTTGTTTCAAATAAGGTTTCCAAATGGTCAATCGTTTCATCATTGGAAGCTTGTGCGATAATTAAAAATCGAACATACTCAGTCACATATTTTCTTCTTCCATAACCTTCCACAATATTAGAGCGCACTGATTTGATTGATCTACGGATTTGCTGGCCTTCTTCAAATTGTTCGAACCGTGGTAATTTCAAACTCATCTCGTGAATAAATATTGAAACCTCCCGTGCTTCTTGCCAAATCTCAAGATTCTTGTAACTCATATTTTATCGTTTCGTCTAATCTAACAAGAGACCAGAAGCCAGAAACCAGCAACCAACTTAGATAACCTGAAACCCATACGCATACGGATCATCGTCCGGATCGATGGTAATGGTATTATGTCCGTAAATTTTTGCCCAACCTTCTACACTAGGAATAACTGCAGGCTTACCATGTAATTCAGTTTCCTCTTCAATTCGTCCGATAAACTTTGAGCCGATTATACTTTCGTGAATAAAGTCTTCACCCTTCTTAAGTTTACCTTTTGCATACCATTGCGCTAAACGTGCTGAGGTACCGGTGCCACACGGTGAACGATCAATTGCTTTATCGCCATAGAACACCGCATTACGTGCAGTAGAAGTTGGATCAAGTACTTTACCTGTCCACAAAATATGACTGCAACCATTAATGGTTGGATTATCCGGATGCACAAAGGTGTACTTCGCATTGATATTTTTTCGCAACACTCTACTCCAGCTTATCAATTGATCGGCTGTATAATTTTCCAATCCCGGAAAATTTTTCTGTACATCAACAATCGCATAGAAATTTCCACCATACGAAACATCCAGCGTAAGTTCACCCAGATCAGGACAATCAACTGTCAGATTTTCCGCTGCGAGGTAAGCTTTCACATTCCGGATTTTTACTGACTTTACTTTGTTACCTTCCTGTTTGTATTCTATTCGCACCAGACCTGCGGGCACTTCAAGGTTCAGTATTCCTGGAGTCTTTGGTTTCACCAACCCCTCTTCAATGGCAATGGTAACCGTGCCAATAGTTCCATGGCCACACATAGGTAAGCAACCACTGGTTTCAATGAACAACACACCAACATCGTTGGCCGGATCGGATGGTGGATATAAAATACTACCACTCATCATATCATGACCGCGTGGTTCAAACATTAAACCCTTACGTATCCAATCATACTCGCGCAGAAAGTGTTGCCGCTTCTCGCTCATGTTATTTCCGATCAATTGTGGTCCGCCCTCTGCAACTACCCGAACCGGATTACCACAAGTGTGTGCGTCTATGCATTTGAATGTATATACCATATCTTAAAAGTTGGCAGTAAGCAGTTGCCAGTATGCAGTCGAGAAGGTTGAAACTTTCTGCTACTGCTGCCTGCCAACTGCCTACTCATTTCCTAAACTCACCATTAAAAATTCTCCAAATCCCCAACGGGTTATTACTCTTCAATTCGTCTGGTAACAACGATTCAGGAAAATTCTGAAATGCTACCGGCCGAACAAATCGTTTAATTGCATCCGTGCCTACCGCGGTAAACCGCGAATCAGTGGTTGATGGAAACGGTCCGCCATGCATTTGCGAAGGACAAACTTCCACACCAGTAGGAACTCCATTTATAATCAGGCGACCGGCTTTTTCAATCAACACATTAATCAACACTTTATGCTTGCTGATTTCAGTTTCATCGCCAACGATAGTAGCAGTAAGCTGGCCATGACCGCGACTTACTACTTTGGTCAGCTCTTCCAAGTTTTTACACTTCACAATCAATGAAAACGGGCCGAAAACTTCTTCGGATAAAGTCGGGTTTTGTAAAAATATATCTGCTGAAACAGAAGCAACCAACGGAGTGCCTTGTGCATTATTTCCTTGTGTAGTTGTTTGCCCTTCGGTCTTTACACCCTTCTGCGCAAGCGTTTGAGTTAATCGTTTGGAATAATTATCAGCAATGCCTTGATGCAACATGGTGCCCGGCAAAGCTTTTTGAATTTCGGATGCCAATGCCTGAATAAATGAATTCAACGCTTCATCCTCGATAGCAATGATCAAACCTGGATTGGTACAAAACTGCCCAACACCCAACGTAATTGATGCTGCTAAACTGCTCGCTGTTTTTGCTGCATCGCGCGAAAGCGTCTCGGGTAATAGGATTACCGGATTGATGCTGCTCATCTCAGCAAACACCGGAATAGGTTCAGGTCGTTTATTGGCTAAATCGAACAACGTTTTACCACCAGCCAGCGAACCTGTAAACCCAACTGCTTTTGTAAATGGATGTTTTACCAATGCCTGGCCGATTTCAAAACCTTCGCCATGCACATGTTGAAATACACCTCGTGGCATTCCGGTTTTGATAGCTGCTTTTTCAATAGCAGCAGCAACCAACTTCGATGTTTCGAGATGTGCAGGATGTGCTTTTACGATTACCGTACAACCCGCAGCCAATGCCGAAGCTGTATCACCACCTGCTGTTGAATACGCTAATGGGAAGTTTGCTGCACCAAATACTACGACTGGACCGATGGGAACCAACATCTTTCGCATATCCGGCTTTGGTGCCGGCATGCGATTGGGTAATGCAGTATCCACACGCGCATCTACCCACGAACCTTCTTCTACCAGATCAGCAAACATACGGCAATGACCGGTAGTGCGACCGCGTTCATTAATAATGCGTGCCTCCGGTAAATTGGTTTCGCGCATCGCGGTACTTACCAATTCAGCCCCGAGGGCTTCTATCTCATCGGCAATAGCCCGAAGGAAAGTTGCTTTCTGTTTACCCGAAAAGTTTTTATATAAGAGAAAGGCAACGTGAGCTTGTTGCAATAAACCATCTACTTCTTCGGTTGGATTTTTCATCATGTTCAATTTTTTGTTGCTTGTCACTGGTTGCTAGTTGCTGGTTTGTCCGGTGCACCTTACAAGAGACCGGTAACCAGCGACCAGAAACGAGCAGCGGGTTACAAGTTAGGTCTGTTCTTAATTCCTTCACGGATGATTTTCAAAATCCGCTCACGCTCCTCGCCTATAAGTGTTAAGCGTGGTGCCCGCACAATCTCAGAACCCAACCCAACTTCTTGTTCAGCCAGCTTAATATACTGTACCAGCTTAGGATGAATGTCCAACTCAAGCAACGGCAAAAACCAACGATAGATTTTAAGAGCCTCTTCAATCTTACCAGCTTTGGTTAATTTGTAAATCGCTACTGTTTCTTTTGGAAAGGCACAAACCAATCCAGCCACTACGCCACTCGCACCCAACATCAACTCTTCCATGGTAATAGTATCTACTCCGCAAAGAATTTTAAACCGATCGCCAAAACGATTGATCATGCGGGTAACGTTGCTCACATCGCGAGTAGATTCCTTTACAGCTTGAATGTTTTTTACTTCGGCCAACTCGGCAAACATATCCAGTGTTACCTCAACTTTATAGTCAACCGGATTGTTATAAATCATAATCGGCAAACCGGTTGATTGAGCCACCGTCTTGAAATAGGTAACGGTTTCGCGATGATCGGATTTATAACGCATGGGTGGCAACATCATTAAACCCGAAGCGCCATTTTTTTCGGCTTCGGCTGCTTGCTTTAAAGCTTCGCGGGTACTGCCCTCGGCTATGTTCATTACAACGGGGACCTTGCCCGCTACCTTCTCCACCGTAAAACGTACCAGTTCAAATTTTTCGTCATTGCTTAATACACTCGCTTCGCCCAACGTACCACCGAGTATTACGCCCTCCACACCGGCATCAAGTTGTGCCTTCAGATTTTTTTCGAACAATGGAAAATCCAACTTATCGTCAGATGTAAACTTGGTTGTAAGTGCCGGGTAAATACCTTGCCATGAAACTGTCATAGTAACTGAATTTTTATTCAAAGGTAATGGATGCCGGCAATCGGAATTTCATCAGTGATAACGGATTCTGATACTATTTTGACTAATATTGAGTTCGATCAATTAAAAATCAGGTCAAAATTAAACCGACATGAAGGTTATTCCTTTTCAGGTTCCGAAAACACGGCAGGAAGCATTTCGTTTGCAGGTTGATCACTTGCCTTATTTCTACGATCGCCTGCATCAGCATTCCGAAACCCAGATCATGCTAATTGAACAAGGTGAAGGTACTTTAATTGCCGGAGATTATGTAGGGCGATTTTCTGCTGGTGAGGTTTATATTATCGGCAGCGGGCAACCACATGTGTTTAGGTGCGATGAGAACTATTATCGCGATGCTAAAAAAAGAAAAGTGAAATCAATAGGACTCTATTTTGACCGAGCCTACGCAGGCGAAACTTTCTGGCAACTGGACGAGTTAAAAGATATTCGCCAATTTCTTTTGCGCGTGGTGGCCATTCGGGTAGAAGGAAAAACGCGCATGGAAATTTCAGATTTAATTTTTCAGATTACGAGGGCTCAGAAAGTCGCTAAACTTATTTTGTTTTTGAAAGTACTACAAACACTTGTTCAATCCAGAAATCTTAAACGCCTTTCGGTTGCATCCACACTTCAGGCAATACCAAACAAAGAAGATAAAAGAATGAATGAAGTACTACAGTTTACCTTCACACAGAGTAACCGTAAAATAATGATTGGTGAAGTTGCAGCGGTGGCCAACCTTTCTGTGGAAGCATTTTGCCGATACTTTAAAATGAGTACCCGCAAAACCTACACAAATTTTTTAAACGAAGTAAGGGTGAGCAATGCCTGCAAACTACTCATTCAAGGTGAAACTAACATTCAATCGGTGGCCTATGGCAGTGGCTTTCAGAATCTATCTCACTTCAACCGGCAGTTTAAAAAGGTTACCGGAAAAACACCTTCGCGTTATATTAAATCAGGTATGTAACTATGGTAGATCAAGTTGTTTTTTTTGACATTTGTCAAACCGGCTCTACCCGGTAATCCTATACTTTAGCAGCACTTTAATACTCCCCCATGTCCGAACAACAAAAACTTGCTGAACTACTTCAAAAACTAGAAGTAGCCGAAATGCGGCAGCAGCAATTAGCCTTCGATATTCAACAACTGCGCAAACAAGTACAAGGGTTACAACCCCAAGAACAACCGGCCACTAAACCCGTTGAGCCGGTAGTTACTCCGGTTATTATAAAAGAACCTGTTGTTCAGCCAACACCACCAAAGCCTAACAAGACCAAACAAAAAACTGCGCCAGCAACGATACCACCGAAATACCCTACCTGTTAAAAATTGCCGATGACGAAGTTACCCGAACTTCCATCGCTCTGGAACCTTTCAACCAATCCCGTAAGGATAAGGCACTTTACTTTACTGTAAAACTTAATCGCACCGAACCTGTTAACGTAGCTACCTTAGAGTTTGAACAGGAAAACTATGATTCGGAAGTAGTGGTGGAAGGGAGCAATAACCAGCAAGAGTGGTTTAAACTTCATACCGGTCGAATTATCTCCATTGCAAATGCACCGGTCAACTACCGTTACAATCACGTTCACTTTCCCAATACCGATTTTACATTTCTCCGGTTTACCATTGCAAAAGGTGCAGCACTGAAACTTAATGAAGTAAAATTCTATCAGACCACTACTACCAAGGGAACGTTTACCGAAGTTGTCAATACGTTACGTTCTAAAACAATTGATAAGCAAAGTGAATTTCACCTGACCTTTGATACACCGGTATTGCTTTCGCGATTGAGTATCGAGCCAGCTCCTACACAACAGTTTTACCGCTCTGTTCAAATTGATTGGTTAGCCGATAGCATAACCTCCGAAAAAGGAGTGCATTACAATTATCAAACATTATATAGAGGTGTAATTAGTTCGTTTCAACAAGATACCATTCAGTTTATACCACAGGTAGTGCATAAAATTCGTATCACTATTTACAACCAGGATAACCCACCCATCCAACTTGCAAAAGTTACAGGCTGGACACCGCAGGTAAGATTGGTTACACGACTGCAACCCGGTGCATATACCCTTAGGTATGGTGCCGCCAATGTGTTTCATCCGCATTACGACATCGATCACTTTATAAAAGATATTCCGGAAACAGTACCTGAATTACAACTGAGCAGCGAACTAAAGCCACAACAAAACACGGTAGCTGCACCGAACCCATGGTTTAAAAATAAAATCTGGATGTGGGGCGCTATCGGAATAATAGTGGCTATACTTGGATTTTTTACCATGCGCTTGATGCGCGAGCAATAGCATGCAGTCGCAACGTTGATTTAAACTCTCATAGCTGGCTCAATACCACTTCCAGCTTGTCAAAGTTTTCATCGTTTTTGCCAACAGTATATTTCCGAATCTTCTCACACTCCGCTACCGTTTGGAATTTTTGTTTGAAGGTTACCCGTGTTTCATGCGGTGCCAGTTCTTCAAACTGTACTTCAACCTGGAATAGTGGTTTCGATTGCCGATCCCACACAATCAATTCTGGTTCGCGGATGATGGTAAAGGTGCATTCGTTCGGATAGTTTCCCTTATCCGGGCCATGCATGATAAAACTCCACTTTCCACCTTCTTTAAACTCGAAGGTGTTAAATGTATTTGTAAAACCTTTGGGGCCCCACCATGCTTTCAATAGTTCGGGGTTAGTCCACGCTTCATAAACCTGCTTGCGCGGATAATTTAAAATCCGGATGGTTACTATTTCAGTATCGGGTGTGGCTGCTAAGCTTTCAAATGTACCCATAGGGAGTGTTTTACCTTTTTAAATTGTTTGATGTCTACATTGTTTAATGAAATTATCAACGTTTATGTATAAGCCGTGGCGCTGAGCTAAAATAAAAAAATGTCCTCCGTACTAGCGTCATGGATTATCCATTTTGTTGTGGGCTGTAAAATTATTCACCACCAACTACGTTGAAGTCTGTTATCAATTCAACGATCTTTCCATTTGAGTCAGTTCCCCAATAAGTTGGGTAAAAACCGTCACCCCAACCTGAAGCAAACATAATTACGTTATTATTGTCGCCTTGTCTTGGAAAATGATTGTTCCAGTCCCCTAGGTCGCGTGAAAGGGGATGTTGTCCAGATGTGTTTTTGAATTCTTCAGCTAACAAGTCGTCATAGTAGTTTTTGTCTGGATTGTCGCTGTAAAACTTGTCCATCACTGCACTAAAGATATTGTTGGTCTCAACGTCAGTAAAACAACCAAGACCAGCATCCACTCCATATCCGAAGAACTCTCCTAGTTGAAGACTATTAATTTGCTCGTCCGTTATATCTTCTGTCAAAGCAAGAGTCCAGTGTGTCGCCTGACTTTAGAGAATTGAACTTTTGCGAACGCGACTCGATAATGATCCTCTTCAACTTTATGGATCAATAGTTTAACGGGATATTTTCCCGGATTCACTTTCGTCTTAAAAGGTTTGTGGTCATTAATGAAAAATGGATCACCGGCAATAATTTGTCCGGTTGGTAGGTACAGTTCTCCAATGAGAACTTCTTCTATATCCGCAGTATCCAGAACGGACTTTAAGTCAAACGCTAATTTGTCAGAAGTAACTGTCTTTGGTTTACAACCAAATAATCCTAGAAATCCCATAATAAGTAAAGCTACTCTCATCAATAATTTTATTGCCCACCAAGTCCAGCTATAAACAACTAGTTGCTTATAGCCCGTTATTAACTTACTAAACATACTTTAAATCCACATCCTTACAAAACGAAAAAGGCCGTAAGTGACAGCCTTTTTCGTTATGCACGTTTCAATTCCATAATGGTAATTTCAGGAGGCATACCGATGCGACCCGGATAGCCGAGGTAGCCAAAGCCTCGGTTTACATATAAATGCTGGTTGCCTTCGGTATATAAACCTGCCCATTGTTTATAGGCATATTGCGAAGGACTCCATTTAAAATCTCCTAACTCTACACCAAACTGAAAACCGTGTGTATGTCCCGCAAAGGCAATGTCAATATCTTTATACGTGGGTCGCACCTGTGCATCCCAATGGCTGGGGTCGTGGCTCAATAATAATTTTACGGCAGCTTCATTCGTACCGGCATAGGCTTGTTCCAGTTTTCCGTATTTGGAAAACCGACCAGCACCCCAGTTTTCAATTCCAAGTATGGCAAGTTTTTCACCACCTTGTTCAATAAACCGATGTTCGTTCATCAGTAAATCAAAACCAAGTAAACGGTGAGCTTCAATTAAATCTTTAAAGTTTTGTTGCTTGGCTTCTTTAGTGTTCCAGCTTTTATAATCGCCATAGTCGTGGTTGCCGGTAACAGAAAATACACCGAGTGGCGCTTTCAGTTTATCAAATACATTCATGTATTCTTTAACTTCAACTGATTCGTTGTTCACCAAATCGCCAGTAAAAAAGATTAAGTCGGGCTTTTCATTCAACACCATCTCTACCCCACCCTCTACGGCAGTCTTGTTAAAAAAACTTCCGCTGTGTATGTCGGACAGTTGCCCAATGCGCAAGCCATCAAATGACTTCGGTAGATTAGGAAGTTTAACCGTTACCTTGCGCACGCGGTAATCGTGTGCCCCCGATACAATACCATATACCATCGCACCAAATGGAACCGCACTCGCAATTACCGCAGCTTGTGTTAAAAATTGCGAACGCGTGATCGGCTCGCCCGGCAACGCCTCGCTTTTCTTCTGAAACAATTGTGCTACCCACCGCACCAGGCGTTGGATATCATCCATCAGTAAAAAGATAATACCGATTAGTTTTGAAACATAAGTAGCAAACACTCCTGTTATAATCCAGTTGCGTACGTTGGCGTTTATTGAATACGGATCGGCCAGTTGCCACCACAGCAACGCGGCAAAACTTAAAACAGTCGGTACCCAAAAAACGAAACGAACAACCATGCGCCAGGTTGGCGACCAGTTTTTGCTTACTGCTAAAACAGCCTGATAGAAATAAACATCCACCAGCAGTAGAATAACAAGTACAAAGAATAAAACCATAAATCTGTTTAGCATAAAACGAAAAAGTCGCCCTATTGTTAGGACGACTTTTACTCCCTTTTATTTTATTAAATTAATTGGCCGAACGTAAATTCACGCCTGTTTTTCGATTAACAAAAAACATAAACTTCTCCGATAACAGGTACATAACCGGTACCACCACCAATGTTAAGAAGGTTGCAAATGTTAAGCCAAATATAATCGTCCACGAAAGTGGCCCCCAGAAAATCACACTATCACCGCCCAGGTAAAAATCGGGGTTATAGCTTCCAAACATTCCGAGGAAATCGATGTTGATGCCAACTGCCAATGGAATTAAACCCAGAATGGTAGTAATGGCTGTAAGCAGTACCGGACGCAAGCGGGTTTTACCAGCTTCAACTATTGATTCTTTCACCTCTTCAATGGTAAGATCCATTCCGGTAAGTTCACGCTTTCTGCGTTTTTTCAATTCAACAAAGTCTAATAATACAATGGCATTGTTTACAACAATACCTGCAAGCGAAATGATACCAATCATGGTCATCATAATTACAAACTCCATCTGAAAAATGATTAATCCGAAGAACACCCCAATGGTGCTGAATAATACGGACGTCATAATAATTAAAGGCGATGTAAGTTTATTAAACTGGGCTACAATAATCAAAAAGATGATAAACACAGCCAGAATTAAGGCTTGCGAAAGGAATGCCATTTCTTTTGCCTGATCTTCCTGCTCGCCTCCAAAGCGATAGCTGTACCCTGCTGGCATTTCAAAATCGGCCAATACTTTTTTGATCTGATCATTTACCAGCGTGGGGTTATAATCGCCCACTACATTGGATGATAACGTAATCTGTCGCTTTAAATCCTGCCGTTTAATTGAACCGTAAGTTGAACTAAGTTGCACATTGGCTACGGCTGAAATCGGAACCTGCGATATCTGACCATTTGTTTGATCGCGGAAGGTGATGCTTTTGTTCATAAGTGCATCTACGTTGTAACGATATTTATCATCTAAACGAAGTTGGACTTTATAATCATCTTCACCTTGTTTGTATTTCGTAATTTCTTTTCCAAACAACGATGTGCGTACTTCATTTGCTACCGCAAAAGTAGATAACCCAAAACGCCTTGCTTTTTCGCGATCGATATTAACAAGCAACTCGGGTTTTCCGGTTTCAATATCCAGTTTTAGTTTTTCAATTCCGGCAATACCTGATTCGTTTATGTAGGCTTTCATTTTTTCAGAAATCGAAATTAAGGTTGTAAGTTCATCACCGGTAATTTCAATACTAATGGGTTTACCTACCGGAGGACCATCGGCATTTTTATCCACTGTAACAGCTACTCCTGGATAACCGCTTATTCCCGCTCTTATCTTCTCCAATACTTCGCGCGTATCTACGCCATCGCGATATTTAAAATCTAAAAAGTTTACGGTAATGCGGGCTTTGTTGGGTGATTCTGCCAAGCCGATACTCGACATATCAGCCGGGTCGCCCGTTCCGGCACCTACGTTTGCTACTACAGACTCTACCGCTCGCTCGTAGGGTTTAATAATTTCCAACACCCGGTCTTCAATTTTCTCAGTAAACTTATTGGTATCTTCAATATCGCCCCCAATCGGAAACTCAATAAACACATTGATATAGGTTGGAACATTTTCGGGAAAGAACAGCACACGCGGTGGAAATATACCCATGAGCATAAACGACATAATCAATAACCCGAATGTGCCACCAAAGATGGCAAGCGGACGTTTGCCTTTTAATGCAAATGTAATTACACCTTCGTACTTGCGTTCCAGCCAGGGTAATACCGAGTTTTGAAAACGTTTTGAAAGCGGCACTAAGAAGTACACGTTTAAAATGGTGAGTACTCCAAACAGAATCAACACATTGCCCAAGCCATAGTAACCAACCATAATAAACAGCACGCCCAAAGCAGCAGCAATTATGGAATTGCGCCAGATAGCTTTATGGTTTACTACTATTTCACTATCCAACTTCATATTGCGCACAATAAATACCGGGTTAATTACCAGGGCTACAAACAACGAGGCGCTAAGGGAAATAATCAGGGTTATCGGCAAGTATTTCATAAACTGCCCCATAATACCCGGCCATAACATGAGTGGAATAAACGCAGCCAGTGTGGTGGCTGTGGATGAGATAATGGGCATCGCTACTTCGCCAACACCCAAACGAGTGGCATCGTAAATTGAATATCCTTCTGCGCGCAAGCGGTATATATTTTCAACTACTACAATACCGTTATCCACCAACATACCCAGCGCCATAATTAACCCAAACAGCACCATCATATTGATGTTCATGCCAAGTGAGCTGAGTACAATGAAGGTTATGAACATGGAAAGGGGAATAGCCATACCTACAAATAATGCATTGCGGGTACCGATAAACAGTAGTAACACAATAACTACCACAATTACACCGGAGATAATGTTGTTCTCCAAACTGCTTACCATTTCTTTGGTTACAGATGATTGATCGTTGGTAACGGATACTTTAAGATCTTTTGGGAATACCTCGGCCTGAGCCTTCGCTAAAACGGCACGAATCTGATCGGTTGCTATAAGTAAATTTTCGCCACTGCGTTTTACAACATCCACCATTACCACCGGCTCTCTGCGCAAGCGGGCGTAGCTCTGTTTTTCGATATAATCAAATTCAACTTTGGCTACATCTTTCAGGTAAACAATATTACCTTTCTCATTCTTCACTACAATATCTTCCAGTTCTTTTGGGTCGGAAAATTCGCCTACAACCCGAATGGTTCTGCGAACCCCGGCATCCAATACGTTACCACCCGACATGGTTACGTTCTCGGCCGAAACCGCTTGTTCAATATCCGAGAAGTTCAGCTTGCGGGCTTCTAACTCGTATGGATTAACTTTAATCTTTACTTCTTTATCATCAATACCCCGGATATCTACTTTTGATATTTCCGAAATCTTTTCGATTTCATCTTCCAGGTATTCGCCATATTTTTTGAGTTGCTCCAACGGATAGTTACCCGACAGATTAATGTTCATAATCGGGAACTCCGAAAAGTTTAATTCAAAAACATTCGGGTCTTGCGGCAGGTCATCCGGCAGTTCGGGTTTAGCTTTGTCAACCGCGTCTTTTACTTTAGTTAATGCATCCTCCACTTTGGTTTCGGGGCCAAACTCAACTATTATAGTTGTATAATCCTGCACCGAGTTGGAAGTAATTTTATCAACTTCTGAAATGGTATTGATCTCCTTTTCAATGGGCCTGGTTATCAGGTTCTCCATATCCACGGGCGAGTTTCCGGGGTATGCAATTCCGATATAAATAATCGGTTGTTTTACTTCGGGGTAACTATCTTTTGGTAATGCCCGATAGGTTATAATACCCATGATCACAAACATTACCGCTAAAAACATTACCATAGTTCCGTTCTTCAGCGCAAAGCTGGTTAACGGAAATTCCTTATCTACTTTTAACTCCTTACCGGAGGGGTTTTTAGAATCGCTCATACATCAAAAAAATTTTGAAGATTTAGTTACTGGCTACTGATGCTTTGGTGCTATCGGCTAAGTTCAGCTCTGCACCTTCTGTTACTTCGCGAAATCCTTCATATACAATTTGCTCGTTACCGGTTAAGCCTTCTTTAACCTCTGTTAATCCGTTTTGTGAAAGTCCGGTTTTTATATAAATCTTTTTTGCAATGAGTGTGTTTTCTTTTTTGTCGGTTGCAAACACAAATTCCCCTGCATTGTCGCGCTGAATAATTTTGGTAGGCACCTGGTAGGCCCGGATGTTTACATAGTCGCGTACCGAAACCACCACTACCTGGTTGGGTTTTGCTTTCACATCACCTACCAATCGGGCTTCAATTCTAAAGGTTCTGTTTTCGGGATTGATAACCTGACCTACGGATGTAATGGTACTTTTCACCTGTTTATCGAAGGCAGGAAAAAATATCTGTACCTGATCGCCTGCATTTATTTTACCAATAAAATCTTCCGATACATCGGCCCGGATGTACATATCGCCTGAACTTACCATTTGTACCAGTGGCATGCCGGGGTTAGCCATTTCACCAACACGCGCATCCACCTTATCGATGGTACCTGCAAAAGGTGCTTTAACAATGGCCTGATCTAATTGTGCTTGTGTAACAGCCAATCGTTTTTCAAGCGATTCTTTATTGTTTTTTGCCTGCAGGTATTGTACTTCCGAACCAATTTTTTGGCTCCACAGTTTAGCTTGTTTATCATAAAGCGTGGTAGCCAATTCCAACGAAGTTTTTAATTCGGCAATTGTATTTCGCAGAATATCGGCATCCAGCACAACCAATGTTTGACCTGCCGCCACATTCTGACCTTCCGTAACCAATACTTTCTCTACTTTGCCACCGCCCACAGCACTAAGACCTACATTTTTTCGCGATTCAACTGAACCCCGTATATCAACAAAGTGTTCGAATGGTTTTAATTCAAGCGGCCAGGTAGAAATTAGTACTGCATTATTATTTCGGGCAAACGATGGATCGAGCGCCAGAATTTCTTTTTCCAGGTCACCAATTTTTTCTTTTAAGGCAACCAGTTCGGTACGGGCTGCATCCAATTCTTTCTTTTTTGCTTCCAGGCTCGAATCTGTTTCGGCCGAGCATGCAACCAATAATACAAGTGTGGCGAGGGTATATAGCTTTTTCATAACAGGTATATTCTTTGGTTTTTATTTAATTGATAATTTTCCGTAAGCCTTATCTAAATCCACACGAGCCACCATGGCATCGTATAAGGCATTGTAATAATTGTTCTGAGCTTGCTTAAGCGCATCTTCTGCATCTACAACTTCCAGGTTAGCGCCCACTCCTTGTTCGTACTTAATTTTGGTTACGCGGGCAATACTGCTTGCCAATTCCATATTTTCTTTTTGAGCTGCTAGTGTTTTAAGTGCATTTTCGTAATTCACAACTGCCTGCTTCACTTCCAGGTCAATTCCATGCTTTAACTTCACAAAACCATTTTCAATTTTTTGCATAGTTAGTTTTTCCTGCTGCACTTTATAACTGCGTTGCATGCCCGAGAATATGGGTACATTAAGTGTTACACCAAACAAAGAATAACTGTACCATTTATCTGGGCCCACTGCTCCCAGGTCTTCCACATTTGAATTGGTTTTGAACAGGCCCGATACATTGTTGGATTGCGTTGCATAACCCAGATTGGCAAATGCCGAAAGTGAAGGCATACCCTCGGCATATTTATTCTTAATATTCAACTGTTGCAACCTGCGGTTAGCTTCCAGCACCTGGTAATCGGGGCGCAGTTTATAATCGTCTTGATTACCAATTGTGGCCACAGCAGGAACTTCCAACTCCTGTATGTTGCCCACTACAGTTAAGGGTTGATCGATGGGATAGCCCATTTGAAATTTCAATAGCACCAGGCTCAATTCATTCAGGTTAACAAACTTGTCGCGCTCTACTAAAATATTGTTGTAGGTAACCTGAATTCGGTCGGCATCTATTTTCTCGGCAAAGCCATTTTGATATAAAGCTTTTGTATTGCGTAACAAAGAATCTACCCGGGCAATATTGCTATTGAACAATCCTAAACGCTCTTTATTAATTAGCACAGCATAGTAGGCCTTCGATACATTTTGAACTATTTGCTCTTTGGTTTGAGTGGTGGTTTTTACCGATAGGTCTTTGTAAGCATTGGCTGCTTGCAAGCCCACCAGGTATGAACCATTAAACAGAAGCTGATTGATGGTAACACCTGCATTACCGCTACTCTTAAGTTGAAAAAAGTTTTGTGCAGCCAGCACATCGCCATTCTGGGCACCCGGAATCCCGGAAGGGAAAAAACTGAACCCATCCGGACTGTCGTTATATAATCCGAAAAAACGTTGTAATTGTTGATTGTGTTGTAGCGAAACACTGCCGGCTATCTGTGGTAAACCCAAGCCTACGGTTTCTTTAACACGGGCCGCGGCAATGCGTTCATCCAGCACTGCATTTTGAGCATCCACAGCATTTTTCAATGCATAATCAATACACTGCTCTAATGTAAATGTAGTTTGTGCCTGCACACCTGGTGTGGCGGCCAAACCAACTAATAAGACAAAAATTTTATAAAACTGCTTCATTGGGTTGGTTGGTTATTTGGGTATTCTCTTTGTATTTCTGATATAATTTTTTTCCTTTTTCGGTGCAAAGCCCGTGTACAAACAAGTCGAACAATTGCGATTGGACTTCCATCAGGCTAAATCGCTCGCGTGGAAAAACATGGCCATTAAAAGCGCTTTCAATTAACGCTACTCGTATTAGTGCCATAATCTCGGGGTTTACTTCGGCACGGAAGTAACCATCATCAATTCCTTTGCGGATGTTACGCATGACCGACTCGCTGATAACCTTGCCCTTATGTTCGCTCCATAAAGCCCACGCTTTGGGGTGGTATTTTTCCAAATCAAACAAAACTGAAGGATTCATGTGCTCCATGTCGTGCTTCATGCAAACCGAAATCCTGCTCAATTCTTCAATCGAATTTTTTGAGCGCTGAGAAATTGTATTGTACTGATGAAAAGCACGATCCAAAAATTTTTCTGACATCTTGTAAACGAGTTCATCTTTATCAGCAAAATGCTGGTACAATGTTTTCTTAGAAACTGCCAAATGCCGCGCAATGTCGTCCATGGTTACGCTGCGAATGCCGTACTTCATAAACAATGCTTCAGCTCCTTCCAAAATCTTATCGTATGTCTGTGTTTCTTCCATAAGGCCGGCAAAAGTATGGAAACTTATAGCATTACCAAAAGTTTCCACAGTTTCCTTCAACGCCACTTTTTGGCTTTTGTTCGCGGTTTTAGAAAAATCTTTTGTGAATTTTTGCTGAACTGGCTCCTCAACCGTTTGAAGTGCCGGAATTCCGGGCCGAGGTGCTTCCGTCTTTATAACACCACTTGTCTTTCAGTTTTTGCTTAAACCTTTCACGGTCTTCCGGGCTCATGTTGGCCCACCGTTCTTTCCAATAATGTTTCCACGGGCCATTGGAGCTTTTGTGCTTACAGCCGCCACCCCAGCTACCAAAAAATATCCGCGAAAGCGCCAACAACCCTAATGTTTGCCAGATGTTGATGACCGGACCATTAAATAAATCGGGCACAAGCCAATTCCACAGGTACATGGTACCCCATATTACGCCCAGTATAAAGCCTACCCCCAGTATGCTGAGGATGATGACTTTGACAACTTTAACAGGCTTATTCATAATGTTTTTAATTAATTAATTGGTGATAAGGTCATCGTAAAATTTTTGCAGCCGCTTGCGCAAGGCAATAATTGCATACCGCTTTCGCGAGAGCAGGGTGTTGATTGAAACCCCGGTTTCTGCTGCTATTTCCCGAAAACCTTTCTCTTCTATTTCGTTTTGAATAAAAATTTCGCGCTGCTCCGCTGGTAACTCGGCCAATGCTTCGGTTATCTCATCCCAAATGGCTTCGCGCAGCAACGTTGATTCGGGACTGCTATCCAGATCAGGCAAAATTTCCTGTAACGTGAGCGGTGCATCATCATCGCGACCAGCCTGCAGTTCAAAATCGGTGCGCTGCGGACGAACGGCATCTCTGCGATAGCGATCAATAATTTTATTGCGCGCAACACTATAAAGCCACGAGGTTACCCGATCCAGCGATTCAATGGTTTGAAACCCAGAAATAAACTGGTAAAAAACATCCTGCAGAATGTCTTCAGCTTCTTCTACCGTACTTACCCGGCTGCGGATAAACCCTAACAGTTTATCTTTTTCGCGCAGAAAAGTGTTTTGCTTTAGCTCTTGCATTGCCAGGTCCATTGGCCAGCGATTTTAAGGATAGTCGCGCTTGCCTGAGGTTATATTGTACGGAAATAAAAAATTTAGGATTGTTTTTTCTTTTTGGGTGTTGCCAGTGAGATTTCCTTAACCCGATACTTTACAATTTTTGATATTAAAGCAAGCGGCAAGGATTTATCCAACAGAAACTGAACAGCCCCCTTTGAAGTAGAATACGGTTTTAATTCTTTCGCAAAGGCAGCAATACCCGATGGTGTAGGATAAAACCCGATATGTTTTTCGTACGCGGCAAAGTGTACCAGGTTTTTGCCACCCAGAAAAAAAGTGGGAATAGCATAACTCATTTTCTCTTCGGCTTGGGGTGCCGCTTTTTTGATTGTTGCCCGGAGCTTGACCAGGTTTGCCTGAACTTTACCCGAAAATGCGGCTATGTATTCATCTATGTCCTTGGCGGGAATGCGTTGCATGTTTTAAAGGTATTAGGTATTGTGTATTAGGTATTAGGGAGATTTTTTTAACCGATGTTTTACAATTCGGGTGATCAGTGAAACAGGCAGAGGTTTACCCAACGGAAATTGAATGGTGCCTTTACCAGAAGTTTTATAAGCCGCAAATTCCTTCTGAAATTCTTTTGTATCCGGCACACCGTATAATCCGATATGTTGTTTATAGCCGGCAAAGTAAATCAGGTTTTTTCCATTCAATGAAAATGCAGGCATTCCATAACTGATTTTTTCTTCGGCCTGTGGTGCAGCTTTATGAATAATAGCGTGCATGTGCTTTAGTTGCACTTGCGTTTCCTTTGGAAACGCAGCAATGTATTCATCAATAGAAGCAGCAACCGGTGTTTTCATCAGAATTAAGCTTTCAACAACGTATCGATATCAAACTTCTTCATTTTCATGAAAGCTTCTACCACCCGCGGTGCGCGCACCGGATCGTTCATTAAATCACCTAGTACCGTAGGTATAATCTGCCACGAAATTCCAAACTTATCTTTTAACCACCCACACATGCTTTCGCTGCCACCTTCGGTAAGTCTATTCCAATAATGATCTATCTCAGCCTGGGTTTCGCATTCTACCACAAACGAAACTGATTCATTAAAGGTAAACTGCGGTCCACCATTGAGGCCCATAAACTTGCGACCATCTAATTCAAAGGTTACTACCATGGGCGTATCGGCAATAATTTTTGAGTTGTTAAATATTTCGCAATAAAATGTAGCCGCTGCTTTGGCCTGGCCATTAAACCACAGGCATGGAAAAATTGGATTCTTCATAACTCAATCAGGCTTCGCATATTTGTTTCAATTTTTTTAGGGCGCGCGGCCAAGCTTCTGAGAAATAGTCTTTGAACTCTTCATTTGAATCTAAGGTTACCCAGAGTTTTGTTCCGGTTTTGGTTTCAGCAAACGAATAATTTTCTAATGCGCCAGCCCAACCTTCTACAACTTTACCAGTGGTAATCTCCTCGCCTTTGTGCACCATACCCAAATGTTCAATTGATACAAACTTATTGGGGATATGTTCTTTGATGCGTGATACCATGCCCTCTTCATTCCCATCTTTATCGGTACCGATAAAAAGTATTTTCGAACCTTTCTGCCACAAACCTTTATACCGCGAAGTAGGATTAAACTCAGCAGTCCATTCCTTATAAGTATCTTCGCCCAACATGATTGTGGCAACTTTATTTACGGGTGCTTTAATCTCCGTTTCAAAATACAATGTTTCCATGCGCACCGTGCGCTCGGAATAGGCTTTATAATTATCAAGTATCGCCTGCCAGCCGCTTTGTTGCATCTCAATTGGATTTTCACTTTCGGCATCGAAGGTGGTAATTACGTTTGTTTTGTCGCCATCGCTTTCAAAGGTGATAACAACCTTGCGGCCGTCAGCGAGTACATAGACTAACTTTTTCTGATCTATTACTTCTTCATAAGTCGCTTCAAAGTCGAAACCAAAACTTCCGTCTTTCGCTTCCATGCGCGACTTCATCTTTCCGCCCTTGCGTAAATCACTTGTTGCGTTGGGACAATACCAGTCATCGGATGCAAAATTCCATTGCATAACGGCTGCCGGATTTGTATAGGCCAGCCAGGCCTTTTGTACGGGAACATTTACCAATGCCTTTATTGTAATTGAAGTTTTAGTTGTTGCACTCATTATTATTGATATTAGTTGCTTTTGATGATGTAAAAGTAGCCTCAGAAATTATTCTTGTCGGTACACAAACCCGCCATTTAACGGGTGTTTTGCGACAGGATTATTTTGAAACACCTGTAAACCACCATTAAATAGTTTTAGCTATTCTACGTGAACCAGGTGCCTATGGGGTTCTGGTTTAATTTTTTATCTGAATTATAGCCCGTGTCTATTTAGCTTTCTTCCTTGGTTTTGAACTCTTAGCCTGTGGGTTATACGCCAAACTCAGTTGCATCCAGAATTGAAAATCCTTTTTTGTTCTGAATCCATCGGGGCTTACATAACAGTATCCATTCAATTGTTTACCCCGCATAATCATGGGTAAAAAACCCATTCGTTCCGAAACCTCATCAAACCGTTCAGGGTTAAACCGGCACATCAGATTTTCGCCACTCACATTCACACACATTTTGCCATTTACTAAAAATGCGAGTCCGCTAAACATCTCTTTCTCTTTAACTTTAAGAGCAGGAACTTCAGCCAGATATTGGCGAATGCAATCGGCTAATTTTAAATCGTATGCCATTCTAAATTATAAAGAGGCTTCGTGGCAGAACGACCCACGAAGCCTTATACTTTATTCAATTTACATGTTACATCCTCTGCCCCAACTTCACGCCTTTCATCTCTTCTTGTAGTGTAAACGGTTGATTGTATAAGCGTTTACCGGTTGCTTTAAAGATTGCATTGGCTACAGCACCTCCGGTGGGTGGTAACGCGGGTTCGCCCAATCCGGTCGGATCAATTCCATTATTCACAAAGTGCACTTCTACCTGAGGTACTTCGTTGTAGCGAATCAAACGATAGTTGTTGAAGTTGCGCTGTTCGGCTGCACCCTCTTTAAAGGTAACTTGTCCGTAAAGTGCATGGCCTAATCCATCTACAATGCCACCTGTTACTTGTTGTTTTGCACCGCTCAGGTTAATAACAATACCACAATCGGATGCTGCAATAATTTTTTTCAATACGGGATTACCATTCACCATTTCTACTTCGGCTACTTGCGCTACATACGAGCGGTGTGAGAAATACACGCTGAAGCCTTGCGCCAGATTTGGCTTTTTACCCCAGCCCGATTTTTCGGCTACCAGGTTGATTACGGCTTTGGTACGATCAATGTCATATTTAATCTCACCCGTGGGCGATTGTTTTGCCTTGTCCAACAACTCCAGCCTAAACTGAACCGGATCTTTCTTTGCAGCCAAAGCAACTTCATCCAAAAAAGCTTGTTCTGCAAAAGCGAGGAAGTTAGTAATTGGCGCGCGCCATGCTCCGGTTGTAATAGGCGACTGATGATCGATGGATTCAATCAATAAATTTTCAACTGCTCCCGATGGAAAATTATCTTCGCGTGTAGAATTGCCTGCATTAATACCCACCCCACGAAGTTTATAGCCGATGAGCGTACCCTTTGAATCGAGTGCTGCTTCAAACCGGTAACGCACGGCCGGGCGATAACTTCCACCCATCATATCATCTTCCCTGCTCCAGGTAACCTTTACCGGAGCATTGATTAGCTTAGAAAGTTCTGCTGCCTCTACTACATAGTCGGCTTGCAATCTTCTGCCAAAACCACCGCCTAATCGCGTAAGCTCAACCGTAATTTTTTCAGGTGCCATACCCAAAAGTTGTGCAGTGGCCATCCGTGCACGATCGGGAGTTTGTGTGGGGCCAATCAACTCTACTCCATCTGCTTTTACATGTGCAAAGAAGTTCATCGGCTCCATAGGCGCGTGCGAAAGGAACGGGCATTGATACTCGCGTTTGATTACCGTGGCAGCGTTTTTAAATGCTGTTTCCACATCACCATCTTTTCTTCTTACGGTAGCTTCGGGTTTATTCAGCAAATCCTTAAACAACTTATCGTGATCGGTTGTGCTTTCAACGTTACCGGCATTTTCATATTCTACTTTCAACACTTTGCGGGCTTTCATAATCTCCCAGGTAGATTTACCCACAATGGCTACATTATTTTTAAATGTAACTACATCTACAATACCCGGTAATGCTTTTGCTGCTGTTGCATCAACTGATTTAATTTTGGTACCAAATGCTGGCGGACGTTGAATCATGGCGTGCAGCATACCTTCGCGATAAAAATCGAGACCATACAATGGCTTGCCGGTAACCATTTCTTTATTATCCACATTGGCAACCGCAGTACCAATCAGTTTAAAGTCTTTCGGATTTTTAAGTTTTACATCGGCTGGAACCGTTAAGGCTGCAGCATCGGCAGCAAGCGAACCATAGCTTAATTTATTCCCATTGGCATGAACTACAAAACCATTGGTCGTTGTAAGTGTAGATGCAGCCACATTCCATTTTTTGGCTGCGGCTTCTATTAACATTTGGCGAGCGGTTGCCCCTGCCTTGCGCAAGCGTTCCCACGAATGCGGAACAGCCCCACTACCACCGGTTAACTGGCGGTCGTATTTTTTAACATCCAATGCAGCTTGTACTACTTTTACTTTTTTCCAATCGGCATCCAGTTCTTCGGCCACCACCATCGGGAAAGAGGTTTTGATATTCTGCCCCAGCTCGGGGTTAGGTGAAAAAATCGTAATTACATCATCGGGCGAGATGGAGAGGTAACTATTGAAATCTACATTTGCAGCTAATGCTTCATGGCTTGTATTGATAATTGCACCAACGGAATCGCTCCAGTTAAAACTCAACATCAATCCACCACCTGCTGTTAAGCCCAGTTTCAGAAAATCGCGTCTGCTCGTTTTGCTTATTGTTTCCATACTTTACTTCATTTTAGATGAGGCCAACACTACTGCTTCTTTTATGCGGTGGTAAGTTCCGCAACGGCAAATATTACCATTCATGGCAGTGGCAATCTGCTCTTCGGACGGCTTGGGATTTTTAGCCAGCAAGGCAGCCGCGCTCATGATCTGCCCGGCCTGGCAATAACCACATTGGGGTACATCTACCTCTTGCCATGCCTGCTGTACAGGATGGTCACCCTCTTTCGACAACCCTTCAATGGTAGTAACCTTACTGGTGCCAATAGCCGAGATAGGTAATGAGCACGAACGTACCGCTGTACCATTCAGGTGCACAGTGCAGGCACCGCATTGTGCAATACCACAACCGTACTTGGTGCCCACCAGGCCCAGCGCATCGCGCAGCACCCACAATAGTGGTGTATCGGAAGCAACATCTACTTTTCTTGTTTCTCCATTTACATTGATTGAATAAGCTGCCATGTGTTTTATTATTATGTGAAAGTTTAGACTATAGGAAAATCAAAGGTAAGTTAAGGATTTTGTTCATTTATACTATTGGAAAAATACCTGAGTTACATCCGGAATTTATGAGTGGTAGCCGGTACGGCTAACCCACATTTTATCCTTGTTCCCTATTTCGTATTAACTTAAGTTTAACCCCATCAAGGCTTAACTTTGATACACGTTTGAAAAACCTATTTTACAAAGTTCAGATTTTAGTGCGGTGGTTAAAGCGCAACATAACCGATCGCGTGATAGGCCAAACCCGGTTTTGGGTTACACAAATTCTACAAGTTGCCTATCGCATTAGCAACACACTTTTACCCCCTGCTACCCTCGTAGCATTTTGCCAGGTTGTGTACGATTTCGGGTTTCATCCATTTTATAATTCAGAGGCACACTTTGCCCGCTACCTGTTTCCTGTTTTATTGACCCTGAAAAGCCTCTTTGTTATTCGTTTTTTTTCTGGTTTTGTAAAATTAAAAGAATGGCGTGCGCATGTATATGCCTTTGCTTTAATTGTATTAACGTTCTACCTGCAGCAGTTGGCTATAGAAGTGCAAAGTCTGGGTGGAATTAATAGCACTGAGTTTCTAATCAAAAAGTTGTTACTATACGGTTTTATAATTTTCCTTTTTGTAACAGAAGCCTCCGGGTTATTAAAATACCTGTATCGAAGAAGACAAAATACAGCCTTTGTATTCATTATCAGTTTTGTGGTGATTATTATAGTGGGAGGGTTGCTGCTGTTGTTACCAACTGCTACCGTAAAAGGTATTTCGGTGGTGGATGCATTTTTTACTTCGGCCAGTGCTGTTTGTGTTACCGGCCTTGCAACACTTAACACCGCTGCCGACTTTACATCCGTTGGTAAGATTATAATACTTTTTCTCATTCAGGTTGGTGGCCTCGGCATTATGACGTTTACAGGATTGCTGGCTTACCTCGCAGCAGGTTCTGTTTCATTTCACAACCAGGTAGCCCTTAAAAGCATGGTAAGCAGTAATCGCATTAGTAATGTTATTAGCATCGTGGGGCGCATTATTATGGTTACATTTTTTTTCGAAGCAATTGGAGCTTTGCTGATATACATCAGTATAGATGGCGAGTTATTTGACCGTAAGGTAGAACATGTGTTCTTTTCGGTGTTTCATGCCATCTCAGCTTTTTGCAATGCCGGGTTCTCTACCTTGCCTGATGGCCTTAATACTGCAACAGTAAAATTTAACTACCCATTACATTTAATTCTGGCCACATTAATTGTGTTGGGTGGTATGGGTTTTCCGATTGTGTTTAATATCTTTTCATACTTCCGTAGAAAGTTTGTACGCCTTATTAATCGTTTGTTGCACAACCCGCTTCGCGAAAGCCAAACCCGAATCATACAGGTAAATTCAAAAATTGCCTTGTGGGCCAGCCTGATCTTACTAGTAACAGGAATGACTTGTTACCTGGTATTTGAATACAATGCCAGCTTACAAGAACACACCAGCGTTGGTGGAAAAATTGTAACCGCTATTTTCGGTTCGGTTACACCACGCACCGCGGGCTTTAATACGGTAAACATGCAAGCACTTACATTGCCCACGGTAATGATTTACCTGTTGTTGATGTGGATCGGAGCTTCGCCTTCTTCTACCGGTGGCGGAATCAAAACAACCACCTTTGCTGTTGCTTTTCTAAATCTGCGGGCACTACTTACCGGAAACAACCGAATGGAAGTTTTTCGCACCCAAATCAGCGAGACATCTATTAACAGGGCTTTTGCAGTTATTTTTATATCGCTTATCATCATCGGTATTGCTGTGTTGCTGATTTCGGTTTCTGACACTCAGTTTGGTTTATTGGAAATCTCATTCGAAGTTTTTTCGGCATTTAGTACGGTAGGTTTAACATTAGGTCTTACCCCGCAGCTTTCAGCCAGCAGTAAGATAATTTTAATTGTAACTATGTTTATTGGTCGCGTAGGTTCGCTAACCTTGTTAATGGCGTTTGCTGCACAAAGTAAAAAACAACTCCATCAGTATCCGGTAGAAGAAATCATGTATTAATTGAGCAACATACTTTATCGAGCTGGTGGAAATTATAAAGTAACATAAGTAAGACATGAAATATATTGTATTCGGATTAGGAAGCTACGGTTCATCGCTTGCCACTAAGTTGGTTGATCTGGGCCATGAAGTTTTTGGTGTAGATATTCTACAGGAACGCACCGAAAAAAATAAGAATAAAATTACCTATGCTGTAGCAATGGATGCAACCAATCCTGAAGCTATACTGGACTTACCGTTAAAGGAAGCCGATGCCATTATAATTGCGATCGGTGAAAATGAAGGCACCATTATTCTGCTAGCCGCTTTGCTGAAACAAATTGGTGTGAAACGGATTATAAGCCGGGTTACGTCACCGCTGCAAAAAACTGTATTGGAAACAATGGGACTGAATGAGTTTGTTTATCCCGAACAAAACTCAGCCGAACGTATGGCGCACAAATTAAGTTTTTCGGGTGTGGTGGATTCGTACCGGGTGTGCGAACACTACCAGGTAATTGAAGTACATATACCCGCCCGATTGGTTGGCAGTAAAATAAGCGAAATAGATTTTGAAGAATACCAACTGGTATTGGTAACTGTTAAACGAAAAGTTGAAGAGAAAAATTTACTTGGAGCCATGCGCGAAAAAATGCAAACATTAGGACGGGTGAACGATACCTTGCAACTGAAGCCTGAAGATACAATGGTATTATTTGGTGAACCCAAAAAGATCAGGATGTTTGCAGAGCGCGCCTGATAATAACTTCCCTTAAATTATCCTTTTGCTTAATGATTGGTTTGTAATCTAAATCCCGAATTGCTTTTTTATACTTCGCTGGCAGCAGTAATGATTTTATAGTATCATCTAACTTTACAAGTCTGCTAAGTTTATACAGTATTAGCAACGGGTATAGCAGCGAAACTTTTCCAAGCCTCAATAGTTGTTGTACGGCTTGCGGAACAATAGCCGTTTGTACTTCCCGCAAAATCCAATAGCGAATAGCCCCAAGGTGCTTTTGGTATTGCGAAAACAAATCGGTTGTAAATGAACTGTGTTGCAGATTTGCGTGCAGGTGCTGATGGCGCATCCGCTTCCATTCATGGTATGTTTTCGGTAAACCAGCCATGCCCATTCTGATGCCCAGTCGGTTAAAAACCTGAAACACTTCTTCGCGTTCGGCATCAGTTAACTTGCGTTCCAGTATTTCAAATGCCCGAATAGAATAATCAATCAACATAAACAATACATCGCGATAAGCCCAATCAGGAATTTTTGCACCGCGATTGATTTCTACCTGTGCATGGATACTCGTCATCGCATCAATAGTACGCAATGCGGTTTCTTTTTCAGAAAACATAATGCTACGTGCATACGAAACGGTAGAGAATAACCTGCCTATAGGATCGGCTGGCAAACGTCCGGTAAAGTATAGCCAATCAACTGATTTATTCAGCGCAAACTCGGCAGCCGCACCTGCAAAAATAAAAAGCACGGTATCGCTGCGGCCCCAGATCTGGCGCACAATGGAATCCTGATCAACAAAATATTCTTTAGCCACTGCTAAACTCTTATTTGATTTCGCTCAGCCATTAACACAATACCTGTACCAACCACATAGGCCAACATATCGAACCACGCGAAAGAAGTTCCTATAACCGTGCGCATCAGTTCTGATTTTTCGAGACCTAACACGTTTAATATTCTTATATACTGTAGAAATTCGATCGCGAAAGCAAAAAGTAACACACCAATAGCGAGAACAAATTCTGGCATATCTAAGAATGATTTAACAAAACAATAGATTAGAATAACCACCAGTACATCGCCCATATACGGCCTGACAAAGTTATCGTGTAGGAATAATGCAATCAGTACCTCAGCAATAAAGAGCAGAATAGTTAAGCCAAAATAATTCTTATTGAATTTCAACATGTTTGGCAGATGGAACTAACCTTCTGTTTTTGCTTGCGCCTGTTGCAAGGCCACATAACGAAACAACAAACCCGCTATGCAATACAGAAAGATGAAGAATGCATTCACCGCAATAATTTCAGCCACTGAACTACCTGGATAAGATTGCATGTTGGCTAGTAACGCCACACTAGCAACCAACACCAACGCAATGGCTGCGGCAAACATGGTTAACTCCAAGCCCTTAGCTGTAAAACCTGAAAAGAAAGTACCAATTATCACCACGGCTACAACGCCTATGTACATTAAGTTGCCTGCATGTGGTCCGCCACCAATAAGTCCAACAGCCAGGTTAGCCCACACCATTAGAAATGTGGTACCGATAGCTGCACCATAAGCTGCCCGTTGAATAAAGTTAGGTGTGTATCGGGTTAGCAATACATAGGCTGAACCCATTGCGAAAATGAGAATACCCATAATTATAAAATCGCCTGCGCTCCAGTTCACTTCAGGCGTAAACTGCATGGCAATAAAAGGTATAGACAAGATGAGTAACGTAGTAGCCCCTACTCCGGGAAGGGTGTGCAGGAATTTGATCAGGGATTTCATAACTAAAATATGGTTGTGAATTATGATTCAAAAGTACTTTGTGTTTAAAAGTAAAACAAGAAATCCTAAACTTTTTTATTCAAAACGCTGAATCCAATCAGAAAATAAAGGATTTAAGTACTTTGCATCATGTACACCCGCGAAGAATCATCCCGCTTACGGCAAGAATTCTGGACAACCTTTGGCCGGTACATGAGTCCAGTTCCCTCAGTTGAAGGCAACAACGTAAACTGGATCAACTACCACACGGGCGTAAACAACTTGTTCTTTCGCATGAATGCCGATGGTAGCGAAGCGAGCATTGCCATTACGCTCGAACATCGGGATTTGCATTTACAAGCGGCCTACTTTGAAAAGCTGAGAACATTTAAAAAAATGTTGCATGCTGAACTACAGGAAGAGTGGGTTTGGAAGTTGCATGATGAAACCAACAACCGGATTATCAGTCGTGTATATAAAGCACTACCTGATGTTTCAGTTCTTAATAAAGAAACATGGCCAGAAATAATTTCATTCTTTAAACCGCGCATAGTTGCGTTGGATCGGTTTTGGGAAAATGCGAAGTATGGGTTTGAGGAGAGTGAATGAGAGTACTAAATCTAAGAGGTAAACTTATTTTTCCCTTGTTAGCCTTTTGACAAATGTACCTCCCAATGGAGAAAGTTCGTAACCGACATCGCGACTTATCGTCAGACCAAGGTTTTTAAGTTTACGGATATTAAGTTTCAACCATTGCTTTTCAAAGCCGGTTAATTTCGCCAGATCAACAGCTCGCAGTTTAGGATTTCCTTTTATCGCCAGCAAAACTTTTTTAGTCCATAAACCTTGCTTGCTGTACTTATCCAGGCGAACCAATTTTTCTTTTAGGTCCGCAAAAGCGGATTCTGTTAATGCCGTGTTTTCTCTTAATTCGATACGGGGATCTTCAGCGTGGTAGCGCAGTTCTATTTTATAAATATTGCTGTTATCATTTTGGCGTAATGATTTCAATAACTGTTCCTTATTCTCAAAACCTGCATCCTGAATATCCTTCTTTGAAATCTGCGATTCTTTTACGGTAGAGATTCTCACTACTTTCACTAACCCAATAAAAGTTTTAAGCAAGGTGCCTGCTTTTACCGCTGGCTTCTCCCATCTTCTGAAAGCCAACTTGATGGTTCCTGATTTAATGCCTTGCAGATGTATAGCTTTAATCAACATGGTTACATGATTGAAGATTGTATCTATTTCCTCAAAATCTTGTCCATTGCTTTTCCTTTGGCCAACTCATCAATTAGTTTATCCATGTACCGGATTTTTTTCATCAAGGGATCGTTTATTTCTTCAATGCGATAGCCACAAATTACACCGGTAATCTTTGACACGTTTGGATTTAGTTGTGGTGCCTGCGCGAAAAAGGTTTCGAAATCAACTTTGGTATCGATTTGTTGTTGCAAGGCCTTTTGGGTGTAGCCGGTAAGCCAGCATATAATCTCATCTACTTCTTCTTTAGTGCGACCTTTCTTCTCGGCTTTGGTAATGTAATGTGGATATACTCCGGCAAAAGCCATTTTAAAAACACGTTGATTGTTTTTGGTATTCATAACGATTCAGGTTATCCGATCGAGGTAAAATTAGAGGATTATGATTTGTTATAATAATTGCTCGTAATCGCCTACATTTTTTTGAAATGCATGCTTGCTTCCGACACGATGCAGGGGAGCAAAATCGCAGTCGATAAGGTTTAATCCGTATAGCACAAAATATATGATCAGTCAGGTCAGGAAGACCTGAGTGCGATATGATTATATAACTTTTCCTTGTAAGACAATTTAAAACCAAGAGCGAATCATTAACTTCGATAATGGACTTACCTTTTCATCAAAATGCTTCGTGGAAAATTTTCGAAAACGCAAGGTCTTTAAAAAAAGTAATGACCCCTTCTGAAAATCTTCTTTGGCAGAACCTGAGAAACAGAAAGGTGAATAACTTTAAATTCAGAAGGCAGCATCCGATATCACACTATATCGTTGATTTTTATTGTCATGAGGCCAAACTTGTTGTCGAGGTAGATGGTGCCATTCATTTCATAAATGACAATCCTGAGTATGATCAACTCAGAACTCTTCAACTGGAAGAGTTTGGTTTAAAAGTGATTCGGTTTAGAAATGAAGAAGTGCTGAAGAACATGCAGATGGTTTTAGAAGAAATCAGAAAACACCTCACCCCTGGCCCCTCACCTTAAAGGAGAGGGGAAAGTGATCGTATTAAGTTCTTACATGTTCCCTTCTCCTGAATAGGAGAAGGGTTAGGGATGAGGTTTCCTCTTCACTCCCCGCACCGCCTCGGCCGTCCACGGATCTTCAGGCCAATGGTGGCGCGGATAACGCATGCGCAACTCTTTGCGCACTTCGTGGTAGGTAGTTTGCCAAAAACTTTTTAAGTCTTGCGTAACCTGCACGGGTTTATAACCAGGCGAGAGCAAATGCAATAAAATTTTTGTGCGGCCTTCGTTAATGGTTGGGGTTTCAAGTAAGCCAAACATTTCCTGCAGGCGTACTTCCATAACCGGTGTACGACCATCGTTATAATAAGTAAGTTTTATCTGCGAACCACTGGGCACAGGCAATCGCACCGGGGCAAGTTTATCAGCTTTCGGTTGTAAGTCCCATGGCAATAAACCCATAAGTATGTTTTGCAAATCAAGTTTTTGCAATTCACTTCGTTTGGTAATGTTGTTGAGATAAGGTGTAAGCCACACATCGGCTGTAGCCAAAAGATTCTCGGTTGTTACATCGGGCCACGCTTCATCTTTTCGCCAGGCATGTAAACTCAACATCCGGTTCTGCCATTCGGTGTGTGCTTCCTCCCAACCTACTAATTTCAATCCCTCATCGCGTAACGCTTGTAGTAGCACAGCTATGCGTTTAGTTTCTGGTATTTGTTGTAACGGTTTAGATGATAATACCGTGTTACCAATTTTCTTTTCGAGCGTTGCTACTACCATGCCGCGGGTTGCATCCCACTTAACCGTTTCAGTTTCTGTTGCACGGTGTTGCAGATCAGTTTCATCTAACGGAGCCGCCAGAAAAATTTTACCTTCACTCGTACCCGCATCCAGGTGTGCAACGGCCAACCACGGTTCGCGTGCCAAGGCATCATGCTCCGGTAATTTTACAACGCGGCCATTGGCTAATTTAAAGCGTTCGCTTTGCTTGGTTTGTTGTTGTGCGATCCGTTCGGGATAGGCTTCGGCTATCAAGCGTCCTACTTCACTATCGGCAGGAATGGTATTGTCTACATTCAACTTAAAAATTCTGCGCCAATTAGCTGCGATGCGTTCAATGCGTTCCAACACAGTGCGATCAGCATTTACCCGTTCGCCTGCACGCCACTTGCGTAATACCTCTACACGCAAACTTAAATCAGCACCCGCTTCTTTTGGTAGTGGATCGCGTTCTTCGAGCAGGGAGGCGAGGTCGGTGGCAACCTCACCCGCCTCATCACTTACACCTCTCCTTGCGGAGAGGGGAACGGACTCGGACTTACGCGCAGCCAACAACATGTGTGCAATTCGAGGATGTGTGGGGAGTTTCAGCATTTCTTTGCCGCGCGCAGTGATTTTATTTTCTTCTAATGCTTCAAGGTCGTGTAACAACTCACGAGCCTGACTGATTGCGCCCGGTGGTGGTGGCGTTATCCACGTAAGTTCATTCAAATCATTCACACCCCAGTTGGCTAACTCCAACACGAGTGAAGCTAAATCGGCTTCGAGTATTTCTGGTTGACGATTGGGTTGCAAGGTGTGATGGGTTGCTTCAGGCCACAACCGGTAACAAACACCAGGGCCCAATCGAGCTGCGCGACCAGCACGTTGATCGGCTGCATCGCGCGTAATCCGTACGGTTTCCAATCGCGTTAAGCCACTGCGTGGATCAAACCGCGGCACGCGTGCATAGCCACAATCAATTACAGTCGTAATGCGTTCAATGGTGAGCGAGGTTTCGGCAATGGAAGTGGCCAACACAATTTTTCGTAACCCTTGTGGGTGTGGCATAATGGCCTCCTGCTGTTTCTTAAATGATAAATCGCCAAAGAGTGGAACAATGCCAGAAACGTTTTCAGCTTCCAATAGCTGCTGCACTTGCTGAATCTCGCCTGCCCCAGGCAAGAACACAAGCATATCGCCTGTTTGTTCTTGTAATGCTTTACGGATTACCCGTGCTACATTTTGTGTAAGCCGTAAATCCTTGTCGGGATTTATGTACCGATGGGTGATGGGATATTGCCGACCGAGACTGGTAAGTATGGGTGCGTTGTTCAACATGCCTGCAATCTTTTCGCCATCTAATGTGGCTGACATGATGAGCACGCGTAAATCATCGCGCAACAGCGATTGCACCTGTAAACATAAAGCCAAGGCAAGATCAGCCTGTAAACTGCGTTCATGAAATTCATCAAAAATTACAAGACCAACACCTTCCAGCGTACTATCCGTTTGGATCATGCGCGTAAGGATGCCTTCGGTTACAACTTCGATACGAGTCTTCGCACTCACTTTATTTTCGAAACGCACCCGATAGCCTACGGTCTGGCCTACTTCTTCATCCAACAACTGCTCCATGCGCATGGCTACCGATCGTGCTGCCAGTCGCCTGGGTTCGAGCATGATGATCTTCTTTTCTTGCAACCAATTTTCTTTCAACAATTGCAAAGGCAACACCGTACTTTTTCCTGCACCGGGTGGTGCCTGTAAAATGATAATTTTATGCGAACTGAATTTATTTTTTAGTTCAGGAACAACTTCGAGTACGGGGTACATGGGTGCAAGATAGGCGTTTGTTGGATGTTGATTCTAAAGTCTTAAATCGAAAATCAATAATCTATAATCACAACTGAAAGAATTGATTTGTGATCTGTAACTTGTGATTAGTGATTAGTGATTAGTGATTAGCGATCTGCCAGAAGCCAGTAACCAGTAACTAAAGTATATCCACATGATACACATCCAACTCGTTGCGTTTAATGTTGGGCACAAAGAAACCACCGGCCTGCGGAATATCTTCTATCAAATCGAATACTTTGCAATCTTTAGGCAAGGCTGAGAATATCAGGAGAAATGAAAACGTAATCTTTCCCCGAATGATTGTCCACTGCGGGGCGAGGGAAATTTTTTCGGCATGTACCAATTCACTTTTAGCTCCCGAAACTTTATCAACCAAAAAAGTAGATCGCCACACGCGTATTAGCATTTCGGGCAAATCGTTTTTATAATAACAATGTACATACACATGCTGATCTTCCAGTGTCCACGAATCGATGGCAGTAAGCACATCGGTTTCAACTTTGGGCTTTACAATCGGAATGTCGATAACAGGCATTGGGTATTTTCGGTAATCAGTATTCAGTAATCGGTTTCTTATAAATCAATAATCACAAATCACCAGTCAATAGTCTTAAATCAAATCTGTAGTGATTAGTAATCGGTTTGAGTTAGTTGGTCTGAATAAACCAGAAACCAGCAACTGGTAACCGGTAACACTTCCCACCTCACTCCTTCATTCTATCCTTATACGCCCCAGATTTTACTTTATTCATCAGGTAAAGTGCACGCTCAATTCGCAAGTCAACATTTTTAGTACTGTTAATATAGTGTACGAGACTACGTTGCAAACCCACCGTAAGTTTATTCCAAAGCTTTGCACCCGCTTCATCTTGTGCCAATACAGCCTCCATTTCTTCAGGTAACTCAAGTTTATCCGGATCAACAATTTCAAAACTCACTTTTACTTTATCGCCTGCTTTTATTTTTGCTGATTTACGCATGGCCTGGCTAACGCTCAGGTATCGCGCTCCACTTTTCTTGAATTGAACACCCAGGTTAAAGGGAATGGTATTTAACTTTCCTTCTACCCGCACCCTGCCGGTGGGTAATTTTTGGATTATATCAGCAGGAAGCTCAACAACAGTGCTAACCAGTGTATCCTCGTACTCCACTAGTCGGGTTTCAAAAGAAAATCGTTGCTTTTTCAACGTGATATGAATAATGTTACCAAATATTTTAAATTCGCAATCCCACAAACCTACTAAATCAATGCCGCTCCTCATCAGCAGTTACGAAGAATTTGAAACTTACAAAGGAAAAGAATTGGGTGTATCGGAATACCTGAAAATAACCCAGGATCAGATTAACTTGTTTGCGGATGCCACCCTGGATCATCAGTGGATTCATACCGACCCTAAACGTGCCGAAACTGAAACGCAATTCAAGGCTACCATTGCGCACGGCTATCTTACACTTTCGTTAGTACCTCATTTGTGGGATCAGATTGCTGAGTTTCGTAATGTGAAAATGATGATCAACTATGGAATTGAAAAGTTTAAATTCAATCAGCCGGTGCTGGTTAATAGCGAAGTACGCCTGCGCGCCAAACTTTATTCCATTGCCAACCTGCGTGGCATTACCAAGTTTGAAGTAGAAGTTACGTTAGAGATCAAAGACAACCCGAAGCCTGCATTTAATGGATTGCTCGTGTTTTTGTATCACTTTAATTAGCTGCTAGTTGCTGGTTTCTTGTCACTGGTAATAACTCCTTCGTTTTAGTGGTAGTTTTTTACTTAAGATGGTCACAACGAGGAACCAGAAACCAGCCACCAGTAACTAGTTACCAGTATCCGGCTCGCCATCATAAAACTCCTGCAACGAAGCCATGTAGGTGTGGGTCCAGCCCTCGGCAATATCGTCATAATCTTCATCGGGAATATTGGTATGCCTTACTTCCACGGAAGTGCCCTGCGCATGCGGATGTAATTTAATTGTAACAATAGACGCTTCTGTTTGATCGCCAAAATACCATTGCTGTACAATCTTTTTGTCCTTTTCAAACTCCAGATTTTTGCCCACAATGCTGCCGTCCCACAATGAAAACTCGGTGCCGGGTTCAGCCTTCATTTCGGTTTTATCGCCCGACCATAACTGAATGGTAGCCTCAGTGGTAAGGGCAAGATATACCTGATCGGGTGTGGTGGTAATAATAAAATATTTCTTAAAGTCCTTCATGTTAAACCCAAAACTTGTGGCTTTAAAGGTAATAGATTCCCGATTGGGATAATGCCAATTCCGTTAACTTTGCCCCGCATTTCCGGTTTATGAATTTTTATCTGATACTGATCGTAATCCTCATGGCTATTGCCGTGGTCGATCTTATAGTTGGCGTAAGTAACGATGCAGTTAATTTTCTTAACTCAGCCATTGGTTCGCGTGTGGCACCTTTCAAAGTAATTCTGGCTGTTGCCAGTGTTGGGATTATCTGCGGAGCCATGTTTTCGAACGGTATGATGGAGATTGCGCGCAACGGAATTTTTAATCCCAACTATTTTACGTTCGATAAAATCATGATTGTGTTTATGGCCGTGATGCTAACCGACATTATTTTATTGGACTTCTTTAACTCGCTTGGACTACCCACTTCCACAACCGTATCGCTCGTATTCGAACTGTTGGGGGCAGCGCTGGTTACCGGGCTTTTAATTGCCTTTGATAATGGATTTGGATTTGAGAAATGGCCCGAAATTATAAATTACTCTAGCGCACTCACCATTATAGCAGGTATTTTTCTTTCCGTTTTTCTGTCGTTCATAATCGGCTCCATTGTTCAACACCTTGCCCGTATCATCTTTTCTTTCAAACTAAAAAAATCTCTTCGGAAATACGGTGCTCTCTTCAGTGGCCTGGCCATTACCGCTATTATTTATTTTTTATTGATTAAAGGTGCAAAGGGCAGCTCCATAATAACCGATGATCAGATAAGATGGATTACTACCAATACGTTGCCTATTGTATTGATTTCGGTTGTACTGTGGTCTATTGTTATTCAGGCTTTGATGTGGTGGAAAAAAATAAACCCATTGAAAGGAGTTGTTTTGTTAGGTACCTTTTCGTTGGCCATGGCTTTTGCCGGAAACGACCTTGTTAATTTTATTGGTGTGGCGGTGGCAGGTCTGGTTTCATTTCAATCATGGGTTGGTTCAGGAGTGGCTGCCTCAGATTTTACAATGGGTATTTTAAATGAAAAAATTGTTACTCCTTCGTGGATACTCTTTTCAGGTGGAGCCATAATGGTAATTACACTATGGACAAACTCCAAAAGCCGTAAAGTAACTGAAACGGAAGTTTCGCTTGGCCGCCAGGATGAGGGCGATGAAAAATTTAAACCCAATCTTGTATCGCGTGTATTGGTAGGCAGTGCGATGTGGGTGGGCCGTACAGTGGAGCGGATTATACCTGCTGCCTGGTCTCAAAAAATTTCAATCCGCTTCGAAAAAGATTCAGTGGGCGATGTAGCTGCCGATCAGGCTTCGTTTGACTTGATACGAGCCAGTATAAACCTGGTAGTAGCCAGTTTATTGATTGCCTATGGTACCTCACAAAAATTACCACTCAGCACAACCTTTGTCACTTTTATGGTAGCCATGGGTTCATCTTTTGCTGATCAGGCCTGGGGCCGCGAAAGTGCAGTTTACCGTGTTGCCGGAGTAATAAATGTTATTGCCGGTTGGTTAATTACCGCCATGGTGGCTTTGCTTGCCAGCGGGCTGTTGGCTTTAATCATGTTTTATACAGGCTTTGCCGGCTTTATTGCCCTTACCGTTGCCGCAGCCTTTCTGCTTATTCGAAGCCATCTTATTTTTAAACGAAAAGAAAAAGAAGCAAAGGCAGACACTCCATTATTGGAACAAAATCAAGTAAGCACTCAGCAAGCTATAGAAGAAAGCCGGAAAAACAGTATAGCGGCACTTGAAACAGTTAAGGCGGTGATTGAGAAGAGCCTGCGGGCATTATTAAGCGAAAGTACCGAGCCGCTCCGCAAGGCTCATACGCAACTCGAAAAATTAAAACAACTAAATGAAAAACTAGACACACGCATAATCAAGTATGTGCGTAAAATGGATAAGGGAAATCTTGCCACCGGCAGGTTGTATATTCAGGTATTTGGTCTCTTGCAGGATCTTTATCAAAGTACACGTTTAATTAACGATGTGATTATGACACACGTAGTAAATCACCATTCACCACCGAAGAAAAAGTATGCCGACCTCACTGAATCGCTAGACAAACAACTCAGCCTATTTATTCAAAAAAGTATCACCGCCATATCACGCCAGCAACAGCCTACATTTGATGAAGCGATACACTTACAACACATCATCACTAAAAAGTTAGACGAACTGGTAACGGATATTCAAAATGATGACATCGGCAACCGCATGGGGCTATTACAAACTCGCATTTTGCTGGAGCTGCGCGATGTGATTGATGCTGTTCTATCACTTCAAAAAGCTTACGCTAACCAACTTTAATTGAACCGGAATCTTATCATTAAAAAATCGCAACTACCCGGTGCGGGTAAAGGTTTGTTTACAACAACGTTCATTAAAAAAGGTAATCGTGTTACGGAATATAAGGGTCGCATTCGCAAATGGAAAGATGTAAAGCACGAAGATGGCCACAATGGCTACCTCATGTACCTGAACGCGCAAACCGTAATTGATGCCCTACCGGCCATCCACGCAAAAGGCCGGTACGCCAATGATGCACGTGGATTGATTCGTGTAAAAGGACTGCGCAATAATTGCACCTATGTACAGGTAGGACGAAAGTGTTTTATTGAGGCAACCCGCAACATTTACCCGGGCGAAGAAATTCTGGTTCATTATGGCAATGCCTTCTGGCGATTGCAGGCTAAGCTTGCCCGGTTAAAACATCCTTGATTTTCCTTTCAGCCTGCATTTAATCCGGCAATCGCTACTGAATCCGGAAAAACTACTTCGGTACTGGAATTACCAACTGGCATACCTATCTTTCGTACACACACCAAAAACAAAAACCATGAAACGCATCTACGGGCTTCTATTATTGGTATGCATTGCGTGCCAGCAACCTGTTGAAACAAAAAAAATACTAACCGTGGCTAAGCCTGAAACAGCCGGTATGTCAACCACACGCCTGGCGCGCCTCGATTCAACTTTTACAAAATGGGTAGATGCCGGTTGGATGAATGGCGCTGTAGGTTTTATTGCCCGCGATGGCAAGATTGTTTATCACCGGGCAACAGGTTATAACAACCTGGAAACAAAAGAGCCATTTGAGATAACCGACATTTTCAGAATAGCATCGCAAACCAAAGCCATTACCAGTGTAGCGGTAATGATGCTGTGGGAAGAAGGAAAATTTTTGTTAGACGAACCTGTTTCGAAATACATACCTGCGTTTGCAAACCAAACTGTATTGGATAAGTTTAATCCTAAAGACACCACGTACACAACCACTCCGGCCAAGCGCGCAATTACAATCCGCGATTTACTCACGCATACATCCGGCATCGGCTATGCGCAAATTGGAAGTCCGGAAGCCAACGCCATCTATGCAAAAAATAAAATAACCGCAGGTTTGGATATTCATGACGATACACTGGAAGATGCCATGAATCGTTTAGGTGCACTACCGTTGATGCATCAGCCCGGAGAAAAGTGGACGTATGGGTTGAACACCGATCTATTAGGTCGGTTGGTTGAAGTATGGTCGGGAAAAACATTAGATGAATATTTTAGCACGCACATCTTCAAACCCTTGGGTATGAACGATACTTATTTTAACGTACCTGAAGATAAAGCTGCACGAGTAGTAAACTTTTTTACGGTTAACAAAGAAGGTAAGTTAGAAAAAGCCTCCGGAGGGTTAGGTACCAACATCGACTTTCCTACCCGTAAAACAAGTTACTTCTCGGGCGGTGCCGGATTATCTTCAACCATTTACGATTACGCTATCTTTTTACAGATGTTGCTGAATGGTGGCGAATATAATGGCGTGCGACTGTTATCGCGGAACACCGTTCGCATGATGACGATAAACCAGATCAACGACCTTGCATTGGGTGACAACAAGTTTGGGTTAGGTTTTGCAATTCAAACAGAGAAAGGTTCTTCTATGCAACCACTTTCAGAAGGTTCATACTCATGGGGCGGTGCATTTTCCACAACCTATTGGGTAGATCCAAAAGAAAACATGGTTGTATTGATGTATCGTCAGATGTGGGGCGCACACGATGATGAGATTGGCGGCACGTTCAACACATTGGTTTACCAGGCGCTAAACGATTAAAGGGATGTATCGCGTTCTTTCCATTCTAATTGCATTTAGTGTTACCGGTTATTCACAACCTTTAACCACCTACACCAACAGCATTGGCATTGAATTTATTGAAGTGCCAGCCGGAAGTTTTACAGTAGGAAAATTTGAACCTACCACATCGCAGTTTGGCTTTCTGCAACAATATCGGAAGGATGAAACCGATGAAATGGGTTTACCAAAACTCAAGGCCAGCGATTACGAAGCCGCTAAGCAACTTGCTTTACGCGATGCGCGCGCGGGGTTTGAGGTAACGATTTCAAAACCTTTCTACATCGGCAAGTTTGAAGTTACACAAGCTCAATGGAGAAAAGTGATGAGCACAAACCCGGCACACTTTCAGGGAAACAATATAAAAGGCAACACCGATAATTTTCCGGTTGAAAGTATAACCTGGAAAGAAGTACAGCTATTCATAAAAAAACTGAATCAACTTGAAAAAGGTAAAGCCGCGTATCGCTTGCCAACCGAGTTTGAATGGGAATATGCAGCGCGTGCCGGAAACAAAGATGACATTGCCTGGAACGAAATAAATGAAACAGCGCACATCGCTAAACTAACCCCGCAAGCAGTCGGGCAAAAAAAACCAAATGCCTGGGGTTTGTACGATATGTTGGGCAACGTGTGGGAATGGGTTAATGACTATTACAATGAAAAAATATTTGCCGATCCGGTACCTCCCAAAAAAGCGAAGCAACACGTTTTAAAAGGTTCTTGCTTTTATGGCGATGTAAAAAACGCAACGTATATGACGCATGCCGGTGGGCCGGGAAGCGGATATGATACAGGGTTTAGGTTGGTGGTTGAAATTATTAATCGGTAATCAGTAATCGGGTGATCAGTTATAGTTAAGCAGTATTCGGTAAGCAGTAGCAGTATTCGGTAACTAATCGAAATAGTTTAGTCAAAACAAACCAGAAACCAGTAACGAGAAACCAGAAGCCAGAACAATGAAACTTCTCTCTATAATTATCATCAGTCTATTCAGTACACTTTGTTGCGCACAAATCCCGAAAGGATTTAAACCATTATTCAACGGAAAGAATCTGAAAGGTTGGCATGTAAGCAGAACCACGCATCAGGGCACCACACCCAACTTTTATGTGGAAGATGGCGCTATTGTAGCCAGTCAGCAACCATTTGGGCAAGGTGGAATTTTATTAACCGATAAACGTTTTCGCGATTTTGAGTTGTACATCGAAATAAAAATTGATTCGTTCGCGAATGGTGGAATTTTTCTGCGCTCCAACGAAGGTGGTGCAGCCTATCAGATAGAACTGGTACTTCCGGGCAACACGGGTGATCTACTGGGCGAACGTACTCCCGTAAGTGTATCGGGCAAAGCTACCAATTTAAATGAAGTCTGGAAGGCAGGCGACTGGAATTCATTTCGCATCCGCATGACGGGGGAAATTCCAAGAGTCACATTATGGATCAACGAGGTAGAAATGTACAGCGTACAACAAACTAAAAATGATTTTATAGCCGGTGCTGCTGAGGGCAAGATAGCGTTGCAATGTCATTGGACAGCCGTATATGCACCAACCGCCAGTGGTGGGATGCCACTAAGCTCATGGATACCGGGCGCAAAACATCGGTATCGAAATATTGGGATAAAAGAGTTGTGAGAAGTAAGTAAGTCACAAGCGTGACGCTTGTGACTGATTTGTGGGAAACACAAAAAACTTCTTTTCTTGTTCCAGATACATTCCGAAAAAATTTTCAATATCTAATACTAAACATGAAATATTAATAGTTTTATCATCCTTCAAAATAATCTTCCAATAGAAAAAATGACCGAACCCAAGTAGGTCTATTCTATTATCGTATTTAGAAGGTGAGACGACTTTAATTACTTTCTTGATTTGATCCACGTCAAACCATAATCTCTCAGCCTCACGACTATACTGAAAAGTGCCTAAATCCTTATTTACAGAAAACGAAACACCCGAACTAATTCGTTTATGCTGAATTGCAATTATGAGTAATGGTAACAATCGCTTTAGAAATACCAAAGCCAATGTTAAGGTTACAAGTAAAAAATCCTTATCTATAGTAAGCTGGAGAAATAAAAATGCTGCTATCAAACCAAGTAGAATACTTGCAAAGAATTTTATTAATGGCATATAGATGTACTCCTTGAGCTGCTCGTAGCCCATTTTAAATTCCTTAACATTAGCCATACCTAGATATCATAATAATCCAACAAGGCATTTGTTATAGTGCTTTCAACCGAATATCCCTAAACTCCACTTTCATAGGCGGCCCCACATGTACCTGCATGCCCAACAAGCCTTTGTCTTTTCGGTTAACAGAATCATTATCCGTAACATCGCTCATCAACACTCCATTTACATAATGTTGAAGTCGGTTGGCTTTAATAACCAAGTGGAGTTCGTTCCAGTCTTCGGGTTTGATGACTTGTTGCAACGAATCACGATTCAACTCTTTCACCACCTTGGTACTCACCCACGCATTATTCTTTATGGGTTCTGTACCGCTGGTTGCACTTACTAATGTAGTTTGTCCGCGATAGGCCAGCGTAGTTCTACCCCGCTCTTCATAATTCTGGCCGGTGTATCGGTTCATTCCATCGATGTCGGCCTGGTAGCCTTTCAAGGCAAAGGGCACTCCTTCAAACAGCATACTACGATAGTTTACACCACTGTTTCCATTTTTGCTGATTTTAAATTGAAGCTTCAATTCGAAATCAGCCGGCTCTCCACCTTTCCAGATAATAAAGGTATTTGACTTTAATAACTTATCGGGTGTAATCTCTCCCACCAGGTTTCCATTCTCCACGCGCCAATAGGTGGTATCACATTCCCAACCAGTCAAGGTCTTACCATCAAAGATTGAAACAAAACCATCTTTCTTTTGAGCGATAGCCGTTACTGCCATCAATAAAGCAAATGCTAAAAATCTTATTCTCATTGTTGAATAGTTTAGCCACCAAGACACGAAGACACTAAGGTTTGACTTCAAATGCATTCTTAGTGTCTTTGTGCCTTCGTGGCAAATAAATTAATTACTTATACACTTCATGCTCCGGATTACCACCAGCCACCAGGTACGCTACAATGTCTTTGATTTCTTCATCATTCAAACGACCCAACAAGCCCGGTAACATTAATGATACAGTCGATCGCTTGGTTGAAACCACATCGGCCTTTGCCACTTCGCGCAATGCTTGCGGCATAAATGGATTCTGTGAAACAAAATATTTTCCATCCTCTTCGTTAATCAATCTTCCCACAATCGAACTTCCATCTTTCATCGTAAATACAGTAGCTGCATATTGATCCGAGATTTCTTTATTGGGATCAAGCGTGTGTTCCAAAATATCCTTTGCCGAAAACCGCGTTCCTACTTGTGTTAAATCCGGACCCACTGCCCCACCTTCACCTCGCATGCTATGGCACGAGCTACACAACGTAGCTGCATACATATTTTTACCATTCTCGAAATCACGCTTCGAAAGTTGTTCCACCAAGGCGAGCGATTCTTCTAATGTGCGTCTCCGGCCCGGACCTTTGGGTTGCGGTTTATCGGCAAGATCGTTTCCGGATTGTGTTAACAAATCTGCACCGGATAACGTGTTGTAATACTCACTTTTATCTTTCGGCACATGTGTTAATGCTTTCTTTCGTGCTTTATCAATAAACCCGATGTAGCTAACACCGCCTTTATAGGTAAACGCATTCGCAAACCATTTGAAATAGGTTTCATGCAATTCAGGTGTCCAGCCTTCGGTAGCTTCCGATAGCACAGTAGCCAGATACGTTTGCTGTGAAGGCGGAACGTTGGACAACATGCGCGCAATATCCAAACCATATTGCGGATTGCGCATAATCAAATCGCTGGAAGCACTTACCGTTTTTTCCTGTGCATCATCTTTGGCCGTTTGCAACAAGGCCAACGTCTTTTCTGTCGATCCTGGTGCTTCCACATAAACCAATACTTTGCTTAACAACCGATTCAATTCGTTTGATGGCGATGGGTACCGACTGTCGAGATAGGCAATCAATTGTTTACGAGCTTCGCCTTCGGGTTTACCAAATCGGGCAATCAACACTTCAAACGCTCTTGCCAGATCAATTTGCTGCGATGAAGAAAGTTTATCGAACTCAATTTTCGTTAATGCCGCAATCATTCTATTCTTCACACTTGCTTTACCTTGTCGCGCAAGTGCAATCATGGCTTGGGTTAATACAACAGGATCAGTTTCATTCAAGGCCTTATCTTGCCACTGAACCACAGGTTGATGTTCTACCGCTATTCGCGCTGCATAGCGCACAAAGCGATCTTGATGTTTTAAGTTCGGCCACGCCAAATCGATGGCACCTTGTTTTGGTTCATGATATTGTTCGAGTGTTCTGCGCAATTGATTGGCTTCATTTACAATTGTAGTTGGTAGCGGACTATTATCCACATTCTCTATTGCCGTAATCCGATATAAATCCGATTCTAATCTCCGGCCTCCGGTTAAAAAATACATCGCTCCATCCGGTCCAATACCGCCATCGGTTAACGACAACGGTGAGCCTGATAAAAATTCTTCTGCATCGGCAGTATAAGAAGCACCATTGGGTGTTAAGTGTATCGCATAGATGATTCCGAAACTCCAATCGAATGCAAACAAGGCATTCCGATACTTTGCAGGAAACTTTGCACTGGAGCCATTCATAAAATTGGTGGGCGAACCCTGGCCAATATTAATAACTGCGGGTAAGTTATCCGGATAAGCAGGCGACCACTTTCCATTTCCGGTACGCCACCCAAACTCGCTGCCGCTGGTTACATGGCAAATACGTGTGGGCCTGTACCATGGCATTCCAAAATCCCACTCCATATCCGAATCGTAGGTAAATAAATCACCGGCATCATTAAAGGCAATATCAAACTCATTGCGAAAGCCCGCTCCTACCAACTCCCACTTCTCACCCAGTGAATCAATATGCGCAATCCAACCACCCGGTGCTTGCCGATTGTTCGCATGTCCGCGTGGATCTTTTATCTGTGGAAACAAATTATCTTCCTGCCAAACCGGTGGCAAACGATAGGTATCAAACTTCGGAACATCTACATGATTACCAGCCGAGATATAAATTGACTTTTTATCGGGCGATAGTACAATGCTGTGGGGACCGTGTTCACCGGGTTCGCCACTAAAGGATTTTAATAAAGTGATTTTATCAAACTGATCATCGCCATCGGTATCTTGTAATCGATACAAGCCCGTATTCTTATCGAAATTTTTATCGCTGTTGTGATTCACCATTACATACAAACTGTTGAAGGCATATAACAACCCTTGGGCAAAGCCCATCCCGATTTTTAAAGTGGTGGTATCGGCACTGCGCTCGGCCTCCGAACCAATAATCAGCTTCTCTACTTTTACAGGGGTAGTATCGCCAACAGCAGGCAACTCAATCCGGTAAATAGCTCCGTATTGATCGGACGTAAGCATGCGGCCTTTGTTATCGAATGTCATCGCTACCCATGAGCCTTGTTCATGCTCTGCCGGACTATATAAATGTTCGGCTTTAAAACCCGGTGGCAGTTTTAGTTTATCGATTTTTGGATTGGAAAGTTGTTCAGTGGGTTGATTGCACCCCAACGCGATCAGGCATAAAAGCGCAACAGATAAGAATCGATTCATACAGGTAGCACAGATTTTTTCCTTAATGTAGTTAAAACCCCGCATTTGTTTTTATTGGTTTTTCTGTACCCCAATTTTTTGATGATAGCCTGAAATAATTCTTACATTAGAGGAAATCAAAATTTTTATGTTTCGCATATTACTCGGGCTCATTTTACTTACACACACAGCATTCGCACAAAAAGAAATTCCACTTTATGCTGGCACCGTACCTAACTCCATCAAACCCACCGTTGCCATCGATACCTCAACCACCCACAATGTGGGCAACAATAAAATTGATATTCTGCATGGTGTAATTACACCTACACTTACTTTATACTTGCCCGAGCCGGCTAAGGCAACCGGAACCTCGGTTATCATTTGTCCCGGTGGTGGCTACGCCATTCTGGCCACCAGCCACGAAGGGCACGACATGGCTAAAAAATTTAATGAAGTTGGTATTGCCGCTTTTGTATTGAAGTATCGCTTGCCGCGAAAAGAGTTGATGACCGATAAACGAATTGGTCCGCTGCAAGATGCGCAACGCGCCATTCAAGTGGTGCGCGAAAATGCAAAGCAATGGAATCTTAATCCCAACAAAATCGGAATACTGGGTTCATCGGCCGGTGGCCACCTGGCTTCCACAGCCGGAACTCATTTTGATAAAGCCTACATCGAGAATCCGGCCAACATCAGTTTGCGACCGGATTTTATGATTCTGAATTATCCCGTCATCAGTTTTTCCGATAGTCTTACCCACCAGGGCTCGCGCCTCAACCTGATTGGCAATGCGGAAGTTGCCGTAAAGGGTTCTAAAAAATTTCAGGAACAAGGCATGAGCAAAGAAGATGTTACGCTGTTTTCAAACGAACTTCAGGTTACACCTAAAACTCCACCTACGTTTATTACTGCACCGCTAACCGATAATGTGGTACCCGTAGGTAATACCTTTGCCTTTGTGGCTGCGCTGCAACAAAACAAAGTGCCTGTAGAAACTTTTATTTATGAAAGCGGGCCCCATGGTTTTGGAATGAGCAACCCAAATGCAAAAGAACAATGGTTTGATGCCTGCCTGCGTTGGATCAAGAAAAATTTTGAACCTAATTTGGATTGGGCTAACCTGAAACGTTTTGAAAATGAAAACAAAAACCTGAAGCCAGTGAGCACCGAAAACCGAATTGTATTTATGGGTAACTCCATTACCGAAGGTTGGAGCAGGTTAGATCCTGATTTCTGGAAAGATAAACCGTATGTAAACCGCGGCATCAGCGGACAAACCACACCGCAAATGGTGTTGCGTTTTAAGCAAGATGTAATTGACCTGAAACCCAAAGTAGTTGTGATACTCGCGGGCACCAACGACATTGCCGGCAACACCGGCCCGATGACGTTGGAACAAAGCCGCGATAACATCATTGCAATGGCCCAACTCGCCAAGGCCAATGGAATTAAAGTAGTGTTAGCGTCAGTAATACCCGCTTTTGATTTTCCGTGGCGGCCGGGATTGGAACCCGCACCCAAAATTGTGGCCCTTAATAAAATGATTAAGGATTACTGTATAGCCAACAAAATCATTTACCTCGATTACCACACGGCTATGAAAGATGAACGCGATGGCTTGAAAAAAGAATTAGGTTACGATGGTGTGCACCCCAATGAAGCGGGTTATAAAGTTATGGGGCCCTTGGCCGAGCAGGCGATAAAAGCAGCGTTGGGGAGGAAGTAGTTTGAATTAAAGTCAGGCTTACTGTGAATAAAAATATCAACGAATTACGATTCGGTAAAATAGTTTTTAGTTCAAAATTTCTCATATTGATATATGAGAAATATATGCAATGCATATAATCGAATGTTATAGGCAATTGCTGCACCCACAATAAAAACAGGCGCAGGAGCTTCTTCCTGTTTTTGCCAGCCCTTCGTGCAGCAACAGCCTATAACAACGTGCTTATGCAATAGAATTGGCGTTGAAGTTTTGTTTTTCATAGGTCAGTTTAGTGAAAGAAAAATATTTTTAAATGCCCCCGCGCTCATGGGAATACTAATTGAGGTTTGGACAAAACGATAGAGAGTCTTTCAATGCTTTTATCGTAGTATTCTTTATTCAGTTCAGATCCAATGAATTTACGTCCTTCAATTATACAGGCTTCTGCGGTTGTTCCTGAACCACTATAACCATCAAAAACCGTTTCGCCTGGATTTGAGTAAGTCTTTATTAAATATCTGAATAGGTCAACGGGCTTTTGTGTTTGGTGCCATGTTTCCGTCTTACTTTCATTATCAAAAATCAGAATTGAATCAGGGTAGCTTTTATCTTGTGGTATTGTCCGAGTGTTTCCTTCTTTAAAGTCGCCATAGTTATTTGAAAGGCGTGGTTTAGTTGTTATTGGTCGTATGTTCTTTTTTGGTTTGTCAAAAATTTGCGGGTTGTAGGTGCATTGCTGTCTGTAAAACACAATCACATTTTCATGCGCTCTCATTGGTCTGATTTTACAGTTTAGAAAATCAGTTGCATGAGATTTTTTCCAAATCAATTCATATTTGAAAAAGCCACGCCTTGACATTATCAATTCTGAAGTAAACGGCTGAGAAGTGGTAAACACAAAAGCCCCGTTTGGCTTTACAACTCGTTCCCATTTTAACCACATTTCGGCAAGGTTGATAGGTTTGTCCCAATCGTTTTGAGTAATCCCATACGGAGGGTCAGTCAACATCAAATTTACGGACGCATCCGGCAGACTTTTGAGTAAGTCCAAACAATCTAAATTCAGTAATTCAATTCCCCTGCTTCGCATTTAAAAATATTTTTAGTGTGTATTTCATAGTATAGTTCGTGTTCGCCAATTCTACTGCATAAGCACTTGATACGTTATGCACAATGCCGCAGGACAGATACGGAGCTTCGAAAATTGGCACTTTTGCTTGCCGCGCATTCCCATGCGACACCAAAGCAAGCAAAAGAGCCAAAAATTTGGAGAAAATTATTAACTTTAGCGAGTGGTACGCTTAAGTGATTTAATCAACCTAAATACATTAGTAATGAAAATATTCACACGACTAGTCTTAGTAATCTTGACGCTTGGTTTTGGTTGCGGCAGTGATGGTGCGCCAGATCATCCATGTATTTCGGGAAAAATTGTAGGTCAAAAGTGCGGAATCTACGCTCTACAACTAAATGAAGCAAAGCTAAATGCCACCCAATGGTCTAAAAAAAATTTGATTACTGGCGAGATTGAAGGAGTTTACTCTAACGTAATTGGGTTGATTAACCTTCCAGAAGAAAATAGAGTAGAAGGTCAAATTGTTTTTGTTGAACTAAGAGAGCCAACAAATGAAGAAAAGACCATCTCTTGCTATGCCGATATGCCATCCATACCATCTCCTCTTTACATAGTTCTATTTGCTAGTAATTCAAAGTGTAAAGAAACCAAAGAATAAACAATGAAAACACTTTATCTCTCATTCCTTTTGTTGGGAATCTCTTTCAGTTTATTTTCTCAAAACAAGAAAATTGGAAATCAAACCTTTATATTCAAATCAGGAGAGTGGTACAAGGTTTCACCTGAAGGTAATCTTCACAAGATTGATAATGAAATTGTGACGATAAAGTTAAAAACATCTGACATTAATAATTTTATTGAAAATCACAGGGTATCAATAGTTAGAGAGTCAGGCAATGGTTTTTTTGATATACGTGTTCCAAGGAATTTATCAGCGCTTGAATTTTCTGAAATTGTTCTCAAAGAGCCTTTGGTAGAAAGCATTGATGTTAATACATATGGTTCGTATGGGTTCACACCCAACGACACGCAATTTTCAAGTCAATGGTATCTGACTAAAATTGGAATGATCGCAACGTGGGATAGAGTTCGGGGCAATAACTGTATTCAAGTTGCAATCATTGATTCAGGGCTTGATATTGCTCATGAGGATATTGGTCGCGGTGTAGATACTTATGATAATTTATGGAGGAATCAAGGAGAAGACAATTGGACGGATCCTAATAATCCAACCACGGGAAACGGAATTGACGATGACGGAAATGGTTTAATTGATGATTGGCGTGGATGGGACTTTGTGAATTTCAATAACGATGTAAGAAGCCCAGGAAACTCACATGGTACGCATGTTGCAGGAATTGTGTCAGCGAAACTTCATAATGGGAGAGGAATTTCAGGGATTGGTGGCGGAAATAGTACAAACGGCATTCAGCTTATGATGCTTGGTGTTGGAGAGACTGCACCAAGCTCTGCTGCACTTGATGACGCAATTTTATATGCCATACAAAATGGAGCAGATGTAATTCAGTTAAGTTTATCTGTTGCCCAAACAAATGCTATTGACAACGCTATTCAAACAGCGATAAATAATGGAATTCCTGTCATTTGCGCATCAGGAAATAATGGACCTAGCCTAGCTGTATCATATCCCGCAACCAATCCCAATGTAATTGCTGTAGGCTCTACTAACTCAAGTGATCAAAAAAGTTCCTTTTCCAATTTTGGTACTGAATTGTTTATAGCCGCTCCTGGAGAGCAGATCAGAAGTACTAGAATAGGCAATACTTATGGGGACGACAGCGGTACATCGTTTGCCGCGCCTCAAGTATCAGCAATTGTTGGGTTGATCAGAAGCATTAACCCTAATCTAACAGTCCAACAAATCAGGGATGTATTAAGTAATACTGCTGACAAGGTTGGGGGTGTTAATTATAACTGGGATCCAGCAAGACCAGGACATTCTCGGGAATTAGGGTTTGGTAGGTTAAATGCCAATGCAGCAATCCAACAAGTTTTACCTACAATCACTGGTAGTAATACCTTGTGTACAACAAACTCAAATTATTCATTGAGTTTCATTCCACCGAACTCAATTATAACTTGGTCAGTGTCACCGATAGGTTATTTTGCAACAAACGGAGGAGCAAACACAAACGGAACCGGTGCAACCGCAACTGTAAGAGCGGCCTCGAACTTCGCTGGTTCAGCCACTATATCCTTTATTATACAAGGTGGTTGCACTGTAATATCAAGAACAATTTGGGTTGGTACCCCGCAAATCTCAAATCAAAGAGTAGATGGAAGTTCTTACTACGGCCCCACTTATATCTGCCCGGGGAATCACTGGCTTCAAGTAACGCCCATTGGTACAACAAACAACGCTAACTGGACAGTTCAGAGCGGAGTTCCTTTTCATGTTACTCCCAATTATCTTGACTTTACAATGTATTCCAATGTTTCCTCCATTGCAATTACTGCAAATGCATCAAATGTATGTGGTACTGGAGCAAATGCCGCATTCTACCTTATGCGAAAGACATGGGGCTGCCCTAGTAGTTATTATTCAATCACTGCATATCCTAACCCTGCATCACAAGAATTAACAGTCTCCACGGTATCGACTTTAGACCTTTCTGATGCTAGCTTGTTATTTGGAGATGTTTTGAAAGATACACCACCGACACCTAGCAGAGCAGTGCTTATTGATGAGCAAGGTAAGACTGTTTGCGAAGGGCAATTAGTTGGCAGCGACCTGAAGCTAAATTTAAGAGGACTCAAACGTGGTCTCTACTACATTCATATTTATGTTGACGACCAAATCTACAAGGAGCAAATTTTGGTGGATTAAATAATCAATAGCATCGTCAGCGATTGTAATGCAAAACTTACCGAGACAATTTGACTTAAAATTGACTAACAAAGAATAAGTGTACCAATTGCAGCACCAATGCCAAAGCCGCGCGACTTCAACACACACCCAAAGCTATGGCATCCGTGCTGCTTAGTGCGGACAATTGCGGCACATATGCATAACAAAATGCTTGTGCAATGCGGGGGTTCAGTGTTGTGTTTCAGTTTTTGTTTCATATCAATTATCCTCACGGTTGACAATGTGGACTGGTCGCAAAAGTCATGGCCGATGGCCATTTAACTTTTGCTCCTATACCCCGCACTGCACAAGCACAAACGTTGGTGGCAATACCCTGGACAGTATGGACGAAATAATTGACATAGAAAAAAAGGACGAACCGAGATTTTTGAAAAAATCAGCAAAACTTTATAAGATTTATGGAGGACTAATTGTTTTTGCAATAATAGTCTCAGTGTTCGTAAGACCACTG
>JAHBTY010000005.1 GCA_019638355.1 Cyclobacteriaceae bacterium
ATTGCCTTCTGCCTCCCTGAGTGAATCCTTGACAAGGGTAACAGCCAATTAGGAAATTTGCATCAGGGAAATCGGAAAAATCTCTAATGTCACCACATTCAATTACATCACCAACATTGTCGGTATAAGTTTCACATGCTGCTTTGTTTATATCATTCGCCCAGACTACATTATAACCAAGTCTTTTAAGAGCCAAGTCAGAACCTCCACAGCCGCTGAAGAGTGATATCGTTTTTATGCTTTTCATAAACTCATTAAAGTCACTTAAAAATAGAATTTTAATTCAAAATTCGCACTATTCTAAAAGTTCAAGCGCGCTGGCCCGGCCCAAAGGCGAGGTGGTGTGTTGGCATGTGGGCGGAAGCATCTTTGGGCCTTGATTTTTTTGGTACTTTTTGCATCAAGGCAAAAAGTACGTAACAAAAAGTGCGAACACCGCTGTTTAATGCGTAGCGTCAGCGGAGCAATTAGAAACAATTCCTATGAGCTAATCGCATCTCCAAAATGAATTTGAGAAACTCTAAGAGCGTTGGCAAGAAAGCATGTGTATTGCTGGCTTTGGTGTGCGCCAGGTCCCGATAGCTATCGGAAGCGCGGCCTGCAATACTTATGCTTTGCGGGCTGGTGCATTCGTGCGCGCGGGCAAAAAAACTTTTAACCGTACGTTCATCATCATTAACAGGCGCTCAAGACTGTGTGCACTGAGGCCCGGATGCGGGCAGGCTTGAGCGGCTATTTAATATAACGTCAAATTATATAACTGTGCGGCTGGCATGCGCGAGACTACCGAAAACTTCAATACGAAGCCTAAAACCCCCAGATGGCGCCTGCAGGGATGTGCGGAATGGCTGGCACCAGATGGTTAACATAATATAATTATATAACTGTGGGTCAGCAGTTTAGCCAAGCAATAGTTATATAATTTATATTATGTTAAATAAAAACCAAAGATTAGGCTAATGTTTCAAATCAACCTCTATTTGAAGTGCGTCATATTCTACATCCTGTCCGGTCATTACAAATCCCTCGATTAGAAACTTGGCCAAATCATCAGAGGCTTGAAACGAAAACAAACCATCTACCCTTTCCGGATTCCAATAGAGTGTAGACCGGAATGTGGGATTTTTGGGAATAGAAAGATTGAACCTTTTTACCGGTTTTGTACCAGTAACGATCAAGGATTCGGATTGCAAATATTGCTCCACGCCCTTTTTGGTCTTAACATCTACAATTCCTTGTTTACCCAACAAACCGGTACTAATTAGTTTTTCGGGTGCATAATAAATGGTAATAGACTTCACATCCGCGGGGTTTAGTGTTAAAAATTTGCTGTTATCAAGGGTAGCATAGTTATCAATCAAATAGAGCGGATTATCAGTTGCTTGCCGAGCAGTTAGCCCTACCCGCACCCATGCATCTGTTTTTGTCCTTCCAACGGATAACGAGGGAACTACTTCTCGTATCAGTTCAGGCATGGTTTCGAAGTCAATATATTTATCGGGCATTACAGTTACATCACCTCGTCCAAGCCAATCTTCCGCTACTTCAAATTCATGTTCTTCGTTTTTAAAACGCTTATTTTGAAAAGCCTTATACGAAATATCAATTCGATTAACATCATTTTTATAGGCAGCATACCGATCAATAGTGTCGAGACTGCTAAACGAAATAGGTTCGGTTTTGTCGTGAACAAGTTCATTCCATTCGATCTCTACGGGAATACGAATGCCCTTATACTCTGCTACAACAAATAACTCATCCGAGCCACTTAACTTCGGAATGGTGAGGCTTATAAAACCATCTTTGGTATTTGTAAATGTTTGATGGCTGTATTTCATTTTTTGAAGCAACAAGGCCACCTGTGTGCCAACAGGAACAGGCTCGGTTGAACCTGCATATTTTACATATCCATTGCGTTCAACCACATAGAGCGGTTGAAAGGGTTTTCTATTTTTATCCGGAGAAAGAATTTCTTGGCTCGGTAGTTCGCGGGTCTCAGCTAAAAGCCAACTGTCAATTAGTGAAATAGTAGCCGAATCTGTCGGATAAGGTGATGCAAATCCAGCCTTTATCCAAGCCAGGTGTGGCTGGGCTCCTGTTGGAAATACATGACAATTTATTACCCTGAAAAGCATGTTATCCATTTCAGTTGTCCGATTAAACTTTACATCCAATAGTTCTCTGGGCTCAAGTTGTGTTTTGACTGTTTCAAGTTTAAAAGCCTGTTTCTGCAATGGAATATAAAAATCACGTGTTGCTAGAAACTCACCTGTTTGATTAACAACACTTACTTTGTTTATACCGGGTGGTAATGTTTCTAAAGGAATGGTGAATTCATTTATTTGAGATCGCAGGATTTCTGAAGTGTGAATTTTTCCTCTACCAGTAACCAATACCGTTAAAAGTTCAAGTTTATATTTCGATGAACGTTCCAATTGTATAAAAATAGTGGTTGAAGTACGCCTCATTTGAAGAGCGATACCTTCTCGCTCTTGTGTTGGTAGTGCTTGAAATTGTGAATCATTTTTCCATCGGAATGAAAGAATTGTTTCATCGTTAGGCTGAATTAGAAAGGCACCTGTACCCCATGCATTGGTGGTATCTGAAAGTACCACACTCCCATTCTGATTAATAACTTCAAAGGGACGGTTTTTATAATCGCTGTTAAAACCTAGTTTATTAACAAGCCCTTGCACGTAACACCCTCCTTCTGATCTGATTTTTATCTTGGTGGTAGGCAATGCCTGAATTACCTGCGTGTGCACAACGGGTAACACTTGTGTAAATACTTTGTTAAAGTTGCGCATCTGATTGGTTCTGGCTTTTACCTGATACAAACCCGGTTGCAGTGTGTCTGAAAGAGCCAAATAACTAAACCCATTGCCTTTAGAAATGGTGAACAAGGAAGTCTCGATGGTTTTTCCCATTGGATTGATCAGATTGATTTCAGCCAATTCATCATGCAAGTTTGCAGCGAATGGATTAAGACGATAAAAAGCTTTAAAGTAGATGGTATCTCCAGGCAGATATTTATCCTGATTAAAGACCAGCATAAGATCAGGCTCAGGCCATGCCTTAAAATAGGCATTGGTTTGCTCAATCACTTTTGGCTCAGGTTGGCTTATCGCTAACTTAGTAGAACAGAGAAAACAAATTAGAAGACACAACCTCACCATCCTTCTGGCTTTTGATTGGTAGCATTCTTAAAGAAGTCATAACAAGGCTTGGTAATCAGGTCAATGGGGGGCAAATTTAAAGGAACGTCTTCAGGGTAGATATAAATAGTTCTTTTGGTAACTGCAGCTGCCCAAAATAGACCTACCACTCTTTCTCGGCCGTTTAATGACTGAATATTTCCTCTTATTTCGCCTGATGGAGGTTGAAATATACTGGACGCATTTTCCTTCTGATCTCGAACAAGCTTAAAAAAATCAAATGCATTTCGGGTAAGACTCATTTGTTCAACCTCGACTTTAAATTTTGAATAGAACGTTGCGTTAGTGACCGGCACTTCAGCAACTTTTACTTTTTTGAAATTATTACCCTCTATAAATTGAGTATCCGATAATTGCGGCTGTGATTCCCTAATTGTAACCCAGCAGTTACAGCACTCGCATGGCCCTACTTTAATAATAATTGTTCCGCTACCTCCGGGAGCAGGCCCAACAATGTAACCACTACAAGGCCATGGATCTTCATATGGTCTATAAGGTGGTATCCAAGTCATATGCAATTCGGGAGATGTTATTACTTCATAGGTGCCTGTATACCTCCATCGAATATATTTTTCCGGGGCATCTCCAGAGTTAGCATCAACATAAATATTAAAGATATGATCATCCACTTCCCCATATGTAACCAATTTAGTCCTTGCTTCAAATTCATATTCTATATTCGAGATATCTCCTACTGGATTTATTCGCTCAGGCTGTGATTCATACTCTTGCCCATCAGGCGTTTTAATGCGAATAAAATACGAATGATTAACTTGACCTTGAATGCTATAGTTGGTTATGTAAATACCGGGTTCCCTTTCAGTTAGTATTTCCTGATTGCCAATGTCATCAAACAATGTAACCTGCGCATTAGATACCATTGAACGAATACCTGAATTTGTTCCTACTGGAAATCCGCGCGAAATCTTTACTGTATAAGGTGGCAATTCATTAGTAATAGAACCTTCAACAACCAGGAGACTTTGCATTTCCGGTACGTCAAATTCAACACGTTCAACGCATGCTCCGATAGCATTAAAGATTATTAACCATACTAGATATCTACCTCTTCTCATTATTCAATTTTAATTGTATAACTGATTGCAGGAAACGCTGTGCCGATTATGGAGAGTTGATATGGAACAGGTACACCATTGCCATCATCTTTAAAAAATACTGTGTAAGGATTTTTTCTGCCATAAACATTATAAACGCTAAATATCAATGTGCCCTTCCAGCGTTGCTTTCGCTTATGATTACCTTCAAAAACCAAAGCAAGGTCAAGACGGTGATAATCTGGAATGCGATATTGGTTTCGTGATGAAAAAAAAGCAACCGGGTTTCCTTCAAATTCAAATGCCGAAACAGGAATGGTTACTGGGCGCCCCGTATGGTAAGTAAAATTACCAGTAAAAAAATGCCTGCGTGAAAAACTATACTTCCACGATACATTTGCAATATGTGGTTGATCAAAATTAGATGGATATTTTTTGCCTTGATTAATCGACTCGCTTGAAAAATAACTATCAATAACCCGAAAACTGCGGGAATAGGTATAATTAAGAGTCCCTGTTAATCTTCCTGTATTTTTTGCTAAGTAAGATTCAATACCGTAGGCAAAACCTTTGCCTTGTAAAAGGTCTGTTTCTAATTGTGGGTTTAAAACTAGTTGAGCTCCATCTTTAAAGTCGACTATGTTGGCTAGGTGCTTATAAAAACCTTCTACAAAAAAATTATACTTTTTGGATTTTGAATCCCGGTAATATCCAATTGATATCTGGTCGGCTCGCTGAGGCTTAAAATAAAAGTTACTTGGCTGCCAGATATCTACTGGGGTTACAGATGCCGAGTTAGTTATTAAATGTAAAAACTGATTTATACGATGGTAACCAAATTTAATTGATGCTCTATCCGATCGTTGCCAGCGTATTGAAAGTCGAGGTTCAAAGCCTCCGTAAGCTTTAATAACTTGTCCACGGCTATAGGTAATTGTATCGGTAACTGATCCCGGTTCGCGCGGTGCTTCTGCATTGTATCTATAAACAGGTTGAGGTCCGAATGCCATAAATAAGGGCAATCTAATTCCTGTTTCTACATTCCAGTTTTTTCGCAAGGTCCAGACATCTGAAGCGTATAATGCATTTTCGATAGTAAATTGATTGTCGAGCGACAATTTGTTAGCATTCGATAATTCCGAGCCCGGCTTAAGCTCACCTGGCTGAATATGGTATAACAGCGTTTGTAAACCGCCACTTAGGTTATGCCCCCTTAGCTGATAGTGGAAATCTGAACTGAGCCGTACTGTGTTAATTTGAAAAGTTAGTTTTGAAGCTGTCTCCGGTACGACATTAGATACAGCATAGCCGTACTTACTAAAGCCTACCTGAAATTCGCCATTAAGCTGTTCTGAAAACTGATGGTTCATGCGGCTCGTTACTAGAAAATTTTTCCATTGGTAGGTTGTATCTCCGCTTAGGCTAAATGCATCTTCGCTTGCATAGGCTGACAATGAAAATATTGTCTTTTCAGAAAATTTATGGTTGAGTTTCAAGGTTCCATCATAAAAGTTAACAGAACTATTTCTCAGATCAATATAATCAGTTCGTATTGAATTGATAAGCCAATTAGAGTAGGTAGTCCGAAATGATCCTAACAAAGATGTTTTATTCTTTTTGATCGGGCCGTGAACAGCCAAATTGCTTGTTACTAATCCTATGCCACCACTCCCCGTCCATTTTTCAAAACTCCCCTCACGGGATTGAATGTCCAAAACAGATGAATTTCTACCACCATATTCAGCTGGTATTCCGCCTCGAAAAAATGAGACATCTCGTATAATCTCAGAATTGAAGGAAGATAAAAAACCAAACGCATGTGAACTATTAAATATCGGCATGTCATCAAACAAAACAAGGTTTTGATCTACACTCCCACCCCGGACGTTGAAACCAGCAGCAGCTTCACCTACTGTCGTAACACCAGGTAATGTTTGGATTTGTTTAATCAGGTCTGCTTCACCCATAAATGCAGGTGCCCTTTTAATTTCGCGCATGGTTAGCTGAAGTTGCCCAATACGGCTCGTTGTAACATCAGTTATAGATTTATCTGTAATGATAACTTCATCTAACATGTGTGGGGATTTGTCTAATGAAATATCGAGTATTCCATCGGAGTAGATTTCTAAATCAATAACTACGCTTTCGTAGTTCAGATACCGAAACGTTAGTGCATGCGCACCTGGATTAAGAGCAATTGTAAATTTACCATCGGGATCAGTTGTAACTCCAAATGAATTTCCTAATTCAATTGTAACCCCAGGTATTGGTTCTAATGTTTTGCCGTCCAGTACCTTTCCGGAAAGTTGTGCATGTTTAGTGGTTGTATTATCAGGATTTCCAATAATGGTTTTGTAAACCTTAATTTCATTTACCTCAGCTAAGGTTAACATTCGATTTCTGGCAAAGGCATATTCTGGATCTTTAATGAAAACTACACTATTGGGGTATAATGAAACAAAACTGATGTCCGAACCAGATAAAGTTGAGATGAGAGTTTCCTCTAATGTTTCATGTTGAGACAGTATAACAACTTTAAAAGCTCTTAACCAGTCAGGCATATAATGGAACTTCGCTTGTGTCTTTTCCTCTATCTCTTGAAGGAATAACGTCAGTGGCTTACCTTCAAATGTTTTGTCAACTGGAGTTTGCAACACCTGCGCTTTACCTAGCGTAAGAGTAAAAATGAAGAGACTGCCCAGAAAAAGTTGTTTCAATTTTTTTAGATTAAGTTCCTTCGCTTGATCGATCTAAAATAAGCCCTACGCCATACTTTTATCAAGAAATTATCTTAACGGTTAGTCTGATTTAGGATTCAGAAATACTCTACTAGTTAAAATGCCATCCGGGTGGTTAATTCGTACCAGGTAGACACCACTTGACAGTCGGTCACCTAAATGATTTACTCCTCCCCATTCAAACCGTTTACTAAACGTAGTCTTGTATACCAAACGCCCGGTTAAATCAAAGACTTCAAATTCATTTAAAGTCAACACGTTATCAGTTTCAACAAAAAGTGATTTTGTAAAAGGATTTGGAAAAATCCGAATCCCGGATTTAGGGTTTACGGCTGTTATATGACTGCAGTTACCGGGCATATTCGTGTCCATCCAGGCTAACCCGCTGCAAAATCCAAGTCTTTAGAAAATTGAGTTCATCGGCATACGTGGCACCTATATATTGATTAGGCCACACATACGTTCCTAAATCGGCCAGCGTACATAGTTGCGTTGTTGTGCAGCATCCAGCACACTGGCGATCGAATCTACCATCATACGCCTGAACCAAAACATGCGGTATTGATCGTTCACATCCAGCCGGTGCAAACTGTGCATTGGCTAATTAATCAACGTTGCAGAATAACTAATACCCTGATCACCTTAGGATGGGATTTAATTCTGATGAAAGAAAATTCCTAACCGGTTGCTGTTGCAACACTTCGGCATAACTCAGAAACTCTATATAACTCAAATAAATTTCTTGCTGTAAACGGGTGGTCATTGTTTTCAGTTTGATCAGATTATTTTGCATGCGGACTACGGCCATCGGGTTGCTGTCTTTAATTTGTTGTAAGGTAGTGGCCACTGCGCCTACGTTCAGGTTCTCTGTCATAGCCTGCATTTCGCGATAACGCTTTATTAAACTTTTAATTTTTTCGCGACTAATTTCAAGTCCTGCCTGTTGATCGTTTTTAGCTGTATTAAACTCACCCTCTGCTTCCAGCATTTCGAGTTTACGTTTGGTCATATCACCTTTATTGGGATTAAAGATGGGAACGGTTATACCAAGGCTAATACTCCAGGGCCTGCGGTTTTGTTCCGTACGCCATTGCTGGTATTGTGTCTGAATAAAACCCATGTTGATATTAGCCTTCTCTAATTGCCACTCGCGGTTAGCCAGGTCTATCTGCTTTTCGCGATAGGTAAAATTTCTGCGTCCAACTCTTCCAGAATAATACTGTTTTCGGCTTTGATGTAGGCAATAGCGGCTTCTGTTAATTTTGCTTTTTCGGTTTGCTCCGATTTTAAGATGGCAATCCGGTTAGTCAGTTTTGCAATTTCAATCTCTAACTCCTGGCTGGTTAGTTCAACCAGCACATTGCCTTCTTTCACTTGCATGCCGGGCACTACAGGCAATGTTTTCACAAGTGCCGATTTCTCAGAATTGATTTTATATTCTTTAGTTTGAGCCAATCCAATGGCAGCATCTCCGCTTCCGCGGAAGTATCGCGAGCTGATGAACAACATCGCGAAGAATAATAAACCAATTAATAAATAGAACCAGTTAAAACGCATATTACGATTGTTCTATTTCGTGAGAAGAAATTTGGGCTGCTTAACACCTTCCTGTTGTTGAAGGGCTTTCATCAAATCAACTTTACGGGCGGTTGAATTTAATGAAATGCCATAATGATTACGCAAGGCATTTTCTTTATTCACCAACATGGTAATTGCCCGAATGTCTTTACAGTATTTGTTCACCACCTCAAGTACGGCCTCTAACCTGTCGCTACTATCAAGCGTAAAGAAAAGATGACTGTGGTGTGCATAACTTCTGAATGGGGAAATATGCAGCAACACAGCAACCAGGCAAAACAAAATTGATCCAACAAAAGAAATGGGCAACTAATGCTTGTAATCTGAAAAGCACCACATCAATTAAGCGGTTCTATTTTCCTTCGGATTGTGTACTTTTGCGCCTTATTTTAAAAGAAGTAATGATTTCGGTAAACAATCTTTCACTCCAATTCGGAAAACGGGTTTTATTTGATGAGGTAAACCTGAAGTTTACAGGCGGCAACTGTTATGGTGTAATTGGAGCAAATGGCGCAGGAAAGTCCACTTTTTTAAAAATTCTTTCCGGAGAAATTGATCCTACCCGAGGACAAGTTGCTTTAGATCCTGGAAAGCGCATGGCGGTACTGAGGCAGAATCACTTTGAATTTGATGAAATACCTGTTTTGGATACGGTAATGATGGGTTATACCCGATTGTGGAACCTGATGCAGGAAAAAGATGCCATTTATGCCAAACCCGATTTTTCTGAGGCGGATGGGCTTAAGGCTTCTGAACTGGAAGCCGAATTTGCTGAACTTAATGGATGGAATGCTCAATCCGATGCGGCCGCATTGTTAAGTGGTTTGGGAATAGCCGAAGAAGATCATTACAAACTGGTGAAGGACTTAAGTGGCGCACTTAAAGTTCGGGTGTTATTGGCGCAAGCCATTTATGGTAATCCTGATGTTTTGATTCTGGATGAACCCACCAACGATCTCGACCTGCAAACAATTTCATGGTTAGAAGATTTCTTGCTGGAATTTAAAAACACGGTAATTGTTGTTTCGCACGATCGTCATTTTTTAGATACCGTATGCACGCATATTGTAGATATTGATTTCAAAGCAATTCGCCTTTATACCGGAAACTACACCTTCTGGTATCAATCCAGTCAATTAGCACTTTCGCAACGTTCAGCAGCCAATAAGAAAGCTGAAGAGAAACGAAAAGAACTACAGGAATTTATTGCCCGCTTTAGCGCCAATGCTTCCAAATCCAAACAAGCTACCAGCCGAAGAAAGTTGTTGGAAAAAATTAACGTGGATGATATACAGCCTTCTACCCGTAGGTATCCGGCCATAATTTTTCAGCAAAAGCGAACTGCCGGAGATCAGATTTTACAAGTTGAGGCGCTCGCTCATTCCCTCAATGGAACTACTCTTTTTAAAAACCTGAGCTTCTTTGTAAACAAAGGCGATAAGATTGCCTTCTTAAGCAAAGATAGCCTGGCTTTAACTACACTGTTTCAAATACTGGCCGGAGAGATAAAGCCCGATTCGGGCGAGTTTAGATTTGGCCAGACGATTACGACCGCTTATTTGCCGGTTAACAATGAAGATTTCTTTCAGTCTGATGACAACCTGGTAGATTGGCTGCGGCAGTTTGCAGCCGAAGAAAATAAAGATGAAGTTTATATTCGTGGCTTCCTGGGTAAAATGTTGTTTTCGGGCGAAGAAGTTTTTAAAAAGTGTAACGTTTTATCCGGTGGCGAAAAAGTTAGATGTATGATTTCGCGTATGATGCTGGCCGGTGCCAATCTTTTAATTCTGGATGAACCTACCAATCACCTCGATCTGGAATCCATCACCGCTTTTAACAATGCATTGAAAGATTTTCCGGGCACCGTACTTTTTACCTCGCACGATCATGAGTTTACGCAAACTGTTGCCAATCGTATTATAGAAATTACACCCAACGGCTACCTGGATAGGTTAATGAGTTACGATGAGTACATTGAGAGTGAAACCATAGCCGCACAAAAAGCTGCCCTATACGCATAAAAAATCCCGACTGCATGTGTAAAGTCGGGATTTTTTTGGTTTACAAAGCGGTTGGATTAATCAACCTCTTCACCAAGTGTTTTTAATCTTTTCTTCACCCGGTTTACACTTGCCTGATTATCCAAATCGCCATAAATGGTTAACAAGCTGTAAAGAACATTTACATCATCGGGTGAAATTTTTTCGCAAGCCTCAACATAGGGAAGTGCAATTTTAAGTTTCTCAACATAAACTTTATCAATCTCCATTGCCTTGGCAAGGTCGGCTTTGCTGTTACCCAACGCACTCATTTTATCTTTTTCAACTTTCGCATCTTTCCAATACAAATCGGCTAACATAGCAGCAGCATCAAAATTTTTCGGATCGGCAGCCAATACTTTTGAATAGGTTCCCTTTGCTTTTTCAGTTTCACCCATCTCTTGTTGCAGGCGGCCAAGTAGGTAAAGCTGATCATTATCCTTTGGATTTTCCTTCAAAGAAGCCTCTACCATTTGTTTGGCCACATCATATTTCTTTTCATTTAGGTAGATCGACAACTCGGTTTGAGCGAAGTCTTTGTTGGCAGGGTTAGCTTTTTTAGCTTGTTGCAGTATTTTAATTGCTTCCTCCGAATTTTTGCGCTTGTTGTAAAATATATCTACCAGTATTATGTAAGAGTCAGCCGACTTGCCACCTTTGGCATGATACTTTTTGATATACTCTACCGATTTGTCATATTCTTCAGCGGCCGGACCAAAGAATACTCCGGCATTCATTAGAATCGATGTATCTTCGGGAATAAAGTACAAGGTTTTTTCGGTGAAGGAAAATGCTTTCTTGTAATCCTTTTCATCTGAATACGCTCTAATCGCCTGATCAAAATAACTTTGAGCCAATGCACCACTTACCTGGCTATTCATTAGGGGCAGGCCAAGTGCATCGGTTAAGAAATTGGGTGTTTTATCATTATCCAATTGCTTCGCTTTTTCAAAAGCTTCTTTAGCAATCGTAAAACCTTCCGGAGCAAGTGTTTTAAACTTGGTAACTTTGGTAGTATCAATTGCAGCATAAATTACACCCTTCAAGTACCAGGCTTTGGCTGCATTTTTTGATGGATTACCTTTTTTGTCAACCATAAACTCCTGGCTGGCGGTGGTAACATCAATAATAGCTTTGGCTTCATCTAACTTACCGGCTTTCAATGCCTTTTCGGCATTTCCTACATTAGGTTTTATTTCTTTCTGGCCAAAAGCCAAAAAAGGTAAAACCCCAAACATTAACACAACTATTTTTTTCATTTCTAATTAAGGTTTAGTTCTATTTTAAATTTGTTCAGGTTCGGTTTTGGTTTCAGAATCGGTAGCATCGGTATCATCCATTTTCTGGATTTTTTCTACCGATGATATTTCGTCTTCTTCATTTAATTTAATCAAGCGAACGCCTTGCGTAGCCCGGCCCATTACGCGCAATTCGTTTACGCTTATGCGAATGCTGATGCCCGATTTATTAATAATCATCAGGTCGTCATTATCCACAACCTCCTTAATGGCAACAAGCTTGCCAGTTTTTTCAGTAATGTTAATCGTTTTAACTCCCTTACCGCCTCTGCGGGTTATCCGGTAGTCGTCAATCGAGGAGCGTTTACCATAACCCTTTTCTGAAACAACCAACAGGTTCGCATCGGCCCGGCTCATGCAAACCATCCCAATCACTTTATCATCATCCGATTCCAGTGTAACTGCGCGTACACCTGCTGCTGTGCGACCCATGGGCCGTACATCGGCTTCGTTAAACCGAACAGCCTTACCTTCACTTTTGGCAATGATAATATCGTTGCTGCCATTTGTCAATGCAGCATTCAACAAGCGGTCGCCATCGTTTATAGTAATGGCTGCAATACCATTGGCCCGAGGCCTTGAGTAAGCTTCGAGCGATGTTTTTTTGATGGTACCTTTTTCGGTGCAGAGTATTACATAGGTGTTGTTGATGTAGGTTTCATCCACCAGGTCTTTCACATTCAAAATCGCTTTTACACGATCGCCCGGTTGAATGGTTAGCAGATTTTGAATTGCCCTGCCCTTGGATGTTTTGGTGCCTTCAGGAATTTCATAGGCTTTTTTCCAATACACCTGCCCTTGTTCAGTAAAAATCAGGAGGTAGTTATGTGCCTGGGCAATAAATAGATGTTCGGTAAAATCATCCTCTTTGGTTCCGGCCGCTTTTGAGCCAATTCCGCCCCTTCCCTGTGTTCTGTATTCAGAAAGCGATGTGCGCTTAACATACCCCTGGTTCGAAACGGTAATTACCATTTCTTCATTCGGTATCATGTCCTCCAGTGTAATATCGTCATCGCTGTGAACTACCTGGGTTCTGCGTTTATCGCCATAACGTTCTTTAATCTCATTCAATTCATCTTTGATGATGCCCATGCGCAGGCTTTCATTCGAAAGGATTTCGTTCAGGCGGGCAATCAAGGCCTTCACTTCTTCGTACTCATTCTGTATTTTCTCGCGTTCAAGGCCGGTTAACCGTTGCAAACGCATTTCTAAAATTGCTTTGGCCTGAATTTCTGAAAGTTTAAACTGTTCCATCAAACCGGTTTTGGCAATTTCTGGATCGCGCGAGTTGCGAATCAAGGCAATCACTTCGTCCAAGTGGTCGAGTGCAATCAGGTAGCCTTCCAGTATATGAGCCCGCTTCTCCGCCTCGGCCAGTTCGAATTTTGTTCTACGAACTACCACTTCGTGGCGATGTTCCACAAAGTGTATAATCAGGTCTTTCAGGTTTAAGGTTTGTGGTCTTCCTTTAACCAGGGCCACGTTGTTTACACCAAATGAGGATTGCAGTTGTGTGTATTTATAAAGGTTGTTAAGAACGATGTTTGGAATAGCATCTTTCTTGAGATCGTAAACCACACGGTAACCTTCCCGGTCCGATTCATCGCGGATGTCGCTGATGCCTTCTAACTTTTTTTCGTTAATCAGCGCTGCGGTTTTTTCAATCATCAAGGCCTTGTTCACCATGTAGGGAACTTCGGTAACTACAATCTGATCGCGGCCATTGCTGGTTGTAACAATTTCGGCTTTAGCCCGCACAACAATTCTTCCTCTTCCCGTAAGGAAAGCTTCCTGTACACCCTGATAGCCATAGATCAAACCTCCGGTTGGAAAATCGGGGGCGGTAATGAATTTCATTAGTTCGGGAATGGTAATTTCCCGATTGTCGATATAGGCACAAATACCATCAATAACTTCGGTAAGGTTGTGAGGGGCCATGTTGGTAGCCATGCCTACAGCAATACCACTTGAACCATTTATAAGCAGGTTGGGAACCTTGCCGGGCAATACCGTTGGCTCTGTTAACGAATCGTCAAAGTTGGGTTGAAAGTCAACCGTTTCTTTATTGATGTCGGCCAGCATTTCTTCGGCCAGCCGCTTCAGGCGTGCTTCGGTATAACGCATGGCAGCGGGCGAATCGCCATCAATGGAACCAAAGTTACCTTGTCCATCCACCAGCGTATAGCGTAATGACCAATCCTGGGCCATGCGTACCATGGTATCGTACACGGAAGCATCGCCATGCGGGTGATACTTACCCAAAACCTCCCCGACTATACGGGCCGATTTTTTATAGGGCTTGTTGTAGTTAACACCTAACTCCAACATACCGTAAAGAACCCTGCGGTGTACCGGCTTGAGGCCATCGCGTACATCGGGCAATGCGCGCGATACAATTACCGACATCGAATAATCGATATAGGCACCCCGCATTTCATCTTCAATATTTATCGGAATGATGTTTTGCCGCTCAGGCAAATTTGTGCTATCGTCAGCCACAGATTTCTGGTTTTAGAGTCGTTGCTTCTACCCGGTTTGGGTGGGTAAAAATCAAGTGTGCAAGGTATAGAATTTTGGTTAATTCGTTGCTTTTCAGGTAAGCCAAAAACTTGATTTTTTAGCCCTTAAAAGCAGTTTTTTTGCCCGGTTAGTACGGGTTAATTTTTCGCTTGTTCTTACCCTTGTATTTGATCAGGGTTGGGTGGTTTTCGCCATAGCCGGGATTCTGTTTTTTGTAGATTGGATGGCGCCTGCTGCGATACTCTTTATTACCATGCGCGTGGTTGATCTGGATTTTACAATCTTTGAGGTAGCACCGGGGTAATTCCGGTATAGAATAGGTTAATCCAACCTGCAAGTAACTCGCATTCATGCTGTGCTTGATTTTGTTACCGTTGCTGCCTTCAACATTTAAAGTATATTTCTTAAAATCGAATGAGGGCCGTAGATAGAGTTTTAAATATTCCGAGAGTTCGTATTCGGTGGTAACGCCCAGGTTGAAATAGATGCTGCGTTTGATTTCATTGTTATCGAAGTTACGTTTAGGTTTATAGCTTCCTATTTCAATATCACCCGTAAACAAAAATTTATCTATCCGATAGAATGATCCACCTGCGTAACCATAAAACTTGCGCATCCAGCCCCGGTATTGTGTTGGCCTGAATGCACCGATGCTATCTTTAAATGAAATGGGATTGAACTCGCCCAACGTAAAGTGTTCTAGGCTATAGCCTAAGCCAATGCGGTACCGGTTCAAAAATTCGTAATGCATGCGCAGATTAACGGGAATGTTTTTACCACGCCCCCTGAAACCGATTTTGGCTGTATCTCCGGTTACTAAAAAGCTCTCGGGCGTAACAGCTAATGTATCAGCAGTAACTTTGTTAACCCAAGTGGTGTAGGTGGTATCAAGCGGATTATTTTTTTGGAACACACGGGGTGCAAATCCAGGGCGTTGAAAAATTCCAAAGCTATCCAATTGGTGCTTCATGTAGGTATTACCGTAGCCCGTGCTGAAACTAAAATGCAGGCGTGTAAGAAACTTCCGGATAGTGTTGGGCTTACGCTCGGCATAAATTGTTTCAAGCGGAAAAGTAGGCTTTTCATCCTGAGCAACAACAAGATCCGGTATTAGCAGGAACAGGATCAGAACCAGGTGTATGCGGAAGGTGCTTTTCAGATTGCTCGATTTAAAATGCTAAAGATAACAGGCTGAAGCAGACGGTAAAAATCAAACTCATAACTATCACGGATAAGCACCATAGCTTGGATACCGGCTCTCTAACGATGTGAAGGTGTGAAACAGTATTTGTCCTTTATTCAGGGTGTAGGTAAAGTTGTGAGTGGTAGATAGGTTGCCGTCTTTTAAAGAGAGCGTAACGGTACTTTGGCCTACCGGAAGTACCACCCGGGTATAATAAATGCTGTGTGGTAAAGTTTGCCAGTTACGAGTGTCGGCTTTTTCTGTTATAGCATTTATTACTCCCAGTACCGAGCCTAATGTTTTGTCTTCTTTCTTAACCTGGTGCTCGGTAACTTTTTTCAAGGCCACACGAATTAATGCTTTACTCATTTCCAGATGCATGCGTTGTTGCAAACTTTTAAAGGCAATTTTGTTCACATCTTCCAATAGCATTAAGGGGTGTTTGATATTGCCGGTTGAAATACTCGCCTCTTGAAAATATTGCGGGCGTTCCAGGTAGCGCGGAAATGCCACCCGAAATACTTCCAGGTTTGCCAACCCATCTTTTTCATTTTTATCGTAGCCTTCCAACGAAAATGGAAAGTTGATTCCCATCTCATGGTTGTAGAAATACACCCAATTATCGCGTCTGTTAACCGCAAAGTTTATCCCCCACTCTGCTTTAACAGGAGCAAGTCCATTGTGCCAGAAAAAAATTACTTCAGCCTGATCACCAGTTGATACCTCAAAGTCTGGCATGTTCCATTTCGACTTGTAAAACTCAAACTCATTGGTGAAACCACTTAACCAGGCGGTTCGCAATAAATCTTTCTTTAGTTGGTCGGGCATGTGGATGCTAAACAGCCGCTCGTAATCTTCTTCGTAAATAGACACTGCATTGCGATAGGCTATGAATGCATTGTTGTAGTCTTTATCGGCTTCATAAATCAACCCCATTAAGGTGTGGATAAATGCATCGCGTTGAAATTTATTTTCGTTTTCGTATCGGTCGCTTAACTGTTGCAAGCGAATGTTCATGCGCCTGCACTCTACCAAAGCCGATTCGGTATTGCCAAGTTTTAGGTAGTTGATTGCCTTGTAGTATAACAGCATCAGATGCTCGTGATCCTCGCCCCGGTAGGTTGTAACATTCGGGTTGGTTAGGTACGATGCTGCTTCGTTTAAGTAGTTTCTGCGGTAGTCTTCACCAAATAGAAAAGCTTTTTCAAAGTAGCGGTTACTTTCTTCATAGCGGCTCATCATCGAAAGCACCAGTCCATTGTTTACATAGTATAAAAACTCGCGCTTGCTGTTAGCTTCTTTGGTGTTGGCTTGCAAAGTAGCCAATGCCGATTCAAGGTTACCATTTTCAAAATTCTGGTTGAACGATTGATTGGCCTGGTAATACGTGGCGCAACCATACATCAGAACGATCGTAACCATAGCCACAATTTTTGTAATGACACTACGGTGGCCCATCGCATTTATTTACGTATGTATTTCTTGATTTCGTGTTGCCCGTACCAAACCCGTTTGTTGGTTTCCATATCGGTAAGAAACAAGGTGGTGATGTAGTTTACAACACGTTGCTTGTTCAGCACGTCCGTTTCAGAAGTCATCTCACCAAATAACATCAGGTTGGCTCCTACTTCCTTTCCCCATTGAGCCAGAGTAGCCGGGTCAGCAAAATCGTGTTGCTGGGCGCGCTCTTCGCGAAGTTTATCCCGGAACGAATCAGACTCAACCAAGTCGGCTACGCTGGAATTAAATATGGCTACTTCAAATTTTTTAATGTAGTTATTGGCATCAATGTGTTCGCTGGTACGATTGCGGATCAGACCTACAATAATCGTTGGTCGCTTGCCCAACTCTATTGCATATTCCTGATAGCGTGGACTATTCAACAATTCAGTAATCATTTTCTCTGCTACTTGCCGTGAGTCGCTATCATTCCAGCGGCCACTCAAATCAATCTGCTGCCCTGGGTCAACACGCGATACAGTTTGGGCGCACGCTGATACGATTACAATCAGAATAAAGATATAAATGATTCGCATCGGAATTATGTTCATCAAGTCAATGACTTTAATTGTTGAATTACTTCTTTCGGTTTTGGTGCTGTAAACACAAAGTTCCCGGCAACCAAAACATCCGCCCCAGCGGTAATCAGTTTGGGTGCGTTCGCCTGATTCACCCCACCATCAATTTCGATTTTAGCTCTTGAGTTGGTTGCTTTCAGTAATGCCGCCAACTCCATTGTTTTGGTATACGTATTTTCAATAAACTTCTGGCCACCAAATCCAGGATTAACAGACATTAAACAAATAAGATCAATATCGGCAGCAATATCTTTTAGCAGTGATATTGATGTATGTGGATTAATAGCTACACCGGCTTGCATACCCAAAGCCTTTATCTCCTGAATAGTGCGATGCAAGTGAGTGCTTGCCTCCAGGTGCACGGTTAGAATATCGGCACCTGCTTCTTTGAATGCCTGCAGGTATCTTTCGGGTTGTACAATCATTAAATGAACATCCAACGGTTTCTGAGCGTGATTTTTAATGGCTTTTATTACGGGCATACCAAACGAGATGTTGGGTACGAATACACCATCCATTACATCCACATGAATCCAGTCGGCATCGCTACTGTTTATCATACTAACATCGGCTTGAAGATTGGCAAAATCAGCAGCCAGAATAGAGGGTGCAATAAGGGGCATTCTGTAACAAGTTAAAGTTGGTAGCAAAGATACACAGTTGAGGCATTTCGCCTCATTGTTTCATAATCCGAAATGTAGCTTCGCGGGAACCTGATACAACCCGCACAAAGTAAAGTCCGCTTAGCAATGCAGTAATGTCATACTCGAACGGATTATTTTGCCAGTTGATATGAAGTGTTGATTCCGATACCCGCGCACCTTTGCTATCGAAAAGTGTGACCTGTACCGGATTTATAATTTCATCCAATTGAATATTGAACGTATTGCTTACAACCGGATTGGGAAAGACCAACCAGTTTTTTTCGGGCTCAGGCTCGCGCAAATAATTAACCACCGCTTCGTAGTTCGGAATTCCGTATCCCAAAAAATTATCGGGTGAAGTTGCCTGGCTGGCCGATTGAGTAAGCACTTCATAAATTTTCTGTGCGGTAAAATCAGGATAAGTTTGCCATACACCGGCTGCCAGGCTTGCTACCAACGGGCTGGCCAATGAAGTTCCAGAAGTTGTACCGATGTTTCCGTTTGCGCGGATAACAACCGTGCCGGAACCCATGGCTACTAAATCCGGTTTAATCCGGCCATCTTCTGTTGGGCCTAATGAACTGAACGAGCTCCGCACTCCGCCAGCGGTTATGGAACCCACGGCCAGTATGCCAGTGGCATCGGCTGGCGGTGTTACCAGCTTCCACGAACTATTGCCTTCGTTACCGGCACTGCACACTACTATTATACCCCGCTCAATAGCCATGCGGGCAGCTTTGGTTATATAGGCCGTATTTCCGTTTAATTGATTTTTAGAATAATTCATGGTGGGGGCATCGAATGTATTGTAGCCCAGACTCGAATTAATTATTTGAACTCCTGCACTATCCGCCTTTTCAGCGGCAAAAGTCCAGTTAAATTCTTCAATGCGATATTCAGACGAAACATCTTCGGTGAGGTATAAAAAATAGTTGGCTTTGTAAGCAGCACCCGTATAGGTACCTGCTGTATAGGCTGCCATTACGGAAAGTACTTCGGTACCGTGATCATCGGCTGTAAATACGTTGGTGTTATTACCAACAAAATTGAACGTATGTTTAATTCGGCTGTCGGTATTCAATAATGAAAAAGGTGCGGCCGTGTTCACACCTTGAAAACCACTATCAAAAATAGCTATTGAAATGCCTTCACCACTTTTACCTGCTGCATGCATGGCCGGAATACCCAATTGTGCTAGCTGAATAGAATTGGCAAGTGGTTGATCGGTTGTATCATGCTTGCGCTTAATTTTACCGGTACGTCCGCTCGATAATTTTTGTCCGGGTGCCACCAACAATACTTCATCTACAAAGGGAAGAGTAGTAATAGCCGGTACATTATAACTTTCTGTTTCAATTAATACACCATTCCACCAACGCGAAGTAAAATAGGTTGCTATACCCAACTCTTTCAATTGTTGAACGTAGGTTGGGTTTACAGGTAAATCAGCTTCGGTAATATTAATCTGCTGGCGTTGCCTTCGTGCTATGCTGTTGTTGCTTAAAAACTCCTGTGGTTGGGTTATGGTGAAAGGTGTTCCAGCTTTGTCTTTAAAGAAAACAAAATATCGGTTTGGTTGTGCCTGAGCACTTACCGCTAAAAAGCAAGTGAGTATGAGCAGCTTATGGCACATAACTGATGAGTGTTTGCGTGTAACTAACACCTTGTTTTTTGCCGGTGCAACTTCCCTGGGTGCAAAATATAGCCTGCGATACTTCTTTAGCAATGAGCCCGGTGCCACGCGCATAAGTTTCTTTCTGAATATCCTCACCAATAATCGGATCGAACAGATTGCGAATAACAACCGTAAGTGTGTGTTCAAAGTTTAATTCAGTCGATAACGACCGGGGTTGATTAAAATTTTCAATAGTAGATAAGCGCTGCTGAGCAGTTGTTACATAATCGCGCAAAAATGGGGCTTCGTTGTTAAAGGTGTTGCTATCCCAAACCGTAGTTGGGCCTATGGGAAAAACCATTTTTACGCGTGTAACATTACTTTCGTTTTGAATAAGTTGGTTACCTGTTAAGCTGGCCGACCATGTTGCTGCTGGTTGCCACATTTCAGTTGGGTTGCTGCGCGTAGAGACCTCCATGAAATAAGTGGTACTGGTGTTTATTAAAACCGAATCTGTTACTGCCACCCGCATCTGGTAGGAGGTTTCAACAGGATCGGCCAGGTAGCTAAACGCTGTTTGCCGGATGGTGTAAGTCCACTCCCGCCCTGTTCGCAGCGGAAAAAAATCAGTACCGAGGTCAACCACTACCGGTTTATCTTCACAAGCCAACAACACCAGCATTAAAAATATTGAACTGTAGCGCATTTCATTTCAAAGTTATTTTTTCTTTTTGATATTTGGGCCATGTCGTTAGTAACCAAAGTAAAAGCTGCCAACATTACCAATCTGAGCGATGCCCGGTATTGTGCTGGAATGGGTGTAGATTGGATTGGATTTCCGGTTAGTGAGATTAACCCGATTCGGTTTACCGAAATCACAGGTTGGCTTTCGGGGCCACAGTGGGTTATTGAATTGGATAAACAACCTTGGCCGGCACCAGCTGAATATCCCATAACGCTGTGGCAGTGCAGCTTACAGGATTTAGAATTAACCCAGCAATTTCCCGGCAAAATGATGGTGGCTATGGATGTTCAACAATGGGAACATGCAGAAATACTTCACGCCAATCGGCACCGCATTGAGGCGATTGTAATTTCAGGTTACTTTAATAATACTGATGTTGACAGAAATACGATTGCAGCCATCAGTAAATTATTTCCGGTCTTGATTGATGTATCCACAACCCCCTACACTCTATCTGAAATTTTAAGCTGGAACATTACTGGCATAAATGTCCACGGTACCAGCGAACAAAGACCGGGCTTGAAAGATTATGCACAGTTAGCAGACGTATTGGAGAAGCTGGAAACGGAGTAGCTAGTTTTTAAACTTCCCAATAGCTTTTTCAACAGCCTTGCCGGCCACATCTTCAAATGAAATGTTTAATGGCTTGGCATCTTCCAGCCAAGCCTCAATTTTCTTAATCGATTTCTTTTTTACTTTCTTTAGTACGGGCACTCCCAATTTTTTAAGTGCAGCTGCATTGCAGTGTTGTTCATACTGACTTTTCATGGGCACTACCAACAATTTCTTGTTTAAATGAAGTACCTCAGCTGGAGTTTCAAAACCAGCTCCACACAGAACGCCAGCAGCTGTAACCACACTCTCAATAAAATCGTGGCCGCTTACCGGGTAAACTGAAATGCGGCCTACATGGTAGGGCTTTTTGGTGTGCTTGGAGAATATGTGCCATCGTACATTGGCAATTTTAAGCAGTAACTGCACCAGCTTTTTGTCGTCATACGCAGGCAGATAAATAGTATAGTGTCCCAGGTTTTTAGGTGTAGCTTCGCGTATGGCTGTGCGAACCACCGGGGTATAGATGTTTTTATCGTACTCTTCAAAATGAAACCCTACATACTTTTTTACCGGTGCGTAGTTCTTTAACATCCATTCACCAAATGGATCGATGAACTTTGGGCGCGGTGATTTTTTAGATAATAATGCTGCCTGATGCCCCAACCCGATGATGGGTACTTCTTTTTTGCGGCAAGCCCATGCTGTTATGGGTTCGAAGTCGTTAATAACCAGATCGTACTTATCAACCGGAAAACTCTTAATTTCCTTAATTACATCTTTTGAACTATTGTTCTGAAAGGTTTTTAGAAAATTAATGCCGCCTTGTTTACCGAAATAAAAACTTAATCCTTTCGATTTATACTTTACCGGATACGGTAATACCACTTCAGCTTGAGCGCCACTCACAAACAAATCAAGCTTTCCGTGCTTTTGTAGTTCGGGGATAATATCGACAGCACGACTCAAATGACCGTTGCCCGTGCCCTGAATGGCATAGAGGATTTTCATTTTTTAACAGTAAGAAATTCGTTTACAAGGTCTTTAAATATCTCGTTATTATCCAGCTTGCTTTTTACTTCCTTTGGAATTTTTATAGCCTTGGCATGCGAGTCATCGTAATAACGATAAATCCGCCAGGTATTTTCGTGGTATTCAAGTGCGGTAAGATTTTCAACCCAATCTCCTGAGTTAAGGTATATAACCTCGCCTTTGTCGTTATTAATTGTTTTTATTTCGGGCTGATGAATATGGCCACATATTACATAATCGTACCCATTACTGATTGCAATATCGGCTGCGGTTTGTTCAAAGTTATTAATAAACTTCACCGCTTGCTTTACACTATCCTTTACCCTTTTGGAGAGTGAGATCTTATTTCGACCTAAAGCTTTTAATATAAAATTTACAAACGAGTTTATCAGAATCAGGGTATCGTAGCCTACTGCACCTAATTTTGCAAGCCATTTGGAGTGCTGCATGGTAACATCAAATACATCGCCATGAAAAACCCAGGCAGACTTTCCGTTGAGTGAAAGTACCTTCTTGTTGGCAATGTGAAACGAACTAAGCCTGAAGCCTGCAAACTTGCGCAGCATTTCATCATGGTTTCCGGTTAAGTAAGTTACTTTGGTGCCTTTGGCTATCAGGCCTGTAATGTGTTTCACTACCTGCATGTGGCTTTTTGGCCAATAGCTTTTACTGAATTGCCAAATATCGATTATATCGCCATTTAAGATTAATCGTTTTGGTTTAATGGATTTGAGGTACTTCAGAAGTTCTTCTGCATGGCAACCGTAGGTTCCCAGGTGTGTATCTGAGATAATTACTAACTCTACCTCGCGTTTACGTTTACCCATCGGGTTTATTGCAAAATAACAGCCGCAAAATTATCCAACAGTCAAGCAAGCATTACCAAAATGTTAATGGATAAATCGAAACCGGAGGTATTTAATTTGTTCGCCTTTAGCTGCAAACATTTCTTCGTATCGGGTTTTAATATCAAAACACTCCGGCCGCAGGGCTGAGTTGTAGAGGTTGTGTGTAAATTGATAATCTTCAATGTCGTTTCGATGCGAGAGCTCTTCCAGTGTGAAATTAAATAAGTCCGTGTTATCTGTTTTAAACCGAAAATATCCACCGGGTTTTAATAACTTTTTATACATGTTGATGTAACTGTTGCTGGAGAGCCTTCGTTTGGCATCGCGCAGGCGCGGCCGTGGGTCCGGAAATGTAAGCCAGATTTCATCCACTTCACCAGCTTCGATAAAACTTTCAATAAAAAGAATTTCGGTGCGAAGAAATGCAACATGGTTTAGCTGATCTTCAACAGCCCACGTGCTTCCCTTCCAGAGCCTATCGCCTTTTTTATCTACACCAATAAAATTCCTGTCCGGAAATAATTTGGCCATACCCACCGTGTATTCACCCCGGCCACAGGCCAACTCCAGCGTAATGGGTCTGTCACGTTTAAAGTAATCCTGATTCCAGCGGCCTTTTATCTTAAGAAAAATTTCTTTACCTGGTTCCAGCACGTTTTCGCGTTGCGCAATAATTTCAAAGCGTTTTAATTTACCTTTCACAAATTTTCTATTTCAGCCACTACAAAGGTACTACCACCAATCAGAATTAAATCTTTGTGGGTTGCATTTTGTGTTGCACGTTGGATGGCTTCATTTACATCGGGAACAATCATGCCATTCAACCCCACTTCTTTTGCAAGTTGTGCCAGGGTAATGGCTTCCATGGCACGCGGAATATGCGCCTGGCAAAAATAAAAATGAGCTGATACCGGCAGAAGTTTTAAAATCTTTGAAACATCTTTGTCCTTTACCATCCCCAACACCCAGTGCAGTTTATCGTATTTCAATTTAGCGAGTTGATTTAGAATTTCTGTAATGCCGGCTTCGTTGTGGCCGGTATCGCAAATGGTTAATGGATTTTCGTTCAACTTTTGCCAACGGCCTTTTAGCCCGGTAAGGGTAGTTACGTTTTTCAAACCATTCAGTAGCGCTTCTTTCGAGATACTGAACCCTTGCAGGCGTAGCTCATCAACAGCAGCAAGCAAACCTGTAATGTTCTTTGACTGGTAATTTGCTTTCAAATCGCATTCAATTGTAAGCAGGGTATCGGATTGTTTAACCGAAAAGGCGTCATCGTGGTTGCTAACCGGATACACCTGATCAGCAAATACAAGTTTACTTTTTGTTTCTGCTGCTTTCAATTTGAAAACCGATTCTACTTCGGGCTGTGATTCGCTGATTACCACAGGAACATTATTTTTAATGATGCCTGCTTTTTCAAATGCAATTGCCGGCAACGTGTTGCCCAATAAATCCATGTGATCCCAACTGATGTTGGTAATGATGGAAAGAACGGGAGTTATTACATTGGTAGAATCTAATCTTCCGCCCAGCCCGGTTTCGATTACGGCAACATCCACTTGTTGCTGCGCAAAATAATCGAATGCCATAGCCACTGTAATTTCAAAGAATGATGGTCGGATGCGATCGAGATAGGGTTTGATTCGCTCTACAAAATCTACTACAAAACCTTTACTAACTTCGGTACCATTAACCCGGATGCGTTCTGTAAATTCTTTAAGATGGGGAGAAGTATAGAGCCCGGTTTTATAACCTGCCGATTGCAAAACAGCCGCCAACATATGTGAAGTACTTCCTTTACCATTGGTACCAGCAACGTGAATGCTTTTAAATTTTTGATGTGGATTGTCGAGTGCGTTACATAATGCAGTGGTATTAGTTAAATCTTTTTTGAAAGCACTTGCACCTACCCGCTGAAACATGGGCAAGTTTTGATAGAGAAATTCAACGGTTTGAGTATAATTCATCAGGTCGCGAAATTATTCGCTTAGGATCAATAAAAAAAGGCCGCTTGTGGCGACCTTTTTGATGAATGACTTGAACCGGTTACTTACCTATCTTAATTAATTTGTATCCAAGCGAAACTTGAATAACCTGATTTTTGGATTCGTTAGAGTTTGCACCATCATTAATTTTTGATAACCCCAGGTTGTAACGGGCATCTATTGTTAATCCAAAAGGCAAATCCCAACCCACTCCCAAGGCTGCACTAACATCTGATTTTTTGTAGGCATTTTTTACATCGGCAAGGCTTTGAGGCTCATCGTCAATTGGATTATATTCCGATTCGGCAGTTGTTAAAAATCCAAACTGAGGCCCTACCTGCAAATTAATTCCCGCTACCGTGTAAAGTTTTAGCATTACCGGCACATTCACGTAAGTAAAATTAGATTTCAGATCTTGGGAGTTAAACTTTACTGTTGAGCCTTGTTGCGAGAAAAGCAATTCAGGTTGAATTCCGATTTTAGTTAACTTAATAAGTGCAAATGCACCACCATGAAACCCAGTGCGGTTCTTATAATTGTCGCCAACGCTGGAGTTAACATCAATCTTTGCAAAGTTGGGCCCGCCTTTTACACCGATGGCAAACTGAGCCTGCGCCTGGCATAGTGAATAGGAAAATGATCCTACCAACATTAAAAGAAAAATTTTTTTCATAACGATTCTGATTTAAATTTTCGTGTTTAAGACAAATTACCTGCCAAAGTACCCTATGGCCAGGCGATAAAAAGTTATTAAAATTACAACTTGTATCGATAAAACCGATCTCTGTTATCTAATCAATACCTGAATCAGGGTTTTTACCCTTAATAGTTCGATAAAATGCCAATAAGCTTTCTATATCTACCTGTTGATTATTACTGGTGTATAAAGGTTGTGAAATAACCACACGTTTACCTGCAAAATCAAACCCAACTGGCACAATCGGAACCTCTGCACCTTTGGCAATAAAATAAAAACCGGTTCTTAGTTTATCTACTTTTTTTCGTGTACCCTCCGGGGCCATCGCCAATACAAATTCATCGTGTTTGTTAAAGATATCCACTACTTGCTGTACCATGTCGAGTCTGCGTGAGCGATCAACCGGATAGCCACCCAACCACCGAAAGAACCATCCGAAGGGTGGTTTAAACAATGAATCTTTACCCAGAAACTTTGCGCGTTGTAACCGCAAAATACTCCGCGCCATTACACCTATTACAAAATCCCAATTGCTGGTATGAGGCGCAACGGCTATAATGTATTTTTTTAAACTGGGGTTGAACGAGCCTTCAATCTTCCAACCTATTAGCTTAAATAGTAAGATGTAGAGCGGTCGAAGCATTCTTTTGTTATCGCTAAAACGTTATTCGGTAATTAAGCATCCTTAATCAAGTTCGTTACCAACTCCACTTTCAATTTAGCCGATTAAATCGTTAAGTAGTACATCGTCTGCTAAATACGGTATTGTTACTGTAAACTGTTCTGATTGCTCCTTTTGAATCGTTGAAAGAGCCCCTTCATTCCTCGCCCATGCCCTGCGTGCAATGCCATTATTCACATCAAAGTAAAGCATGTTTTTTAATTTTCGCGCAGCATCGTCCGAACCGTCTAATAATAAACCGAAGCCACCATTAATTACCTCACCCCATCCTACTCCGCCACCATTGTGAACAGAAACCCATGTGGCACCCCTGAATGAATCGCCAATTACATTGTGAATGGCCATGTCGGCAGTAAAACGAGAGCCATCGTAAATGTTGGAAGTTTCCCGATACGGACTATCCGTGCCGGATACATCGTGATGATCGCGACCCAAAACAACCGGCCCGATTTTACCCAATCGAATAGCGGTATTAAACGCTTCTGCAATTTTTATTCGACCTTCGGCATTAGCATATAAGATTCGTGCTTGCGAGCCCACTACCAATTTGTTCGCTTTCGCGGATTTGATCCATTGAATGTTATCAGCTAACTGCCCCTTAATCTGGTTATCTGCTTTTGTGAAAAGTTCTTCCAAAACTTCCAGCGCCAGCTTATCGGTATAATCCAAATCAGCTTCTTTACCTGATGTACACACCCACCGAAACGGCCCAAAGCCATAATCGAAACACATAGGCCCCATGATGTCCTGCACGTAGGATGGATATCGGAATGAAATACCATCGGCTGCCATTACATCGGCACCGGCACGTGAGGCTTCCAGCAGAAATGCATTTCCATAATCGAAGAAGTAGGTTCCCTTTGCAGCATGTTTGTTAATGGCTGTTGCATGCCTTCGCAACGTAAGCTGAACTTCTTTTTTAAATTCATCGGGATTGCCGGCCATCAGTTTGTTCGAGTCTTCATAACTCAATCCAACAGGATAATAACCACCAGCCCAGGGATTATGCAATGAGGTTTGATCGGAACCGAGATCGATAAAAATATTTTCTGAATCAAACTTTTCCCATACATCTACCACGTTACCCTGATACGCAATCGAAACTACTTCTCTTCTTTCTTTTGCCTGGCGTACACGTGTCACCAATTTGTCAAGGTTATCCATTACTTCATCAACCCAACCTTGTTGATGTCGCTTTAACGTTGCTTTCGCATTTACCTCGGCTACCACGGTAATGCAGCCTGCAATATTTCCGGCTTTGGGTTGAGCACCACTCATACCACCCAAACCAGAGGTAACAAACAATTTGCCTGCAAGTCCCTCACCGTGTTTTGAAATTTTTCTACCGGCATTGAGAATGGTAATGTTGGTACCATGTACAATTCCTTGCGGCCCGATGTACATGTAACTGCCGGCAGTCATCTGCCCGTATTGCGTTACACCCAGCGCATTAAACTTTTCCCAATCATCTGGCTTTGAATAATTGGGGATCATCATGCCATTGGTAACCACCACACGGGGTGCTTCCGCGGAAGATGGAAACAATCCCATCGGGTGCCCCGAGTACATGTGTAGTGTTTGTTCCTCACTCATTGCAGCCAGGTATTTCATAGTGAGTAAATATTGCGCCCAATTTTGAAATACCGCTCCATTGCCACCATAGGTTATTAGCTCGTGCGGATGTTGCGCTACTGCCGGATCAAGATTATTCTGAATCATGAGCATGATAGCTGCGGCCTGTTTGCATTGGTATGGATATTCATCGATACTTCGAGCAAACATTTCATAATCGGGCCGGAACCGATACATGTAAATGCGACCGTATGTTTCCAACTCTTCCAGAAATTCAGGTGCTAACGCAGCGTGATGTTTCGGATGAAAATACCGGAGCGCATTGCGTACTGCTAATTTTTTCTCATCTCTCGATAAAATGTCTTTTCGTTTGGGCGCATGACTGATAGAAGTATCATACAGTTTCTTTTCCGGTAGCTGATCTGGAATACCTTGCAAGATTTGCCTTTTAAATTCTGATGCGCTCATACTGCTTGCATTTTAAAACTGGCTGGGGAAAAATTCTCTTTCGTGAACCGGTACCCATACTCAAAGATCTCTTGCACTTTGCTTAAGTCGAGGCTACTAAAGCGATCCATACCAGGCGGTTCAATAAATACATCGCACAGGCTACGACTCACTTCGGTATTTGCCCGCATAGCGATTAATAAGCTTCGCTCTACAACTAATTTAATATTCGTAACATCAAAATCGGGACTGATGTGATTACAATGACTTCCTATGATAATCTCGCATTGATTACGAATTGCTTTCACCGGAAGGTTATCCAGTATGCCCCCATCAACATATAAGTGTCCATTGAGTTGCACGGGATTGAAGATGGCCGGAATACTGCTGGATGCCACTACAGCCGGAATCAATTCGCCTGAATTAAAATAATGTATTTGTCCGTTCTTAATATCAGTAGCGGTAACAGTAAGTGGTATTTTAAGAGCATTAAAATTGTTAGCAGGAATATTTTTATGGAGCACATCTTTTAGTCCATCCAATGTAAGCAAGCCTGTCCAGGCAAAGGCAGGCCGCACCGCTTTAAAAATGCTCAGGTTCTTCACAAGTTCAAAGATGCGATCGGGTTTATGACCTGCAGCGTAAAGAGCGCCCACAATTGAGCCGGCACTTGTTCCGGCAATGCAATCAATTTGAATCTGCATTTCATCCAATGCTTTCAGAATGCCTATGTGGGCTATTCCTCTTACTCCACCTCCTGATAAAACTAATCCCAACTTCATAAAATATCTTTCAATGCAAAAGTTTTGTCCAACCGTACTCCCTTTTCAGTTCGCTGTACGGTGCAGCATTCGTTAATCGGATCGTGTTCCAGAAACAAAATGTACTGATTGTCGGCAGCTTCGTTTAGAAATGCGGCTTTCTCTTCTAAAGTAATCAAGGGTCGGGTGTCATAACCCATTACATAGGGCAATGGAATGTGTCCTACAGAAGGCAGCAGATCAGCCATGAAACAAATGGTGTGATTCTTATACTTGATTTTAGGAATCATCATTTTATCGGTGTGCCCCGATGCATAGAATATGTCCATAAAATCAAACGGACTAGAGCGACCTTCTTTTTCTTTGATGAATTTCAGCTGTCCGCTTTCTTGCATGGGCAAGATATTCTCTTTGAGAAAACTTGCTTTTTCGCGGGCATTGGGTTGAGTAGCCCATTGCCAATGATCTTCGTTCGACCAATAGTTTGCTTTTGGAAAAGTGGTTACCAGTTTATCCCCTACCCGCTTTACTCCGCCACCGCAGTGATCGAAATGAAGATGACTGAGAAACATGTCGGTTACATCATCGGCTGTAAAGCCTGATTGTTTCAATGAACCATCTATGGTGTCAGTCCCATTTAAGTAATAGTGACTAAAGAATTTTTCGTCTTGTTTGTTGCCTAATCCGTTGTCGATTAGCATTAACGTGTTACCATCTTCAATCAGCAAGCAACGCATTGCCCAATTACAAAGGTTGCGTTTATCGGGTGGATTGGTTTTTTGCCAGATGGATTTGGGAACCACGCCAAACATGGCGCCTCCATCCAACTTAAAAAATCCGGTATTAATTACATGGAGATTCAAAATTCAAAGATTTAAAATTTCGAATGTCAAATTACAACATCGAATCTTAAATCCTGAATTTTAAATTTTGAATTTGATATTATTCTTTCACTACTCCCATCGAAGTGAACTTATCAATCCGTTGGTTGATTCGTTCTTCTGGTGAAAGTTTATTCAAATCGGAAGTAAGTTGCGTGATAACCTTCTTAACCTCAGCTGCCATTGCCTTTACATCGGTATGGGCGCCACCCAGTGGTTCTTTTATTACTCCATCAATCAGCTTTAGTGCGTGCATATCTTTAGATGATAGCTTCAGCAACTCGGCAGCCTGCTCTTTGAAATCCCAACTGCGCCACAAAATAGCAGAACAATTTTCAGGTGAAATAACGGAATACCACGAGTTCTCCAGCATAAGCACCCGATCGCCAATGGCAATACCCAACGCTCCGCCCGAAGCTCCTTCACCAATAATAATGCAGATCACAGGCACCTTCAACATGAACATTTCTTTCAGGTTACGGGCAATGGCTTCGCCCTGACCGCGCTCCTCAGCTTCTAATCCCGGAAAAGCACCGGGTGTATCAATAAATGTAACAATAGGCTTATTGAACTTCTCGGCCAGTTTCATTAATCGTAATGCCTTCCGATAACCTTCGGGGTTGGCCATACCGAAGTTGCGTAGTTGGCGTTGCTTGGTGTTGCGACCTTTCTGTTGACCAATTAACATATAGGTTTGCCCATCAATAATACCAAAGCCTCCTACCATAGCTTTATCGTCACTCACGGTACGATCTCCATGCAGTTCAATAAAATCGGTAGTGATTTCGTAGATATAATCTAATGTATAAGGCCTGTCGGGATGGCGCGACAACTGCACGCGTTGCCAGCCGGTTAGATTTTCGAACGTTTCCTTTTTCAAATCGGTGATCTTCTTTTCCAACGCTTGAATGGCGCTCTTAACCGAATCATCGCTATCATTAGCAAGATGTTTCATGTCAGCTAATTTGCCCTCCAGTTCTGCGATGGGCTTTTCAAAATCCAAAAGATTCATTGCCCTTAAGTTAGTTTATAAACAAGGCTACAAAATTAGAAGATTTTTGAAATAGCAGTTTTTGATGTAAGGATATGGCCGTAACTGGTAGGATATAAAGAAAAAAGTCCTGCCGGATTGCTCCGCAGGACTTTATCTATTCAATTAATTTGATGAATTACAGGATGATGAGCGCCAGGATGATAGCCTCAATCAACAGGGCATTCAGCAAGCCTTTCAGAAAAAGTGGTTTCTTGTCCATAGCTAAAAAAATTAATAATCAAATGTACTTTTCAGTGCCCCTGTTTAAAACCCAAAACCGTTGAACGGCCTTTTTTCAGGGTGAAATCCTGTTTTTGCCTTTTGAAAGCAATCGATTTCGAGGAAAGAACAATTTTGAAGACGAAGTGTTCATGGGTGGTATGGGTATAAAACAAAAAATGCTCATCAATTGATGAGCATTTTTGCGGTCCGGACGGGACGAATCGGAAACCTTATTTTCGCTCAAAACGTGCAGATTTTCAATGTTTTATTAACGTTGGGTCATGTATAGGGTCAAGATTTAGTAATGTCTAAACGCACTTAATCAATTCAAAACATTTAAAAATTTTAAGAGGTATGGTAAAGACAAAAGAGAATGACCCAGGAGCGGTAACCGTTCAATTAGATTTCGTTGGTGGTGGTGAAATCTTATCAAAAATTCAGAAGGCATTGTTGTTAGGCATTGAGGTTGTTGGTAGCCACAAAGATCAATCAGGTGATAAAGATCATCAAGAGGCAGTGTGGATACTTTCAATGCTCTTAAGGGAGTTTATGTTGGATGAATCTCAGGTTAATGTTGCACTTGGTGGTAAGCCGTACGCGGGCAATTCAAAGAAGGCTGCGTAAAAAACAAAGCAACCGACCATCAACCTATTTTGTTGGTTGTTTGCCGGTTGGGGTTTTGCGTGTTTTGGTTTAACCGTTAGCTAAACCAATACACCGAAACCCTTCATTTTACTCAAGAACCTCAGAGGTTTCATTAATCATGCATTGCAGACAACCAGCAACCGACCAGCAACCTATTTGTTGGTTGTTGCCGGTTGGGGTTTTGCGTGTTTGGGTTTAACCGCTAAGCTAACCAATACACCGAAATCCTTTACTTTACTCAAGAACTAATTACAGTTTCAACGGTTGACTACTTACTTGTTTCCGATTAGTTCCTTTGGGTAACCGTAAATATCGAAGAAAGGCTTAAGTGCGGATATTGGCAATCGTTTTTTATTACCCCTTCCAGAGGCCAAAGGTATACCAGATTCTAATAGCCTTCTTCTGATGGTTGTATATCCACGACTGTACCAACGGCACAAGTCTTTGATTCGGATTAACTCCTCATCATCCATGGACCTTATTGCTCCAGCTGCAACCCCTCCAATCCGGCAGGCTTAATTTTGTTTACGATCTCGATGGCTGATTCAATACCCGCACGAATTACACTTGCTTTGGTTTCGCCATCGTAATACCCGGCCAGGTGCAGGATGTTATAGGTAGTATTGAATTCGTTTAATAACTTCTTATCTACCAATGAAAGACTTTTGCGGTAATCGCTCACATCAATTCGCCCGGTCTTTGGCTTTCTAACGGGCTTTCCTTTCAACTCAAGGTAAGTATCCAACGCCAGCAAAGTACCATTGTAGGCTGAGCCACAAGCCATGCGAACGTACTTATCGTCCAAGTAACGATTATCTTTTTTACCAGCCTTTTCCTGCAAGATGGTTCCGGCATTTTTTAGATACCGAACGGCTTCGCGGTACCTGCTTTCTCGTTCTTTAGTGCTCATATTGCAAAGTTAGTGATTTTCAATTTTCCTTTTCACTCCCGTTAGAGTTCAATCCTATTTAACGAATCCAACACGGCAGGGCTTACATTACCCTTAACCAGTACCCCTTTTGTTAGCGTGGTTAACCTATCTAACACCAACTTTGTAGTTACATCAGGTACCTGGTTGCTCAAACTGCTAAGATTATTGAACAAGCATTCAATGTGTGCCTGGGCTTTTATAGTGTTAATCTTCCGATCAATACTGTCTTTTAATTTACGAATATCCGTAAGTAAGAATTCTTCCGCACCGATAAACTCAAGGTACGATTGCACCTTCAAGTATAGTTCAAAAATATCGTTGCCACTGTCAAGACATTCGTCAATTACTTCTTGAATAGCTGCATGAGTTGTGTTGCTTATATGCATTGCGCGTGCTTTATCAAGCACTTGAATTAATGCATCACGCATGCTCAATTGTAGCAATATGAAAGCGTGTGATCTAAGGTTTTCCGAACTGCATACTTTAGATGCACAACCGGCAAGGTAATAACCATACCCGCTTTTATTAACTTCATGCGCTACGGTAATTAGATCCACTGGGCGCGTGGGGTAAAGTCGTTCAATTGCCTGAAAGATTATTCGATGGTCATAGTATTCAGTCTGCGAAAAATTCCGGGCAAAAAGGACACCAGCTACCCGGCTATAACCATTCTCCAGTAAGCAGGCTCCAATTATTGTTTGTTCCAGATTTAGCCTAAAACTATCCATAGTTGATTTCTGAAAAGTGTTCCGGTAAAAAATGATAGCTTTTAGCTTTATCAATTCTATTAGAACCAATTATGGCCGGAACAAAATCGGAACAAGTCGAAACAGAAAGTCCATTTTTAATAGTGATTATGCGGTTTTGCCGGAACACCTTTTGTTCCGGTAATCGGAACACTTTCTGTTCCGGTAAAACCTTGAATTTACTTTGTATTCGCATACTTTGTTCCGGTTTGTTCCGAAAGTGTTCCGGTGCTATTCATATCTAATTGATTTGATAAGGATATTTATAGCCATTTTTGAGCGGAACACTTTTCTATTTTGCATAAGAGCCAAAAACCCGTGGATACTCTTTAATCCACCGTTCCACTTGCCGCCTCGCTTTAACCTTATGAGAATCGGATTTACTGCCATATAGCATCTCGCCAATTTCTGAATTGGACTTGCCTCGCTTCAACATGAAGGCCGTAGCCAGTACTTCAGGTGGTGCGCTCAAACTCTTTTGTACCAAGTCGTAAACTTCGTTAGCGCTTTCATAGAAGTAATCAGCAAGCTCTAAAGCCCTTACCATAGTAGATGCCAGAATTAATTCCTGTTGCTTAAAAGCAATGTGAAAATCCCCGCCATAGTCTTGGTCAAAAGTCTTATCCGACAGATGCAGGATCCCGGCAAACCGATATGCATATTCTGATACCTTGCCTAAAATACCGGCTTTGATATTTTTTTCCGTTGAGTCATCTACCAGGTTAATCACTTTTGTTTTTTCACGCCTCCATTGGTCAAAAAGCTTTTTTGCTGGAGGATCAATCTTACAATAATGACCTTCGGTTGGATCAACAACCTGAAGGTCTTTATAAAGTCGATTAATGGTTCGCTCATGTAGTTCAGTCCATTCTAACGGCATCACAAAGTCGCTTTCACGTTGCGATATTTTGTCTTCATCGGGAATTGCAAATAGCATTCTGAAAATAAATCCCGTTGTGTCCCTATCTTTTGCAAACATTTTGGAAAGTATTGGGTACTGAGCTTTGCCAATCACATTCACAAATGGACGTTCGATTACGAATTTATCTTTACCAGAACGAATGCCGCTGTATGGTGTACAGTTCCAAGCAGATATCCAAAACTGTTCGTCTGTTCCCTCCTTTTTGCTTAGCTGATTCATCCCGTTAATCCACTCAAGTAATTCATCAGAATGCTTACACACACCCTTAGGATTATCAGGTAAAATTGTTCTTACTAATGTCGGAATATGTGAATCGCGATAGATTACTGTTTCCATCCTCTCTTGATTAACTTTCTCCCGGGATAATCCTTTTGTTTTTTCTTTCCAATCAAAATCAAAATCAGATTGAATCTTAAAAAGTGGGGCGTAGATTTTATTGATCGAAACGGTGCCACCGGATGATGAGATACCACAAAGACAACCCCAGACAGGTAGGTAAATAAAGTCTTCATTACCACTATCAACTTTGAAGGCTGTTCCTATTGCAGTGGAGTAAGCACTAAGCAACGTTGTTCCAATGTATGAAGCAGGAAGATCGTAGCCTTTGTTAAGTGAATCGAGAAACGGTTTGATCTTTGGATTAAATACATGCAACGGAAACACGTTGGTACTTTGCCTACGTATAACTTCGGATTTCAATTGTTCATTCGAGAACGTGGATAATCCTTCTGATTTTAAAAACTTTGCAAATGACATAACGCTTTCGTTTTTAAAAATCAGAACGTCAGCTCCCTTTGCTGAGCTTTGTATGTTCGTATCAACCACCCCAGGCGGGAGCGCTTGCGCCTTGCATGGTCAATTAATTTTTGAAGTGATTCCTTCGTTAACGGTTTAGGGATTAACCTGCGAACAGTTTTACGCTTGGCGTAAACAGTTCTTTTACGTAAATTTGCCTTCATAAGGTTAAAAAATTAAATCTTGTTTGCCTGAAAAAATTAAAGCCCGTTGGAACCGGGCTTTTCTATTTTGCTTTAACGACTTTGTCGTTTTTATTTGAAAGATACACGGCCACCCCAACGCCAGTTACCGCCAATACCAGGCCACCAACAATAAGTAATGTTTGCGTTCGTGCTTTGCGTTCTGTTTCAAGTTTTGATAGTTCAAAACTTTGATTCGATAACGCCATGCGTTCCTGCAAAGCTGCGATTGATGACTGTGAATTGGCAATTGCAGTTTGGGCCTGCGCGGCTTTTTTAGCGGCTGAGTTTCCAAAGATGGAACTAATAACATTGCTTGCGCCAGTAATTATTGCTCCGGCAGGTACAGCGCCTAATTGATTGTAGTAATCCTGATTTAAAGTTCTCATAAATTGTAAATGTTAAAAAGTTGTGGGCTTATGCTTCCGCTAATTGGGCTATTCCTTCAAATTGTTTTAGCGAAATGTATGTTGCTGAATTAACCTTGAATCTGCGAAGCTTTTTTTCGCGTAAAAGTTGTTTGAAAAAACTTGTGCTGGCCCCTGTCAATTCAGAAGCCTTCTTAATTGTAACGAGATTCAGATTTTCCATAGTTGAAAAAAATTTAATGGGTGTTAAACTGTTTTAAAAATTCAACACAACATTACTGGTATGAGGTACCCAGGGGATGAAAATTGTTTGGAATCAATTACCGCACGTGTGATAACGAATTGATTACCAACTTTAAAGAATTTAACCGAGTGGATAAAAAGTGTAAGCTATTTACCTAACTTCTTAATGAAATTTCTACCCTCATCTTGTGCTGCGCGACCATTCTTGTATTGACCTAAGAGTTTTATCGCTTGATTGATTTCTGCTTTGTGGCGTATGTGAAAAATATCGTTCTCTTTGATGATATTCTGGTAGTAAGTTTTTATAGAATTAATAGTGGATCCGAATAATGACTGGAATTCATTGAATAAAGTATCATTATTTTTTGTTGTACCAGTTATTTTAACAAACCAGACTGCATAAGCAATGGAATACGGCTTTGGCTTTTCCATCCTGATTGGATCAATAATTTTACTTTCAATCCATAGTTTGATTGAATCCATACTATCACGTACCAAATCAGGGGCTCCAACTTGCATTGATAAAAGAAATGACTTGTAACTTTTGAAGTCATTATCGAAATGTTCCTTCAAATGAAATTCAAGAAAATCCTTTAAACGTTCGTAGGCACCAATTCTGTCTTTGTGTATCCACCCATTATCATCTTTTGTTACCTGAATGAGTCTGTATGGGAATAGTTTTGAATAAAAGCCATTGTACTCTTTACGAGTTACCAGAATGGGCTGGTTAAAGTTTGTTCCTATTGGCTCACCCTCTTTATCTAATAAACACCCATCAATGCCAAAATAGAACCCTTGCCGCTGCATGTCTATGATTTGAGATTTATCCCCGTAGTACGGGTTAGTAATAGGTTCAGTGCGTAGTTCACTTAGCTTTTTCCATTCACCTTTCTCCAGCATCAAATTACCCATGATTGGAAATAGTTTGAGTTTCTCAGATTCCATAAGAACGTAGGCATCGTGCCAAAGCATATTCAGACTAATGGAAAGATATTCTTCAACCGTCCTCATAAATGAATCTTAGTTTTATCTGATTCCATTTTTACTATGGCCGACTCCAACGGGAGTTTATAGTAATGATTCAAGACCGTCTTCAAGTCTTTGCCAACAATAGCCGCAACCTCTGCCGGGCTTAAACCAAACCACTGTGGTGCAAGTGAAATAAACGTTTTGCCGGCAGTGTGGGAGGTTATCAATCTATGTTTGGGTTGTTCTTTATCTTCATCGCGGCCGGCCACATTAACCCGGATTGTTAGCTTGCTATCAATACCTGCCTTTTCGCATACTGTTTTGATTGCGCGGTTTAGTACTTGTTCTGTAATTCGAGGGGACCTATTGCCGTTAGCTTCTATAATCTTCCTTGCCTTAGCCAGTAACGGAATGGTAACTTCCTTATCATTCTTTTGCAAGGTCATACGGATCCGGCCATCAATGATCCGGGTTTCATTTACCCGCTTCAAATCGCTTATCCGTAACCCGGTATAAACACCAAGCAAAAACATATCCTTTGCCTTTTGCAATTCGGAACAATCGCTTACATCAACTTGCTCCAGTTGTTCCACTTCTTTATCCGATAGTGCAATGATTTCTTTCTTGCCGGTTCGAATCTTAATGGAGTTTACATTGTAGTCCAATGTTTTGAGAAACCAACGTAGGTGTTTCATACGCTTGCCGTGTGTACTGTTGGCAAGCTTTCGTTTCTCCTGAAGGTAACGCTCGTAGGCAGTAACAATTGATTCGTTTAGGTCCCCCCTTTCAATGCCTCCATAACCTGCTTTGGTTAAGAACTCAAGAAATTGTTTCATGGATTCCCGCACGGCCTTTTGTGTAGAAGGTTCGTAATGGAATAGACTATTTTCCAGCCAGTCGTTGGCCAGGCTCTTAATTGATTTGTTGTTTGCCTTTTGCTTTTTGTCGCTGGTAAGCTTTGAGATTACACGTTCAGCTTCAAACTTATTGAACTCCTGTTTAACAGAGAATGGCGTTACCATTTCCTCACGGGCTTCTAACCGTGTTATTGCCTTGCCTATTCTGGATTTAACATCGTTTATTGCTTTGGCCACATCGCCCCGGTGATCTTTAGGAAATTGATCGGATGGGCTCCAGTCGCTTTTACGGATTCTCTGGCCGGTTGAGATCAACTCCGCCTGGTCTTTGAAGTAAAGGGCAACATATATCAACCCTTGATTACCTTGACCTGCTTTCTTTTTTAGAAGGAATCTGATCTTCATTTTGACCCAATATACAACGGGTCAAGGTACGGGTCAAGATTTTACGGGGTCTAAAAGGTTGTAATTAATGTAGGAATGGCCTATATTTAAAAAAAAGAGGGGTATTAACCCCTCTCAGCGGTCCGGACGGGACTCGAACCCGCGACCTCCTGCGTGACAGGCAGGCATTCTAACCAGCTGAACTACCGGACCATTCCATCATTTTTTGGCTTGCGCTTTTAAAATGAGGTTGCAAATATAGCGGTAGCTTTATGGATTGCAAAAAACAGCGTGATTATTTCTTTAAAGTGTTGTTTTATCTGAAGTTGAATTTGCCTTCCAAACGTACAGACCAATAACCAATATGAGAACAATTGTAAGAACAGGCAGGAACCACCCTCCTAATTTACTTGCCAGCATAGAGGTCAAATGGATGTAAACAAAAATCATAAGTACTACTATCTTTAGAATTCGCATCATCCTTACAGCCAGCGTGTATTGCCGTTCGGCATTTTGAGGTGTAATTTCAATTGGATAATTGAATGAATGGGGAAACCTCGAAACTACGGTTATCAAAACATATAACGAAGTATTGATTGCAACCAATAACCACAGCGAATTTTTACTACCCGAAGTTGTAGGTGTACCCGTGTGGTTGTAATGTGTTGGAATCTGGTCGGGCAAGGTTTCAAAGTTTATGATCAAAAAGAGTAAACCACCGGACCAAATCAGGAAGGCAATTGCTTCCAGGGCCCAATCAAATCTGGTAAGAGGGATGTTAATTTTAGGTTTCATTTTCAAATCGCCTGGTATCAGCAATAAACCGCTACCTAAACCTTAGGCACTTTATAGCCATTGTTATATTTCGCAGACACTAACGCATTGGCCTTGTCTTCATTAAACTTTCCTTTGGATGCATCCCAACTTACTTTGCTTCCAGTTTTATATGAGATGTTTCCCATCTGGCAAACCAATGCTACGTTGGCCCCGGCTTCTATCGGGCAGGTTAATGCAGAGAAGTTACGACTCTTTACGGCTTGAATAAAGTTTACGGTATGCAGATCCAAACCAGAACCTTTGTTGGATTGAACGGGTGTAGCTTCCATACGTTTTTCGTCAGGTATAACTTCCCAGCCACCGCGCCAAAGTACAAGTGTACCGTTGTTGCCAATGTAGGAGATACCATGATCTCTACCATAGTTACCATTACTGATACTTTGGGCATGTTCCCAAATCATATTGTAACCATCAAACTCGTAAACCGTTGCCAAGGTATCGGGCGTTTCATGCGCGCCATTTGGGTATGCATACTTGCCGCCTAATGCAACTGCCGATTTTGGCAACGCTGCATCCATACCCAGCAGAGCATAATCAATCAGGTGAACACCCCAGTCTGTCATTAGTCCACCGGCATAATCCCAATACCACCGGAATTGAAAATGGAACCGGTTTGGATTGAAGGGTCTTTTTGGTGCGGGCCCCAACCATAAATCGTAGTTTACACCAGCCGGTACAGGTCCATCGGGTTTTACTTCGATGTTTCGCATCCAACCTTGATACGCCCATGCTTTTACCGTTCTTATTTTACCCAGCTTTCCTGATTTGATAAAGTTGAGTGCATCCACAAAATGCGGCATGCTGCGTTGCCACTGCCCTACCTGTACGGCACGGTTGTATCGTTTTTGAGCAGCCACCATTATATTACACTCTTCAATCGAATTTCCGATTGGCTTTTCAACATACACATCTTTGCCGGCTTCGCATGCTTCAACCATTTGTAAACAATGCCAATGATCAGGAGTACCGATAATCACAACATCGATATCTTTATTCTCGAGTAGTTTCCGATAGTCGGCATAGGTCTTGGTTTGAATTCCATTTTTTGCCAACTCGTACTTGCGGTAGTTCAATACATTATCATCTACATCGCAAAGGCCCACAACGTTTACCTCCGGAATTTTCATAAAAGAAGTCAAATCAGACCAGCCCATACCATTTACGCCAATGACACCTACATTTATTTTATCATTGGCGGTTATGCCTGTGGTGCGGGCAAATGAAGTCATAGGAAAGGCGGCCAACCCTAACGATGCCAAAGCAGTTTTCTGAATAAACTTTCTGCGTGAAGAATTTTTCATAATCGATTTATTTAATTGATGAAGTGTTTAGAAGTTTACCTTCCTGATTTTAGGATAGAAGTTGGAAAGTTTTAATAACGTATGAAATTTACGCGTAGCCAGTCGAAATAAAAACTTATTTTTAGAGTTCGGTTATTAACCTATGAAGCGCGGATTCTTTATTCTACTCATTACAATCCTGGCCTCGTCATGCAGCTTGTTTGACAAGGGCCAGCAATCACAGAAAGTAGTAAAACCCCGCACGCATAAAGTTTGGGCGAAAGGAAATCGATACCGGATTGATATTCCTATCGGCAATCGCCACATTAGGATGTTTGAACGCAAACGTACCAAGATGGTGCGGATGAAATAATTGACAATAAGCAATTGACAATAGGCAAAAGCCACTACAAAATTGTCAATTCTTAAACTAGTCCCTTCAACACCATTTCAATGTTTCTGCGAAAGAAAAATTTTACAGGGCTTAATTGCTGAATATGGGCTGTAACCACCGAACCATAAAAAATTGTACTCAGTAGATTCGTTAGATCGCGCGTGGAAGCTGTTTTGGTAATTTCTTTTTTGAAGATGGCTTCCAATGTAAACTTTTCAAACATCTGGTCGAGCGATTGAATTTCTACCAGGTGAATATCTTTTACCTCCGGGAAGATGAGTTTTTTCTCTTCGGCTTTAACCGGAAACGGTTTGGGCGGTCGTTTTAAGTCGGCCAGGTAAGCAAATAAACTTAGAATAATTCCAGGATGTGTTTCACACTCTTCGGCCAGTTTATCAAACAGGTAGGTTATTCCGGCAACACCTTCCTTCGGTTTATCCCGAAAATCAACGGCTCGCTTCAAACACCAAATCCGGAAATAGTAGAGAAGAATATCTTCCTTTTGCGGAAAATACTTAAACAAGGTTACCTTCGATATTTTCACTTTCGAACATATCTCTTCTACATATAAATCATCAAATGATTTCTTACCGATAAGTTTAATGGTGTGATCCAATACACCAAGCTTTAATCGGGCGGCTTTTTCTTTTCGCAGGCTCATGGTAATCTTCGATCGGAAGTAATACATTTAACCCCATAAAACCAACCTCCTGCTCTATGAAGCGCATCTTTGTTCTACCATTGGCTGTATTATTCCTTGCATGTGGATCGCATACCGAAAAAGTAATTGGCCTTGTGGCCGATTCGGCAATGGTCGTTTCGGCCCATGCACTGGCCTCACAAGTGGGTGTCGATATTATGAAGCAAGGTGGTAATGCTGTTGATGCAGCCATTGCAACACATTTTGCATTGGCTGTTGTATTTCCGGCTGCGGGCAATATTGGGGGTGGTGGATTTATGGTGGTACGATTAAAAGACGGTACTACCGCTACTTTGGATTTCCGCGAGAAAGCTCCGGCAGCAGCTACCACTACTATGTATTTGGATGCCGATGGCAATGTAATTCCCGATCTAAGTACCCAAGGTCATCTTGCTTCCGGGGTACCGGGCTCGGTTGCCGGTATGGTAGAAGCGCATAAAAAGTACGGTACACTTCCGTGGAGAGATTTGATACAACCCGCTATTGATCTTGCTCTGAATGGCTTTACGATTTCTGCCCGCGAAGCCAACTGGTTTAATGAAATGCAGGAAGATCTGAAGAAGTACAATACCGTAATGCCTGAGTTTTTGTTACGCGATGCCTGGAAAGCTGGCGATTCTATAAAATGGGTTGATCTGGCTCGTACCCTTGCATTAATTCGGGATAATGGCCGGGCAGGATTTTACGAAGGTTCAACTGCCGAAAACATTGCAGCCGAAATGAAGCGCGGCAAGGGGCTAATCACATTAGAAGACTTGAAAAACTATGAGGCTGCCTGGCGCGAGCCGATTGTAGCAAACTACAAGGACTATAAAATTATTTCGATGCCACCATCATCAAGTGGCGGGGTTTGCCTGGTGCAATTACTAAAATCGGTAGAGCCTTACCCTATTAAGCAGTGGGGTCATAATTCAGTTGCCACCATTCATTTAATGACCGAAGCTGAACGCAGAGTGTATGCCGATAGGGCGATTTACCTGGGCGATCCTGACTTTTACAAAGTTCCCTTAAAGCAAATGATGGATGACCAGTATAACGATGAGCGCATGAGCACGTACGATCCTGACAAGGCAACTCCCAGTACCGAAGTAAAGGAGGGTGCGATTGCTGGTTATGAATCGGAAGAAACTACACATTACTCTATTGTTGATCCTTTTGGCAATGCGGTTTCAGTAACAACTACTATCAACGGTTGGTTTGGTTCGCACGTAGTGGTTGGGGGCTCAGGTTTCTTTTTGAATAATGAAATGGATGACTTCAGTTCCAAACCGGGTGTACCCAATATGTTTGGCGTGATAGGGGCCGAGGCCAATAAGATTGAGCCCAATAAACGCATGCTTAGCGCGATGACGCCTACTATTGTAGAAAAAGATGGTAGATTATTTATGGTAGTAGGTACACCAGGCGGATCAACCATAATTACTTCGGTGTTTCAGGTAATTTTAAATGTTGTAGAACACGACATGCGCATGCAGGAAGCTGTGAACGCTAAGCGTATTCATTCACAATGGTTACCTGATGCAATTTTTCCGGAGGCGGGTGCGCTAACAAAAGAAGACAGCCTTGCACTTGTAAAAATGGGGCACAAGCTTACCCCACGCAGATCAATTGGGCGTGTGGATGCTATATTGGTTTTACCCAATGGTAAGCTGGAAGCCGGTGCTGATAATACAAGGGGTGATGATGCGGCAGCGGGCTACTAAATTTACTTCGCAATTATTTACGGGTGTCCAAGCAACCATTTCTCAGCTTCACTAAAATCCTCAAAGGTTTTTATGGTAAACCCGCGTCTGGTACTTACTTCCTGCCAATAGCTGGCAAAGTCGCGATGGTGTCTTTCAAACACGGCTGCAACCGTGATATTACGTAGCTGTGGCAAATTTTGTTCGTAGGTTTTAACAATATTAAATGCTTCGGTAATGCGAACCTGAATATCCAATTGCCGATAGTCCACTAACATTTTAGTACTCTCGGTTTCCTGCGCTTTCCGTATAATTGTAACGGCAGTATCTACCATATCTTTAAGCGACTTGCGCACACCATGCCCGGTTACCAACAAGTAGTTATCTTTTAATTCGAATGTAACGGGTTGCAAGCTCATCGCTACAAAATCAGGTAACCCAATGTAACGTTTGCGGCTGTATCGGGTTTTCGAAAGGTTGATTGTTTTGCTGCGCCAACGCCCATAAACGTTTTATCTCGTAATACCACCGCGCCTGCATATCGGGTTCGCCAATCAACATTAAAGTGGGTTTCGATTTTAAGCCTTCGCTCAGTTTGTTGAACACACCCAAATCCTGCCCGATAAATTGTTTGCCCAGTCGTTTTAAAGGCCACCATAACCACTTGGTAGCGGGCAGCGAACTATAAAAGATATGGGTTAACTCAGTTTGATTTTCATTGATGGGTGTAAGAGCAGTAATCGAAACCACCTGGTGCTTCTCACCTACCAGAATATGCTCGGTACGAATTCCAGGAATCTCAAATGTAATTTCTGTAGAGGTACCGCCTTTCAAAACGCTATAACCTTTGGAATTGGAAGACGGTGCATGGCGCACCATCTTAAATCCTTTTACCGTAGGTTCAAACTGCTTCTCTTTTATTTTTAATTTCTTGGCCGATCGCCAATACCACGATTGATGCACAAATGTAACGTGCGAAGGATCAATCAATCCGATAACGGAATGATCGATATCAGCTGGCATGGTAACCGTTTCTACATGCAGAAATTTTTTATCGGCTGGTAATACAAGATTTGGTGGGCCTTCTTTCGGAACCACGTTGGGTAACTTTTTTTCGGGAATGTAAACCCACACGGTACCGTTTATCTCTTCGCAGGGATATTGAAATACTCTGATCTTTTTAATATCGATGGTATTGTCGGGCGGTAATGCCGGTATTTCCACGCACGTGCCGGTGGTATCAAACTTCCAACCGTGGTAACAACATTGCAGGGTACAATCTTCAAACCAGCCTTGCGATAAAGGCACACCCCGGTGTGCACAGTTATCGCGCAAAGCAAAGGGTTTACCTTGTTTATCACGCCCGAAGACAATCTTCTCGCCACAGATTTGCTTACCTACCAGCTTACCCGATTTCAGGAATGAACTGTGGAAAGCCAGGTACCAGAGATTTTTTAAGTATAATGAAGGATCGGTCATAGCTGCTGCAAATATTGAATTTATTTAGAAGTATTGAGAGGGCTTAACATTTCACGCAAAGACGCAAAGAAAATCGCAGAGTTTTCAAATTTCCCAACCATTAATTCTTTTATTACTGTTCAATAAAAGGTGTCAGTGCCAGGAGCAACTTGCCTTTTGGGGTATCCGGTGTTGGATCATTCTCCATCAACTCTTCCACTTTCTGAAGATAACATTCGTATTCCTCAACGGTTTCTATTTCCTCAAGTTTAAAATCATTCATAAATACAAATTAATAAACTATTTCAACTCATATCCGGTCGCAACCGCACAAACACAGGTTCGCGGAATTGCTGATCTTTCGTAATCATCGAAAAACTTATTTCAGCAATCAGTTTAGGCTCAACCCAAATACTGATCTTCTCATCCATCACCTTATCTGTAATTGGTTTTTTAATTTCAGGTAATGCTTTCAACTGTTTAAAGATTTCCCTAATGGTGGCATCATCGAAGCCCGTTCCCACCTTGCCCCGGTAAATAAAATTAATGCCATCGCGCTCTGCAATATGCAAACCCCCAAACGTAACACTGCGGTCGCCCTTGCCGGGATTGTAACCTAATATCACACACTCGCGCGTGCTGCGTACTTTTACTTTTAGCCAGTAATCGGATCGCTTGCCTGGAAAGTATTTACCGGTTTTATCCTTTGAGATAATTCCTTCCAGTGCAAACTCCTTCGCAGCTTCAAATAAAGCGGCACCATCTTCTACGGCTTCGCTAATGCGATAAGGCGTTTCGGGCTTGATGGCATCTTTCAACCACTCGCGTCTTTTTTCCAACGGCTCATTAATCAAACTTCGGCCATCCATGTACAAACAATCAAACACATAGCAATGCACCGGACTGGTCTTCATCCCTTTCTGTATGGACGTTTCGCCCGTACTCATTAACCGGTGAATCACTTTTTTGAAATCTGCTTTTCCAGCTTTATCGAGGCAAACAATTTCTGCATCAAACAATCCACACGTGGCCCGGAAAGCTTTATCAACTACTGTAAGTTCCGGAAACTGTTTGGTTACATCGTTCTGATTGCGCGTGCGGATTCTGATCTGGCCATCTTCCAAGGCAATCAACGCGCGGATGCCATCCCATTTTATCTCGTGTAAGAAATTATCGCCAACCGGTGGTTTATCGGCTGATCCGGAAAGCATCGGTTCAATAACATCCTGCAAGTAATTTACTTGTGGTGTATCTACCCGTTCCAACAACCACTCTTTATTTTTGATCTTGTAGATACGGTACTCGCCATTTACTTCTTTACTGCTTAGCCGAAAATAGAATCCGTCTTTTTTGTCTTTGGTGATCTGGTATTTACCCAGCGCGTAAATCCACATTTCACCAGCTCCGTATTGGCCTTTCGGGATTTCACCATCGAAAGTCAAATACTTCATAGGATGATCTTCGGTTTGCACGGCCAAACGTTTTACACCGGGGTGTGGTGGTAACCCGCGCGGCACAGCCCACGATTTCAATACTCCGTCTTGTTCTAAACGCAAATCGTAGTGCAAATGCGAAGCATGATGCCTATGAACAACAAAGCTGGTTCCGCTACCTTCTATTATCCGCGCTTCCGGCTCGGGTGTTTTTTTAAAATCACGTTTCTTCTCGTACGATTCAAGCTGTTCCGGTGTTTTGTGTTTGCGATTGGGCGGCAACTTTTTTTCCTGAACTACTTTGGCTTTGCGATGTGTATGGATATCAACCGCGAATGCACCTATCCCCTCCCAGGCATCGCCATCCTGCACCACTTTTTCAACCGCGTTGTTGATGTTAAACTCCAATGGTGATTTCAACTGCGCCATCTCATCCCACGTAAGTGGCATGGATACCGGTGCGCCAATTCGACCGCGCAAACTATAGGGCGATACAATGCTTTGCCCTGATCGGATTCTGAAAATATCGATCAACACGCGCCCCTTTCGGGCTTCTTTTTTGATGTGTAGTGTTGTCTCTTTCGGAAATCGTTCGGTAAATGGAAGTGCGATAGCTTGGGCAGCTTCAAATACGGTATGAAAATCCCACTTCGGTTCTAGCGGACAACAAATATGGATGCCTTTACCACCGGTAGTTTTTACAAAGCATGTATAACCAAATGATTCAATAAATGTGCGGAGATCCAACGCGAGTGCAACAATTTTTGGAAAGTCATAACCTTCGGGCGGATCGAGATCAAACACCATGTAATCGGGATGTTCAAAGTCGGGCTTGCGGCTGTGCAACTGATGCAACTCCAACGAAGCAAGGTTTGCTAACCACACCAGCGATGCAGGTTCGGTAGCAATGATGTAGTCTTTCTTTTCTTCTTTGCCGAGTTTTACAAACTCGAGCCAATCGGGTGCCCACTCGGGTCGGTTCTTTTGATAGAAATTTTCACCGTGTATTCCATCCGGAAAACGAATCAGCGTAAGCGCACGACCTTTTATGTGTTGTAGTAAAGTAGGTGCAATTTTTAAATAATATTCTATTATTTCGGCTTTGGTAACGCCATCCTCCGGAAATAAAACTTTTTCCAGGTTGGACAATTCCAACTTGCGCTTGCCTACCAATGTCCATTGCGACTTCTTAGCCATTATTCGGTTACATCCGCAGGTTTTTTGTTGCTAAGGAAGATCATGCCGATAACAAAACAAATTGCTGCAACTGCAATTGGGTACCATAAACCTGAAACCGGATCGCCCACACCATTGCTGTCTTTACTTTGTTCAAATAACCATGTGGCGATAAAAGGAGTAAGTCCGCCAAAAATTCCATTCCCGATGTGATAGGGTAATGACATGGATGTATAACGAATGCGGGTTGGAAACAACTCAACCAGAAATGCCGCTATGGGGCCATACACCATTGTAACCAGAATGACTTGAATGAATACCAATCCCACCATCAACCAAAAATCGCGATTGGATAAAACTGTTTCCACTTTTAGTTCATTAACACTACCATCCGTTTTTGTTCTCCGGATTTCATTCTGCACTGTGTTGTCTGAAAAAATTTTACTGGTTTGATGCATAAACGTGGTATCGCCTGGCGCGTTGATGGTACTGTTGCGCGTGAGCAGCCGTGCTCCTTCTACTTCAACCTTTGTTTTGATATTGGTTATTGCAAACATGGTTTTATAAAGCGGTCGATATAACACAACCGCCAACAACATACCACCTAACATAATGTACTTACGTCCTACCCTATCACTCCAACCACCAAACACAATGAAAAACGGTGTGCCCAACAACAATGCCACGGCAATGATGTCACGTGTTTGAACAAATTCTACTTTACAAATTTGTTCGATGAAAGTCATCGCATAAAATTGTCCGGTGTACCACACCACACCTTGTCCGGCTGCCGCTCCAAACAAAGCAATCAATACCATGCGCAGGTTTTCTTTTTTACCAAAACTTTCCTTGATGGGATTCTTTGAAATCTTGCCTTCGGCTTTTATTTTTTTAAACAATGGACTCTCTTGCATGCGCATGCGGATGTAAACCGAAACACCCACCAGCAATGCGGATAATAAAAAAGGAATGCGCCAGCCCCAGGTCGAAAATTCATCCACACCTACTGAATGCCGCACGGCCAATATCACCCCAATTGAAACAAACAGACCCAACGTGGCTGTAGTTTGAATGAAGCTGGTATAAAAACCCCTGCGGTTAGCGGGTGCATGTTCTGCAACATAGGTTGCTGCACCTCCATATTCACCACCCAAAGCAAGGCCTTGCAACAATCGAAGAATTAAAACAAGAATGGGTGCCGCAATACCGATAGTGGCATAGCCTGGAATTAGGCCAATGGCAAATGTAGAACCACCCATCAGCACCAGCGTAACCATAAAGGTATATTTACGCCCAACCAAATCGCCCAAACGCCCAAACACAATGGCACCAAACGGACGCACCACAAAGCCCGCAGCAAAAGTGGCCAGCGTGGATAAAAAAGCTACCGTAGGATTTCCTTGTGGGAAAAATTGTTTCGCGAGAATAGTAGCCAGGCTTCCGAAAATATAAAAGTCGTACCATTCAATTAATGTACCTACCGATGAAGCCGTGATAACCGACCAAAGTGTGCTTTTATCTTCTCTTGTTACTACTGTTGATGATGACATTCAATCATAAGTTTAAGGGAAAGTTAATTGAATTTGAACAGGATAAAGCTACCAGTTAAAAGAAAATGTGTTGGGCCAGTCGGTAGGTGTTGGCATGTGCTTCAATAATATCGCGGAAGAGTGGCGAATACCCACCTCCCATACTAACTACAATCGGAATGTGATTGTGTTTGGCTGCTTCCAGTACGAGGCGGTCGCGTTGTTTGCACCCTTCGCGCGAAACACTTAGCCGTCCTAGTTTATCCGTTTCCAGAATATCTACACCGGCTTGATAAAAAATAAATTCCGGCTGTACCCGATCAATCAGATTATTTAGGTTGGCCTTGAGTGTAGTCAGGTAAAAATCATCGGCAGTAAAATCCTTCAGACCTATATCCAAGTCGGATTGCTCTTTGATGAGCGGATAGTTATTGGCACCATGCATGCTGAATGTAAAAACACGATCATCGTTTCGGAAAATCTGTGCTGTTCCGTTACCTTGATGTACATCCAGATCAACTATCAGAATTTTCGAAACCAATTTTTGATGCAATAGGTAATTGGCTGCAATGGCCATATCATTCAACAAACAAAATCCTTCACCTTTGTTTGTGAACGCATGGTGCGTGCCACCGGCAATATTCATTGCTATACCGTATTGCAATGCATACCGGGTGCATTGTACTGTTCCGTTGGCAATTCGGACTTCACGCTCAATTAATTCGCGGGTAAGCGGAAACCCTGTGCGCCTTATTTCCCGTGAAGTAAGTTGTAGGTTACGGAGTTTGTTCCAATAATCTTCCGCATGCGTAAGCAGAATTAATTCATTTTCAACTGGTTCGGGGGCAAACAGGTTGCTTTCGTTAATGGTGCCTTCGTGTAGTAATTGTTGTGGCAACACTTCATACTTGCTCATCGGGAAACGATGATTGGGCGGTAATGGTAACACGTATTCAGCCGACCAGGCTACCTTGAGCATTTTAACTATTGAGCTAATAAAAAAAGCCACCGGTGTGGTGGCTTATATAGGGAGATATTAATGTTTGTGTTCATGCTTCTCGCCTTTGCCTTTATGCCAGGCTTCCATAATGCCGTGAAAGTTATCATGAAGGGTGGTAAGGTCAGCGCCTAACTCTTCGTTTGAGGCACCAGCTTTTACTTTATCGGCTAAAGCGCGTGTATCGGTTTTAAGTTTAGCCAACAATGCCTTTACTTCATCGGTATCTACTTTTGTGGGCAATGAAGCAGCAGCCCACTTATCGGCTTCGGCAGCCATTTCTTCGGCTAATGCCTTAACAGGTTCCAGGTTGGCTGAATCTTTAAAAGGATGAAACGCCTCAGCCATAATCATGTGGAAAGAATCTAATTCGGCCCATTCGTTGCTATCGGTTGCCAGCGCCTGATGCTCTTCTTTTTTTGAACATGCAGCAAGTACAACCATGCTAATAATTACCAGTATTAATTTTGTCTTCATGTTTAGTTGTAATTTGAATTGAATTAAAAATGGAAACACAAAATTAAAAACTAAATCCTAATCGCGATCGCGTTTGCGATATTTTCTATATACTTCTACACTGCTTATGGCCCGTTGCAGTAGCCTATAGTAAAGGGTTATATACAAGATACCGGTAAATAACCAGATTACTGTTATGTTGAAGTAAAGAGTATCAAAGGTGGTTCCAAACATTGGTTTAGTGGGCACATAAAAATTGGAATTAAAATCCAATGCATGTGCAGGCCTGTGTTCGTTAAAATAAATTGGAAAATATTTTTGAACCAGTTGCCCACGCCATTCTAAGATGCGATTCATGTCGGCCGCGTTCTCAACCATTTCAGTAACCTTTTCGTTGGCGAATTGCATGCGTAGTTTATTGTAAGCTTCTTCAGCATCTGCTCCGGTTGTTAGCCTGGCACGCAACGAGTCTTTTCTCTCGTTGGCTTTGCGAAGCTTTATGCCGTAGTATTGTCGCAACGTTTTCAAAAACAAATCAGTGCGGGCGTATGTAGTTGAATCAAATTTACCAACCTGCAGTTGTTCCAGTTCCGGAAACCTGTCGTTACCAATGCGCTGTAGTTCATAGCCAATTTCAGTTCGCAGTAGTTCTAATGCTTTCTTAACGGGATTTGTATCGGATTTATCGCGCCAACGCGTGCGGTTGTTTCGTACTATTGCCAACCGGGTTTCCAAAGCAGGTATCTGATAAATACGTTTAAATTCAGCTTGTGCTATTTGCTGATCATAAGGGTAGAACTGTTTTTCGAACGGGTTATCTTTAAACTGAGTAACCATTAAGGCCTCAAAAGCCCAACGCGAGGTCATTAATTCGCCCAAAAGAGGAATACCATTGGGTGTACCAACTTTTGGATTAAACTTATCGAAACTGATTACCACACCGCTTAGTAGCAATTGCGGAATAATAAGTACGGGTATAAGTATATATATGGTAACGGCTGAATCAAATGCGGATGAAATATTAAGGCCAAGCATATTGGCGAAGCAAGAACAAGAAAACAATACTAACCAGTAACGCATTTCTGTTAAGGGAATTTCAAGAATAAGATTACCCAACACAATAAACATAATGGTTTGAATGGCTGATAATCCGAAAAGGATAAATACTTTGGAAACCAGGTAGCTGCTGCTGCTCAGGTTTAAATATCGTTCTCGTTTTAAAATTTTGCGGTCTCTGAAAATTTCTTCGGCACTTACAATCAATCCGACAAAAAGCGCTACCACTACGCTCATGAAAAAATACACGGGTATGTTGGTGTTATGGTAAAAGTTGTATTGAGGTGAATCGGTAGATACTGCATCGTAGTACTTAACAAAATAGGCAATGAACAGGGCCAATACCGGGGCGAGCGAGAGGTTAATGACCATGTATTGTTTGTTGGCCAGTTTGGCCAACACATCGCGACTGACAAAAACTTTTAACTGTGCCAGCCAACCTGGTATTTGTTGAACCACCGGCAGCGGATCTTTTATCTCCTCAACCTTTGGAATTTTTATTTTTTGCTTAAAGTACTGATACCATTGTCCCGGTGAAACCTTGCGTGTATGCGTAAATCGTCCAAACTCATTTACCACGCGTGTTTCAATAATGTTAAATACCTGTTCGGGGTTAATGTTTCCGCATTCGGGGCAAGCACCCGGTATTTTATTCGCTGCGTTTACAATATTCTGAAAGTAGTTTACCGATTCTGTTGGGTTTCCATAATAAATCTGAAACCCACCTACGTCCAGAATAATAAGCGTATCGAACATTTTAAAAATATCCGATGAAGGTTGATGGATAACTACAAAAATTAATTTACCGCGCAGCGATAATTCCTTTAGTAAATCCATAATGTTCTCCGAATCGCGCGATGAAAGACCTGAAGTAGGTTCATCAACAAACAAAATAGTAGGTTCACGCAACAACTCCAGCCCGATGTTAAGGCGTTTGCGCTGTCCACCGCTAATAGTTTTGTGCAAGGGGGATCCAACTTTCAAATCGCGAATTTCAGATAGGCCCAGATTAACCAGTACTTTTTCTACGCGTTCTTTAATCTGTGCTTCGGTATAATTTCCAAAACACAACCGGGCTGAATAGTATAAATTTTCAAAAACCGAAAGATCTTCCATTAGCAGGTCGTCTTGTGGAATAAACCCTATAACGCCATCCACTTTATGCGGCTCCTTGTGAATGTCTATTCCATTAATCAGTACCCGGCCACTCGATGGTTTTTCTGATCCGTTTAATACATTCAATAACGTTGATTTTCCTGATCCACTGGCACCCATCAAGCCAATCAGTTTACCCCCTGTTTCAGCAATATTGATATTTTGTAAACCTGCCTTACCACTTTTAAAATGATAGAATATATGTTCGCCAATAAATGAAATATCGGTTTCACTTTCTTCAAACAGAAACTTTCCAACTACATCCGAATAATAAATGGTATCTATTTTAGCACCCCGAATGGCACTACCGGTTGCAAACACATCAATTTTGCGACTCTTTAACGGAACACTATTCAAATAAAGCGGTGTAATGCCCAGGTATTTAATCAGGTATGTTTCAATATCGGGCATCCGCAAAATGGCAATCAAACCCGTAAGGTCTTTGGCGGTAATGCGCGGCCCGGGAAAATCGGCTCCACCCGAACCTTCATCAATTACCAAAATATTTTTGGACGATAGCTCCTCAATATCCTGGCCTTGCACAAAAGTGCGCATAGCCTTAATGTCACGCTGCGGAATTTTAAGGGCCTCGCCTATGTAATAAACCAGGTTGCTTTGACGCTCAGAAAGTTCACCATCCGCATAACATAGTTCGATTATCTTTACAGCCAGCACAGCCTTTTGCTGCATGGTAAGTGACTGGTTCACTTTTTTGGCGATCTGCATAATCTGCGACCAATCATCAACAAACTCAAGTGTTTCTGCGTCAACATTCAGGTTGGATTCAACCATTCTTTTGTTGGCCTTACAAAACTCATCAAACAGTGTAAGGTAATAGCGGGTGGCTTCCTGGTTTAAGTGCAGCGATAGAAAATCTTTGATGTTAGCGCGCTCCTCATCTGTAATTCGCTCTTTCGCAACAATGGCGAATAATTGTACAATCGCTTTTAAAAGTTCCTCACTCATGCATGAACCAAAAGGCGTAATTTACAATGAATAGAGGTTTAAACCAGTACTTGAATTTTCTGTTTATAGAAATTTATGGGTTTCCGATTCTGCCCCATTTCTATTTTCTTTGTTGGCAAAATTTTTTCTATGAGAAAGTATTTGGCGGTTTTTAGCTTTATATTGGTTTCGGTTTCGGGTTTAGTAGCACAGGAAAGCAGTATCCTCTGGGAAATTTCGGGCGATGGAATCACAAAACCCTCCTATCTGTTTGGAACGCTAAAGTTTACAGGCGAGAAAGAATTTTACTTTCCACAAGAAGCAAAAGACAAAATAAAGGGGGCAGATTTATTCGTCATTGAAGATCAGGTGGATCATCATGCCCAGCACGAATTAAATAAAGCCCTGCATTTTCCAAAAGGCGAAAGCCTGGCCACACACACTACACCGGAACAATATAACCAGGTGGTTGGATTATTTGAGCAGGAATTTGGAATCAGTAAAGCTACCTTTCAAACAAAATACGCGCACCTTAAACCCCTGGCTATTTCTGTTGCGATGACCCGACTGGCGTTGGGCGAAGGTGTAAAGTTTTACGATATTGAACTGCTGCGATTTGCCAAAGCCAATAAAGTTAAAACCTATAGCCTTGAAAAAATTGAACGCGAAGCCGCAGCATTAAACTCTTTTCCAATAAACGAACAGGTAGCGGCCTTACTACACGGGGTTATTTACTTCAAAGAGCAAAAAGAAGAATTTGCCAAACTGATGAGCGATTATCCGCAAGGGAACCTGGAAGAAATTTTTGAATACACCCTTCATCCTCTGGATAATAATCAAAAATTTATTGAGGCATTTTATTTTAAACGTAATGAAGAATGGTTGCCCAAAATAGAAAAGATGGTAAAGGATAATGTTGCCTTTATTTCTGTGGGTATCGGACACTTAGAGGGTGAGCGCGGGTTGCTGGCCTTATTGAAATCGAAAGGCTACACGCTCACACCGGTAAAAGTATCGCGCTAAAATCAGCCGAAACGTTTGGTAATCAAATCACCTAAAATGATGAGTCCCTCACGAAGGTATTCGTCCTTCATGTCTTGCAATACTTCAGCAGGTAATCCTTCTTTTGAGGTTAGCTTGGTATCCAGTTTTTCAGATGCTTTCTTTTGCTCGGCTTCGGCAATTTCTTGTTTGCGTTTAGTTTCATTCAGAGAAATTTTAGTCTCGTTCAGATTTTTCTTCAATTCCTCTGTTTCGGAGATGTACTTTTTAAGGTTGGCATCATACCGGGTTCTTTCCTGGTAGGATTTGGTAAGCCCCGCCAGAATACGGTCGTTAACTTGGGCAACCTTTTGAAAACTGGTTGCCCGGATTACATCCCATGGCAGCGCGTTGGAGCTTGAACTTTCACCAAAATGTTCGGCATCAAATGCTGATGGCAATTGAATGTCTGGCGAAACTCCTTTGTGCTGCGTGCTGCTACCGGTTACACGATAAAATTTTTGAAATGTAAGCTTTAATTCCCCAACGGGTTCTTTATCATTGATAAATCGGCTAAGGTCTAGCACAGTTTGAACAGTACCTTTTCCAAAGGTAGATTCACCCACTACCACACCGCGCTGATAATCCTGAATGGCTCCCGCAAAAATTTCGGAGGCTGAAGCACTAAACCGGTTGGTTAACACAACCAGCGGCCCACCATAAAATACTTCCTTATCCTCATCGGGTAACACTTCTATTTTGTTTATAGAGTTTTTTACCTGCACCACGGGGCCATCTTTAATGAATAACCCCGTTAAGTCAACAGCTTCGGGTAATGATCCGCCACCATTATTGCGAAGATCCATTACAATGCCTTCAACTCCTTCAGCTTTTAGCTCACCAATAAGCCGTTTAACATCGCGTGTAGTGCTTTTATAATTGGGGTCGCCTTTTTGGTAGGCTTCATAATCCATATAAAAGGTAGGTAAGGTAATTACACCTAACTTGGCCTGTCGGCCATTTATCTGATAGTTTATTACTTCCTTTTTGGCGGCCTGATCTTCCAGCTTTATTTTATCCCGTACCAGTACTACCTCTTGTGCCGGCCCATTAACTCCTGTTTTGGCAGGAAGAATCATGAGGCGTACGGTAGTACCCTTCGGACCCTTAATCAGCTTTACAACATCATCCAGGCGCCAGCCTACCACATCAACCATTTCACCATCCTTTCCCTGGCCTACTGCTGTAATAAGATCATTCACATTTACTTTACCCGATTTTTGTGCATCGCCACCGGGCAATATTTTTACAACTTTTACATAGTCGTTTTCTGATTGTAATTGTGCCCCAATACCTTCCAGTGATAGACTCATTTGTTGTTTAAATAAGTCCGATTGCTTTGGCGACATGTAGTTGGTGTGCGGATCGTAAGCTTCGGTTATGGAATTCATGTAAATGCTAAATACATCCTCGGCATTAAACTGCGAAAATGTCTTAGAAAATCGTTGGTAGCGCACTTTTAACGTTTCTGAAATTTCATCGGGCTTCTTACCGGCCAACTTTAAACTTAAAGCCTGACTCTTTATAATCTTGCGCCACAGATCATTCAATTCATCTTTGCTGGCTGCCCAGGTGGCCTTCTCCCGATCGGTATCGTAATACTCATCAACCGAATAATCAAAATTCTGATTTACCAGGGTTGTAAGAACATAATCCATCCGTTCTTTGTAGCGCTTTTCAAAAACTCTGTAGATTTCAAATGCTGGGGTAACATTCTCATTCCGGGTTAAATCATCGATCGAATATTTGTATCGATCAAATGACTTCACATCGGAGGCAAGAAAATACGTTTTACTGTTGTCCAATTCTTGAATGTACCGAACCAGGATAGCAGCCGATAACGAATCATTCAATTTGATTTTGCGGTAATGGTTGTTATCTAAAATATACGAGATGACGCGTGCCTCTTTACCAAAAACCGATTTGGGTTTTAACTGTAATGTATCCTGCGCTACTGCATGTTCAACACTCCAGATCAATAAGATTCCAATAACAATGCTTTTACTCATACAATACTATTTCTGATAAATAAACGGAAGTATCGCAAACAAGATGCCGTTTTCAGGCAACTTTATCGAAATCAAATTCCGAAAGAAATTTTTGTGCTTCTTCAACCGACTGAAACTCGAACGTTTTTTTACCGCCTAAAACAGAATGAATGTCAATCTTAATGAGTTCCACGTTTTTCGAACTCTTTTTATGCCTGGGTTTGGCATGTTTGTAATCTTCTGATTCCTTACGACTAATGTGAAATTGGGTAGCCCGTACATTTTTACAATACGAACACTGATAATGTTTTAATAACTCTACAGGCGATCCGTCATCAGCACGTTCTGTTATTTCCTCGCGTATAACCCGCATGGTAAAAAAGCTGCAGTTATTACACTGTAGCGAGATGAGGTGCCCCTGGTATTTTTCTATTCTTACCTCTTCGGTTTTTTCATCTACCCAAACATCATAATCAATCGAAAAAATATTTTCCTCGGCCTGCATCCCTTCATTCAGGTGCACATCCTCTTCATCTTCACTTAAAAGTTTCATCTTATTGCCAGCCCGCGAAGTTCGGGGTGCATACCGCAACCTGCGTAGTTTTTTATTTAACCGGGTTGGATAATAGTATTGAAGTATAAGCGTAGAGACGTAGATAACCAACGTGGCTCCGGCTATTGAAAAGAATAATCGAACAAAAAAGGAAACTCCGGGGCCACCAATCTCATCCTTACCATACAAATTAATAGCGCAGGCAGCGGCTAAACCAACCAGAATGGCAACCCACTTCAGCCATTTAATTTCGTACGCGTTTATAAAATCATGCTTTTCCTTATAGGTTCGAACCAGCGAAACTTTAAGTTGATAGATTAAGAAAATCAATAAAGCGCCAATTAATAATGCAATTGCGGCAACCAGCATAATGTTATGCCAACCCTCGGCAAATGCAAGTTCATCTTGAATACTCATAGTTTGTTTAAAAAATTAAGTTTCTAAAGGTAATACAATAACGTAAAAACAAGCTTCGGAATTTGATAGAAGGGTTTTTATAAGCTAAAAAAAGCAGACTGTTTCAATACGGTTTTATGACTTATCAACCCACAAACTGAACGATATAAAAACCCCTGAAATCGACTAAAATGAAGGATTTTTAAATTTTGTGTAAAAATGCACAAATATTATTTGTATATTATCCAATATGATAATATTATTGTACAATAATACACAATAATATGAGCGAATTTGAAAAGAAAAAACTAGAATCAGATTTCAGGAATTTCACTTCCAGAAACTTTGAACGTCCGGCTGACTGCCGCAACATTGACCAAATACGGTATTATGTAAGCGAGTTGTGTAATAAGATTTCTGAGTACGAGCACCGGTTCAATTACGTTCCCAATTGGGCGTATTCGTTATTAGCACAGTATAATACTGTACATAACAGCCTGTTGCACAAGGATTTTACGCAGGCTTATGCCTAATGTAGTTCAACATGAAGTATATCCCCTCTCCTATCCCGATTCGGTTCGAATACGTGTATGCTGCTACCGCTAACCGCTCTGGCAGAATGCAGTATCATAAAATCAGGCCTGGCGTTAGCAAGTTGCGGATAAGCCGTCAGGAATTTATTCGTGCCTACAATGAAATGACCATCATTGCGCTGCATCCTTTACCATTACATGGTCAGGATGCTGTTTTTCAATTAGAATTCTATGTTTGAATTCAGCTTTTCATAACTCTTTCAAGGTTGGCCGGTGAATAACCGATTGATTTAATAGTCTTGTTATCAGATTTTCGATAAACAAGCCACTTTTCACCTGCTTTAATAAAATAACACTCAGTTCCATCTTTTTGCCAGTAGTACTCTACAGTTGCAATAGCTTCGGCTTCTGAATTACATGCTTTGCTCATGTTTGAGCGTTGAACTTCATCAAACAAGGCCTTGAATTTTTCACCAAGCCCAAATTCTAATATTGCGCCCGACAACACATATTGCAAGTCGCACAGTGCATCGGCAACAGCTACAATATCTTTTTCCTGAATTGCCACCTCCATTTCTTTCAGTTCTTCGGCCAGTAAAGCAACCCTGAGTTTACACCGGTTTTCAGCCGGAATTGCAGGGCTTTCCAGTATAGGATGCTTAAAGGTTTTGTGAAATTCGGCTACCTGGTTTAATGAATCGGGTTGTTTCATAGCATGAGTGTAGTTTAAAACCCCAATGATACAACTTGGCTATCAAATATTAACAGGTGTTGCAGAAAGCTGAATTAATAATTGATTTATAATTAATTGAATAAATGATAGTTATTGCTTCTTAAACAAACAATAGCTTCAATTAAATTCAATTATTTTCATTGCTATTGCTGGCTTATATTTGGGGCCAGATTTAGAAAATGAAAAAGAACTTTGTTGAAGAACTGAAATGGCGCGGCATGTTGCACGATATTATGCCGGGCACAGAAGAAGAATTAAAAAAAGGAATAGTATCGGGCTATATTGGGTTCGATCCTACGGCCGACTCGTTGCATATTGGTCACCTGGTGCAAATCATGACCTTGCTTCAGTTTCAGCGATGCGGCCATAAACCAGTGGTTTTAGTTGGAGGAGCTACCGGTATGGTGGGCGATCCTTCTGGCAAGTCAGCCGAACGCAACCTTCTTTCAGAGGATATTCTTAATCACAATGTAGCATGCGTAAAAAAGCAACTCGAAAAGTTTCTTGACTTTACATCCGGCTCGGCCAATGCTGCCGAAATGGTTAACAACTACGATTGGTTTAAGGAATTTCGTTTCCTTGATTTTATTCGCGATGTGGGTAAGCATATCACCATCAACTACATGATGGCCAAAGATTCGGTTCAAAAACGGTTGGATACGGGGCTTTCCTTTACAGAATTCAGTTACCAACTTGTGCAGGGTTACGATTTTTACTGGCTCTATAAAAACAAAAACTGTAAGCTCCAGATGGGCGGCTCCGATCAATGGGGCAACATTGTAACGGGCACGGAACTTATTCGCAGAAAAGATAATGGAGAAGCCTACGCCCTCACTACCCAGCTTATTAAAAAGGCTGATGGCACCAAGTTTGGAAAAACCGAAGGCGGCAATGTGTGGCTCGATCCTGCCAAAACATCACCTTATAAATTTTACCAATACTGGCTTAATACAAGTGATGAAGATGCGGCCAACTTTATTCGCATTTTTACATTGAAAGAAAAGGCAGAGATTGATTCATTGATAGCGGAGCATAACCAGGCACCGCATCAGCGGCTTTTACAAACGGCACTGGCTAAAGATATTACAGCCCGCGTACACTCACCAGCCGATTTGCAACAAGCAATCAAAGCTTCCTCCATTTTGTTTGGGAACTCGGCAACGGAAGATCTGATTGGTTTAGATGAAGAAACATTGCTGGCCGTTTTTGAAGGTGTACCCCAGGTCATGATTTCAAAAACTTCCTACCAGGCTGCCAATACCGTTACCGATTTACTTTCTGAACTTACACAAGCTGTCATATTTCCTTCCAAAGGTGAAGCTCGTAAAATGATTCAGGGCGGTGGCGTCAGTATTAATAAAGTAAAGCTTACGGATGTAAACGCAAAACCTGGCTTCGAGCTGCTGCAGAATAAATACCTGTTGGCACAAAAGGGCAAAAAGAATTATTACCTCATTATTGTAGAATAGCCCGGATGCGATTTCAGTATATCAGTTTTTTTCTGCTGTTGATTGTATTGGTCGTAAAGAGCACTACAATTTGCGCGCAGTTTGAATTAACTGATACAACCGGAATCTATAGAATAGACCAGCAGGTTGAAGTTCTCATCGATTCATCGGCAAGGTTAACTTTGGATGATGTAACTGCAATAACCTTTCGTAAAAGCACAGGCTACTTAACATTTGGGTACCTGAAGAAACCCATCTGGTTAAAAATAAATGCTAAAAGTTTACGACCCAACACGCGTTGGTACCTTGAAATACCAGCTCCTTTTTTGGAGTACGTTGACTTTTATCAACGAACTAAAACTGGCTGGCACCATACCCGCAGTGGCTATTACCGGGCGCAAAGCGAACGCATGTTTCCGCATACCAACCATGTATTACCCCTTAATTTTGATTCACTCGGCACCACCGATGTTTACATACAGATTACAGGATTAAGTCCTAAAACATTTCCTGTCTATATCATGAACAAAGAAGTGTTTCATCATAAAACCCGTACCGATGACCTTTGGTACGGAGTGTTTTTTGGAATACTGTTGGTAATGTTCTTTTATAACTTTTTCATCTACCTGAGTTTAAAGCAGCTCAATTACCTGCTTTACATGGGTACCATTGTATGCACCTTTCTCATATTCGCTTCGGCTTCGGGTTATGGTGGCAGGTTTTTATGGCCTGAAAATCCTCATATCAATTTTTACACAGGCAGACTATCGTTGGGTGTATTGGCGAGCGTATTAGCCATTTTCACCATCCGGTTTTTGGAAGTACGCAAGTACACAAAAGGTATGTACTATGCATTGCTGTTGCTGATACCACTTTCAGTACTGGCTATTCTGTTGGTTGCATTAAAAGAGATGCCCTCAGCAGGTAACAATCTTATTTCACTAAGCACTGTTATGTTTATAACCACCGGTATTGTTTGCCGGGTAAGAGGAAACGCAATTGCTTCGTACTACATAGCAGCGTGGACTATTTATTTGTTCGGTGGTTTACTGCTAACGCTGCGCAATAGTGGTGTGTTCGACTTTAACTTCTGGACTACACACTTTGTGGAGATTGGAGCCGCCATGGAAACCAGTATTATCGCATTTGCTTTAGGCGACCGGTACCGAAGGTATAAGCGCGAGAAGGAAGAAATCCAACTGCAAGCCCTGAAGATTCAGCAAAACACAAATGAGATGTTGGAGAAACGAGTAAAAGAACGTACCGAAGATTTAATCCGTGCTAATACCGAACTACATGCCAACCTGGCCACCATCAGCAAGCAAGCTGAAATTATTGAAGCTAAGAATGCCGAGTTAGATGGCTTCTTCTACCGAATCTCACACGATCTGAAAGGCCCTATTTCATCTTTATTAGGACTCTCCCACCTGGCAAAGCTTGATATTCATGATCCGAAAGCATTGGATTATCTGAACCGACAACACGAACAGGTTGATCGCCTCAACCAGATTATTCGAGGATTGATTAACCTGACCCGATTAAACAATACTAGTCTTACACGTGAGAAAATTGACTTTGTAAACCTGGTGGATACCTGCATCAACTCGCTTCAAGGTTTAAGTAAATTTCAAAATGTGAGATTTGTAAAAGATGTGGAAACAGGAATTGATTATGAAGCCGAGTGGGTAATGCTGAACGCAATCATGCAAAATCTGATCGAAAACTCAATCAAGTATTCGCGCGAAACAGATGCTTTTGTGCGCATAACCATTCGCATTCAAGACGATTCTATTTTGCTTGAAGTAGAAGACAACGGGCTGGGTATTCCGGAAGAACATCAGGCAAAAATATTTGAAATGTTTTACCGTGCCACCCACACCGCAACCGGCAGCGGACTTGGATTGTATATTCTTAAAAGGTCTGTTGACAGATTAAAAGGCAAAATAAAAATCAAAAGTAAAGAAGGTGAAGGCTCAACCTTTACCATTCAATTGCCACGACAACACTAGATAAGTTTACACACTTTGTAAATGCCAATGGGTACCGTACCGATCTTGCAACGTACCAAACCATAAACCCCAGAAGTTCTTTTTTACCGGTTGAACAATCCGCCCACCGGTAGCCAGAAGTTTAAAATATTTATGTACTTCTCTTTTGGATTTGCAAAAGACCAATAGCGAAACCGTATTGCCTTGCATCAGGCCATCATTACCAACCATATCGGTGCCAATCAATTCTAGGCTACCATTGCGCAATGCACCTTGCAACACATAACGTTGAAATGCATCCGGTAGATTTTTACCTGGTGGGCTCTCACCTACTAACTGAAAGTCCAATTCTCCTCCGAAGCATTTCTGATAAAAGTGCATGGCTTCGTAGCAGTTACCATTGAAAGTCAGGTAAGAAATAATCCGGTTCATACGGCAAAGATCATCGATTCGATACAATTGAAACGGGTTGTACCCGCGCCTCACTACGTGGTTGATTGCGCCACTCAATACACCTACATTTGAGATCAAATCAAAAAAAGTAACCGCGATGAAACATGTTTCAATTCTGGTTCCTGAATCGGCCGTTATGGAGGCAGTGGCCGATCCGCGGTATGCGTTTAATGCTGCCAATCAGTTTTTGGTTGCTGCCGGTAAACTGCCCTTGTTTCAGGTGCACCTGGTGGGTAATACAACAGAAGTATGTTTACACGATGGTGCATTCACCGTGCATGCCGATAAAATCTGGAAAGAAATAAACCGCACCGATCTGATTATTATTCCTGCTCTTTTCGGAGATATGAAATCGGCCATCGATAAGAACAAAAGTTTTATACCCTGGATTAAAAAACAACATGAACAAGGTGCGGAAGTAGCCTCACTTTGTGTGGGGGCATTTCTGCTTGCTTCAACCGGGCTACTGAATGGAAAATCCTGCTCTACCCATTGGGCATTCTATAACGAGTTCAGAACCATGTTTCCGGAAGTAATAGTGAAAGATGGTAGCATTATTACCGAAGAGAACCGGATTTACTCCAGCGGTGGTGCTAATTCTTATTGGAACTTACTGCTGCACCTGGTAGAAAAATATACCGATCGCGATACTGCGATATTAGCCGCCAAATATTTTGCCATTGATATTGATCGTGAAAGTCAATCGGCTTTTGCCATGTTTCGAGGCCAGAAATCGCACACGGATGACGCGATTAAAAAAGCACAGGAATTTATTGAGGCCAATTATCAGGAGAAGTTGACCCTGGATCAATTAGCCAGCATGGTAGCCACAAGCCGAAGAAGTTTTGAGCGCAGGTTTAAACAAGCCACCAGCAATACAGTAACCGAATACATGCAGCGAGTAAAAATAGAAGCGGCCAAGCGTAGCTTTGAATCAACCCGCAAGAACATTAATGAAGTGATGTACGATGTGGGCTACACCGATACAAAAGCGTTCCGTTCGGTGTTCAAGAAAATAACAGGCTTAACTCCTATTGATTATCGGAATAAGTATAACAAAGGGGTAAGTAGTGGTAGAAAACAGTCATCAGAAATCTTTGAATAACTGTAAGGTAATTCCTTATTATTATGCTGATTGAGTCTAACGGCCAAATCCTCTGTTTGACCAACGTAATATCGATCAACTTTTATTGAGTAAAGAATATAAACCGTCATATAAAAAAACCAAATCATAACGATTTGGTTTTAGTGAGCCCCCTGCCGGAATCGTCCCGATAGCTATCGGGACAGCGACCTACCGATACTTCATAAGTAACTTTTCAGCTATTTCCGGATACTTCTTCAAGTTCTCGATATACTTCCTTGATTTCATTCGCTTAATGTGATTTTCAATGTTTACTGCTTGCTTCCTTGAGGTGCATTCCAAAGTGTAGTAGATCACCCAGTCATCAGAAATCTTTGAATAACTGTAAGGTAATTCCTTATTATTATGCTGATTGAGTCTAACGGCCAAATCCTCTGTTTGACCAACATAGTAACGATCAATTTTCAAAGAGTAAAGGATATAAACCGTCATAAAAAAAAACCAAATCATAACGATTTGGTTTTAGTGAGCCCCCTGCCGGAATCGAACCAGCGACCTACTGATTACAAGTCAGTTCAGGCAGCTTCCTTTGGTTTCTCTCTATTACTAAATCTTCGTTTTTAAGCTAAAAATCAATATTTAGTTTCCTTTTCCTTCTTTTACTTGTTGATTATACGGCCATTTGTATGTATATTGTATGTATAATTATCAGGCTTATACATACTCTTCTCCTCTATAAATCAACGCTTTATGATCGGAGTTACTACTGCAATCGTCCATGACACCCGGGTAAAAAGAACTGATGGCACCTATGCCGTTAAACTGCGAATCACCTATAACAGAGAGCAGAAGTACTACCCGATCAACGTGCATTTAACCAAGGAAGACTGGATACGCACCCAGGCAGAGAAGCCACGCAACGAGTCTAAAGAGCACAAACTCTATTTTAAAAGTATTATCGCAAAAACTCCGTGACATTAGTAAAGTGATTGAGAGCCTCAACTTTAACTTATCTAATCTCGCAAGTAAGTCAGTCGACAATCAGCTAAAAGACGATACCTACATCATTCAATATCTTAGGCTTCAGTTGTCCAGAGCTTATCTTGAGATTCAAAACCTTTATCAAGAATATTTAAAAGATGAACCGCTTTCATTTCAAGAGCTAAATGAAAAATACTTTTCAGAACCATTACCAGAGTCTCACATAAAGGTGGCATCAAAGATTAACCTGCCTACTTCAAGCCCTCAGATAATCACTAAGCAAACTGATCCGGAATTTGAAACCAAAGCATTTGATTTTAGACCTGAAAAAGGGAAAAATATTTTAGATTTTGGAACGATTGTCAAGAATCCTAATCGTTTTTCAAGCTTCGAAGAAAAGCTTTTCACCAATGATCTAATTGATAAGAATTATGTTTTTCGAAATAAGCACGGTCAGATACAAGAGCTGGCTGCCATCTATCACGCTTTAATACAGAAGAATTACTTTAACCAACGGAGGTTCCCAGGTAACAAACCAATTAAAGATGTTGACATCAGAAGGTTTTTGGATCATCGATACAAATCCAGCACCCAAAAGCAATTTAATACATGGTCAAACGACCGAGATAACTTGGCAGACTTCATTAATCAGCGGTACTGGATCGATAAATTACCAGTCTCCTGAATTGCGCCAATTTGCTGGCAATTTACCATTTCAAATTTCCACTTACTTTTATAATTAATTGATAATCAATTAATTATAATCGTTCAAATTTCCACTTTCAAAGCTTCCAGCAGGTAGCTCCCACCTTTGTAAAGTCATCGAAAAGCGATGATGACTTCTGGCCGGAGGTCCATTTTCTAAAACTTCAAAAAGTAAGACAATGGACGAATTATTTAAACGTCTCGACAAAATTGAAAAGCTGATCACCTCACAAGGGATCTTGATGAAGGATGTATTAAACTTTGATGAAGGATGCGATTACCTCGCCCTCTCTCCATCACATGTGTACAAGCTAACCAGCACCGGGGGAATACCACACTACAAACCCAACGGTAAGAAGATCTACTTCAAGCGAATCGAATTAGACCAATGGCTTCTCCGAAACAGAACGACAACGGTTGATGAGATCGAATCGAAAGCGGCAAGTTTTCAACTTAAAGATGGAGGGCACAAGTCATGACAGAGGTAATTGAATTGCTAAGACAACTCAGTATCGGCATGACGGAAGTTCGCACCTACATCATGGCACTGAAAAATACTGAACTCCAATCGTTCAGGGAATCCTGGGTAGATGGTCAGGAGGTGATGCAAACGCTCCATATCAGTAAGCGCACCCTGCAATCACTTCGTGATTCAGGGGTGCTTCCCTTCAGTCGAATCAATGGTAAGTTTTATTACAAGGTTTCCGATTTGCAAAACCTGTTGCACTCAAATTACTCAGGCCATGAAAGCAAATAGAGAAACCATTCTGGATAAAACTCATTATGGGTTAACAATCTACGCGCACGTGTTGCAGCATTACTATCCTGGTGAAACAGTCCTTTCCCTTTCAGGACGCGACTGCCAGCCAACCAAGAATCCATTTAATAATGGAAAGGCCACATTGGTAGTTAACGTAGTCGATGATTGCGCCACGCATACGGATGCAGAGCAAGCAATTGCAAGTGGCAACGCATTTGATTTTGCCGCATTACACTTCGGTCTCGAAGGTCAAGCCCTTCTTGAAAAAATCAATGAAGCCTTGCACTTGCGTATTGAAAAAGAAAAAACTCCCTATTCTCCAAATGCAGGTCAGCAACAAGTGGAGTATGCGCAACCAAAAGTAAAGCCATCTACATTCAGCTACTTCACCAAGCCTGTATCCAATGTGTTACCTTCCAAAGAAGTAACACTTCTTGAAGTTTACAAGCTTATTAAAGGTGATGCCTTTGCTTCGTGTACAAGTACACTACGCAACATTCAGGATAGTAAGGAAGCAAGGAAGTACAAAGCCCTCAACTTTGATTACGTTACTTTTTCAGGCTCTTTTTCTAAACGCAATGACGCCAACCTTCAAAAGCATTCCGGCTTGCTAGCGGTGGACTTTGACCACATTAGGAATCTAAGCGATTTAAAGAATGCACTGATTGCTGATCCTTACTTTGAAACTGAATTGCTTTTCATTTCTCCGTCTGGTGATGGATTGAAGTGGATTATACCGATTGATCTCACACAGGTAAAGCACCAGGACTATTTCAGAGCCGTTGCCAATTACATTCAGCATACCTATAGGCTGCCAATAGACCAATCGGGAAAGGACATTTCAAGAGCATGCTTCCTTCCGCACGATACCGATATTTTTATCAACTCCAAATACGTTTAAGTCATGGAACGAAAAGCATTTAATCCGTTGGAGTGGATAAGCACATCTGCACAACAAACCATACCAGAACCTGATCAGAATAATCAAACTGATTCTTTCAATCAGGTAGTGAGCATCATTCAACAGATAGAAGAAAAGCAAATTGATATTACAACAGCCTACAGCGATTGGCGCAATATCGGCTTTGCCTTGGCTGATGAATTTGGCGAAGATGGCCGTGACCTCTTTCACCGTATCAGCTACTTCTATACTGATTACTCGCAAGCTGAATGCAATCGGCAGTTTGACAACTGTCTCAAAGCTAAAGGCCAGGGCATATCCTTAAAAACTTTCTTCTACCACGCGATGAATGCCGGTATTCCGATTGGTTCAACCAATCGCCAAATACCTCAGGAGCAAACTCCTATGCCTACTCTACCTGATAGCATTTACAATGAGCTTCCTGAATTTTTAAAACAAGTAGTTGCTGCCGCAACCACCAATGAAGAAAGAGACTTACTTCTTTTAGGCTCATTGGTTGCGATCAGTTCTTGCCTGCCGAAAATCTACGGCATCTATGACGGCCGTAAAGTTTTTCCAAACCTATTCTTATTCGTTACAGCGAAAGCATCCGCTGGCAAAGGTCGAATGATCCACTGCAAACAAATTGTGTTGCCCGTGCATAAAGCCATGCGCGAACAGGCCAAACTGCTAAAGCAGCAACATGAGTTGGAGATGTCAGAATACAACGCAAAAAAGGGTAAAGAAGAAGGGATTGAAAAACCCGCCAGACCTCCTGAAAAAATGCTCATCATTCCGGCCAACAACAGCACCACCGGTGTATTCCAATTATTGGCCGACAGTGAAGGCAAGGGATTGATTTTTGAAACGGAAGGCGACACGCTTGCCCAGGCATTCAAAAGTGATTACGGAAACTATAGCGATGGATTCCGAAAGGCTTTTCATCATGAAACGATCTCCTACTACCGTAGAACTGACCGTGAGTATGTGGACATTGAAAATCCTTGTCTCTCTGCTGTGCTTTCAGGCACTCCTAAACAAGTTTCTGCGCTCATACCCAATGCCGAGAACGGACTGTTCAGCCGCTTTATATTCTACTTTATGAACATCCGCTCAGAATGGAAAGATGTATTTGCCGATAACTCCAATCAGGGCTTAGACGAATACTTTGATGCCTTGGGCATACGCTTCTATCAGTTATATCAGATTCTAAAAAGTAGTCCGGAAATTCAATTCAATCTAACTGCCGACCAGAAAGGACAATTCAATTCCTTCTTTACTCAGGTGCAAGACACATACCTTACCATACAGGGTATTGACTACATGGCCACCGTGCGAAGGCTTGGGCTTATTGCTTTTCGGGTTAGCATGATCCTATCGGCCTTGCGCATTTTAGAAAATGGAGACACAAGTGCCAGAATAATTTGTGAAGAGCGTGATTTCCAATCCGCCATTGCAATGGTAAAAGTATTGGTAAAGCACTCCAGCAAAGTTTTCTCCGAGCTGCCGGAGGATGCTAAGCCAGTGCATCGTAAGAACAGAAAGGAAAAATTCTTAGACGCGCTACCCGCTGCCTTCAACCGTCAGAAATACCTGGAAGTAGCTAAAAACCTTACCATTCCGGACAAAACAGCCGAGGGCTACATTACTGAGTTCCACAAAAAGGGGCTTATTCATCGGGAACAACATGACCACTATATTAACATCACCAATCAGGCAACTCAGGATTCTCAGGAACCTAAGGAATCGTAATCCTTGGTTTCCTCATTTCCTGAAACTCCTTAATGGCCTAAAATGGCCTATTTTATATTTTGAAACACTCTACAATACTTTTTACTTGCTTTTTATTATCTTTTTATTACCTTTGTTCTGTATTTGAAATTCTCTACAAACAGATGAAGGTAAAATTAAGTGATATAGCCCAACTGCAATTTGGTGTTTACGCAAAGCCCAAAGAGAGCGGAAATGCTGCCTACCTTCAGGCAAAGCACTTCGATGATTGGGGTAATCAGCAGCAACAAATTGATACCTACCTACAGATTGACCAGAAGAATGAAACCCATCTTTTACAGGAAGGTGACATCTTATTGGTAGGCAAAGGCCAAAGAAATTTTGCCTGGACTTACCACAAGTCATTTGGGCCAGCAATCGCCTCCTCCATCTTCTTTGTCATCAAACCTGATACATCAAGGTTAATTCCGGAATTTCTCACTACTATTTTTAATATGCCGCAAACACAGGCATACTTTCAGGTATTGGGTGCCGGTAGTTCTATACCTTCCATCAGGATCTCCGAACTGGAAGATTTTGCGGTTGCATTGCCTTCGCTCGAAGTTCAGAAAAGAACGGTAGAGATTAAACAACTTCACTATAAAGACATGGAATTGTCTCAGAAAATACTTTCTGAAAAACAGAAAGTATATCAAGCAGCTATTAATAAATTGATCTTCAATAAACATGAGTAAGTACAAAATGATTTACATCCACATAAAGGCTAACTATTCACACTATGGCAAATAAACCGATTTCACAAGCAGAGATAAACAACATCGTTTGGAAAGCCTGCGACACTTTCAGAGGTGTAATCGATCCTTCACAATACAAGGATTACATTCTCACCATGCTTTTCGTAAAGTATGTATCGGATGTTTGGAAGGACAAGCGAAGCTTCTATGCAGAAAAATATAATAACGACCCCATAAGGATTGAAAGAGCTTTGCGTAACGAACGCTTTCAGGTGCCTGAATCCTGCACTTTCGACTATCTATTTGAAAACCGGAATGCTGCCAACGTGGGCGAGTTGATTAACACGGCATTGGAAAGCATGGAAGATGCTAACCGCAGCAAACTGGAAAGAGTGTTTCGTAACATCGACTTCAACTCAGAAGCTAACCTGGGCCAAACCAAAGACAGAAACCGGAGATTGAAAAATCTGTTGGTCGATTTCTCTGCATTGGATCTGCAACCCTCGCACCTGGAAGACAATGATGTAATTGGTGATGCATATGAGTACCTGATAGAGCGTTTTGCCAGTGATGCCGGAAAAAAAGCTGGGGAGTTTTACACGCCAGCGCAAGTCTCAAAACTATTAGCCAAACTGATTGACCCCCAACCGGGAGACCGCATTATAGACCCTACTTGTGGATCAGGATCACTACTGATTAAAACTTCTAAAGAAGTAGGCACTAACAACTTCTCACTGTATGGTCAGGAAATTAACGGTAGCACTTGGGCTCTTGCACGTATGAATATGTTCCTGCATGAAATTGACAATGCAGACATTCAATGGGGCGATACACTGAACAACCCTAAACTACTGGAAGGTGATAATCTATTAAAAGGAAATAAAGTAGTAGCTAACCCTCCCTTCTCTCTTGATAAGTGGGGTGCCGAAAATGCGCTTACCGATCAATTCAAAAGATTTCACAGAGGTGTTCCACCGCAGAGCAAAGGTGACTATGCGTTTATCTCGCACATGATTGAATCTACCTATGAGGACACAGGCAAGGTAGGTGTGATCTTACCGCATGGCGTTCTGTTCAGAAGCAGCAGTGAAGGAAAAATACGCCAGCAGTTGATTGAAGAAAATCTGCTGGAAGCAGTAGTAGGCTTACCATCCAATCTCTTTTTTGGTACAGGTATTCCCGCGGTCATTCTGATTTTTAACCGCGCCAAAGGCAAGAACAAAGATGTGTTGTTCATTGATGCCAGCCAGGGCTATGAAGCAGGGAAAAATCAAAACCGCTTGCGCGATAGCGACATTGATAAGATCGTGGCCACATACAAAGCCTATCAGAAAGCCAAACCATTAACCACCGAAGTAGGTGAAGTAATAGAAGAAAGATACGCATACCGGGCCACGTTAAAGGAGTTGGAGGAAAACGAATACAACCTCAACATCCCTCGCTATGTAGACACTTTTGAAGAAGAAGAGCCAGTGGACATTACTGCCACGCAACAAAATATCCGTGTACTGAAAAGCGAACTAACTGCTGTCGAGCAAAAAATGGAAGGCTACCTTAAAGAATTAGGATTTTAATTATGAACGCAACGGCAGCAGATATTAAAGAAGGATATAAACTAACCAAAGTCGGTTTGATTCCTAAGGACTGGAAAATAAAAGACCTTGAAAGTATTGGTGGTTTTCTAAAGGGTAAAGGAGTATCCAAAAGTGAACTTATTAATAGTGGATTGCCATGTCTTACCTATGGGGAACTCTACACAAGGCACCATGATGTGATCCAAGAGTTTGTTTCATTTATCAGTGAGGAATCGGCAAATAATAGTTTTAAACTGGAAAAGGGTGACATACTTTTCGCGGGGTCAGGTGAAACCTTAGAAGAGATCGGAAAATGTGCAGCATTCATAAATGATTTTAAGGCATACGCTGGAGGTGATATTGTTATTTTAAGGCAGAACAGTCAAAATGCCATTTTCTTAGGATACTTATTGAATCATGAAGTGGTCAATCGTCAAAAGCATAAATTAGGTCAAGGTCATTCGGTTGTGCACATTTATTCTTCAAGCCTAAGAAAAGTTGAAATTCCTCTCCCACCAATTTTAGAGCAACATAAAATAGCCGAGATTCTCAGCACCTGGGATCAAGCCATTCAAAAGTGTGAGCAAACTATAACAGAGTTAAAAATTCGTAACAATGGTCTTGCCAAGGAATTACTAACAGGCAAGAAAAGATTGAGGGGATTTACTGATGAGTGGCAAAGTGTAAAAATTGGAGAAGTAACAAAGAAGTTCTCGAACAGGAATAAAGAGCTTATTGATGCAAGAATCTATTCTGTAACGAACACAAATGGTTTTGTACTTCAATCAGATCACTTCTCGCGCGAAGTTGCTGGTGATGACCTTTCAAATTACAAGACTATTTCTAAAGGTGATTTTGCATACAATCCTGCGAGAATAAATGTTGGCTCAATTGCATACTTTGAGCAAGAGCAAGGTGTTATTAGTTCACTCTACGTATGCTTTCGTACCACTAAGAGAATTGAAGATAAGTTCCTTTACTACTGGTTAAGTCTTGAAAAAACGATACATGACTTTGGGAGATTTGGTGAAGGAGGTGTGAGAATATATCTCTGGTACGAACTCTTTGCAAAAATCAAGCTGGTATTACCCTCCATTGAAGAACAGAAAGCTATAATATCTGTATTAGATGAGGCACATGATGAACTCAAATTATATGAGAAGAAGTCAGCCGTATTGCAAGAGCAGAAGAAAGGTTTAATGCAAAAATTGCTAACAGGCGAAATACGTGTTAACGTAAAATAAAGAATGAACATAACCATTACCATAGACAAATCAACCTTTCAGATGCTCAGCTATAATGAATTACTGAGGTTGAGCAACTACTATAGGCACAATGTAGCGCCTGTCTTGGTAATGGAAATTCTGGGTGACCTTAAAAAGGAAGCCCCCGAAGGTAAAGTACCAGCTGATCGAGTAACTGAGTTTGCAAGCAAACTCTTCCCAACCCAATGCGTAGTAAATGCCTATTACCGCACGCTGGTAAAAGGTGAGCTGCTTGGCAATGCTATACAAATGGATGGAAGACCCACATTGGATATTGAAAAAATTGTGCAGACAGATGATGGCCGAAAGGGTTTTGTGATTGAAGAAACAGCCGCAGAGCAAGCCGTGTACAAATGGAAAGATGGCAAGTTCACCGAAGCAGATCATGAGCTATCCCAACTATGGCGCACCATCACCACGCAGGAAGACCTGTTAAAGAATCTGCAAAAAAATCTAAAGGCAGCAACTCCTGACAGACTTAAATCATTGGAAGAACTGAATGCTAAAGTTCAGTCTGTTTTAGCTGACCCAGAGCGTCAAGAGTCACTATTGGTTTATCTCATTGATAACTATGGTGAAGGAGAAATAAATGGTGCCACCCCATTTACAAGATGGCTGGAGGCAGGCCGCCCACTTCTTAAAGATTTTATTCCTTATTGCGCACACTGCCTCAAAATAGACTTGCTTTTTCACCTTGGCCTTCAAAGCGAGCTTATCGGCACAAAAGCAACCAACCGTGTGGACTTAGAGTACTTATACTATTTGCCATTCTGCAACGTATTCACTTCCGATGATAAGATACACAAGCAACTGGCACCACTCCTGGTCAGAAAAAATCAACAATTTATTACGGGTGCTGAACTTAAAAAGGATTTCAAGGGAATTGTAGAGTACCTGGAAAAAGAAGGCGAAGCTGCAAAGAAAAAATTTTCAGCCGAACCACCCATCATCGAAGAATCGCTCACCTTCAAATTATGGAAGGAATATTTCGGTTATCCAAAAACAAGCAACATGGACAGAAATATTTCACCAGAGGAATTGGAACACATGAAGCGACAGATGGACAAGTTCATAAAAGCTTCCAAGGGTGAGAAAGTAGTATTCGAAGAAGGCGAATCAGAAGAATTTATTGTAAAGAAATCCTATATGAGTCCTAATGACCCCTGCTTTTGTATGAGTGGTAAAAAAGTAACAGACTGCTGCATTCCTATGGAGGAGTTTATAAGATTAAGTGTGAAAGATAAAGGCTAGCATGAAGGAAAAAACACCGGTTGAAACGGAGAAATCTCCAACATATCAATATCATCGCTTTTTAGATGAAGCCGGTGATACTACATTCTATGGTAATGGCAAGACACCTATCATAGGGGCTGATGGTGTTTCCAGGTGTTTCATTTTGGGTATGCTCAAAATAAAAGAGCCTCTGCAGGATGTGAGAAAAAAAGTAATAGACCTACAGGAAGCGATTACAACCGATCCCTGGTTTCACGGTGTACCCAGTATCGAAAAGAAGAAAACAAAAATGGGGTACTATCTCCATGCAAAAGATGATGTACCTGAAGTTCGAAAAATGGCTTATGAGCTGATCAGTTCTGTTGATTGCAGTTTTGAAGCGATCGTAGCCAGAAAAATTTATGACTTGTATGAAAGGAAGCATCATGGAAAAGAAGCAGAGTTCTATGCCGACCTGCTATCTCATTTATTAAAAAATAAGCTGAACAAGTACGATAATCTTGTTCTGAATATTGCCCATCGTTCCCGTTGTACCACACATGCCAACCTTCAAAAAGGGTTGGAGAAATCAACGGAAAGATCAACCAAAAAAAATCCGTCAAAAGAAAATGGCTGCCGAGTGGTGTTCAATGTTCAAAGCCCAACCACCGAACCGCTGCTGAATTTGTCAGACTATTTCTGCTGGGCCATTCAACGTGTGTTTGAACGAGGCGAAGTGCGCTACTACGATTATGTGTCCGATAAAATATCGATGGTAGTCGATCTATACGATTCTGAAAATTTTAAGAAGGGAGGCAATTATTATGGTAAGAAAAGGAAACTCACCGATGCCAATAAGCTGTAAAATAAAAAAAGCCCGTCTTTGCACTAAGAAGGATACCCTTCAACGGCTTGAAGCCGACCTTCATGCAAAACAGGCTCACAAATATACGCCTTATTTCCACATTTGTTCCACATTTTTCCTAAAAAACCTTCAGCGCACGCAGGCTAAAGCGGAAATAGCCGATGAAATCAATCCCTTAAAAAACGCAAAGCTCGGTACATTTCTGGATGTATCGAGCTTCGAAACTCCTTTCTCCTATTGTGGAAGAATAAGCCCTTCAAAGATACAATCACCCGCATTCAATGCAATAAACAAAAGAAATAATGTCAGCACCATCATTTAGAGAAGACCATATTTCACAGCTTCCGGCACTGAAGCTACTAATGAATATGGGCTGGAAATACCTCTCGCCCGACCAGGCTCTGGAAGCCCGTGGAGGCAGAACAAGTAACGTACTTTTAGAAAGCATTTTAAAGGCTCAGCTGCAGGCCATCAATACCATTGAGTACAAAGGCAAGGAATTTCCTTTTTCAGAATCGAATGTAAATAATGCGATTCTGGCCATCCGGGATCTGCCCGTTCAGGATGGTTTTATAGCGGCCAATAAGGCCTTTTATGAACTGATTACGTTGGGAAGAAGCTTTGAACAATCGGTTTTGGGCGATAAAAAAAGCTTTTCATTTCAATACATAGACTGGAAACAACCAGAAAACAACCTCTATCACGTTTCCGAGGAATACAGCGTTTTGAGGTCAGGCAGCAATGAGCATTACCGCCCCGATATTGTCCTTTTCATCAATGGCATTCCGGTAATTGTTATTGAGTGTAAAAGCCCAAAAATCAAAGACCCTATTGATAAGACCATAGAACAGCACCTGAGAAATCAGCAGGAGGATGGAATCAGACCTTTATATCAATATTCCAACATTGTTATGGGTTTGGCTACTAATGAAGCCAAGTATGCCACGACAGCCACACCAAAGGAATTTTGGAGCTTCTGGAAAGAGCTATTCAAAACCAAAGCAGAAGAATCAGCCTGGTTGGAATCAATTCAATTGGTTAAAAACAAACCACTACCTGTCAACGAACGCACTACCCTATTTAAGGAACGCTACAGGAATGTTTGGTCTCACTTCCAAAATTTAGAGAAAGAAACACAGGTCATCACCGAGCAGGACAAATTACTTTACAGCTTTTGTCAACCCAAGCGTCTGCTCGATCTCATGTTCAGTTTCATTGTGTATGATGATGGCGTGAAGCAAATAACACGCTACCAACAATACTTTGCAGTTCACAACACACTTGATAAAATATCAAAAACAGATTCCAACGGTCATAGAAAAGGCGGAGTAATCTGGCACACACAAGGCAGCGGTAAATCCCTGACAATGGTAATGCTGGCTCAATTGATCGCTACTCACCCTGACATCAAGAATCCGAAAATCCTTTTAGTCACGGACCGGATTGATCTGGATAATCAGATCACAGAAACGTTTAAGAAATGCCAAATCCCGGTTGAGAATGCACAAACAGGCAAGCACCTGGTAGAACTTCTTTCGGGTACTGGCGATGCTGTAATTACAACGTTGATACACAAGTTTGAAGCAGCGGTAAACCGCGCAAAGGAAGGATTTGATTCACCCGATATTTTCATTCTGGTTGACGAAGGTCATAGAAGTCAATACGGAAATTTCAATATCAAAATGCAAAAGGTATTCCCCAATGGATGTTTCATTGCATTCACCGGAACTCCTTTAATGAAGAAAGAGAAAAGTACAGCAAATCGATTTGGTGGATTAATTGACGTGTATTCCATTACAGATGCGGTTGCCGATGGTGCAGTGGTTCCTTTGCTGTATGAAGGCAGACACAACTTAATAGAGGTAAACGAAAAGCCTCTAGACAATTACTTTGAGAGAATTTCAGAGCCACTAACACCTTACGGTAAGGCCGCACTCAAACGAAAATTCAGTTCAAAGAACCAACTGAACAAGGCAGAAGAGATAATCTATGCCAGAGCATGGGATATTTCAGATCACTACGAACAAAACGTTCAAGGCATTCAGTTTGGAGGTCTAAAGGCAAAAGGTCAGTTAGTTGCTCCAAATAAAACTACGGCCATTCGCTACAGAGAGTTTATCAAGCAAATTGGTAAAGTGAGTTGTGAAGTACTTATCTCCGCTCCTGATGTTCGCGAAAATCATGAAGATGCTTTTGAGGAAAGCGAGGATTTAATATTAAAATTCTGGAAAGCCATGCTTGACAAATACGGCAATTCTGAAACCTATGAGAAGTCAATCATCAACGCTTTTAAAAAGCAGGATCATCCCGAAATCATTATTGTAGTAGACAAACTCTTAACAGGATTTGATGCTCCTAACAATTACGTCCTATACCTCACAAGGCAATTGAAAGAGCATACACTGTTGCAAGCCATTGCGCGGGTTAACCGCCTTGCGCCAGGCAAAGAGCACGGATTGATTATTGACTACTATGGTAATTTAGAGAACCTTGATACAGCGTTAGAAACCTATTCAGGCAGCAACCAATTTGATGCTGCCGATCTCGAAGGCACATTGACAAACATAAGCGAAGAGATCAAAAAACTACCACAAGTCCACTCTAACGTATGGGACATCTTCAAGGAAATCAAAAATAAGTATGACGAACCCGCCTATGAAGAACTATTACAGGACGAAGCCATACGTCACCTTTTCTATGAAAAGGTCTCAGCTTTCGCACGACTATTAAAACTGGCTTTATCAAGCTTTGAGTTTATCAGTAATACACCAGAAAATCAAATCAATAAATATAAGCAGGATGCCAAATTCTTTCTTGGTTTGAGAGTATCGGTGAAAAGAAGGTACTTCGATGATATTGAATTTAAAGAGTACGAACCTCAGGTACAAAAGCTGATTGATAAGCACATCACAACAGAAGGTGAAATGCTACGGATTACTGATGTGGTAAACATTTTTGATAAAGAGCAGCGTGAACAAGAGGTAGAGAAAATTACCAGTAAAGCAGCCAAAGCCGACCATATCGCCAGCAGAACCATTAAAGCGATAAATGTCAAGATGAATGAAGATCCTGTCTATTATCAGAAATTTTCAAGACTCATTCGAGACACAATAGACGATTATCACCAGCATCGGATTTCAGAGGCCGAGTATCTTAACAAAGCCAAAAAATTTGAAGACCAATTCCATACAGGCAGACAGGATAATGTGCCGAAAAATCTGGAAGGCAATAGTACAGGAATCGCTATCTACAACTTAGTAAATGAGATATTCAAAGGCTTGCTAACCCGCACGGAAGAAAGCCCGAATATCAGTGCATTGATAGCAGAAGGAATTGATAGCATAATCAAGTCAGTAGTTTTTGAAAATGGTAAACCCATTATTGACTGGGTCAATAAGTCAGATATTCAGGGTAAAATCAAAATAGAAATTGATGATTACCTGTTTGATATAAAAACTCAGCGGGACATTGACTTACCGCTGGATCTAGTTGATCAAATGGTGGAAGAAAGCATTAAAGTAGCAAAGTTAAAGTATGTCTGAGTTTACTGAAACACTTTCATTCGGTTCAAAATCGATTCATTATCATCTGTCATTTCAGGATAGAAAGACGTTGGGTATTAGAGTATATCCGGATAGCACGGTGCGGGTAATCGCACCATTAGATACCTCCGTTGAAAAACTTCGTGCCAAGCTAAGAGAAAAAGCACCGTGGATTATAAAACAGCAACTTGACTTCCTATCCTATTATCCACTTACACCACCCAGAAAATATGTGAGTGGCGAAACACACCTTTACCTGGGCAGGCAATACAAGCTAAAGATTGTAGATAGCAATCAAAATGAGGTTACGCTATATAGAGGGAGATTAGTGGTAAAAAAGAAATCAAATACTTCAATAAAAACGATATTGAACGAATGGTATCGGGAAAGGGCAACAATCCAATTTGCCGAATCTTTAAAAAAAGTATTGCCCCTTTTTAAAAAATATGGTCTTGAAAAGCCTGAGCTACAAATACGAAACATGCCTACCCGTTGGGGAAGCTGCACAACAAAGGGAAAAGTGATTCTAAATCCCGAATTGATAAAAGCGCATAAAGGAAGCATCGAGTATGTTATCATTCATGAGCTGTGTCATTTAGTATATCACAATCATACAAGGGCGTTTTATAACTTACAGGAAAGAATAATGCCTGATTGTAAGAAATGGAAAGAAAGATTAGAGAATACTCTTAACTAAATACTCCAATGGGACAAAGCCTCTTCTTCAACATCCTCACATTCGATTGGCCGAAAAATAATGTTCCCTTCTTCTTTCATCAGGTGGAGCAGACCTCCTACCCTCGCCTGCACAGGCAAGTTTTTCCAAATAATATTGATTCAATCTTTCCTGGCATCTCCAAATCAGATCAAAAGTTTATTGCAACCACCTATGAAGGTGATACCGAAGGCTTCACTGCATTAGATATTGATTTCAAAACAGAAAATCCCGATTTGGTAAAGCAGTTTTACAATAGAAAACTCAAATACTATTTTCAGAAGAAACGGAATCAGATCGTCAAGACTAATTTCATTAAGGAAAACCAACTCTGGATTCCCACCATTAGCAAAGAGCCAACGAAATATAAGGTATTTGATAAGTATACCTTGAAAGTACAATTAGGTCACGTAACCGATTTTCCTGAATTAGTAATTTCCTATGACGGTCAATCAAAAGTCTGGAATACAAGTGTGGGCGAATTGCTTGCTGAGGTGTCACCTCAATTCTTTAATTGGGTACTGTATGAAAACACATTGCGCAAATATGAAGAATTAGCAACATTGGAAAATGTAGATTATAACAAGGCTTTCCCAATTGTAGGTAAACAACTCAAGATAGCATTAGAACTACCCACCGAGGCACCTTCACGGGAGAACAGATACAAATTATACCTCGATAAGATCGAATCATTTCTTGATGCATTCATCAGGGTTAAAGAATTTCAGGCAGTGATACCATTGCACAATACCAAGCTTGTCGAAGTAAGTCCAATCCGGGTAAATGTTACTGCTCAGGAAAGTAATAAACTTACTTTTGGTAACGATGGGCTAGACATCGTTCCTTTCAATGGTGTTAAAACACATGGTCCTTACAAGAAGTCCCCATACAATAAGGTTCATTTATTCTTTATTGCTCATGAGTCAGACAAACCGGTAGCAGTAAAATTAAACGAGTACTTTACTAAAGGTCTCGGTTTCTTCAAGGGTTTGCAATCCTTTGCGCAGATAATCTTTCACACCGAAAAGAACTTCAGTATCTTCTTCAAAGACAAGGATAACCCTATAGCTGAAATACAGAATCTTTTATTAAACGATAGAAATATTGATCGCGATCTACAATACATAGCGATCTACATTACACCCTTCACGAAATTCGAAGCCGATCTTCAAAAAAGAGAAATCTACTATAAGGTTAAAGAACTGTTACTAAAACGTGGCATTACCTCCCAATGCATTGATGCCAATAAAGTGATGGAACAAGGAGAAACTTATGTCTATAGCTTACCAAACATTGCCGTAGCCATTCTCGCCAAGTTGAAAGGAACTCCCTGGAGATTGAACACACCAAAGAAAAATGAGTTGGTAGTTGGAATTGGAGCATTCAAACACGCATCTCTTGATGTACAATACATTGGCAGCGCATTCAGCTTCGATAACACAGGTCATTTTAACAACTTCGAATACTTCATGAAAAGTGAGGTAGATATATTGGCTGGCTCCATAGTTCACTCGGTAAGAGAATACGCGTCCGTCAACAGTAAACCAGAAAGGCTTATTATTCATTTCTACAAAAGCATGAGTGATAGGGAGCTCGAGCCCATCGAGAAAGGATTAAGAGATCTTGGGTTGGACATCCCTGTTTTTATCGTTACAATTAATAAGACCGAGGCGGAGGACATATTAGTCTTTGACAATAGCTGGAAGGAATTAATGCCACTCAGCGGTACCTACATCAATATAGGTTCAAATAGATACTTGCTTTGCAATAACACCCGATATTCAACAACGGCCCAGTATAAGGCCACAGACGGCTATCCCTTTCCTATTAAACTTAAAATAGACTGCAACAAGCCTAAGGAATTGGAGCAAACCCAAGTCATCAAAGACCTGATTGATCAAGTCTATCAGTTCAGCAGAATGTATTGGAAGTCAGTTCGGCAGCAGAACCTTCCAGTAACAATAAAATACCCTGAAATGGTGGCACAGATCGCACCTCATTTCGATGGCGATGAAATACCTCAATTCGGCAGAGATAATCTTTGGTTTTTGTAATTTCTTCCATTGAATATTTTATGGAACTAAGTTATTTCTATGCGGCATACAATAAGCTCCTTCTAAAAGATAAAGAACTACAAAAAACGATTGCGAAATTGTATAAATTTCAATTATAGCAAAAGGCAAAAAAATGAAATGGATCACACGAGAACGACCGAAAATTGACCGGATTGCCTGCCCTTGGCTGATCAGGCGATTTGTAGATAAGGATGCTGAAATCATCTATGTTCCGTTCGATGAAGTGATAGAGAAATCAAAAGAGCTGAATGCTACTCCATTCGATTTGCCCGAAGTTGAGTATACACACTATGGCGATGAATGCACTTTCGATTATATTATTAAGAAGCACAGGATCACTGATCCTGCGCTGAAAGTTCTGGCCGTAATTGTAAGAGGAGCTGATACGGACAGGCATGATATAGCCAGTCAGGCTTCAGGTCTATGGGCAATTTCGGCAGGGTTGTCACACAATATAAAAGATGATCACCAACTTCTTGAAAGAGGTATGATGATTTACGATGCACTCTACAGCTGGGCAAAACATTTGCAAAACGAACGACATACACAGAATCCGATTGAGAATCTTTTGTTGGATGTTTATAAGAAGTTTCTAAAACAGAAGTCTGGGAGGGCTCCGGCATGGACAGTAGAGCTAAAAGAAATTATCCAGGATCAGATCGACACTAATTTGGCTCTATGCCTGAAAGAGATTTCTCAAAGTTTAAATGTCCACCCTACCTACTTATCACGAGAGTTCTCCAAATATTTTGATGACTTGTCCTTTGGTGATTACATCAGAAAGCTAAGGATTGAAAAAGCAATCGTACTTCTGAATGATTCAAAGCACTCATTAGCTGAAATAGCTTACCTGACTGGTTTTTCAGATCAAAGCCACTTTACGCGGATTTTCAAGAAAACCACTGGCAAAAGCCCGCTTTCCTACAAGAAAAGTTTGGCAAAAAGTAAATAGAATACCAAAAGTAAATTCCATTCTATACTTCTGCTCACAGGTTTTGTAGCCTTATTTAACCAAAAGGCTTCAGAAATGAAATGGATTACACGCGAACGCCCAAAAATTGATCGCATTGCATGTCCCTGGCTGATCAAGAATTTTGTTGACAAGAGTGCTGAGTTTATTTATGTTCCTAAAGAACAGGTCTTCGCAAAAGCTGAAGAACTGAATGCCATTCCTTACGATATACCTGGTGCAGAGTATTCACATGAAGGTGACTTTTGCACATTTGACTATATCATCAGGAAACACAACATTACTGATTCCGCTATTGATCAACTGGCAGTGATTGTTCGTGCAGCAGATACTGATAGTTTTGAATTGGCTCCGCAAGCTGCCGGGCTTTGGGCTATATCTGCGGGATTGTCATACAACATTAAAGACGATCATGAGCAACTCATTATTGGAATGAAAATCTATGATGCACTCTACAGTTGGGCGAAGCACGTATACAGCGAAAAACATAATTGGAGCCCTACACTCTAAAAACAATGACACCTCAATACTCTTTAAAAGATTTAATCATCTATTTTTTAAAACTCGGAACATGGGGCTTTGGTGGGCCCGTTGCTTTGGTAGGATATATGTATCGCGATCTGGTTGATAATAAAAAATGGATTACTGAAGAAGATTATCGTGAAGGACTGGCCTTGTCACAACTTGCACCTGGCCCATTGGCAGCACAACTTTCCATTTACCTTGGCTACGTGCATTTTAGAATTTTAGGTGCTACGCTGGTGGGAATCGCCTTTGTTCTTCCATCTTTTTTAATGGTGCTTCTGATTGGTTATGCCTATGTGACTTTTGGAGGTTTACCCTGGATGCAAGCAGTGTTCTATGGAGTGGGTTCTGCGGTTATCGGCATAATCGCTATCAGCAGTTATAAACTCACTACCAAGAGCATTGGGAAGGATTATCTCTTATGGGGAATTTTTATCGTGCTGGCAATTACAACCTTCATCACCGAGTCGGAAATAATCTGGCTGATATTAGCTGGAGGATTTGTTGTTTGGTTTACAAAAGTCCCACCTACATTCACCAATACGCCTGCCCTGTTTTCACCTGTTCTCCTACAACTTGTTCCCTCATTATCATCATCCGATAAGCTAGTACAAATCGGCTGGTTCTTTACGAAAGCAGGTGCTTTTGTATTTGGCAGCGGGCTTGCCATAGTTCCATTTTTGTATGGAGGTGTTGTTAAAGAATACCAATGGTTAACCGAACAGCAATTTGTAGATGCGGTAGCCGTGGCCATGATTACACCCGGCCCTGTTGTTATTACCGTTGGATTTATTGGTTATCTCGTTGCCGGTGTCCCTGGTGCGTGTGTTGCGGCACTAGCCACATTTGTTCCTTGTTATTTGTTTACTGTTATTCCTGCACCATATTTTAAAAAGTATGGCAAACATCCGGCCATCAAAGCTTTTGTGGATGGCGTAACAGCAGCGGCCATCGGAGCTATTGCCGGGGCTGTACTGGTTTTAGGCAAGAGAACATTGATCGATATACCCACTGTTCTTATTGCATTATCCACCGCTGCGATTCTTTTCAAGTTTAAAAAACTTCAGGAACCCTTTATCATAATTGCAGCCGCTGCGATAGGGCTTGCCTTGAAAATACTGATGTGAATTTTAAGTTAACGGCCATAATCTGACAATAGTAAACTCCAATTTTCCTCCATTATTGAATTGTACTTTAAGCGAAAAAATCGATGAAAATACTTTGGCTCGCAATCGGGTTGCTGACCGTTTCAACGGCAAACGGTCAGACCCTTCATGAGTTGCTGAAACAGGCCGAATCCAGTTACCCCCTACTTAAAGCCAAGGCCTTTGAAGTTCAGGCGGGGCAAAGTAATGTGTCCTCGGTTAAGAATACTGCCCTTCCTTCCTTGGATGCAGCCTATCAGGTTAACTATGCCACCTATAACAATATTACTGGTATGGCAATGCCGCAATACTTCGTTCCTATTAGTGGCCCGCCTTCATCCGATAATACCTCCAGTGGAGCATTTGGAAGTGTAGGTAGTTTATTGTTGAAGTGGGAGCCGTTTACGTTTGGTCAAAGAAGCTCACGCATCGATCTGGCAAAAACTGGAATTAAATATAACGAAGCCGATGCACGCAATGAAGTATTCAAACATCAGGTAACATTCATTAATTCATATCTCGATGTTTTAATGGCGCACGAACTGCTTAAAGTGTATACTAAGAACCTGGAACGTTCGAGAGAAAATTTAAAAGTGGTGCGCACGCTTACCATAAGTGGATTACATCCAGGTGTGGACACTGCTCTTTTTAATGGTGAACTTTCACGCGCCAAAATAGAATTACTCAATCATCAGAAATATCTTGAAACACAACAAGCTTCTTTGTCGGAATTGCTGGCCAGTGATGAAGCAATCTACACTCCCGATAGTAGTTACTTTCATGCACTGCCTTCAGATCCTTCTGACACAGTATCATCCAATCACCCCTTACTAACGCTTTCGGAAAGTAAACTCCAGAATCAACGTCAGCAGCAAACTTCAATCAGGCGAACGCTTAATCCCAATTTTTCTGTATGGGCTACCGGCTATGCACGTGGCTCTGGTATTCGATATGATGGGGTAGTTAATTCAAGTGATGGCCTGTCCTTCAGCAGGTATAATTATGGAGTTGGCCTTCAGCTTAGTGTTCCGCTCTTACGATTTATTGAAGTACGACCGCAGCTTAATCAACAAAGTGCGTTGATCAGTGCTCAGGAAGAACGACTCAATCAGGTAAAACTTGAATTGAATAAGCAAAACAAAGTTGCCGAACTGACTTTTCGAAATGCATTGGAAGTTGCCAAGGAAAGCCCTGTATTATATAAGTCCGCTGAATTTTCATTCCGTGCTTTATCAACCCGTTACAATTCCGGACTTACCAATTATGCTGATCTTATTCAGTCGCAATACGGTTTAGTAAAAGCTGAAACGGAGTTGAAGAAATCCTATTTGGAAGCATGGAAGGCCCTGCTTTATAAGGCCGCAGTTCAGGGAGATATTAGTATATTTTTAAATCAAGTTAAGTAAGCAGCATGAACTTAATACAAGGTGCTTTACGCAAACCCGTCACGGTAATTGTAGCGATTATTGCCATACTCATTTTTTCTTCTGTTGCTATACGCAATTCAAAGATTGACATTTTCCCAACATTGGGACTGCCTACTATTTATGTTGCTCAAACGTATGGTGGCCTTTCTCCGCAACAAATGGAAGGATTTATTACTTCTTACTATGAGTATCACTTTCTATACATCACGGGAATTAAGTTCGTAGAAAGTAAATCGGTTCAGGGAGTCACCCTTATCAAGCTGCAATTTCATGAAGGAACGGATATGGCAGCGGCTATGGCCGAAACGGTATCTTATGTAAATCGCTCAAGATCATTTATGCCACCTGGCACATTGCCTCCCTTTGTTATGCGCTATGATGCAGGTTCTGTTCCTGTTGGCCAATTGGTATTTAGCAGTGAAACTAAATCGTTGAGCGAGATTCAGGATTTGGCCTTGTTTAAAGTACGTCCTATGTTTGCTTCATTGCCTGGGGTATCAGCACCACCTCCTTTCGGTGGAAATCAACGAACTGTTTTAATTAAAGCTGACCCGGAAAGAATGCGAAGCTATGGCCTTACACCAGATGACCTGGTTACTGCTATTGCAAAAAATAATACAATCTCACCTGCGGGCAATATCCGTGTTGGTGATTTTGCCTTAATAACACCTTCCAACAGTGTTGTTGATAATTTCAAAGAGCTTGAATCAATTGCACTCAAGTCAGGAACGGGTGCTTCCATTTATGTTCGTGATGTTGCCAGTGTTGACAATGGAGCGGATGTTACGTCAGGCTATGCTCTTATCAATGGAAAACGTTCGGTATATATTCCTGTTACGAAAAGAGCAGATGCTTCAACATGGGATGTGGTACAAAATATTAAGAAGGCCTTGCCGGAAATGCAAGCAGCGGTTCCGGATGATATAAAAGTATCGTATGAACTCGACCAATCCGGTTACGTTATCAATTCGCTTCGGAGCCTTTTGTTTGAAGGAGGATTAGGAGCCATCCTTACCGGACTTATGGTGCTCTTGTTTTTAGGTGACAGACGCAGTGCGATTATTGTGGTACTGACCATACCACTTGCTTTACTTTCAGCAGTAGTCTTTCTATACCTCTTTGACCAGTCAATAAATATCATGACACTTGGAGGTTTAGCACTTGCCGTGGGTATCCTGGTGGATGAAGCTACCGTTACTGTTGAAAATATTCACAATCATCAGGAGAACGGGAAGTCAAAAGCAAGAGCAATCATTGATGCATGTAAAGAAATAGCGTTGCCCAAGTTTCTGATTCTGTTAAGCATCCTGGCTGTATTTGTGCCTTCACTGTTTATGTCTGGTGTTCCTAAAGCTATGTTCATTCCGCTTTCACTTGCTGTAGGCTTCGCAATGATCGCTTCGTTTTTGTTATCACAGACTTTCGTACCTGTTGTTTCCAACTGGCTATTGAAAGAAGGTGTTAGTACGAGTAATAAAAGATTCGAGCGATTTAAAGAATGGTACACTAACTTCTCTTATAAGCAATTTGACAGATCAAGGATTCTTGCACCGCTGTTTTTAGTTCTTGCCTTAGTAGTTACCCTGGTGTGTTATCGTTTTATTGGTACAGAGATATTTCCGAAAGTTGATGCCGGGCAATTTCAGGTTCGCCTACGAATGCCAACCGGTACACGTATTGAACGAACAGAAACGGCAACAAAAGATGTACTAAAGATCATTGATGAGATCGCTGGAAAGGACAACATTGAAATCACTTCTTCTTTTGCCGGTCTACAACCACAGACCTACGCAATCAACCCAATCTTCTTGTGGACAAGCGGACCACATGAGGCATTGATGAAAGTTAAATTTAAAAGTAACTCTGGGATTCGACTGGAGAAATTCAAGGAACAGCTTCGCGATAGTATAAAAAAAGAAATGCCTTCAGCACTTATCTCATTTGAACCTGCCGACTTGGTTGATCAGGTGATGAGCCTTGGAACCAATACACCACTTGAAATTGCTGTACAAGGAAAGAACCTTGCACAAGGGCGTGAGTACGCAGAGAAAGTTAAAAAGCAATTGGAAAAGATTTCATATCTGAGAGATGTGCAGTATGGCCTTCCGCTGGACTATCCGAGTCTTCAGATTAATTATGATCGTGTGCGAGCTGGTCAGATGGGTGTATCCGTAGAGCAGGCTGCTAAATCGGTATTGGCAGGAACATCCTCAAGCCGCCTCACGCAACCTATCTACTGGTTGGATAAAGCTGCTGGAAATGCTTACCAGGTTCAGGTAGAATATCCGCAGTTCAGAATGAATAGTGCGGATCAAATTGAACAAATACCTATTGATGGAAAACGTGACCAAAACATTTACCTGCGTGATGTAGCCGATTGGAAGAAAATGAATACCGTAGGTGAATATGATCGCCTTAATCAGCAACGCTACATTACCGTTACTGCGAACCTTAATAATAAAGATTTAGGTTCAGCTATTAAGGATGCGAACAAAGCGATAAAAAATATCGGGGAAATACCACACGGTATGAAAATCTACTTGCGCGGTCAGGCTGAAATTTTGGATCAGACGATGAGTGAGTTGGGAATTGGGTTGATACTTGCCATCGTCATTATTTTCCTTTTGCTGGCCACTAACTTTCAATCTTTTAACCTTTCATGGTCGATACTCTCAACTGTTCCGGCAGTAATAGCAGGATCATTTCTTCTGCTGTTATTAACAGGTAAGACACTGAATATTCAATCGTTCATGGGAACGATCATGGCGATAGGAGTTGCAGTATCCAATGCAATACTCCTGATCACTAACGCAGAATATCTGCGAAAGCAAAATGTATTGAACACAAACGTAGGATTGGAAGCCGCCAAGAATCGACTACGTCCTATCCTCATGACAAGTATTGCCATGATTGCAGGTATGATTCCAATGGCGATCGGATTCGGGGAAGGTGCTGAACAAACGGCTCCTCTTGGTATTGCAGTAATTGGTGGACTGCTCTTTTCTACCGTGACTACACTGTTCGTTTTACCTGTGATCTATAGCAGGGTAATCGGAAGCAAACAATATGTAAGCGCATCCCTTGATCCGGATGACGAGACTAGTAAAAACTTTGGGCAATAATTTAACTTCAATTGAATAGATACATGAAATCTCTTATAATCATTTCGCTTTCTGGTTTACTACTCATGGCTTGTAACAAACAACATGAAGATCACACTACGTTAAGCGAAACAAAAAAAGTGGATACACTCAAAGTGTTGTCTTTAAAGAGAGGGAAAGTGGAGAAACAAACTTCATTGCCTGGAGAACTTCTTGCATTTGAGCATGTTGAGATTCATCCGAAAGTAACAGGATACATCAAGCAGTTAAAGGTTGATATTGGATCAGTTGTGAAGAAGGGGCAAATTCTTGCCGTGATTGATGCTCCTGAAATTCAATCCAGACTTGGTGAAGCCAATGGAAAACTTCAGGCTTCAAAAGCAAAATTCCAGACCAGCCTGGATACCTACAACCGCATTAAAGATGCAGCTAAAACAGAAGGTGTAGTTTCCCCAAATGAGTTACAGAAAGCAAAGAATCAAATGCTAACCGATAGTGCAGACTACAACGCTGCACGATATTCAGTCGCATCGTACCAGCAGGTTGGTAACTACCTTGCTATAACAGCTCCTTTCAATGGAATCATTACACAACGAAATGTAAATGAAGGAGCTTATGTTGGATCACCAAATGAAAAACCTATTCTCGTGATTGAGGACAATTCCAAGCTGAGATTACGCGTAGCTGTTCCTGAGGCATTGACAGGAGTATCTTTGAAGGACAATAAAGTAAAGTTCTCTGCCAAAAGTAATCCTAATCAATTATTCGATGCGTTGCTGATGCGAAAGGCAGGAAGTATTGATGCAAATACAAGAACAGAGATTTGGGAGTTTGAAGTTAAGAATGAAAAAGGCAACCTGAAGCCAGGGTCATTTACCAATGTAGTTATGAATATTTTTCGGGCTGAAGATTCATATCTCGTTCCGTTCTCTACCGTAGTGACAACCCTTGAAAAGAAGTTTGTGATAAAAGTAACAAAGGACTCTACACACTGGATTGATGTTTCGCAGGGCTTAAACCTTTCGGATAAAACAGAGATTTTTGGTAGCCTGAAAGAAGGCGATACTCTGGTGATAAAAGCAAATGAAGAGCTAAAAGCAAAAGAACGAGTTGCAATTAGATTTGATAAATAGTTGTTATGAAATTCTAAGGACTTAGAGGGGTTATTTTATGAAAACTGTTCTTACTCTTGTTTTTCTCTCTATTAGTGTGATGGCTTTATCACAGAATGACACCAGTGGTGTGTATCTCAGTGCAGTTGACTTTAGCAACAATAAGCTAGCTGTGCCGTCAGCTTGCCCGTCACATGAAAATTGGATTAAAATTCAAAACCGTTTCATTACGGTCAAGATCAACCAGGAGAAATATAAGTTTGCTAAGTCAGAGATTTTTGGAGTGCGAACCTGTCGCAATACTTACCGAATTCAAAAAAATGCTGAATTCAAAGTTATCAATAACGACTACTTTATTTTGTACAGTCAATCAATATCGGTTGGTAGCGAGGGTAGTTTCTATGAAGATGTGTTTTTCTTTAGTTTAAGTCCAATTTCTGAAATTATACCGCTTACTAAGGAGGCCTTAAAAATGGCTTTTTCAGAAAATTCTAAATTCGTGACTTTTGTCGATTCGTCATTCAAACGTGACTACGAGTTAGGTACGTTCAATAAGCAGCTTAATAAATATATGATCGTCTACTTCTACGAGGAATCTATTAAGTAAGGATTCAGAACTTCATTTTTGCTCCAATTTTACATTGTATCTTTAATTCAATGGTATTTTAATGAAAGTGTTGATCGTAGAAGATGAAGCGAATCTGCAAGGTGTCCTGATGGATTTCCTGTCAAAGGAAAAGTATGCTTATGATGCGGTAAGCACTTATCAGGAAGCGTCAGAGAAAATAAACCTCTATAACTATGATTGCATCTTGCTGGACATCAATCTGCCCGATGCCAGTGGCTTCAAGCTTTTAGATGAATTGAAAGAAGTCAATAAGGCCGAGGGCGTAATCATTATCTCTGCACGTGACTCCATTGACGATAAGATCAAAGGTCTTAATCTTGGTGCTGATGATTATTTAACCAAACCTTTTCACTTATCCGAATTGAATGCCCGGATACAGGCGGTGATTAGACGAAAGAAGTTCGATGCGGGTCGTAAAGTATTGTTTGGCAATATTGAAATTGATTTGCTTCAGATTGTTGTCAAAATTGATGGCAATCTTGTTAGTGTTACCAAGAAGGAGTTCGATATACTTCAACACTTGATTGCAAACAGAAACATTGTCGTATCGAAGAACTCAATTCTGGAATATATCTGGGGAGATTACGTAGATAATTCACTTTCGCTTGATTTACTTTCAACACATTTGAAAAACCTGAAAAAGAAATTGAAGCAAGCGAATGCCACAGTTGAAATACGCAATGTATATGGTGTAGGTTATCAAATTATAGAGTTATGAAGACACGTAGCCTCCTGTCATTGTCTTCAAGGAATTATCTGGTAGCCTTTCTTGTGCTCCTGGTTCTCTTCTTCTGGGCGTTTTACTTCATTCTTCACATTACAGTAGAGCAAAATATTGATGAAATACTTTCCAACAGACGAAATAATGTAATAGAGCTGTTTCAAGCGAAGGACGGAAAGGTTCCTGCTGATGAATTTGGCTTTACCGATTTCAGAATGGAGACTTCAAGTATGCCAATGCAAGACCTGTATGCGGATACGTTGATATTTGAGAAGACCGATCAGGAATTTGATGAGTATAGAAAGCTTACATCCACTTTTGAATTTAAGGGTAAACTGTACAAGCTAGAGATTGTTAAGGCACACCTTGAGACGGAAGAAATCATAAGCACGATTGTTCTGTCGCTTGCCTTGACGTTCCTGCTAATGCTTGGCGTATTCTATTTTACTACGAGGTATTTTTCAGCAAAACTCTGGCAACCCTTTCACGATACACTTAGTAAGTTGAAAATGTTTGAGATTGAGAAGTCATCAAAACTTGTGCTGTCTGATTCTTCCGTTGAAGAATTTAATATATTGAACAAATCAATTCTTGAACTGACAGAGCGCACGCAAAATGCGTTTCTGAACCAGAAACAATTTACTGAAAACGCCTCGCATGAAATGCAAACTCCATTGGCTGTCATTCAGAGTCAGTTGGAAATGTGGATTGGTGATCCTGCAATGACCGAGGTGCAATCTGAAAAAATCAGGATTCTACTGGATGCCATCCAACGCCTTTCAAAACTGAATAAGACGTTACTGCTCCTCGCCAAGATTGATAATCAGCAGTTCCCTGATCGAGAGAACAATGATTTGCGATTATTAGTGGAGAAGATTCTTTCCTACTTTGAAGGGCATCAAGAGAATCTCCAAATTGATCTAACCTTAAACTTAGAGGAGACTGTTTTTATTGAAGCAAATGCTACACTACTGGATGTGCTGTTAACCAACTTGATAAAAAACGCTTTCTTACATACAAACAAAGAAGGCATGATTCATATCAGAACTTCCCAATCAGGTTTTGAGATAAGGAATAGTCCTGGTGGTGAGGCACTTTTCCCAGACAGACTCTTTCAACGATTTTCAAAGCAATCAACCAACAAGGAAAGCTGGGGGCTCGGCCTTGCTATTGCTAAGAAGATCTGTGACGTGAACGGATGGTCATTAGAATATAAGTTTCAGGGAACGGAGCATGTTTTCATCGTGTCCTTTTAATGGTTTATCGAAGTATGAAAACTCCATTTTTTCTCCAATATCTATCTGTAGCTTCGTATTCATCGAATTGAATATCTTGCTCCTGCAAGAGTGCAGTGAATTTTTAAGAACACGAAATTGTAATAATGCCCCGTAAACTCTTAATAATCAGTTTGGTATTTCTTCTATCTCTTACGCAGAACCTTCAAGCACAGCATAGTATTCCGGATACAGTTGCGGCTGAGTTCATCACAACAAAAATTGACCTTGACGGTAAACTTGAGGAGCCCGAATGGCAGACTGCTACTCACATTAAAAATTTCACTCAGCGTGAGCTTGACTTCGGTGAACCTTCATCTGAGAAGACAGAAGTGGCGATCGTTTACACAAAAACAGCCATATACATTGGGGTTTGGTGTTATATGCAAGAGCCTGAGAAAATTGTTGCCAAGTTTTTGCAGAGAGACTTTGACTTTGGCAGCGATGACAACTTTCGAATTATCATAAGTCCGTTCAATGATAAACGAAACGGTTATGAATTCATTATTAACCCACTGGGAGCGAGAGCCGATTTATTAGTTTCGGGGTCCGAGAGTAGCAACATTGACTGGAACGGGGTGTGGGACGCTTCAGCAACTATAAATGACGAAGGCTGGTTTGCAGAGATTGTGATTCCATTTACGTCTCTAAAATTTAAAAAAGCAGATGAGCACACCTGGGCTATAAATTTTGAGCGAAACATTCGGGCAAAGAATGAGCATTCGCGCTGGCAGGGTTGGTCGCGGGATTTTACTTTTGAAAGTATTGTGAATGCAGGAACATTAACAGGCATTCGAGATATTGGGTACTCAAAACTATTTGAGTTTAAACCCTACGGACTTACAGGCTATTCCGGAGAGAAAGACAAAGACACCAAGTATTCCAACAAACTCGGTGCAGACCTGAATGTGAACATCACGCCAACCTTAAAACTTAACTTGACAACCAACACAGATTTTGCACAAGTGGAGGCAGACAGGATTCCGGTGAATCTCACACGATTCAGTTTATTCTATCCTGAGAAGCGAGAATTTTTCTTGGAAGGATATCAGAATTACGAATTCAATTTCGCAGGTAACAACCGAGCCTTTTATACTCGGACTATTGGACTGGAGAACCGACAACCCGTTCCTGTTATTGCTGGAGTAAGACTCTTTGGTAAAGAAAGGAAGAGCAATATTGGATTTCTATCCATTCAAACAGCAGAGGAAGATACAATTCCAACTACTAATAATACGGTGTTTCGATACAGACATGATATTGGAAAGCAATCAAATGCCGGCTTTATTTTTACTTCTAAGATAAATGAAGAAAGTAGCAATCAAGTTTATGGAGTGGATGCAACGTACGGAACAGCAGAGTTTATGAAAAATAAAAATTTGATTATCTACGGAAACTTCGCACAGAGTTACACATCATTCAAAGATGAAGCGCCAACAGACTTCAATGGAAATGGTTATGCTTATCGCGTCTATGTTGATTACCCAAATGACTTAATGGACATCTTTGCGTCAATCAGTGAGGTGACGGAGGGTTTTAATCCGGGTCTAGGATTTCTTAATCGTGATGATTACAGGTTGTATAGTTGCTTTTTTCGTTATACGCCACGTTGGTTTACCAAGTATGGAGTCAGAAAAATGTATTTCAGGCCGTGGGGTTTTGATCTGTATCAAACACGGTCAACTGGCGAACTTGAATCCTTTAACAATGAAAGCAGACCGCTTGGATTTTTTCTTAAAAGCGGAGAATATTTTGAGTACAACTTGATTCAGCAGTTCGACCGACCAGATAAAGCATTTGACCTTACTGATGAAATTACCATTGAGTCAGGAAAATACTGGATGTTTCGCCAAGAGTTGCAATTCGGAACCTTCCAAGGAAGAAGGGTATGGGCTTTCGCAGCCTATCAATGGGGTGATTTTTATACGGGCAAAATAAATACGATTGAAACTGAGTTGGGCATTAATGTGAGTAAGCACATTAACCTAAGCTCTGAATACACTTACAATAACATAAATTTACCGGAAGGCCATGTTCGTACACAAGAACTTGCTCAATATATCAACTATGCGTTCAACACGAAGTTGAATATTACTTACTTCGTTCAATGGAATTCTGTGGAAGATTATCTGGCCGGAAATTTCAGACTACATTGGATACCAAAAATTGGAACCGATTTTTTCCTTGTGTTCAATCAAAGCTACAATGAGTTGAACAATTTGGATCTTCGCTATCCAAGAGCAAACACAGGCGCAGCAAAATTAGTATGGAGATTTGTATTTTAGCATTTCTAAAAAATGATTACTTATAAAAGCAAATTTTATGAACAGAAAGAACTTTATTAAAACTTCCATGATCTTAGGAGGAACAACCTTGCTTCCAACTAATAATGCCTTTTCTCAGAATCTTGATGAAACTGGCATGGACAGGCTTGTAGATAAAGATGGAAATTTTGCCCTCCAACCATTGCCCTACAGTGAAACTTTTCTTGAACCAAGCATGGATCAGGAAACGCTTCATCTGCACTACACCTTCCATCATGGCGATGCCGTGAAAGCAGCCAACAAAGATTTGCAGATGGTGAGAAAAGCACTGGATGAGAATAATGTAGAAGTGGTGGATTACTGGACTAAGAAACTATCCTATCACCTTTCATCTCACATTCTGCACACCATATTTTGGACAAATCTTACCAACAAAAAATCTGACCCGAAGGCTGAGCTCTTAAAACAAATTGAAAAGGACTTTGGATCGTACGATAAGTTAAAGCTACTCATCTCCAAAACTTCCAAAGGTGTAGATGGCAATGGCTGGGGGATTTTAGGGTATCATCCTTCCACACAAAAGCTTACTATACTCCAATGTGAGAACCACGAAAAGCTAACCCAGTGGGGAGTTATTCCGATTTTGGTAATTGATGTCTGGGAACATTCTTACTATTTAAAATACAGAAACCGCAGGGCAGAGTTTGTGGACAATTTACTGCCGATTATTAACTGGGATAATGTGGCAGAGCGATATAATGGGGCTAAGAAAATCAGTTAGTATCTTGCACTTCCATTAATGGCTCAGTAAGTGCGTAGCTTATTTATTATCCTGCTATTGTTTAAGGGAAGCACAATGCTTTTTGCACAAAGCGTTGGCTCTATAAAAGGCTTCGTGAAAGAAGGTGACGCTCCTGTAGTGTATGCCAATGTGTACCTCACCCTGAAGAACGACTCCACCAAGATAAAATCTGGGACAGTAACTGGTAACGCTGGAGAGTTCATATTGGAAAAAATCCCGCTTGAAAACTATGTGTTACACGTTAAGATGATTGGGTATGTCTCAAAGAAAATGGACATAACCCTGACCAGTGCGAATCGTGAAATTGATTTGAATACGTTGACCCTTGAAGCCGATGCCCTCTTATTAAATGCTGTAGAAGTGGTGGCCGCAAAAGAGCTTATCCAAAAGACCGAAGATGGTTTTGTGATCAAGGCCTCTGATAACATCACTCAAATTGGTGGAACAGCTGCGGATTTATTAAAGAATATGCCAGGCGTACTTGTTGGCGCAGATGGAGAAGTTACTCTACGCGGAAAAACACCCCTTACGTTAATCAATGGTCGTATCTCCGGCATTGCAGGTATCGACCGCACGGCACAACTTCAACAAATACCAGCCAGCAGCATTGAAAGAATTGAAATTATCAACAATCCTTCCGCTAAATACGATGCCGACTCCGAAGGCGGAATTATTAATATCATATTGAAAAAAAATGAAGACAGTGGCACGAATGGCGCTTTTGCCCTGGGTGCCGGATATGGTGATCGGTATCGCCTCAACGTATCGGCATTGTTAAATCACAAAACAAATAAATGGAACATCGGTGGAGCCTATGATAATTGGTACACCACACGAACACGAAGCGTAAAGGGCGACCGCATTAATTACGATGTACCAGAAATCTACTACCTAACCCAACGCAGATTTGACGAACGACTCGTGTTTTACCAGAATGCCAAAGCAAACGTAGATTTTACACCTAATAAAAAGAACAATTTTAGCTTTGAAGCGCTTTGGGCTTTTCCCGGAGAAGATAACCAGGAGACATTGACGAATCTGTATGAAGACATCAACAAAGATTTTACCGGGAGCAATCAACGTTACTCCAATGAAATCCGAAGAAGTAATACCCTGGAGGGCTCGCTGAAATATTCAAAACGCTTTGACGACCCCGATAAGGCACTGACCGCAAACGTGAGCAACACATTCAATAAAGACAGAGAGGACACAGACATCACCACCACCAATTTAACTGAACAAGGAGAATCATTGGGCACCTCTTCGATACAACGCACGCACGTTTATCAAAATACCAACCTGATGAATCTGTCGCTTGACTACAGTCAGCCGATGGCAACAAACGGTTTTATTGAAACCGGATACAAAGGCATTATTCGTAACCTTAATTCTGATTACGAAAGGGCAACAGAGCAAAATGGTGAATATGTCATTGACCCACTGAATACAAATGTTTTCGAATTTAAGGAACAGATTCATGCGGCCTATTTTCAATACACCGGCTGGCAAGGCGACAAGGAAACACCCACATGGAAATACAATGCCGGTCTTCGGGCTGAACAGGTGTGGAACAAGGGCGAGACAATAGACGAGACAGTTGATTTCTCCAATCAATATTTTAATCTATTCCCATCCGCCAGTCTTTCCTACTATACACAAAAGCAAAATAATTTCAGGATGAGTTATAGCAGGCGCATTTCACGGCCAAGCCTGGGACAATTGAGCCCCTTTACGGACATCACAGATTCATTAAATCAGCGGTCAGGAAATCCTAAACTAAAGCCTGAGTTAATCAACTCCTGGGAGCTGACGTATAACCATTCACTAAAGAAAGGTTCAGTTTCTATGGCGGCATTTTACCGTTTAAGGAACAATGCCATTTTACCTTATACAGTATTGGATGAAAATGGAGTTGCTTTTACACAGCCGCAAAATTTTGGTCAAGCAATGACTTACGGCACCGAGGCAATTGCATCCTACAATCCGTTTTCATTTTATAGTTTCAACTTCAGTATCTCGGCCTTCAAGGTCATCATTGAAGATACCGGGGCGACCATGGAAGTTTCAAAAGACCTTGTGAGTTGGTATACCAAACTGGTTAACAATTTCTCGATCGGGAAGAATGGCAAGTTGCAGGTGATCGGGAATTATACTGCCCCAACCGCCATACCTCAAGGCGAGACTATCGCGGTATACTTTGTAGATATGGGTTATCAGCATCGAATAATGAAAGGCAAGGGCAAATTGGGCTTAGTGCTATCGGATATTTTCGATACACAAAAAAGCGGCCTTATCACTTCCGATTACAACTTTAATTTTAGCCGGATTACCAAGTTAGATACCCGGGCCATTATGGCCACGTTCGGCTATACCTTTGGTACTTCTTTCAAAGAAAATGTGATGGAGAACAGGTTTCGGAATGACTGAAACATAGTTCAATTTTTATCATAACCATTTTGGTATAATTTAGCCTTCACCACACCAGCCCCCCGCAGGTTAATAAGGTGTTCCTCATTCCTTGCCGCAAAAGATCATGCCAGCACTCACAGTCCGTGCTGCGCTTCCCACAATCCAATGCCTCAAGCAGCACCAACTGTTCGCCTAAAGGTGTCGCTTCGCTCCATGCTGTCATGCACTTTTGCTTTGGCTGCGTCATTCGTCACGGCAGCTCCTGTGTCCTGCAACCCGCTTCGTTCAGTCGTCCTTCATTACACTCCATTACGTTGCATTCGTCAATCAGGCTCACGTTCATTGCGTTTGGGTTAGTTTGCTCAATGCGTATTTTTTTTGGTGATTAGAAGTGCGTTTCGCAAATAACCACAAACTCCATTCACTTCCATCGCAAGCTCGTTCCACTTCATTTCGTTTCATTCAGTCCTCTTTCACTCAGCAGGCTGCAGGCCACCCGCTGCCATTGTTGTGCTCGCCTGCGCTGTCGTTCGGGCTGCGGGCTGTCATGTTTTTGCACCACGCATTGTTGGCCGACACACCTGCGGCTCCTTTCAACAATCTACACACCCATAGCAAAAAATCACGCCAGCCCTTGTTCGGTGCGTGCCTCTACCCGGACACATGCTTTAGCTGCTGGCACTTCCTCATAGTTCGCATCGCACTCATTCGTTCCTCTTTCGTGCTCTTTGCTCACACCCTTCCTCCTGCTCGCGGACTCACTTCGGGGAGACCCCTTCGTTCGCCTAGGCGGCTCGCAAATCCGATAGTGGCCATCGCACTGCTCACGCACAGGAATCCTAACAAATAAAATATTCCCAAGTGGAAAAGAATACCAGGCAGTGTATTCATTATATTCAAACATAATACAAATTACGGGCTTGCGGAACTAAAAGCTTCAAGGGTGCGCTTCGCCCGCTTCAAAACAAAATCTCCACCTTCAGTCAGTCGTTCGTTCCTTACTCCTTCCATCAGGTAGTATTTTCTTTTGGCGGCCCTTGCATCATTTAGTCCGGTCCCGTGTGCAGGTAGCATTATGTTTAAATATATCCTTCGTGTGCGCGTTGGTGGCTGGTGGCTGCTGGCGGGCGTTTGGCTCAAGTGGGTTCGCCCATTTTCATTTTATCGTACCACCTCATGCAGTGCAAAAGAGGTTTGGCTTCGGGTCTTCTGGCTTGAGGTTGGCATTTCAGAGCTCCCTTTTTAGGGGGCTTTTTTTTTGCACTAAGTTGAAAAGTTAAAAAAATCGCAAAGATAGCCGGGCGCACACATGCCCTCACCGTAAGCAAAGCAAGGAACTACGGCATAAACACTTACCGCGCACATGCCTTCATTTATTCCGTTCCTCCTTGCTTTGCTTGCCTCGCCCTTCAAGTGGGTTAGCTTTCTTTTTTTCCTTTTTCTTTGTCAGCATATTCTTGGGATGTGTGTAAAACAAAGAAGGCCTCCACTTGGGAAGCCTTCTGAATTAGTTCGATGATCTTCTCATTTTTTTCGAGATCCACTTCATCGCTATGGAAATTGTAAAACTGACTACCGCTCCGATACACGCCAACACTGCAGTCTTTACAATATCTTCAGAATGAATATTCGCGAAGATTGTGAGGAGGGTACCTCCGGCCGTCCCGGCCACGGTACCGCCATGGTTGCTATGAGTCGTCATCTTTGCAATCTTTTTCTCCGTCCACAGCTGTCTGACTCACTGCAGTAATAACACCACCCGCTACCGTTATATATCCAGCCACGGTTATAACCGCGACCGGTAAGGCAATGGGTGCCGTGAGCAATGCACCACCGGCAGCAGCCAGCGCGAGTCCAACATTTCGCAACACTCGAAAGAATTTCGGAGTAGGTGCTTTTAATCTTTCTACCAATTTCATGATCACTTGGATTTAATTGTGATAAATACTGTCTCCTTTTGTTTCAAAGCTTCCAGCACGAGTGCCTTCAACTTTTCATTCGCTAAGCGAGACTCATTTCCTTTACCTGGTCCGATTAACTGAGTGACAGGTGCGATACATCCTTTCAGTTGCGTCTTTGCGTCATTAGCGGGATGAATAAGTATCCAGCTTCTATCCGGCACATCCACAACCAACAAGTGCAACCCAAACTTTTTTATGAAGCGCTTCCGAAGCTCGTACCTTCCTTCAGGAACGCAGGAAACATTCCGCTGATTTTGAAGCCAGGGGAGCTCGATGGTGTTACACACCACGAGCTTGAGTTCCCCATTGGTTCCTTCAGGGTCATAAGTCCTGAATAACTCCAGTTCCATTATACGCCACCGTCAACAGCCACTAACGCTAAAGCATTATAAACTCCGTTCTTCAATGGGTAGTAAGCGCCATTGACGAACTGCAGGAACTCAATACCGAATGCTGCAAATAGCGGCTTCGTGCTTGCTGGTGTTACCGCGTTGGTCAAGGTTAACGCTGCTTCAGTTTGTGGACCAATTTCAATCTCAGGTGTCGCAGTGGTGTTCACCACATAGCTGCCTGCTTCAAAGTCAACTTCAACACCTGCTGCGATCAACCGGAAATGAGTCGCACCTTGTGGTGCTCCTATCATGTTGCCTGGAATATAATCCGGAACATCAATCGAGAGATTGCCAGAAGGGCGATCAATAGTTGGAGTGAACGGAGCAAAAAATGTACTGCCAAGCTTGCCGTCCAGGTTGAACTCAAAGCCATTCAGCAACTCCGCTTCTCCATCGATCACGTTTCGCTGTCCGCGTACGTTAGTGGCATCTGCCTGAATGACTTTGACCATCTCACGCGTCAAGCGGCTTGTCATCCGACTGTCTGCAATGTTGATGAGCAGTGCGCGTAATGCGGTTCTCAACAGCTTGCCGGCCGCGCCAGCGCGTCCGAACTCGGCACCATTCTCACGTGTGCGCTCAAAATTGGGATCGTTCTTTATGCGTTCCGCATCAACGCCTCCTTTTTCACGTGCAAGAAATCCATCTTGCTGGGACTTGTAGAAGGATACTCCTCCCATCTGTCCTTGTAATTTGATAATACCTTTTTGTCTTGCCATAGCTTAAAAAATTTGTTTTTGTTTCAGTCACATTTTCATGGTGCAGATCAAAGCATTTGAAAGCAAAAGGATTGATCACACAATGAGCACATAAACTTTATTCGAAACTATGGCGAACTTTACATCAGTAAAAATCCGAATGCCGGATATGCCGCTTATGCCTATTTTAGTACCAAGTCGAATCTGTATTTACCCAAAGGACGTGCAGAACATCACGGGAAGAAAAGAGCGAGCAGCCCGAAAGCTGATCAGTGACATTCGTAAAAAATTAGGGAAGCTGAAAAGTGAATTTGTTACTGTCCAAGAGTTCTGCAAGCACACCGGTCTGAAAGAAGAAGAAGTATTTCAATTCTTAATACACTAAGCCCAGGCAAAGGCATAGATAAAGCATAGATAGTGTATTAAGCCTGAGTACAAAGCGCTAATATCTGGTTAGAAAAATCCTACGTGCTGTATGTATCCTGTATGTATCAAAAAAAATAGGCAGTCAAAACTTAATGTAACTGCCTGATTTTCAGAGCCCCCTGCCGGAATCGAACCAGCGACCTACTGATTACAAGTCAGTTGCTCTACCAGCTGAGCTAAGGAGGCATTAAAGAGGGTGCAAAAATAGTGGAACGATTGATTTAAACAAGCCAGATCAAACCGATTTCAGCATTTTTAGCTGTTTTTTTAGCTGAGCCAGGTGCTGATTTGCCTCTTCAATTTTATCGTTGAACTCACCTTTAAGCTTTTCAGCATTTTTTGACCGCCCAAAAAACTCCAGGTTATTCCGCAAGGTCGAAAGATCGTTCTCTGCCTTCTGAATCTGCTTACGCAGGGTTTGTTCTTTAAGGTAAAGTTTACGCTCAGCTTGTGGATCGTTTTTCAATCCGGAAAGTTGTGATTGCAGTATGGTTTGCTCGCGTTCTGCTTCCGATAGCCCGGCAATAGATTGTACATATTTCGCTACGGCATCGGCAAAACGTTGCTTCACAGATGCAATTGCGTTTTTAGGAACAAAACCAATATCATTAAAACGACTCTGTATTTCCGTAAGCTGTTCTACAGTTGTGTTTCCGGCAATAGTTGCCGCAATCATCTCATCAATGATGGCCTCTTTTTGTTTCAGGTTAACTTCCTGTTCCTGATCAGCTTTTACCTGCGAGCCTCTGCGTTGATCAAAAAAGAAGTCGCAGGCTTCCTTAAACTCTTTGTAAATTTTATCGCGCTGTTTTTCAGGTACCGGGCCAATCTCTTTCCATTGCAATTGAAGCTGCTTCAACTCTTGCGAAGTTTTATTCCAATCATTACTTGCCTTCAACTCAATTGCCCGAGCAACCAGTTGCTGCTTAGCCTTCAGGTTTTTATCGCGCTCTTCGTCTAGCTTTTTAAAGAACTGGTTTTTGTTGTGGAAGAATTGCTTGAAGGCCGACCAGAATTTTTTATTTAACTCTTTTGATTTAGTTCGCGGAGTTCCGCCTACAGCATCCCACCGTTTTTGAAGCTCCAGTATTTCCTGAGTTTTTTTATTCCAGTCTTTGATCCGATCGGTAGTAAAATGTAAAAAAGTTTGTACCTCGTCTGCAATTTTGGATTTGGCTTCAAAATTTGCTTTCAACTCAGCTTGCATGCTGGCCACTAACTCATCGCGCTTGGCGTAAACAGCATCCGAAGCGGCCTTAAACCGTTGCCATACAGTTTCCTGATCTTCCTTAGGAACCGGACCTACATGCTTGAATTCGTTATGTAATTCATTAAGTTCTTTAACTGCATCTTTAATTCGTTCGCGTGTGGTTAGTTGCTCAGCACGGGTGCACAATTCCAGTTTAGCCTCCAGATTCTTCTTTCGATCAAGCTCTTTCAGTTCGAAATAAATATTCCGGTGGTCATAGAAACGATCTACTAAGGCATTGTAGTTGGCCCATAACGTTTTTACTTGCGCGGGCGGAATCGGCCCAACTTGTTTCCAGGCCTGTTGAAGTTCTTTGAAGGTATTGAAAGAATGAGCACTATCTTCACCATCTATTAGTGTGCGCAGATTTTCAAGTATTTCATTCTTCTTACGCAGGTTTTCGTTCTTCCGGTTTTCCAGGTTTTTGAAATACTCATTTCTGCGATCGCGGATTAATTTAACAGTTGCATCAAATGTATGATCAAGTTCATCCAACCGGTATTCAAAATCTTCTTCAATACCGCCATCGGTCATAAATTTTTCAAGAGCTTCCCTCCTTTCAGTTGCTCGAATCTCTTCATACAAGGGCTTGATTTCTTTTAAAGCCTGATCAACTTTCTTAAAGTTGTCCTCTTTAGCCAAATCTTTTACTGCGCTAACCAACTCTGCTTTGGTAAAACCACCATAATCCACCTCGTGGTGCTCTTCCGATTCCACATCGTGTTCTTCATCGTGGTGTGTTGTTGGGGTAACCAGCGAATCTTCCACCTGCACTTCCTCCTGCACCTCTTTTTCGTTTTCCATCATCGTCTCTCCTCTTTCTAATACCCGAGGACTGGTAAAAATAGTAAAAACCTTTAATTCATACGGGGGTCGGCCGGGTAATTGGAATAAATGGTAAAACGGCCACCCAATCCCCGCATGGCCTGCTTCCACATTTGCTCAGGGTCTGTTTCAAATATCAGTTGTTCTGATGCCACATCGCTCACAATCCACGATTGAATTTTAAGTTCTTCATTCAACTGGCCGGGGCTCCAACCACTATAGCCCAGGAAAAACTTTACATCGGTAGTTAATACTTGTTGTGTATCTACCATGGTAACAAGTTGATCAAAATTACCGCCCCAGAATAATCCTGGCAGAATTTCGATTGCATCTTCGAGCGAATTTAACCGATGAATGTAATGCAATGTATCTTGTTCTACCGGCCCTCCCATAAAAATTCTTGTATCTATTCCTTTCAAGTCGTCCATAATTTCACCAACACGACTATCAGAAGGTTTGTTAAGAATAAAACCAACCGATCCGGTATCGTTATGTTCAGTTAACAGAACTGTAGTTCGTTCAAAGTTTGGATCGGCAAGGTATGGCTCTGATAAGAGCAACCGGCCCCGTTGTGGTAAAATCTTATTGGAATATTTGAAAAAATCCATAACTAAACGTATAACGAAGTATAATAGGCCTCTGTTTGAAGCTGAAAATAATTCTTAATAAAAGAAAGGAAATCATACTCTGCAAACCCATGAATTGTTAATTTTTCGGAAAAATACATGCCATCGATTTCAGAAATCCGTAAAGACTATACCAAAGCTACTTTGGATGTAGATAGGGTTGCTAAAAGCCCGGTTAACCAATTTAATAACTGGTTTGCTGAGGCATTAAAAGCTGAAGTACCCGAACCTAATGCCATGACTTTATCCACCGTAGATCAGCATGGAAGACCATCGGCTCGTATTGTATTGTTAAAAGGCGTTGAGCGGGAAAAATTTTTATTCTACACCAATTACCAAAGTCAAAAAGGTAAAGAGTTGGAAAGCAACCCGGCATGTGCGTTAACTTTTTTCTGGCCGGAACTTGAACGACAAGTACGAATAAGTGGCATAACGGCAAGGGTTGATGCCAAAACTTCGGAAAGATATTTTCAAAGCCGGCCACGAGGTAGCCAGGTGGGTGCATGGGCTTCGCCTCAAAGTTCCATCATTAGAAACCGCGAGTTGCTCGAGCAAAGGGTTAAGGAAATAGAGAAACGATTTGAAGGCCAGGATTTATTACCCAAACCGCACCAGTGGGGTGGCTACGAAGTTACTCCTTTTGAAGTGGAGTTCTGGCAAGGGCGCTCCAGCCGATTGCATGATAGAATTGTGTATTACCTGAAGGATAATGAATGGATTATTCACCGGCTTGCACCGTAAGTGCTTAGCGAATATCGTTCAGGGTATTTACGCCAATTATTTTCCGAACGGTAAAACCTTCGCCATACGTTGCACCAATTGAAAAGCCTAACTCCTGCCCTCTTGCTTCCAGCAACTTCATAAAGCCGGGGCTTGAGATAAACGTTTCCGGTTCTTTACTATCTGCACTATAAAACTGCGATTTGAATGCCCGTACAGCATTCATTTTTTTATCCCAATAATCCGAAACATCTACGATAAAATCGGGCATGATAAACTGGCTTTGAATAAAATGATACAGATGCTTCGGCCGCCATGCTTCTTGTTTTATACCAGCATCGGTAGTTTCTATTTTGGTAAGCCCGGCATAAAAGCAGGCATCAAAACTTAACCCGGAACCTTTGCCATGATCGGGATGTCGATCATAAATAGCATTACCAATTACAATCTCTGGTTTATACTTTCTAATGATGCGGATTACTTCGCGTTGATGGGCTTCATCATTTTGGAAAAAGCCATCTTTGAAGTTAAGATTTTCCCGAATGGCAACTCCCAAAATCCGAGATGCCGCGCTAGCCTCCTGATCACGTTCGGGTACTGAACCTCGTGTGCCCAATTCACCGCGGGTAAAGTCAACTATGCCTACTTTTTGTCCGAGTGCTGCATGCTTGGCCAGTGTTGCACCGCAACCCAGTTCGGCATCATCAGGATGTGCAGCAAGTACGAGTATGTCTAATTTCATTTCGTGTCTATTCGTTACCAGTTACCGGTTTACCGGAAACAGTAACTTGTTTAATGTACAAGCATCGCTTCTTTGGCTGCAAGAAACTTCTCAGCATCCAACGCACCCATACAACCACTTCCGGCTGCAGTAATGGCTTGCCTGTAAACCCGGTCGGCTACATCGCCAACAGCAAACACGCCCTCAACATTTGTTTTAGTGGAGCCCGGAATCACTTTCACATATCCATTCTCATCCATTTCCAACTGACCTTTGAAAATCTCAGTATTCGGTTTATGTCCTATTGCCAAAAAGAAACCCTGCACCGAAATATCTTTCTTCTCGCCTGTTTTATTGTTTAGCAACCTCACGCCTGTTACTCCATTATCATCGCCTAAAACTTCATCCGTTTCAGAATTCCAATGCACTTCTATGTTAGGCGTATTCAATACTCGTTGCTGCATAATTTTAGAGGCACGCATTTCATCTCTGCGAACAATCAAATGTACCTTGGTACACAGCTTAGACAAGTAGGTTGATTCTTCGGCTGCCGAATCACCCGCACCCACTACGGCCACTTCTTTACCCCGATAAAAAAATCCATCGCACACAGCACAAGCCGATACACCTTTGTTGGCAAACTTTTCTTCTGAGGGTAAGCCCAGGTATTTTGCAGAAGCACCTGTTGCTACAATTACGCTTTCAGCTTCCACAATCTTCGATTCATCAATTGTAACCTTCAACGGCCAACTTGAAAAATCCACTGCCGTTACCAATGCAAAATGTACACGCGTTCCAAAACGCTCAGCTTGCTTTTGCAAGTCGATCATCATTTGCGGACCATTAATCCCTTCCGGATAACCTGGAAAATTCTCCACATCGTTGGTGGTAGTTAGCTGGCCGCCAGGCTGGCCGCCAGTATATAACACCGGTTTTAGTCCTGCGCGGGCCGCATAAATCGCTGCGGTATAACCTGCAGGGCCTGAACCGATAATCAACACTTTCTCTTTTTCCATATCACTTTCTAAAATGTAATAAAAAGGGTCTCAATAGCTTGAGACCCTATATTTGAATCAAATTAAACATTATTAACCGAGGTAAGGCTTTAAAGCCTTGCTTCTTGAGGTATGGCGCAACCTACGGATAGCCTTCTCCTTAATCTGGCGTACGCGTTCGCGGGTCAGGTTAAACTTTTCGCCAATTTCCTCTAAAGTCATGGCATGCTCGCCATTCAATCCGAAGTAAAGAGTAATTACATCCGACTCGCGCTGGGTAAGTGTTGATAGTGCACGTTGCACTTCCCTGCGAAGCGAGTCAGTCATCAAACCGGAATCCGGGGTCTCTTCGCTGTCGTTTTCCAACACATCCAACAGACTGTTTTCTTCACCTTGCACAAACGGAGCATCCATTGAAACATGGCGGCCCGAAATCTTCATGGTATCTACCACTTCGGCAGTTGTTACTTCCAATACTTCTGCTAATTCCTCGGGCGATGGTTCGCGCTCAAACTTCTGTTCGAGTTCAGAGAAGGTCTTTGAAATCTTATTCAGAGAGCCAACGCGATTCAATGGCAAACGAACAATACGCGATTGTTCGGCCAAAGCCTGAAGAATGGATTGACGAATCCACCACACCGCATAGGAGATAAATTTAAAACCGCGCGTTTCATCAAAGCGCTGGGCAGCTTTAATCAATCCCAGATTTCCTTCGTTAATCAAATCGCCCAGCGAAAGGCCCTGGTTTTGGTATTGTTTAGCCACCGATACCACAAAGCGCAGGTTGGCTTTGGTAAGTTTTTCCAAAGCAATCTGATCGCCTTCTTTAATACGCTTGGCTAACTCAACTTCCTCATCGGGGGTTAGCAAATCCACTTTACCAATTTCCTGCAAGTATTTATCCAGCGACTGGCTCTCGCGGTTGGTAATCTGTTTACTGATCTTTAATTGTCTCATCTAACTTTAGTGGTCGTTATATCTCAAACACGTAAAAACGAAAATTTAGTTCCAAAAACCTTTATTCGCAAAGAGGTTAAGCACTTGGGGCTTCTTCCTTTTTGGGTGGTCTGGGAATCAACACCTTACGGGATAGACGGAATTTACCGGTTTTCTTGTCTATTTCAACAAGTTTAACTTTCAATTGTTCGCCTACTTCCAATACTCCATCCATGGTTTCAAGGCGTTCCCATTTAATTTCAGAAATGTGTAGCAGCCCATCCTTACCTGGCATAAACTCAACGAAAGCGCCAAACGGCATAATGGACTTTACTACGCCATCATAAACCTGGTCAACTTCCGGAACAGCCACTATGGCTTTCACACGCTTAACAGCAGCATCCATTACTTCCTGGTTGTTGGCAAAAATGTTAACGATTCCTTTGTTGCCAACTTCTTCAATAACAATGGTTGCACCGGTGGTCTTCTGAATCTCCTGAACTACTTTTCCACCAGGCCCGATTACGGCACCGATCATCTCTTTGTCGATGGTGATGGTTACTGCACGTGGAGCATGTGGTTTAAGGTCGGCATTTGGCTGCGTAATGGTCTTCTTCATTTCGTTGAGAATGTGCAGGCGACCTTCTTTTGCCTGATTCAACGCTTCGCTTAGTACTTCGTATGTCAAGCCATCCACTTTCAAATCCATCTGGCAAGCGGTAATACCTTTTTCAGTGCCGGTAACTTTAAAGTCCATATCGCCCAGGTGATCTTCATCGCCCAGAATATCAGACAGGATTGCATACTTACCGGTTGCACTATCTGAAATCATACCCATGGCAATTCCTGATACCGGGGCCGAGATTTTAATACCTGCATCCATCAGCGCAAGCGAACCGGCACACACAGTAGCCATTGAAGACGAACCGTTTGATTCGAGGATATCGGATACCAAGCGAATGGTATAGGGACTGGTAGTCATATCGGGCAATACTTGCTTAAGCGCACGCATAGCCAAATTACCATGCCCAACTTCACGCCTGCCGGGGCCACGGTTAGGTTTTACTTCACCCGTAGAAAAGCCTGGAAAATTATAATGCAGAATAAATTTGTTGGTACCATCGAACATGGCACCATCAATCAATTGTTCATCCAGCTTGGTTCCTAATGTAACGGTGCTTAGGGATTGGGTTTCGCCACGGGTGAAGATAGAAGAACCGTGCGCAGAAGGAAGGTAATCCACTTCTGTCCAGATGGGGCGAATCTCATTTGTTTTACGTCCATCCAAACGCACTTTCTCATTCAACACCAGGTTGCGGCACGCAGCCTTCTGAATGTCTTTATAATATTTTTTAACAAGGTCTTTGTTAACAGTTGTATCTTCCGGTAACGAAGCCATGTACTCATCTACAATGGCGCCAAATAATTCTGATCGTTTGTGTTTGCTGGTAAGTTGCTGGCGGGCTACCGCATATACTTTATCGTACAATAATTTGAAAAGCTCCGCTTTGAAGTTTTCATCTTTAACTTCGTGTTCGTAGGTACGTTTCTCGGTTTTACCAACCGCCTGTGATAATTCAATCTGCACCTGGCATTGCACTTTAATTGCCTCATGTGCCAGCTTAAGTGCTTCCAGCATATCTGCCTCCGAAATCTCTTTTGCTTCACCTTCCACCATCAAAATATTGTCGATGGAGGCCGCTACAATGAAATCAAGGTCGGATTTTTCTTTTTCTTCCTGGGTGGGGTTGATAATAAACTTATCAGCTACCCGCACCACGCGCACTTCTGAAATCGGGCCTTGAAAGGGTATATCAGAAACTGCTAAAGCTGCTGAGGCGGCAAATGCAGCGAGCGAATCGGGCAACGCATTCAGGTCGCCTGAAATTAATTGAATATTAACTTGAGTTTCTGCATGATAATCATCTGGAAATAAAGGACGTATAGCACGATCAACCAAGCGACTTATCAATATCTCATAATCTGATAATTTACCCTCGCGCTTTAAAAAGCCTCCGGGTATTTTGCCCGTGGCAGCAAATTTCTCCTGGTAGTCAACGGATAGTGGTAAAAAGTCAGTGCCTTCTTTTGCATCGGGGGCTGCCACAGCTGTTGCCAGCAACATGGTGTTGCCCATACGTAAAACAACGGAGCCATCGGCCTGGCGGGCAAGTTTGCCCGTTTCAATGGTAATCTGGCGACCATCGGGCAATGTGCAGGATTTTGTAATTACTGTCGGTTTCATTGGATAGGAAATTTAACGGTCAGGCCTACAATTCACGGTCTGGCCGGTATTAATTAAAAATCGAAAAGGGAACCTTGTTCGGTTCCCTGCTCGTTTGATTTGTTTCTATTACTTTCTTAAGTCGAGGTCGGCCAGTACAGCGCGGTAACGCTCGATATTAGTGCGCTGAAGGTAATTCAATAATTTTTTGCGCTTACCTACTAACTTTAACAAACCCTGTTGGGTTGAATGATCTTTGCGTTGACCTTTCAAATGCTCAGTTAAATGGCTGATGCGATAAGTAAAAAGGGCAATTTGTGATTCCGGAGAGCCCGTGTCGGTCTTTTTCTTTCCAAATCCGTGCTTGCTGAACAATTCCTGCTTCTTTTCTGAATTGAGGTACATCTTTGATAATCTTTATTTAGCTACTTTTTTCAACGCGCAAAAGTATAAGAATACCCCGAAATAACCAAAATAAGGTTCAAACACTCTTTTTTGAGAATCTACGGATTAACCGATCCCAGATTACACTGTAAAAGTCGGCATCGAACAAGCGGGCATCAGCGCGGGCCTGTCTCAGAAACATAAATCCAATTAAAAACAGGGTACCGTTAGCCAGCCACATTCCCACCTCAACTGATAAAACCATTTGTTTGGCCCATTTTTCACCCATTAGCGAAAGCACATAAAATAAAATAAAGAACAGTATTGACATGAGAACCGGAACGCCCAAGCCTCCCTTTTTAATAATTGCCCCAAGCGGAGCACCAATTAAAAACATGGCAATACAAGCAATTGCCTGGGCTAGAATTTTATGCCATTGAATGTAGAAAATTCTTTTTTCGCTTTGATAGGCACTTATGTTTGCGTTATGGGTTAATAGTTGCGCTTTTACGGTGCGTGCTTGGGCAAGGGCACTTGTAATTTCACTCTCTGAATACTCTTTGTTATATACACTGTCGGATTTTATCCGGTGGAATTCCGTATAGTTAACAACGGGAACAACTTCTGGCTGTGGAAGCGATAAAACCGGTTTTGTAAAGCTTGTACTTATGGCCGGATCGCTCATGTTTTTTGCAAAGGCAATAGAATCACGTTTGTATTTTTGAATGCGCACGTAATCGGGCATTACAACCTTATCTTTACCGGTATGGTAATTAAACATGCTTTTGGTGTATCCATATATAGCAATCAATTCATTGTTGATGGTATTATCTACTGAGTCCATATCGGCCCGTAACTGAGCCATGTTGCGCATCAGGCGATTGCTTTGAAACCACTTCTTATCAGTTCGGTTAAGTCCGAAAGAGGATAGGTCGAATACAATTTGCGATTTTGCGAACCTGGTTTTTCGATAAGACTCATCTTGTCGGTTGCCTGTGGAATAGTTTTGCGGTCCTGTGTTGCCTTCTACATAATTATAACCACTGTACAATTCCAGTTTCAGAAAGCTATCGTTCAGAATGGTGTACATGCGGCCGGAGTCGGCCACAATTACTTCTTTGTTACCAGAGCGGCCACGATGGTCGTAAATGATGATTCCCGTCAATAGCTCCGTTTCGGGAGTCTTGTGATTTACTTTTATACTGATGCCCGGAATTGAATTGTAGAAAACACCCTGCCGCAAATCCAGCGAAGGTTTTTTTTGTTTAATATCCCATAACAAACTATAGGCTTCCAATGCTGCCTTGGGTACCAGGTAATTTCCAACCATAAACGCCCCAATGGTAATAAGCACAACGAACCCAAAAATGGGAAGCAAACTGCGGAGTAAAGAAATACCTAAACTTTTAATGGCTGTTAATTCAAAATGTTCCCCCAGGTTTCCGAAGGTAATTAACGAAGATAGCAGCACTGCCAATGGCAACGCTACCGGTGTATTAAAAATGGCAAAGTAAAAAAGCAATTGGCCGATTACACCCCATCCTAAATCTTTTCCGATAATGTCGTCAAAGTATTTTAACATGTGGATGTTGAGCAGGATAAACACCACCACCAGAAAGGTTAGTACAAACGGACCCAGAAAGGAATTAAGAATCAGTTTGTCAATTTTTTTCATGTGGGCAAAGATAGTCTCAAAAATGAAGCCATACCTTCAGGAGTGATTGTAACATGAAAAGATTTTGATTGATTTCGTATAAAAGTTTGTATGTTTGCGCTCCCAATTTTGAAGGCGCGGTAGCTCAGGTGGTTAGAGCGTTGGATTCATAACCCAAAGGTCGGGGGTTCAACTCCCCCCCGCGCTACTCTTTCCGAGTTCGTTTTCGAATTTACCAACCTGTTAAATTCCGGATACACCAACTACATTTTTACCAACGCACCGATTGTTTCCATACTATCAAATATGATCGTATTTGAACAATTTAAAGTTTTAATTTGCTGATAAGCAGAAAATATTTTTAACTTAAAAACGAAAGGCAAAACTGAATATGGCCGAGGTAGAAAAAAAATTGTTTACACGCGATTTTGAAGTGCATGCATCAATCAAGATGTTGTATCCCTATCTACAAACTGCCAGCGGACTTTCAGAATGGTTTGCTGATGATGTAACTATTAGTCCGGAGAAAGTTTTCAAGTTTGTTTGGGATCATGAAGAACACAAAGCCATAATGGCTGCGCATCGCATCAATCACTTTGTAAAGTTCGAATACCTGCCCGAATCCAAAGCCGATGAATCTGATCCCAGTTACTTTGAGTTACGCCTGGAGCTGAACGAACTAACACAAACAACCTTTCTGAAAGTAACCGATTACGCTGACTTTGATGATCTGGACGAACTTGAAGATTTATGGGAAGGCCTAATCGAAAACCTGCGAAAAGTTGTAGGTGGCTGATTCTTCCTGCTAACTTCTTTCTTTAGTTTTCCGAATTCAAACCGGGTTTTAAATCGCCAAACAATTCTACTACTTATTTACCTCCACCCCTTATTTTTGCTTTTCTTAACGCACTAAATTTTTTATGCTACCCAAACATAATCCAACCGAAACCCAGGCCTGGCAAAAGTTAAACGCGCACTATATGATCATGCAAGCCACTCACATGCGCGAACTGTTTCAGGAAGACCCGCATCGATTCTCCCGGTTCCAGGTACAACTGGGCGATTTACTATTCGATTACTCCAAAAACATTATTACCAGCGAAACGCTGACATTGCTGCTTGAACTTGCCAACGAAGTTGAATTGAAAGCAGCTGTTGCTGCCATGTTTGAAGGTGATAAAATAAATCAGACTGAACATCGCTCGGTATTGCACATAGCGCTACGAAACAGAAGCAACCAACCCATTGTTGTAGATGGCGAAGATGTAATGCCATTGGTGAATAAAGTTTTGGAGCAAATCAAAAACTTTTCAACCCAAGTATTATCCGGCAATTGGAAAGGTTACACCGGCAAAGCCATAACCGATATTGTTAATATTGGTATTGGTGGTTCTGACCTTGGGCCGCTGATGGTAACAGAAGCGCTTAAACCATATCATTCCACTATCACACCGCACTTTGTTTCGAATGTTGATGGAACACATCTGGCCGAAACAGTGAAGCACCTGAATCCGGAGACCACACTATTTTTAATTGCCTCTAAAACTTTCACTACACAAGAAACCATGACCAACGCTGAAAGCGCACGCAAATGGTTTTTGGAAAAATCAAACAATGCTGGCGATGTATCCAAACATTTTGTAGCAGTTTCTACCAACACAAAAGCGGTTACCGCCTTTGGCATTGCCCCAGAAAATATGTTTGTATTTTGGGATTGGGTTGGCGGCCGTTATTCGCTGTGGTCATCCATTGGGTTATCAATTGCTACAACTATTGGGTACGATAATTTTATACAGCTATTGGAAGGTGCTCACGCTGCCGATAATCACTTTAAGAACGAACCGTTTGAAAAAAACATTCCGGTGATAATGGCATTACTGGGCGTGTGGTATGGAAACTTTTTCGAAGCTCATTCGGAGGCAATACTTCCGTACGATCAATACCTACATCGCTTTGCTGCTTACTTTCAGCAGGGCAATATGGAAAGCAATGGCAAATCGGTGGATCGTGATGGCAATCCGGTTTACTATCAAACCGGCCCGATCATCTGGGGTGAGCCGGGCACCAATGGCCAGCATGCATTCTATCAACTCATACACCAGGGTACCAAACTTATTCCTTGCGATTTTATTGCACCCGCACAATCACAAAATCCGATTGGCGATCATCACGAAAAATTAATGTCTAACTATTTTGCACAAACCGAAGCATTAATGATGGGCAAAACTCCTGATGAAGTAGAAGCTGAATTACGCAAAGCGGGTATGCGTACTGATGAGATCAACTTTCACCTGCCCTACCGCGTGTTTACCGGTAACAGACCCACCAACTCCATTCTCTTCAAGAAGCTAACGCCTTATACGTTAGGCTTACTCATTGCTTTGTATGAACATAAAATCTTTGCGCAAGGTGTTATCTGGAACATCTTCAGCTTCGATCAATGGGGTGTAGAATTGGGTAAAGTTTTGGCTAAAAAAATCTTACCCGAATTATCATCACATGATAATATTCAAACCCACGATTCATCTACTAACGGACTGATTAATTATTTCAAACGATTGAAATCGGAATAAAAGCTTAACGCTTGGATAACACTGTTTTACGCGTATTTTTGGGCCTCTTGTTAAGGCGTTAATGGAGTCAAAAATTTCTAAAATAGGTGTGTTCACTTCGGGTGGCGATGCTCCCGGCATGAATGCCGCACTCAGAGCTGTTGTTCGCGCAGCTATTTATTACAAAAAAGAAATTTATGGAATCATGCAAGGGTACGAAGGCATGATTGAAGGTGATATTGTAAAGCTGGGTGCACGCTCGGTTGGTAATATAATTCAACGTGGCGGCACGATTTTGAAATCGGCCCGCAGCCAGGAGTTCCGAACCAAAGAAGGCCGCGAGAAAGCATACCTCAACTTAAAAAAGCACGGGATAGAAGCACTGGTTGCCATTGGTGGGGATGGTACCTTCACCGGCTTACATAAACTGCAAGAAGAATATGGTATTCCGGCCGTGTGTATTCCGGGTACCATTGATAATGATATTGCCGGAACGGATTTTACAGTTGGCTTTGATACAGCAACCAATACTGCTGTAGAAGCAATTGATAAAATCCGTGACACAGCCATTTCTCACAATCGCTTATTCTTTATTGAAGTAATGGGGCGCAACTCAGGTTATATCGCCATTAATTGTGGTATTGCCGGTGGTGCTGTGGCCACCATTATTCCGGAAGAGTCGATGACTTTGGATGAGTTATTTGCAAAATTAGATGAGGGTGGTAAAACAAATAAAAAATCAAGTTTAGTGGTAGTGGCCGAAGGAAGTAAACTGGGTGGTGCCATGGAATTGGCCAAGAAGTTTTCGGAGCGTAATAACTACTTCGATATTAAAGTAACTATTCTGGGGCACCTGCAGCGCGGTGGTACTCCTACTTACTTCGATCGGGTATTGGCCAGCAAGATGGGTGTTGCTGCTATAGAAGGTCTATTAAAAGGAGAAAAAGATGTGATGGTGGGAATTCGCAACAACCAGATTGTATATAACGACTTTGATACCATTATGAAGCATCATCACGAAATCGACAGCGAGTCACTCCGCATTTCCAAAATATTATCTATCTAATCATCATGAAGGATCTGACCATCGGCATTGATATTGGGGGTACAAACACAAAGTATGGTATTGTAGATCGTGCCGGCAATGTGTTGCACCAGGGGAACATTCCTACAACACAATACGAAGAGTTTCAAGATTATTTTGATGGAATGGCCGATGCTTTACGAAAAGGCATTCAGGAATTGCCAGGCGATACCCGAATTGTAGGTATTGGTGTGGGCGCAGCCAATGGAAACTATTACTCTGGTAATATTGAGCGGGCCACTAATTTAAAGTGGAAAGGTGTTTTACCCTTAGCACGGTTGTTCAAGGAAGAGTTTGATGTGCCTTGTATTCTTACCAACGATGCCAATGCAGCCGCGGTGGGCGAAATGATTTATGGCAATGCCAAAAACATGAAAGACTTTGTGGTGATTACACTCGGCACAGGATTGGGAAGCGGCTTTGTTTGTGGTGGTGTGTTATTGAATGGCCACCACGGTATTGCTGGCGAAGTAGGTCATACCTCCGTTAACCCTGCTGGTCGTTATTGCAATTGCGGCAAGCGCGGGTGCCTGGAAACATACGTATCGGCAACCGGCATTAAACGTACCGTTTATAAATTGCTGGCCGATCACCTAGAGCCAAGCGAATTGCGGGGTATCAGCTTTGAAGATCTGAACACCAAAATGATTTCAGATGCTGCTCACCGGGGTGATGTAGTGGCTATAGAAGCGTTTGAATATACGGGTCGTATTTTAGGAATGAAGCTGGCCGAAACTGTTGTACATACCGACCCGGAAGCCATTTTTTTATTTGGTGGATTATCGATGGCCGGTGATCTGATCTTCCGACCTACCATCAAACACATGGAAGCGAACCTGATGCCGTTGTTTCGCGGCAAGATAAAAGTTCTTCCATCGGCTATGCAAAATCAGGCTGCTCCTATTCTGGGTGCCAGTAGCCTGGTTTGGGATTACCTGGATAAACTACAATTGAAATCGGAGCTGGCGTAGATAAGTATCTATCTCGCAAGCATTCTTTTATTTATTCTTTCCCGGTTTAATTTGATATTCCTTCCGCAATTCAGCTAGTAATTTGTTATTAGCTTCACGATAATAATTGCAAGCCGAAGCTCCATTTTCCACAAGGTTGCGATATACCAATAACATATTAATTACATCTTTTCTTTTGAATTGATTTAGATTCGTTATTTCAAATGGTGTACCAACTGAATCTCTCTCTATTAAATCAAGTAACTCGTTTATTGGCATTCTTCTTAAGTCAGTAATTTTGGGCAGGTACTCTTGATCAATATGGTTAACATTAAAAGGGATAATGTAAGTGTATCCAAACTCCAGTTCAATTTGGTTTCGTTGCCTAACTTGAGAAATAGCCCCGCCTAAATTATGGATTAACCTTTGCAACTCTTTGCTTTTGAAATAGCTTAATGAACCAGATGCCTTTAATTGTTCAAGCACGACATCCGTAGGTTGAAATCGATTGCTATAATGAATTCCAGAAAAAAAATTTTTAATAAATGCTTTAGATACTTTTGATAAACTACTGTCACGAACGTAATCCTTCAATGCTAGTAAAGCACCATTCATTCTTTGCCTGCCTCTAATCGTTTGGTCAACAGCAATTGAATCCGTTACTAATTCGTCATATAAATTTTGAGCAAGTTCAATAGCTTGTTTTCTTTCTGCCATTTCTTCCCGCAGATTTTCTGCGAAAAAACCCATAAAAACAGCAAGCGTTAATGACACAAACTCAAACAAATAGGTTGGCCATGACTTAGAAAGTTTAACTTTCTTTTCATTCTCAGGTTTGCACTGTACCGTGTCTTCGGCCATAAAATCAGGCTTACATTATATGTTAAACACCTTATTTATCGGAGTTGGTGTAAGTTCGTAGTATTTCCGAAATCACTACTCCATTCTAAACCTGAAATACAATTTTTCCTGCTTTATTCGGTCGGGTTATATCCGGATAAGACTCTACAATTTTTGAGAATGGCCTTATTGAATCGATCAGCGGCCGGATCTGATGTTTGCTTACAAAAGTCAGCATTTCGCTAAACTCATTATCGTTACCCATGGTAGAACCAAGCAACGAAAGTTGGTTCCAGAACATCCGGTACATATCCAACTTAGCGGGCAAACCATTGGTAGCACCATAAAAAACAATTTTACCCTTAGGCTTCAGAACTTTTATGAAGTTGTTAATCTGATCGCCACCGGCACTGTCAATCACCAAATCAAAACCACCTTTGGTTTTCCAAAGCTCGGGGTATGTCGGTTGCTTCTTATAGTTGTAGGCACCCTTGGCACCAAGCTTTAATGCTTTGTCTATTTTCTCATCGCTACCCGATGACACATATACATTTGCACCAGCAGCCTGGGCAAACAAAAATGCAAACTGCGCTACGCCACCGCCAAAGCCGGAAATCAATACATTTTGGCCGGCACGTAACTCACCGCGCCTGAATAGAGCTCTGAATGCAGTTAGCCCACCCAAAGGCAATGCCGCTGCTTGTAAAAAATCAAGGTGAAAAGGTTTGTGGTGCAGGCGATCGACCGGCACAGAAATGTATTCGGCAAATGTACCATCCACCGGCATCCCAAGAATGGTGTACTTACCGGATTGTACTTCCGGATCGGAACCCCAATCGATGTTGGGGTTAATCACCACTTCCTTCCCAACCCATGGTTGATCTTTTTCATCACCAACAGCTTCAACCACCCCGGCTCCATCCGAACCCATGGTAACTCCAAATTTGATATTGGGATATTTTCCTTCGCGAATCCAATCATCGCGCCTGTTTAGACCAGCCGCTTTTATTTTAACTAATACTTTACCAGCGGTTACTACCGGCTTGGGAATTTCTGTTAATTCAATCTTACCAGCTTCTCGTAATACCAGGGCCTTCATAGTTGTTTGATCTTGTTCTCAAGATACAACAGGAGTACAAGATTTAAAATCTGAACTAAAATTTATTTGAGATTCGTGTAAAACACCAAAGGCACCAAGTCGTTCTTCAAAAAGAAACTAAGTTTACCTTAACGGTTTATACTTTGGTGATTTCGTAACGGATAACTATCAGAAAGGCGCATCATCATCACCACCTGCAGGCCCGGTGGTAGAAGGATTATCGCGGAAGGTATTTAATCTGCTTTCGCGGGTAATGCTGCTCATGGGTGTTAAACCTTCGGGTGCATCGTAATCGGCAAACTTGGTGTACTTGCCAATGAATTTCAGTTTTACGTTTTCGAGCGAACCATTGCGATGTTTGGCAATAATTACTTCGGCCATGCCTTGCGTTGGCATGCCATCTTCATCTACCGTAATTTTATAATATTCAGGCCGGTATAAGAACATTACAATATCTGCATCCTGTTCAATTGATCCTGATTCACGTAAGTCGCTTAATTGCGGACGTTTATCACCACCCCTTGTCTCCACTCCGCGACTTAATTGCGAAAGTGCAATTACCGGTACCGATAATTCTTTGGCAATACCTTTTAGTGCGCGCGAGATAGAAGCAATTTCCTGCTCGCGATTACCACTGCCGGCCTCACCTTTCATTAACTGCAAATAATCGATTACAATCATTTGAATGTTGTGCTCAGCTTTGAGCCTGCGGCATTTGGCACGCAATTCAAGAATAGAAAGTGCCGGAGTGTCGTCAATAAAAATGGGGGCACTGGAAAGGCGCGTGGTTTTGTGCACCATCTGTTGCCACTCGAAGTCGGCTAAGTTTCCTTTCTTTATTTTTTCGGAGTCCAGTTCTGCTTCCGCAGATATCAAACGATTTACCAATTGCAGGGAAGCCATCTCTAAAGAGAAAATTGCTACCGGAATACTGAAATCTACAGCTGCATTGCGCAAGGCTGAAACAATAAACGCAGTTTTACCCATACCGGGTCTGGCTGCTATAATAACCAGATCGGAACGCTGCCAGCCTGAGGTAACACGATCCAAACGCGAGAATCCACTGGGTATTCCTGTAAGGCCGTCTTTATGATTTCGTTTCTCCTGCAGTTCTTTCGTAGCCTGAAACATAAGCGACTTCATAGAGTCATAGTTCTTGCGCAGGTTTGAATCGGAAATCTGAAAGATATTTTGTTCGGTCTTGTCTAAGAGTTCAAAAACATCGGTTGTGTCTTCGTAGGCATCGTGGTGAATCTGAGAGGCAATCTGAATGAGATCGCGTTTAATGGCCAACTCGATAATAATACGGGCATGGTACTCGATGTTAGCTGCTGAACTTACTTTACTGGTTAGTTCGGCAATGTAATAAGCGCCACCTACCAATTCCAGTTTGCCGGCCTTGCGCAATTGAGCTACTACTGTGCGCATATCAACCGGTTCTGAATTTTTGAACAAGTCGATAATAGCTGTATAAATTTCTTTGTGTTGTTCGGTATAAAAATGTTCGGGTCTTAAAAATTCAACTACTGCAGTAAGTGCATTCTTTTCAAGCATGAGTGCACCCAGAATAGCTTCTTCCAGATCAAGCGCCTGAGGCGGAAGCTTACCCAAACTATCAGCGATATCGCGCACTAATAGTTTAGACTTTCCGGCTCCGCTCATCGCAGAACTTAACCTCACGGGCGTTGATCTTTGCTCCATACATTCGTGGTTGTTGTACGTAGTTTCTTTAAGGGCAACAAACGTACCGCTTCGCTTACTACTACACTCAACAAGTTATCTACAATCAAACATGTGAATTTGTGTACAAATTCATTCCAATATGAAGAATTAAATTTACGTGCGCTATGAAGTTGTTTTACCGGACAGACATTTTACTATCTTTACCTGCTAATAATATTCTACCTTGACGGCTTCTATCTACCAGCAAAGCATTGATAAACAAAGGGTAATCATAACCGGTGGCCAAAGTGGTTTAATAACCAATATGGTTCGGCATGTACTCACGAGTAATCAGCGTAAATATGATTTTTTTAGTGATGGGCAATTGGAATCATTCTTAACCGATGCACCTGTGCTGATTATAGAGGCTCAGCATCAACTGGCTGATTACCATCATCATATTCTGCTTTTAACCGATAATCCAACAGGTGAATTAAAGGAACTTGAAAAAATTGCCGATGCCACACCAAAAGGCGGAATAATTATTTATCCGGAGCTTAATAAAGAATTAAAGGCGTTGGCCACCCGCGAGCGGCCTGATGTTCAGGTAATTCCCTACAACATCTATAAGCACGAAAAGCAACAAAATAAAACCATTCTTATTACCAGCACCAACGAAAAATTTCCGATCGCGCTCAATACCACCAATGAATTAGCGTGCGTTGGTGCAGCCCGTGAACTTCTGAAGAAGATTGGCATTAGTAGCGGCCAGTTTTACCGGGCGGTAAGTACTTTTCAGTCTTAATTATGAAATTGAATTTAAAAAAACCGTTGTGCGTCTTCGACCTGGAAACAACGGGTGTAAACATTTCGCAAGACCGTATTATTGAAATAGCGGTTATCAAGGTTATGCCTTCGGGCGAAGTGATTGAGAAGAGTAATTTAATTAATCCCACCATCCCTATTCTACCTGAATCAACGGCTATTCATGGCATTAGTAATGACGATGTAAAGGACAAACCCACCTTTAAAGAACTGGCCAAAGATTACGCCCGGTTTTTTGAAGGTGCAGATTTGGGTGGCTTTAATATTCTAAAGTTTGATGTACCTGTTTTGGTGGAAGAATTTTTACGAGCCGATGTGGAGTTTGATTATTACCGTAAGCGGATAATTGATGCGCAGAAAATCTACCACCTGATGGAGAAGCGTAACCTGGCAGCCGCTTTAAAATTCTATTGTGGCAAAGACCTTACCCATGCACACTCGGCCGCAGCCGATACGCAAGCAACCTTAGATGTATTAATAGCACAAGTAGAACGCTATGAAAACCAACCCGTAACGGACGGCTTGGGCAAGCCTATCGGTACAATTCAAAATGACATGGAAGTACTGCATCAACTTACGGCTACTGATATGGTTGATCTGGCTGGTCGCATGATTCGCAACGATAAAGGTGAAGTGATTTTTCACTTCGGAAAACATAAAGGCAAAGTAGTAACCCAGGTGCTAAAAGATGAACCGTCTTTCTACGACTGGATGATGAATGGTGATTTTGCATTGGATACCAAACGCAGACTAACGGAGATTAAGTTGAGTTTATTGAAGCGGTGATCAGTATCTCAAAGGTTCCTGCTTAACGTGTCTGATTCTTAAGATTCTGATTTCTGAACCATTGTACACGTAAGCAACTCGATATGAGTATTTCTCAAAAGCTCTGTAATTGCCTGTATTATTTGTTTTAAACTTATCCGGTGGATAACGTTCTGGATAATCGGCTAAACTCTTTGTAATCGCAAGTATTTCCTGTTTGACCTTCTCTGCATTAATTGGCGAATCCTTTCGGATGTGATCATAAATTTTCTGAAATGCTATAAAGGCAGGCTTGTCCCATTTAACAAGTAAAGCATTATCAGCCATTACCAGTCTTTAGCCATTTTTTCAACTTCTTCCTGTGTAAAGTAGATGCCATCAGAAATTCTTTTTTCTGCATCTTCAATCTCAAGGTTGTATTGATCTATACTCACCCTGCCTTCATTTTTAAGACCATAAAGCAAAACTGCTTTAAGTGCATGCAACAGAGCCAGGTCATCAATTTTTTGAATCTCCTTAATCAGAAGAGTACGTTCGTCATTAATATTCATATCATCTCCCTTAGCTTAATCAAAGATAATAATTTGATTCGTACAACAAGTCTGCTATCTTAGCTTATTCACAAATCAATTACGCAATGACAATCGTTTCGCGCAGACATTTCATAAAACAAGCTACCACTACCCTTGCATTCAGTGCCTTTGCATCGCAAGCATTTAGTTTCTTCGAACAAAAAAATCTGCGCGTGGCTCTAATCGGCACCGGTTGGTATGGCAAAAGTGACTTATTCAAACTCTTGCAGGTAGCACGGGTTGACGTAGTGGGGTTATGCGATGTAGATAAACGGTTATTAACCGAAGCGGGACAATTGGTAAGCCAACGCCAGAAGTCAGGTAAAGTACCAGAGTTGTTTAATGATTATACAAAACTACTCACTGCTCAAAAACCCGACATTGTGTTAATTGGTTCGCCCGATCATTGGCATGCCTTACAAGCTATTGACGCCATGAAAGCCGGAGCACATGTGTATGTACAAAAACCCATTAGTGTTGACGTAATGGAAGGCGAAGCCATGGTAGCGGCTGCCCGTAAATACAAACGCACCGTGCAAGTTGGTTTGCAGCGAAGAAGTACACCGCACTTAATAGAAGCAAAGAAAAATATTATTGAAGCCGGCTTGCTGGGCAAAATCTCGCACGTAGAAATGTTTTGTTATTACCACATGCGCAACAACAGCAATCCGCCTTTACAGCAAGTGCCTGACTTTTTAGATTATGAACGCTGGACTGGCCCGGCCCCACTTCGTGCTTACGATAACTTACCCCATCGCGGCTGGTGGCGTGCCTTTATGGAGTACGGTAATGGTATTGTTGGCGATATGTGTGTGCACATGTTAGACTGTGTGCGGTGGATGCTTGAGCTTGGTTGGCCAGTACGTATTTCTTCCTCGGGCGGAATTTATGTTCAGACGCAAGGCAAATCAAACATCAGCGATACGCAATCGGCCATTTTTGAATTTGAAAATCTTACCGCTACCTGGCAACATCGTACCTGGGGTGCGCCAGTTGATGCAGCCTATCCATGGGGTTTTAAAATTTATGGTGATAAAGGTGTGTTAAGTGGTAGTCCCATGAGTTATGATTTTGTGCCGATGGGTGATGGAAAGAAAATTCATGCCGATGCAGTATATGAGCGTGAAAAATATCCGGAAGACCTTAAAGAAAAAGACATTGAGTTGCATACAGCTGCTGCTACCCGTGGCCAGATGTTGAATTTTTTATCGGCTATAGAAAACGGAAACAAACCTGTAGCCGATATTGAAGAAGGTCATATCTCCACAGCAAGTTGCATCCTGGCGAACCTCGCTATGAAAACAGGTCGCACATTACAGTATGATCCCAAAACAAGAACCGTAGTGAATGATTTGGAAGCAACTGCTTTACTGATGCGTTCCTATCGTTCGGGTTATACGCATCCACATCCAGATAGTATTTAATCTATCATTAGTTGACAGTTGACAAATGCTTAATTTGACAATACTGCTACTTGTCAATTGGTATATTGTCAACTGCTTATTTTAAATTTCCTTCCAGGTATGATCGGCTAACAAGCATACTGCCGCCACAAAACTTTTGTAAGGTTTACTTCTTCCCCACTCCTTCGGGCCAACCAGCGAAAGTAAATGCGAGCCATCTTCTTTCTCATACAGGTAATAGGTTTGCCCGATTACCGGAGCAAAACCCAACTGCGCCTCGTAAATCAACATCGAAAGTTCTTTGCGTTTTTGAATTTCTTTAGCCTGAATAGCCAACAATTCAATCTGCTGGCGAATCTGCGTAAGCTGCATGTTGGTTTGTTCCTCCATAGCCGATAAGGCCTGGTGGCGAATTACACCAGCCTCATTCGGTTTAACCACTGCACCCGAAACCGAAGCAGAGTATGGTAACACACTCAACTGCTTGTGGTAAATCTCTTCGTTGGTAAATTTTTCGCCATAATCATTGTAGTGATGGTGTACTACCTTAAGGAAACCCTTCGGTGTTATTTCATGTACAACCTCTAATACCGGCTTGCTGTTTTTGGCAAACTCAACTATCAACATCAATTGACTCTCAAATGTTGCCTTAACGGCATCACCCAAAGCCGCATCTTCAAATTCATTCCAGGTGCCATCAGGCGTGATTGAAAATTGTGAGGTAAAGGCTTGATCTTCCAAACTTACCCAATTCATACTAATGGTAAGTTCTTTACCTGTTCCGCCAAGTTCTATTCTATAAATACCCGACTTCGGTCTGTTACCAAACTCATACGTTCCTTTTTCAGGAAAAAGTTGCCACGAGGCTAAAAAATTATAAGCATCAATCATACTCAGAAAGCAGTTATAACGCTTTCGCGGATGAGTAGTTCAGAGTTCAGCGCAGTAAAACTTATTTCTTATAGTACTGCATGGCTTCCGGAATCCAACCTTCAAGGTCTTTAATGCGGGTTTCGTGCGAAGGGTGTGTTGATAGAAACTCAGGTGGTTGCTGGCCACCGCTAAGGGTTGCCATTCGCTCCCAAAATTTGGGTGCCGATGAAGGGTCATAACCTGCCATCGCCATAAAAATCAAACCCATGTGGTCAGCTTCTGATTCGTGACTGCGCGAAAACTTAAGCATGCCTACATTGGTGCCCATACCCACTGCTTGCATAAAAATCTGTTGTGTTAAAGTAGGGTTTTGTCCCATAGCCACCCCAATGGTGCTCAAACCAAATTCAGCAATCAGCCCTTGGCTCATGCGTTCGCGACCATGATTTGCAATAGCATGTGCAACTTCATGCCCCATAACTACCGCAATACCTTCTTCATCTTTACAGATGGGAAGTATCGCGGTATAAAAAGCAACCTTACCACCGGGCATGCACCACGCATTTACAGTTTGATCATCTTTAATAAGATTAAACTCCCAGGCAAAACCCGCCAATTGATCGCTCATACCTTTCTCGGCCATGTATTGTTCTACGGCCTTCTGAATCTTTACACCTACCTTTTTAACAAGTTGAGTTTGTTGCTGGTCGGTAGATAGCGGTCCGGTTTTAATTACCTCAGCATATTGTTGCGCTGCCATTTGGTTTATCTCGGCACTTGAAACAAGGCTGAGTTGTTTACGCCCCGTTACCGGAACGGTAGCACAAGCATACAACAATGCAAACAACAACACGAGAGAAATAACTTTCTTAAACATAAAATCTGATTTGCCACAAATGTAAACGCCTTCGGTGTAATTATTCAAAAAACCGGTTAAAATTGAACGATTCCACTGCTAATGTTCCTAAATTTACAGCTGACTTAACCGGCCTTCATACATGAGAATCTTCGCTATTGGCAGAAACTATGCAGAACATATTCAGGAACTAAACAACGAGCGTCCAACAGAGCCAGTGATTTTCACTAAACCCGATACATCCATTATCCGTAACAACGAACCATTTTACCTGCCTGATTTCTCGAAAGACATTCACCACGAGGTAGAGTTAGTGTTGCGCATCAGCAAGGAGGGCAAAAACATTGAAGAAAAGTTTGCCCACAAATATTATGATGCCATTGGTGTGGGTATTGATTTTACTGCACGCGATATTCAGCAAAAGTTGAAAGAGAAAGGTTTACCGTGGGATATCGCCAAAGGTTTTAATGGCTCCGCCCCTATCTCCGATAAATTTATTCCCGTGAGTGAATTTAAAAATCTGGCCAACATCAATTTTAAATTGGAAGTAGATGGAAAATTGAAGCAACAAGGCAATACCAGTTTGTTACTTTTTCCGTTTGCTTACATAATCTCCTACCTATCGAAATTTTTTACATTACGCACAGGCGATTTGATTTTTACCGGTACACCCAAAGGGGTCGGGCCTGTTGCCATTGGAAATAAACTGAGTGCTTACATTGAAGATGAAAAACTTTTGGAATTCGAAGTTAAGTAACATTGTTGTTTTAATTACTTGTATCGGGCTTACCAAAAGCGTTGCCCAATTTAGTGCTGATAAAACTTTGCCGCCAAGGGCAAGTAATTACCTGTTTCCCATCAAGCCGGGCAACACTGCTATTATTACCGGCACCATGGGCGAATTACGAAATACCCACTTTCATGCAGGCTTGGATATTGATACACCCGGAATTGGTGTACCGGTGTTGGCAGCCGAATCGGGCTATATTGCGCGTGCAACTGCAACTACGGGTGGTTATGGAAACGTATTATATGTAACACATCCAGATGGCAACACTACGGTGTATGCACACCTCGAAGAATTTAAAGGCACTGTTGGCGATTACATCCGCAAAGAGCGATACAAGCGTAAAGTTTCGGAGATTGACCTTGAGTTTACACCTAACCAGTTTCCAGTAACCAAAGGCGACTTGTTGGCATTATCGGGTAACACGGGTGGCTCAGGAGGTCCGCATCTGCACTTTGAAGTGCGCGATCAGAACAACGATGCCATCAATCCATTAATCTATGATTTTGCCGAGGTAAAGGACAGCATGTCGCCACTGGTATTTAAGGTTGCTTTAAAAACCTTGGATGCCAACGCGCGCATCAACGATCAGTTTGGAAGGTTTGAGTTTTCTGTAGTGAAGAATGGTAATTCTTATTCGCTGCTGCACCCCGTGCTGGCAAGTGGTGCTATTGGTGTAGAAGTGTTGGCGCACGATAAAATGGAAAACAGCCGCTTCCGGTATGGCATAAATTACATCAACCTGCTGGTCGATAATCAACAAGTTTTTCAGCAAGTTATTGATAAGGTGAACTTTGGAAATACACGCCAGATTCTGGCACTGATGGATTATAAAGCCTTGGAATTAAACGGCAACCGCTACAACAAATTATACGTGGATGATGGGAATCGGCTTGAGTATTATGGGGGGGGTGCTAAGAAACAAGGCATACCCGTAACAAACGATAAGGCTGTTGAAATTCAATTGAAAGACTTTAATCAGAATGAAAGTAAAGTACGGTTTGATTTAAAGTACACACCGGTGGTTACAGAAACCCCGCTACTTGCAACAAGCAGCAAACCGTACGAAACAGAACTGTTTGAGAACATTTTAAAAGTGCAGGTTAAGCAATGTGCCGATTCGAAATCTGAACTGGCTGCATGGAGTTCCGGTAAACCCACCAGGATAGCAACAGCCTATTCAGGAAACAACCAATCCGTTTACCTGGTTAATCTTAAAACCATATTGCCCGATTCGATTGTAAGTTGCCAGGGAACCATGCACTTTAACTTTAAAGATCGCATCCCCTCCGAAATTGAATACAAATACTACAGCGATTTGGTGGACCTGGAGTTTCCGGCTCAATCGCTTTACGATACACTTTATCTGAACATCGCCTACGATACACTCAATCAACAGGAATTTTTTTCGATTGGTGATCGTACCATCCCCTTGCATAAAAACATTATGGTAACCTTAAAGCCGAAAATGAGTTACTTCCAATCGCGCAACCTCGGGTTATATCGTAAAGAAGGCCGAGGTTTTGTTTATGTTAGCAGTGAGTGGAAAAATAACCGACTTCGATTCAGCACCCGCGACTTTGGCCAGTTTACCTTGATGCGCGATACAATTCCGCCAACCATAACCAAGATCGCACTATCATCGGCCGCAGCCCGATTTAAAATACGCGATAACCTATCGGGTATTTCGTACTTTGAAGCAAACATTAATGGCGAGTGGTTGTTAATGGTTTACGATTATAAAACTGGTATTCTTAAATCGGAAAAACCTGAGCCCGATAAAATGCTGAAGGGAGATTTCGAATTGAAAGTAGTTGACCAGGCCGGAAACGAAGCATTGTTCAAACAAAAATTATAAATCAAAGTCAGGCGTCAGACGGGTCTACAGCCAAGCAAGCAGCCGTCAAGACGCCTAAAATTCAAACAACCTAAAGTATGGCACTAACCGTTGGCAGCACAGCACCCGATTTTAAAACAACCGATCAGGATGGAAATGCAGTAAAGCTTTCAGACTTCAAAGGAAAAAAAGTAGTTCTTTACTTTTATCCGAAAGATCAAACACCTGGGTGTACAGCCCAAGCCTGCAGCTTACGCGATAACTACAAGGCTTTACAAAAAGCTGGTTACGAAGTGCTGGGCATAAGTTCGGACGATGAAAAATCGCATCGCAAGTTTATAGAAAAAGAAAAACTCCCTTTCCGGCTTTTAGCCGATACCGATAAATCGGTTCACCATTTATTCGGTACTTGGGTTGAAAAGAGTATGTACGGCCGTAAATACATGGGCACGGCACGGGTTACTTTTATAATCGATGAAAAGGGCTATATCGCAGAAGTAATCGAGAAGGTGGATACTCAAAACCATGCCGACCAGATTTTGGGTACACCTGCCAAATCAGCCAGGCCAAAGCCAATAAAAAAGGCAGCTAAAAAAGTATTGCGAAAGTCCGTTAAGAAAGCTGCCAAAAAGAAGAAGTGATTTTTAAATATTGAATTGAGATAAGGTTTCATAATCCTGACATCTGGTTTATCTTCGGGCAAAATTTTAATTCATGGCCCAACCCGATTTTACCCAGCTTAAGAAAACAGCCAGTCAGATAAGAAGAGACATTGTGCGTATGGTGCATGCCTGCCAGAGCGGCCACCCCGGTGGTTCGTTGGGCTGTACCGAGTACTTTGTAGCACTGTATTTTCATATCATGAAGCATAACCCTGCCTTTAACATGGATGGCAAGGGTGAAGATTTAAGCTTTTTGTCCAACGGCCATATTTCACCGGTACTCTATTCGGCATTAGCCCGCGCAGGTTACTTCGATGCTAAAGAATTAGCCACATTCCGGAAACTTGATTCAAGGTTGCAAGGCCACCCGGCCACACACGAACACCTGCCTGGTGTTAGGATTGCTTCAGGCTCATTGGGCCAGGGTTTATCGGTAGCTATTGGAGCAGCACAAGCCAAAAAATTAAATGGCGATGATCGTTTTGTATATGTATTGATGGGCGATGGTGAACAACAGGAAGGCCAGATATGGGAAGCCGCCATGTATGCGCCCCACAACAAAGTAGATAACCTGATCGCTACGATTGATTACAACGGCCAGCAGATTGACGGCCCGGTTGATAAAATTCTTTCATTGTTAGATCTGAAAGCCAAGTGGGAAGCCTTTGGTTGGATTGTGCAGGAGTTTGAAGGTAATAAAATTGAAGCGGTAATTACCGGACTTGAAAAAGCAAAAGCCCTTGCCGGTAAAGGTAAGCCCGTTTTGAACCTGATGAAAACTGAAATGGGTTTTGGCGTTGATTACATGATGGGTTCGCACAAATGGCATGGCGTTGCACCCAACGATGATGAGTTGGCAAAAGCACTAGCACAGTTGCCTGAGACATTGGGGGATTATTGATTACCCAGCATATAAGATTGAATTTCTTAAGAATGGTTTGCGTTTGAGCAAGCCATTTTTATTTCAAGATCAAACTAAAACTCTCCCGCAATAAGCTCAAAAACCAAAAGCCCGCAACTACGAAATAATTTTTAATGAAGTTGAGCCAAGCGGGTCAAACTTTCATTTAACCGCACATCCCAATCCTGTTTTGGGTAGCCGGCCTTTCCCCTACTTTTCCTTATTATTCCAAACCGAACAACTAACCTATGAAGAAACTACTACTATTCATTTTTGCCGCCCTGGTTTATGGGGTTCACGCCCAGGAAACCTTTCCGCGCAACGATGTGAAAGACAACCGGGCTGGGCTGTTTGCCTTTACCAATGCAACCATTGTGGTGGATGCCCAAACCACTTTGCAAAACGCAACCCTGCTCATTAAAGGCAACCGCATTGAACAAGTGGGCGCTAACCTTACCGTGCCAAAGGGTTATACAACGGTTGACTTAAAAGGAAAATACATTTATCCAGGCCTGGTAGATGCTTTTACCAGCTATGGCTTGAGCGAACCCGAACGGGCACGCGGTGGTGGTTTTGGAGGAGTAGAACAAATGACATCCAAAACCAAAGGCGCCTACAATGCCAATCAGGCCATTCGCTCGCATTACAATGCGGCTGATGAATTTTCAATCGATACGAAAGTAGCCGATGAACTTCGTAAGCAAGGTTTTGGTGCAGTACTTACTTCCAAACCCGATGGGCTGGCGCGTGGTACATCTGCATTTGTTTCGCTAACTGAAAAGAATGATAATACAGCTTTAATCCGCCAAAAAGTAGCTGCACATTATTCCCTGGAAAAAGGATCATCTACTCAAAACTATCCCTCATCGCTAATGGGCTTTATTGCAGTGCTGCGTCAAACTTATCTGGATGCCGAATGGTTTGGAAGTCAAAACCCAAGGCCTTTTGCGGATAACTCATTGGAGGGTTGGATTCAAACTCAAAAGTTACCACAGGTATTCGCAACAACTAGTTGGATGAATTCGCTCCGTGCCGATAAAATTGGCGATGAGTTTGGCGTACAATACATCATTCGGGGTGCCGGTGATGAATACAAAAGAATTAACGAAATAAAAGCTACCAAAGCTACCTTCATTGTTCCGGTAAACTATCCCGATGCATACGATGTGGAAGATCCCTTCGATGCCGAACGAATTAGCTTAGCCGACATGAAACATTGGGAACTTGCCCCCACCAACCTGGCGGTGCTGGAAAAAAATGGAGTGCCGTTCGCCATTACAACCAATGGCTTAAAAAAAACTTCTGATTTTTTATCAAACGTACGCAAGGCTATTGAAAATGGCTTAACCGAAACTGCGGCTCTGAAAGCCCTTACTACAACACCCGCCCAACTGCTAAAAGTTGACGACCAGGTGGGTAGTGTAAAAAAAGGTTTACTGGCCAACTTCATCATTACTTCCGGTAAGTTGTTTGATGAGAAAACCATCATTCATCAGAATTGGATTCAAGGCCAGCTTTACGCGATTAAGCCCTTGGAAACGCGCGACTTCAGTGGCAACTACAACCTGAGCCTGAATAACCAGAGCTATACATTGGAGGTAACAGGCGAACCCGGAAGCCATAAAGCTAAAGTAAAGGTGAATGACACAACTTCATTTGATGCTACCACAACTTTCGGTAAAGACCTGATAACCATTAGCTTTAAACCTACCAAGCAAAGTACTGGAAACGTACGCCTTTCCGGTTGGAGCGAACCTACCGGCTGGAAAGGTAAAGGCCAGTTGGCAGATGGCGCCTGGATTACCTGGACCGCAACCCGTACAGGCGATGCACCCAAAGCGGCAGCTAAAAACGCTTCAGCCGATAAAAAAGAAGAGTTGGGGAAAGTGATCTATCCGTTTGCTGCACATGGCTACCCGGCATTACCCGTTACTGAAACTATTTTGATTAAAAACGCCACCGTTTGGACCAATGAAGCCGATGGTGTTTTACCAGGTACCGATGTACTGTTAAAAGAAGGAAAGATCGTTCGGATCGGTAAGAACCTGAGCGAACCCGGTGCGCGCGTAATAGATGCTACCGGTAAGCATTTAACTCCTGGTATTATTGATGAGCATTCGCACATTGGTGCTGCCAGTATTAACGATGTAGCCTCTAACTCGGGCATGGTACGCATTGGCGATAATCTTGATCCTGAAAATATTAACATCTACCGTGCACTGGCCGGAGGTGTTGTAGCTGTGCAGGTGTTGCACGGTTCGGCCAACCCGATTGGCGGACAATCTGCGTTGATCAAATTACGCTGGGGCGAATCACCCGAGAATTTGAAAATTCAAGGTGCTGATGGCTTTATTAAATTTGCCTTGGGCGAAAACGTAAAACGCACCAGTAACGCCAGCTCAATTCGTTATCCGCAAACACGCATGGGCGTAGAACAAGTATTTGTAGATGCCTTTACAAGTGCCCGTGAATATGAAAAAAGATGGAATGCCTACAATGCAATCCCTTTAAAAGAAAAGGCAGCCGCAATAAAACCCCGCAGGGATTTGGCTGATGAAGCCATGCTGGAAATATTAAATAAGAAACGATTCATCTCCTGCCACTCGTACGTTCAATCCGAAATTAACATGTTAATGGAAGTAGCAGAACGTTTCAACTTCCGTGTAAATACATTCACACACATACTGGAAGGCTACAAAGTAGCCGATAAAATGCGCGAGCACGGTGTAGCCGCTTCAACGTTTGCCGATTGGTGGAATTACAAATGGGAAGTGCGGTATGCTATACCATACAATGCAGCTATTATGCACCGCGAAGGTGTGGTAACGGCCATTAATTCCGATGATGCCGAAATGGGCCGCAGGCTAAACCAGGAAGCTGCCAAATCGGTAAAGTATGCCAACATCTCTGAAGAAGATGCTTTGAAAATGGTAACACTTAACCCTGCCAAAATGCTGCACTTAGACAACCAAATGGGAAGTTTGAAAATTGGTAAATCGGCCGATGTAGTGTTGTGGACTGATCATCCGCTTTCTGTTTATGCCCGCGCTGAAAAAACAATTATTGATGGTAAAGTGTATTACGACATCGAGAAAGATGCAGAGAATAACAAAGTGTTGCATGCAGATCGCGCCCGACTGATTCAGAAGCTGAAGAATGCCAAGAAATCGGGAATGCCCACACAGCGCCCGGACTCCCGCAGTCAGGCTGAGTTCCATTGCGATGATGTATTAGGTGAAGAATCGTTGGAACACTTTGAACATTAATCTTAACAACCTATCGAAATGAAAAAATTAGTTTATATACTCTTGATTGTTTGGGGCACGGCTGCCTCTGCACAACCTCCCATCCCTGCCAAACCACAGGCTAAGCCAATTGCCTTAATGGGTGGTGTTGCCCATTTGGGCAATGGTCAGGTAATACAAAACTCCATTATCGCATTTGAAAATGGTAAACTCACCATAGTAGCCGATGCTACTACTGTAAAGGTTGACCTTTCCAAACACGAAGTGATTAATATTACCGGTAAGCATGTTTATCCCGGATTTATTTTGCCCAATTCACAAATAGGATTGCAGGAAGTAAGTTCAATCCGGGCCATGAACGATTATAACGAACGCGGTGAGTTGAACCCCAATGTACGAGCCCTGATCTCCTACAACACCGATAGCGAATACATTCCTACCTATCGGTTTAACGGTGTGTTGCTGGCTGAGACTACACCTACCGGTGGTTTGATTTCAGGCTCATCGTCATTAATGGAAATGGAAGGCTGGAATTGGGAAGATGCAGCCCTCACGGCCGATATTGGTATTCACCTGAACTGGCCTGCCATCAGCAGACGTCAGTTTGATTTTAACACTTTCACTTTTGCAGAATCACCGAACAAAGAATACGATAAAGAAGTGGGCGAACTGGAATTGTTCTTTACTGAAGCGGCTGCATACGGCAAGCAAACTTCAAAAGAATCGAACCTCAAGTTAGAAGCTGTTCAAGGTTTATTCGATGGTAGTAAAGTGCTGTTTATTCATGCCAATACTTCAAAAGAAATAGTTGAATCGGTTCGTTTTGCGCAACGCAGCGGCATTCAGAAGATAACCATGATTGCCGGTGCAAATGCACTTTGGGTGAGCGATTTCCTGAAAGAAAATAAAATTCCCGTTATCCTGCCGGCCACACACAACCTGCCCGATCGTAATGATGACGATGTGGACCTTCCTTTTAAGCTTCCACATTTGTTAACACAAGCTGGTGTAACCGTTTCATTATCAAACGATGGCGCTTTACACGGTGGCCGCAACCTCGGCTTTTATGCCGGTACTGCAGTAGCCTATGGCATGAGTAAGGAAGATGCCCTTAAAACACTTACTTCCAATACAGCTAAAGCATTGGGAGTTGATAAACGAGTTGGAACTTTAGAAGTTGGCAAAGATGCCACCTTGTTTGTATCGAAAGGCGATGCTTTGGATTACAGAACCAACGTATTAAGTCACGCTTTCATTTCTGGTAAACTGGTTGCCTTGCCTGGAATTCAAGAAGAACTGTATGACAGGTTCTCCAATAAATACGGACACAAGCATTAAGCTTGAATCCTAACTCAAAATCAAACGGGTTGTCTGGATTGGCAACCCGTTTTTTATATGTCTACAAATGATTTCGTTAATTTGTACAAATACCAAATCTCTATATATCGCTGGGTGCAATGGTGCCGGCAAAACAACAACTTCATTTCTGTATTGCCCGAGATATTGAACTGCAAAGAATTTGTTAATGATGATGAGATTACTCGCGGACTTTCGAACGGATTAAAAAAGAAGACAGTGAAGTAGTCATTATCCGCGATGGGAAAGTAGTGAAAATCAAAGCCAGTGATTTAAAGCCAAATCCATAGCCGCACCACATTTATCAATCATATTCTCACATAAACCATGGCACAATCGCTAATGCAAGTAGCACGATAAACCAGATTAACAATTTGCGATCGGTCTTGGAGAGGGTGGCCATCAAAAAGAAATTTATCGTTCCAACGCAAAGTCGAAGCACTTCGCCATCCCATTCAAAGCTTTAACAAAACCTTAACAGCAGCCATAAAAGTTAGAGCCAGATTGCCTAAACTTGTAACTCAAATTTCTACGCATGACTAAGTACACTTTTTCCGAAAAGAAAGATACCCGCTCAGGCTTTGGCGTTGGTCTCCACGAACTTGGAAAATCCAATCCCAACATAGTAGCCCTGACAGCCGACCTTACCGGCTCGCTTAAGATGGATGCCTTCAAAAAAGATTTCCCCGAAAGGTTCTTTCAAATAGGTATTGCTGAAGCCAATATGATGGGCATTGCCGCTGGCTTAACCATTGGTGGTAAAATTCCCTTTACCGGAACGTTCGCCAACTTTTCAACTGGTCGGGTGTACGATCAAATTCGCCAGTCAATCGCTTACTCAGGTAAAAATGTTAAGATCTGCGCTTCGCATGCAGGTTTAACGCTGGGCGAAGATGGTGCCACCCATCAGATATTGGAAGACATTGGCATGATGAAAATGCTGCCGGGTATGACCGTAATCGTACCGTGCGACTATGCGCAAACCAAAGCCGCAACTATTGCTTTGGGTAGTCATGAAGGTCCGGCTTACCTGCGCTTTGGTCGCCCAAGTTGGCCGATATTTACAACCGACCGCCCCTTCGTAATCGGCAAAGCCGATAAGATGATTGAAGGCAAAGACGTAACCATTTTTGCCACCGGCCATCTGGTTTGGGAAGCCATAGAAGCCGAAGCCATATTGGCTGAAAAAGGAATTTCAGTTGAGTTGATAAACATTCATACCATTAAGCCTTTGGATGTTGAAGCGATATTAACCTCTGTTGAAAAAACCGGTTGTGCCGTTACCTGCGAAGAACATCAGATTAATGGTGGACTTGGTGATAGCGTAGCCCAGGTACTTGCACGCTTCCGCCCTGCCCCATTAGAGATGATTGCTGTGAACGATTCGTTTGGTGAAAGCGGAACCCCAATACAGTTGTTGAAGAAGTACGGATTAAGTTCAACCAACATTGTAGCTGCTGTAGAGAAGGCCATTGCAAGAAAAGGAAAGTAAAGTAAACATTGTAGGTTGTGAGCACAACCCACAACCAGAATGAGCGACCCTCGAAATATAAAAGATCAGGTAAAAAAGTTGCTGGAGAGCGACCAGCGGTATCAGGCTATTCGGCTTATTCAAACTACCTATGGAGTTTCCGAAGCAGATGCCGAAAAACTTCTTACCACGTTAAATCAGAACGAACCTCAAGAACAAGGTAATCAATCAACCGCACCAGGCTGTGGCGGATGCTTTTCCGGATTTTTAAAAGTAGGAAGCATTTTGATAGGCTTATTGGGTTTACTGTTTTTGGCTGCCACTGCTTTCTTTTATTACTTCTATGAAGATTTTAAGAAGGATGCAGTACCCGTAAGAGGTATTGTTGCCGATACTGTATATGCAGCTCCGGTAACCCCCACCAATACCACGCGGGAAGTGTACCTGGTTTTTGAATACGAGGTTGCTGATAGTGTTTACAGCTACCAAACCGTTACTACCTACCCCGAGTTTGAGTATCAGGTACATGATTCAGTTGACTTGTTGATGAATGGTAACGACCCCACTTACGCAACGCTTGCTGCCGATGATGTAATGGAAGATTTCTATCTCATCTTTGGTATTGCCGGAGCCGTTTGCTTGTTCATAGCGGGTGTACTATGGTTTTTAGGTAGAGCAGCTTACAGTAAGCAAACCTAAATCAACCCAGCGACTTCATATCAATAACAAACCGGTAGCGCACATCACCCTTTACCATCCGTTCATATGCTTGCTCAATTTGTTGGATAGGTATCAACTCAATATCTGAAACAATATTGTTCTCCGCACAATAATCAAGCATCTCTTGCGTCTCGCGAATGCCACCAATCATAGAGCCCGCCAGGGTTTTTCGTTTCCCAATCAGGCTAAATGCTTCTACCGGTTCTGCATTAGGTGGAATACCAACCATCACCATGGTACCATCGGTCTTAAGCAGGTCGAGATAAAAATTCAGATCGTGCTGGGCCGAAACTGTATCGAGAATAAAATCAAACTTCTTACGAACAGCTTTTGCCGCAGCTTTATCGCGGGTATTTACAAAGTGGTGTGCGCCTAACTTTTTGGCATCGTGTTCTTTGGCTGACGATGAACTTAGCACCGTTACTTCCGCTCCAAACGAAACAGCAAACTTTACAGCCATGTGGCCAAGTCCACCAAGACCAACCACTGCTACTTGCTGTCCGGCTCTAACTTTCCAATACCGCAAGGGTGAATACGTGGTAATGCCTGCGCACAACAAAGGTGCTACTGCCTCTAACGGGAGTTTATCCGATAGGTGCAAGGCATAGTTCTCATCCACCACAATGCAATCAGAGTAACCACCGAATGTTGGAGTCTTCTTATCCATTTCATAACCGTTATAGGTACCGGCCATACCCACATCGCAATATTGCTCATTACCGGCCTTGCAGCTATCACATACCCGGCACGAATCCACAAAGCAACCGACCCCGGCCAAATCGCCCGCCTTAAATTTGGTTACAGCCGATCCCACTTTGCTAATCCGACCTACAATTTCATGGCCCGGAACCATCGGGTAAATAGAGCCGCCCCATTCATCGCGCACCTGGTGTAAATCAGAATGACAAACGCCACAATACGCTATTTCAATGCGTACATCGTGCGGGCCTACCTCGCGCCTGCTAAAGTTAAATGGTTGAAGTGTTGCAGTAGGATTTTGTGCTGCATAACCTTTGGTAGCAATCATAATTACATTGTTTATCGTGGCGAAAAGTAAGGATTCTCAAACTCTGAAAAAAAACTTTCATTATCGGAAACTTTTTATCGCAATATTACGATTATTGCACCATGGGATTATCCAAAACCGAAGCGTTCACCAAATCACAAAACGAAGTAGCCGCCATCGCGAAAGCTCTTGGCCATCCGGCCCGCATTGCCATTTTGCAATACCTGGCACAGCAAAAGTCTTGCGTATGTGGCGATATCGTAGATGAATTGCCGCTTTCCCAAAGCACAGTATCGCAACACTTGAAAGAACTTAAAAATGCCGGATTGATTAAGGGTGAAGTAGAAGGTCCGTCTGTTTGTTATTGCATTGAACCCAAAGCCATTTTGAAAGCCCGGAAACTTTTAGGCGACCTGTTGCAAAACGTTCAGGAAAGCTGCTGCTAAAAAAATTTACCTAATCATATCGCAATATTACGATTAACATTTAAACCCGCTTTTATATGACGACTTCTGAAGAACTAAAACAAATGGTACAAGAAAAGTACGGCCAGATTGCTGATCAAACCAAAATGCAAAACGAAACCAGTTGCTGTGGCAGTGGTTGTGGTTGCTCCGTAATTGATGAAGCGTTGATGGCTGAGGATTATGCCAAATTGAAAGGCTATGTAGCCGATGCCGACCTGGGACTTGGTTGTGGATTACCAACTGAGTTTGCAAAAATAAAACAAGGTGATGTAGTGATTGACCTTGGCTCCGGTGCCGGTAACGATGCCTTCGTAGCGCGGGCCATGGCAGGCGAGAACGGAAAAGTAATTGGTGTTGACTTTACCGAACGCATGATTGAGAAGGCGCGTGCCAATGCCGAAAAACTCGGACTCAACAATGTAGAGTTTCGTTTTGGTGATATTGAAAAGTTACCGGTAAGCGCCAATGTTGCCGATGTAGTGGTGAGCAACTGTGTGATGAACCTTGTTCCGGATAAACCAAAAGCGTTTGCTGAAACATTTCGGGTATTAAAACCCGGTGGACATTTTAGCATCTCGGATATAGTATTGGTAGGTACCCTACCCGATGGCCTGAAACAAAGTGCAGAAATGTATGCCGGTTGTATTTCAGGGGCTATTCAAAAAGATGAGTACCTACAGGTGATTGAAGCAGCCGGTTTTGTTAATGTAGAAGTGCAAAAAAACAAAGCCATTAACCTACCCGATGAAATTCTTCAAAACTATTTGAATACACAGGAAATGAGTGCCTTTAAACGAGGTGAGATAGGTGTTTTCAGTATTACTGTATATGCAGAAAAACCAGCACCCAAACCCAAAAGTGAAGCGGCCAAAGCTGCCTGCTGTGGCGAAGGCTCAACGTGTTGTTAATAAAATTTTAATCTAAAAAGTTTTATCTGTAAGCGTGAGTGTTCAACTTTACAAGCGTGAAGGAATTTATTGTACATCATCCCGTGGCAACTGAAAAAGAACTTGAAATGCTTCAGGCATTTTTAGTATCCAATCAGTTGCCCGCACATGATCTTACGCTAAACAACAACCTCTTGCTGGTGTACTTCGATACCCACGAAAACCTGGTAGGTTCCGGTGGCCTTGAGTTTTACGATGACCTTGCACTACTTCGGTCGCTGGCGGTAAGCCAGGAATTGCGCGGCCAGCAATTAGGTAAAGAAATTGTAGCCGATTTGTTGAAGGCTGCCCAGGAAAAAAACATTCGCGAAGTTTACCTGCTCACACAAACTGCCAGTTTCTTCTTTCAGAAGTTAGGCTTTAAACCCGTTAGCCGGGAGCAGGTTCCGCATGCCATTCAGAAGTCGAGTGAGTTTGCAAACGTATGTCCTGCCTCCGCAGAAGTATTGGTACTGAACCTGCAGTAACCTAACAGATGTTATCTAAAATATTTTGAGTTGGTACTAACTTACTTCCGGTTACTCTCATGCCTTTAGTTTAATTTTGGGTTTGCTCTTTACTCAAGATGAAACTGAATAAGTATTTTGTAATTGATTTCGACAGCACGTTTACCAAAGCGGAAGCGTTTGATGTATTGGCCGACATTTCATTAAAAGACCACCCGGATTTTGAAAAGATCAGAGCTGAGATTGTGTCTATCACCAATCAGGGAATGGATGGTTCTATTTCCTTTCGCGAGTCGTTGGAGAAACGTATTAAGCTATTGGCTCCGAATAGACGTCACCTCGATCAGTTGGTGGTGGTATTGCGCGGCATGGTATCGGAATCTTTTAAACGCAACCGCGAGTTTTTTCAAACGTATGCTGATAATATTTACATTATCTCCAATGGATTTCATGCGTTTATCGATCCTGTTGTAACAGAATTTGGCATCAAACCCGAAAACATTCTTGCCAATCGGTTTGTATTCGATGAACAAGGTAATGTAATTGGTTTCGATAAAGAGAATCCGCTATCGCAAAACAATGGCAAGGTAGAACAACTCAAGCGCCTTAACCTGCCAGGCGATGTATATGTGATTGGCGATGGTTATACCGATTATGAAATTAAACATGCTGGTTTAGCCAACAAGTTTTTTGCCTTTACTGAAAATGTGGAGCGCGAAAAAGTTTTAAATAAAGCCGATCACATCGCACCCAGTTTAGACGAGTTTCTTTATTTGAATAAATTAAACACCGCCATCTCCTACCCCAAAAATCGTATCCACGTTTTGTTGTTGGAGAATGTTCATCCTTTTGCAGTTGAAGCTTTCAAAGCAGAAGGCTTTAGTGTAGAAACTTATCCCGCTGGCTTGGACGAGGATGAGCTCTGCGAAAAAATAAAAAATGTATCGGTATTGGGCATTCGTTCCAAAACCATGGTTACCGCTAAGGTACTGGCTAATGCCAATAAACTCATGACGATTGGTGCATTTTGCATTGGCACCAACCAGATTGATTTGAAAGAAGCTACCAAGCGCGGGGTTGCTGTGTTTAATGCCCCTTATAGCAACACTCGTTCAGTAGTTGAGTTGGTGATTGGTGAAATCATTATGTTGATTCGCAACATAACAGATAAGTCGACCAAAATGCATAAAGGCGTTTGGGATAAATCGGCTAAAGGAAGTTTTGAAATCCGTGGTAAGAAATTAGGCATTATTGGCTATGGAAATATTGGCTCTCAACTTTCTGTGTTAGCCGAATCGTTGGGCATGAAGGTTTTGTATTACGATCGGGAGGAGCGGCTTGCATTAGGTAATGCAACCAAGTGCCGGTCACTAAAGGAACTACTCGAAAAAGCCGATATCATTTCGCTTCATACCGATGGACGCAAAGAAAACACCAACATGATTGGTACTAAGGAATTCGCCTTGATGAAAAAAGGTGTAATCTTTTTGAACCTGAGTCGCGGGCATATTGTGGATATCAATGCCCTGAAAGAAAATATTCAATCCGGCAAAGTAGCCGGTTGCGCTATTGATGTATTTCCGCACGAGCCCAAGAGCAACGATGAAGAGTTTGTTTCAGAATTGCGGGGCTTACCAAACACCATCATTACACCGCACATTGGCGGTAGCACCTTAGAGGCGCAAGAGAACATTGCACAATTTGTATCGGGTAAGTTTCTGGATTATATCAACAACGGTGGCACCAGCAACAGTGTAAACTTCCCCAATCTTTCGTTACCTACGCTTGAAAATGCACATCGCCTGATTCACATTCACAGCAATGTGCCCGGTATTTTAGCACGTATTAACCAGGTTTTGGCTACAAATGGAATTAACATTGTGGGACAATACCTTAAAACCAATGAAAGTATCGGGTATGTTATTACCGACATCAACAAAGGCTACAACGAAAACGTGATTAAAGAACTGCGCGCGATTGAGAATACAATTAAGTTCAGGGTGTTGTATTAATCCTCACTTACTTAAAATTCTCTTGCTGCACCGTACGATGCATAAATAACTCCCAGGAGTTTGGTGTCTTTCGGTAAACTCTTACGTAATGTATCGTGTAAGTACTCTCCGTACGGGTTACGGTTATCGTGCCTTGCGTAATTCCAATATCACCATGCAGTTCAGCTTCGGCTTTATCTACGTTACGCGATACAAACTTGCCCTTGTTTTTCTCAACATCTTTCAGCCATGAAGCTTTAGAATCGATATGACCGGTACCGTGCTTAAACCGAAAATCATCGGCATAGGCTTTTTGAAGAAAGGATATATCCGCAGCTACTACTGCCGCTTCAATCTGTTTTTCGAAATCGAGAAGTTGTTGTTCAGTTTGGGCTGATGCAGCCCCGCTTAACAGGAACAATACGCTTGACAAAAGGTACTTCATGGTGCGATAGCGTTAAATAAGGTTGACAACTTTTTTTTCGAAGCATAAAAGGTTGTCAACCTTAAAACAAAAACCCACCGGATTTGGAGAGGTGTTTCTGAACCCCAATGAAGACAAGTTTTGAGCTGTTCTTCGGTCGCAACCTTCCACTGTTAACCTGCTTTTTGGGCGAGGGCCTGACAGTTAAGTTAGGATGAGGCCTGGTCTTGTCCTCGAACTTCACTCGGTATTGTTTTAAATGTTAGGTTCAGCAAACGTGTCCCAAACCCAAGTGGATTTTATACTGCAAGTATGGGCACATTCTATGAAACTGGAAACATTGATTATTGATTATTTTTTTTGTAGTCAACGACACAACTAATTCTCCATTACCTTTGTACTGCCTATTAAATCGTATGCCAGTCAATTTTACCCCCGGTCCATCCCAGCTTTATTTTACAGTTGAAGATCATGCCCGCAAAGCTTTTCGCGATGGCATTCCATCGCTTTCGCATCGCAGCAGCGCGTTTGAAAAAATCAGCAAGCAGGCTACCGATGGTTTGAAAGAACTGTTGGAGTTGCCCGAAGGTTATCACATACTTTTTACCGGTTCGGCCACTGAAATCTGGGAACGCAGCATTCAAAACCTGGTAGCCGAATCATCCTTGCATTTTGTGAATGGATCCTTCTCAAAACGGTTTCACGAAATAGCCACACAATTAGGTAAACAAGCACATAAAGTAGAAGTAGCAGCCGGGCAAGGTTTTGAATCGTATCAAACCACTGGCAACCCCGAAGTGATTGCATTAACACACAACGAAACCAGTACGGGTGTTTCAATGCCGCTGGATTTTATCCATTCATTTCGGGCACATCATCCCCATGCATTGGTCGTAGTAGATGCTGTTTCTTCACTACCCTACCCTAAATTTGATTATACCAAAATTGATTCCGTATTCTTTTCGGTGCAGAAAAGTTTTGGTTTGCCGGCCGGACTTGGAGTTTGGATTGTAAATGAAAAATGTATCGCGAAAGCTGAAAGCCTGCAACAAAAGGGAATGAATATAGGCACTTATCATAACCTTCCCACTTTAGTGGCTAACGCTAAAAAAAATCAAACTCCTGAAACGCCTAATGTGTTAGGCATCTATTTACTCGGCCAGGTTGTAAGCGACTTTATAAAGAAGGGTGTTCATGCAATTCGCAAAGAAACGGAATACAAAGCAGCCATTCTATACCAGGCATTGCAGAACCATGCAAAGGTTAAACCGTTTGTTACGGATCGTAAATTCCAATCGCAAACCGTAATTGTAGCCGAGACCGGAACTGAAACGGCTTACATAACTGAACAATTGATGAAACACGGCCTCCAACCCGGAGAAGGCTATGGCGAACGCAAAAAATCGCAGCTTCGCTTTGCCAATTTCCCAACACACTCCAAAGAAACCTATGAGTTGCTGGTTGATGTGCTGGAAAAAATGTGAGGTTCATTAAACCTTGTTGTATTTTTAGAATCAAAGCTGCAAACCCCACCTTCTTTGGAAGACAAAGACCTGCTTCTGAAAATCCGCAACCCGGAAACCCGAAACTATGGGTTTAACATGTTGGTGCGTGCTTATCAGCAACGCGTATATGGCCACGTACGCAAAATGGTTATCGACCATGACGATGCCCACGACCTTACCCAGGAAGTATTTATTAAAGTGCATAAATACATTGATGGCTTTCGCGAGGACTCCCAACTTTTTACCTGGATCTACCGCATAGCAACCAACGAATGCCTTACGTTTCTCAATAAGAAAAAGAGACGTTTCTTTTTACCCATCGAAGATGTTTCGGCACAGCTTTCCAGCAAACTCGATCTTATGCCCGAACTATCGGGCGATGAAATCCAGAAAAAATTGCAGAAAGCGATTCTTACGCTGCCCGACAAACAAAGAGCGGTGTTCAATATGAAATACTTTGATGAGCTTTCGTATGAAGATATGGCCGAGATAACCAAGACCAGCGTGGGAGCCTTGAAAGCCAGTTATCACCATGCAACAAAAAAAATTGAAGAATATTTAAGTGCCTGATTAAACCATAGAGTCAATCTAAAGTCATAGCAAACGAAAATGAAAAAACTGGAAGACATACCGAAAAAAGACTGGTTCAAGGCCCCGGACGGCTACTTTGATAAGTTGCCGGGTATTATTCAGGCACGGGTAGCAAAGCCAGAGCCTGAGAACGTATGGATGCCGGTTCTGAAGTTTGCCTTACCGGTAGTTGCGGTGGTTACGGTAGGCATATTCTGGTTTTCGACCCCAACTATGCAAAGTGTTGAAGTTGAACTGGCCAGTATTAATACCGAACAGTTGATTGCTTATTTGGACAACAACGAGGTTGTTTGGGAAGATGTAGAATTGAATCGCGAGTGGAGTGAAGATGACTTACTTGAACTTGAAAATCAGGTTTACGCTACTTTCGATTCGGATGGCAGCGAGTTGGAATTGTTGGATGAAATTTTAGAATTAGATAATCTCTAAGAAAAATACTATGAGAAAATTATTGATTGTGGCTTGGATGTTCATCGGATTGAGCGCCATTGCACAAGAACAATCTGAAATTGAGCAAGACCCAAAGGCGCTTGAGAAAATCAATGCACTTCGAATTGCCTATATCTCAGAAAAGCTTGGCCTTACTACCGAGCAAGCAGAAAAATTCTGGCCGGTGTATCGCGAATTTTCGGATAAACGCAGAGAACTGCGACAAGAGTTGTTGGTTGCCCGTAAAGATTTAAAGCCCGGTGAAGATCCTGAAAAAGATGCCCGGCTAATGAAACTAGGGCTTGATTTAAAACAACGAGAGTTAGATCTTGAAAAAACATATTCCGAAAGAATGTTGAAAGTGATTACCGCGCAACAAATTTTAAGTTTGCGCAAAGCCGAAGGTGATTTTCAAGTTATGCTCCGTGATCTTATTCAGCAACGCAGGCTCATGCAACAGCGTAATGAAACGATTCGCGAACGAAATCAACGATTACGGCAACAGGATAACTAAACCACTAAACGGTGAGGCTTAAAAGTTGCCTAATTATACTTGCGTCAGTTTGCTCGATTTCAGCCAGAAGTCAGCAAACTGATTCGCTGCTCATAAACGACCCCTATTTAGCCGAGTTGGATTCGCTTATTGCCCATGGAGATACCGGCTTTCTTTCGTTAATTGATAGCCTTCTCAACCTTCCAACTCCAAAACTAAAATCGCAATTGGTTATGCGGTTGGGATATAACAGCAATGTTGTTGCCGCCAGTCGCACGCTTGGGTTCAACCAGTTTGGGGTAGCACCCGGAATCTCGTATTACCATAAGTCGGGCTTGTATGCCGATTACACGGGCTACTGGAGTAAAGAGTACGATCCGAGATATTACCTAACCGTGCTTTCGGGTGGCTACATGGCTAGTCCTACCCTGTGGTGGTCAATCATGGGTGAATATAATCGATACATCTATGCTGGCCTGGGCGAAGACGAATATGTACCCTACAAGAACAGCGCAGGCGTATCCAACTTCTTGGATATAAAATGGGTTACGCTTCGATTGGATTATCAATTGTTTTTTGGCGATAAAACTGCTCACAGAATTAATCCATCCATTATGCTTAACCTGGAAAAAAGAAAACTAGGCCGCATCGATCGCATTGCCTTCTATCCTACCGCATCGGTATTATACGGAAGTGAACAAATAACAGAGTTGATACCTTATGCCCGCACGTACGTGGGCATCATTTACCGCGTACGCAGAAACCTTCCGCTTTATTATGAGCAAGAAACAACGCGGTTTGGCGTATTGAACTATTCTTTCTCGGCACCGATATCCGTTAGTGTAAATAATTGGACATTTCTGGTTAGCTATACCTATAATATTCCGCAGGCCCTTCCAGGCGAACCCATCACATTGGAAAGCAGTGGCTATATCTCGGCCAGTATCTCCAAACGCATTGAGTTTTAAACCGTGTAAAAGCGGTTTGATGGTAGTGTCCGTTTTGATATTTTTCAAGCTTTAAATATCCATTTATGAGATTACTTACCGGCTTTCTATTCATTACAGTTGTTGGTTCACTATCAGCACAGGATTTCCGCTGGCAACAGCGCGTTGAATATGCCATGAACGTGCAACTTAATACACAAAATCATAAATTAATTGGCGATCAAAAATTGGTGTATTATAACAACTCGCCCGATACGCTTACCAAAGTTTATTACCATCTTTTTTTCAATGCCTTTCAACCAGGCAGTATGATGGATGTGCGTTCGCGCACCATTGCCGATCCGGATCGCAGGGTAACAGACCGCATTTCAAAACTGGCTCCAAATGAAATCGGATACCAGCATATTCAATCATTAAAACAAGATGGTAAAGCTACTACGTATAAAGTAAACGGAACCATTCTGGAAGTAACCCTGGCAAAACCCATTCTTCCTAAAACCAAAACAACATTCGATATGACTTTCGAAGCGCAGGTGCCGGTGCAAATCCGCAGGTCGGGACGCGACAACCGCGAGGGCATTGCCTACTCCATGACACAATGGTATCCTAAGCTGGCTGAATACGATCATCAGGGCTGGCATGCTTACCAATATGTGGCGCGCGAGTTTCATGGTGTTTGGGGAGATTTTGATGTGAAGATTACCATCGATCCAAAATTTGTAATTGGTGGAACCGGTAAGTTGCAAAACCCGGAAGCAATCGGGCATGGTTATGAAAAGTCGGGTTCAACTGTTAAGCGGCCACAAGGAAATCTCACCTGGCATTTTGTAGCGAAAGATGTAATTGATTTTGCATGGGCTGCCGATCCGGACTATACCCACGATATACAGCAAGTACCAAACGGCCCTACCCTACACTTTTTCTATCAGAAAAATGAACGCACTGCCAACACATGGAAGAATATGGAACCTGTTGCTGTAAAAGTGTTTCAATTCTTAAGCGCAACTTTTGGTCAATATCCATTTGATACATACTCTATCATTCAAGGTGGCGATGGTGGCATGGAGTACCCCATGTGTACGTTGATCCTGGGCGAAGGAAGTCAGGCCGGTTTAAATGGTGTAATGGCACATGAAGTTGCCCACAGTTGGTACCAGATGACACTCGCCTCTAACGAAGCACTTTACTCGTGGATGGATGAAGGTTTTACCGACTTTGCAAGTGAAGAGGCGTTGAACTCAATCACCAACCAACCCAATACACATGCCGGCAGCTATGCGAGTTATTTTGGTTTGGTGAACAGTGGGCTACAGGAAGTAGCAACGCAACATTCCGATCATTATACTACCAATCGTGCTTACAGTACCGCAGCCTACAGCATGGGGGCGGTTTTCCTGCAACAATTGAAATATATTATTGGCGATGAAGCTTTTTACAAGGGCATGAAGCGCTATTACAACACCTGGAAAATGAAACATCCGGAGCCTAACGATTTCTTAAGAATCATGGAAAAAGTTTCCGGCCAACAATTGCATTGGTATTACCGGTATTGGATTCAAACTACCAAGCGTATTGATTATGGAGTTGGCTCTGTTACCGAAGTGAATGGTAATACCATGGTAGAACTTCAGCGTGTGGGTGAGTTTCCCATGCCAATTGATCTGGTTGTAACTTACCAAGATGGTAGCCAGGAATTGTTTTACATTCCGTTAAATGAACAACTTGGTACTAAACCTGTTGAAGATAAAACAATGAAGCGCACAGATTTACCTGTGTGGCCGTGGGTGTACCCTACTTACACCGTACAGGTTAATCGCAAAGTTGCCGATATAAAATCAATTGAGATTGATCCAAGCCAACGCTTGGCGGATATCAATCGTAAGAATAATGTGAAGGTATTGAGTGAAGTTAAACCGTTTAGTGACCCAACCCAATAAAATTCTTGGCATTATTGAAGAAACTTACATCCCGAAAATCGTTTGGTTAGTAAGCCTATTGCGTGATAAACGATTTTTTCATTCAGCCTAATTAGGTATCATAAGTTATTCTTACGTAGGTGCTGATTCCTTAAATAACTTTATAAATGTGAGTTTTGTGTTAGGTAGCTTTTAAGAAATTTAAACCCACGCAAAATGAAAAAGTTTAACTCCTTGTTATTTCTGGCATCTTTGCTATTTGCTGCATGTGTAAACGAAGATGAGTTATCTTCAAAAACTGAAGATGCCGATTATTGAATGGTAGGCTGTTCTTTGAAACACCTCAGTCCTATCTGCAGTTTATCAGTACTACTATTGATTCTGATGTTGAGCAAGTAGTGGATGACATTCAGGGGTTTAAATCACTCTGGGCTTTTAACGTTGAAAAAAAGCGATCACAAGCTGATAACTTCAAAACTGCTGATGACTTTGAAGAATTAATGGACGATGTAATGGACGACATAGTGTGGGACCCATACTTCGAGAACCTCCTTAATTCCGAGCGTGAACTTCAGATTTCTAATCAAATCTATAGAATTACTGAGTTTGGAATATTCTTTTATGAAGGAGATGAGCTCAAAGGTAGGATGGACGAAATTCAAGCAGATCTGGTACTTCAATCAAAGGCAAATGGCAGAACTTCATTTTACAGTTGCGCTGAACAACCCATTTTGGTAGAAACCGATATCTACTATATGCCAGGAAATGATTGTGATGGTTATGGTGGCTACTATGGGGGGTCTGGCTCTTCAAACACCACTCCACCAGTACCCCAAAACGGACCATGTGGGCTTTCTAGCAATAGTAAAACAAGGACGGGTTCCTCGAGTAACATTTTTGGAGTTAATCATACAAGCGATCTTCTATTGACCGGTGCAAGCGATAGAAGAATAAAAGCACGCTTTTGGTCCCAGAATTATGCTATATTCTCATCAGCCGGGACAAGCACTAGGAGTCAAAATAGAGCACTTAGAATTTGGTGGGCAGAGAATGCGAATCGGATTTACCTGAAGTATGAGGGACAAATCCAACAAAAGGATCCCTTTAATAATCTTATAACTTTTGACGTAGTCCAACCATTGAAGATAGGTCAGATCGTAATAGACTTGCAAAGACATTCCAATGGACCTCAGCCATAATTGGTACTGCTTGCGATCCTGTTACAGGGGAATGCAAAGAGAAATTTAAACCTGCTTCTCCCTTCAAAATTAAAAAATTAGAAACGTGCCATTATGTTTTAGATGAAGGTCGGCATGGAGAAATCAGCCTCAAATACCAATGAAAATCATCTTTTTCTGTTTTATTTCATTCTCCGGTTTCGCCCAATTTAAAGATCACGTTCGGGTTCAACTGTTTGGCATTTCCCGAAATCAAGAACTAAGAGTGGACGATACCGGAGGTTATTTCATTGGCGATCAATATATGAGAAGACTAAATTTCGGGGCTCACTTTTTATGGGAGTTTACAGAACGTTGGGCAATTATGGCCGGAGTTCAGCGGGTATCATTTATAAACGACTCAAATTTCTGGTTCAGAAATAATGATCCTGTGTTGCTAGTCCGTACAAATCCATTTAACGGTCCAGCTTTTGTAACTGGTATTGACAAAACGTTTATTAAGTACAATCGTTGGCGGATTGGAGTTCAAGGGCGGTATCAATTTGCATTGATAAAACCGGGCGGTGGGTCTTCTTCTGGAGGTAATATTAATCTCGCACAAACGATTCAAATTGATTACAACTCTATAACCAGTGTTAAGAAGCGGAATTTCCATGCTTTAGGCTTTACTGTATTTACACATTATAAGCTCTCGTCTTTGTTATCGCTCGTGTATGAATATGGATATATGCATGCCTTGAATGAAGCAGCCGTAGTAGCAGTAGATGTAAATTATACCGTAACAAGTGGTGGCAATATTCAAACATATACGGCTCAAACTCGTGCAACTGGTACTGCCAGTAGTCATAGTGTAGGTTTTCAATTTACGTTTTAGATTTACTTCAAATTCAAATAAGAATCTCAAGTTTCAGGTATGTTGGTGGGAATGTTCAGGTTTGTTACCTTTCTTTAATTGTTGAGGCAGCAATGACTTACAACCAACTTCCACAACAGTCGGGTACTGGAGGGCTGCGTTTAGTAAGCTCGACAAATTCAGAGCTCTTCTTCTTTTTCTGTAAAAGAAACTATATTTTGGACAATGGCTCCTTCTATCAATCTATTATACTGAGTGAAGCGTATAGGATGGATTTCATATACTTTTGAACAACAAATAAGTTTAAGTAAAGAAGTACTTGCCATGCAGTTTGAATATAACGTAGAAACCCCGAACAGTAGCAATAATTATAGAGCTGGTTCCAGCGCTGCTGGAAGTGGGCGGCATCACTCGATAGGATTACGAATCAACTTTTGACTTTCAGCATTTGGTAACCTAACAATTGGTCGACCTACTTTACTGAATCTTCTTCCCGTACTTATCAACCACAAATAATTTTTGTTCACCCGTGGGCATTGGGAGTTTGATCATAATCTCGCCCGTTTCAACGCTGTATAAAATTTCGGAGGGTTTTTGTTCCAGGTTATAAGGAAGACTCCAAACCAAACCAGTAGCCTTACTTATTTTGGCCAACGTTGCCGGGTAACCATCTTTTGTAGTGGTTTCGGAATACACAAGCGCAATGTATAATTCTGGTTGTGGGTGAATACCCAAACCCTTCAACACCGATAGGTAACGCTTTTTATAATTTGCTTTATCAACTGGAAAGGCTACGGCTACATCGGGAATGTGCCGTGGCGTTATATTGTACAAGTAACCGGTCGCAATCGAGTCGAGGTATTTTAAACCCAGTGTAAACGTAGGCGCTATTACCAAAGGCTTAAACTTACCGGGCCACTCATCTGTAAATAATGGAATGGAATCCATACCATGAATCAACCACTTGAGGGCTTTTTCGGTTTGCTCAATTTGCTTTTGCTTGCCGGCCTTATCGCGCTGTGCCAATTCGTGCGTGGACTTGATATAATTTCTTAAAACCACATCGGTTCCATAGGCTTTGGTAATAAAATGATGATAATCTTTATTATCCTTTGCAAAATCGCGCGCAATTAACCGGGCACTAATGCTATCTAATTTTGTTATTGCTCTTGCTTCCTGTTTCAAAATTCTGAGTTGGGTAGCCAACCCGGCTGTATCGCGTATTGCCTTATTGGTAATAAAATCGGATTGATACTCCAATTCGGTAGCTTTCATATAAAATACACCTGCCGGAAGTGGATCATCGTCAAAACGGGTAAGTTGTTTAAATAAGATTTTATCTAGTAGTTTAGTTAAATCACTCTTTACAGATACAGAATCGGTTTTTAATTTTTGTGCAAGCTTGTTAAGTTCAATATCATAGGAAACCAAATGATCGCGTAAGGGCACAATTTCATTCTTATAAATTTCCAGGGTAGTTTGTGCCCATTTATGGTAATCCCACAAGCGCAAATCCGATTTTAAAAAATCAACATAGGTAGCACCATCTTGTTTAAAATTTTTTATTTCGGATAAGGTAATCATCTGGTTGTAGGGAACCTTTCCCATTGTTTCCAGCACACTGCGGTAATTTTTAAATGATGTTTGTGAGCTATCGTAAACAACACCAATTTTTTGTACATCAGCAGAAACTTGATCATCCAGGCGCAGGTAAAACTCTTTTTCGGAGGTAAATTTTAGTTGTATGTTTTTGAATAGTTCCTGTGCGGAGTTATACTGCCGTTGGGTTGCCTTAAAGTATTGATTCAGGTTTTTAACTTTTTCTTTTCTTTCCTGAAGGCTTTTGAGCCGTGTTTCGATATCCAGGGTTACATCCGATAACTTTATGGCAAACTCGGCTGTACGCACATCACGCCTCAGGTACATCTGGTAGTTTTCCTTATTTCGTTTTAACTCTCGTTCGGTAATTAAGGGAGCAACCTTCTCAAAAAAATAAACAGCCGAATCGATATTGGTTATCAGTGCTTCCGGCTGCTTCAAAATATCGTTGCGTTGCGATTTATCATGATAAACAATACCCATGTATAAATACGCACTTATATTGTCGGTATTTTCCTTCAGGTAACGTTTAAGAAATGGCTCAGCCACTTCGTAGTTGCGTGCGTTAAGCAACTCAATAAGGTCTTTGTATTTTACCTTTTGCCCCCAGGCTGTGGCAGCAACCAGTACGAGAACAATCAATGAGAGTACACTTCGGCTCATTTTAATCTTTAAAAAATTATTCGAAGTTATTAAATTTAAACAGATTTGAGATGCCTCATTTCAATAACCAAGCCAGAATTGAGTAAAAGGCCGATCAAACCAAAAATAAACCGCAAATAAATGAGACATCTTATAGGATTGCTAAAACCGATTCTATCAGCCATACTACTAATCGTAATATTGCAGGCAACCGGTTTACTCAGTAGCGTTTCGGTATTTACACAACGGGCCGCCATGCAAGCGGGACTTCTAAATGCCACGCCTGATGAAGATACTGCAGCGCCCGATTTTAATTACAACTTTACAATCAAAGACTTACAGGGAAATAAAATTCCATTTGAACAATTTAAAGGGAAGGTTATTTTTTTGAATATGTGGGCAACCTGGTGCGGGCCCTGCCGGGCCGAAATGCCGGGCATTCAAAGTTTGTATGATAAAGTAAAGTCCGATAGCATTGTGTTTGTAATGCTTTCGTGGGATCAGGATCGGGATAAACCCAAAATTGAGAAGTACCTTGAAAAGAATAATTTTTCATTTCCGGTTTATCAACCATCCGGCTATCTGCCCGATCATCTGCAAGTGCCCAGCATACCAACAACTTTTATAATTTCAAAAGCAGGTAAGGTTATTCAAAAAGAAGTAGGCACCCGAAATTACGATACCAGGCGGATGCTTCAATACCTGCAAGCTGAAGCTGCCAAATAATTTTATAATGCCATTTAATCTTTCAGGTAAAGTAGCTTTAATAACCGGTGCCGGAAGTGGTATTGGTCGGGCCATTGCCATACGCCTGGCTACTCAAGGCGCACACGTACATTTACTCGATCTCAATGCGGCCGCCATAAATTCAGTTGCTACTGAAATCAATAGCCAAAATTTAAAAGCAACTGTGCATGTGTGTAATGTTTCATTGCAAGCCGAAGTAAAAACAATTATTCAACAAATACTTAATCAGTACAGTAGGATTGATATACTGATTAACAGCGCAGGCATTGCTCACATTGGTAAATTGGAAACCACCACTGAACAAGATCTGGAAAGATTATTTCAGGTAAATGTGAAAGGTGTTTACAACACCATGCAGGCCGTAATTGCTATTATGAAAAAACAAAAGGGTGGTGTTATCATCAATCTCGCTTCGGTGGCAGCGTTTACCGGCATCAGCGAGCGCTTTGCTTATTCTATGACAAAGGGTGCAGTTGCATCTATGACCTTATCGGTAGCGAAAGATTATGTACAAGATGGAATCCGGTGCAACAGTATTTCGCCCGGTCGTGTGCATACACCCTTTGTAGATGGCTTTCTGAAAGCAAATTATCCCGGCAAGGAGAAAGAAATGTTTGATAAACTTTCCAAAACACAACCCATTGGTCGTATGGCAACACCCGATGAGATTGCCAACCTCGCCTTGTATTTGTGTTCGGACGAAGCTTCGTTTATTACGGGTACAGACTACCCAATTGATGGTGGATTTTTAAAACTTAATACATAGAAATGAAATTATTTCGATTTGGAGAACCCGGTAAAGAAAAGCCTGGGGCTTTGGTAAATGGTAAAATGTTAGATGTTTCTGCTTTCGGAGAAGACTACGGTGAAACGTTTTTACAAAACGATGGCCTTGCACGCCTTGAAAAATGGATTAACGCGAACCAAAATAGTTTACCAGAAGTAAGTGCCGCAACCCGCATTGGTGCCTGCTTGCAACGGCCATCCAAAATTATTTGCGTGGGCCTAAATTATACCAAGCATGCCTTCGAATCGAAGATGCCATTACCCAGTGAACCCATTATCTTTTTCAAATCCACAACGGCTATAACCGGCCCTAACGATGGAGTGTTGATTCCGCGCAACAGCACTAAAACTGATTATGAGGTTGAACTTGCCTTCATCATGGGCAAGAAAGCAACCTATGTAGAAGAAAAAGATGCAATGGATTACGTAGCCGGTTATTGCCTGCACAACGATTACAGCGAACGGGCTTTTCAGTTGGAACGCAATGGCCAATGGACAAAAGGTAAGGGGTGCGATACATTTGCTCCACTTGGGCCTTACTTTGTTACCAAAGATGAAGTGGCGGACTTCAACAACCTGCACATGTGGTTGAAGGTGAATGGTAAGATGATGCAGGATAACAATACCGATGATATGATTTTTGAAATTCCTTTTCTGGTGAGTTACATCAGTCAGTTTATGACATTGTTACCGGGCGATGTAATTTCAACCGGAACGCCATCGGGTGTGGGGCATGGATTTCATCCGCCTATTTATTTAAAGCCGGGCGATGTAGTGGAGTTAGGTATTGAAGGGTTGGGTGAACAGCGACAAATAGTGCGCGGTCAATAAGCATCGCATGCGCATCGATTCGCATCAACATTTCTGGATTTACAATCGCCAGCGCGATAGTTGGATTACCGATGAGATGCAGGTGATTCAACGTAACTTTTTACCCGCTGATCTGGATCCCATCTTGAAAGAACACCAATTTGATGGTTGTGTGGCAGTGCAGGCAGATCAATCAGAGGAAGAGAATAGTTTTTTGCTTAGCCTGACACAAAAATATCCATTTATAAAAGGCATTGTCGGCTGGGTTGATTTGCGAAACGAAAAACTGCCACATACACTTGAGCGCTACACGAGCATCGAAAAACTAAAAGGATTCAGGCACATTGTACAAGCTGAACAAAAAGGCTTTATGCTGCAACCTGAATTTATTCAAGGAGTAGCCCTGCTTCATCAACACAACTTTACATACGACATCCTGATTAAAGAATCGCAACTGGAAGAAGCAGTGGCATTTGTACAAAAGTTGCCCGATCAGAAATTAGTCATCGATCATATTGCAAAGCCCTTGGTGGGCAGCAATTTATCCTACTGGAAAAAATATCTTTCGGCTATTGCTAAGCATGAAAATGTTTGTTGTAAGCTATCCGGAATGGTAACAGAAGCCAATTGGAAAAATTGGAAAGCGGAAGACTTTACCCCGTATCTGGATACTGTGTTTAATGTATTCGGCTCTAAACGTGTGATGTACGGTTCGGATTGGCCGGTGTGTTTAGTGGCTGCTCAATATGTGCAACAACTCAAGCTTGTAACAGGTTACATCCAATCATTTTCCGAATCAGAAAAAGAAGCCATCATGGGCGAAAATGCCGTCAGATTTTACAATCTTTAAGCATGGATCTTCATTTGAAAAACAAGGTGGTGATTGTAACGGGCGGTGCCCGTGGCATTGGTAAAGCGATTGTAGAACTTCTGAATGAAGAAGGTGCTAAAGTTGCTATCGTAGATAAAATCACGCAAACAATTTCAACCTTACCCGATAGAAGTTTAAAGGGAAGTTACTTCACGGCCGATCTTACAAGTGCCGAGGCTTGCAAACAAGTTGTGGAAGACATTGTAGCTGAGTTAGGCCCCATCGATGCACTTGTAAACAATGCCGGCTTTAATGATAACATTGGCTTACAAAGTGGAACTCCGGAAAAATTTATTGAATCGTTGAACAACAATGTAGGCCACTATTACTTTATGGCGCATTATTGCTTGCCCTACCTCAAGGAAAGACGGGGCTCAATTGTAAACCTCGGTTCTAAAACTTCTGTAACCGGTCAAGGCAACACCTCAGGATATGTAGCAGCCAAAGGTGCCATCCTTTCGCTTACGCGCGAATGGGCTGTGGAACTTCTTCCCTACTCCATTCGTGTAAATGCGGTTATTCCAGCTGAAGTTTCCACACCCCTTTATGAATCGTGGTTAAAAGGTTTTGCCGATCCGCAGGAAAAGTTGCGACAGATTTCAAGAAAGATTCCGTTAGAGCATCGCCTTACCAAACCCGATGAGATTGCGCATGCAGTTGCTTTTCTGCTGAGCGATCGCAGCAGCCACACCACCGGCCAATGGTTTTTTGTAGATGGTGGTTATACACATTTGGATAGAGCCATTAGTTAGTAATTAGTAGTTAGTTTGTAGTTAATAGTTATTGACATGATACCCGATTATCAATCATTAATGCTTCCAATACTTAAACTAGTTGCAGATGGTAAGGAACATCGGTACCGAGACCTCATTGAAACATTAGCAAGTGAGTTTAAGGTAACTGATGAAGAGCGCAAAGAACTTTTAGCGAGTGGTAATCAGGCTATTTTTGATAATAGAGTTGGATGGGCCAAAACTTACTTAAAGAAAGCTGGACTACTCGAATCGCCAAAACGAGCAACATTTGTAATCACAGATGTTGGCAGAGAAACCTTAGCCAAAAATCCAGACCGGATTGATGCGAAGTATTTGAGACAGTTTGCTCCGTTTATGGAATTCCAAAATGCTTCCCGTCCAAGCAATGAAGTTGAAGAGGAGATTGCAAAATCTGAATCCAATGATCTTACACCGGAGGAAAGTTTAGATAAAGCCTATCAAAGGATAAGAAAATCCTTAGCTGCTGAACTTTTGAACAAGGTTGTCGATCTATCACCAGCATTTTTTGAAAAGCTTGTTGTAGAGTTGTTGGTTAAAATGGGCTATGGTGGTTCAATGAAGGATGCAGGTACGGCAATTGGAAAAAGTGGTGACGAAGGAATAGATGGGACAATAAAAGAAGATAAACTTGGGCTTGATATAATCTACATTCAAGCCAAGCGTTGGAGACCCGGTAATGTGGTTGGTCGTCCTGAACTTCAAAAATTTGTGGGTGCGTTGGCAGGCCAAGGAGCTAAAAAGGGAATCTTTATAACAACTTCGAGTTTCACAAAAGATGCACTTGAGTACACTCCTCGCAATGAAACGAAAATTGTATTGATTGATGGCGTTCATTTAGCTCAACTTATGATCGATTCAAATCTTGGTTGCACAGTACAACAAACTTATGAGTTAAAAAAAATTGATAGTGATTACTTCGGTGAAGACTAGTTATTAGTTTAAATTAAACCCAACTTCTAAAGGAAAATATGCCAATTCAATCTAGTTCATCTGGCACTAGCAACAGTTCAAATCAAAATTTTCTTTTACCCTTATTGCTGGTCACCAGTTTATTCTTTCTATGGGGATTGGCCAACATTCTTAACTCTGCCCTTATCTCCCATTTTCAACCAGTGTTTGAAATAAAGCGGGCCCAGGCCTTGTTGGTGGAAACTGCTTTTTACTTCGGCTACTTTACAATTGCTATTCCGGCCGGTTTATTCATGGAACGATTTAATTACAAAAAAGGAATCCTGTTGGGTTTGTTGTTGTATGCAATTGGTGCCTTGTTATTTATTCCGGCTGCCAGCACATTAACATTCAGTTTCTTTTTAATAGCGTTGTACATCATTGCCAGTGGGCTTGCTTTTCTGGAAACGGCAGCCAACCCATATGTAACCATATTGGGTAAACCCGAAACGTCTGTTCAGCGACTAAACTTTTCACAATCATTCAACGGTGTTGCATTGGTAGTAGGCCCGTGGATTGCCGGTCAGTTTATTTTTGCCGGTAACGAAGGCAGCATGACTACCCTCGAAGAAAAACAACAAGCTGCCGATGCAGTAATCTTTCCCTACACACTGATTGCAGGCACCGTATTAGTAGTAGCATTCTTATTCTTCCTGATTAAAATGCCTGAACCATCTAAAACATCGAAGTTAAAATTTGATGCCTCCATCTTCAAAAACAAACATCTTACCTGGGCCATTATTGCCCAGTTTTTTTATGTAGGTGCACAGGCTGGTATCTGGGGTATTACACTCGACTACATTACAGAGTTGCTCCCTGGAGTAAACAAAGAAGTAGCCTCCAAAAATTATATGATCATTGGCACTACATTATTTGTTATCGGGCGATTTGCCGGCACGTGGTTAATGACTATTGTAAAAGATAATAAGCTACTGATGTACTATGGCATAGCAGCAGCACTGCTTTGTCTTACTGGCGTGCTTGCCAGTGGTGAAATTGCTGTCTATGCTATCTTGAGTGTCAATTTTTTTATGTCCATCATGTTTCCCACCATTTTTGCGTTGGGGGTTAAAGACTTGGGAGAACAAACCAAGCTTGGTTCATCCTTCATTATTATGGCAATTGTTGGCGGGGCTATCATTCCACCGCTCATGGGTCTGATTCACAACATTCAGTTTGCATTTCTCTTGCCTATGGTTTGCTTTCTGGTTGTAGTGTATTTTGGCTGGAGTGGCTACAAAATGAAGACAACATGAAACGCTACTGCCTTGCGCTGGACTTAAAAAACGATGCAACCCTGATTGCCGAGTACGAAGCGTATCATAAAAAAGTGTGGCCCGAAGTTGAAGCTAGTATTAAAAATTCCGGCATCATCCACATGGAAATTTATCGCACGGGCAACAGATTATTTATGATCATGGAAACCACCGATTCATTTTCGTTTGATGGAAAAGCCAAAGCCGATCTTGCTAACCCAAAAGTTCAGGAATGGGAAACATTAATGTGGAACTATCAGCAAGCGCTGCCCGGCTCGCAACCCGGTGAAAAATGGAAGTTGATGAATAAGATTTTTGAGTTGTAACTTGCACCCATTGTTCCGCATGCTTAAAATCGATTCGCATACGCATATCCTTCCTGAAAAAATGCCCAACTGGACCGATAAGTTTGGCTATGGTGATTTCATTTATCTACAACATCATAAAAAAGGCTTTGCCAAGATGATGCGCGGCAACCAATTCTTCCGGGAGATAAAAGAAAATTGCTGGAATGCGAAGCTGCGCATGGAAGAGTACGCTCAATTCAATACAGCGGTACAGGTGGTGTGTACCATTCCGGTTATGTTTTCGTATTGGGCCAAGCCATTGGATTGCCTTGATCTTTCCCGATATCTGAATGATCATCTGATCGGTCTTACCAACGATTATCCTAAAAACTACATCGGATTGGGTACGGTGCCCATGCAAGATGCCGATCTGGCCATTGAAGAATTGCAACGCATCAAAAAAGAAGGGCTTGCCGGAATCCAGATTGGATCGAACATCAACGATGAAAACCTGAATGAAAATCGTTTCTATCCTATTTTCGAAGCCTGCGAAAAATTAGGTCTTGCCATTATGGTTCATCCGTGGAATATGATGGGCGAAAAACAAATGCAACGCTATTGGCTTCCCTGGTTGGTAGGCATGCCGGCCGAAACCTCGCGGGCTATCTGTTCCATGATTTTTGGAGGTGTGTTTGAGCGGTTACCCAACTTGCGGGTTATGTTTTCGCATGCCGGTGGTTCCTTTCTGCCCACACTGGGGCGCATTCAACACGGGTTTGATTGCCGGCCCGACCTGGTGGCGATTGACAATAACGTAAATCCTCGTAATTATTTGGGTAAATTTTGGATAGATAGTGTTACGCACGATCCATTAATGTTGGAATATGTACTAAAATTGCAGGGCAGTAATCGTGTAATGTTGGGTTCTGATTATCCCTTTCCACTGGGCGATTTAGAGATTGGCAAGTTTATTGAAGATATGGCTCTACCTGTAAATGTGAAGGAAGATATTTTCAGCAACTCGGTATTGGAATGGTTACAACTATCAAAAGAACAGTTTACAGCATGAGAAAGTGGGGATTTTTATTAATGACTTTTATGGTTTCCACTGCATTACATGCCCAAACACAACAGGAAAAATTACGTGAACTGGAAATACAACGGCAGGCCGAAAAGCAACGCGCCATCGACAGGCAGATAGATTCGGTAGCAATACTCATCAATCGGCAACAATATGAAGCAGCCGATGCAAAAATTCTTGATCTATTAAAAAATGTACGCAGCGTACCTTCTGACTTAACTTTCTACCTCGGTAAAAATTCATTCTACCTCAATAAATTTAAGCAGAGTGTGGATTGGTTAAATAAATATATTCAACTGAAAGGTACTGCCGGACAGTTTTCAGAAGAAGCAATAAACCTGAAAGCGAATGCTGAGGTTGAATTGTTGAAAGAGAAACAACTGGAGGCAAAACAAGCAGCACAAATACTTTCAAAAGATTTTGATATTGATTGCGGGCCTACCGGCAAGGTTGCGTGCCCGGTCTGTAATGGTTCCACGGTTATTATAAAAAAAACCTACCTGGGCGAAACCTATAAAACCTGTGGCTACTGCAACCACACCGGGGCATTGAGCTGCGAGGACTTTAACAAACTAATGAGAGGCCAACTGAAAGCCAATACGCAATAAGCCATTTTTTGCTAACTTTGCCCGTTAAATCGTGCAAAATGGCCCTTTTTAATCGTGTTAATGGCAAAGTTCTGAAGGAAAAACTGCGCGCCAGCCAGGAAGAGCGTACTACCATATCGTTTTATAAATACTATCAGTTAGCCGATCCTAATACTTTCCGCAACCAACTCTATAAAAAATTTGAACAACTGGGTGTGCAGGGTCGGGTATATGTAGCCCACGAAGGCATTAACGCGCAAATAAGTGTACCCACCCAAAACTTAGAAAACTTTAAAACAGAATTGTATTCAATCCATTTTTTAAATGGGGTTCGGTTAAATCTGGCTGTTGATGATAACGGTAAATCATTTTTTAAACTAAAGATTCTGGTTCGTAAAAAAATTGTAGCCGATGGATTAAACGATACCACTTTTGATGTAACCAATTGTGGCACGCATGTTAACGCAGCACAGTTTAATGCCCTTGCCGATAACCCCAATACAGTTATTGTGGACATGCGCAATCATTATGAAAGCGAAGTGGGCCATTTTAAAAATGCGATTTGCCCCGATGTTGACACTTTTCGGGAAGAGCTGCAGGTTGTTGAAAGTTTATTGAACGATCAGAAAGATAAAAACCTGTTGATGTATTGTACCGGTGGCATTCGCTGCGAAAAAGCAAGCGCCTGGTTTAAACACATCGGCTTTAAAAATGTATTTCAATTAGAAGGTGGAATCATCAAATACGCGCAGGAAGTAAAGGCACAGAATCTTGAAAACAAATTCATTGGTAAAAACTTTGTATTTGACGAACGCCTGGGCGAACGTATCTCAGATGACATCATCAGCGAATGCCACCAGTGTGGTAAGCCATGCGATACCCACACTAATTGCAAAAATGATGGTTGCCACCTGTTATTTATTCAGTGCCAGGAATGCGCTCAAAAATTTAACAACTGCTGTTCCGATACCTGTGCCGAAATAATTGCATTACCCGAAGAAGCACAACGCGAGTTAAGAAAAGGAATTAACAAAGGGCGGCAGGTATTTAAGAAAGGCCGGGCTAAAAGCTTGCGCCAGCTATCAACACCTACATCAGCCAAAGCATGAGCGAAAAGCCAATTCGTATTGGAATCATCAACGTGTCCGATCGTGCCAGCCAGGGAATTTATGAAGACATTCCCGGAAAGGCGATTGTGCAAACCTTAAACGAATATTTGATGAGTACATGGCATAGCGAATATGCCGTTATACCTGATGAGCAAACGTTAATTGAAAAAACGCTCATCAGCATGGCCGATGAAAAAAAATGTTGTTTGATTATTACCAGTGGTGGCACCGGGCCCGCTTTGCGCGATGTTACACCCGAAGCAACAGAAGCAGTTTGCAACAAAATGATGCCCGGGTTTGGTGAGCTAATGCGTACGGAAAGCCTGAAGTACGTGCCCACCGCTATTCTATCACGACAAACAGCCGGAATCCGAAATCAGACCTTAATTGTAAATTTGCCGGGGAAACCAAAAGCCATCCGCCAATGTTTGGATGCAGTGTTTCCGGCTATTCCATATTGTATCGATCTTTTAAACGGCCCTTACATCGAGTGCAGGCCCGAAATCATGAAAGTATTCAGGCCCCAACCTTAACATCTATATGGCAAGAATAAAGTATTACTACGACACCGAAACCTGTAAGTACGAGCGCATCAAAACCTCAACGGGCGATATTATTCTGAACACACTGGGAATAGTTTGCCTTACCGTAGCCATGGCTGTTGGGTTACTTATTTTATACGGCACATACTTCGAGTCGCCAAAAGAATTGTTGTTACGCAACGAAGTAAAAGAAATGGAGTTCTACTACGAGAATCTTTCTAATGAAGTTGAAAAACTCCATCAGCAACTTGCCAATATGGAATATCGCGATGATAATATTTACCGGGTAGTGTTGGGGGCCGAACCCATTGATAAAAGTATTCGCGAAGCCGGAGTGGGTGGTTTAGATCGCTACGAAGACATCAAAAACAAAAATATTATTCACTCCGACCTGATCGTAAAACTTTCGGAAAGTGTGGATAACCTGCGCAGAAAAATCTACATCGAATCCAAATCGCAGGACGATGTGGTAGAATTGGCCGAAAGTAAGGAGAAATTATTCGCGGCTATTCCGGCCATTCAACCCGTGGCCAATAAACAATTAATAGCGCTGGCATCTGGTTTTGGCATGCGGTTTCACCCCATTTACAAAGTAAAGAAAATGCATACCGGTATTGATTTTGCAGCCACCATAGGCACCCCCATTTATGCTACTGCCGATGGAGTAATTGATAAACTGGAAGTAAGCTTTAGTGGGTATGGTAAAATGATTGAAATTGAACATGGCTTTGGATACCGAACACGCTATGCGCATATGCACGGATTTGCCGTTCGGCAAGGACAAAAAGTAAAGCGGGGCGACTTAATTGGATATGTGGGCGATACCGGTTTATCTACCGCACCACACTTACATTACGAAGTATTTGTAAATGGTGTGCATGCAAACCCGGTACACTACTTCTTCAACGATTTGAATCCGGCCGAATACGAAAAGATTATCGAACTCGCTTCGATCGAAAATCAATCGCTGGGTATGTAATTCAATTCTGCGCTTCAATCGTTAGGAAGGCTGTTTGAAAGTTGTAACTTAGCCTTGTAACTTCACCCCATGAAGCGAGGCTTAGTTTTTTATTCAAGTTTTCTTTTCCTGCTGATAGGTTGCTCCGACTTTGAGCCATTTAAAGGCGAGAAGATTACACAATTTGCAGCTTCAGTTATTGCATTTAGTAGCCAGTGGACTGCAACCGCATGGTCTGCCCAGCGGGCATTAGGCCCAAACAATGTGAGTGCCGGTGCTGGCTCGCATGAAAATGCCTGGTCTTCTTTAACAGCCGATGGCCAGCGTGAGTTTCTGGTACTTGGTTTTGCCGAACCGCAAACGGTTAAAAAAATCGAGATCTATGAAAATGTATTTCCGGGCGCTATCGATACGGTTTACCTTCGTAATTCAGTTACCAGCAAATGGATTACTGTTTACTCAAAGCCCGCACAAGCCAATTTGGGTGAAGCAGGCAGAGTTTTTTCAATTCACCTGATTGAAACTCCATATAAGGCAAATGCTATCAGGCTTGCCATTAACAGCCCGGCAGTAAAAGATTGGAACGAAATAGATGCGGTAGCCATTACAGGTCAAAAGTAAAACCATGAGCAGTTTTAAAACACGTACCATCTTTTTGTTTGTATTACTTACATCAAAAGTTTTTTCCCAGGGTTGCAGCGATGCCGGCTTTTGTACCATGGGTGCTATGAAGCCCGATCAACCCTACAACAAAAAAATTCCGGTGAAGCTGCGCAGCATGGAAGTAAGTTTTTACAAAGGAAACACCACCCTGTCGCCCGTTGTTTATGTAGCCAATTTAGATGCAAGCTTTAACCTGATTGATGACAAAACTTTTTTTCAGATTAAAGTACCCTACCAGGCTGTTGATGGAAACTTTGGTAAAACCAGTGGCCTTGGTGATCTATCGCTATGCCTTACCCGTAACCTGTTCTCATCCGAACGTTTTGATATCAGTGCTTCGGTAGGAAGCAAAATTCCTTCTAATAAATCCAACTTACGCTCAAGCGAAAACGGCTTAATGCTACCCATGTACTATCAAACCAGCTTAGGTACATACGATGCTATTGCTGGCATTTCACTCATCAATAAAAAATGGTTGTTCGCAACTGGCATTCAACATCCGTTTAATCAGAATGAAAACACATTTACGTGGGGTGCGTGGATTCCGGTTTACCTGGATGGCCAGGGCGAAGATTACGTGCGGGATAATATGATAGCATACAAACTAAAACGCGGTACCGATGTAATGTTGCGAGCTGAACGCAACTTCCGGTTTGCACGATTCAATTTTACACTGGGGCTTTTACCGATTTTTAGAATTACTCAAGATGAAATAACAGATGTAAATACCAATGCGCGCATTAAGTTAGACGGCACCACGGGCATGGCACTTTCAGGTATTGGTACTATCGGTTATAATTTTAACGTAAAATCAGGTGTAAGACTTTTGTTGGGAAAAAAAATAACGCAGCGTAAAGTAAACCCCGATGGCCTTACCCGCAATGATGTTACCACCGTAAGTTATTATTACCGGTTTTAAAAAAATGGCACGTACCTTACTAAGTTTATGGTTGATTTCATGCTGGCTGATGCCATTTGCTCAAAAACAAAACGCGCAGCCCGATATACTCGAACAACTCAACCAACTCATGGCCGATTCGCGGTTCGATGCGGTTATTGCTTTAGCTGACAGAACACCGGGAATCACACCTTTGCAAAACCTTGAAATTCAAAATAAAAAAGCCGAAGCACTTGTAAGCCTGGGCAAACTGGATGAAGCGGATAAGTTAATTGAAACCCTGCTTGCCACAGCGAAGGCTAACAAAAACGCAGGCAAACAAATAGCCGTGCTTCAAACAACCAAAGGATTTTTGCAACTTAATCGTGGAAGAATTGACCTTGCCATTGAAGAGTTACAAGCCGCAATTGAAAAGTTGGATGCGGCCAATCAAGCACGAACTTTAGAAATGGCCAATGCACTTGCCTACCTGGGAAATGTGTTTCGAACATCGGCCAAGTGGAGCCAGGCCGAAGAACATTTATTGCACGCCTTGTCCATCCGGCAGGAAAAATTACCAGCCGATCATGAATTGATTGCTGCTATTTACAACGACCTGGGTCTTAGCTACATCAAAATCGATATCGACAAATCTTATCAGTACTATAACATGGCACTTACCATGTATGAAAAACTTCACGGTAAGGAACATCCAAAAATTGCTATTGCCAATACAAACCTCGGCTATCTGAATCAAATCGATAAACAATATGGCGATGCCATTAACTATTACAACACGGCTTTAGCAACATGGGAAAAAATTTATCCGCAACCCCATCCCAACAAAGCATTGGTAATGATGAACCTGGGGCAAACTTATTCTTCGATGGGAAATTCTGGAACAGCCCTGGAGTTTTACAACAAAGCCTTAGCCATGTACCAAACCACGCAAGGCCAGAAACATTCGGATGTTGCCTATGTACTAAACCTGATCGGCAATGAAAAGCTGGCTGAAAAGAAATACGATGAAGCAGCTCAATACTATCAAAAAGCCATCATTGCCAACCTTACCGATTTTAATAATCAGTCGATAAAGGTTAACCCAACTACATTCAATTTTTACAACGGCACTCAACTATTGTACTCTTTGATGTACAAAGCCCAGGCATTGGAATCGCGGCACCTCGGCAAAACTTTAAAAGTAAGTGACTTGCAACTTTCACTTGCTGCCTTACAAACCAGTGACACCTTGATTGACAAAATGCGGCAACAAACTACCTACGAAGCCGACAAAATTGCATTGGGGGCCGTAGCCAATGAAATCTATGCAGCCGGTGTTCGCGTAAGTCACCTGTTAAGTGATGTTTCATTTTTGAACCGTTCAGAATATCGCGAACTGAGTTTCTATTTTGCCGAAAAAAGTAAAGCGGCTGTTTTACAAGAAGCTATTTCAGATGCCAATGCCAAATCGTTTGCCAACATTCCATCTGAATTGCTGGAAGAAGAAAAAAGTTTAAAATCAGCACTCGCATTGGTAAATCAAAAACTCGCACAAAAGCCAACCGAAGAAGAAGAAAAATACCTGCGCGAAACAGCCTTTGAACTGAACCAGGCATACAACGATTTTGTAGCGCAACTTGAAAAACAATTTCCGGATTATTACAACCTGAAGTTTAACTCAGCAGCGCCAACCATTAGCCAACTGCAAACCTTGCTCGATTCCAAAACAGCACTTATCAGTTATTTTATTGATGACGATAACGCACGGCTTTATACCTTTCTGATTACAAGTAAAAGCTACCAGGTAAAAGATCAGGCCCTACCCAAAGAGTACGATAGATACCTGAGTGGATTTAGAAACAGTATGTTCTTTAGCGATGCAAAAGTATTTGCAATCAGTTCCCGAAATCTGTACCGGCTTTTAATTCCAGCCGGTATTCCGGGCTCCGTCCAAAATCTGGTATTTCTGCCTACCGGTAGAATGAGTGTGGTACCATTCGAGGCATTGCTTACAAAACCCGTTAAAGAAGGCACTGCATTCAATAAGTTGCCGTACCTCGTAAAACAGTTTACCATTCGCTACGAACTCTCAGCAGGGTTACTGCTCCAAAAAAGTAAAGGCAACCCTAAATCCGGTCTATCCTCAGCCCAGTTAATGGCCCCTATTCAGTTTCCCACTAAAGACAACCTCAATACATTGCCCGGAACGGAAACAGAAGTTAACCAAATAAAAAAGTTGCTCACGGAAAGGCAAATTCCGTGTGAGGTACTCATGCAACATGCGGCCAACGAAACATCGGTTAAAAGTGAAACACTTAAAAGTTTCGACCTGATCCATTTTGCCACGCACGGTATTGTAGATGAGGATAATCCCGATCTATCGCGCATTTTTTTACAAACCGATACAGAAGCTGAAGACGGAAATTTATTTAGTGGCGAAATTTATAACCTGCACCTGAATGCTAAGCTGGTAACGCTTTCTGCCTGCCAAACGGGGCTTGGCAAAATTTCGAAAGGCGAAGGCGTAATCGGGCTATCGCGGGCTTTGGTGTATGCCGGTGCTAAAAACTTGGTGGTATCGTTTTGGAGTGTAGCCGATGAGTCCACCGCACAATTGATGACTTCATTCTATCAACAACTCGTTACCCAAAACAACAAACCCTTTACCGAGGCCTTGCGTCATGCGAAGTTGGATATGATTACCGGTGAACAATATGCTGCCCCCTACTATTGGGCTCCGTTTGTGCTGATTGGTTATTAAGAAAAAAATTAAACCTGCCTTGAAGAAGCCTGAGGCTTACTTACAAAGGCAGGTTTTGACACAGTTTAACGCTATGGCAAATAGTTTTTACTGTGCTTTTAATAGAACCCTAAGGTAGCAGGTTGAGTTTCAATTTTCCTAAAGATTTTCCAAAACTTTGTTTACCGGTAAAAAATGGCGTTTTTAGCGAAAAATCGGCTTTTCGCCTATGGTAGAAGACAATTACAAGCAGCGCGGTTTGCGCAATAAATTGGTTAAAAAACTGCGCGAAAAAGGCATTTCAAACGATGGCGTTTTGGCTGCAATCGCAAAAGTGCCGCGCCACGCCTTTTTTGACGATGCCCTGCTGAACCACGCCTACGAGGACAAGGCTTTCCCTATTGGCGAGGGCCAAACCATCTCCCAACCCTACACAGTAGCCTTCCAAACCGAGAAGCTCAACATTAAACCGGGCGACAAGGTTTTGGAGATTGGAACGGGCTCGGGCTACCAGGCGGCCGTTTTATTGGAGCTTGGCGCGAAAGTTTATACCATTGAATATCAAAAAAAATTATACGACCGTACCCGCGAGTTTTTACCACTGCTTGGCTATAAACCCTTTTTCTTTTTTGGCGATGGCTCGAAAGGAATTCCGGCAAAAGCACCCTACGATAAAATAATTGTTACGGCCGGGGCACCGGTTGTGCCTACTGCGTTAACCGACCAACTCAATGAAAATGGAATTTTAATTATCCCGGTGGGCGATCGCGAAAGCCAGAAGATGCTGCGCATTACCAAAGCCAATGGCAAACTAAAACAAGAAACGTTTGATAATTTTGCTTTTGTGCCGTTGTTAGGTGAGCAAGGTTGGAAGTGAATCAACTTAGTGTGCAAGGAAGTTGTCGCAATGCGTTTACCTCCGCTTTTTTATCGGAAACTCAAATCCAAATCGCACATTTACTTTATCGGCATACGGACTCATGCCATCTTTATCGCGGAAGTTGTAGAGTAGCTCGCTGTTGCCTTTAATGGATTTGTAAACGGTAAATTCTTTTTTGATTCCGGCAAACACACTGGTAATCCACTTGCGATACGATGGATCTAAACCTAAGCTACTGGCCAGCAGCGGTGGAATAGTAGTATTCATCACTTCGGGTTGTAATCGAAAAGTAATTCCCTTCGTCCACAAAAACTGAACAACCATCCGCGGACCATACACCCGCTCATTACCACCCTGAATCTTCCAGCCATCGAATGGCAGGCGTTCATTCCAGCCCGCACCCGCTGAAAGTCGGGGCCGGATTTTATAGAGAATTGTTGGGTTTACATCTACGAGCAAAAACTGCGACTTCTGTATTTGAAAGGAAACGCCCGGAACCAACCGTTCAATAAACGGTTTACCTTTAAGCGGATTGGGTAAACGCTTGGGTAACTCTGCTAAACTCTTTACCTCCGAGTATTTATTCTTGAGTTTACTCATCTTGTCCATGGCTTGTTGCAGTACCGCTTCTTTGCCCGCAAAGTGATCTTGTGCTGCATTCAGAAGTTGTTCCTTAGCCATGTTGGCTAACGCGGCCGAGTCGGGTATAGCTTTATCCATCAGCGCCTTGCCTTCCTGCAATTGCTCCATGCCTTCTATGCCCGAAACTTTATTTTCGATGAGTTTATCTACACTCTTGATTTCGTTCAGGTTGCCTTGTGTGAGTTGCTTTACATCTTGTGCATAGGTGCCAAGATTATTACCAAAGCCATTGAGTTGATTGAGTTCGCTTGAAAAGCTTTTCAGGTTGGGATCGAGTTTGATCTGATTGGTGAGTGTAGGTAATTGGGTATTGGTAAGATTGGGTAAATCCACGCTACCGATTGATAAATTCTGGGTATTGATTCCGGACACTCCAAAACCGTTAATGGATTGTTTCAGGTTGTTGACCGGGCCTTGCAGTTCGGTGGGCAGTTGAATGGCATCTAATGACTTGGTTGATTTTGATTTGAGATTGTTGATTTTGGTAGTAGCCGCTTGCAGCTTTTCGGTTTGCAAGCGGTTGAGACTGTCTAACTGTTGTGTAAGCTTTTGTGTAGGTACTTGCATGCTATTAAGACTATCTATCTTGTACTGCACTTTAGTGCGTGCATTATTAATTGTGTTGATCTGTTTTTGATAATCCGTCTTTACGCTATCCACGCCAGACTGAAAGGCACGGGTAACTGAATCAGCTTTTTGGATTTTGTTGGTGAGTAACGTGTCGGCTTTTAAAGTGAAGAGGCTATCGGAATTTATTTTGTGAAGCAAACTATCAAACTGTTGGGCATTCGCAGTAGAGGCGACAAGAAGTACCAGCACAAAAAAAGTTTGTTTCACAGTGAAAAGGTACGAAATTCGATAATTAAAACAGGTGCGACTTGAAGATCAAATTTTGATTAAGTTCGGTTGGCCCCAAAAATAAATTCTTAAACAGGCTTCTAACATTTCTTTGCTTCTGGAAAAACATATCGTCTTGCGATTCAATCTTTTCAGGTGTGTTCGCATGCTAAGGTTCTTTCGTTCGATATGCCGTGCGCTCAACTGCCCCGTGTGGTGCACTTCTCCGGGAACAAGACTCCGGTATATGTTCAAACCATCTGTACAAATTCTTTTCGGGTGCATGTATAATACCTGCCCGGTTAAAGTTTGAATATTCTCTTTTGTTCTTGAACCTACTCGGAAATCTATTACCGATTTTGTATGCCGGTCTATCATGTACATAATCCACACTTCATTTGTTTTCTTCCCAATGTATGTCCATAACTCGTCAATTTCGTAAATCCTGTTTCTCAAAAAGGAATATGGCTTTTGGATAGCCTTAGTTATTCGTTTAATCCGTTCAATTACTGTTGGAAGTGAAATTCTTAATACTCTGGATATACCCCGTATGCCAGTACCTTCAATTAGCAATTGAACAATCCGGCAGTTACTATGCGGATGATAGGCTTCACTGCTATATACTGCCTGCTGGTATTTTTACAGGCTTTGCAATAAAACTTTTGAATCCTATTCTTTGGAAGCCTGCTTTGATGCAGTATGCTTTGCAATACTTACAGTCCATCTGATAACTTTTAACACGAAGGTGGAAAAAGACTCTTAATTTCAATGCTAAACCCTTAAAACAAAAATGGCCAGGGATTATCTCAGCCATTTTTTTGTTATGCTTCGCAGTGTATTATTGATTATCAAATACTTAGATCGTTAAAATTGCTTTACCTGATAACTTATAGCATTACCCATTATCTAAGCGTCTTTTATCCGATACTCAATTAACCTTTTCGCTATTTCTAGATTATTCTTACCGTAAATACTTGTAAACTCTTCGACTAACTCTTGAGCCATATATAAAGGAAACAAGTTTATATATTTAAGTCCATCAACTTCTATTTCAATAGTGCTCGGAATTTTTTCTGCATCAAAAAACTTTATTTGAGAATCAAGAGCAATAGATTCAATCATATAAATCTCAATTAAATCAATCTCAACATTTTTTAATTCCTTACCCAATAAGTTTTCTAGACTGTTTGGGTTTTTTAAGTATTCAACTAATTCTAAAAGTTTCATGTTTTCAATTTTATTTGTTCCAAATACTCATGCCACCCACACCCCCCGGATGCAGAGTGTTCCAAAATATACTTCCTGTTGTATGCTGAGATTTAGGTACAAGTTGCATTACCCCCGCTCCAACATCATGGTGCCACACCCAATTAGCTGGTGATTTTCCTAATATTGATCCCGTTGAAGAATGAGGAATTGAGACACCAAGCCTCGACATTGACTTGGCAAAAATTGCATCAGAAGCCATAGCAGTGTTCAGGGATTTATTTGCAGCTTGAAAGTGAGCTCGATAGCTCCCACCTGGATAAAGCTTAGTGGATAGTTTCATTTCATATGCTACTGAATATTGTGCGCCACTTGCCACTCCTTTTGTAGCCGCAGTAACCCCAACTCTCGCCAATGCTGTCACCGCTGCTTTTACAAGAAACACATCACTAACAGCTAAAGCAGTGTATAGCACCCCTCGGCTTACATCACCTTCACCAAACCAAAACGCTGCTTGTCTGCCAGAACCCCAAATAGGCACATAAGTATCCAAGCCACTGGGAGCCCTATCAAATACACTGGGTTTCCAATTTGATTTATCACGCGTACCAGCCATTTGCCAAACACCGTCAGCATACTCATAGAAAGTATTTTGCTCAAAATCTCCAAGAACTTCTCCAGTACGAGTGTTCACATATTGGCCTTCTGCATGTGTCCAAAATCCTTGGGAGTTGAGGGTAACAGAACCACCAGCATTAACCGCATTAATAAAGATTGAAATTTGCGTAGGGTCTGTGAGAGTATAAGAACAACAATAAGTTGGCTGACCACTATTACCAAAGTGCGGATAAAAAGTATTGAGCACCGAGAAGTTTGGGTTCCAACCCATCCCCGCTACTCCATAGCCACCCATCATACTGTTATAGTAAGCAGCACCACCAACACCACCTCCAGGGTCCATCGGCAAAGGGTTGGTTCTGTCAAACCACTCCTGCATGGCTGCTTGTTCAGCCAGCCAATCCTGATGCGGATCAGCCCCACTGGGGTCAGTAAATGTTACGGGATCGTTAAAACTAAAATTGTAAGGACTTAAGCTTGCATACTTGGTAGCCATTGGGTCAACACCATTCATGCGACCAAGTATGGGGTCGTAATTTCTATAATCTAAATCGTATAGTTGTGAAGTTTGATTTAACTCGGTGCCGCCATTGCCAAGGAAGTTATTGCCGGTTGTGTTTTCTCGTGTCCATGAGTTTGCCGTTTGCAAACCAAACGGATAATATTCGTTGTATTGAACTACATTACCTTTTGTATGCGTCATCACTACATCATCAAAATACACATCTACTAAGGTAGGGCTTTCATTGCTTACATACATAAACACATACCCTTCTTCCTTTGCCGTGTATTCGCGCATCATATAATCGTGTGGCACTACAGGGCTGGCACCAACCTGGTTGGCAGCCGGGTCAACCGCTTCCCATGCGGCATCTAATAGTTTATAATTTTTATCGAACACAATAATGTTTACAAACGCTTTGGGGCCCGTGCTGGTTCCACCATTGCCGCCTACTACAAGGCCACCCCAAATGTTTAAGGCCGAAGATGCGGTACCACTTTCGCCACCCGCAGGGGTGGGCACTCCAAAGGCTGCAAATAAAGCACTTGCAAAACCACTAATGTTGCTGCTCGTACTACTAGGGTTCTGGTACTTGGCCCACGCTTCTATTTTTACTTTATCGCCTGCATAAACTTTGTAACTCTTCGCTACGCCTACTTGTGCATTGTTGCCACCGGTTAATTTTTGGGCGTAGGTAAAGGTTGTTCCCGCATCGGTTTTATCGAACAAGTTAAAACCTATTCTATTGGTGTAGTTTAAGAAGTCGCTATTGGCGGCAGCTTCCATGTTGGCAGTTTTTGCTTCGGGGGCAGGTGTGGCCGAGGTAAACACTACTCTTGTATTACCTTGGTGGTCGGCAATAGCATATTGGTATTCAAAGTTTGCTCCGTTCTTAACAATTCTACCTTCCGGGCTGCCAAAGAAACTAAGTACCGGGCTTGTTCCTTCATATACAAAATTGCCGCTGTAGTTGGTAGTAGTTAGCAGCGTAGCCCCCTGGTAGGTGCGCATAGTAAGTTTTACTCCGGCTGCATCATAAATGTACTCTATCTTTTTGCCCGAGGTAAAGTTTATAACCTGCGGTTTGCCTAACAGGTTATACGCAATGCTGCTAATGCCTTTGTTGTTATCAACTGTAAGGCTGCCATCGGTATTGTAGCCATATTCGGTAGTAGTATTTACGCCATTTAAAAAACCGGCACTTACCGCGGCCGCATCTTCTACTTTGGTTAGTTTATCTAAGTTGTTGGCATAGGTGTAGGTAAGGTTATCAAAGGTTTCGGGCGTGGCTGTAATGGTAATACCCGTGTTGCTGCGCAGGTTGCGGCTGCGCGTAAGGGTTTTAATGTTGCCGTTTACATCGTACGTCTGGGCTTCATTTAATGTACCGGCTTCTTTGGTCCAGGCAGCACCCGTATATGCCTGAAAAGTTGCCGACTTTAACCTGTCACTCTTATCGTATTGGTATTTGTAGCTACGTTGGTCAACTGCACCTGTGGTACCCAATCCTTTCCATTTTATTGCACTAATATTGCCGTTGTAGTATTGGGTATTACTCAATCCGCTTTCAGTTGCCTGATAAAGCAGTTCCATTCCAAAATAGTCAGTTGTTTCATCATTGTTGGCAACATTTACATTTAGTTGCGCATTGTTAATTGAGCTCAGCCAGCCGCGTATGTTGTATCTGAAATCAACGCTTTGTAAAAAATCCGTTCCGGTAGTGTTATGAAGTTTTTTATCTACAACCTGGCCTAATGCATTGTATTCGTATTGTGCTACCAACTGTGTTGCCCCGCCATTTATTTTGCGGTAGGTTTTAAGCACACGCCCGGCATGATCAAAGTCGTTCCAATCTTCTAAATGAACAGCCGTTGTGGCGTTTTGATAATGGCTGGACTTTGTTTTGAGTGCTTTTACAAAATCATAAATTATGGTTGCCTTATCTAAGGTTGCGGCTGTAAAACCAGTGTGCAGGTGGTTGTTGCTTTGGGTTTGGATGGGCCGGTCGTACTTATCGTAAAACACAGCTGCGGTAATCCAATATGCGGTTGTGTTACCGACTGCATCCAATACATTGCGTTTACTCCCGGTAGCAAGGTTGCGGGTACGCTGACTCCGCGTGGGTTCCTGCCCGCTAAGGTGGGCGGCATCGTATGTAAAATCATCGCCCGCGGTGCGATCAAAGTTGTAGTGGTCGTAGTAAGTAACACTTAGAATAGTATTCGCAACAGTACCGGAGGTTGGAAACGCCAGATTGGTATAACCATGTACGGTTGTGCCTTCACTTTCGTACCACGGGGTGGTCGCATAGTTTTGAGCATCTAATAAACCTTGAACATTTACACGGGCTACTTGAGTAGTATTGGTGTAAATACCAGTATATACAGGCCGGTTATAAAAATCATACTTTACAAACATCCATTTATTGGTACTGCGCTGGTTACCATCTTGCGTAAGCACTACGCGATCGTGCTGATCGTACACAATAAATTGAACTGCCGCACCCGGCACTTTCTTTTCTACCAATCTGTTCTTACCATCATAAGTGAATTTGTGAATCAGTTCAGCAATGGCAGGATTATTTGCATCAAGGCTAGTTCCAGTGCCCAGCACCTTCATGGCTTTGGGTGGCAGAATGTGCGTTAACCTACCGATCCTGTCATAAACATAATAAGTTTCCAACCATGCAGTAGCCTCGCCTTCCAAAGTTTCATCTATCTGAACCTGTTTTAAGACAGTAAGGCCGCGGGCATCGGTATAGGTTTGTACTTTATTTCCGTTTTCATCGGTAACAATGCTTACCGAGACCGACCTGTCGGGGTAGTTGGCACTGGTAATGCCATTTAAGTGGTTCCAATAGCGAACCCTATAATTGGTTGAATTATTCAAAGCACTCTGGCTTCTAACGGTATGATTGCTACCGGGCTGCCACTCAACCCCGGGTGCACCTTGTTCAGTTACTCTAAAGGTTGGGTCGTTTGCAGTTACTGTGCGCGCAAAAGGATGGGTGCTCTGCGCCACCTTCGTAGTGTTTTGGTAAAACAAGTATTGTTCGCTGGTAGTATAACTGGTATGCGAAGTACTACCGCGAATAGCATTAGGCCGGTAATGACCATCCCGTAAAGCAATGGCGTAAGGTAAATAGGTTGAATCCTGAATACCATACTTGGATGCCGGGTTATGGCTAATAACATCACCACCTGCTGGACTGCTGCCTATTGCTACGGTTTGGAAGGGCCTTCCCAAACCATCAAGGTATGTTATCACCTGAGCTACTTTGTTGTTCGGCAACGTATGAAGGGAGGTTGCTTCGGTTACGTTTTCTTGCAAGATTGTAGTAGTGCTTACTGCACTCATTGAATTCTGGTAGCCTTCTGTCAATCCTTTAACTCTCACGGTAGCAGAGTTTGCAGCTGGAGCAGTTGCAGAACCCTTAACTTGTACAAAGTATAAACCTGGTTGATTGGCAATATGAGTTTGGCCCGTTGCACCAACAATTGCATTTCCATTTAAGTACCATTGGCGTGTATGGTAAGGCGCATTAGCCGTTAATAACACCGTAGTACCATAGGCAATTGTACCTGGTTCATTTGGCGTAATAACTGGTGTCGGATATAAAGTAATCGTTACCTGGTTGGAGGCTGCTTCAGCACAAACACCACTTTTAACCACTGCCCTGTAAGAAGTAGTTTGTGTCTGATTGAAGTTATAAGAAGTACCCGTGTGTGCGATTGTAGCCCAACCCGATCCTGTATTTTTTTCCCATCGGGTAACATTTGCGTTATTACCGGTTAACGTTAAAGTGCCCGTGGCCGAAGCTCCATATACTTCTGCACTGGCTGTTAATGTACCCGGCACTGAAAGCGGACTGATTGAAACAGATGATAGTGAGGAGTAAACCTCAGAACAAGCACCATTTTTTACTACCGCTCTATAGGTAGTACTAACAGTGAGATTGGTATAGTTAAGTGTTGAAGTAGTATTGGTAATAGTTGTCCAACCTGAACCTGTGGTTTGTTCCCACCGCACCACATTGCCGGTATGCCCTGTAAGCGTAAGGGTGCCGGTAGCAGTATTACAATGTTGTGAATTGCCCGGAAGAGTACCCCCAACCGAATTTGAACTTACGGTAACGGTTGCAATGGATGAATAAACCCCAGCGCATGGAGCATTTACCACCCAGGCGCGATACTGGGTTGTAATAGTTACGTTCGAATAGTTTAAGTTGGTGGTAGTGTTGGAGATATTTGTCCAACCCCCACCATTATTCTGTTCCCACCGAACAATTGACCCTGAATGGCCGCTAAGTGTTAGCGAGCCGGAACCGGTAACACAAACAGAGGCGCTACCGGCTACACTTCCGCCACTAGCACTAACCGCAGTAACGTTTATGGTTGACGGCAAAATAACAGAACACGAAGGACTTGTACGGGTTGCTCGTATGGAGTAAGTTCCTGGTGCGGTTATGTTAGCCCATGAGATAGCAGAACCTGTTCCGGCAACAGCCGAACCAGTATTTGTTCCATTTAAACGCAGTTGGTAGTTTACCCCGGTTTGTGAGCCATTGAGAGCTAAAGTGGTGGAACCTCCGGCACAGTAAGCTCCACTCCCTGTAAAAGAATTGAAGTTAATCATACTACTTACAGCAAAAGCGTTCGATGTAGCGTTATAAGTATCCACATTGCAATACATGGTGGGTGGATAAATATCTGGCTCATACCAACAATTTTCTTCTGTCCATGAACCTGATGCTTCAATAGAACCATTTGCACTATTCCAGATCACATTAATGGAAGCACCGGTACTTGGTCCTTGAATCGTTCCTCCATTGACACTCCAGTTAAGATTAGAATATGTACCGTAGTAAGTGTAAACCGTTGTGTTATCCGCACACACAGAAGTAGTTCCGCTGATATTAAAACTTACATTGTACGTATTGTAAAAATACGTTTGTGCATTTACATACGATGCAATGAAAAATACACAGCCCAACAGGTAAAATTTTAATCGCATAAAAATTAGTTAGAAGTCTTTACACTTTTGATGTTAAATTCTTGCATTGCATAAGTTTGACCGGGTCTACTGAAATCTATTGCTACGGTTACCTGGCCATGGGCACGCGAAAAGATTATTTTCGAATGATTGCCATTTCGCTCAACCACAAAAGCGATACTACCGGGTTGGCTCACATCAGGCCAGGTACCCTCTATCGAAACAATTTTGTAGGTTGTTTTTAATTCCCCCTTTTTTTGAATCCACTCTACAGACTCAGGTGAAGATTTAAAAGTACAAGCAAGGGAATGTCCGGCACCAGTATCTTTGTTTGTTGCATTGTCCGCTTCCCATGAAATAGTAGAACTTGTTATATCTTGTGCAGATGACAGCCTATAAATGCTCGAAATAATGAGCACGATAAGTATTAGTTTTTTCATTTTTATTGACAATTTGGATTAGGTTGGAAGGATACGGAGACACTTACCGTGCCTGCATCAAAATGGTTATCAATGAATGTACAGTCTTTGTAAGCAGAGCAGTCTAATGTAATTGTTGCCACATATAACTCGGTTACAGGATTTGAACCTCCCGGGGAATATCCATAGACTGACAAACCACTACCTGAAGAATAAGGTGATCCATTTTTGGTCCATTGTACATGATAGCCGCAACCAACCGGAGCGGGTGGCAACACCAGATCAATATTTCTTAGACCAGAGTTACAATCCAACACAAGTCCGGCTGGCTGACCTTGGGCATTTGTTACAACATAACTTGCAGCACCGGAATATACATGCTGAACACAAAACTCTTGCACAAACGAGTTCGTACCGAACATAGCACTTACAACTGTTAATCTTACAACGTGCTTACCGGGTGTGGTAAATGAATGAGTTAATGTGTTGTTTGAGCCGCTAGCAACACCTACGCCATCAACTTCCCATGCATAAGAAATGCCGGGATCGCATTCCCATGTTCCTGGTGTAAATAGAATGGGTGTATTAATATAGAATTTCTCCGCTCCAGCAGTAAAGGAGGCTGTAGGTATTCTTGGATTTGAATTTTCTAACGCATATTCTGACTTTGAAACCAGATTTCTATACCGATCAAATGTATTTACTGGGCGACCTAAATTATCATAGGTAGTCTTGACAGAGTTTCCTTTGTCATCGGTAGTGGAGGTAATACCTTTAAAAGGAAGTATAGTTTGAAGAGAAACCCTTGCTTGAGAAGGCAGAAACACTATCTCATCTACAGCAATGGTTGAGCCTATAGCAGCGTTTGAGGTGATCTCAACTCTAAAAGTAGAGGTTATTGGAGTGGTATTTAGTTCACCTTCCAGATAATTCCATTGGCCCGCAACAGAATTAGTAAGTGTAAGTGACGAAACTTCAGTCGCGCCAACAAATGCTTTAATCGTTAGAGTTTTACCCGCAACACTGTTTATCCAACAAGAAAACCGGTACTTGTTTCCATTTTTCTGAATCAGCTCAGTAGCTGATGAGCTTAACTTAGAACTGGTGGTAGTAAATACAATTGCCTTTTCGCCTGTCCAGCCGCTAGTAGTTTCAAATCCGCCTGTTTGACTTAATCCAAAAGTCTTCACACCTTCAAAACCGTCTGAAACAGATTGGTTCGCCCGTGCATTATAGTAAGTTGCTGTCGGAATCGATAAATCTTTCAGATAGTGAATGGAGGAAACGTTTTTCTTATCATCCCATTCAGTCAATAACCTACCTTCTTCATCGTATTCTTTAAGTGTTCGCTTGATGGAATAGTAAGGAGAATGTGTAAAGTTTTGTGAATTCATAGCAGCAGGATTAAATAGTGACCCAACTGATCCTGTTTGCAATGATTTTAAATAATAAGGCAAAATCAAACCATTCCCAAAGTCTCTGTAAGAAATTAGATTTGCATTTAATACGATGGTATTCGATCCGACAGCAGTCCATTCTTCTACTAAAGTCCCGCCTCGGCCCGCATCATTCAGGGCTTTTATTGCCACAGCCGCGGTATCTGTCTGAGGTGGATTGGTGAAGGGAAAGTCCATCGCATACCTATATGAAGTTATAGTATTGGGAAAATTCGGTCTTACTACTGTTCTTTTTTCTAATAAATTTTTAGCGTTGTAGGAATAGGATATCGTACGTTCGAAAAGCTTTGTTGGGTCTTCGGGGCTGGCTTCGTTTATAACTTCTTGCGAAACTAAATCTACACGGCCGGTTAGGATTTCGTAGATGGCGTGATAATAGGTATCACCAAGTTTTTCGAATCTTAATCCTTTAATGGTTGAGGTGATTCCATTACGTGCCTCATACGAGATTGTTTTCTCACTGATTAAACTTCCGGTCTCCGAAAGAACTGTGACTTTGGTTGGCAGCCCGCGCTTATAGTCATAGTTGGATGATGGAGCATAAGGAAATAAATAATACCCATTTTTCAATTTCCCAAACGGGATACACGCATTGGGCTTTCTGGCAATCCGGCTCTTGGTTGCCTTCCATTCACCTACTGCAGTTTGAGGGAACATGGCGGGAACTTGATACTCATAAATTGTCGAGCCCTTCCCCGCTACTTTTTCTTTAACCCTCGTGTACATCACCATAGGTGCTTCCCCGAGGTTGTTCACAACAGGAATAGCACCCGTATTGATTATATAACCAAGTTTAGGGGGTGATGAAAGTAAACCACTTGTATTTGAGTTAGCCGCAAGTGTATATTCAAATTCTCGTTTTATAGCTCGATAAGAACTTTCTTGACCATTTTTGGCAAACCCAGCTTCCCCGCCTTGGGCAATAATTTGTTTTACTCGAATCCCGGGACCAATAAATTGAGTACCAGACTCCATAAAATAATTAGGTTCGTAAACAATCTCGGTGTAGCCTCCATTAGGGTTGTTAAGCCTTTTTAATGCACCAAAAAAAATGGAAGCACTAGGAGCTCTGTCATCACCTCCCGGAATTGTTGTATAGGTATCACCTGGAAATTGCTGTACGCGTAGTCTCCGCCCATTAATGGAAGACTCGGAGAGATAAAGCGTGGGCCGATTCTTGTTTGTGCCAACACCATTTGGATATCCATAAAAATCCTGACCCCAATACTTCTTCCAGTTGATATAGGAAGGAGTAGAGTAACTTATAATCGGATAATAAGAAATGTCATAATATTCAAACTCATACATAAGAGGATTAATACAATTGGCAGCATTCTGCTTTACACTTCTTAGAAATGAGCGCCAATAAGACGAATTATTGTCTTTAATGGAGTGATATTCAAAATTGGTAACGCTTTTGTCATTACTGACGGATTCAGTAATACTTACAGATCGTAATCTTTCAAAATCCCAGTTGAATGTTGCGGTATAAGATTTAAGAAAGATTGCCCGTAACTTAAAACGGTAATGTATATCCAATACGTAACTTGTTGAGTCACTTGTAAAATAGCTTTTGCCCCCTCCGGTTGGGCTTAATCCTTGAGAATAATTTTGAGGTACATAACTGTAAATAGCCTCAGTTCCGCTAGGACCCTTTAGTGAAACTAACTTCCAAGTTGAAACAAATGAAAAATCATCTCCGTAAAAAAAATTTGCTAAGGTGTTTATGTTCGATGCGTTGGTTCCTTTATATCCTCTTCTGGTTATTCGATCTCTTGATTCAGTTGTGCCGTTACCAAACGTGTAAACAAACCCAGTATTTGTTTTAACTTCAATTGAGTTTATGTAGCCGCTGGATGGTATTATAATTGATATATCTTGATGCGTTAAAAGTTTAGGAAGGCCATCTACCCCAAAAACAAACTTTGCTGAAATACCAGGAGCTTGAACATAAAAGATGTCGGGCTCAGTATCATTTTGATAATTAAGATGCAGAGCTTCCAGAGTATTCCAATCTTGCACTTCGTCCGTGCATACACTAAGATTATCATCTGCTGTGGGAATGAAACTCTGAACTGCAATAGCATTGGCTCTATTATTATACAACCAACCCTTTTTTGTTGGTTCATCAATCTCATCTGGCAGACCTCTAACTTCACGATATATTGCCCCTCCTGCCGCAAGACCCCACCCAACCCCGCAATCGTCCTCACCTTCAGCTACCATAGTCTTGTTTCCATGATGGACAAGACCTAATGAGATGGAGACATCATTTGCACTTATAGTTCCAATAGGAATAGACATTTGTAATCTTCCTGTTAGATAATCGACTGATTGACCATTACTTTGAACTATATAAATTAAGAGTAATACACAGGATAATACGATGCGTACCTTCATTATATGAAATATTTAAAATTTTGTTCGAATAAAATTAAGGAGGTTTGATTCTGATGTCAACGTTTTCCCCGTATTTAATACGTGGTTTTCCCCCTAACCTGTAGTAAACCGTTTATTCATCACCTGATCACTTATGCTTGTTCTTCAATTCTTTACGTGAATTATTCCACACGGGGAAAAACCCCGAAAGCTTCCTTTCGTGAAAAAATATTACCTGAAAGTTTACCCAGAGGCGCGTTCGATCTCTCGTAATTGGTGCACCCTTTTTACCCATCGAACCTGGCTGAAGATTTAAAAGCAAGATGTGTTTAGGTATGTACAGACTAACACAGACCCTCCGTCAGCCATGAAAAGTGTACCTGATAACAATGCGGTACCCTCCGTCAGGTATGAAGAACGTTCTGTCACGTCAAGCAGGCCTTCCGTCAGCGATGCAGAACGCTCCGTCAGCAATGACAAGAGTACCCCGCAAGCATGAAGGTCTTAACAAAAACTTCGTGAACTTGCTTCTGCATGTATGACAACCCCAAATTGAATAAAACACTTTCATAGTTTGATTTTAGCTATGGCTACAGCATTAATCAATTTTGCGAATTAAATTCATCTATCAAACTTAACCTTTACCCAAGCAACCAATTATCACTTCCCTAAACGCATCAAACTTAGAAGAAATCTTCACCACCTTCTTCTCTCCCCTCATAAACTTTTGCAATCGTTCCGGTAGTTCAACTTTAGTTTTTAAAGTTGTTTCTACCACATCGGCAAACTTGGCCGGGTGTGCAGTTTCTAAACATATTCCGGTATGATCTGGTTTTGATTTCAAAAACTGTTTTAACCCCAGATACCCAACGGCACCGTGCGGGTCCATGACATAACCTTTATCGCGATATACTTGTTGCATGGCTTCGCGGGTTTCGGCATCGGTAATGGTAGAGCCCTTTATAAGCTCAGATAGAGCTTTGAAATCATGGTTAAACAAATCCAACATTCTTACAAAGTTGCTGGGGTTGCCTACGTCCATTGCGTTGCTGATGGTTTGAATGGAAGGCCTCGGATTAAACTTTTCAGTTCTTAAAAACTCCGGCACCACATCATTGGCATTGGTGGCTGCTACGAAGTTGGCAATCGGTAAGCCCATGCGTTTTGCTAAAAGACCGGCAGTTAAATTTCCGAAGTTTCCACTCGGCACGGCAAAAACTACAGGCGCAGTTTGTTGCACTTGCGCATACGCCCGGAAATAATAAAACGACTGCGGAATTAGTCGCGCAATGTTAATCGAGTTGGCAGAGGTAAGAAAAAGCTTTTGCTTCAAGTCAGCATCTAAAAATGCTTGCTTCACCAGCCGCTGGCAATCATCGAACGTGCCGTTTACTTCCAGTGCCGTAATGTTTCCTCCCAATGTGGTGAATTGCTTTTCTTGCGCCACACTTACTTTCCCGGAAGGATATAAAACTACCACCCGCGTACCGGGCACATTCAAAAACGCATTGGCTACGGCACTACCGGTATCGCCAGAAGTTGCCACAAGAATTGTGATTTCGCGATTTTGTTCTTTGGCAAAGTAACCTAACAAACCGGCTAAGAAACGTGCACCAAAATCTTTAAACGCAAGGGTTGGACCATGAAATAATTCAAGCGTAAATACATTAGGTTTCAATTGAACAATGGGTGCATCGAACTGCAATGTTTGATTGATTAATTTCTCAAGTTCTGATTCCGGAAGGTCTGCCCCTAACAAAGTACGTGTAACTTCAAACCCGATTTCTTTAAAGGACAACGTTGATAACGATTCAATAAATGCTTGATTTAAAACAGGAATACTTTCCGGCATGTATAAACCATTATCTGGCGCAAGCCCTTGTATTACGGCCGTGCGTAAATCAACTTTGTGGTTTTTATTATTGGTGCTGTAAAATTTCATTTTCAAAAAGCAATAAATAACCTAAACAAAACTCAAACTTACCCCTCTCCTTTGGAGTGGGGAATAACATAAGCTCCATGCTGATTCACCTGTGAAACAAATGCATCTGCACTAAGCTGCCTTTTTTCAAATTCATGTTGAACCGCCTTGGCCACCGTATTCGCTTTTTCGAAAGTTTCAGTTAACGCAAAAACCGTTGGTCCCGAACCTGAAATTCCAAAACCCAACGCACCGGCCTCAATAGCTACGTTGCGCATCACATCAAAGCCTGGAATAAATGCCGCCCGTATGGGTTCTGCAATTACATCTTTCAACGACCGACCGATCAAACTGTAATCAGGTTTGGTCAATCCCAACATGAGCCCGGCTATGTTTCCACTTTGCGTGATGGTATCTTTTAACGAAACAGAATGACGCAATACTTTTCGGGAGTCTTCGGTCTTTAATTCCAGGTGCGGATGGATAAGCGCACAAAATAAGTTTTCCGCTGCGTTCACTTTAATTACATCCAGCGGATGATAATCGCGCACTAAAACAAAACCTCCTAATAATGATGGAGCCACGTTATCAGCATGAGCCGAACCACAGGCAATTCGTTCGGCTTCCATAGCGTGCGGTACCAATTGTTCGCGTGTAAGCGGATTGCCCAACAATTCGTTTATAGCAACCAATGCTGCTACACCACTGGCCGCACTGGAGCCCATACCACTTCCCAACGGTAAATTTTTCTTCAATTCAATATCAACGCCCTGCTTCGAACCAATGGCATTCAGAAATGAAAGTATGGCTACGCTAGCCGTATTCTTTTCTGCTTCGCGCGGAAGTTTACCGTTATCACCTTCAATGGAAACAACTTGTACCAGTTCATCATCACGTAATGTTAATTTCACCTCATCACCCGGATGATCTACTGCAAAGCCGAGTATATCAAAACCACAACAAACATTGGCAACGGTAGCAGGAGCGAAAGCACGAATGGATTTCATACGAAAGAATTACGATTTAATATTTACGCATTACGATTTTTAGCTATTGGAATAGTTACCAATTCGAATAATATCTGCAAATACTCCGGCAGCAGTTACTTCAGCACCGGCACCGGGCCCACGAATAACCATCGGGCGTTCGTTGTATCGCTCGGTGGTAAGCAAGATAATATTGTCGCTTCCCGACAATGAGTAAAACGGATGTTGAGTATTTACAGATCCGAGTTTAATACGGGTCGTGCCATCTTTCAATACAGCCATGTACCGTAGCTTTTCATTTCGTGAAGCAGCTGCTTGTGCCAACTGTTCAAAATAATTGTTGTGCGTTGCCAGCTTTTCAAAAAATTGGTCCACGCTCATTTCTCCACGGCAATCTTCTGGCACAAGGTTCTCTACCAGTATGTCATTCATCTCAAGTGTAAGTCCGGCTTCACGCGATAGAATTAAAATCTTACGGGCTACATCCATTCCGTTTAAGTCATCGCGCGGATCGGGTTCGGTATAACCTTTTGCTTTTGCTTCTTTGACCACATCGCTAAATTTATCGCCAGGCTTGAAAGAACTGAAGATATAATTGAGGGTTCCACTTAAAACCGCTTCAATACTCAACACAGCATCGCCACTCACCAATAAATCATGCAAGGTATTGATAACCGGAAGTCCTGCGCCCACATTGGTTTCGTACAAAAATTTAACGCCACGTCTTTGTGCTGCCTGCTTTAAAGTTTGATATTTCTGATAGGCACCCGAGTTTGCCTTCTTATTGGGCGTTACGATAGAGATATTAGACGACAAAATTGTTTCGTAGTGCTCTGTTACTTCCTCGCTGGAAGTACAATCCACAAAAATGCTGTTCGATAAGTTCATGCTGATCATGGTGCCCATAAAGTTGTTCAGGTTCATCTCTTCACCTTCGTCCAGCATGGTTGCGATGGCATCATTCAATTTTAGTCCATCTTCATGAAAAAACATTTTCTTACTATTTGCAATTCCTACCACGTGTATCTCCAACTGATTTTGTTTCGCTAATTGAGTGAATTGTTTTTGCATCATGGCGAGTAGTGATTTGCCAATCAAACCTGTACCCACCAAAAAAATATTCAATACTTTTCTGTCCGACAAGAAAAAGGCTTCGTGCAACACGTTCAACGCTTTCGCGATGTCTTGTTGATGAATAACTGCAGAGATATTTAATTCAGATGATCCCTGCGCGATCGCATTAATATTGATACCACTTTTTCCCAAGGCGTTAAACATCCGACCACTGGTTCCGGGATTATGTTTCATATTCTCTCCTACTATCGCCACAATAGCCAGACTCTCTTCCACTTTTACCGCGTCCATTTCCTTGCTGCGGATTTCATATTGAAATTCTTTTTCAATTGCCGTTTTTGCCTGCTGTGTTTTATTACTCTCAATCGCAAAACAGATCGAATGTTCAGACGATGCCTGGCTGATCAAAATCACACTGATATTTTCTTTAGCCAACGTGCCGAACAAGCGCATCGATACACCCACCACACCCATCAGTCCACTACCTTGCACACTCAGTAAACTGATTTTATCCATAGAAGAAATTCCTTTAATGATCAGGTTTCTTCCGTTCGATTTTTCACTGATAACTGTGCCTTCAAATGTTGGATTGAATGTATTCTTGATCCAGATCGGAATGCGGTTAATCATAGCCGGCTGCATGGTTGCCGGAAAAATTACTTTTGCACCAAAGTGCGAAAGCTCCATCGCCTCTTCGTACGTCATCTCTTTTACCGTAAAGGCTTTCTTTACTTTGCGTGGATCGGCCGTCATCATACCATCCACATCGGTCCAGATTTCGAGATCAGAAGCTTTTAACGCACCTGCAAAAATGGCTGCGGTGTAATCGGAACCACATCTGCCAATCGTAGTTGTTTCACCGGAAGGTGATGAACCAATAAAACCCGTTATTACTTGTAGTTGTGTGCCGTTAGCAAAATGTTGTTGTATTAGCGTATTCGTTTTTTCAAAATCAATTCGGGCGTAACCAAAGTTATTGTCGGTGCGAACAACTTGTCGCGCATCCAGAAACTCAGCTGCAATACCTTGGTCTTTCATGGCTTCTGCGATGATGTAAGCTGAAAGCCGCTCGCCAAAACTCATGATGTAATCCAGCGTGCGCGGTGTTCTTTCTTTTACCAGAAATACTCCGTGCAGTACATCTTCCAATTCATTAAAAGTATATTTTACCTGCGCAATAATGCTGCTTTGCTTTTGAACACCTATCAACTCACGCACGGCTTCGAGGTGTCGTGCTTCTAGCGCTTTAAGTTCGTCTTTGTATTCGCTTTTACCGGCAAGTGCAGCGGTGCTTAACGCGATGAGCAAATCGGTTACGCCACCAAAAGCAGAAAATACAAGCGCAGGTTTTTCTTGCAGATAAGGCTTCACTATTTCAATTACCGAACGGATGCGTTCTGGTTTAGCAACCGATGAACCACCAAACTTTAAAACTTTCATAAAGAGATTAACACTGAACTAATTTCAGATTTTGAATTTTGAATGAATAAGAAGTATGTCGGGAGTACGGTAGAATAATATGGGCGCTACCCCGTAATCGTTGTGGTAATCTCAATGGTAGTTGAGGTTACAGGCGAAGTGAAAGATGTGTTGAATAATAACACGTGCAACGATTTATTTCACGCAAGAAGCAAATTGGGTTCGGGTATTGCAAAATATTTTTATGATTTTTGTCGCACTGAAAAACAAACTAACAGTAAGTAGCCAATGAATCGGAAGAAGAAACATCCACGCGAATCGTTCGTAAGCATGACCGAACTGGTACTGCCCAACGATACCAATACACTTAATAACTTAATGGGTGGGCGGTTAATGCATTGGATGGATATTGTATCGGCCATAGCCGGACAAAAGCATTGCGAGAGTATTGTTGTAACGGCTTCTGTTGATAACATTTCGTTTCGTTCGCCTATTCGCTTGGGCGATGTGGTTACGCTGCGTGCCCGCGCCACACGTGCGTTCAACTCTTCCGTTGAAATCCGGATCGATGTGGATGCTGAGAATATCCCGGAAGGAAGAAAAATTGAGAGCAACTCGGCCTACTTTACATTTGTTGCGGTAGATAAGAACGGGCATCCGGTTGAGATACCCGAGATTGTACCCGAAACACCTGAAGAGATTGAATTGTATAACGGAGCCTTGCGCAGAAGACAACTTCGCCTGATTTTGAGTGGCCGTATGAAACCCGATGAAGCAAACGAATTGAAATCGATTTTTAATAGCAAATAATGACTGAAAGTTCCGACTCCATATTTATAGAAGAGCTATATCATATCCGGCCTTTACCTACCGTTGTGATTACTAAACCCTGGAAGGAAATCGCACAAGCTGAAAAGGAATTGCTGGCACGCATTCTAACTGCATTGAAACTTTCCATCGATGGCGTTACAATCGTTCACCAACCGAAGCTGAACCTTTCGGCATTTACCAGTAAGCCGGAAAAAGTAATCTACTTTGGAGCTTTGCCTGCAGGTCTGTCGCACTACGAGCGAATTGAAGCGCAGGGAGTAGCCTTGGTGGCATCCGAAGAACTACAGCAATTATTAACCAACGACCTGGCCCGTAAAAAGCTTTGGACGGCCTTGAAACAACTGTTTTCACTCTGATTACGGAGATTTTAATTATTTGAGGCTTCTTCTATCTTTGCGGTGCTTTTAAAAAGCCCCTGCCTCGCGGTTTTTGGCCGGGTTGTTTAACAAATAAATCTGTATGCAAAATTTACTTTACGCCTTGCCCCTCTTTGGCGTTCTGGGGCTTATCTATGTTATCTGGAAAAGTGCCTGGGTATCCAATCAAGATGCCGGTACCGACAAAATGAAAAAAATAGCCAGCCACATTGCAGAAGGAGCCATGGCTTTTCTGAAAGCCGAATACAAAATCCTAAGTGTATTTGTGGTATGTGTGGCATTATTGCTTGCTTTTACAGCTAACAGCGAAACTTCATCCCCACTTGTTGGCCTATCATTCGTACTGGGTGCTTTCTGCTCTGCCTTAGCTGGTTTTATTGGCATGCGTGTAGCAACCAAGGCTAATGTAAGAACTACCAATGCAGCGCGCACGAGTTTGGGTAAGGCACTTGAAGTGGCATTCACAGGAGGCTCCGTAATGGGTATGGGTGTAGTTGGTTTGGGTGTATTGGGATTGAGCATATTATTTATTGTTTACAAAAACATGTTTACTGAAATAACACAGGTTATTACAGTATTAACTGGTTTTTCGTTTGGCGCATCTTCCATTGCGCTTTTTGCGCGCGTAGGTGGCGGTATTTATACCAAAGCTGCCGATGTGGGTGCTGACCTGGTGGGTAAAGTAGAGGCCGGTATTCCGGAAGATCACCCACTTAACCCAGCCACCATTGCCGATAACGTGGGCGACAACGTAGGTGATGTGGCCGGTATGGGTGCCGACCTTTTCGAGTCGTATGTAGGCTCTATCATCGGAACTATGGTATTAGGTGCAGCCTTCTTTGCATTGCCTGAGTTTGCGGGTGAAGCTTTTGGAAATGGCTTGTCGGCTGTGTTATTACCGCTGGCATTAGCAGGCGTTGGAATTATCATGTCGTTCATAGGAACATTTTTCGTTCGCGTTAAGGAAGGTGGCAATCCGCAAACCGCGTTAAATACCGGTGAAATTGTTTCGTCTGTAATCATGATTATCGCTTCGTGGTTTATCATCAAAGCCATGCTACCCGAAACCTGGCAGTACAGCGATCCACTCTATAACAATGCAGGAGAATACACAACCTATACTTCAACCGGAATATTTTTTGCAACCGTAATTGGACTGGTGGCAGGTGTAATTATTGGGTTGATTACAGAATATTATACAGGTATGGGTAAAAAACCTGTTATCTCAATCGTTCGACAATCATCTACCGGTGCTGCCACTAATATTATAGCGGGTTTAGGTGTAGGCATGATGTCCACACTTTGGCCTATCATAATCATAGCACTTTCCATTATTGGAGCCTTTCATTTTGGAGGCTTGTTCGGAATTGCTATTGCTGCTGTGGGTATGTTATCTAACCTGGGTATCCAATTAGCTGTTGATGCTTATGGCCCTATATCCGATAATGCTGGTGGTGTAGCCGAAATGTCGGAACTACCGAAAGAAGTTCGGTCGCGCACCGATAAATTGGATGCGGTGGGTAACACTACTGCAGCAATAGGTAAAGGCTTTGCTATTGCATCCGCAGCACTTACTGCATTGGCCCTTTTTGGAGCCTTCATGACAACAGCCCACTTGCGAACCATCGATGTTTCGAAGGCAAATGTTATGGCTGGCTTATTTATCGGTGGAATGCTTCCGTTCGTGTTTTCTGCTCTGGCAATGGGTGCAGTAGGTAGAGCCGCTATGTCAATGATTGAAGAAGTGCGCAGGCAGTTCAACGATATTCCAGCTTTAAAGGCTGCGCTGGCTGTAATGAAAAAGAATGGCGATAAAGAAATGACAGAATGGTCGGCCGAGGATCAAAAGACATTCCAGGAAGCCGATGGAAAAGCTGAGTACGGAAAGTGCGTAGAAATCTCCACGAAAGCTGCTATACGTGAAATGGTAGTACCAGGGCTAATGGCGGTTATCGTTCCTGTTGTTATTGCTTTTCTGCCTGGTTTTGGAGTGGAGTCGCTTGGGGGCATGTTAGCAGGAGTAACAGTTTCAGGTGTGCTCATGGCCATTTTTCAATCGAATGCCGGAGGCGCCTGGGACAATGCCAAGAAAAGCTTTGAAGAAGGTGTTGAAATAAACGGTCAGAAATACTTTAAGAAATCCGACCCGCACAAAGCCGCTGTGGTAGGCGATACCGTGGGCGATCCGTTTAAAGATACTTCCGGCCCATCGCTTAACATTCTGCTTAAACTAATGTCTGTAGTTGCCTTGGTAATTGCTCCCTTTCTGGCAAAAGATTCTGCTGTAACTGCAACTACCGAAATCGAAAAACAAAAGGTAGAAATTGTTGTTACACCTGAAAAGAGTGTTGAGACCGAATAACCATATTTGAAGATGACAAAAAAAGAGCGGTGCTGAACACCGCTCTTTTCTTTATATTTAAGGCTCAACACCCAGTCATTATTCACTGTATGATAAGAGTATTCATTTTTGTTTTCTGTTGTGGCTATGCCTTAACCGGACGTACACAAACTATTGTGGGAAAATGGCAAACCATCGATGATGAAACCGGAAAACCAAAATCGGTTGTGGAAATCTCGGAACGCAATGGCAAATACTATGGAAAAATAATCAGGTTATTCCGAAGCCCGGCCGAAGACCAAGACCCTATTTGTGATAAGTGCCCCGTTGATGACGATCGCTACAAAAGAAAAATTGTGGGCATGGAAATTTTACGAAACCTTGTAAAAGATAATGATGAGTTTTCAGGAGGAACTATTATTGATCCTAATAATGGTAAAATATACCGTTGCAAAGTATGGCTGGAGGGTAATAATCTTAAATTAAGAGGCTACCTGGGTCCATTTTTCAGAACTCAAACCTGGCTGCCGGAACGTTAATTATCATCCTATCGGAAAAATAGCGACCTTAATCCCCCCATAGTTCCGTTTATCATTAAGTAAAGGTTACCAAACGTGGCGCTACGAGTATTCAAATCCAACTTGCAAATGGACGAAAAGGAGATTTTCGAACGAATCCAAAAAGGAGACGAGAAAGCCCTTGAGTTAATTTATAAGAAGTACTACCGAATGATGACCAAGCTGGTAATCACCAACAGTGGTACAGAAGAAGAAGCACGAGACATATATCAGGATGCATTGGTTGTTTTCTGGCAAAAGGCCAGATCCGGTAACCTGGTGATGACGGCCAAAATGAGCACTTACATCTACAGCATCTGCCAGAATCTGTGGCGTAAGGAACTCGACAGGAAAAAGCGGCTATCGCACGAAGAAAAAGACACGGCTCAATCCATGGATATGGATAGCCCCGAACGCGAAAAAATAATAGCCAAATGCCTGGATCAACTTGGTGAAACGTGCCGAAAGGTTTTGATGTATTATTATTTTGACGAAATGTCGATGCAGGAGATAGCCGAAAAATTAGGCTTCGCTAATACGGACACCGCCAAAACAAAAAAATATAAATGCAAACAGAAGTTGGATGAATTGGTGAAAGCACAATACTCAGAACACGATTTTTTAGACTAAGAATTAAGCAGCATGAACAACATTGATTTAATAGATGACTACCTGGCAAACCGGTTAAGCGATGCGCAACGGGAGGCGTTTGAACAACAATTGAATGCCGATCCCGCGCTGAAGGCCGATGTTGAATTTCAACAACAAATAATAGAAGGCTTGAAAAAAGCGCGCGCTGCCGAGTTGAAATCGATGCTTAATAAAGTTCCAGTACCGGCAGTAAAAGAATTTACCACATTAAAAGTTGCTGCAGGTATTGTGGGGGGGGCACTTTTAGTTGGCACCTTGTGGTATAGCAATCAATCCGATCAACCGGTAATAATCGAACAGGAAGATACCCTTCAGGTAGTTACTGAGGAACAAAACCGCGAACCTGAAGAAGCCGTAATTCCTGCCGAAACCAATACTCAAAAGTCGGAACAGGTTACCGTACAATCGGATTTAAGAAAGTCAACCCAAACATCCACCGTTGTAAAACCGGTATTGGAAGTTATAGACCCAACTCAGGAATTGGTAGAAAGCACCTCCTCTCCTGTTAACCATGGAGCTGTTAAACCATCCACCCCGGCCATCGAAACTAAATCGATACAAATAGATATTGATTCGGCAAGTAAAAAATACAAATTTCATTACCAGTACATCTTCAATAAAGTAGTACTGTATGGCACTTTTGACAGTAGCCTTTATGAAATCATCGAGTTAAACGGAGACCAGCATTCGGTATATTTATTTTACCAAAACAAATACTATCACCTCCAGGAAACAGCCAATGAAATTACCCCTCTGGAGCCACTAACCGACAAAGTAGTTTTAACCAGATTACAAGCTTACCGTAAAAAGTAATCAGCAATCTGCTTATCGGCTTATCTTTCTGATTAAATCGGGAATCCTGTTATCTTTGCCGAATGGCAATGGGTGAAGCACGTTTTAAAATCAGAAAGAAAAAACTTGGTACGTACCCCTACTTAAGTGTTGTACTTAGTATTACACTGGCCCTTTTTGTAATTGGTGTATTTGGCGCACTAATTATTTACTCAAAAGAATTAGAGCGCATTGTACGCGAAAATGTAAAAATTCAGGTGTATCTCAACAGCCAGGTTTCTGACACCCAACGCATCCAACTAGAGCGTGGGCTTGCAGCCAAACCCTATGTTGCAGAAGGTAAAGAGTCTATCCTGTTTGTAAGTAAAGAACAGGCTGCCAAAGTTTTTATTGAAGAAACGGGCGAAAACTTCAAAAATTTCCTGGGCGAAAACCCACTTAAAGATGCCTACCTTGTACGCATTCGCGATGACTATCACGATGGTGAAAGTTTAAAGAAAATTAAAACTGAAATTGAACAGATAGGTGGCGTATTTCAGGTACACTACATCGAAAATGTAATCAGTTCTATCAATCAAAACATCACCAAAATAGGCCTTGTGCTTATGAGCCTTGTTATGTTGTTATTAGTGGTGGTTATGCTATTAATTAATAACACCTTGCGCCTTGCTTTATTTTCACAGCGGTTTCTTATAAGAAGTATGCAGTTGGTTGGTGCACGAAGCTGGTTTATTCAAAAGCCTTTTTTGTTCAGAGCCGCATTGCACGGATTTGTGGCGGGGTTATTAGCTTGTGGTCTTTTAGCGGCTATGCTGAGTTTTGCTACTCAACGAGTTGAAGACCTCACGCTGATTCAAAATACGAACCGATTAATCTTGTTGTTGATTTTTTTGATTGTGCTTGGAATGTTAGTTGCATTTTTGAGCACCTATCGGGCCGTACGAAAATATTTAAAATTATCGTTAGACGAACTTTACTAAATACATGAGTAAACTTGCATTCGGAAAAAAGAACTATCAATTAATGATTGCCGGCCTTCTATTGTTGGTGATTGGATTTACAATAATGGCCCTGGACAATGAACCTTATGGTTTTGGATTTTTAGGCCTTACCCTTAGCCCCATTATAGTACTGGCTGGCTTCATAACAGAAATTTACGCCATCCTATACACCCCCCGGCACAAAGACTAAGTATTGCCATGTCTTATTTTGATGCCATTATTCTGGCTATTGTAGAAGGGCTTACCGAGTTTTTACCCATCTCTTCTACCGGGCACATGATTATCGCTTCTGCTGTGTTAGGGATTGAAAGTAATTCGTTTACTAAAACCTTTACCGTAGCTATTCAATTAGGAGCTATTGTTTCAGTGGTGGTGTTATACTGGAAGCGTTTCTTTCAAACTTTCGATTTTTATCTTAAGCTATTGGTGGCATTTATTCCAGCCATGATAGTCGGGTTCTTATTTAACGATCAGATAGATGCATTACTGGAAAATGTGGTGGTGGTAGCCGCCTCGCTGATAGCCGGTGGAGTGATATTTCTTTTTATCGACAACTTATTCAGGCAACCGGAAAATCCGAATCAATCTGTTAGTTTCCGTTCAGCTTTTATAATTGGAATGTTTCAGGTGGTTGCTATGATTCCCGGTGTATCGCGTTCGGCAGCAACTATTATAGGCGGGCTTTCTCAACGGTTAAACAAAAAACATGCTGCTGAGTTTTCATTTCTTCTGGCAGTGCCTACCATGCTTGCCGCAACCGGTTATAAACTTTTAAAATATTATCTGGCTGGCAACACATTCGGTCAAGAGCAAATTGCAACATTGGCAGTGGGTAATATCGTAGCATTTGTGGTGGGGCTTGTGGCTATTAAATCGTTTATTTCCTTTTTAACCAACTATGGATTTAAAGCGTTTGGTTACTATCGAATTGCCATAGGGACCATCATCCTGATTCTTTATTGGATGGGTATCGATTTACAACTTGTATGAGTACGGAGTATCTTGACCGTGTATTGCTTATTAATAAGCCTCTTCAGTGGACATCGTTTGATGTAGTAAATAAACTTCGCAATAAACTTCAAATAAAAAAAATTGGTCATGCCGGTACGTTAGACCCCTTGGCAACAGGATTGCTGATTTTATGTACCGGCAAAATGACAAAACGCATTGATGAATTTCAAGCGCAGGAGAAAGAATATACCGGCACGTTTGTTATCGGACAAACTACCCCCTCGCACGATCTGGAAACGCCCGTATCAGCATCCATCGAAATTGCACACATCACAAACGAAGCGATTAAACAAGCTGCACAGAAATTTACCGGCACCTTTCAACAAGTTCCGCCCATGCATTCAGCCATTAAAGTTGGTGGTAAAAGGGCTTACGCATTTGCCCGTAAGGGTAAAGAAGTTGAACTTAAACCACGGGAGGTAACTATTTCTGAATTTGAGATTACCCAAATAATGATACCCCACGTGCGGTTTAAAATTATCTGCTCTAAAGGAACATACATTCGCAGTATTGCACGCGACTTTGGCAATGCTTTAGGAACCGGTGCCTACCTTGCCGAACTTTGCCGTACCCGCATTGGCGATTTCAAACTTACCAATGCCCTCGAGCTTGATCAGATAAATCCGACATCCAAATGAAAATCTATCATGCATTGGAAGATTTTTCGCCCTTGCCATTTGGTGTTGTTACCAGCGGCACTTTTGATGGTGTTCACATAGGGCATCAGAAGATCTTGCTGCGACTAAAAGAAATTGCCGATAAACATGCTGGCGAAACTGTGGTGATTACCTTTTGGCCACACCCACGTACTATACTAAAGCCAAACGAACCTGACCTGAAACTACTCAACACCTTTGAGGAAAAAGCCGACTTGTTGCGTAACTTCGGTGTACAACATCTGTTACGAATTCCGTTTACGAAAGAATTCTCACAACTTACTTCTGTAGATTTCATAACAAAAATTTTGGTTAATCGCATTGGTACCCGCAAACTCGTAATTGGATACGATCATCGTTTTGGTAAAAACCGCGAAGGAAGCTTTGACCAGTTGAAACTCAACGGTCCTGCTTTTGGATTCGAGGTGGAAGAAATTCCAAGACAAGACATTGATCATGTAGGTGTAAGCTCTACAAAAATACGGCAGGCCCTGGGCATAGGCGATGTGGTAACCGCACAACACTTTTTAGGCCTGCCTTATTCACTTGCTGGCCGTGTGATAAAAGGTGATAAATTGGGGCGCGTATTGGGTTTTCCTACTGCAAACATCGACCTTGAATCGCATGCTAAGTTAGTGCCTGCCGATGGAATTTATGCTGTCTCAGTTGAGCATGAACATCAAACATACAAAGGGATGTTATACATTGGCAATCGGCCCACCGTAGATGGTACACGCAGAACTATTGAGGTAAATATTTTCGATTTCGATAAAGAAATTTATGGTGAAACCATAAAGGTTAAGTTTCATAAACTTTTGCGTGCCGACTCACGCTTTGAAGATCTTGAATCGCTTAAGAAACAACTGGAAAAAGATAAAACAGATGCCATACGGGCGCTTCAATCCATCTAATCAGTTTGCTTTTTGAAGCAACTAACATGAGATTTGTTTCAAATTACTTGGTATGATTAATAAAGTAGTTAACGGGCCTGATGAAGCCCTCTGCGATATTTTTGATAACGCCACACTTATGCTGGGAGGCTTTGGATTGTGTGGCATTCCTGAAAACTCCATTGCAGCCATATTAAAAAAAGGGACCAAAGGGCTTACATGTATATCAAACAATGCCGGGGTTGATGATTTTGGAATTGGATTGTTATTAAAAACACGCCAGGTAAAAAAAATGATTTCATCGTACGTTGGTGAAAATGCAGAATTTGAACGTCAGCTACTTTCGGGCGAATTGGAAGTAGAGTTAATACCGCAAGGAACGTTGGCCGAGCGCGTACGAGCCGGTGGTGCCGGCATTCCGGCATTCTTCACTCCGGCCGGAGTAGGAACCGAAGTAGCTGCCGGAAAAGAAGTACGCGAGTTTGATGGAAAGCAATATTTACTAGAGTCATGGCTACGGGCCGACTTCTCTATTGTAAAAGCCTGGAAAGGCGACACGGCCGGTAATCTGATTTACAAAGGCACCGCTCGTAATTTTAATCCCATGATGGCTGCTGCCGGAAAGATTACCATTGCTGAAGTGGAAGAACTTGTTCCGGTAGGCGAGTTAGATCCAAACAACATTCATACTCCTGGCATTTACGTGCAACGGATTTTTCAAGGGAAGAATTATGAAAAGCGAATTGAACAACGGACAGTAAGTAAGTAAGTAAGTAGTAAATAGTCTTGAGTCCTTAGTCTTACGACTCAATACTTAGGACTAAGGACTCAGGACTAAAGATTTAATCTTCAAAACATGCTTGATAAGACCGGAATTGCAAAACGAATAGCCAAAGAAGTTAAGGATGGTATGTATATCAACCTCGGTATTGGTATCCCAACACTGGTAGCCAACTATATTCCTTCAAATCTTAACGTGGTACTGCAATCGGAAAATGGATTGTTGGGCATCGGGCCATTCCCAAAAGAAAGCGAAGTTGATCCCGATCTGATTAATGCCGGTAAACAAACCATTACCATGATGCCCGGCTCGGCACTCTTCAGTTCAGCCGAAAGCTTTGCAATGATTCGAGGCGGCCACGTGGACTTAACTATTTTAGGTGCGATGGAAGTTTCTGAAACCGGAGACATTGCTAATTGGAAAGTACCTGGTAAAATGGTTAAGGGTATGGGTGGTGCCATGGATCTGGTGGCTTCTGCCAAGCATATCATCGTAGCCATGCAACATTGCAGCAAAGAAGGCTCATCCAAACTTCTGAAAACCTGCTCGCTACCTATTACCGGAATAAAGTGCGTAAAAAAAATTGTAAGCGACATGGCCGTGCTGGACATTCTGCCACAGGGCGGATTTAAGTTATTGGAAAGAGCTCCGGGTGTATCCGTAGAGCAAATAAAAAATGCCACCGAAGGAACTCTGATAATTGAAGGCGATATTCCTGAAATGCATTTGTAAATGTTGTTTCTTTGAGCCTCAATTTTAAGGTATGAAGAAATCAAGCATTGAGTTTTCGATTCAGTTAGACAACAACAATATTCCGGAACGAATTACCTGGGATGCCTCCGATAAACCGGAGGATACCCCGGCTGAAACCAAATCTATCTCCGTTTCGCTTTGGGATAGCCACCAGAAAAATACTATGCGCATCGACTTATGGACCAAGGACATGCCAGTTGATGAGATGAAGCGTTTCTATATCGAAAACATAGGCGGTATAGCACAAAGTGTTCTTACCGCTACAGGCGATGAGCAAATGGCCAACGAAATCAACGCCTTGTGCGAAAGGTTGGTAGAGCTGGTAAGAAGCCAGAAATAGCAAACTTCCTGAAAGCCCGGCATTATAAAAAACATGCCTTTCAAACGTTTGTAATTGAGCATTTTCTTGTAGATTTAAGAATTAAACCCATAATTCTTATGAATAAATTCTACAGAAAAGCGTTGCTGCCTGTACTCTTTGTGCTCTGCGGGTCGTTCACGCTCATGGCGCAAACCACCTCCATTACCGGAACGGTAAAGGATGGCGCAACCGGTGAGTCTTTGGCTGGTGTAAACATTGTGGTGAAAGGCCGAGTAATTGGCACCATTTCCAACACCGATGGCCAATACAATCTTAAAGTAAATCAGGCCCCGCCCTTCACATTGGTATTTTCATTTATTGGTTTTGCATCACAAGAGATAGAAGTTAAGGAATCAACCTCAACTATTGATGTGAGCCTTGCAGAACAAACCTTGTTGGGTCAGGAAGTGGTTGTATCAGCTTCGCGCATGGAAGAAAGCATTTTGCAATCGCCCGTCTCAATTGAAAAAATGGATATTCTGGGTGTTCAATCTACAGCCTCCGAAAACTATTATAAAGGCCTTATCAATATGAAGGGTCTGGATATGACCCAAAGCAGTATCAACTTTCAAATTATTAATGCCCGCGGTTTTAATTCAACCGGTAATACCCGGTTTGTACAACTTACCGATGGTATGGATACCCAGGCACCAGCCCTTAACTTCCCTATAGGTAACCTGAACGGCCCTTCGGAGTTGGATGTCGAAAGTGTTGAATTTATTCCTGGTGCTGCTTCTGCACTGTACGGTCCAAATGCGTTTAATGGTATTTTGTTGGTAAACAGCAAAAGTCCGTTCGAATACCAGGGCTTAAGTGCTTTTGCAAAATACGGATTCAATCATGCCGGTGGTGGGGTATCATATCTGGATAATGGCGGAGCATCGGTTAATCCAATAGGGCCAGGTTATGCCGAACCGATGTTTGAAGGGGCCCTGCGCTATGCGAAAGCATTTAATAACCGGTTCGCATTCAAAATTGCATTATCGTATAGCCAGGCAACCGATTGGTATGGCACCAACCTGCGCGATAAAAATCCCGAACGGCAAGGAGGTTTAAGTTTTAACCCCGGTGCCGATCGGGTTCATGCTTTTGGCGATGAAGTTGCCAATAGCCTGGGCCTTGTAAGGTTATCGCTTGCACCAGCACTCGCGGGTACATCTTTGGCTCCATTTGTTCCTTTCCTACCCGACCAAATTGTATCGCGCACTCCATACGAAGAACGCTATCTTGTTGATTACAACGCTAAAAACCTGAAAGCAAATGTTGGCTTGAATTATCGTATTTCCGATAAGGTAGAATTACTTTACCTGCTTAATTACGGTGGTGGTACCTCAGTTTACACTGGGGCACAACGCTACTCGTTAAAGGATTTTAATATTCAGCAACATAAACTTGAGTTAAAAGGCTCAAACTTCTTCTTACGTGGATATACTACCATTGAAGATTCGGGCGACTCTTACATTGCAGACCTGACTGGTATTTTAATTAACGATTCGTGGAAATCAAATTCGGTGTGGTTCCGAGATTACACCGTTCAGTATTTAACCAGCCTGGCACAACAGGGCTTCAATCCAGGTGGTGGCAACCAACCCACTTCTGCACAACAAGAAGCTGCCCATCGTTCAGCGCGAAATGCAGCCGATGTAGGCCGGCTATTACCCGGCACTGCTGCGTTTGAGCAGGCTAAGAAAAATGCAACCAGCAATGTTATCCCGTTTGGATCACTGTTTAACGATGTTACAAAACTTTACCACGTTGAAGGCCAGTACAACTTTAAAAACCAGATTAAGTTTATCGAGTTGATGGTGGGTGGAAGTTACCGGTTATACGATCTTAACTCCAATGGTACCATCTTCGCAGATACCACCGGCAACGATATTACCATTCAGGAAATTGGTGCCTATGCACAAGCTTCCAAGAAACTGGCCAGTGATAAACTTAAGTTAACCGGTTCACTTCGTTGGGATAAAAATGAAAATTTTGATGCCCAGCTTAATCCTAGAATTTCGGCTGTGTTCTCACCAAATCCTGAACAGAATTTCAGAGTATCTTACCAAACTGGTTTCAGAATGCCAACCAGCCAAAACCAGCATATTGATTTAAATGCTGTTAGCGCACGATTAATTGGTGGTTTACCACAATATGCAGCTGCACGGAATGTATTTCAATATGCTTACGATCTGCGTTCAGTAACCGCATATACCGCTGCGGTAGCGGCCGGTGCCGCGGCAGGCAATGCTACTGCTATTGGCGATCCGAATAATTTACGGTTGTTAACCCCCGTAAGTTCAGTTGCACCGGTAAAACCAGAGCAGGTGCAATCTATTGAAGTTGGATACAAAGGGCTTGTAGCCGACAAGCTGATGATTGATGTGGTTTATTATCAAAACACCTTTAACGATTTTATCGCTTCGCAATTTGTAAGAAAGGCAGCTGGTGTAATTGATATTAACGGCATGCCAACCGATGTTACTTACAACTTCGATCCGCGCACCGAGCAAAATATCCGTAATGCACAAACACTGCTCACCCCTATAACAACCATCAATCAGGAAAACACTTTCTCTATACCTACCAATGTTGATCGTACATTGAAATCATCAGGGTTTGCGCTTGGTTTGGAATATAGCTTACCAAAAGGCTATAAAATAGGTGGTAACTACAACTACAACAAGTTGAAAGATGCAAGCCAACTGGCAGCAGATGGATTCCTTGCTGAGTTTAACACACCCGAAAACAAATTTAATGTAACCTTCGGAAACAGAAAGGTTACGGATAAATTCGGATTTAATGTGGCTTATCGCTGGCAAGATGAATTCCTTTGGGAATCTTCCTTTGCACAAGGTCTTGTGCCTGCTATTGGAACTTTTGATGCACAGGTTAGCTATCGGTTAAAAGATTTAAAATCTGTAATCAAGTTGGGCGGTTCAAACTTATTTAACGAACGATATGTACTAAACTATGGTGGTCCTACACTGGGTGGTATCTACTATATCTCGGTAACATTTGACGAACTCATGAAGTAATAAAAAATCAGAAACGAAAAGATTATGAAAAATAAAGTGATTTACAGCTTTCTTACAGCGCTTGCTGTAAGTGCCTGTACATATGATTTTCCGGTTAAGGAAGAACCCACGCTAGGTGATGTTGATTTTGGTAAAATGGTTTCAATTGGAAACTCTCTTACTGCTGGTTACATGAATGGAGCGCTTTACAGCGAAAGCCAGAATAATTCTTATCCGTCAATCATTGCGGCACAGGCTGCCATGTTAGGCGGAGGAGCATTTACCCAACCTACAGTTAACTCTACCAATGGTTGTTTCAATCCTGCTGGTGGTTGCACACAAGGCCGGTTGGTGTTAAAAAACCCCGTTTCACCAGCGCCTACTCCCACTGCAGGCGATAACGGTGCATCATTGGCCCCTTATGCCGGAAGTAAAACTGCACTTAACAATTGGGGAGTGCCTGGTGTAACTATTCAGACCGCGCAATCTCCCGCATTGGGTGGTCCGGCTACTGCAAACCCTTTGTTCAGTCCTTATTATGCACGTATTGCTTCAAACCCAGGCACTTCAACTTTACTGGGAGATGCCGTTGCTTCTATGTCAAATGGAGGAACCTTCTTTACATTTTGGTTAGGAAATAACGATGTGTTGGGCTATGCTACCGGTGGCGCATCCAATCCGGCCATCCTTACAGACCCTGCCGTTTTTCAGGCTGCATTTACCAATGCTCTTAATGCCATGCTGGGTGCCAATTCAAATGCTAAAGGAGCTGTAGCCAATATTCCTAATGTAACCAGTATTCCATTCTTTACAACGGTACCGGTTAACCCGGTTAACTTACCACAAGCTAATGCCACCGCATTGAATGCAGGCTTTGCAGGTTACAATGCCACGTTGGACGGTTTGAAAGGTGCACCCTTTAACTTACCTGCAGCCGAAATGGATAGCCGAAAAATTGCGTTTACTACCGGGGCCGGTAATCGAATTGTTATAAACGATGAAACCGCACGCGATCTTGGTCCTTTTTGGGATCAAATGGTAACTTTTGGTGTGTTAAACTCGACACAACGCGCACAACTTGAGCCATACCGGTTTGCACGACAAGCAATTGTAACTACAAGCAGTGTAGCGGGCGATTTGGCCATACTTCCGGCATCGGCATTTATTGGAACATTAGTAGGCGGCAATCCGCAACTAATAAATGGTTTAACTGTACCATTAGCCGATAACTGGATATTGTTACCCAGTGAGCAAACACAAATTCAGAACGCTATTAATGCCTTTAACACCACCATTGCAAATGCAGTTACTGCAAATGCATCGCGTTTGGTGTTAATTGATACAAATGCAGCCATGCAAAACTTGCGTGCGGGAACCGTTACGGTAGGTGGTTCGTCACTATCTGCTTCCATAACTCCACCCTTCGGAGCCTTTTCGTTAGATGGGGTTCATCCAAATCCACGCGGGTCTGCATACATTGCTAATTTGTTTATTCAGGCTATTAATGCAAAGTGGGGATCCAAAATACCATTGTGTAATCCAAATGATTACGTTGGTAATGCATTACCAACTCCTTAGATTTTGAATAACCAATAGTAAAAAGCCCGGTAAGTTCCGGGCTTTTTTCATTTCAAAACAACTCCTTCGCAATCTTATAAATCGGATCTGATTTACCCATCGAATAAAAGTGGATGGTGGGTGCTCCGTACTTAATTAATTCTTTTGATTGTTGAATAGTCCACTCTATACCTAACTGTTTAATGGCTATATTGTCTTTACACTTCTCAGCAGCTTCAGTAAGTTCTTCCGGTAAGTCGATATGAAATATCTGCGGTAGAATAGTGAGTTGCGATTTGGTCGTTAATGGTTTAATCCCCGGAATAATTGGTACGGTAATACCTGCTTCGCGGCATTTATCTACAAACTCAAAGTATTTTGCATTATCAAAAAACATTTGTGTTACAATATACTCGGCACCCTTGTCCACTTTGTTTTTCAAGTACTTTAAATCAGTCTTCAGGTTTGGTGCATTAAAGTGCTTTTCCGGGTAGCCGGCTACACCAATACAAAAATTGGTTGGCGAGGGTTCGTGCAATTCCTCATCGAGGTATTGACCGCGATTCATATTCACTACGTGCTCAAGCAATTCCGAAGCATAAGCAAATCCATCCTTCTCCGGAATAAACTTCGATTCGGTTTTGATGGCATCACCTTGTAATACCAATACATTATCAACCCCCAGAAAGTTGAGATCAATCAATGCATTCTCAGTTTCTTCTTTACTGAACCCTCCGCAAATGATGTGCGGAACTGTATCAACTTTATAATGATTTTGTATAGCGGCACAAATGCCAACTGTACCCGGTCGCTTCCGGGTAGTAATCTTTTCGAGCAAACCACCATCCTTCTTTTTAAAAACATATTCCTCGCGATGATAGGTTACATCAATAAACGGAGGTTTAAACTCCATTAAAGGATCAATGTTATTAAAAAGATTTTTTATGTTCTCACCTTTAAGCGGTGGAAGGATTTCTAAAGTAAACAGGGTTTTACCGTTAGCGCGTTTTAAATGTTCAGTTACTTTCATTTACTAAATTTGAAAATGTTACTATTTAAAAATTTGAAAGTGGTTAAACTCATTTTCAAATCTTCAATTTTTGACGAGTTATCTAATTATAGGCTAAGTTAGGTGCCAACCATTTCTCTATTTCTGCAATACTCATATTTTTACGTTTGGCGTAGTCTTCTACCTGGTCTTTTTCAATTTTACCCAATCCAAAATATTTCGATGCTGCATTTGCGAAATAAAAACCACTTACTGCAGCGCCCGGGTACATGGCGTACGATTCAGTTAGTGTGATTCCTACTTTCTCTGCTTCAAGCAACTGAAACAACAATTTCTTTTCGGTATGATCGGGGCAGGCTGGATACCCCGGAGCGGGACGAATGCCTTTATATTCTTCATCAATCAATTGCTCACTAGTCAACGACTCACCCTTATCGTAACCCCAAAGTTCTTTACGAACTTTTTCGTGTAAACACTCTGCAAAGGCCTCGGCCAATCGATCGGCCAAGGCTTTGGCCATAATCTCAGAATAGTCATCATGATTGGCCTTGTGTTTCGCTACCAGTTCTTCCAAGCCTATACCGGCTGTAACCGCAAACAACCCCAAATAATCCTTCCCTGCCTGATCGGAAACAAAATCAGCCAGACAAAAATTTGGTAAGTCTTTCGCTTTCTTATTCTGTTGCCGTAAAAAATGAAATGTAGCGGCACCACCCGATAACTCAACATCATCGCCCGTTCGTACGGCTGGATAAAAGGCCACAACCCCGTTTGCCTGTAAACTTTTGTTAGCGATAATTTCATCCAGCATTTTGTTGGCATCATCAAAAAGTTTTCTTGCCTCTGTACCAACAATCGAATCGTTAAAAATACCCGGATAACGCCCAGCTAACATCCAGGTTTGAAAGAAGGGTGTCCAATCTATATATTTCCGAAGTTCAGCCAATGAGAAATCAATAAACTCACGCCTTCCTGTAAATGATGGTTTTGTAAATTTTTCATCCGACCAATTAATTACTACCGGATTAGCCCGGGCTGCCTCCAGCGAGATATAATTTTTAAGTTGTTGCCGGCCTTCGTGATCCTTGCGCATAAGTTCATACTCCGCTTTCATTTTTACTTGAAACGCAGCTCGTGAATTCTTGCTTATCAATTCGCTGGCTACAGGTACAGAGCGCGAGGCATCCAACACATGCACCACTGGCCCGGAATAAACCGGATCAATTTTTACAGCCGTATGAATGCGCGATGTGGTTGCTCCACCAATTAACAATGGCAAATCCATCTTTTCATGCTCCATCTCTTTGGCCACATGAACCATTTCGTCAAGTGAAGGTGTGATTAATCCGCTTAGCCCGATTATATCAACCTTCTCGCGTTTGGCGGCCTCCAGAATTTTTTCAGCCGGAACCATCACGCCCAGATCAATTACTTCGTAATTGTTACATGCCAACACCACCCCTACAATGTTTTTTCCAATGTCGTGCACATCGCCTTTTACAGTGGCTAATAAAATCTTAGCAGCTGCCTGGCCTACAGCACCGGTAAGTTTCTTTTCTTCTTCCAGGTAAGGAGTAAGATAGGCTACCGATTTCTTCATTACGCGGGCACTCTTTACTACTTGTGGCAAAAACATTTTTCCCGCTCCGAATAAATCGCCCACTACATTCATGCCCGACATCAGGGGCCCCTCAATTACATGCAACGGTCGGCCATACTTCTGGCGGGCCTCTTCGGTATCCTGATCGATAAAATCAATTATTCCTTTTACCAGAGAATGTGTAATTCTTTCTTCCACTGTGCCATTGCGCCACGCATCATCTTGTTCTTTTTTCCGGGCTGAGCCTTTTACCGTTTCAGCAAATTCCAACAATCGTTCCGTAGCATCTTCTCTCCGGTTAAGCAACACATCTTCCACGCGTTCCAATAAGTCTTTTGGAATTTCATCATATACTTCCAGCATGGTGGGGTTTACAATTCCCATATCCATACCGTGTTGAATGGCATGAAATAAAAATGCTGAGTGCATGGCTTCGCGTACTTTTTGATTTCCGCGGAAGCTGAATGAAACATTACTAACCCCACCACTCACATGTGCATGGGGCAGATTTTCACGAATCCATTTGGTGGCCTTGAAAAAATCAAGCGCGTAATTGCGATGTTCTTCAATACCCGTAGCAACGGGGAAAATATTCGGATCGAAAATGATATCCTGGGGTGGAAAATTTACTTCCTGCACCAGAATATCGTAAGCACGTTTACAAATGTCAATTCGTCTTTGATAAGTATCGGCCTGACCTTGTTCATCAAAAGCCATTACCACCGTGGCGGCACCGTATCGTTTTACCAACCGGGCTTGTCGTTTAAACTCAGTTTCACCACCTTTCAGACTTATGGAGTTAACGATGCCTTTTCCTTGCAAACATTTAAGACCAGCTTCAATTACCTCCCACTTTGAGGAGTCGATCATAACCGGAAGCGAGGCAATCTCTGGTTCCGATGCCATCAGGTTCAGGTACTTTACCATGGCCGCTTGCGAATCAAGCATACCTTCGTCCATGTTCACATCTATTACTTGTGCACCGCCCCGCACCTGATCCAGTGCTACTTCTAAGGCTTCATCGAACTTATCCTCTTTAATGAGTTTCAAAAACTTGGCCGAGCCTGTTACATTCGTTCGCTCGCCTATGTTTACAAAGTTTGAATTAGCAGTTATAACAACAGACTCCAGTCCGCTTAGCTTTAATGGTCGATGGTCGATAGTCGATAGTTGACTCATAATTATTTCAAAGAGTTTCGGAGAGCCTGAATACTCTTTATCAATTGGGTTAAATAAGTGTAAAAATGATCGAACTGAACCTGATCGATTAGCTTGCGTCTTCTTGCGAGATGTAAGCAACTCACTACCTCAATAGCTGATCGATTCGCATAAGTCAAAAAACGTTTAAACTCTGGAGTGGTTTGACCTGTGGAGCCTTCCGCAATATTTAGAGCAACGGAATCAGATGCCCTTTGTATCTGCGATGTTAAAACAAACATTTCCTTTTTGGGGAATGTTTCCGTCAATTCATAGACCTGACCAGATAGCTCCACCGCACTCTGCCACACCTTTAAATTCTCGAACTTGAAAGCCATAATCACATTAAACTATTGACCATCGACTAATAAACTATAGACTATTCGGGGTTTATACCTTTCGGCAATCTTTGCAATTGCTTTTATATGCTCGGGAGTAGAACCACAACAGCCCCCTACAATATTTACCAGGCCCTCTTTCAAATACTCTTCAACTTCGCGCGCCATCTCATCCGGTGTTTGATCGTATTGGCCGAATTCATTTGGCAAACCCGCATTGGGATAGGCACTCACAAAAAACGGAGCCTTTTCGTTTAGAACTTGTAAGTATGGCCGAAGTGCCGATGCCCCCATAGCACAGTTCAAACCAATACTTAGCAACGGCACATGCGATACAGAAATCAAAAATGCTTCCGCTGTTTGGCCCGATAGAATGCGGCCACTCGCATCGGTAATGGTACCCGAAACCATAACCGGAACTTGCTTCCCGGTTTCATCAAACAATTCCTGTATAGCAAACAAGGCGGCTTTTACATTCAGTGTATCGGTAATGGTTTCAAGCAACAGCATATCTGCACCACCATCCAGCAAGCCTTTTGCCTGCTCTTTAAAAGCAACAGCCAGTTGATCAAATGTAATTGCCCGAAAGCCCGGATTGTTAACATCGGGCGACATAGATGCAAGCTTAGTAGTGGGACCCATTGAACCGGCTACAAACCGAGGTTTGTTCGGTTCTTTACGTGTAAATTCTTCGGCTACTTCTTTGGCTATTTTCGTAGCCTGAAAGTTGATTTCATATACCAGATGTTCTAAATGGTAATCGGCCTGTGCAACGGTGGTACTGCCAAAGGTGTTGGTTTCAATTATATCAGCACCCGCTTCAAAATACTGTGCATGGATTTCCTTGATAATATCGGGACGGGTGATACTCAACAAATCGTTGTTGCCCTTTAGCGGATGTGGGTGGTCTTTTAATTGCTCGTTCCGAAAATCCTGTTCGGTAAGTTTATAACGCTGAATCATCGTGCCCATAGCACCATCCAGAATTACAATTCGCTCTTTTAAAATGTCTTCTATTTTCACTCTTTCTGTTTTTAATGCTTATCCAGAAAGAGCCTTTAACGATTGGCTTACTTATCTTCTCTGCATACGTTTGAAACGTAGCCGAAGGGAATTAGCACCAGGTTATCAGCAAGGTTGCTAAGACTTCATAGGGCCCTGTCCCTCAGTCTTTCTGGATAAGTAGTGCAAAGAAACACAATTAGGTAATAATAATAAAATCAGGATAGCGTAAATTTGCAGCATCTAATTTAAGTCCACACATTTGAAGTTAGCCGCAATTGACATTGGTTCCAACGCTATCCGCTTTCAGGTATCCTCTGTGCTGGAGAACAAAGATCAGGTACTGTTTAAGAAAATGGAGTATGTACGCTTTCCGTTACGCCTGGGCCACGATGTTTTTACCACCAATCGCATAAGCGATAAAAGCATAATAAAGTTTAAGAAACTGATGCAGGCTTTTAAACTCCTGCTTGACTTATACGAAGTTGATGATTTTATGCTGTGTGCAACTTCGGCTATGCGCGAATCGGAAAACGGGCAAGCTTTAGCTGATGAAGTAAAAAAAGAAATTGGTTTAACCATTGAAATAATTGGCGGCCAACGGGAGGCAGAATTGATAAACACGGCTATCCGTTCTTATTTGGGTAACCAGGCGTATTTGCACATTGATGTGGGCGGTGGTAGCACAGAGTTGAACATTTATTTTGGCGGAAAAAAAATAAAAACACGATCGTTCAAAGTAGGCTCGGTGCGCATACTGGAAAACCATGATATACCGGTAGTGTGGAGCGACATGGAACATTGGGTGAAAGAAAATGTGAAAGCGGAGATGGGCAAGGTTACTGCCGTGGGTACCGGTGGTAACATCAGCAAAATCTATGAACTGGCCCGTTTGAAACCACATCGGTTAATGTCGCTAAAAAAGATGGGCGAAGTGAAGGAAATGATTGCCGCGCATTCCATCGAAGAACGGATTTATAAATTACAAATGAACCCCGACCGGGCAGATGTAATTCTTCCGGCCAGTAGCATTTACATGCGAACTATGGAGTGGGCCAAAGCCAAGTACATGTTTGTGCCTGAGGTTGGTTTAAAGGATGGAATGATGTTACACTTATTTGAACGCAATAGCAAACAAAGCAAGATCGAGTTTGTTAATAAGGACGATCAGTCTAAGGGTAGCAAGACATTGGTGATTGAAAAGAAGAGTAAGCGGTAGCCAGTTAAGTTGGTAATTTGTATTCCGTAATCGGTAGTTGCAATATCCGGAACCCGTACCGGAGATCCGGTAACTTTTAGAACAAATTCACATCGCTAATGATTTCGCGGGTTACATCAAAAAACTCTTTGTGAATGCTAAAAGGAGGTTCGCCATTATACTGCTTGGCTACATAATTACCATCTTCGTGCATTACATAGGCGTTTACATTATCCTTTAAGTTATAGCGCAGAATATTCATAGCTTGTTTGCGCAACATATCCTGTTCTAATAAAAACAGCGACTCAATTCTACGATCGAAACTACGAACCATCGCATCGGCACTACCAATATACACCTTCGGGTCGGCATTATTATGGAAATAATAAATACGCGAGTGCTCCAGGTATTCTCCTACAATAGAAATTACCTCAATGTTTTCACTTAATCCTTTTCGGCACGGCCGCAGGCAGCATATTCCTCGCACAATTAATTTTATGGGAACTCCGGCTTTGGATGCCTCGTAAAGTGCATCGATAAACTCTTTATCCTGCAACGAATTTAGTTTAATAACAATGCCTGAAGGTAAACCGTTGCGGGCATTATCTGCTTCCCGCAAAACCAGATTACACAATTGAATGCGCATATCGCGCGGGGAAGTTATCAGGTTGCGGTAGGCGGTGGGTTGCGAATGTCCAGTAATAACATTAAAAAAATCTGACACATCGCTTCCGTAGGTTTCATTGGTGGTTAACAAACCAACATCTGTGTAAAGGCGGGCGGTAATTTCATTATAGTTTCCACTGGCCAGGTGTACATACCGGTAAACCTTGTCTTCTTCTTGCCGTACGATTAATAATAACTTGGTATGTGTTTTTAAACTGCTTACTCCGTATATCACAAAACATCCGGCCTGTCTTAACCGAAGTGCTTCGCGTAAATTATTTTCTTCATCGAAGCGTGCCTTTACTTCAAACAAAACAGAAACATGTTTACCGTTTTCGGCTGCCCGCAGCAAGGCTGCTGTTACACGCGATTCCTTCGCTACCCGGTAAATTGTAATTTTGATGGAGAGTACTTTTTCATCTTCAGCCGCTTTTTCCAAAAGTTCCAGTACCGGTTCCATTGAATCGTACGGATGGTGCAGCAACACATCGCGTTCTTTCAGTACTTCAAAAATGTCGCGGGTACCAAATTCCGGAAACGAAACGGGTCTCCGGTGTGGATGGAGCGGTGTACGTTTTTCTTTAAAATCTTTGTGCCCTATAATTTGATTTAATCCGGCCAAATCCAATATGCTTTCGGGCGGAATAACCATCATGTTGGCTTCATCCAAGTCCCATTGAATTTTTAAAAGCCGCAGCAGCCAGGTATCAAAACCCGCCAACATTTCTATGCGTACCACGCGGCCTCGCCTGCGGGTTTGCAATTTTCGTCTTAGTTCTTCCAGAAAGTTCGATTCAATATCTTCACTTTCTTCCAGTGTAAAATCACCATTTCGGTTTATCCGAAACAGGTTAACGCTTACTATTTCAATGTTTCGGAATAACTGGTGTATGTTTCGCCTGATGATTTCTTCCAAGGGCACAAACAATACCAAGCCATCGTTTTTTTTTATCTCATAAAAGCGAGGTATGTTACTGGGTACCTGAATAAAACTTGCCTTCAGGTTTTGCTGATTGCTATCTGTTTCAGAGCGTGTAACGACACCAAACAGTAAACGATTATTACGCAGAGCCGGAAAGGAGTGATAACCATCAAATACCATGGGGGTAAGCATGGGGTAAACTGTACGGTCAAAGTACTGGTTGGCCCTATCTACCTCAGTGGGTGATAATTCTTCATACTGTGCAATCTTAAACCCATTTTGTTCAAACTGTGGTTTAAGGTTGGTAACAAAATACTGGTTTTGGTTGCTTACAAATTTCTGAATTTCCGTTAGCAGCATTTTGCGAAATGGTTCTTCGCGCAAGCCGCTGTAATCGTACCGTTGTTTGTTATAATCCAGGTAATTGTATAAGCTCCCTAACCGAATGGTGCAAAATTCATCTAAGTTAGAAGCTGTGATGGCAAGAAATTTCAGCCGATCGAATACCGTGCGTTCCGTCTTCTTAGCCTGATCTAAAACGCGGGCATTAAATTGCAACCAACTTAAATCGCGGCTGATGTAGTTGCTTTCTTTGATTTGCCGGTGGGCCCGTTCATCTTGTACCTCTGTAACCTCCATGTACACTTAAATATCAATTCGTGCGTACTTGGCATTCTTTTCAATAAATTCCCTGCGCGGTGCTACCTCATCGCCCATTAGCATGGAAAACAAGTGATCTGCTTCTGCTGCCGATTCAATGGTTACTTGCTTCAATGTTCGCTTGGTTGGATCCATGGTGGTTGTCCATAATTGTTCCGGATTCATCTCACCCAAACCTTTGTAGCGCTGCACGCCTACACTGTCCTCGCTTCCACCACGGCTCATTTCTTTAACAAGTGCCTCGCGCTCTTCCTCATTCCAGCAATAACGTTCTTCTTTACCACGCTTTAAAAGGTATAGCGGTGGCAATGCAATATATACATATCCTTGTTCAATTAAATCGCGCATATAGCGGAAGAAGAATGTCAAAATTAAGGTTCGAATGTGACTTCCGTCCACATCGGCATCAGTCATAATAATAACTTTATGATACCTTAACTTTGTCATATTAAGAGCCTTGTTGTCGTCTTGCGTACCAAAGGAAACACCCAACGCAGTAATCATATTCTTGATTTCATCGTTCTCGTAGATCTTATGCTCTTGAGCCTTTTCTACGTTCAGAATTTTTCCACGCAATGGAAGTATCGCCTGGAAATTCCGGTCGCGGCCTTGTTTGGCCGAACCACCTGCTGAATCACCTTCCACCAGGTATAACTCGCAGATGGCCGGATCACTGCTGGCACAATCGGCAAGCTTTCCAGGCAAACCAGTACCAGATAAAACGTTTTTACGTTGCACCATTTCGCGGGCTTTGCGAGCAGCTACACGTGCTTGTGCGGCCAGAATAACTTTGCTTACAATGAGTTTTGCTTCGCGCGGATTTTCTTCGAGGTAGCTTTGCAGCACCTCACCTACTGCCGTATCTACCGCACCCATGGCATCAGAGTTACCCAATTTGGTTTTGGTCTGACCTTCAAACTGCGGTTCGGCCACTTTAACGGAGATCACCGCGGTTAATCCTTCACGAAAGTCATCGCCACTGATTTCTACTTTGGCTTTTTCAAGCAGGCCCGACTTATCGGCATAGCTTTTCAGGGTTCGTGTAAGAGCTCTGCGGAAGCCAGCCACGTGTGTACCACCTTCGTGTGTGTTGATGTTATTCACATACGATACCAGGTTTTCGCTGTACGATGAATTATAACTTAATGCAACCTGTACCGGTATTTCACTCTTATCATTCTCGATGTAGATTGGGGCTGGTATCAGCTTCTCACGCGTGGAGTCTAAATATTCTACAAACTCGCGCAAGCCACCCTCTGAAAAGAAAGATGACGCACGGGGTTCACCACTTTCATCTTTATCCCGCAGATCTTTTAGATTGAGCTTAATACCTGGATTTAGGAAAGCCAGTTCGCGCATACGCGAAGCAACTGTTTCATAGTTGTATTCTGTACTAATAGTGAATATCTCGGCATCGGGTTTAAAGTGCACGGTTGTACCCCTGCGATCGGATTCACCGATAACCCGAACAGGATATTGTGGAATACCCCGCTGATACTCCTGCTCAAAAATTTTACCTTCCCGGTAAACGGTAGCGGTAAGTACCGATGACAGTGCATTTACACACGAAACACCTACCCCGTGTAAACCACCCGAAACCTTGTAAGTATCTTTATCGAACTTACCACCAGCATGGAGTACCGTCATTACCACTTCCAGAGCCGATCGTTTTTCCTTCTCATGCATATCCGTTGGGATACCACGGCCATTATCTTCAACGGTAATGGAGTTGTCTTCATTGATGGTTACATGGATGGTATCGCAGTAACCGGCCAGGGCTTCGTCAATAGAGTTATCAACTACTTCCCAAACCAGGTGATGAAGGCCTTTTATGCCTATATCACCAATGTACATGGCGGGTCTTTTGCGCACGGCTTCCAGCCCCTCTAAAACCTGAATATTATTTGCTGAATAGTTGGTTTCCTTCTTTGGTTTTTGCTCGCTCATTAGGGTATTTTATAAACCGTCAAAAATAAGGTTTTCGATAGCGTTTTCCGCATTTTTTTAACCAAAACCCAAAGTATTTTTTAGCGATTTTTCAAGCTCTGAAATGCGGGTTGTTTCCGAATAACTAAATGCTTAGTTTTCGTTTGCCAAAACCTGACTGTGATGAAAAAACTAATACCCATTTTATTGCTGCTATCAACGATTGCTTCAGGGCAAACTCATCGGGTGTTTTCGGTGTTGGAAGAACCACAATTTGCAACCGTAGAAGATTCAATCCGCTATGCGCAGGTGAACCAGGCCATCCGCAAGGCGATGGAACTAAAAACCGAATTAAATGATAGCCTGTTCACCGAGTTTCAGTTGTTACGTAGCAGGATTACCGGTTATCGTAGTATTTACAATTCTACAACAGGATTTATTACGCTGGATAGCCTTGCACACATTTCGGACAAATCGGCTATAAAGACATTGAGCATTAACAACTGGAAATCGCGGAAGCTACCAACTGCAGTTTATGCGTGTACCAACTTACAGGAATTGGAGCTAGTTAATACGCGTATCAAAAAAGTGAAGCAACTTAAAAAGCTACCGAAACTCACAGAATTATACGTATTAAACAATCAGCCCAAGGGAAAATTTACAGTAAGCAAAACAAAAACCCTTCGCACCATGGTAATGCGAGGCAATAAACCAGCCCTACCGCGTTCTTTTGCACCACTGGTAGCTTTGCAACGTCTTGATTTAGCTGCTAACCGGTTAACAAATTTTCCTGCCGGATTGAGTCGCAATAAAAATCTGAAAGAGTTGGTTTTGAGCAACAATGCGATCAGCAACCTGGATCAAGTGCAGGTTTTGCCAGCGCTTGAAAAATTAGAACTGATCCGAAATAAAGTTGAGGTAATACCGGAATCAATTAAGAACCTGAATGGACTAAAGCAACTCTCGCTTAATTATAACTCGATACAATCCGTACATCCGGCTATTGCCAACCTTACACGGTTAGAACAACTTTCATTCTATAATAACAAACTCAAAGCCATTCCGGAAGGAATTTATGATTTACCAGCACTGCGCGAAATAGATTTGTATCACAACGAAATTGAACGGGTACCAGATCGGATTGCTAACCTTAAAAAACTTGAAATACTTTACCTATCGCACAACAAACTCATTAGCGTTACTGAAGCGATTGGTTCGTTGAGTAATCTGAATGAATTATACCTTTCAGATAATAGATTGGTGGAAATACCTGCAAGTCTGCAGCAATTAACCAATCTTAAAGTATTACGCGTTAACAACAACCGGCTGGTAATAACACCAAAGTCCGTAAGCAGTCTCTCGCTATTGGAAAACCTCGATATATCGGGCAATCAACTCAATGAAATTCCGGAAGGCCTTGACAACCTACCCGCACTTAAAATCCTGGTAATGCTAAACAACCCGTGGGATGAGCCTACCCGAAAACAAATCGCAGCGGTTACCCAAACTTTACGTAATAAGGAAGTTGTGGTGCATGTGGAAGAGGAATTAGGAATTAGGAATTAGGAATTAATCCTATTGTCCAATATCCACGTTACTTTTTCTTCTTACCTTCCTCCTTCTCACTCATCAATTGAAGTTTTGCTTTCTGCAACTCTTCTTTCTGTGCCTGGCTTACTACCGGGTAGTTGATTTCAAGTTTGGCAAACTGCCTTGCAATGATGGCTGCAATAGCCAAACGGGCATACCATTTATCATCGGCAGGTACAACAAACCACGGAGCATATTCGGTAGAAGTAGCACTCAGTGCATCACTATAAGCGTTCTGGTAATCATCCCAAAAACCCCGCTCTTTTAAATCGGATAAGGAGAACTTCCAGTTCTTGCTGGGATCGTCTATACGTTCGAGAAAACGTTTCTTCTGTTCTTTCTTCGATACGTGCAAAAAGAATTTTAGAATGATCGTTCCATTATCAGTCAGGTTTTTCTCAAAGCGCCTGATCTGCTTGTAGCGTTGCTCCCAGAATTTGTCATCAATATCTTTCACAGTTTCAATACCCGGAATATGTTCATTCAAAATCCACTCGGGATGAACTTTTGTTACCAATACATTTTCATAATGTGAGCGATTGTGAATAGCTATTTCACCTCGTGCCGGTAGTGCCAATTGGTGCCGCCAGAAATAATCATGATCTAACTCTGCCGAAGTGGGTGCTTTAAAACTATACACTTTTACACCCAGTGGATTAAACCCCGACATAATATGCTTTACTGCGCCATCTTTACCTGCTGCATCCATAGCTTGAAAAATAATGAGAATACTATAGCGATTATGCGCATACAATTCATCCTGCACTTCGGCCAGATGCTTACGACCTTCTTCCAACAATTTTTCGGCTTCGGCCTTGTTCAACGCTTTGCCTTTGTATTCGGTATCAAAATCTTTCAGCTTAATGGTTTTGCCAGGCTTCACCATCAGCTTTTTTAGTTCAATAAGTTTTTCATCGGTAAGCATGTGAACAAGGGGTTTAGTTTCCACCAAGCTACTGAAAGCAACACATAGCCGCCTATGATTTTGGTCACTTTTTTTAACCTGATGCCAAAAACATTTAAGCGCACAACTACAAATGTTGTTTCTTTGTAGCCTTGAAATTCCTGAAAAACTATATTCTCACTCTACTGTTGGCTTGCCTCAGCCCTTTGGTGGTTGCCCAAACCGATGAGGACGCAATCAAACGGGTGATTGAAAAGGAAAGTACAGCCTACTTTAATGTGGATTATGAAGCGTGGGCCGAAAGTTGGGTGCAGGCACCACATGCATACTGGTCGTACACCGATGCCTCCGGTACCCGCTTTCTGGAAGGCTGGGAGGCCATGAAAAATTCGTTAACCCGGTATTTTAAGTCGGCCCAACCCTCATCGGGCGAAATTACCAACCAATGGCTGGAAGTTCGGGTTTACGATGCCGGGGCCTACGTACGGTTTACACAATTGGTAACAGACGGAACTGACCGGACAGAAACCACACAGATACGGGTACTCGAAAAACAAAACGGCCACTGGCGGGTGGTGTGTATGCAGGCAACAGGCCGCAGCCCGGTGCGATGATCAGAATTTTTTAAGCATCTTATCCTTTACTATTACAAGGCCATTGGTTAACTTATAACCATTAAAACTACCTGCCATGAAAAATCTACATCGCTCATTTATTGCCGTACTGTTATGCCTGGTGGCTGCAGTTGCCGGAGCCCAGGACACCAAGGAAGTGGCAGCCATTAAAGCTGCTATTGTTAAGGAAACCGATTCGTTCTTTAACCTAAAACGAAAAGATTGGGAAGATTCATGGCTGCAAAGTTCGTATGCATATTGGTCGTATTCCGATTCTACCGGTACCAGTTTTATTGAAGGCTGGGAAGGCATTCGAAAATCGTTTGATGATTATTTCCGCACGCAGGTTGCTAACCGAAGTATTGACGTGGCACATCAAAAAGGTTCGGTCAACATTGATCGTACCTGGATAAGTATTCGTGTTTATGGAAATGGCGCTTACGCGCGATACACCCAACGCGTAAAAGACGATATTGATCGGGATGAAACCTCGCAAATCCGAATTCTTGAAAAAGGTAAAGATGGTAAATGGCGTATCGTTTGCGTGGGCGCGATAGCGGTGTATCCGAAGGAGTAACTGGTTACTGGCTGCTAGTCTCTGGCTGCTGGTAGTTTTGTGCTTTGATTTATGTAGCTGTGCAATATTAGGTGTGCCTTTAAAGAATTGATAAGTCGATACAAACGAGTAACCAGCGACCAGAAACCAGAAACAGGTAACTTGTAACCGGAAACAATTACAACACGTGCTGCTGAAAAAGTCGCTCCAACACTTCTTGTGGATTATCGGTAATGCCGGGATGTACTTTTGAAGTTTGAATGATAGAACTGCGGGTGGCTGTTAACCACCGAAATCGCTCAGCCATAGAAAGTTCGCCAATGGGGCCGCTCCCCTTGCCTCCGGCACTTATTTGCTCAAACGCCTGAATATAATTTTGCACTTCGGGCAACTCAATATCTTTACAAAATGCAGTAATGCGGGTTGCATTAATTTCAATTTTTGTTTTAAGGAATTTTAAAGGCCCACAATATAAAATTACGCCCACGTTCACGAACTCTTCGCGTTCAACTTTGGGCACAACCCGAATGATGGCATATTCAAACACGTGCTGCATGTTGGGCTTCGTTAACAAAATAAGCTGCGTGGGCCACACGCGAAGTTAATACTTGCAGGTATGCGTTGCGATGTTCAACTGCTGATTCGAATGCAGGATCATCGGTAAGCCATTCTTCCGGAATCAGGTTTACGATTGCTGCCAGTTTTTCGGTGGTAAGCAAAGCACACAACTCAGTACTCACTTCTTTTAAGTGCGTAGCCTGTGGCAACAACACATGATCTTTTATTTTAGGAAATGGGCGTTCGGGGTTTTGCCAATCGTTCCATGTATGGTGCACATACAAAGCCGCACCATGATCGATAAGCCAGAGTTCTTTATGCCACCACAGCATGTTGGTGTTGCGCACGGTGCGGTCCACATTATGAAGCAAACAATCCAGCCATACAATTTTAGATGCGAGTACCGAATCAATTTTTGTTACCAACGGATCGAACGTAACTGCTCCCGATAGATAATGCACCGCCAGATTTAACCCTACACTTGCCTTTAATAAATCCTGAATTTCTTCATCACCTTCAATGCGACCAAAGGCTACATCTAAATTTGCAAACACAATTTCCGGAACGCGTAAACCGAGTGTTCGGGCGATCTCACCACCAATCAGTTCTGCAATCAATGCCTTGCGCCCCTGCCCTGCCCCGCGAAACTTCAGTACATACATAAACTGATCATCGGCCTCAACCAAAGCGGGCAACGAACCACCTTCGCGCAAAGGCGTGATGTAGCGGGTAACGTTTACGTGGCGAAGTGAAAGCATAGCCGCAAAATAGATAATAGTTATCGGATGCCTGATCGTTCAAGAGAACTTCTTTTCAGGATTTTGACGTACATCGAAGAATGCAAGGATGATAAGCTGATCTTGTTTTACACGATAGAGAATCCGGATTTGTTTGGTGAGTTGAAAACCACGTATCTCACCAGATTCAATTGGGCCCATGGCAGGATAGTTTTTAAGTAACTTGATGACGGAATCTGATTTTTCAATAAAATGCTTTGCTGTTGCAGCACCCCATTTAGTTGTTAAATATTCAACAATCTGATCAAAATGTTTTTCAGCTCGTGGGGTAACGTAAACCTCCATTAATTAATATTTGCTTTTCAAATCATCCCAGCTGATCAGATTTTCATTTTCCTCCGATTCCTTGTAGGATAAGTACACCTCGTGTTTTTGATCCTCGGTAAGATTATCCCAAAATGATTTCGAATTATCAGGTTGTTTCAAAAAATCATAAATAGCTCTCAGTAATTCTTCATTCTCTATTTCATCTAAAATTTTATGCAAATCCGATTTCAATTCAAGCGTGCTCATAACAGATAGTATTTCTTTCAAAGATAATAAAACCACGGCATTTAGTACCTTTAATGTACTAAGTTCAACGTATGACAAAGTTTATCTACTCAACAGTCCTTTCCTTACTTCTTATTTCGTGTGCATCCAAGCAAACCGAGTGGATTGATCTCTTCAACGGCAAAGATCTAACCGACTGGACCGTTAAAATCCATCACCATGAAGTGGGTGAAAATTTTGGCAACACATTTCGGGTAGCGGATAATATGATTCAGGTTCGTTACGATCAATACGGAGATTTCAATGATCAGTTTGCGCATCTATACTATAATAAACCGTTCTCCAATTATCATCTCAAATTAGAATATCAGTTTACAGGCGAATTGCAACAGGGCGCACCGGAATATACCATACTCAACAGTGGCGTTATGTTTCATTCGCAAGACCCTCATACCATGTTGAAAGAACAGAACTGGCCCATCTCAGTAGAGATGCAATTTCTGGCCGGACTTGGTGATGGCCAACCACGCCCCACCGGCAACATGTGTTCACCGGGCACTGATATTGTATTTGAGGGAAAAGTGTATGATGGCCACTGCCTCAACTCGACATCCAAAACGTATGGTAAAGATGAATGGGTTAAAGCCGAGTTGATTGTTTGGAACGATTCACTTATCACACAAATCATTAATGGCGATACCGTTTTGCAATATTCCAAACCTACCATGGGCGGTGGTGTGGTAAATGGTTACGACAGCGCCATCTGGAAACCCGGTACTGCATTGAAGTCGGGATACATTGCACTGCAAAGCGAAGGTCAACCAATTAATTTCAGAAATGTAAAGTTGCGGCAGTTGGAATAGGCCGCAGGTTGCTGGCTTCTTGTTGCTGGTTGTGTGGACGTTGATTTGGCAGTAAATAATCAGTAAGTGGAATACGGAAGTCTATAATAACTTGTTAGAGTATGTACAAACCAGAAGCCAGTAACCAGAAGCCAGAAACTAACAACGGTAACTGGTAACCGGAAACCTGTAACTCACCCCACCAATATCTTCCGCACCTGCTCCATCCCCGTACTCGCTTTATCTACAATAAACTCAAGATTGGGTACATGTAAAATTTCGGGCTTCTTCGGATCGACAACATACTTGGGAACATGATCGGGAACGTAATCAATCAAACCAGCAGCAGGATAAACAACCATAGAAGTACCCACTACCAGAAAAACATCAGCACCGGATGCAATGTCAGCAGCCACTTCAATCATGGGCACGACTTCACCAAACCAAACAATGTTGGGTCGCAATTGCGAACCTAATTCACATGTGTCGCCTATGTTTAGTTCCGTACCGTTGATCTTGTAAACCAAAGCCGGATTTTTGGTGCTGCGCGATTCAAACAAACTTCCATGCAAATGAATAACACGCGAAGAACCTGCACGCTCGTGCAGGTCATCTACATTTTGGGTAATGATGGTTACATCAAATTGTTTTTCTAGCTCCACTAAAATTTCATGCCCGCGATTGGGTTTTACTTCGTGCGCCTTCCGCCTGCGCTGATTATAAAAATCCAATACCAGCGTTGGATTTTTATACCATGCTTCTGGGGTTGCCACATCTTCAATCCTATACCCTTCCCACAACCCACCGGCATCCCGAAAGGTAGCAATGCCACTTTCGGCACTAATGCCGGCTCCTGTTAAAACGACTAATTTTTTCATAAACTGGTTACTGGTTTCTGGTCGCTGGTTTCTCGTTTGAGTGGACTAAACAATTTTATAAGGACTCTTTAAATACTGATTACTTAATACCCAAAAATACTCTGTTAAATCAAAGCCTTAACTACCAGAAACAAGAAACCAGTAACCAGCAACCACCAGGCAACTATTTCAATCTTCTATCAAAAAAATCTTTAGCACGCTCAAATACCTGCTTCCAGCTTTCATAACGCAAAAAGCCATGCACTTCATCGGGCAACACTAAAACTTCCACAGTTACATTTTTATCGCGCAGTTTTTCTGCCAGATCAAGACTCTGCTGAAAGTTTACATTGCGATCATCATCGCCATGCACAAACAACACGGGTGCAACCCACTTCGAAAGATCTGCCACCGGAGAATATCTTACTGCGATGTCGGCCTCAGTTGGTTTTAAGCCCCATGAGTTGGTTGCATCCTGTCCGTTGAATGACCAATCGTGTACACCGTGTACATCTACACCGGCTTTAAAAATTTCAGGATTGCGCGCCAAACCCATCGCGGTTAAGTAGCCGCCATACGAACCACCCCACAATCCAATTTTGTTCGCGTCAACTTCGGGTAATGATTGCAAATGTTTGGCTGCAGCCACTACATCCTGGTATTCGTTCGCACCGCGTGGCCCTTGGTTTTTCGCCCTGCGAAAATCGCGACCATATCCAGTACCTGACCGAAAGTTTACTGACAATACCACATACCCCTGGCTGGCGAGGTATTGATTAAACGCATAGGAGTTAATGTAATAGTCGCTGTAATGAAAACCCAGTAACATCTGCCGGATCGGGCCACCGTGCATAAACACAATACCAGGCCTTTTTCCACTTGCATTTCGATTAATAAACAATTGTGCATGTACGAGTGTACCATCAGCAGCTTTCAGTTCCACAGCTTCGGGTTTTACAAAAACGGTGCTCGAAAATGTGGTGAGCTTTTGCGCATAAACCGGAACGGTTGCTTTGCTCGCTTCATCCAAGCGCACCAATGTTTTGGAGGTATTGCTGGTAGAACGAAAAGCATACAAATTTGTACCTGCCAATGCCGGGTACATCTCAATCCCCTCGCCTGTTGTAACAGCCGTAAGCGTTCCGGTTGTTACATCTGCCTTCCAGATGTGCCTGCGATTAATGTCGGTGCGATTGCCATCGAAGTAAATGAACTTACCTGTTGCATCCGCCACAAAACTTTCCACTTCGCCATCGCCCGGAGTAATGTCTTTCAGATCGCTGCCGGTTTCGGTCATGGAATAAATATGATTCCAACCGGTGTGTTCGGAGAAAAATAAAATCCGACCCGATGCCAACCAGGCGAGCGGAGTGTTTACATACGACTGTGCAAAGCCACCATCATCGGCTGGTGATTTCCAGATTTGTTTGGCAAAACCACTTTGTGCATCGGCCACCCACACCGAAAATTTTACGCCACCCGTAAGATTACTTAACTCACCCATTTTGGTTCCGGCTGTGCGAATAAAAGCAATCTGTTTACCATCGGGCGACCATGCCGGATAATTATCATTACTTACATCAGCCGCAATCCAACGAATAGCCCTACGTGTTAAACTATACACCCCAATAAAACTATGATCGCCCCGATCGCTTACAAACAGCACTTCGTTACCATCGGGCGAAAACTTAGGACTGTGATTGCTGCCGCGTGCACTGAATAACAATTTAGGGGTGGTATTGATGTCCAATGGTGATTCATAAATCTGTCCCCCGCGACTGAATAAAAAACGAATGCCATCTTTAAAAAACACCGGGCTTGAACCGACTACAATTTTCGCTGGCTGACTTTTAGATGAAATCTCTTTATAATAGATAGCCTGCTCAGTGCCTTCAGGAAGACTGGCAGGATTTGGATTTTGCCCAGCGCGGTTGGCAGCGCTACCGCGCACATACAACAACTTGGTACCATTGGGTGAGAATGTGAGTTGTGAAAGTTCCTGCCCATCGTCTAGGGTATATTCCGTAAGGAAGCGCGGTAAATCGGTACCGGTTTTAACCAGGATGTTGCGTTTGCCATGATCGTTAATAACCCAGGCGATATTTTTTCCATCGGGCGAGGCAGCAAAGTTGCTTTCTATGGGATGGCTCATAAACTGCTCCAGTGTTTGTGCCGAAGCCGTGAGGGATAATAGAAACAGGATTGAGACGATATTTTTCATGGTAGTAAGATACGGAGGTTGGCATAAATATAATGTTACCTCTTCACATAATTTATTTATAAGTGTGAACTGTACCTTAAAAAAATGGATACAAGTTTTATTTTGAAAAAACTTGACAAATTCACTACTGCATTAAAAAAGTATGATCATAAAATCTCAACTTCTTGTGGAACTATAAATAAAATGACACAACCAGTATCAGTCTTAACCGAATGTTTGAATGTTGGTGGTGTATAGAGATAATCACCTTTCCTTAATTTTTGTTCGTTAAAGTAAACTTCTCCATCCATTACAAATGCTTCCTCCCCGGCTGGATGATTGTGGTAAGGATAGGATGCACCGGCTTCAAACTTTAGCAAAAATGTTACTGCTCTTTTGATCGCATTATCGTAGCGTAGGACTTTAACAAAAATGCCATGCGTATTAATACCATCTTCTATTAACGGCTTCCAGTCTTCCAGTTCGCTACTGGTAATATAGTCTCTTAAGTTGGTGCTCATGTGTTGGTTCATTCGTGTTATATCTCTATTCTAAAAATTTCTATTTTAAGGACTTTATTAGCTCCTGGTTCAACTTCAGGTAGTTATTCCTGTTGCCGTGTTCAGCTGCTTGCTTTATCGATAACTTGGCGCACTCCAACGCTTCTGACTTTCTTCCCAAATCTTTCAATATTTTAGCTTTATAGTAATGCTGCCAGTACGGTTTGCCATTTACTTTTTCCCATGCACTGATTGCGTTGTTAATCATTTCAAGGGCTACTTGTAGGTTATTGTCGTACTCGTAATAAAACTGGGATGCGTACCAATAATTAGGCGATGAACTTTTGAGGTTGGTTTCTATCTGGCTTCTGAGCTTGTCTTTAAAATTTGCTTTAATGGGTATGGTGATGGCCCAATCTTCCCAGCTAAGTACAAGATCACAACTTTCGGGTTTAACATTGCCAAACTCGAAGGTGAGCGTTTCCTTGAATTGTTTTGAGCTTTGCTTCACAGTCTGAAATCGACATACATCGTCATTCTTTTTATAACCATCTGATCCCCAGTTTTGGATGCCTCTATTTAGAATAACTGTCCAGATTTTCTTTCCAGGGATTGTATAAATAACATAAGTGCCCGTGTCAATTTTAGTCCCTTGAATTTCCACCGGATCATAAAATGTAATTTTAGTTGGTGCGTTCGCACCTGTTCTCCATACAGAATCAAATGGTTCGATATGCCCAATTATTTTTCTGCCCTTTACTCCCGGCCTGGAGTATTGGAGCTGAATCTTTGACATACCAAAATGCTGAACTACCGTTTGCATTGGGCTTGGGTTAGGAAAGTCCACTTGTGCTGCTGCATCCGTGAACGATATTAAAAAAGTAAAAGCGAGTAGTAAACTTGATGAAAGCCTTGGCATATATTGATGGTATAGCTTCTTCTTTTAATTATTTTCAGCCAGTTCTCTTATTTTCAGTTTTGCTGTCTGCACCCACTCTAAAGTAGCATCATAATAGTCTTTGGCTTTTGGAAGTTGTGAGAAGTCACCAATTTCAAAATTCAGGATTGTCAGTCCGTTTACTGCAGTCAAAGTGTAGTGATATTTTACATCGTATTCCGTTGGAGCCAAATTAACTTTAGGCAAATACATTTTAAGGGTTAGGCTATTGCTCTTATCAAATTGTGTAACAGTCAGTTTTGAATGGCCTTCCCATTCAATCACACTTCCTATTTTTAAATTTCCACCCGCATAACTTTCCGGAATGTCATCCCATTGCTTAATGAAAACCGGATTTGTTAACACTTCCCAAACTTTTTCTTTGGAGGCATTAATTTCAATTTGGTCTCTCACAATAAGCTTTTCTGTTGTCATTTGTTTGATTTTTATTGTTATTACTCAAGTTTTGGTTTGTGGCAGTCATAGGTCGTTAATTTGGTTCATGTAGTTTGCCCCGCTTACGGAAAACCGATTAGCGGAACATGGTTTTACTCTTTAATTGTTTGATAATAAAGCCCAACAACTCCTGACTGATATTCTTTTGTTTTAAGAAGGTTAAGTTTTTTCCTACTCAAAATCTTTTTAAACAAAGGATTGCCTTCGCCAAGTATTACTGGATTAACCCCTATCCTAATCTCATCAATCAAGTCCAGGTTTAAAAGTGTGGTAATTAACCCTGAGCCGCCAAAGAGCCAGATGTCTTTACTGGCATTTAATTTTATTTCCTTAATACATTGAACTATGTTATCATTAATCAAAACTGCATTACCATTGGCCGATTGGATACTTTTTGAAAAAACGTATTTATTTAATTTATTTATTTTCGAATAAAACTCCTTTTCGAAAACGCCAGCAGCATCTGAAGGTTGATAATTACCATAGAGCTCATAACTAACCCTTCCATAGAGCACGGTATCAATTTCATCTGCGAAATCAATTAAATCTCTGCCAATTTCATCATCAAATGTGATCCAATCAACTTCTCTGTTTTTGCCTTCAATATATCCGTCAAGTGATACGGTTAAGTCAAGAATTATTCGCTTCATATATTATATCTTCAATTTGATATTTATTCTATGATCGGCTCCGGTTTTACAATGACTGTTAACGTTTTGCTGTTTGGCGTAGTGGCGGATTTTTAACACAAAAGTTCAGCCGAAGAACTTCGTTTGATCTTACCACAAAACTGTCATACGAAGCACTGCTTACGCCAAACGCCCGCTGCGGGTCGTTGTTCTGTTCCGTCATTTTTGTTTTATGTTGAAATTGTCTCCGACTAAGTTAAGTTCTATTCCATATTCTAAATAAGCTCTCAGTCCGTCTAACACAGTCGTAAACCCACCTTAATTGTTGTTTATCACAACGAATAAATCGTTTCCTTGTGTCATAGTAACCTTTAGTCTTTGGAAGTTGAGTAAAGTCTCCAATTTCAAAACTCAGAATTATCATTCCGTTTGCTTCAGTCAACGCATAGTTATATTTTACATCGTACGCTGTTGCGGCCAGGTTAACTTTGTTGGAACCATTTGAATTACCTCAGGCTAAAAAAGAACTTTCTTAATTCGCCCGCAAATAGTTCCGGTGCTTCCTGCGCTGCGAAATGCCCGCCTTCTTCTATTTTATTATAGCTAACCACATTCACAAATCGCTCCGCCCATTCTTTGGGGAATTGCGCTTCCCGGGCAAACAATGTTACACCTGCGGGCACATGAGTCTTCGCTAATGGCGCTGCACCTCCCCACTGTGCCATTGCATCCAGTTTATACATTCTCATGGATGTACCTATGGTTTGAGTAAACCAGTAGATCATAATATTGGTTAACATTTCATCTTTCCCACCGAATGCTTTCTCAAGTTGGTCAGGCGTTGCGCCTGCTGTCCCAAAACTTACTATCCATGCGGCCAACCCCACGGGCGATTCATTGAGCGCATACGCCAGAGACTGTGGCTTTGTAGCCTGCACCATAGCATAGGCTCCCTCGCTATACCACCATTGTTGCACATACTGCGCAAATTGCTTTTCTGCTTCAGTCATCGTACTGAAATCTTCCTGACCTGTTGGATAGCCAACATCAGTAAAATGTACGCCTTCCACTACATCAGGATATTTTGAAGCCAATGCTTTGGTAACATTCGATCCTACATCACCACCGGCTGCATAAAATTTTGAGTAGCCGAGGTTCTCCGTCATCAATTTTTTCCAGAGGTCGGCAACGGCTTCACTTGTTACCGATTTTCGCTCTGAAAATCCAAAGCCGGGAATGGACGGAATAATTAAATCGAAGGTTTGCTCACCCGATGTTAATAGTGGAATAATTTTATGAAAACGATAATAACTATCAGGCCAGCCGTGCGTGAGGATGAGTGGCTTGCTGTTTTTGCCACTACCCTTAACGTATTGAAAGTGAATTTTAATTCCATCTACCTCCGCGATGTGTTGTGGGTACTTGTTTAACAACGCCTCTTGTTTTCTCCAATCATAGTTTGTTGCCCAATAACTCACCAGCTTTTTTAAATAGACTTCGTTGGTGCCAAAATTCCAGCCCGAACCTTCTGCCTCACCTGGCCAGCGCATATTATTTAATCGTTTTTTTAAATCGTCTAACTCGGACTGTGGGATGTTAACTTTAAATTCAGTTACCTTTTTCATGTTGCTATTGCTTGTTTGTGAATAAGTTATCTTATCACTCAAAATGAGCGACAGTAGAATGAGTGTAGCGTATTTCATTGTACGGTTTTTTTGCAGAGAAATCATTAACATGATTTTGTCTGCAAGAATCCGCAACTATCTGAAGGAAGTATAGAACAAATCCGACATCTCACTCAGCCAATAAGGATCCGCTCTCATTTACGAGTCCATTTCTTGTGAGTAATTCTAATGGGGTCAGATTAGAAAATTGCTTAAACTCTCTGTTAAAGTGCGACTGGTCTGCATACCCCAACTCATAAGCCAGGGTTGCAAGCGATTTGTAGTGGCTATGTTGAAGTCTATTAAGAGCATTTTCGAATCGCAAAACTCTTTTATAATACGAAGGAGTAAATCCGATAGACTGCAAAAATTTCCGTTCAAATTGCCGCTCACTTATTTGATAGTATTTAAGTTGACTGCCGTAATGAGTACTGGGGCATAGCTGCGAAAAATTTACGATCCGCCAATCGATTGTCTTCATCGCACTGAGTCGTTTCAATAAGTAGGCCTCCAAAAGTGATACGCGTGCGTGATTCTGACGCGCCTCCATTATTTGCTCAATGACATCGCGAGGAAAAAAATGATGTAAGTCTAAAACAGCATCAGTTGTCTCATAGCCATCAATCCCAAACAATGCTTTTATACCATGTGGAAACAATGATACTGCTACGTGCGAATACGTGGGCTCCATATGCACCAATGCTGGCTTTGATACTATACCTTTCAAACTGGCAGCAAACACATTTTTATAGTGAGCGCTATGAAGGGCATTTTTTCCATTGAGGCATTGAATGACTATGCGCGGAAACCTGTCGGCCATTACATGGATATTTAACATTGACCCACTACTCAAGTGGATATCCAAAGACCAGTAATACCTGACGATAGATTTTAAGGCTGCGTGTGGTTGATAAATCAATTGTGAGGACATGCAATAAAAAAATCGTTTTATCTCAGAATCCGCATAGAACCATTACAAAGATATTAAATGCCCTCCCAACAATTATGGCAGAATTTCGGTATAGCTGGTAAGAATTTCGGTTTTTTCGGTGAATGAAAACAGGATAAGCTTAGTTATTCTTCTGCACGATAGGCTGTAGGAGTGTTTCCGTTCAGTTTCTTAAATATTTTGGTAAACGAAGAGGCATCTTCATAACCCAAAAAATTGCTGATCTCCTGAATGGATAATGTAGTCTGCTTTAACAAACTTTTGGCTTCCATTACTATAAACTCATCAATAAACTTCTTACCATTTTTACCCAATTCACCTTGAAGCACTTCGCTTAGATATTTTGGTGTGATATGCAATCGCGAAGCATAAAAGGACACCTCTTTCTGCTCTGTATAGTGTTCGGCCACCAACTTCCTGAACTGCATGATAATTTGTTCTCTGGCAGAAGTTGTTTTAGTTTGAGACTTGTCATCTAATTCTCTATGTATAGACTTGACCAGCATTAGCAGTGCATGAACCAGCCCAGGAATGACATGCGCATCAGCTTTCAATTCCTTAATGGATTCAAATAGCGTGGATACTTTTTTAATCTGTTCCTCTGTAAGGGAAATAACATGCCGGCCACCATGCGAAAAGAAATCCAATGATCTCAGAAATGAGCTACTACTATAGCCATTAAACAATTCCTCAGTGAAATAGACTGTATCATGAACTGCTGAATAGTTGCTCATCCACGTGCAAACCAACCCAGGCCCGATGGTAGTAAGACAACCATCCTTAATCTCATAGTCGATGTTACCAATTTTTACTTTATCAATGCTGGCAGAAGTATATGTAATCCCAAGGCCGTATGTAAATGTTCTAAATGGAAAACTAATATGAGCGTTTTTGTAGGTATCGTTGTTGGCCAAAAAAAATGGCAAATTAAGGCTGTGGTTATTCTGGTGTTTCAAATATTCATACAAACTAAATGTCGTTAAATTATGTTTCTTTAGCATAAGCGTGATAAATTTATACTTAAGATTAATTTAAAATTCCAGTGTAACAACAAAATTATACACTGAAATTACACACCTAAAAAGTGAAAGAAATTAACCTGATGGGAAGCAAGCCCTTATCATTAAAAGATAAAGGGCAACATTCAATGTGATTGATTTCAATCAAAAAAAGAGGCCTCAAAAGTGGTTCTGTCATCGCGGACTTGTTCCGCGATGACAGTTTTCGAAGTACTCAACGGGATTCTGGCACAAGGCCGGAATCACATTCCACATCTATTTCGACTTTTGAGACAGCCTCATTTCATAAAATCTAATCTGAATTAAATCCTAATCCTCATCGCCATCATCAATCCGTTCGGGTTCCAAACTCCACTTGGCTGGTGAGCGCCACAAGCTGGATAGCAACAACTCGCGCATGAAGATAAATTCCTTCGGCAGTTTATCGTACATTTTTTCGAACAGTTCTACGTGTTGCAACAACTCCGCTTTCCATTCTTCACGGTCAATGTCCATAATGCTATCAAATTGTTCGTTGGTAAAATCAATACCACTCCAATCAATATCATCGTAAGTCGGCATCCACCCTATCGGACTCTCCACCGCATTGGCTTCACCCCTTATCTTCAGTACAATCCATTTTAAAATGCGCATGTTATCGCCAAAGCCCGGCCAGATAAATTTGCCATCGGCATCTTTGCGAAACCAATTCACACCGAAAATACGAGGCGGTGCGGGCAAGCCTCGTCCAAACTGCAACCAATGGTTAAAGTAATCGCCCATGTGGTAACCACAGAACGGCAACATGGCAAACGGATCGCGTCTTACTTTCCCTACTTCACCAAAGGCAGCCGCAGTAGTTTCAGAGCCCATCGTTGATGCCAGGTAAACACCATAAGCCCAGTTGCTGGATTGATATACCAATGGAATGGTTGTGCTTCTTCGGCCTCCAAATACAAAGGCACTTACCGGAACGCCATTCGGGTTTTCCCATTGCGGATCGATTACCGGGTTATTACCTGCCGCAACAGTAAAGCGACTGTTAGGATGTGCAGCCGGTTTACCCGAAGCAGGATCCCACTTTTGTCCACGCCAGTCGGTAAGATTTTTAGGTGGCTCTTTGGTCATGCCTTCCCACCACACATCGCCATCTTCGGTTATGGCTACGTTGGTAAAGATGGTATCGCGCGCAATGGTGGCCATTGCATTCGGATTTGTTTTTTCATTGGTACCCGGTGCAACACCAAAATAACCAGCTTCGGGATTAATTGCGTAAAGCTTCCCATCCTTGCCGGGTTTTATCCAGGCAATGTCATCACCCACGGTAGTTACTTTCCAACCGTTTAATGCTTTGGGTGGAATAATCATAGCGAAATTGGTTTTACCACATGCACTTGGAAAGGCAGCCGCTACATAATCCTTTTTACCATCGGGACTTTCTACACCTAATAGCAACATGTGTTCGGCCAACCAGTTTTCATCGCGACCAATAACAGAAGCAATGCGCAAGGCAAAACATTTTTTACCGAGCAACGCATTACCACCATAACCTGAACCGTAGGAAACAATAGCCCGCTCTTCCGGATAATGCACAATATATTTGGTGGTAGCATTGGTTGGCCACTTGGCATCGGCCTCGCCTGGATTTAACGGTGCGCCAACGGTGTGTAAACATTTTACAAACTCACCATCGTTGCCCAGTACTTGCAGTACTTTGGTTCCTACGCGTGTCATCAAGTGCATATTCACCACTACGTATTCTGAATCAGTAATCTCAATACCAATCTGTGAAATATCAGAACCCACCGGCCCCATGCTGAAGGGAATAACATACATGGTGCGACCTTTCATGCAGCCTTGCAATAACGGCAGCAAGGTTTGTTTCATTTGTTTTGGATCTACCCAGTTGTTGGTAGGCCCGGCATCGTCTTTACGCTTGCTGCAGATGTAGGTGCGATCTTCTACGCGCGCTACATCGCTGGGATCGGAAAAGCATGCAAAGCTATTGGGGCGCTTTTTGGGATTGAGTCGGATAAAGGTGCCTTTATCTACCAGCAGGTTACACAATTCATCGTATTCTGTTTTGGAACCATCGCACCAGCGAATGCGGTCAGGGGTACATAATGCGGCAACTTCATCTGTCCAGGCTGTAAGTTCTGCATGGTTGACAGTTGGCTTTTCTTGCGTAAGCGTTAACATCTGAGTTAGGGTTTGATGCCCCAAATGTAGTAAGGCAAAACCTCAAAATGAAGCTTTGCAAACGTTTGAAACGATGATTTTTGTCAGAAATCTACCCGATAGGCCAATACTGGAATTATACCCAGTTGGTACTTAGGAGTTTCCTTTTGCAGGAAGGTATCGAAGTAAGTAAAGGCTGTGTTTTGCTGACTGGTAACGTTTTGTATGTCGATTGAAAGCGTACGGGTATAGCCGGGTTTGTTTTTGCGCCAGCTTACGCGAAGATCGGTTCTGAAATAATCGGGCAACCGAAGATAGCCATTTGCTTCATTGTAAATGGTGGTACCCACTTGTTGCGAAGTAGCAAGATCAATCAAAGGCTGACGAAGCCCTCCGAGGTAAAGTGCGCGGGCATGTACTCCGAAAGACCGATTCTTTTTGTTCCACTCCTTACCTACCAACAAGCTGCTGGTGAATTTGGTATTGAAGCGACTGTTCAGATACGTGCTGCCATTGTAAAACTTCGCTTCGTAACGCGAGCCCGATAAAATGAAGTAGAGATTGTTATAAAACCGTTTCTCCAAACTTGCTTCCAAGCCGTAGTGGCGACCTTTGCCCGTGTTTACAAGCGTATCGTTCCAGATGTAACCATCCCACTGGTTAAGAGTTGAATAATAAGGAGCATCACGTACCACCGGTGCATTTACAATCCAATGATAGAATGCGGAGGTGGTTAATTTTAATTCGCCTGGTAATTGTGTTTTCCATTCGGCTAAAGCCTGATGGCTGCGGGTAAAGCCAATACCTTTACTACCTACCACCAAATAATTTTGCGTTTGCTGCATCTGGCTCGTGGTTCCGGCTGAGAGCGATAACACGTTATTCTTTCCGGATTTGGTAAGACTCAGCTTAGGTTCCCACGAATCGGTATTGTTGAATGCGAAGCGGGCATATTGCAAACCGGCATTGAGCTGCCAGGTACCCACATACTTTGTCCAAGATGCATAGGGTTGCATCAATAATCCATCTACACGACCCCTGATAGAAGGAGTAAAATCATCAAAGTAAGCTTGCGTTACGGTTTCCGATTCCAATTGCTGCCAATAGTGATTTAATCGCACCCCGGTCTCCAGGTTTCCATAGGCACCCAACTTGCGATTAGCCTTTACAAAACCTGATAAGATTGAATTATCAGAATTGTAATGTTCGCGATACACGTGCGGAACGGGAACAAGTATGCTTTGTGAATTCCGCTCCTGAACTTGTCCTGAAAATGATAAACCTGTTGAAAAATTCCACGTGCCGGGTTTAAAATGGTTTACCAAACCCACACCATAGGTTATACCATCAAACGTAATGTTGTAGCGATCTTTCTCTTCTTCCCATTCTTCTTCGGGCTTTGCTTCAAATACATTCTTGCTGCTACCCATAAAACCAAACACCGAAAGCTCGCCTCCATTTTTGTGTGGTGCATTTATCTTAAAAGTTAAATCCTGAAAGTTGATGGCCTCATCGCCAAAATCAACACCCATGTTACTTAACAAACCAATGGTTGAGTAGCGATAGTTTACCAGGAATGAACTTCCTTTTTCTTTATTGAGTGGTCCTTCGGCAGCCAAATCCAATCCGATCAAAGATGCTTGTGCCGTGTATTGCATTTTATCAGCAGCCCCGGCACGCAGTTTCATATCCATAATTCCCGCAAGGCCATTACCATAACCCGTTGGTAAATAACCCGACCGAAAATCAGTGCGATCTAAAACCTGCGCACTTAAAATACTTACACCGCCACCATTGGCGGTTGGCTTATCGCCCATCGTTCCGGCATTAGCCAAGTGATTAGGGTTAACAACATCCAAACCTTCTATGCGCCACAGCACATAGTTGGGCGAATAGCCTTTTACGATAATCGAGTTGGCCTGATCGTTAGCAGCAATAACACCGGGGTAAGACGTAAGCATGCGCACCGGATCAAAAAAGTTTGCCGGCACCCTAAGTGTTTTCTCAATCGAAACAGAAGTTAAGCCCGTACCATTAAACGGCTCGGGGCTTACCACTATTTCTTTTAACTCAGTCGGTACTTCTTCCAACGTAAAAGACAAGTTGGTTGTCTTACCTGCAATTACCAGTAACTCGCTTTCGCGGGATTGATAACCCGTAAAACTCACTACGAGTTTATAACGACCCGGTGCCAGTTGAAATGAGAATTTACCAACTTCATCGGCAGCTATTCCGGCAACAGGCGTTTCTGAATTTTGATAAGCTGCCACACTGGCGCCTATCAACGCGTCTCCCGAAACACTTTTAATCTTTCCCGAGACAGTGCCGGTGATTTCCTGTGCGTAGGAAAACACAGCTAACACCAACCCTACCAACAAAATAAAAACCCGCACTGCTTTAGTTCTTTACTTAACGAATTGTCTTAATGTACTTGATTGAATTCTCGATGCTTTGCATCGAATTTACCGGATAGGTTTCCTGTTCGATGAAATAGTTTTTCAATCCGGCCTTCTTTGCCTGTGCAAACAGTTTGGTAAAATCAATTGAACCGGTGCCCACATCGGCATTGCGATCTTTATTATCTTTATCCATGTCCTTCACATGCCACAGTGGGAAACGGCCCGGATGCTTTTCAAAATATGAAAGCGGATCTTTACCCGCACGCACTACCCAGTAAATATCCATTTCAATATCCACTAATTTAGGGTCGAGTAGTGTAAGCATTTCATCAAAAATTACTTTGCCTTCTACTTGTTCAAATTCGAATGCATGGTTGTGGTAACCCATTTTTAACTTAAACTTTTTTGCTACTTCACCGGCTTTATTTAGCACTTCGCACGTGCGCTTTAAATCATCCAGCGTAGCATAATACTTTTTATCCATCCACGGCACTACCACAAACCTCTGCCCAATGGCTTTTGCATCGGCACACACTTGTTCCCAACCGCTTTCGGCCAGGTTTATTCCGTAGTGGCCGCTTATAACTTTTACGCCCAGCGTATCGAGGTAGCTTTTGAATTCTGCCACCGGCATTCCAAATAACTTGCCATTGTTGTAACCGTAGGTTTCTACTTCAGTATAACCCCAGGATGCTACCGATTTTAAAACTCCTTTAGGATCGTTGCCGATCACATCGCGCAACGAGTAAAGTTGTAACCCAACAGGTTTACCTTTGCCTTTTGCTTCAGCAAAAAAAGAAGGCAGCGTCAGTAATCCGGCTGTAGCCAGGGCTGAACTTTGAATAAATCGTCTTCTATCCATAAAATTTTTAATTAAGCTTATTTATCAAGGCGTCAAGACGGCTGTAAATTTTGTTTAATAGCCGTCAGACACCTCTTACCTTAAAAATCATTTACCCAATGTAAGTTGACTAAACATAAACAAGTTTTCGTCACCTGCCTGATCATTTTTGAATACCAATACAACATTGTGTTTACCGTTAACCGGTTTAAACCCAATACCCGATGGTCGCATGTACACACCGGCCTGCACTTCGATTTTGGGTGCATTGGCAAAGCTTACAGTTCCTAACTTGGTCCCTTCGGTAGAGTCAAGCCAAACTTCAATAGTTCCACTTTTCATGTTGCCCATTTCGGCAATTACAAAACTCATACTACTTACACCAGTCAAATCAACATTGGCGAATGTTGCAGTCGCATTGTTTTTAATATTCTCTACAATCTGGAAGCCACCCGCATTCAATTTTCGCGCGCCACCCGTAAGCGAGGCTTCCGCGGCTGTTAACACGGGCGACTTAAACACATATTGTTTGGTTGTACTTAACGAAGGCATGCCGTTGGCACCATTATCTTCATAAGTTGCCGTAAGTACATAAGCCGATGTTGCAGCCGGCCCCGGAGGCGGCACAACTGCAAAAGCTGATTTACCGGTTAAAGGTAAACTCTTCACTTTATCATCGGTTGCGAGCGATAAAATATATTCAACCATTTGCACGGCTTGACCTTTGGTTAATTGCGGATGCGCAGCCATAGCCACTTCGCCCCAGTTACCCGAACCACCATTTAAAATTTTATCACTCAACACTTCGGTAGCGCGCACATCTTTTGCATAGCGCTTGGCCACATCGCGGTAGCTTGGCCCGGCAGATTTCTGATCAACCAAATGGCAAGACTTACAATCACTTTCAGCAATCAATAACTTACCGGGCAACTCGGCACGTTGATGGCCTTGTGCAATCGCGGTCATGTCATAACCTTGCGGATGGTAGTCCATCGTAATTTTTACGCGCTCGGCAGCAATCTTGCCATCGGCAGTAGAACCATCTTCTTTATCGGTTACGGTTACTTTGTATTCAACTGTACTACCCTGCAAATAATGATTGCTATTTCCGCTTACTGAAATTTCGATAGCCGGTGGTTCATTACCAGCAATGATTACAATCTCACCCGATGCTTTTGCTCCCTTAGCATCAATAGCTGTAATCTTAGGTCGATAGATACCTGCTTTATCGAAGTTAAATTTAAATTCAGGTGTAGTGGATTTTGTTACAGCACCATTCAATTCCATTTCATATGTAACGGCATCGCCATCAGGATCAGTAGTGCCTTCAGCAGATACAGTTCCTTCTAACGGCAATGCACCAGAAATTTTACTAGCGCTTACTACCACTTGAGGCGGACGGTTGCCACCATTAAAATCAATCCGCGATAAGCGTGCATCCATGTTCTGTTTGAACCATTGGGTACCATATTCAAGTGTGTACAACTTACCATCAGGACCAAAGGCCATATCGATGATGTTGTTGAATTGCATACTGGGTAAGAACGGTTCAATATCCATAATGGCACCCTTTTCATTCATGGTAACCAAATGAATCCAGTTGCGCATCCAATCGTAGATGATAAGCTTACCATCAAAATAATCGGGATAAGCTTCTGCTTTACCTTTAAAGTCTTCGGAATAATAAACCGGACCAGCCATCGCATTACGACCACCGGTTTTCATTAACGGAAAATCAGGTGAGGCATCGTAGGGATACCAGATAAACGGAGCACTTACAGCAGGTAACTCAGTTTTACCGGTATTGTTAGGCGATGTATTGATCGGTTTGGTAGGATCATGCTTCGCTCCTGTTGTCTTGGTTTCAAAATCATGTTTTCCATAGGCATAATTACCACCAACAAACAAAGGCCAGCCAAAGTAACCGGCTTTCTGCGCCTGGTTCACTTCATCGTAACCACGTGGGCCACGCTCCGGACTATCATTACCGGCATCAGGGCCTACTTCGCCCCAATAAAGAAAACCAGTCTTCTTATCAATCGAAATACGATACGGGTTACGATTACCCATTACATAAATTTCAGGGCGTGTTTTTTCTTCTCCTTTCGGGAAGAGGTTGCCTTCCGGAATGGTATAGGATCCATCGGCTTGTGGTTTAATACGCAGAATCTTCCCTCTTAAATCGTTGGTGTTGGAAGATGTGCCTTGCGCATCGAATGGCGAGCGGCCCGCACGTTCATCAGCCGGACTAAATCCATCCGATTCAAATGGACTGGTATTATCACCCGTTGATAAGAACAGATTTCCATCTGGAGCAAACGTAAGTGAACCACCCGTGTGGCAACACTTTTCGCGTTGGGTAGGTACTTCCAGTATTTGTACTTCACTGGCCTGATCTACCTTTTTACCATCGAATACAAAGCGCGATAAAACGTTAGCCGACTTTTCAGGATGTGAGTAATAAATATATAACCAATTGTTTTTTGCGAAATCAGGATCGGCAGTAATACCGAGCATACCATCTTCATATTTGGTCCATACATTAAACGTATTGATCTGGTTAATTGAATCCGTTTTAGGATCGTAGAGTTTAACAGCACCTTTGCGTTCAATAAAAATGATGCGGCTGTCCGGCAGAATGGTCATCTCGGTAGGCTCATCAAAATTGTTACCCAACACATTTTTAGTGAAGCGGTTTTCTTCGGGCACACGCTTGGCTCTTGCTTTCGCGAAGTCAGGCTTCTTCTCGCCTATTGCATATTTAATTCCCTGGTATAAATGACTCAGGAATAATTCTTCACTGAACGATTCATCGGTATGGCCAAGCCCGGTATAAAATGAGCGGCCACCATCAAAATCATGATACCAGGCAATGGGATGATTCTCACCGTTTTCTCCACCTTGATAACTGGTTTCATCCAGATTATACAAAACAGTTATCTCGTCCGATATCTTTTTATAGTTGTACAACTCATCAGTACGAACCCATTCGTCAGGCAGGTTATCTTCACCAAATGGTTTTACTTTTTTAAATTTTGCTTCCTGAATTTGCGGGTGACTTTTAAAATAAGCACCTACCAGTTTGCCATACCACCACCAATCGTACTCAGTATCCGCAGCAGCGTGGATACCAACATAACCTCCACCGGACTGAATGAAACGCATGAATTGATTTTGTTGCTGCTGATCCAATACATCACCTGTGGTACTCAGAAAAATTACTGCCCGGTATTTCTTCAGGTTTTCTTCGGTAAATACATCGGCAGATTCTGTGGTATCAACTGCAAAACCTTTTTCAGCACCGAGTTTAATTAATGCAGCTTTGCCTGCTGTAATGGATTGGTGTCTGAACCCTTTCGTTTTAGAAAATACCAGTACCCGTGGCGATTCCTGGGTACAGGAGTAAAGAATAATGCAGCAACTTAAAAGAATAAAAAGCTTTTTCATTTGTGAAGATGTGTGTATTAAATCGGTTGACTAAACTATAGCTGAACAAAAAACCTCTTCTGGTTAAAGAGGTCTTATTTTAATGTTTCGATACCAAACCTTATCGCCATGATCCTGCAAAGCGATGTGACCTTTTGAAAACTTACCAAAGCCGGGCATACTTTTGAATTTACTTCCGGCAACTAATGCGTCCCATTCCGGTGTGTGCATGGTGAACTCCACTGTTTTGATGCCATTTAACCAGAACTCATCCTTGCCCTTATTTGATATTAAACGAGCAACATTCCACTCGCCCGCAGGCTTTACGGTTTCTTTCGAACATGAAATCAAATCATACAAATCGCCCGCGCGGTGTTTGATGATTTTTGCATCGGGATGGCATTCGTTATCCAACACTTGCATTTCGGGGCCTGTAACCCATACGTATTTGTATTCGTCCGATTCCTGAACATTGAAAATTACACCACTGTTTCCACAAGGCTGAATTTTCCATTCTAAATACAATTCGTAATTTTCAAACTCCTGATCGGTTACCAAATCACCACCTTTTTCTTCCTTGTTTGATGTATCCAGAAAGAGTGCATCGTCAGAAATTTTCCAGGCAGTTCCCACCTTGTTGGATTTAAAGGTGTGCCATCCTTTAGTGGATTTACCATCGAACAAAAGTTGCCAACCGTCTTTCTTTTCTTTAGCGGAAAGTGAATTGTGTTGTGCGTTTGCTGCACTGGCAACAACACACAACATAACTATACAGGCTATCCGCATCTTAATGTTCTTTTTCACCATCTAACGATAATACATAGCGGGCCATCTTCTCAGCATCTATTTGCGAAAGATCGGCATGTGGCGACATGGGAATCTCACCCCACACTCCGGTACCACCTTCTATAATTTTCTTTGCAAGGTAAGTAACATTGGCTGCGGTGAATTCATATTTTTTGGCTACATCGGTATGCGAAGGGCCGATTAATTTATTGGTTGCATGATGGCAGGTTTTACAATCGCTGGCTTTTACCAACGATTCGCCTTGTGCTATTACATCTACAGCCTGCACCGGAGTTGTTGTTTCATTGGGTGTGCCGTAATCTTCGGCAGGGGTTTCTGCCTTTTTAGAGCCACAATACATGAGTGTTATAGCCAACACCACCATTAACAGTATTGAAATTTTATTTTTCATGGGGATCATTTTAGATTTAATCAGATTAACTCAGTCCTAATACTTTTTTATTGAGCGATGGATTTTTTCCAGCGGAGGCGAAATCATCAAACGCTTTTTCTGTTACACGAATGATGTGATCTTTTATGAAAGGTGCTCCTTCGGCTGCACCTTGTTCCGGGTGTTTGATGCAACACTCCCACTCCAGTACAGCCCAACCTTTATAATCGTATTGTGCCAGTTTACTAAAGATGGATTTGAAATCTACCTGACCATCGCCAAGTGAACGGAAACGGCCCGGACGGTTTACCCAATCCTGAAAGCCTCCGTACACACCACTCTTGCCGGTAGCATTAAACTCAGCATCCTTCACATGGAACATTTTAATAAACGAATGATAGAAGTCGATGTATTGCAGGTAATCTAATTGTTGTAATACAAAGTGGCTTGGATCATAAAGAATATTAGCACGTGTATGTTTGCCGGTTGCTTCCCAAAAACGTTCGAAAGTAATACCATCGTGTAGGTCTTCGCCCGGATGGATTTCGTAACATACATCTACACCTACTTTATCGAAGGCATTTAATATTGGCAACCAACGTTTGGCCAATTCTTTAAAGCCATCTTCTACCAATCCGGCAGGACGTTGCGGCCACGGGTAAACCGTATGCCACATCAGTGCACCCGAAAAAGTTGCGTGTGCATTCAATCCTAAATTTTTACTGGCTTTGGCTGCGAGTTTTAACTGATCAACTGCCCAGGCCGTACGTTCTTTGGGTTTACCATGAACTGACTTCGGAGCAAAACCATCAAACATCACATCGTAGGCCGGATGTACTGCCACCAATTGACCTTGCAGGTGCGTAGAAAGTTCTGTGATTTGTAAACCACACGATTCAACTGTTTCGCGAAGTTCATCGGCATAGTCTTTACTCTCCGCAGCTTTTTTCAAATCAATGCAGCGACTATCCCAGGTAGGGATTTGTACGCCTACATAACCTAAAGATGCTACCCACTTGCAAATTGATTTCAGGTTATTGAATGGAGGTTCATCGCCCATGAACTGGGCTAAAAAAATTCCGGGGCCTTTTAATGTCTTCATAGCTTAAACTTCAAATGGAGTCCACTTCTCTTTACTTTGACCACTCTTCACTACATTATCGATAAATGCCATACCGCGGATACCATCATCCACCGAAGGGAAATCGATATGTTCAGGAGCTTTGGTGCCATCAATTTTTGCACTAAGCGCCAATGCAAAGTTGCGATAGAGATTGGCAAATGCTTCCAGGTAACCTTCGGGGTGACCACCCGGAGTGCGAGTATTAAACAACGCTTCCTTGTGAAGAAATCCATTAGTGCCTGCACGATAAATCTGAGTTGGTTTATCCAGCCATTTTACCAGCAAGGTATTTGGCTCTTGTTGCGACCATTCCAGGCCACCGTTTTCGCCATACACCCGAATCTTCAATGCGTTTTCTTCACCAGCCGCAACTTGTGAGGCCATCAACACACCGGCACCTCCATTGTCAAACTTCAGCAACACATTACCATCATCATCCAATGCACGGCCCGGTACCATAATATTTAAATCAGCACACAGATGTGTAATTTTTAAACCGGTAATAAACTCTGCCAGGTGTGCAGCATGTGTGCCAATGTCGCCCATCGCACCGGCTTTACCCGAACGTTTAGGATCAGTTCGCCAGGCAGCCTGGGCATTGCCTTCGCGTTCGCTCATCTTACTAAGCCATCCTTGCGGATATTCTACATATACTTTGCGGATTTTGCCGAAGATGCCATCGCGCACCATGGCACGTGCTTCGCGCACCATCGGGTAACCCGAATAAGTATGTGTTAAGCAAAGTAACAAACCTGTTTCCTGAACTTTCTTTTTTAATTGGCGAGCCTCATCTATGGTAAACGTGATGGGTTTTTCAATCACCACATGAAAACCTTTTTCAAGTGCCAGCATGGCTGGTGCGAAGTGTGCAAAGTTTGGCGTTACTATGGTTACAAAATCAATGCGTTTATCGGCCGGAAGTTTACTCTCCTTCTCAATCATTTCTTCGAAGGTGGTGTAGGTTCTGTCTTCTGCCAGAAACAACATCTTACCACTTTCTTTGGCTACATCCGGGTTGATACTAAGGGCTCCGGCAACCACTTCAATAAGTCCGTCCATATTGGCGGCCAGGCGATGGATGGATCCGATGAAAGCATCTTTGCCTCCACCTACCATTCCCATTCTGAGTTTTCTGTTCATGTGATTAGGCTATGGTTTAAATTACAACTAGTAAGGTTAAAACGAAGGGACGAAAAATAATGAAATAAATTTAACGGAATCGTTTGCAGTACTTTTTAGTGGACTTAAATAAACTTGTGCAAAAGATTTTAGAAGTAGGCGACTGACGGCTATTGAGCAAAAGCCTTTAGCCGTCTGACGCCTAAGAAAGGATTAAATGAATTTATTCAACAGATTTTCAAGGTATTCTTGTTTGCCACTAATTTGTGCTGGTTCTCCATTTTTAAGGGCCAGTTGGCGCAATTCGCGCAATCCGAGGCTTCCATTTTCAAACTTCTTACCATTGCCTCGGTCGAACGATGCATAGCGATCTTTCTTCATTTGTGTGTACTCGCCATTTTCAAGCATAGCATGTGCTGCAATTAATGCTTTGGCAAAGGTATCCATACCCCCAATGTGTGCATAGAAAATATCTACCAGGTCGGTGGAGTTTCTGCGGGTTTTCGCATCGAAGTTTACGCCTCCGGTTTTAAAACCACCAGCCTGCAAGATTACCAGCATAGCTTCTGTAAGTTCGTAAACGCTGTTTGGAAATTGATCGGTATCCCAACCGTTTTGATTATCGCCACGGTTAGCATCAATACTTCCCAACGCATTAGCATCGGCAGCCACTTGCAACTCATGATCAAAAGTATGGCTGGCCAAGGTAGCGTGGTTCACCTCGATGTTTAGTTTGAAATCATCCATTAAATCGAACTGGCGCAAAAAGTTAAGACAAGTGGCTGCATCAAAATCATACTGATGTTTGCTTGGCTCCATCGGTTTTGGTTCGATGTAGAACACTCCTTTAAACCCTTGCTTGCGGGCATAGTCACGCGAGATTTGTAAGAAACGGGCCAGGTGTTCCTGTTCGCGTTTCATATTGGTATTCAACAACGACATATAACCTTCTCTTCCACCCCAGAATGTATAGCCGGTACCACCTAATTCAATGGTAGCATCAATGGCATTCTTTACCTGGGCAGCTGCGTGTGTTACCACATTAAAATCGGGGTTGGTTGCAGCACCATTCATATAGCGTGGGTTGCTGAAAAGATTGGCTGTGCCCCATAGCAATTTCACTCCGGAGTCTGTTTGTTTCTGTTTGGCATAGTCAACAATCTTGCGCAAGCGTTTCTCTGATTCTGCCAAAGTTGGTGCTTCATCCACCAGGTCGTAATCGTGAAAGCAATAGAAAGGTGCTCCGATTTTTGTAATGAATTCAAATGCAGCATCCATCTTGTCATAAGCGCGTTGCACGGCATCGCCACTTTGCAACCACGGAAACTGTTTGGTACCCGGTCCGAAGGGATCGCCACCGGTTCCGCAGAAGGTATGCCAGTAGGAAATCGCAAACCGCAGGTGCTCTTGCATAGTTTTACGACCCACTTTTTTATTGGGATTGTAAAACTTAAATGCCAGTGGATTATCCGAATCTTTACCCTCGTACTTAATGGCACGAATGCCTTTGAAATACTCTTGTTTTCCTTTGATTACTTTCATGACTTTAATTTTTATTGAGTTGATTTATAATTTAGAGAGTTGTTGATTCAAAATGTATTTCCATTTCTGATAAACCATTTCATGCTGTTCCTGATCTTGAAGATTGGGTGATTCATCAAGCAATAACTTTAACCCGGTAAATGCCTGTTTAAAGCTGGAGTAAATACCTGCCCCTACTCCCGCACCCAGTGCTGCACCCATTGCACCATCGGTATCGTAAAGTTCTAATCGTGCGCCAATGGTGTTTACAAAAGCATTGCGAAAGACCGGACTCAAAAACATATTGGCGTGACCGGCCCGTATTACCTGCGATTTTAGACCCATTGATTGCAGAATATCGAAGCCGTATCGCAGCGCAAACACAATTCCTTCTTGCGCAGCCCGAAATACATGCGCTTGCGAGTGTCTATTAAAATCAAGTCCGTGCCACGATGCATTGATCACCTTGTTTTCCAGAATGCGCTCGGCCCCATTTCCGAAAGGCAACATCAATAAACCATCGGCACCAACCCGCACCCCCGAAGCCAACTCGTTTATTTTGGTGTACGGAAATGCATCTACGCTGCGGATATTCTTTCGCAACCAGCTATTCAAAATACCGGTTCCATTCACGCAAAGTAAAATACCATTACGTTTTTGTTCAGCCTTGTTGTTTACATGTATAAAAGCGTTTACACGAGATTGCTTATCAAATGCATTGTCCTCGGTAACGCTATAAATCACTCCTGACGTTCCCGCAGTGGCTGCTGTCTCGCCTGGGTTTAACACATTCAATGAAAATGCATTGTTGGGTTGATCGCCCGCACGATAAGAAATAGGTGTTCCGGCTTTTAATCCGGTTAATGTAGCAGCCGAAGCACTAACTTCTGCCTGAATAGCGAACACGGGTTTACGATCGGCTAGCAGATCAGCGTTTATTCCATAATGCTTCAGCAAGGCAGCAGCAACTGCGCCTTCTTCATAATCCCAGAAAATACCTTCCGATAAGCCGGTATCGGTGGTTGTAGTTTCACCACTTAGTTTATACGCGATGTAATCGCCTGGCAACATAATCTTGTGGATGCGCGCATAAACTTCGGGTTCATTTTCTTTCACCCATTTCAGTTTGGAAGCTGTAAAGTTTCCGGGCGAATTAAGAAAGTGTGATAAACAATAAGACTCACCTAGTTTAGTAAAAGCATCGTCACCATACTTTACCGCGCGGCTATCGCACCAAATTATAGAAGGCCGCACCGGGTTGCCTTCTTTGTCAATACACACCAACCCATGCATTTGATAAGCTATGCCAATGGCCTTAACCTGATCGGCTTTAGCTGCGGTTTTAGCCACACAAGCTTTAATGCAAACCACAACATGTTGCCACCAGGTTTCCGGATCCTGCTCAGCCCAGCCTGGTTGTACGGCTATCATTTCCATTTCTTCGGCTGGCGATTGTGCCGAGGCCGCCCGCTGGCCAGTTGCAACATCCACGAGAGTTGCCTTTACGGACGAACTTCCTATGTCAAGGCCTAAAAGATACTCCTGCATACGATTGTTTTGTGATCAAAAGTATTTACTTATAGTCAAAATGACCATATATTAGCCGGAGAATTTTTATGGAAAACCCGTCACCCGATTCAATAATTGAAGCGCTCTCCATCGACTGCGTGATTTTTGGCTTCAAGGATGGCCGGTTAGACATCTTGCTGGTGAAGCATGCCGAAGGGATAAGTGCCGGGAAGTGGGCGCTGCCCGGTGGTTGGATTACGTATGGCGAAAGTGTGGACGAGGCAGCCAAACGACTTTTAAAATCCCTTACGGGGATAAGTGATATTTACCTGGAACAATTGAAAGCCTTTGGCGACCCAAACCGGTATCCGCTGAAGCGAGTTGTAACGGTTGCCTATTACGCCCTTGTAAATGAAGAAAGCTACTCATTGATACCAGGGTTTACAGCTTCGGATGCGCAGTGGTTTAATGTGCATGAGGTACCGGAGTTAATTTACGACCACAACCAGATTCTTGACTTTGGCTACAGGCATCTGAAACATAAAGTACGGCACGAGCCGGTTGGCTTTAACCTGTTGCCGGCTAAGTTTACGTTGCTTCAGTTGCAAGAACTATACGAAGCCATTCTGGAAACAAAACTGGATAAATCCAACTTCAGGCGTAAGTTGGGCAAAATGAAATTGCTGATAAATTGTAAAGAGAAACAGAAAGATGTTTCGCACCGGGCGGCCGCACTGTACAAGTTTGATAAACGGATTTATGTTACCCTGCGCAAAAGCGGGATGGTATTTGAATTATGAGCATACTTTTTTTTCATTTTTATATCAACCGTTTGCAACAAATCGAATTTACTTTCATATTTCTAAACCTAAAAGCAAACCTTAACACACACACGTATGAGCGATAAACCGAATATCAGGTTGTTTTATGCAAGTTGTTTTGCATTAATAACCACTGCCTTTTCATTTAGTATCAGGGCCGGCATTTTACCGGAATTGGGAAGAACTTTTGACCTTACCAATGAGCAACTTGGCTTTATAAACCAAATGTGGTTTTTGGGTTTCCCGATTTCGATGGTGCTGGGAGGAATTTTTTATAGTTCCATAGGCCCTAAAAAGATTATGATTTTTGCATTTGTATCGCACATCATTGGAATTGTACTAACCATATTTTCGGGTGGTTACACCGGGCTGCTCATCTCTACATTATTTATTGGATTAGGGAATGGATGTACGGAAGCAGCGTGTAATCCACTAATTGCAACCAGCTATAGTGGCAAGCAAATGAATACATTGATGAACCGCTTCCACATGTGGTTTCCAGGCGGTATTGTGCTGGGTAGTTTGATCTCGCTTGCCATGACAAAAATGGAATTAGGTTGGGAAGCACAGATTTGGATAATTGTGATTCCCACTCTGATTTATGCTTACCTGTTCTATGGTCAAACTTTTCCGGAAACAAAAGGCGAAGCTGGCTCGCTTACTGCCAACCTGAAAGCCATGGCAACTCCCCTATTTGTTTTCATTTGCGCTTGCATGACGCTTACCGCAATATCTGAATTCGGACCTCAACAATGGACTGGAATTATTATGGCAAAGAGTGGTGCTGAACCGATGGTAATCCTGGCACTCGTTACCGGATTAATGGCCGTAGGCCGCTACTTCGGTGGTGAGTTTGTACATAAGTTTGATCAAACCGGTGTGCTCCTGGGTTCAGCTATCTTTACCGCACTTGGTATTTTCCTGTTTAGCACACAAACAGGATCGATGGTTTATGTAGCCGCCATTGTGTTTGCAATTGGTGTATGCTATTTCTGGCCGAACATGATTGGTTTTACAGCCGAGAAGATGCCTGCAACCGGAGCCATCGGCATGTCGGTAGTAGGTGCCTTTGGTATGTTTTCTACATCAATCTGGCAACCTATTATTGGAGGTTGGATTGATAGTGCTAAGGAAACTGCAACCGCATCAGGATTAACGGGCGATGCAATGGAGCTAGCAGCCGGTCAGGCTACCTTAAAAACCATGGTTACATTTCCCGCAATATTAATCGTGCTGTTTGCTATTCTCTTGTTCTGGATGCGTAGTCGCACAAAAACCGCGAGTTAATCCAACAATAGATCATTGAACTTTGAGGCTGCTTTACCTTTGTAGAGCAGCCTTTTATTTCCGTTCGATCAAATCCCACAGGTTGCCGTATAAATCTTCAAATACGGCTACAGTACCATAGGCTTCATGCTTGGGTTCGCGCACAAACTTTACTCCGTTGCCAAGCATTGCTTCATAATCACGTTGGAAATTATCTGTATTCAAAAAAAGAAACACCCGGCCACCGGTTTGATTGCCCACGTGTGCTTCTTGTTCTGCAGTGGCAGCCTTGGTTAATAATAGGTTGCTTGTTGAATGCCGATCGGGCGCAACTACTACCCACCGTTTGGTTTCAGACAAAACGGTATCTTCTACCAAAACGAAACCTAACTTATTGACATAGAAATCCAGCGCTTCGTTATAATCGCGCACCACCACGCTTATCAATCCAAGATTCTTCATGCAAAATTTTAACACTAAAATTATGATTGATTTTTGGTTTATTTTGCCACACCCTAAAATCTACCTCCATGATCAAGACTCTGCTCTCGCCTTTTAAACGTTTTGCCTGGTTTAAGCGCCTCAATGCCAAAATAACGTATGAATGGCTGGCCAAACATATTCCTGCTGATGATTGGCAGTTTATGAATTACGGTTATTCGCCAAATGCGAACGAACCTGCCTATCAACCAGAACCCAAGCCTTTGCAACTTTATCCTTTGTTAATGTACCACTATCTGGGTTCGAAGGTAGAGCTGACTAACAAAACGGTATTAGAAGTGGGCAGTGGGCGCGGTGGCGGAGCAGCATACCTTGCTTCTCACTTTAAGCCCAAACAATACACGGGAATGGACCTGGCCCAACATGCGGTTGACCTGGCCAATAAGATTCATGCGGTACCAAATCTAAAATTTATACAAGGCAGTGCTGAGTGCATTCCCTTAGCCGACAACAGTATTGATGTAGTTATCAATGTAGAGTCATGTCACGCATACGGCTCGGTTAAACAATTTTTGAGCGAAGTAAAGCGGGTATTAAAACCAGGTGGCTACTTCTTAATGGTTGATTTCCGGTATGCTAAAGAGATGTCCGAGCTAAAACAATTATTATCCGGAAGCGGACTAACTATGAAACAGGAAGAAAACATAACCGAGCGTGTGGTGTTGGCGATTGAGGCCGAAGACGAGGCCAAACAAAAACGAATCCGGGATCTGGTCCCGCCCAAGTGGCAAAAACTGTTTGCTGAATTTGCAGGTGTAGTCGGTTCAAAATTTTATCGCAACCTGAAAGACGGAACGCGGTTTTATTACCGGTATGTGATGCAGAAGTAAAACATCATTCAGCTACACTCCTACCTGCAACTCATCATTTAAGTTGGATTATTCACATTAGACGCGAGTGCAGCAATTACTAACTCCCGTGCTTCACGGTGTTTACAATAACTGCATTGATAATGCTCCAGCAATAAACCGTCTTCCGTTTGGGTTGGCTGTTTTTCTATTTCTTCGGTATCAATCTTCATGGTATAAAACCCGCACTCGCTGCATTTTTCGGCATGTTGATAAGCCATGTATTTCTCAACCTTTTTCTCACCGGTTTTTTCATCTAACCAAACATCGTACTCAACTGAATGAATTTCACTGCGGTGTTGGGCCAATTGTTCTGCTTCCAGGTGCACGGCCCCTTCTACATCCGATAACTTACGCATGGGATTACCAGCCGAAGACTTGCGCGGTTTATTACGAATACGGTTTAGCCTGACTTCCAAAATTTTAGGGTATTGAACTTTTATCAAGCTGGACAATAATAGATAAACAATGATAAATGATCCGGCCAGAAAAAACATGCTAACATATAGTTTTAACGAATCATCAACCGGAAACAGGGGTGTAACCTTGGCCGTGGCAAGTAGCGCAAGACCGATTATGAGGCTTAAAACTGCATACCAAAAGAACTTGATCTCGTGCAGGTTTACATAGTCATATCGTTCTTTGTTGTTTGCAATGGTGATCAATTTTAACTCGTGATACACCAGAATTAATACAGCTATTCCAAAAAAAACATACGACCCAAGAATCAAATAATGATCCCAGGTTTCAATAAACTGATGTGCGGAGGTTTCCATAATAGGCGGGTTAAGGTTTAAAAGGCTTAAGAAATTTCAGAATATTCTGGGGTAGTTTCAACGGAAAACCTTCCTATTTTTAACAGACAATGAAATTATCCCGCTATAACTAACGTTTAACGGCTGTGGAGAATAGTTTTTTTCAATCAGCCTTGAGGCAAGCCTCGAACCTGGCCGGGAAGCCGGGACGAATAGCCCTTGTTCTGGCAGCGTTAACGGTTAAAATCAGTATGGTTGATTGGTCGGCAGAAGGTCGCGCAAAGTTAAAGAAACAGTTGTTGCTGGCAGGTCGTCTGCTAAAGGCGAATTTAAATGGAGCTTATTCGCTTAAATCGAAGCGCATGCTGGTTGGGCTGTTGGCCGCCTGCATTTATTTCATTAATCCATTTGATCTTATTCCTGACTTGCTTGCCGGAATTGGCCTGGTGGATGACATGGCCATTATTGCATGGGTTTTCAGCACGGCTGCTGCCGAATTACAAGCCTTTGAGGAGTGGGAAAAGACTACTTCCGTTTAGCCCTGAACACACCGTTGGGCTGATTAAATACAGCTTCGCTAAAGGAGCTTTTATCCTCTACAAATTCTATTTTAAAGCCCTCTAATCCTTTAATCATAAATTTATGCTTACCCGTTGGCACCAATTCATACTGGGGCTGGCCAGGTACCGTAAGATGTAGCGTTGCATTCTTTACAAAAAACTTCGCAACCATTCCACCTAATTCAAACTCGCCTGCATACGATGCTAACTCTTCTTTGCTTATGTTAACTTTGATAGGTGTGCGTTTAAATTCAAGTGCAGCCAAGGTGGGTTCAAGCTTTATTGCAACTTTACTAATCTCCCCTACCTCATTACCAAAAAACTGAAACTGGGTTGAGGTGTTGCTCGAAGTGGTGTCGGGTTTTCCATTTTCGATAGCGTACGAGTTAAATACATCGTAATGATGGTGTGCCAGCCACAACTTCATGCGCTTAAAATTAGCAAAGAGTGAATCGCGATCGTAGGTTATTGTGAATTCGCCATAAGCAGGATGAGAATATTTTCCGGTAAACTCTGCCAGAATATGAGATGGACGAGTGCCTTTTACTTTATTGGAAGAGCGTATGGCTGCGGCTTTCATCTGTTCTGCCAAGGCTTTATCACGTCTGTCCTTCAAATCTTTATTCCAATCTGTAGTTTTTACTTTTAATATTCTATCGGAAATAATATTCCGGACAACGGAAGGAACCGATGAACCATTCTGATTAACTAATACTACAATCCCTACACTATCGCTCGGAAAGAACGAAGTATTAGCCGAAAAGCCATCAATGTTTCCACCATGCTCTACACGATAATGCCCCTTGTAAGAGGAAAGAAACCAGCCATACCCATAGTTGGATAAGTGTAAATCAGGATTGGTTTTATCTGGCAGGCCCGCACCAATTACCATTTGCGAACTCATAGCTTCCGACACATAACTTGCCGGGATAATTTCTTTACCGTTAAACTTACCGCCATTAATCCAGGTAATAACCCAATTGGACATTTCATTTACACTGCTGTTAATACTTCCGGCAGGAGCCATTCCGGCAATGTGATAATAATCCATCTTGTCGATGGTCGTTTCATTTTTCAATCCATAACCAATCGCTATGTCCGTTGCTTTTTGCATTTCCGGGATTGAAAGATTACTGCGTTCCATGCCCAAGGGCTTAAAAATTCGTTCGCGCACATTTTCCTCCCACGATTTGCCGGTGATCTTTTCTGCCACCACGCCTTGCGCCAGAAACATAAAGTTGTTATAGTACCATTTCTCGCGCACACCGGCAAAAGGTTCCTGATAGGCTATGCGTTGGATCAAACTATCTTTTGAATCAGATGGAAACAAGTACCATGAAAAATCATGGCGTGGCAAACCTGTGCGATGACTCATTAGGTCGCGAATCTGAATAGTATTGTTCATCTGATCGTTAAAGAACTTCAGATCAGGAATGTATTTAGTAGGTTTATCTTCAAAGGCCAGTTTACTTTCACTTCGCAACTGGCCCAGTATGGCTGACGTAAAAGCTTTGCTACAACTGCCAATAGCAAACAGTGTATTGGGTGTTACCGCGATTTTCTTTTCATAATTGCTGTAACCAAAACCTTTCGCATAGATAATTTTATTCTTCTCCACCACCGCTACAGCAAACCCCGGAGCTTTCCATGTTTCCAATACTTTTTGCAATTCGGCATCGAGTCCTGCAAGCCGTGTATCCACTGCAGATTTCTTTTGAGCTGTCAATACAATTGACATAGCTGTCAGTACAATAAAGAAGAAACCTGCTTTCATGGTTTTATTTGTTTAGTGTGATTGATTTTCCGTTCATGATAATTTCCAATGGCTCACCCTGTTCCAACACGGTATCCACTTTCCCACCCGCTCCTACTTTTACTTTGATTACCCTGTCGCGGAACTCCAACCGGAATGAGTATGATTTCCATTGATCGGGAATAAACGGAGTAAAGTGTAGTTTCCCATCGCGCACACGCATACCACCAAACCCTTTCACCACGCTCATCCACGTACCAGCCATAGAAGTAATATGACAACCTTCTTCGGTATCGTTGTTGTAATCATCCAAATCAAGTCGCGCAGTACGCAGATAAAATTCGTAGGCTTGTTCTTTGTACCCAATCTTGCTGGCCAGAATTACGTGTACACAAGGTGATAACGATGATTCATGTACCGTCATAGGTTCGTAGAAATCAAAATTCTTTTTGATGGTAGCCAGATCAAAGTCATCCTCAAAAAGAAAAATGCCCTGCAATACATCGGCTTGTTTAATAAAGCATGAACGCAAGATACGATCCCACGACCATTTTTGATTTAATGGTCTTTCACTTGCCGGTAAATCTTTCACGTTTATTAACTCCTTATCCAAAAATCCATCTTGCTGAAGAATAACACCACGTTTTTCATCCTTCGGGTAATACATCTTTTCAGTGATGTCTTTCCACTTTGCAGTTTCTTCTGATTCCCTGAAGGCTGTTTTAGAAACAATCTCGGCATAGCGTTGGGTGTAATTGTTCTTTACAAACTCAATTGCTTGTAAAGAGAAACGCAGCGTCCAGGCACCGAGGTAATTGGTGTACCAATTGTTATTTACGTTATTTTCATATTCGTTAGGTCCTGTTACTCCGAGTATCACATATTTATTTTTTTCATTCGACCAGTTAACGCGTTGGGACCAGAAGCGAGCAATACCAATCAGAACTTCCAGCCCGTATTCTGCCAGGTAATGCTTATCGCCTGTGTAGTCGATGTAATCGCGCATGGCATACGCCATTGCACTAGTACGATGAATTTCTTCAAAAGTAATCTCCCATTCGTTGTGGCACTCTTCGCCATTCATGGTAACAAATGGATAAAAGGCCGCACCGTCTTTAAAGCCTAACTTTTTTGCATTCTCTATTGCTTTGCCCAAATGTTTATAGCGATATACTAATAAGTTGCGGGCTACTTTGGGTTCGGCTGTGCTTAAGAAGAACGGTAAGCAATAGGCTTCGGTATCCCAATAGGTACTTCCACCATATTTCTCGCCTGTAAAACCTTTGGGGCCAATGTTGAGTCTTTCATCCTCACCGGTGTAGGTTTGTGTTAATTGAAAAATATTAAACCGAATTCCCTGCTGCGCAGCCACATCACCATCAATGGTAATATCACACTCTTCCCATTTGTGGGCCCATACTTTAGCATGATCTGTAAACAATTTTTCAAAACCTGAAGCAACTGCAGTTGCTAATTTTGCTTTTGCATTCGCAGCCAGTTTATCCTTAGCATGATTCTCGGATGACAAAACAACTGCGTATTTATAAACGGTTAATGTACTTCCTTCTTTAATCTCAGTTTCGATTACATTGTTGGCATACTTTTCCCGTTGGTTGGTTGTAATCTTTGCGGTAACATCCTTTCCATCTGATTGCAGCTTAAACTGCATGGCTGTGCAAACATGAAAGTGTGTCTTTTTAGTTTGTGCTGTTACCAACGCCAAACCGGGTGTAGCTTCTTTGTAAACTTCTTCCCAGAATTTTTCATCGTAATTCGAATCCTTGTTCACCACATCGGCATCCACCGGAAGTGTAATTGAAATGGGTGCTGAAAAATTCAAGGCTTTGATTTCATAACGGATTGCTCCCACCTCGCCATCGGCCATGGAGCAGAAGCGCCTGGAATCGATACTTAGCTTTTTACCATCGGGTAATGTAGCCGTAACCGTGCGATGCAACAAGCCTTGCTTCATATCGAGCACGCGTGTGAACGATTCAACTTTGCATTTGGCCAAATCCAGTACCTGATCGCCAATCTTCACTTTGATTTCAATCCAACTGGGTGCATTCAATACTTTGGCGAAGTATTCTGGATAACCATTCTTCCACCATCCTACCCGTGTTTTATCGGGATAATAAACACCGGCCACATAACTTCCCTGATGCGTTTCTCCTGAATAGTCTTCTTCGAATGTAGCACGCTGCCCCATGCGGCCATTGCCAAGGCTGAAAACACTTTCTGAAACTTTATTGTAATGAGGATTTAAACCTTCTTCAATGATGTGCCATTCGTGGTGTTTGAGGTATTGCTTCATAGCTGAGGGAGTTAGTATTCAGTATTCAGTATTCAGTATTCAGTATTCAGTATTCAGTATTCAGTATTCAGTATTCAGTATTCAGTATTCAGTATTCAGTATTCAGTGTTCAGAGTTTATCAAGGTTGCTTAAGTTGAAATCGGAAGTTTGTTTTACAATTACGTTTGCCCTTCTCAGTTGATCAGGAGAACCAACGCCAACGCATTTCATACCGGCTGCAAGGGCGGCTACTACCCCAGCCTCCGCATCTTCAAATACCACACACTTATCAGGCGAAACACCAAGACGTTTCGCTGCCAGTAAAAATATTTCAGGATCGGGTTTGGTGTGGGTGATCATGGTACCATCGACCATTGTGTCGAACAAATTAGCTACACCCAGTAATTCAATTACTCGCGGTGCGTTTTTGCTACTGGATGCCAATGCTACTTTCAAATTTTTCTTCCGGCAATCAACCAGCATTTCCTTCACACCCGGAAAAATTTCTTCCGGACGGACTGATTCAATGTATTCGATAAACCACTTGTTCTTTTTATCCGCCAAAGCTTCCTTTTCGGAATCAGACAATTGAATATTACCCAGCGACAGTACTATTTCGAGTGAGCGCATCCGGCTTACTCCTTTCAACAACTCATTGTGGGCCGGAGTGAGTGTAATCCCAAACTCGCTTGCCAATCGCTTCCATGCGATGTAGTGATAATGCGCAGTGTCAACAATAACACCATCCAAATCAAAAATAACTGCTTCAATCATTACTACTTAACTTAAACATGTCCGCGGGCAATAATATTATTGGTTTCTTCCAACGATTTAAAAACTTCGAACGTTTTGCCTTGGGTGCGCAAGGCTCCTAATGCATTGGCATATTGTGCCGCGCCAATGTAATCACCCGGACTTTGCACCAAGCCATAGGAAAGACCACCGGCAAACGAATCGCCACAGCCTGTGGTATCAATCACTTTATCTACTTTTATGGAGGGCACCAGTTCTTCCACCACCTTACCGCGCTTTTTAAAGTAAGTAAGGCAACCACGCGAGTCGAGGGTTACATACACACACTTTACACCAAGCGAAAGACAATGTTCTGCAAACGTTCGGATTTCTGCGCGATCTAATTCTTCGGCATTAAAATCCTGACTTTCATATTCTTTTTTGAACCAACTTGCATGTGCTTCTTCGAGGTTCATTTTCAGCACATCAATAAACGGAAGCCATTGGTCGCGATCGATCCAAAACTTACGTTGGCGTTCGCCATTAACCAGGCAAGCAGTTGTTGGGCCATGGGCATCAAAAATTATTTTACCCTTACTTTTTTTCTTAAGGTACTTTAGCGTATCGAGTGAAATTTCATAATCGCTGATGGGAATAAAAACAAAGGCATCGCAATCCAGCAGGTTAGTCATATCGGCTGGCAAAATCGGATCCATAAATCCGGTTTGGCGTTCTAACCGGTTGTTCTGATCCACAAATCGTAAACTGATAATATCGCCCTGATCGTTGGCCGTGGTAATGTGTTTCAGGTTGATGCCTTTGTAGCCTTCAAAAACTTCTTCCACGTTGTCGTGATCTACCGCTCGTACGTGGCACACCGGAATGATTTCGAGTTGATCGCCAGCCAACACCGATAAAGCAATTACGGGGTGCGTAACACAACCCCATTTCTGAATCAGATCACCCGTGTGGGTTACAATATGATCGCGGGGTATTGGGCCAATTACTGCAATGCGTTTCATATCTCAGGTAGATTTAAAGTTAGTTCAGCTTAGTTAACCAGAAATGCCGCTCCATAAACTCCGGCACTGTCACCCAACTTAGGTTTAAGAATCGGAGTCTCCAACCGTTTATTATTAAAAATGTGTTGACGCAACGAATTTAAACCTTCTGTATAAATTGAATCGATGTTACCCACGCCCCCGCCAATTACCACCACGTCCGGATCGAGAATATTGAGCACCACACTTAACGCAACACCAAAATAGTGATGCAGGCGCTCCATGGTTTGTGTGGCAAACGGATCAGTTCCGGTTTTATAGCCCTCATAAACTTCTTTCAAGTTTTTTGAAGCACCGCTTATGCTGGTATAATATTTTTCCAAGGCCGGGCCAGCCAACACTTTTTCAACACATCCACTTTTACCACAATAACAGGGTCCACCCGAAGCATCCAAAAAGTTATGTCCCCACTCGCCACCAATGCCGTGTAATCCATTTATCACTTTGCCATCAACTACTACACCACCGCCTACACCTGTACCGAGAATAACTCCAAACACAACTTTTGCCTGCGGATATTTTTCATGTGCAATACCCATGTTGGCTTCGGCCAAGGCAAAACAGTTGGCATCGTTAGCCATGGACAATTCTATACCTAACAATTTTTCCAGATCGGCCTTAATAGGTTTACCATTCAAGCTGGTAGAATTACTATTTTTCATTAAGCCCGTTGTCGGATCGATGGTTCCGGGTGTGGCTATCCCAAGGCGGCTGGGTTTATAGCCCTGTGCAGCCACCATCATATCAACAACTTTTTTGATTTGACCCAATATATGCTCGTACCCTTTGTGGCCTTCGGTTGGCAACCGGTCGCGAAACAGAACCTGGGTATCGGTAGATGATTTCAGAACAGCACCTTCTACTTTAGTGCCACCCAGATCAATGCCCCATAAATTATTCATCGGTAGATTATGAATTTATTTGTGCTTATACACCACTGCTTCCCAAGGCCTCAGTGTTTGAAAAGCGTCATCGGCATAGTTACCGATTATCTTAACCTTTTCGGCAGCGTGTACTTCTTCGGGTAAGTTAGTAACCTGATCAGAAAAATTAAGAACAATCAGCATTTTTTCTTGAGCCCATTCGCGGTAGTAAGCAAAAAGATTGGGAGCGGTTTCAATTGGATGGTACGTGCCATAGGAAAATACCGCATTCGTCTTGCGCAGGGTAGTTAATGACCTGAAATAGTTTAGTATGGATGCCTCGCGTACTTCTTGTTCTTCCACATTTAACCAGGCGTGATTTTTATTTACCGGCATCCACGGTTCACCGGAAGTATAGCCTGCATGTTTACTGGTATCCCATTGCATGGGTGTACGGGCATTATCGCGACCAGCATAGTTAGCGGCCTTCAGAAACGTAGCCTCTGAAGTACCGTGCACAGATGCTACCGCCCAACCATTTAATGTTTCAATATCTTTTGATTGAGACACGGAATCCAATACGGTATTTGTCATGCCGATTTCATCGCCCATGTAAATGAACGGTGTGCCGCGCATGGTTAACAATAAAGTTAACAACAGCTTGGCGGATTGCTCCCGGTATTGTCCATCATTACCCCACCGCGAGACCATCCTTGGAAAATCGTGGTTACCCAGAAACACACTTCCCCACCCACGATCAGCAAAAGTATCGTTCCATGTTTTGAAAACCTGTTTAAAATTTTTCATCGTCCAAGGCACGGGATCGAAGCGACCGCCCGGCCCTTGGTCCATAAACATGTGGCCAAAATGAAAGATCATATTCAGGCCACGTTTCTCATCCAGGTAATCAAGCGCATTAGCTGGTGTTATGCCAGGGCCTTCGCCTACGGTTACAACATCGTATTTGTTCCAAAGTTTTTCGCGGGCTTCACCAATAAATTCGCGCAAGCGCGGGCCATTGGAATAGTACTTGCGAATGGTCTCGTTAAAGTCGTTGGTATCTGTATCCGGAAAATCAATCCGCTTAGAAATTGCTGAGATTACATCTAATCGAAGTCCATCCACGCCTTTATCTAACCAGAACTTCATAAGCTGATGAACCTCCGATCGAAGTTGTGGATTTTCCCAATTAAGATCAGGTTGCTTACGCGAAAACAGGTGCAGGTAATATTCGTCTGTTGCGGCATCTTTTTCCCACGCACTACCACCAAAAAACGAAGGCCAGTTGTTGGGTGGCTGATTGCCCTTGCCTGGTTTCCAGAAGTAATAATCGCGGTAAGGATTTGTTTTAGACTGCCGTGACTGCTGAAACCATTCGTGTTCATCGGATGAATGATTCAGCACTAAATCAATTATCAATTTAAGTTTACGTTGATGCAAACCGGTTAACAATTCATCAAAATCGGCCATGGAGCCGAACTCAGGCTGGATCGAATAGTAATCACTTATATCGTAGCCGCCATCATCGTTGGGTGATTTAAAGATTGGGTTTAACCAAACCGCATCAACACCCAGACTTTTGATATAATCTAACTTTTGGATTACGCCTCGCAGGTCTCCCACTCCATCACCATCGGAGTCTTTAAAACTACGCGGGTAAATCTGATATACGATGGCTTCTTTCCACCACATATTTAGACTAGCTTGATTCCTGGAATATATTGAAAGTCCTTCTTGTTCAATGTATAAATAGGACTCTCATAGTAAAGTGCAGTAGCAGCAATTAGTATATCACTAATATAGGGATGATGTGAGAGGCAATAGCGCTCCATCAGGTTAAGACTGATTTCAGAAATATGATTATTGATATGAATTACGGGAAAATTCTGAAGATGCTTTTTTACCAAGGTTAACTCACGTTTGTTAAGAACGCCTGAATAAAATTCAGCAGCTACAACGGCATTTATATAAAGATTCTCTTCACCAATCCCTTCACATTTTTCCCGAACTTTGAGATTTCCCTTATAAAGTTCAATAATGATGTTGGTGTCCAGAATTACCATTGAACTTTTCTCCAGGTGGACTTACGAATTTTATCAATTGATATCTTTGAATTTTTACCGCTACCAAACGTCTTCCAGAATTTCTTTTTGTCAACAATACGTTTGCCTACTTTTTCAGGATCGACTACTTCAAATGCCAATACCTCTACAGTTTTTCCTACCAATTCTTTGGGTAATTTAAGCGAAAATATCTTTTTGGCCGGCTTGAGTATTTCCCTGTACATAAAGATTATTTAGATCAAAGTTATCACTTCATTTCATTGTTTCAAGCCGTATATAAGGGTTTCCGGATGAAAAGTCAACCATGAGTGCCAGAACTCCTGATACCCCTGCACGGACTTTAATTGTGAACCTTGCAATTGACCTTCCACGCACCTACCCTGCCAATTCCACGTTGAAGAAGTCTGCACATCTTTCAATGCACTTTCTTGAACTTCAAAATGCAGTGTATCACGATTCCACACGTGAAAAGAAATGCTATCTGATTGCAAGGCAATTAAAACAGCGGTTTCGCCAACAGCATCATTTATTACTTTTTGTTGCAGCAGATCATTCCAATCGTAGGCTTTCGCAATTTCACCTTGCTGTATTCCTACCACCCACGATTTTTCCTGCCACGATAAACTATCGCGTTTCTCAAGGCTGCTTTCCATGGTGCCTTCATCGTATTTATCAAGCACAGCATAAGCATCTTTAAAGATACTATCTGGTTGCAGTATCAATGTATTGGGATGTTGATCAAGCCAGGCGCGCAAACTCATTTGCTCCGAAGGTAATTCTTCCAACATAGTCCCTTTAAGTGGCCCAACAATAGCTTCACCATTTGCCTGGCGCCACCAGCTTTTTGTTCGCGCATCTTCAAACATTGCGTTGAAGTGATCCATACCCACCAGTCTGAAATTTTCAAGTTCACCGTTTACCAGTGGTTTAAAAGCCCGGCCGGTCCGGCACACTGTGCAATAGGTAATCATCACGGGTTCTCCACCTATGGTATCGCGCACCTGGTGGTGGTAGCCAATAACTTCAATGGGATATGCGCGTGCCTGCTGGTTTACCACTACACCCAACACCAGTTTATTCTTTTCAACTTTACTTTCAGTTGCATTTAGAAGCGTGATGGTACGTGGTTGCTTAAACATGGCATCGGCCCGCATGCGATGATTAACCTGATAATACACCATGAGGTATAAAAGAAACAAGGCAATTAACGTAACCCGTTGACTGGTGGAGCCTGAAAAAATAAATTTATAAACCGGATACGCTATCAGCAGTAACCCGATAAGCCGCAAGTAAACCAGATTATTTACGAGCCAATAAGCAAGGTTAATGGATTCCTCGCGCTGGCTTCCCGGAAACGGCATGATGTAATAAATGCTTGCTACCTCGAACCCAACGAGCACGAGAACGCCAGCAATTAAAAGTGCGTATGGTATAAAACTTTTCATCTATTCAAATCTGATTACTTCGGCCAAGGCCTGTTCTGCTACTTTAGTTTGTTTGGTTTTTTCTTCGTTGCTCCAATTAAATTCAGCTGCAAAGTACGCGATTACCGCCTGCAAATTGCGCATCATTTTAGGATGATTAAAATACAAAAGCCCGCTTCTGCGATTAATAAAATCCAACGGTGTAATAGCCATTTCATATTGAATGGCAAACCAGGCTTTGGCCAACACTAAATCTTGTTCAGGCTCGCTGGTTTGATGCTGTTCCAAATACTCAACAATCATTTTACATTGTGTACCGTATAAGTGAACCAGGTTAGTTGCTTCGTTACCCCGGAGATTAAACGTTCCTAATTTACCAGCCAACTCAGCCTCTAACTTTTTAACTGCTGAATACTCGGTAAAATCACCTCCGGGTAAAGTCATTTTATCGGTAGTGCAAGGTTTTAGGTCATGATCTTCAAACTGTTGATCAATTACTTTATCCACCACCCGCTCGGCCATTTTACGATAGCCGGTAAGTTTACCGCCCGCTATAGAAATTAAACCGGTGGGCGATTCAAAAATCTCATCTTTGCGGGATAGCTCCGAAGCAGATTTTCCTTCTTCATGAATCAACGGGCGCAAGCCAGCCCAACTTGATTCAACATCGGCAAGTGTAAGCAAAACTGAAGGAAAAGTTTCATTCACGGCATGTAGAATATAATTCACATCATCGCGGGTAGCCAACACTGCATTTTTATCACCATGATAGTCGGTATCGGTTGTACCAATGTAGGTAACACGACCACGCGGAATTGCAAAAATCATTCGGCCATCGGGCACATCGAAATAAATAGCCTGATGCACCGGCAGCCGATGAAACGGCACCACAATGTGTACACCTTTGGTTAGATGTAGCTGTTTGCCTTGCCGCGATTGATTAATGATGCGAAGTTCATCTACCCACGGGCCGGTAGCATTTACAACTACTTTAGCCGTTAATAAAAATGTATTTCCGGCAACACGATCAACCACCATCGCCCCGGAAACTTTATTGTTTGTGTAAATAAATTCAGTTACTTCAGTATAATTGGTAACACATGCACCCTTCTGCGAAGCCAGTTTGATTATTTCAATGGTAAGTCTGGCATCGTCCGTTCGATATTCTGCATAAACAGCACCGCCCTTTACATCGTCTTTTTTTAAAAGTGGTTCATGATTTAGGGTTTGCAATCGCGTAAGCATTTTACGTTGATCTTCAGGCTTAACACCTGCCAGCCAATCGTAAATTTTTAATCCGATGGATGTAAGCCAGTATCCTAGTCCGCGCTTTTCGTAAAGTGGCAACAACATTTTTTCAGGAACCACCAGATGTGGGGCGAGTTTGTGAACAATAGCCCGTTCGCTGCCCACTTCTTTTACTAATGCAAACTCCAATTGCTTGAGATAGCGAAGGCCACCGTGAATTAATTTGGTAGATCGGCTACTCGTGCCGGATGCAAAATCTTCTTTCTCTACAAGCGCGGTTTTAAGACCCCGTGCTGCAGCATCCAGGGCAATACCAGCCCCGGTTATTCCACCACCAATTACCAACAGATCGAATTGATTGGATTGAAGTGCAATAAGATTTGCTGCGCGGTTCATACTTAATTTTCAATCCAGCCCATGGTGCGCTTAACTGCTTTTTGCCAACCTTGATAGAGTTTATCGCGTTGAGCTGTGTTCATGGTTGGAGTAAATTCCTTTTCGATTCTACGATTTTTCAGAATGTCTTCCTTCTTCCACAAGCCAATCTGAATGCCGGCCAGGTAAGCTGCACCCAATGCAGTTGATTCAATAACTTCCGGTCGCTCTACAGCTGTTCCCAGAATATCAGCCTGAAACTGCATGAGGATATTATTTGCGCACGCACCACCATCTACTTTTAAGCTGGCGAGTTTTATGCCGGCATCTTCCTGCATGGCATTCAGAATATCTTTGGTTTGATAGGCCAGCGACTCCAAGGTGGCTTTAATGATATGATCTTTGCCGGTATCGCGGGTTAACCCGAAGATGGCACCACGCGCATACATATCCCAATAGGGAGCACCTAATCCCGCAAAGGCCGGTACCACATATACTTCGTTTGAACCTAATGCTTTTGCAGCGAAGTATTCTGAGTCTTTCGATTGATCAATCAGATGCAAACTATCGCGTAGCCATTGCACGGCTGCACCGGCAATAAACACGCTGCCTTCCAAAGCATACTCAACTTTACCATCAAGTCCCCAGGCAATGGTGGTAATCAAACCATTTTTGGATTGTTGAATTTTAGAACCGGTATTCATCAGCATAAAACAACCGGTACCATACGTATTCTTGGCCATGCCGGGCTCAAAACAAGCTTGACCGAACAAGGCGGCTTGTTGATCGCCCGCTACACTGGCAATTGGAATTTCAGAATTATCAGCTTTCCATGTTCCGAAATTGGTAGCCGATGGTTTTACTTCCGGAAGAATTGACTCGGGGATATTCAGTTCCTTCAACATGCGGTCATCCCATTTCAAATCTTTAATATTAAAGATCATTGTACGCGATGCGTTGGAGTAATCAGTAACATGCGATTTTCCATTTGTCAATTTCCAGATAAGCCACGTATCGATTGTTCCAAATGCCAGTTCACCCCGTTCAGCTAACTGCCTTGCTCCTTCTACTGAATCCAGTATCCATTTAATCTTTGTTCCTGAAAAGTACGAGTCGATAACCAAGCCTGTATTATTACGCACATAATCAGAAAGATTTTTTTGTTTAAGGTCTTCGCAAATAGCTGCCGTGCGTTTGTCCTGCCACACAATGGCGTTGTAGATTGGCTGACCCGTTTTACGATTCCAGATAACAGTTGTTTCGCGTTGGTTCGTAATACCAATAGCCGCAATGGATTTAACTTCGATTGCGTTCTCTACAATCACCCGTTGCAACACACCCAATTGCAAACTCCAGATTTCTTCGGGATCATGTTCAACCCAACCCGACTTTGGAAATATTTGTCGGAATTCTTGTTGTGCTATTCCTTTGATCTCACCAGCCTGGTTAAACAATACAGCCCGCGAACTGGTTGTACCCTGATCTAACGCAATGATGTATTTATGTTTGGACATAGATTAAAAAATTAACTGATATAAAACTGCACCCAATATTCCACCCACTATCGGGCCTACTACCGGTATCCAGGCATATCCCCAATCGGAAGAACCCTTGCCAGCAATTGGCAACAATGCATGTGCAATGCGAGGACCTAAATCGCGGGCTGGATTAATAGCAAAGCCAGTGGTACCGCCCAAACTCAAACCAATCGATACAATAAGCAAACCTACTACAAGTGGTTTCAGTCCATGCGTAAATTCATTTACACCAATAAATAAGATTGCAAACACGAGAATAGCCGTTGCCACAATTTCACTTATTACATTGGAAACCGTGTGCCGGATTGCAGGTGCGGTTGAAAATACTGCTAGTTTGGTTGATGGATCAGGAGTAGTTTTCCAATGTGGATAATAAAAAATCCATACTAAAGTTGCACCACAAAAGGCACCTCCCAGTTGTGCAAAGCAGTAACCAGCCACCAGATTCCAATCGAAATCACCAATAGCAGCCAATGCAATTGTAATAGCCGGATTAAGGTGTGCCCCGCTGATGTTGCCCACCGCATAAATGCCAAACGTTACAGCAAGCCCCCACGCAATACAGATGGTTAGCCAACCTGCATTTTCTGATTTTGTACCTTTCAGTACAACGCCTGCTACTACACCTTCGCCTAATAAGATTAGCAGTAACGTTCCTAAAAATTCTCCGAGGTAGGGATTCATAATTCAATTTGATAATTTGAAAATTCGACAATTTGAAAATCTAAAACAATGCCTTAATGACCAACGGATTGTGTGATTGAAATCTCACCGGAAGGCTTCTCAGATTTTATGAGTAAGGTTGTGAGTGCCGCTAATATTAGAAGTACACCTGCAAATACAATCGCATTACCAGCATTGTTACCCAGAAAGTTTTGAAGGATATAACCAAACGTAACATTTTGAAGAATCATTGGAATAACAATCATCATGTTTACAATACCCATGTAAACACCATAGCGCTCTTTTGGAATAGCATTTACCACCAGCAAATATGGAATCCCCATCATACTTGCCCAGCCTACACCAAATCCGGTGATTGCCGGAAATAATAAGTATTTGTTTTCAACAAACGGAAAAATCAGAAAGCCAATGGCGGCCAACACAAGACAAACAAAGTGCACTGTTTTAGGCGATGACTTTTTAACAAACCAAACCAGTGCAAAGGCACTTAAAAAGGTTACGATATTATACCAACCATTAACCAGACCCGTCCAGCTAACAGCTTGTTCGTAAATCTCGCTTTTGGTATCGGTTGTTTTCCAAATAGAAAGCGCGATACTTTTGGAGGCATTCTGCCAATAACAGAATAAAGCATACCACTGAAATAAATACACCAAAGCCAATTGCCACATTACTTTGGGCATGCCTGTTATTGCCTTCGCGATTTCAATAAACGGTGTAAGCACATTGAGTTTGGTGGTTTTCATGTGCTCTAACTCTTGTGCTGACGGTGGTATTTCAGGAGTAGTACGCATACTCCACCAAATGGACGCGATGGAACAAAACGCGCCAAAAAAGAATGAAGCATACACCCAGGTTGGTAAAGCACCCGTCTTTCCTACAATTAAGAGCGGGAAAACGAAGAGCGAAACATTAGCCAGCGTTTGGCCAAACCCTGTAAAAAAACTCTGCGCCTGAAACCCGAGTGGTTGTTGTTTATCATTCAACTTATCGGCAACAAAAGCCCGGTAAGGCTCCATAGCAGTGTTATTACCTACATCTAGAATCCAAAGCAACCCAACAGCCATCCACAATGCACTACTAAAGGGATAAAAGAACAAGGCAATGCTGCACAACAACGCCCCCATAAAGAAATAAGGCTTCCGTCTGCCAAAGCGCGGGCTCCAGGTTTTATCGCTCATAGCACCAATAATAGGCTGTACAATCAGACCAGTAACCGGGCCAGCCAGATTGAGGATGGGTATCTCGTGCGGTTGCGCTCCCAACATATCGTAAATCGGGTTAACCGCAGTTTGTTGTAATCCAAAGCTATATTGAATCCCAAAGAACCCAAGATTCATGTTGATGATCTGGGCAAAGGTTAGGTTGGGTTTTTGCATGATTGGTAGATTGTTAGGAAAGATAACCTACCGACTTTATCAAAGCAATGATTGTATTGCAGTTTGACCTACCTCATTTTTTTGTTTGAATTTTCCTTCGAATAAACGCACCTAATGCAGCTCCTTCTACTTTTCCAACTTCGCATGCCGGTGTATAATGAATTCCACCATAAAAACGGCTTACTGCAGCTTCGTCAGCTGCTTGTTTAAAAGATGTAAATGAGCGCGGAGGTAATCCAAATTCAATCTCTGTTGAATCAGTAAACGCAAATGAATCACCAAAAACTCCGGTAAGTGCTTCTGCTGCTGCGGCTGAAATTACACTGTGTCCGCTAGTATATTCCGGAAATGGCGGGGTTTGAAGTGTTGGTACCCAATTCTCGTCAATATATTGGTTGATGTATGTTTCCGGTCGGATTAAAAGGCTTCTGTATTTTTCATCCCAGCAACTAATAAAACCATCTACCAACGATAATGCAACCCGAACATAAGCCTCCGCTGATTTTACTACATCTGAATTTGATTTACTGCAAGCAGTAGCCGTGATGTTAATCCAATGACCGCCAGGAGAAATTTTCTTAGTGGCAAACATTACATGACCTTTCACATTCATCATAAATGGATTACAATCCCAGAAAAAAGCTATTTCGCGTTGCTCATCCGTCAGCTTATTACCGGCTTCATAAACGGCATAAGCTTCCTTATAAAAGTCACTGCCCTTAACAGATGAGAACGGTGTAGGAGGTGGTGGCGCAAACTGGGCGGCTGAGTCAATCACAAAAGTCCGAATCTTATTCCAGTGTGGTTCTACAGCATCCATGTAGGCAGGTGGCGTAGGCTTCCAGGTAGCCGCATCATTTGATATGGAGTATTTAGGAAATGAACGTGACTGTTTATAGTTGTCTTTGGTTGACCAGGCAAGAATATGGTCTGCTACCTTGTTACCGTATTCAATTGACCGTTCAAGAACATCATCCGGCACATCCATCGCCCTAATTTCTTTCATCATACCCTCGTAGTAGGCGTCCATTTTGTCTTCTGAAAAAACGAGGGTGCGCCCCACTTTAAACATAGCTTGCATGGAAGAAATAGGAAAGCAATATTCAAGATCGGGTTGGGGTTTCGGGGTTTCTGTTAATCCGTTTAATTGACTAGCCAGCGAGACATAGCTACTATCCTGATGGATAACCGCTTCATAGGCAGCTATAGTTGAATAGGCATAGATTCGGCTGGCCACGGGGGGAGAAAAGATATCATGCACAATTACATCGGTGATCTGCTTGAGCGTGTGGTGGAGAAGTTCGGGTTGTTGAACCTTATTTTTATATTCAGTTGAATTGCCAGTGCATGAAAATACTAATAGGGCAATAACTAAAAACCGAGATGATCTCATATTGGTTAAGTTTTAATGCAATTTAAAAGTTTGTACGGGGAGTGATGACATGACTTATATCACATTTTTAGCCGAAAAGATTAAGAATTAATCCGGTTGTATAGCCATAAATCGATTATTTACTAAATGCTAAAATTGATTTATTATTTCGAGCTACCAAATACAATTCACCAAACCTGGTTTTAACAGATTTTATACCACGACCTTCACCAATTGTAACAAATCCCGACTCTAAGGGTGAAATTACCCTGAAATTACCTGATCCGTCACCTGTCAACAATAATCCAACACCAGCATCATAAGACCCAAAATCGGGTTGTGTAGCACTAAAGTTTCCTGTAAGCAACAAATCTTCAAATCCATCATCATTTAAATCAGCAACCGCAATGGCAAATACGGGAAAGTGCTGAGCCGCAATAGGAAGCTGACTAATTTTATAAGAATTGCCATCCGATAATAGGAGAACTGATCTAAGTTCTTCAATGCTCATTTTGGCGGAGTTTCCCTTTTGATTAGGTGTAATAATATCTTCAAGTTTGACATCACGATACGTTCTATAATTGGGGAATTTTTTTTTCAAAGATGGTATTTGTTTAATCAATTGATCTCGAGATGCAAAAGGATAACTCCGATCTTTATTATAGTACACCAAAATATGATCAGAGCCCCCATTAGAATCAAAATCACCTAAATACATTTCAAGAGGCCTTTCTAAATTTGCTTTTACTCTTGAGTTTATTCCAAGATTTCCAATAACAAAATCAGGTTTACCATCTTTATTAAGATCAGCCGAGGCAATTGTGTTCCATAATCCGTTCGTTTTGTCAAAACCGAACTCATTTGTTGCATTAATAAAAGTATGATCTGGTTTCTGAATCAAAATTGTTATAGGCATCCACTCTCCCACTAGTATCAGGTCTGGTAATTTATCTTCATTAAGGTTTGTCCAGATTGCATCCTTTACCATACCAGGCCTAATCCGTGTTGGATTATTAAAAGCGCTGGAGCCTAGCCAGTTGATAGCAGGCTTATAAACACCTTTACCATTATTAATCATAAGAAAACTTACCGGGCTCATCCCATAAAGAAAAGGCATTACGGATGCACCAATAAACAAATCAGTATCGCCATCCAAATCATAATCTTGGGCTTTCACACAGGAAGCATTAATAAAAATATCATTAAAAGAGTTGGACGAATATTTAAACGAGCCGTTTCCATTGTTGAGATAAAGACGTGGTAAAAGTCTATCGCGGTCATCTTTGGCCTCATGACCACCCGAAACAACAACCAAATCCAAGTCGCTATCCCCGTCAGCATCAATAAACGTTGCATCTACATCCTCTGCATATTTGTGAAGTATTAAATCTGCTGATGGCAGTAAGCTGAACTGCCGATTCCTACCTTGAACGTAAATAGAACCCGCTTGTCCTTTCGCTCCACCAATAAAAAAGTCTTCAAGACCATCACCGTTTACGTCTGCAACAGCCAGGCATGGGCCTTCTGTTGTTAACATGTGCGGAATAAGCGATTCACGATTGAATGCATTAAAATCATCCTCCTGATGAACAATTTCTGGTATTGAAAAAGGTTTAAGTATAGGCGTCTTTACTTGTTCTGGCTGATATTCTTTGGTTGGCCTATACCCAATCGATACCAAACCCGGCAGAACAAGTGTATCTTGTTGATACCCATTCGGCCAGACTATTTTAAGTAGTATTGAATCGGTGGCTGAACCGATTCCAAATGAAAGTGGATAATCGGATGAAGAATACCAGCCGCGGGTTGGAAATAATTCCTGCACTTGTTCAATCCCATTAGAATTTACAATAACCTTTGTTCCGACACCAAATTTATTTCCTGCCAGAGAGTTTGCATTCAGTCTTACTTTCAAAAAGCTTTTCGGATCAGAATTGTTTCTATAAATAAGTGCTTCGCTATTTATTTGGTTAATAACCAAATCGAGGTCGCCATCATTATCTAAATCCCCATAAGCCGCACCTGTTGAAAATCCTGGCAACTCAATACCCCAGTCAGAAGTTCTATCAATAAACGAAAGGTCAGCATTATTTTTAAAAATAAAATTACTGACCTCACCCGGAGGCATTAAACTTAAGAGATACCGAGTGTCTGTTTTTGTGCTTTGCGAGGAGTCGTTGTTAATAAAATTTATATAATCTAAATCATTAGGTCTTTTTACTATTCCGTTCGATACAAACAAATCCTTAAATCCATCACCATCAAAATCTGCTGCAAGCGGGCACCAACTCCAGTCGGTTGCTTCAATACCTGCCGCTTGCGCAATGTCAGAGAATATCAGCAACCCGGAATCAATTGATCCCCGATTTAATTGAAAAGTATTTCGGGATACTTGTTTACCATAACCAAACTTCAATTTAAATTTATAAACTTCATAACTGTCTTCACCGGCCGAAGTTTTGATTACTGCCTCTTCTCTGGGCAGCATATCTGTTGTAACTATGTCAGGCCACAGATCGTTATTTAGATCGGCAATTTCATTACCCATACTAAATCTGCTTGTGTGGGCTAAACTTTTGGCACTTGTCTCTTTAAATGTTCCATCTTTTTGATTCATGTAGAGATAGTCATTTTCATGAAAGTCGTTAGAAACATAGATGTCTGGAAAACCATCTCGATTTAAATCAGAAATACCAATACCCAGTCCGTAACCGATTTGACTGGATAAAATTCCGGCAGATTGTGTAACATCTGTAAATTTTGTTAAACCTGTTTCAACAAGCAGATTTTTAAACAACTTATCTCCTGCTAACGAATCAATCTGATAACGAAGTTTAGCTTGACCGTATGAGCGGGTTGAATGAACCGAATGATTGAGCAGATACATATCAAGATCTCCATCGAGGTCATAATCAAAAAATGCTGATTGGGTTGAAAGACCTTTAAAATGAAGTCCAAACTCTTCACTTTTTTCCGTAAAGGTGAGGTCACCATTATTTATAAAAAGTTGATTGTGTCCGTTAAATTTTTTGTAGTTACCTACGCCACAAACGTATAAATCAAGCCAGCCGTCACCGTTCACATCTGCCATTGTTACTCCTGTAGTCCAGGATTTTTCAACTTCAACTCCGGCTTCTCTTGCAATATTTTTAAACTCCAAGTTACCCATGTTGAGATACAATGCATTTTTGCCTTGGTTACTGGCAAAATATAGGTCTGATAAGCCATCGTTATTAATATCACCGATGGATACACCGCCTCCATTATAGAAATACAAGTATTCTACAATGTTAAAATCATCGTCTTCCACCAGCGTATTATGAAAAGTTACATTTGTATGATTAGAGTTTACCTTGGAGAACCTTTTGATTTTGTTGTCACGCTCCACATTAGTGCACCCTTTCATTAGAAAGATTAACACCGTTGCCAAAAAGTATCGGAAAAATAAATTAGTGTACATTATTTAGTTTAAAAAATAATGGAGAGTCGCTATTGCGAGCAACCAAAACAAATGCTACACCCTTAATATTGATTTTCTTCAAATCCCGAATTTGCCCGTCTACAAAAAAACCACTCATTTTAGCGGAGGATGCTACAAATGTTCCATCTCCAACACCTGATAAGAATAAACCATAGCTACCATCGTATCTGCCTACCTCTGGCTTTGCTTCATAAAGATTGCCTCCAAGAAGAACATCCAGAATACCATCTCCATCAAAGTCTTCAGCAAGCATAGCATAGATTGGTGAAAACTGAGCTTCGATTGGAAATGGAATAAATGAAAAAACACCTTTATCATTGATAAATACCCCCGACCTTAATTCACTTACACTTAACTTAACTGCAGTCTTCAAAACCTCTTTTTCAAAGATTTTGTCTATGGATTCATTCTTAAAGTCTTCGTACTTAAGATACTTCTTTTTAAGTGAAGGCATCTGACTGGTTAGGTCATGTCGTAATGCCATTGGATAATCCTTACCTTCAATATTAAAACAAATGAGTTGCTCTGTTGTACCATTCTTATCGAAATCATTTACGTACATGGACAATGGTGAGTTTGGAGTAGCGCGAAAACGAGAATTTAGTCCATGATTTCCAACAATCAAATCAATGTCGCCATCACCATCTACATCAGCTGGCTTTAAAACAGACCACCACCCCGAACTGTTTTCAAGGCCAGATGGTTTGGTTAGATTTTGAAACTTACCGTTTTCATTGAGAAACACCGTAACATTCAAATACTCTCCAACAATAACCAAGTCACTCCTTCCATCACCATTGATGTCCGCCCATGCAGCATCTGTTATCATTCCGATATTAATTAGTTCTGGAGCAACCGAATTTGTAACATCTGTAAACTGGCCTTTTCCGTTATTACTCAGAATATAACCATTAACCGGAAAGCCATATCGGAAGGATTGTGCCCGAACACCAACAAACAAATCCTCGTCTCCATCACCATCATAATCGCTGTTTACTACAACAGAAGTATTTTCAAACTTGCCAGCAGGCAGAATTTGAGCTGACTTACTGAATTCTCCATTACCTTGATTAAAATAAAGCCTATCCGCCAAAGTGCTTGATACTTCTGTAAATTCATTACTACCACTGCACACATAAAGATCCATATCTTCATCGCCATCTGCATCAAAGAAAATACTTCGTGAATCCTCGGATGCAGCATCTAATGCAATCGGAGCCTGAACAGCTATCTCAAACCCTTTGTTACCAGATTGAAAAAATAAAGATCCGCTTAATCCTTTTGCTCCTCCAATAAAGACATCTTCAAAGCCGTCATTATTAACATCGGCTACCGATAACGTAGGCCCCATTGTACTCATCATATGATAAATGAGTTTATCCCTATCAAAATCAACAAAATCACTTTCTTTATGTATATAATCTATCTCAACTTGATCTAAAGAAAATATTCCCTTTTCCTTGAATTCATTAGGTGATCCGATATCATTAGCGTCTTGTTGATGCAAGGTTAAAGTTTGATTTGTAGATACATCCGTAAGATAAGTTACCTTACCACCAGGCCAGGTTATAAGTACAGAATCTACCCTTCCTAATCTTCCTAGGCCCAGAAAAGGACGAAGATCAACCGAAGATTCAAAACCTCTGTTGGGTATTTGCTCTGTAACAAATTTGCTTCCCCCATGTCGAATTTCAATAGATGCACCAATTGCATTAGTATTTTTATCTGACCCTTTAAGTATAAAAGATAAGTACCTGTTGGATGGTAAAAGCTTATTGCTTTCATTGCGGTACAAAGATGCCACTTGATTTACATGACTTACAATTAAATCCAGGTCACCATCGTTATCAAGATCTGCATAGGCTGAGCCATTAGAAAAATTGGGGGTACCGAGTCCCCATTCCAAAGCCTTATTTGTAAAGTGGAGGTTTCCGTTATTCTCAAAAGCAAAATTAGAAATTGGATTAGATGGAATTATTTCCACAAGCTTTTTGTAATTAACCTGACTTCCGGATACAATTGATTTTACAACTTCTTCATTCGATACATATTGCAGATAATCCTGATTAGTAAGGTCTTGATAAATTCCATTTGCCACAAAAATATCCTTAAAACCATTGTTATCCATATCAAATAAAAGAGCTCCCCAACTCCAATCTGTTGCTTCGGTGTTTGTCAATCTACCTATCTCACTGAATGTATTGTTTTGATTATTAAGTTGAAGCATATTTCTCGTAAACTGATGATAATAATCATTTGATACATTGTACTGATACCTATCCCAATTCTCGAAAGTTGTTACTGTTTTAAGTCTGGAATAATCATATGGCAGCATTTCTGTTACAAAAATGTCAAGCCAACCATCGTTATTAATATCGGCCATGTCAGCCCCCATTGAGGCACCACTTATTGACTTCATTTGTTTAGTTAGACATTCGTTGAATGTTCCATTCTTATTATTTATATATAAATAATCGCGTTCAAAAAAATCATTCGAAACATAAATATCGGGCCAGCCATCTTTATTAACATCGCCAACCGTAGCCCCTAAACCGAAACCAATTACACTTCCAAAAATTCCTGCCTGTTCACTCACATCGGTAAATATGGAGCCATCATTTCTCATCAATTTATCTCCTCCCAATTTATCTCTATTTGGACGTTCGTTTTTCATTAAATTAAAGGAGCCTATGGCTTGATAGGAATTATTCAGAATGTAAACATCTAAATCACCGTCAAGATCGTAATCAAAAAAAACTGCATGAGTAGTAAACCCTCTGTCGGCCAGTCCAAATTCAGCAGCTCGCTCTGTAAAAGTCAAATCACCATTATTGATAAATAATTCATTTTCCTTATCATCACCTTTAACATCACCAGAGTTACAGACATAAATATCCAACCATCCATCACCATTAACATCTGCAATGGCTACTCCGGTGGACCATGCTTTGGTACCGGCAACACCAGCCTTTTCTGTTAAATCTTCAAACTTTAAATTTCCCTTATTAAGATATAGTTTATTTTTTGATTGATTTCCGGTTAAATAAATATCAACAAGATTATCATTATTGAAATCACCAATACCTACACCGCCTCCATTGTAAAAATTTCGATAGGTATAAATATTAAAATCCTGGTCAAAAGAAAGATTGTTTCGAAATTGAACCCCTGTTGAATCTGGCTCCAGTAATTGAAATAAAGTTTGAGTTCTGTCTTTCTCAGAGCATGAGAGCAAAGAAAAAACCAATAATAAAAAAAGAAGGCCTTCAAGTAAACGCATAACTCCCGGTTACTTCGTTATTGAATGCTTATAAGCAGGATGAAGTATATCGTGAACTTTAACAACTACATTTTGCTCATCTTTTATATACACTATGAGACGCCTGTTGCCATCTACCTTTACCGGCAATTCCTGATCATCAAGTTTAACCGTCACAAATGGGTTTCCTTTGTACCACATCATTAGTATCTCTTTTACCTTTTCTATCAATCTGTCAGATTGTAATTCGGTATTCCAAGGTGCCCATGCCGTATAACTAAACTCCAGATTAATCTCTTTTATAATATCCTTTTCGTCAAAAGCAGGTATAAAAAGTAATCGCAAAGAAGCAGGATTCTTATGGATTAGCGAATCGGTAAATAAATACTGTACAGTAGCACCTCTGGGGCCCTGTGTCACCAATTGCTTTTTATTCAGATCAAAACATTTACCGTAAAACTCATCTCGGGTATCACCAAGATTAATACCGAATATAACAGAATCCATCCTGATACCTTTCCTCAGTTCGTCTTTTACCAGCTTAGAATATTCTGATTGTGTGCATGCACCGAAAAAAAGAATCAGACATCCGATTCTAATTACAAATTTTAAATATTTCGAGATTGTCATCATATTTTGCAAATAAAATTAATTTTTCTGTATTAGTATCAACATACTCAATGTCTCTAATTTGTCCGCTAATGCCTAATGAAATACCCTCGTCAAGGTGAAAGGAATTACCAATCAAATTACCCTTAAAGAAGAAACAATCAGACGCATCGTAACGCCCAAACTGTGGTTTTACCTGATATTGATTGCCACCAGTAATTAAATCAATAATTCCATCGCGATCCAAGTCCTTTAATAGAATCGCATAAACTGGTGAATACTGAGCTTGAATAGGCAGTTCCAAAATTTTATATCCTGAGGAACTTGAAATCAGTAAGATCGATGACATTATTTTTGTCTCAAAGCTATTTGCCCTAATCAGTGCAGAACTACCAAAAATCTGATCAATAGTTTTATCTTTATAGTCTTTATAATAAATTAAGGATTTTTTCAAAGATGGTATTTGTGACAGCAATTCATCTTTATCAAGTATGGGGTAATATCTATCTCCTCGCTTTGTACAAAAAATCTGCTCAATCGATCCATTACTATCAAAATCACTTATATACATCCTGTCCCCAGGTTTAAAAAAACTGTTCTTACCATGATTCCCTAACACAAAATCCGGGTATCCGTCTTGATTCAAATCAGCAGTTTCGATGGTATTCCACCAACCTTCGGTATTAGCAATATTTAATCTTTTATTGTCTTTGAAAAAACTACCATTATAATTTTTATAAGCAGTTATGGGCATCCAATCGCCCACTAAGACTAAATCCTCCCATCCATCTTTATCATAATCAACCACTACACCATCTGTAATCATTCCGGTATTGATTAGATCAGAACCAAATCTTAATGTTACATCTTCAAACATTCCTTTACCATCGTTTTGCAATAAATAAGCCCTACCACCCAATCCATAGTTAAAGGGGTCGTATCGAGCAGCAATCAGTAAATCTTGATCACCATCATTGTCAAAATCAAATGATTTGACAAAGCTTGTAGCTATATTAGGAATCGGCAACGGAGCTCCGGACTCTTGGAATTTACCTGCACCGGAATTAATAAATAACTTATCCGATTGAGCTGTTGAAATGAGGGGGAAGAATCTTCCACCCGTTGCAAAATAAAAATCTAAATCACCATCACAATCTGCATCAAAAAATGCACCTTCTGTTTCTTCTGGTAACATATAATCACTCAATGTAAACGGATTGCTTTTACTTATCCGACCATTATCAAATGTGATTATAGTACCCGGATGACCTTTACCTCCTCCTAAATATATTTCAAAAATCCCATCAGTATTAATATCACCCTTTACAAATGAGGGCATCTCGTTACTATACATCATTGGAAGAAGCCGATCACGGTTAAAATCTGAAAATTCAGAACCTATATGTTTGGTAGTTGAATCAATTTTTTGAATACAAAAACTTAATGGTCTTTCTATCTTTAAATTTCTGAAAGAACGCTTTTCAGATTCATAGCTCATAAGATAGCTTCTATTTGAGATTAGATCGTAAGAAACCGAGTGAGTTCCATCTGGCCAAAAAATAAAAGCAGAGTCAATTTTAGATTGCCCTCCTAATCCTAAGGTTATCCAAGGTTGTACTGAACTTTGGTATCCCCTAACTGTATAATTATCACCTGATATCAAGTTTCCGCCAGCATAAAGATATACACTGGTGCCAACCATGCTGGAGTTGAGAGTTTGAGACGAAAATGAAAGTCTTATACTTTTTAAGTGTGTTGTATCGCTATTATTTCTATAAATAGTTGCCGGTGAGTTGATGTTATTAAAAATTAAATCAATATCACCATCGTTATCGAGGTCTCCATATGCTGCCCCACTGGAGTACATTTGCCGACTAAAGCCCCATAAATTTGAAACATTTTCAAAGTTTAGATTTCCTTTGTTTCGGAATGCATAATTTGTGAACTGCGAAGTTGGCATTAAATCAATCAATCTAAGAATTCCAGTCTCTCGATCTTTTAGCAATTCCTTCATTGCCTCGTTATTGCCAGAATAACTTAGATAATCTCTATCCAATAAGTCTTTATAAATTCCATTTGCTATTATAACATCTCGCAGCCCGTCATTATCAGCATCAAATAGTAACGCACCCCAACTCCATTCTGATGCAGCCAATCCCGCAAGTCTCCCAATCTCTTTATAGTTTCCGTGAATAGATTTTTTTTGCAAGGTATTGCGGGTAAACTGAAAATGATATCCATTTTTAACACCTTCCATATATTTATCCCAACTGTCAAAATGAATTTTTGATTTTCTTCTTTCGAGTGAATCCGGAAGCATTTCGGTTACAAATAATTCATTAAGGCCGTCACCGTCTATATCCGCAAAGTCAGCCCCCATTGAACCTGCACTTATAGACTCAAAAAATTTCGGTAAAGATTCTTCAAATGCTCCTGCTTGATTATTTATGTACAGGTAATCGCGCTCAAAAAAATCATTTGAAATAAATATATCAATCCATGAATCACCATTAAAATCACCTAAAGTTATACCAAGCCCAAAACCAATATCACTTCTGTATATACCAACTTGTTCAGAAAAGTCTTCATATTTCCCATTGTTGTTTTTAAAAAATTTATTTCCACCATTTTCAGGATCAGGAATATTTCGCCTGTCTTTAATCAAGTCAAAACTACCAACCGACTTGAACGAGTTTGTCAGTAAATAGCAATCTAAGTCACCATCCCTATCATAATCAAAAAAAGCTGCTTGAACAGATAAGCCAGTAACATCTAATCCGTACTCTTTAGATTTTTCTGTAAAAGTTAAATCGCCATTATTGATAAAGAGTTCATTATGCCGATTTAAGGTATTTGGAGGGCCTGACTTACATACATATATATCCAACAGTCCATCAGCATTAATATCAACCAATGTAACTCCTGTTGACCATGAGCCTGAGCTCTCAACACCAGCCCGTTCAGTTATATCTTCAAATTTTAGCTTACCCTTATTCAGATAGAGTTTGTTATCAACCTGATTACCAGAAAAATATACATCAAGCAAACCATCATTATTCATATCTCCGATGGCAACACCTGCACCGTTGTAGAAATTGCGATAAGTGTATGGATTTAGCTCAGCAGTATGCTTAAGTGCATTTATAAATTCTATTCCTGATAGCTCAGTAATGTCAGAAAAAAGAGGATAATCATCCGCATTAATTGAACATCCGGTAATAATTGCAAATAGAAGTCCAAGGATTTTACATCTCATCTCCAAACATAAAAAAAGCGCCTGAATGTATCAGGCGCTTCGTTAATTATTTGCAACCCCCAATTAATAACCAGGGTTCTGAGTTAAAGGGTTTGGGGTACCCGCAGTTGCATTTATTTGCTCGATTGGAATTGGCATCAAAATCTGATGCGGCTTACCACTCGTGTTAGGTTTTTCCCACCATGCATTTGACCAAACACCGAAGCGTATTAAATCAGTTCTCCTCAGAGCCTCTTGAAATAGTTCGCGTCCTCTTTCAGCCAGAATAACACCCTCCGATAATGTGCCCAGATTAGCAACACCAGCACGAGCCCGCAATAAATTTATTGTGGTTAGGCCACCTCCATTTTTTCTGAATTCTGCTTCTGCCTTATTCAAAAGCACCTCACCAAGACGCAGCAACGGGAAGTCATTGTCAGCATCATTAAGTTGGCCCCTCTTAAAGTTGAACTTACCCAGTCTTGCTCCAGCCTGCCTAGAACCACTTGGTGCCAATTGATTAATTCTTGGTGTGTAGTTGATAGGTGCGCCATCTTCATCGTCTGGATCAAACGCCAGATCAAGAATAGGAAGTCCATTCAGGTCAAACTGCGGTCCCACAATGAAATTCTGGGCCCTGCGCTTATCAGCAGCGTCATATGAATTATAAAATTCTTCCAATGTCGAATAACCATTCCAAGGCTGCTCTCGTAAATCATATGTCAATTGACTTGGATAATGAAGGGTCATCATTGCGAAGTTCATACCTCCACCTGTAACTTCATCGAAAGGCGCTACAAAAATATGCTCTGCAGCTTCTACGTTATCCGGATCAAAAACATCTTTATATTCTGGATCCAAGGAATAGAGGCCGGAATTAATTACCTCATCTGCTGCTGCAATTGCAGCATCTAAATCGGCAACATCATGATTAGCTAAACCTTTATAAACTTTAGCATTTAAATATAATCTGGACAACAGTGCATATGCAGCAAATTTGTTAGCCCTTCCGTACTCCTGTTTTCCAGAAGGTAAATCTGGTATTGCAGCCAGCAACTCAGTCCTTACGAAATTATAGACATCAATGCGTGAGGACTGTGGCACATCTACTAAGGGTTGAGTAGTAATTTTTACTCGCCCGAAAGTATCTAGCAATCTCCAGTAAAAAAAGGCTCGCAGAAATCGCAACTGAGCTTTAGCTGCAGGCGTTGAAACTAGAGGATCAGTGCTGGCAAGTAATACATTACACTGTGTAATTCCTCCGTAACTGTCATTCCAAGCACCATTTATTCCTCCAACTTGTGGGTCGAATTCATGCCTATGCATCCGTAACCATATTCCACCATCAAACCAGTCACCCCCTTTTTGGGTAATTACGGCCTCATCACTGGATACCTCCTGCACAGAGAAATACCCACCATGGTTGGCAGTACCATTTAATACTCGGTTAAAAGCAGCTCCTAAACCATCATTAGGAGTAGGCTTGTTAGTATTAACTGTCCCAAATTGAGTAGTTGGAAAATTTGCATTAAAATCACCCTTTAACTCTTCATCTAAATCTGTACATGCGGTAACAAACATCACTATTGCAAGTACACTTAGTAATCTCCATATCTTTTTCATAGAATCTTAATTTATAAGTTAAAATCCAACGTTAACTCCAATTGTAAATGTACGTGCAAAGAAATAGGTATTTCTTCTATCGACACCCGTTATCAAAGGATTGTTATTATCCTCCGGATCGCCAAAAACAGGCTCAGGATCAATTCCAGTATATTTGGTAAGTACAAATGCATTTTGCACAGTTGTATAAAACCTAACGTTTCTGAAACTATTGGAATTAGGTAGATTAAGTCTATATCCAAGTGTTATATTATCCAACTTTAGAAAATCAGCTTTTTCTACATACAAAGAGCTATACTTTGCTTCTGTTAAGCCAGCAACTGCCTTGCTTGTAATAACACGATTGTATGAGTTAATAGCTCCGGGATCTAACGGTTCATAAAAACCACGGAATTGGTTTATTAAACTATGGCCAAATGCACCCCTGAAAAACACATTTAAATCCCAGTTTTTATAATTCAATTGGTTAGTCCAACCTATTTCCATAGTTGGAAAAGCCTTGCCAAGCTCTTTAAAGTCAGCATCGGCAAGTAGGGCTTGACTAGCATCACCTTTAATAACCCCATCTCCGTTTAGGTCTTTAAATACTACCTTACCATTAATTCCATCAATCTGAACCCGGTCAAATACAGGCCCCCAAATTGTTCCTAATTTCTTTCCAACCTCAACTAAGTTAAAGGGCGTTCCATTTTGACCTGGCGAACCAAAGTTTCCTGTAATAAAGCGGGTATTGAAAAATTCAGTTAATTCAGTTGAATTGGTACTTAAGACAACGCCAGGATTCCATTTCACCTGACCTATATTAACTGCATTATAATTCAATGCTACTTCAAGTCCTTTGGCACGCAAGGCTCCAACATTTTCAAACCTCCTACCCGAAACGAATACCGCTACGTCCACGTCTCGTTCCAGAATAAAATCTTTGATGTTCCGAACAAAGAAATCGACTGAACCGGTAAGCTTACCACCAATACCAAAGTCGATTCCTATATTAGTTTCTTCTTTTTGTTCCCACTTCAAATCTGGGTTTGCGTTACGTGCAAAATTGGTGGTATAGTTGTTTCGATTAAATGTGTATAAATCTTGGGCAAGACCTGATGCAGTAGGAAGTGAACCAGTAACTCCAAACCCCGCACGAAATTTTAATAAATTAACATTTGGAATTTCCACATATTTAGCGATATCAACGCCTAATCCGAAAGCAGGAAAAACACCCCATTGGTTATTTTCACCGAGTTTTGTCGAACCTTCGCGTCTTACAGAAGCATTAAAGTATATGCCTTTGTCAAAGGTTAAATTAGCTCGACCAAAAAAGGCAATAATTCTATTATCAGGACTTTGAATGCTGCTAACATTCGGTCGAGTACCACCTAAGGTAAAGTCCGATGCCTGCTCAAGTTGGTTGTATCCAAGTTGATCATTTTGGAAGCCTCCAGCCTCTATAAATATTTCTTCGTAATTGTCTTGTTGAAAGGAGTAACCAGCAGTTACATCTAAATTAATCTTTCCAAACTCTTTCTGATAAGTACCCCAACCCTCAAATAATGTAAAATCAGATTCAGATGTGAATCTGCGCGCCAAGCCTTTTCTATTCAAGCCTACAAAGAAGGAATTCCTTGAAAAGTAAGTACCATTGAAATTATTTTCGAATTGGCGAGCAAAGTTTGCCGTTAAAGTAAGATTCTCCAGAACACTGTAATCAACTCTCGCACTGTAATTAATCGTTTTGCGTTTTCCATCTGCTATATTCTGTTCCAGAATGGCAACTGGATTGAAGTTATCGAACAATATAGCTTGATAAAAATCCCCATTTGGGAACCTAACCGGAGCTGTAGGATTAAATAGAACAGCATAGCGAAGTGCCTCGTTAAACGAAAAATCACTTCTCCTATCTGTAGATGAAAAGCCAAAGTCAAATTTCAACTTGTTGTCAAATGCACTGTGAGACAAATTAGCACGAACATTCACTTGATCAAATCCTGATTTCCTGAGAATTCCATTTACATTTCTGTAATTTAATGATGCACGGAATGAAGTGCTTTGAGTACCAGAAGCTATTGCTAAGTTATGAACATTTGAAATTCCTGTTTGTGTAACTTCATCCTGCCAATCAGTTACCGAACCTAAATCATTACCTCCCGCAGCAACATACTCACTTGCGGTCATTACTGGTTGTCGTCTTGATACCTGATCTGCGGCAACATAACCGTTATAGTCAACTGTTGCCTTTCCTTTTGAACCCCGCTTGGTAGTTACTAATATAACACCAGCTGAGCCCCTGCTCCCATAAATGGCAGCAGCAGAACCATCTTTTAAGACGTTAATTGATTCTATATCGTTGGGGTCAACATTGTCCAATGAAGCACCAAGTACACCATCAATGACAATTAAGGGTTGTGAATTCGATCCGATTGTTGAAATCCCACGAAGTCTAAAGGTTGCTGATGAATTAGGATTACCTCCTCTATTATAAATACTTAAACCAGGAACTTTACCCTGAAGTAGTTGCCTTGGATCGTTAACATTTCCTCGATTGAACTGATCTGCAGAAAGCGCTACTACCGACCCAGTGATCTCTTTTTTGTCCTGACTTCCATATCCTACAACCACAACCTCACTCAGAGCTGTGACATCGGATTGCAAAGCCACATTGAGAATGCTTTGTCCACCAACCGTAACCTCTTGTGCTGCATACCCCACAAAAGAAAACACCAATGTAGCATTGGCACCTACATTGATTCTAAAATTTCCGTCTGAATCAGTAACGGTTCCATTGGATGTACCCTTTTCAAGCACATTCACGCCTGGAATTCCCGAGCCATCATCGGCAGCGGTTACCTTACCTGTTACGGCTTGTTGAGCGAAACTTGTTAAAGCTCCGAAAATCAACGCAACCGTAAGGCACCTGCGAACTAACAGATACAATTTAATCATGATTAATTGTTTTAGGGTTTTTAATTGTTGTTTAAGAGTTCTTTTTAAAAATCTAATTTGTTAATTGCATGCAATTAAAAAACTCGATTTTCATTCAATATTACCGTGTTTTTAACAGTAATCAAGCAACAACCTTTAAAAACAAGAAAGAATTTGTCGGAAACGAGTGCACAAACGTTTGCATTAACTTAAATTGTTTGAAATTTTTCTAAAAACGAAGTTGTCCTATGAAATTTAACCAGGTAACTATTAAAGACATTGCCCGCGAACTGGGTATCTCGCCATCAACCGTTTCAAGGGCCTTAAAAGACCATCCGGACATTAGTGTGCAAACAAAAAAAGCAGTTAACGAACTGGCCGATAAGCTTAACTACCAACCCAACATAGTTGCGCTTAACCTTCGTCAGAAAAAAACCAATACAATAGGCGTAATCATTCCGGAAATTGTACACTTTTTCTTTTCTACAGTTATTAGCGGAATTGAAGATGTAGCTTACACGGCCGGCTACAACGTAATCCTGGCCCAATCCAACGAATCGTACCAGCGTGAACTTACTGATATGAAGGCCCTATTCAACAGCCGGGTGGATGGGATGCTCATCTCTATTTCGCGCGAAACCACCAACTTCGATCACATTGAAAGCATCATTTCCAAGGGGGTACCTATTGTTTTTTACGACCGCATGTATAACAGCCCCTCAAGCAGCAAAGTAATTGTAGATGATTATGCCGGAGCAAAAGAAGGCGTTACCCACCTGATAGAGCAAGGCTGCAAACGAATTGCCCATCTTAACGGATCACCAAACCTGATCATCAGCATCGATCGTCTGCGCGGATACAAAGATGCATTGGAAGAAAACGGTCTGAAATACGATGAGAGCCTGGTTATTAGCGTACCCTCCGGTACGTTTGAAGAAGGAAAACGAGGAATGAACAAACTGCTAAATCAAAATCCGCTACCCGATGCTGTTTTCGCGGGTAACGATCCGATGGCAATGGGTGCCATGGTGGCCATAAAGGAAAAAGGCCTAAAGATTCCACAAGATATTGCATTACTTGGCTTTAGTAACTGGTTTTTTGGCGAGTTAATGGAGCCTTCTCTTACTTCTATCGACCAACCTGGCTTTGAAATGGGGCAGGAAGCAGCACGTTTGCTTATCCGCCAGATCGAAATGAAAGACAAAGAGGATTTTGAACCCGAACCTGAAACAAAAATCCTGAAAACTAAACTGGTTATTCGAAATTCCTCTCTAAAGAAACAAGCTAAGAAAAAATAATCGGTTTAAAGAAGTAAGCGTTAAAGCCAATATTTTAATTTAAGGCTTCTAACGCTTACTATTTTTAAATGACTCCTACCCTACACGCAAGCACAAGCCAAAGTATTGGAACATTAGTTTCTTTTAACCGAACCAACACCGGTATTGCTGGCACTACCTCGCTCGGCAATTTTCAGGTTGCGGTTTACAACAATTCCATTTTTAGAATAAGCATTTCAAAAGTCACATTTGAAGACTTTTCATACGCGGTGGTTGGCACACCTCAACCTACAAACCTCACAATTGATGAAGTTGATACCGCCATCATCATAACAACCGCATTAGCCCGCTTAGTCATATCCAAAAATCCGGTCCGCTTTTCATTGCAAACACGCGATGGCCGAACTATTAATGAAGACGATACTTTTGGTACCGCCTGGAATGGCGAACAGGTAACAACTTATAAAAAGTTACAACCCGGTGAACGCTTCATTGGCCTTGGCGAAAAAACCGGTGGCCTTGATCGCAAAGGTCATGCATACCAAAACTGGAACTCCGATGCGTACGGTTATCATTCCAGCTCCGACCCGTTGTATTGCTCTACACCATTTTATATAGGTGTACACAATAACCTTGTGTATGGAGTATTCTTTGATAACAGCTATAAAAGTTTCTTCAACTTTGGCGCTTCCAACAATCGCTTTGCTTCATTCTCGGCCGATGCCGGAGAAATGACCTACTATCTGATCCATGCAGTAACTGTATCCGAAATCATTCAACACTATACCTTCCTTACGGGAAGAATGGAACTCCCTCCGCTATGGAGCATTGGTTATCAACAATGTCGGTACAGCTATTATCCCGACAAGGAGGTAATGACAGTTGCCAAAACTTTTCGCGATAAAGATATTCCGGCCGATGCCATTGTATTTGATATCCACTACATGGATAAGTACAAAATCTTTACCTGGGATTCCAAAAACTTCTCCAATCCAAAAGCTTTAATTGATTACCTGAAACAACAGGGTTTTAATGTAGTAGTTATGTGCGATCCGGGTATTAAAGTTGAGCCCGGTTACAACACGTATGATAACGGTGTAAAGGAAGATGTATTCATCAAATATCCTGATGGCGAAAACTATCAGGGCCAGGTGTGGCCCGGTTGGTGTCACTTCCCTGACTTTACCAAACCTGCAACCCGCACCTGGTGGACAGAGCAATTCAAAGATTACGTAGCACTTGGCGTGGAAGGTTTTTGGAACGATATGAATGAGATTGCTACCTGGGGCCATTCGTTACCCGAAAACCTGGAATTTGATTTTGAAGGTGCAAAAGCTACAACCCGAAGAGGCAGGAATATCTATGGCTTTCAAATGGCACGCAGCACGTACGAAGGCACCAAAAAATTATTAAAAGGTAAACGACCGTTTAACCTTACCCGCTCTGGTTTTTCAGGTGTGCAACGCTACGCAGCCGTATGGACAGGCGATAACGTAAGCTATGATGAGCATATGTTACTGGGTGTACGGTTGGTTAATAGCATGGGCTTAACCGGAATTGCTTTTGCAGGTTACGATGCCGGTGGTTTTGTGGGCGATGCCAACATCAAACTTTTTGCACGGTGGATTTCCATTGCAGCCCTCTCCCCTTTCTTCCGAGCGCACACCATGATTAACACACGCGATAGCGAGCCGTGGAGTTATGGTGAAGAAGTTGAAAACATTTGTCGCAACTATATCAAGTTCCGGTATCAGTTAATGCCTTATATCTATTCATTATTTTATGACGCCTCGCAAACGGGTATGCCGGTACAGCGATCGCTTGCCATTAACTACACACACGATCAGGTTATCTACAGCGGATTATATCATAACCAATACTTATTTGGCCCATCTATTCTGGTTGCCCCGGTTGAGAGCAATAAGGAGTTATTAAAAATTTACTTCCCCGAAGGCACCTGGTACGACTTATATACCGGTAAACAATGGAACGGAAATCAAGAAGCCATAATTGAATCTCCCATTCATAAACTTCCGGTGTTTGTAAAAGCAGGAAGTGTATTACCTATGCGCCCCGCCCAGGCTCATGCAGGCATTATTGCTACAGAATTAGCGCTTCATATTTATTGCGGAAGCGAGTCAAGTGAATTTTTGCTGTATAGCGATGATGGTTCAACGTTTCAATATCAGCAAGGTGAATTCTCAACACGCTTGATTCAAAGTTTTGGATCACAAAACAAAGTCATCTTCGCGAAAGCAGCAGGCGCATATAAAACATCGTATCAAAAACTGAAGCTTGTTTTACATGGTTCACATGCTGATACAATTTCTATTAATGGAAATAGGATTGCACTTACGCAAAGTCAGCATTCATTCTTTGCACCATTAGAAAAGTACGATCCAATAAACGAACCCGACTCGATGGGCGAAGAAACGATTCGTTTTGTTGAAATTGATTATACCGATGACCAGTTAGAAATACGTTGGTAAAAAACTACTCACATGACACAACAAAAACCGCGTTTATCATTCTGGCAAATCTGGAACATGAGTTTCGGATTTTTAGGAATTCAATTTGGGTTTGAACTTCAAAACTCTAATGTGAGTAGAATATTTGAAACACTTGGAGCCAACAAAGATGAGATTCCTATTTTATGGATTGCCGCACCGTTAACTGGTCTGTTGGTTCAACCAATTATCGGATATATCAGTGATAGGACTTGGCATCCTTACTGGGGCCGGAGAAGACCCTTCTTTTTTATTGGTGCTATTCTCGCAACACTTGCGTTGTTCATCATGCCTAACTCACCAACGCTTTGGGTTGCGGGTGGTATGTTATGGATACTTGATGCTTCTATCAATATTTCTATGGAGCCTTTCCGAGCTTTTGTGGGCGATAAATTATCGCCTTCGCAACGAACTGCTGGGTTTGCAATGCAAAGCTTTTTTATTGGAACTGGTTCTGTTATTGCTGCCTTGCTACCGTGGATATTTACAAATTGGTTCGACATTAGTAATACAGCTGATAGTGGTACAATTCCCGAATCGGTTAAATGGTCCTTTTATACCGGGGCATTCGCCTTTTTTGCTGCCGTCATGTACACGGTTTTTACAACGAAGGAATTTCCCCCTGAAAGCATTGAAAAACTTCGTGAAGAAAATAGAAAAACAAGTTTTCTTGATGGTTTAAAGGAATCATACCAGGGGATATTTAGTATGCCTAAGGCAATGAAGCAACTTGCGTGGGTCCAGTTCTTTACATGGTTTGCGCTTTTCTCCATGTGGATATATTCAACCAACGCAATAACCACAACCATTTATGATATGAAAATAGAAAGAACTCTGTTTTCAAAGTTGAAGGAAAATCTTCTTGCTCAAAAGTCCTCATTAAGCGATAAAGACTTCTCCTCATTAAATACGGATTTAGCAGAAATAGATAAGTTTCAAAGTGAGAGCAACGAAGTTGCATTAACCATCAATCTGGCAAACCATTTTATTAAGATGAGCAACTTGACAACCGATGATAAAAGTACTTTAAAGCGTGTGCAAGAACAATATAATGGAGGCGCTGATTGGTTAGGAGTTTGTTCATCGGTAAGAAATGGAGTTGCAGCCATATTTGCATTTATTATTCCATTAATTGCGCTCAGGCTTGGGCGAAAGAAAACTCACATGGTATGCTTAATCATCGGTGGATTAGGGCTTATTTCGTTAAACTTCATTACAGAACCATGGACAATTGCTCTTTCAATGGGACTGGTAGGTATTGCCTGGGCAAGTATTTTATCAATGCCGTATGCAATACTTTCAGGATCATTACCAGCCAACAAAATGGGTTATTACATGGGTGTGTTCAATTTCTTTATTGTAATTCCTCAAATTATTGCTGCAACGTTTCTTGGCTTCTTAACCATTCATGTTTTCTCTGGCAATACCATGTTAACCTTAGTGCTAGGTGGTACCTTTATGATTTTAGCAGGGTTACTTGCCTTGAGAGTAGAAGATAAAGATTAGAATATGAGAAAACCTCTTGTTCTTTTTATATTACTCTTAACCTTTTCGCAATCCTCTGCACAAGAGTACGGGAATAGTTTTACACAAACGTTTAATAAGTTAATCTCTGGAGATTCATTAGTAATCGCCACAACACTTGATAACCTCTACGGTAACCTAAAGATTCCATTTATTGAAAACGACTCCGTTCTTTTTCTCTATCGCGGAAACGCAACCACCGTAGAATGGATGGGTGATTTTAATGGTTGGGGTTACGTTAAAGATTTTCCCAACAAGGGGCAAAAAATTACCAACACCAACATCTGGTATTTGAAATGTAAATTTTCACCCGATGCCCGCCTCGATTATAAAATTCTGATTGATGGTGTTAACTGGATGATTGACCCAGCCAATAAATTTCAACAATGGTCGGGCGTGGGTGGTGGTAGTCCTAATTCAGAATTACGCATGCCGCAGTGGAAGGAAGATTTACTAACTGTTACGCAAACAGAAGTACCCAAAGGCGAACTTATTAGCGATGTATTGATCAACAGCAAATCGTTAGGGTACCAGGTAACGTATTCGCTTTATCTGCCGCATAACTACAAACAATATGGAGCCATGCCTGTAGCGTATGTTACCGATGGCTACGAATACATGCATCAGCAATTGGGCAATATGCCCGCCACACTCGACAACCTGATTCACCAAAAGAAAATACAACCGATTATAACGGTGTTTGTTGATAATCGCGAGCCCGTAAACAGAGCCAACAACAGGCGAATGACTGAACTTGCTATGAACACCAAATATCTCGATTTTTTTATAAACGAACTTATTCCGGCCATCCAAATACAATATCCGGTTAAAGCCGAAGCAAAGAACCGTGCGATAATCGGTACATCCATGGGTGGTCTTACCGCAACTTATTTTGCTTTTACCCGACCCGATGTTTTTGGCCTTGTCGGAATTCAATCGCCCGCATTTTATACCCGCCCCCAGATTTATAAACTTTGCGAAGGCAATGCCGAAGTACAATTAAAAATATCGATGACTACCGGGTTGATAAACGATACCAGTGCCGAAAGTCGCAAGCTGGGCGATATACTGAAAGCCAGTAGTTGTGTGTATCAATACCGCGAGGTAAACGAAGGCCACTCGTGGGGAAACTGGCGCAGGCTGATTGATGATATTCTGATTGACTTGTTTAGCAAGTAGTGTCTTTCGGCACTATTGTTGCCTTATGCTTTATTAGCTAACTTCAACCCTTTAAAACTATTAAGTTGGCTTACCCCATGAAACGCACCTCGGTTATTCTTCTACTTGGTCTCGCTGCAACCTTTCAATTTTGTACCTCAGGTAAAAATGCTTTAAAGCAAGGCGACTATTATCAGGCTGTTTCGTTGGCTGTTAACCGGCTTCGGCAAAATCCCGATCATAAAAAATCGAAAGAAGTGCTTAAAACAAGCTATCAGCTTGCTATCAATTACCTGGAACAAAATGCGCAGAATCAGATAACCTCTAATGCCAATTTTAAATGGAAAAATGCGGTTCAAAGTTACGAGCAGATCAACTCATTGTACGAACAAATCCGTACATCGCCCGGTGCTTTAAAAATTATTCCCAACCCGATTAATAAATACAAAGAGTTAACAGAAGTAAAGGGTAAAGCAGCGGAAGAATCGTACGAAGCTGGTATCCAATCTATGTTAAAAAATACACGCGAAGATGCCAAACGGGCTTACTTTTTGTTTGTAGATGCCAATGCGTTGTCGCCCGGGTATCGCGAGTCAATAGAAATGATGGAACAGGCAAAATTCAATGCTACTATTAAGGTAGTGGTAGAACCTACATTCAGCAATTATCACAATTGGAATTTTGAACCCGTTATATTCGGAGTTAATCCAAGTCAGTTTGTTAAGTTTTATACCCCGCGCGAAGCTGAGGATGCAAAGCTTAACCGGATTGATCACTTTGTTAAGGTTTCTGTAAACGGATATAATGAAAGCAGGCCCTCAACCAGCAATCGTACCGATAACTTTACAGATAGCGTTAAGGTTAGCGAGAAAACAGTTAATGGCCAAAAAGTACCTGTATATGAAAAGGTAACAGCAAAAATGACTACCTACGAAAAGGTGATTACTGCCAGGGGTTCTATTGTACTTTACATTCGCGATGCCAACAGCGGTGCCGACTTGCGTAATTCTGATATTGTGGCTGACCAGCGCTGGAGCGATAAATGGGCAACCTGCACGGGCGATTCGCGCGCCATACCAGAGGTAACCCGCAAATTATGTGGTACCAAAGAACCATTTATGAACCGAGATTTCCTGATTATACAAACAAAGCGCGACCTGGATAACAGGTTAGCCAATGCACTCTCCGGTTTTTACGGTAGCTATTAGTTTGGTCGGTTGCACGACTTTGAAATAGATTGTTAAAACTATTTTAAGGTAAATACGGTTATAAACAACATGAAAATTATTGCGTTACTCTTGAGCAGCATGCTTTCCTTAACGAGCATTCAGGCTCAAACAAATTCTCAGAATAAAATGAAAGAATTGGAAACAGCCACACTTGGCTCAGGGTGCTTTTGGTGTACCGAAGCATTTTTTTTGCGTGTAAAAGGAATTGAATCCGTTGTATCGGGTTATTCGGGGGGTAAAGTAAAAAATCCTACTTATCGTGAAGTAACTACAGGATTAACCGGTCATGCGGAGGTTGTTCAAATTAAATTCGATCCCACCGTAATAACCTATGCAGAAGTACTGGAAATTTTCTGGAACACGCATGACCCCACCACGCTCAACAAGCAGGGTGCTGATGAAGGTACTCAATACCGATCTGCGGTATTTTACCACACCGAGGAACAAAAAAAAACAGCTGAAGCCTACAAAATGCAGTTAGACAAGTCGGGGGTTTACAAAAATCCGATCGTTACAGAAATTACTCCGTTTAAGGAGTTTTACATAGCTGAAGATTACCATCAAAATTACTATGCACTAAATCCAAACCAAGGCTATTGCCAGTACGTAATCCGTCCAAAGGTTGAGAAATTTAATAAGCAGTTTGCCAATAAGTTGAAAAAATAGCTACTGAAATGTGTTAATTCTGTTTAACAAATGTAACATTCTACCCAACCTCTCGTTTTATAACCAAGAGCAGATAAAATCTTCTCATAGGTTTAGGTTTAGGTATCAAAGACCCCTTCAGACGGAAGGGGTCTTTGTGTTTTTAGTCGCTTCTAAATTCTTTCTTCCTTTAAATACTTAGTTTCGCAAAAAAATTCTTGTGGACATTACAATAATCGGTGGCGGCATAGTTGGGCTTGCAACAGCTTTACAAATTCAGTCGGCCAACCCAAAACTTAAAATTGTTGTACTGGAAAAGGAGTCAACCCTTGCCAGGCATCAAACCGGAAACAACAGTGGCGTAATTCATAGCGGGCTGTACTATAAGCCCGGAAGCCTGAAGGCAATCAACTGTATCAGGGGCTACAATATGCTATTGGATTTTTGCAGATCGAATGAAATACCATTCGACCTGTGCGGAAAAATTGTAGTGGCCACCGAACAACAAGAATTACCACTGCTCGAAAATCTCTATACGCGTGGCCAACAAAACGGACTCACGAATCTTAAAAAACTTCAAGCCGAAGAATTAAAAGAATACGAGCCCCATGTGGCAGGCCTGTCCGGAATTTTTGTTCCACAAACGGGCATTGTAGATTACACCTTGGTTGCCAATAAGTATGGCGAAGTGTTTCAGAAAAACGGAGGCACCATCCATGTAAATGAAAAAGTGCTGGACATACAGCATACCAATACTAACAGTGTGGTAATTACACAAACCGCCAGCTACACCAGTAAATTGGTTATCAATTGTGCCGGTTTATATTCCGATAAGATTGCTCGAATGACGGTGCCTAACTTGAATGTGAAAATTATTCCTTTCCGTGGGGAATACTTCAAACTAAAAAAAGAGAAAGAGTATCTGGTCAAGAATCTCATCTACCCGGTACCCGATCCAAACTTTCCGTTTCTGGGTGTCCACTTTACACGCATGGCGAAAGGTGGAGTTGAAGCCGGCCCAAATGCAGTTTTGGCCTTCAGTCGTGAGGGTTATAAAAAATCCAAAATCAACGTAAGTGAACTTGCTGAGAGTTTAGCATGGCCAGGCTTTCAAAAGGTAGCCGCTAAATACTGGCGCACCGGCATGGGCGAAATGTATCGGTCGTTTTCAAAGGCGGCATTCACCAAAGCATTGCAGAAACTCTTACCCGAAATTCAGGAAAGTGATTTGGTAGAAGGTGGTGCCGGTGTGCGCGCACAAGCATGCGATCGCAATGGTGGATTGGTCGATGATTTTTTAATTCTGGAAGATACTGGCGTAATCAATGTATGCAATGCGCCTTCGCCTGCGGCCACATCATCATTGGCCATTGGCGAAACTGTATCGAAGCTGGCTTTAAATCGGTTTTAAGAAATCTTAATAGCCGTTGCTTCAATCTCAACCAGGTACTCGGGAGCTATTAATGCACTTACTTCCACCATCGAAGTAACGGGCTTAATGTCTTTAAAAAATTCGCCATGCGCCTTACCTACTGCTTCCCAGTTTGTAATGTCGGTAACAAAAATGCGGGTGCGAACAACATCTTTTAAATCGAAGCCAGCCTGTTTCAACACGCCTTCAATTTTTTCGATGATGTACTTTGTTTGTCCGTAAAAGTCGCCTTTGGCAATAACCTGGCTGCCATCAGATGCTACCGTTCCAGAAATCTCTACTGTATTTCCAATCTGTACAGCCCGGCAATAGCCTACAATGTCTTCCCATTTAGCGCCCGTAGAATAGTTGATTCGCATCGGTTTTCTTTTTGATTTATGGTAGTAAATTTAGCGAATGGCATCACACGAACAATTTTCAGCAGCAGAAAGCAATCGCTATAGTCGTCATTTTGTATTGCCACAATTTGGCCCAGCAGCGCAGCAAAAGATAAAAGCTGCACGTGTAACTGTCGTAGGTGCCGGTGGCTTGGGCTGCCCGGTGTTGCAATACTTGGCTGCTGCCGGTGTAGGCCATTTACAAATTATTGATTTCGATACCATCAGCATGTCGAACCTGCAACGGCAAGTGTTGTTTCAAACTACTGATTTGAATAAACCAAAGGCCGAAGTAGCAGCCGAGCGATTAAGGGCACTTAACCCGTTGCTTAGCTTTGAACCAATTCAGCAACCGATAACGGCAATCAATGCTCTTTCCTTGTTAAAGTCAAGCAATGTAGTTGTGGATTGTACCGATAACTTCCCTACACGTTACTTATTAAATGATGCGTGTGTGTTATTGAATATTCCATACGTGTTTGGTTCTGTATTTCGCTACGAAGGACAAGTAGCTGTGTTTAATTATGAACAAGGAGCCAACTACCGCGACTTCTACCCTGCTCCACCAGCTGCGGGTTCAGTACCCAACTGCGAAGCCGGTGGAGTGCTGGGTGTGTTAACCGGAATTATCGGCTGCCTGCAGGCGAATGAAGTATTAAAAATTATCACCGGCTTTGCCAAACCCCTTGCCGGGGAAGTGCTTTTGGTAGATTCAGGCACATTGGAGTTCAATCGTTTGAAAGTACCACAGCGAAATTCGCGACAATACATTAAAAGTTTAATAGATTATGATGAATTTTGTGGAATTAAAACGAAAGCCATGAAAGAAGTAACAGTACAGGAGTTAAAAGCATTGTTAGATAGCAAGGCAGATTTTCAATTAATAGATGTACGCGAGCCGCACGAGTTCGACATCTGCAATTTGAATGGTGAGTTAATTCCGCAAGGCGACATTCCTGCCTCGGTAGATAAGATTGCAAAAGACAAGCAAGTGGTTATCCATTGCCGCAGTGGTGCCCGTAGCGGTAACATGGTGCAATGGCTCGAAAAAAATCATGGCTTTACAAATCTTTACAACCTGAAAGGTGGAATATTAGCCTGGGCAAAGGAAATTGACACAAGTATGCCGACTTATTGATGCCACTACTAAAATGGTTACAATTAAGATGGTAAATCAAAACCCACTAATCACTAGTGGCAAATCAAAAGATTTAAGATTAGGGACTTGTAATAATTGATTGGCGATTGGGTCTGTCGCACTAATTCAACCTGCTTGCCACAATCGCCTGCGCTATATCAGCTTGAATATCAGCATACGTTTCGAGGCCAACAGAAATACGAACAAGTCCGGGAGTAATACCTACAGCCAAACGCTCGGCTTCCGAAAGTTTGGAATGCGTAGTGGATGCCGGGTGTGTAGCGATACTTCGGGTATCGCCCAGGTTAGCTGAGTGCGAAAGCATTTTAAGTGAGTTCAGAAACTTACGGCCGCATTCCAACCCACCTTTAATTTCGAATGTAACCACACCGCCACCCAATCGCATTTGCTTTTTCGCAAGTGCGTGTTGTGGATGCGATTCGAGGAAAGGATATTTTACACGTTCTACATCCGGATGTTGCTCCAAAAACTTTGCGAGTTCATGCGCCTGTGCGCAATGGCGATCCATGCGTACAGCCAGCGTTTCTAAACTTTTTGAAAGTACCCATGCATTAAAAGGTGAAAGCGCGGGGCCGGTATGGCGCGCGAAAAAGCGCACTTCTTTAATCAATTCTTTTTTTCCAAGCACTGCTCCTGCTATTACCCTTCCCTGGCCATCAATAAACTTGGTAGCTGAATGTGTTACTAAATGCGCACCCCATTGTGCGGGGTTTTGCAAATACGGAGTAGCAAAACAATTATCAACGTTTAATATCAGATTATGCTTTTGCGCCAACTTACCCAACCACTCCAGATCAATGATATCAAGTGCCGGATTGGAGGGCGTCTCCACAAAAATCATTCTTGTGTTCGGTTGTATCTTACTTTCCCAAGAAGCCGGATCGGCTATATCAGCATAAGTAGAACTGATGTTGAATCGTGGAAACAACGTATTTAAAATCTGGTGTGTGGAACCAAACACCGAACGCGAAGCCAAAACATGATCACCCGCTTTCAGCAACGCGGCCATACTGCTATACATAGCCGCCATACCCGATGCAGTAGCAATTCCATCTTCGGTGCCTTCCAGTAAACAAAGTTTTTCAATCAGCTCGTTATTATTGGGATTGGAGAAACGAGTATAGATGTTACCTGAAATTTCATCAGCAAACAGTGCGCGTGCTTGCTCGGCATCTTCAAATACAAAACTGGAAGTAAGGTATAGTGGAACGGAATGTTCGCGATTAGAAGTGCGCGACTGTGTGCGAATGGCGCTGGTTTCGAAGTTCTTTTTTTTCATCAGGCAATGATTTCAAAACTGTAGGTGACTTTGGCAGTCTTCTCTAAGGTTTTAGCTACCGAACAATATTTATCAACTGATAATGCTACGACCCTTTCTGCTTTGTCGCGATTAACAGCTCCAAACAATTTAAAATGAATGTGGGCTTCGGTATAAAGTGCAGGTACTACTCCAGCTTCGCGTTCACCGGTAACGGTAATCTTTACATCGTTAAGGGGTTCGCGCTGCTTGCGCAGAATGGCAATCAGGTCAATAGCACTGCATCCGCCTAAAGCGGCCAGCAACAACTGCATCGGACGAAAGCCAGAATCATGACCACCATCGGATTCACCAGCATCCATAATTATACTATTGCCTTTGTCGTTAACTGCTTCCATCCGGAAGTCAGCATCAACACGATTGATTTCAACTTTTATCATCTGAGCTTATTTTGTTTTTCCAAATCAAACTACCTACAACCATACTTACAAAACTTACCGCTACGGCCGGAACCAACTCCGGTACGGCTAACGCTACCTGCTTAGCAATTAACCAGGTAATTATTCCGGTAATCATCGCTAGCAATGCGCCCATAGCCGAAGCGCGCTTCCAATACAATCCCAAAACCATTGGTGCAAACAAAGATACCAGACTAAGTATAGACGATTCGCCAACTAACTCGTAAATATTTGATCGCAAGCAGGCCATCACCGTAGCAATGGAAGCAAATCCTAAAACAGCAAACCGGGTAATGGCCAGAAAATGTTTATCGGTAAGGCGGTGCTTAGCTAATGGCTTTACCAGATTCTCTGAGAAAATTGCGGCCGGAGCTAGAATGGCCGAACTGGTTGTACTCATAATAGCGGAAAGCAAGGATCCAAAAAATAAAATCTGCACGGGCATGGTAGCATGTGCCAACACCATACTCGGCAATGCCAATTGCGTATCGCCTTGTGTAAACTCGGGGTAAAGATGACGCACGCACAAACTGATGAACAACGGTAACATGGCAACCGTTAAGTACAGCCCGGCAGCAATAAAGCTGGAGCGCACGGCAGTGTTTACCGAATTGGATGACATCGCACGTTGAAAAACATCTTGCGATGGAATAGAACCAAGCCCGAGCACCGACCAGGCAGCAAGCCAGGTTGTAATTTCCGTAGCTGACGCTTCTGGAAAAAACCGAAATGTATCGGGTTGAACATTATTTAGTACAGTCGTTACTCCGCCAGCCTTTTCCGAAAGGATAATAGCCAACACCAATAAACCACCGATGATGATAATGCTCTGCACAAAATCGGTAATGGAGATGGCCCACATGCCACCTATGTAGGTATAGAATGTTACCACCACGGCCGAGGCCACCACTCCTTGCCAGATGGGCATGCCGGTAACCACATTCAGAATTAAACCCATTGCCACTAACTGCGCAGCAATGTAACCAACATACGAAGGCACAATGAAAACTCCGGCTACCAGTTCGAGGCGTTTGCCATAACGCACTTTAAAGAAATCGCCCAGTGTGAGCAGATTCATGTTGTAAAGTTTGCGGGCAAAGAATAAGCCGAACAACACTAAACATAAAGCAGCACCAAACGGATCTTCGATTACATGGTAAAGTCCACCTTTCAGAAACTCCGAAGATGCACCGAAAACGGTTTCGGAGCCAAACCAGGTGGCGAATAATGCTGATGAACTAAGGAACAAAGGCAAACTTCTGCCGGCCAGCATAAAATCGCCTGAGGTGCGCACTTTGCGCGATGCCCAATACCCGATGAGGACGGTGAGTAGCAGGTAAACAAGAATGGAGGCAAGCAGCAACTGGAGGCGAAAGGTTTTTAAGTAAACCGCAAAGCTAAAAAAGTGAAGGGGTAAATCAAGTTAGAGCATTATTCCAATTCTCCCATAAGGGAATTATTTTCCAAATCTCTTAATTAAGATTCTTGGGTTTCTGCTGGTATGAAATATTGCAACAACATTTACAGTTTCATTTTCAAGTATATACAAAATCAAATATGGAAATCGATTAACCAGAAAAGCTCGAATTCTTTTTTTGTATCGGATACGATAAGTTTCCGGGTTTTTTAATATCGTCTCTCGAGCACTCTCCATACTCTCAAGAAATTCTTCGCCCAATCCAACTCTTTGCTGCTCATACCAATCATACGCGTCTAGAAGATCGTCTTCGGCCTCTCTCGAAAGGAGGTATTTAAGTGGCATTCTTGGAGCGTCTTCTAACACTCGTTTTTGTCTCCTCCCAAGATTTAAATTTCATCTCACCAAGCTCATATTTCTCTAATCGGTCATTTAATTCAAGAAGTTGCTCTGATGATAAATCCAAGCCGTTTTCATCTTTGATAGCCTTTACTTTTTCAAGAACAGACTTGTCCTTTATTTCTGTAAGCCATTGTATTAAATCTATTTTCAGACTCTGAATATCCATAACATGTTATTCTTAATCAAATATAATAATATTACTTCACCTTCGAAACTGAAGACGTACTACGATTCATCCTATCATTTCTTCTTTACCTGAAACGACCTGGTTACATTAAATCCCAAATGAATATCACCATCAAAAAAATTGCCACCTGTTTCAGTTAGAAAAGCGCGCTCGGTTAAGCCGCGGGTGTTGGTAAGCACCAATTGAAAAACATGGCCACCGGTTTCAATATCAATACCAAAACCGAGCGCATTGTAATATTCATTAGCAGCAGGTACACCCACGCGGTGGTAATATTCGGTATTAAGTGATACACTCCGCGATACTTTAAGTCGGCCACCAAAACCGAGTGCTACCTGACTGTTTTTCTCTTTGCTTTGATCAACCGTATTGCGATGAACCAGCGTGGGCATTACTTGTAATGAAAGTGCCGGTGTAAATTTGCGGGCTATCAAAAACTGTGTGGTGTACGACATACGGTCTTCTAATGCTATATCGTAGGTAGCATCTGCCTTTCGAGGTGAGACACGCACCGCAGCATTTGTAAAGACTGTAATAGTTACCGGCATACCATTTTGTTTTTGGCTAATTAACTTGTACCGCAGATAAGCATCCATCGTTTTATCAACCGAATTACGACCAAAACCTGCACTGAGTTTATCTGTAAATCCATACTCTAACCCAATCCGTACAAAAGCCTGATCAAGTCCAAACAATTCGTATGCGCCACCATTCACAGCACCAAACCGGTGTGCAAAAATAAATTCAAGTTCACCTTTATGGCGCGTCTCAATGGTTTGCCCGTTTACCAATCTACTTCCTTTAAACGTGGCTGTTACAGCTTCAGGTTTGGATTCAGATTGTTCCAGTTCTTTTAACAAATCATCCTGCGCGAAACCAACATGCGCTATCAGCAGCAGAAAAGATATAGAAATCTTCATTGAGGTTTATAAGAAAATTCAACAGTTACTTCTACCTGCTCGGCAATTTTTTGCCAAAGGAAGGTTGGGATTTTTATGTTATAGTCTGCCAGCTTAACAATAAATGTAGCCCTGGCAACGAAGGTTTGAATTGCCGGAATAATACTGCCTACAATCTCCACATCGCGCGTAACACCGTGTATTGTTAACTTACCTGTTGCTGTAACAGGTTGTTGTTCTTTACCAGCCGGATTGAAGGGACTGAACTTTCCCTGAAATGTAGCTTTGGGAAATTTATCGGTATCCATGTACTTCTCATTGAAGTGTTCGCGCATGGTAGAATTTTCAAATTGAAATTCAGATATCGGTATTGAGAATGCCACTTCGTTTGTTTCAGCATTGTAAATGCTTAGCGACTTGCTGTTCTCTGCCCGGATATCTTCAATAGCTGCATCTGAAAAGAAAACAACTTTGGATTTTTCGAGAACAAACTTTTGTGCCCAAACCAGGTTAACAATAAGAAGTAAAATGGAACAAAGTGAAAAACGCATATCAGTTATTTTGAGCTCCGCTATCTACCCAGCAAGCTATTAAATCAATTTGATCCTGCGTTAATTGCTGAGCTCCGGCTGGCGGCATTGACCGTGATCCTGTTCTGGATTTAATATTAGCTGCATTCGATTGAACATTTGTAAAAATAGTCCAGTTTCGGTTGGCTCCATTGTCGCCATTATGACAACCCGATAAACTACATCTGGTTTGAAGAATGGTGTTGATCTGAGTTTGAAAACTCACTCCGGTATTACTGGTTACTATATCATTTATGAAAATCGAACAACCGGCAGCATCCTGTACTGTAATTGTATAGTTACCAGCTTTCAGTTGCCCAAAAATATTGGATGAAACAAATGACTCACTTCCGATTTTATACTCGTAAGGTGGTGTACCACCGGTAACATTTGCTGTAATTGAACCATTGGGACTTAAACAGTTGGTGTGGGCAGCAACAGTGGATGCACCTGCAACAGGCGAAGTTGGTGCGGCTAATACAATGGCCGATAATGTTCTTTCACACGCGTTCGCATCCTTAACCACAACGGTAAATGAACCTGCGCCTAAATCGTTAAAGGTTGAGGTAGCTGCAAACGTACCTGAGTTAAGTTTAAATTGATAAGGGCCTTCACCACCTGTTGCCGAAACCACAATTGAACCATTGTTGGTGTTGCAACTTGCTGGATTACTTTTGGATGTTAGTGTTATTGCAAGATCAGTTATAGTACAATCGACAGGCTTGGGTTCATCGTTGCTGGAACAACCCGAATAAATCAGAAGTGATAAAATTGAACCAGTTAATAATAATCGAGTATTAGATAAAGCTATTTTCATGGTTAAGGATGTTTTATAGTGGAATGGAGTTGGTACCGCAAGCCAGTAAATACACCTAAACTGGACAAGCGCACATTGCGTTCACCCAAATCGGCCAAAGGTGCTTTGATGAAGGGTTCAAGTTGGATTTGCCACCGTGGTGCTAATTTGTATTGCACCCCAAAAGCTATATTCAACACCTTAAACCATTCATTATTTTTTCGGATCGCTTCAGAAGGATAAACACGATCGCCCGAACTGGATTTAATTGTATAGATATAATCTTCGTGCAACATCAGGTATGAAGAGGCACCCGCAGTTACATAGCCTGAAAGCTTTCGTTGTGAAGGAAAGTTGTAGGTTAAATTCAAGGGAAGATCTAGAATAGTGCAACTTCCTTGCAGGTGGCGAGCATTATTACCGTACGCTTCTTCCTGATAGGATTCATAATTTTTGCGCGCCCGGATTATGCCGGTAGAAAGTGAAAACTTATTTGATAAACTAAATTCACCAACCAAGCCTATGTTGCTTCCAAGTTCTGCAGGCCCGAATTTAATTGAAGACAAGTCGGGAGAAGCAAGGAGCCTGATAAACAACCCACAAACTCTGCTACCACTCTGCTTATCATTCATCTCCTTGCTCATATCAAGCGAATCAACAGCAGACTTTACGAGGGCTATTGAATCAATCACTTCATTTTCAATCAGCGAATCTTTTAGTTGTACTTCATGGCCCAAAGAGATCACTCCAACCACCTCAGTAAATTCTTCTTCTTTTATTTCGTGCAAGTTTTTTTGTTCATTTGGTTTTTCTTGAGAAGTCAAATTTTGACTTGGATATTCGGATACTAGCTTAACCCGTACCGTTGATTTTTTATTGACATTATTTTTTACTTCAGGCAAAACTTCTAACTCACTCAATTCATTATTGCCACTTAATGCTTCCGCATAGTTTGATTTTTCATTTGCCTCAACAACGTTTTTCTTTTCTGTCAATTCAGGTGAATCACTTTCGGTGCTGGTTCTACCCACCCAAACACCGGTAAAAAAAATAGTTGTACCAAGTACCAAAATCGGAGTCCACCTTCTCCACAGCGGTGCTGGTCTTGGAGCATTCATTTTTTGAGCCATGGCATCCCATGCAGCCGGATCAAACGGTGGTGTGATCCCCTCAGCAGCATTTTTAAAAACCGAATCCAGTTCTCCGTCAGTTAGCTTTTCCATACGGCATCTCATTCATTCCATCCAACATACCTCTCAAATTTTCACGTGCCTTCAGCAAGTTCGATTTTGAGGTTCCTTCCGATATCCCCAAAAGTTTCCGATTTCGCGGTGATTAAATCCATCAATCACATACAAATTAAAAACGGCCCGATAAGCCGGTGTTAATTTTTGCACCAATCCTATCAACTCTTCGTGCGAAAGATTACTTAAGGCTACCGGCTGTGTATGTACACGGTAGGCATTTTCCACCGAAGCCTGGTGAGCATGTTTAAGTTCCTTCCGATACTGATCAATAGCGGCATTGATCATAATTTTTCGCAACCAGCCTTTAAATGGGAAATCAGCATTGTATTGATTGATCTTATCAAACACTTTCAGAAACCCATCATTCACCACTTCTTTTGCCTCGGCTGTGCTACGGGAGTATCGCATACAAACAGACAGGGCATACGAGTAATAATGCTGATAGAGCAAACGCTGGCTATCGCGATCATTCCGCTTGCAACCCTGTATCAGCAGGTGCATAAAACAGTTACTAAGAGTTTAGGTCTGAAAAATTTTACCCTTTACGGAACAGAAATAAAAAGGGTTGCCACATAGTAACGAATGTACTGAGATTTTCAGAAGGACTAAAAAAGAAAATCCCCCAAAGTCCTTGACCCCGGGGGATAATCTTGTCTATAGTTGGCTTTAATCTGATGCTAAAGTACAGCCAGGCTTAATCCTGCAAAATTCCTAACCGATTGAAAGTACTTAAACCTGATTAATTGCCGGATTTACCGTTGAACGGCATTTGCAGTATCTATTTTGATAGAATCCGTTTTCAAAAACTGCTCCTCAATCCGTTCCTTTAGCTGAGGCTTTGAACCCGGAAAAGTTGTTCGGGTGCTAATGTCATAACTCGCATATAAAAGCAAGATTACAAACACCACGGCAAGTCCGGCAAATACTTTCTTGGATTGGGTCATGGTTCAAAAATAAAAAAGCCACGCGGTTTGCGTGGCTTTAGAATCTGGAAAAATTGAATTACTTCAACTTCTTAATTACTGCTTCAAATGCAGCAGGGTGGTTCATTGCAAGATCGGCTAAAACCTTGCGGTTAAGGTCGATACCTGCTGTTTTAAGCTTACCCATTAAAACGGAATATGACATTCCATGCATGCGGGCACCGGCATTGATACGGGCAATCCACAAGGTGCGGAAATCGCGCTTCTTGGCTTTGCGATCGCGGTAGGCATATACCAAACCTTTTTCAACTGCATTCTTCGCTACAGTCCATACATTTTTCTTGCGACCAAAGTACCCTTTGGCCAATTCCAACACGCGCTTGCGCTTCGCTCTCGATGCGACACTGTTTACTGAACGTGGCATAAATTTTAATTTTTTGGCATTGGCGTCACGCTTTCGCGAGATCTTGTTTGCCAGTAGCCGGGTTAAACATCCTTCCTGTTTTTCGGAAGGTTAAACACATATCCGACTGTACGGATTAAATCAGGTACGGAAGCATTGGCTTTATGTTGCCTTCGTCAACTTTCTTAACGGTGGCAGCGTTACCCAATCTTCTTTTCTGTTTAGTTTCTTTCTTTGTCAGGATGTGGCGCTTGTACGCACGTTTGCGCTTAATCTTACCGGTACCGGTAACCTTAAATCGCTTTTTTGCGCCTGACTTGGTCTTTAACTTAGGCATCTACTTATTATTTAAAACTTACTTCTTTCCTTTTGGGGCCACCATCATATACATGCGTTTACCTTCTAATTTGGGCATTTGTTCTACTTTACCCAATTCTTCCAGCGCCTGCGCAAACTTGAGCAACAGAATTTCACCGCGCTCCTTATATACAATTGAACGACCTGCAAAATGTACGTAGGCTTTTACCTTGGCACCTTCTTTCAGGAAGTTCTCGGCATGCTTCACTTTAAAGTTGAAGTCGTGATCATCGGTGTTTGGCCCGAATCGAATCTCTTTTAAGATTGTTTTCTGAGCATTAGCCTTAATCTCCTTCTGTTTTTTCTTCTGCTCGTATTTAAACTTGGAGTAGTCGATGATTTTACAAACCGGAGGATCTGCATTTGGTGAAATCTCTACTAAATCAAGACCTTGCTCCTGCGCCATTTTAATGGCAACGGAAGTAGGATATACATCAACTTTAATGTTTTCGCCTACCACTCTTACTCGCTGAGCAAGAATGCGCTCGTTAACACGATACGGTTCTTCTACTACTCTCCGCGGGCCTCTTACAAAAGGCCTCGGCCGGTCATTACCTGGAAATCCTGCCACTCGTTGGGTTTAAATTCTTACTTTTAAAAAACAGGCTGCAAATATCGCCCTTTTTTCCGTTTATCAAAATCCTAAAATCAGGCTGGTAACGCAAAATCAGCAGAAAATTGAGCCACAAACTCTTTCAAATCCATTACCCCCTGGTCGCCCTGGCCGTGCTTACGAACCGCCACTTTACCTTCGGCTGCCTCTTTTTCGCCAACCAAAAGCATAAACGGCACCTTGGTTACCTCTGCATCGCGGATTTTACGCCCGATTTTTTCGTTGCGATCGTCCAGAAAACCTCGGATATCCATGTTTTTAAGGGTATCCAAAACCTGTTGGCCATACTCGTTAAACCGCTCGGAAATAGGCAGTACCGCTAATTGTTCAGGCGCAAGCCATAGGGGGAAGTTACCGGCACAATGCTCAATTAGCACAGCTACAAATCGCTCCATCGAACCAAAAGGCGCGCGGTGAATCATTACCGGGCGGTGTTTCTGGTTATCGGAACCGATGTATTCCAATTCGAAACGCTGCGGCAATTGGTAATCCACTTGAATGGTACCCAACTGCCAACTTCTGCCCAAGGCATCTTTCACCATAAAATCCAGCTTCGGTCCGTAGAAAGCAGCTTCACCTTTTACGGCCACTGTTTTTAAACCGCGCTCATCAGCAGCCTCTTGAATTTCGCGTTCAGCCCGCTCCCACAAGGCATCTTCACCAATGTATTTGGCTTTGTTTTCAGGATCGCGTAACGAAACCTGAGCAGTATAATTTTCGAAGCCTAGCGACTTAAATACAAATAGAACTAAGTCAATCACTTTAATGAATTCGGCTTTTACCTGATCGGGGCGACAGAAGATATGCGCATCGTCCTGTGTAAATCCGCGCACGCGGGTTAAGCCATGCAATTCACCACTTTGCTCATACCGATATACGGTTCCAAACTCGGCCAATCGAATTGGAAGATCTTTGTAAGAACGGGGTTTTACTTTATATATCTCGCAATGATGCGGACAGTTCATTGGCTTTAGTAAGAACTCTTCGTTTTCGTCTGGTGTGTGAATGGGTTGAAACGAATCCTTACCATACTTTTCATAGTGACCGGAAGTAACATACAACTGTTTGCTACCAATGTGGGGTGTAACCACCGGATCGTACCCGGCACGAATCTGAGCCCTGCGCATAAATTGTTCCAGGCGCTCGCGCAGAATAGTACCTTTCGGCAACCATAATGGTAAGCCCTGACCTACTTTATCGGAAAAGGCAAACAACTCCAACTCTTTACCAAGCTTCCGATGATCGCGTTTTTTGGCTTCTTCCAATACATGCAGGTATTCTTCCAGTTCTTTCTGCTTGGGGAAGGTGATACCATAAATGCGTTTCAGCATTTTGTTCTTTTCATCGCCACGCCAATAGGCACCGGCAACACTCAACAACTTTATGGCTTTAATTGGGCCGGTTGTTGGAATGTGTGGCCCACGGCATAAGTCAACAAAATTACCTTGCTGATAAAAGGTAATTGAACCATCGGCCAGGCCATCAATCAATTCAAGTTTATACTCATCGCCTTTTTTAGTGAAGTATTCGATGGCTTCTTTTTTGGAAACATCACTACGAACAAAAGCATTATTTGCTTTAGCAAGTTCGGTCATTTTCTTTTCAACGGCCGCAAGTTCTTCATCTCCGAAAGGACGATCGCCCAGATCCACATCGTAATAAAAACCATTTTCGATGGGTGGGCCGATTCCGAATTTTACACCGGGATACAATGCCTCCAACGCTTCTGCAAACAAGTGTGCTGACGAATGCCAGAAAGCATACTTACCGCCTTTATCGTTCCACGTAAATATTTTTATAGCTGCATCGGTTTGGATGGGTCTGCTCAAGTCCCAGATTTCGCCATTTACTTCAATTGAAAGTGCATTGCGGGCCAAGCCCTCGCTAATGCTTTGCGCGATTTCAATTCCTTTAACGCCTGCCGGGTATTGACGGGCCGACCCATCGGGCAGGGTAATATTAACTAAGCTCATGTACGCAGTACGGTTTTCTTTAAGAGGTGCAAATTTAGAAGTTAGAAGTTAGAAATCAGAATACAGAATTCGGGAATCAGGAATTGGACATTAGGTTATCAGGCACTAAGAAATCAGGTTTGAATTAAAGTTGGAATTGAGCACTGAATAAAATACCAAACTTACGGGCATCTTTGTTTTCGAGGTAGGATACACGGTGAATAAAATCTATGCGAAGAAACTTAAATATGTTCTCTACACCATAGCCAAGTTCTATATATGGTTTATTGTTCTTAAAATAACCTGCCATTAATGTTTCGGCTCCGGTTGGCGAATATTGGGAGATCAAATTTCGGTTGGATTGGCGCATACCTCCGATTATTACATTTGAAGTTGCCAGTAATCGCCACTTCATTTTGTTGAGCAACGGAATTCGGTTTAATAAAAAACCTTCCAGGTATTGCCTATATTGAATTGACGCATACCGATCGCTCACAAACTCACCAAAGTTCATTAAATTATAGGTTATGGATGAATAAATGGGTGATTGATTTCCCAGGTGCAGTGTTAGCAACGGATAAGGCAAGGCATTAAATACATATTCGCCCGTAAGGGTTAGGTACCCAACCCCCAGCGGCCCGGCTTTTATTCGTTTGGTAAGATTAAACCGCAGTTTGTCGTAATCGAAATCACTTCCGAATATTCCATTGAAGCCGTGCGTATATTTGAGCGTGATAACCGGCCATTGATTTGTACCCAGGCTAATGCGGTCGTTATCATTCTGAAGGAAAACTTCATCGCGTGCATAACGCGACTCAATGCTGAACTCGGATGTATTGAAACGATTAAATACCTGCGCTCCTGCTTCAGCAGGAGGATTAAAGTAGCCAAAATTATAAGTAGGCTCGAAGTTCCAATTGCGGAATGATATTCGTTGCGTGTAGCCTTTAAAAATTTCGCGTTGTAAGGAGACCCGGTATTCATCGGAATAATATCCTCTTCGGAAGTAACCCCAGCGCGTAGCAGCGAGGAATATCGGGTTATCTGCCAGGTTTTCATCATCCACACCCAGCCGGCCTAAGTCGCGCCTGACACGAAAAGTTAAGGTGGTCCATCGTTGCCGCGAAAGTATTCGCTGTACCGAAGCCAGGTATTTTACGCGTTCATCATCAAAACCATACGCAAGTTGGCCTTGAAAAACCCACTTCTTACTAAACTGATAATTGGTTTTAAAACCGCCCTGCACGCGCCACCCCTCAATATTATTCCAGGTGATAAAGCTCAGGTATGGACCAACATCAATTTTATTAACCGTGTAATAGCCGTTCACCAATACTTTAATAATATCGGTATAGGTTTTAACAATTGGAATGTTGCGCAAGGTGTCAATCATTCTATACACGTTACGTTCGGTCTCAGAGAGCGGTTCGTGGCGCAGTGAGTCCCAGCTTATATCGGGTTCAAGTTGTGCATCTTCTGCCATCTCGATAGAGCGCTCGTAGAATACCGGATCGCGCGGTTGATTGGTAACGATATTTTTATTGCTGGTATAAAACTTGGCAAGCATACCTGGATTGGACTTGCCTACTTGCTCCACATCAATCAGCACTCGGTTTTTAACAGGCACCCAGGCTCCTAAATCGGTTTTGGTTAACTCTTGCTGAATGCGGATTTTATCAATAAAATTTAAGTTAGCTTGTTTACCCATGGTAGCATCAATCTGCTTCAGAGCATAATCTTCTTTAGTAATCCACAATGTACCGGTAAAGGCAAGGTCTTGCACACTGCGGGGAAAAAAATCGAGGCGATAACAATAATCGTTACCTACATAAAGGCTATCGGTTAAATCATAGTCATAATAAATTCGCCAGCCATCGGCAATGGGCGACACAAATTCTTTGGTGAGGATGTTTAGCCAGTTCTGATAAAAATTATATTCCTGAAAAGATGAACCAATCATTTGTGTTACCGTGGTTCCATCTTCTACCCCTACCCCGCTAATTTTAGTTTTAAGAATGTGCTCTTTCTTAAGCGATGGATTGTCGCGATAATAGACTTTAGAAATGCTTTCGGTGATAAAAAGTGGCAAAATGGGTTTGCCATCATCACCGGCAATGCGTTCCACACTATCCAATACCTGTGTAATCTTTCTTACAATCTTTCGTTCGCGAAATTTATCTGAGAGGTTATCAACATCAATTTCAATTTTGGTATAGGCATCGTATTCATATGCAATTAGTTTACGCTTATCGTTGATGTTTTTGTTTTTAACAACTCTACGCAGAATTTCAAAAGCCGGGTTCTCGCCTGCCTTTACAATTACTTCTTGCAGGTTAGTAACTTCTTCTGTTAACTGAAAATTAATGGTTTGTTGTACCCCACGCTTTACAGCCTTGCTGCGCGATTTATAACCGATGTAGGAAGCAATCAGGGTATCGGTTGGATTTTGGGTTTTGATCAAGAAGTTACCATCAAAATCGGTAGTGGCCCCTACGGATGTACCTTTAAAAACCACATTGGCAAATGGTATCGGATCGCCCGAAGCGGCATCGGTAACTTTTCCTTGTACGATTGTTTCCTGGGCTTGCGCCTGAAAAACATTCGCACACAAGGCCGCAAGCATGAACAAAAATGCTTTTAACCGGTCTATTCTGCCCACACGCAACTTTTAGAATTTCAAAATTAGCAATTTATACGGAGCAGGTGCCCGTAAGTATTCAGGTAGAGGGAATAATTTTCTAAATCTGAATTGGTTCTTTTTCGCCCAAATGTCGGGGTGCAGTTCCCAATAAATACAAATCCAGCACAGCCTTGGCACGGGCCAGGTATTCACGCACATAAACCCTGGCAGCAGTTTCGCGGTTGGGTTCGTTAGCAACCAGCGCCACTGCATTAACTTTATAAAAATCGCTGATGAACAAAGCCCGGTAACTGTGAAACGGTTGTGTAATTATAGTAACATTGTCTTGCCCGAAAATTTCTTTACAACGCACAACAGAATCCAGTGTTCGAAGTCCTGCATAGTCGAGGGTAATGGCGGAAACCGGAACTCCGAGTTTAACCAGCGCCTTTTGCATTTCAAGGGGCTCGTTGTAATACCGGGTGCGATTGTCGCCACTTACAATAAAGTGAACTATTTTTCCCTGCTTGTAAAGTTCGGCTGCCGTCTCCATCCGATTCTGAAAAAAAGGATTTGGCTCCCCGCTTACTAATTTATGACTTGTACCTAATACCAGGGCCACACCACTATCGGGTAAATGCCTGTAATCGGTAAGTACCCGGCTTTGTGTTGAGGTTACTACCCACACGTTTGTGAGCCCAATAATTAAAAGTAAAGTAAAAAAAATAATGAAACCGATACGGGCAACCTTCTTCCAGCGAACCTTCATGACGTTGATATAAAGCCACATCAAAGGTAACGAAATGTGTTGAACAAATATTGGCTACTAACCTTGAATGGTTTTCAGAAATTCACGCTCAATAATTTCGCATCGCCTAACCATTTTGCGGTACCATTGCAACCGGATGAAATTCTTTTCATCGTCAGTCAGTTGCCAGCTAATATCCGATTGTCTTAATCGCGGTAACACAGCCTGCAGGCACAATGCCGCGCTTACCGATATGTTCAGGCTTTCTGTAAATCCATACATGGGAATATGTACTTTTTCATCGGCATGAGCCAACGCATAGGCAGAGGTTCCGTGCAATTCATTGCCCATTACAATGGCTAACTTCTTATCTACCGGAATATCATAAATCGATTTACCATCAGGTGACGGATCGGTAACTAAAATAGTGTAGCCTCTATGCTTGAGTTCAGCAAAACAAATTTCAGTTCCTTTTTTTTCGCGTGTCCGGTATTTAATTAAATCAACCCATTTGTAGGAACCCTTCAACACCCTGCGATTAATCGCATACTTAACTTCGTTTTCGATTATGTGAACATCTTGCAGGCCCATACACTCACAGGTACGAATTACGGCACTTGCATTTTGCGATTGAAAAATTTCTTCCAACACCAGGGTAACATGCCGGGTACGCAAATTCAACACCTGGTTCACAAATGTTTTTTTGTGTTCGGTAATGTAATTGGCCAGATGTGCCGTTAACAAGTGGTTACGTAGTAGATCGTTCATCAAAAAAAACAATACGCCTGATGAGCTGTTATTGATGATCAAAGTACGGAAACATGAGCGACACTAAAAACTATTTGATTGTAGGAGGCACATCGGGCATTGGTCTTGCATTGGTAAATTTATTGGAAGGAGCCGGTCATACCGTTGTTCATGCATCGCGGTCAGCTCCACATATAACATTCAATGCCTTGCATGATCAATTGGAACTGAACAGTCTGCCCGAAGTGCTGGATGGAGTTGCGTATTGTCCGGGATCGATAAACCTGAAACCCTTTCATCGGTTAACTGAAAATGATATTGTCGAAGACTTTCGCATAAATGTAGTAGGAGCCATTCGCACTTTGCAACAAGTATTGCCATTGTTAAAAAAAGCAGAGCAAGCTTCGGTAGTATTATTTTCCACGGTAGCAGTTCAACAAGGCATGGCTTTTCATGCTTCGGTGGCAGCGGCCAAAGGTGCGGTGGAAGGATTAACCCGGTCGCTTGCTGCAGAATGGGCGCCCAAGATCAGAGTTAATGCAATTGCTCCATCGCTTACACAAACTCCTTTAGCTGAGAAATTGCTTGCCACAGAAGACAAGAAAAAAGCCGCTGCAGAACGCCATCCGCTCAAGCACATTGGTTCAGCCGATGGAATAGCCCGAATGGCTTCCTTCCTGCTAACGGAACAGGCAGACTGGATAACTGGCCAGGTTTTGCATGTTGATGGTGGGTTGTCAAGTATTCGTACCTAATAATTTTAACACTCTGATAAAGAGCTATTCAGAAGCATTATATAAATTTGCAGTTTAACTTTTTAAAAATGCTTCGTAAGGCACCATTTTTTAGTCTCTTGGTTATTAGTTTCCTGGGGCAAGCACAGATTCTCCCTGAATCCAAACCTTACTCTACCGAAGAACACCGGCAACTTGTATCGGAATTAATTCAATCGCTGGCACCAAAAATTGAATCGCCTGATGTGAATCAAGTGGAAGATTGGCAAGCGTGGCGAACAGTTGACAATTATACCTTCGGTAAAAACCGTGGCAGCCTGCCTATGATTGCCGACCTGGATGCTCTGCATCCCTACTTTCGTGAAAAGGTTGAACAGCTAATTTCTATTTGTAAAGCAAAAGGAATTGAGTTGGCATTGGTAGAAACCTATCGCACCCATGCCAAACAAAACGAATACAAAGCTATGGGTAAAAAATATACCCGTTCAGTTGGCGGCCACTCCAAACATCAATATGGTTTAGCTGTTGATGTGGTGCCTATTAAAGACTCAGTTGCCCGGTGGGACGATGTTAAACTTTGGAAGAAGGTTGGTACCGTTGGCGAACAACTTGGCTTGCGCTGGGGCGGACGCTGGCGCAACCCGTATGACCCCGGACATTTTGAATGGACAGGTGGGTTAACGAGTTACCATTTGGCAACCGGACTGCAACCACAATTGCCTAAAACCTACCGCAACCCGTGTTTGGAAGAAGAACTTGCTTCTTTGTATGAGGGCTGGCAGGCATGGGAAGCCGAACAAGCTACCCTCGCGAGCAAACCACTGGCTTCAGCAAATACAAACTGATGCAGTACGTTTTTCCTAAAGACTTTATGTTTGGTACCAGCACCGCTGCTGCACAAATTGAGACTGCCTATGACCATGATTGGCAAGGCGTAGTTGCCAACGATGGACATGTTTTTGATCGCACGACCGATCATGAACTACGGTTTGCCGAAGATGCTGAGTTGATTGCCTCGCTTGCACCGTATTACCGAATGGGTTTGCTGTGGAGTAAGTTGCAACGCGCCCCCCTCGCAGCATTCGATGCGGATACCCTGCATCAGTACAAAACTTTTATTACCGATTTGCGCCATCGGGGTGTAAAAATTATGATGGTGTTGCACCACTTTACTAATCCCAATTGGTTTGCGCAGGCTGGCGGCTGGGAGAAAAGTGAAAACATTGCGCTTTGGGTTGATTTTGCAAAAAAAGTAGTAGATCATTTTGGTGATGATATAACCCTTTGGAATACATTTAACGAGCCGAACGTGTATGCCAGTAATGGTTGGATTACGGGTTACTTTCCTCCTTTCAAAAATAATCCCGCCAAGGCAGCTATGGTGGTAAAGAATATGGGCCTGGCGCACGACTTGATGTATGCCTACATCAAACAAAAATTTCCATCACAACCTGTAGGTATTTCGCACAATGCTATTCTGTTTACCTCCGAAAATATTTTAGGCTGGTTTCCGGAGCGCTTAAGCGATTGGTGGTTTATGGATTGGGTGCCCAGCCACTTTGAACAGGTAGATTTTTTTGGTATGAGTTACTATGCACGCGTATCGCACGACCCCATGCCGATTACCTACATGAATAGCCCGGATAAAATAAAAAAACTTGGTAAGCCGCATGACGATATGTGGGAATACCACCCCGAAGGATTGCGTGCGTGTATAAATCGGTATTGGGAAAAATATAAAAAACCGATCATTATTACAGAAAGTGGTGTGGCGGACTCCACAGATGAATTAAGGCAAAAAGCTATTGGTGATTATGCGCGCATATTACACGAGGCCCTTCAGGCGGGAATTGACATTCGCGGTTATTTCTGGTGGAGCACCTGGGATAACTTTGAATGGAACCTGGGGCCCGCTATGAAGTTTGGCTTATATGCCTGCGATCCGGAAACAAAAAACCGGATTAAGCGCCCCAGTGCCGATAGCTTTAGAAGATTGGCACATCACAAAATGATAGAGATTTCGGATTTGGAATTTAAGATTTCGAATTGAAATTACGATTCTAAATTTCTGAGGTGAAAACAATCCGGAGTTCTAAATCTCAAATCCGAAATCAAAATTAATCCTTCAACACCCGCATTTCCACTCTCCTGTTTTTTGCACGGGCTTCTTCGGTGTCTTCCGTTGCAATTGGCTTTGAGCCACCAAATGCTTTCGTCATAACGCGGTTCTTGTTAATACCTTTCGATACCATGTATTTTTTTACGGCATCTACGCGCGCTTGCGAAAGTGTTGTGTTAGCTTCTGCATTACCCCGATTATCGGTATGACCTTCCAACTGAATTTCCATTTTTGAATTCTCCTTTAACATCGCTACCACTTCATCCAGTTCGGGAAAAGATTTTGGATCGATCACCGCTTTACCTTGCGCAAAAATCAGGTGATTCAAAACAATGGTGCCACCGGTTGACGTAAGCTCAATATTTCGGGTAATGATATTTCCTTTCGCTTCTTTGGGATCAACAATTACCGTACGCGGAATGAAACCTTCCGCTTCGGCCGTTACCTGGTATTTGCTTGAACCGAATATTGAAAACGAAAACGTACTGTCATTCATGGTGCCGGAAATACCACCGGTTGGGTAACTCTTATACAACACCTTCGATTTTAGCTTTTTGCCACGCACAGCATCTACAACATCGCCTTTTACCGTAATCTCTTGCGCTATTGCATGTACCACACCGATACTAAGAATAAGTACCAATAGTTTTTTCATCATGCTACAAAGCAGAGAAAAAGTACGGTAAGAACCAATTGGTTTTAGTTGGAATGTTAACCGTAATCGTTAAGTTAAATCTAAGATCGTTCAGATTAAATTTTCAGCACGTATCTTGCCACTCAAATGCTTTTTAAGCTATCAGATCATATCCTGCTTGAAGACGATTGCGTGCTGGTGATCCATAAACCTGCGGGCTTGATGGTTGAACCTGATCGTAATCAGAACCCAAGTTTGCTACAGTATGTAAAAGAGTATCTTAAAAACACTACTGGCGATCCAGTTCCCTACGTGCAACATATTCACCGCCTCGACCGCGTAGTAAGCGGAATTGTGCTGTTCACAAAACAACGCGAAGTGCTCAAAAACCTAAGCGAACAGTTTGCTGAACGCAGGGTAAAGAAATTTTACAAAGCATTGACTTCAAAAGCACCGGAACAATCAAAAGGAAGACTGGAGCACTGGCATCGGAAAGAAAAAAAGAAGGCCATTCTTTACGCACAGCAAATCGAGTATGCAGAAAAAGCAATTCTCGATTACGAAATAACCGCACAACCTGAAGGAAGATTTCTTTGGGACATACAACTGCATACCGGGAAGTATCATCAGATACGGGCACAACTCGCCAGCACCGGTTGCCCGATTATTGGTGATGTACTTTATGGCTCCGATGTTTACTACCAACCCAATGCCATTGCCTTGCAAGCCTGGCGATTGGTGCTTCAACATCCGGTAAGTGGAGCAGCAATTGATGTAGCTATTGATGCATCACTGGCGTAATCAACCCCATAGAATGACGTAACCGGACAGTTGACCACTCTGCATGGTCTCCAGATAAAGCTACACCGCATCCTTTAGATTCTCAAGTGCTTTGGTAACAGTTTCTCCATGAGTATGACAACCTACTAATTCAGGACACCAGGCATGAAACTCAGCACCGTCTTTTTCGATTTTAAAGGTTAAAACTGACTTAAGATCATTCATATTTTAAAGATACAGTTTTATTAATTATCTTCTAGGTTATTGTTGGTCGCTGACCAACAATCCTATATTCAAAGTAAGAATATTTTAGGTCTATAAAAAAATTGCGGGTCAGGCGACCCGCAATTACTACTTTAGAACTCCCTTACTACAAATCCAACTCTATCGAATCGCCCGGAGTAAACGTTTTACCACTCTCCTCTTCACGCTTCACTTCTTTTTTTTCTTCGAAGAGGTCGGCTTGCTTGGCTTCTTTGGGCTTGCTTTTGGCTTTGGGCGGCTGGCCGTTAACGAGCGGGCCGGGCTTTTCTTTTTCTTCTCCGAAGAGGGATGTTTGACCATCGTCTTCAACGATGGGCTCGCTGACTTCTGAAGTTTCGTTGAAGGCTTCCCCTTCATCGCTTTCATCGTTGCCTGATTTTTTTTTTGGCGACTCGCTACCCTTTCCGGTTGCGGTCGCCTTTGCAGCTTCGTCATCGCCATCTTCCAGTCCGGTATCATCCGGATCTTCAATCGGCTTCACCTTGGTAACCTTGTATTGTGAGAGTCTGTTACCAACCGACTTCCAACCTTTCACATCAATCAACTCCTCCAGGTTGATTACTTCCGTTTCTTTATCCTTGCCTTTGCCTTTCACCAATTCAATCTCCACTTCAGGCGTATCGCTGGTGGTTACAAACTCCAACCGCGAACCAATGCCTTCGCTGATAAAGTTAAATTCCTTATCAACGGTATTGGTCTCAATTAAAAAGCGTTTTACAAAATGTTGTTTGCTTTCACCATCCCAATACACAGCCGAGATTACTTTCTTCGGATTAAACTTTTCAACCAGAATTGTTTTTTCCGGTTCATAACGGTTGGTAATATCGAAGTTGGTGATTTTATAATTACCGCTGGTGGTAATGGCAATAACCTGATCATCGCCATCAAACTTGTTTACATACTTGCCGCGTTCGTCTTTATTCAAGCGGCCGGAAGCCTGGTCGAACCACAACTTCAATCCGCTGAGTGTTGAACCTTTGGCTTCTTTGAAATCTACTTTGCGCACCGGGTATTTGGTAATGGTATTACCGCGCGCCCCACGACCTTTAATTTCCAATTCCGAAAAATCGAAATCAAAAATCTTTTTGCGGGCTGTGCTACTCTGGCTCAGTTTTATTTCCACCACTTCGGCTTCGCCATTCGGGTTGGCGCTTAAGTAATGTACTTTACTGTTTGGATTACCCTGATCTAAGTTATATTCTTTATCGCGGATGATGGCCGGCATGGCAAACCGCTTCGCGAACGTAGTGCCGCTTTTACCATCGCTGTAGATCAGGTTATACACCATGCGCTCATCGCCTTTCTTCCACACCCCAATGTGTAAAATATCTTTACCCATAAACTTGCGCTCACCAATGCGGCTTACCAATGCTTTGCCGTCTTTACGGATTACAATAATGTCGTCCAGTTCAGAACAATCGGCAATGAATTCATCTTTGCGCATGCCCCAGCCCACAAAACCATCTTCGCGGTTTACATAGAGTTTTTGGTTGTTGGCAATAACTTCAGTAGCTGCCACGGATTGAAAACTCTTGATCTCCGTTTTGCGCTCACGACCTTTGCCATACTTATCCAACAAGTTTTGATAATAGGCAATAGCATACTCTGTAAGATGCTTGAGGTGATGCAGTGTTTGCTTCAACTCATTCTCCAAATCTTTAAGCAACTCATCGGCCTTGAATGAATCGTACTTGGAAATACGCTTAATGCGGATTTCGAGCAGGCGCAAGATATCATCGCGGGTAATCTCGCGATAAAACTGTTTCTTGTAAGGCTTCAGGCCCTTATCAACCGTTTCGATTACCGCCTCAAATGTTTCTATTTCTTCAATAGTCCGGTAAATGCGTTTTTCGATGAAGATTTTTTCGAGTGAAGAGAACAGGATTTTCTCCATCAACTCGTTCTTTTTGATTTCGAGTTCTTGTTTTAACAACTGAACCGTTTGTTCCGTGTTATATTTCAGAATCTCGTTCACCTTCATAAACTGTGGCTTGTCCTCCACAATTACACAGGCGTTGGGTGAGATGGAAATTTCACAATCCGTAAAGGCATACAAGGCATCGATGGCTACTTCGGGCGAAATACCGGATTGCAGGTGTACCAGAATTTCTACGTCCTTCGCAGTGTTATCCACTACTTGTTTTACTTTGATCTTTCCTTTCTCACTCGCCTTCACAATCGAATCCATCAGCGAACTGGTAGTGGTGCTGAAGGGTATCTCTTTTATTGCTAAGGTTTTTTTATCTACAATTTCAATCTTGGCACGTACTTTAATTTTTCCACCCCGGAAACCTTGATCATATTCAGAAAAATCAGCAATGCCACCCGTAGCAAAATCAGGAAATATTTTTGGGTTCTTTCCTTTCAATACATCAATTGATGCTTTGATTAACTCGACAAAGTTGTGCGGAAGTATTTTGGTGGAAAGCCCTACTGCAATACCTTCAACACCTTGTGCCAACAGCAAAGGAAATTTAACCGGTAATGTTACCGGCTCTTTCTTGCGACCATCGTAACTCAGTTGCCAATCGGTAGTTTGAGCATTATACACTACATCTAATGCAAACCTGGAGAGGCGTGCTTCGATGTAGCGCGGGGCTGCTGCGCTATCGCCTGTGCGCACATCGCCCCAGTTACCCTGGGTATCGATCAGCAAATCTTTCTGGCCGATGTTTACAATCGCTTCCCCAATGGCAGCATCACCGTGCGGGTGATATTGCATGGTATTACCGATTACATTGGCCACTTTATTGAAGCGACCATCGTCCATCTCCTTCAGCGAATGCATGATTCTGCGCTGAACAGGCTTCAACCCGTCTTCAATGCGTGGCACCGCCCGCTCCAGAATTACATAAGAGGCATAATCCAAAAACCAATTCTCATATAGGCCATCCAACGAAACCAGGCCGTGTACAATATCGCCTTGTTCGTTTCTTACAGATTGATCGGCTACTTTTTTCTTACTCATTATTGCTCGTTCTTTATTTTTTGTTGCTGGTTACTGGTTTCTTGTTACTGGTTGTACACACCACTTATCTATTACTGATTACATACTAATTACTCAAGACTAAAGACTAAGAACTCAATACTAATCACCTTCCACTACTTCTTTTGCCTCAACAGCGTCCATTTCAATGCGTAGGTTTTCAATTATAAAATCCTGGCGATCGGGTGTGTTTTTACCCATGTAGAATTCGAGAATTTTCTGCAGGTGTTTTTCTTTATCGATGTTTACGGGTTGCAACCGAATATCTTCACCAATAAAATTTCCAAACTCGTCTGGTGAAATTTCCCCCAAACCTTTGAATCGCGTAATCTCCGGTTTGCTTCCCAGTTTGGCAATGGCCGCCTGCCGTTCTTCTTCGCTGTAACAATAAATAGTTTCTTTCTTGTTGCGAACGCGGAATAACGGAGTTTCCAGAATGTACACATGCCCGGCCTTAACGAGATCAGGAAAAAATTGCAGGAAGAACGTCATCAGCAACAAACGAATGTGCATTCCATCCACATCAGCATCGGTGGCTATAATCACTTTGTTATACCGAAGTCCATCCAAGCCATCTTCGATATTGAGGGCATGTTGCAGGAGATTAAACTCTTCGTTCTCGTACACTACCTTTTTGGTGAGTCCAAAACTATTTAAGGGCTTTCCGCGCAAGCTAAAAACAGCCTGTGTTTCCACATCTCGCGATTTTGTGATAGACCCGGAAGCTGAATCACCCTCGGTAATAAAGATCATCGACTCGGCTCCCTTCTCTCCTTTTTCATCATCGAAATGAAAGCGACAATCGCGCAGCTTCTTGTTATGCAGGTTTGCCTTCTTGGCACGTTCATTGGCCAGTTTTTTAATACCGGCAATCTCTTTACGCTCGCGCTCCGATTGCAAAATCCGTTTTAACAACGCATCGGCTGTAGTTGCATTTTTATGCAGATAAATTTCAAGCTCTTTCGCTACAAAATCGCCTACATAATTTTTAACGGTAGCACCATCGGGTGCCATGTTAAGCGAACCCAGCTTGGTTTTGGTTTGGGATTCGAACACGGGCTCTTGCACGCGAACAGCAATAGCTGCAATAATGCTGGCACGGATATCAGCTGCATCAAAATCTTTTTTGTAGAAATCGCGCACCCCGCGCACCACACCTTCGCGCAAAGCGGCAAGGTGCGTACCACCTTGCGTGGTATTCTGTCCATTTACAAACGAATAGTATTCTTCACCATACTGGCTGCCGTGGGTAAGGGCCACTTCAATATCATCGCCTTTGAAGTGAATAATCGGGTAGCGTATGTCTTCCGCATCCGACTTTTGCTTTAACAAATCGAGTAACCCATCTTTTGAGTAGAACTTTCGGCCATTATAATTAATGGTGAGCCCGGCATTGAGAAATGCATAATTCCACATCAGGTCATCCAGGTATTCGGGAATGAAGTGATAGTGTTTGAACATGGTGTTATCGGGCTCGAACTCAACCAGTGTACCGTTCTTGTCATCGGTTTTGGTTTCTTTCGGGTCGTTTACCAACACACCTTTTTTAAACTCGGCCAATTTGGTTTTGCCATCGCGAAAAGCCTGCACTTTAAAATAATTGGAGAGCGCATTTACCGCTTTGGTACCCACCCCATTCAGGCCCACCGATTTTTGAAATGCACCGGAATCGTACTTGGCCCCGGTGTTTATTTTGGAAACAACATCTACCACCTTACCCAACGGAATACCGCGACCGTAATCGCGCACCACTACTTTTTGTTCGGTAATTTTCACATCGATGGTTTTTCCGTAGCCCATCATGTGTTCATCAATCGAGTTGTCAATTACTTCTTTTACGAGTACGTAAATACCATCGTCTTTGGCAGAACCATCGCCCAACTTACCGATGTACATACCCGGTCGTAACCGGATGTGTTCCCGCCAATCAAGTGATTTAATACTCGACTCGTTGTACTCAATTTCTTTCGCCATGTTTGTAGAACCTCTCTTTTTAAAGTCGCGCAAAGATTAAAAAATTGATCAGAATCTCTATCCAGAAATATCAATTCTGATTCAACACACTGATTTGAAAGTGATTTAAAAATATTCAGATCTCAAATCTGAACTAAGAAAGTGAAAATTGAATTCACTTCAACACACCAAACAAAATTGCTGGTTATAAAAATGTTTGAAATCATAATCTTTAATCAGTTGATTTTCAACTAATCAATATAATTCAACCAAACTGATTATTTGGATGAAAATTTCTGGGAAAGTTTAATCACTGGCCAACTGATCAACCAAACACTGATCAAAATCAGGCTGCCGTAGATAGCGGGTGCCATGCGGGTATAATCGTAGCGATCGCCACCGTTAAACACATGAATAAAACCCAGCACCGCTATAATAAACAAATTGATGGTGGCCATCATCCCAAAAAACCAGGCTACAAAGCCGGCATTGTTTTGCAATAGCTGGCGCACCAGGTAAACGGTGGCATTCAACAATCCAATAGTAAGAATGAGTAAGTAAAATAATCCATTCCGCGATAGGGTTATCGGCTCAGGTGTTTCCCATAAGGTAACCAACTCAGGCAGACCAGCATAGACATAAAAAAACATTCCCAACAGGCCCAACACCGAAAAGAACCACACCCCTTTTAAAATCTTTAATGCCATCTCGTTAACTTTGGTCGCAAAACTAATCGTTTCAGGTTGAATCTTAATCCAATCGTATTATCCATTCCTATCTTTTTCATCCTGATTGGGATTGAACTGGTAGTAGAGCGGCTTTCGCACCGAAAGTTATACCGCATGCCCGATGCTATTGCCAACCTGAGTTGTGGTATAACCTCGCAGGTATCGGGTTTGTTTATGCGCGTATTCGCGATTGGTATTTATGAAGTGCTTTACACCAACTTCGCATTCTTTACGTGGGAAAAAACCTGGGTGTATTGGTTGGTACTCTTTCTGTTAGTGGATCTGGCTTATTACTGGGCCCATCGCATGAGCCATGAGATAAATCTTTTCTGGGGCGGGCATGTGGTGCATCACCAAAGTGAAGAGTACAACTTAAGTGTGGCTTTGCGCCAGAGCAGCTTTCAGGTTATCTGGACGTTTGGCTTTAGTTTACCCATTGCCTTATTGGGTTTTGATACGCTGGACTTTGCGCTGATATCAGCGCTCAATACGTTGTATCAATTCTGGATTCATACCGAAACTATTAACAAAATGGGTTGGTTCGAATATATCTTTAATACACCTTCGCACCATCGCGTGCACCACGGTCGCAACCCAAAATACATTGATAAGAACCATGCCGGTTCGCTGATTATCTGGGACAAAATGTTTGGTACCTTTCAAGCCGAAGAAGAACGACCGACTTATGGTATTACGAAACCGCTTAACAGTTGGAATGCGGTGTGGGCTAACTTCAATCATTATGCTGAGATGGGTAAAGAGTTGAAGATGATTCCATCGTGGTCAGACAAGATTAAATACCTGTTTAAAAAACCGGGCTGGTTTCCGGAATCACTCGGTGGTTATCGGGCAGCACCCGCTATTGATGCCAGCACGTATAAAAAATATAATCCCTCCTACCCGGTTAAGTTAAATTACTACGTGTTGTTTCAGTACCTTATTTGTTTGGCAGTAACAGCTTTCTTTCTTTTTAAACAAAAAGAATTTAGCATGGGCGAGAAAGCATTAGCCGCGACTTTGATTTCTGTTTGGGTTGTTAACTGTGGAGTTTTGTTTGAACAAAAAGCGTGGGTACAAATAGCAGAATGGTTGCGTATTGTTTTGTTTACAAGTATAGCCGTTGCGGTAACATTCATTGGTGACTTATCGGTTTATGGATATGTACTTGGTTTACTTTACGGAATAATTTCTGCAAGTTGGTTTTACTCTTTATCTGATGGAAATGAAAAAGTGGTTGTTTCTTAGTGTGGTGTTGATTGCATGTGGCAAACCGATGCCCGACTTATCGCCTCTTGATTTAGCGCAATGGAAAGAAGATAAAAATGGCTGCCAGCGTTTCCGCGAACAGAATATTTCATACCTGATTAATCAACTGGAAGAATTAAAGGGTTTGTCTGAAAAAGATATTATCAAACTATTGGGCCGGCCCGATCGCAATGAATTGTATAAGCGCAATCAGAAGTTTTATTATTACGATGTTGATCCCGGCAAGGCATGTGCTGATTCAAAACCAGAAAATCAACAACTGGTGTTACGTTTTAATGCAATGGGCCTGGCAAAGGAAGTTACGGTTGAAAAGTTGTAAATTACTATCAAATTCCAGACTATGAATCAACGCTTAATTTGGCTCTTATTAGTTGTTTTGCTGGCATGTTCCTCTACAATTAACGGTCAGCAAATTGAATTATTCATTCAGACTCCGCCTGAATTCAAAACACTTGAGCTACTATCCTACGAAAACCCATTTGATGATAATGTTAGTCTTTTGGCCGAGCTTAAATCAAACTCAGAGGGTACGTTTGAATACTCAATATCAACACCAAACCAACTAAGAGTTGCCTTTAAATTAGGAGAATTTAGCAAGGATTTAATCTTGACTTCAGGTTACAAATATTCGATTGATCTTGAAATTCAAAAATTTGAAAAGCCAGACTTGATGGGAAACCAAGCACGATTAGTAGTCAATAAGATTGAGTCTGATAACAAAGAATTTACCTACATACTTCAAGTTGAAAAAGACATTGAAGCTATTGGAGAAAAAAATAAAAAGAGCAACGGAAAGTTATCTGATAATTACGCGAACGAGCTATTTGATTATTGGAATACGCTTTTAATTGAAAATACAAACGAATATAAAGTAGTACTTACAAACTCAAGGGTATACAGTAATGGTTTATTTTATTTAAAGCGACTGGGCACAGCAAATCAATTCAAAACTCTGGAGGCCATCTTTCAAAAGAATTTTGAACCCACTGTTTCTGGCATCAGAGCAATGGTAAACATCTATACGACAGACCTCCTGATGGAGTACCTTACCAAACATTTAAGGGAAATGTCGTACCTGCAATTTGTTGATAAGGCAGTAAGTGAGATCGGTAATCCTAAATTAAAGTCAGCCCTTGAGTTATCACTGGTTGCTGATGCCATCGGACGTAAATGGGCTGATCAAAATAAGGTTTTTGAACGACTTCAATCATACATAAGTACAACTTCTTTCACTACATTAAAACAGTATGCAGAATCTATAAAAGCCCTGCACGAGTCTGAGCTAATGGGAAAAGAAATAGAAAACTTCAAAAGCCTTGCAACAAACGGAGATACAATTCTTTTCAGCGATTTTAAAGGCAAGTATTTGTTAATCGATTTCTGGGCAACCTGGTGCGGACCATGTGTAAAATCAATGCGTAAACTGCCCGATCTGAAAAAGGAAATGAATGGAAAGCTGGAGGTACTCTGCATTACCTTCGAGATGGATAAGGAGAAAGTTGGGCGTTTCATCGAAAAAAATAATTACAAGGAAGCACTAACGTTTGGCTTTGCAATAAATAAAAAGCTTATGGATAGTTACTTCGATATCCGTGCAATTCCGCTCTATTACCTGGTTAGTCCTGATGGAGTTATAGTCGATAAAGCAGTTGGTGAACCTTTTGAAATGCTGAAAAAACATCTTAAATAAGATTTCGAAAACTTTCCGCCTTGGCGTCTTTGCGTGAAAATTACCTCAACTATGCAACGCATTCCGCTGAAACTCCTGCTTTTTCTGGTAAGCACGATTAATATTTCTGCGTAACACATTCACCAACTCATCTTTCTTTTTAAAGTTAAAAGGATAAAGGAGCGATGGCTTAAAGTAAAATTTCTTCCCCAGTTGTTCAGGCTGAAATAATTCCACCTCATAAACACCACCCAACGTTTTAATATCTACTTCTTTAATGTTCTCTAGTGGAATCAGAATATCCTGTCCTTTCTGAATTACGTACAGAAATTCGTTATCAAATTCTACCTGGTGAACGTTGCGGTTCATTCGTATCCAGAGATAAATGAAAAAGGATATATATCCAGTTATGTACCAATCAAAAATTCTAAACGACCCCACCTCCAGGCTCGACTTAATCTTCATAAAAATCAAAAATCCTACAAACCCAATCAGCACTACCAGTACACTATTCTTATAAAACCCGAGATACCGGGTTGATAAACTTTTGATTCGTTGACTTTTGTCGGCAGCCATTATCTTTACGCTAACTTCACATTTTAAATATACATATCTGTAATGAAAAATATAGCAGTGATTGGTTCGGGTACCATGGGCAATGGTATTGCCCACGTGTTTGCGCAATATGGATACACCGTAAGCCTGATTGATATTTCGGAAGATGCTTTGAAAAAAGCTGTAGCCACCATTGAAAAAAACATGGGCCGCCAGGTTGAAAAAGGCACGCTTACCGATGACGCCCGCAAAAAAGCATTGGCTAATCTAAGCACCACCACTTTTTTAAAAGAAGGCGTAAAAGATGCCGATCTGGTAGTAGAAGCGGCTACTGAAAATCTGGATCTGAAACTTAAAATCTTTAAAGAGATTGATGAAAGCACAAAGCCGGGTACCATACTGGCTTCCAATACTTCTTCCATCTCCATCACGAAGATTGCATCGGTAACAAAGAGTCCCGATCAGGTAATTGGCATGCACTTTATGAACCCCGTGCCGGTAATGAAACTGGTTGAAGTTATTCGCGGGTACCGAACCAGCAATGCCGTAACCAACCAGATAATGGAGCTATCGCGCAAGCTGGAAAAGGTACCGGTGGAAGTAAATGATTATCCTGGCTTTGTTGCCAACCGTATTCTTATGCCTATGATTAACGAAGCAATTTACACTCTGTACGAAGGTGTGGCTGGCGTAGAAGAAATTGATACCGTTATGAAACTAGGCATGGCCCACCCGATGGGGCCACTTCAGTTGGCTGACTTCATTGGGTTAGATGTTTGCCTTTCGATACTACATGTATTGTACGATGGCTTCGGCAATCCGAAATACGCGCCTTGTCCTTTGCTGGTAAACATGGTGCAAGCGGGACACAAAGGTGTGAAGAGTGGCAGCGGATTTTATCAATACAAAGCGGGCAGTAAAGAACTTGTGGTAGCCGACCGATTTAAGAAATGAGTGAGCTCGATGAAAAGTTTATTCGCTTCTGGACCGAAAAGCGGAAGCGTGGAAAGTGGAATTATGCCTTTCGGCATGGGGTGATATTTTTTGCCTGGCCGGTATTCGTGCTCTCCGAAGCCTTTAAGTATTTCTTCTACTCCGGTTATGTGCTAACACCTAGCCGGATTATCGGGGGGTTTTTAATATGGACCGTGTTGGGTTTTCTTGCCTTCGGATTATTGCAATGGCACTCGATGGAGAAGCGTTTTGGTAAACTTACCCGTGCCACCGACCAGGCCGATGACACCGATAAGAATCCTTAACTATTTATTTCTTCAATAAATCTCTGATCTCAGTTAGCAGTTGAATATCAGCCGGAGGCGCAGCAGGTGCGGCCGGGGCTGCTTCTTCTTTCTTCTTGGCAGCGTTTACACCTTTCACAATCAAAAACAAAACAAAAGCAATGATGATGAAATTGATAGTGGCTGCCAAAAACTTACCATATTTAACAGCCCCCATAATGGTAAGGTCTTCTAATTGACTAAGCTGGGCCGCATCTAATGCCGGTTTCAATAAAAGCGGAGTAATAACATCGTTAATAAGTGAGGTAACAATCGCGCCAAAGGCACCACCAATAATTACCCCAATGGCAAGGTCAATTACATTGCCTCGCATGGCAAAAGCTTTAAATTCTTTAAGCATAAGATTTAGGTTGGTAAAGTCCTAAATTAACAAACTTCATGCAGGCAAAGCAAACCTTTATAGATTTGAAAATTTATTGCAGGATGCGCAATTGATTACGCAGACCTTTAAAGCCAATCAGTTCAATACCGGTACTCCCAATAAACATTTTGGCCTGAATCTTAACGGGTATGCGGTTACCATCATCCGAAATCCAGCAGGTAACGGAGTTCTCGCCATCAAACAACTTGTTGTCGGGCATTACGGGCACGAGTTTATGACAGGGTATTTTGCCAAGCTTGGTGCTAACCTTGTCCTTACCGGCATAAATTATCTTCATATTGTAGGCCGTATCTTCAAAAAATCCGGATACAGACAGTGTATCGCCCTTTTTGTGTTTGTTAAAGTCAATTACCCGCATATAAAGAAACCCCGCCACCATGTCGCGCACGTTGTCAGGTGTTTGGTAATATTTCGGATCACCATAAACATTGGTTTCCTTATTCAAAACTTTTACCTCGGCCTGGTTTTTTTCATGATCGTAGGTTATTAATTCGTCCTTACGATAATTGCCTTCGCGGATTTTACGGTACGAAACGTGCGTAACCAGGGCGGCTGTATCAATGTATGCACCCCACTGGTCGTTCACTTTGGTTATCCACGCTACCATGCCCGAAGTTTCGCCAAAGGCATCTACTTTGTAGCTAGGCCGGCCATTCATCATAAACACCTTATTATCAATAACTGTGGATGCTTTACCTACAGTAAAAAATCCAAAGTTTACGCGATAACTTAGTACCTCGCCTTTTCCGAAACTTGTATTCTTAAGCGTTACAAAATCACTTTCACCAGGCATGGTAAATGCCCCGAAAATGAGAAGGATTGAAACACTTTTGAGCAGCGTTTTCATGGCTATAAAATTAAACCTTGCCATTGACTATGACAAAAGCTATACCATAGACTCATATTAAGCCAATAGGGTTTAAAATCAATTACTTAAGGTTAGATTAACAAGAAATATGAATAAGGCTCGATAAATCATGGCGCGTGAGGACACGCACCATGTGTGAGAAACTAATTTATCCGTGGTGCATGTCCCCACGAAACCACATAACAACATCCATTAAACCGACACGCTATTATCGCGCAACGCATCGTTAAGCGAGGTCTTTTTATCGGTACTCTCTTTCCGTTTACCGATGATGAGCGCGCACGGAACCTGGTACTCGCCAGCCGGAAACTGCTTTGGAATTGTGCCCGGAATAACTACTGATTGCGGTGGCACAAAGCCCTTGTATTCAATAGGCTTAGCACCTGTTACATCAATTATCTTTGAACTTGCCGTAAGCACTACATTCGCACCCAAAACAGCTTCGCGCCCCACGCGCACACCCTCCACCACAATACAGCGCGAACCCACAAACACGTTGTCTTCAATAATAACCGGGGCAGCCTGCACGGGCTCCAATACTCCACCCAAACCAACACCTCCACTTAAGTGCACATTCTTACCAACCTGGGCACAACTGCCTACTGTAGCCCAGGTATCAACCATTGTTCCTTCATCCACATAAGCCCCGATATTTACATAAGATGGCATCATGATTACGCCTTTACTTAAGTAGGAACCATGGCGGGCAATAGCATGTGGAACCACCCGCACACCAAGCTCCTTGTAATTCTTTTTAAGGGCGATTTTATCGTGAAACTCAAACGGTCCCACTTCTATCACATCCATTTGCTGGATGGGGAAGTAGAGGATTACCGCCTTTTTTATCCATTCATTTACCTTCCAAACATCACCTGCAGGCTCGGCCACCCGTAACTTTCCTGCATCTAATAGCGACACCACTTCGCGCACTGCTTGTTGTGTTTCAGTGGTCTTCAACAATTCCCGATCGGCCCATGCCTTTTCAATAAGTTCCTGTAGTTGCATTTATGCTTAATTTTAAAACCGGGTCGCAATAAATGAAAAAACGAAGAATAGTCCTTGCCTCAATTTTGAAACCGGTAGATGATACCCGGATGACTGAAAAACTGGGAGCCACACTGGCTCAAGTTGAAGGCAATGAAGTGTACGTGATTGGCTATCCATCCCGAACCGAAACAAGCCCTGATTCTATCACCAGTTTACCACTAAAGCCCTTCACCCGAATAAGCTTTGGGAGAATGTTGGCTCCATTGGCTGTGCTTAAAAAATGTGTTCAAGTAAAACCTGAGGTATTGATAGTTAATACCCATGAATTAATGATAATTAGCATCATAAACAGAATTTTATTTGGGACCATAATTCTGTATGATATTCAGGAAAATTACGCCCGAAACATCTTGCACACGCCAGCATTTCCACCCTTGTTAAGACCACTGCTGGCAGGTTGGGTCCGGTTAAAAGAAACGCTGCTGACTCCATTCTTCAACGGTATAATTTTGGCCGAAAAATGTTACGAACAAGAGCTCCCTTTCGTGCGAAAAAATTATGTTGTGGTGGAGAACAAAGCCATACTTCCCAAACACTTTCTGCGTGAACCTCCTTCCAACAAAATCAAGTTGGTTTTTACCGGAACGCTCGCTGAAGGTACTGGAGTTTTTCAAGCCATCCGTTTTACCCAAAAGCTCCATCAACTCAACCCAAAAGTTGAACTGGAAATAATCGGGTACTGTGCCCTGCCCGCTTCCTTACTCAAAATCCGATCGGCTATAGCTGGATGCACTTTCATTAAACTAACGGGAGGCGATCAGCTGGTTCCGCACCACCAAATCATGGAAGCTATTAGAACGGCAAGCTTTGGAATTATTTGTTATGCGCCTGCACCTCACATAAAAGATAAAGTGCCCACTAAAGTCTTCGAGTACCTGGCTTGCGAACTTCCCATACTCTTACAACCCGAGCCGAAGTGGGTAGAGCTATGCACACCTTGTTGCGCTTCAATTCAGGTAGATTTTAATGATCCCGATGTGCACGTAATCAACACTCAACTTAACCAACCGTTCTACACAACCAAGCCCCAAGCGGTTACGTGGCAAGCTGAAGAAGCTCACTTTCTTGGCTGGGTACGACAATTTTTGATCTAAACTATTTTTTAGACTAACCTAAAAATATACTTTTGTGATACTATCGCAAAAGCTATGCTTAGTCTTACGGAAGAAAACTATCTCAAAGCCATCTATCACCTTTCCGATGGCGGTTCAAAGGCTGTTCTTACAAACGCCCTGGCCGAAGCTATGAGCACCAAAGCAGCTTCGGTTACCGATATGATCAAAAAACTATCCGCCAAAGAAGTTATTACCTACGAAAAATATTATGGTGTAAATGTTACTTCAAAAGGGAAAAGCGAGGCATTGATGGTGATTCGTAAACACCGGCTGTGGGAAACCTTTCTGGTGGATAAGCTTGGTTTTGCTTGGGATGAAGTGCACGAAGTAGCGGAACAATTAGAACATATTAATTCGCCCCGGTTAATAGAAAAACTTGATGAATTTCTGGGATACCCAAAAGTTGATCCTCATGGCGATCCCATTCCTGATCACAAAGGTAAAATTAAAATAGTACCTCAAATACCGCTCGATCAATTGGCTATTGGCTACCAGGGTAAGATTGCAGCGGTTAAAGATTCCGATTCAAACCTATTGAAGTACCTGGATAAAATTGGTGCCCGGCCAGGTGTAAAAATTAAAATACTGGGTAAAGAAGATTACGATGAGTCGATGGAGATTTTGATTGACGACCATCGGGTGTTTATATCAAAAGCAGTTTCACAAAATATTTTAGTAGTTGGCTGATATGAGTGCTAACGGAAATAACGAACAACGGAAATCACTCAGCGAAGTACATGCTTCGGTAGATGTAACCAAACGAAAGGGTTGGCGCAAACTCTTTGCCTTTCTGGGCCCAGCCTATTTAGTAAGTGTGGGCTACATGGATCCCGGCAACTGGGCCACCGACATTGCCGGTGGTAGCCAGTTTGGCTACACCCTAATTTGGGTACTATTAATGTCCAACTTAATGGCCCTGTTGCTGCAATCGCTCAGCGCGCGCTTAGGTATTGTAAGGCAACTCGATCTGGCCCAGGCTTCGCGCGGTTCTTATCACCCGGTTGTAAATTTCAGTTTGTGGATTTTGGCTGAAATTGCCATAGCCGCTACCGACCTGGCCGAGGTATTGGGCATGGCCATTGGTTTACAACTTTTATTTGGAATTCCCCTTATATGGGGCGTATCGCTTACTGTGTTAGACACCTTACTGCTGCTTATACTGCAGAGCTACGGTATGCGAAAGATTGAAGCGTTTATTATTGCCTTGGTTGGAACCATTGGCGCTGCATTTCTATTAGAAATGATTTGGGCCAAACCCGACATGAGTGAGTTGGTAAAAGGATTTGTTCCATCCATCCCCAATGAAACAGCCCTTTATATTGCCATCGGTATTATTGGGGCCACGGTAATGCCGCATAACCTGTACCTTCACTCCTCGCTGGTACAAACCCGCAGAATTGACACGAGCGAAAAAGGAATCTGGAGTGCGCTTAAGTATAATCTTATTGATTCAACCATCGCGCTAAATGCTGCTTTTTTTGTAAATGCTGCCATCCTGATTCTTGCTGCCTCTACCTTTTTCCGCGCAGGCATGTACGAAGTTTCTGAGATACAAGACGCCTACAAGTTTTTATCGCCCATGCTGGGTAACGAATGGGCCTCCATTATGTTTGGTGTTGCGCTGATTGCGGCAGGGCAAAGTTCAACCATTACCGGAACCTTATCGGGCCAGATTGTAATGGAAGGTTATCTGAACTTGCGTATTGCCCCGTGGCTTCGCAGGTTAATAACCAGGCTTATCGCAATTATACCGGCTTATATTGTGATTTTAGTTTATGGTGAAGGCCGCACAGGCGAGTTGCTGGTCTTTAGCCAGGTGGTTCTTAGTCTTCAATTAGGATTTGCCATCATTCCACTTATTCACTTTACAAGCGATAAAGAAAAGATGGGTGTATTTGTGATTAAACCCATTGTAAAAATTGGCGCCTGGATAATTGCAATAATTATCGTTTCATTAAACGTTCAATTGGTAATAAATGAAATAACCGGCTGGATTCAAGATGCCGGGTCACACGCTTGGATAGTATGGATTACCGCAATACCGGTTTGTTTGTTTGCCGGTGTATTATTGTTGTATATAACCTTTAAACCAACGTTAGACCGCAAGCGCAAAGAGAAAAAATCGCATACACCGCACGGCAGTGCGGCTGAGTTGGTAAACCTGAAGCCTATACCCTACCGCAACATTACTATTACAATTGATTTTAGTTCGGCTGATGCGCTTGCCATTCGCAGTGCAACCGCACAAGGCGGTAAAGAGGCTCGTTACCTGTTAGTTCATATTGTAGAAACGGCCGGAGCCATGTGGTACGGAAGCCAGATTGCCGACCACGAATCGGATGAAGATACCCGTGCACTGCATGAGTATGTTGATCAGCTGAAAAAACTTGGGTACCAGGTGGAAATGAAAATTGGATTTGGGAATCCTAAAAGAATTATTCCGGAAGTTGTAACTCAGTTTAATTCCGATCTATTGGTGATGGGCGCGCACGGACACAACTGGTTTAAAGATTTGATCTTAGGCACCACGGTTGACACAGTACGCCATCGTGTGAAGATACCCGTTTTGATTGTGCGCGATAATTAATTTGGTTACTCCTTAAACTATTTTCGCAGATGCACACCTCTACAAACGATACCATCATTGCATTAACTACTCCACCGGGCATAAGTGCGCTGGCTGTAATCAGGCTTTCGGGAATAGATTCTATCAAGATCACCGATAAGGTATTTAACGGAAAAAAACTGGAGGCACAACCTTCACACACCGTTCATTTCGGTACTATTGGCAACAAAATTAAAACCATTGATGAAGTTTTGATTACCGTTTTCAAAGAACCCAATTCGTTCACCAAAGAAAATGCGGTTGAAATTTCTTGCCACGGCTCGCCTGTTATTGTACGCGAAATCATAAAACTATTTTTACAACAGGGTGCACGCCTGGCCGAACCCGGTGAGTTTACCAAACGCGCGTTTCTGAATGGCCGTTTTGATCTGGCACAGGCGGAAGCAGTGGCTGACCTGATTCACGCTGAAACCGATAATGCACGGCAAGCCGCACTAAATCAAATGCGCGGTGGCTTTTCAAAAGAAATTAAGCACCTGCGCGAAGAACTTATTCACTTTGCATCGTTGATAGAACTTGAACTTGACTTTGGTGAAGAAGATGTAGAGTTTGCCCAGCGCGATGATCTTAAAAACCTGGTAACCAAAATACAAAGTTACCTGAATAGATTAATTTCATCGTTCGAGCAAGGCAATGTAATTAAGAATGGCATTCCTACTGTAATTGCCGGAAAACCCAATGCCGGCAAATCAACTTTGTTGAATGCATTATTGAATGAAGAGAAAGCGATTGTATCGGACATACCCGGAACCACACGCGATGTAATTGAAGATGAAATTATTCTGGATGGCATTGCTTTTAGGTTTATGGATACAGCAGGCCTGCGCGATACCACCGAAACAATAGAGGCCATTGGTGTTTCGCGTACCCGCGAGAGCATGAAAAAAGCCGCTCTGATTTTATACCTCTTCGATCTTTCCACGTCCACCTACGCTGATATTCAAATTGAAGAAGACACGATAAAAAAATTAGGAATTCCTTACATAAAGGTTGGTAATAAAATAGATGCTGCTTCTGATTCGCTTCTAAAGCTACTTGAAGCTGAAAACTTCATCTTTATTTCTGCTGCCAACCGCAAAAACCTGGAAGAACTTAAGGAAACCATTTTGAAACAATTCAAGGTTAATGCTGTAAAGCAAGGTGATGTATTGGTTACCAACCTGCGTCATTTTCAAAAACTTTCTGAAACCCAAGCTGCCTTAACCCGTGTGTTGGATGGATTACAAGCAGGCATTACAGGTGATTTTCTGGCCATGGACATCCGGCAATCGTTGCATCACCTTGGTGAGATAACAGGTGAAATTACAAGTGATGACTTGCTGGCAAATATTTTTTCCAGGTTTTGTATCGGAAAGTAACTATCTTTCCTTTGTTTCATAAATGCTTGTTTTTGTTGGGTTTTAGCTGATTTATTCTCCTCTTTTTTGTTGCCCAACTCTACTTTTTTACCTATATTTGTTGCCTAATTGTTGCCCAGATTTGTTGCCCACAAATCAGGCAATAATCGGGAGAGAGCATGCTACATACAGCTACAAGCTGCAACATGGAGCAACAACAGGCAACAAAATGAGCAGTAACATTCGTCTTCAAAAAACTTGTCAGCACTGCGGTAACCGCTTTACCGCAAAGACTACTGTTACACAGTTTTGCTCAGATACCTGTGCCAAACGAGCATACAAGCAACGGAAGCGGAACGAAAAAATTGAAGTGGCCATCAAGGAAGAAACCGAGAAGGCACTTTACAACCCTGCCATTGCTCAAAAGGAATTTCTAACCGTTGAGGAAGCCTGCCAGTTAATCAACGCCAGCCGATGGACCATTTACAGGCTCATTGAGAAAGGCGAACTCAAAGCAGGTAAACTGGGCAGAAGTACCCGTATTCCCCGGGCAGCTATCAATGAATTATTCAAACTAACTGAAGCATGACAGTAACACTTAGGCAACGCAAAAAGGGCGATAAAATCAGCCTGTATCTTGATTACTACAGTGATGGTAAAAGAGATTACGAATACCTGCAACTCTACCTGATACCCGAGCCGGAGAAAGGCAAGCTCACTAAGGAGCAGAAGGAAGAGAACCGCAAAACACTGGTATTGGCAGAAGCAATCAGGTCGAAGCGTTTGTTACAGATAAAGAATGAGGAATACGGCTTTCGTGATACCGATAAAGCCAAAGGCAGTTTCATTGCCTACTTTGAACGCCTCACAGAGAAAAGGAGAAACAGCCAGGGTAATTGGGGCAATTGGGATAGCGTATTGAAACACCTGAAGAAGTTTGCCAAGAACGGAGCATCATTCAAAGACATTGATAAAAACTGGCTGGAAGATTTCAAGAACTACCTCCAGTATGAAGCTAAGAGCAAAACCAATAAACGCCTTTCGCAAAACTCTCAATCATCCTATTTCAGCAAAGTAACAGCAGCTTTGAAAGAAGCCGTAAAAGAAGGCATCATCCAAACCAACCCGGCAAACCAAGTGGAGGGCATCAAAGCTGATGATCCTGATAGGGAGTTCCTGACATTGGAAGAACTACAGGCAGCCGCTAAAGTGGAATGTGAAATGCCGGTGTTGAAAGATGCTTTCATCTTTTCTGCACTAACAGGCTTACGTTGGTCAGATATTGAAAAGCTGGTCTGGTCAGAAGTGCAGCACTCTGAGCAGTCAGGGTATTACATCCGTTTCAGGCAGAAGAAAACAAAGGGAGCAGAAACCTTGCCCATTTCAGAACAGGCTTTTCAGTTGTTAGGCGATAGGAGGAAACCGGAGGATAAAGTATTTGAAGGCTTGTATTACAGTGCCTGGCATAACTTGAAACTCCGTGAATGGGTAATGAAAGCAGGTATCACAAAACACATCACCTTTCACTGTGCAAGGCATACCTACGCCACCCTTCAAATTACATTGGGTACAGACATTTACACTGTTTCAAAACTCTTAGGACACAGGCACCTGAAAACAACCGAAATTTACGCTAAGGTGATTGACCATAAAAAACAGGAGGCAGCGAATAAAATCAAATTAGACTTATAGCGATGGAGATAAAAGTATTAGACAGCATAATGCACGGTGCTTTAAAACCGTGGAAAATGGATACCACCAACACAAGGCGGTTCACTGAATTGGTGAAAGCTGCAAAAGCAGCTTCACCGAAAACTATTGCAGATTTGCAGTCACAAATGACTGCATTGCTGGCCGACTATCCGCAGTTAAAGAAAGTGCTGGCCGATAGTGCAATTACAAATGACACAATACAACCGCTTTCATATAAAACAGTTTTACCCAAGTACACAGACCCCATCACCAACTTTTATTTTTTAGTAATCACAGCGGAAACACTCAGGGTATATAATTCCATCCTTTTGAAAGCTGCATCACTTACTGAGTTGGTTGATATTCAGTATCAGATTAACAAGGTGCTCAACAGTATCAAAGTATTGGCAAAGCAAACCGCAGCCGAGTTAATTGAAAGGGATTTTACAACAGATCCCAATGAGCAAAGCAATCATGTACATTATGCCCTTCATTGCTTAAAGCATAGTTTGATACAGCTTTATTTTAGCGTTCATCATTCATTTGAAAACAGCTTACAGCACACCACCAGTTTAGAGGACTTTTATGTGTTGGATTTGGAGCTGCCATTGTCAAGCATTCAGCCATTAGAATACATTGGGCAGCCGATGCCAGCCGGCAAGCAAAGCGAGGAATACACCGAAAGCCAGGAAACAATTTGCTTCGGTTTCAAGGATGATATTGAAAAACTGAAAACTGTTGTAAATCAGTTGTGCTATCAGATAGAGTTCCTGAATGAGGATGTTGCTAATGCTGATGAATTGATAAAAGCCTTCACAGCAAAAAGCATCCTGCCGGGTGCAGTTAAAATTCAATTAGGCTGCGAAACAAAACACTTCCGCTACTGCATTGATAAGTTCATGCCATACTTCAATAGCCTTTCACTGGCCAACATAGAGAAGTCAAAAATCTTCTATTCAAAGAAGGACACCCTCATTACTGCAAACAATCTTTCAGCCAGTGGTTCAAAGAACAAAATTGAACCGAAGGAAAAGGCAACCATTGACAAAATCTTCAAACATCTGCAATAAAAAACATTAAGATTATTCAGTAATCTGAGTAAGGGATTAACCCCTTAACCATTGCCTCTCAAGCATTTGAGAGGTTTGTGCCATCAAACTTTAAAAAGTAAAAAGATGGCTAACGAAGATTTAATCTTAGACAAGCTCACCGAAATCGCTAACAAGCTGGATGAGCAAAACCTGTTACAAAAAACAGTACTGAATTTTAATGAGGCTTGCAAGTATTTGGACGTAAGCCCATCGCATTTGTACAAACTGACCAGTACAAAGCACATTCCCCATTTCTGTCCTCAGGGTAAGAAACTCTACTTCAAACGGGAGGAATTGGATAACTGGTTACAGCGTAACCGTAAGTCAGCAGCCGATGAAATTGATCAGATGGCAGCCGACTATGTTATCCGCAATAAACGCAAGAAGTAAGAATTTTTTATTAACTGAAAGAACAGAACAATGGCATCAAGTACCATATTCAGAAACTTTACCGTTCCGGTTGAAAAGAGATCATTACTTCTTATTGGCAATGATATAGCCAACGGCAAATACAAAGCCGAGGTTGAAGAAATCAGGGCATTGCTGGAACAGGGTAAAGCGGAGGAAGCTGCCAGTAAGAAAAAGCAATTGTTGGCTTTCACTCCATCCGCAGTATTCACCGAGAAAAGGCAATTGCCTTTCCTGGAAATGTACAGCGGCTTTGTGCATCTCGATTTTGATAAGTTGACACCGGAACAGTTAGATACAGCTTTCAAAGTCATTGCCGAAATTCCCTACACTTTCCTATGCTTCATCAGCCCCAGCGGCAACGGCCTTAAAGTATTCATTGAAGTGAATACAGGCATTGAGCACCACGATAAAGCCTATTTGCAGGTGCAGCAGTTTTACGAAGAAGCCACAGGATTAAAGGCCGACCCAAGCTGCAAAGACATTACACGCCTTTGCTTCATGAGTTACCATCCCGGACTGTACAAGAATATCCGCAACGAGAAATTCAAAGTGCAGCTACCAGAAACCAAAATGCAGGAACCGGTAAGGGAAACTACAGAGCCGATTTTGCCTCCACATCGAAGCGAACCTGAGGAGGATCTGAACACCGCTTTCATCTTCAATCAACAAATTCAATTCACCAATCAAAAATCACAATACACCGATGGAAACAGGAACAATTATATTTATCGGCTTGCTTCTAATTGCAACCGAGCTGGTTTATCGCAGTCCGATGTTGAACTTTTATGTACACAACATTTTGACCTACCTGAAAGAGAAATTCTCGAAGCGATAAAGAGTGCCTACACCCACCACAAACCCGAGTTTGCAAAGTTTGCAAACACTGCAAAGCTGCAAAGTACAGAACAGCAGCCCCCACAGGAAGATTACCTGAAGGCAACACCCACCATTCCCGAAGAACTGTATTTGCAAATGCCTGACCTCTTACAACATGGTGCAATGGCTTTTACAGATGAAAGGGAAAGAGATGTTTTCCTGACAGGTGCATTGGCTATTCTTAGCGGATGTTTGCCCGGTGTAAAGGGTGTGTATGCAGGAAATGAAGTATTCCCCAATGTATTTTCTTTTGCCATTGCTCCGGCTGCCAGTGGCAAGGGTGCTTTGAAATTCGCCAAAATGCTGGCAGACGATTACCACAGCTTTGTCCTAAAGGCAAGCCGAGAGGCAGAGATGCAATACAATCAGGAATTGTCAGAACACAAGCAGCGTATCAGCAGCAAGAAAAAAGGCGACACCTCCACAGAAGAGCCACCCACCAAACCGACTTTTAAAGTGGTGTACATTCCGGCCAATACCAGCTATGCAAAAATCCTTTGGCACTTGGAGCAGAACGAGGGTACAGGCATCATTTGCGAAACCGAAGCCGACACCCTGGGCAATGTATTCAAACAGGAATGGGGTTCCTATTCCGATATGCTTCGCAAATCGTTTCACCATGAGAGGCTTTCCAGTTCCCGTAAAGGCAATAATGAATTTACAGAGGTTAATGCCCCCAGCTTGTCCATTGCCCTCTCTGGTACACCCAATCAGGTAACGGGTTTGATAGCCTCTTCCGAAGATGGTTTGTTCAGCCGTTTCCTGTTCTATGCCTTCAAGGTGGAGCAGCGTTGGAAAGATGTTTCACCCAATGCCAATAACATTAACCTAACCGAGCATTTCAAAGTCCTTTCAGGCAGGGTGTTCAATATGGTCCAGTTCCTCCAACGGGAAGAAACTGTTATCGAACTCTCAACGGAGCAATGGCAGCAGCTAAATCAACACTGTGAGGGATGGCTGAACGAGGTAACCATGTTCACAGCCGAGGAAGCCGCCAGTATTGTAAAACGCCTGGGCTTGATCCTGTACCGCATGGCCATGATTTTTACTTCCCTCCGCAAATTTGAGAACGGAGAGGCGGCCACCCGGATAGTGTGTACCGATGAAGATTTTAATACCGCCCTGCGGTTGGCAGAAATCTACCTCCACCACAGTATCCTCATGTTCAACAATCTGCCAAAGCAGAGCGAATCCACCCAGTTTAAGACAGGCGACAGCAAACGCAAATTCTTTGAGGCGTTGCCGGAAGAGTTTACCCGCCAACAGGCCGTTGAAATCGGCAAACAGTTTCAGCTTTCACCCCGTACCGTGGACGACATCCTCCACAATGCCACCGGCAAGGCTTTGGAAAAACTGAAAGCCGGTCATTACCGCAAAATCTAAGCATCTTTTTTCCTCCTGCAATGCTCCCCATACGGCCAAACCGATGAGGTTTTTGCTTTGTTTGCAGACTTTGCAGGGTTTGCATCCCTGCCCATCCTGTGAGGTGGGTTTGCTATTCTTTTTAGTATTTACTTTCACTTGTTTGCTTATATTTGCCAATATCTGTCAAGACAATAAGTTTACAATGGCAACACAATTTGGTGAGCGAATAAGGGAGCTTAGGACAAAGCAAAAACTGCTGCTGCGGCACGTTGCTTCTAAGTTAGATGTTGACACATCCATTATCAGCAAAATTGAACGGGGCGAAAGACCAATTAAGAAAGAGCAGATTGCTGTATTGGCTGAAATCCTTCAGGCAGATAAAGTAGAGTTAGAAACACTATGGCTTGCTGATCAATTGATGCAGTTGGTGAAGGATGAACCTACGGCAGACGAAGCCCTAAAGTCAGTATCAAAAAAAATAAAGCGAGAGAAATAATGTCTACAAAGTTTTTTACAAATGAAAATGATAACACCCTTCTAAGTAAAATTGAGGGAATATTCAAGCATCGAAATATTCACTTTTTCGATGCTTTAGTAGGCTATTTCAGAGCTTCAGGTTATTTCCGCATCCGCCCCTTTGTAGAAAAGGCAGCTGAGATTAGAATACTTGTAGGTATCAATATCGACAACCTTGTTTATGAAGCGAACAAAAGGGGTTTATTGTTTATTGAAGATCCGGCCAAAAGTAGAGATGATTTCTTCGCTGAATTGAAAAAGAACATTCAGGAAGCAGAATATGATAAAGATGTAGAAGCTGGAATGCTCCAGTTGATTGAGGATTTGGTTACTGAGAAAATAAAAATCAAAGTACACCCAAAGCAGAACCTACATGCGAAAATCTACATTTTCAGAGAACAAGAGAAGCATGACCACGGCTATGGTTCTGTTATTACTGGTTCAAGTAATTTAACTGATAACGGCTTAGAAAGAAATTTTGAGTTCAATGTTGAATTGCGGGATAACACAGATATAGATTTTGCTACAGCAACCTTCAACAAACTTTGGAATGAAAGTGTGGAGGTAGGAAAAGAGTTTGTGGATAAGCTCAAAAAAGAAACATACCTGAATGATGAGTTTACACCCTTTGAGGTATATATGAAATTCTTAATCGAGTATTTCGGTAGAAGCATTGATTTCGACCCTAACTCAATTCAGGATTTACCACAAGGATTTAAAAAGTTATCATACCAGGTTGATGCAGTTGCAGATGGGTACAGTAAGATGATGAAGCACCACGGCTTCTTTTTATCTGATGTAGTAGGACTTGGTAAAACTATCGTGGCCACGTTGATAGCCAAGAAATTCTTTTATTCCAATGGGTTTCCATCTTATTTGTCTAAAACGTTGATTGTTTGTCCGCCAGCATTGAAAGAAAACTGGGAGGATACTCTTTCTAAATTCGGTTTGCACAACTACAAGATTGTAACATCGGGTAGCCTGCATAAAGTGAACAAGCATCATGACTATGACCTGATAGTTGTGGATGAAGCTCATAAGTTTAGAAGTGATAGTGCCGAAATGTACTTCCACTTGCAAAACATCTGCAAATCTCATACACGTAAGAAACTAACCAACGATACTTACGAGCAGAAAAGGGTGATGCTGATTTCAGCCACACCTTTAAACAATAAGCCAGAGGATATTGCAAATCTTGTGTACCTGTTTCAGGATGCCAAAAATTCAACATTGGAGGTTGGAAATTTGCAGCACTTTTTTAGAGGTCAAATCGATGCATACAAAAAGCTAAAAGCCGAAACGGATATCCAGAAAGTGAGTGCCGGTGTGAAAGGCATCTATGAAAAAATTAGGGTTAAAGTAATTGAACCGCTTACAGTTCGTAGAACCCGAACCGACCTTTCAGAAAACGAGGAGTATGCCAAAGATTTGAAAGAACAAGGTGTTATTTTCCCGGCAGTTAACAAACCTGAGAAAATATTTTATCAATTAGATGAATACTTAGATAGCCTCTATGATAAAACAATACTGTATCTAAGCCATCCCACCAAGGGACTTTCGTATAATCGTTATCAGGCAATAAAATACTTGAAGCCGCACAAAAAGTCCAAGTACCAAAAAGCAGATATGATTTCAACCCAGTTGGCTTTCATTATGAAAACCCTACTGGTAAAACGTATTGACAGTAGCTTCTTCGCTTTTAAACAGTCTCTAAATCGTTTTTCGGCTGCTACCAATGCAATGGTAACCATGTTTGATAATGATAGAATTTACATAGCCCCAAATTATGGAGTAAGCGACTATATAAACGAAGGCCGTGAGGAGGAGTTAATTGTAATACTGACTGACCTTGCTGAGACTGATCCAACAATTGAAATTTGTACGGCTGATGATTTTGAACCGGGTTTTATTACTGGTCTTAAAAATGACAAAGTGCTGCTGGATGAATTAGTACATGATTGGGCTAATGTTACCCAAGACCCAAAGCTGGAAGTATTCATTGATTATTTGCAAAACAAACTTTTTGATAAGAGCATCAATAAAGATGAAAAGCTCGTTGTTTTTTCTGAGTCAAAGGAAACCACTGCCTACTTAGAGGCAGAATTGAAAAAGGCAAATTTCAATAAAGTACTGGTAGTTGATAGCAAAAACAGAAAAGATAAATTCCCTTTTGTAAAAGCAAACTTTGATGCCAATATTCCACTAACAGAACAGAAGGATGATTACAATATCGTAATCAGCACTGAAGTGTTGGCAGAAGGGGTAAACATGCACCGTGCAAACATCATCGTTAATTATGACACCCCTTGGAACAGTACAAAGCTCATGCAGCGTATTGGTAGGGTGAACCGTATTGGATCAAAAGCAAACAATATTCATATTTTCAATTTCTTTCCAACGGCTAAGGTCAACAGTGATATTGAACTGGAGAAAAAGGCCATTATGAAATTACAGGCATTTCACTCCGCAATGGGTGAAGACAGTCAGATTTATTCGCCTGATGAGGTTACAGAGAGCTTTGGCTTGTTCGACAAAACAGTAAACGAGGAGAAAGACGAGAAACTGAGGATATTGTTGGAATTGCGAAAGTTCAAAAAAGATAATCCTGATCTGTTCAAGCAAATTAAGAACATGCCTACAAGGGCAAGGGTTGGTAGAAAAAGTCCTGTGCTGAAAGGTGCAACCATCACATTTATTCGCAACGAGAAAAGAGATGCTTTCTTACTTGTTAAGGAAAACGGGGATATTGACGAACTCACATTTCTGCAAGCTGAAAAAGAGTATTATGCAAAAATTACGGAGAAAGCCATTCCACTGAATGAACAGCATCATACACAGGTGAAAGAAGCCATCAGCTTGTTTGCCAACAAAATGGAAGAGGAGAAGAGTAAGGAACGTAAAATTGATACAACACAAGGCCCCAATGAAAAGAAGGCTTTGAGTTTCCTTGATGCATTAACCAACATGCAAATTGCAAATCCGGAGGAAAGGGAATTGATGCAGAATGCCAAGGCTGCTATCAGATTAGGCAAGTTTCAGCAATTGCAAAGGGATGTAAATAAGCTGGCAAAAGCAATAAAGGTTGCTCCCTTAAAACCTGCCAATTTGTTGGATGAGGTTATAAAACTGCTGAACAAATACCCCTTACAAGTGGTGGAAGATGATACCATGCAAATGCTTCAGCCCATTTTCAACATCAAGGAGTTTAAACCGGAAATAATCATTAGTGAAAGTTTCGATAACTAATCAACTACTCATCAAATGCAAGAGAGAGAAATAAAAAATATACTCACCGATGATTATGCCTTTGACAAGTGGCAAAGGCTTATTGACTTTGTGTTTCCCAAAGTCAATTTTGAAAACTCCATTGTCTCTTTGGATGATAGCAGTAATAAAACTAAATACATCCACCAAAAGGGAGATATTACACTCACTGACGGTAAGAAGATAATCATCCTTGAAGTTTGCATTAAGAAAGAGAACAAGATTGCCAAAACCAAAGTAAGTTTTCACAATATCACTGCTAAGTATATTGACCAGGCTAACAACCACGGTATTTTGGTATTCTATGTTTCGGAGGATAAGTCTCAGCAAGACTATCGTCTATCTTTCATTTGCAAAGAATCTCGTTTTAATGAAGAGGGTCAGTTTGAAGAGTTTAAAACAAACCCTAAGCGTTATACCTACCTGTTGGGTATCAATGAATCTGCTACTACTGCTGCAAAGCGACTGAGGGAATTAGCAGCAAAGAAAAACACTTTCAACTTCGAGTTAAAGGATGTCATTGATGCCTTCTCTGTTGAAAAGCTGAATGACGAGTTTTTCAAAAAATACAAAGAGCAGTTCCAGATATTTAATAACTACCTTATTGAAGATGATAAAATAAGGTATGGCATTTTTGACATTGATAAGAATGAGAAAGAAGAGAATAAAACTGCCAACGAACTGCCCATTCGTGATTTTACAAAGAAACTATTAGGTCGTTTAGTATTCCTTTACTTTTTGCAGCGTAAGGGATGGATGGGTGTACCCACACCAACAGGCAGCCAGAAAGTAACATGGAAAAACGGGTATAAAAACTTTGTATATAAACTCTTTACGGAAGCGGCTAAACCGGAAAAATTTCACAGCAAATATTTATCAGAACTGTTCTACAATACACTGAATAACGAGAGCCGTGAAAACTTTGTCTTTCTGATAGATGGCAAAAGCCCATTTAAGGATGCAAAAAATGTAAGTGTTCCATACCTCAACGGAGGTTTGTTTGATGATGATTTTCCGAAGGGCAATAAGATTGATTTTCCGAAGCACATTTTTGAAAATCTGTTTGAGTTTTTAGAACAGTACAATTTTACCATTGATGAAAACAGCCCGGAAGACCACGAGGTAGGTATTGACCCTGAAATGCTGGGCCACATCTTTGAAAACCTGTTGGAAGACAACCGGGATAAGGGAGCATATTATACACCCAAAGAAGTGGTGCATTATATGAGCCAGCAAAGTATTATTGAATACCTCAAACACAACTTAAATACCGATAGCAAAGACATAGATGATTTCGTAAAGGGCAATGTTGTTTCTGACTTTGTAAGAGCCAATCATTCGCTGATAAAGAAATTGCTGAAAGAGGTAAAAGTATGTGATCCGGCCATTGGGTCAGGAGCTTTCCCAATGGGTGTTTTAAAAGTAATATTCACTGCATTGCAAAACCTGCACAATGCCATCAGCCCAAATGAATCATTCAATGAGGCGAAGGTCAAAAAGGATATTATTCAAAAAAGCATCTATGGTGTTGATTTGGAAAAAGGTGCCGTTGACATTGCAAGGTTACGATTTTGGCTGGCTTTGGTGGTGGATGAAGACAAGCCTCAACCCTTACCTAACCTCGACTACAAAATCATGCAGGGAAACAGTATCCTTGAAAAGTTTGAGGATGTGGATTTGAGCAACCTGTTAAAAGACGAGAATGAGGAAATTATTACTGCACACAAAGGGCAGGTAGAATTGCCTGGCTTTGGCAGAAACCAAAGTGTTTTTGTGTTCGACAGTACCACTAAAGAAGAGTTTCAGAGCCTTATAGATTTATACTTCGATTTTAAAGTAGATACCTCATATCCATACAAAACCAAACAGGAGGTAAAGGCGAAGATTAACTCTATTATTGAGGGCAAGTTGAAGGCAAAGTTTGCATTGGATAAAACCAAGTTGCAAGCAACTTTGGCCGAAAAGCAAAGCCATGTAAAGGCTAATACCATCAATACCCATGACCCAAAGGGAGTTCAGGATAAAAAGACCAAAGCAGTAGAGAAACTAAATAAAGAAATTGAATCCCTTGAATACAAGATAGCCCACCTGAGTGATATATTAGACCGCCTCAACCGATGGGAGCATGAGGAGAAAGAACGGCCCTACTTTTTGTGGCACACCTATTTCAAAGATGTATTCGATAAAGGTAAGTTCGACATTATTATAGGCAATCCACCATACATAAAGGAATACACTAATCGTAAGGCGTTTGATGGAATTAGAGACAGCCCTTACTACATGGGCAAAATGGATATATGGTACTTTTTTGCCTGCTTCTGTATTGATATGCTGAAAGACAATGGGGGCATACAATGCTTTATTGCACAGAACAACTGGATAACCAGTTCAGGTGCTGCAAAACTGCGGAACAAAATTGTGCAGGAAACTGAAATGCTTTCGTTTATTGATTTTGGTAACTACAAAGTTTTTCAGAGTGCCGGTATACAAACCATGATTTATGTGGTGAAGAAAACAACGCCAAGAGAAAAATATACCACCAACTATGCAAGATTGCTGGTGGATAATATTGATAAAACCTTTTTGGATTACTTCCTGCAATCAGATGCCAATACTACACATGAAAACTTTGAAAAGGTAAACTTTGAGTTTGTTCCGGATACTTATATCGATGGTTATATCACTTTTGCAAATGACACTAATGAGAATATTCTAAAGAAAATTCAAGAGGTTGAACATATACGATTGGAAGAAAAGGAGATAGCGACCGGAATACAGCCTAATCCCGATGTTGTTAATACAAGGAATATTAAGCGTTTTACTGAACGAGAAATTAGCGACAACAAAATAAAGGTAGGCGATGGAGTTTTTGTTGTTCCGAAGGGTAAGTTTGATAAATTGGATGATGCTGAGAAAAAGTACATCAAGCCAGTCTTTGAGCCTAATGAAGTTCAGCGGTACAAGTTTATTGATGATTACGAATCTGAAATATTGTACATCACGAAAGCCAATTATCAAAATGATGCACCGAATCTATTAAAGCATCTCTCTGTCTATAGTAAGATAATGGAAGAGAGGCGAGAAAATCAAAATGGTCGTCTTACTTATTACCATTTGCAATGGCCAAGAGATGAAAATTTCTTTAAGGAAGGAGAAAAAATATTAAGCGTTAGAAAGTGTGATAGACCTACGTTCATTTACACTAAAGCGATGTCATATGTAATGCTTTCGTTTAATGTAATTAGGACTGAAAGAGTAAACCTGAAGTATTTAACTGCATTGCTAAATAGTAAACTAATAGCATTTTGGTTAAGAAACAAAGGCAAAATGCAGGGTAACAATTACCAGATAGATAAAGAGCCTTTGCTGGAGATACCCATTGCATTGTCTGACAAGCAGCAAATTATTGCTACGCTGGTCGATTATATTTTGCTGGTGCATCAGCCCCGCAAGGAGCAGTTGATAAAATACATTGGCGATGATTTGATCATTCATTCGTTTGATGAAGTAATAGACCAGGCTTTTTACGAAATATACTTTGGTGCAGAGCCTGAAATGGCAGAATTGCAAGTATTGAAATACCTGGAGAATATTAAACCCATTTCAGAAGACTACACAGATGCCGATATTGAAACAGTGGTAAAATTTTACCACTGGCTGCATGAGCAAACAAATCCTGTTCGTACCGCTTTACTCAAAGCCAACATTGTAAGTAAAGATATTATTGGTGTAATAAATTCAACCATCAGCTAATGAAGATTATCGAACTCACACTACACAACTTCAAGTTTTTTACCGAAACCGACAACACACTAAAGCTGGACGGTAAAAACGTGTTGATATGGGGGGAAAACGGTAGTGGTAAATCTTCTATCTATTGGGGCATTTATACATTGCTCCAATGCAGTTTTAAAGAGAATGGTGGTATAGATGCCTACTTTACAGAAAACCACGAGAAAAACCTCATAAACATACATACACCTGCCGGTGATCCTTCTTTCATAGAAATGAAGTTGGACAATGGCAATGCGTATAAAATAGCCCTTGGCGATTATAGTGTCATCAACGATAAAGATGTTCAGTTAAGTGCTGTCAGCAGTGATTTCATCAATTATCAGGTGCTGGCAAGTTTCCTCAGCTTTTATCACAGAGACAATCCTGTTTTGTTTGAAATGTTTGAAGTGGAAATTTTCAGGTATTTACAGTTTTCCCCTCCTGCCCCTTACACATTCGACTTTTTTAATGATGCCTGGGAAGAGCTCAAAAAACCTTTGGTTAAAAGTGGTAAGCCAAGCAAATACCCAAATAAGCTATCTACAATCGTTACCAACAAAAACAAGCTCAAGGATGCGTTTAATTTACAGTTGAGGACTTTGCTGGGCAATGCAACCACTAAGGCCAACGACATATTAAAAACCAAATTCGGTTACGATATCGAAATTGAGTTAGAATATCGGGAGTACGATTTTGAACTGCTGGCCAACAACAGCGATGTCCGCTATACCATGCCGGAAATATTCCTTAAAATCAGAAAGTACTATGGCAAAGAGGATGTTGTAAAAAAGCCACATTCATTTTTAAATGAGGCCAAGAAGACTGCAATAGGCTTAGCCATCCGGTTGGGCATTTTGGAGAGAAGATTATTGGCTGACAAGCTAAATGTACTGGCGTTGGATGATTTGCTGATAAGTCTGGATATGAGCAACCGGGAAGTAGTACTAAAACTGCTTTTTGGCGAGTATCAGGATAAATATCAGTTATTGATTTTCACCCACGATAAGCAATTCTTCAACATTGCTAAGCATAAAATAGAGCACAGCAGTTTTAAAGACAATTGGCTGTTTTGGGAATTTTATGTGAACGAAAAAGATCCACTCATTCCCAAACCGAGGTTTTTTGAAAATGAAACGGAATTGTCAAAGGCACTATATCACTTGTCAGAAAGCGACTATCCTGCATCTGTCAATTACCTGAGAAAGCATACGGAGAAGATTTTGGAAAAACACCTTCCTCATCATTTGTATGCAAACATTGACAAAGAAGAGCCCAACAGCAATTATACATTGGATTCTATGCTGGGCAGGGCCATTATCTTTTTCACCAAGATAAATCAGCCCACAATAGTGTCGAATTTATCAGATGTAAAACAGTATGTAAAAATTCTATTGAACCCATTATCGCATACAGAACGTGGAGTTCAAAGACATAAGGGCGAAATCAAAAACATAATAATCACTTTAGATGCTTTGGAAAGGTCATTTTCACTGGCGTCATATAGAGTGCATATTAAGTCAGGTGAGCTTGTTACTTTGAAACTCACTAAGGATGCAACAATATCTTACGAAATTGATGTAAGGCTTCTGGAAGATTTATTTTGGTTTAAAGATGGTCTAAATGACCGTTTTGCCCCATGCAAATCCGAATCTATAAGAATAAGGGAGTTTGAAAATGCCGTTTTAAAAGAAGATAAGAAATTCAATCATTATAAAGATTTACCACTTTCTGATTTGTATACTCAGATTGTAAATCATAATGCTTTTCAAATTCCAGTTATTGCAGATTGGGAGTCACTGTACTTCAAATCTGACGGCACTTTATTAACTACTTTGTAAATCGAATTAATTATGTCAGAGATCAATAACCCACAACATAGCGACATCATATTTTACAACACCCCCACAGGTGATGTGAAAATTGAGGTGATTTTTAATGACGAAACCTTTTGGCTCACTCAAAAGCGGATGGCGGAATTGTTTGGTGTGGAAGTTCCTGCTATCAACAAACACCTCAGTAATATTTACGAAACGGGCGAACTGGACGAAAAGGCAACTATTTCCATTTTGGAAACAGTTCAGCAGGAAGGCACCCGGATGGTAAAGAGGAATGTGGAGTTTTACAATCTGGATGCTATAATAGCCGTTGGCTATAGGGTAAACAGCCATCAAGCCACTCAGTTCCGCATTTGGGCTACTAAAACCCTTAGAGAGTTCATTATCAAGGGTTTTGTATTGGACGATGAAAGGCTTAAACAAGGAAAACGCTTTGGCAAGGACTACTTTGAAGAACTCTTGGAACGCATCCGGGAGATTCGGGCAAGTGAAAGGCGTTTCTACCTCAAAATAACCGACATCTACGAACAGTGCAGTATCGATTACAACAAGGATGCAGAAATCACCCAAAAGTTCTTTAAAACAGTTCAAAACAAGCTGCATTGGGCAATTACCGGGAAAACGGCAGCCGAACTGATTGCTGACCGTGCCGATGCCTCCCAGCCCAACATGGGCTTAACCACCTGGAAGAATGCCCCCAAAGGTAAAATCCTGAAAACAGATATTGGAACAGCCAAAAATTACCTGCAGGAAAAGGAAATCAAAGAACTGGAACGTATCGTTACCATGTACCTCGATTTTGCTGAACTGCAAGCCGAAAGACAGATCCCGATGAAAATGGCAGATTGGGTTACCCGTTTGGATGCCTTCCTTCAATTCAACGAATACCAGATTTTAAAAGATGCAGGTAAAGTGAGCCATGAAGTAGCCATGAAATTGGCAGAGAAAGAATATGAAAAATTCAGAGTAATTCAGGATAGAAATTTTGAAAGTGATTTTGAGAAAGAAGTAAAAAAGATAACCGATAAGCCCAAAAAGAAAAAGAAATAAATGCAGCAAGATTTACTCTTAAATATCATTCCTTTCAATCCTCCGGCAGGGAAACAAACTTTTGCATTCTACAGGCAGAAGCAGCCTGGTTATTATCCGGTGTTTAAAGGTGATTTGCAAGGGTTACTTGATGATAAATTTTCTGCATTGGAATTGCTGGAATTAGAAAAGCTGTACACTGATTTTCAGCCACCCAGAGAAGGGGCAATACTCTTGGATATTGATTTATCGGTTAGCACCCGTTTTGCCAATCATTACTACCGCTACCTGATAAGAAAACACTTTGAAGGTATTGCAGATATCATGCATCAGGACTTCACCAGTGAAACAGAAGTATGGTTTCATAGTCCTGAAAAGAGCACCGCCAAATACAAAGTGTATAACCAGTTTACACTCAAAGTTCAATATGGCAGGGTAACAGATAAACCCGAATTGGTTCTTTCTTATGATGGCACAACCAAAGTATTTGCAAAGCCGGTTTCCGAAATATACAACTTCAATACCAACCTGTACAATTGGATAGTTTGCAATGGGGTTATTTATAAATGGAAGTTCAGACCACAGGAGGTAATCAATCAACCACAGAATTGTTACCCAATTTTAAGCAACGAACTCAAGCCGCATTTAGAAATTGCCTTTGATGTACCGGACTTAAAAAACCGCTATCCAAAATACTTGGATATTCTGCAAGATTTTTACAGCAAGTATCTCAACACCCCTGCTTTTTGCAAAATCATTCCTATAACCGAGGAAGGCTTTTATCGGCCAAAGGCAGAGCAGTACCGTGTTATCAATTCAAGCTCCAACGATTTGTTGTATGCCGGAGGAAAAACAGGAAAGGAGCCTAAGAAAGATTTTAAGTCAAAAGGTCCTTACCAATTACCACAGAAGCCCAGCAACTTCAAATTCTTTTTCATTTATCAGCAGTCAGACAAACCAACTGCGGTAACTGAACTGTACAGGTATTTGCATAGTGGCTGGAAAGACGACCGTTTCCCTTTCCCCAAAATGCAAGACTACATCAAAGTGCCTTTTGAGTTAGACATTTCAAAGAACGTAGAATTTGATACCGTTGAAAATGCAGTAGCCAGTGTTCGCAATGCTGTAAAGAACGCAGATTGGCAACCTGATACGCAATACATGGCACTCTTTGTAAACCCAGTGCCTAAATTAGAAAAGGACGAAGGCAAGAAGAACATTTACTATAAGATCAAAGAAATCCTTTTGTATGAAGGTGTGCTTTCACAAGTAATCAAAAGCGAACACCTGTACAAAAACGGTAAGCCTAATTCTTTCTTCAATACATTCCTGCCACACATTGAAATTGCCATGCTGGCAAAATTGGGTGGTGTGCCCTGGAGGCTGAACAGACCAACCAACAATGAGCTTATTGTGGGTGTGGGTGCATTCTATTCTGTTACCCGTAAATCCAGATTTGTAGGCTCTGCTTTCTGCTTCAATAATGAGGGTATATTCAAAGGCTTTGATTGCTTTAAAGGCGATGATACCATAAGCCTTGCAGGTTCCATCCGTGAGGCAGTAGCAGAGTTTATTGCCGTCAATTATACAGCTTCAAGGTTGGTTATTCACTTCTATAAAGACATTGGCAAAAAGGAATTAGAACCCATCCTGCGGACTTTACACACATTGGGCTTGAACATTCCTGTTATTGTTGTTACCATCAACAAAACTGAAAGCAAAGAGTTGTTAGGCTTTGATGTAAGCGATGCGGAGAACCTGATGCCATACAGTGGCACAATTGTAAAGGTGGGCAAATCCGAATACCTGCTATTCAACAATACCCGATACGATGCAACCTCAAAGCCTGCACAAAAGGAATATCACTTTCCGGTAAAGATTGCTTTATCCTCAACAGTGGAAGGCATGTTAGATGATATGAACTTGGTAGAGCAACTCATAGACCAGGTGTATCAGTTCAGCCGTATGTACTGGAAAAGCACCAATCAGCAGAATTTGCCGGTTACCATCAAGTACCCTGAAATGGTGGCCGAGATTTGCCCTTATTTCCAACACGACAAACTGCCTGACTTTGGGAAGGAGAGTTTGTGGTTTTTGTGATACAATTAAAAAGATTCAAAAAAAAAAATATACCAAACGGTATAAAAAGTGTTATATTTGCCTGCATGAAACAGACTCTTTCAAAGGCAGAACGTACCCGTAATTATATAATTGAGAAAACTGCCCCTGTTTTCAATGAAAAGGGGTTCGCAGGAACATCGCTTGCAGACATGACAAACGCTACTGGTCTTACAAAAGGCAGTATTTACGGAAACTTTACAAACAAAGATGAGGTTGCTTTGGCTGCATTTGATTACAATTATGGCAAAGTAACAAACTATATAAAGGACAAAATTTTAGCTACCGACAATTCCATAGAACGACTGTTGGTTTATCCCAAAGTGTATCGTGACTTTTTGAAAATACCGTTTTTAAAACCAGGTTGCCCAATCCTGAATACTTCTACAGAAGCAGATGATACTCACCCAAAATTGAGAGAACGAGCGGCAAATGCTTTGGCATTTTGGAAAACTTCTATTGAAAGTCAAATAAAACGTGGCATAGAAAGAGGAGAAATAAAAGAAGACACAAACCCAACTGAGTTTGCAGTCATTTTGATGTCGTTAATTGAAGGTGCAATCATGCAAGCGAAGGTTACTGGCAAACCCACTGAACTTAGCATAGCCATGAATTATTTAGAACAACTAATTCTTAACATAAAGACGTAATTTTTTTTAATCAATAATATACCGATTGGTATATTTTAATAAGTAACAGAATGGAAATAATGAACAAAAACATCAGAAGAGTTGCGGTAGTAGGATACAATCGTATTCCATTTGCAAGGCAGAACACCGCATATACACTTGCAAGTAACAGCGACATGCTCGTTGCTACGCTAAACGGACTAATTAACAAATATCAATTACATGGTGAGTTACTTGGCGAAGTAGCTGGCGGTGCTGTAATTAAAAGCGGAACGGAAGGCAATTTGATTCGTGAAAGTGTAATGAACACTTCACTCAATCCAGCAACACCTGGTTGTGATATTCAGCAAGCATGTGCAACAGGGGTTGAAGCAGCTATTTACATAGCCAATAAAATTGCATTAGGACAAATTGATTCAGGAATTGCCTGCGGTGTTGATTCTACAAGCAATGTTCCATTGGAACATGGAATAAAGCTGAAAAGCACATTGCTTGCAGCAAAGAGAGCGAAAAGCAATTTGGAGCGATTAAAACTATTCCTATCGCTTCGCCCAAAAGATTTCAAGCCCGTTACACCAGTAAATGATGAACCGAAAACAGGTTTATCAATGGGCGGTCATACTGAATATTCTGCTAAATATTATGGAATAACCAGAGAAGCACAAGACGCATTTGCTTTATCAAGTCATCAAAAATTGGCGAATGCTTATGACGAAGGATTTATAGCTGAAATGATAACTCCATTCATGGGTTTAAACGCTGATAACAATTTACGCAGAGATACCAATATGGAAAAGCTATCAAAGCTCAAACCTGCCTTTGACAAGCAAAATGGAACGCTTACAGCTGGTAATTCAACACCGCTTTCTGACGGTGCTTCTGCCGTGTTGCTTGCAAGTGAAGAATGGGCTGCAAAACATAATTTACCCGTGTTGGCTTACATCACTTTTGCCGAAGTAGCAGCCATTGAATACGTGAATAATAAACACAATTTGTTAATGGCTCCTGTTTTGGCTGCCGACAGAATGTTGCGTAAAGCCAACCTCAAATTGCAAGACTTTGATTTTTATGAAATACATGAAGCATTTGCAGCCCAAGTGTTAGCCACGCTTAAAATTTATGAAAGCGATAAACTATGCAAAGATTTAGGTTTAGAAAAAGCTCTTGGCACTATTGACTTGAATAAACTTAACGTAAAAGGAAGCAGCTTGGCGGCTGCACATCCTTTTGCAGCTACTGGTTGCAGAATCATTGCCACGATGGCAAAACTACTCCATCAAAAAGGTTCGGGCAGAGGTTTTATTTCTGTTTGTGCGGCTCGTGGGCAAGGGGTAACAATGATTTTAGAAAAATAAAAAACAACAAGCATGAAAAACTTACCAAAAACATTAGAAAGTAAAGCACGGATTCAATATCAAGATTGCGACCCGTTTAATCATTTGAATAACTCCAAATATATTGACTATATCGTTGTTGCAAGAACCGAACAGTTACTTGAGCAATATGGATTTAACACAGCTGAATTGGCTTTTAAAGAAGGCTTAGGATGGGTAACAGCATTAACTCAAGTTTCATACTTCCACCCTGCAACATGGATGGAAATAGTAACCATTGAATCAAGGTTGATTCAGTTTTCTGATTACAGTTTGCTGGTGGAAGCATTTATGTGGGATGAACATAAAACGAAACTCAAATGTGTGATGTGGGGAAAGCTGGTTCATTTTAACATGAAGACTCAAAAGAGTTTCAAACATTCTGACGAACTACTAAAATTATTCTCTGAAATATTATATCCAATTGAAAACATATCAACATTTGAAGAACGGGTAAAATCATTAAAACAATAATTCAAGCGATCATGAACAAGAAGAATATTGCAATTATTGGACTAGGTGGTGTAGGGGGGTATTTCGGATTTAAACTAAGCAAATACAATGAACAATCTCAGAATTATGAGATTTCTTTTGTGGCAAGAAATGAAACCTATCAATCAATCAAAGAGCGAGGCTTAATTTTAATTTCACATGAATTTCCTACAGACAATTCAACAAGACCTGATTGTTTACTTCAAAGCATTTCAGAAATTAAAAACCCTGATTTGGTTTTTATCTGCGTGAAGGAATATGCCCTCGAAAAAGTTTGTACTGAACTATTGCCAAATATAAAGAGTGATACGATACTCTTTCCATTGATGAATGGAGCAGATATTTATGAAAGAATGAGGAAATTCATTCCACATCATACAATTATACCCTCGTGTGTTTACATATCAGCACATATAAAAGACAAAGGCGTAATTGAACAAAAGAGTAAGCCCGGCAAAATCATATTTGGCAAGGATAAGTTAAATCAAAATAAATCAATCGAATGGATTACAAAACTGTTTGAAAGCTCAAAAATTGATTATGAATTTCAGGAACCCCGAAAAAGCGATATGGACAAAATTTATGTTCATAGCAAGTTTTGCTCTTGTTACATCTAAGCACAATTCATCATTCGGAGCGGTATGTAATGAACCTGTTCAACGGAATGAAGCTGTGGAAATAATGAGAGAAATCAATGCAATTGCCTTAGGTAAAGGTATTCTACTCGATGAGAAGGTAATAGAAAATACTTTTAAAACAGCGATGACTTTCCCTTTCGATACACCCTCATCAATGCAGTTAGACATTCATTCAAAAAAACAAAGTAGCGAACTTGATTTGCTGGGCGGCAGCATAATTCAATTCGGCAAAGAGTTGAATATAGATACGCCAATTACAACAACTATTTACAATGAAATAAAATCAATAATCCATAGTTAAGATCATGATGAAAAAAGTAATCCTAATCGCATCATTGTTTGCAAGCATTGCGGCTAATGCTCAAACTTTTACTCTTAAGAGTGACGAACTTGGCGGACAAGCCACCGAAAAAGAAGTATTCAATGGTTTTGGTTGCACAGGTAAAAACTTGTCGCCACAACTTTATTGGGAAAATCCACCAAGTGGTACAAAAAGTTTTGCAGTTACTTTTTACGACCCTGATGCACCAACTGGCAGTGGTTGGTGGCATTGGCTAATTTTTGACATTCCTGCAAATACGAATGAATTAAAACCAGGTGCGGGAAATTTGTCCCTTAACTTGGCACCTGCTGGTAGCATACAAAGTGTTACAGACTTTAAAACCCAGGGTTACGGAGGTCCTTGCCCACCAGAGGGAAGCAAAGCCCATCGGTACATCATCACTGTTTATGCCTTGAAAACTGAAAAACTTGGTTTAGACGCAACGGCAAATCCTGCATTGGTCGGTTTTATGTTGGAACATAATGCTATTGAAAAGGCATCACTCATGCTTTACTATAAAAGATAAAAGGCCATGAATACAAATTATTTAGAAAGAGTAATCAAGCAATTTGAATACTACAAAATGTTGGGCGAAAAAACTTTTGCTCAGATTCCCGAGGAAAAACTGTTTTGGCAATACAATGAAGAGAGTAACAGTATTGCCACCATTGTAAAACATCTATGGGGAAATATGCTCAGTCGTTGGACTGACTTCCTAACAACAGATGGAGAAAAAGAATGGCGAAACCGGGATGCGGAATTTGATAATGATATTTTCACCAAACAAGAAATGTTGAACAAATGGGATGAGGGTTGGAAGGTATTCTTAGACACTTTAAAATCTTTGAAAGAACAAGACCTTGAAAAAATTATTTACATCCGCAATCAAGGACACACTGTTTTAGAAGCCATCAACAGGCAATTGGCTCACTACCCTTATCATGTCGGGCAAATCGTTTTCATCGGCAAAATGTGTGCTGAGAAATGGGACTCATTATCTATTCCCAAAGGAAAATCAAACACATACAATGCAGAAAAATTTTCCAAACCCAAAGAACGTGGGCATTTTACAGATGAATTTCTAAACAATAAAAAATGAAATACGCTTTATGCAAAATGAGATTATAAATGCAACGGTCAAGGATTTGCCAATAATCTATCAACTCTTTGAAGAAGCGATTCATTTTCAAAGGAAAAATAATTATGTGGGTTGGAACAGCTATGACAAAGATTTTATCAAGGCAGATATTAATAATGGACTTTTGTATAAAATAACTCGAAACGAAGATATTCTTGGGATTTTCAGCATTTGTTATAGCGATGAGTTGATTTGGCGTGAAAACGAAAATTCAGATGCTATTTATCTGCACCGAATAGTACTTAATCAAAGGTTTAAAGGTGAAAAGATATTTCAGAAAATTCTGGATTGGTCGATTCTTCTTGCAAAAGAAAAAAAGCTTAAAAGTATCCGAATGGATACGTGGGCGGATAATGAAAAGATTATTTCGTACTATAAAAGTTATGGTTTTAAATTTATTGAAAATTATACCACTCCTGCAACCGAAGATTTACCCATACAACATAGAAATTTACGAGTGGCACTATTGCAGTTAGATATTGATTATTCGGACTTTTCTTTTGATTCTTTAAAGAAGATAAACATCAAACAGGAATTTGCAACCATCAATCTGTATTGGAGCCAAAAGATTATCGGGAAAACAAATGGTCAACTAATCAAGCTGGCTAAAGGAAAAGGTGAAATTAAATGGCATAAACATGACGACCAGGACGAATTGTTTATTCTTTACAAGGGTAACCTGACAATTCAGTTACGAGACAGGAAAATTGAGATGTATGAAGGTGATATGTTCATAGTTCCAAAGGGTATAGAACATTGCCCAAGAGCTGATGAAGAAGTGGAGTTCTTAATTATGGGTTTGTCTGTTACTTCTGGATCTGCTGTTTGTAATAGAAATAATTCAATATAATATACTTGATTGTCTTTGGTAAATAAATAGAAAATGAATATTTGAGTAGTGTCTTATCTTCAGACACCGCACGGCTTATGCAGTGGCTAACCCACAAAGCCAACCCTTCCACTGCATCTATGGTGTTGCCGCCATTTTTAACTGTCATACTTTTTGTGGCTATGCTCCCCACGTTTTTGGCACATTGCCTGTTCCGCTTTGCTACACAGCCAAAGAGCCAAGCCAACCCAAGCATAGCAACAAAAAGCCGCTACACTCCAACCACCACCACCGTTTCGCTTATGCCAGTATAAAAAATGGCGGAAGCATACTTAAACATAATGCGGTCTTATGTGTTCGCTTCGCACAGCCACCCCACGCTTATGCAAGCATCCCAACGCAGTGGCTGTCACATAAGTCGCCATTATGTTAAGTAGCCAACACCATAGCACTTTTTATCAAAAGTGAAGCCGTGCTTCTGCCAACGCACCCCACCCGAAGAACCCCTACACCCCGCCACCCTTTCAGCGGTGCAGTAAAAAATAAAGCATGATTTGTTTTACGGCTATGTGCTTGCGGTAGGTTCATTCACTTCATCTCCATTTCGTTCAGGCGTTGCGTTCATTCCGCTTTGCTTCATTCACTACACTATCCTTCACTGCATTTCGCCTACGTTCATTTCACCAACCTCAGCACCGCACAGCAAAAGCAATTCCTTCTCTTCATTCCGCAAAGCCAACACACAGGCTTTCCGTGTCATGGCGTTTGCTTAACCCACGCTACAATAGCTTTTGTTTTTTGAAAAGTTACAAAAGCTGCCAACGCTTCTAAGCAAACTGCTCATGCCACTCCAAGCCACCAACCCGATTTGCTCCATTTCGTTCAGTCATTGCATTTGCTCTTGACCCACCGCACCATAGAAAGCGGTATGCTTTATTTTTTCCTGCGAATTGTTTACCCCAGCCAACCCACAAAAAATAACTCCGAACAATATATCCGGTTGAATTGAAATTCGGATGATGAAGTGTAGTAAACGAAATTTCTGATTTCAGAAGAGGAATGCAGATAAGAAGGTTCTGCTTGAAAAAAATAAAAATAAAAAGTGCAGCAAAGTTAGGTGGCTGGCACAGGCCAACGCACTACAAAAACCAAAAGACTACGGCATAATGAAAGGCAAATAAGCTGTTGTTTTTATTAGTGGTATTTGCCTTTCACCCTTCGGGACTTATTCCGTTTCCTTTTGGTTTTTTAGCCACGCCACCTGTGGGATTGCTTTCTTTTTTTTTCTGTTTTTTTTCTTTGTCAAATTATATGTGTGCTGCGGAGCGTAAGCGAAGCAGGGCTGCGGCAAAGGCTTAAAACAGGCTCAAAATTTAAGCAGTCATTATGCACATTCCGAAGTTTCAAACGTACAGCGTAAAGCATCAAAGCACAGGTTTTGAATTTTACATTCTATCAAAAGGCCTGAACAGTGGTAAGCCTCTTTTGACTCCCTGCCCAAACTCATTTGTTTGCATTTGCAAAAGCCAGGAGCAGAAAGACTTTTATTTCTGGTTACTCTTTGGCCTGTGGAAGGCAAAATACTTTCATCAGTTCCTCACTGGTTCTGTAATTCCCTTTATCCGCTTATCTGATTTGAAAAATGAAATACTTACTCAGGCAGAAAAAGTAAGTAAGCAGGAAAAGGAATATAAAAGCACAGTTGATAAAATCAAGCAGCTTGAAGAGAAGGAAAGAGCCATCCGCCAAAATCTGGCTTTAATCAATGATTTGAAAAGGGCAATGATTTACAGGCATCTTAAAAGCAAATAGTAAGGCTGACCTGTACATGATGCTGCACCGTGCATAAATAAATTTTGATGTGCAAAGGTAGCATGGCGGCCAGACGCACAAACCCGACCCCAAAAAACCAAAAGACTACGGCATAAACACAGACCCACCGCACAAGGCTTTCATTTATTCCGTTTCCTTTTGGTTTTTTTATCCGCCATGCAGAGAGATGCACATAAAATTTATTTTTTATGCACAAGCATCCTCGTATCAGTTCAGGCAGCCATTCACGTATTTGCCCATTCACTCCGCAGGTACTTCATCAGCACTTGCCTTTGTCACCCTTTGCGTTTCAGCGTTACATCCGCAGGTCATCATTAGCCCATCAGCCAGTTTTTGGCATCAAGGTTTACCGCCTTCCATGTGGCTGCTATGTTTGGCGTTATCCTTCAGGTGTTCGTGAGCTTTCAGCATTGCCCTTTTAGGGGCTTTGCTGAAAAGAAAAAGCCCCACCAAACTGGTGAGGCCATTTCCTAACTGAAAGAAAGAACAGCGTTTATGCTACTTCAACAATGTTCAACACGTTGTAAGCACCGTTTTTGAGAGAGTACTGAACTCCGTTCACTTCCTGGAAGAACTCAATCAGCATCAGGTAGAACTTAGTTCCAGTTCCGGCAGGTACACCGGCAGGAGTAAGAGTTACAGGTGTGTTGGTTCCGTCAATAGGAAGATTGGTGACCGGGCTGTACTCAATTGCACTGGTTCCGTTGGTGAAGTCAACAACTGCATACGCAGACTTGAAGCTCACATGAGTTGCACCAGACGGATATGCAATATCATTGATCGGAATGAAAGCCGGAATGTTGATTGCACCGGATGCACCTGTTACGGTGAAAGGAGCAAAAAGAACACCACCCAAAGCTGCATTGTCATTGAAATCAAAATCTTTCAACAGAGCCAATGCTGCAGGGTCGGCAATACCGATTGCGACTGTGCGTTCACCCCTTGCAGAAGTTACATCGTAATTCTTAATAAGGGTCATGATCTGGGTTAAACGACTGGTAACACGATTGTCAGCAGCGTTCATCATGAGGTTACGGACAGCGTTGCGAAGCAACTTGCCGGCAGTTGCAGAACTGCCAAACTCAGCTCCGTTTTCACGGGTACGCTGGAAGTTCGGGTCATTTGCGATACGTTCAGCAGATACGCCACCTTTGGTTTTCACCAAGTGGCCATCTTGTGTTTTGTAGAAGGTCAGCTCATCCAGAGTGCCTTCAATTTTGAGGATACCTTTAAGTTTTGCCATTGCTTTAAACTTTTATGAGTTAGTAAATTTGTTTCGACTGATACGCTTTAATCAGCTTACGAAAACAAAATTAGAAGCACTCTAAAGCCTCTGCAAATGAGCTGTGCCGATTGTTCCGCATTATTCCAACAAACACACTTTTACCGCCCTTAAAAAAAGATTTATATTTGCAATGTCACTTCCATATTTGAAGTATATCATCGGTATGGTTAGTGTATGAAGTTGAATAATTGAAATAATGAATAGACTGTGCATTTATCCGAAAGACATTCAGGTAATCACAGGCAGAAGCGACAGGTATGGTAGAAACCTTATTAAGAAGATCAAGGACCATTTCAACAAGCAGCAGCACCAGGTTGTTACAGTTGAAGAGTTCTGCCAGTACATGGGCTTGCAGCAGGAAACGGTTGTCAAGCAACTTCGATAGGTTGTAACCTTATCTTTGCTTTTGCTTATGATAAGGCACAGCACACTCTCAACTCAACAACTTTTTTTCCTTTCTTTGTTGGGTAGTTTCCTTTGATAATACAGCCTTTGTTGGCTATTTGTTGCCCAATTAGCTGAAAGCCTTGATAATTAAGGGTTCACTATTTTTTGTATCGGAAAGTAAGCGTAAATCTATTTCACAGATCAGTAACAGAGGCATTGTGCAACATGCGAAAACCCAGAAAGAATAAATAAAAACCCATTTGCGCGTATGGGTACCGAATGGTTGAAATTAATTATCGCACAATAACATAGGTTCTACCCGCTTGTGTTGGCACATCCATCACAAAAGTTTTCGGTAGAAAATTATTAGGTGGCCCCATTGCGTTGTTTTTAATTCCTTGCACTGATGTTACTGTTTGATAGAAAGGATTAGAATTTTCCGCTACAACTGATAATTGTTTACCACCAGTAAAATCTAACCGATTAGGCGTACGTAACCGCAGATTACCGCCCAATGTTGATTTAATTACAAGTTTTATAACCTTACTTTCTTGCCACTTTAATTCAACTATTTCAAAGCCACCCCGGGCACGCAACCCGGTTATTGAACCGGTTGGCCACACATCGGGTAATGCTGGTAACAAATGCACCGCATCATCGGTACTTTGCATTAACATTTCGGCAATGCCTGAGGTGCAACCAAAGTTACCGTCAATTTGAAAAGGTGGATGCGCATCAAATAAATTATTGTATGTACCGCCACCGCCTTCGTTGGTACCAACCGGTGTAAGTTGGTCTTGTATAAGTTTATACGCATGATTGCCATCTAATAACCGCGCCCACCAGTTTACTTTCCAACCCATACTCCAACCGGTTGAAACATCACCGCGATGTTGTAAGGTTGTTCGTGCCGCTGCATACAATTCAGGTGTGCGATACGGTGAAATCTGATTGGATGGAAACAATCCATACAAATGCGAGATGTGCCTGTGTTTGTCATTCGGATCGTCAATATCTTCCAGCCATTCCTGCAATTGCCCATGTTTACCTACTTGCATGGGTGGCAACCGATCGCGCATTTGTTTCAATGAATCGCTGAATGCATGATCACGATTCAATATTTGTGCTGCCGTTATTACTGTACTGAAAGCATCAAACACAATCTGGTTGCTCATGGTAGTACCTACATCCAGCGAAGAACCCTGATGGGCAGCCGGTGCATTTTCGGGTGACATATCGGGATTGATTACTAACCATTTGTAAGTTGGATGTTCGATCAGAAAATCCGTATAAAAAAGTGCAGCACCTTTTAAGATCGGATAAACCGACTCCAGAAATTTTTTATCACCATTATATAAGTAATGCTCCCACAAATGTTGGCTTGTCCAGCCACCACCCATCGGCCACGCACCCCAAAAGGCAGCATCCACGGCACCGGTTGCTCGCCATATATCGGTATTATGATGAGCCGTCCAACCACGAGCACCGTACATCATCCGAGCGGTTTCTTTTCCGCTTTCAGCCAATTCTTTCACCATTCTTAAAAACGGTTCATGTAATTCCGATAAATTTGTTTTTTCTGCAGGCCAGTAGTTCATTTCTGCATTAATGTTAATCGTGTACTTACTATCCCATGCAGGTTTCATACTGCGATTCCAAATGCCTTGCAGATTAGCCGGCTGTCCACCCGGTTGTGAAGATGAAATCAATAAGTACCGGCCATACTGAAAGTAAAGTGCTGCAAAATGTGGGTCGTTTGCATTTCGAAAATTTTTCAACCGTTCATCAGTAGGAAGTTTAACTGCTTCGGTAGTGCCCAAATTAAGTTTTACACGATTAAAGTATTTTTGATATGCGGCTACATGCGCTTTTTGAATTTGATTATAGGGCTTCGCGAAGGCATTACTTAAATATTTGTTTGCTCTTTCACTTTCATTTGCACTTATATCGAAATAAATATTGAAGTTGGTTGCGATGGACATATAAAGCGTAGCGGTGTTCGCATTGTTAACTGAAAGTGTAGAATCCGTTGAAATAATTTTTCCGCCATCTGACTTTAATTTAATTATTCCTTTGAAGTGAATTTTTCCCGCTACCCCTTCGTGATCGCTTGTAACGCCTGAAATGATTACCTCATTTCCATTTGCTGTTTGTACGTTTGCACGAGTATGGGGCGTTGATCCTTTAGCTACAAAAGAAATGCTTCCAGCTTTAGTGGCCGTAAGTCGTAGTACCACCACTCTGTCCGCCAAGGAAGCAAGTGTTTCTCTGGTGTAAGTAACATCCTCAACAGTGTATATTGTTTTAGCAATTGCCTTTTCAATATCCAGTTCTCTATAATAGTTAGTATAGTTTTTATGGTCTGCAAACAAAAGATGAACACTACCCACAGGTTGAAACATTTGCCCATGCGATTTTTTTGAGATAATTACCTTGTTGGCTAATTGCTCGGCTTCCTTTTGTTTACCTTCAAAGATGAGGCGTCTTAACTCAGGCAAGGCAGCTAATGCTTCGTGGTTATCATTTCGGTTGGGGCTGCCGCTCCATACCGTATGTTCATTTAGTTGGATAATCTCTTCTTCTACGTTTCCATAAACCATAGCACCCAGCCGACCGTTACCAATGGGTAATGCGTTTTCCCAAGTATTGCCCGATGGTTTATTGTACCATAATTTCAACTCATTATCAGGCTGCGCAAAAATTGTTATACACCAAAAGATTAAAACAATGAAAAGTATTAGGCGCATAGTTTACGAGTTGAATTCCACCATAGCTTTTATTACACCACTCTCTGGGTTTAGCCATTGACTAAATGTATCTGTTACATCAACAAAATCAACTCGATGGGTAATATATGCTTCCGGATTTATCTTACCCTCTTTTATCGATTTGATTACCAACTCAAAATCTTGACGAGTGGCATTGCGACTACTCATTAATGTTGCTTCACGTTTATGAAACTCCGGATGATTGAATGTAATATCTCCTTTTTGTAATCCTATTAATACATACCGACCACCGTGCGCCAGGTATTGAAAAGCACTGTTGATGGCTTTCAAACTACCCGTAGCATCTATCACAACGGTAGGCATATCACCGCTGGTAATTTCACGTAGGGCACTCAAAACATCTGTTGAACTTGCATTTACAGTATGTTCCATTTTCAATTTCTCACGGCAATAGTTCAGTCGTTGCTCATTAATATCCAAGGTTATTACTTTACCGCCTGCCAAGCGGGCAAACTCCATCGTACCCAATCCAATTGGCCCTGCCCCTATCACCAAAACAAATTCACCTTCTCCTACCTGGGCACGCCTCACACCATGCGCTCCAATAGCCAAAGGTTCAACCATCGCCAACGCATCCAAGCTTAGTCCCTCGCTATGCACCAACGATATTGATGGAACCGAAAGGTACTCTACCATTCCACCATCTACATGTACTCCGCATACATTCATGCTCACACAACAATTTGGTTTGCCGTGTAAACAAGCTATGCAGGTACCACAATTAAAATAGGGAACAATCGTAACGATCTCGCCTTTTGAAAAGCCAGGTGCATGATCGATTGCAATTAATTCACCCGCCAATTCATGACCCAGAATGCGTGGGTAGGTAAAGTATGGCTGTGTTCCTACAAAGGCATGAAGGTCGGTTCCGCAAATACCAATGCGTTTTATTTTTATGATAGCATGATCTTTCTTTAATGCAGGAGTGGGAATAGTTATGTACTCGAATGTTCCAGGCTGCTTGCATACCAATGCTTTCATAAAGCTACCTCTGATCTTGTAAATTACTTAAACAATAAGGGTGCGAATGAATACAAATCATGTCGCCACACGGGCCAGGTATGTCCACCCGGATATTCACTATAGGTGTATTTGATATTCATCTCATCAAACCGTTTCAACATTACCTGGCAGTTGTTATGTGCTATGTCTGCCTTACCGCCCATGGATACCCATAGGTGTTTGATGTTGTTATTGATAGCCGTTGCATTCTCTTTCATGTACGCATATTGAGGATCGGATAACTGCGTGTTGTTGGCAAACCAGCCCGAGCTGAATACACCGAGGTAAGAAAACATTTGATGGTTGCGAATGCCTGCATACAACGTTTGCAATCCACCCATCGATAAACCCGCTAATGCACGATCTTTCGATTCGGTTTTAGCACGGTAGTTCTTTTCCACAAACGGAATCACTACTTGCTTCAATTCATTTTCAAACATCTGAAGTACACGTTCGCCAAAACCGGCAATGCCGCCACCGCCTACGTTTCCGTCTGTCATTACCACTAGCATTGGTTTTGCTTTTCCCTCGGCAATCAGGTTATCTAATATCAGATCGGTTTTGCCTTGTGTAGCCCAGCCGCGTTCATCTTCGCCACCGCCATGTAACAAATACAGCACCGGATATTTTTCGTTCACGTTCGCATCGTAACCGGCTGGTTTATAAATGTAAAATCGTCTCCAGGCATTAAATACAGTTGAGTAATACCGTTTGATACTTACTTCGCCATGCGGCACATTTTTTAAAGAATAGAATTCACTGTTTTTAGATGGTATTTCAATACCCGCAGCCATACGGCCCATTCCATAAAATGTTTCGCTGGCCGGATCGGCTACCGCTACACCATCAATCAGCAACGAATAGTAATGAAAGCCTTCGCTTACTGTATCGGTTGTTACCGTCCAGAAACCTTCCGTATCTTTTGTGAGATCGTATTTCTTTGCCAGATCAACTTGTACTTTTTGAGCATCAGGCGCTTTGATCTTAAATAACACACGGTTGTCCGGAAGAATTTGCGGATACTTTGCTGACCGGATGTTGGATTCGGCTGGTGAACCTAATACGGTAAAAGATGCAAACACCGAAGCATCAACCGGTTTAAACAAAAACTGCGTAAACATATACAAATCATTTTTCCACACTTTAAAATCATGACCGCCCGGCTCCACATAAAAAATATGCGGCACATCTTTCTGATATAAATAATCGTGTGTGCGTTTACTGAAGTTCATTAACCCATCAGCATCGCCACATGAAATCCAAAGTAGCTTAAGTTTCGCTTTTGCTTCGGCAGGATTGGGAACCAACACTTCCGGAAGTTTTGTATTGGGTGCCGATGAAAAACCGCCCACCCAGGCAAACTTATCCAGGTTACCCAAACCAAAATTCAATGACTGGCCACCACCCATCGATAAACCGGCTATGGCCCGATGCTCACGCTCTTTATAAGCCGGATATTTTTTTTCAACGAACGGAATCAGGTCATTTAACAAATCTTTTTCAAAAACTGAAAATGCCTGCACCCGTGTACTATCAAACATATTGCCAATAGCACGATCATCTTTCATGGCGCGACCGTTCGGCATCACCACAATCATGGGTTCTAATTTTTTATCTGCATATAGATTATCCAGAATAACCTGAGGTGCACCATTCTTTAACCATTCTTTCATATCACCACCAATGCCATGCAGCAGATAAAGCACCGGGTATTTTTTACTCTTCGAATAACCGGGCGGTGTATAAACCAAGGCTCTGCGATTAACACCTACAGTTTTAGATGGATAAGAAATGGTATCAATCTTTCCATTTGCAATGCCGTTGCGAGGCACATCAAATCCGTGTGGTGCCAGTTTATCGTTGATCTGTCCAACTGCAACTATGCTTATCAAAAGCAAAGCTATGAATACTGTGTTTATGGTGCGCATAACTAAATTTATTTAGAGAATGTAAACGCAGGCAATGGAATAATCTTGCCGCCTTGTTTGGCCGATTCATGTGCCAGAATTCCCACACAAGTAATGTTGGCCGATTGTGTGGCGTTGGGATACGGTTGCCTGCCTTCCTTCAAGGCACTTACGAACTCGTGCACAAGGTGTGGATGTGAACCACCATGGCCGGCACCTTGTGTAAACGATAAGTGTTGATGTTCATCAGCATCATAAACACCTCTCGTAGTAAATCGCTGTATCGGTTCGGGCAACAGCCTCGCGAAATCAGGGCACTCCACTTCTTGTGGAATTTCAGGTTCAGGTTTTTTTGCCGTATGTACTACCAGTGGTTTGCCTTCAATCAATGGCCACTCTACCGATTTTTTAGAACCATATACTTCAAAGCTTTCGCGATACTGGCGGGCAACATCAAACAACGATCGATACACATGTGCACTCAAATCTGAATCTTTCAATTTTACGTGAGTAGTTTCCACAGCATACGGTGAGTTGTAATGTTTAATCAACTCTTCGCGGATGGTACCGGATCCGAAGCACGAAACATACTCGGCCTCTTTTCGCATCAAACCTAATACAGGCCCTACACAATGTGTGGCATAATACATGGGTGGAAGTCCTGGCCAATAGTTAGGCCAACCGTCCATATCTTGTTGATGGCTGGCTTTGATAAACTGAACTTTTCCCAACTCACCTTTTTCATACAATTCCTTCATGTACAGAAACTCGCGGGCATACACCACGGTTTCCATCATCATATAGGTAAGTTTTTTTTCGTGTGTGAGACGCACAATCTCTTCGCATTCTTCTACCGTAGTAGCCATGGGCACGGTACACGCCACATGCTTGCCGGCTTTTAAGGCTTTAATGGATTGAATGCCGTGATCGGGTATTGGTGTATTGATGTGTACCGCATGTATGTCGGGATCTTTCAACAACTCATCGTAATCGGTATATCGCTTTTCAATACCAAATGCATTACCGATTTCATCCAGCTTGGATTTATTACGTTGGCAGATAGCAGCCAGTTTAACACCGGGATATTTTTGATAGATAGGAATAAATTCTGCTCCAAACCCTAATCCAATAATGGCAATGTTGATTGTTTTAGTCATGATTTAATCGTTTAATAGTTTTCTTAAAAAATGAAGGCCATCCTGAGCAAATCCATCTTGCGAGGGTGCGAGGTTTTTCCAGATACATACCGCACCTGCTAATTCTTTTACTTCGGGTGTAAAACTTTCAATGGAGATCACTCCTTTATAATTGACGTTGTTTAATCCTTGCTTGAAAGAATTCCAGGGAGTTTGCCCCGTACCAGGAGTGCCGCGATAATTTTCTGCCACCTGCAGGTGAATGAGCCTTCCGCCCACCGATGTAATGGCTAATTCGATGTTACGTTCTTCAATAGCCATGTGAAATCCATCCAACATAATTTTGGCAGCCGGATGGTTCACATCATTCACCAACCGCAGCACATCTTCAGCTGTGTTAATCATGTCCGATTCAAACCGATTTAAGGGTTCAAGGGCAATTTCAAGATTACGCTCGTGCGCCAGCTTACTTACCTTGTGAATGTTGGTAACAGCACGATCCCATTCTTTTTTCCGTTGCTCAGGCGAAACCATTCGTGCTTTGCCTACAGCCGAGTACATGGGACCGGCTAAAAATTTTGCACCCCATTCATTGCAGAAATCAAGACACTGCGTTATGTACTGAAAACAGGTTTCGTGTACAGCCGGATCATCGTGCGTTAAATCGCGCGTGGGGCCAAATGCACCACATACTATTGCTTCCAAGCCGTGCTGATCTAAAGCTGCTTTTATTTTTTTTGCATTTATCTTCTCCGGGTATTCTACCGGAATTTCAACTACATCGAAACCCATTGATTTTATCTTAGGGAACAACTCAATGGTTTCGGTGGTGAAAGGTGAAGTCCACAGCCAGGTACTTACACCAAATTTTACATTCAAGCTCATAGCGGTATTAAAGTGGTTTGGCAGGAACAACTTTCATCACGCCATTCATTATTGACCAATGCCCCGGAAACGTACACACATAAGGATAATCGCCAAATTTAGTGGGCGCTATAAACCTCAGCGTTTCGGTTTGTTGTGGATTTACCAGTTTAGTTGAAAACAATACTTCCGGAAGTTGAGGTACATATTGTTTTTCTGCGCCTTGCGGATCGCTCGCCATTTTATCAGCCGCTTTACCAATTGTTTCCAAAGAACCCACCAGACCTATCACCAGGTTGTGTTGCATGAAATCCGGATTTTCAAAAATGATTTCAACCTGCTTTCCGGCCTCCACCGTAAACTCTTTCAAATCGTACTTCATTTCATTTTTGATCACTTTTAGTTTGATAACTGTTGCGCCAGTAGCCGATGTTACAGGCTCATCCAATTGAACTTTATTTAAATTATTATCTGCAAAGAGTTGCCCAATGGTAGTACCCGTGAAAAGATTTTGATTAACAGGTCTTCTGCTTTGGTCTCTCTCAAACTTCCAGGTTCCGGCAAGTGAAATCTTTTGAGTGCCAACTTGTAAAAACATTTCTTCGGGCTTTCCATAAATTCCACCCGGGCCGCCAATGTCTTCTACCCGAATGGCAACTACATTTTTTCCAGGTTTCAATACGTTCTCCTTTACATTGTAAATTCTTTTCTCATTCACTTTTCGATCCATACCTCCCACTCTAATTCCATTGATGTAACTGAAATCAGAATCGTTGATGGGGCCTAATGAAAGAACAGCTTTTTTTCCAGCGAATGTCGTGGGCACATCAATCACTTTTCTAAACCAGAAAATACCATCTACGTTTTGATCGAGATATTTTGGTAAATCAAATGGTTTCCACGAAGCATCATTAAATTCAACGGCTTCGGGTGTTACACTTACTTCAACTTTTGGTCCGCTATAATCCGCATTCGAAGCTTTGAACGCAGTTAAAAATCCTTTGCGGTGTTGATGGGCTACGGCATAAACTGCTTTCGATAACCATTCATCGTTCTTCACACTTTCTTCGGTACTGATCTGATAAAGTGTTGCGCCAAGCGATTCTGAGGGAGCGATCTCTATGAGAGAAACAATCGCAGCCAACCGGGTGTTGGGGTCTTCATCGTTAAGTAATTTGTATTTGGTTACCAGTTCTTCTGACCAACCCGATTTAGATAAAATCTGAATGGCAGCCTTTCTTACTCCGGCCGCAGGGTGTGTTAATGCTTTTTCAACTACGGCCTGGGCCTGATCATCTTTGCTGATTGCGCCAAGTCCATCTATTGTCCAAAGTGCATGAATAGCGGCATAGTTATCGCCAAATTCATTTATGGTTTGGTTGCTTGCCAGATCAAACAACTTCGATAACACATCCAGATTACCGCGTTCTACCAACAACCGTTGTGCGGTTAATCGCCATAACTGGTTATCGTTACTCAGTGCTTTAATCAATTTATCCGGATCATCTTTACTTAGTGCAAGCGGCTTCACTTTTTTTGCTTGTCTGCTAACCACCCGCCACACACGGCCGTGCGATTTATCGCGCAACGGATTTTCATAGGCATTCCCTTTTCCGTTCACGCCTTCAAAACCACCACGTTCAGGTGTTGGTGTTGGATTGTGTTGAATAATGAAGTTATACCAATCCAAAACCCAGACGGCTCCATCGGGGCCAACCTTTGCATCAACCGGGGCTACCCATTCATCGGCACCGGCAAATAAATTCCAACCATCTTTCTCTACAAAGCCAGCACCTTTCTTTTCGATGCGTGCCATGTGTACCAGGTGGCCCGTTGGTTCGCATACAAAGGCTACTTTATTCCAGAATTGTTCGGGATAACTACGGGCTGTATAAAAGTGGTGACCAGCAGCGGCTGTAAATCCACCAAACACATCTACTTGTCGCACCTTATCAGTGATGGGATGCATGGCGTAATGTCCGTCTATCTTGGCACTGCCATTTAGTTGAACACCTTCTACATCGCGCAACGCTTTGTTGGGAATACCCATAAACACACTGTGCGTGTTATTAGCAGTGGAAGCAAACACATCGTTGTTCTCGGTTAAACCAAAACCCCAGGTATTATTGCTGGTATTGGTGATAAATTCAAATGCGGACACATCGGGTTTAAAGCGATAAATACCTTGGCGGAACTGACGATTTTCACCAGCGATTGTTCCTTCAAAACCTGAATAGCCTACCACACCCCAGATCTGATTATCCAATCCGTATTTGAGATTAGATGGCCCAGCATGCGTATCGAACACACCCCAACCATCGATAATTGTTTTTCTTACATCGGCTTTGTCATCGCCATCGGTATCTTTCAAAAACAAAAACTGCGGTGCTTGCGAAACAATTACACCACCATTGCTAAACACCATGCTGGTAGGAATATTTAATTTATCAGCAAACACAGTAAACTTATCGGCCTTGCCATCGCCATCGGTGTCTTCGCAGATTTTTATCCGATCATCGCCCGCGCCTTTGTCTTCCAAAACTGTGTTAGGATAATCTACGGTTTCAATCACCCACAATCTTCCCTTCTCGTCCCACTCCATAGCAATGGGATTAATTATGTTTGGTTCAGATGCAAACAACTCCAGATCAAAACCAACCGGTACTTGAATCAGTTTGGCAGATTCTTCCGGTGTGAGTGGATCCTGATAGCGTGGGCCCGGGCTACGTTTTTCATAATTTGGAATTCCATCAGCATCGCGATAAACAAGCGTTGGAAGTTGTTTACTAAATGCTTCCCACTTTTGCTTTGCTGCATCGCCTACGGCCCATAAAATTCCCTGCTTCATTAATGCGTGAAAGCCGGGGTTATCCCATGTGCGTTCATCATGACCATACGCAGTATAAAACACTCGCCCCTTGCCGTATTCTTTCGTCCAGGTCCAGGGTTCGCGATGATTGCCTTCTACGCGCTCCATTAAAATGGTAATGTCTTCTGCTATTTTAGCATGCACATAGGTTTCGTCCCACGTAGCGAAAGGTTGAAGCGTTTGTGTAATGGGATGATCCTTCTTAATAATATCGGTAGTAAACGAATCTGTTTTATGCGTTGAGAACTGACCACCAACCAGATCGATGTATTTTGGCGAATTACGAAAACACCAACTCGCACAATGCACAGGAATAAATCCCTTACCCTTTTCTACAAATGATAATAATGCGGTTTCCTGCGAAGTAGTAATGCTATCGTGATTGGCATAAATCATCAACGCATCGTACTTATCCAGATTTTCCGAATTGAGATCATTGGGATTGCTGGTGTAGGTAAAACTGATACCATCCAGCGAAAGCTGCGAGGCAAGCAATGGTAAAAGCTGGGCCGAGTTGTGATGCTCACTGTCGTGCCCCAGAAACAGGATTTCAAGTTTTCCGGAATCGTTGCGCAGACTTTTGGCTTGTTGGTTACAAGAACAAACCAGCCCTGCAAGGCATAGGCTGAAGATGAAAGTTATAAATCGCATGGCACTTAGGGTTTTTATGCAATAAAATTGCCCTCCTTAATCCGCAAACGTTTGCTTTATTTTATCAAAAAATGACTTTATTTTGACATGAAATGGTCTCCTTAGCAAGAAAAGAGACAATTAAGTACCAGTTATTAACTCGATTCTGGAATCATGAAAGCTGCATTACAAAAATCCCCGATCTCCGATGATCATGCTTTTGAAGCGAAACATTTGCAGGCACCGCATTTCGATCCCAACTGGCACTTTCATCCGGAGTACCAACTTTTTTTGGTTTTGAAAGGGACGGGTACCCGATTTATTGGAGATCATGTTACACCTTTTAAAAAGGGTGACCTGGTATTTACAGGGCCTAACCTACCCCATCTGTGGCAGAGCGATCATGAATATTTTATGGATAATAGCGAATTAATAACAGAAGGGATTGTGATCTACTTTCCAGAAAACTTTTTGGGCAAAGAGCTGTTGCAAAAAAATGAAATGTATAAAGTAAAACAGCTTTTACAAACAGCACATCGCGGGATTGAGATTTACGGTGAAACACATCAACATGTGAGTGAATTGATGCATCGGGTATTACATGTTTCTGATTTCGATAAAATACTAACCTTACTTAACCTTTTGAATATCCTATCAAACTCGTCCGAATTCAGGCTACTGGCTACCGAAGGATACTCGAATTCAATGAAGGAAGCAGAGACTGACCGGATGAACCGGGTATATGCTTATGTTATGAAAAATTTTCGTGAGAAGATTATGCTGGAAGATGTAGCCGCTATTGCCAACATGAGCCCCAGTGCTTTCAGTAGGTATTTTAAAATGCACGCCAACAAAACGTTTTCTGATTTCGTGACCGAAATCCGAGTGGGGCACAGTTGCAAGTTATTAACCAATCAAACCATCAACGTGTCGCAAGTTTGCTACGATAGCGGCTTCAGTACACTTTCAAATTTTAACCGACAGTTTAAAGCCGTTACGCATTATAGTCCATTGGAGTACCGTAAGAAGTATAGTCCGCTAAATTGATACGATTTATTAATACAAATTTGTTTTCTCATCGTCCTTAATCATGTCATCTAATTGCTGAACAGCAATATCCAGTTTTCCATGATCAACCAGTGCTTTGGCCAAAGTTGGAACCGGGCGCGCTTTAAATTCATCTGTCTTGCCCCATAAATTGGAACGGATCATACACTTTGCACAGTGCATAAATGCTTCTTTTACATGTACAATAATGGCAAGCGCAGGCTGCTTACCATCACAGGCCAATAATTCTAAAATACTTTTGTCGGTAACAATTTGGGCATCGCCATTTACGCGCAGCGTTTCTTTAATACCCGGAATCAGAAAGATCAATCCGATTTTTGGATTTTGTAGAATGTTGGTTAGTGTGTCTGCTTTTTTATTACCTGGTCTATCAGGAATAGCCAGCATTCTGTCACTTAAGATTTTTACAAACCCAGCGGGGTCGCCTTTTGGCGATACATCCAAATCACCATTTTGGTTGGCTGTGGCTATCGTGATGAAAGGTGAATTTTCGATGAAGCTTCTGCAATGTTCATCAATGTAGTTGATTGTTTTACGCGATACAATCTCACTGGGGTAACCCATTAACTCACGAAGTTCGTGTTCACTGTTGATTACCTTTTCAAATGTCCATTCCATACTAGTACGTGCTAATTCTTAAACAATTGTTGCAATGAGGTAGCCAGAAATAGTTTGCAATTCATCCATGTATGCCCACCCGAAACGATGAAGGGTTCCAATTTAATTTTCTTATCCTGAAACAAGGCAATGTTCTGCTTCACACTTTCGTAGAGAAAGTCTTCTGTGCCCACGCTAATGGTAAAGAGTTTTAGCTGCTTATTCATGGCTTTGGCATCGGGCGACCAGTTTGTAAAATTGCTTTTGAATTCTTCCGTAGCCGTGTAAGGTGCATAGGAACATACATAGGCAAACTTGTCGGGATTGGTTAATCCGATATTAAGAGTTTGCCCACCTCCTACTGAAAACCCGGCAACAGCGCGGCCTTTACTTTCTTTGATCACTGAATAATTTTCTTCAACAAATGGAATAATATCATTGACTACATCTTTGGTAAAATCAGCCATGGGGTTAGGCCGCACATTTCCGTAAGGCATTACAATGATCATTGGCTTTGCCTTGCCTTGTGCAATCAGGTTATCCGCAATCAAATTCGCACGACCAACCTTTGTCCAGGTTTCTTCTGTATCCGATCCGCCATGAATGAGGTACAATACAGGATATTTTGTTTTTCCATTAGGATCATAACCAGGCGGTGTATATACCAGCAATTGACGTGTGGTGCCCAATGTAGCTGATTTATAATACCGATAATTTATTTTTCCATGCGGTACATTCTGTAAAGAATGAATCAAGGTCTGATCGCCCAGAATATCTACGATGCTGCGTTTGAATCGTTCATTGGCAAAAATATAGGTATTGTTGGGATCGGCCATCTGCACACTATCCACCCAAAAACTGTACGGGTAAATATCAGGTTGCACCGGAGGCACCGTTACACTCCATACACCTGAAGTGTCTCTGCTCATTTTAACGGGTGCTTTCAAAAATTCACCAGAAACTGAAACGCGTTGGGCGGTTCGCGAATAATATCGGAATGTAATACTTTGATCCTGGTGTATATCCGGTGAACTGATAGCCGGTGGTCTTGGTGGTTGACCAAGTCCGGCATGGAAAATGAACAAGAAGGGTGATAGATAAATAATTCGCTTCATGGGGCTCCACTTTTGATTTCACTTAAATAATAACTGAGCTGACTCCGTTACATACGTCTTTACATTCATCCAGGTGTGTCCACCGCCTGTAATTAAACTTTTGAAGTTTACATCCTTCGATTTTAGGTACTCCATAAACTCTACATTTGCTTTGTAAAGAAAATCTTCTGTGCCCACGCTTACCCAAAGCAGCCGTAATTGTTCATTGGTTTTATTCGCATCAGCACCAATGTGTTTGTAATTCAATTCCATTTCGGCAGGCGAAAGTCCGGCACTGTAAGAACAAATCCAGGAAAATTTATCAAGGTTACCAAAACCCGCACGCAAAGTTTGTCCACCTCCACGCGAGAATCCACCGATAGCGCGGCTGTTCCGATCCGAAATTGTTCTGTAATTTTTGTCGATGTAGGGAATAAGTTGATTGATCAAATCTCCTTCAAATAGTTTTGCACGTCTGATTGCATCATCACCTTCGCGGGAAATAAGATCAGCTGGTTTGGGCTTACCATTTTGTTCAGCAATTCGTGCCATTGGATTTCCATAGGGCATCACCACAATCATGGGCTTTGCTTTTCCTTCGGCAATCAGGTTATCCAGAATAAAATTGACGCGACCTACTTTAAAAAATGTTTCCTCGGTATCGGTTGTACCACTAATCAGGTAAAACACCGGATAGCGTGCGGGTGAATTTTTATCATAACCGGGTGGTGTATAAACTACAACCGAACCCGTGCTTCCTTCTATCGAAGGATAATACTCATACGAAATAGTTCCGTGTGGCACATCGCGTAACGCATGAATGAGTGGTGTATCTCCGGGCACATCCACCAGGCTTGCCTTAAATCGTTCGTTGGGAAAGAAAGCCACGTTGGCCGGATCCATCACAGTTATACTATCCACATTAAAGCTATATGGATAAATATCCGGATTAACCGGACCCACGGTAACACTCCAGATTCCAACCGAGTCTTTTACCATCTCTACCGGAGCTTTCAGAAACTGTGCGCTTAACTTTACGAGCGCAGCCCGTGGCGCGAGGTAACGAAATGTTACCGTTTTATCGGCATGTACCTGTGGCGAAATAACAAAAGGGCCACGCGGTGGTTGTGCTATTGTGTTTTGAAAACAACAGCACAAAAGCCACAACAAGGTTAGCTTAATACCAATTTGATTTTTTAATGTAGTCATACCAATCAATTAAATGTGATCTCTCAAACAAGCTGATCCAAAATCAGCACACCAATCAATCCGATGATCGAGACGAGTGTTTCCATTACCGTCCACGAACGGAATGTGTCTTTCATACTTAGTCCAAAATATTCTTTAAACAACCAGAAGGCAGTATCATTCACGTGCGAACAAAAAAGACTTCCAGCACCAATCGACAAGACCATTAAATTGGGATCAACACCATTTTGCAACGTAAGTGGATAGACAATTCCTGCTGCTGTCAATCCGGCAATTGTGGCTGAGCCTAATGCCAATCGTAGAACTGCCGTTACAATCCAGGCTAACAAAAGCGGTGGTAATGTTAAACTACTGAGCACACCCGCTATTTCAACACTTACGCCACTATCAACAAAAATCTGTTTCAGAATACCGGCACTACCAATAATCAATAGAATCATGGCAATGTCTTTAACGGCATCTGCATATACATTCATAATCTGGGTAAGACTTTTCCCCGTGCGGATGCCAAGCGTATAAGTAGCAATCAAAATAGTGAGTGCCATCGCTACATTGGGTTCAGCAAGAAAATTTAACACCTGAACTATTGAATCATTTCCCGTAACTAATCCAGTAAATAAAGTAGCCACTCCAATTATCAAAACCGGTAGCAACGATGAGATTAAACTATTTGCAACTCCGGGAAGCTCTTCTTCTTTCTTTTCTACCACCATGCTTAATGTATTGGTGGATGGAATTTTCTTCAACGTTCGTGAGAACATAGGACCAGCTAGAATGATGGCCGGAATAGCAATGATGATTCCATACCCAAACGTAACTACCATACTGGCATTAAACTGCATTACCAACGCAATGGGCGATGGATGGGGTGGTAAAAATCCGTGCATTACCGATAGCGATGCCATCATGGGTAACCCGATAAACACAAGAGAAAGTTTGTAACGATACGCAACTGAAAAGATAATGGGGATGAGCAACACAAAGCCAACATTATAATAGAGTGGAATGCCCACGATAAAACCGGTGAGGCTCATGGCCCAGATCAGGTTTCGCTCGCCAAACACTTTTTGCATCACACTGGCAATGCGTTGGGCTGCTCCGCTTTCGGCTACCAACTTGCCGAGCATAGCACCCAGCACAATTACAATAACAAGCGAGCCTAATGTATCGCCAATACCTTTGTTAACCGATTTGGAAATTTCCGGTAATGGAATGCCTAATGAAATTCCTGCCAGCATGGCCACCAACAGGAAAGCCAGAAAGGGATTTACCTTTGCCCAGGTAATCAACAACACCAGGCAAACAATACAGATAACAAGGATTATAAAACTCATGCAGTGCTATGGATGGAATGGAATCACGGCAAGAGCTTGAATTATTTAAAGAGCAAAGGTGCCAACTGATATAAACTTCTTCGCCAGGTTTGAAACTCGTGTGCAGTTCCTTCTGAGATATAAGACACTGCATTGAATCCGGCAGCCTTGAGTGCTTCGGTAGCACTCTTCACTCCATCGGGCCGCTCTTTACTGCCACAGCTTAAAAAGATAAGTTTGACTTTCGATTTATCTTTAATGTCCTCGGGTTTGTATGTACCACCGCTAAGCAAACCATAATGCGAAAAAACTTCGGGCTTATTGAGCGTTATCATTTTTGTTTCCATACCGCCCATTGATAAACCGGCCATGGCACGATGAGCCTGATCTGAAATCGTTCTGAAGTTGGTATCTATGTAGGGAATTAATTCATCTACTAAAACAGTTTGAAACGCATCCACTTTAAAGTCGCGTAAACCACCAAACTTAATTTCATTGGTCATTCCATAAGTCATGACAATGATAAAAGGTTTGATTTTACCTGCGGCAATCAGATTATCCATAATCAGGTTGGCGCGACCTTGATTACTCCATGCAGTTTCATCCTCACCCCAGCCATGTTGAAGGTATAACACCGGATATTTTTCTTTGCTTTTATCGTAGCCCGGTGGTGTATATACAAAAGCTCTGCGCGATGTATTCGTGCTTTTAGAAGGAAACAAGATTTGTTCTACTTTACCATGCGGAACATCTTTCAATGCATAGAAGTCCTGATCGTGTGCTGGAATTTCAATACCACTCTCCCACCGAACAGAACCATAAAAATTCAATGCACCCGGATCGTTAAACTTTCCGCCATCAATCTTCACATTATAATAATGAAAGCCTTCATCCAACGGACCAGCTGTAGTACCCGTCCAGAAACCATCTTCACCTTTAGTAAGTTTTGTACCGCCTCTACCGCCAAGGCCCAGGCTTACACGAACACTATCGGCTGCCGGTGCGAGAATTTTAAACCGCGCATAGCCTTGTGAGTTAACCTGCGGATATTCCTGCTGAGGTTGATTCAAACTGGAAGGTTTAAAATCTTCGATGATGGGTGGAGTGGTTTGTGCAAAGCTTGCTGAAGCAACAAAACCCAATACTATTGCGAAATATTTCATGTCTTTCATTTAATAGCGGAACAAAATTTATCAATGCGAATCGCGCGCTACTTTCGATCCGGATTTACCTACCAGAAAATCAAGGTCAGCGCCTTTATCAGACTGCTGCACATGTTTTACATACAGATTTACATAACCACGGTTGGCAAATGGTTCGGCTTGTTTCCAATTCTTTCTGCGCCTTTCAAGTTCTTCGTCCGAAACATGCAGGTGAATAAGTTTCTTTTCTACATTCAACTCAATCATATCACCATTTTGTACTAACGCCAGGTTACCACCAATAGCCGACTCTGGTGAAACATGCAATACAACTGTTCCATAGGCGGTACCGCTCATACGACCATCTGAAATACGTACCATGTCTGTAACACCTTTGTCTAAAAGTTTTTTAGGAAGCGTCATGTTTCCTACTTCGGGCATACCGGGATAACCCACAGGGCCAACCATTTTTAAAACCATGACACAGGTTTCGTCAATATCTAAGTTGGGATCGTCCACCCGACTGTGATAATCTTCAATATCTTCAAACACTACTGCGCGCCCCTTGTGTTTCATTAATGACGGTGTTGCCGCGGATGGTTTAATTACCGCACCATTCAGTGCGAGATTACCTTTCAGTACTACAATACCTGCTTCCGGTATAAATGGTTTTTTGTACTCCGCAATTACTTCTTTGTTATAGTTGTTATCACGGCCCGCAATGTTATCACCGTGTGTTTTACCATTAACGGTAATTGCATCCATGTGCAAGTGCTCCTTCAGTTGGCTGATGATGACCGGCAATCCACCCGCATAATAAAAATCTTCCATCAGGAATTTTCCGGAAGGCATCAGGTTAAGCAACAACGGAATCTTACTACCCAGTTTATCGAAGTCGTCAAGATTCAAATCCACACCAATTCTGCCGGCAATGGCTGTAAGGTGAATTAAGAAGTTTGATGATCCACCAACCGCAGCGTTTACTTTAATAGCATTTTCAAATGCTTTGCGGGTTAAAATCTTTGACATCTTCAAATCTTCCTTCACCATCTCAACAATTCTTCTTCCGGAAAGTTGCGCCAATACTTTCTTGCGCGAATCCACTGCTGGTATTGCGGCCGCTCCCGGTAAAGTCATGCCCAATGATTCCACCATACACGCCATGGTAGAGGCTGTTCCCATTGTCATACAATGACCGGGGCTGCGCGACATGCAACTTTCGGCATGTGAATATTCATCGTAGGTAATCTTTCCGGTTTTCAGATCATCGGTAAACTTCCATACGGAAGTACCAGAACCAATATCCCTTCCTTGATATTTTCCATTCAACATCGGGCCACCAGGCACAACCAGTGTTGGTAAATCAACACTTGCCGCACCCATTAATGTGGAAGGTGTGGTTTTATCGCAACCGGTAAGTAACACCACACCATCAATCGGATTGCCACGAATCGATTCTTCAGCATCCATACTCGCGAGATTGCGAAACAACATGGCTGTTGGCTTCAATAATGTTTCACCCAGCGACATGATGGGAAACTCTAACGGAAACCCGCCTGCTTCATACACTCCGCGCTTTACCCATTCCGCAATTTCACGCAAGTGTGCGTTGCATGGTGTAAGTTCAGACCATGTGTTACAAATTCCAATTACCGGTCGGCCATCAAAAAGATCTTCAGGAAAACCCTGATTCTTCATCCAGCTCCTGTAGATAAAACCCATTTTATCTTTTTTGCCAAACCACTCTGAACTTCTGTACGCCATAAACTATCTGTATTATTTTTTTAACCTTATATTGGATTGTTCGTTTTTGATCCATTCACCAACCGCCAAATGCCTAATGGATTTTCATTTTTTAGTTCATCGGGTAATAAAGCCTGTGGCATACCCTGGTAACATACAGCACGGGTGAATCTGAAAATGGCGGCTGTTCCAACTGATGTACTTCTACCATCGGTAGTAGAAGGATATGGACCACCGTGCACCATGGCATGGCAAACTTCTACACCTGTTGGAAATCCATTGATGACGATGCGACCTACTTTTTGTTCGAGTATATCGAGTAATTCTTTATAAGCTATCAAATCAGATTCAGTTCCATGTACCGTTGCGGTAAGATGCCCTGAAAGATTACGGGCAATTGATAATGTTTCTTCCTTTCCGTTCATCTCAACCACAACACTGGTGGGGCCGAATATTTCTTCTGTTAATTCATGATGTGTGGCTAATACTTTACCTGTAGTTTTAAACAGCACCGGATGTGCGCGGTTTACACCATCGGTTCGTACACCATTAGCCAAAACTTCTATTTCCTGTTTGGAAGCATGATGTGCAATACCTTCACTGTATGATCTGAAAATAGTTTCCGTGAGCATCGCTCCACCGGAAGTTTTTTCAAACTCTTCTCTTACCTGATTCGTAAACTCTTTTGCTCCATCGCCATTCTGATATAATAACAAACCGGGGTTGGTACAAAACTGTCCGACACCTTGGGTAACGGATGCAGCATAGCCTTGCGCAATTTTTTCTTTATTGATGCGCATGGCCTCCGGCAGAATGAAAACAGGATTGGTGCTACCCATCTCGGCATACACGGGTATGGGTTCATCGCGCTTTACGGCCGCATCAAATAATGCTTTACCTGCTTTGAACGATCCGGTCAATCCAACTGCTTTAATCAGTTTATGTTTTACCAACTGCATGCCTACCACGCTACCATCGCCATGTAACATGGAGAACACACCATCGGGCATACCAGTTTTCTTCGCAGCATTTTGAATGGCTCTGCCTACCAACTCACCTGTGGCCGGATGCGCAGAATGTACTTTTACAATTACCGGACAACCTGCTGCCAATGCAGAAGCGGTATCACCACCGGCTACGGAAAATGCCAACGGAAAATTACTGGCTCCAAAAACAACTACGGGTCCGAGGCCAACATGCATATAACGGATGTCTGGCTTTGATAAAGGTGCGCGGTTAGGATCGGCTGTTTCGATGCGTGCATCCAACCACGAACCTTCGCGAAGCATGGAAGCAAATAGAAGCAATTGATTCATGGTGCGACCCCGTTCACCTTCTATTCGTGCTTTTGGTAATGCGGTTTCGGTGCAACACACTTCAATGAGTTGATCGCCCAATGCTTTTATTTCTTCTGCAATGGTTTCGAGAAAAACAGCCTTTTCAATTCCTGTTTTTTTTCGATATACCTGAAAAGCTGCTGCTGCTTTTTCACAAACTTTGTTTACTTCATCTGAAGTAGCCTTAACAAATTTATACTCCAGTTTTACAGCCAATGCCGGGTTTACCGACTGAAACGTTTCAGTACCAGCCGCTACGAGATCAAATCCTATAATTTGTTTTCCTTCTATTGTCATATCCTAAGCAACAGTATTCTCAAGTGTACCAATATTCTCGATAGATATTCTTATCACATCACCCGATTGCAGTGTAAAACTATCGGGTGGAACAATGCCCGTTCCCGTCATCAGGTAGGTGCCATACGGAAATGTAACTTCACGAAACAAGTATTCCACCAGTTCAGTGTGTTTGCGTTTCATTCGATCAATTGAAATTTGATTTTCGAAAACTGCCGTGCCTCCTCGTTGAATGGAAATATTGATAATGGCATTGGGTGCAATTGGTCGTTCGGCAACAAACAAGCAAGGACCAATGGCGGTAGAACCATCGTATGATTTGGCTTGAGGTAAGTACAATGGATTTTCTCCCTCAATATCCCGCGAAGACATATCGTTGCCTACGGTATAACCTTCAATACTTCCGGTGGAGCAAATGAATAACGTAAGTTCTGGTTCCGGCACATTCCATTTCGAATCTTTGCGGATGCGAACTTTATCGCCCGAACCCACAACCCGATACGCAGGTGCTTTAAAAAATAATTCGGGGCGATCGGCTTCATATACGCGCGCATAAAAATCGCCACCACCGGCATCTTTCGATTCTTCCATCCGAGCTTCACGACTACGTAGATACGTTACACCCGATGCCCACACTTCCTGATTACCGATTGGAGTGAGTAGTTCAGATTCTATAGCTTTTTTTAATGCAGCATCTACTTTTGAATTCTTGATTTCACTTAACAGTGTGGTGAAGAGATTCGCGCAATTTATGCACGCATCCCAATCGGATTTAGATGACTGGTAATAATTACCTTCATGTTCGATTATAATTCCCTTCTTGGTTCGGTAAACTTTCATTTTGGTTTTATAAAATTCGCTTCAATACGTTCGAAGTTGTTTTAATCTTTACATCTGGTTGTCCACCCCCGATGCTGATCTCAACCTGGCCTTCGCCAAACTGTTTACTATCAAACGTAAATGTTACTTGCTGTTTCTCGCCCGATTTAAGATGAATTCGTTTAAATGCTGCCAAAGCTCGTAGTGGTTTCCTTGAATCTGCTTGAGATGAAAGATACACTTGCACCACTTCATCTCCTGCAAAAGTTCCGATATTTTTTACCGTAGCTGAGATAGAAACAACAGCAGGGTTGGTTTTATCAACTGCAAGATCAGCATATTGAAAGGTAGTGTAACTTAGCCCATAGCCAAACGGATACAAGGGAGTACCGGTATAATAGCGATACGTTTGATTCGAGATTTTATATTCATCGAAAGGCGGTAAGTCCGCAACGGATTTATAAAACGTAACCGGCAAACGACCTGCCGGATTATAATCGCCAAACAATACATCGGCAATGGCCTGCCCAGCAGCTTGTCCCGGATACCATGCTTCAACAATGGCGGGAATGTTTTGATCCTCCCAGTTAACAGCCAGTGCGCTTCCATTTAGTAAAACCAATACAACTGGTTTACCCAATGCATAAATTTCTTTAATCAGTTGTTGTTGCACATCGGGTAAATCAATGCATGTACGATCTCCCCCACGAAAGCCATCAATCTGCACATCCATTTCCTCACCTTCCATGCGTGGTGTAATACCCATGCACATAATCACCACATCGGCCTGCCGGGCAACTTCCAAAGCCTGCTTTTTTAAATCCGGTTTTGGCGCGGCCCAAACCAATTGCACCTGCGCATCGGCAAACGTTTCAATCGCTTCTACTACAATCTTGTAACTTTTACCGGCTTCCAAGTTCAACGATGTTGTCTTCTTCAGACGTGGATCGCCCAACTCATCACGAAAGTGATATACCGTTTTCGCCATCAGGCTATCATCCACATACAATTTGGTATTGCATGTTGAAATAAAACCAAGTTGATACGTTCCGGAAACAGTTGGTCTTAACTCACCACTCCATCGAACACTAAAATGATCATCGTCCATATCTTCACGTGGTGCTTTATCATACCAATTAGCATCCAGCGTTTCAGCTACCGAAGAGAACAACGGTTCACCGCTTAACTCAATGTTGTTGAAAAAATCTGCTTTAATGCCGGGCGAGTTATCTGAAGTAAATAAAACTTCAGCTGGAATGGTGTAAAACATCGGCATACCTTCAGCTAACTCAGAACCTTGTGCAAACAGTACTTTTGTATTGGCTGAAACTTTTTCCTGAATGCCTCGCAAAGGTGTAACCGGATCGGACGGCACTCCATTATAGTTACTTAACAACATTAGCCACTGATCGGCATTGGGGCCAATAACGGCTACTGTGTTTAAATCTTTTTTTAGTGGAAGCAGATTTTTTTCATTTTTTAGAAGCACCACCGATTTGCGCGCGGCATCCAATGCCAATGCTTTGTGTTCTTTGCTATCCACTACTTCGTAAGGTATTTGTGCATACTTTACTTTCTCTACCGGATCGAACATTCCTAACTTGAAGCGTGCCCTAAACAAGCGTTTCACGGCTACATCAATCTGCGCTTCGGTAATTAGTTTTTTATCTACAGCTGCCTTCAGATTCAGATAGACTTTGCCACATTCTAAATCTGTTCCGGCCTTTACGGCAAGCGCTGCGGCTTCTTCAGGCGTATCAACCAATTTATGATACATGTAAATATCAGTAATGGCTTCGCAGTCGGATACGACATAGCCATTAAAGCCCCACTCCTCCCGCAACACATCGCCCAACAAACCAGGACTACCGCAACAGGCTTCACCGTTGTACCGGTTGTAGGCACACATTACTGAGTATGGATGTGCCTCACGAATTACTTTTTCAAAGTGCGGCAGATAGGTTTCGCGCAAATCGTGTTCATCGGTTACCGCATTAAATACATGGCGCTCGGGTTCAGGGCCGCTGTGTACGGCAAAATGTTTTACCGTAGCAATGGTTTTGTAATAAGTAGAGTCATCTCCTTGAAGACCTTTTACAAATTGCACACCTAATGCACCGGTAAGAAAAGGATCTTCGCCATAGGTCTCCTGGCCTCGACCCCAGCGCGGATCGCGAAATAGATTAATGTTGGGCGACCATAGTGTGAGTCCCTGATAAATAAACCGTTTGTCTTTGCGAACAAAGTTATGGTGTTTGGCACGGGCCTCATCGGCAATAGCAGTGGAAATGTCATAGACTAATCCTTCATCCCACGTAGCACCTAAACCAATAGCCTGTGGAAATACTGTTGCGAGTCCGGCACGCGCCACACCGTGTAAACCTTCCGACCACCAATTGTAGCGCGGCACGCCAAGTCGCTCAATGGCCGGTGCATCATTAACCATCTGCGAAATTTTTTCTTCGAGCGTCATGCGTGCTACCAGATCGTCCACCCGTTGATCGATGGGTAATGCGGTATCTAAAAAAGGGAAGGCAACCTCAGGCTTAGTTAAACAACCTCCTAGTAGCAACCCTAAATGCAGCAGGAGCACAGAACAAATACAAGCAGAAATCCCTGATAAAAGCTTGCGCCTTCCCTTATACTTTTTTGATTTAGTCATATTAGAAAAAATCTCAATCGGTAACTCCGATTGAATGCAATTTAATCGCTTCAAAAAACAATGCCGTTAATCGCATATTAATTTTGCTCCACTACTAATTAAACACAAAATACATGTGTTATTCTGTTAAAAAAGTTTGGCGCCCTTCGGCAGCCAAACTTTTTTACTGATTCACTTTCAGTTTCGGAACATGCGCTAATGGCAACCGGATATTTACTTATTCCGAATAATTACAATCGGGTTTAATTATCCCAAAAAACTCTGGTGGTAAGGTTATCACCGCCAATGGCGGTTGATGCAGCTTCAAAATTTGCATTGTTAGCAGAACCTTCCAGGTCGGGATAAGTTAGTCGCCTAACAAAGCCACCACCCAGGTTATTATTAAAGAGGTTAGGACTTAGCGCTGGAAGGCCGGTGCGTCTGAAGTTTGCAAATGCTTCGGTACCATTCCTGAAATTAACAATCCAATATTGTGTATTGATTAATGACAATGCGTTGGCGGCATTATAAGCAACACCTGGTTCGGATTTATATGCTGCAATGGCTGAAGCCGAAATGGGGGTTGTAGTTGGGTAGAGCGAATAGGCTAACATATCTGCTTCAATCGCATTTTCATAATGTGTTTGAGCAGTTGCATCGCCACCGGGAATCCACCCCCTTTTGGCAGCTTCGGCCAAGAGTAATGATGTTTGGGCAAAGGTTACATAGAAATCAGGTGCTGCGGGCGACCCTACGGCATAAATGTTAATCTGAGAATAAGCCAGTCCGCCATTTGGGTTAGAACCCCGATACAATGTTAAATCACTGGTTATCTGGCCGCTGGTAACTCCAATAGGAACACCGTATTGATCGGCCAGGTTGGTGTTGGGGTTAGGATCGTTTGCTACCTGACCGGCATTGAAGTAAGTTGCAATCATATACCGGGCGCGGGGATCGTTGGTGGACTTTAGCTGGTTAACGAAAGGTTCAGCCGCATAATTGAATTGCGAAAAGTTACGCAAGCCATTGTTCTCAGCATGCACATAGGTGGAGCCATCGTACTTTACGTAAGCATTATCAGCATTGGAACTCATAACGCCTCCCGAAAAAGCTTCGGCCACAATAGCCTGGGCTTTAGATGCATTTATTTTAGTGTAACGCATACCTAAGCGCAGCAATAACGAGTTTCCTAACTTTTTCCATTTGGCAACTTGCTCGGCCGCGGTGGTTGTTTTGGTTGAGGCGTTTGAATTGGAACCATAAAAAAGATCGGCAGCCACAAAATCTCCGGCCGGGTTCAGCGCAGCAATGGCTTCTTTAAGTTCTTTATACAAATCATCATAGATTACTGCATCATCATCATAAGCAGGAAAAAAGATTCCGTTGCTTACTGCTTTTCCGGCATCGAAATATGGAACATCACCGTAGGTATCAACCAAACCCATAAACGCCTGTGCTTTCCAGATGCGAATCATGCTCTTTAGGTTTACCCGATCAGTTGTAGCACCCAAAATATTTAAGGCTTGCACCAGGTTTCTCACTGCTGTTGGGTAAGATTCATTCCATTTCGGATTGTTGTTCAGATCTATATCAGCATTAAAGTTAACGCCAATGGTTGCACCATCATTAAATGGACTAACAAACTGCTGAACAATAGTATGCTCCGAATTCCAGTTGCCCAGGTGTGTACGTTGTGCACCGGCAAAGAGTAAAGCCGGATCAGAACTTGTTACGGCATACGGATTTGTATTTACTTCTACAAAATCCTTATCGCATGAGGCTGCTACGAGTAGCACCATCAATGCAAGTATGTAAGACTTTATTTTTTTCATATTCTTAGAATCTGACATTTAAACTGAAGTTGAAATTACGGGTAGTAGGCAATGACGCATTTTCATAACCAGCTCTGAAATCGCCCGAAGATTGAATGGCTTCCGGATCAAGACCGGGCAGATCTTTGTATAAAATGGCCACATTGCGACAAGCTGCCGATACGGTAAGCCCTTTCACAAATTTGAGAGTGGAAATATTTTGCACCAGGCTGGTTAGATTATATGACAACGAAACATTTCTAAGCTTGACAAAATCCGATTTGAAAATGAATGGGTCTCCGATCTGAAGGCCACGGTAGTCGGTATAAAAACTTTGTAAGTCAGTTACCACCGTGGTATTCGGTTGGCCGCTGCTTTCATAAACAGCAGGGAATACTAAGCCTGTTTCACCTTCGCGTCTGCCTTCCAACGACAACTTAGAATGTCCCTGGCGGGTCATATTCAAAAGGGTTGACGACATAACCATGCCACCAAACTTGTAATCGATGAATACACCCAATGAAAGATTCCTGTAAGTAAAGGTGTTATTCCAACCACCTGTGTGCTTAGGTATAGAACTACCAATTGGAAGAAAGCCATTTGTTTTTTCGGCACCCGGAGTTGCTCCTGTAGTGGCTAATAAACGACCGGCATCATTAACAACAATTTGCCCGTTGGCATTTCTGCGGTAGCTGCGAACATACAGCTGGTTCATGGCCATACCTTCGGTATATCTTAGTTCTCCAAGGAATTCGTTACCAGTATCGTTGAAGCGCAGCACGAGGAATGTACCACTTGTATTACCAACATCCAACACTTTGGTAGCGAGAAATGCATTGTTCCACGAAGTTGTCCAGGTAATATTATTACGCTTTAAAGGCGTAACTTCAATCAAAGTTTCTAAACCACTGTTTTTAAGCGATCCGATATTTTGCTTGGATGAAGTGTAACCCGATGTGTTGGAAATATTCACATCCATTATCTGATTGGTAGTTACTTTATCAAAAGCTGAAACATCTAACAGAACTTTGTTATTGAATAATCGCATTTCGAGGCCAATCTCTTTTTCAACAACGCTAAATGGTCTCAAGAATGGATTGGGTGCTAAATTACCGCTAACCGCAGATGTTGTTTGCCCATTAAACTGCGGATTAATAGAATAAGTTAACTGGCCATCATATGGATTCACACCATTTGCGCTACCAACTTCGGCCCAGGATGTTCTCAACTTTCCGTAGGACAACCACTGCTGATCGGGCAACAGCTCGGAGAAAATGAAGCTTCCGGATACAGAAGGATAAAATTCACTATTGTCTTTCGGATTTAAGACTGAAAACCAATCTTGCCTGCCAGCCACATTTAAGTATAAAATTCCATTGTAACCAAACTCCGTCCAGCCATAAAGTGAGTTGGTTCTGCTTCTACTATATAAATAAGGTTGAAAGCCAGCATCGTTTGTTCCCCAAGCTGTACCATTTTTAATAGAATAAAGATCGGGCACAACAAATAGCCGGGCATATTGTGCATTTCTATGCCACTCGGTTCTCCAGGTGTTTCCGCCAAAGGCAGCATCTACCGAAAACTTACCAAATCCTTTGTTGCCGCCAATTAAAAAGTCAGCGTTAATTTCGGTTGATTCATTTTGTTCAATATCATACCGACCGCGATAAAAACCAGTGTTACCTTCCAAAAGTGTTGTAGCTCCCTTTCCATTTAATTCATTCCACTCCATGAAATTTGTTCCATAGTCATAGTTATATCTTCCCTGTACATAAAGCCAATCGGTAAGGTCATAACGCAGGGTGGCTGTTCCGAGTAGTCGCTTTCTGTCATCATTAAAAAATTGCCCTTTTTGAATTGGATAGTACGGGTTGTTTACAGTTCCTAAAAATCCATTCGTTTTATATTCAGCTCCGGTTGCGGGGTTAATGGCACTCTCTTTAAAGGCTTCCAGCGGTGTTGAAATAGCTACCCTGGTAAAGAAGTTAACAGGACCATCGCCTTGTGTACCAATGGCGGGTGGGTTAATATTCGCTTCCACTGCATAGTTGATGTTCATCATCAACTTTAGTTTTTGTGTAATGTTGTGGTTAATACCCACGTTCATGATTTTTTTCTTGTACTCATTGTTAGGCACAATACCTTTTGCATCGGTGTTGGAGAACGAAGCACGGAAACTACCGTTGGCCCCACCGCCCGATAAACCAATGGTATTGGTAAAATTTGTTCCGGTTCTTAAAAAGTCGAAAAGGCGATTCGGATTTGCAGAATAAGGTCTGAGTACACCATCGAAGTTAATTGTAGGAACACCATCTAATCGTTCGCCCCAGGCAAAGTGACTGTTGTCTTGTGCAATACCTTGGGTGGTGGGCCTAACACCCAATCTGCCGGCACCGTATTCGGTTTGAATAATTTCATCCATAAAATTCAAGGCCTTAGAGGCGGTATAGCTTGATGTATAATCCACTCCAATACCCTGATTTTTAGAGCCGGATTTGGTAGTGATAATAATAGCGCCATTGGCCGCACGTGAACCATACAGCGCAGCAGCAGTAGATCCTTTTAACACGGTCATGCTCTCGATATCGTCTGGGTTTATGTTTTGTAAATTATCGCCCCGGTCGCGTTGCGCCACTTGCCCGGCACCATTGGCACCGCGCGCGTCTTGATTAATAGGTAAGCCGTTAATCACAAACAAGGGCGCGTTGTTGGCTCCTGCAAAGGCAGCCTGTCCGCGCAACCTTATCTGCATACTTCCACCTGCGCCCGATGCAGGCGGAGTAATATTCAAGCCTGCAATTTTGCCCACCAATGATTCCATCATGTTGGTGGTTCGTTGAGTTACCAATTCATCGGTTTTCACCAACGTGGCTGAGTAGCCCAGTTTTTTGGATTCCTTTTGCACACCCAGAGCTGTAACTACAATTTCATCCAAAGATTTTACATCAGGCACTAAGGAAACGTTGATGTTGGTTTGCCCGTTGATGGCAACTTCTTGTGTGGCATAACCCACAAACGAAAATACAAGTGTGGTTGCTCCAGCCGAAGCCTCAATTACATACGAACCGTCAGTGCCGGTTACGGTTCCGTTGGTAGTTCCTTTCACCACCACATTTACGCCAGGGAAATCCGTTCCGTTCTCATCGGTAACCTTACCTCTGATTTGCTGCTGTTGGTCCAGCAACACTTCGTAATCATACCCCCGATCTCGCGCGGAGACCTGCGTATGACTGCATACTGTTAGTAGTATGCCCGACAAAAAAAGCAAGTAGCATTTTCTCATAATTATTAAAGGGTTTAATGGGTCAAAGTCCAGATGCAGGCGAGTTACTAACCGGGCATAACTACCCCTGCATGCTGCAAGGTTTTCAGGATTGAACACAACAACTTCCAAAAATGCCCGGTGGTGAATTTTGCACACGATTGCGGTTTCGATAGAAACCACAATTTTTAATCTTGCTATCAGAAAAATGATGATCTTGAGATCGGATTTCGGTTTGTATCCATCGGTTTTCTATTGAATGAATCAGTTCTTTTTGCACCAGCCACATTCCAAAGAGTTGTTCGGTTTTCCGCACATACTGGAGCTTGCAATCCGTAAGAATTCAACCATTCAACTAAACTCCCTTAGTTCAATTACTTCGGATTGCATCAGAATATATTATGTGATGGAAGGAAAATTTGAGTGGGTAATACAAGAACGACATAGCATTTTATACCCGGGCGATGTAGCGGTAATCCTGCCTGGGCAAACATTTCAGGGTGAAAATGATTTTCTCGATATCGGTACGCTTTTCTGGATACACATTAAAGTAGATCGGGTTGAAAAAAACATGAACCTGGTGTTGGGTAAGTGGAGTGGTTTATCTGAAAGCGAACGCTTAACAATTGGCAGAGTTTTACATCTCAGCCAAATGCCGGTGTTGGTAAAAATGAAATCAATTCAAACTATTCTTCAATTAATTCAAACCGAATTGTTTCAACAACAGATTGGCTACGCCACACGCGTTAATCAACTTATAGATGAACTATTAATACTAATTGCCCGACAATCCACTATGCAAAGCAACCTGCAGCGCGACTTTCCGCAAGCATTTATAAAATTAGAACAGGCCTTGCGTAAAAACCTGGCACATCAATGGACGGTTGAAGAAATGGCAGCACTGGTTGGATTGGGTACAACTGCCTTTACCGAGAAGGTGAAGAGTTACACCGGATTTTCTCCACTTAATTACCTGATTAATATCAGAATATCTGAAGCTATAAAATTACTGCGAAAAGACGATGTGAAAGTAACCGCTATCGCGCTGGACACTGGTTTCTATTCCTCGCAACACTTTTCAACCACATTTAAAAAGTTGACGGGCTATACACCCGGTGAATTCAGAAAAAGAGACTCCTTAAAAAATTGACCTATGGAATGCATTATCACGATTGAACTTGGAACCAATGGCGTGCGGCTTTTCGCATTTGACCTGAACGGAAATGTGATTAACTCAACCAAAGCTTCATATCCAACTTTTCACAGCGAACCCGACTACAGTGAACAGGATCCGGAACAAATCTTTATTACCATGTTGTATGTGCTTAAGAATTTTTTAATTGAAAGCATTCATCCGCAACGGTACAAAGTACAGTCCATTTGCTTTATTGCTTCCATGCATAGCTTGCTTGCAGTGGATGCACAAGGTGCCCCATTGGGAAACGTAATTACATGGGCCGATAACCGGGGTAAAAGAGAAGCGTTGGATTTAAAGAACTCGCAATTGGGTAAAAAACTTTATGAAGCCACCGGCACACCCATTCACCCCATGTCACCTTTATTAAAAATTTTATGGCTCAAAACACATGACCCCGAACGATTTGCCCAAACATCAAAATTCCTTACTTTAAAAAGTTACATCGTACAACAATTAACAGGCGAGTACGTAATCGACTATAGCCTTGCTTCGGCCACCGGGCTATTAAATATTCACACGCTGAAGTGGGAAAGCCAGGCATTGGATTACGCAGGAATTACCGCAGACAAATTACCGGCTTTATGTTCAGTGTTTACAACGCCTGGCAAACTCCGAAAAGAATATCAAACTTCGCTTGGGCTGGCAGCCAACACCCGCATTATGATTGGTTCAAGTGATGGGTGCATGGCAACGTTAGGTGCAGGTGTTTGGGGTGAGGATAAAGCCACCATTACCATAGAAGATAGCGGTGCGGTTCGGGTAGCGGGTAAACAAGTTTTGCGCGATGAAAAAAGGCGATTCTTTAATTACCTGCTCACCGAAAATCATTTTATATCGGGCGGGCCTACCAATAGTGGCGGTGTAATATTCGAATGGTTTGCCAATCAATTTGGTGAGTTTAAAGGGCCTTTTGATCTTGAATACACCATCGAAACACTTATACACGAAGCGTCCAACGTAGTGGCCGGATCTGAAGGCTTATTATTCTTGCCTTACTTGTTAGGTGAACGTGCGCCACTCTGGAATCCGAATGCACGAGGCTCGTACTTCGGCATCAACATCAAGCACGAACGAAAACACTTTATCCGGGCCACCATTGAAGGAATTTTATACGAGATTTACAGCATTGGCAAAATGGTTGAAGAACATCGTTCCATCAATAGTCTTTCGGTAAACGGAAGTTTTGCAGCTATACCCTTCTGCTCGCAATTAATTGCCGACATCTTTAATAAACCTGTAAGTACTATTAATAAAGCAAACAGCGCAGGCCTGGGTGCCTTTCTGCTTACAGCAACCGATATGGGCATTTACCGCAGTCTTGATGAAGCTGCTAAAAGCGTTGTGTTTCATGAAACGTTTCGGCCACGCCACCACGACCATAAAATTTATGCACAGTATTACCAGCTCTTTGAAAGACTAAGCTTAAAGCTGGAAGATGAATTTGAAATAATCGCCAATCTACAAAAACGATAGCTACTCACGCCTGGCAAAACCTAATATACCACTACGCGCACGGTTTGAATAGTATTAGATTATGCTACCTTGTTTATTGGCCTTTAACGGTGGGTAAATAGCTCAATATTAGAGGCAAAAGTTTTCGGGTTAAGAAAAACCTCAAATAATTGCATAAAATCAATGTTTTTCCTGCACAGCTAAAATTTACCCGCAGCAACCATCCATTAAATCATTGCTTGTGTAAGCTGTTTAAACCAACTGCACATCGGGTATTAGGTGGTTGGTTTCCTTAAAAAGGAACACCCCTGGTTGCACTTACCTTACAATAACCGGAATGGGTTATACGCTTACATCAGTGGTAGTTGAATGGCACCGCTCATCTTATTTAATCATTACGTTAACTAACAGAAAGTAAAAAAAACTTACCCGCGGTTGTTTCCATTAATAAACTGTAACTACATTTACAAAGAGCATATTAAATCATTTGCTCACAGTTCAAACTCCAACCAAAATAAAATCCTAGTCCCATGGCAAAGAAAGTGAAGAAGGCTGCTAAGAAAGGGAAATCCAAACCTAAGAAAGCAGCTAAAAAGTCGGCAAAGAAAGTGGTAAAAAAGGTAGCGAAGAAGGCTGCTAAAAAAGCAAAGCAGGCTACAAAGAAAGTAGCTAAAAAGGTAAAGAAAGTTGCGAAGAAGGTTAAAAAGGTGATTAAGAAATCTGCTCCTAAAAAACCAACCGTTAAAAAGGCAGTTGCTCCAGCCCCGGCAATAGCACCTGCACCTGTGCCGGTTGTAGTTACACCAGCCCCGGCTGCAGCACCCGAAACGCAGGGTGGTGAAGGCGAGGGATCAGGCACTGCAATCTGATTATTCGTTCAAAATAAAAAATGAAGGCTGTCTCCAAAAGTGAGATAGCCTTTTTTATTTGCAAGCGGCTTTTCCTTTCCGGAGTGTTACAGGGTTAACTGAATTGTAGTAATTTGCCCTTCCACCTTAGCAATTACTTTACCAATACATTTATATGAATAACCGCAGACTACCCTTCATTATCCTCACGGTGATTGCCTTCATCGTAATTCTGGCATTATCTTCCAGTTTGTTTTACACCATTAGCGCGACTGAACGAGCCGTATTATTCTATCCCTTTGGCCAAGGGTTAGACAAAGACAATATTAAAGAACCGGGTACACACATGAAAGCCCCCTGGAACGATGTGTACATCTACCAGGTAAATGAAACATCGGCCGAAGAAAACATGGATGTATTGGATAAAAACGGTTTGTCTATTCACATTGATGTAGCCGTGCGGTATTCACCCATTGCCAATAAAATTGGTTATATCCACGAGCAGTTTACCCGAAGTTACGAATCGGTTTTGGTAATACCCGAAGTGCGCTCTACCGTACGCCAGGTAATGGGGCGCTATACGGCCGAAGAAATCTATTCGACCAAGCGGGCCGAAGTAGAACTTTCCATTAAAACAGAGACTGAAAAAATCTTAAACATAAACAATGTGCACGCTACTGCAGTTTTGATTAAATCAATAAGGCTACCAGAGCAAATAAAGGCGGCCATTGAAAACAAATTACAGCAGGAACAAGAAGCCCTTGCTTACCAGTTCAGGCTGGACAAAGAAAAAAGCGAAGCTGAGCGTAAACGCATTCAGGCCGAAGGTGAAGCGCGTGCCAACAATATCATTAATAACAGTTTAACCGATAAGTTGTTAAAAATGCGAGGGATAGAAGCAACCTTAGAACTTTCCAAATCGCCCAACAGCAAAGTTGTAGTAGTGGGCAGTGGCAAAGATGGAATGCCTCTGATATTAGGAAATAACTAAATCTTTGAAAGTCATTTTTTTCTAATTGAGCTACCCCATATCTTTAAAACTTTTAATGGACTAACTACTTACATCATGGCTAAGCAAGCAGAACTTATCATAGACGGAAAATCATACAAGTTCCCGGTTGTGGAAGGATCGGAAGGTGAAATGGGAATTGATATCAGCAACCTGCTGGAAGAAACCGGGGCCGTTACGCTCGACTTCGGATACAAAAATACCGGTGCCACCAAAAGTGCTATCACTTTTCTGGATGGCGACAAGGGCATTCTTCGCTACCGTGGATATTCCATTGAAGACCTGGCTGCCAAATCCAACTTTTTGGAAGTTTCGTACCTGTTGATTTTCGGTGAACTACCCAGCGCTGATCAATTAGCAAAATTTTCGAACGATATTAAAAACCACACCATGGTACACGAGGACATCAAGAAAATTCTGGATGGCTTCCCTTCTACCTCGCACCCCATGGGCGTGTTAGCCTCTTTATTCTGTGCACAAACTGCCTTCTATCCAGAGTCATTGGATCCTAACCGCTCGGCCGAGGGCGTTTACTTGAGCATTGTGCGTTCATTAGCCAAAATGCCAACCTTTGCAGCATGGGCTTATAAAAACGCAGTGGGGCATCCGGTAAACTATCCGGATAACTCCCTCAACTACTGCTCGCGATTTTTAAAAATGATGTTTGCCTTACCGGCCGATCATTACGAAGTGGATCCGGTTGTTTCCGATGCATTAGATAAACTTTTGATTTTACATGCCGATCACGAGCAGAATTGTTCAACCTCAACCGTTAGAATTGTGGGCTCCTCCAAAGCCAGTATCTATTCTTCCATATCGGCTGGTATTAACGCATTGTGGGGCCCGCTGCACGGTGGGGCCAATCAGGAAGTAATTCTGATGCTGGAGCAAATTAAAAAAGACGGTGGCGATACCGATAAGTGGATTGCCAAGGCAAAAGATAAAAACGACCCCTTCCGCCTGATGGGTTTTGGTCACCGCGTGTACAAAAACTTTGATCCACGAGCCAAAATCATTAAAAAGGCTGCTGATGACGTGTTGGAAAAACTGGGTGTAAATGATCCTACTCTCGAAATAGCCATGAAGCTTGAAGAAGTAGCGTTGCGCGATCCATACTTTATCGAGCGCAAACTTTACCCGAACGTTGATTTCTATTCCGGTATCATCTATCGCGCCCTCGGCATTCCGGTGGATATGTTTACTGTTATGTTTGCCATTGGCCGCTTGCCAGGTTGGATCGCTCAATGGAAAGAACTTCGCGAAAACAAAGAGCCTATTGGCAGGCCGCGCCAGATTTATACCGGCCAGAACCTGCGCGAGTATGTTCCGATTGCCAAACGCTAATTGATTCTTAGAAATACATTCTGAAGGCTGGATGTATGTCCGGCCTTTACTTTTTAACCCAACTCAAACATGGCACTAATCGATGATTTTAATGCGGCCGTAACCCGCTCAAAAGAATTAACCAAACGCCCGTCCAACGAAGAGTTGCTGGATTTATACGCACTCTTCAAACAAGCAACCGAAGGCGATGTAACAGGTGAACGCCCCGGTGGTTTCGACTTTAAAGCCATTGCCAAGTTCGATGCCTGGGCAGCCCGCAAAGGCACCGGTAAAGAGGAAGCGATGCAGCAATACATCAACCTGGTTGCCAACCTGCAGCAAAACTACGCTTAGGTGTGAACCTGTTCTACCAGCCGGAAATCCCCAAAGGAATACTTCATCTCGATGCAGATGAATCGCGCCATGCCATAAAGGTATTGCGCATGCAGGTTGGTGAAGCACTGCATGTAACAGATGGAACCGGTAATTTTTACAAAGCCACCGTGGCAGTTGCCGATGACCGCAAATGCACGTTCACCATTCGCGAAACCATTACAACCCCACCCCGTTCTTTCAACATTGCAATAGCCATAGCGCCAACTAAAAACATCGACCGGATAGAGTGGCTGGTTGAAAAAGCAGTGGAAGTGGGCGTGGAAGAAATTCATTTTATGCTTTGCCAGAACAGCGAGCGCAAAACAATAAATCTCGAGCGGCTCTTAAAAATTGCTGTAAGTGCTATGAAACAATCCGGCCAATATCGGCTTCCGCTACTGCATGATATAAAACCTTTTGCGGAAATAGTAACTGGCAAGGCTAACCAAAAATTTATTTGCTATGTGGATTCAAGCAATCCAAACTTGCTGAAGACGCAAGCCCAACCCAATAAACATTATTTGATTATGATCGGCCCCGAAGGAGATTTCAGACCTGCTGAGTTGGAGCTGGCGTTACAAAACGGTTTTTCCAAAGTGAGCCTCGGCCCTAACCGGTTGCGCACCGAAACTGCCGCATTGGTTGCTTGCCAAACTCTCAATTTCATTAATTTGTAAACTGATTTTTTTACTATGACCTCCGCAGAAGCAAAGACACGCATTCAGCAGCTTACGGATCAGATCAATCACCACAACGATCTTTATTACAACAAAAGCAAAACTGAAATTTCAGATTTTGAATTCGACCAGTTGCTGGAAGAATTAGTTAAGCTCGAAGCTGATTTTCCTGCATTACGTTTACCGGATTCGCCTACGCAGCGGGTGGGCGGTACCATTACTAAAGAGTTTGCTTCGGTGGTGCATCAATACCCTATGCTTTCGCTTGGCAACACCTATTCTGCAGAAGAGTTAACCGACTTTGATGGCCGCGTGGCAAAGGGTTTGGATGGCGATGCCTATGAATATTTTTGCGAACTGAAGTTTGATGGCGTATCCATCAGTTTGATTTATGAAAACGGGTTGTTAACCAAAGCCGTAACCCGGGGCGATGGCGTTCGGGGCGATGATGTTACCACCAACATTAAAACCATACGCAGTTTGCCACTTCGTATAAAAGGGCAAGATGTACCAGCACGGTTTGAAGTGCGAGGCGAAGTTTTTCTGCCGAAAGAAGTATTTAAACAACTGAATAAAGAGCGCGAAGATATTGGTGAAGAAACCTATGCCAATGCCCGCAACACCGCTTCAGGTACCGTGAAGATGCAAGACAGCACGGAAGTAGCGAAACGAAAATTAGACTGTTATTTGTATTATTTATTGGGCGAGGATAACGAGGTTGAAACACATTCTGAAGCTGTAACCAAATTAGAACACTGGGGGTTTCATGTTTCACCTACCTATAAAAAATGTAAGTCGATACAAGAGGTGCTGGATTACATCCAGACATGGGAAAAGAAACGCCACGAGCTGCCGTTGGAAACCGATGGAGTAGTTATAAAAGTAAACAGCCTGGAGCAGCAGGAACGCTTAGGGTTTACAGCCAAGAGCCCGCGGTGGGCAATTGCTTACAAGTATAAAGCTGAAAGCATCAGTACACGGTTGAACGGTATTACTTATCAGGTTGGAAGAACGGGTTCAGTAACACCGGTAGCAGAACTGGAACCAGTGCTTCTGGCAGGTACTACAGTAAAAAGAGCATCCTTGCATAATGCCAATGAAATCGCCCGCCTCGATCTTCATATTGGTGATTTTGTGTTTGTTGAAAAAGGTGGTGAAATCATTCCGAAGGTAACGGGTGTTGATCTGACAAAAAGAAAAATTTCAGCAAAGAAAGTTACGTACATTAACCACTGCCCCGAATGCGATACTGAACTGATCCGTAAAGAAGGTGAAGCTAATCATTACTGCCCCAACGAAAAAGGTTGTCCACCCCAAATAAAGGGTAAAGTAGAACATTTTATTCAGCGCAAAGCCATGGATATTGATTCGCTGGGCGAGCAAACCATCCGGCAATTGTTTGAACTTGGTTTGGTAAAGTCGCCAGCCGATTTATACTACCTTACTAAAGATGATTTATTAAAGCTTGATAAAGTAAAAGAGAAATCAGCACAAAACATGCTGGCTGGAATTGCAGCCTCCAAAGCCCAGCCCTTCGAAAATGTTCTGTTTGGTATTGGTATTCGGTATGTAGGTAAAACAGTAGCCGAAAAACTTGCAAAGCATTTCAAAACCATGAACAACTTACGGCAAGCTTCTTACGAAGCACTGCTGGCAGCACCCGAAGTAGGTGAGAAAATCGCGCAAAGCGTAGTGGAGTACTTTAAGGATGCCGACAACCTACGTGAAGTAGATCGGTTGATTAACGCTGGGCTTCAGTTTGAATCGAACCAGAAAGAACCCGAGTTGGTAAGTTCCGTTCTGGGCGATAAATCGTTTGTGATTAGTGGTGTATTTCAGAATTACGAGCGCGATCAACTCAAGGACATTATTCTGGCGCATGGTGGCAAGGTGTTATCATCCGTTTCCGGGAAGTTGGATTACTTACTGGCCGGTGATAATATGGGGCCCGCCAAGCGCGAGAAAGCTGAGAAGTTAGGCGTAAAAATTATCTCTGAATCCGAGTTCGAGGCCATGCTGAAAGGCTAACCTTCAATCAAAATTTTAATCGAACCTTATACTTTAGTAGCTTTCGGCCATGTTTAAAATGAATTTTCTGCAAATGCGTACGGAAAGTGCGTTGAAGAAAAACAGAACCCTGCGCAGCAGCAAACCCTATAAGCAGGCTGTTACCGTGGGCATACTTTTTACGGTAGAAGACAAGCAAAAACATACTGATATAAAAGAGTTTATTCATCAACTGGAGCAGGATGGCAAAAAGGTGCAGGTTTTGGAATACCTGCCCGAAAAAAAAGAGAACTACGAATTCAAGTTCGATTTTTTTACAATCAAGGATATTAACTTCTGGGGTACGTTGCAATCGGCTACAGCCGAAAAGTTTATTCAAACTCCGTTTGATTATTTGTTCTACATCGATTTGCGACCCAACCCCATTATGCTAAACGTATTGGCCAATAGTAAAGCCCATTGCCGCGTAGGTAAATTTATGGATAGCCAGCAAGCATACCTCGAATTGATGATTGAGCAAAACGGCACCAACAAAGGCCTGATAGAAACAATTTATAATTACACCAAACAACTACGATGAAAAGATTGATGGGCACGGGAGTGGCGTTGGTTACACCCATGCATGAAGATGGTTCGATTGATTACAAAGGATTAAAAAAATTACTTTCACACACTGGTAAGGCCGTAGATTATTATGTGGTAATGGGTACTACTGGTGAATCGGCCACCTTGAACAAGAAGGAGAAGCAGGCTGTGCTGCAGTTTGTACTTAATAACAACACTCGCAACCTGCCTGTGGTGTATGGCATTGGCGGAAACAACACTGAAAGCGTGTTGGAAGAAATTATCCATACCGACTTAACCGGGGTAATGGCTATCCTTTCGGTGAGTCCGTATTACAACAAACCTTCGCAGGAAGGAATTTACCAACACTTTAAGGCTGTGGCCCGGGTATCACCTGTGCCTGTAATACTGTATAATGTGCCGGGTCGCACCGCTGCTAACCTTACTGCAGAAACAACCCTAAGGCTGGCGCAACTCGATAACATTATTGGTATTAAAGAAGCCTCGGGTAATCTGGAGCAATGCATGAAAATCGCGAATGAAAAGCCGAAAGAGTTCATGTTGATTTCAGGTGATGATATGCTTACCCTTGCGCTATACGCCAATGGTGCAGTGGGGATAATTTCAGTATTAGCCAATGCTTACCCGGTAGTTTTTAAAAAATTGAAAGACTATGCGATTGCGGGTAAACTTGCCGCAGCACAAAAAGAACAATTCAAATTATTGAATATTAATGGCCCTATGTACGAAGAGGGAAACCCGGTAGGTATTAAATACCTGTTGAGTTTATTGGGCATTTGCCAACACCATGTGCGGTTGCCTTTGGTTAATCCTTCCGATAATCTTAAAAAGAAGATAGAAGTTAACAGACTTTAACCCCTGAAACTATCAGGCTGCCATGGCAGGTAAAAGTATGTTTGTTTCTACTCCTCAAATTTAATGGGTTTCTGGTTCTGGTATAGGAGGTTTTAACAACCTGAGGCTTTTTTCCAGCCATATTTTCAGAATGATTTTATTTTTTTTCGAAAATTTTTAAAGGCACTCAAATCGCGGTTAGTCCGCTATTAAATTAGCCACAATGATAGCTGCCTTGGATTGTAACCAGGCTCTTTTTACTGTATTGGTTAGGGTTTGTATTCGTACCAAAAAACTTTTTTATGCGCATGAAAAAATATTGAAACGCCAGGCATTAGCCGTTTCAAATCCCGGGTGCATTACTTCAATCCATATATTGTATGAATATGCAGGTTGAAATTACGAGAAGGTTCTTTAGGGCCACCGGATAGTTCATAAAATGATTCCGCATATTATTTCAAGTTATGGACTAAACCACTAATAGCAACTAACTGAAATTCAAAACATATACTCTTTAATACCTGTGCGTTCGTCAATGCTTAAAAAAGAGTCTCAATTACAAAATCATTACCCAACACAATATAGCACTTTGCAAACCAGTACGTGCAGTGCCTTCCTGTTGTCCAGTATCGCTTTCATCGTATATAACAATCGTGTTTGTAAAGCAAAAGTAAATTTATCAGGCACTTTCAGCTCTTGATTTTTTGAGTAAGTGAGTACGCAAAATTGGTTAATCCACTAACCAAACACAGATCGGGTAAGCGATAGAATATTTTAAAAAGTTAACTGAAGCCGAACCACTCAACACAGGCATTTCCCTATGGGATTTTGTTACACTTTGTTTAATAATTCATTTAACTTATTACATTTGAGGCCAATTCCGGACATCTGAATAATAACTCCGGAAGAAACCACTAAACACTATTTATTGCTATGGCAAAAAAAGTAAAGAAGGCAGCAAAAAAAGCTGCCAAGAAACCTGCTAAGAAGGTTGCAAAAAAGGCTGCGAAGAAAGTAGTAAAGAAAGCCGCCAAGAAAAAGTCGGCTCGTAAGCCTAATGCAGCATTCATGGTTGCACTAACTCCTAACGCGGCATTAGGTGCCGTAATCGGAAGCAAACCCGTTCCCCGCACCGAGATCATCAAAAAATTGTGGGCTTACATTAAGAAGAACGGCTTGCAGGATTCTAAGAACAAGCGCATGATCAATGCCGATGAAAAACTGAAAGTAGTTTTCGGTGGCAAAACTCAGGTGTCGATGTTCGATCTGGCAAAACTTATTGGTAAAAACGCCAAGTAATTTTTTCAGATTTACTGATGCTAAAAGTCACGCACCTGCGTGACTTTTTCTTTGCTACCTACCCTTAAGTCTGTTACTCCAATCGGCAACTAGTTTCAGTTTTTTTATTTTTCCGGCTGCTATTGCCTCCGTTAAACTTGCATGTGGTGTTCCCCTCGATGTAAGATGGTAAGATCCGCAGTAATCACACATATAGTAATTTACAGGCCCTGTACCTGGCCTGAAATCAAATTGAACATGCGCCTCCAATAGTGCATCAGCTGCCAGCATTTCGGTTGCGTAAGCTCGTTTTCCTGAGTTACAACGAATGAACTTCAATTTTTGATAATTCTAAATTCTACTCTGCGATTTAACTTACGGGCTTCTTCCGAATCGTTAGTAGCAATGGGGCGCGAACCACCAAACCCTTTGCCTCTTATGCGTTTACTGTTAATGCCCTTGCTAACCAGGTATGCTTTTATTTTTTCCACCCGTTGTTGCGATAAAAGCACATTCTTAACCCGATCGCCCCGGTTATCGGTGTGGCCCTCCAGTTCAATTTCAACTTTGGGGTTGTTATTCAAAAAGTCAACCACTACGTTTAATTCTGCATACGATTCTTCCAATAACTCGGTTGTACCTAACTCAAACAAAACACTTTTCAAATTAACACTTGCACCTACCTCTATTGGTTGCAACTTAAAATTCATTTCCAAACTGGCCAACTCAAAGGTGTGAATATCCAGTCGCTCGGCCAGGTTAATGTATCCCTTATTCTCAACCTCTATTGTGTAAATGCGTGTGGAGGGAATTGTTAATATGTACTCGCCATTAGATGATGCTTCTGCAATGTAGGTAGAATCGGATTTGAAAATAAGGCGGGCTGGAATACCCTTTCCTGTTTTGGAGTTAGTTACCCGCCCCGAAAGTTTTACACGCTTTATAGCATCCTTATATTCGCGCTTGGCTTCAGTAATTTTTAAGAGCGTATCCACCCGTTGTACTTCAGGTAGTTTTTCATAAAAAGTACGAATGTCTCCGTAGCCATCGCTATTATTGGTAGAAGTAAAAATCGCTTGATTCAGATTTTCGAACTTACGGAAGTACAACTCGCGCCCATCGGTGTTTACAGTGGCTCCCATGTTAACCGGTATCGACCAGTTTTTCCAGGTATCATCCAGGCGTTCGCTCATGTAAATATCAAAACTGCCACTACCTGCGCGTCTGCCGTTTGATGCAAAGAATAAAAACTTACCGTCTGCACTCAGGGAAGGACTCATCTCCTGTAAAGGTGTATTTACAAGATTGCCTAGGTGGGTCGGTTCAGACCAACGTCCTTCCAGGTAAAATGATACATACAAATCTTCGGCACCCAGTGTGTTGTACGATTCAGCTGCGAAAACAAAAACCTGCATGTCCTCATGCCATTGGCCGCTAATGTGTTCAGATTTATTTCTGAAATAGGGAATGGTGATATTTTTAGGAGCTGTCCAGCCGGCATTGCTTCGAATAGAAACAGAGATACCTTGTGTAGTGGGTAGTTCGCCCGACTTGGCATAGTGGTTGAACAGGAATAACTCATTGCCGCTTTTGCTGATTCCGGCTACTCCGTTATACCCCCGATTATTCAGGGTTAGCCCGCCATGTACCGGGGCCGACCACTCGGTACCCGTCCAAACAGAAATCCAGATATCGCCCGGATCTTTCAAACCACCTACATTTTGTGCGTGATTGGCAACCGTTAGAAAAAGTGTTTTACCATCGGCACTGATTACAGGACATTGCTCATCGCTTCCGGAATTAACCCGATTAAATTGGGCCTGCGCTGCGGTTATAAACAAGAGCAGTACTAAAAAAACAAACCGAGTCTTCATTTAAAACAGATAGAAGGTTAAAAATACGAATGAATGAACTACCATTTGCTTATCCATTCGTTGTCTTTCACATAAAATCGCCAAGGTAGCGCAGCATCTGCACCTGCATAATCAATGCCAATGCGGGTAGTGGCTACTATATTTTTTGGGGTGATGATAATATCCGATTCAATTACAATTTCGGAATCAGTGAGGATTACGCCATTGTGTGTTCTATCAATACCCATAGCCCGGGTAAGTTTGCCGGGGCCGGAGGTAATGCGGGTTAGTTTTTTAACATTCATCCGCTTTAGCATAATGTCATGCCCTGCCACGGGTTCCAATGCACGAATCAGCACCGCCTCGGCTTTACCTGCTTTATTGGTAACCACATTAAAAAGATTATAGATGCCATAACACAAATACACATAGGCAATACCACCATCGGCAAACATTACCTCGTTACGAAGTGTTTTTCGGCTATTGTAAGCATGGCAACCGCGCTCTTTGAATGAGTAGGCTTCTGTTTCTACTATGCGGCCGGCTGAGAGTTCACCATTTATGCGGGTTATCAGCACTTTACCCAGCAACTTGCGGGCAATGGCAACCACATTGGTTTGTTGATAAAATTCAGGCGTTAGAATCAAAATTGTTAAATGATAGTAAGCTGGTTTTTAAAAGCCCCAAATGCTTCTATTTTTACAACCTCAAAATTAATTACTACCATGAAAAATGCCTTGTTATTACTGTTATTCGTGATGGGTGTTGCTGCAACTGCCCAGGTGCAAACACCGCAACCCAGCCCGGCCGCTTCGGTTTCTACTGTTGTGGGATTAACGGATGTTAAAATTGATTATTCACGCCCAAGCCTGAAAGGCCGTAAAATTTTTGGTGAAAAAGATGTGATGTATCCGCACGGAACCATCTGGCGCACCGGTGCCAATGCCGGTACAAAAATATCGTTTAGCGATGATGTAAAAGTAGAAGGTATTGTAGTACCAAAAGGTGAATACCTGATTTTTACCTGGCCGGGAGCTACAGAATGGACGGTTTCGTTGTATAAAGATTTATCGATCGGAGGCAATACAAACGCCTATGATAAATCAAAAGAAGCCGCCAACTTCAAAGTAAAATCGGAAAAGCTTACCGCTCCGGTTGAAACCTTCACCATTAACATTGGCGATATTGCTGCCGATAGCAAAAGTGCCAAGGTTCAGTTAGCCTGGGAATACACTTCGGTAAAATTTAAAATAGAAGTGGATTACGATGCCAAAGTGATGAAATCAATTGAGGCTAACACAAAAGTAAACCCAGGTAATTACCTGCAGGCGGCTGTTTACTACCTTGAAAACGGTAAAGACATTAAGCAAGCACTGGAGTGGATCAACAAAGCTGCCGAAGCAAACCCTACTGCTTTCTGGATTTTATATCAGAAAGCCCGCATTCAAAAAGCCGCTGGGGATAAGGCTGGTGCGTTGGCAACTTCTAAAGCCAGTTGGGAAAGTGCCAAGCAAGCCGGTAACCGCGATTACCAAACTATGAATGAAGAATTACAAAAGACTTTGAAATAAAGGTAGGCAGTAGGCAGGAAGCAGTTGGCAGATAAAACTCCGATTGTATTCCTGCCCGCTGATTACTGCTCGCTTACTACCGAGTTAGCATTATCCAAAAACCTGAGTAGCCACGCAAACAATACCACCACCACACACCCAATAATGTTGTAGTACAAAAAGGCAATCTCCTCGTAAAAGAAAAAGTAGCAAGCCAGTACCGTTGCTTCTCCAATTATTGCGGCTACAAATACTGCATTACTTTTTACCGACTTCAGGTAAAACGCCACCAGGAAAATTCCCAGGATGGTTCCGTAGAACAAACTTCCTACAATATTCACAAACTGAATCAGGTTTTCGGCCTGGTTGGCCAGCATGGCAAAAACCATTGCTAACAATGCCCACATAATGGTAAACAACCGCGAAGCATTGAGGTAAAAACGGTCGCTTCCCTCCGGTTTGATTGAGCGCTTAAAAATATCTACGGTTGTTGTGGATGATAGTGCATTCAGTTCACCAGCCATCGAACCCATTGCTGCCGAAAACATAACGGCTAATAGTAAACCGATTACTCCGTGCGGCAAGTAACTCAGCACAAAGTTCAAAAACATATAATCGCGATCCTGTGTTTTGGCGCCAGGTATGGCACTGGCAATTGTTTGCTTTACGGCTGTGCGCACGCTGTCTTCTTTCTTTTTAGCAATGTTGTATTCCGCTTTGGCGGATTGAATAATAGATTCGTTATCAGATTGAATTCCGGAAACTAAATTTTGAATGGCCGTTTGCTTCTCAGAAAAAATCTGGTTGTAGCCTGTTTGCATCCGCGCAAGCGAATCGGCATAAGTGGTTTGAGTTGCCTGATCTTTTAAGGTTTGATTATGAAATACCGGTGGTTGATTGAACAAATAGAAGACAAAAACCAATACTCCGATAAAGAGAATAATAAACTGCATGGGAATTTTTAAAAGCCCATTAAAGATTAATCCCATACGGCTTTCCTTTAATGATTTGCCTCCGAGGTAACGCGCTACCTGCGATTGATCGGTACCAAAGTAAGAGAGAAATAAAAACGTGGAAGCCAACAAACCCGACCAAATATTAAAACGGTCGCTCAAATTAAAATTGGTAGTAACAATATTGAGTTTACCCAACTCGCCCGCCAGCTCAATAGTATCAGTAAATGAAATTGATTCTGGTAATTTGCTATACGCCATAATACCAGCCAACAACATTCCGCCCATAATAATCGTCATTTGTTGGCGCTGTGTTAAACTCACTGCTTTTGTACCACCCGAAACGGAATAGATAATTACCAACATGCCAATCAACACAGTTGTAAAGGCGATGTTCCAACCTAAAATGGTTGATAATACAATGGATGGTGCGTACAGCGTTATACCAGCCGATAGCCCACGAAGTATTAAAAATAAAATCGCAGCAAGGGTTCGGGTTTTTAAATCGAAACGGGTTTCCAAATATTCGTACGCGGTGTAAACCTTTAGTCGATAATAAATCGGAACCATGGTAACGGCAATAATTACCATTGCCAATGGTAATCCGAAATAAAACTGCAGGAAGCGCATTCCATCATCCATGGCCTGCCCAGGTGTAGATAAAAATGTTACGGCACTGGCTTGGGTGGCCATAATGGAGATACCGATCATCCACCACTTCAAGTTGTTATCACCTTTCAGGTATCCTTCAATGTTTTTGGTTTCTTTAGTTCGCCATGCTCCGTACAACACAATGAATAACAAGGTTCCAAACAATACTATCCAATCAATCAGGTTCATGCAAAAGATTGGGTTAGCCAGAAAAATAAAATAACCTGAATGACCATTACACCCAGTATTAACCAATACCAGGAGTTCCAGTTTTTAAATACGGGTGGTTGCTCATCCATGCAGGCAAAGTAGCTAAAATTACCTGGATACAGGTACTGAATTGTACAAAGCAGTAACTATAATTTGTAAATGGAATGTTAAAGTCGGCCGCGCTTATGGCCATTTACCAAAAAGGTACCGTCCGAATCGGCATGAAGTGTAATTCGCGATTGAATCTTCTTATCATCACTCATCAACAAAACTGTGTAACTATGTGAAGTAACCTGATCTTTAACATCATCGCTAAATCCCCAATCGATTTTTAATATTGTACCCACTGTTGCCTTCCTATTCAACACGGTTGTTCCCTTGTTATTGATTATCTTCACCCGCACTTCGTTTGCGGCCAGTGTAAGTAATTTCAGTTCTGTTTTCAGGTAAGGCAATGGCCCGCTGCTCTTTACCTTTTTATCAGGATCGTAAGCTTCATAATCAGCTCTTTCCTGAACCAACCGTTCTTTAAAGGAGTAATCCAGTTTAAATTCAAAATCGGTTTCGGGTTTAAAAGGCGCTTCTTCCTGAGCCCGGGCGGATAGACCAACTAAAAGTATTGCAAACGTTATTTGCCCTTTCATATATACAATGTATTGCGATTGTGGATTTAATGCAATGCATGAGTTCTTTTTTTGTTTCCAAACTGATTACCTTGCAACCATTTTATAAACTTTTATTGATGAAAACAGCCGAAATACAAACTGCGCACGGAAACATGAAAGTGGAATTTTTTGAAGCCGATGCACCTAACACGGTGAAAAATTTTACCGATCTGGCAAAGAAAGGATTCTACGATGGTCTTAACTTTCACCGGGTAATTCCAAATTTTGTTGTTCAGGGAGGTTGCCCTAATAAAATCGGAAATGGTGGCCCCGGTTACACCATTAAATGTGAGTTAACGGGCGAAAATCAATACCATGATCGTGGGGTTCTATCCATGGCCCACGCAGGCCGCGATACAGGCGGGTCTCAATTTTTTATTTGCCACAACCGCGAACGCACCAAACATTTGGATCGTAACCATACTGTGTTTGGAAAAGTGGTTGAGGGGTTGGATGTGTTGGATAAAATCCGCCAGGGCGATGAGATTATTAAAATCGTGGTAAGCGAGAATTGATTTTTAACTGCATTTTATCAACAGGCGCCTGATTATTGAGTCAGTCGCCTTTTTTATGTTATGCAATTATTCACATGTTATATTTATCTCGAATTTAATTCTGGCAACAATCAACTGGCATCAAATAAAAATGTTTGGTCAGATGTTATAAACACAACTATTTCTAATTGTCATGAAAGATTTACCAGCCGTACTACCCGTTTTCACTCTTGCAATTGCAGCAATGCTGGTAGGGTGTACCAATAAATCTGATCGCTTCGTGGAAATTGATGGCCATCGCCAACACATTTTAGACAAAGGCGAAGGCAGCCCGGTGGTTATTTTTATTACTGGTGCTGGCGCTGATCTGAAAGATTTCGATATGGTGCAATCTGAAATTGCAGATTATACACGCACACTCTCATACGATCGGGCCGGTATCGGGCTTTCAGAAGAATTGGATAACGAACGTACAGTCGATCATTTTGCCAGCGAGCTCCATCAAATTCTGGAACACGAAAAAATTGAACCGCCTTATGTATTGGTTGGGCACGAACTGGGTGGCTTTATTGTTCGTTGGTTTGCACACGCCTACCCCAACCAGGTAGCCGGCATGGTATTGATCGATCCTGCTTACGAAGGTTTTATGGATTCATTACGAAATACCCGAAGTGCCGAGCAACGAAGAAGAATGAAAGACATGGTTGATCTGGGTATTATAAATAAACCGAAAGCTTCGCGGAAGGAATTGGAACATCTTGAGAAAGACGAAGCATTAATGCGAAGGGCACAACTGTCGGTTACCATTCCGATTACCATGCTAACCTCCGGTCGATTTTCAAATGCCGAGCGTGACCAAGGTGCATCAGCCGAAGACATAACCCGCTGGGTTCAATTTCATGAACGACTAAAGGAACAAGCCCCGCAATTGAAACATATTGTAACCGAAAGGAGTGGATCACGCATTCATCAGGAAGAACCAGAACTGGTAATAGCCGAGATTAAAACTTTACTTGAAATGTTGCGGGTGAAGTCAAAGATTGAACCTGTACCTTCCAAATCTGATTCACTACAGGATGGATTCTGAAAAAGGTGCAACGCAATAAATGAAAGGCTTGGTAAAAAAAACTATAAAGTTGTGCCCTACCTAAAACCTCTTGCCTACGCTTGATACTTGATACTCTTCGCTGCCCTATTCGCCTTAGCCCTTGCAGCTTCAATACTCTCAGCGCGCGCCAAACAAACACCCATTCTTCGTTCGCCATTTACTTCAGGCTTACCAAAAATTCTGATTTGAGTATCGGGCTCCTCTAAAGCTGCTTCCATGCCGGTATAAGTAATATTGTTCGATTTTCCTTTCACCAGAATAACAGATGATGCAGATGGTCCTAACTGACGGATCACGGGAATGGGTAATCCTAAAATAGCGCGTACATGTAATGCAAATTCGGAAAGATCTTGCGAGATCATGGTTACCATACCTGTATCGTGTGGTCGTGGTGAGAGTTCGCTGAAATAAACAGTATCACCTTTCACAAAAAACTCTACACCAAAAATTCCATAACCACCTAAGGCATTCACAACTTTTTCGGCAATGAACTGCGCTTCTGTTAGTGCCGTTGCACGCATGGGGTGTGGTTGCCACGACTCCTGGTAGTCGCCATGTTCTTGCCGGTGGCCAATGGGCTCACAAAACGAAACACCATCTTTATGGCGAATTGTTAACAAGGTTATCTCAAAATCGAAATCGATAAAACCTTCTACAATTACTTTACCACCTCCGCTGCGACCCCCCTCCTGTGCATATTGCCAGGCAGTTTCAATGTCGTTTGCATTTTTAATTACACTTTGTCCTTTGCCTGATGAACTCATGATTGGTTTTACTACACACGGTATTCCAATGTGGTGTACAGCCAATTCAAATTCGCTACGGGTAGCGGCAAACTGAAAAGGCGAAGTTTTCAACTTAAGTTTATCGGCAGCCAGAACGCGAATGCCTTCGCGGTTCATGGTTAATCGTGCCGCGTTGGCAGTTGGTACTACACGAAAACCTTCATGTTCTAATTCAACCAATGTTTCAGTAGCAATAGCTTCTACTTCGGGTACAATAATGTGCGGTTTTTCTTTTTCAATTAATTCGCGAAGAGCAGTACCATCTAACATATTAATAACATGTGCGCGATGAGCTACCTGCATAGCCGGGGCGTTTGCATAACGATCTACAGCAATTACCTCCACACCATAGCGTTGAAACTCAATAACTACTTCCTTGCCCAATTCGCCCGAGCCCAACAGCATTACTTTAATGGCCGATGAGGTAAGTGGGGTTCCAAGTTTTAACATTTCAATAGTTAAGATTTCGGATTTTGCAAATCGAAATAAGTAATTCGAAATTGAAATTCTATTTTCCGGGTTGATACTTTCTAACTGCATTTGCTTCCACGTCTTTCTTGTAAAACCAAACATCCTTAAACTGTCCATCGCTGTATAACTGAGCCTGGTTTGTAAAGTAAGGCGATTGCGGATTGTTATTGTTACCTCCGGCCAATACTGATTTGGCTTTAATGGTTTTTCCAAATTCGACAACGGCTACAAAACTATTGCCCACATAGCCATACATTTTGTTGGTGCCCGGATACTTGCGACTTCCAAAGGCAGCAAGCGAACCCCAGAATGATGATGCCGAGGCAACCGCTAAACTGGGTTTGGAATCATCAAAGGTTTCATTGATGTTTCCCGTAAGGCGTTGAAAGCGATTTACCTCGCCCCACGCTATATTCCATTTGCCAAAGTCACGATTGAATTCAGCTACAACCGTTGCTAATGCGGTTAACTTTTCTTCGGCAGTGGTTTGTTCCGTCATATAGTTAATAATTTCCAACTGACTGCTTCCTGCTGGTATGCGTGAGAAAACACGTTGGCGCAATTCAATACCCCAATACATGGCTAAGGCCGCACCCACCGATTCCTTTCCGTAATTCAGATTCCATGCACGCAACACTTCTATGGGTTCTTTCAATTCAGCGTAATTGTTTCCATTTGTGTCGAAGGCTTTTAAAAGTGAGGGTAGCAAATTTTCAAAACCTGCCAGGTACGGATCGTTCGCGGCAGCAATCAATTTATCAAGTGTGTATTTGGTTTCTCGATTAAGTACTCGCTCCGCATTAATGCCCCTTGCATTCTGCCCATCGGGTGCCATATAAGCTGGATATTTATTTTTATCCGGACTATACTTTCCGGCAAGGGTAAATGGTGTAGAGTTGCAATTTTGAATCCAGCCGTTGGCGGGATTCAGGGATTGAACAATTTCATTTACGCCATGCAATCCTTGCCAATCGGTTTGCGGGTTACTGCCATCCACAGGCTTACTCCAATCGAAGGTTGGATTGCGCTTAGGAATAAAGTTGCCATGCCAGTAGGCAATGTTTCCATCGCGATCGGCAAACACGGTGTTGTTAGATGAGTTGGCCTTTAATTCCATTACTTTGTTGTAATCATTATAGCCTTTAGCTTTTGTGCGTTGATAGGATTGGGTGAGCGCCTTGAGAGGTTCAACCATCAATGAAATACTTACCCACTTTTCATCCTGCTTTCCGATAACCGGTCCGTGATGTGTAAACCGGCCGGAAAACTCCTTATACCGTTTTGCAGTTCCGTCCTTATATGCCAACACAATTTTTTTGCTGCGTACGGGTTTGAGGTTATTGCCGTGTTTATAAAAAACAGAATCGTGCTTTTGCACGATGGTTTCTATAAATTCATCAATAACATCCGCCTGACTGCTGGTATGCATCCACCCACAGTATTCGTTAAAACCCTGGTAGATAAAAAACTGACCCCACGTTACCGCGCCATAGGCATTTAAACCCTCTTCGCTATTCACATGCACTTCGGGCCGGAAATAGAAAGAGGTATGCGGATTAATCAGTAGTAATGCATTACCTGAAGCACTTAATTTCGGAGCAATAGCAAAACCATTGGAGCCCCGTGGTTCGGGCTCAGGTTCATTATGGTCAGTTTCTTCAGCGATATACTGATTGCCCGTTCCATAAAATTCTTTTACCCGGTTTACGGAAATGGATTCTATATCACCACCAATACTTCCTTCACTAAATAAAAAGGGCATCCAGGGTTGAAACCGTTTAATCAACTTAGGCTTTATTTCCGGATGTGTATATAGGTAATAGTTTGCGCCATCCGCGAAAGCATTACACAGCCGCTTGAGCCAGGCCGGACTTTGTTTATAGATTTCCTCGGCCATCAATGTATCGTAAAATAATCGCTGCCGCAGATCATGGTAGAGTTTCTCTTCGCCTTCCACTTCGGCAAGTCGCCCCATCGAGGTTATATAGTTGAGTTCCACACGCGGAAAGTCATCCTCGCATTGGGCATAAAGAAATCCAAACACAGCATCGGCATCAGTTTTACCATAAATATGAGGCACGCCCCAGGTATCGCGGATGATGGTAACACGCCTTGCCTGGTTTTGCCAGTTGGCAATTTCAGATTTAGTGAATGTTTGACTGTGGGCCGTCTGCAAAATCAGGACAAAGCCGATGAGGGTAACTATCCGCATGAAGTGAATTTAAACTGAAAAGGTATTGAAAACGTAGCAATCCAGGTTGATTAAAAGTTACAGAAGGTTTGGTTAATAGGCCGCGTGCTCGAAAAGACGCAATGCGCGGCTTTGGCAATTATTGTCGGGTTTCTTACACTATTAAAAAATCGATTGCATTGAAAATTATATCATATTTATATAATTAGAACGTTTTCGAAAAAAATGATTTGCAATCGGTTGCAAAATTCAAGTCTTTCCATCACCTTTATTGGGCCGTAACACCCGGCTGGGCTTTCCGGCAAAAAAAATTCTATAAAAACTGGAACCTATTAACCCATTAAAATCAACCAGTATGATGAAAACAATTTTACAACTTCAAAAAGTAAACTGGCGCTGGGTGTTTGCCCGAACAGCGCTGGCAGCCCTATTAATCCTTACAATGGGACTGGGAGCATTTGCCCAATCTACCATAAGAGGAAAAGTAAGCGATGAGGCCGGGATAGGGCTACCCGGTGTAAACATTCTGATTAAGGGAACCACAACCGGTACGACCTCCGATGCAAATGGTAGTTACAGCATTCAGGTACCCGCGGATGGTGGAGCCAGAATTCTCGTGTTCTCATTTATAGGTTATCAAACCGTTGAACAAACCATCGATGGCCGAACAACTATTGATGTTTCATTAACTACAGATGTAACAGCACTAAGCGAAATTGTGGTTATTGGATACGGTGAGCAACGGAAAGAAGCTGTAACCGGATCGGTGGCTTCCATTAGTGGAGATATGATGCGGGATATTCCATCTACCAATATCTCACAAGCCCTTCAAGGCCGGTTGCCCGGAGTTGAGTTTTCACAAACTTCATCGCAGCCGGGTGCTGCCATGCAAATCCGAATTCGCGGATCGCGTTCTTTAACAGCCAGTAACGACCCATTAATAGTTTTAGATGGTATTCCATTTGTTGGATCTATTACCGACATAAACCCGAATGATATTAAAAGCATAGATGTGCTAAAAGATGCATCTGCAACTGCCATTTATGGTTCACGTGGAGCTAATGGCGTAATCCTAGTTACAACCAATAAAGGTCAAAAAGGTCAGAAAGCAAGAGTATCGTACAATAGTTTTTATGGAGCAAAAAAGGTATTTGCCAAGTACCCCCTAATGAGTGGCCCCGATATGGTTAAACTTCGTGAACTGAATGTGCCGTACAAAACTTACGGCCAGGATGAAGCGCAAGATGTTGATACAGACTGGCAGGATTTACTTTATAGAACAGCAACCATAACTAGTCACGATGTGGGTATTTCCAATGGTACAGAGAACGGTAATTACAATTTTGGTATTGGCTATTTACTTGATCAGGCCGTTATACCTACACAACAATATAGCCGTTATACATTGCGTGGAACTGTTGATCAAGGAATAGGTGAGCACTTCCGTTTTGGATTCACCACCAATAGTAACTACAACATCACCACAGGTACTCAAGTAAACGTAGGTGGGCTTTTAAGAATGAACCCTGTAGCAAATCCGTTTAATCCAGACGGCTCATGGAAACGAACTGTACGAACAGCAATTGATGAGCCCTGGGTTTATTCAAAAGAAATCGTTGAAAACCTGAAAGATGAATGGTTAAGCGAAACAAGAGGCTTTGCTTCATACAATTCGTTATATGGTGAGGTAAAATTACCCTGGGTGCAAGGTCTGAAGTACCGGTTTAACCTGGGCCTTGATTATAGACAAAGCAATGGTGGAAGCTATACCGGGCAAGGAATTACCAGTACCAATCCTAACACGGTTTCAGTAGCCAGTGTAAGCAATTCGCATACGTACCATTGGCTGGCCGAAAATGTTGTGTCTTATGATCGGACTTTCGCTCAAAAACACATGATTAATGCGGTGGCGTTATTTTCAACTGAACAAAATAAGTTTAACAGATCACGGGTTGTAGCACGCGATATTCCGGCAGATCATTTCCAGTTCTATAACCTCGGGCAGGCAGCTGGCGAAATAACAATGGCACCAGGCGAACAGTGGTACGAAGTATGGGGCCTCATGTCGTGGATGGGCCGTGCCATGTATTCTTATAACGACAGGTATATGATTACAGCCACACTTCGTTCGGATGGTTCATCAAGGCTTGCTGAAGGCAATAAATGGTACACGTATCCAGCAGTTTCAGTAGGCTGGAATATTTCTGAAGAGCCATTTATGCAAAGTATTGCTCCTATCAATTTGTTGAAATTGCGCGTTGGTTATGGTCAAACCTCTAACCAGGCAGTAAATCCTTATGCTACCCTTGGACGATTAGATACCAGGCCTTACAACTTCAGCAGTACCTACTCAACCGGCTACCTGGTATCGCAATTACCCAATCCAAACTTAGGCTGGGAATTTTCCAAAACAACCAACTTAGGATTAGACTTTACATTGCTTAACAACCGACTTTCCGGTACCATTGAATATTACGTAACCAATACTGAAAATCTGTTACTGAGCAAAGGGCTCCCTCCTACCTCAGGCGTTAGTTCGGTAACTGAAAACGTTGGCCGCACACAAAACAAAGGAATTGAAGTTTCGCTAAGTGGAACAATACTGGATAATAATGGATGGACCTTAGATGCGGGACTTAACTTTTATGCCAACCGGAATGAGTTGATTTCACTTGCTTCGGGCCTTGAGAGAAATGAAGGCAATTGGTGGTTTGTGGGCCATCCGATTGATGTGATTTTTGATTATGAACGTATCGGGCTTTGGCAAGAAGGAGATCCACATAGAAATATTCTAGAACCGGGTGCCAATACATTGGGAATGATCAAAGTGAAATATACAGGTTCCTATAATCCGGATGGTACGCCTACGCGGGCAATTGACGCCCAAGACCGACAGATTATGAGCATGCTTCCTGACTTTCAGGGTGGGTTCAATACCCGATTGGCCTATAAGGGATTTGATCTGAGCACAGTTGGAGTTTTTAAACGAGGAGGAATTTTAAACAGCACCCTCTATGGTGGAGGTGGTTATCTCAACCTTTTAAATGGACGTAATGGAAACGTGGATGTAGATTATTGGACACCTGATAACACCGGTGCCAAATATCCTAACCCTGAAAGTGTGCGGAGTGGCGATAACCTGAAGTACGCCAATACCATGGGTTATTTTGATGCTTCTTTTCTTAAAATACGGACGATAACATTGGGTTACGACTTTAAACAATTGAAAGACCGGAACATCAACTTACGGGTGTACTTCACGGCTCAAAACCCATTTGTTATGTTCTCACCTTATCACAAAGAGTCTGGTATGGATCCGGAAACAAATTCGTTTGGTAACGAAAATGCAGCCGTTAACCTATCCGATAATTTAAGACGTGTGCTTACACTGGGAACCAACACGCCTTCCACACGCAACTATATTCTTGGTGTTAATTTCTCATTTTAAAAAAGAACAACAATGAAACGCAAATACTTAAACTATGCAACATCAGCGTTGATGACGCTGTTCCTGGTTGGTTGCTCTCATATTCTGGATGAGGAGCCCCGCAGCATTTACGAACCCGGATTTTTCAGAACAGAGAAAGGTGTATATGGCGGTTTAACTTCCCTGTATGCGCACTTGCGATGGATTTACGGCCAGCCTTATTACTATAACACGCTTGAAACCGGTACCGATGAATACACATGGGCACAAAGTGCGGATGCCAATTTTAGAGTAATGGATATAAGCGGGCAAGGTGAAATTACACCCACCAGCAGTCGATCTGATGCTATTTGGGGTATTTGTTTCAGCAACATTAATACAGCCAGTGGCATTATTGAAAATGCATCGGCAGCAGGCAATATTTCCGATGCTTTAATTGCCGAAGCCCGGTTTTTCCGAGCGTTCGACTATTTCCTGCTGGTACAAACATTTGGAGGCGTACCATTGGATTTGGGAGCTGGTGAACTAAAATTCAATACATCGGCTTCAACAAAATCAGTTCGCAACACAGTACCCGAGGTTTACACCAAAGGAATATTTCCCGACTTACTTACAGCCATTAATGATCTACCTGTGGTGGGACGTGTAACGGGTGGTGCAACTAAAACACTGGCGCGGCTTTACTTAGCTAAAGCATATTTAACATACGCCTGGTGGCTAGAAAATCCTAATAACATCCCTACTTATCCATTAACTGACAGAGTCGATCCGGATGGCAGAAATGCTCAATACTATTTTCAACAAGCCTACAATATAGCTACACAAGCAATTGACGATCCAGGACCTTTCGGATTGGTAGATACGTTCTATGATCTGCATGTTGGAGGAAACGACCGCAATAAAGAAATGCTTCTTTATGCCGATCATACTGAGGCAAGTGAATTTTACAATGGTACCTGTATAAACTGTTTTGCCGGTACCGACCCCGGAGGAAATGCAGCCGTTTGGATGGTTACATGGAACTATACCGAAATAAGAAGTGCTGCTAATCCTAACGGAACCGGAGGTGTAAGTTCAGTGCAGCGCGAAGCAGCCCAAGCCTTAGGAAGACCCTGGACACGCATGGCACCCACTATAGGAGTATTTACAAATACTTTTGCAGATAAGACATTAGACTCGCGCTACGATGGTACTTTTACAACTGTTTACAGAGGTAACTGGCCTAAGGGTGGTACTCCTAACGCAGTTCTTTACAATGCGAATGAACTTCCTGTAAGCCCTGGCGATCCTATCTTAACATTTTTGGATGACGAGACATTGGCCGGTAGCATAGTTTATCCGGCCGGAGCAAACTTTCCTGGTAAAAATACACCCGGTGTAGGTGCTGGTGTATTACCCGGAAGGGCCGACTTTGTTATTTCGCCAAGAGGCATTGGTCGCAGAGTTTACCCAGGACTTTGGAAAATCGGAACCTATCGAACCGATAATGGAACGGGGCTTGGACAACCCAATGCCAACCTTACACGTCCATTTAAAGCCGCTAAGTTCTCGGAGTTATATTTTGTTGCAGCCGAAGCGGCTATTAAGGGAGCTACACCGGTTGGAGGAAAAAGTGCACGTGATTTGATTAATGTAATTCGGGCGCGGGCAGGTAAATGGAAATTCGATAATAAGAATAATGTTGCCAAAATAGAAGATAACAGTGCCGCTATGGTAGCAGCTACTCCTGCGGTTATTGATATTAACTACTTACTGGCAGAGCGTTCGCGCGAATTCTTCGGTGAAGGTTACCGGTGGCTCGACTTGGTAAGAACTCAAAAGTGGACTGAGTTGGCAAGCTCCTATGAAATTTGCGGAGACCAATTTGGAAATCACACCCCGGCAACAATATCACGAAATATTCAACCTTATCATTATTTGCGACCTATCCCACAAGGACAGATTGATGCATTAGAAGTATCTGCTGCAGAAAAGATTACCTATCAAAACCCAGGATACGTAGTTGAATAGGGTTGGTATTACTGCAATGAACAGCCGATATAGTGTTTAGGGTCTATATTGGGTGTATGGGCGATCAATCGGGCGAAAGTCCGATTGATCTTTTTATACCGGATTGAAACTCGAATTTTTAATCAGATTATGAGCGCATCAGAAAAGGGTATGCATGTTCAACAAGACAGATTGAAGGGTATGAGAAAATTTCTGATCATTACTATTGTAGCACTTTCCTCATTTGGATTATGTGCGCAAGACAGATTTCTTTTGTCATCGCACAATACTTCTGTGCCATTGTATGTAAGCGAATCCGATCATAAAGGTGTAATCAAGGCTGCAGAAGGATTAAAAAAAGATATTGCGCTGGTAACGAACAACGAACCTACCCTCGTAGCAACCAATCACCAATTAGGTGATAAGGCTAAAGCAATGGTTATAATTGGCACAATTGGAAAAAGTGAATTGCTGAACAACCTGATTAACAACAAAAAAGTTGATGCAGATGCCATTTCAAACCAATGGGAAGCCTACCTCATTCAAACCATTAACAATCCATTTCCGGGTGTGGATCGGGCCTTGGTTATTGCCGGTAGCGATAAGCGCGGTACCATTTATGGTATTTATGAAATCTCGAAACAAATTGGTGTATCGCCCTGGCACTGGTGGGCCGATGTTCCGGCAAAAAAACAAACTGCGTTATTCGTATCTGCCGAAAGGCAAGTGGATATGCCTGTGGTGAAATACCGAGGTATATTTATCAATGATGAACAACCTGCCCTGGGGGGTTGGGTAAAAGAAAACTATGGTGGATTTAACAGTAAGTTCTATACTAAAGTTTTTGAACTGATTCTTCGGCTCAAAGGAAATTTTTTATGGCCAGCTATGTGGGGTCAGAGTTTTTATACGGAAGACCCATTAAATCCTAAGCTGGCCGATGAATATGGAATTGTAATCAGCACATCGCATCACGAACCCATGATGCGGGCACACGTGGAATGGCAGCGAGCCAGCAAAGGCAAGTGGAATTATTACACCAATGAAACAGCTTTAAAAGAATTTTGGCAAGAAGGTATTGCGCGAATGGGTAACTATGAAAGCGTTGTTACACTGGCCATGCGTGGCGATGGTGATGAACCCATGTCGGAAGAAAGTAACATTGCATTGCTTCAAAAAATTGTAAATGATCAGCGCAATATCATACAACAAGAAACAGGTAAACCCATTACGGCTACGCCACAAGTATGGGCATTGTACAAAGAAGTGCAAGACTATTACGATAAAGGCATGCGCGTGCCTGATGATATTACTTTGCTTTTATGCGATGATAACTGGGGAAACATTCGCAAGTTACCCTTGTTAACAGAACCTAAACGAACGGGAGGTTACGGTATCTATTATCACTTTGATTATGTAGGTGGCCCGCGCAATTATAAATGGCTCAACACAAATCCCATTGAACGGGTGTGGGAACAAATGCACCTTGCCTATCAATATGGGGTTGATCGCATTTGGATTGTAAATGTAGGCGACATTAAACCCATGGAATTTCCCATTTCATTTTTTCTTGACTATGCGTGGAATCCAACGACTATCCATGCAGATGATTTAAAGACATATACTGAACAATGGTGCGCACAACAGTTTGGTAACGAGCATGCGATAGAAGCAGCTTCACTCATCTCCGGCTATCTTAAGTATAACGGTCGCGTAAAACCAGAGTTACTAAACGAGAAAACCTACAGCCTTGATAATTACAACGAATTTGAACGTGTGGTTATGGAGTATCAGGAGTTACGTACCCGCGCCACCCAACTGGCATCAAAATTGGAATCTGAAAAACAGGAAGCATTCTACCAATTAATTCTACACCCGATTCAGGCAAGTGCTAATCTTTATGAAATGTATTATTACGTGGCACTCAATCATCGGGCAACCGGTTTATACGATGTAGCTGCCAACACCTATGCAGATAAAGCGCGGGCGCATTACCTGAAAGATTCGTTGATAACGGTTGAGTACCACATGCGCAACAATGGCAAGTGGAATCACATGATGAGTCAGACACACATTGGTTATACCAATTGGCAACAACCACCTGTAAATAAAATGCCAGCGGTTCATTATATCACAACAACCAAGAAGTTACCGGCTCAAAAAAGTGTAACCAGTCAATCAGCTCAAAATAAAATTCCATCAACAATAAAAGGCAATGTATTTTTTGAATTGGATAAGTATGTTGCGATCGATGCTGACCAGCCCACTAACATGGTTAATACAACGGAAATCAATTGGAAGGTACTACCCAACCATGGCAAAACAGGTTCTGCTATAACAACTTTTCCCGTAACAGCAAAGTCGCAGAAATTATCAAACACCAGCGCACATGTGGCATACGAATTTTATTCTTACAGCACTGGTGCAGTAATCTTACACCTATACTTCTCACCTACTCTAAACTTTCATGCTTCGCCCACAGGGTTACAATATGCTGTTTCGATTGATGATGAGGTGCCGCAAGTTTTTAGCCTCAACGCCAACGATCAGGATTTAAAAACTTGGGAAAAATGGGTTGCGAACAACATTAATATCCAGGTAAGCCTGCATAACATTCAAAAAGCAGGTAAACATACACTTAAATTCTGGGCGGTGGATTCTGGAATTGTTTTACAAAAAATTGTATTAGATTTTGGCGGTTTAAAACCCAGCTATTTAGGACCACCCCAAACTAAATTTAACCCTTAACCTATGAATCTGAATCTTACACTTCGACTACCTAGTTCAATAATAACCTTACTGATTGTTGGTTGCAGCAGTAAACCAACTACCGATGCCAACACAGCCAATTCAATAACGGCTCCGGCACCCATCTCGCAACCGCTTGTGAGTCATATTTATACAGCCGATCCTTCGGCCCATGTGTTTAACAATCGTGTTTATATTTATCCTTCGCATGATATTGATGCGGGAATTCCACAAGATGATGATGGTGGACATTTTGGAATGCTGGATTACCACGTGTTCTCGATGGATGCCATAGGTGGTGAAGTTACAGATCATGGTGTAGCATTAGACATTAAAGACGTTCCCTGGGCAGGCCGGCAGATGTGGGCACCGGATGCCGCATTTGCAAATGATACCTACTATTTATACTTCCCGGCAAAAGATAAAAATGACGTGTTTAAAATTGGTGTAGCTACCAGTAAAAATCCGGAGGGGCCATTTGCACCCGAAGGCAATCCCATAGCAGGAAGTTACAGCATTGATCCCGCTGTGTTTAAAGATGAGGATGGTTCCTACTACATGTACTTTGGTGGTATCTGGGGCGGGCAGTTGCAACGTTGGGATAACAATCAATACAAAGCAAACGGACAAAATCGCAAACCAGAAGAACAGGCAATCCTACCGCGTATTGCAAAACTAAATGCTGATATGAAAAGCTTTGCTGAGCCGGTTAAAGAAATTAAACTGGTAGATGAAAATGGAAATTTGTTTACGGAAGCGCAAAACGATAAACGTTTTTTCGAAGCGGCCTGGGTACATAAGTACAACGGAAAATATTACTTCTCCTACTCCACGGGCGATACACACTTTATCAATTACGCCATTGGCGATTCGCCCTACGGGCCGTTTACTTACAAAGGTGTAGTACTGCATCCGGTGCAAGGTTGGACTAACCATCATTCAATAGTTGAGATAAGTGGTAAATGGTACTTGTTCTACCACGATGTACAACTATCGGGTCAAACTCATTTACGAAATATTAAAGTTACCGAACTGCAGCACAATGCCGATGGCAGTATCGAGGCAATTTTTCCTTATAAATAATGAGAATACATAACCACATAATCGTTTGCCTCATTATTGTACTGCTCTCGTGTAGTTCAAAAAACAATCAGGCTACTCAAACGAATGGACTAAAAGATTTCTATGGCGATTATTTTTCGATTGGTGTAGCTGTTTCACCGCGTGCATTAAATACCGATGAAGCTGCTTTGATTGTAGCCGAGTTCAACAGTGTTACTGCCGAGAATGCAATGAAGATGGGGCCAATTCATCCAAAAGAAAATGAATACTTCTGGCAACATGCCGATTCCATCGTTCGATTTGCAGAACGTAATAAACTTAAAATCCGTGGCCATACGTTGTGTTGGCATAACCAAACTCCCCCCTGGATGTTTATTGATGCCGACAGTAACCAGGTAAGTAAAGAAGTGTTGTTAACCCGGTTAAAAGATCACATCACAACTGTAGTCAATCGATACAAAGGAAAAATATACGCATGGGATGTAGTGAACGAAGTAATCTCCGATAAACAGAATGAATTTTATCGCGATAGTCCGTGGTATAAAATCTGCGGCCCGGAGTTTATAGCAAAAGCATTTGAATATGCACATGCAGCCGATCCAGAGGCGTTGCTTTTTTATAACGACTACAACGAAATCAATCCTGTTAAGCGAAAAAAAATAATTCAATTAGTAGCGGAGTTAAAAGCAGCCGGTGTGCCTATACACGGTGTTGGTTTACAAGCTCATTGGTCTATGCATGAACCTACACGCGCCCAACTGGATAGTACGCTTACTGAGTTTGCAATGTTGGATCTTCCCTTGCAGATAACCGAATTAGATGTTTCGGTTTACCCGAAAGAACACGGGCGCAGAGAACGCAAACCCGAAGATGATCTGACAGAATTCACAGCCGAAAAAGCTGCGTTGCAAGCTGAGGCCTATGCCACTTACTTTGAAGTATTTCGAAAACATAAAGCAGTGCTAACAGGGGTCACTTTCTGGAACATCAGCGACCGGCATAGTTGGCTGGATAATTTCCCGGTGCGTAATCGAAAAGATTACCCTTTACTTTTTGATGAAGACCTTAACCGAAAGAACGCTTACCATAAAGTTGTTGATTTTTAAATGATGCGCTGGCTCATCTTTTTGTTTGCTATCACTTCAGCCTTGCCTACAAAGGCAGCGATAAAACTTCCTCGCCTTGTTAGCGATGGTGCCATATTACAACGCGATACCGAACTAAAATTTTGGGGCTGGGGTGAGCCTGGTGAAAAAGTGGATTTGACTTTTCAAAATAAAAAATATAGCGCTACAACCAAATCAACTGGTACTTGGACGATTAAACTTCCTGCACAAGCTGCAGGAGGCCCGCATACGTTACTCTTTACGGGTAAGAATCAAGTTGCTGTAAACGATGTGCTCTTTGGCGATGTATGGGTTTGTTCGGGACAATCGAACATGGAACTTACCATGGAGCGTGTTAAAGAAAAGTATAGCGATGTAATTAAAACCGCTGCTTACCCTCACATCCGGCAATTTTTAGTGGCCGATAAATATGACTTCAAAAAGCAACATACCGACCTCGATGCTGGAAGTTGGGTATCGGCTTCTCCCGAATCTATCTATAATTTTTCTGCAGTCGCTTACTTCTTTGCCCTTGATCTTTACAAGCAGTATCAGGTTCCCATCGGTTTAATCAATGCCGCATTAGGTGGATCGCCCATTGAAGCCTGGTTAAGCGAAGATGCATTGATTCAATTTCCCAACGCCTACCAGGAGTTGCAGCGTTTTAAGAATGACGATCTTATAAAAGAGATTGAAACCACCGATCGTAACCGTGCAACAAAATGGTATAGTGATTTAAACAGGCAGGATGTTGGTTTAAAAAAATGGCATCAGCCCGATCTACAAGATTTAGACTGGAGCAACATGAACCTGCCAGGCTATTGGGCCGATGGTGCCTTGGGTAATGTGAATGGTGCGGTTTGGTTCAGGAAAAAAATTAGTATCCCGACAGCGTGGGTAGGCAAAGCAGGTAACCTTTGGTTAGGCAGAATTATAGATGCTGATTCGGCTTTTGTAAACGGTAAGTTTGTCGGCTCAACAGGGTATCAATATCCACCCCGCAGATATTCATTTGGTACCGATGTGCTGCGTGCAGGCGAAAATGTAATTGCGGTGCGTGTAATCAACAACAGTGGCCGTGGTGGATTTGTGCCGGATAAACCTTACTTCCTTTCTGTTGGTGCTGATACATTGCATCTATCCGGTGAATGGAAATACAAACTTGGCGCTACCATGCAACCCTTGCAAGGTGAACCACCCGTGCGCTGGAAGCCAGCGGGATTATACAATCACATGATTGCACCGTTGTTGAATTATAAAATCAAAGGCGTGCTTTGGTATCAGGGTGAATCAAACACCCGCAATGCTGCTGAATATGAAAAGCTGTTACCATCATTAATTCGAAACTGGCGTACCAACTGGAAGCAAGGCGACTTTCCGTTTTTGATTGTGCAGCTTACAAATTTTATGGAAGCAAAAGCACAACCTGCCGAAAGCGATTGGGCGCGGTTACGTCAATCACAATTGAACACACTAGCGATTAAGAATACAGGACTGGTTGTTACAATCGACATAGGCGAATGGAATGACATTCATCCATTAAACAAAGCCGATGTGGGTAAACGACTCGCGCTCGCTGCTCGCAAAGTAGCTTATCACGAATCAGATATGATCCATTCAGGCCCCATTTATAAAAGTTATAAAGTAAGTGGCAATAAAATAATAATTGAGTTTAGTTCCATGGGAAGCAAGCTTATAGCTAAAGGAAATGACTTAAGGTATTTTGCCATAGCTGGTGCCAACAAAAAATTTGTATGGGCCAACGCTCGTATTGAAGGTAACACCGTAGTGGTTTGGAGCGATGCAGTAGAAAAGCCAGTAACTGTTCGATATGCCTGGGCCGATAATCCTGAAGGTGCGAACCTTTACAATAGTGAAGGCTTGCCCGCATCTCCCTTTAGTACCGAATATTCACGTTCAGTAAAATGACAATGATTGCTACAACTGATCACAATTTAGCAACTCTTAAAACTTGTATTTTAATTACTTTTGTTAGAACACTTTACTTGTAATTGATTGAAATGACTCCCCCCAAAGAGATTACCATATACGATATTGCCAAGGTGCTGAATGTTTCTCCGGCCACCGTTAGTCGTGGTTTAAAAGATCATCCCGCCATCCGCAAAGACACCAAGAAAAAAATTCTGGAAGCAGCCCGTAAAATGGGCTATCAGCAAAATACGTTTGCCAGTAACCTCAGGCGCAAACGTTCCAATACCATTGGTGTGATTATCCCCCGGCTTAACAGTTACTTTATGTCAACTGTAATTGCAGGTATGGAAAAGGTGGCTAACCAAAGTGGCTACAATCTAATCATCAGTCAATCGCAGGAATCGTTTAAAAAAGAAATAGTAAGTGTTAACACCATGTACGACAGTCGCGTGGATGGCTTAATGGTTTCGTTGGCTTACGATACAGAAGATACCGATCATTTTGAATTATTGCTAAAGAAGAACATTCCCATCATATTTTTTGATCGTGTAATAGATCATCCGGGCTGTACCAGCATTGTAATCGATAATAAACAAGCCGGGTATGATGCTACCATTCATTTGTTGAAACAAGGATGCAAGCGCATCGTACAAATTGCCGGTAACCTGAGTAGAAACGTGTATGCCGATCGCCTGGAGGGTTACAAAATGGCGTTGGCTAAATTTGAAATTCCATTCGATTCATCGCTGGTTATCAGCAATTCCTTGTTAAGTGAACAAGGTGGTGTAGATGCTGCCCAACTTATTTTATCGATGGAATACCGGCCCGATGGAGTTTTTGCCAGCAACGATACGGCAGCGGTGGCGTGCATGCGCCAATTAAAATTATCCGGCATGAGCATTCCGAATGACATTGCCGTAGTAGGCTTTAACAACGATCCGATATCCAAGGTAATTGATCCCAATCTTACCACCATCAATTATCCCGGTCATGAAATGGGAGAAGTTGCTGCGGCTACACTCGTGAATAAGTTAGATCAACAAAATTCACCGAGTCTTAACACAATTGTACTTCGGCACGAGTTAATTATTCGCGAATCTTCTATCCGAAACTAATATGCGGATAGTTCTATTTTTATTTATTCTAGTCTTACCAAGTTTAGCGGTACATGCCGAAGACGGCTATCGACTTTGGTTACGCTACGATAAGATTCCTGATACACGGTTGATTAACCAATACAAAAAGGAATTAGCATCACTGCATATTCCAGGGCAGTCCCCTACTCTTACAATCATCCGCGATGAACTGCATCGTGGCCTATCGGGCTTGCTGGGCTACACACCTAAACCAACAAACGGATTAGCCGGTTTGGTTGTGGCAACATTAAATACTACAATTATCCAAAGTCTAAATTTGAATATCGATTCGAATCTGGATGCGGAAGGTTTTATTATCCGAAGTATCACACACTCCGGAAAGCGATTGCTGGTTGTTACTGCCAAATCGGAAGTTGGTTTGTTGTATGGAAGTTTTCACTTGCTGAAGTTGATTCAAACGCACCAATCCCTTCAGCAATTAAATATTCAAAGCTCACCTAAAATCAAGTTGCGCATTTTAAATCATTGGGATAACCTGGATGGAACGGTAGAGCGTGGCTATGCAGGTTTCTCGCTGTGGAACTGGCACAAGTTGCCAGGTTATAACGATGATCGCTACATCGATTATGCGCGCGCCAATGCGTCCATTGGCATTAACGCAACTGTACTTACCAATGTTAACGCCAATGCGTTGGTGTTAACACCTGCCTATCTGCAAAAAGTAGCAGCGCTGGCGGATGTGTTCCGACCTTACGGGATTAAAGTTTACCTTACCGCACGCTTCAGTGCGCCTATTGAGATTGGTAAACTTTCAACAGCCGATCCGCTGAATGAAAATGTAAAGCAATGGTGGAAAGATAAGGTTACGGAGATTTATAAATACATTCCCGACTTTGGAGGTTTTGTTGTAAAAGCAAATTCAGAAGGCCAACCCGGTCCACAGAATTATAAACGTACCCATGCCGATGGTGCCAATGTGTTAGCCGATGCGCTGGCTCCACACAAGGGTATTGTGATGTGGCGTGCATTCGTGTACGATGATAAAGAACCAGACGATCGCGTAAAGCAGGCTTACACCGAATTTAAACCCTTGGATGGTGCCTTTCGCGATAATGTAATTGTGCAGGTTAAAAATGGTCCACTCGATTTTCAACCGCGCGAACCGTTTCATCCATTATTTGGAGCGCTTAAAAAAACTCCACTCATGATGGAGTTTCAGATTACACAGGAATACCTCGGCCAGAGTACCAACCTCGTTTACCTGGCTAATCTGTTTAAAGAAGTACTGGATACCGATACCTATCAATTCGGTAAAGGCAGTACAGTGGCCAAAGTATTAGATGGCAGTGCTACCGGCCAAAAGTTAACAGCTATGGCGGGTGTTACCAACATTGGTTCCGATCGTAATTGGTGTGGCCATCCGTTCGCGCAAGCCAATTGGTATGCCTTCGGGCGATTGGCGTGGGATCATCAACTTTCATCGCAGCAAATTGCCGATGAGTGGACGCGCATGACTTTTTCAAATGATAAGAACACAGTTGCATCAATTACAACCATGCTCGATCAATCGTGGGAAACTTGTGTGAATTATATGACACCACTTGGGTTGCATCATATTATGGGTTGGAGCCATCACTATGGGCCCGCACCTTGGATCAAAGATAAACATCGGGCCGACTGGACTTCGGTGTATTATCACAAAGCAGATTCGTTTGGGATCGGATTTAATCGTACAACAACGGGCAGTAATGCCGTTGAACAATATGCACCGGAATGGCAGGCTGTGTTTTCTTCGCGGCAAGCAATACCCGAAAAGTATTTACTCTGGTTTCACCATGTAGGTTGGAACGAAAAGGTGGCGAGTGGAAAAAACTTGTGGGAAGAACTTTGCCATCGCTACTATGCCGGAGCCGATCAGGTAATGCAATTGCAATTAGCGTGGGATGAACTTAGACCAGCCATAGATGCTGATCGCCATAAACACGTGCAGCAACTGCTTACCATTCAATACCAGGAAGCTACCTGGTGGCGAAATGCATGTGTATTGTACTTTCAGACTTTTTCAAAACAACCCATACCCGCTTCATTACCAGCACCCGATAAAACTTTATCGTATTACATGAGTCTGGAGTTTCCCTATGCACCGGGTATTAAACCACAGTGGTAATTTTTTTACAATGAACAATCAAAAAATAGCAATAGTAACTGGCGGTGGTTCAGGATTAGGTTTAGCAATTGCGCGTAAGTTTACAGCAAATAATATCCGCACTATTATTATTGGTCGGGACAAAAATAAACTGGAAGCAGTAGCAAAAGAAATCGGTACCGGTGTTGAAACCATTACATTTGATCTGACTGAGTTGACTAAAATTCCTGCGATGGTTCAAGAGCTTCTTAAAAAATACGGAACGATTGATATACTCGTAAACAATGCTGGTATCAATCAAAAGAAAAGTGCATTGGAAGTTTCGGACGCGGAGTTTCAAAACATCCTGCAAACAAATTTAAATAGTGTGTTTGCGCTTACGCGTGAAGTAGCAAAGGGGATGATTGCATCAGGAAAAGGAAGCATTGTCAATATCAGTTCGATGGCTTCGCAATATGGTATTCCATTGGTTGTGGCATACACAGCCAGCAAGTCGGCCATTGAAGGCATAACTAAATCATTGGCGGTGGAATTTTCTCCATATGGTGTGCGTGTAAATTGTGTGGCTCCTGGTTTTATAGAAACGGAGATGTCGGCCAAGGCACTTAATAACGATCCGGAACGCAAGCATAAAGTTTTATCACGTACGCCTATGGCCAGGCTGGGGCAGCCGGAAGATGTAGCAAAGGCTGTATATTTTTTAGCGGGCGATGAAGCTGCTTTTATAACAGGTAGTATCTTACGGGTTGATGGTGGTAACGCCATCGGATTTTAATTTAGGAGTATGATAACAATGGAACAAACGATGCGGTGGTACGGCCCGCATGATACCGTGAAACTGAGCGACATTCGGCAGGCAGGTTGCACCGGTGTGGTTACGGCTTTACATCATATACCTGTAGGTGAAGTCTGGTCCATAGATGAAATCAACAAACGAAAAAAGTTGATTGCCGATGCCGGTATGTCGTGGACTGTAATTGAAAGTTTACCGGTGCATGAAGACATTAAAAAGCAAAAAGGCGACTATAAAAAGTGGATTGAAAATTATAAAACCAGTATCCGGAATGTAGCTGCCTGCGGACTAAAAGTAATTACCTACAACTTTATGCCGGTGTTGGACTGGTTGCGTACCGATGTTGCCTACACCTTACCTACTGGCAGCAAAGCGTTGTATTTTAATCGGGCAGCATTTGTGGCCTTTGATTTATTTCTGCTGAAACGACCCGATGCACACAAAGATTATTCGCAGCAGGAAATTGAAAAGGCTCAAAACTATTTTAATGCTGCTTCTGAAGCAGAAAAAAAATATCTTTTTACGAATTGTTTGTTAGGCCTACCCGGCAGCGATGAAAGTTTTACTCCTCAGCAAGTATTAACTGCCTTGAAAGAATATACGGATATAGATGCCGCAAAACTTAAACAACACTTGTATTATTTTTTACAACAGATAGTGCCGGTGGCAGAAGAAGCTGGGGTGAAGCTCGCCATTCATCCGGACGATCCACCCTACCCCATGCTCGGTTTGCCACGTGTTGTGAGTACAGAATCGGATGCAAAAGAATTATTGAACGCTGCCCCTTCGCCAGCCAATGGTTTATGTTTTTGCACCGGCTCGTATGGTGCCCGTGCCGATAATGAGTTGGTGGGCATGATTCAACGTTTGGGTGATCACATTAATTTTCTGCACTTGCGCAATACCAAACGCGATGCGGAAGGCAATTTTTATGAAGCCGATCATCTGGGTGGTGATGCCGACATGCCTTTGATTGTGAAAGAAATTCTGTTGTTGATGCAGCGTAGAAAAACATCAATACCCGTGCGGCCGGATCATGGACACCAGATGCTGGATGATCTGAATAAAAAAACCTATCCGGGCTACTCGGCTATTGGCCGATTAAAAGGTTTAGCCGAACTGCGCGGACTCGAACTGGGTATCGGCAGCATGCTGCATTTATAATTTGTGATGATGAAAAGTTTTATAAACGATAATTTTTTACTGAAGGGTTCATTCGCGCAGAAGTTGTACCATGACTATGCGAAAGCATTACCCATCATTGATTATCATAATCATTTACCACCCAATGAAATAGCGGCCGATCGCAAATTTGAAAATATTACCCGCGTTTGGTTGGGTGGCGATCATTACAAGTGGCGTGCTATGCGCACACTCGGTATTGACGAAAGTTATATTACCGGCAACAAATCCGATCATGAAAAATTTTTAAAGTGGGCTGCAGTTGTTCCCTATACCATGCGCAATCCACTTTACCATTGGACGCACCTGGAGTTACAACGTTATTTTGGTATCCAGGATCTGTTGCAACCTGAAACAGCCAATGCAGTTTATGCAAAAGCCAATGCGGCTCTTGGTACACCGGAGTTTTCTACGCGCGGCTTGCTTACTAAAGTGAAAGTAGAAGTTGTGTGTACTACCGATGATCCTGTGGATTCCTTACAACCGCACCAACAATTGGCGGGCACCAATTTCAAAACAAAAGTGCTGCCTACGTTCCGTCCCGATAAGGTTTATAATTTTTCTACTACTTCTGCATTCCTGGCTTATCGCGATTTGCTTGCCAAGTCCAGCGGCATGGAGATAGCCAGTTACGATACCTTGTTGCAGGCCTTGCAAAAACGGGTTGACTTCTTTCACCAAAACGGTTGCCGGTTGGCCGATCATGGTTTGAGTCAACTCACTGTTCCAGATTCAGCAGTGGACAATCCGCATAAGCTTTTTGAAAAGTTAAATCGTAATGAAATACTGAGCATGGCTGAAAGCAATGCCTTTCGTTACCATGTATTGCTGGAGTTGTGCCGCATGTACCACCACCGCGGTTGGGTACAGCAATTTCATTTGGGTGCTTTGCGTAACACCAATACACGCATGCTGCAACAGCTGGGGCCCGATACCGGATTTGATTCTATTGGTGACTTCTCACAAGCTTCGGCCCTTGCCGCTTTTCTAAACGATCTAGATAAAACCAATCAATTATGTAAAACTGTTATCTACAATCTTAATCCTGCGGATAATGAAGTGTTTGCCGCGATGATCGGAAACTTTAATGATGGTTCTGTGAAAGGGAAAGTGCAATACGGCTCGGCCTGGTGGTTCCTCGATCAAAAAGATGGCATGGAAAAACAATTGAATGCCATCTCCAACATGGGTTTGCTCAGTTGTTTTATTGGTATGCTTACCGACTCGCGCAGCTTTATGTCTTTTCCACGCCACGAATACTTCCGCAGAATTTTGTGCAACCTGATTGGGCAAGATGTTGAAAACGGTGAACTCCCCGCTGATGAAAAGTGGTTGGGTAAACTCGTAGCCGATGTGTGTTATTACAATGCGAAGGAGTATTTTGGGTTTTAGAGAAGAAGTAACTTCAAATGGCCGAACTTTAGGGGAGCTTACAAACCCTCATGCGACATGCCTGGCTGACATTACCTAAATGTTCAGCTAAATTGATAAGACCTAATTTCGTTTTGATTAACTTCGTTTCTGTTCTCATTGTCTGACAGTTTAAAGGGTTTAACTTGATAGTTTGCACTTCTAAGTTAACCCAACTGTCAGATTAAGTCGAAACTACTTCAGATTATTGTCTGCTGGGGCAGATATAATGTCGTCTATTACATCATTTGTCCCAGGAATTTTAGTCCCAAGTAAATGTTGTAATTCTTTTATCTTTCTAATGTTTCTCCAATTCTCATTTTGTCAGTCATTAATTTGTTCACCATTATTTTGAAACCAAATCTATTTTAAAAAGCATTATGCACAACGTGAGTGCTTGCGCATTGGCCGGACTAGGAGGGCTTGGCAATGAAGCGAATCGAAATGCCAAGACCGACCAGTTGCGACCTGTCCCACGTGATAAATTTATATAAAGAAACCGAAAGCAATGATGACACCGAACCCGGCCATTGTCGCAAGCACATTGTTGGTGGCTGTTTGGCCTTCGATCAATTCATTTTATCTTTGATTCATTGTCCGTTTTACATAATCTAATAATATTTGAAAAAACTCAGCTGGCTGTTCTTCCAATATTTCATGTCCACATTTTTCAATTACATGTGTCTCACTTAGTTTTAGACTCTCCTTTTGCAGATAGAATGTTGATTCACCTTGGTCATCCTGTCGACCATATACTATTAAGGCTGGCGTCTTTAGTTTTTTTAATTTATCTGTGATATCATATTTTGTCTCAATGATTTCCTTGTCGATGAAAGGTATTACCTGAAAATTAAAGTCATAGAACGCCTTTTCGTACATCGGCCTTGATACCTTACTTCTGTCATAGTAAAAGGCACGTACATGAAAAAGAATGAATTCTTTATATGCCTCCACTTCTTTGCAAGTTGGGTCTGCAATTTTAAGAGAATCCAGTTCTTTTTCGGTTTTAGTGCCAAATATTTTTTGGAGGTTATTCATCGAATCAATTTCAACTATTGAGCGTCTAGAAAATTGATTGTCGTATAGCACATTCCAAAGTTTATATGAAGGCGGCCCCGCACAAATAAGAAGTAAGTTGTTTACAAAATTTGGATATTTAGCTGCATAATCCATTGCGAGGAATCCTCCCCACGAAATACCTAACAGGGCTATTTTTTTATCTCCTCTGACTCTCCTTAACAATTCTAAATCTTGTGTGTAATTGTCAATTTTTATAGTGTTCTCATTGATTGGAATATTTTTTGACATTCCAGAGCCTCGTTGGTGAACGAGAATGCAGGTATAAAAAGATTTCAAGCTATCAACAATTTGTCGATAAGGATGTTCTGGGGCTTCACCTGGTCCGCCTGATAAAATATAAAGTGCAGGCCCCATACCATACTCTTCGTAGTGTAGTTTTAAGGAGCCATTATTAAAACTCTTGAGATTTTGACCTGAAGAAAGAGCATGGGTCAACACTGAAATGATTGAAAATAAAATGTATTTTCTCATCTGACTATTTTTTTGTCGCTAAAAACTATTCGTCCCATTGTGATTTGCCTTTAAAGTTCAAATAGTTGACATAACCGTCCGGGCCCTATTCTGACTAACGTTTCACAAGTTATTGATATTCAATTGCAATCCGAGGTCGTCAGGTGTTATATCAAACTTATGAATTAGCTTCTTCATTTCCATTACCTTCCTTTTTCTTTTTTGATCCAGGAACTCGTATTGCGTGTCGCGGCATTAAACAAGCCAACAAGTGTATGTTGATGGCCGCCATTGCATACAACCTCAAAAAGATGATGAAGTTCAACATCAACCGACCGATGGCAGCAGTAGTAAGCCTGACCACTGAATCAATCGTCTTAACAAACTCATTCATTTTTTACTTCAAAACTCTATTCCTCGAATTGGAAAGTAAAATTTCAGCCCGTTAACAAAGTTATCAACGAAGTTATGCACAAATGATATTGCGCCAAATGAAAATTATAAAAACACGAAGGAGGAGGTAGTCGTGCAACAGCTACTTTTGTTGTAGGGCGTTTGCTACTCCGCTCCTAATAGGTCGGCTACTTTATTCTCGATTCTGTTAAGTTGTACAATAAGTAATAGTGTCGGTATAACATCAAAGACCAAAAACCAAAAGGTCAGTCCCTTGATACTATCCCAGTCGCCTTGACTTAAAAATTGAACTGTCAACATTATTGGAAATAAGTAAACTAGCAAAAAGATTAAGACATAAAACCAGCCTAACTTAAATTTTACTTCAATTAAAGTTTTGTCATTGTCAACTGATACTTCTCCGTCTACGAAAATGTCAAAAAAATTGCCTTCCAAAAATCTCAGAGGAAGAACTGACGGATTAGGCTGGAGAATCTCAAATGTCCCTTCACTACTATTTATTCTCCCTACCCACGGTTTATTGGTGTCCACCGTTAAGTTTCCTAACATTGGATTTGCTAGAGTCGCAACTCTTTCAACGTCCAGTCGAACTCGTGTAAATACGTCCTGGTAGTTGTTTTTACTTTGATATGTCCGTGTCCTAACTGTCATTCAGCTGTCGTGTCTTTGCAAATGCCCTACAACGCTTGTGCATGTGACGTTGCGGGCATAGGAGGGCAAATGAAGGAGGCACGACTGATTTGCCCGACCTGCTCCGTAATTGTCCCACGTGACCGAACGTCATTTAAAAACTAAACTACAAACTTACTCATCACCCAGCAATGGCACATGCATGTTGTTGGCGCCAGTGCTTAGTCCACACTTATATATTTCTCAATTGTCGGCTTCATTTTGTCGTAAGCTTCGGTTTTTGCTCTTTCGTCTAGTTGCCCACCACTAAATATTTGTCTGACGATACCATTTTTGTCGAGTACCATATTTGTCGGCCAGCCTGCGACTATACAATAGTCCATTGATAAGTCATGGTCAGACGACACATGTTTGTAATTGAATTCCTTTCTTTTTAAAAAGTCCATAATTGTTTTAGTATCGTCTCTACCAAACGCTATGAAGACAACTTCTTTTGTCTTGAAATCATCATTTAGTTTATTTAATGCTGGCAATTCTGCAATGCAAGGAGCGCATCCTTCAAACCAGAAATTAATTACGACAACTTTCCCCTTTAGTTCATTTAATTTCAGTGTCTCTCCATTAATAGTCTTAACATTGAAATTAGGAGCTTTACAACCAATTAGTCCTTGAAGAATTAGTAGTTGTTTTTCCGGAGTCGAAAGAGTCGACTTCTCAAGGTTATCAATGCATTTATCAAAACAGTTATCCTGTCCCGGAAGATTAACTGCTATTAAAGTGAAAGTCAATGTCACTAGTAACTGTTTCATAAAATCTTATTTAGCATTGGCGCCAACGTTTGTGTTTCTGCAGTGGCGGGCATAGGAGGCCTTAACAATGGAGCGAAGCGAAATGTTAAGGCCGACTAGCTGCGACCTGTCCCACGTGCCAAATGTAAATAATGAAACTGAAACTTTATGAGGACACCGCACCCCGCCATTGCAGAAACATTTTGTTGGCGGCTGAAGCTTCTACTCCAAATATTTTTTGAAATCCAATTCAATGTCCGCCAAGACTTTAGGGATTTCCTCTTGCATTCTTTTGTACGCGTCTTTGGCAACTTGAGGATCGGAAACTCTCATTCTCTTTTCATAAGTATGATCCCATAGTGTGTCAAAATACTTAGCTGTCAGGTCGTCCAATATCTTGTTTGTTTGTTCAGTAAAATACAGTTTATGAGTCTTGAAGTAAATTAAGAATTCGTTGTATGCGTTACCCGATTTGTTTATTCGTTCCTGTTCTTCTTTATCGTAGTCCGACTTAATTTGCTTGAAAACAGCCGTTAGTTCTTTCATGGCAAAATCAAGCGTGACGATCCTTTTGTAGAGCTCTTCAAGAATTTCAGACCGCTTGTTGTGAAGTCTTTCTTTTTTTAGCTGTTGAAGGGACAAGTCAGACTTGTATGTCTCAAGTCGCTTGTCCAACTCTAGTCTGTATTCTTCTGATTTGATTTGAAGTTCAGCCTCGAAAGATTTGAATCTTTTGTCCATGAAATATTCTCCCAATCGTTTCAGAAGCCATGAGATAAATCCAGTGGCGATTGTAAAGAGTCCCAGGTTTTGAATTATGTCGGTCCAGTTCATAGGTCAAATCTTTTTTGAAGCTTTTGCCGCCAACATCCGGCTATATACCACTCCATGGCATATAGCTCCTTTATGTAAAACTAAATTAAAGAATTACGCTGAGATTTTGATACAAACGCCTCACCTCACCTTCAACACCACCCGCACATACCGCGTAAGCGCAGGCGTACCCGTATCGGTGGCGGAGAGGATGATGTGAATATCATCCCCGGGTTTGGCATCGGCTGGTACATGTAGCATAAGTGTGGCGCCATTCTCATTTTCAAGATTGATTTTTCCGTCATAAGAATCCACTTCATGGTATTGCCACCATTTAAAGTTTACTTTATTACCTGCATCAGGGTCGCTGGCTTTAACCAATAATTTTATTTTTTCACCTGGTTTTACCGCTCTGTTTTCGGGTTGCTTAATTTTTACCACAGGCGGATGGTTTGCATTTTTATAGGGCTGCACACACCATGCAGCGCGGGCCGCAAATTCATTTTGCAGCACATCTACCCACCGCGTTTGCGGATAGGCCGCATCCGGCTTTTGGGTAAACGGATTGTAGTCCACCACGTGTTCGCCATCTTCCCATCGGTTGGGTGCCGCAGGCGATTGCACGAGTCTTCCACCCCACCCGCCATAGTGTGGATTGTTCAGGTTATCCAATCCCACATCAATCAAATGAAAGAATGCGGGCGAGTCGCCTTCAGAAATAAAATCGTATTGCGTAAAGCTACCCCACATGTTGTTTTTTATTTTTTCAGGATCGCTGTAAATGTCTTCAATCTCACCCGCAGGCGGATTGCCATCGCCATAGCTATAATACATTTTTAACAACGGCCCACTGTTGTTGATGATCGGCCCCATAAACTTACCTTGCATGTAGTGGTGCCATTGCTCGGGTACCGCTCGTTTCCAGAAGTAGGCAAAGCACCAGAACTGGCTGGCATTGTAATAGACTTTTACATCCGGCCAGTTTACGGAAATGTACTTACGGTAAGTCGCATCCTGATCGAGTATGGCATAGACGATGGCCTTATCACAAACTTTCTTATAGATGGACTTCCACTGCGGAGTATTTTTATATTGATCTTCGATGGATTTTAATGAACGTGCGATGGTATTGGTGCCACCCCACACCTGCAGGTAAAGCGGTTCTGCATTGTTGTCCAACAAGCTGGCTTTGATAAACTCCGAACCTTCGGTATCTTTTTCCATCTCACCTTCAAAATCAATATTACCAATTTGGGTAACCGAGCGTAAGTATTCAGCAGTAGGGAAATCAGGCGAATGTAATTTCAAATTTGGATACACTTTTCCATACGCATCCAGCAGGTTGTAAATCCAATCGGTGCCGGGCCAGCGCAGTTCGGTACGTTCACCATACATGTTTTTAGTCATCTCCATTTCAGAGATAAACTTCGTTCCCTTTCCATCGCCTTTGTAATGCCACATAGAGCTGCTGATAACAAGCCCTTCGATCTTAAACTCGTTGGCATGCAATAACAGCCGGATGAAGGAATCCACATCATCTAATTCACCATCGGTAGTTACAATGGTGCGGGGTTTTTGTACCTGTGCTGAGACCAATACTGCGCAGAGCACAAGCATCAAAGACTGAAATATTCTAAGCGTTTTCATTTTGTTATTATTTATATCTCCATTTCCAACAAAGCATAACTCAAGGTTTTACCGTGTGCGTCCATTACCCACGAGGTAGTTACTCCGGTGCTAAGGGCTTGTTGACACACAAATAATAATGAAGCAATATTCGGAAGTTCGTAACGCACAACCTTGCCTTTTACAATTTCTTGCAGATGCGCTTTCACTTTTTCGGCAGTAACCTTTTCGCATAGCCATGCATAGTCCGATTCTTTGTATGGAATCAGCGAAAGCGTTAAGGTGTTTCCCTTATCCCCTGCCCTGCTGTGTGCGATATTATATAGTTTCATGAAGTCTTAACTATGATTTGCGGTTTTACAAGTTTCCTGTCAATCAGTGTTGAAACGATACCCACCATTTCATGAATATACTTACGAACGCCACCCCCACCACCGGGACCATTGGTGTACAATGCTTCTACTTCTTCGCCTACCAATGCAGCGTGGTTCGCATCAGAAGTTTTTACAGCAACACGAAGCCGAACTTCATAGGGCTCACTACGGTGAAACGCATTGCCATGCACTGAATTTTGTCCGATCAGGTCAACTCGCACATCCGGAAGCACAGATCGTAATCGCTCTTTAACAATTTCTCCGGCAAGCGTGGCACGGCCAACAGCATTCGTACCGGCATAAGTAATCTCACCTTCTCCCAAATAACCAGCCTGGTAGCCAACGCTTACTTTTAAGGTATCCGGTTTTGAATAACCGGTTCCACCCGAAACTCTAACTTGATCCTTGGCGTGTTGTATTAACTTTACTGTTGTGAAATCGGCAATCACATCCGGTGTGTAGTAAGCATGCGGGTTTACTACCTCATACAAGAGTTGTTCTTTAACCGTGTCCAGGTTAATCATACCCCCGGTTCCTTTTATCTTACCAAGCATTCCACTTCCATCAGCCAATACATCCACAAACGGATGACCGAGATGAGCCATGTCCGGCACATTTTTTTTTCCGGGATCAGCATAATAACCACCGGTTAACTGTCCTGCACATTCCAATAAATGACCCAACACAGTTCCTTTACCTAGCAGATCATAGCTTTGTTCTGTCCAACCAAACGCGTGCATCATCGGGGCTAAAAAAAGTGATGGGTCGGCCACCCGACCGGTAATAATAATATCGGCATTTGTTTGCAGGGCTTCCAGAATTCCTTCAACCCCCATGTAAGCATTGGCAGAAATCAATGCCCCGTGTGTTACCAATGGCTGCGATGTTTCAAGCGCGTGTGCGGTCTGATCGATGCTGGTCAATACATCATCGCCAATCACTGCTGCTACTTTCACGTGAAGCTTCTTTTGTTTAGCAATCTCAATTATTTTATCGGCTGCAGCTAGTGGATTGGCTGCCCCCATGTTGGTGATAAGTTTAACCTTTTTACGAAGCAACGGTTCAAGTAACAATTCTACTCTTCGTTCCAACAACGGATCATAACCGGCTTGTGGATTTTGAAGTTTACGTTTTTGCGCGAGTGCAATAGTTCGTTCTGCCAGGCACTCCAGAACAAGGTAGTCCAGTTCACCCTGTTCAACCAGAATCACAGCCGGGTCTAATCGGTCGCCCGAAAAGCCTGCTCCACACCCGATTCTGATTTTTTCTATCATAGGTGAATCGATCCCGTAAGCAAAGCTATAAATGTCATCACCAGTGTGGTGCCCATTGCCCATTTAAACACAAACTTCTGATGATCGCCCAGATCAACTTCGCACAATCCTATCAATAAAAAAGTGGAAGCTGTAAGTGGACTCAATGGAAAGCCAACTGTCATCTGCCCAAGCAAAGCCGCGCGGCCAATCTCTAAATGATCAATATTAAAATACTGTGCGGTTTCACTTAGCACTGGCACTACGCCAAAGTAATACGCATCGGGTGTGAATAATAAACTGGCTGGCATACTGGTAACGGCTGTTAATAAAGGTAATAAACCAGCCTGACTTGCGGGTATCAGGTTCACCAACGAGGTTGCCATCGCATCAATCATCTTGGAACCGGTAAGAATTCCTGAAAATATTCCCGCTGCGAAGATCATACTTGATACAAGAAAAATATTCGCGCCATGACTCTTAACTATTTTCTGTTGATCCTTCAGGTTAGGATAGTTAACAAGCAATGCCAAAGCCGCTGCCACCAAAAACAAAACCGGTGTTGCTACCCAACCCATCACCAAAACTATGATCAGCGTTATGGTAAGAATTGCATTCAGCCAAATGAGCTTGGGTCTGCGTAATGCACGCTGTTCATCTGTTAATGATTCGTGATGACTATAGTTAAGATTTATGATGCCAAGCCGTTTGCGTTCGCGCTTACCCCAAACATATGCAACCAATAATACCCAGGCAATGCCACCGAGTATAGCCGGAATGTTTGGATTAAAGATTTCAGGTGCGGTGCTGTTCATGGTAGCAATAGCTCTTGCAGATGTACCTGACCACGGAACGAGATGCAGCGGGCCAACACTTAATGCTACGATCCCGGCCAATACCAGCTTATTCATTTTTAATTCCTTGTAGATAGGCAGAAAGGCCGAGATAACGATCATGAAAGTTGCCGTGCCATCGCCATCCAAATGCACAATCATGGTAAGGATTGCCGTTCCTATTACTACTTTCAATGGATCGCCCTTTACCTGTTTGATGATAAAGGCTATCACCGGATCAAACAAGCCCACATCCAGCATCACGGCAAAATACAACACAGCAAATACCAGCAAGATTCCTGTTGGTGCTACCTGTTTAATTCCGGCAAGCATCATTTCTGAAATATCTTTAACGGATATGCCAGCCAACAAGCCAAAGACAACCGGCACCAAAACTAAAGCAGTTATTACTGATAACCGCTTTGAGATAATGAGTATCAGAAATACAGCAATGGTTCCAAATCCAAAAAGTGCAAGCAAGCGATGTAATTAGTTGGTTTCGAACTTCAGGTATTCGTTAAAGAAAGGTAGCAAATCGTTCAAGACGCGACCATCAGTTGTCCAGATTTTATTGCCATGATCGCCAATGTACTCTTCTGCATAGTGTGCGATGCCGAGATTCTCCAGCCGCTGACTAAACATACCACATTGCAAAGGGAAACGGGCCGCATCATTTCTCCCCCAATCCAACTTTATCGCTTTAAGCTTGCGCAGATTATCTGCGTATTTATCAACCATGTAAACAGGCATGTTGTCATTCCACTTTTGCAACACTGTTTGATTTACGATCATGCTATCACCTTTATAGGTGAACGGAACATCGCAATAAAATGGTGGCTTGTTGGGATTGGGCGACCAAGCACGCGCCACAGCCACCAGTACCTTCGGATAATAAGTTCGCTTGAGTTCTTCCTGGGAAGTGACTTTACCCAATTCTTTAAACGAAGAACTATTCGGGCCAAACTCTTTTACAAAGGTCAGCAAACCCGGACTTAATGCATATACACTGTTAAACACGTCCGGGTAAAGCATGGCAATTTTGAGTGCTCCATAACCACCCATTGAGTGGCCACCAATTCCCCTGCTTTCGCGATTGGCAATTGTCTTATAGTTTTTATCGACATACGCTACCAATTCTTTCGCGGTAAAGTCCGACCAATTTCCGGTAAGTGTTGAATTACTATAGAAGCTACCCTCGTACTGCGTGTATTGATTAGCCTGAACCAAAATAAAAGATCGGATTTTCTTTTGAGTGATGGCCCTATCCAAAATCAACTTCATTTGTTGATAGATGCTATCAGTACCCATGAATCCGTGTAAATAATAAATAACCGGAAATCGTTTTCCCGGTTGATCATAATCTGGCGGCAAATAGACCGACACTTTACGATTAGGATTTTCACCACCTGTATTTTGAAGAGTTTTCGCATTGATAATAAAGCTTACCACCTTGCCTTGCTGCTGTGCAAATGCATGTACGACAACCAGGAGCAGAATTAATACAAGACCTCTTTTCATTCGCGTTATCAATTAACTGATTCCAAAACCAAAAACTCCTTTTTGAACAAACCTGGTTTCAAAACCGGTTTTTCCTTTAACTCCATGATGGGTTGCGAGGCATCGTACTTTTTCCATTCAGGCAAACCGCTGTCGTTTGGACTACCTGTCTTTACAAAGTTGACCCAATAGGTGGACATAAACTTCTCCACTGCATAGTCCGAATATTTCCAGGGTCTGTTCCATTTCGATAAAGTATGCAGCGCAAACGGAACCTCTGAAGTGTGAAATGAACCGTAATTCGGGAAGCCTGGTTTATCCGTAGGCACATAACTGAATTGGTATAAGTAACTGTTGCTGGTATTGTTCGTTGCCCACACATGATCGGCATAGCCGGCAAAGTTCAGGTTGCCCAATTTGTTTTGCGATTGCAACGCTTCCTGATCGGTACCTGCAGGAAATGCCTTCAGCAATTCCGATTGTTTATCCGGATAGGTTGCACTTGCCCAGGCTTTAAACTCCGTTGCTGACTTTGGTTGACCCGTTAACGCTGCATCGCCTGTTGCCCATCCGGCAATCAACGCTACATCGTTATGTTTTTTGTTTTTGAAGATCGAGCCAATATCATCGGGTAACACATAACCATCGGTAATGGGTGCAAACGATCCATAAGGAAGTGTGCTGGCTAATTTCCATACGCTATCGGCTGGTAAATTGCGCAATGCTGCAATGTTGGTTGAGCTAACCTTTTGTGTAAGTTCAGTCCCGATTTTTTCGGCATCACTCAACTTCTTTGAAAATTTTCCCATCGATGCTCCGCTGTGTGCAATGGCTCCCCGAAACAATCCTTTCGATAACGGTGAAGCCACCAATGCCTGCACACTAAACGATCCTGCCGATTGCCCGGCAATGGTAACTTTATCCGGATCGCCACCAAAGGCAGCAATATTTGCTTTAATCCATTTCAACGCTGCCAACTGATCGAGCAACGCATAGTTACCTGATGCATTTTTACCTGATTCCTTCGTGAGATCGGGATGCGATAAAAATCCAAACACACCCACGCGATAATTAATGCTTACGAAAATAATTCCTTCTTTCGCCAAGGCTTCGCCATCATAAACTGCACAAGCAGCAGAGCCAGATACAAACCCACCACCGTAAATCCACATCAACACCGGTAATTTTTCTTTTGGTGATTTAGCCGGAGTCCATACATTCAGGTATAAACAATCTTCACTCAAGGGTTCGGGTGGTGCAATAAACTCTTCCGTCCACATAGCAAATGGTTCTGGTTTGTTTTGAACCGGACTTGCTGAAAACTGATCGCACATCAAAACGCCCGACCATGGTTTGGCAGGCCGGGGTTCCTTCCATCGTAAATCGCCCACCGGTGGTGCAGCAAACGGAATTCCCTTAAACGAAGTAACGGTGCGATCAAGATTCCATATGCCTTTTACTTTACCCGCATTGGTTGATGTTTCCAGCAATGCTTGCGCAGATACCTGAGCAACTAATAAAAGCAAGAGTAAACCCGTTGAAACTGCTCGCATCATGGGAAATTAGATTGCAGGATCTGGCACAATCGCCAGATAGTCCTTGTCGTGATGTTGTTTTATTTCACACACATTATCGAAAATCATCGTAATACCATTGTCAGGTTTGTAAGCGCCCCATTCGGGTAAGCCTTTGTGGTTCGGATTTCCGGTGCGGGCAAAGTTAATCCAGGCCTGGCTCACTTTATCGGCCAATGCATAAGCCGCTGGTGTTCCGCCCGTCATCTCTTCGCAACGCGCAATGTTATCGAACACAAACGGAATCTCCATGCAATGCAAAGACTTGTAGTTGCCATCCAGTACTGGCGATTGCCAACTGAACAGATACATGTACACCGGAGCAGGCGAAGCCGATTTCAATTCCGCCATCTTCAAAGCACCTTTGCGGAACATGGCATCCACATCAATCAAATCCGTTGGTTTGGTATCATTGGGATACGCTTTCTTTACCGCAGCAATAAAATCTTCCGCCTTGTCGCCATACTGACGCGTGATGTGTGCCTTCACTGAATCCAACGATGCATTGCGCAACTGCGGCATGAACAACGAAGTCATGAATTCATTTTTGGTGGAGCCAATCATGACCGGAATATTTGCTGAGATCGCTTGTGCTTCGGATTGCGTGGGTTGGTACGGTAAAAACGTTCCATCCAGCACGGGGCCCCAGCTTAAACCAAATCTTCCAAACTGATGACCTTCGGCCCGCATTTGGGCCATCACTTTGGCAACTGCTTTTTTACCGGCAGCCGCTAATAAAGGGAACGGAACTTTTTGCAGTGAATCAACCTGTGTGGGTTTCAGTTTTAATTCTTCCAATACCGCTGCGGCAATGCGTTGCGTATTTTCATTGCTGTGAAAACTCAATCCCAACCCACCACTTTGAATTACGGCTTTATGAAATAATCCTTTTGCAGAAGGTGCATTTAAAAGTGTATTTACTTTTCCACCACCACCCGATTGCCCGAAGATCAATACGTTATCCGGATCGCCACCAAAGTTGGCAATGTTGGCTTTTACCCATTGCAATGCAGCTACAATATCGAGAATACTGTTGTTGGCTGAGGTCTTATACTTATCGCCATAGGCTGATAAGTTTAAAAAACCTAAAATATTCAGGCGATGATTGATACTCACCACCACCACATCGCCCTTGCGTGCAAGATTTTCACCATCATACGAGGGCAACTCCTGCGATGAACCGGCAGTATGTCCGCCACCGTGTAACCAAACCAACACCGGTCTTTTCTGATCACCTTTTGGTTCACCTTTGATAGCCGGAGTCCAAACGTTAAGGCGTTGACAATCTTCGTTGGCATAACCCCAATCGTGGTGAAACACAAACTCCGATTCATCATTTACGGTTGTGGTCGGATCAACAAGAGGCGCTACTGGCCCGTATGTCATGGAACTGCGCACTCCTTCCCAGGGTTTTACTTTTTGTGGTGCTTCAAAGCGTGCGGCTTGCGCATACGGAATTCCTTTGTACGTAAAGATTCCGTTGTGGATATAACCGCGCACTTTTCCGGATTCGGTATCGGTTACGGCAATGTTTTCACCAGCTAGCAGCGGTGTCGGGTTAGTGGTTACTTGCTTTTGTTCGCATGCTGAAAAAAATATCAGGCCTAAGAAAAATAATACTACATGTTTAAGACTTTTCATAATTCTTTTGATTTTGATTTATTCCTTTGCGTCTCCGCGTACTTTGCGGTTTAATTTTTTATTTGAGCTTGTTCATTTTATCCAAAAACAAATACCGAGCATCATCGTACTTTACAGTCTTCGATTCGGTATTGAGAATCATAACGGATGGTGTATTGTCGTTCGGTTGTACAGCCGGCCACTCCGGAAGTTTATCGCCATTGGGATTTCCGGTTTTAACAAAGTTGGCAAAGTAGTTCAGCATGGTATCTGAAACTTTGTAATCATCAGCAGTCCATGCGTAATCTTTCACTAACGAAAGATTGCCCATGCAATATTCAATCTCGCATGCATGTGGTGCACCAATGGGTTCTGGCATAGGCATACCACCTTGTTGCGTGCCTCCTGCTAAACCGGGGGTTAAGGTTTTATCCACCAACGGTGGACGAAGTTTGCTATACAAATAACGATACACGGGTTGCGAACTATTTTTACGATGTGCATCAAACCATTTCCAGGTGCTGTAGGAAATAAAGCGATCTGATGCCAGGTTGGTAGCCGCCCACTCTACTTCCTTTGGATTGCCATGCGGATAAACTTTCAACGCTTCTTCCCAATCGTTGGGATAAGCTTCCTTCACTTTCTTAATTAATGTTTCTTCGTTGATTGGACCTTGTGTAAAAGCCATTCCGGGAATCTCAGCTGAGTTCCAACCTAACAATAAAGGAACTTGGGCTTGTTCTTTTGCATTGAAAGTTTCGAGCATACTCTTGGTGAAAAAATAACCATCAATTGCCGGTGGGAAACCAAAGCGTTTTGAATCTACGTACGCTTCATACAACTCGCGGGTAGATGCCTGGCGCATTTGTGCCACAGAAGTATAGCCGGCATTCTTTGCAAACTCAGCCCCGGTCTTTTCGGCTTCTGCCATCGGTACAGCAGCCAATGCACTGATTCCCGAACCACTTTCACCAATAGCACCGGCAATCAACTTCCGCGAAAGCGGTGATACCATTTGCGCACTTACTGAAATAGAACCGGCCGATTCACCCGCGATTGTTACTTTCTTTGCATCGCCACCAAAAGCCGCAATGTTTTTTTGTACCCATTGCAATGCCCAAGCCTGATCTAAGTAGCCATAGTTGCCCGAACCTTTGTAAGTAGTTTCTTTACTCAATTCCGGGTGTGCAAAAAATCCAAACAAACCTAACCGGTAATTCACAGTAACCACTACAATCCCTTTCTTCGCCATAGCGGCACCATCATAGCGCGGTTCTGAACCATCGCCCGCTACAAAGCCACCACCATAGAAATAAACCAACACGGGTAAGCCGGTGGTATTCTTTTTGGCTGGCGTCCACACATTCAGATACAAACAATCTTCGCTGATTCCGTCCGAGCGGGAATTCATATCGCCAAACACAATGGCTTGTACGGGGCGCGGCCCAAACTTTTTGGTTTGTTTAACACCTGTCCAGTTATCCAATGGTTGCGGTGCTTTCCAACGTAAGTTGCCAACCGGAGGCTTGGCAAACGGTACACCCAGATAAAGTTGCAAACCGGAACGGGTATCGTACATACCTTCAATTATTCCATTTTCGATTTTGGTTTGAACGGGAAAAGTGTCGTTGCCTTGTGCCCACAATACTGCTGATGTAAGTACAAGCATAATTAGTGCGAAGTATTTCATTATTGTCTCAATTTGTAACAATACTAATTAGTGTTTTGGACAGATGCCAGTTATTTTTGAGGAAAGTTGACAGGGCATGGCGAAGAAGACTTATTTACCGCATTTGGCGTACGACTCCGTGATCTTTGGTTTTTCGGACGGTGAGCTGAAAATATTGATTATGGAGTACCACAATACCGGCTTGTTTGCCTTGCCCGGAGGCTTCGTACAAAAAACCGAAAATCTGAACGATGCGGTATTGCGGGGCTTGCACGAACGTACCGGCATTACCAACATTTACCTGGAACAATTTTACACCTTTGGTGATATGGCCCGGTTTAAACCGGAAGTGATGCAAACATTGTTGGAGGCAAACGGCATTGATGCAAAAGGCGAATACAAATGGATGTTGGACAGGTTTGTAACAGTAGCCTACTATGCATTGATCAATTACAAAGATGTAACGCCCCGCCCCGATGCCCTCTCCGACTCCTGCGAGTGGTACCCGATCAAAAAATTACCCAAGCTGATACTCGACCATAAACTAATCGTAGAAAAAGCAATTCAAACTCTGCGCGATAATCTCGATCGGAAGTTGGTAGGCGGAAATTTGTTACCCAAAAAGTTTACGATGAACGAATTGCAAAAAGTATATGAAGCAATACTGGGTGCTAAGCTTCGCAGAACAACCTTTCAGCGAAAGATGTTAGCTGCCGATGTTTTAAAACGGCACGAGAAACAGTTTTCGGGTAAGGCTCATAAGGCTCCTTATTTGTATAGTTTTAAGAAGTAAAAGCTTTAAACACGATCAGGCAGGCTCGCCAAACGTAAGCAAGTTGTTGTCCGGATCGAGTACTGAGAACTCTTTCTGACCCCACAACTTCGATTCTAAGGTTTTGTAAATTACTCCCTTTGCTTCTACCCGTTCAAACTCTTTTTCAATTTCGCTTACGCGGAGATATACTTGTCCGTAATTCTCTTTCGGATTTAAGTCTTTGAATAATAAAAAATGAATTTCAATTTCATCTTTCGTTACCATCAGGTAATCGGGATAATCGATATTGCCCACTGATTTGAAACCAAGTTGGTTGATATAAAAATCTTTCGTTACAGGTTTATTCCGCATGGGCAACTTGGGACAAACCTTTTTTAGCATACCTTTTACTTGTTAAATCGATTCAAATTCAAAAATTCAATCGGCATAGTTGTCTCGCCTTTCAACGCCAAATCACTTAACACCTCACCTACTACCGATGCAAACTTAAATCCGTGCCCGCTGAACCCAGCAGCAACAACTACATTGTTATTCTCCGGTAGGAAATCCATAATAAAATTTTCATCAGGGGTGTTGGTATAGAGACAGATTTTGGATAAGTGAATGGAATTAAAACCAGTAGGTAAGTATTGTCTAACCGACTTTACTAATTCAGTTTCTTCAGTAGGTGTAATTGTTCGGTCAACACGATTAGCATCTGTCGGTTTACCCGGATAATGATATGCAGCTTTTAATCCAATGGAACCACCTATTTGTGAAACTGGTAGAATCGGAAATCCATAATACATACCCGGTTGTTGGGCATCATCAATCAGCCAACATGGAAAGTTACGCTGTATAAAATTATCCCATTGCTGCGGAGTACCCCACACCACAACCTGCCGGGTAACCGAAAGCTGTGGTTGCATGTTTGGCAACACATGCGAAGTCCAGGCTCCCGTAGTTATAATGAGTTTTTTACAACTATAGGTTTGTTTGGTTGTCTGTACGGTAATTACACTTCCATCTTGTTTCCAACTCACCAACTGTTCATGGGTATGGATAGTTGCCCCCGCTTTAATTGCCAGTTCCGTAAATGAAAGAATGCATCGCTCCGGAGTTAAAAATCCGGCATTGGGTTCAAACAGGATTTCAAAGTCAAGCGGGATGGTGAATGATGGGAATCTGTTTTTACTTTCAGTATGATTAATTGTTTCAATGTTGATGTTGTATTGCCTGGCTGATTCCTTTACACCTTTTATTAAAATACCATCTGCTTTACCTGCATATAACAAACCGGTGGGAAAGTAAAGTTGGGTTCCGGTTTCAGCTTCCAATTGTTTCCAGTTATGATAGGCGCGTTCCAATAAAGGAACATAATCCGGATGTTCGAAGTAGGCTTTGCGAATGATACGACTTTGTCCGGCATGCGAACCATTTTCGTGTGGAATACCGAATTGCTCAATCCCCAAAACCTTAACATCACTTTTAGCGAGGTAATAGCAGGCTGCTGAGCCCATTGAGCCCACACCGATTACAATCACATCGTACGATGCCATTACTCTTCTTTCAATGTAGCCAGAAAGCTTACTACATCGCGGATCTCGCGTTTGGTTAGCAAGTATTGCATGGGTGGCATACTGGATGGTGAATCGGTGCGCTTGCTTACATTGGTTTTAAGAATCACCGTATCGGGTTTATCACCCGACTTAATCACAAACGAATCGGTTAGTTCCTTTTGCAAAATACCAATTACCTTTTTACCCGATGCCAGTTCAAGTGTTACTACCCCGTAACCATCGGCAATACGCGCACTTGGGTTGATCAAAGATTCCAATAATTGTTCGCGTGTTAAGCGTTTGGCTACACCATTAATGCGTGGGCCGGCCGTTCCGCCATAATCATCGATGGAATGACACCGCACACATTGCGCAGTGGGGTGGCTCCAGAAGAGTCTTCCGCCTTTGGATGGATCGCCACCCAACAATGCACCGGCAAAGCTCGCGCCCAACGAATCTGCGGACTGGGTACGAACGGCTTTCGCAAACCGGTCTTTCAAGGTTTGTGATTTAGTGCTGTCGATTGCCTCGGCCAGTTCTAATTGCAACTCGACAGGAAGTTTCTTTGATTCCAGTTTAGTAAGAATGGTTTCAAAAGTTTTTTCAGAAAACTCTAAGGGTAAGCTGCCCAATGTTGTAATGGCTGCTTGTTGTTCTTCTGTTGTGCGGGTGTTGATTACATCGGTAAGCAAAGTGGCCATCACTTTTTTATCGAGGTCGATTTTGCCTAAGAGATCCAATCCGGTAACGCGTACACGTTTATCTGTATCAGCCAATGCCACAGCGATTGCATCTTGCATGACTGTTGTGTTTAGTTTTGCCAGTGCACGCAGCGCTTCTATTTTCACTTCCGGTTGCTTGTCGGATTTTATCCGTGCTAACAACTGCGAAGCTGCCGCATCAAGTTTTAACTTACCAATGGCTTTTGCGGTACTGGTGCGAATGGTTGCATCTGAATTGGCAAGCTGTTGAATCAATACGGCTTCTGACTTCTGTTGTACGGTGGCCAGATCGCGGGTAACCTCACCCCGATAGCGACCATCTACCCTATCCAATACCGAAGGTTTTGCCCATGTACTTAAAGCTGCTATGGCTTCAGCTCTCAACGTAATTGGCGCGTTCTTTTTTTGCAGATAGGTTAATAAATTTTGCAAGGCCGCATCTGTACCCACCCGCAGGTTGGCATTAATGCTTCTGCGGATTAATGGTTCATTCGAAAAAGCAGTTGTCGTTAAAAGGTTAGCCAATGCCGGTAATGCTTCGGTTATTGACTTATCATCGTTAATAGCACGTGCTGTTTCGGTTACAATGAATTCATCTACATCGTTTAAATACAAGGCAATGCCCGGATGTTGCAAGCGTCTTAATGCCAGCACAGCACCGAGGCGAACTGCTCTGGATGGATGGCTACTCAACGCCATTAGTTTATCGGCTTTACCAATCCGCGCCAGCGCCAATGCTGCTGCATGTCGAATGTATGCATCTGCATTATCATTAGTTTGAAGCACCTCTACCAAACCATCGAAAGCACCTTCATGAGCCATGCGACCCAATGCTTCGGCTGCGAAAAATTTTACACGTGGGTTTTCATCTTTCAATAATGGAATCAATTCGGCTGCGGCTTTAGCATAACGTACATCGCCCAACCAACGGGCAGCCTGGGCCCTGATCTCACCGTCTTCATCTTTCAAATACGGAATCAGATTATCGGCAACAGCAGCATCCTTTCTTGCGATCTGGCTTAAGCCCCACACCGCATGAACACGCGCCAATTGATTTTCTTTTTGGTTCAGGTAGGTTTTGAATACTTCTGTTTGTTTACGCGATGCCAATTCAAACTGCGCTTTTTGTCGCACCCGCATATCGGCATGTAATAATAATTTTCCTAAGGCCTCGGTATCGTATTTAGTAATATCAGATTTAATCAACTTTTCGGTTTCGGCACGTATGGCTTTGTCAGGATTGTTCTCATCCAATTTCCAGATGCGACCGTAATCTTTTGTACCCCAGCCTTCAATCCAATCGCCCATGTACATGGCACCATCGGGACCGAAATCAATACCGGTTGCCAGTACACCGCTCAAGATCATTTTCGATTCTACAAACTCGAACGAAGCACCTTTTGGTTTGAGCTTAAAGGAATGAATACCCGACTTTGTGGGGTTGCCCACAAACTCCACAATAAAAAATGTGTTCTTGAATCGTTCGCCCAAAGCTGTGCCGGGGTTGTACAACATGCCTGTTGGGCCATTTACAAAATTTTTAATGGTAGGCAGGATGTATGCCGGCTGGCCTTCATGGCGCGGGATGTACATCTTTTCGTCCATCCATACTTTGTAGGTGTTGTTATCCGGATCGCGATACTTACCAAACTGCCAGTTGGTACGCCAACCAATGTCGGCACCATCAACCACATACACCAGTCGCTCGCTTTCACCGGGATGATCGCCATCGTTGTCTTCACTGATCAGGTTACCATATTCATCAAACACAAACTCGTGTGTGTTGCGATTACCGTACGCAAAAACTTCAAAGTTGCTGCCATCGGGTTCTGATCGTACAATTACACCACTGTTGGGATGTTCATATTTTTCACCATTGGGGCCGGTGCCATTAAAACCAATATCACCAATCTGCCAATAGATGCGACCATCGGGGCCAACCTCTATGCCCGACATACCATGACCACCAAAGCCAATGTGAATTCCATAGCCGTGTGAGAGTGAAGTCTTCTTTTCAGCAAGTCCCCACTTGTTTTCATTAATGCGCCACAGATCGGGGCCGATGGCTACGAACAAATCATCACCATGTTTTAAAACGCCACCGGCTGCATCGGTAGTTTCATCGTTGAAATCTTCTACTACCAATTGCGATTTATCGGCAAAGCCATCGCCATCGGTATCTTCAATGCGATAGATGTGTTCTTTTTGGATGGTGAGATCGCGCCAGTCGTGCGAGCCATCGTTATTCAAATCGGGTAACCATTCATTTTTAGCACTAAGTTCGGGTGCCAATACCTTCTTTAAGAATGCACGTTTATCTTCGATTGTTTGTAATGAGATAGAGCCAATCTCCCAATCCTGATGGCCGCGGATATCAAACTCAGAGTCTTTCTGGCGGTTGGTGCGCGTGTAATAAATTCTTCCCTGGTCATCAATATCAATCGACACAGGATCGGCCACCAATGAATCACTACCCCAGAGGGTAAGCACCAAACCCGAATCGATTTGGGGTGCTACCGTTTTTTGAATACTTTGTGAAAGTGCCGCGGCCTGGGATGGTGATAATTGTTTTATTCGAAGATCAGCCGGTGGTTTTTCGCAACTGATAACAATGGAAGTAATGAGGAGTAGAAAATAAACTGTATGGCGCATTACGTGTTGATTAGTTTCGAAAGATAAGAAGTTTAGGAATTTAAGCCCGCACCCATCATAACTTGTGCGTTAAACTATGTGTAGGTTGGCCGCTCCGCTCGGGAGAGGGCGGCAAAAATTGTAAGAACTAAAAAGTTTGTTGGGTGTAGGGGCTGACCATTCATGTAGTATTGTAAAGCTCACATTTCTATTGTACTAATTTTGAACTTTAAATTATTGTTCACTATGAATAAGATTATCAAAATCAGCCTGTTGGCCTTTCTTCCTTTAGCTGCATTTGGTCAGGACAAACTCAAATCTATGCCGGGCTATGATCAATACACCCGGATTGCCCCGCAGATTCGTTCCTCTATCAAATCAGGAAGCCTGAGTGTTACCTGGAGTGAAGATGGTTCGTCATTCGATTACATACAAGACCAAAAACTTTATCGCTACACAGTCAAAACCAAATCTGTAAAAGAAGTTGGCGATGCCCCTACGAGTGAAAGGCGCATGCCTCCGCGTCCGGTTCGTGGCCGGCAATATGATTTTGCCAACTCACCCGATGGCAAATGGAAAGCCTATACAAAAGACCGGAATATGTTTATCAGCGAAGCTAATGGTGCAAACAGTGTGGCCATTACCACCGATGGTAACGAACAAAATCAAATCAAATACGGAATTGCTACCTGGGTATATGGCGAAGAGTTAGGACAAAACACCGCTATATGGTGGTCGCCCGACAGCAAGAAAGTTGCCTTCTACAAGTTTGATGAAAAGAATGCAAAGAAGTTTTACGTACTGCTAAATCAATTGAAGTTACAGGACTCGCTGGAGATTGAAGCTTATCCAAAAGTAGGCGCTGCCAACCTGCCGGTAGATTTGATGGTGTATGACCTCGAAACAAAAAAAACTACGTTATTGGATTTGCGTGAGGGCAAACCTTACCACGATGGTAATCTTGGAACTTACATATACGGAATCGATTGGACACCCGATGGAAAGGAATTGCTGTATCATAGCACCAATCGCAAACAGGATATTATGGAGTACCGGGCCGCTGATCCGGTAACAGGTAAAAGTAGAACAGTTGTGCGCGAAGAGTGGTTAGCCAGCTTTACCAAAAACACGCCCGAAATTTATGTACTAAAAGATGGTAAGCGCTTTATTTGGGCTTCGGAGCGCACCGGTTTTAATAACTATTATTTGTACGATTGGAGTGGCGAACTGATCAATACCATTACCAAACATCCATTTGAAGTTTCGCGCATTTTGAAAGTAGATGAAAAGTTGGGCGAGTTGTACTACATGGCCCGCAGTGGCGATAACCACATGAAGTTGCAACTACATCGCGTAAAGCTGGATGGCACAAAAGATGTGCGCTTAACCAACCCGGCATTTAATCATACCATTACACTTTCACCTGACAATAAATTTTTTGTGGACGTGGCCGAAACACACAACGTGCCACCAACTACTTCGCTGGTAGATGCAAAAGGTAAAGTGGTAGCGGAGCTAGCCAAGAGTGATATGAGTAAGTTTGATGAATTGGGATTAAAAAAAGTAGAAGTATATACATTTACCTCAGCGGATGGTGTTACTCCCCTTCATGGTGTAATCCATTTTCCTTCCAACTTTGATTCCACCAAAAAGTACCCGGTTATTTTAAGCAATTATGGTGGTCCGGCTACCAATGCTTTCCGCGAAAACTTTACCTACCCGGATGCTTTAACCGAGTTTGGCTTTCTGGTATTAAATATTGATGGTCGCAATGCCGGAGGTAAAGGCAAAAAATTATTAGATCAGCTTTATGGTAACCTCGGCTTTGTAGAGATGGATGATTTTGCTGCGGGTGTAAAAGCCTTGTATTCCCGTCCGTATTTTGATAAAACACGCGTAGGCGTTTATGGTACTTCCTATGGAGGTACAACGGCAGCAACATTATTGTTACGTTACCCCGATGTATTTCATGCAGCCGTGGCCAACTCGGCTGTAACAGACTGGCGTAATTATGATAATATCTATACCGAACGTTTTATGAATACCCTTGAGAATAATAAGAAAGGGTACGATGCCTCCAGCTTAATGCCGATGGCGAAAAACCTGAAGGGTGAGTTGATGATTTTCTATGGTACGGCTGATAACAATGTGCATCCTTCCAACTCATTGCAGTTGATTGATGCGTTGCAAAAAGCCGGTAAGAGTTTTGAGGTACAGGTTGCGCCCGATGGCGGGCACGTTGCAATGAATCGGGATCGGATGATGGAGTTTTTTATTCAGCATTTGGTGTTGAAGAAGTAGAAACTTACCCCTGGACTTGTGGTTAGCCGTCAGGTTTTTTAAACCTGACGGTTTTTTGTGAAAAAAGAAATAAGCATTTTACTTCTACTAACAAAACCGGCTATTATTCCTGAATCAACCTGTAGGCCGCACGCATGCGCTTGATTAAGCGACTGGATTCATCAAAATCAAGCGTCTGTTGGCCATCGCTAAAAGCTTCTTCCGGTTTCTGATGGGTTTCGTAAATTATCCCATCGGCACCAGCCACTGCGGCAGCCAACGCAACCTGTGGCACATACTCGCGAATACCAATTCCATGCGAAGGATCGGCTACTACGGGCAAATGCGACTTCGATTTTAAAATCGGAATTGCATTTATATCCATCGTATTGCGGCTTGCTTTTTCATAGGTGCGAATACCGCGCTCGCACAAGATCAGTTTTTCATTACCAGCCGAGAATACATATTCAGCGGATGAAAGTAATTCATCAATAGTACCTGAGATACCACGCTTAATCATAACGGGCTTATCCACTTTGCCCAATTCATCCAATAAATTAAAGTTTTGCGTATTGCGCGCACCTACCTGAAAAACATCTACATACGGCAGCATGGGTTCAATCTGGCTTACCTGCATCACCTCACTGATTATTTTGATACCATTCTTTCGCGCTAATTCATACCACAATTTCAATCCATCAATTCCCAACCCACGAAAGGCATAAGGCGAACTGCGCGGCTTAAACACACCGCCTCGCATAATGCGTACCTGGTTGGCCACCAGGTGTTGAATGGTTTGTTCGATCTGTTTTTCATTTTCAATAGAACACGGGCCAGCCATTATAGCCAGGCCACCACCACCAATGGTAACATCATCGCCCAAATCAATAACGGTTGGCGCTACCTTCCATTTTTTTGAAACCAATTTGTATTCATCGGAAACCCGGTGTATATCAGCAATGCCCGGCAAATGGCCAATGGCGCGAATATCAAATTCTTTTTTTCCAATAGCCACCAGGTATTTGCTACGTTGTGTTACAACCGGCATGGATTTATAACCTAAAGCCGTAATTTTTTCGATAATCGATTGCTGTTGATTGGAATCAACATTCGGTTTTAATTCAATAATCATTTGGATGTGGTTAATGAAAGTACAAACTGCTGAATAGCTGCTTCCAGATTTTTGCTTTCGCTGATTTGCTGAATAAATGAACTCCCTACAATGGCACCAGCCCCGTATGCACAAGCTTGCGAGTAAGTGGTGTAATTTGAAATTCCAAAACCAATCAGAAATGGATTTTTTAAATTATAAGATTTAAGTCTGTTGAAGTAAGCGATTTGTTCTGGTGTAAACTGACCTTTGGCCCCTGTGGTACTGGATGCTGACACTGCATAAACAAAACCCGTACTGATGGCATCAATCTTTCGGACGCGGGCTTCGCTTGTCGTAGGCGAGATCAGAAAAGAAACGCTTAGATTCAGCGAAGTGGTTAAAGCTTCATATTGGGCAAATTCATCCAACGGTAAATCCGGTAAAATCAAACCATCTACTCCTGCAAAAGCAGCATCTTTAAAAAACCTTTCAAAACCATACTGCATCACGGGATTGAGATAACCCATTAGAATGACAGGCATCTTTACTTTAGTGCGCAGCGCTGCCACCTGCTTTAACAACAGTGCAACCGACATTCCATTATCAAGCGCTTTCTTATTGCTTGCCTGTATGGTAGGTCCATCGGCCACCGGATCCGAAAATGGAATTCCGATTTCAATTAGATCGGCACCGGCTGCTTCAAGCGCAATTGCAATCTTTTCTGTGTCGTCCAGATTGGGAAAGCCGGCTGTATAAAAAACTGAGAGCACCGGCTTTTTTGTTTTCGACAACAGTTCTGTAATTCTATTCTTCATTTGAATTCTTTTACTTCAATGTTTTTATGAAGGCATTTTGACCGGTTACTAACTTGAACTGAAACCGGCAGATGCCTGTTAAAATCTTAATATTTTCCCCAGTGGATATACGTTTCCAAATCCTTATCGCCTCTACCCGATAGATTCACCACTACCACATCTTCAGTTGTTAACTCAAGTTTTGAAAGCGCTGCAATGGCGTGTGCCGATTCAATTGCTGGAATAATTCCTTCGGTGCGGGCTAACTCAATACCGGCATGCATGGCTTCATCATCCGTTGCACTCACAAACTGCACACGACCCGTTTCAAACAAGTGTGCATGCAAGGGTCCAATGCCCGGATAATCCAACCCGGCCGAAATGGAATATGGCTCAATCACCTGGCCATCGGTGGTTTGCATCAACAATGTTTTACTGCCATGCAAAACTCCCGGCTTACCCAATGCAGTTGTAGCAGCCGACTCACCACTATCAATACCCAAACCCGCAGCCTCCACGCCTACCAGGTTAACATGTTCTTCGTTGAGATAATGATAAAATGCTCCAGCCGCGTTGCTGCCGCCACCTACACACGCCACTACATAATCAGGGTTGGGTTGACCAATTTCCGCCAGCAATTGCTTTTTTATTTCTTCGCTGATTATAGATTGAAACAAGGTAACCATGTGTGGATACGGATGCGGCCCCACAACTGATCCGATAATGTAGTGCGTATCGGTTGGATGGTTAATCCAATGCCGCATCGCTTCGTTAGTAGCATCCTTCAACGTCATGTTACCCGATACTGCAGGCACAACCTGCGTACCGAGAATGCGCATACGCTCCACATTCGGGCGTTGCCGTTCCATATCTAACTTACCCATGTAAACCATACACTCCATGCCCATCAGCGCACACACGGTTGCCGTAGCAACACCGTGTTGACCAGCACCCGTCTCGGCAATAATTTTTTGTTTACCCAATCGTTTCGCCAATAAAATCTGACCAATCGTGTTGTTGATTTTATGCGCTCCGGTATGACATAAATCTTCACGCTTGAGGTAAACATTCGCCATATATTTTTCAGATAGGCGGGCTGCGTAATAAAGTGGTGTCGGTCGCCCAACATATTGACGCAACAAATCCTGAAACTCTTTTTGAAACGCTGGTTGTTGAATGATCTCCAGGTATTGCTGGCGTAATTCTTCCACATTGGGATACAACATTTCCGGAATGTAGGCTCCACCAAAATTTCCGTAGTAACCGCGTGAGTCAACTTCGTAGCGCATGACTTTTTATTTTTAAGGTCTGATTTTGTTCAATGAATTTAGTAAGCTCTTTATTTTATCAACACTTTTAATAGCAGGTTGTTCTTCTACACCGCTATTAATATCAATACCAAAAAACATTTTATGATGAAAGTCTTCCAAGTCCTGAATGTTTGACTCAGAAATTCCACCACTTAAAAAAAATGGAGTGTTACCAGTATATTTTCCGAGCAAATTCCAATCGAACCGAAAAGCATTTCCACCATAGTGTTTGCCCTTTGTGTCGAACAGAAAAAAATCTGCGGCACTTTCATATTCAGAAGTAGAACAGAAATCAAAATCTGCATCTACCCGAAATACTTTAATTACACCTACCTTACTCTTTAACTCCTGAGCATAAGCCACCGATTCATCACCGTGCAATTGTACAAAATCGAGTTGGTGCTTTTGAACAAGTTGCTGAACCCGATCCATGTCCTCGTTTACAAAAACCCCCACGCGCTTTACATGGGTTGGCAGATCATTTGGAATACGAAATGAATCGCCTACAAACCGGGGTGAAGAATCATAAAAAATAAACCCCATATAATCTGGTTGCAATTTGCTCACAGCACGCAGATTGTCTGCATCCCGCATGCCGCATACCTTCCAAACGCGGGGGGCTATCTTCATAAATTCTTACGCTCTAACTTCTTAAGGTTGTCAATAAACTCCTGGCAGGCTTGTTCCGGCCGACTGTGTTGCATAAAATTTTGTCCCATTAAAAATCCACGATAACCACTCTTCCTTAACGCTATTATTGTCTGCGGATTTTCAATACCACTTTCCGAAACCTTCACAAACTCGTTCGGTATAAACGATGCCAATTGTGTTGATAAATTAATATCCGTTACAAAGGTTTTGAGATTGCGATTGTTAACTCCTATCAGGTCTGCTGGTGCGTTCAGGTTTGCCTCCAATTCTTCCCGATTATGAATTTCCAGCAACACTTCCACGTTTAAGGTATGTGCAAAACTTGCCAACTCTTTTAAACGGGCAGGTGCAAGTGCTGCAGCAATCAATAAGATTGCATCGGCACCTATTGACTTAGCTTCGATGATCTGATATTCATCAACCGTAAAATCCTTTCTTAAAATCGGACAGAAGTTAAACTTGCGTGCTGTGATCAAATCTTCACTGCTACCTCCAAAGTACTTTGAATCGGTAAGCACCGAAAGTGCTGAAGCCCCTGCTTGCATGTAGCCAATTGAAGTCCGCTCCACAGAAACATACGGATTAATTACACCTTTGGAAGGCGAATTGCGTTTTATTTCAGCAATTATACCCGACTTATCTGCGCGCGTTACGTATTTCTTCAACGACACCGTTGGCCCTTCGAAGTAAATGCTCTTCTCTAATAACTTTACAGGATACAAAGCCTTGCGTTCTTCAACCTCCTTATATTTGCTTGCAATAATTTCTTCCAGAATATCCATTTTACTTTTCCATTAATTTTTTAAACGCCAGTAACGCTTTACCGGATTGCAAAGCTTCTGTAGCCCTATTCACTGCCTGTGGAAGACCACCATTTACATCGGCACAATACAATGCCATTGCAGCATTAGCAATTACAGCCGACTGTTGCGGAACCGTACCTTTGTTCTCCAGCACATTCATAAAAATCCGGGCTGATTCTTCAACTGTAGCTCCACCCTTTATTTCTTCATACTTAACTTTTGGCAACCCTAAATCATTTGGTTGTGCCAACCGTTCGCCACCATTATAAAAATATTTGAATGCTCCGGTTAACGAAACCTCATCATAGCCATCCAGCGAATGCAAGATCACAAAATCTTTATCACTTTGCTGATATAAATAACCATACTGACGGGCCAACTCCAGACTAAACACACCTACCAATTGCCGTGTAGGAAAAGCAGGATTAACCATGGGCCCCAGCATATTGAAAAAAGTTTTTACACCGAGTTCTTTGCGGATGGGTGCTACATTTTTCATGGCCGGATGAAATAATGGTGCGTGCATGAAACAAATATTGCTTCGATCTAAGCTGCGCCTTAGCTCATCGTGGTCGTTGGTGAATTTATAGCCGAAATATTCAAGCAGGTTGGAAGAACCACACGCAGAAGATACACCGTAGTTACCATGCTTGGCCACCGGTTGGCCTGCAGCTGCCACCACAAACGATGAAAGTGTAGAGAGATTGATTGTATTCTTTCCATCACCACCCGTACCACACACATCCATTACCGGTTGCTCGAACCGGGCGGGCACACATAGTTCCAACATGGCATCGCGAAAGCCCTGCAATTCATCAACCGTTATGCTCCGCATCATATATACGGTCATAAAGGCCGCAGTCTGGCTCAGGTTAAACTTACCCTGTGCGAGCTCTGCTAAAACCCGATGGGCAGTTTCCTTAGTTAAGCTTCTATGTTCAATTAGTTCGGTTAAAATCTGCTTCATTTGTTTCAGCTTATCGGTTATGACTTAACCAGTTCTCAATCATGCGGGGGCCTTCCGGAGTCATAATCGATTCCGGATGGAATTGTAAACCCTTCACATCAAATTCGGCATGGCGCAAGCCCATAATCAAACCGGCTTCATTACGGGCTGTTACTTTTATTGCGCCATTCATCGATTCGGGCACCACTGCCCACGAGTGATAATGCGTAGCCTGAAATTTTGCATTCACACCTTTGAATAAATATTCCGTATGATCTTCTACTGTTGCAGTTGATGTAACCCCATGCAATACCTGTGGGATGTTAAATAATGTAGCACCATACACTTCTGCAATCCCTTGATGCCCGAGGCAAATTCCCAAAATGCTTTTTGAAGGGCCATAGGTTTTTATAACCGCTTTCATAATGCCGGCTTCATCGGGAATACCTGGACCAGGTGATAGCAAAATCTTATCATACGCGGCTACTGCTTCCACCCTTATCTTATCATTCCGGTAAACATCGGGCGAATAACCCAACACCCGAATAATGTGTACCAGGTTATAGGTAAAAGAATCGTAATTATCGAGTACTAAAATCTTCATAAACAGTTGTTAAATTTTTTCAGCTAATAACACCGCCTTGCGCAAAGCTTCCAGCTTATTATTCACTTCCTGCAATTCACTCTCAGGTTTTGATTTTGATACTACACCCGCACCTGCCTGGTAAATCAACTGATTATCTTTACTTAAAAATGTTCGAATCATAATCGCGTGGTTAAATGAATTATCGAATCCTAAAAAGCCAATAGCACCCCCGTAAAAACTGCGATTCACATTTTCATACTGATCGATCAACTTCATAGCCATGTGCTTGGGCGCACCCGAAAGTGTACCTGCCGGAAACGTATCGGCAGCCATTTGAACTACCGATGAATTGGGCCGCAACGTACCCGTAACTTTTGATACCAGGTGTATAACGTGTGAATAATATTGTATCTCTTTGAATACCTCTACCTGCACTGATTCTGCATTGCGACTCATATCATTGCGTGCCAGATCAACTAACATAATATGCTCGGCATTTTCTTTTTCATCGGAAGAGAGGCGCTCAGCCAATTGAGCATCTTCCTGATCGTTGCCGGATCTTCGAAACGTGCCGGCTATCGGGTAAATATGTGCCTTTCCATTTTTAATCTGGATTTGCGCTTCGGGCGAAGACCCAAACAGTTTAAAATTTCCATAATCGAAATAGAATAGGTAAGGTGATGGATTGATGGAACGCAAGGCTCTGTACACATTAAACTCATCGCCTTTAAAGCCAGTCACAAACCTGCGCGAAAGCACAATCTGGAACACATCACCCCGAAAACAATGTTGCTTGCCTTGATTTATAATTTGAAGAAACTGGTCATCCGTATAGTTCGATTGCTCTTCGTTAGTGCGCTTAAAATGAAACGTTGTTACCCGATTATTATTTATCAATTGTTCCAGGTGCGGAAGCGTACTTTCATTTTGATTTGCCTCTGGTTGGTGTTCAAACAAAGTCATCTCGTTATGGAAATGATCCACCACAATAACATATCGGTAAAGTGAATACATCATATCCGGTATTTGTGGCCCTACCGATTGCAGTTTTACATCTTCAAAATACTGCACTGCATGGTAGGCAATGTAGCCAAACAACCCCGCATGCGGGTAACGCGTGGGTACACCCTCTACCTGAAAAGAATTCTTAAAGTCTTCAAATTGTGAAATCAATTGTTTTTCCTCGAGTTGTAGTTTTTGAGTTTCAACACCGGGCATCGTAATCTCAACAGTACCCGCAACAGCTTTAAAGGTGGCAATGGGCTCGCAACAGATAAACGACAAACTGTTTTCGTTACCGTGATAGTCGGAGCTTTCCAACAACACACTGGCCGCAAAAACATCGCGTAGCTTCAGGTAGATATTTACCGGGGTAATCGTGTCGGCCAGTAGTTGGCGGGTATAGGTTTTAAATTTCATGTGTTAATAATTATTACTAACAATTATAAAATAAGAAGGCCCACTGTGAACAGCGGGCCTTCGGCATATTTTATTATATAGCAGGGCTGCTCACCAATCGATTTTCGACTTGTGCCACCACCATGCAGTATGTACAAACTTCATCATCTCTTATTCTGCTTTTTTACGGCTAGGCTTCTTAGGCTTTGCTTCAGATGCAACTGCAGCTGTTTTTTTAGATGCCGCACGTTTCAAACGAGCTTTAATTTTTTTGCGGCTGCGGCTAACACCAAACGAGCCGATGGTACGCTTACCTTTCTTTGATTTTTTATCTCCTCTTCCCATTAAAATTAAATATTTAGAGCGGCAAGTATAGTAAAGGGTTCTTTTACCACAAAATTTTCGCAACTCTTTTCTCGAAAAAATGGGTTTGTTACCCGGATCCAACCCGAAACATTTTGGCAAAGTTTGAGTTATTTTTATATCCGATAAACATCTTGTACTATGACTACGAATCCGGTTATGATCGAAACCCTGCGCAGGGCGGCAGCACGGTTGGAAAAAAGTAACGACTACCAATGGGGCCACATGGGCCTCTGCAATTGTGGATTTCTGGCACAGGAGATTACACTGTTTACAAAAGCAGAAATTCATAAACGGGCCATGCTCAAGCCTGGCGATTGGTCGGAACAACTCAACGACTACTGCCCTACCAGCGGTTTACCCATGGATGAACTGATAAGCGAACTTTTAAAGACTGGATTTACGCGTGAAAATCTTCAAAACCTGGAGCGCCTGTCCGATCCGGAAATTCTAAAACGTATGCCTGCCAATCGGCAAAAGCCAAAACACAATGTGAAGCAAGATGTAATTTTGTATCTGCAAACCTGGGCCTCGTATTTGGAAGCAGAATTTCTGAATCAAATTGCTTTGCCCGAAATTAACCCAGCGTTGGTTTTGGATTGATCGGAAAAGTAAAGATCACACAATCCTTTAGTTGATTATGCTGGTTGGGAAATCGCCACCAGTCTTTAACCACTGCCTCTGTACGGAAACCACATTTTTCCAGTACCCGAATCGAGGCTTTATTGTCAATATCAACAAACGAAACTATTTTATGAACCGGTAAGGTTAGCAACAATTGTACAACGGCATTGGCTGCCTCGGTTGCATAGCCATTACCCCAATGCAGTGGACCAAACACATAACCAAGTTGTACGTTGCCGGCATCGTTCAGAAAACCACAAGCGCCAATCAATCGGTTAGAACCTTTTAGTCGCACGGCAAATGAATAATCAAGGCCTTGAGTCCAGGCCGTGCGTGCATAACGTAGATAGGTGTGTGTATCTTTCAATGAGGTGTGCACTGGCCAGCTTACATACCGGGTACTTTCAGGCTTACTGGCATACGTGTAGAAAATTTCTTCTGCATCGGTAAGCTGAAATCGTCTTAAAATAAGGCGTGGCGTTTCAACACGTTCGGGAATTAGCATACATTTACCTCAATGGCTAAAGAAAACAATATTGTACATCAATACTTTAAAAAAGAAATGCCCGATGGCAAAATTCTTTTAAGGGTTAATCCTATTCAGTTTAAGGGAACCGAAATATGGGTGGGTAAACAAGGCGCTGAAATGCGCACCCTTGACTTTGATGCAGAAATTTTTGAAGACTTAGAGGAGGATGGCTTTGTAGAAGTAAATCCAATGGAATTTAATCTGTACCTGTCGGGATTGATTGAGTAGTCAATTGGCAATTGACAATAATCTATTGGCAAAGCCGATGCTATCTTTTCCTTTAAACCCTTGCTGCCTGTTGATATTTAAAAGTCGGTTAATAGACCTTCGCCCGTAAATTATAGGATGGCAATTCAGGTATTTTATTAGTTTTGCAGCGGCAAATCGGCACGACCAGCTCCTGCTGAACTCCCCCAGGGCCGGAAGGCAGCAAGGGTAGGCGGTTGTAGCGGTGCGATGTTCGGTTTGCCACTCTTTTAACCTTCTTTACCTGTGGAACTTTCTATTCCACTATTTTTAAGGATCAATTAACCTAACTAATTCATAATGAAATTCTTCATCGACACCGCAAACCTGAATGAAATTAAGGAAGCCTACGATTTAGGTGTTTTGGATGGTGTAACCACCAATCCATCGCTAATGGCCAAGGAAGGTATTGCCGGTAAGGAAAAAGTGATGGCCCACTACAAAGCCATCTGCAACATTGTAGATAACAATGTGAGCGCTGAAGTAATTGCCACCGATTTTGATGGCATCATTAAAGAAGGTAAAGAACTGGCGAAGATTGACGATAAGATTGTTGTAAAGGTGCCGATGATAAAAGATGGCATTAAAGCCATTAAGAAATTTTCGAGCGAAGGCATTCGTACCAACTGTACACTAGTATTTTCGCCAGGCCAGGCAATTCTGGCTGCTAAGGCCGGTGCCAGCTACCTCTCGCCTTTCATTGGCAGGTTAGATGATATTTCGCAAGATGGTTTGGAATTTATTGCACAGGTGCGTTTGATTTATGACAACTATGGTTTCGATACAGAAATTCTGGCTGCCAGTGTTCGGCATTCTATGCACCTGATAAAATGTGCCGAGATTGGAGCTGATGTTGTTACATGCCCGTTAAATGTAATTACAGGCCTGCTCAATCATCCACTTACCGATTCGGGATTGGCAAAATTTTTAGCTGATCATAAAAAAGCTAACGCCTAAGAATTCAAGATTTAAAATTCAAGATTAAGAAATCTGGCACAAGCGGGGTTAATCTTAAATTTTAAATTTCAGATTTTAAATTAAGTTATGTTTTCAACTGACCCTGTTGTACGCGTTAAAGAAGCCAGCATTTTTCAGGAGCATAATACTGTGCTCAACGAAATCAGTTTCGAAATAGACAAGGGTGAGTTTGCTTTTTTAATTGGCAGAACCGGCTCGGGTAAAAGTTCATTATTAAAAACCCTTTATGCCGATTTGCCCCTTCGGCTGGGCGATATTAGTGTAGCAGGCTTTAACATTCGCGATATTAAAGCCAACCAGGTGCCCATGCTGAGGCGCAAGGTAGGTATCATCTTTCAAGACTTTCAATTATTCCCCGATCGTACGGTAGGCGAAAACCTGAACTTTGTAATGAAAGCCACGGGCTGGAAGGATAACGCCCGCATGAAAAACAGGTTAGCGGAAGTGCTGATGCAAGTGGGGTTAGGTTCGGTAGAAAAGAAAATGCCCCATCAACTTTCCGGAGGTGAACAGCAACGCGTAGTAATTGCACGCGCACTGATCAACGAACCCTTGATTCTAATTGCCGATGAACCTACCGGAAACCTGGATCCGGAAGTCTCGTTGGGTATTCTTAAAATCTTTCAACAAATAAATAAAAGCGGAACTGCTATCCTGATGGCCACTCATAGTTATGGTTTAATAAAACGCTTTCCGGCACGGGTATTAAAGTGCGAAGACGGCAAATTACTGGATAGCAATAAAGATAAGTTTGAGCTAAAAAGTGAGGAAGATTTTTAGCTACCCGATACTTCTAACCTTTTACTTCTCTGCAACAGCCCTGTTTCGTGTCCCCACGAAACACCTGCAAGTTTTCGTGAATCGCTTTAGCTTTTAGCTTACGCTGAGGCTGTCTCAAGGTGAAAAGAGTTGAAGCATGTGGAAAAACTTTAGATATCCGTTTCTTTATTGGCCCGGTTGGCACGCTTTGATTCTTCGAGTTTTTGAATCTGCTGGTTCAGTAAATCAATCCGCACCAGCATGTTTAAAACCAACGCATCCTTCACCTGTTCTGTGGGGTTTATTTTCATCTGCTCACGCAACACCTGGTACATGGCATCCAGTTTTTTAAAATCTTGTGCAAACTGATCATCGGCAAACGTATCGCGGGTATCGCTTATCCATTCTACTTTTTCTGTTATCTGTTCAGAATAAAATTTCTCCAGATTGGAAAATTCTCCTTGCAGTTGAGCGCGCTTCTGATTTTGATTTCCGGCAGGTTTGTTGGTAAGAAAAATAAACCCTGAAATCCCAAAAAAAATAATAGCTGCAGCACGCCAAATTGCCAGGTTGTTCCAAATTGAAGTTCGCGGCAACGATGATTCAATCCTCCTCCAAAGCTTTTCGGAAGGAACCCGATGATCGAAAGCATCACGATTGTTAGTAATAAAATCCTTTAGAGAGTCATTCATATTTTACCTTCCTCCAAAAGGTCTCTTAATTTCTTTTTCGCCCTGTTAAACTGCGATTTGGAAGTTGATTCAGTAATCCCCATAATCTCGCCTATTTCAGCATGATCGTAGCCTTCCAAAAGATACAATGAAAGCACCGCTCGATAACCATCGGGCAGCCTTTCAATTGCGTTTCGCACCTGCTCAACTGTAAACGGAAAGCTATCCAGAATATTTTCTGACTCCTCTTCGGGTACATCCCAGCGGTCGTCATCGGGCATTCGTTCTGCCTTTCGCTTATGCAGGTAATTGATTGCCTTGTTTATCACAATCCGCTTCAGCCAGGCTCCAAAAGTAGAATCACCGCGGTAGTGTTGCAGGTTGCGAAAAGCACTTATAAATGCTTCTTGCAACACATCTTCGGCCTCCTCGGGGTTATTTACAATCCGGTAGCCCACATTATACATACTGCGGCTATAAAGTTTGTATAGCCGGTAGAATGCCTCCCGGTCACCCTGCCGGCACCGGTCAATCAATTCATGATGTATATGTATGGCCTGAGCCTCCAATTAAAACAGTGCTGGTGCTAACGACCTACCCACAACCCAAAAGGTTGCATCCTCTACTTTACTTTGTTTAAATTTTGTTTTGCCAGTACAAAATCGGGGGCTGCAGCCAACGCCTGGTCGAACAATTTTTTTGCGGCACTCTTATCCCCTAAATGATCCAGCACGGCCAAGCCTTTCAGGTTAAGCAGTGCTACGGTCATGGGGTATTCCTTAGGTTTATTTTCAACATCGTTATACACCACCTTGGCGGCCTGGGCTTCCTTATTGGCTAACAGAATATCGATAGAGGTTATCGATTCGTTGTAGCGTTTGAGGTCATATTGCAAGAAGGCCATTTTATACAGCACATTCATGTTGTTACTAAGCAGGTACAGGCTCTCGTAGCTTTGCAAGGCTCTGTCATTTACGCCCATAGCTTCGTACCCGATCGCAGCAATTTCCAGCGCGGCAGCATTTTTAGGATTACGGGCGAGTAATTGTTGCGATACCAAAACAGCAGGCACATGTTGTTGATTTTCATAGTAATGATAGGCCAGGCTAAGTATCAGTGAATCATTTTGGGGGTTTTCAATGATCAAATCATACAAGGCACTTTTTGCTACTTCAAAATCATTCCACTTTACGGCAGTTACATATTTTTTGTAAAAATGTTCGGTTAGCGGGCTCACTCCGGTTTGCTGAGGTTGTGGTTGTGCTTGGGTTTGAGTTTGTGGTTGGTTTTTGGGCTGTTCTGTTTTTGCTGGTTGCTTTTGCGCGAAAGTGTTAACTGAAACGCTTAACAGAAAAAGGAATATGAACTTTTTCATCTGGTTATAGTATTAATCAAGTGGTAAGTTAATTCTTTGATTCTTCTTTTACATACAGGCCACGTTCGGCTGCCAGTTTTAACATTAATTCGTAGGCTTCTTCGCGCGAGTTCCGGATAGTACCCTCCAGAATAGCTTCTTTGATAACCTCTTTAATTTCACCAATTATCGGGCCAGGCGGAATATTAAACAGTTTGATAAGCTCATCGCCCGATACAGGCGGTTGAAACTTGCGGATGTGATCACGCGCCTCCAGATCAGCCATCTTTTGTTGTACTACTTCAAAATTTTTCAGATACCGGGCTACCTTTTCGTTATTCTTAGAGGTAATGTCGGCCCGGCAAAGAGTCATCAACGCATCGGCATCTTCACCTGCTTCAAACAACAACCTGCGTATGGCCGAGTCGCTCACTTCTTTCACCAAGGCAATGGGTCGCAAATGCAGGCGCACCAGCTTTTGAACAAACACCATCTTCTCATTCATCGGCAACTTTAGCCTGCGAAAGATTCCCGGCACCATACGCGCGCCCTTATCTTCATGCCCATGAAAAGTCCAACCAACTACTTTATCGAAACGTTTGGTTGCCGGTTTGGCAATGTCATGCAATATGGCTGCCCAGCGTAACCATAAATCATCCGAAACTTTTGCTACGTTGTCCAACACTTGCAGGGTATGGAAGAAATTATCTTTATGCGCCTTGTTATCCTGATACTCTACCCCATGCAGGGCAATCATTTCCGGAAAGAATTTTTTCAGCAGGCCACTGTGAAAAAGCAATTTAAATCCATACGATGGTAACTTTGATTCTATAATTTTATTCAGTTCGGTAGTAATGCGTTCCATTGATACTATACTCAATCGGCCTGCATTTTTCGAAATAGCTTCGTATGTATCGGCTTCAATATCAAACGAAAGTTGTGATGCAAACCGAATGGCTCGCATCATACGCAGTGGGTCGTCTGAAAAAGTAATATCGGCATTCAGTGGTGTTTTGATGATTTTTTCTTCCAGATGCTTCAAGCCATCAAAAGGATCAATCAAGTCGCCAAAATTTTCAGCTCTTAAACTGATGGCCATTGCATTAATTGTAAAATCTCTGCGTTGCTGATCTTCTTCCAGTGTTCCACTTTCCACCACTGGCTTGCGCGATTCCTTACGGTATGATTCTTTGCGGGCTCCTACAAACTCTAATTCCCGATCGCGCCATTTTATCATGGCCGTACCAAAGTTTTTGAATATTGTAACTTGGAGGTTTCCAAGCCGGGCGCCTACTGCCTGAGCTAATTCAATTCCGTTACCCAAACAAACAAAGTCGATATCTTTATTAGGCCGTTTTAAAATCAGATCGCGCACATAACCACCCACTATAAAAGCGGGCACATTCAAATCTTGCGCAGCACTAGCTACTTCATTGAATATAAAATCGTCCAGAAGGTGTTCCTTAAAATTCATGAACCTCACATAAGGAGGTCAAAGGTAATAGATTAAGAGGAATAGACCTTGCAGGTCTTTAACCCGACCTATAAATGCTTATAAAGTATAAAAATAAATGCACCTATTTTTTTATAAAAGTAGGGCACGGAATAAACTTATCCTTGCGTTTTGTTTTTACATGTGCAGCCATATCCAGTTTATACTTGATGGAAATTTCGTGAGCACCGCCTGAAATGGGGCCCAGTTCCGAAACGGTAAAATCATAACTGTAACCCACCTCAATTTTTTCGAATTGAAATCCTAATATAATCACCACGGCATCCTGGCTTATGTTATCCTTCACATTTTGTTGTAGTGGAATGCCCCGATACCAAACACCCATCATAATCGGATCGTACAAAAAATGAATTCCCAAATCAAGTTGATCGAAATCTCCCTGCTTCTTATATACGAATGAGGGTGCAAGCACGGAGATACGTTCTTTCTTGAATGGACCACCATAGAGGGGAATACGCACCCCACCATGAAAACTCGTTTTTACAGGTACGATCGCTTCCTGATCTAATAATGAGCGATTAGGTGTATTCAGGTGACTTGCTGAAAAACCAAACCAAAAATTTTTATTGTAGGCCAGTACCCCCGAATTAAAATCGAAGTAGTGTGCATTCCCAAGATTGAACAAGGCTGGGTCATCGGTTGGTACATTGCCGTCCGAATCAAATTGAAGTTGATCGCCAAATATTAGTCGATTCAAATCAATTGAACGCGAAGCATAACCAAAATTTAATCCTGCCGAGATTACCCACTTACTGGAAATATTCCACTTGTACGAATACAAAAAATTTAATTGCGATGAACGCATACCTGCCGTGCCTGCCTGATCAACAGTGGCCAGTAATCCGATACCACTGTTATAGTGATTTAAATTTACATCGTATGAAAATGCATACGTTACAAAACCCCGCGCTGCGTTGGGCCATTGGTTACGATAGTTGGCAATAAAGCGATGATCTTCGGATGTTCCTGTAAACGCTGGGTTGAGGTATAAGGGCGCTGCATAATATTGCGAAAACTGCGGGTCTTGTGCCGCCAATTTTAACGAACAAAATATTAATATGAAATAAATCTTTCTCATCGGATCAGGTTAACATCGCCTACCCGCACCACACGTTCACCCGTATCAAATGAAGCCGCAACTTTATAGATGTAAACATCTTGTTGGCACAGCTTACCGTGGTAGGTTCCATCCCACCCTCGTTCAGGATCACGACTTTCAAACAACAACTCGCCCCATCGATTAAAAATGAGCATTTCAAATTCAACAACTCCGCGCATAACCGGCAGAAAAACATCGTTCGTTCCATCACTCATGCCACCTCCTCCACCTGTAGCAGAGAGATTTGGTGAGAATGCATTTGGAATTAAGACCTGTCCTCCTTTCAATACTCGTACAGCATTTTCTCGGATGGTAGAGTCAGCGCAATTGAATTGGTTATATGCTGTTAACTTGATTGTATAATAGCCTTCGTCCTGAAACCTGTGTTCTGGTTCAAAAGCTGTTGTGGTGGTGCCATCGCCAAAATCCCACAGGTAAGTACTGGCATCAAAACTTCGGTTATCGGTGTACATAATACCACCGGGTATATAAACCAACAGTGGTTTAATTTCAAAGTCGGCCCGGGGTAATGGAAATACCTCTATAATAGAGGCCTTGCTTTCGGTTACAGTTTGCCCGGTAATATTGGTTGCCGATAAACTTACTGAATAAATTCCAGGTTGGTAATATGTGTGCGTTGGGCTACCCATTCGCGAGGTTGTGCCATCGCCAAAATCCCACAGATAAGAATTTGGGTCAGCAAACTGCGAGAGGTTGGTAAACCGTACTGTCAAAGGCATACAGCCTGCTGGTGGATCGTATGAGAAATCAACCACCGGAGGAATTGCCAATATCTCTACCTGCTGAGCATACGTTTCCACACACACATTATTGGTAACCATTAACCGGATAGTATAAACACCGTACGTAGCATACGTATGCGATGTAACATTGGCGCTGGTGGCAGTATTACCATCACCAAAATCCCACAAAAAAGTCCACGGGCCGAGATTAGTTGTATTATTGATTATTACGGTTGAGGTTGGTAATGATTGACTGATAGGCGTGGCTGTAAATCCGGCATTGATATTATCACGACCCGGTACTGTTATGGATTGCGTGGTAACCAAGCTTGTACAGTTTGCAAAGTTTTGTGTATTGAGTGCAAAATCAACACCAAGTGCAACTGATGAAGCCGGTGGGCGATTAAATGTATGAATGATAAAATCAGTTGTTGAGGTTTGATCGGTTATGGGAATACCATTTTCACGAATTACCCAATGGTAACTAGTCAGTCCTTTTTGTGCGGCTTCCAATCGTACCGTCATTACATTACAATCAAAAGCAAGTGTATCAATTGTAAATTGTGAAATCGGTACCGGGCTGATCCGAATTGTTCGAATTGAATCGCCAAAGCAACCTGTAGTTAAAGTAGTTAATAACCGTACCGAAAAATTTTTAATGGCTTGTGTATTATTTGCAAACGCATAACTAAAAGCGGGTGTAGTTCCCGTACTGATATTATCCAGCAAACCAGTGTTATCGCTTATTTGCCATCGGTAGTCCGCTGGATTAAGTGATTGGGTTTCCGTATCAACTGAAAAATTGATAGACTGTGGTGAGCAGTTATCGTTGAATGGAGAATAGTTGGTGGATATAAAGCCCGAACGTGTGCCCGGAAAAACCGTAATAGTTTGTGAGGGCGAAATAGTTTCACAGCCGCCAGCTGTAATTACCCGTAATCGAACTTCAAATGTTTTATTCACCAACCCAATATTCTCAAAATCATACACAAAAAATGGCGAGAAGGTAGGATCAGCGGGTAATTGTGTACCAATTGGTTGAAACCCCAACCCGGTTAATTCATCTGCCTCCCACACATAGTTACCGATGGTAGTGGGTTGAATGGCCGCACCAGTATTATTAAATGTAACTGTTAAAATACTACAACCCGATGTAACATCGGGTGTAAACGCAGCAATGGGTAATGGATCAACCACCACCGGCACAATCAAAGTTTCGGAACAAGCAGCCTGATTGGTAGTAACGCGCAGCGCAACCTGATAGGTGCCGGCAGCACCTAATACCCGATCAAAGGTTGTTTGATTATCAAATGCCGGATCCTTGGTAAATACTCCGGTAAAATTAAAATCCCATTCGCGCAACGCGATTGACTCACCATTAATTGCTTGGAGGGTTGAAGCTTCAGCAAAAGAAGTTGCCTGCCCGGCACATACCTGCGTTGCCATAAACACCGGAACAGGTTTTTCAAACACGCGCACCTGTACTTCATCTGCCGTTTCGCATGAGGTTACATTATCGCGCACAATTAGGCGTACCCTGTAAATACCCCTGTTCAGATAAGACTCATCGAACGGCCCCAGTGGCACATTTGAAAATCCTGAGGCTGGCTCTTGTCGTACCAACGTATTGGTTTGATCATAAAACTCCCATCGCCATTGTGTGGTAGGTGTAATACTACCTACTGAAACATCATTAAACCGAACCTGAAATGTTGTAAAAGGTGCCAGCGCATTTTGACAAAAATCGGGTGTAATAACATTATTGCTAAGATCAGTAACCTGAATTTGTGCAATTAAAGAAGGTGAGATTGTAATTATCTTTTCAACCGTGGCTATACAATTACCCGCTGCATTCTGATCGCGCACCGAAAGCCGGATAAGTTTCTGCCCGGAGGTAGGATAAGCAAAAATAGGATTTCGATTAGTAGCAGTTGAAAGTGGCACTCCCGCACCTGTATTGTTATCATAAAACTCCCACGTATAAGCAAAGGATGCTCCGGCAATGTTGGGGGTTTCGTTATCAAAATAAATATTATCGCCCACGCAAAAGATAGTTTGAATGGGACCTCCACTTCCACCCAACCGGGTTAGGTAATCCGGCTCAGGCGATGGAACGATCACAATTCTGGCAGTGGTTATTTGTGGCACATTATCTCCATTTACCAGGTTGCCGTTAACGGGATTGAAAGGATTCAAATCTGTAAGCACATTATCGTATGGATTGCATTGATTCCAATTCTTAAGAGTAATCACAAACTCACGACCTAAATCTGCAGGCGCTGTTACGGGTATCTGAATAGGTAAGCTTACCTGGCCAGGTGCAAGCACCGGATAGATTGGATTTGTGGCTGGTGCCGGGTTGAGATACGGAAATCCACCCGGAGTAATTGAATTTACCTGAACACCGGGTATCTGATTGGCGAGTGGCCCGGTTCCGTACAACCATTGAATCCAGCGGGGTTCATTGTTCTCGCGTGTGGCGCGTGGAAAACAATTCCAGGTGCTGTTATCGGTAAACTGTACGCTGGCAGCATAGCCCTGGCAAACCCGGTAAGTAGCCGGATTGATGGAAACAACATCGTTAGTCCAAACAATAACCTGGGTATTGATAGGTACTACACTACCGCGTGGATTACACGCGTTGGAAGCATCAATTACAACATCGTAACCACAATTAATGGAAGTATTAGGATAGGTATGTGCAATGGTTACACCCGTTGGGTTTATTTGCGTGATAACTTGTTCGGGGGTACCATCGCCCCAATTAATAAAGTACTGTGTGCCGGGTACTGAACTTAAATAAAGTGTTTGAATATTAACAGTAAACGGAGCGCACCCCCGGCTACTGGTAAGAAATGCAAAGCCCGGCTCCATAATACCACCGCATTGAGCCAGTGCAGCTTTCGAAAAAACGAGAAGTAAAAATCCTAAAATAGTAACCTTGCGCATCATGCTTTAAACCGATAAGAGCCGATCTAAAGCCACTGAAAGACTTTTTTAATACAAAGTGAAGTACTTGAAGAATAGTAAGAGGCATAAAAGACCTGTATGCGGTCTTTACGACCGATTAATTACTATTCTGTAGGATAAATGGAAGTTACCTTAGTTTTTTAATTACTCCAGAATGACTTCTTGGTGTTAAAAGTTGGGCAAGGAATTAGCCGATTACGTTTCTTTACACCCCGATGCAAAGGCTTGGCCACAAACTCATATACAATAGAAATTTCGTGGGCACCTCCCGAACTGGTGGATAACTCTGAAATTGAGAAATCGTAGCTATAACCAACTACTATATCTTTTAAATAAATTCCAAGCGTTAGAATTAAGGCATCTTGATTAACGGTACCAATTACATTTTTTTCAAAAGGTTTGCCACGATACCAAGCCCCTATGGAAACTGGGTCGATATGATAATTTAAACCAAAATCTAATTGACTGATCGGTCCTTGCCTTCTGTAAATAAACGAGGGTGTTAAATACGAAGCCCGATCCATTTCGCGCGGGCCATCCATCAATGTTATGCGGGCACCACCGTGTATGGTTGTTTTCATGGGTACCCGACTTACATCATTCAGAAGCGACACATTGGGCGTGTTCATATGGGTAAAGGCAGCACCCAACCATAAACTTCTGCTATAAAACAAAAAACCCGATCCGAAATCAAAATATTGCTGATTGCCCAGTTTATTCAAATCGGGATCGAGTGAAATTCCATCATATTCTAAACCATCACCCAACCGTAGCTTGCTCCTGTCTAACCCATTAATGCCATAACCAAAATACAATCCGGGAGAAAACACTACCTTGTTGGTCAACCTTACTTTATAGCTATAGTTAAGTCCCACCGTGGTTGTGCGCCATCCTGCCGATCCCATTTTGTCGGTAGTTGCCAAAATCCCAAATCCGCTTCGTAATTCGTCCACGAAAATATCGTAGCTGGCCGAGTAGGTAGAAAATGCTTGCGGCAAGTTGGGCCATTGAATGCGGTGGTTAATGGCCACCCGTTGCTGAGGTGTAATTCCGGTAAACCCTGGGTTGAGATAAAGAGGCGCCTGGTAATATTGTGAAAATTGTGGGTCTTGTGCAAATGCTCCCGCTCCAATCATTAAACCAAACACAATCAATAAAATCTTCTTCATGCTTTGTTGATTATAGCATTTAATTAATTATCTGATCATTGTTACATCACCAATTTGTGTAGATCGCTGGCCATCCGATAACCGGATAGTAAGCTTATACACATACACACCGGCTGGCAGTATTCTTCCATTTTTATCGTAACCATCCCAACCGATATTGGCACTGTTACTTTCAAAAATCAGATTACCCCAACGATCAAAAATTTGCATGTTAAATTCCTCGGCTCCTTTTACAATTGGCAAGAATACATCGTTGAATGTACCGTTGCCACCCGTTCCGCCTCCACCATTACCAGAACCCGGACCTGCCGGATTAGGTGTAAAGGCGTTTGGCACTTTTGTTACACCACCCTGTTTGGCAGTTACTGGCCGTGTTAGAGTATCGGTACACAGCAAGCCACCGCCATGATCGTTAATTGCCACCAGGCGTACATTATAAACACCTTCTACACGATAAACATATTTAGGCTCTACCTGATCGGATGTACCACCATCGCCAAAATCCCAGGCATAGTCAGTAGCACCGGTACTAAAGTTAAAGGTAGTTAATTCTGTATCTGGTACGAACACCACGTTAGGCCTCAAATCAAACGATGCAACCGGATTATCAAAAATCTCAAATCCATCTTTCTGTAGGTTAGCAACCTGACCTGTTATTGAACTTCGGGTTGTAAGGAATATAGAATACACCCCCGGAGTTGTTATTCTGAAGATTGGCAACGGAGCGCTTGAAGTTGCCGACACCCGGCCGTTGCTGTCCACTACTCGCCACTCCATTACATCACCTGTCGAGGTATTCTCGGTTACAGTTATTTCGGCTGGGAAACAGGCGCGTAGCGGATTAGCTTCAAACGCAGCCACCAGAGGCAACAACTGAACATTAATTGTTTTACTAAATGTGCTCTCGCAACCAAGTCCTGCCGTCTCCGCGGCAATATTCACTACACGCAAACTAATATCGCGCGGACCCGGTGTACTGTAATTAACCGAGAACGGACCTGCTCCATTGGCAGTGGCAGGTGTTGCATTTAAACCAAAATTCCACTCATACCGGAATTGAGTCGGATCTACCGGTGTAGAAGTATTGGTAAAGGTTACCGTTGAGTTACCACCTATGAATGGCGGCACAGTACCTTCATCAAATCCGGCTACTATATTTCGGTAAACGGTAATAGGCATTACCACATCGGCTGCAGGGCACAATCCATTATTGGCCTGATATACTACTTCGTAAATAATAGGATTAGTTGTTGACGTATTTACAAGGTTGTAATTAACCGTTGGTGTTGTTCTGATATCAATTTCGGTTGTAGTACCCTGCACTCGGTAGAACCACCGGTGCGAGGTTGCTCCAAAACTTTGATTAAAGAATTGCACGTTCGTACCACTACAGATTTCCGTTCTGTCTGAAAATGCATTTGTTATAATTGAAGGGAATATCGTAATGTTTTGCTGTTGCGTTTTAAAGCATCCGGGGAACGGAGCAGGCAGTTGAGTGCGCAATGTTACCTTATAAGTTATTGATGCGTTCGGATTTGGATTACTGAATGTATGTGTAATCGTATGGTTGGGTATTGTTGTACCAGCCAGGAATACATCATCGGGCGAGCCGTCAAACCATTGCCATGTATATTCCGTACCAGCCACCTGATTAAACTGGAAGGTAGCTGTATAAGGTCCGCATGAAGATGCAGGCCCTACAATACTGAAGTTGGCATCGGTTTCGCCTACCGTTACCGTTACACTTTGACCTACCGGAGTAAACGTACAACCCAGCGCATCGGTAATGGTTCCTATAGTATAAGTAGTAGTTACGTTTGGTGTAACCGGTATAACTCGGAAGTTACCGGCATTTACTACCGGAATGTTAGTGGTTCCATCATTATACGTAAAGCTGAATGGCGCTTGTCCATCTAACTGCACAATCAGAAACTCCGTGCTACCGCGGCAAATGCTGGAATTAGTATTAACAAACTGAGCTCCCATTTGTGGCGATACGGTAACGATAAGTATTTTCTGATCACCCACGCAGCTACCCGGACCGGTTGGTATTATCGTATAGGTAAGCGATGCCTGTGAACCGGTTGTGTTAGTGAGTACCTGGTTAATTGTACTTCCCGATCCTGTTAATGGAACACCCAATCCGCTTGGATCATCCACTGTCCAGGTGAAGGTAGTACCCGCTACATTGCTGACCAATGGTACATTCAAGGTATTACCATGGCAAACTTTTACCGGAGGTGGCAAGGTTAACACAGGTTTTGGATTAACCACTACCGGTATAACAATTGGCGGACCGTCACAACCATTTACGCGTGGTGTTACGGTATAGGTTACGGTAGATGCCGCATTGTTATTGTTGAACAAGGTTTGGAAGATGAGGTTTCCGGCACCGTTGCTGGCACCTGTTACGCCCGCAGGCGCGGATACCGTCCAAACGGCAACAGTATTTGCTACATCGGGTGTAAGCGTGATGTTAATAAATTCACCGCTACAAATATCGGGGTGCGCACTTGCCGTAATGGTGGGTAAAGGATTTACCGTTACGGTAACAACTACATTATCACCCTGACATCCTAACCCACCGGATATTTGCGGACGGAAGGTATAGGTTACGGTTTGGGCTGTGATTGTTGGGTTATCCAATACATCGCTTAGTGTAGAACCAGGTGTAAAAATTGTTCCCGTTGGAGACATGCCGGTTACACCTCCGGTGGCGTTGGCACTTAATAATTCGAATTGAATTGTACCGGCCGATGGTGCCGTTGTACTATTAAGCGTTATAGCTGTAGCCACTCCCTCACAGCGTGTTTGGACAAGCGGGGTAGCTGTCATTTTTGGTTTTGGTTCTACTGTAACCACTACTTGCACGGCAGGCGGTAAACTTGAGCAACCACCTCCATTTTTTGCACCGTTGGCAACCGCTGTAATGGAGTACGTTACCGTAGCCGGTGCATCAGAATTATTCACCAGCGCATCAGCTATTTTATAATTCTCCGGTAAGTTGCTGAGCGCAGGTACAAAACCACTAATTAGACCTCCCACGGAAGAAACAGCAGTATAGTTAAATGTAACAACCCCAGCGGTAGGATTAGTTGGTGAAATCAGATCAATGTCTGTGGTGCTATTGCTACAGATAAGCGGTGCGTTGTTAACAGGGGCGGCTATTACCTGTGGCTCAACTGTTAATACAACATTTCTTACCGGTCCAAGACACGTAGCACCCGATACAGCCTGAACTCCATAGGTTACAGTTAATGGATCGTTGGTAGGGTTGCGGAATTGGTCGGCTTGAATATCGTTAGCTGTAACTCCAGTGCGTGGCACAACTGCACTTCCTGCAGTACGGATTAATCCGGCCTGAACGGTTATTGAAACTACATTGTATGAAGCAGCCGCCACACTCAACGGTGAAATCTCTGTGGCGAATACAATTCCACTGGCTTCATCAGAGCATACGGTTCTGTTGAGATTGTCTTCCACAGCAGGAGCAGGGTTAACTGTAAATACTATCGAGAAGTCGGCACCACGGCAGCCACCGGCAATTGGTACTACCGTATAGGTTACCAGCAGCGGGCCATTGGTTGTATTGGTGAAGGTATCGTTTGCCAGAAAATCGGATTGTCCGCCCGGCAAATTGGCAGGATAGGTTCCCAAACCTGCATTACTACCGCCCGCCACTAAAGCCGGAGCTTTTACAATATTCTTCAACTCAAAAGCGGTAATAGTTGCCGATCCGGCAGCAGGGCCTACCACTATTCCTGATGGCACATCACTACATAAATTGGCGGTTCCCGGAGATAGTATGGGTTGAGGATTAATAGTAAGGTTGATTTGCTGAGGAAGCCCTTCGCAGTTGGAAGGACTTATGCCCAACACTTGATAAATAACCACTACTGGTGCATTTGTTGTATTAGTATAGCGGTCTGCTCTGATTAGGTTAATATTACCAACTGTACCGGCTACAACGTTTAACGGATCGGCTGTTATCGTTCCTGGTACGGTTACACTAACCAAACGGTAAGAGTTTGCAGCTACTGAAATTCCATTTGTACTCAAAATAATGCCTGCATCTTCCCTGCTACAAACTGTATTGTCTAAACCAGGATTTATTACAGGTTCAGGATTTACGGTAAGCTCTACCACTTTAGCATCACCTACACAACCATTTGTTCCGTGAGGTATAATAGTATATGTAACTTTTAATGGTATTGAGGTAACGTTAACAAAAGCATCGTTAATCAAAGCATTAGCAGCAAGTCCTAAACCAGTAGTAGGTGTACCCGTTAGGCCTGCATCGGCTACCGCGGTAACATCGTACGTAGATGCACCAATTGAAATACCATTCGTATTGAGCAGCGTGTTATAGGGCGCTCGACTGCATACAATTGCATTCAATGAATTTGAAACAACCGGTTCAGGTTCAATCGGAACTGTAATGGTAAACGGATCGCCCACGCATGTACCTGCTGTTGGCGTAACTACATAGGTGGCATTCAATACTACATTGGAGGTATTGGTTAAGGTACCACTTATATTACCTGTTCCTGATACCGGTGGTGCGGCCCCGGCAACAGTAAGTCCGGGTTGATAGGTTGCAGTCCATGTAAAAGTTGCTGTCACTCCATTGGTTATATCAGCTTGTGGATTAAAGTTAAATAATACATCCGAACAGGTTGCTACCTTGGTTGCATCAGCACCAACTGGTTTAGAACTAATGGTTACAGCATAGGTGAACGGTGTACCGGGACAATTGTGTGCGGAGCTAAATGGTGTAATGGTATAGGTTACTGTTACATCCAGACCTGTTGAGTTGGTATAGGAGTCAGTAATAGGTGCATTAGATGCAACCACCCTATCCGGTGCAGGAGGTACACCCACCGGGTTGGACGAAGCAACCGTATAAGTAAATACACTTGGCACTGCATTCCCCAGCGTATTGATGTTCTGGGTTTGAATGTTATAATTCAAAGCCGTGCTACACACCGGATCTACCACATTCGCGCCTACTGGTTCAGGATGTACGGTAACCCGAAGCGTAAAGGGCGTACCCTCACAATCATTGGCCAGGCTAACCGGTGTTACTGTGTAGGTAATTTCAACATCGGCATTGGTGGTGTTGGTATAAACATCGGCAATTGGTGCGGGCGATGGTGTGTTCCGATTTGGACCTGGTGCAACAGCCAATGCATTATTGGAAGATACTGTGTATCGGAATTTGGATGGTACACTGTTACCCGTTCCAACCGTATTAATCACATTCTGCAAGTCAAAGTTTACCGGATCATCGCTGCATCGTTGAATTGTGGTATTAGGTCCCAGTGGTTCCGGATGAATTGTAAAGACAACATCAAATGGAGTTCCTGTGCAATTACCAATTACACTAAACGGTGTTATGGTGTAGGTAATCAGAACATCGCTATTGGTTAAGTTTGTATATGCATCGTTTATCGGGGCAGCACTTGCTACGGCCCGGTCTCTGCCCACAGCAGGTACATTACCCGGATCGGATGAAACCACGGTATATGTAAACTGGCTATTAACTGAATTACCTAACAAGTTGATGTTGCGCGTTTGAATGTTGTAGCTAATAGTTGCATCACTACATATAGCATCAGCATCGGCAACACCAATCGGCTGCGGACGTACGGTTACTGATACAGTAAACGGATTTCCTACACACCCATTCGCACTGGTTGGAACAACTGTGTAAACTACCACTTGATTGGCAGAAGTAGTATTGGTAAGTACATCAGAAATGGTTGCAGAATTGGTGGCTACCAGGGTCTCGCCCGATACGTTGGTATTATCAGCAGCCTGCCATTGAAAGGTTGTTCCGGCAACAAGGTTATTTCCACCAGAGCCGGTGTTGGCTACATTGGCAGGTAAACTGTAGTTAACATTAGCATTGCTGCAAATTATAGGAGATACATCGTTGAAACCACGTGGCTCAGGTCTGATTGTTACCGTAACTGTAAATGGATCGCCCACACAGCCCGAGGCACTTGTTGGGGTAACCGTGTAAATAACAGTTTGATTAACATTGGTTACGTTATTCAACACATCTGTTATTATGGTACCGGTTTGTGCTGAGGTACTTTCACCACCAACCGAGGCATTGGAAGTTGCCACCCAACTGTAGGTTGTGCCAGTAACTAAGTTATTACCACCTGCTCCTACATTAGCAATATTTAAACTCAAATCGTAAGCAACTGCGTCATCGCTACAGATAACGGGTGTATTATCTGCGAAACCGCGTGGCTCTGGCCTAACCGTAACCGAAACCGTAAAAGGATCGCCCACGCAACCATTATTACTGGTTGGGGTAACGGTATAAACCACCACCTGATCTGCGTTGGTAATATTATTTAAAACATCGTTGATAATAATGGAAGTACCAGGAGTTACATCCGATTCGCCAGTTACGTTGGCGTTTGAAGCGGCAATCCAACTATAGGTGGTACCTATTAATAAGTTGTTTCCACCTAAACCAGTATTAGCTACATTACCAGCAAGATCATAATTTACATTCGCATCGCTGCAAATTGTTTTAGCATCATTAAAACCTCTCGGTTCCGGTCTAACTGTAACGGAAACCAGGAATGTGTTACCAACGCAACCATCGGCACTGGTTGGAGTTATTGTATAAACCACTACTTGATTAGTATTAGTAACGTTATTGAGTACATCCGTTATGATTCCACCAGCCTGGGCAGCAAGGCTTTCACCAGTTACATTCGGATTATCTGTAGCAATCCATGAATAGGTTGTACCCGTTACCAGATTATTTCCACCGGAGCCGGTATTCGCCACATTTGAATTTAAAACATACCCAACTCCCCCCGGTGCATCGCTACAAACTACCGGAGTTGCATCATTGAATCCACGAGGTTCCGGACGCACTGTTACAGAAACTGTGAAGGTATTGCCAACACAACCATTTGCACTGGTAGGAGTAATGGTATAAACCACAACCTGATTACTATTTGTAACATTATTAATAACATCGGTTATAATCGCCCCTGTTCCACTACCCTCACCGGTAACAAATGCGTTGGAAGCTGCAACCCAACTGTAGGTAGTACCTGCAGTAAGTGCATTACCCCCGGCACCGGTGTTGGCGATGTTAGTTGCCAGGTCATAATTGAATGCTACATCGCTGCAAGCCACTGGCGATGCATCATTGAAGCCACGTGGTTCAGGCCGAACAGTAACGGATACCGTGAATGGATCGCCTATGCAACCATCGGCACTGGTTGGAGTAATGGTATAAACCACAACCTGATCGGTATTGGTAACATTATTAACTATATCCGTAATAGTAGCAGTGGTACCTGCGATAATGGTTGTTTCGCCTGTTACGTTCGGGTTATCCGCTGCGATCCAACTGAAAGTAGTACCCGCTACCAGGTTATTTCCACCAGCCCCGGTATTGGCCACATTATTAATTAAATTGTAGTTAATAGCAACATCGCTACATACTATCGGTGTGATATCGTTGAAGCCGCGAGGTTCAGGCCGCACCGTAACGGATAACGTAAATGGATCGCCCACGCAAGCATTGGAACTGGTTGGTGTTATGGTGTAAACAACTACCTGATTTGAGTTGGTGATATTGTTCAATGCATCGGTTATCAATGAGCCACTTTGAGCAGTTGTGCTCTCGCCCGTAACATTCGGATTGCTGGCGGCAATCCAGCTATAGGTTGTGCCTGTAATCAGGTTATTTCCACCCAAACCAGTATTGCCGATATTTAGCATTAAATCATAGGCTACTGTCGCATCACTGCAAATAGCTTTGGTATCATTATAACCACGTGGTTCCGGACGAACAGTAACTGAAATTGTAAATGGATTACCAATACAACCAGTTGCACTGGTTGGTGTTACCGTATAGGTTACTACCTGATTTGAATTTGTGATGTTATTAAGCACATCGGTTATAACAGATCCGCTTTGTGGCAAGATACTTTCACCGCCTACATTGGCATTGGCTGCTGCAACCCAACTGTAGGTGGTACCTGTTACCAGATTATTACCCCCGTTACCTGTATCGGCAATATTGGCACTTAAATCATAATTAACAGACTGATCGCTACAAATTATCGGAGTATTATCATTATGCCCTTGTGGTTCCGGGCGAACTGTAACGGTTACTATAAACGGATCGCCCACGCAATTATTCGCACTGGTAGGTGTAACCGTGTAAACCACTTGTTGGTTAGTATTCGTAACATTCGTAATGGTATTATTAATAAAGTTTCCGGTTTGTGCGGATGTACTTTCACCCGTTACAAATGGATTATCGGTTGCAACCCAACTGTAAGTTGTTCCCACAACCAGACTATTTCCACCCAGACCTACATTGGAAACATTGGCAACAAGATCATAATTAAGCGCAATATCGCTGCAAACAACCGGACTATTATCATCAAACCCGCGAGGCTCAGGTCTTACATTAACTGAAACTGTAAACGAGTTACCGACACAACCAGTCACACTGGTTGGTGTAATTGTATAAATTACAATTTGTGTAGCGTTTGTAATATTGGTTAACACATCATTAATCACACTTCCAATCTGCACAGTTGTGCTTTCCCCTGCCACATTTGTGTTACTGGTTGCAACCCAGCTATAGCTTGTACCACCAATCAGGTTATTACCACCAGCACCGGTGTTAGCAACGTTCGCGCTCAGGTCATAATTTACATTGGCATCGCTGCAGATTACAGGTGTGGTATCGTTAAAACCACGTGGCTCAGGCTGAACTGTTACTGATACGGTAAATGGATTACCAACGCAACCGTTACTACTTGTAGGGGTAACCGTATAAACCACCGTTTGATTTGAATTGGTAACATTATTCAAAACATCAGTTATGGTAGCACCAGTTTGTGGCAGCAAACTTTCACCACTTACATTCGTATTGCTGGCGGCAATCCAACTGTAAGTTGTGCCGGTTGTTAAGTTATTGCCACCTGCACCTGTGTTTGCAATATTGGCAGCAAGCCCGTAGCCTACTGCATCATCGCTACAAATGGTAGCTACATCATTAAATCCGCGCGGTTCAGGCCGAATGGTTACAGATACTGTGAATGGATCGCCCACACAACCATCACCACTGGTAGGTGTAACTGTATAATCAACAACCTGATTAACAGTTGTAACATTGTTTACTACGTCCGAAATAGTGCCGCCCGATTGTGCTGTCAGGCTTTCGCCCGTAACATTTACATTATCCGTAGCAACCCAGCTGTAGGTTGTGCCGATAGCCAGGTTATTACCGCCCAATCCGGTATTGGAAATATTGGAAGCCAGCACATAATTTATTGCAGCATCACTGCATACCACCGGGCTTGAATCGTTATAACCTCGGGGTTCCGGACGAACCGTCACAGATACGGTAAACGGATCGCCCACACAACCATTGGAACTGGTAGGAGTTACCGTATATACTACTACCTGATTGGCATTGGTGATATTGGTAAGTAAATCATTAATGATAGTGCCTGTTTGTGCACTGGTGCTCTCACCTGCAACTGTTGCGTTGGCCGCAGCTATCCAACTGTAGGTGGTACCGGCAACCAGGTTGTTACCACCCAAACCTACATTTGCAATGTTGGTACTTAAATCGTACGTCAATGGAACATCACTACATGTAACCGGAGTTGCATCATTGTAGCCTTTAGGCTCCGGTCGTACTGTTACTGACACAACAAAAGGATTACCTACACACCCATTTGAACTGGTGGGTGTAACCGTATAAACAACAACCTGATTGGAATTAGTTATATTGTTTAAAACATCGGTTATAGTTGCCCCCGCCTGTGCAGTAGTACTTTCACCTGCAACACTTGCATTGGGTGCAGCCAACCAGCTATACGTAGTTCCAACCGTTAGATTATTTCCTCCTGCACCAGTGTTGGCTATGTTGGCACTTAACGAGTAATTCACAGCAGCATCACTGCAAATCAATGGAGTGGTGTCGTCAAAACCTCGTGGTTCCGGACGAACAGTTACGGATACCGTAAACGGATCTCCAGCACAACCGTTAGAACTTGTTGGTGTAACAGTATATACAACTACCTGATTGGTGTTGGTTACATTGTTCAATACATCAGTTATGGTTGATGTGTTGCCACTTCCCTCACCAGTAACATCGGGGTTCGGTGTTGCAGCCCACGTGTAGGTAGTACCACTGATTAAACCATTTCCGCCAAGGCCTGTATTCAGAATGTTAGCTTCGAGGTTATAGTTTACAACAGCATCGCTGCAAATGAGCGGTGTTGCATCGTTATGACCACGAGGCTCTGGTCTTACCGTTACAGAAACAGTAAATGGGAGGCCCACACAACCATTTTGACTGGTAGGAGTAACCGTATAAACAACAACTTGATTTGAATTGGTAATGTTGTTTAGTGCATCAGTGATTGTAGCACTTGTTTGTGGTGTTACGCTTTCTCCGCCCACATTGGTATTGGAAGCAGCTACCCAACTATAGGTTGTTCCTGTAACTAAATTGTTACCACCTGAGCCCGTATTTCCGATATTGGCTGCCAGGTTGTAATTAACGGTGGCATCGCTGCAAATAACCGGAGTATTGTCATTAAACCCGCGCGGCTCAGGCCTTACGGTTACGTTAATTACAAAAGGAGCACCAACACAACCTGCACTGCTGGTTGGTGTGGCGGTGTATTGTACTATCTGGTCGGCATTGGTAATGTTTGTAATCACATCAGTTATAACCTTACCCGACTGTGGGGTGGTGCTTTCTCCGGTTACAAATGCGTTGGAGGTTGCCACCCAGCTATACGTATTACCGGTTATTAAATTATTACCACCAGCCGCTGTATTTGCAATATTTGCCTCCAAATCATACCCCACAACCAGGCCACTGCATACAATAGGTGTATTATCCGCATGCCCTACAGGTTGAGGATTAACTGTAATAACAATAGTTTCTGCAGCACCAATACAACTGGCCCCACTCGTTGGTGTAATTACATAACTAACTGATATAGGCGAATTGGTTAGGTTGGTTAACACATCATTAATGTGCAACGTACCAGCAACCCCCATTGGTATATTTACTCCACCAGTAGCCGGACCCGCTCCATCAGGATCGGGCCAATTGAATAATGTTCCGGCTGGTAGATTAGCAGGAGTTAATAGAATTTCTTTTGCAACCGGTGATCCACTGCAAATTGTTTTAGTCTGGTTAGGTTGAATAACCGGTTGAGGATTTACGGTTACCGTGAAATTTTGCGGTGTGCCTGGGCAGTTATTTGGACCTGGTCCAATAGGAGTAATACGATATGTTACAGTTGCATTTACTCCGGAGGTATTAAACAGGGTTTGAGCAATGGTGGTAACACCGTTAGCAAGATCACCTAAAATAGCACCCGTTACCGAACCTGTTACATTTATAACCTCCCAATTATAGGTTGTGCTAGCTATGTTGGAAGTAAGCGTATGAGCAACCGCCATATTGGTTCCGCTGCATACCGTTCGGGACGCTGCAGATGTAATCGTTGGTCTGTTAACCACAGTTACCGGAAAAGGTGCAGCAGCCGGTGAAGTACAACCTGTCCCACTGGCATGAGTTACCGTTACATTGCCGCTGAATGTACTCATCTGTACGGTAATAGAGCTTGCTGTAACCGGAAGCGAGGTAATAGTTGCACCGGCCGGAAGCGACCAACTGTATGTACCTGCAACCGGATTACTTACACTAAACACAACACCATTTTCATTGGAGCATACCGAACTTGGCCCGGTAATGATTGGTTGTGGTGGCGAACCTTCTACAATAATGCGTGTATTGATTGTGTTACCATCGCATAGCGCAGTTCCTAATGTTTCTTTTACAGAAATGGGAACACCGGTAGGATAAATTGTTCCACCTCCCGGAATTGGATTAGGAAAACGAAGAATAATGAAGAAGCCTGTAGTGCCTGATAATAACTCAAATTCACCGGCATACGATGGCGGTGGAACAGTCCATGTATAGGTTGATCCTGGGTTTAACCCTGGATCAATTTGCAAGAGAACAAGGTTGCTGCTGGCACAGACTGTATAAGTAGCGCCTAACACCTGTCCAATACCATCTGAAATCTGATTGTTATTAGGACGCGCCTGGTAATCCAATGCAAGCGTTGCAGCTCTAAAACATCCAGGGGTTGCTGGGGTAGTATCTATAACTTTTGCATGAAGCGTTACATCAGCATTAACCGTGTAGTTTTGTTCGGCACCAATTGCCGCGCCTGGTGGAATTAAGAAGGCCGCACCCAGGCTGGCATCGGTGTACCATTCTACATCTCTGTTGGCGGCACCACCTGTTATCGCATTCTCAAAAGTTTGCAGATTCAAACCTGTGCGCTGATTTGATCCCGGAGGAAAATCTTCACATATCTGAACAGATTGGTTATTTACTACTGGTAGCGTTCTTACCGTGAATGTTACAGTACCGTCATTAATACAGCCGGTAACAGTGTTGCGAACGCGTGTAAACCGAACCATACCATTTGTTACTGTAATAGGAGCAACAATTTGGTTTGCATTTGCCATCCGATCTGCCGCTGTAGGATAATACGCTACTACCGTATTAGGTGGTGTACCACCCATAACCGATGCATCGAATGTGGTTAGGTTAACATTGGCTGTTGAAGCCCCACCAAATACATCCTCGCATAAGATAGGTGTTAAATTAGTTACAATAGGGCGAGGATTAACTGTAATAACAACATCATCAGTTGAAGGCGCACAAACACCTAAGGCGCTGTTTGCCCGCCACATCAATGTTGTAACAATAGGCGCCCCACCATCTACATCGCGAGGTAATCCGGTTACAGTGGAAGTTGGGCTTGTGGGGTTTGTAATTACAATTGTACCTACAGGGCCAACTACTGACCATATTCCATTACCACCGTTATTGACAGCTGTTGCCGCTAATGTAGTATTGGTGGCACACAACTGCTGATCGGGCCCGGCAGCAGCCGGTGCAGGAATTAAATCTCGGGTATGGGTTACCGCCAACGAACCAGCGCTTAAACAATTGGTTGGGGCCACATCCGACCGCGTAAAAGCATGGTAAGTAGCGGTTGCATTACTGGTTGGCGTAAATGTATTTCCTCTTGTTCCACTGGTAGTACCAACTGCGGCAGTAAATGTTGGTGCCGCAGTGGAAGACCAAACAATGGTGAAACCAACTGCGGGGGCAGTTACACTAATAGGCGCACCGGTAGCATCGGTGCTACAGGCAATATTAGTAACAGGCCCGGTTGGCGCAGCGGGTCTGGGATTAATTATTAAAATAGGACCGTTGATAGGTACTGCCCCTGCGCAAAGCGTAGTGGTGTTTTGAATGGCCGTAATCACTACCTGATAACCTTGCGGATCGGCAGGTACCGCTCCGAATTGTGCGTAGGTGGGTGCTAGGTTAATTATACCGGCTGCATTGGAACTGCCAGCAAAATTAATTGAGCCAGCAAGAAAGGTATTTGTACTTACCCTTCGAAGACGATAAGTAATTGCATAATTGGCAATAACATTTGGCGCTAAATCCAATATAGCATCTGGCGGATTGGTTGCTCCTCCATCATCACAAACAGGCGCTTGAGCGGTAAATGAATCTACTGTTGGTGGCGGTGTAGCCTGAACTGTAACAACCGCACTACCGGTTATATTGGGGCTTGGAGCCGTTACAGTACAGTTGGGAGTATTACTATCGGTTATAGAAACGATGGCATACGTACCTGCACCTGGATTAGTAATTGTAAAGGGTGAGGTAGTGTTGCTAACGATGGGTTGATTGACACCGTTAATTGAGTAAACCAAATCCCATGGTCCATTTCCTGTGAATGTAAACTCAACATCCGGTGCAGGTGTTCCGCTACAAATAGACCCCCCCCCTGAAACCGAAGCCGTTGGGAGGGCATGGATTGTTACAACAGTCGGATCTGACAATGGACTGGTACAGTTTGTAGGAGCAATACCTCTTGCCTCAACTGTATAAGAACCGCTTGATGCAACCGTATTAACAACAATCGTAGCAGTTGTTGTACCCGTAAACACACCATTCCTATACCATCTGTAAGAGGCCGCCAAGCCACCAACATTACTAGCAGTCAGGGTTACTGTGCCTCCATCACAAAAAGTTGTAGGTCCGGAAGCAGAGATAGTTGGTTGAGGTGGTATTGGATTAACAATTACCGTAGCAGTCGGGCTAAATACTGCAGCGCAAGTTCCATTTTGAACTACCGCTCTAAATCGGTAAGTAGTTTGTACACCACCCACTAACGGCACTGATGGATTAATTGGATTGGCAACACCCAATGTACCATCAGCAACAAAAGCACCCGCATTTACTGCTCGTTCCCAGCTTTGAATTGTGCCTCGTAAACCGGATACAGAAATATTTGAAACCGGACTACCATCACAAATAGTTTGTGATACCGGGCTTATTGTAGTGGCCTGAGATGTACCAAAAACCGTTACGTTCAATTGTCTATTAGGACTTTGACAATTAGACCCTGTATAGTCATTTGTGGTATATCTTAAACTAGTTTGCAATTGTCTCACATACGATGGATTTGGCTGGGTTCCATTATTAAAATCCACCGTTATATTAGTTCCCGAAGTTGCATCCAGGTTTACCCCGGTGGGGTTATCAACACCCCATAAATAGCTTGTGGCCCCGCCAAAGGTTTGAGTTGGTGCCGGACTAGGAGTGATTGAATAGGGAACATCGTTAGTACCATTACAAACCTGATTGGCACCTGATATTGGATTAAAAAGGGTTGTTGTTAGTTGATTCCTGACTGTAATCCTGACTCGAACGGGAACACTTTCACAATTAATTCCCCCTGATGGACCGATATAACTAGACCAAACAAAATAATCATTTGGCGTAGTGCTATTGGGTACAACCCCTCCCGTTGTAGCAGTAAGATTTGCCTGGCCGGCAGCATTTGCAGTATTAGATGTCAAAAAAGCTCCAACCACACCAGCATTGTCACGATACCAACGTACCGTTCCATTTGCCAAATTACCTGTAGTTCTAAACGTTGGTAGGGTACCGTTAAAACAGACTTCTTGATTAACTGGTGTAGATGGCGTAGGTTGAGCCACTATTAATATATCGTTCTCCACCGACCTTCTTAAATTTCCAATATCCCCCACACCATCATAGGGATTACAGGTATTCCAATAGTCTAATCTAACCCAAAATCGTTGTCCTGCTACCTGCCCAGCAGGAGATGAAGTTGTAATAAGATTTAGGATACCTCTGGGAGTATTAACTGGGGAATTAACTTGAACCACACCAAATGCATCAGGAGTACCAAAGGGGTAAGTGGGAGGTATATAACCACCAGGAAATAATAAATTACCAGTTGCATTAGTTACAGGTACTCCACCCACCCGAATGTTTGGGATATTTGAAGTAGCTGTATTTCCGCCTCCTAAATCTGTTGAACCATAAACAACTCGAACCCACCTAATTGCATCGTTTGTTGGAATTGGTGCAACTGTTGGATTACAATTCAAGTCCGTGTTGTCTGAAAATGTCATATTAACATTGCTGCCAACACACACTAAATCAGAATTTGCAACCGTTGGTTGAAGAATTACATCTGCGCCAACGCCAGTATCGTCATTATTATGGGAGGCATATGGAACAACCTGATTAGGATTGGTAGGTGCGCAAGCAGTAGTTCCATTTAGTAAGATAATGTAAGTAGCATTATAACCACAAACCGGGTCTCCTGCAGGATAAATAAAGGGTGAGGTTGCAGCATCACCTGCAATAAAATAGGTATTGGGTGTTGCAACTCCAGCAGTATTAGAGCTATAAGCTACTAAATCACTTAGTGGTGCAACCCCCAATGTTACCCAAAAGGCACGAACCCTAACGGCATTAATATTCCATAAAGATGAGTTTCTAGCGCCCCTCTTTACACTAAAGACCATTTTGGTTATCGGATCAACCGGAGCACAGGGTGGTGTAGGGGTATTAACAGCCTCCCAAATAAAATCACTACATATTATAGCCCTGTTATTTTGTGAGGCCAGGTTTACGATGTTATTGACTATACCATCGTTGGTGTGATTAACTATTACAGCTTGGCCAATTCCAACGGCTGGGGTAAAATTTACAATTACTTGATTTGAGCCAGAGACACCCACTACACTTGAAATAGTTCCTGGAGCACCACCGATAGTTATAGACCAATTCGTCAAGCAAGCACCAGTACAGGTATAATTGGCACCTAAGTTGGCGGTAAGGGTAATGGTAGTAGAGGTTTGAGCGTCTGTTTCGTGCCTTGCTTGTGTTGCACTAGGTTGAGCAAATGAAGTATTGCCAATTAAAACGGCCAGAAGCAAAATTGGTAGCGTTAATCTTATAAATTTCATCGAAGGTTTGGTAGATAAAATTTTACTTTTCTTGATGCCAAGTACTTTTATTAAGTAACCGGCAAAACAATAAAGGTAATCTTCAAACCTACCCATTATTTCATCAAAAACGAAATAAAATTGATTTTACCAGGTTTGTTAGAGACTATAATACCCTACCTTTGCGACCAAATTTTTTGAGGGGTCTTCACTTTATGTCTGCTGCCAAATATATCTTCGTTACCGGTGGGGTAACTTCTTCGCTTGGAAAGGGTATCATCTCTGCTTCGCTGGGTAAACTCCTGCAAGCCCGGGGATTTTCGGTGACCATACAAAAATTTGACCCCTACATTAATATTGACCCGGGCACACTTAACCCGTATGAACACGGGGAATGTTACGTCACCGATGATGGCGCTGAAACCGATCTTGATTTGGGGCACTATGAACGTTTTCTAAACGTACCTACCAGCCAAGCCAATAATGTTACTACCGGGCGCATTTATAATAATGTGATTACCAAAGAACGCAAAGGCGAGTATCTGGGTAAAACCGTGCAGGTGGTTCCGCATATTACCGATGAAATCAAACGAAACATCTTTCAACTTGGCGATAGCGGTAAGTACGACTTTATAATAACTGAAATCGGAGGGTCGGTGGGCGATATTGAATCTTTACCCTTTGTTGAAGCCGTAAGGCAAGTACGGTGGGATTTAGGTTCGAACAATGCGCTCGTTATTCACCTCACGCTCATCCCCTACCTGAGCGCTGCCAAGGAGTTAAAAACAAAGCCTACGCAACATTCTGTTAAAGAGTTGCTTTCGTATGGTATTCAACCCGATATTCTGGTTTGCCGAACCGAGCATCCGCTATCAATGGAGATCCGGAAAAAGCTGGCCTTGTTCTGTAACGTAAATCTCAATTCTGTAATTGAAGCTATCGATGCAGATACCATTTATGATGTTCCGCTTTTAATGCGGAAAGAAAAACTGGATGAGCGTGTGCTTGCCAAGTTGAAAGTTACCCCCAAGCAAGAACCCGATCTGGAACAATGGAAAGTATTTCTGGGTAAACTTAAAAATCCGATCAACGAAGTAACCATCGGCCTTGTTGGTAAGTATGTTTCGTTACCGGATGCTTATAAATCCATAGCCGAAGCATTTATTCATGCCGGGGCTCAAAATGATTGCAAGGTTAAGTTGAAGTGGATTTCATCGGAAGAAATTAATAAAGAAACAGTTGCCACTATTTTAGGAAACCTGAACGGTGTGTTGGTTGCTCCCGGTTTTGGTGAGCGTGGCTTGGAAGGAAAAATTGAAGCCATCCGGTTTGTGCGGGAAAATAAAATCCCATTTCTGGGAATTTGTCTTGGTATGCAATGCGCAGTAGTAGAGTTTGCGCGCCATGTATTGCACCTGGAGGCCAGTTCTACGGAATTAAATCCCAAAACAAAGCACCCGGTTATTGATATGATGGAGGAGCAAAAGAAAATCACCAATAAAGGCGGCACCATGCGCCTCGGTGCCTATTCGTGTAAAATCAAAAAAGGTAGCCGTGCATTCCAGATTTATGGCGACACGGCTATTCAGGAAAGACACCGCCATCGTTACGAGTTTAACAACAAGTATCTGGAGCAAATGGAAGAAGCTGGCTTAAAAGCCGCTGGTACTAATCCTGATACCGGACTGGTGGAGATTGTGGAATTAAAAGATCATCCGTGGTTTGTAGGTGTACAATACCATCCCGAATTAAAAAGTACGGTACTAAACCCTCACCCGCTGTTCGTAAAATTTATTGAGGCCGCCCTTAGTAATCGGAACAATTAAATTGATACATATTAGTTAGTTAAAGTTTGATATAGAATGGATAGGAACTCAGCTATTGGATTAACACTTATTGCCGTATTGTTACTGGTTTATTTTAATTGGCTTGCACCACAACCTCAAAAACCAGAAACAACCGCACCTGCGCAAATAACCAACACGCAGCCAAAAGAAAGTGTACAAGTTATAAATGAACCTAAGTTGGACAGTGCCACGCTTACACAATATGGTTCACTGGCTACTTTTATGAATGGTGCCGAATCAGAAACCAGTATCGAGAATGCAGACCTGCGTTTGAAGATTTCCAACAAAGGCCGGTTAAACGAAGTTGAACTAAAAAATTTTAAAACCTATTACCAGAAACCCTTATACCTGGCGCAGAAAAACAACAATACATTTTCGTTGATAGCAGCTTATCAAGGCCGCGAGCTTGACCTATACAACCTTTATTATACAACCGGCACCCAAACCAAAACGGATACCACACTAGTAACATTAACAGCATCGCTGGGCCCAGGTGCCTACATTCAACACGTGTATGCTATTCCGCCAACAGGTTTTGTAATTGGTTATGAGTTAAAAACAAAAGGAGTTGAGCTTACCGGCAAAGAGTTTACTTACAAATGGAACGACCTGATTCCCGTACAAGAAAAAGCTATTGCCGACAGTCGTGCCAAAACCAACATGAACTGGTATATGGCCAATGGCGATTTCGATTACACATCACAGGCATCTACCGATTTGGAAAGTGAAAGTTTAACCAACCCGGTTAAATGGATCTCCATTCGACAGAAGTTTTTTATCTCTGCAATTATTGCCGATCAATCTTTCTCCTCAGCTGAACTAAAAATTTCAGCCAACCCACTGGATACTGAGGTAGTGAAAGATGCTTTCATGCAAGCAAACTTTCCGGTTGAATATGCTTCAACCGGCAAAGCAAAATTCAGGTATTACTTTGGCCCGAATGATTATGAAGTGTTGCCATCGGTAACAGCAGGCTTTCGCGAAAACCTGGACTTAGGCTGGCCGCCCATGTCGTGGATAAACCGGTTTGTAATTATTCCAATTTTCAAATTTTTGGAAGGCTTTATCGGCAACTATGGAATTATCATTGTGTTGCTGGTATTGTTTGTTAAACTCATTCTGCTGCCGCTCTCCTATAAATCATATTTAGGGATGGCCAAAATGCGATTGTTAAAACCCGAGTTGGATATCATTAAAGAAAAGAATGGTGACAACATGACCCAGGCGCAGCAAGACCAGATGAAGTTGTATCAGCAAGCCGGTGTTAATCCTTTTAGCGGTTGTATTCCACTCTTGTTGCAGATGCCGATTCTGTTTGCCATGTTTTATTTCTTCCCGGTATCCATCGAACTTCGCCAAAAACCCTTTTTGTGGGCCGAAGATCTTTCCACCTACGATTCCATTATCAACCTGCCTTTCACCATTCCATTTTATGGAAGTCACGTGAGTTTGTTTGTATTGTTGATGACAGCTTCTACAATCATTTACACCTGGCAGAACAACCAGCTTACCAGTGTGCAGGGACCAATGAAAACAATGGGGTACATCATGCCGGTAGTATTCATGTTTGTACTTAACTCTTTTTCAGCCGGGTTAAGCTTCTACTACTTCGTTTCCAATCTGGTAACATTTGCCCAGCAAGCAATTATTAAACGGTTTGTAGATGAGGATAAGATTAAAACCGTTATGGACGAGCACAAGAAAAAGTATTTATCCGGCGAGAACACAGGCAAGAAATCGAGCTTTATGAATAAGCTGGAGCAGGCCATGAAAGCCAGTGAGGAAGCCCGCAGGAAATCTGCTAAAAAGTAAGTTCGTACCAGCTTGTTAATCAGCTATTTTCAGTTGATCTGCTAAAATCGTATCATACTTACGCATCATATAAAACAATTTGAATCTTGTTCAATTCTTGTTGACACTACGTGGATAAGAATTGTTTCACGGACGTTCCACGAGTGTTCGATTAGCCTATATTTGCTCTCTTGAAATTTGTAACCTATTCTTCCTGCCGAAGATTATTTTCAAATTTTAAAATCTGCAAATCTTCAAATCGATAAAATGGGTAAAATAATCGCAATTGCGAACCAAAAAGGCGGTGTAGGCAAAACGACTTCGGCCATTAACCTAGCCGCTAGCCTGGCCGTGCTGGAGTGCAAAACCCTGTTGGTAGATGCCGATCCACAAGCTAACTCTACTTCAGGTTTGGGCATTAATCCAAAAGATGTAACAAAAAGTATTTACGAGTGCATGGTGGATGGCGTGCCGCCTCAAGAAGCCATTGTTAAAAATGAATTGGCTTACCTGAATATTTTACCTTCGCATATTGACCTGGTGGGTGCCGAAGTGGAGATGGTAAACATCGAACATCGGGAAGAGAAAATGAAAGCCGCATTGGCTAAAGTAAAAGATCAGTACGACTTCATTATCATTGATTGCTCGCCATCATTAGGTTTAATTACCATCAACTCGTTAACTGCAGCCGATTCGGTTATTATTCCGGTACAATGTGAATACTTTGCGTTGGAAGGTTTGGGCAAATTGTTAAATACAATCAAGATTATTCAAACCAGACTCAACCCGCGGTTAGAGATTGAAGGTATTCTACTCACACTTTATGATTCACGCACATCGCTGGGCAACCAGGTGGTGGAAGAAGTACGCACCCACTTCAAAAACATTGCGTTTCAAACTATTATTCCACGTAATGTTAAACTGAGCGAGTCGCCCAGTTTTGGCTTACCCGCCATTGTACACGATGCAGAAAGTAAAGGCGCCATCAGTTACCTGAACCTGGCCCATGAAATTTTAGATAAAAACGGAATTGCGAAATGAGTAAGAAGAAAGCCCTGGGGCGGGGATTAAGTGCGCTGCTGAGCGACACCCCCGAAGATGAAAAACTGGAAGTAGAGGTTCCGCATTCCATTACAACAAACAAATCGAATACGGATTCGATCAATGAAATTCCGATGGAGTTTATTGAAACCAACCCATTTCAACCGCGCGAATACTTTGATCAAACGGCACTGAATGAATTGGCTGAGTCGATAAAAGTGCATGGTATCATTCAACCGATAACTGTGCGCAGGTTAGCGCACAATCAATACCAATTGATTTCAGGTGAACGCAGGTATCAGGCTTCTAAACTTGCCGGATTAAAACAGATTCCGGCCTATGTGCGCACCGCCAACGACCAACAGATGCTGGAGATGGCTCTGATTGAAAACATTCAGCGCGAAAATCTTAACCCGATAGAAATTTCGCTTAGCTATCAACGCTTGCTTACCGAGTGTAATCTGAAACAAGAAGAACTGGGTGAACGTGTAGGGAAAAACCGTACTACGGTAACCAACTACTTACGGCTTTTAAAACTGCCACCCGATATTCAAATCGCATTACGCGATAACAAAATTTCCATGGGCCACGCACGGGCTATCATTAACATAGACGATACGGGAACTCAACTATTCATCTTCAATAAAATTATTTCGGAAGACCTTTCCGTAAGAAAAGTAGAGGAACTGGCGCGGCAGGTAATGAATGGCGTTAAACCCACCGCAAACGCTCCTACATCAACCACAACTTCGCAACCCAAAGAAATTGTACAGGTACAAGGTCGGTTATCATCGCACTTTGGCACGAAAGTTAGTGTAAAGAGCGATGGAAAGAAGGGCGAAATCCGGATTCCGTTTCTTTCCGTAGAAGATCTCAACCGAATTTTAGACATTCTGAAAATCTAATGCGTGCATTTGCACTTTGTGGTTTATTCTTTTTAATCGCTACGGTTTCGTTTGCCCAGAAAACTAAAGCCGATACGGTTATTATTAAAACCGATACGGCCACACTCAGCAGCCAGCGGGTTGAAAAAATAGAATCCTACGCAAGCCGTTTTGATCCGCGCAAAGCACTGTTGTTCTCAGCCATCATGCCCGGTGCAGGGCAGCTCTACAATAAAAAGTATTGGAAGATGCCGTTGGTGTATGGTGGGTTTACCATTACCACAGTGGTGGTTGTTTTCTGGGATGACCAACATCGAAAATACCGAAACGAACTTTTTGGTGTTTTAAATAGCGGTGGCACGGGGTTAAGCGCAAGCGGACTAAATACCGATCAGCTTCGCAGAGCCATTGATATTAGCCGCAGGCAGCGAGATTTTTTTATCCTGCTTTCTGGAGTGTGGTACCTATTGCAGATGGTAGATGCCCACGTGGATGCGCACCTTAAGGAGTTTCAGCTTAATCCCAAGTTGCAGGTAAAGTGGGAACCACACCTTGAAAATACTATGATGCTTGGAAGGCAAGCCGGTTTCAGTTTAACGTTCAGATTTTAAATGAAAATTTTATTAATCGGGTATGGCAAAATGGGTAAAACCATTGAGGGTATTGCACTTCAACGCGGCAATGAAATTGCAGGCCGTATTGATGTTGGAAACAACCTGCAAGATTTTAATGGCCCGGTTGATGTAGCCATCGAGTTTACGCAACCTGAAGCGGCTGTAAAAAATTTAAAAACGTGTTTCGATAAAGGTATTCCGGTAGTATGTGGCACAACCGGTTGGGGCAACCAACAAGCCGAAGTAGAAGCCTATTGTAAAAACAAAGGCGGCACGTTGTTGTATTCTTCTAACTTTAGTTTGGGTGTAAACATTTTCTTTAAGCTGAATGAATACCTGGCCCGCATCATGCAACATTATCCGCAATACGAGGTAAGCATTGACGAAACACATCATACGCAAAAGAAAGATGCCCCCAGCGGCACTGCTATCAGTCTGGCGAATGGTGTACTCAAAAATATGAAGCGCAAAACCGAATGGAGGTTGGGCAAAACAGAAAGTTCGGAACAACTTGCTATACATTCATTTCGGGTTGATCCTGCGCCCGGTACCCATGTAGTAAAATATCAATCGGATATTGATGACATTGAGATTACCCATACCGCACATTCCCGCGAAGGTTTTGCCCTCGGTGCCGTTGTAGTTGCCGAATGGTTAGCGGGTAAAAAGGGAATTTTTACAATGGATGATTTCCTGAAGTTGTAAGCCTTCAACGAAAAATATGTTTTATTTGCCACGATTTTAATTCTGACCTGTTATGAACTGGAAGTTTTGGGCTAAAAAGCCAAAGGAAGAGAAGAAACCAAAGTCGGCAGTGCGCGAATGGTGGGATGCGATCTTATTTGCCGTTGTAGCTGCTACGCTTATCCGTTGGCTCATTATGGAAGCTTATACCATCCCCACCCCGTCAATGGAAAACTCCATGCTGGTGGGCGACTTCCTGTTTGTGAGTAAGTTTCATTACGGAACGCGTACACCGCGCACACCGTTACAGATTCCACTTACACATCAGAAAATCTGGTTTACTGAATTACCTTCTTATCTCGATTGGATTCAGCTGCCCTCTTATCGCCTGCCTGGATTTACACATGTAAAACGAAATGATGTGGTGGTGTTTAACGTACCGCGTATTGAAGAAAATAACTATGGAAATTATAACAAGAATACATGGGTGGATTACCCGGTAGATCTTAAGACCAATTACATAAAACGGTGTGTGGCTGCTGCTGGCGATGTGCTTGAAATCCGTAATCGCCAATTAATTGTAAATGGTACTCCATTCGAAAATCCGGAGGGTCTTCGATATCAATATCTGATTGAATCAACGGATGATATTAATGTTCGGAACATTGAAAAGTTGGGTTTGGATGGTGATGATTACACCAATCAGGGCCGATCTAATCCTGAAAAGCCAAACATGGTTTATTACACCATGTACTTAACTGATGCCCAGAAAGAACTTGCAAAATCGCAGCCTTATATAAAATCGGTTGAGTTATATGATTCGTTTGAAGCGCCTCGCTTTCCGTTTTCGAAATATACTGCTACCTGGACAGGCAATGATTATGGCCCGCTCACCATTCCTAAAGAAGGTATGACCATTGCAATCAATGACTCTACGCTTTCCATTTATGGAACCACTATAGTGGATTATGATCACAACAACGATGCGGAAATCAAAGACGGAAAGCTTACAATTGACGGCAAAGAAGTAACAGAATATACCTTCAACCAGAATTATTATTTTATGATGGGCGATAATCGTGATAACTCACTTGACTCGCGTTATTGGGGTTTTGTACCCGAAGATCACGTGGTGGGTAAAGGATTCTTCATCTGGTTATCGATCGATAAGTATGGATCATTCCTGGATAAGATCCGGTGGAACAGATTCTTTAAACCGGTGCGATAGGCTGCTGGTTTCTGGTCACTGGCTTCTGGTTTGTTTGGGGCACTACCAGAGACGAGTAACCAGAAACGAGTGACCAGTTACCACTCAATCTCTTTCAATCCTTTACTCTTCAGGTACTCGTTGGTTTTGCTAAAGTGTTTGTTGCCAAAGAAACCCCTGTCGGCCGAGAAGGGCGAAGGGTGAGCCGACATGAGCACCAGGTGTTTGTTGCGATCAATTATTTCCCCTTTCTTCTGCGCGTAAGCACCCCATAACAAAAACACTACATTGCTTTTGTTGTCAGAAATAGCTTTGATTGCTGCATCGGTAAATTGTTCCCAACCTTTGTTTTGATGTGAGCCTGCAGCAGAGGCACGAACTGTTAACGTAGCATTTAACAACAATACGCCCTGCTGAGCCCAGCGTTCAAGATCGCCACTAGCAGGAATCGGCTTGCCAAGGTCGTTCTGAATTTCCTTAAAAATGTTTCGGAGAGACGGAGGAAACGTGATTCCATCACGCACCGAAAAACAAAGTCCGTTGGCCTGACCGGGGCCGTGGTAGGGATCCTGCCCGATAATAACCACGCGTACATCTTCAAAATTCGAGCAATCAAAGGCCCTGAAAATTTCGCGTCCGGGCGGGTAAACAGTTTGCGTTTTATACTCATTACGCACAAAATCAATCAATTGCCGGAAATAATCCTTCTGAAACTCCTCACCAAGGTGATTTTTCCAGGAAGGAGCAATTTTTACATCATCAGCCATGAGGGATTAAATTTCGGTTAGCCGCATTAAGTTGCGGGTTGAAAAATAGAAAAAAATGATATTTTTGACCGGATGATTACTGAAATAACACAAGGAATAAAGGTTACCGTGGAGACTGAGTATCAACCCTCTTACTCTAGTCCCAGTCAGTATCACTATGTGTTTACGTATCGTATCACCATCGAAAATCAAAGCGACTTTACGATTCAACTTTTGCGCAGGCATTGGCATATTCATGATGCCGGCTTTTCTACCCGCGAAGTAGAAGGCGAAGGTGTGGTGGGTCAACAACCGGTGTTGGAACCCGGACAAAGCCATCAATATGTTTCGGGTTGCAATCTGAAATCCGGACTAGGAAAAATGGCAGGCACATACCAGATGGAACGTGTGGTGGATGGTGCACGCTTTCGTGTGGCTATTCCGGAGTTTACCATGATCGCCCCGATCAGACTTAATTAAACTTCTTTTGCAGCAATCGCTTTCGCTGAACTTTTTCAAAGCCCGGACTTTCCTCCGGCATTGGCTTGAAGCGGTTGACGAACATTCCATTCATTCACCGTTTTTCTTTGACTTCTACGAGAAGGTGATCAAACCTAAAAGTTACCAGGGCCAACCCGAACTGGAAGCAATTCGAGCCAAGCTGTTGGTTAGTACCATGCAAATTGAAATGGCTGACCTTGGCGCAACATCGCCCCATTTTCAAAGTCATAACCGGGCTTTGTCTAAAATTGCTGCCACCAGTACGAGCCCTAAACCTCTGTGCGAGTTGTTGCAACGAATTGTTACTTACATACAAGCTCAAAAGATTGTTGAGTTGGGAACATCAGTCGGTTTAACAACACTTTACCTCGCGCACAATCCGCAAAGCAAGGTATTTACCTTTGAAGGCAACAAAGCTTTAGCACAAGTAGCGCTTACACACTTTGAATATTTCAACAAAAACAACATAACCATTATTACTGGCAACATCGATCAAACCCTGCCCGACTTTATTCAAAATCCGGCTAAAATAGATTTTGCTTTGATGGATGCCAATCATCGCTATGCCCCTACTATCCGATACTTTGAATTATTAGCCAGGCGAATTCAGACAAAAGGTATAATTGTGTTGGATGATATTTACTACTCGCCTGAAATGGCCAAAGCCTGGAGCGAACTTAGAAAACATCCGTTGGTGTATGGTAGCGTTGATTTATTTCGCTGTGGGCTATTATTCTTCGATCCGGCCCTTAACCGCCAGCATTACGTTTGGTCGATTTAGATCAACCCAGGTTAATCAATAAAAACTATCTTTACACGTTCAATAAAAAAATTAAGCATGAGCACACCCGTTACACCCACTCCGGCACCCAGGAAATCGAGCAAGGCAACCATCATTATTGCAATTCTCAGCATTATCGTGTTGGTACAAAGTGTAAAAATCTACCTGGATTATCAGGAAAAAGTAGAGGTGAAAGCAGAGTTGGCAACTACTGAAGAAGACCTGGCCAGCACTATGCAACGACTTAATGATGTGAGGCTGGAACTCGATCAGAAAATTGAAGAGATAGCCAAATTAGGTGGCGACATTACGGAACTTGAAAAAGCAAGAGCCGAAGTAACTGCAGAACTAAAACGGAGCAACAGCCGCAATTCAAAAGCGATTAAAGAATTGAAAGACCGGCTGGAAGGATATGAACAACTATTGAAAATTAAGGATCAGGAAATTGAAAAATTACAGTCGTTAAACAAAGAATTATTCACTGAAAACCGAACACTAAAGACAAAACAAAATGTATTGAACGATTCGCTAAATCGGTTGAACAAAAACAAGGAAGAATTAGCAACCAAAGTAGCGCTTGCATCACAACTTAAAGCCGAAAACATTGTACTGGTATCGGTAAACGATAAAGGAAAAGAAAAAGAGCCCCCATTTCGCAAACGTCAACTGGATAAGATTAAAGTTGAGTTCACTATTGCAGATAATAAAGTGGCACCTATTGAGGGAAAGAAAATATTAATTCGGGTTATCGACCAAAACGGCCAACCGATTTTTGATACAACCAAGGGGTCGGGCACATTTATTCTGAATGGAAAAGAGGAATTTTATACATCAGCCCAGGAAATTTTGTTCGACAATACCGGCCAGAAGCTATCCTTTACATATGATAAAGGTTCGGAATACACGGCTGGAAACTACCTGGTAGAAATCTATACCGATGGCTACCTGATGGGAACAACGCGGTTTGAGGTACGGTAAAAGGCAACCAACTGTATCTGGGCCACTTCTATCGATAATTAGCAGTTAAACCTCAGATTTTTAACTGGTTAGGTTCAAAGAAAACGGCTCTGGAGCTAACTTAAATCTTATTTTGGCCGTTTTGGCCGTTTTACCTACTTTTGCAGTCCATTTTAAAACTAATAGTTAAATCATGAAACACTACGAGACGGTATTCATTTTAAATCCCGTTTTGTCTGAAGACCAGGCAAAGGATACTGTCGAAAAATTCGTGAAGGTTTTAACCAAAGCCAAAGCTGAGGTGATTAACGTAGAAAAGTGGGGACTTAAAAAAATGGCTTATGCCATTCAAAATAAGTCAACCGGTTTCTATAACCTGATTGAATTTTCGACTTCTTCTTCCGACCTGATTAACACTTTGGAAACAGAGTTCAGACGAGACGAATCGGTAATGCGCTTTTTAACGATAGCACTCGACAAGCATGCTGTTGTTTATAACGAACGCAGACGCAAAGGCGAATTTAACCGGAATAAGAAACAAACCACAAGAAAGGAGGAAGTTGCAGCATGACACTTATGAACGAACCCATTAAGCGCGCAGAGAACAAACCCAAATACTGCCGCTTTAAGAAAAACGGAATCAAGTACATTGATTATAAAGATCCTGATTTCTTATTGAAGTTTATTAACGAGCAGGGCAAGATTCTTCCACGCAGGTTAACCGGAACAAGCTGGAAGTTTCAGAATAAAGTAGCGCAAGCTGTAAAACGCGCACGCCACATTGCTATTCTTCCTTACCTGGCCGATTCATTGAAATAATCTAAACCCTGTAACACCATGGAAATAATATTAAAACAAGATGTAGCAGGACTCGGTTATAAAAACGATACTGTAAAAGTAAAGCCGGGCTACGGTAGAAATTACCTGATCCCAACGGGGGCAGCAATTATCGCGAATGATTCGAACAAGCGAATGATCGCGGAGAACATCCGCCAGGCAGCCCACAAGGCCGCTAAGGTTAAACAAGATGCAGAAGCTTTAGCCGCCAAGATTGGAGAACTTACTATTGAAGTAGGAACAAAGGCTGGTGAATCAGGCAAGATTTTTGGAGCTGTAACTGCTGTTCAGGTTGCTGAAATTCTAAAAACGAAAGGTTTTGAAGTGGATCGTAAGAAAATACACTTTAAAGAACAACCCAAGCAATTGGGAACTTATCCAGTTACACTGGATCTTCACAAAGAAGTGAAGCATACGATTAGTGTAAACGTGGTAGCAGAATAATTAAAGAGTTTAGTTGAGTTATGAAACCCTGGCGCAAGTCAGGGTTTTTTGTTTTCGATGGCAGCCACTAACTCACCATACCAAACGTCACCATACTTACGAATAAGAGGCTCTTTCAAAAACTTATAAAGTGGCACTTGTAGCGATTGCCCTAATGTGCATGCCGCAGAACAAATACTCCACTTGTGGTAATTCACGGCTTCAAAACCTTTCTTGTTTTTGGTAATCCGAATGGGGTATAAATGGCAGGAAATAGGCTTCCGGAATTCCACCTTTCCATCCAGATAGGCTTGTTCGATACCGCACTTTAACACACCTTTCGCATCGTAAAGTGCATACGCGCATTCTTTGCCACCAATGGTAGGTGTAGAGTAATCGCCATCCTCATCCAGAATATAGGGGCCTTGTTCTTTAATGGCAGCCAGTCCTGCTTTTGTAAGATAAGGCTTGATAGCCTTTTGAATGGATTTCATCGTTTCCAATTCATCCTCTTCCAAAGGCGCGCCCAAATCACCCTCTACGCAGCATGCACCTTTGCATTTTTCCAGGTTGCAGACAAACTCAACTTCTTTAATGTCATCCGAAACCAATATCTCGCCTACTTGAATCATGCTATTGAAATTAAAACACCAAGTTACTTAAAACCTTCGAGGTCTTTTCGCATTCGTAAAAAGACCTCGAAGGTTTAAGCATTCGATTACTGAAACAACTCAAACTGTATCGCACCAAAAAGACCTCGGAAGTTTTTATTGAAACAACTCAAACTGGGTATGTCCGGCCGCCTCAACTGTATTGCGGATGGATTGCGTGGAGAATTCTTTGGAGAAAAAACCAATCTGGTAAACAGGCACTTCCATTAAACCGGAATCTGCTTTATGTGTTGATAGGGAAAGATTATAGCCCAACGCCAGCATATTGGTTTGATATTGCTGCACCAATCGCTTGTAGAAAGTGCGGTTGTTGCCGGTGCCACGCTCAACCAGTTCAGCACCTTCTTTGGTTAAGTAATTGGAAAGTTTAATGCGCGAATCGCGTAGGTAAAACCGGTAGTTCAGTTTGTCGTTCAGCGCAAAGCAGAAGGGCATCAGAAAGTTTAGTCGCAGGTCGGCCAGTTTTCGTACGGTTTCAAACTCGAGATCGAATGAAAATGAATCGGCCAGGCAAAACACACTGGTACTACCTGCTGTAACCGGTATATAATGACGTAAATTGGTAATTAGCTCTTCGGGCTTACCTTTAAGTAACAACACACTCTTTCCCCGAAAATATTTATTCACCCGAATTTTCAGAATGTTTAGCTGCTCCTGATCGGCCGCACAAAAAATGTAACGGGTAATGGGTAAATCGAGCGAAAGAGTAAGTAATGCCGGTGCAGCAAATAATTCGTGGCGCGCACCCAGCGAATAAAGTCCGTTGCCTGCAAACAAATCAATAAAAACCAGGTCGCGAACTTTTCCGGCATGCAGGTTTACATACGACTGAACATATTGCGCAATTACCGAAGTCTTTTCTTTAATCCAGGGTTCGGCCGCTGTAACAGCAAAGCCATCGTCAGTAAATCGGAAAGGAGGTAGTATTGCCAACGTTGAAAATTATAGCGAAAGATAAGGCTAATCAAAAAAAATCAAAATCAGCCGTGCTTTTGTGGAATAAACCAGTAACCCGATAAGAATCAGGTATGTTATTCACCTATGGGAACAATAGCTTTAAGTTGTTAAAAAAAATTTGAAATTGAAGGATTACGGAAAGGTTTCGGCATTGGAATTCACCTGCCTATATTGCGAACTTTTATGAACGACTATTTACAAACCCTGAACGAACCACAGCGCGAAGGGGTATTGAATACCGAAGGGCCAACTATGATTATTGCGGGTGCAGGCTCGGGAAAAACCCGGGTACTTACGTTTCGCATAGCCCATCTTATCCAAAGCAAAAATGTTGATCCGTTCAATATCATGGCGTTAACCTTTACCAACAAGGCAGCCAAAGAAATGCGCGAGCGGATTGAAAAAATGGTAGGTGGCGATGCCCGCAACCTGTGGATGGGTACCTTTCACTCGGTATTTGCGCGCATACTTCGGGCTGAAGCGCATCATTTAGGTTATCCTAATAATTTCACCATTTACGATACCGATGATTCCAAGTCGCTATTACGAAGTGTAATTAAAGAGATGGGGCTTGACGAAACCCAATACAAAGCCAACACGGTTTACAATCGCATTTCATCGGCCAAGAACAGGCTTATCTCGTGGCAGGATTACATTGCCAATCCCATTTTTGCTGCTGATGATGCTGCCAACATGCGGCCCGAAATTGGAAATATTTTTAAAGCTTATTCTTTGCGTTGTTTCAAGTCGGGAGCGATGGACTTCGATGATTTACTGTTCAACACCGATAAATTATTCAAAGAACATTTAGAAGTATTGAATAAATATCAGCACCGGTTTCATTACATGCTGGTAGATGAGTTTCAGGATACCAACCTGTGCCAATACTTCATTATCCGCAAGCTCGCATCGGTGCGCGAAAATATTTGTGTGGTGGGCGATGATGCCCAAAGTATTTACGCCTTTCGCGGAGCCGATATTTCTAACATACTCAACTTCGAGAAAGATTATCCGGAAGCGCGCATCATAAAACTGGAGCAGAACTATCGCTCCACACAAACCATAGTAGAAGCCGCTAACTCTGTAATTGCCAAAAACAAAGCCCAGCTTCCTAAAAAAGTATGGACCGAAAATGAAGAAGGCAACCTGATTGAGTTAATCAAAGCGGTGTCGGATAACGAGGAAGGAAAACTGGTCGCTTCTTCCATCTTTGAAGAAAAGATGCAGCATCAATACAAGTTCAGCGATTTTGTTGTGTTGTATCGTACCAACAGCCAGAGCCGGGCAATCGAAGAAGCTTTGCGCAGAATGAATATCAAATACAAAGTAGTTGGCGGGTTGTCTTTCTATCAACGCAAGGAGATAAAAGATATGTTGGCCTATTTGCGATATTCATTAAACCAGCAAGATGAGGCTTCTTTTAAACGAATCATTAATCTGCCCAAACGGGGTATTGGCGACACCACCATTGACAAAATAATTGTTGCTGCAAACGATCACGGCATTTCTATCTGGGAAGTATTGGAAAACATCCCTTCCTTTTTGGGAAGCGGAAGATCAGTTTATGCGATTGAAGACTTTGTAACCAAGATTAAACGCTTCGGTATCGAAATTCAAAACAAAGATGCCTACGAAGCAGCTGCCGAAATTGCAAAGGCGAGCGGATTGCTGAAAGAATTGTATGAGGACAAAACCGTGGAAGGTTTGAGTCGGTATGAAAACGTGCAGGAATTACTGAACGCCATTAAAGAGTACGTGGACGATCCTGAAAAGGAAGATAAAAGTTTAAGTGCATTCTTACAGGAAGTATCGTTGCTCACCGGTCAGGACGAAGATAAAGACCAAGATCCCGACAAGGTTACCCTGATGACCATACACATGGCAAAAGGCCTTGAGTTTAAGAATGTGTACATCGTAGGGATGGAGGAAGATTTGTTTCCATCGCAATTGATGTTGAGCAGCCGCTCGGAATTAGAAGAAGAACGCAGGTTGTTTTATGTGGCCATTACGCGCGCACAAAAAAAACTCTACCTCTCCTACGCACTTACACGCTATCGGTTTGGCCGCTTGAAGAACTGCGAACCAAGTCGCTTTCTGGATGACATCAACACCAAATTCATTAAAGTGAGTACCAAATTTGGTGGTATTGATTCAGTGGCCCCCAATCCCAACTTTGCCAAAAGTTTTGTGAGCGGCATGAAGAAGACAGTGAGTTCGCAACCCGTTGCCAAGCCAACTGCCTATAAACCACCAGCCGATTTTAAACCCAGCGATACCAGTGCTTTGAAAGAAGGTATGAAAGTAGAGCATCCAAAATTTGGCTTCGGCACCGTAACAAAAATGGAAGAAGTGGGTGCCGAACGTAAAGCCCGCATTCAGTTTACTGATTTTGGGGAGAAGACCTTATTGCTTAGTTTTGCTAAATTGAAAATACACGAAAATTGAAAACAATCGGAGAATACAACACTTCACGCGAAGCCATTATTTTGAAAGAGTATGGCCGCAACGTACAGAAGCTGGTTAATTACATTCGCACTATACCCGATAAGGATAAGCGTACACAAATGGCCACTACCCTTATCGAATTGATAAAACAACTGGCACCGGTAGCCAAAGAAGCCCAGGAAAATCCGCAACGCATGTGGGACGATCTGTACATCATGGCTGACTTTAACCTGGATGTAAACAACCCGTACTCTACACCAGATCGCACTATTCTTTTTAAGAAGCCGCGAAAAATGGAGTATCCACAAAACGATGTGCGGTACCGGCATTATGGAAAAAATATTGAGCGCCTGGTAATAGAAGCTACCAAAAAAGAAGATCCGCAGGAGCGTGAAGAGGCAGCCATTTACATTGGTAAGTTGATGAAAACTTTTTACGGTGCCTGGAACAAAGAAACCCTCGATGATTCGGTAATTGTAAAAGACATCAGCATTCTTAGCAAAGGAAAATTAACCTTAAGTCTGGATAAGGTTCGCGAAGAAAATCTCTTCGAAAAATTGTATCGGGAACAACGCAAAGGCAATGGCCAACAGGCACAAGGAAACGATAAACGCGACAATCGTAATTCGCGAAACAACCGACCGTTCAAAAAGAACCGTCATCAACACCGCAGAAGAGATCAATGAGTTCGTTTAAAATAAAAGGTGGAGTTAAGCTGAAGGGCGAAATTATTCCACAAGGTGCCAAAAATGAAGCACTGCAGGTTTTATGTGCACCATTGTTAACGGCACAACCCGTAACCATTCATAATATCCCCGACATTGTAGATGTAAACAAACTGATTGAATTAATTGGTGACCTCGGTTGTAAAGTTGAAAAACTGAGTAAAGGTTCGTACCGCTTTACGGCTACAACTGTAAATACAGCTTACCTCGAAACTCCTGAGTACAGAAAGAAAGCCGCTGCTTTACGCGGATCGGTGATGTTGCTCGGCCCCATTCTGGCGCGTTACGGAAAAGCCAGTATTCCCAAACCCGGAGGCGATAAAATCGGTAGAAGAAAATTAGATACCCACTTTATCGGGTTTCAAAACTTAGGTGCCCGTTTTAAATATGAAACAAACGATAACCTGTTTCATATTGATGCCTCGCAATTACAAGGCAAATACATGTTGCTGGACGAAGCTTCCGTTACCGGAACTGCCAACATTGTAATGGCTGCAGTTTTAGCTAAGGGTACTACTACTATTTACAATGCTGCGTGCGAACCTTATTTGCAACAACTTTGCTCTATGCTCAATCGCATGGGTGCCAAGATCAGTGGTATTGGTTCTAATCTATTGGTGATTGAAGGCATTGAAAAACTTAACGGCACTGATCATACTATTCTACCGGATATGATTGAGATTGGTAGCTTTATTGGTCTTGCCGCCATGACGCAATCTGAAATTACCATCAAGAATTGTCGCATTGATATGCTGGGCATCATCCCTGAAATCTTCAGACGATTAGGCGTAAAGATGGAATTTCGTGGTGATGATATTTATATTCCTGCACAAGAACGGTACGAAATTGAAACATTTATTGATGGTTCCATCCTCACCATTGCCGATGCACCCTGGCCCGGCTTTACACCTGATTTAATCAGTATTGTGTTGGTGGTAGCCATTCAGGCTAAAGGCACCGTTCTTATCCACCAGAAAATGTTTGAGAGCAGATTATTTTTTGTTGATAAGCTGATTGATATGGGTGCACAGATAATTCTGAACGATCCGCATCGCGCCACTGTAATTGGACTTGATCGCAAAAACCCTCTCCGCGGAATTAAAATGTCCTCGCCCGATATTCGTGCCGGTGTTGCGCTATTGATTGCAGCCTTATCTGCCCAAGGCGAAAGCGAAATTTCGAATGTTGAACAGATTGACAGAGGCTACCAGGATATTGAGTTCCGTTTAAAGCAACTGGGTGCGCTAATCGAACGAATTTAGTTTTGTTGCGTCTGTTGGTTATAGTAACTAAAAACCTGAATGAGGTCTCTTTGTTTAGAGATTGATAAATCCTTTTCAATCATATAAGACTGAACTTGCTTTTCTTTACCGGTAAAAATTTTTGCGAAGTTTCGTTTGCCCGGAATATCAAAAACCTTCCCATTAACCAGGTAATAAAATTTCTCATTCTTTACCAATCTCACATCTTTGCTACCCACATTAAGGGCCGGATGATAATCGGGCTGCTTTACTATAATCTCCGATCGCTTCAACAACGTTAGATTACCCTCTGCTAAAATTTCATAAAAACCTTCAATGGGTGTATTGGAATCGTAAGTCCACTCTCTTGCGTTCACAAAATTGCTTTGAAAATGTGTTAACGAATCTATCGACACAAAGCTCTTTACCAGGTTTCCTTTTAACACCCGCACACCCTGCGGTGTTATAAGGTCAAATTCATTTTGTTTCAAATCCAGCTTGGCTACTCCCTCCACAATTTTGTCGGCATCAAAAAGTTGAAATACCACCTTGTTAAAGGTTTTATTCAGGTAAACATCGCCTTTAATACCACCCGGAGGCCCCGCAATAGTAGGTACTGAATTGGTTTGCCCCAGGTTGCCTCCCATACGCTCGAGAGAATAAAGGTTATGAATATAGTTACCGTTGTTTTGCGCCTGACATAACACTGTAACGGCCAAAAAAAGGAAAGGAATAAACCCCCGCATAATGTTTTTATCTTTTTATGTTAGGGAAGTTAATTCATTTTTTTCAAATCTCAATCCGCAACCCTACCGGACAATGATCCGACCCATGATATTCATTGTAAATCATGGCATCTTTTACGGAAGGTATTATTGTTTGCGGCACCAAAAAATGATCGATGCGCCAACCCACATTTTTGGCGCGACCGTTTGTTACAAAGTTCCAATACGAATACTTTACTTCTTCCGGGTAAAAATGTCGGAACGTATCCACCAAACCAGCATTCAATAATCTGTCAAAGCCATCAATTTCTTGCTGCGTGTAGCCGGCTGATTTGTTATAATTCGCTTTAGGATGCGCCAGGTCGATGGGCTTGTGCGCCACATTAAAATCGCCACACACAATTACAGGCTTTCTTCGATTTAGCCACAGGATGTACTCGCGAAAGGCATTATCCCAGGTTTGTCTGTAATCCAATCGCGCCAATCCTTCTCCCGCATTGGGTGTATAAACGGTAACAAAAAAATAGGTTGGAAATTCTGCTGCAATCACGCGCCCTTCCTGGTCGTGCACATCAATGCCCATATCGTAGGTAACATCCAGTGGTTCAGTTTTTGTTAAGATGGCTGTGCCGGAATAACCTTTGCGCGCCTTGGATGAATTTGCATACACCTTGTATTCAGGCAAAAGTTCCAGTGTAGAAAGTGTTTCTTCTTTGGCTGCTTTCGTTTCCTGCAAGCCCATCACTTCCGGAGCCATTGCCCGCACGTTGGCAACAAACTCTTTTTTAATAATTGCTCTGATTCCGTTTACGTTCCACGATACTAAATGCATAATCGTTACTGGTTGCTCGTTGCTGGTTTCTGCTTCTGTCAACTAAGAACCAGTGACCAGAAGCCAGAAACAGAATTTAAAAATGGTATCTCACAAACGCCTCTATCGCTTCGTATTCGGCTAAGCCCAACAAGTTATACGCTTCGGCTGTGGCATGATTACGATCTTCGGCCCGCACCCAAAATTCGCGTTTATCGCTGCCCGGAAATACGGCACTATCTTTTTGCGATTGGTGTTTAAAAATTGCTTTGCGCTTACGAAGTAATTCATCCGGACTGAGTGGCACGGCCATCTCAATCTGATCAATATCCCACTCCTGCCATGCACCGCGATATAACCAAACGTAACAATCTTTCATGTAATCTTTGTGCTTCAGGCGATCGACAGCCTGGTAAATGGCTGCAAGACAAACCCGGTGCGTACCGTGCGGATCGGAAAGATCGCCAGCTGCATAAATCTGATGCGGTTTTATTTGTTCAATCAGATCAACAATAATCTGAATATCTTTTTCGCCAATAGGTTTTTTCTTAACGGTTCCGGTTTCATAAAAAGGCATATCTAAAAAATGTGCCTGTGTATCCGGAATACCGGTATAACGACAACCGGCTTTGGCTTCGCCTCTGCGAATCAAGCCCTTGATCTTCATTACCTCAGGGCTATCCACAGCGCCCGGTTTTTTCTCTTTGATGTCGCGCACAATTTTTTCATAGAACTTTTCGCCATCGGCTTTACTTAAACCAAACGATTGGTTGAAGTCGCGCACGAAATCGGCAAACCGGATTGCATCATCATCAAACACGGCAATGTTACCCGAAGTTTGATAAGCCACATGCACTTCATGTCCCTGATCTACCAAACGGATGAAGGTTCCTCCCATTGAAATAACATCATCGTCAGGGTGTGGACTGAAAATAATAGCCCGTTTTGGAAACGGCTTTGCACGCTCAGGCCGGTGTGAATCATCGGCATTGGGTTTACCTCCGGGCCAACCGGTGATGGTGTGTTGTAATGCATTAAAGATTTTAATATTTACCTGATAGGCCGATCCAAATTCTGTAATTATATCGCCCATACCATGCTCCATGTAATCGTGGTTGGTGAGTTTTAGTACCGGTTTTTTCAATTGCAATCCTAACCAAACTACTGCTTTTTGAATGAGGTTATCATTCCAATCCACGCTATCTACCAACCACGGGGTTTTAATGCGAGTAAGTTTAGATGAGGCGGCATCGTCTAATATGACTTGTGTATTGCTGTGTTTCTGTAAAAAGGTAGAAGGTATCTGATCGGTAACCGGACCTTCTATTGCTTTTTGTACAATCGGAGCTTTGCCTTCGCCCCATGCCATCATAATAATGCGCTTTGATTTGAGAATAGAACCTACCCCCATTGTAATGGCTTTGCGCGGAACATTTTCTTCACCAAAGAAATCGCTGGCTGCATCAATGCGCGTAACCTGATCGAGGGTGATCATACGTGTAGGTGATTTCTCGGATGACCCCGGTTCGTTAAAACCAATATGGCCAGTTCTACCAATACCCAGAATCTGCAAATCAATTCCACCTAACGAATCAATTTTTGCATCGTACTGTTTGCAAAACTCGGCTACTTTATCTTTCGCCAAGGTGCCATCCGGAATGTTGATGTTCGCTTTTGGAATATCAATCGAGTCAAATAAATGTTCGTTCATAAACCGCACATAGCTTTGCAACGAAGTGGGTTCAATCGGATAATATTCGTCCAGGTTAAATGTGATAACATTTTTAAAGCTAAGGCCTTGCTTGTGTAGCTTCACCAACTCGGCATATACACGAGTGGGTGTTGAACCTGTGGCCAAACCCAATACACAAGGTTTGCCCTCGACCTGCTTCTGGCGGATAAGACTTGCAATTTCGTTGGCTACAAAAACGGAGGCTTCTTCGGAGGTTCTAAAAATTTGCGTGGGAATGTGTTCGGTAACAGCTATTTGACTCATAGGGTTTTGAGGTAGATGAATTTCAAAAATAGAATGGTTTCAGGATCATTCCAGTAAGAATGCCTATTTTTTTAACCAGGCATCCACAGCCTTTTTTACAGATCCGTTCTTGATCAGCAATTGATGGGCTTGCTCGTAATCGGTAAGCCCAGTATTATCCATCACCATTCGCACGCCACGGTCAACCAACTTGTCGTTAGTGAGTTGCATGTTCACCATCTTATTGTCCTCTACCCTACCCAACCGAATCATCACCGCTGTGGAGATCATATTGAGCACCAGTTTTTGTGCAGTACCACTTTTCATTCGGGTACTGCCGGTTACAAATTCAGGCCCAACCACTACTTCAATCGGGTAATCGGCTTCGTTGCTTACCGGTGCCTCGGGATTACAGGAAATACTTCCCGTTACTATTTCGCTTTCGCGACATTTTTTCAATGCTCCAATCACGTAAGGGGTGCGACCGCTTGCTGCAATACCAACTACAACGTCTTTGGCAGACACCTGATGCTCCAACAAATCTTTCCAGCCTTGTTCCAAACTATCTTCTGCAAACTCCACGGCCTGGGTTATCGCTTTTGTTCCACCTGCTATTAACCCAATTACCAAACCATATGGCACACCATAGGTTGGCGGACATTCGCTGGCATCTACCACGCCTAACCTGCCGCTGGTTCCGGCACCGATATAAAACAACCGGCCACCAGCCATCATTTTATCGACAATAGCCTGAACCAATTTTTCAATTTGTGGAATTACTTTCGCCACTGCCAGCGGCACGGTCTTATCTTCCTTGTTGATGTTAGTTAGAATCTCATTTACAGACATCTTTTCGAGATGACGGTAATGAGAAGGTTGTTCGGTTATTTTTTTAAAGTCGTTCATATAATTTTATTTAATCCCCCACCCCCGTCCCCTCTCCCCAGGGAGAGGGGTGTCTGAGGAACGAAGACGGGGTGAGGGGCTATCTCCCAAATGAAATCTTCCCCATCGACACCGATGGAATTTTTGATCGTTTACCAAAATCTGTTTTGCCACCGGCCAATGCTTCATTGGCCAGAATTGCAAAAAGCACTGCCTCTTTAGCATCGCCCGGTATTCCCAATGCATCCATTTTATAAAATGAAACCTGGGGCAACAATTCGGTAAGCCACTGCATCATCAGTGGATTATGCGCACCACCACCACTTGTAAACAAATCAAATTTTTTATTTCCGATTACATGTGTAATAGCATCGGCCATGGTAACCGAACTGAAATAAGTTAGCGTTGCCAGTAAATCATTCAAAGCAATTTCGGTGGTATTGCTTTTTTCTTGAGCAGCTTTCACAAACTCTAAATTGAATAATTCCGGCCCGATCGTCTTGGGAAATTTTTGTTTAAAAAATGAATGTGCTCTTAATGCCGCAAGCAAGGCCTGGTTTACGTTACCCTTACTGGCCAGTTGCGCATCGCGATCAAAAAACTGACCAGGCAAATAAAACCGGATTGTTTGATCAATTAATGTATTGGCGGGTCCGGTATCGGTTACAAAAACATCGTTGGCTTTAGCCGTTGCCGGCAAATAAGTAAAGTTGCCAATACCGCCTGCATTCAATAAAATTCTATTTGCACCTTTTTTGGAGAACAACAAGTAATCGCCATACACGGCCAACGGTGCGCCTTCGCCACCAGCGGCCACATGCTTTTGCCTGAAATCGCTTAGTGTTGTAATTCCGGTTTCAACAGCCAGATGATCACCATCGCCAATCTGTAAAGTAGCATTGAGATTTACCTGTGGATATAAAAATTTGGGTGCATGAAATACCGTTTGGCCGTGCGAAGCAATTACATCAACAAGCTGTGGTTTAACCTTCCATTTTTTCAACGACTTTAATACCAGTTGGCCGTGGATGCGACCAATTACTGCATTCAGTTCCGTCAGTTTTTGAAAATCAACCTGTGGTTTGGCAAATACTTCCAGGATGCGATCTTTAAAAACCGGTTGATATGACCAGGTATGAAAAGCTTCTAACTTTATTTTTGTTTGCAAGCCGCTTCCGCTGATGCGACATAAGGCAACATCCAATCCATCCAACGAAGTGCCCGACATTAACCCAATAATCAATCTCGACTTTTTTGATGCAATCCGATGGAGGTCAGCGATATTTTTATTCATAAATCGATCTTGAATAGAATGTGATTAAAAGTATCGTGGTAACTTTCAATCCAATTCTAAAAGTATCCAAAATTAAGATGAATACGTTTCGAACGGAAATAAATTGTTCGCCTGTGAGCCCCATTGGTCTGGATCATAAAATTCTTACCATTGGATCTTGTTTTGCCGATCAATTTGGTCAATGGCTCACCAACAATAAGTTTACGGTACTCGCAAATCCATTCGGTACAACCTACAACCCGGTTTCTATTCATAACCTACTGCTGAATGCTTTACATAATCATGTTGATTCAACCTTGTTTACCGAGCGTCATGGATTATGGTTTCATCACCATTGGCACTCGCAGTTTGCCGCCTCTACGAAGGCTGAACTATTAGCTGAACTGCAACGTGTTCAAAAACAAGTTCGTGCTTTTTTACAGGAAGTAGATGTAGTCATCATTACGTATGGAACGGCCTGGGTATATGAACACCAATCCGCTGGCCAACTTGTAAATAATTGCCATAAAGTAGCGGCAGCACAATTTCGTAAAAGACTTTTAACGGTAGCAGAAATTGAAACTTCTTTTATTACACTAATTCAAACCCTAAAATCAAGCAGGCCCAATTTGCGTATCATCTGTACGGTAAGCCCGGTGCGGCATCTCAAAGATACGTTCGAACTTAATCAGGTAAGTAAATCTGTATTGCGATTAGCCTGTCATCAGTTTCAACAGGAAAAACTTGCTGAGTATTTTCCAGCGTATGAAATTATGATGGATGACCTACGCGATTATCGGTTTTATGAGCGCGATATGATTCATCCTTCGATGGAAGCACGGGAATACATCAATGAAAAATTCAGCAATCGTTATTTTACATCCGATACCCTGCAACTCCTACAAACGCTGAGTGAAATTCAAAAGGCGTTAGCACACAAACCTTTTCAACTTGCCTCGGCATTGCATCAAAATTTTTTAAAACAAACCCTGCACAAATTAGAATCGATTCAGCATCGATTACCAGTAGCTGCTGAAATAGAATCTGTACGCACACAACTCATTCATCATGCCTAATCGTCTCATTCACGCAACTTCTCCTTACCTGTTACAGCATGCACACAACCCGGTTGATTGGTATGAGTGGAGTACCGAAGCACTGCAAAAAGCCAAAGCCGAAGATAAACCCATATTGGTGAGCATCGGCTATTCCAGTTGCCATTGGTGCCATGTAATGGAACATGAAAGTTTTGAAAACGAAGCGATAGCCGATTTAATGAATCAACACTTTGTCTGCATTAAAGTAGATCGCGAAGAGCGCCCCGATATCGATCAGGTTTACATGGAGGCCGTGCAGGCCATGCAACAAAATGGTGGCTGGCCACTCAATGTCTTCTTAACGCCTGATCAAAAACCTTTTTACGGTGGCACGTATTTTCCACCGCAAAACTGGGCGCAGTTGTTGAAACAAATTGATCATACATTTAAAGTAAAGCGAAAAGAGATTGACGAATCGGCAAACGACCTGGCACAACATTTACAAACCAGCGATCTGAAACGCTTTGCGCAATCAAACGATGCTACCTTCAAGCAAGAGCAGTTAGATACGATGTATGAGATTCTGGTGAAGCGTTACGATACGGTGTGGGGTGGCATAGAAAAAGCTCCCAAGTTTGTGATGCCATCTATCTGGTTGTTCTTGCTGCGCTACTATGCTGCTACAGAAAATAAACAAGCGTTGGAAATGGTTACGCACACGTTGCGTCAACTGGCATTTGGCGGAATCTACGATCAGTTAGGCGGTGGCTTTGCGCGCTACTCGGTAGATGGAGAATGGTTTGCACCACATTTCGAAAAAATGTTGTATGACAATGCGCAGTTGCTTTCGCTTTACGCGGAGGCTAATAGCATTACCAAAGATTCAATCTTCAAAGAAACGGTTTATGAAACTGTCGGTTGGCTGGAACGAGAGATGCAACACCTGGCTGGAGGCTTTTATTCAGCTTTAGATGCTGATAGCGAAGGTGTGGAAGGAAAATTTTATACCTGGACTGAAACTGAAATTCGCACAGTATTGGGTAATGATGCTGAAAAACTCATGCAATTTTATCAGGCTACAGCCGAAGGTAATTGGGAACACAATCGTAATATTTTAAGACGCGATCCACAAACTACACTTGCAGAACCCGATGAGATAAAAAAGTTAAAATATAAATTATTAGCTGAACGTAGCAAACGCATTCGTCCGGGTTTGGATGATAAAATACTTACAGGCTGGAATGCCATGACCATTCAGGGTTTGGTGGATTGCTACAAAGCATTTAACGATGAACATTTTTTACAACTGGCACTTAGAGCGATTTCATTTCTGGAAGAGCATTTAATAGATAATAAAGTTTATCGCGCCTGGAAAGGTAAACGATCGGAAACAGAAGGCTTTCTGGAAGACTATGCTTTTCTGATACAGGCATACACCACGCTTTACCAGGTAACCTTTAATGAAGCCTGGCTCTACAAAGCACAAACCTGGTGCGAGTATGTACTGCAACACTTTATGGATTCTGAAGAAGGATTCTTCTTTTATTCTTCCAATACAGCCGAAGCCCTGATTGCCCGCAAAAAAGAAATTTTCGATAATGTAATTCCCGGATCAAATTCTGTGATGGCAAGAAACCTGTTTCAACTCGGTGTATTACTTGATCTTGAAGACTGGAAAGAACAAGCCCGCACCATGACATCCAAACTCTTACACCTGATTACATCCGAACCAGTTTATACGTGCCATTGGGCTGTGTTACTAAGCGAGTTGATTCACGAACCAGCCGAAATAGTTATTGCCGGAAGTGAAGCCTTAACGTTTCGAACAGAATTGCATCAGCATTACCTGCCCTTTACACTAACTGCCGGAAGTACAAGCGAAAGTTCATTGCCTCTACTGGAAAACCGTCTCCCAAAAAGTGGAACATTGATTTATGTTTGTAGAAGCAAAACGTGCCAACTGCCGGTGAATGAAATTGTCTCTGCATTGAATCAAATCAAAAATTTTAAATCTTGAATCCTGAATTAAGTATTTAACTTTAGTTATGAAATCAATTCATCTTCTACTTACTGCATTGTTTGTGCTATTTAATTGCACATCAAAAGAAACACCACCACCCGCTCCACTCCTTCCTGTTCCGGCAGCTAATCAGTTAGCGTGGCATCAAATGGAGTTAAATGCATTTGTGCATTTTACCACCAACACGTTTACAGGAAAAGAGTGGGGCTATGGCGATGAAAGTCCTTCGATCTTTAACCCTACTGATTACAATGCCGATCAATGGGTGCAAACATTTAAACAGGCCGGCTTTAAAGGTGTAATCCTTACCTGCAAACACCACGATGGTTTTTGTTTGTGGCCAAGCAAGTACACCGAACATTCTGTTAAGAACAGTCCGTGGCGCGAAGGCAAAGGAGATGTAGTGCGCGATGTGATGCGGGCCTGTAAAAAGTATGAATTGAAGTTTGGCGTTTATCTTTCTCCGTGGGATCGCAACCATGCCGATTACGGCACACCACCCTACCTGGATTATTATCGCAATCAATTGAATGAATTGTTTACTACTTACGGCCCGGTGTTTGAAATGTGGTTTGATGGTGCCAATGGTGGTGATGGTTATTATGGAGGCAAACGGGAGAAGCGCAGCATTCAAGGGTCAACGTATTACGAATGGCCCACTACATTAAGCTTAGTGCGCGAACTTGAACCCGAGATTTTATTTTTTAGTGATGCCGGGCCTGGTGTGCGCTGGGTAGGTAATGAACGTGGTGTAGCTGGAGAAACCAATTGGAATACGATTAGTCCTGATACTTTATATGCAGGCAAAGGTGGTATTGAACAATTGCTGAACACCGGAGCAGAAAACGGTACGCACTGGATTCCGGCCGAAGTAGATGTATCCATCCGCAAAGGTTGGTTTTACCATGCTGAAGAAGATACACTTGTAAAGACACCAGAACAGTTGTTTGATATTTATCTCACTTCCGTGGGAAGAGGTTCAACCTTGCTACTCAACATTCCGCCCGACAGGCGCGGTCGGGTACATGAAATTGATTCGGCTTCGTTGATGGGTTTTAGGGCACTCCTTGATTCAACATTCAAGAATGATCTTGCATTAAATAAACCGGTGAAGGTAAGCTCATTCCGGGGTTCAGATAAAAAATATAGCGGTGCCAATCTTACAGATGGCCATTCAGAAACCTACTGGGCAACAGATGATGGTACAACCACCAGCTCAATAGAAATTGATCTTGGCAAAACCCAAACGTTAAACTTTATTGAATTACAGGAATACATTCAATTGGGGCAACGGATAAAAAGTTTTACCATTGAAGTCCGCATCAACAATGCATGGCAACAAGTAGCATTGGGAACAACCGTTGGTTACAAACGAGTTTTAAAACTGAACGGCATTGAAGCCGATGCTGTTCGTATTTCAATTTCAGATTCAAAAGCCTGCCCGGTTATTTCACAGGTGTCGGTTTATTAGGTAATCGGTTTTCGGTAAACAGTGATCGGTAATCAATCTGTATATTCATTTACCAATTCTTGCCAGAAGCCAGCGACCAGAAACAAGCAACCAATTACTTACAACTCGGGCATTCCCAATCTTTATCCAGATCGATAACCGTTACAATAGAAAGATGTTTTTGTTTAGGTGCCACAATAACCCGTATATGTTGTCGGTCTTTCGAAGTGTAGCCTTCCAATGCATACTTTGCACCACCTAATGCCTGTAAATCACTTTTGTTATAATTGACTTGGGCTTTGCGCACAATCTCTTTCACTTCTTTTTGCGTGATGCTTCGACACTCCATCCTGCACCGCGCATGTTTGGTAAAAAAATAATCGGCATCTGCATCGCGAAAAACATCAAGACTGGTGCGACCTGAAGATTGCTTTTGATTAGTGGAGGTTTCTGTTGCGGCTTCGGGTTGCTGCTGCTCACGGTAATTTCTTACTAATAATGTAACAATAAAAAATCCGAACAGGATTAAATAAGGTATGAAGTTTTTCATCTGCTAACCAAGTTCTTAATGGCGCAGCATAATTAGTTCAAAACTGACTTATTATCAATAAAATTGCATTATTGGATAGTGCCTCAAACTCCAGATGAGTACAGGCAGGCATGCTCAATGCATCGTGTGCATGCAGCAACCGGTTCTGCACTTCAAACACTCCTTCTAATACAAAAATGAAATGATTGGCATTCGGTAAACTCAGGCTGCCTTCCGCTCTACCTTCAAACATGCCTGCCCGAACGGCTATACGTTGCCCATGCACGCTACCTTTAAAAATCCGAATCAGCTTTCCTAAATCGAGGTTTAATTCAAAACTCTGTAAAGCATTACTTTCAGTTGATTCCCCAGTCAACTCCCACATTATAAATCTGATCCACTCCTGTGCGTAAGGATTCTTAATGTGAACCACATCATTTATTTCAACATGCGTAAAATACAAACCTCCAATATCAATCGTGCGGCTGTCGGTACCTTTCACTTCACATGCACCTACTACCGGTAATAAACAGAATATGCCTGCACGACATACCGGGTGTGTAATAATGCCACCTGGTTTCAACATTACCTCATCAAAGGCATTGAGCAGGCCAAATGGTTCGCGCAGACTATGTTTGCTTTCATGAACCGGGCTTTGCGACCGAGTCCGCCTATCGCCCAGCAGAATTTTTACCGGATACCTACTAACCTTATCCATTTACCACAATAGTATGTGTAAGCGTATAACCATCATTTACGCTTCCACTGATGAAAGCTAGTTCTGTAGAAACACCATCACTAAACACATTGTCGCTGCTGTTATAGGTATAACCACTCATACCCTTTGTATAACCTTTAGCTGTAGCTGCATTTACCAAGGCAACTGCACTGGAACTTCCTTCCGGGAATGCGATTTGTGTAACCAGCAACGATGTACCAGACGAACTATAAATGTGTACATGTATGTGTGTTGCCCGCCCGTTATACCAGCCCGGAAAAATAGTTTTAAATCCCACTTTACCACTGCTATCCGTTACCTGCCGGCCTCTCAAAAAATGTACAGCCGAAAATGAACTATATTCCGAATAGTTCCCGTCTTTATCGCAATGCCAGATGTCCACAATCGCACCTTGCAAGGGTGCACAGTTTGTATTCTTATTCTGAATTGTAATTTCAACTGTCATATCCACACCGGTTCTGTCCGATCGAATATCTACCATCTGTAAACTGGATGGATTTTTGGTTGGATATGGCCCTGCGGTTTCGGAGTGGGTAGTTGTACAAGTTCCTGTTGTTCCATCATTGGCAGTAGTATCGCTGTTCAGTATTTCATCACCGGCTGAATCGCATGCCAATAATACTGGAGCCAGTGTACTAAAACCCAGGCGTTTTAAAAATTCATTGCGTTGCATAAGCGTTATTTTAGTATCGATCTTGCGTTGTAAACGAAAGTAAATCTAAAATTATGGGTGGGTTGATGAATTTGAGGTAAAGTCAATATATTCAACGGTAAAATTGGTCGTGCTTCAATTTTTTGGTAACCTTGAAGAATCAATGGTATTACGTTTTATTCTTTTATTATTTGTAAGTGGCAGCATAACCTACTCATCCGTCTGTGCGCAGGAATCAACCGGTATTTTTGCTATTATCAAATTGGATAAAAAGTATAAAACCAAAGGCTATGGCCGAAAGGTTTACACACGCAACAACCGCGAACGGTTCCTGATTCCGGAGCAAGCGCTGATTGCCAGTGCAGAATTTACGGCTATCCGCCCCATTGAGCACGACCTGCGGGCGCTTATCAGCTACTTTGATATTATTGTTTCGGCAGAAGGAATGGTACGGTTGCGTAATACAGTAAGTGCATTACCCGATACCGAACTAATCTTACTTATTGACAACACCGTATTTGGACGCATCAGCACCCGAAGCGAAGAGGATTTTAAGTTCAATAAAATAACAATTGCCAGTCCTATCAAAGATGTTGATCTGCAATGGGCCTACGAGCAATTGCAAGAAATGATAGCAACCCGCAAAAATTAAGAAGCAGCAATTATAAGTTGATGTTTGGGTAAATTCTATTTTTACCAGATGGCCGAAGGCGCACTTTTTTATTCAGAAACTTCCACCTTATTTGCCGAAATTGCATTACCGGTTCCCATTGCCAAGCTATTTACCTATCGTGTTCCGGGTGTATTAGCCAAACATATTAAGCGCGGGCAACGGGTAATTGTACCCTTCGGTCATAAAAAAATACTTACAGGCCTTGTGGCTAACCTCCATAATCAACCTCCGCAAGAGTATGAAGCAAAGTTGATACTGGAACTATTGGACGAAACTGAAATTATCTATGATCAGCAGTTTAAACTATACGATTGGATTGCGCAATATTATATGTGCACCCTGGGCGAAGTAATACAAGCGGCCTTACCATCTGGGCTTAAACTTTCCAGCGAATCAATGATACAATTACGTCCTGGTTTTAGCTTGCAAAATTCGGATTTTGATTTTTCGGAAAAAGAAAGATTGTTATTGAATCGGCTTACTGGTGAAGTACTGTCCTATAGCGAAGCGGCTAAGTTGTTGGATGCCCGTTCCATTTATCATATCCTCAAGTCACTATCTTCAAAAGAAGCCATTATCTTATTTGAGGAAGTTAAAGAAAAGTACAAACCCAAAACTGAAAAACGCATTCGGCTGCACAGTGCCTTTACTGGTAAAAAAGCAATAGAGGCTTTATTTGAAAAACTTGCCTCGCGGCCCAAACAAGAAGCCGTTGTGTTGCATTACCTGCAGCATGTGCCTGTTTTTAATGATTCGAAATTAAATGAACAGGGCTTAAGCAAAACATCACTGTTACAACACGATATTTCCGAATCATCGTTGACTACACTGCTCAAGCAACGGGTTTTAGAAGAGTTTGAAGTAATCGTGCCCCGTTTCGGATTTCCGGATACACACAGCACACAACCCATACTGTTAAGCGAGGCACAGGAAGTGGCGCGCAACCAAATACTTTCAGCTTTTAAAAATAAAGATGTTGCTTTATTACACGGTGTAACCGGAAGCGGCAAAACTGAAATATACATTGATTTGACCCGCAAAGCGCTAGCAGGCGGCTCGCAGGTGTTGTTGCTATTACCCGAAATTGCTATTACCACACAAATGGTACAACGCCTTAAAAAAATGTTTGGTAGCGAAATGGGCGTTTACCATTCCCGGTTTTCAGACAATGAGCGGGTGGAAGTTTGGAATGGTGTACTTACCGGCAAGTTTCGCTTTGTAGTGGGAGTGCGCTCGGCTGTTTTCTTACCCTTCGATAACCTGGGGTTAATTTTAGTGGATGAAGAACACGATGCATCGTACAAGCAGCAAGAACCAGCACCGCGTTACCATGCACGCGATGTAGCGCAGGTAATTGCCCAGCAGCACCATGCCAAAGTAGTGCTGGGCAGCGCTACACCATCCGCAGAATCTTATTACCACGCCACACAAGGTCGATACGGCTATGTGCAATTGACACAACGCTTCGGAAATGCCCAACTGCCCGCCATAGTTTTTGCCGATGTTGCCATGGAGCGAAAAAGCAAGACCATGAAGGGCGAGTTTACATCTACACTTATTCGCAGTATCGCCAACGCTCTTGAAAAGAAAGCACAAGTTATCTTATTCCAAAACCGAAGAGGCTATTCGCCATTGGTGCAATGTGAAGATTGCCACTGGGTACCCAAGTGCATTAACTGCTCTGTAAGTCTTACTTACCATCAATACCGCCATGCATTAATTTGCCATTACTGCGGCTATCGTGAAGATTTGCCCACGCAATGCCCAACGTGCAGTTCCAAACGAATTCTTACCATGGGTTACGGAACCGAAAAACTGGAAGAAGAACTTAAATTTCATTTTCCAAATACCAACATCCAGCGTATGGATTTAGACACTACACGCTCGCGCACTGGCTACGAAAATATTATTGAAGCCTTTGAAAAAGGAGAAACTCAAATATTGGTAGGTACACAAATGGTTACAAAAGGCCTGGACTTTGACAGTGTAAGTTTAGTGGGAGTATTTGATACCGATAGAATGATGCACTTCCCTGACTTCCGGAGTTACGAGCGGGCCTTTCAATTAATTATGCAGGTAAGCGGCAGAGCCGGACGCAGGCAAACAACCGGTACTGTAGTTTTACAAACAGCTAATCCTAAACATGAGTTGTTTAGCTATGTAGTAACCCATAACATTACTGGTTTTCTGAACGATCAGTTGCGCGATAGGCAATCACACCTTTACCCGCCCTTCACCCGATTAATTGAAATAACATTAAAACATACCGATAAAAAAGTAGTGAGTACCGCGGCCACACAATTGGTAAACGTATTGCGAAGCGAACTACCCGGTATAAAAATTATGGGGCCGGGCGAACCCATGGTTTCTAAAATCCGCAATGAGTTTTTAATGCTCGCTTTACTCAAAATCAGACGCGATCAGGGAAAACTACCCGTGGTAAAACAAACCATACTACAAGCAACTAGCCACCTGCAACAAGCCAAAGAGTTTAGGAATGTAAAAGTAGTGTTTGATGTAGATCCGATCTAACCTTAAAATTTTTTAATCAGCTTATCGATAAAGAACAACAAGCGGTATGCACAACAAAAAGATTTAATATTTAAAAAATAGTTGATCTACAAAATAATAAATAACTACCTTAGCGCCTATAATCGGCAATGATGTCTGCCTTGAACCGCCTTAAAAAAGCTGATGACGTCTATTAACAAAGCATTGAGCTTTAATAGTAGATGTATTTTAATCAAGGTACTATGAACCCTCTCTTTAAAAGTAAAATTGCCCAGGTAGAGCAACTTCCACTTCTTTCGTATTTATTTAAATGGTTATGGCTTTCCACACTTGTCGGATTTTTGGCAGGGAGTGCATCAGCTTTCTTTTTAGTTAGTTTAGATTGGGCTACTAACTGGCGAGAAAATAATTTATGGATTATCTATTTTCTTCCTTTAGGCGGCCTGCTTATCGGATTAACCTATCACTACCTGGGTAGCACCGTAGTAAGGGGTAATAATCAACTTCTGGAGGAGTTTCACACCCCCAAACAAATCATTCCGTTAAAGATGGCACCATTGATTTTATTTGGAACAATTGCCACACATTTTTTTGGTGGTTCTGCAGGAAGAGAAGGCACCGCAGTTCAAATGGGAGGTGCCATCGCAGACCAATTTTCCAAATGGTTTAAACTTAAAGCCCGAGACAGAAAGGTGCTCATTATTATGGGGATTAGTGCCGGGTTCGCATCCGTATTTGGCACTCCTCTGGCCGGAGCCATTTTTGCATTAGAAGTACTCATAATCGGACGAATGCGCTATGAAGCTATACTACCAAGTTTTTTGGTGGCAATAATTGCAAATTATACTTGTAATGCCTGGCAGGTTTCACACACACACTACCACATTCCTTTTGTTCCCGATATGAATCCACAAAATTTTGGCTGGACTATTTTGGCAGGCATACTCTTCGGTTTAACTGCGTTGTTATTCTCAAAATCTACAAGCATGTGGAGCCGTTTATTTAACTCAAAAATAAAGTATGCACCCATTAGGCCGCTGATCGGAGGAGCCATACTGGCTGTTGTAATTTATTTACTCGGCACTACACAATATATTGGTTTGGGTATCCCTACTATTGTTCAATCTTTTAATACTCCACTGAACCAGTATGACTTTCTAATTAAAATTGCGTTAACATCGTTTACCCTGGGTGCAGGTTTTAAAGGGGGTGAAGTTACGCCCCTGTTTTTTATAGGAGCTACATTAGGAAATGCATTAATTTGGTTTATACCGTTACCAATTGCACTATTAGCAGGTATGGGCTTTGTGGCAGTATTTGCAGGCGCTACCAATACACCACTGGCCTGTACGGTAATGGGCATTGAATTGTTTGGTGTAGAAAGTGGACTTTATGTTGGATTAGCCTGCGTGGTAGCCTATCTGTTTTCCGGACATTCCGGTATTTACTCAGCTCAGATAATCGGAAGCCCCAAACATCTTCTGTACGGGAGGTATAAATCCAAAAAATTAGAAAATCTCAAATCACACAAATAGCAAGCTGGTCGTTCATAATTACAAATATTTCAAATCAACGGAAGTCATTCATGGATTGTTAACAATCATACAACCTGTAAGTAGAAACAACTACTGATCATTCAGCTTTCACATGTGTAGTTATACTTAATCAGATTAACCTTACCTGTAAATAATTCCAAAAAATTTAGAATTATCTACTATTTTACAACGCTTAATAATATTCCATGAATCCGATTATTTCAGGCATACAACAAGTTGGCATTGGAATTCCTGATGTACAAGAGGCATTTACCTGGTACCGTAGGTTATTTGGCATGGATATTAAAGTGTTTGACGATGAAGCCGAAGCTAACTTGATGCTTCCTTACACCGGAGGTATGCCACACAAGCGCCATGCTATACTTGCCCTGAATATCCGAGGCGGTGGTGGTTTTGAAATATGGCAATATAAAAGTCGCGAACCGGTTTTACCTGCTTTTGAAATTCAATTGGGCGACACCGGAATTTTTGCTACCCGTATGAAATCGTCTGATATATTACAAACTTATAATTTCATTAAATCTACCAATACCGAAATTTTAGGCGAATTAAATCAGGCACCGGATGGTACCGAGCATTTTTTTGTGCGCGATCCGTACGGAAATATTTTTGAAATAGTAGAGGCAACCGATTGGTTTGGAAATGCAAGCTCGCACACAGGCGGCCCTGGTGGCTGTATGATTGGTGTTACCGATGTGGAGCAAGCATTAAAATTTTATGCAACCGTATTAGGATATGATACTGTGCTGTACGATAAAACCGGAATATTCAGTGACCTTGCCTGCTTGCCAGGCGGGCAATCAAAAGTAAGGCGTGTATTGATAGAACATTCGCAACCAAGGGCCGGAAGTTTTTCAAAGTTATTGGGTAGTAGTAAACTTGAATTGGTTTCAGTACAAGACAGAGTTTGCCGAAAAATTTACGAAAACCGTTATTGGGGCGACCGTGGTTTTATTCATTTATGCTTTGACATAAACGGAATGTCGCGCATGAAAGCATTGTGCGAAAAAAATGGCTATCCCTTCACGGTAGATAGTTCGGGCAGTTTTGATATGGGCGAGGCTGCAGGGTACTTCAGTTATGTTGAAGATCCGGATGGCACCCTAATTGAGTTTGTAGAAACTCACCGCATTCCTATTCTTAAAAAAATAGGCTGGTACCTGGATCTGCGAAAACGCGATCCGCAAAAATCGCTTCCCAACTGGATGCTGAAAGCCCTTTCGCTTAATCGCGTTAAAGATTAAAAACCGCTTATACCTTATTTAACTTAAACTATTAATCATAAATTCTACCGCATGAAAGTACTCAGTAATTACAATTTTTTTACTCAACTATTCCTGCTATTAATCTTTAACCTATTTGCATTCGCGGTGTCCGCACAAGAGTCGGACGATGCAACGTATGAGGCTTACAAAAACTTTGACTTTGTTTCCGGCAAAAAAGTTATATTTTTCGATGACTTTCAAAATGGCTTGTCGAAATGGTCTGTTATTGAATTTGATAAGTCTGAGGAGGTGGAATCGCCCGGCATTAAAACAATTTCAAATACACCATTCAAATGGCTTAAAACCCCACGCAAAGGATTAATGTTTCCTACCCTGGTAAAAGTTTTGCCCGATGCCTTTACAATCGAATTTGATATGTGGGCTGATACAGAAAGAATGAGTGAGATGGAAGGAGGCTTGAACCTGATATTCGTAACCAACACTCCTAACCGGCAGGATTTCAGTATTCATTTTGATGAAAATCCTCAAATACAATTAGACATTCATCCTTCATCGGAAGTTCTTTATTGCACCGCCCTTAAAGAAAATTCAAGCGAAGACCGCATCCTTGACAATCGAATTATAAAGAACGGATGGCAGGCTGGAAAAATACACCGCATTTCAATAGCTCGAAACAAAGCCCATGTAAAGGTGTATGTGGACGAACGTAAATTTATCGATTTGCCAAATGGTTTACCTAAGGCTGGTAAGTACACCTTGATTCTATCAACCAATATGTGGGGCGATGGCATTTATTTCTCTAACTTCCGGTTAGCCGAAGGCATACCCGATCTGGTGGCACAATTAAATACCGAAGGAAAGTTTGTAACCCGAGGCATTTATTTCAATGTGAATGCCGCCACCATAAAACCCGAATCATGGCCTGCACTAAACGATGCTGCCAGCGCGATAAAAGCAACTACCGGAAAAATTACTATTGTAGGCCATACCGATAGCGATGGTACCGATGAAGCCAACCTGCTGTTATCGCGAAAGCGTGCCGAATCTGTTAAGCAAACGCTCATTAACGATTTTGGAGTTGCTGCCGACCGATTGCTAACCGATGGTAAAGGCGAATCGCAACCGGCCGAACCCAATACAACTCCAGAAGGCAAAGCCAATAATCGCAGGGTTGAATTTATAAAAACCAAATAGCTCCGCCAACGAACGCCTCCAATTAACGTGCATAACCCATAAAATAATTCGCAACCGATTTAATTTCATTTTATCGTACTTACCTAACAATCGGATGGATGCAGAAATATAACCAGCACGAAGTTCTACCATCAAATAGTAACTATTTCCAGTTGTTATCCGTAAGTTTGTGCGTGGATTATATAACAGGCGCTACCCTGCCCTTCAAAAAGTCAATGCCATTACAAAAACATCCTAAAAATCTGATAGCTTACCTGGCTGCTTTGTCGTTGGGATGGTTTTTAATCTCATTTGCATGCTTTGCCACAATTCCTGATTCTCCTCAACCCTCAACTTCGAATTTCTATCAAACGGATAGCGGAACAGAACAACTTACTATTGCACCTGCCCCCGTTCAACCCAGGCAAGCTTCAAAGCACAACGAAACTGAGCCTATAACTGAAGAAGAAACCGAAAGCGAGGACAAAAATGAAAAACATACCGATGCTGTAAGTGCACAAGTTTTTATTCCTGCCGTTATTAAACCCACTTGTAGCAGGTTACATGTAAGTCCGTTGCTTTCAAAGGTTGCGAACGGCACACAATTCTATATTCTTTACCATTCCTGGAAAATTTTTCAGCGTTAGAAATTCCAAGCCGCACTTTGTCTAAAAAAAGTGCCCTGATTTGATTGACTGTTTACGTGCATCAAATCAATTATTTCTATCCATTTTTTCAAGTAGATTCTGTAAAGAATGAAAACCATAATTTTAGTTATTTGCCTGGCCACGTTTATGTTATTAGGGTGTGGGCATCATCAAACTCATAATCAGGAAACAACCACGTTTGTGGTAACACAACCTGTAAAAACCGATACTACCCTACATCAAAGCTATGTTTGCCAGATTCGGTCCATCCAACATATTGAACTAAGAGCATTAGAGAAAGGCTACCTGCAACACATTTTTGTTGATGAAGGTAAACTGGTAAAGAAAGGCCAGTTATTATTTCAGATTTTGCCGGTAGTTTACCAGGCCGAAGCACAAAAAGCACATGCCGAAGTAAGCTTTGCTGAGATTGAATACCTGAACACCAAGGCTCTTGCCGATAGTAACATCGTATCTAAAAATGAACTGGCTTTGGCAAAAGCTAAATTAGAAAAGGCGCAGGCCGACTTTCAATTAGCCAAAGCACACTTAAGTTTTACAGAAATCCGGGCTCCATTCGATGGAATTGTAGGTAGATTTAATGATGTGCGCGTTGGCAGTTTACTCGATGAAGGTGAGTTGCTAACCACCCTATCCGACAATAACAAAATGTGGGTTTATTTTAATGTGCCCGAGGCCGAGTATATCAACTACACCACTCAACGCAACAGTGAAACCACTGCCGTTGTAAGACTTCAAATGGCCAACAATCAACTTTTTGAACAGGATGGGATAATTGAAACAATTGAAGCTGATTTCAATAACGAAACCGGTAACATTGCCTTTCGGGCAACATTTAATAACCCCAAGCGCCTGCTGCGCCATGGCGAAACCGGAAACATCTTTATGTACACACCTATTAAAAATGCGGTGCTGATACCACAATCGGCTACGTACGAGGTGCTGGATAAAAAATTTGTATATGTGGTTAAAGACGATAATACGGTGCTGGCAAAAGAGATAAAGATTCAAAACGAAATGCCACACGTGTATATCGTATCGGCTGGCATTAGCCCTGCTGATAAAATTCTGGTAGAAGGAATAAGAAAGGTTAAGAATGGCGATAAAATCAATATTCAACAAAAACCTTTTTACGCTATTCTGCACGAAATGCAGAACCTGAGAGCTGAATAAGTAACTCTAAACCACTTACACATGTTTAGCAAATTCATTCAACGTCCGGTTCTTGCTATTTCTATTTCGTTGGCAATCGTTTTTCTGGGAATACTCGCCATCCAAACAAGACCCATATCACAGTTTCCGGATATAGCGCCACCGCGCGTAAATATCTTTATTGCTTACCCGGGTGCCAGCGCCCAGATTTTAGTTGAGTCAACTTTAATTCCATTGGAACGCGCCATTAACGGAGTACAAGGCATGCTGTACCTTACTTCCGATGCAACCAGTGCTGGTGAGGCAACCGTGCAAATTATTTTTGAACCGGGTACCGACCCGAACGCGGCCGTAGTTAATGTTAAAACGCGGGTAGATGCAATTATGAATAACCTGCCGCCTTTAGTGCAACGCGAGGGTATCATCATTACACCTATTCAACCCAGTATGCTCATGTATGTAAACCTTTTTAGTACCGATAAAAATGCGGACGAAAAGTTTTTATACAATTACTCCAACGTACACATTATACCCGAGCTGCAACGCATAAAAGGAATGGGCCGTGCCCAGATACTGGGTAGCCGCACATTTGCTATGCGTATCTGGCTTAAGCCCGATCGGATGCGTGCCTACAACGTAGCCACCGAAGAAGTAATGAAGGCCATGGAAGACCAAAGCCTTATCGGACGGCCCGGAAGGTTGGGGCAGGCTTCGGGTAAAACAGCACAATCATTAGAATATACCTTAAGCTATAAAGGCCGCTTTAACAAACCCGAAGAGTATGAGAACATTATCATTCGGGCAAATGCGGAAGGTGAAATTCTTAAACTGAAAGATATTGCCGAAGTTGAATTGGGTAGCGAATTCTTTGATATCTACTCGAACAAAGATGGATACGCATCAGCCTCCATTGTATTGAAACAAAATTTTGGTACCAATGCCAGTGATGTAATTGCCAAAACAAAGGCAAAGCTGGAAGAACTCCGCAAGGATTTTCCTCCGGGAATGGATTACGAAATAAACTACGATGTATCGAAATTTGTAAATGCCTCTATCGACAAAGTAATTCACACATTGGTTGAAGCGTTTATCCTGGTAGCGCTGGTGGTATTCATATTTCTGGGCGATTGGCGCTCTACGTTAATCCCCATCATTGCAGTGCCCGTCTCATTAATTGGCGCCTTCATCTTTATGCAGATGCTGGGCCTAACCATTAACCTGATTACACTGTTTGCTTTGGTACTTGCTATTGGTATTGTGGTGGACGATGCCATTGTGGTAGTGGAAGCTGTGCACGCAAAAATGCACGAGGAAAATATTTCTTCCTTTAGTGCTGTTAAAAAGGTGTTGGGCGAAATAAGCGGTGCTGTAATTGCAATTACATTAATTATGACAGCTGTGTTTGTACCAATTGCCTTCATGACGGGACCTGTTGGTGTATTCTACCGCCAGTTCTCAATTACAATGGCCAGCTCGATTATTCTTTCCGGTATTGTGGCTCTTACGCTAACACCGGTGCTATGTGCTATGATTCTCAAAAATCATCATGGCAGAAACAAGAAAACCCCGGTTCAAGTATTTATTGATTGGTTCAACCGGGTATTTGAAAAAGTTACAGGCAAATACACCAACCTGCTGCAACACATTGTAAATCGCAGGTTAGTAACCTTTGGTTTACTGGCCCTTTTTGCTTTTGGCATTGTCGGTATCAACCAGCAATTACCTTCCGGCTTTATACCCAACGAAGATCAGGGACAAATCTATGCGATCATTCAAACACCCCCCGGAAGCACCTTAGAACGCACCAATGACGTATCGCACCAATTACAAGCCATTGCCGAAGAAATTGAGGACATTCAATCTGTAACTTCATTGGCCGGATATGAAATTCTTACCGAAGGCCGTGGTTCCAATGCCGGAACTTGCCTGATCAACCTTAAAGATTGGGAGCATCGTAAACATTCAGTAAAAGAAGTTATTGAAGAGTTGGAAGAAAAAACCAAAAACCTGGGAGCTGTAGTGGAGTACTTTGAACCTCCTGCTGTACCAGGATACGGTTCATCGGATGGTTTTTCGCTGCGGATGTTGGATAAGAACAGCACCATCGACTACCACGAATTTGATAAGATCAACACCGAATTTATGGATGCGTTGAAAAAACGCAAAGAGCTAACAGGCCTTTTCACGTTCTACGCAGCTAATTATCCACAATATGAAATTGTAATTGATAACGAAAAAGCCATGCAGAAAGGCGTTTCTATTGGAGCCGCCATGGAAAACCTGAACATACTTATAGGAAGTACCTACGAACAAGGGTTCACACGATTTAACACTTTCTTTAAAGTATATACCCAGGCTGCACCGGAATACCGCAGGCTGCCCACCGATGTATTAAATCTGTTTGTAAAAAACGATCGGGATGAAATGGTTCCCTACTCTTCTTTTGTAACACTTGTAAAAAAACAAGGACCAAACGAAATCACGCGTTTCAATCTTTATACATCATCGGCCATTCGTGGATTGCCTGCACCTGGCTATACCACCGGTGATGCCATTGACGCTATAAAAGAAGTGGCTCAACAAACATTACCAAACGGATATGACATTGCCTGGGAAGGCTTATCGTACGATGAAGCCCACCGCGGTAATGAAGCATTGTACATTTTTATTATTGTTATAATATTCGTTTACCTGGTACTTGCCTCGCAATACGAAAGCTTCATCATTCCGTTTGCAGTATTGTTATCCTTACCGGCCGGAATTTTTGGAGCGTTTTTGCTTTTAAAACTAATGGGGCTTGCCAATGATATTTATGCCCAAATAGGATTAATCATGTTAGTTGGGTTGCTTGGCAAAAACGCAGTGTTGATTGTAGAGTTTGCTGTGCAAAAACAAAATCAAGGAATCAGTATTGTATTAGCAGCCATCGAAGGCGCCAAGGTCCGCTTCCGCCCTATCTTAATGACATCCTTTGCCTTTATTGCGGGATTAATTCCGTTGGTAAGGGCAACCGGGGCCGGTGCGGTTGGCAACAGAACCATTGGCGCTTCTGCATTGGGTGGAATGTTAATGGGAACTTTATTTGGTGTAATCATCGTACCCGGACTTTATTACATCTTCGCCAAACTTGCCGAAGGTAAAAGGTTAATTAAAGATGAAGACTTAATACCATTTACCGAAGAGATGATTGAGCACCACACACATGCAACCATGCTTAAGAAAATTCAAAAACTTCAGTTGCTATTGAAAATAGCCAGACGAAAAAAAGAAATAAAATGAAATTCATTTCGATAATTAAAACTGCCGGTATCTTATTCATACTTGTGGTAGTTTGGAGTTGCAACTCGCTAAAGCCCACTACCCGTAAAGAAAATAAGTTTATTCCCGAACAGTATTACAAAGAACAAGATACCGTAACCATTGCCAAGCTAAGTTGGCAAACCTACTTTGGTGACAAAAATTTGGTTGCACTGATTGATACTGCACTCCGAAATAATCAGGAGCTAAATATTTTCCTGCAGGAAATTGAAATCAGCAAAAATGAAGTGCGGGCAAGAAAGGGCGAGTACCTGCCTTTTATTAACCTGGCAGCCGGAGCAGCTGTAGAAAAACCGGGGCATTATACCACCCAGGGTGCCGTAGAAGAACAGTTAGAGGTTAAACCGGGCACGTTGTTTCCCGAACCTTTGCAAGACTATATGGTAGGGGCAACAGCAACATGGGAAGTTGATATCTGGAAGAAATTACGCAATGCGCGCAAGGCTGCGGCCATGAAATACCTGGCGAGTATTGAAGGAAAAAACTTTTTGGTTACCAACCTGATTGCAGAAATTGCCGATGCATACTATGAGTTAATGGCTCTTGATAACCTGCTGGATATTATCAATCGGAATATTGAACTACAATCCAGTGCGTTGCAAGTGGTAACACAACAAAAAGAAGCGGCCAAGGTTACACAATTGGGTGTAAACCGATTTGAAGCCCAGTTGCTCAACACAAAAAATCTGCAATTCAATGTAAAGCAACGTATAGTGGAAATCGAGAATCGCCTGCACTTCTTAACAGGAAATTTCTCACAACCTATTACTCGCAACTCCGCTAGTTTTCTTACCATCGGATTAGACTCTATCCAGGTTGGAATTCCTTCACAATTATTAAGTAATCGGCCCGACATCCGGCAGGCAGAGTTAGAATTGGAAGCCAGCAAACTTAACGTAAAAGTAGCACGTGCCAATTTTTATCCATCATTCGGCATTCGGGGTGGCGTGGGTTTTCAGGCTTTTAAAATGGGTTACCTCATCAATCCGGAATCGATGATGTATAACCTTACGGGTGATTTATTGGCGCCCCTTGTTAACCGAAATGCCATTAAAGCTGCCTATAAAAATGCAAATGCCAAACAACTTCAGGCAGTTTATAATTACGAACGCACCATTTTAAATGGTTACCTGGATGTACGTAATCAGCTTTCAAAAATTGATAACTACAACCAGAGTTTTGAAACCAAGAATAAAGAAGTAGAGATTTTAATGCGATCCATTACCATTGCCAACAACTTGTTTAACTCGGCCCGTGCCGATTATGCCGAAGTACTGCTAACACAACGTGAAGCGCTTGAATCAAAAGTAGATCTGGTTGAAATTAAAATGAAACAACTTAATGCCAAAGTGAATATTTACCGGGCATTAGGTGGTGGGTGGCGGTAGGTGCAGCGTGGTTCCTTTGTTAAATTTAGCCCTGGTAGCTAGTTACTGGGGCTTTGCTTTTTACGGTGGGAAACATTTAACCTTTTGTATTATTACATCACCATGAAAATAAAATGAAAAAAGTTAGAGCTATAAAATTTAATCCCCAAGACTTTGAACCCATCAAAGCCATTGCCCTCACCTTTCCGGGAACGGAAGAAAGCATTTCGCATGAAGGTACACCATCGATTAAAGTAAGAGGAAAATTAATGTGCCGGTTGCATGATAATGGCGAGTTTATTCCCATTCGATTGGATTTCCATTTACGCGATGCTTACCTGGAGAAATATCCGGAACTTTTTCAGGTACCGGTACACTTTAAGGCTTACCCGTACATTTGTATGAACACATCTGGATACACCAAAAAATTATTGAAGGAAGTGCTTGAACTTAGCTGGCGCAGCCTGGCCAGTAAAAAACAGTTGGCTGAGTTTACACTGCGAGCCAATACTTAATTTAAGGTTATTCAGGCTTTGATCTCAACCCAATATCTCCCACTCTTCATTCAATACTGGAATAGCCGAGTGTGCTGTAAGATCAAACTGGCAGGGTACTACCGACACATAGTTGTTGGCTATAGCCCACTCATCGTTGTCTTCGCCTTTATCGAAGTTAACGAAGTTGCCAGTCATCCAATAATACTTCCTTCCGTTAGGGTCTAACCGCTCTACAAACTCTTCCACCCACTTGGCGTTAGCCTGCCGGCAAACCCGAATTCCTTTTATTACTTCATTGCGCTTGGGCGGAATGTTAACATTCAGCGCTACTCCCTTAGGTAGGCCTTTGTCCAATACTTGTTTGGTAATTCGTTTTACAATTTCAGCCGTGTGCGAGAAGTCGGCCTTGTGGCTGTAATCGCACAATGAAAAACCAATGGCCGGTGTTCCTTCAATAGCACCTTCAATTGCTGCCGACATGGTGCCTGAATACAATACACTGATGGAGGTATTGCTGCCGTGATTGATTCCGCTTACCACAATATCGGGCTGGCGACTGTTCTTGCACACAAAGTGCCGCGCCATCTTTACACAGTCAGCCGGTGTGCCGCTGCACTCGTACGCGCGCACACCATCAAAAATATTCGACTCGGTTAAACGCAAGGTATCGCCCACGGTTATGGCATGGCCCATACCGCTTTGTGGCCCATCGGGTGCTACTACTAGCACATCGCCCAGGTCTTTCATTACATGTACCAGATTTAAAATACCGCGCGCGGTGATGCCATCATCGTTGGTCACCAATATTAAGGGTTTACTCATATCCTGGATTAGCGTTTTCCGAAAAGTGAATTATAGTATTCAATTATTCGCGAAAGGTCGTATTTATCATCAAAACTAAGTCGGTTTTTTTTTGCAAATCGTTGTACTTCTTCGGCTTTACCGGGCATATACTCCAACCAATCATTCTTTTTGCCTTTAAACTCTTCAATGTTTCCATTTTCCTGCAGGATGTAATACTTGTTGATCAATACCAGGCGTGTATAACTTCCGTAGAAATAATAAGGAGAACTGGTAGTACGGTATTCCAGGTTTTCGCGGGTTAGTACGGTTAATTTTCCTTCTTGCAATAACTCAAAAAATACAGGTGTTTTATATTGGCCCGTGTGCGAATAGGGTAATGAATAAAAGTTACGATAACGTCTTACCGTTTCATCAAAAATTTCAAATAATAAAATTTTACGGGCCGTGTAGCTCTCTAACTTATTGTTACTGTTAAGTTGAATAATATCACTTTGTAAATCGTATTTAATCAGGCCCCGTAACGTATCGCCCGTATCTAAAATCATTTTACCGGTATGCCACAATTCAAACGACCATTGCTGGCTGGTAGCATGTGTGGATACCAGGGCACTAAAACATACAAGTATTATTCGCAGTTTCATTTATGCTTTAAAATGGAATGTCCTAATTTATCGCGTTTGGTTTGTAAATACTTTTCGTTGTGCGGATTGGGCGCAATTTCAATAGGAATGTTTTCAACTATCTCCAATCCATACCCAATTAAGCCAACCCGCTTTTTGGGGTTGTTGGTAATTAACTTCAGTTTTGAAATTCCCAGGTCGTTTAAAATCTGGGCTCCGATGCCGTAATCACGGTTGTCCATATCAAATCCCAATTGCAGGTTCGCTTCAACCGTATCAAGTCCATCTTCCTGCAGCTTATAGGCTTTTAGTTTATTCAATAACCCGATGCCCCGGCCTTCTTGTTTCATATAAAGTACTACTCCTTTGCCTTCTTTTTCGACCATACTCATGGCGTTGTGCAGTTGGGGCCCGCAATCGCAGCGGCACGAACCAAAAATATCACCTGTAACGCAACTGGAATGCACCCGCACCAACACGGGTTCGTCTTTTTTCCATTCGCCTTTCATTAACGCCATGTGTACCTCATTCGTATCTACCTGCTCGTAGGCTATCAATTTAAAATCGCCATACGCAGTTGGCATGTTAACGGCTACCTGTTTGCGTATCTGGCTTTCTTGCCTCATCCGGTAAGCAATCAGGTCTTTGATGGTTACCAGTTTTAATCCAAACTTATCGGCCACTTTACGCAAGTCGGGCAGGCGTGCCATGCTGCCATCTTCGTTCATGATTTCTACCAACACACCAGCAGGACGGAATCCCGCCAAACGGGCAAAATCTATTGCCGCTTCGGTGTGGCCCGATCTGCGCAGCACCCCTTCTTTTTTTGCTTTGAGTGGAAAAATGTGTCCGGGTTTACCCAACTCTTCAGGTTTTGTTTCCGGATCGACCAATGCTTTGATGGTTTTAAACCGATCATGAGCCGAAATGCCTGTGGTACAACCATGTCCGATCAGATCGACCGAAACGGTGAAGGGTGTTTCGAAAACAGCTGTGTTCTTGCCCACCATTAATTCAAGGCCCAATTCCTCGCAGCGGTCTTCAATCAATGGCGCGCAAATAAGGCCCCGGCCGTGGGTGGCCATAAAGTTTACAATGGCGGGCGTAATGCTTTCGGCAGCACAAATAAAATCGCCTTCATTTTCGCGGTCCTCATCATCCACCACCACTATCACTTTGCCATTTTTAATGTCTTCAATGGCTTCTTCTATTGTATCAATCTTAATTGTGCTCATTCGGAATTATAATTCAGCTAAATAAACAAAAAATACCGTGCGCGTGTTCCTACCGCGCAATAACAATACCCAGTAGTTTGGCCAATTCCTGTTCGGCTTCTTTAAGGCCGGTTTGGGTGGTTAAGGCAGCCTCCAGGTCATCCCACGAGCCGCCTGCTTCAGCCAGCTTAACTTTTTGCAGATTGTCTTCCAGCATTTTCTGTACTACCCGGAATTTTAATCGCAACACATTGCTCAGAGCCATTTGGTTTACTACATCTTTTTCTTTAGGGAAGTAAATATGATACTTATCGCTCCAATGTTTGCTGGCATCGTAGCGTGTGGTAATTAAACCGGTAACTACATTTTTGATTTCTGTTGAGCCGTGATGCATAAAGTAATGGCTATCGGGCACATTTCCTGTTTCAACACCTTGTTTGAAGGCTTCATAAATCTGACGGTAAACCGGATTAAGAAACTCAACATCGTCTAATTCACGCAGTACAAAATCCGATAGCGATTGGTTATCCACTGATAGATCGGCATAATTTAATAATAGCCGGATTGTTTCCTGCTCTTGTCGCTCCACCATGGTTTGGGCATCCACTTTGGTTGCGGCAACTTCCACAATTGGTTCAACAGGAATTTGGGTTTCATCACCTTGCCGGAATTTTTCTTTCTCGGTCTTGCGCTTATCGCTGATCAGAATTTTGTTGAGTTCGCTCAACAAAACACTTTCCTGAATTTTTAGCAACGAGCTTGTTTCCTGAATATAAACCGAGCGTTTTACCGGATCAGGAATCTGGGCAATGCTGGTTACAATTTCTTTTATTGATTCAGCACGCTTAATCGGATCGTTGGATTCCTTCGCGTACAAACCCGCTTTAAATGAAACAAAATCCTGTGTATGCTCTTTTAAAAATTTTTGAAACTCGGTAGTGCCTACTTTGCGTGAATAGCTATCCGGATCTTCGTTATCCGGAAACAACAACACGCGCACATTCAGGCCACCTTTCAGAATCATATCAATGCCGCGCAGTGCTGCTTTGATTCCAGCCGAATCGCCATCGAACAACACCGTTATGTTTTCAGTAAACCTGCGGATGAGTTTGATCTGATTTTCAGTGAGGGCCGTGCCCGATGAAGCCACCACATTCTGCACATCGGCCTGATGCATGGAGATAACATCGGTATAACCTTCTACCAGGTAACATACATCGTGCTGACGAATGGCATTCTTGCCCTGGAACAATCCATACAACACATCACTTTTATGATAGATTTCTGTTTCGGGCGAGTTGATGTATTTGGGTTGGTTCTTATCCTTACCCAACATGCGGGCACCAAACGCTATTACCTTACCGGTGATGTTATGCACCGGAAAAATTACTCTTCCGCGAAAGCGATCATAAGTAGAGCCATCGTCTTTCTTAACTACTAATCCTGTTTTCTCTAAAAGTTCTTTATTGTAACCACTGGCAATCGCCTCTTTGCTGAAGTTCTCCCAACCTTCCAACGCATAACCGAGTTCGAACTTTTCGATAGTGCGATCGTTAAACCCACGTTCCCGAAAATAACTCAACCCGATACTGATACCTTCTTCGCTGCCGGTAAGTTGTTTACGATAAAATTCCTTGGCGAAGTTCATGAGAATATAAAGCCCTTCGCGTTCGCTTTGCACGGCTTTACTTTCATCCGACAGGCGATCCTCTTTTATCTCAACGCCATATTTTTTGGCCAGGTATCGTAGTGCTTCGGTGTAGGTGAACTTTTCATGCTCCATTACAAACGTAATGGCATCGCCACCTTTGCCACTACTGAAATCCTTGAAAATACCCTTGCCGGGAACGACAAAGAATGAAGGTGTCTTTTCGTTGGCGAATGGACTGAGCGCTTTATAATTCTGCCCTGACTTTTTGAGCGACACAAAATCGCTGATCACATCGACAATGTCCATGCGGTTGCGGATTTCTTCAATGGTATCGCGGGAAATCATGAAAAGGCTATAAATTCAAGCGGCAAGATAGGCCGGAGAAGCGGAAGTTTATCCACCGATAGTCCACAGATTTACGAACATGCTAGAGATTATTCTTCCTTTGAGTTTTTCAGAATCCTTTTTTCCAATTCAGATTCCAACCGAAAATCCGTAGTCTTAATCTTAGCCAATATAGGTTTCACAGAGTTTATATGACCGTGTAATTTTGCCAATACGATAACACCTAAGGTACCGGTAATTTTAATTCCAAATTGTTCGGCAAACCTTCGGCCTTTATAATCATTAATTATCAATAAACAATCAGACTGCTCAATGGCGAAAGCAATTGCACTCGCCTCACCTTTATCTAAGGATGCTTCAAGTATTTGCTGATAAACGATATTAGTTGGATTTTCGATTTTAAACCAAGCGGGCAATTCTCTTTTGAACTCGTTAGCAATTTCTTGCGTAACTGTAATCTGTCCAAAGAGCTTATTCAAAAGGTTTAATTCACCAATCTTATCTAATAAGATAAGACAACTGGTGTCAGACAATATAATTTTTTGCATGGGCTACGTCCCGATCCAACTCAGACGCGGGATGATTAAAAACAGAGACTCCATACGTGCCCACAATCTCCATGAATGCTTGTTTGGAAATACCCACAAGTTCGGCAGCCTGCCCGAGCGAAAGTTTACCTTTTTCATATAAGGTTGCTGCAATTGCCATTAACGCCTCGTTATTATCAAGGTCAATTGTATCCGGTATGTTTAGTACCAATTTCTTCATAGTACAAACATACGATTTTAAAATCACTTGATTATTTAGATAATGAGTGGCCTACTCAAAAAAACCAACCGCTACCGTATTATTGGTAAACTCATCAATTAAGATAAACGTGCCGTTTGCTGGATTTTCAGAGTAGGTATCTACTGGCAGAGGTTTGGCTGTCTTTACTTTTACCTGGGCTATTTCATTCATTTTTAAACCACTAGTGGGTTCAACTTGTTGCAACGAGGCGGTGTCTTGCACAAATGTTATCTGGGTTACTTTTGCTCTGATGCGCTGCGTACCATGTTGAATTAAATACGATTTCACTGTGTCCAACACGTTTCCATCCATCCAACAAATAAAAGCTTTATGTTCTGTCTTTAACGTTGGCTCCTCTCCTGTTCGCACCAACATATCGCCACGACTAATATCAATGTTATCGGCAATGGTAATGGTAACCGATTCGCGATCGGTGGCTGTGGATTGCTCCTGACCATTTTTATGAATACCCGTAACTTTTGAACTACGCCCCGAAGGTAAAACCGTTACCGAATCACCTACACTAATCTTACCGCTCGAAATTCTGCCTGCATACCCACGATAATCATGGTGACTTTCATTACGCGGCCGAATAGCTAACTGCACAGGCATCCGGAATTTTCCGCGCGCAGTTGGCACCGGCAAACCCTCTAACAAAGTGAGTAATGGTTCGCCTGTAAACCAAGGCATTTTGGGAGACTGTGTCGTCAGATTATCTCCATGCAAAGACGAAACCGGGATTACTACAATCTGTTGTTGTGTGTTGGGTAAGTTGGCCGAAAGTTTTAAGAAATCGTTTTTGATTTTGGTAAACACCTCTTCCGAATAGTTTACCAAATCCATTTTGTTGACACACACAATCACGTATGGAATACGCAACAGGTTGGCAATAAAATAATGCCGGTGTGTTTGCTCAATTATTCCCTTGCGCGCGTCCACCAGAATAACAGAAGTTTGCGCACGCGAAGCACCCGTAATCATGTTGCGGGTGTATTCCACATGGCCCGGTGAATCGGCTATAATAAATTTACGCTTGGGTGTATTGAAATAAATATGCGCTACATCAATAGTTATTCCTTGCTCGCGCTCTGCTACCAAACCATCCGTAAGTAACGACAAATCCAAAAAACCAATGCCTTTGCGTTGGCTGGCGCGTTCTATCGCTTCAAGCTTATCGGTTGTGATAGAGTTTGTTTCGTAAAGTAATCTGCCAATCAAGGTACTCTTGCCATCATCTACACTGCCTGCTGTTGCTATTCTGAATACATCCATAACTATGATTAAACTCCGAATGAAAATCTGTTTTATTTAAAATTCATTATTCCTATTAAGTGAAGGAATTGATTAATGTGATTCTCCTGATAAAATTTTATAGCTACTTATCATATTAAAAATACCCCACCGCTTTACGTGCTTCCATAGCGGCTTCACTTCGTTGATCGTCCAAACGGGAGCCGCGCTCCGACACAGAAGTACCAATTACTTCTTCTATAATTTGTTCAATCGTATTGGCTGTTGATGCCAACGCAGCCGTACAACTCATATCGCCAACGGTTCTAAAGCGAACGGTCCTGGTTTGAATAACTTCATCGGCATCTTTAAAAATAAAATCCGAATACGGCCACAACACGCCATTGCGCTCAATCACCGGTCGCTCATGCGAATAATAAATAGAAGGGATTTCCAACTTCTCTTCACGAATATAATTCCACACATCCAACTCCGTCCAGTTGCTGATGGGAAACACGCGCACGTTTTCTCCAGGGCGAATGCGACCATTCAGGTAATCGAACAACTCCGGCCGCTGGTTCTTGGCATCCCATTGCCCAAAATCATCGCGCACAGAAAATACCCTTTCTTTGGCACGAGCTTTTTCTTCATCGCGCCTGGCACCCCCCATGCAGGCATCTAACTTATAAGCTTCAATGGTTCTTAAGAGTGTGGTGGTTTGCAAAATATTGCGACTTGCAAACTTTCCGCTTTCTTCCACAACACGCTTTGCATCAATGTCATCCTGCACTAAACCTACAATCAGCTCCAGTCCGGTTTCGGCAACCAGCTTATCACGAAAAGTAATTGTTTCGGGAAAATTGTGGCCGGTATCAATGTGCACCAATGGAAACGGAACCTTACCGGGATAAAATGCTTTTTGAGCCAGACGTACTAACGTAATTGAATCTTTTCCACCACTGAATAAAATTGCAGGTCGTTCGAACTGGGCCGCAGCTTCACGAATGATGTAAATCGCTTCATCTTCTAACTCGCGTGGAAACTCTTTCAGGTAATCTTTCTTCATGCGTTTTGTTTAATTACGGTGGCGTGCAGGCCGCATTCTTTAGCTGAACTCTCCCACCACCAGCGACCGGCACGCGCATCTTCACCCGGCATTACAGCGCGGGTACACGGTGCACAGCCAATACTTGGAAATCCTTTCTTGTGCAATGTGTTTACCGGAATCTTATTAGCACCAATAAATTCATGGAGCTGATCATCGCTCCAATCAAAAATCGGGTTGTACTTAATCAATTTATATTCTTCATCCCAAACGGCCCGCTGCATAGTACCACGGTTGGCTGATTGCGATTGGCGTAAACCAGTAATCCAAACTTCAGCACCATGCAAGGCTCGTTTTAGCGGAACTACTTTACGAATATGGCAGCATTGTTTCCGGTTATCCAGCGAATCATAAAATCCATTGATACCATGTTGATTGACATACACCTCCACTTGTTCGTTATCCGGAAAAAAAACTTGTAAAGGAATTTTATAATGCGATCGGGTAAGGTGTAGCAGGTCGTATGTTTCCTGAAACAGGCGCCCGGTATCCAATGTAAAAACAGTAACCGGAAAATTATTGCGGGCTATGATGTGTGTAATGGCCTGATCTTCTTCGCCCAGCGAAGTAGCAAAACGCACCTGCTTAAAGTTGGAACTTACCCAGCCCAAGCCTTCGGTTGCGTTTAAACTATTCAAGTGGTTAACGGCACGCTGCACATCCATACGAAAAGTTCTGTTTAAGCTTTTCAGAACCGCAAATATAACCACTAAACTACTTTGCAGATAGACTTAAGGAATTAAGGCAGGGCATTTTTTGAAAATCGTTATGAAAGCGTTAGCGGCATCAGTAATTTTGAGATTTTAAGGCAAATTAAACAGGCTACCGAACTGTTGGTTGGCCGAAGTTGTTTTTATCGAAACCGATTTAGAATGAAGTTTACTACGGAAGATATTTTAAAAGCGCTGGGGCTGGTAAATGATCCTGACCTGAAAAAAGACCTAGTTACACTGGGTATGGTGAAGGACGTTATTGTAAAGGATAGTTCTGTTGAATTTACGGTGGTGCTTACCACTCCGGCTTGTCCGTTAAAGGAAAAAATCCGGCAAGATTGTGAAGAAGCGGTTCGGGCTGTGATTGGTGAAGATGCGGAATTGACTATCATTATCACATCTTCCGTAACCTCTGGTCGGGGCAATACGCCTACCCTTCCCAAAGTAAAAAATATTATAGCCATCGCTTCAGGCAAAGGTGGTGTAGGTAAATCAACTGTTACCAGTAATCTGGCGGTGGCATTGGCACAAGCCGGTGCCCGTGTAGGTTTAATTGATGCTGATATTTTTGGCCCCTCTATGCCGGTAATGTTTAATTGCGAGCGTGAGCAACCCGAAGTAAAAGTAATTGATGGCAAAAATTACATTTTGCCGTTGGAACAATACGGAGTAAAGTTGGTTTCGATTGGCTTTCTTACTCCTGCAGATAGTGCCATTGTATGGCGTGGACCGATGGCTTCGGCTGCTCTGAAACAATTTATTGGCGATGTAATCTGGGGCGAGTTGGATTATCTGTTAATTGATCTACCTCCTGGCACCAGCGACATCCATTTAACTTTAGTGCAATCGGTACCCGTTACCGGAGCTGTTATTGTAACTACGCCACAAAAAGTTGCCTTGGCCGATGCAACAAAAGGTGTAGCCATGTTCAAGCAGCCGCAGATCAACGTTCCCGTGTTGGGCATTGTAGAAAACATGGCCTACTTCACGCCCGAAGAATTGCCCGATAACAAATACTATATCTTCGGTAAGGATGGCGGAAAAAATCTGGCGGATAAATTCAACGTACCTATGTTGGGCCAGGTGCCGTTGGTGCAAAGTATCCGCGAAAGCGGGGACAGCGGTTTGCCAGCCGTAATGAAAGAAGGCGTAATGGCTGACGTTTTTAAAACGATTGCCGAAAATGTTGCGCGACAGGTTGCCATAAGAAATGCTACCTTTGCCGAAACCAAACGAGTTGAGCTTACTGTTTAACCTTCAACCATCTAAAGCGCGTGACCAGAGAAGAAATTACCAACCGAGTTGAATCTGCATTAGACAGCATTCGCCCGTATTTAGAGGCCGATGGCGGCAACGTTCGCGTTTTGGATTTGAATGCTGATAATAATCTGAAACTGGAATTCGTTGGAGCGTGTGGCAACTGCCCCATGAGTACCATGACGTTTAAAGCCGGTGTAGAAGAAGCGATTAAGCGCGCAGTACCTGAAATAAAAAATATTGAGGTTGTTAACCTCACCACGGCCTGAGCCGGGTTACTCATTGGTTGTTGCCTGACATTAATGTTGAACAATTTCTAATGGTAAGGTAATGTTTACGAAAGGCCTCATTCTTTTTTTTGTTCTGGCCTCCCTTGCCGGTACAGCTCAAACGTCCCGCGCACCCATGCTGGAGCGCTGCGGCACCACCAAATATGAAACACTACAGCTGCAACTAAATCCCAATCGTGAGCGTAACCGGCAATTTGAAAACTGGATCCAACAAAAGCTCGAAACCAAACGCTTCGGTAATCAACGTACAGAAGGAACACAATCAGTTTACACCATCCCGGTGGTAGTACATGTTATTCATAATGGTGAAGCCATAGGAACGGGAACTAATATTTCCAACAACCAGATTCTTTCGCAGATCAATGCGATGAATAAAGACTTTCAGCGATTGAATTTAGATGCAGCCAATACCCCTGCAGAATTTTTACCCGTTGCCGGAAGTATTGACATAGAATTTGTATTGGCAAAACAAGATCCGTTTGGCGCACCCACCAACGGCATCAATCGCGTACAGGGAACCAAAACCGTTTGGACGATAAATGACAATGCAACATTCAAAGCCTTGAGTTATTGGCCAGCCGAAGATTACCTCAACATTTGGGTAATTAATATTCCATCTTATCTTGGCTTTGCCCAGTTTCCGGTTTCTTCCTTGCCGGGATTGGAAGATTCGTCTAACGACAGACTTACAGACGGTGTGGTAATTGATTATACTGTCTTCGGTTCAAACTTTGAAGGCCTCGGTACATTTGCACTTGATACAAAATACAACCGCGGCCGTACGTGCACCCATGAAGTAGGCCACTTTTTTGGACTCAAACACATTTGGGGCGATGATGGCTCCGCTTGCAGCGGAACCGATTATGTTGACGACACACCCAATCAAGGCGGAAATTATGTAGGCCAATGCCCCAGCGGTACCCGAACCACTTGCAGCAGCAATGATATGTACATGAACTACATGGACTATACCGATGATGCCTGTATGAACCTCTATACACAAGGCCAGGTTGCCCGAATGACTGTTGTTGTAGAGAACAGTCCGCGAAGGTTTAGTTTACTCAATTCAAATGGCGCTAATGATCCACCACCGTTGGCAAATGATCTCGCACTTACTCAAATCAATGCGCCTACTCCCGGAATTTGCGGAGGCCAGTTTACACCAACTATTACCGTACAAAATATTGGAACCAACACCGTAACAAACGCACGGGTTCAATTAAAAGTAAACAGCGCAATAGCTGAGATAAAAGATTTTACCACCAACCTGGCAAATCTTGCCACAACAACTTTCAGTTTTAGCCCGCTTACCCAAACCTCCGGAAACAGTACTTATGAGTTTGAGGTATTGTTGGTAAATGGTGTTGCCGATCAACGTCCACAAAATAGTTTGCTTACAGTTACCACCACGGTTCCTGCCAGCATTACCCTACCGGTGGCAGAGGTATTTAATTCAATTCCATCCAACTGGAAAATTTATAATCCCGATGGTGGTGTACAATGGAGTTTACGAAACACGCCCACCAACGGCAATGCCATGTATGTAAATTGTTACGACTATGAAATTGAAGGGGCAGTTGACAGACTGATTACACCTATACTTGACTTGACCTCAGCATCAACGGCATACCTGCGGTTCGATCGGGCTTATGCGTTATTCAGTGCCTCGTATCCGGAGCGGCTGCGGGTGTTGGTTTCAACAGCTTGCGATTTTACCCATAGTTTTACTGAGGTATTGAACCTGGAAGGCAGCACCCTGGCAACAGCACCCGCCACTACAGCTTCGTTTGTGCCTTCCAGTGCAGCACAATGGCAAAATACAATTGTTTCGCTCCAGGATTTTATTGGCAACAAAATCCTGATTGCCTTTGAAGTTACAAACGCATACGGCAATAATGTTTACATTGATAATGTTACTATCGCTACCGACAACTCGGTTGACCTCGCTTTACTCACCATTGAAAGTCCGGGGCCGGTAACATGCGTACTACAGCCTGCTCCGGTTTTCCGGGTTAAAAATATGGGGTCTGTTATCATTGAATCATTTAAAGTTCAACCCGAATTGAATGGACTTATATTGGCTACCCAAACCTTTACCGGGCAAACTATAAACCCCGGAGGTGAAGCATCTTTTGCCTTAACGGCATTGCCGTATAATACCGGGCACAACACACTTACGTTAACTGTAATTGAGCCAAACGGATTGCCAGATGCTAATGGCAACAACAATGTAGTTTCATTTAGCTCTGTTATCAACAATCAGCAACAAACCATTCCGCTGCGCCAGGATTTTAATTCATCATTTGATGATTGGTCCGTTATAAGCCAGGGCCAGGCATCTGCATGGAGTTCGCTTGCTACCAATAAAGTAAGTTCGTTAGTTTATCAGGCATTTAACAACCCAAACCGGGGCGAAGAAACCTGGCTTGCCTCACCGGTTTTAGATTTTTCGCGTACCAGCAAGGCCAGTGTATTTTTTGATGTGAGCTATGCTACACAAAGCAACGGCAACGAGCGTTTGCGTGTAATGGCTTCCACCGATTGCGGCCAAACATATCCAATTACGTTGTACGATCAGGCCGGTGAATCACTTTCCAGTGCTACTGCGGCCACCAACTGGATTCCAACTGAAAACGATCATTGGAACAGGGAATCGATCATTCTCAATTCCCTCACAGGAAATGCCCAAACCCGGATTGCATTTGTGGCCACGGCCGATAATGGCAACAACCTGTTTATCGACAACATCGAATTTTTTATAAGCGATAACATTGCTCCAATCAGCATAGCTGATAAATTTAAAATTTACGGTTCCGGATCGCAGGTATTCGTAACCTTTAACCTGCCCGAAAAATCCGATGCTCAACTTCGCATCTACAATTTAGTGGGCCAACTGGTATTATCCAATCAACTATCAGATGTACTTAATCAAACGTACGAGTTAACGCTTGCGCAAGGAACAGGAATTTACATTGTGCAGGTACAAGCCGGAAATATGGTTGGGGCTGAACGGGTTTGGTTAACTAACCGGTAAAGTAGGTTGGACTGTGAGGGCACAGTCCTTGTGAATGGTATTGAATAAAAAGTTTGAGGGTGGTAAAGCTCCGTATGAGCGCGATAATGGAAGCCAAGTGCTCCAGCCCGTGGAAATAAATGTCAAATCAAAATGTTGGCCTACACAAGATTTCTAAACTACAAGTTTTCAATCCTACAGATCTGCCACGAGTTGAACAGGGTTTGGCTTTGCCATTAAAAAATGTATCCTAAAGTGCGGAGTTACTGCATCTTAGAAATAGGCCAGTCGTCTCCAAAAGGTTGTCAACCTAAAGTAATTTAAACATCTTTGAGTTTTGATTTTAGCATGAGCAAAATACGCATTGCCATATTGTATGGAGGCCGGTCGGTAGAACATGGAGTATCCATCAATTCAGCCCGCAATATTTTTCAATACATTGACAAAAATCGTTTCGAACCTATTCCCATTGGTATCGCATTAAGCGGAACATGGTACAAAACAGAAGGTGTGAATAAGGAAATCGAAAAAGGAGAACCACTCACACTTTCACTCAATCCCGCAGCGCCTTTGTTTATAACGCTAGCTGGTCAGTCATTTTCGGTTGACTTGGTTTTTCCGGTTCTACATGGTACCGATGGTGAAGATGGTAGCATTCAAGGGTTGCTGAAAGCGATGGATATACCCCTGATTGGAACCGGAGTAAGTGGTTCGGCTATGTCGATGAGTAAACTCGTGGCAAAGCGACTATTAAAAGAAGCCGGCCTGCCCGTTAACAAATTTCTGCATGCGCACTATACCAATCCCAAGCAATATACTTTTGAAGAAGTGGTGAAGGAGATCGGCCTACCCTTTATGGTGAAGGCTTGCAACCTTGGCTCATCTGTTGGGGTTTCAAAAGTAAAATCAAAATCCGACTTTGAAACTTCGGTACGGGAATCGTATAAATACGATGACAGTATTCTGTTTGAAGAGTTTATTTCCGGAAGAGAAATTGAATGCGCTATTTTGGGTAACGATCCTGCAGAAGCCTCGCTGCCCGGTGAAATCATCATTAACAAACACTACGAGTTTTATACCTTCGATGCCAAGTATGTTGATGGTGATGCCGTAATAATTGATGTGCCCGCCAAATTGGATGCAGCTACTACCGAACGCATCCGCGAGGTTTCCATTAAAGCCTACCAGGTATTGGGTTGCGAAGATTTTTCGCGTGTGGATTTATTTCTTACACCCGAAGGTATAGTTTTCGTAAATGAAATCAACACCATTCCGGGGTTCACTAACTCCAGCATGTTTCCTATGATGTGGAAAGAACGTGGCATTTCGTTTACCGATTTGATTAGTAAATTGGCTGATCTGGCATTAGACCGTTATTCCAAATCAAAACGTACCGATCGTAATTTTCAATCAGCTTTAAAATTTTAAAAATGAAATTGAAGCAATTTTTAAAAAGGGGTTCGGTGGGTGGGCTATTCCTTTCAGTTGTTATTCCGCTGGGCATTCTGCTGTTAACAGGCATTTTATACTTTTATATTTACCTGCCCGCTATAACCAACCATGGCGAATCAATTACAGTACCCGATGTTACAGGCATACATATTGACGAACTGGAGAGTTTTTTAACCAAACATGAACTTCGTTTTGCAGTTAACGATTCTTCGTATTCAGCAGATTATCCACCACTAGCCGTGCTGCGTCAATTTCCCCAGCCAGGCTCATTGGTAAAACAAAATCGCGTGGTGTATGTATCGCTTAACCGGATTTTACCCCCATCGTTGCCATTACCCGAACTTGAAGTTCGATCGTTAGTAAATGCTGAGGTGGTATTGAAAAGCCTTGACCTGAAACGGGGTAAAATATTTTATAAACCCAGTCCGTTTCGCAACTTGGTATTGGAAGTAAGAATGGATGGGCAGGAAATTAAACCCGGTACGCGCATTACAAAGGGATCGGTGATTGATTTGGTAGTAGGCGATGGCAATGGGCCGGCTGATTTTACCATTGGAAATTTGGTAGGTGATGCCTTTGAAACCGCAAAGTTTAAACTAAGGGGTTGGAATTTACATTTAGGTAGCGTACAAATCCCCACGCAGGTAGATACTACCGGTATTGAAATTTTCGTTTTCAAACAATATCCGGCTGCGGGCGATTCGGTTCGTGTGGGCGATCCGGTTGATTTGTGGATTGGACCAAAAGGCTATACAGAATCGGAAGAAACAGAAGAAGGTGGGGAAACGGAGGATAATGAAGTAATTGACAATTAGCAATGCGATTATCGGGGCAATTGACAAAACGAGTAACTAACTAAAAAACATAGTGCGGCTTTTTGCCTTGCTTATATTGATTGTTAACGCAACCACAGCCAGTGGCCAATTAGCGCTTACGCCTATTCTGAAAGAACCAGGCAAATCAAAATCTGCACAAGCCAGAACCCAAGACATTACGCCCCGTTCACTTCCTTTCTGGGATGATTTTGCAACCATAAAAAACGGAGTGGCCGATCCAACCTTATGGCAATTCGGAAACTCGGTGTGGATTAATTCAGGACTGGGAATCAATCCTCCTTCATTAAATGTTGCCACATTCGATGGATTGGATAGTTTAGGCCGACCTTACAACGTAAACGATGTGCTGGCCAAAGGATTTGCGGATAAAATGGTTTCGGCACCCTTGCGTTTAGATGAAGTAATTCCTGCCAACCGTACCAATGTAGCCATTACGTTCTTTTATCAATATAAAGGACGGGGCGAAGCACCTGATCCTGGCGATATTCTGAGTTTACATTTTAAAAATAACCTGGGTGTATGGACTCCAGTATGGGCCATTGAAAATGATGGCACATTAGCCGTAGATGAATTTGTGCGCGTAACAATTCCAATTATTGGTGATGGATACTTTCATGACACATTCCAGTTTCGGTTTCAAAACTTTGCACGGTTATCCGGCCCGTATGATACCTGGCATGTAGATTATGTGTATGTGAATAATGGAAAATCGCAGGTTGCTCCAGTGTTTCCATTATTTCCGGATCGTACGGTTTCGCAACCACTAACTTCACTCTTTCAAAATTATCGTGCAGTACCAATTAAACATTTTTTTAATGATCCTGCCACTATACTCAAGCAACCGATTCTTACCCTTACCACTTTGCGAACCGATCAGGTGTTGCCATCAGGTCAGCCTGTGGATTATGCATCTGAAGTAAAAATTACATCTTACAAAGAAGAGCTTCCGCCCGTTATTAATAATTTAACCTTAGATACTGACGCGGAGGTTTTAAATCCGCTATTCTATCAAACCTTCACCCAAATAACATTACAAACTTTGCCTGCACCAACTTCATTAGATGCAACAGCAGACTCCATATTCTTAAGGCTAAAAGTAATTGTGGATTCAGGTGATGACATTGCAAAACCTATTGCGGAAGCTGATTACGATTTGGATGTTTTCAGTCCGATAAGTTTTCGGTCTAATGATAGTACCCATGCCACTTTTGCCCTCTCCAACTACTACGCCTACGATGATGGTGAAGCCGAATACGGTGCAGGTTTAAATAAGGCTGGTGCACAAGTGGCATATCGGTTTGATATGCTTACGGATGAAGCGGATACAATCGTAGCGGTTGATTTATATTTTCCCCGCTTTGGCGATGAGTCCAGTCAGAGTATTCAACTACAAATTTGGAAAAGCCTATCCACCAACACCCCGGATATTCTTTATTCTGGTACCGTAACCATTCAACGTAATTCCTTTAATAAATTCTGGCGGGTAAAATTACCGGAACCTATTACGGTGCGCGATTACTTTCACCTGGGTTGGCGGCAACTCTCATCAGCACTTGTTGCAATTGGGTTAGATAAAAATACCGTAGTGCCCGATAAAATTTTTGTTAACCTGAATGGCACGTGGCAACCCGATAACCTGGCCGGTAGTTTAATGATGCGCCCTGTGTTTGGGAAAGGTAATGGTAGTGGTGTTATTTCCGGTACTCCGGAAACCCAAGCAATAAACCTCTACCCCAACCCGAACCCTGGCGTGTTTTATATTGATGACAAGCCCGATCAAATTCAGTTATTGGATCTTACAGGCAAAGCAATTGCCATCCAAACAGAAACTACTTTTAACAAAACCCGAATTTCAATTATAAATCCGGTTGCCGGAATTTATGTATTGCGTACACGCCAAGGCAATCAACTGTTTACACAAAAAGTTATCGTTCGGTAAACAAATCATTTGAAGCTAAAGGCGTCTGGCACATGTATGCTACAATGGTCAAGCGTCTGACGCCATATTAATGGCTCAATTGAGCTACAGCCTCTTTTGTTGGTTCTATGATAATCAACTCGAGTGGCTGTGGTGTAAAACAAAGTATAAAAATCAGCAAAGCAATTATTCCCAACACCACACGCATGGGTGTAAGTGGTTCTTCAACTTCAGATGGCGGATGTGCAACCCGTACAAATTTCCCAATCAAAAAAGCAAACAATAACCAACCCGGATACCCATTTATCATGGGGAAGAAAGAAACCAGCGCATATTGAATTGTAAAGATGAGTAACGCATACATCCACCGATCGCGAGTAGAAAGTTGCAATCCTTCCAACGCTAAAAACATAAAACCTATGAAGAGCGGAATTTCATACCACAGTACATCCCAGCCAGACTTGGGATGGATGTAACCCAACCCTGCGTAAAACAGAAATGCTATAAAAATTACCGAAGCAATACGTTTATGCCATTTATAACCGACCAATCCATACAACACATGGCCACCGTCTAATTGCCCGATGGGGAGAAGATTAATGGCCGTAAACACCAGCGATAAAAATCCGGCAAACAAAAAGGGATAATGAACCAACTCATACATGTTGGGAACGCGTGCCGGATCGGCTACAAATTTTTCAAAGAATACAAAAAGCAGATTTTTGCCGGTAGTAGTGATTAACCCACCTTGTTCGTAAAAGCCGGTGTTATACACATAGTTGGGGTAATCCAAACCAAATTGTTCGTACTCCGGATGGATTGTAAAAATATACTCGGGTGGTGGCAAATGTGTAAAGCCATACCACAGCAAGCCGAAAGCCACCACAAAACCTGCCAGCGGGCCGGCAATGCCAATATCAAAACTTTGTGTATTGGTTTTAACGCGCTGGCGCAAGCGAATTAACGCACCCAATGTTCCCAGCATTAAAGGAATGGGTGGTAAAGGAATAAAATACGGCAACGATGATCGCACACGATGGTACATGGCCGTGAAATAATGACCAAACTCGTGCACGGTAAGCACCGATAAAAAAGTAATGGAATAAGGTAGCCCGCCCATAAAATCCTGCCACGTATATTCACCCGATAATATCGATTTACCATTTGTCCACTCGGCACCCGCCAATGTGGTGGTAATAAACGTTACAATAAAAAGCGAGCTGTGAATGAGGACTGCTTTGAGTTTTGGATTCATGCAAAAAAATCAAAAATCTGGTTAGGGTACTGAACATGAAACGTGTGTAACCCGGCCTTTGCTGCGCCTGTTATGTTATCCATGTTGTCGTCCAGAAAAACAGTTTCGGAAGGTAATAAGTTTTGTTCGCGCAACACATGTTGATAAATAGCCACATCCGGCTTGCTCAGGTTAAGCACGTGCGAAAAATAGGCTTGATGAAAATAATGATCGATGTTAGGCTTACCGGAAGTTTGCAACACGATGTTATTAAAACACTGGCGGTGAATCTCGTTGGTATTACTGAGCAGAAACACCCGATGGGTTTCCTTGAGTTGTTCCAATAAAGTAAATCTCTCATGGGGAATATCCAGCAACATAGCATTCCACGCTTTATCCAGTTCCTGATCGGAAACCTTTACTTGCAACGTTTCACGCAAGTGATTTCTAAATTCAATGTCGGTAATCAGTCCGCGTTCATAGTCGTGAAAGAAAGGGCCCTGGTGTACCCGCAACTTAATTTCGGGTAAGGTCAATCCGCTTAAATCAGCAAATGCCTGGTGGGTACGTTCAACCGAAAGGTTAAGAATTACACCACCGAGGTCGAAAATGATATTCTTGATTCCTGCATTCAACGTGTGCATACCAGCATATAAACTAAAACAAGAAAGCCACGCGCTGTTGCGTGGCTTTGTGTGGGCCCAGCTGGGCACGATCCAGCGACCCCTTGATTATGAGTCAAGTGCTCTAACCAGCTGAGCTATGGGCCCTATTAAAAGAGACTGCAAATCTAATAATCTCAATTCTGTTTCAATAGTTTAGGGACTAATTCGAAGCATTTTTTTCAACTTTTGAGCGGTCGATTTACTTTGTTTCAAAGATTTTCTTCAATTCTGCTTCAATTGCCAGTTTAGCTGGAGCGTTCGGCTTTAGAATCACCTGCTTCTCGCCCACCACCACTAGCCCACTGGTTTTAATCCGATCGGGAATTTGTTGATCGGTTTGTGCTAGTGCGGCTTCAAACATTTTTTTTAACTGACTGTATTGCTGCTCGTTTAAGGCTATCCGTGCAGGTTCACCTCCGCTGTAGAAACCAGTAGAGCTTTCTTCCGGTTTAACCGGAATATACCGGAGCTCGTTAGCTGAAATTTCATACCGGTTGGCACTGCCATCGGCATAAATAAGTTGTGGTTGCTGATTCATACAAGCGACAATATATAAAAGTGGAACTATGCGAAGCATAACCCAAGATACTATTTTTCTAATTGACCGGCCCCTACTCAATTACCAGGTCATACTTGTGGAGTAATCCGGGTAGCCCATTCATTGAAAATTTAGCCTTCCTCAGTTTGTTCAATTCGGGATCAATCGAAAAGTTAATTGCACTTCTGAAATCAGCACCATTCAAAATCGTGTTCTCAAAAAGTGCTCGTGTCAGGTCGCATTCGTCAAAACGGGCATTGGTAAGATCGGCCTCGCGAAACTCAACTTCGTGCAGTTTACAATTTTTAAAAGTTGTGCCTTTCAACTTCAGTTTATAGAAAGAAGAAAAATCCAACTGACAATTTTCGAAGGTGAAGGCGAGCAGTAAAGTCTGGCATTCATCAAAGCGCAAGCCTAACATTTTGCAGTTTTTGAAGTGCGCTGTTTTAAATGCAGCACCGCGCACCTTTGCCATACTGAAGTCGCACTCATTAAAAGTACACTCACTAAAAATTACCTGGTTTAAATCTACTTCAGCAAAGCGACATTGTTTAAAAACACATGTATCATACTCACCTTTCGTTAAAGGAATGTTTGCAAAGTCAACACCCTCAAATTCTTCGCCTTCGGTAAAATGCTTGTTCATTACGCGATTTATAGCAGAAAGATATTACTGCTACATCAAAGATAACCTATTGTTACTTCCCCACCCGATTACTCATACTTCAGCGTTTCAGCCGGGCGGGTCCAGGCGGTTTTTAAAGCCTGGTAACTAATGGTAAGCAATGCAACTATCAGCGAAATTCCACCAGCCAATGCAAACACCTGCCACCCTACCTCAATGCGGTACTGAAAGTTTTGTAGCCAGTTAGTCATCAGGTACCAGGTAATCGGAACGGACAAAGCCAGCGAAACAAAAATCATCATCACATAATCGCGCGAAAGCAAAACCAATAGCGATTGTTCGGTAGCGCCCATAACTTTGCGGATTGAAATTTCTTTAGTCCTGTTTTGCATTGCCAACGAAGCCAACGCATACAACCCAAGGCTACCGATAATTACGGCAAGTAATGTTGCCAGGCTCACAATCTTACCCAGATTCTGATCGCTTTGGTATTGCGCGTTTAACGCCTGATCTACAAACGTAAAATCAAACTCTTCGGCACCGGTTAAGTTATCCCAAACCGTTTTTACCTGCTCTAAGGTAGCCTGCATGTTATCAGGCGCAAGTCGCACAAATAATTTTGGCATGGGGTTATTCTCGAAGTTAATATTTTCTGAGCCGGCCAGAATAATTGCCGGATTTTGCACCAGCACCAACGGTGGTACCGAAGTATAGAGTGAAGTGTAGTTAAAGTCTTTCACAATGCCAATCACTTCATGATCGCCAAAGCCCTTGCCGGGAATACGTTTACCACTTACATCTGTCCACCCGTATTCTTTTGCAAACGCTTCGTTTACAATCACACCTTTGCGATCGGCCGGAGCATCGGTAAAGTTTCTACCGGCCACCAACTCCATTTTCATTAACGGAATGTAATCATCATCCACCACGTTTACATTAAAGTTCCGATACGTGCCTTGATCATCTGTAAAACCTACTGCTGTCCAACTGCCATCACCAAAATCATGTGAAGATGCACACACCGCCAAGACACCGGGAATTTTACCAAGCTCGGTCTTGAATTGTTCGGCCATCTCAAAACCTTTATTCACACGTTCACCCAACCTACCCACGCGCGGTACATTTAATTGAATAACCGCCAAGTGTTCTTTGTTGAAACCGAGGTTTTTGTTTTGCAGGAAATCCAATTGCTGCTGCATGATAAGCGTGCTTGAAACCAAAAAAATGGAAAGTACCAATTGCACACCCACCAATACCTGCCGCACCCGCTGTTTGGTACTACCCATTTGCAAGCCTTTCAATACAGCAATGGGTTTGAATGCTGATAAAACAAATGCCGGATAACTACCCGCCATTAATCCAATGATGAGTAACAAACTTGCAACCACTATCACCAAAAAACCATTCCATGAAAATATCAATTGCTTACCCGATAGCTGATTAAACAACGGCAAGCCTAACACCGATAATAAAATACCCACCACCAGGGCAATGGTGGTAATCAAAATAGCTTCACCAATAAACTGGGCCACTAATTGCCTGCGCTCTGCACCTACCACTTTCCGAATCCCTACTTCGCGGGCACGCTTTAACGATCGGCCCACCGAAAGCGTAACAAAGTTGATGCAAGCCACAAGTAAAATCAGGATGGCAATTGCACCCAGAATGTAGGAATACTTCGCATCGCTTACCGGGGCATCGCCAACCGGATAGGACGTATCGAGGTGGATGGAAGTAAGCGGTTGTAAGCCCGGTGCATATTTGCTTTGTTTAAAATCTTCTTCGCCCAACAGCCTGCGAAATAAATCGGGGAACTTGCTTACTACTTCCGTTGCCGTACTACCTTCACGCAACAACACATAAGTGGACGGATGAATGTTGAACCAACCGGAGGTTAACTGCCGCTCCGAAAATATTTTCGTGTAGTTATGATCGGGAATAACCATGTTAAACCGAATACCGGAATTGGTAGGAATAGAAACTACACCGGTTACCGTGAACTCCTCAAAGTTTTCGCCTAATTGAATTGACAGCGATTGCCCCACCGGCTTGGCCGATCCGAAATATTTGTCGGCCATGTTTTGTGTAATGACAATGTTATGCTGGTCTTGTAACACAACTTCGCGTTCGCCTTGAACCAAATCGAAATCAAATACCGAAAACAATGCCCGATCGGCCAGCATTACACCTTCGCTGAATTGCTTCTCGCCTACCTTCACCATGGTATTGATTGCTACAAATCGCACAAAGCTTTCTACTTCGGGTAGGTTGTCTTTCAAAGCCGGACCCATCGGCATGGGTGTAGTAGTATTGAAGAACTGTTGGTTCTCGCCCCAGTCTTCTTTTACAAACACGCGGTAAATGCGATTAGCCTTGGTGTGAAATGCATCGAAGGTTAACTCATCTTTTACAAAAAGGGCAATGAGCACACAGCAGGCAATGCCGAGACTAAGACCCAACACATTGATAGAAGAATGAATTTTGCTGCGCCATAAGGCACGAAAAGCAATTTTGAGGTAATTCTGAAACATAAGCACCTGGTTGATGATGTGAAAGTGAACAAACAGGCTTAGTTAACCAACCCGCTTTGCACTAACCGGAGCTAGGATGCTGTGAAGTGTAGAAAAGTTGTAGTGGTTTGGTGGAAGTTTTTAGTTGTGGATTGGATTTTAAAAAATCCAGTTATCTAAGGTTCGACATTATAGATGTCGAACAGCAAGGGTCATCAGAAATAAAATTATCAGTGCTATTTTAATCTTCATAATCCAAGGGCATTACCCACAACGTTTCGGGGCTTTGCGTTCGGGCGGGATTTCGAAGCACAAAAGTTGATATTATTACTAATGTTCAATTGAAAAACTGCCGTTGAATTTTGCACTTCAGCCCGCCTGACGCAAAACCCTTGTTGGCAGTAGTTGTTCTTTTCATCTTTCGATTAGGTCAAGCCATTCTTTAATTGTCAATTTTAGTTTTTCTTCCTTTGCTTTTATGTCTGCAAGGTCATTGAAATTAATAATCCGTCTACCGTCAGTATAATTACCTTCTAAAATTTGTGTGTTATTTTTGATTGACATTCCTGTCGGTAAAACACACATTATTTTGTCCTTGCGTAAGTTCATTACAAGAATATCTCGTTTATATTCTTTGGGGTCAAAATCTTTCGGTAAATGGCTGAGAATTTTGACAGGTTGTAAATATAGATTACTGATTTGAATTTTGCATTGTTGAACTGAAACGGAAACAGGCTCTGCTGAGGAGCAACCTGTCAGGGTTAGGTTCAACCGACTGGAATGGTCAAGCCCTGCCTTTTGTGCGGGGCTTTTCTTTTGGATCATTCCAAGAGTCTTATGCCTTAAAAAAACCTTACGCTGCATAAGCCATCGGGGTCTGATAGTTGAGCGATTGATGTGGCCTTTTGTGATTGTAGTCATCTACCCGCCTTTCCGTCTACGTCATTTGCGCTTGTTCCAATGGTGTGAAACAAGTGGCATCCAGCGCATCCTTCGCGATACGTTTGTTGAAGCGTTTCATTGATGGCATTCTGTTGCGGCTTACCTTTCTGTGGCGACCATTCTATGTGGTTTATCCTTCATCACAATTGAAATCGTTTGGGTGGAACTCAGGACCGTTGTCGGTACGGATTTTAAGCGGTTTGCGTTCAATTGCTCGCTCCAATATTTCTATTACCCTTCGAGCTGGTAGGTTGAAATCCACTTCAATGCCTTTGCACTGCCGATTGAAATGATCGACAATGTTAAGTACTCGGATTCTTCGGCCATTATCCAAGGCATCACTCATGAAGTCCATCGCCCATTCCTGGTTGGCTCTTAACGGAATAGAGATAGGATTGGCAGGGTTGTCCTTGATACGCCTACATAATCTTTTACTCAACGAGAATCCTTCGTTCTCATACACTCTTCTGATTTTACTATGGTAAATGGCTGAGAATTTTGACAGGTTGTAAATATAGATTACTGATTTGAATTTTGCATTGTTGAACTGAAACGGAAACAGGCTCTGCTGAGGAGCAACCTGTCAGGGTTAGGTTCAACCGACTGGAATGGTCAAGCCCTGCCTTTTGTGCGGGGCTTTTCTTTTGGATCATTCCAAGAGTCTTATGCCTTAAAAAAACCTTACGCTGCATAAGCCATCGGGGTCTGATAGTTGAGCGATTGATGTGGCCTTTTGTGATTGTAGTCATCTACCCACCTTTCCGTCACTGTCATTCCTTGTTCAATGGTGTGAAACAAATTGGCATCAGCACATCTTCGCGATACGTTTTGTTGAAGCGTTCGATGATGGCATTCTGTTGCGGCTTACCTTTCTGTATGCGGCTCCATTCTGTGTGGTTCTTTTTTGCACATCCTTCATCCACAATTGAAATCGTTTGGAGCGGAACTCAGGACCGTTGTCGGTACCCAGATTTTAAGCAGTTTACCATAGCGTTCAATTGCTCGCTCAATATGTTTCCTAAAGTACCTTCGAGCTGTTAGGTTAAATCCACGCTAATGCCTTTGCACTGCCGATTGAAATGATCGACAATGTTAAGTACTCGGATTCTTCGGCCATTATCAAGACACATCTCATGGTCATCGCCCATTCCTGGTTGGCTCTTAACGGAATAGATAGGATTGGCAGGGTTGTCCTTGATACCATACCATAATCTTTTACTCAACGAGAATCCTTCGTTCTCATACACTCTTCAGATTTACTATCACCCGGTTGGATGTTTTTCTGTACGAGCTTAATCACTTTCATTCTTCGCTTTGCGGCTACTGTAACCAGCTTCTTCAATCGCTTTTTTACTATAATATCTTTGGCTGGCATTCGCTTTTGATAATAGCTGTTCGTTCGCGAGAACACCCCACCAACACGCGCCTGAGGCGCTGGCTCATCTGGTAGTGTTCTCCGAATACTTTCAAGCCGTGTTCTTTCTGATCGGGCGTTAACTTTTGATAAATCCCTTAATGGCATCGAATCTTTCCAGACTCTGGTTTGCTGCTACAATTTTCTGGCCGTTCTCGTATTCCAGTTCCTTAAGCCGCTTGTCATCACTACATGCCTGCATATTTACTACGCCAATTGTAAAACGTAGCTTCGCTTATGCCATGTTTGCGGCATACTTCTGAAACCTTTTGATCCTGTTGTGACTGTTCGTTGAGTATCCCAATAATCTGGGCCTCGGTAAAACGCATCTTTTTCATTTGACTGTTTGGTTAGGTTAAAATTAAAAAACTCTACTTTTAACCTGTTCAAAAAAATCAGCCTAGTACCCTATCACCCAGTTCTGGATGTTTTTTCTGTACGAGCTTAATCACTTTCATTCTTCCTTTACGGCTACTGCCAATAACTTCTTCAATCGCTTTTTTTACTACGGCATCTTTGGCTGGCATTCGCTTTTGATAATACTTCTTCGTTCGCGAACACCCCACCAGCTTACACGCCTGAGCATGGCTCATCTGGTAGTGTTCTCCCAGATACTCCAAGCCGTGTTCTTTCTGATCAGGCGTTAAAACTTTTTTGTAAGTAAATCCTTAATGGCATCGATCTCCAGACTCTGGTTTGCTACAATTTTCTTTAGCCTTGCGTTCTCGTATTCCAGTTCCTTAAGCCGCTTAAGCTCATCTACTTTCATGCCTGCATATTTACTACGCCAATTGTAAAACGTAGCTTCGCTTATGCCATGTTTGCGGCATACTTCTGAAACCTTTTGATCCTGTTGTGACTGTTCGTTGAGTATCCCAATAATCTGGGCCTCGGTAAAACGCATCTTTTTCATTTGACTGTTTGGTTAGGTTAAAATTAAAAAACTCTACTTTTAACCTGTTCAAAAAAATCAGCCTAGTACCTTTCATTTTACCCGAAAAATAAAAAGCTGGGGAATTCCATTTTATGTGTTCAGCTATATCTTTGTCTATGGATAAAATGACTTTTCGTAAGTATTCAATTGGAGTCTGAATAGTTTCAGGAAGTCTTTTTATATGTTGTGTTACTTGTTCACTGTCAGATTTTTTTTTGCCATACTCTCTTTAATTATTGTCTTTAAACCATTGAACTATTGAAGGCATATTTCTCTCAAAACCTCCCGGAATAAAAAAGTTGAGAAGTCCAGATTTTTCATCCGTCCTGTTAGCAAAGTCGTGGATGGTCTTTGCAGGTATTCGTAAAAATGTTCCTTTATTAACATCAACCCATTTGTCGCCAACAAGTATAGATGTCGTTCCTTCTATGCCGTAAAAGACTTCATCATTGTCTTCGTGTGAATGAGCTCCTGGTCCGTCCGAATTCGGTTCTAACCACCATTCTGAAACCGAATACTTTTCGTTGGTCTCGTTTTCGTCCGCCTTAAAAACAGCAGTCATTGTCCCACAGTTGTAAACTCTTCCTTCTCCTGATTGCAGGATAAGAGCTTCCGTATGATTGTTCTTATGTTTCATAAGTTGAATTGTGAAATTATATTAAAGTAAAATTAACAAAAACGTCAAGTAAAACATAAAGTCCACTTGACGTTTTTGCCATTCGTTTTATGTATTTTAATTCGGTGAATGAAGTCCAATTTTATTTCCCTCTGTATCTATAAAGATTGCGAAGTAGCCACTTTCATCAGCATGTTGTGTTTTTGGGACAACAATTTTACCGCCATTAGCCTCTACCTTATCAAGAATTACTTGAAGGTTTTTTCCTCCATTCAAATAAATAGTCACACCATCGGCAGAGGGTTTGTAACCTTCAGCTTTAGTAATGACTGCTGTAACAGCTTGATTTTCGTAAGGGAAAATCCCCATTTGCATTTCAGGCATTTCCATTAATTCAATTTTAATATCTAAAATTGCTTGGTAAAAATTTACCGCTCTTGAAATGTCGGTTGCAGGAATTTCAAACAAGGAAATATAACTATTCATTTTTTTATCATTTAAATTGGTTAATGTATCATTAATTGTGGTTTCTGAGTTTTTAGTTTTGGAATTCATCTCTTTGCAGGAAGCGAGACAAACTCCAAGTAATGCTATTGCTATGCTAATTCTTTTTAGTGCCATATTTTATTTTTGGCAAAAAAACTCCGCCTCCTAATGATAGAATAGTAAAAATGCGACAATGAAAGTTTATTTGTAGAAAAGTGTTGAGAGCGTCATTTCTTCATTCTTCATAAATTCTTTGGGAGTTACTCCAATCAGTTCCTTGAAATCCTTGATGAAGTGATTTTGGTCAAAATATTCATTCTCATACGCAAGTTCCGTTAATGTTTCATTTTTTTGATTGAGTAGCATTTGTAAGGTTGCTTGTAAACGAATGACCTTGCATAGTTGTTTCGGGCTAATTCCAATTTGCTTCTTAAAGTGTCTCTCTAGTTGTCTTCGCTTAGAAAGTTTGTCGTCTAAGATGTTGGATATATTCTTGGTGCCATTCGTTTTAAGTATAGCATCTACAGTTGATTTTACTATGTTGCTTATTGTTGAATGCTGATTTAATATTTCTAAAAGAAATATTTCTATTATTTCAATTCTCTTTGCTGTCGTTGTCGCATTCCTAATTTGTTGTTCTAATGCGGTTGCTTCCGTTTTACCAAAAAGCTCTGCAACCGGAATTTCCTTGTTAACAATCGTTTCTAATGGGGTATTAATAAAGTTCGCAAAACCGTGTGGATAAAAACAAATCGCAAAAGTGTCAACATTGCCAATTGGTAAAATATCATAAGGTTTTGTTCTTTGACCCATTACCATTGCATCTGGATTTATGATGTATTCATATTCAGAGATAAACCTTTTTATTTTATCCCCGAAATTGAAAGTCATTTCAATACAACCGTCAGGAATAATCTTTTGCTTTTGATTTGCTGTGTCAAAAGGCACTTTTAGTGTCCAGTAATACTTTACTATTGTTTCTAAATCCTTTTGTGGTTTAAATGTCTTATATTCCATTTATTTAATCATAAAATTTAGTGTTTGTATAAAGAATTGTTAATAGGGTATGTCTTTACAATTACTGCCAACGTTTGGCTATAACCAGTGGCGGGAGTTCGAAGCGCTTCATTGTCCCACGTGACCAAACGTAATTTGAAAACTAAACTGCAAATTTAAACCAAACCCCGCCATTGGTTATAGCTTTTGTTAGCGGGCGTTTCATAACTCCTTTGTTGATTTTAATACTCCGTTCTTATAGGTTAGAATAGTCTTTACTTGTCCATTGTTATAAATTTTCCACTGTCCGTGTTGTTTTCCTTCTTTCCAAAATTCTTCTTTCAGAGTCATATGGTACTAGGCTGATTTTTTTGAACAGGTTAAAAGTAGAGTTTTTTAATTTTAACCTAACCAAACAGTCAAATGAAAAAGATGCGTTTTACCGAGGCCCAGATTATTGGGATACTCAACGAACAGTCACAACAGGATCAAAAGGTTTCAGAAGTATGCCGCAAACATGGCATAAGCGAAGCTACGTTTTACAATTGGCGTAGTAAATATGCAGGCATGAAAGTAGATGAGCTTAAGCGGCTTAAGGAACTGGAATACGAGAACGCAAGGCTAAAGAAAATTGTAGCAAACCAGAGTCTGGAGATCGATGCCATTAAGGATTTACTTACAAAAAAGTTTTAACGCCTGATCAGAAAGAACACGGCTTGGAGTATCTGGGAGAACACTACCAGATGAGCCATGCTCAGGCGTGTAAGCTGGTGGGGTGTTCGCGAACGAAGAAGTATTATCAAAAGCGAATGCCAGCCAAAGATGCCGTAGTAAAAAAAGCGATTGAAGAAGTTATTGGCAGTAGCCGTAAAGGAAGAATGAAAGTGATTAAGCTCGTACAGAAAAAACATCCAGAACTGGGTGATAGTAAAATCAGAAGAGTGTATGAGAACGAAGGATTCTCGTTGAGTAAAAGATTATGTAGGCGTATCAAGGACAACCCTGCCAATCCTATCTCTATTCCGTTAAGAGCCAACCAGGAATGGGCGATGGACTTCATGAGTGATGCCTTGGATAATGGCCGAAGAATCCGAGTACTTAACATTGTCGATCATTTCAATCGGCAGTGCAAAGGCATTGAAGTGGATTTCAACCTACCAGCTCGAAGGGTAATAGAAATATTGGAGCGAGCAATTGAACGCTATGGTAAACCGCTTAAAATCCGTACCGACAACGGTCCTGAGTTCCGCTCCAAACGATTTCAATTGTGGATGAAGGATAACCACATAGAATGGAGCCGCATACAGAAAGGTAAGCCGCAACAGAATGCCATCATCGAACGCTTCAACAAAACGTATCGCGAAGATGTGCTGGATGCCAATTTGTTTCACACCATTGAACAAGCAAATGACGTGACGGAAAGGTGGGTAGATGACTACAATCACAAAAGGCCACATCAATCGCTCAACTATCAGACCCCGATGGCTTATGCAGCGTAAGGTTTTTTTAAGGCATAAGACTCTTGGAATGATCCAAAAGAAAAGCCCCGCACAAAAGGCAGGGCTTGACCATTCCAGTCGGTTGAACCTAACCCTGACAGGTTGCTCCTCAGCAGAGCCTGTTTCCGTTTCAGTTCAACAATGCAAAATTCAAATCAGTAATCTATATTTACAACCTGTCAAAATTCTCAGCCATTTACCATATTTTCATCGTCCGAATAAATCCACTTTCCAGTTTTTAAACCTTTGTCCCATTGTCCCCAGAGTGTTATAATTTTCTTCCCTGCTTCTGTCTCTAACATCTCCAATTCATCATCCTGTTTAAGTCCATTTCTCACGTAGTACAAAATCTTCTTTCGTCCATTATACCCTGTGTAGTTGTAGTCTTTAAAATTGAGATTCTGGTCAACACTAAGAACATCATATTCAATTATCACATTTCCGTTATTGTCATAATGAATTGTTTTAAACCACTTTTGGTCGGAACCAACACGCTTAATTACACTTTCATTAATTATCTCAAATATTGTGTCTGAGTCATGTAGATTTTTATTGGGAATTAATAAGACTAGATTCGTTCCTTTTATTTTCCACTTTGCCAAAGAATCATAGTACTGCGTCCCCTTAGTCTTGCCATTTTTTGTTGGTAAGTCGGAATGCCAACGAATTTCAAAAGTTGAGTCCGCTTTAAATAGAAAGTCCTTTCCGTGTGGTCCAAGTGCCGAATATTGTCCAACAAAATTACCTTGTCCCGTGGTACTAATTGGGAGTCCAATTAAAAGTGTGATGTGTAACCAAATCTTCATCATGAAATGCCCGCTAACGTCTGGCTTTAAGCAACTACCTCTTCGAAAGATAAAAGAAACCCCCACTTAAATGCAACCCGTTTTCCGATACCTCAACCAACAGCTATAAAAACCCTATTTAATTCTGAGAAAAAGATTTAATTTCAAACTCAAATAGAAACGGTTATGCAAAATCAGTTAGAGTCCACCCCGCTTAAAAGTCTGGATGAATGGGAAGATGATCTGCTCAGGCGGTATCCCAACCCGGAAGAGATTGCCACTTCCAAATCAACCGAGGAATACCGCAACTATGAAGACCCCAAGCGCAATTCGGTGCGTGAATTCTATCGGCTTAATCATACCTATCAAACCTTTGATTTTGTAATGCAGAAGCGGGCCGAGTTTCTGGCCTTCAACAAAAAAGAAATGCCCGTGTGGAGTGCCTTTGATTTTCTGAATCAACTGGTAGATGACTCCGACCCCGATACTGACCTCGATCAGTTTCAGCATTTGCTGCAAACTTCGGAAGCCATTCGCAAAGATGGCCACCCCGATTGGATGGTGATGGTGGGCCTGTTGCACGATATGGGTAAAGTGCTTTGCCTTTTTGGCGAACCGCAATGGGCCGTGGTGGGCGATACGTTTCCCGTAGGCTGTGCCTATGCCGATAAAATTGTTTACCCGGAATTTTTTGTGAACAATCCTGATTACACCAATCCGAAATACAATACCAAGTATGGCGTATATACACCCAACTGTGGCTTGCGCAATGTAACCATGTCGTGGGGCCACGATGAGTATGTGTATAATATGGTGAAAGACCGTTTGCCGGAGCCGGGGCTTTACATGTTGCGGTATCATTCGTTCTATGCGCAACATCGCGAAAATGCCTACGATCATTTAATGGATGCGCACGATCATGAAATGTTTAAATGGGTAAACCTGTTTAACCCATACGATCTGTATTCTAAAAATCCTACCCCGCCCAACTGGAAAGAATTAAAGCCGTATTACGAAGACCTGGTAGCAAAATATTTACCCCCTACGTTAAAGTTTTAACTTCTACCTAAGTAGTTGACTGCATGAGTATGAGGGCAGCGGATTCTGAATTAGTCAGATTTTAAAAATCCGGTAATCTATTGTTAGGTACATAATGCGAACAGCTAAGGGAAGTTTTTGATTTGTTGGAAGAAAATTAAAGGTCTATATCGGTAAGCTCACCAGTAAAAAAAGAGTTACCTTGCATTATGGTTATTGAGCGTACAAAAAATAAGGTAGTTATCACGTTGCCAGGCAACGTGGACATGGACTTGTTGCAGCAATTTGTTGATTTGGTTCAATTCAAATCCATTGTCAAAAAATCAAAAGCATCATCACAACAAATAGAAACTTTAATAAAGCAAGCAAAGAAAGGTCGTTGGGCTAGAACAAAAGCTAACCTTAAATGATTATAGTTGTCGATACCAACATTGTCTTCAGTGCCATATTAGATCCTCAATCAAATTTTGCGGAAACTCTGTTGAAGCCAAAATCAAAAAACAGATTTTATTCCACAACTTCGCTTATTTTAGAAATTGATAGACACAAAGCGAAAATCAAAAAGCTTGCAGGGTATTCCGAAGAAGAGTTTCAATTTCTCTATCGGCAAATTACTTCAAAGATAAAATTCTATAATCCAAATCTTATACCATCAGAAATCTTGAGTTACGCTCATAATCTTTGTCACGACATTGATTTAGAGGATACTGAATTTGTTGCTTTAACTGAACATATTCGCGGCAACTTATGGTCTGGCGATAAGAAACTAAAGAAGGGGCTTGCTAACAAAGGATGGAGCAAATTTGTATCTTTAAAGGAGTTGTTGCCATGATTAAGCTACACTTTTTATAAATGAACTAGTGGAGATGCATGGAGAGATTTTGAAGGTTAGGCGGCAACAACTGATGGATTTAATAATCCGTTAATCTATAGTTCGAGAAACCAATGCCACCATGCAATCCCTTTTCTTAGCACTAAGGAATTGATTTTTTGAGTTGCATGAATTAACTCACCCCCCCACCAACTTCACCGAAGCCGAGTTAATACAAAACCTCAAACCCGTAGGTGGTGGGCCATCTGGAAATACATGACCGAGGTGACAATCGCATACACTGCATTCTACTTCAATGCGCGTCATGCCGTAGCTGGTATCTTTCGTGTACTTGATTACATTGGGCTGAACCGGTACGTTAAAGCTGGGCCAACCAGTGCCGGATTCAAATTTGGTGCGCGAGTCGAACAAGGGTGTGCCACAACACCGGCAGGCATATAAGCCTGGTTCGTGAGCCTCGCAGTATTCGCCTGTAAAGGCGCGCTCGGTACCCTTCTTACGGGTAACATAAAACTCTTCTTCGGTTAAAAGCGCACGCCACTCCTCATCGGTTTTTTCTACTCTGCGGGGTGGCGTTGCATTTCCTTTGCTCGCGTATTGCAGCACATCAAGCCATTTCATATTTGTGGTTTTTTCAATTAAATAGATTCTTGCCACAAAGTCACCAAGACACTAACAAACGTGGTGTCTTGGTGGCAAGGTGCATTGATATATTAAACCACAAATAACCAAATTAGTTCGAAATTACTTCGGTGCTGTGCTTGGCGCGATGGCGTTTTCCGAAGCCGCCAATTTTAAGGGTAAGGTTATACGACCAGTTGCTCAAATCATTATCCGATAAGCCTAGGCCATTGCTGCCATAGGTATTGCGATAGGAAATACCCGGACTAAAACGCAACCAGCGAAACAAATTCATTTCCAGTTGGGCTCCGGGCTCCAACACATAAAACCAATTCTCATCGTGTGAAGTGTAATCGCGGAAGTCATGCCAATCATCCCACTCGTCCCACTCCGGCCGGTTGTATTGTGCCGTAAAGCCAACACCGCTGAATAGATTAACAACCAGGTGAATGCTTCGGTTGGAACTAATTACACGTTCCAGCATTAAACCACCCTGGCCATATTGGTACGTCATGCGTTGTAAAGGGCTTACGCTATATTGTTGGGGTACGCGAATATCGTTGGTGGAAGCTGCAAAGCCCATACCCACCATCCACCTGCGGTTAATGAATACACCGCCATACACTTCGCTAAGATTAGCGTAGTCGCCATTGATGGTGGTAAATTTATTGGAGAATGCCGCGTAACCTCCGGTGGAACTTCCACGACCAAAAAGAGTTTGAATATCCTGGGCCACGGCCAGGTTTGCTGTAACAAGTGCTAAGGCAACTATAAAACTGGTTTTCATACAATTATTGATTTATAATTGTACGACAACCAGGCTCAACCTTACCCCTACTTAACCTGCCGAAAAGTTAAATGGTTTTAATCGACTATCAAGAGCATTTAAATTTTAGTCTTTCTTAAGGTATTCTGTTGCAACCTGAATACGCGTAGCTACATGTTGTTTTAAGATACTTTGTGCCGATGTAAATGCGGTCTGATTCGGTAATTGAGAATATTTACCCTGTTCAGCTAATTGCGGCCCGATTACAAAGGGGGAAATTAAATTATAATAAGTATTAAACATGCTGTTGATGGTGGTGGTGTTAAATACCTCGTTCAGGAATTGTTGCATGTAGCTGCGATACCGGGCTGCATATACCGGGTCGTCCATCAGGTATCGGATAAGTGGCCATTGGCTGGTTACCGTTTCAAGTCCTATTGTTAACGGTGTATTTCCCCGATTGGATAACGACTCGTTATTATCCCACGGTATCCAGGTAAGTCCATGAACGGGGTGGTTGTACAAATAATAATTTTGAGCCATGCGGCCGTAGGTATCCCAGTTTTGCATGGTTGTATTAATGGCCAGCCATTTCAAAAAATGATCTACATTCAAAACAGCCTCCAGTTGGGTGCGCCATTGTTGAGGGTTATCCAACCGAACCGCGCTGTGCAGGGTATTGATCAGCGTTACAACATCTGAATAATCGGCAGCTTCCTTATTGTTTTTCTTTTCAAACTTATTCAAAACAAAGCTTACGAAATCGCTTTTGGGTTTGTATATATTGCCAGTATTGGTTCCGAATTGATCGGTAATCATGGTATCATCCACCACTTCTACGACTGTATAAACTCCACAATAGTTAAGGCCGGTGCCAAAATCGATAAACACTTTATAAAAGGCTGTTCGTGCGCTGGGTATTCCGGCCATTCTGAAAATATCGGCTCCGGCTTTTTCACGAATTAAAGAAGCATCGTTTGCTCCCGGTGAAAGCGACAACTCTTTAAAACCGAAAAAGCGTTGGTTCTTAAGTTGTGGATAGATATCCTCAAACCGATCGAAGTTTAACCGAAACGGAAGTTTATAAATTCCATTACGCCAGCTGCTGCTGAGTGTTGAATTACCTTTTAATCGAAAACCAACTTTATACCATTCTTTACCATTAAACTTAACCGGTGCGGCCACATAGCCGGGCTCACCATCCGGAAAACCCGCCCTACCTGAACCTTGTGCCGTACCAAAACTAAAACCATACAATACCTGCATATCGCTTTGTATAGTTTGCCAATTAACACTTCCTAAGTAAATTTCAATTGTGTTAACCCTATCCTGAGGAAAAACAGTTTCATAATCGGGTGCAACTTTATTTCCGTGTGTGTGATCAGTCCAATCTGTTAACTCCAGATTTTCTACTGTATCCGGTGAAAGCCCTTCTGGTTCGCGGCACGTCCACAACAGCAAAGTTGTTAGTACTAAGCCCGCTAAAGTTTTTTGCCTTATCATTAATCAAAGTTAATGAATGTGTTAGCTACTAGGTTTAAACAACAAAGAAAATTACCGTGACGCGTTATCAATTATTGATTTGGTTAGCACCACTGAATTTTTTTAGAATGCTTACTCCCGCAGAATAATCTCTACGCGCCTGTTTTTTCTACGCCCTTCTTCAAATGTATTGTCCCCAATAGGTTCGTTGCTTCCTTTTCCTTCAAACGTTATGCGCCCGATAGCGATGCCGTTATCCATCAGGTAAAGGCCCACAGCCTCGGCCCTGCTAAACGACAGACGTTGGTTGTAGGCCTCGCGACCCGTATTATCGGTATGACCAACTATGTGCACCAGAATTTTTTCATTCGCTTTCAGTAAGTTAACAAGCGTATCTAATTGTCGGGTTACTGCTTTGTTTATATTGGGGCTGTTTACATCAAATAAAACATCACTTAAAATAAATTTTCGTTCTGCGGGCAATATCGGTGCAACTTTCTTTTTGATAGCAGCCGTATCAGGTTTAGGCGCTGGTGGTTCAGTTGTGTGCACTTCAGCATGAACGGTGTCGCGTTTTATTTTCTTTACCTGCGGATGTTTTTTGTAATCATCAAACCTGCGCGCTTCCTGGCCTCTTCTCCAACCGGCAGCACGCCTGCATCCGGTATTGGTGCACAGTATCTTTTTAAACACGTTATGCTTGGGCGCATGAGTGGTGCGTAAAATAAGTTTGTTGGAAGCCGTAAGATGTGTAATAACTTTAGGCACGCGCACTTCCAGGTTGTCTTGTGCAGTTGCACGATCTGCGAACATGATGTAAACCAGAAATGTGATCAGGATTAAGCGCACGCAAATGTTTATTATAAAAACCGATTTAAAACGTTTGTCCAGATTGCATAACCTTTTTCGGTCATGTGCAAGTTATCTTCCTGCAGCAAACCGGGCAACAGGTCTCCATTTTCATCCAGCATGGGCGACCATACATCCGCAAAGTAAATACGCTTCCGCGATTTTGTCCAGTCTTCCAGTTTGGTATTAAAGTCTTCGTATGTTGGTTTCAAATGCCAGCGGGCTGCGCTGGGTTTTGCTGCAATGAAAACAATTTTGGCTTTGGGTAATGCTTTACGGATTGTGACTATCAATGAGTCGGCATTCGCTAAAATTTGTTCTGCTGTGCGACCGGCATTAATATCATTATCGCCTTCATAAATAAATATCTGTTTTGGTTTATGTTTCAGAATCAACTGCTTGGAATAGTAGAGCAGATCGCTCATTTCAGAACCGCCAAAGCCACGGTTCACTACATTGTGTTTTGGAAAACTTTCTTTCAAACCATGCCACATCCTGATACTGGAACTACCTGTAAATAAGATCAGGTGCTTCGGGTTAACCAATGAATCAGTCGCAACAAGGTCTTCAATTTCTTTTTCGAACCGTAGCGGGTCTTGCGCTCCTAGTGAAAAGAAAGCTAATACCAAAACCACTACGCACAACTTCTTTATTTCCATACCTGATCAATTTGATCTTGCAAAGATATTCTGGCAGGTGCTGCCTGCACGGCCAGGTTACTCCAGCGACACTCCAACACAATCTTACCCGAATACCCGATTTGTTTTAATGCCTGCAAGTACGTTGTAAAATCATCGCCTGCCGTGCCGGGTGGCGTGCGATTTTCTTTTTCGGCAATGTCGCAATGAATAAGATAACCCTTTGCCGTTAATAATACTGAGGCAGGTTCATTCTCTCTTAACATGTGGTATATGTCCGCACATAATTTAAAGTTAGCATGATTTACATCTTTCACTATCTGCAACGCTTCCGCTACCGTGTTAATGAAATTGGTTTCCTGTTGATTTAGATTTTCAAGGGCAAGCATAATTCCGTACTGTTTAGCCTGTATGGCTATTTTCTTCGCTACCTGAACAAACTCTTGCCGGGCCTTTTCTTTAGAATATCCTTGCGGAATTCTTCGCGCACCACCACTTCCAAACACTATTAAATTAATTCCAGCTTGCTTGCATCTCGTAAAAACTTTTTGAGTGTAGTCCAAAATCGTTTGTTCGTTTACATTAGGGCCTACCAGTTTTAACTCACCCGGAATAAAAATATTGAGCGCATAAACCGGTAGTGCCAGTTTTTTAAGTTGATTGAGTTTGTAATGAAAAGCCGAATCAGAAACAGAAACTGGCGAAAGAATCTGTGGCACAGCCTCTACCATAAATTTATAACCCGCTTTATTTAGAATACTATCGTGATTAATAGAAGTTGCCACGCCTAATTGTGGCTGTGCCTGAATGGCGCAGAGCGGCAAACAAAAAATAACAATCCGAAGAAAAGTATTGAATCTCAAATCCATTTCTGATTGTGTACCGTGCGCTCATGTTCTACGTTTCCGGTGTGTGCTGTTTCTTTGGGTTCAAACAACATTAACCAAACTTCTTCGCCATTGGTGCGCGGATTGTGTTCCACACCTTTGGGCACAATAATCATTTCGCCTTCGCGGATGATTTCGGTACGATCACGAAAGTCCATATACAAGGTGCCTTTAAAAACCAGGAACAACTCATCTTCATTTTCATGACTATGCCAAACAAACTGATCTTTTACTTTTGCCAGTTTTACGTATTGTCTGTTTAGTTCGCCAATAATTTTGGGAGTCCAGGTTTCTGAGAAGAGATTAAACTTATTGAGGATATTAATTGATAACATCTTGTATAACTTAAGTTTCGAAGATATTCATAAATGTGAAATGATCCTATCCGAAGTTTGAACCGCAGAGGCGCGATGGTGCAAAGATTACATTATATTACATTATATTACAT
>JAHBTY010000006.1 GCA_019638355.1 Cyclobacteriaceae bacterium
ACTGCTCCTTAAGAACTATAACGAGCTGACTGACCTAGTAGACCTCCTTGTTGGACTGCCAATTCTGAGCTTATTTGTATTGGCACCAATGGGACTTTATTACAGTTGGAAAAGCGCTAAGGAAAAAGAGGGACATAGAAAATTAAGATTTAAGTACACCCTTGGACATTTATTCTTTTGCTTGTTGATGTTGCTTTTCTTGGGGGTCTTTATCGCGGACATTTCGATATTTTTCTGACGGAAAAAGTGACGGAAAGGGTACAGCCACCAACAAAATGTTTATGCAATGCGGGGGTTTGGTGTAGGTATTAAAAGTGATTTCTTAATTTAGTTTCGTGTCGGGGGACAGAGACGTGCAGGTCGGGCTAAACATTTCGCTGCGCTACATTTTTTAGCCCTCCTATTCCCCGCACTGCATAAACACAAACGTAGCGGCAAGGCGCGAAAAAAAAATTAGGTTGACAAATGATACATAGAATTTATATTGACACATCTGTAATAGGTGGACTATTTGACATCGAATTTTCAGAAGACACAAAACCATTCTTCGACAGGGTTGAGAATGGTGAGTTCAAGATAGTTTATTCGGAAATTACGAATGACGAGCTTGCCAACGCTCCTGAAAGAGTGAGAAACTATCTAAAAGGACTGAATTCTAAACTAAAGGAATTTGTCGAGATTAGTCAAGAAGCCGTTAACCTAGCCGACACTTACATCCGGAGAAAGTAGTTGGAAAAACGAGCCGGGCCGACTGCATTCATATTGCATTAGCGACTATTCACAAAGTTGACATTTTGGTAAGTTGGAACTTTAAACACATTGTAAACATTAATAGAATTAGAGGTTATAATTCTGTAAATTTGAGACTAGGACACCAGCCTTTAGAAATTAGAACACCAAAAGAAATTTAACATGGCGACAAAGACTATAAAAATTGAAAAAGGGTTTGACGCTGTTGCATTTATGAGAAAGCAACGTGACAAAATTAGCAAGGACATTGTTAATATGGACTTCGAGGAGATTAAAGAATATTTCTCAAAGAAAAAGAAAGGAAAGCGCCCAGCCGCTAACACCGTGTTTAAGTAATTGCGGGGTGACGGTGTGCCTATTTAAATTCGCTTCTTAATTTAAAATTTTTAGTTTAGTTTTCAAATTACGTTTGGTCACGCGGGACAGTGAAGCGCTTCGAACACGCGCCACTGCGTATGCACAAACGTTGCCCTCCTTCAAGTATCTCACCATCCACCCACAAGCCCTTGCTTCATAGCCCGATCGTATTTCTTCTTATCAAAGCGATACAGAAACGGTGCCTTGTGTGCACCACCGGTTTTACGCTCGTTCAGTTTCACCAAAATATTCAGTGCCAACATCCGCTTCTGAAAATTTCTACGATCCAACGTTTGCCCTAATATGGTTTCGTATAAACGCTGCAACTCCGGCATGGTAAACTTCAAGGGCAATAAGTTGTAACCCACTGGGTGATCATTCAAACTCAACCGCAAGGTTTCCAAAGCCGTGGTCATAATTTGTTTGTGATCATAGATCAGATCGGGAACAGCAGCCACATCCCACCATTTGCATTCGCTGCTTAACAGATCGGGTTGTGGAAAAACTTTGGAGTACTCCACCAACGCATAATACCCAATGGTAACAAACCGGTTTGCAATCCAGCCTTGCTTGTAACGTTTGCCTCGCTCCCGTTGCGGATCGCCAAAGGCATGAAATTGTTTTAAATAAATTTCATCCAGGCCGGTGCGTTCTTTTAAAATCCGGGTAGCTGAATAATCTACCGATTCGTGATGCTTGATAAACCCACCCGGCAAACACCACGGGCCATCCTTCCATTTCAGCAATAAAACTTTTAGTTGCCCTTCATGAAAACCAAAAATCACACAATCCACCGAAAGGTGCGACAAAAAAAGACGCTCGCCATGTGTGCGAAGTTCTTCGGGTGATAGCGATTCGGATTTTCGTTTCGTCATAAGCAGGGATTTTACACCCATCAGTCTAATTTTTGAAGCAATCTATCGTAAAGCATTGAATTTTCAATAAATAAGAAATACTATTGTGTATCTCCTACACAATGAACCTATGAAACTTCGCACACTCCTTACCGGTTTAACCGGCTTGTTATTGGTAGCCTGCGGCCCCACATGGACCGAAACGGAAACCAACGGTATTAAAACAGTTACCAACCCCGGTGGAAAAACACTTGGCTATTCCACAACATCAGGTGTAACCATTCTTACAGTCGATCGGTTAGGCTTTAAAGACTTAAACAAGAATGGTCAACTCGATGCCTATGAAGATTGGCGTTTATCTGCGGATGAACGTGCTAAAAATCTCGCTTCGCAAATGAGTGTCGAGCAAATTGCCGGTTTGATGCTGTACAGCCGGCATCAATCCATTCCGGGAGGAAGCCGGGGCTTTATGGCCGCTACCTACAATGGCAAGCCATTAGCAGAAAGTGGATTGAAGTCATCCGATCTTTCCGATCAGCAAAAAGAATTTCTTACTAAAGATAACCTGCGCCACGTACTCGTTACTTCCATTGAAAGTCCGGAAGTTGGTGCGTTGTGGAATAACAATGTGCAGGCATTGGTAGAAGGTATTGGATTAGGAATTCCCGCCAATAATAGTTCTGATCCACGGCATGGCACGGTTGCCAATGCCGAATACAATGCCGGTGCCGGTGGAAGAATTTCCATGTGGCCTGGTTCATTGGGATTAGCGGCTACATTCGACCCACAATTGGTAGAAAATTTTGGAAGCATCGCTGCCAAAGAATATCGCGCCTTGGGAATTACCACTGCACTTTCGCCACAAGTAGATATGGCCACTGATCCACGATGGTATCGCACCAGCGGAACGTTTGGTGAAGATGCCGCTTTATCTACGGATATAGGTCGTGCATACATCGATGGTTTCCAAACTTCAACTGGTGCTAAAGAGATTGCAGATGGCTGGGGTTATGAAAGTGTAAACGCGATGGTGAAACACTGGCCGGGTGGCGGATCGGGCGAAGCCGGACGCGATGCACATTATGGTGTAGGCAAATATGCGGTTTACCCCGGAGATAATTTTGATGAACATCTGCTGCCTTTTACAGAAGGCGCCTTCAAGTTGAAAGGTAAAACCGGAATGGCTTCGGCTGTAATGCCGTATTATACCATCTCATTCAATCAGGACAAAAAATACAACGAGAACGTAGGCAATGGTTATAATAAATACATCATCACCGATTTGTTACGCGACAAATACAAGTATGATGGTGTCGTTTGTACCGATTGGTTAGTAACAGGCGATGAAACCACCATCGATGTTTTCCTGACGGGAAAATCGTGGGGCGTAGAACACTTAACGATTGCCGAGCGTCATTACAAAGTATTGATGGCAGGTGTGGATCAGTTTGGTGGCAACAACGATATGAAACCTGTAATCGAAGCGTACAACATGGGTGTGAAAGAACACGGTGAAGAATTTATGCGGGCCCGCTTCGAACAATCAGCAGTGCGATTATTAAAAAATATTTTCAGAACGGGCTTGTTCGAAAACCCATACCTGAATGTAGCCGAATCCAAAACGATTGTGGGTAATCCCGAGTTTATGAAGGCGGGTTATGAAGCTCAGTTAAAATCAGTGGTGATGTTGAAGAACAAACAAAGTGTATTGCCGCTTCAGAAAAACAAAACCGTTTACATCCCGAAAAAATTTACTCCGGCCGGTCGCAATTTTTTGGGCATGGAAACACCAGAGAAATTAGAATACCCGGTAAACATAGAGATTGTGAAAAAGTATTTTAATGTAACCGACAATCCCGCGGAAGCCGATTATGCATTGGTATTTGTAAGCAGCCCTGAAACCGGAATTGGTTACAGCAAAGCTGACGCAGAAAAAGGTGGCAATGGTTATGTACCCATCTCCTTAAAATATGGCGAATACACCGCCAAGGAAGCCCGCGAAGTAAGTATAGCCGGTGGTGATCCGTTGGAGAAAACCACCAATCGATCTTATAAAAACAAAAAGAATAAAGCGATAAATATTACCGATCTTGGTATGATTAACGATACCTATAAAAAAATGAACGGTAAGCCGGTTATCGTTTCAGTAAATCTGAATACACCTATGATCTTTACCGAGTTTGAAAAAAATGCCAGCGGAATTTTTGCGCACTTTGGTGTACAAGACCAGGCCCTGTTGGATTTAATAACGGGCAATGCAGAACCATCAGCACTATTACCGCTACAAATGCCGGCCAATATGGAAACCGTAGAAAAGCAAGCCGAAGATGTGTCCCACGATCTGGAATGCCATGTAGATGACCAGGGCAACAAATACGATTTTGCTTTTGGATTAAACTGGAAGGGAGTGATTCAAGATGAACGTGTAACGAAGTATAAAAAATAATTCTCAACTAAATTGCCAACCTCATGAAATCAAAATCAACAAGAAGACAATTTATAGGCACAGCCTCGGCACTGGTAGCCGGTTCATTACTCAGCAGCCAGGCTTCGTTTGGTATGCCCAACTTCATCAACAACCTCGGCAAAAAAGGCTCAACGGTAAAAGGAGTTCGGTTGGGGTTAATTACTTACTCGTTCCGCGATTTGCCCGATCAAAGTGCGGAAGCAACTTTAGAATACATTCGTCAATGCGGTATTACCAATATCGAATTAATGGGTGGGCCTGCTGAATCATTTGCCGGTGCGCCCAAAAATCCGGTTAACTTTAGTACCATGCTCCCGATCTGGCGCAAACGACAGCAACAACAAGAGCTAACAGAAGAAGAAAAGCAAACCCTGGCCGATGTGGAAGCCAAAAATAAAATCTATCGTGCTGAAATTTCTGAATGGCGACAAAAAGCTTCGATGACTAAGTTCGAAGAGTTTGGAAAAATGTATAAGAAAGCAGGCATCGACATTTATGCATTTAAACCCGATGCATTCGGCATGCAAAATTCTGATTCCGATATTGACTATGGATTGCGCGCTGCCAAAGCATTAGGTGCTACGCATGTTACATTAGAACATCCCAGCAACGATGCCCACACCTTAAAACTGGGTAAAGCTGCCGAGAAGTATGGAATGAAAATCGGGTATCATGGACATGAACAACAAACTCCTACTTTTTGGGATACTGCCTTATCGCAATCACCGGCCAACGCCCTTAACCTCGACTTTGGCCATTACATTGCAGCCGGCAATACCAATGCGCTGGAGTTTGTAAAAGCGAAAAGCAAATACATTGTAAGCATGCACATGAAAGATCGGAAGAGCAAAGCCAATGGTGGTGATAACCTGCCGTGGGGAACGGGCGATACACCGCTTGCCGATGTGTTGCGGCTGATGCGTGATAACAAATACACTTTCCCTGCTACAATTGAGCTGGAGTACAAGGTGCCCGAAGGCTCTTCGCCCATTGAAGAAGTAAAGAAGTGCCTGGAGTTTTGTAAGTCTGCGCTGGGATAAGCTTATGCTTCACTTTTCAAAATCCCAATATCGTAAATATGGTATTGGGATTTTTATTTAGGTCTGGTAAGTAAGGCTTATTCAAATTGTCGCACCAATACATTCGACCCCTAAGGGGTCGTTCTTTTATTATTATAAAATTTTCTATCAATAGAGGTTGTTTCAAAAGTCGTTCTGTCATCGTGGATTTATTCCGCGATCCCGTCTCAGCGGTGCTAAATGGGATTCCGACACAAGGCCGGAATGACGCACCTTCTTATTTCGACTTTTGAGATAACCTCTTCGTACTTAAATCCCGATAGGGATTTAATGTAGGTAGAAAAACCAGCCCAAAGTTAAAGTCCGAGGGATCGAATGTTTGAAATAATCCGCTATAATTGAAATGTTCCTGGTAGCACCTACACATTCCGAAACAAATCCAATAATGACTAACTTGGTAAAAAAAATTCATGAGCTGGCCTTATAATAAAAGCTATCCTTCCATTAAAGACTTACGCAATAAGGCTAAAAGGCGCATCCCCCGTTTTGCTTTTGAATATTTGGATGGCGGCTGCAATGAAGACATTAACCTGCATAAAAACACAAACGATCTGCGCGAGGTTGAATTGGTGCCGGTTTACCTAAAACCAGCACCGGCTGTTAATCTTCAAACCGAACTCTTTGGTCATGTGTACGATGCACCTTTCGGGATTGCCCCTGTTGGACTGCAAGGTTTGATCTGGCCCAATGCTACTGAAATCCTGGCGAAGGCTGCACATCAGCATAACATTCCATTTATACTTAGTACGGTTACTACCTCCGGCATTGAACGCGTAAGCGAACTTACCGAAGGTAAAGCCTGGTTTCAATTGTATCACCCGGCAGAAGATGCGTTGCGCGATGATATTATCCAACGATTAAAAGAATCAAAGTACGATGTGTTGGTTCTGCTGTGCGATGTTCCTTCTTTTGGATTTCGTCCGCGTGATATCCGAAACGGATTAGCCATGCCTCCCAATATGACACTCAATAACATACTGCAGATAATGGGTAAACCAAGGTGGGCGCTCAACACATTGGTACATGGTACACCCGAATTTGCTACACTAAAAAAATACATGCCCAAAGGTTTGAACATGAAAGGCCTTGGCCAGTTTATGGATAAAACTTTTTCAGGACGATTGAACAAAGAAAAAATTTCTGCCATTCGCGATCAATGGAAAGGTAAACTGGTATTGAAAGGAGTAGCCAGTGAAGCCGATGCGGAAATAGCAGTACAACTTGGTCTGGATGGTATCATCGTCTCCAACCACGGTGGCCGCCAGATTGATGCCGGTGAATCTGCTATTCATTCATTGCTCCCCATCGAAAAAAAGTATAAACACAAAATTAAAATTATGATGGACAGCGGCATTCGTTCGGGGCCGGATGTAGCCCGCGCTTTGGCAAGTGGAGCAGAGTTTACTTTCCTGGGCAGATCGTTTATGTATGGTGTGGCTGCGTTAGGCGAAGCCGGAGGTGATCATACCATTGCCATTCTAAAAACACAGTTGCAACAAGTAATGAATCAGGTGGGATGTGAATCAACACATGAACTTACAAAATATTTAAAAGTATAGTCTTATCGTGATCCTGCTCACCAAGCCTGTTAACACTAAGAATGGCACTTTTGTTGATCGCGCCAAACACATGCGGAAACAACTCATCGTTGGTCGATTTCTCAAACCGCAGTTCAGCTTCCAGTTTTTGTTCTTCAATCTCCAATATTAATAATCCAGTTTGTCCCTGAAAGTATCGGTGCAACACGCCTTCAACCTGCTGCTTTGTGCAGCAATGAATAAATCCTTCTGCTTGCAACGATGGAACGTATATTGACTCGGCTGCTTGTTGTTCATTCCAGGCAGTTTCGGGTATAATGTGATAGATCATGATTCAAAAACCGACCAGCGGCCATTTTCATCTTTCGTGTAACTCAATCCATTGCTCATTTCATGCACTTGCTTGTCACCAAGCCGTTTCAATTTTTTCTCATATACGCGAACTCCATTATTCTCGCGTGTGAGAAAGTTGATTAATGCCGGAAGCGTAGGCGAAATATCCGACAAGCTTTGATCATCACCCTCCCGTACAAATGCGTGACTCATACTATTATTTAGTATCGGTTTGTATAAATAAATTCATCCACGCTCTTGCATCGTCCAGGCTACTAAACAATCTAAGTTCCAAACCAAGTGCATTCGCTTTTGCCAGAATCAATTCAAAATAACTTTTCCGTGCGGGATCAGCCAGTCCTATGCCGGCTATTCGCTTCAATCCGTTGCGCACCGCTTCGGGTATAACAGTTGCGATCAACCAATGCTGCTCTGCTTCAGGAAGCACCCCTTGCCTGGTAAAATCAACTATACAACCAGGCGAGTGATAAGTTTTTAGGGAGCTTAACACCTGGTGGTATGCTTTTCTGAATTCATCAGGGCTCACACCTCGCAGCCATAGAATTACAGTGTTATTAATACCTGCATCGAAGTAAATACTAACAGCATCATTCTCAAAAATAATTTGTTTGGATATATTTTCAGGGTATGGAAGCGATACTCTAAAAGTAGTTCCACGATTAACTTCACTCTCCAGCGTGATACCACCACCTAAGGTTTCCACCTGTGTTTTAACCAAATACAGACCAAGCCCTTTACCATCTACATGCGAGTGAAACCTCCGGTAAAGTTTAAAAATGTTTTCCTTTTGGGTTTGTAAATTGATACCAAGCCCGTTGTCTTTCACTTCCAGTATTACCGTTTGATCTGCCAGTGTATAAGTTTTTACCTCAATTTTAAGATCGTTTTCAGGGTTGCGATATTTAATTGCATTACTAACCAGGTTGTACAAAATACTCTGGATCATAGCCCGGATTGAATAGATAAAAGGAGCTTGATCAAAATTGGTTTGTATCCGATAGCTGGGCCTGAGTTGTTCCTGCAGTACAAAAAGTGTTTTTTGCCACTCATCCTTGAAGGCTATTTTTTCACGAACCTGGTAGAGGTCGTTCCTTAAATCAATTATCTGGTGTAAATCTTTTAATATTTCATCCAGATCTTTACCTGCTTTTTGGATTAAACCGGCAATGCCTGTTCTTTCTTGTTCCATCTCCGGCTTGTGAAACAAATCGGTTAGTCCTAACAAACGTGCTACGGGTGCGCGCAGGTTGTGCGAAACCGTATAGGAAAACTGCCGTAGTTCATTGTTATGCCGAATCAATTCTTCGTTGGTCGATGAAAGATCACTGGTTTTTTGAGCTACCAGTTTTTCCAAACTCTTATTTGATTCAAGTAACCGTTCCTGCTGCTGACTAATCAATATGTTTGCTTCAGAAATTAATTCACGACTTTCTTGAATCTCTTTTTTCTGTCGAATCAATTCCGCACTTTGTTGGGCCATCGATTCGTTTAACTGCATTAACTCCTCATTTTTAGTCATCAACAACTTATTGGTAGCGTTCAACTGATCGATCGTCTTCTTAACCCGAACCTCGGCCCTACCCGTTATTACTTTAAGTACCAGCACGCCAAACGCTAACACCAGAAATGAAATAATGGTTATATAATTTATATAATAGTAAGAACGTGCCGTAAAGCCACGTTGATAATACCCTAATCCAAATGCATTATGAATCGGATCGAAAAAAATCAGGCATAATAAGGTTGAGCCCATACAAAATGCAAGCTTCCATTTTTCTTCAATTAAAAATGTAATAGCAGGCAAAATAGTAGTGGCCAAAACAATATACCGGATATCGAAATACGTAATGTATGAATGTTCCGGGGCCATAATTTTTCCATAAACCGAAATGGAAAACGCCACATATACCGGCACCACGCAAAACAAGAGCCTGCCTGCATTATAGAACCTTAGATTAATAAACGGGATCAGTAGAAAAATTAATGCTACCCCTATAATAAAAGATGACGACCTTGTCCAACCAAAAAAAGAGTAAAGTATGCCAAACAAGACTGCTGTTAGCAAGGTAAATATCCACGACAAAATATTGGTAACATAAACTGCCGGCCGCACCGCTTCGGGAATACCTTCTGAGGGTGCAAAAAAATTAAAGCGGCTCAGCATCAATAAGTTTTGAATAAACCTCAAAAATAAGCCAAATACAGTAGTTCCTGGTGCCTATCGCCTGTTAGCTTAATATTTTTTTATGAGTACTTTTACCCGATCAATTATCGAGTAATGAGTACCGAGACACAATTAAAATCAGCACCCAACCAGGGCGCCCATGCAGCTCCCCAACCCTATAAACCCAAAAATAAAGTTCGGATTGTAACAGCTGCCAGCTTGTTTGATGGCCACGATGCGGCCATCAACATTATGCGCAGAATTATTCAGGCAACGGGTGTTGAGGTTATTCACCTCGGGCATGACCGCAGCGTAGAAGAAGTGGTGAACACCGCCATTCAGGAAGATGCACAGGCAATTGCCATGACCAGCTATCAGGGCGGGCACAACGAATATTTCAAATACATGTACGACCTGCTTCAGGAAAAAGGAGCCGGACATATTAAAATCTTTGGTGGTGGCGGTGGTGTTATACTGCCCGAAGAAATCAAAGAACTGATGGCGTACGGCATTACCAAAATCTATTCGCCTGACGATGGCCGCGCGATGGGCTTGCAGGGAATGATTAACGACTTGGTAGAGAAAGCTGATTTTCCTACCGGTCAAACTGCCGACAATCGACAGTTGACAGTCGGCAATTACTTACAGATCGCACAATTGATTTCAGGAGCAGAAAACTATTCCGATCAACACCGCGACATCTTAAACGAAATCCATAAAAAAGCAGAACAATCAAAAGCACCGGTATTGGGGATTACCGGCACAGGAGGTGCGGGTAAATCATCAATGGTAGATGAAATTGTGCGAAGATTTTTAGTGGACTTCAAAGACAAAAAAATAGGAATTGTATCGGTTGATCCATCAAAACGAAAAACGGGTGGTGCCTTGCTGGGCGATCGTATTCGCATGAACGCCATCAACAATCCCCGCGTGTACATGCGATCTTTGGCAACCCGCCAAAGCAACCTTGCACTTTCAGCTTATGTAAAAGATGCTATTAGTATTTTAAAGGTTGCGGGTTTTGATTTAATCATTTTAGAAACTTCCGGTATTGGGCAAAGCGATACTGAAATTCTTGATCACAGCGATGTATCACTTTACGTGATGACACCCGAGTACGGTGCCGCTACACAACTCGAAAAAATTGACATGCTTGATTTTGCTGATGTAATTGCGCTGAACAAATTTGATAAGCGCGGTGGCCTGGATGCATTGCGCGATGTAAAAAAACAGTACCAACGCAATCATCAATTGTGGGATCAAAAGCCGGAAGACATGCCCGTGTTTGGAACGATTGCTTCGCAATTTAACGATCCGGGTACAAATCGATTATATAAACATATAATTGAAAAAATTGCAACCAAAACCGGAGCCGATTTAAAATCATCGTTCGAGATTACCCAGGAGATGTCGGAGAAAGTGTTCGTTATTCCTCCGCACCGCACCCGCTACCTCAGCGAGATTTCTGAAACCAATCGTGCGTACGATCAATGGGTTAATGAACAAAGTGAAATCGTTCAGAAACTGTATGCCGTTCAAAAAACCATTGAACACCTAAACCGAGGCGGTTCTCCCTCTCCTGTGGAGAGGGAGTTAGAGGGTGAGGCACAAAAGCTGAAACTTAACATCGATCCAAAAAATCTAAAACTTATTGAGGACTGGAATGCCAAAGTAAAAAAATACCAATCACCAGTGTTCAAGTTTAAGGTACGTGATAAAGAGATTGGGATTCAAACCCATTCCGAATCACTTTCACATTTGCAAATTCCCAAAGTATCGTTACCCCGTTATGAAGCCTGGGGCGATTTACTAAAATGGAATTTACAAGAGAATGTTCCGGGCGAGTTTCCCTACACAGCTGGCATCTATCCGTTTAAACGCGAAGGCGAAGACCCAACCCGTATGTTTGCCGGTGAAGGCGGTCCAGAACGAACCAATAGACGCTTTCACTATGTGAGTATGGCCATGCCAGCCAAACGTTTATCAACCGCATTTGATTCGGTTACACTTTATGGAAACGATCCGGATTACCGTCCGGATATTTATGGAAAGATTGGCAACTCAGGTGTAAGTATTTGTTGTTTAGATGATGCGAAGAAATTGTACAGCGGTTTTAACCTGGCCGATCCCAAAACATCTGTATCCATGACCATCAACGGGCCTGCGCCTATGTTGCTCGGTTATTTTATGAATACCGCCATCGATCAACAGTGTGAGTTGTACATCAAGCAAAACGGCTTAGAAAAAGAAGTTGAACAAAAAATAGCAGCACTTTATTCCTCCCGCTCCTCCGGTGAGGGGCGGCCTTCGTACCAAGGCAGTTTACCTAAAGGCAACGATGGTTTAGGTTTAATGCTGTTGGGTGTTACCGGAGATCAGGTATTACCAAAAGAGGTTTATGAAAAAATTAAAGCCGAAACGTTATCGCAAGTGCGCGGCACCGTTCAAGCCGACATTTTAAAAGAAGATCAGGCACAGAATACGTGCATCTTCTCTACTGAATTTGCCTTACGCCTGATGGGTGATGTGCAGCAGTATTTTATTAACAAGAATATTCGAAATTTTTATTCTGTTTCCATATCCGGTTATCACATTGCTGAAGCGGGTGCCAACCCCATTACACAATTGGCTTTTACTTTGGCCAACGGTTTCACGTACGTGGAGTACTACTTAAGCCGGGGCATGGATATAAACGAGTTTGCTCCAAACTTATCATTCTTTTTTAGTAATGGTATAGATCCGGAGTATGCCGTAATTGGTCGCGTGGCGCGTAGAATCTGGGCAAAGGCCATGAAGAACAAATACAATGCAAATGCCCGCAGCCAGATGTTGAAGTATCATATCCAAACATCAGGTCGTTCTTTGCACGCACAAGAAATCGACTTCAACGACATCCGCACAACATTACAGGCGCTGTATGCGATTTATGATAATTGTAATTCATTGCATACAAATGCATATGATGAAGCCATTACTACTCCTACCGAAGAAAGTGTGCGCAGGGCAATGGCCATTCAATTAATCATTAACAAAGAATTAGGCTTAGCAAAAAATGAAAACCCATTACAGGGCTCTTTTATAATTGAAGAACTTACCGACTTGGTAGAAGAAGCCGTGCTAAGTGAGTTCGATCGTATTACGGAGCGCGGTGGCGTTTTAGGTGCAATGGAAACCATGTACCAACGCGGAAAAATTCAAGAAGAAAGCTTGTATTACGAAACGCTAAAACACACCGGAGAATATCCTATTATCGGTGTAAACACATTCTTAAGTTCGAAAGGTTCGCCTACTATTATTCCGCAGGAAGTGATACGGGCCACCACCGAAGAAAAAGAATACCAGATTGCCATGCTTAAAAATCTACATGCCTTTCAAAAGGCTACAGCACCTATCCAACTTGAGCGTGTAAAGCATGCGGCTATCCAGAATAAAAACATTTTTGAAGAATTGATGGAGGCTTGTAAAGTGTGCTCCCTGGGTGAAATTACCAAGGCCTTGTTTGAAGTGGGCGGTCAATACCGGAGAAACATGTAGAAACAAAAAAGCCCCACCAATTGGCGGGGCCTTCACACACACTCCTAAAACAATAATTAATATCTCACAACTTTGGTTTCGGTGGCGCTGCTCACTTCAAACTTAGGCGCACCAGAAATCTTGCTTAGGTTATAAACCAAGCCAATGCTGCCGTTTACGGTTACGTTCTGATCGTGCACTAAAATATTAGCACCATCATAAATTTTAACGTTCACTTCTTTTGCATTTGCTACAGCAAGCAAATACTTATTATCAGAAGTCAGTTTTGCAACATGGATAGAACTGCCTTCAGAAATAGGTTGGTAGTTAACTTTCTGAGATTGTTTACCATTTACACCTGATACTTCAATGGTGTATTCACCGGCTGCCATACCTGCAAAGTTTACAGTACGCATAAAGCCCTCTACACCTGAAATTGTCTCAGCTACAACTTTTCTTCCTTCTTTATCTAAAATTCGTAAAGTAAGTTTTCCTGTTTGCGAACCTTCATAAATAACTTTAAAAGTTGAAGGATCCTTCTGGTTTACAACAACCATTTTAGGACCTACGGGATCAGCCGCAAGAGCTGCCACCGATACAAAAGCCATCATTACGGCAAATACAACTGATTTAGTTTTCATAGTTTTTTCTGTTTTGTTTCAATGCAAATGTACGCGTGCACAGTAGGCAAGTTGTCTGGTTGTAAGTAAACTTGATTTTTGAAATGAAAAATCGATTGCGAAACTTTTGCATTTCATTTTCAAAAAAATGAACGTGCATTGACAGGTGATTTGAATCAAAAATACCGGATGAAGAAAAAACTATTTACTCAAACGATTGCATCTAAGGCAAAAAAATAATCTCGCACCAGGCGAGATTATTTTCTTCACGATCCTACCCCTCGTTAATTCTTTATTGTTTTTAAAATACCCTGGCTGTCAGAAATTTCAATTGTAAACTGATTTATTTCTTTCAGATTAAGAACTTCAGCAAAATCACTTTTAATGTCACGGACCTGTGAATGAATAAGTCTGTTATCTTGATCATACACATTCACATTAATTACATCCGATGCCTTTGACTTTATGGATAATAAATACTTTCCTGTTTCAGGCAAGCGCACAACGTTAATCACTTTATCAATTTTACCGGCTGAGTACGCAATTTTCTCTTTGCGTACCCCATTTTTATCGGCAATTACTATAGTATAATCGCCTGCTGAAAGACCCGATAAATTATAAGGCCTAACAAAGCCTGAAACTTTTTTAATAGTTTCGGAATACACATTTCTATTCTTCTTATCAAGAATCGAAATTTTTACATCGCCCACCTGAGCCGAAGTGTAGTACACCTTAAGTACTGAACTTCCGGTAGCGTGCGTAACAGCAACTCCTTCTGCCGAAGCTGGTTCATCAACCACGCTCGCAAATGCAAATGAGCTTACCAGCACACCTGCCAACAACAATTGTAATGCTTTCATAAAATAAAATTTATAGCCTTAGGACGCTGTGCAATCGTTAATTGTTGCACGCGTGGTGTTAAAGAATGTTAAATAATTTATGAATGCGATTATTCAAGAAGTTCGCCTTCAAACGAGCAACCTTCAGAATGGTTTAACTTTACGTTAAATAAATTTTACAATGAAACTTAATTGAGATGATACACGTCTTTAGCCTTTTCTACTTCTTTGAGTAAATGCATTTGGTACCTGAGGCGTGTGATCATGAACGATGATTTACGATCGTCCGGTAACTGTACGAATTTGAGACGATCTTCAAATCCAAGATTTAATTCGTTGGCCACATCGTAAATAGAAGTTGCTTTATCAGGATGGTTAAGCCGGATCATGCTCATGTATTCAGAAAAGTAAAGCCGTAAGGTTTCGTCCATCGGCCCGAATAAATTTACATTCCACAACTCAACCTCAGCACCCGGATAAAGTTTATCGCGGTATGTGCGAAACAATTTGCTCATCGACAACAGGTCGATGCATTTCACAATGATATCCAATTCGCCCGTGCGGTAGCGTTTAATTACACTTTCCAGTTTAACCAGCGACCCCACTTTTTCAGTGTTGGATACGTGATTATAATAAATACCAAAAGCGATGTCTTTGTTTTCGGCATCTTCCAACAGTTGCCGGTAGCGTGGTTCAAAGATGTGCAGCGGAACCATTTCGCCCGGCAACGGGAAAATGGAGAGTGGGAACATTGGGATCTTAATCACATTCATCACCCTGCTATAACAATCAATTTTGCCGGAAAGTTATATGGAAATTACTTGCAACCAAATTTTTAAGCATCTAGTACCGAACCAGGTAGTGTGGGTTTACACCAAACTTATCGGTTAATATTTTTTCGCCCGGCAAAAAGGCGAGGTTAATAATAAAAGAATAGCCTGCTACCGTTCCCCCTAACTTGCGAATCAGGTTACCGGCTGCCCCTGCTGTTCCGCCTGTGGCCAGCAAATCATCGTGAATGAGCACCCGGCTGCCTGGCTTCAATGCATCCACATGCATTTCAATTGCCGCCTTGCCATACTCCAGGTCGTATTCTTCGCGGATTTTATGATACGGAAGTTTGCCTGCTTTACGCACCGGTATAAAGGCAACATCCAGTGCTTCAGCTATTAACATTCCGAATATAAATCCGCGCGCCTCCACAGCGGCTACAGCATCCAGTTGCTTATTGTGAAAATGTTTGGCTATTGCTTCAACTACTAACTTTCTGGCTTTTGGTTCTGCAAGCAAGGGTGTTATATCTTTAAATAATATCCCGGGCTTCGGAAAATCGGGCACATCGCGCAACAGCGCTTTTATACTCTCCTCTTTAAAAATCATTTCGTATCGGTAATAATTTTTCCATTTAATATAACCTGATCCACCGGGTTTGAACTAAAACCGTACGGGATTGCAGCAACCGAACGCATGGGGTGTGTAATAAAAACATTTGCCACCTTTCCCTTCGTGATGGTTGCATGCGTGTTGGATAAACCCAATGTATAGGCGGTATTGATAGTAGTAGCATTAATAGCTTCTTCCGGTAACATGCGCATTTTAATACAAGCCAAGGCAATGTTAAAAGGCATGCTACCGCCAGGCGCACTCCCGGGATTATAATCGCTGGCAATACCCAATGGTAAACCAGCATCGATCATCTGGCGTGCAGGCGTAAAGGGTAAGCCCAGAAAAAATGCTGCGCCCGGTAATGAAACAGGCATCGTTAAACTGTGTTTCAAAATATCAATCTCCTCATCACCAATATTCTCTAAATGATCTACACTAATAGCTTTTGTTTTTAATCCAACCTGCACCCCACCCGATCGGTTTAGTTGATTGGCATGTAACCGTGGGATAAGTCCGTATTGTTTGCCAGCTTCAACTATGTACGCTGTTTCTTCAGGCGAAAAAAATCCGGTTTCACAAAATACATCCACATAATCGGCCAGGTTTTCTTCGGCTGCAGCCGGAATCATTTCTTCTACAACTTCTGCTATATATTGTTCTTTCGATTTATCGTACGGAATGGCATGTGCTCCCAACAAAGTGGTTTTAACCGTAAGTGGAGTTGCCATACCAATTTTGCGTGCCACACGCAGCATTTTTAATTCATCTTTGGTAGTAAGACCATAGCCACTTTTAATTTCGATAGCACCTGTTCCGGTTTTAATTACTTCGGCCGCACGGGTTAGCGCCTTCTCAAACAATTCGTCTTCACTTGCTTGCTGAAGTTTACGGGCTGAGTTCAGAATTCCTCCGCCCGAAGCCGCAATCTCTTGATAGGTTGCACCCTTTAACTTCATTACAAATTCTTCTTCGCGGGTATCGGCATATACCAGGTGTGTGTGCGAATCAACAAAAGAAGGTAACACCAATCGACCTGATGCCTGAATAACAGTTGTTGCGTTGGTTGATGCCGGCAAATTTTTCATCAAACCAAAATCAACGATCAATCCATCGTCTATGGCCAGGTATGCATTTTCAAGTGTGGGCAATTCGCGCATGGCTGCACCACTTACGAATTTTAAGGCCTGCTCTCTCACTTGCACGAGGTTGTGTATGTGAGTGATCAGGATATCCATCCGAACTATTTTTGGAAAGCTTCGACTTTATTGTCGAGGTTAGAACTGAAAACAGGGAAGGCTATTTTAAACATGGCGAAGAAGCCGCGGCCATCCAGTGAAGGACGGTAACCCAATTCGCCACCATAAGACCAACCCAGCGTGCGATTGTATTTACCTTCAAATCCTGCGCGCACACCAATCTTGTTAAGTTTGACTGGTTCGGTAGAGAAATCAAATCCTTGATAATTGATGGGGTCAAGCTTTAAAGCCGGTGCAAACATTACGTCCAGGTAAAGGTTAAAAATGCCATCGTCCACAGCATCATCATACTGATCAAAACTTACAGCTATATTTCTGATCCACGTAAGTGAGCCACCTATATATACATTGGTTGCATATAAATTAGAGAAGGCTTGTATAGCCGCTCCATTTGCTACGGTTTCTAAGCTATTTCCCTCGTTATTTACCAGATTGGCAAAAGTAAGACCCTGCTTATCCAGTGTACGATTTATATCGGCAGTAGCATCCCAGATTACTGTACCCAGGCGCGCACCATAAATTTTTCTTAGTTTACTGGGTACTTCGGCATACGAAGCAATAGTTGATGCCCACTTGTTGCGTGGTGTTTTTTTCTGATGAAGGAAGATTTTGGCTGTTGAAGTTTCATCAAAATCTTTGATATGATACGTGCCGCCAAATTCAAAATAGTTGAATACCTCGGGAGTGTTTTGAACGGTGCTGTTGCGCAAAGCAGTCTCGCGGTTAAAATCTAAAAATTTACTGCTGTACGACTTGCGAAACTGGCCCTTGATGTTGAATTTATTTTTGTGATAGTACTGAGCCTCTACTCCATATCCGGCATTCACATTGGTGGCAAAAATCTCTCCGTAAAGTGGTTGAAAAGCAACAAAGAGTTTATTAATTGAATAGGGTTCATCATACAACTCATCAAATGTAACGGCAATTTTTTCGGCCGATTGGCTAAATGCAATACCGGCTGTTAACCACAAGATACCCACTAATGTTACGCGTGTGCTTACCATAATAGTGTTAAAAATAGTAAAAGAAGGCGATTCGATTGTGCTGCAAAGGTATTAAAATGGCACCCGGATGCTTGCAGGGTGTAAGGAATTGATTGAAAAAGTTTGGTAATTAGTATTACTGCAGGCCGGTGGTAGCAATGGCCCCGTTTTTAAAATGGATAAAAGGAAAGCGGCCATTATCGTGGGTGGCTTGTAATTGATATCCGCTTCCCAGGTGCCCGTAAATAATCTCACCGGGCGGCATCAATTCTAAAAAGCCGGTTCCGTAGCGATGGAAGAACTGACCAACCATCATGCTAACTTCGTAGCCCAGGGTGGCATATTCGCCTGGCAGCATACCATGCTTTTGAATAAATTTCTTACGAAAGTCAATGTAAGAAGAACTGCCCAGTGCCCTGTAATTGGGTGCGGCCAGGTTTACCTGCGTCCGCTCAAATTTGGAGTAATCAATGGAAGTGTCGGTTAGCCAACTCTCCTGGCCGATTATGGTGATAGAGTCACCTCTTGTTTCAACACCATTCACAACTTTGGAATAAAGCAATTCATTATCGGTAGCAACAAAAATGCTTCCCAAGCTGTCTTTTTTAAGTTTGAATTGCAATGGCTTCTTCCACTCATCAAACTCTGTGGCCGAAACAAGATTGGTAAGAATGCTTGTTGAGTTTTCTTTACGAACCTTCTCTACAGCCACCACTTTTATTCCTAATTCTTGTGCTTTTTTTACGTACGAAAATGCAAGTGTTGAATCTTTGGCAGTTTCACCGTAGTACACCAAACAATTTTTTTTGCGCACGTGTTGTGCTACCCACTCGGCCGAGCGTATTCCTAAAGTTTGGTTGCTGGGTTGAAATAAAAACGAATAGGGATGTGGTGCAAAGTCGATGGTGTTGGAAGCCGGATTAATTAACACATTAATTTTATTAGCCAGGGCAAATTCCAGTACGGGTTTGGCTTCATCAGGAAAAAGTGGCCCTATAATCAGGTCGGCCGATTTAAGTTCTTCTTTTGATAATATTTTTCGGGTTGCTTCAGCCGACCGTTCTGTATCATAAGCCAATATCTCTAACTTGATACCTTGTTTCTTTAAACTATCGGCTGCCAGCTTAATGCCTTCATACATATCCAGCACAAACTGGTTGCGCTTAATTACGGGCGAGGGGTCTAACGTAGCTGCAAGAAAGGGCATTAGCAATGCCACTCGATATGAATCCTTAAATATCGGTTTAGGGGTTTCATTGGTTATAAGTTTTTCGCGGGGTAGATTGAATTTTGTTATCATTAATTCCATCATAGCCTTTTCCTGTAGGTGAAAAGGCTGTTTACCCAAAACTTTTACCAATGCACGACCAGCTTCACGCTCTTCTGGAAATTCTTCCAACACCATTTTCAGTGTTTCGGCATCATCAACTTTGCTAAGGTAAAAGCGTTTCATGCCGGTAAGACTGGATTGTAAGGCAGGATTTGAAATGTTGGAAGCCACTTTTAAAGCCTGAAAAATATCACCCTGATCGAAATACAATTTACACAACCAATAATCTACTTCCGGCAATTGATCCCACTTGGGGTAAAGGGTCTTGATCTGTAGAAACATATCTTTTGCTACCGAACCATATCCCAACTGATGGGCCGATAGCGCATAATAAAAGGAAGCGTATTCAGGAAAAGGATTGGCTTGATCGTAAACGGTTAGCGGTTTAAAAGCGGCCATGGCCGCACTGTATTGCTTGCCTTCATATAAATCTTTGGCTTGCCGGAATTGCTTTCGGAAATCCTGCCCCTGGGCTGGCAGCAGGCTTACAACAAACAAAATCAGGAAGAAATGTTTACGCATGCACACTACTTTATCACTTCAATTGGCCAATATAATGAATCAAAAATTAAGCCGCTATTCCCACTCGATGGTTGCCGGTGGTTTGGAGCTGATGTCATATACCACCCGGTTAACACCCTTCACCTTATTGATAATATCGGAAGATACTTCGCTTAAGAACTCATGTGGTAAATGTGCCCAGTCGGCTGTCATCCCATCTACACTTATTACTGCGCGCAAGGCCGTAACCTGCTCGTATGTTCTTTCATCGCCCATTACACCTACCGAATAAACCGGTAGCAATACAGCCCCGGCCTGCCACACCTTTTCATATAAACCATGTGCACGCAGTGCTCCTATAAAAATTGCATCAACTTCCTGCAAAACCCGCACTTTGTCGGCTGTTATTTCACCCAGAATCCGAATACCTAAACCCGGACCCGGGAATGGATGACGCCCCAGAATCAGTGGATCGATACCCAATGTTTTCCCTACTAATCTAACTTCATCTTTAAATAATGTATTTAAAGGTTCCACCACTTTCATCTTCATCTTTTCGGGTAAGCCACCCACGTTGTGGTGCGATTTGATGGTTGCCGATGGACCTTTAACCGAAACCGATTCAATCACATCCGGATAAATGGTGCCCTGCCCTAACCATTTTACTTCGGTAAGGGCGTGTGCTTCTTCATCAAACACATCAATAAATGTTTTTCCAATAGCTTTGCGTTTGGCCTCTGGTTCAGACAATCCTTTTAAAGCAGCATAGAATTTATCTTTGGCATCAACTCCTTTAATGTTAAGGCCCATGCCTTGATAAGATTGTAATACTTGTGCGAACTCGTCTTTGCGCAGCAATCCGTTATCAACAAAAATGCAATACAGGTTTTTACCGATTGCTTTATTGATTAACATCGCTGCAACCGTAGAATCCACGCCACCTGATAAAGCCATAACCACTTTATCGGTACCCAATTTCTTTTTTAAATCGGCAATAGTTGTTTCAACAAACTGATCGGGTGTCCAATCTTGTGCACAACCACAAATATGAACCACAAAATTGCGCAGCAGGTTTTTACCTTCCAGCGAATGTGTTACTTCCGGATGAAACTGAATGCCATATAGCTTTTCGCCTTTTAAATGAAATGCTGCCACTTTTACAGAAGGTGTGCTGGCAATAATTTCAAACTGTTCAGGAATAGAAGTAATGGTGTCTGCATGCGACATCCATACTTGTGAGTCGAGTGAGATTTCTTTTAATAACTCGTTGTGATGATTGACCGTAGTAAGCTTGGCGCGACCATACTCGCGGATTTGCGATGGCGCTACCGACCCACCACTTTTATGGGCAATCAATTGCGCACCGTAACAAACACCTAATACCGGAATTTTTCCAAACTGTTTTAAGTCCACATCAGGCGCACCGACATCGCGCACCGAACAAGGGCTTCCTGAAAGAATAACACCTTTTATGTCAGGAGTAATGGTAGGAATATGATTGAAGGGATGAATCTCGCAATACACATTTAGCTCGCGCACCCTGCGGGCAATAAGTTGTGTGTACTGCGAACCAAAATCGAGAATTAGAATTTGTTGTGCCATAGGAGCTAAAAGTTAAATCCCTCAAAGGATTATTTTAATACCTCGTAACAATACTGCTTCAGGTAATCTGCTGCATCGTCAAAACCCTGATAAAAAACTTTATTCAGGCAGCGACATCCTTCTTCTTCGCGTTTCAACTCAACCAGGGCAATGCCTTTGTAAAATAAGGCCTGCAAATTTTCCGAATCAAGACGCAGTGCAACATCCAGAAACTTTAAGGCTTGCTCGTATTGCTCTAACTCTAACGAAACTGCCCCACCATAATAATAGGCGGGCGCATAAGCGCCATCTAATTGTATAGCCTGATTAATGGCAAGCATGGCGCTATCCAGGTTTTGCGTGGAGTAATACACCAACGCCAGGTTCATTTCGATTTCCGGATCGTCCTGAATTTGAATGACTTGTTTAAAATCTTTTTTGGCGAGTTCGTATTCTTCTTTCTCCATAAATAAACTTCCGCGCCAGCGTAGCAATTGCGGATCGCTCCCAATTAATTCAATGGCCGATTCAATGTCGGTTAATTGCATATCCACATCATCTAATTCACGGTAAACAAGTGCGCGTAAAATGCGAGCCTGGTAGCTCTGTGGAAACTCGGGAATAAACTTGTTCATATCGGCAATGGCCGGTTGCCATTGGCCTGAGCTATAATAGGCCACCGCCCGCTTATACAGGGTGCGGTAATTTTCTTTCTGTTTTAAACCTGATGCTTTGATGATTTTAGAATAGAGCGCAATTGCCTTTTTAAAATTTTCGCGCCCCATTAAAGTGTCAGCTTCTGTTTCCCAGGCTGCCCACTTTGGGTTTTGTGCAAAACCCAAGGTGAGCATCGCCACCATGAGGAAACCTGTAAGCAAACCTTTATGCATTCGATCCGGCCTTATTACGTTCGCGCTTACGGTCGTTCTCGTTCAAATAGATTTTGCGTAAGCGAATGGATTTTGGTGTAACCTCTACGTACTCATCGGCCTGGATGTATTCCAATGCTTCTTCCAAGGTATGTTTCAACGGGGGAGCAATTTTCATTTTTTCATCGGCACCCGAGGCGCGCATGTTGGTAAGTTTCTTGGTTTTGGTAACGTTAATTACCAAATCGCCACTGCGGCTATGTTCGCCAATAACCTGGCCTTCGTACACGGGTTCGCCCGGATTGATAAAGAATTTACCGCGGTCTTGCAGGTTGTGTAAGCTGTAAGGAATGGCTTCACCTTGTTCCATTACAATCAATGAACCATTAATGCGGCCCGGTATTTCGCCTTTATAGGGTTGATATTCTTTGAAGCGGTGCGTAACTACTGCTTCGCCTGCTGTTACGTTCAATAAATAATTTCGCAAGCCCATTATCCCGCGTGAGGGAATAAGGAATTTCAAAATCATGCGATCGGCTTTTGGTTCCATGTTAATCATTTCACCTTTACGCATTGAAACCGTTTCGATTGCTTTACCCGCATCTGTTTCGGGTAAGTCGATGGTTAGCTCTTCAACCGGTTCGCACTTAACGCCATCAATTTCTTTAAAAATTACCTGTGGTTGGCCAATTTGCAATTCGTAACCTTCTCTGCGCATGGTTTCAATTAATACCGATAAGTGCAATACACCACGACCATACACCATAAAGCTATCGGCCGAACCGGTTTCACCCACGCGTAACGCCAGGTTTTTCTCTAATTCTTTTTCAAGGCGTTCTTTAATGTGGCGTGATGTAACAAACTTACCTTCTTTTGCATAGAAGGGAGAGTTGTTGATGGTGAATAACATACTCATGGTTGGCTCGTCAATTGCAATCGACTTTAAAGCTTCTGGTTTATCTACATCGGCAACGGTATCGCCAATTTCAAAACCTTCTAATCCTACCAGGGCACAAATCTCACCGGCATTTACCTGCTCCACTTTTTTCTTTTCAAAACCTTCGAACACGTAAACTTCTTTGATGCGGGACTTTACAATGCCACCACCATCGCGTTTTACCAGTGCTACCTGCTGCCCGGCTTTAACCGAACCGCGTTGCACCCGGCCAATCGCAATCCGGCCAATGAAAGAAGAATACTCCAATGATGTAATCAGCAATTGCGTTGAGCCTTCATCAATTTTAGGAGCCGGTATGTATTTAATAATACCTTCAATCAATGCGTTAATATCAGTAGTTGGAGTTTTCCAATCGGTGCTCATCCAACCTTGCTTGGCCGAACCATAGAAGGCTGGGAAGTCCAACTGATCTTCGTTCGCATCCAAAGCAAACATCAGATCAAATACGGCCTCGTGCACCTCATCGGGTGTACAGTTTTTCTTATCTACTTTGTTGATTACTACAATCGGCTTTAAGCCAAGTTGTAATGCTTTTTGCAAAACGAAACGGGTTTGCGGCATGGGGCCTTCAAAAGCATCAACCAGCAGCAAACAACCATCGGCCATGTTTAAAACCCGTTCTACTTCACCACCAAAATCGCTGTGGCCGGGAGTATCAATCACATTGATTTTGTAATCTTTATAACGTACTGAAACATTTTTGGCAAGAATGGTAATGCCACGCTCCCGTTCCAGGTCGTTGCTATCCATAATCAATTCGCCTGGGTTTTCGTGGTCTTTAAATAGGTGACCGGCATGTAGTAATTTGTCAACCAATGTGGTTTTGCCGTGGTCAACGTGGGCAATAATGGCAATATTTCTGATCTTACTAACCTCCATAAATCTTTGATTTCCGCTTCTTTTTTGACTTTAAGGCCGCAAAGATAGCGTTATTTAGGGATTTTAACGGAGGGCGTTCAGAATAATCCGAACGGTTGAAAGCAGGTCGATTTCAATCGATTTTATAAACTGTTTTGTTCTTTTCGAAGAAGCCATGCAATGCTTCCATAATCGCATCCGGATCAGTAAAGTAATGTACTGCAGGATGCTTGATGTTAAACTGCTCTATCAGGTTGTAATAGGTATTTTCATCGATGTTGTGATCTTCCATCATAATCGATTTCACGTCCGGATCGGTTATTACCTGACGGAATGTTTGGGTGCGATTGTTCTCTTCAATAACGCGTGAGAGTTTTCGCTTTTCACGTTCCAGTTTCCAAAAGTAATCGAACGGTGATTCAAACATGTGTACTTTACTTAAGGTGCGCGGTACTACTTTCGTACGATCTTCTGTTTTGTTTGGATAAAGCCGGTGGGCTCTAATTGTTACATTCTGCAACATAATTTTGTTTTCGCGCAACATAATAAACAAAGCATCTTCTTGAAACATAAGCGGTAGTTCAACTGCATGATATCCTACCGTTGTAAAAACAAGCGTATCGATTGGCCGGGCTGAAATCAAAAACGAACCCGAAGCATTGGTAACTACACCTCGCGTGGTTCCCTTTATAGAAACATGAACTCCCGGTAAATCGGCCATACTGGCGGAATCCACGACAATGCCACGGTAAATTTTTTGGGCTGGCACAAGCCCGGGTGCTAAGCAGAAAAGTAAAATGTAAACCTGGCGCAGCAATGTAAATTTTCTGACGTATAGGATGGCCCACGTCATCAAAAAGTTGAAGGTTATCTGTTAAATCGAATAAATGTACCCATCGGCAAATTTTTTTCGGTAAGGGCTTGAAGATAAAATTCACCAAATTCAGGATTTACATCCGGAAAGTGTGATTTAACTACATTTAATCCTACCAGTGAAGATAACCCGACCGCATACATGGACAGGATAAAAAAAGCAAATGTTGGTTCCAGCAACTTACTGGCTAAGTAAACCAACTCATTCAGTTTTTCCTGTAGGGTCCACTTCTCACCTTCCGGCCCGCGGCCGTACGGTGGCGGATCCATTATAATGCCGTTGTATTTGTTACCGCGCTTTACTTCGCGCTTTACAAACTTGAGTGCATCTTCATATACCCAGCGTATATCTTTCAGGTTGTTCAATTGCATGTTTTGATTGGCCCAGTTTAAGCCGGGCCGCGAAGCATCTACATGCGTAACATCAGCGCCAGCCGCACGCGCCACTACTGATGCCGCACCGGTATAAGCAAAAAGATTAAGCACCCGGCCGGGTTTGCTCCACGATGAAATAGTATCGTAAATAAAATTCCAGTTTGAACCTTGCTCTGGAAATACACCCACATGACCAAAACCGGTAAGGGCAAGGCGCAGCGTTAGGTCTAAAGTTTTATAGTTATACCCTATATGCCAGCTATCTTCCATTTGGCGAAGTTTCTTCCAACCGCCTTTCACTTCTTCGCCAAATCGGTAATTATCTTTTTGTTCGCGGGTAAAATGTGCATGGGATTGTTGCTTCCAGGTGGCTTCGCTGCCTACCGGTTGCCAAATTGCTTGGGGTTCGGGTCTTATCAAAACAATTTTTCCAAAACGTTCCAGCTTTTCAAAGTTGCCGGAGTCCAGCAACTCATAATCATTCCACGATGCAGGGTATAGTAGTTTCAAGGATTTTTTATTTCACGCCAAAAGTAAACAATCAACTTCATTATAAATTTTCACATTGGCTATCTACTTTTTCTGTAATGCAACAGGCTTACTTTATTTCTAACACGACTACCGAATGCCTGGGTAAGGTTGCTTTTAATACACCCTCTTTTAGCATCGCTCCCTTAAAAACTGCTGGCTTTATTAAATCAGGTTTTTGAAAAGTGTTGTAATCCTGCAAATTAGTGCTGGTTAAAATGCGCCCGGTTACAGAAGTAAACTTACCACCCCTTAAGTCGATGGTTATTTCCTGTTGAGCCTTTGCATCAATATTCACTAAAGAAATATGCACCAAACCAGCGGCATCTTTTGAAGCCGAGGCGGATATGGCCGGTAGTTTCTCGCCATCCAGTTCATAATAGCTTGTGTTTACGTCCAAGGGCAAGTAAGTAGCCTCCTGGTGTACGTTGTACATTTCCATTACGTGATAGGTGGGTGTAAGTATCATTTTTTCTTCTTCAGTAAGTATAACAGCTTGCAGCACATTTACTGTTTGTGCCAGGTTTGCCATACGCACGCGTTCGCAGTGTTTATGAAAAATGTTTAAAGTTGCTCCTGCCAATACAGCATCGCGAATGGTGTTTTGTTGAAATAAAAAACCAGGATTAGTGCCGGGCTCTACATCATACCAACCGCCCCATTCATCAACCACCAGGGCCACTTTCTTTTTGGGGTCGTATTTATCCATAATGGTGCTATGGCGTTGTATGGCTTCATCCATAAATAAGCCGCGCTGCAGGGTTTTAAAATATTGCTTTTCGGTAAACGTGGTTGAGGGGCCTTTGTTACTCCAATCAATTACTGAGTAATGATGCAGTGCAATACCTTCCAGCATGTTGTGGGGAATATCGCGCATCAATACTTCTGTCCAATGAAAATCATCGGAGTTTGCCCCGGAAGCAATTTTGAAAAGTTTTCCTCCCATAAAGGTTGCGTACTGACGGTAAATATTGGTGTAATGTTCTACTGTCATGTTACCGCCACAACCCCAGGCTTCATTACCCACCCCCCAATACCTTACGTTCCAGGGTTTATCTCTTCCGTTTTCTTTTCTCCATTTCGACATGGGACTTATGCCATCGAAGTTTACGTATTGTACCCACTCGGTTAATTCCTGCACAGTACCACTGCCTACGTTGGCAGCCAGGTAAGGCTCGGCACCAATTAACTCACACATGTTTAAAAAATCGTGTGTACCAAAACTATTATCCTCGGTTACATTGCCCCACCAGGTGTTTACAATGGTTGGTCGGTTAGCTTTTGGTCCCACTCCATCTTTCCAATGATAGGTATCAGCAAAGCAGCCACCGGGCCACCTTAAGTTAGGTACTTTTAGTTTTTTTAGAGCCGCCACAACATCGTTGCGCACACCGGCTGTGTTAGCAATTTTTGGGTTGTTTTCGCCTACATAAAACCCACCGTATATACACCTGCCGAGGTGTTCTGAAAAATGGCCATAGATGTGCTTATCAATTTTTGTTTTGCCTTGGTCGGCATGCAGGATGGCTTTGTTTTGAGCAAATGCGAAACTTGCCAAAGCTGTGATAAGAAGAGTTAAACGTAGTTTCATACAAAAATTAAATTTATTTACCGATGCTGGCTTTTTTGATTACCAAAAACCAGCGAGTAGCAGCCAGGCGTTCATTATGCTGAGTTTCGTGCCGCATTAATAATTCCAAACATACAGCGTATTATCAACTTGCGATAGCGCTGCTCATACATCTTATTAGAGTCATTCAGGTTACGAATATTCATGAGCGCATATTGTTGAATGGCAATAAGTGGCAGCACAATGCGCTCGCGTAATTTTACCGAATCGCGAATGTTCGGATTATTTTCCATTAACCCGCTTAACCCGGAAACCTCGAGTACGTTTTGCATGGATAATTCATACTCGGCAAACATCTTTTTCCAGAAGTTGCCAAACTCGGCATCGGTACTTAAGTAGGTTGTAGCTTTGTAATAAGATTTGGTTAACGACATCATACTATTGCCCAAGAGAGTTCGAAAAAAAAGAGACTCCTGATAAAAAGCTTTCAGCTTTTCAATGCCATATTTAGCAGAAATGGCGGAAAGCGCAGAACCCACGCCATAAAAGCCAGGAATATTTTGCTTCATCATTGCCCACGAACCTACAAACGGAATGGCGCGCAAGTCTTCAAACTTCAAACCTTCAGAAGCGCTTCGCTTAACCGGACGCGAGCCGATGTTGGTATCGCCAAAAAATGACAAGGGAGTAACTTTTTCCAGATAAGGCACAAATTTTTCGTGATGTTTCAGGCTGAGGTAAGCTTTGTAACCTTCTTCGGCCAGGTCATCCAATATTTGCTTTTGTTCTTCGGTGAGTTGGTTTTCGTTGCGCTTAAACACATCGCCCTCCAGCCCTGCCGAAATCAATTGTTCGAGGTTGTATTTACAAGATGCAACCCGGCCAAAATTAGAACTGATGGTTTGGCCTTGTATGGTAATCTGCACTTCTTCATTTTCAATTGTATCGCCTAATGACGCATAAAAATCGTGTGTGTTTCCACCTCCCCGTGCCGGAGGTCCACCGCGGCCATCAAAAAATAATGCTTTGAAACCATGTTTGCGCGAAATAGCTGTCAGGTTTTCTTTGGCGCGAAAGATGGACCAGTTTGCGCGCAGGTAGCCCCCATCTTTCGTACCATCCGAAAAGCCAAGCATAATGGTTTGATGTGATTTACGTTTGGTTAAATGTTCGCGATAAGCGTTTACCTGATATAACGTATCCATTATTTGTGGAGCCCGTGCCAGGTCATCTATTGTTTCGAACAAGGGTACTACATCTAATTCTAAACCGGAGTGGGTGCCCAACAGCAATTTACCTAAAACAAATACTTCTATAATATGTAAAGCACTTTGGCAATTGCTTATTACATACCGATGGCTTGCGGTGGTACCGTTGTTGGTTTGTATCTCACCAATTACCCGAATGCTATTAAGTGTTTCTTTAACAAAATCGTCTGTAATTTTTACAGATTGTAAGTCCAGTTGTAATGCTAACAAATATTCAATCTGTTCGGGCTGCGAAAGCTTTTGAAATGCTTCGGCTGTAATGGTACTACCGTTTTTTGATGCGCAGTCAAGTATATGATTCCACACGAAATCGTGCTTGCGGCTGTCTTGCCGTACATCCAGGCTTGCAAAATGAAATCCAAACAGTTTCACTTTTAAAAGGAAGACATCCAGCAAATCCAGAAATAAACCATCGTGGTCTTCCACCAATCGCTTTCGCACCAGGTTCAGGTCGCTGAGGAGTTCTTCTACCTGCTTATAACCTCGTTCGTTGCCATAAGCCCAGTTATATATTTTACGCTCTACTTCAGTAACTAATTTATCAACACCTCTGAAGGTTAATCGCCTGCGCAATGCCCGTAAATCACGCGCATAGCATTTTAGTATGCTATCCTGCAGTTTGGCAGCAACTTTTCTGGTAATTTCACTTGTTACAAACGGGTTGCCATCTCTATCGCCACCGGGCCAAAATCCAATTACCACCAATCGATCATTTTTCCAATTGGATAACGGCATGGTAAGTCCAGCACATAATTGCTGAATAATTTCTGGTATGGATTGGTAAAACACATTTTCAAGAAACCAACACAAGCTTACTGCCTCATCGTATGGCGAAGGCTTATCCTGATTTATAAATCCGGTTTTGCCTAATTGTTGTAATAATAAGTTAATGTGTTGCAAATGGCTGTCGCGAATGGATTTTTCCAGGTCGGTAAGAATACCCAACACGTAGCCCGGATAAAATTGAGTTGGATGGGCGGTTAATACAGTTCTTAAACTAAAATTCTCTAAGCGCTCCTGCAATTCTTTCTCTCGCCTATCAAAGCGGGTGCGCTGTATAAGCGATGCCACCGTACCTTTGCCCGTTACGTCATTTATTTGCTCAAAAGCAGAATCTTCAACCGAATCGAAAAGTGCAACCTGGCGTTCCACATATTGAATGAATTTAAAAAGCAAGCTGAATTGTTCTTCTTTTTTTGCATGCGGCACCAAATCACTAAAAAACTGATTCAGGATTTCTGTTGCTGGCTTGCCTTGTTCAAAAGCCTCCTCACAATATTGTTGTAAAAATGGCAACAAGGTTCCGGTTCGCTGAATATCCTGAAATGGCAAGTTCAAAAACAAGCTGTTATAAATATGATACCGCGCGCCAACCGTTTGTTCGTACTTCGAAGTCATTCTTCTCGTAGTTAAAATTTTCTTGAAAATAAGGCGAAACTGCTTATTGTTTCAACTTCAAACCTTATTTAGTTCACTTTAACTAAACATGGCAGCAAAAGAAAAGCACCTGGCTTGCACAAGCATGTAAAATGCATTACCTTTTGCTATTCAATCCTATTACCTATGCGCAAAATTTATCTGCTTGCCTTATTACCTGTTTTGTTGGGTTCGTGTTTGGGATATAAGGAATTGCCCGTTGAATACGATTACAGCTACCGCGGAAATTTTAAAAAATACAGAAGCTTTGACATTATGCGCCCCATGGGCATCAATGATTCAACAATGGTAAACGACATCGTTGAAAAGTCGATTGTTTCGCGCATGAAATTTCTGGGCTACAAACAAACCGAAACCCGGCCTCATTTAATTATCGGCTTTAAAATGTACACCGATAGTTTGCGTTTTAATGGCTACGATCAGCCCGATATTGAAGAGTGGATTCGTGCCCAAAAAGAAGACGAACGATACGATGCAAAAAAAATAAACCTTAGAACAGGCACCCTTCTGATACAATTTTTTGACAGGCGTCAGAACCGGTCCATCTGGCAAGGCTATGCAACCACACTTTATGGAAGCATTAATTTTAATAACGAGCGCCACCTGCGCAATGCAGTAATTTCAATATTGGATAAATACCGTTTTATGGCCGAAGGATTTGCTGAGACAGGCGTAGCAGCTCAGGCCGATGACTTGGAATAACTATTCCTAAAATCCTAAAAAACACTGAATTTCGGGCTTTCAGTTCTCGAAATTGTTCCTACATTTGCACCTCAAATTTTTGATTTGAAGGCATTGTCCTATGGTGTAATGGTAACACAGCAGATTTTGATTCTGCTTTTCTAGGTTCGAATCCTAGTAGGACAACTCTAAAAATCCTGGGCTAACCAGGATTTAATATTTAAAGGCATGGCTGTTAAAATCTTTTCCGGACGGGCAACTACCTACTTGGCAGACAAAATTGCACATGCCTATGGCGAGCCATTGGGTCGGGTAGATTACCAGCAATTCAGCGATGGCGAAATGTCGCCCTTTATCGGTGAGTCGGTACGCGGGCATGATGTTTTCATAGTGCAATCTACCTTTGCACCAGCCGAAAACTTTATGGAGTTGTTGCTCATGATTGATGCCGCAAAAAGAGCCAGTGCCTCCAATGTAAATGTGATAATCCCCTACTTTGGATACGCACGCCAGGATAGAAAAGACAAGCCGCGTGTGGCCATTGCCGCCAAACTTATTGCCAATCTGCTTTCGGCTGCCGGAGCCCACCGCATTATGACATGCGACCTACATGCCGACCAGATTCAGGGATTCTTTGATATTCCGGTAGATCACCTGGATGGCAACTACATTTTTGTTCCTTACCTCAAATCCCTCAACCTGGAAAATATCATGTTTGCTTCACCCGATGTAGGTGGAATTAAACGTGCCCGCAGTTTTGCAAAATTTTTTAATGCCGACTTAGCTGTATGCGATAAGTACCGGAAGGAAGCCAACAAGATTGAATCCATGCGCCTGATTGGCGATGTAGAAGGCAAAGACGTTGTATTGGTAGATGACCTGGTGGACACCGCTGGCACCATTTGTAAAGCAGCCGGGCTATTGAAAGAAAAGGGCGCTACTACTGTAAGAGCCATTTGCACACACCCGGTTTTATCAGGCAATGCTTACGACAATATTCAGAACTCGGCATTGGAAGAATTGGTTGTTACTGACACTATTCCTTTAAAACAAAAGACTAATAAAATAAAAGTATTAAGCGTGTCCGATCTTTTTGCGAAAGCTATCCGCAAAATTCACGATCACGAATCGATCAGCTCATTATTTATCCGTTTGTAATTTCTTATTAATCAATTAAACCAATAAACAATCATGAAAACCATCGAGATTATAGGGTATCGAAGAGCAAATCTCGGCAAGAATGATGCTCAGAAAATCCGGCAAGAAGGTAACGTACCGTGCGTACTTTACGGAGGTAACGAACAAGTGCATTTTTATGCACCCGTTATTTTGTTCCGCGATCTGATTTACACCAACGAAGCCCACTTTGTACACCTGAACATTGAAGGTGAAGAGTGCCAGGCTATTATGCAGGAGGTTCAGTTTCACCCGGTAAGTGAAATTATCCTGCACGTAGATTTTCTTCGCATCAGCGAGGATAGAAAAATTAAAATGGACATTCCAACTCGTTTGGTTGGTCAGGCTCCGGGTGTTGCAAAAGGAGGAGCCTTGGTTCGCAAGCGTGCTTCATTAAAAGTATATGCTTTCCCGAAAGATATGCCCGACCATATTGATGTAGATTGTTCTGAACTTGACTTCCACCACTCAGTAAAAGTGGGCGACCTTAAGTTTGCCGGTCTTGAATTCTTAGATCCCAAACAAGCCTCAATTGCTGTGGTTGAAGTACCGCGTGCTGCAAAACTTGCTGAAGAAACTGCCGCTGCTGCTCCTGCTGCTGGCACAACTCCGGCTGCCGGTGCTGCACCCGCTGCTGATGCCAAAAAAGCTGAGGCACCCAAGAAAGAGGAGAAGAAAAAATAGTCTTATATCGGATAGTTTAATCCCGCCTGGCTTACCGGGCGGGATTTTTATTTTAATTCGTAGTTGAAACCCGCCAAACTGTACGAAGCCTTAAAGAGTTATGAAATACCTGATTGCCGGACTTGGAAACCCTGGCGGTGAATACGAACTCACCCGCCATAACATCGGCTTTCTGATTTTAGACCGGCTGGCCGATGTTCATAAAACCGATTTTTCAACTACCCGCCTGGCCGATAAAGCCGAGCTGAAATTTAAAGGCCGCCAACTCCATTTAATTAAGCCCAACACTTACATGAACCTGAGTGGCAAAGCGGTTGCTTTCTGGCTTCAGGAATTAAAAATCCCAAAAGAAAACCTGTTGGTAATTGTAGATGACCTGGCGTTACCATTTGGTTCACTCCGATTGCGTACAAAAGGAAGTTCGGCCGGGCATAACGGATTGAAGAGTATCGAACAACTTATCGGAGGTCAGGAATACTCGCGTTTGCGTTGTGGCATCGGTAACGATTTTGCCAAAGGACAACAAGCCGATTTTGTATTGAGCAATTTTGCGCAACCAGAATTTGATGCCTTACCCGCTATTATGGATAAAGCTATTGAGATGATTTTTTCATTCTGTACGGCTGGGGCCGAACGCACCATGGCCCAATACAATCAATAAATAAAATCACTTTCCGTATAGCTGCTTCAAAAAAAATAGCAAGGATTTAGAATTTAGTTATAAACCTTACAACCACTTTTTGATCTTAAGGATCAATTTTTTAATCAAAAACAAACATTATAGGCTTTGACTCCCTCAATTTATTAACCAAACCGGCCATGCCTTACTTTGGGTTACGAGTGTAGGATTTGAATCTCTTTCAATCGAAATATCAGCCCCGCTTCTGCCACCTTTGAGTAGTTAAACTGAAGCGCTTATGGCAACGAAGGGATTATCGAATATCAGTGTAAACACACGCATGAAGCAGTTTCTTTTGCTTATAGCTTTAATTATGGTTGGAATTCTGGTTGCCATGGTTTCGGCAGATGGGGAGCCATCAATAAAGATAGACTCGCTGAAAAGTGATGTTCGATCGTCCAGAAATTAACCAACAAACAAAGAAATAAAGATAGGGTGTTTGGTAAAGCCTCTGCAGGAAACTGCGGGGGTTTTCCTTTTTTGGAGCAAGGCATTTTGGTGTAGCTTTGCTTCACATGGACTTTTCGCTCGAAGTATTTCTTCATCAACTGGCTCAAACATCAGGTAATCCGTTCTTGATTTCAATTGCGCGCGCAGAAGGTGTTTATATGTATTCGCCCGAGGGCAAGGAATACATGGATATGATTTCAGGAATTGGGGTAAGTGCCATCGGCCATCGGCATCCGCATGTTATCAAAGCTATAAAAGAACAATTGGATAAACACCTGCACGTAATGGTGTATGGCGAATACATTCAATCGGCCTCAAATAAGTTAGCCAGCAAACTAACTTCACTCCTGCCCCCTAATCTTAATTGTGCTTACTTTGTTAATTCGGGTACCGAAGCCAACGAGGCGGCATTAAAACTTGCCAAACGGGTAACGGGTCGTACCGAAATAATTTCGTTTCGTAAATCGTACCACGGCAGCACGCATGGTTCACTTAGTGTATCCGGAAATGAAGTTAAGAAGCAAGCATTTCGGCCGTTGTTACCCGATGTGCGCTTCGTTACCTTTAACAATCCGGATGATCTTAAACACATAACCGCCCAATCGGCTTGCGTCATTATGGAAACCATACAAGGCGATGCCGGAGTGCGTATTCCTGATAAAACCTACATGCAGGCGTTGAGAAAACGATGCACCGAAACAGGTACTCTATTGATTCTGGATGAAATACAATGCGGCATGGGACGCACCGGAAAATGGTTTGCATTTGAACACTTCGATATAGTTCCGGATATACTTACTATCGCCAAAGCTTTTGGAGGTGGGCTGCCCATTGGGGCTTTTATTTCTTCGGAAGAAAATATGCGTGAACTTACACATAACCCGATGTTGGGTCACATAACTACGTTTGGTGGCAACCCGGTTTGTTGTGCCAGCGCACTCGCCACCTTGGAAGTAATAGAAACTGAAAAGCTATTAGCGCAAGTTGAAGTGAAAGGCAAATTAATTGAGACCTTGCTCCAGCATCCAAAAATAAAAGCTGTGCGCAGAATAGGGATGCTCTTTGCATTTGATTTTGAGAATGATGATATCGTGAACAGGATTGTAAATTATGCGAAAGAGCACGGTGTAATCTGCTATTGGTTTCTTTCGCATCCTTTTAGTTTCAGAATTGCGCCACCCCTTACCATTACAGAATCAGAAATAAGAAAAGCCTGCCAGGTAATTTTACAAGCAATAGACCAAGCTTAACTATGAGTACCGGAAATAAATTCGATCGATTGGATTACACTTTTAAACTAATGGTAGTGGTTGCGTTGATTATTACTGCAACCATCCTGGCAAGAGATATTGTAATTCCCATTCTGATCTCGTGCATTTTTGCCATTGTACTGTTACCCATTATTAAGCGGTTGGAGAAGCGCATGTCATCAGTTTTAGCCATCATGGTTACGCTTACATTCAGTTTTCTGGTGTTTTTGGCTTTGGCCTGGTTAACCATTAGTCAAATGAGTGCACTTGTAAAAGATTTACCCAACCTCGAATCAAAATTTAATTTACTCGTAGATCAGGTTAGCGGTACACTCCAGGATTTGTTCGGTATGAGTGCCCGCGAACAAAATCAATTATTAAAAAATAGTTTATCCAATTTGGGTAGTTATGCTACCGATTTATTTACTGCCACCACCAACATTATCTCGCTGCTAATTCAAGTGCCGATTTATGTATTTCTGTTTCTGATTTACCGCGATAAGTTTAAAGCTTTTGTATTAGCCTTTCTGATAAACGAATCGGAGATAACCTGGAAGAGTGAAGTAGAGGGTGTTGTACAAGGTTATATATCAGGTTTATTATTGGTAACAGGTATTATTTCTGTACTGAATAGTGTGGGGCTACTCATGCTGGGCATTGATCATGCAATATTTTTTGGCGTTCTTTCGGGTGTGCTTACAATAATTCCGTATGTAGGAATTTTTATCGGAGCCACCTTTCCGGTATTAATGGCCTTGCTAACTAAAGACAGCCTGTGGTACGCCATTGGCGTGGTAATAATTTTTTCAATAGTTCAGTTTCTGGAAGGCAATTTTATAACACCCCGTATTACGGGTTCGAAAGTAAGCATCAATGCGTTAGCAGCAATTATAGCCTTATTGATTGGTGGAAAAATTCTGGGTATTGCAGGAATGATTCTGGCAATACCAGCATTGGGAATTCTAAAAATTATTCTTTCACACACCCGCTATCTTAAACCATTCGTAATACTGATTGAAGATAGTCAGGCCAGGGCCAAACCTGATCCAGAACCTGAAAAAGATCAGGAGTAGAACTTCAGAACTTAAAGGCTTTCAACCACAAGATTGTGGTTGGTATAAATGCAGATATCGGCTGCAATATTCAGACTTTCGCGCACCATTTCATCTGCTGATAAGTGGGGAGCATGTTTCTTCAAAGCCAATGCAGCTGATTGCGCATACATAGCTCCCGAACCTATTGCAGCTACCTGGTTATCGGGTTCCAATACATCGCCAGTACCCGAGATAACCAATACCTCTTCTTTGTTTACAGCAATGAGCATGGCTTCTAACCTGCGCAGGTACCGATCCATGCGCCAATCTTTTGCCAGTTCAATAGCGGCACGTTTCATATTACCACCATAGCTATTGAGTTTTTCTTCAAAGCGATCGAGCAAGGTAAAAGCATCGGCCGTAGAGCCGGCAAAACCAGCTATAACTTTACCTTCATGTAGTTTGCGAATTTTTTTTACGTTGCTTTTGGCAACGGTATTCCCCATAGTGGCCTGGCCATCGCCACCAATGGCTACTTTACCATTGTGAAGAACTGCCAATATGGTTGTTGCGTGAATAGGTTGCATTTAGATCAGATTAGTATTTTCATAGATTTCACGCATTGGAATTGTAATGTTCAACGAAGCAATGAAAAGATTTTGGTCAATTAATTGATACTCCTCCAGTTCCCAGTGATTGACTGAATTCAATTTGAAATTCTCAACTCCCAGTGATTCCGAATCAACCAGGATGTATTCTTTTAATGTGGGTATATCCCGATATAATTTGAATTTTCGGCCACGGTCATAATCTCTCGTGCTTTCCGATAAAATCTCAATTATCACCGTAGGATCTTGCGATACTTTATTACCACTTTCAAATGGGGATTGTCCCTTACAATAAATGGAAATGTCTGGATAGGTGTAAAGGTTATTCTGCGGTATTTTCATCCGCTTATCGCTACCATAAGGTCTACACGTTTTGCCTTTTAATTGGGTGGCTAACATTCCGAATAAATTCGTAAAAATTTCATTGTGCTGGTCGCCAGCTCCAGCCATGGCAAATACCTCGCCTTGGTAGTATTCATGTTTTTGTTCGGACGTATCTTCAAAAGCCAGATACTCCTCCTCCGTCATGAAACGCTTATGATAGGCTGCCTTGGGATCTTCTACATTTCGGAACTCGTCTTCGTTCATAGAAAAAATTTTGCCCTGATAGAATTCATGTTTTTCAGGAGAATTATTTTCGAATTCTAAGTACTCAGCTTCCGTAAAGTTGCTTTTGCCATTAATCGCAACTAGCAGTCGTTCCTTCCGCATGTGGCAATCTCAAATCAAAATCCTTACAGGATCTTCCAACAGGCCTTTAAGTGTTTTCAGGAATGCTGCTCCACTTGCACCATCCACCACCCGGTGATCACACGAAAGTGTAACTTTCATGATGTTACCAACAGCCAACTGACCATTCTTCACAATAGCCGTTTCCTTAATTCCGCCTACCGCAAGAATACACGCATCAGGCGTGTTGATGATGGCTGTAAATTCTTCTACTCCAAACATGCCGAGGTTAGAGATTGTAAACGTACTTCCCTCCCAATCGGCTGGTTGAAGTTTTTTATCGTGTGCACGTTGCGCCAGGTCTTTTACTTCCGTGGCAATGTGCGAGAGCGATTTGTTATCGGCAAACCGAATTACTGGTACCAACAAACCATCTTTAACTGCTACGGCTACACCAATGTGTATATGGTGGTTCTTCCTGATTTTATCGCCCAGCCAACTAGAGTTGATATCCGGATGTTGGCGCAAAGCCGCGGCCGTTGCCTTCAGCACCATATCATTAAAGGAAATCTTAACCGGAGAAATTTCATTGATACTCTTACGAGCTTCTACCGCTTTATCCATGTTTATTTCCATGGTAACATAGAAGTGTGGTGCCGTAAACTTGCTCTCAGAAAGTCTGCGGGCAATGGTTTTACGCATTTGCGATACCGCCACTTCTTCAAAACTTTCTTTACCTACCACTTGTGGTAATACCACCGGTGCGGCACTCTTCCCAGCTGTATTTGCAGCCGGTGCAGTTGCAGGTTTGTAGGATTCTACATCGTGTTTGGTAACGCGCCCCCCCTCGCCTGTGCCTTGAATTTTACCGATATCAAAACCAAGATCTTTGGCCATCTTCTTAGCTAACGGAGAAGCTTTTAATCTTCCATTGGTAGATTCGGTTGTTGAGCCATTAGAACTTGATACAGGTGTTTGTTCAACTGCCTTTGTTTCCGTTGCCGGTGTTGAAGTTTTAGCCGGTGCACTACCTTTTGATTGATGTGCTTTTAACAACGTTTGCCAATCGGCATTCTTCTCGCCAATAATGGCCAGCACACCGTTTACTGCAACAGCTTCTTTCTCTTTTGCTCCAATATATAAAAGTGTACCAGTGTTGTACGATTCGTACTCCATGGTTGCCTTATCGGTTTCAACTTCGGCTAACAACTCGCCCGACTTTACACTATCACCCACTTTTTTGTGCCAGGCTGCTATTACACCTTCATTCATGGTGTCGCTCATCTTGGGCATCAATACGATTTCGGCTTTAATACCTGAGGTATCGATGGTTTCCGTCACAGCGGTTTCAGTTTCTGTTTTTACAGATTCAGTTTTTCCACCCGAAGCAGCGGTAGCTGTAGAAGTGGCACCACCGGTAAGCAAGGCAGCGAAGTCTTCACCTTTATTTCCTACTATAGCCAATACATCATTTACTTTAACCGCCTCGCCTTCTTTGGCGCCCAGATAAAGTACAGTACCCGTGTTGAATGATTCATAATCCATTGTAGCCTTATCGGTTTCGATTTCGGCCATCAGTTCGCCAGACTTCACTGTATCTCCAACTTTTTTATGCCATTTGGCGATCACCCCCTCGGTCATCGTGTCGCTCATTTTGGGCATCCGTATTAGCTCTGCCATGTGTAGGTTCGTTTTGTCTTAGTTGAGGGTCAAAAATACCCCAATTTGCCTGAATTTCAAGCACGCAGGCAGACTTCGTTTCGGTTAAAAATTGAGTGTTCCCAACAGTACTTCGAAGCGTGTTGTCGATGGATTAATTCCGTAGGAATAGCGGAAGCCAACATCCAGTTGAGGCAACAAACGCAGAATATTAATATCGAATTTTACTTCAGCTCCGGTGCTAAGATAAGCCGCAGTATCGGGTGTTTGAGTACTTACAGTGGTACTGCCAAAACCATAGTCCATAAAAGCGTTTAATCGTACCCGTTGAATATTCAGCAACGGGCCAATGTGTACATCGGGGTACCATACCGGAAGTGTGTAATTGACCGACATGATGTAAAAATCTTCGAAGCGCCTGATACCCAAGCCGCGCGGTAACGGAACCCGGTTTCTGAATTGATAGTTGTCAAACCCTTGCTGGCCAGGCCCCAGTTCAACTACTTTACGTTTTTGATAACCCCAATAACCCCATAGTGAATGATGCTTGAACATGCCTGGAAAAAAAAGTTGCGAGTAGAAGGATAGTTGACTTCCATTGTAATCTCCTCCATAAGGGGTTCCATACAAACTCAGAAACATAGTTTGTCCCCATTTGGGGTTAATGTCGCGCCTGCTTTGCTTTTGCAACCGGTAGGCTGAAACATTAAAATGATTGTAGATAAGACTGCCGTTACCAACATAGTTTGCAAAGTTATAGTAACCCACTCTGCGCCTGCCTACATTATTACCACCTTGATTAACGGTATCATACACAATTAAGCCGGGTATTTGCCTGTCGCTGTTTTCTCCATTAAAAAATGAAGATACCTGTGTATAACCTACATAGTTACTCACACTAACTAAACTCAGAAACCTGCCACTGGTTGCCAACAACGGAAGTCGGAGCCCGGCTTCTATACTCTGTTCTTGCCAGGTAAATTTCAAATCGCGGGTTGAAAAAACTTTTGTTGTATCGTTCTGTCGGGAAATAAACCACTCTTCAAGCGGTAGTTTTCCTTCATTTACTGAACGATTCGCCTTCAAAAAGTTTACATCTACAATTGGATAAGCACCCTGATATGTTAATCCGGCTTTCCAACTGCCGGTGCGTTCGTTAATGTCAAACAAATATCCGGCATTAAATGCCAGGGTACTGAGTACATCGCGTGAGCTGATGCCTACATCCACTTGTGTTAAGGAATTATCGACATACGCACCCCAACTGTAGGGATTAATTAAGTGTGCGGCACGCGAATATTTTTTTATTTCATATTGAGTTTGTGGCACATTAGCCAGCAGGTTGGTTTGTTCTGCATCAAAATAAACTGCCCCTTCTTGCCACGTGTTTGCTTGTTTCCAGTTGGCGGTGTTAATGGTTGTTCGAACTACATCAAACCCATCGCGACCCTGCTCATTGTAATACAAGTAATTTCCATCGGCACTAATTTCAGGGTTGTAAGCTCCGTAGCGACTTTCCGTAACCTGATACCGATTGTCTGTACTACTATCCCACACAAAAATATTATCGACACCATTAACAGGTGCATTGTAAAAAACATACTTGCCCAGTGGAACAGGGTGCCCAATGTTATCATCGGTAGGTGGTGTAAGATTTCTTGGAACACCCGAAGTTATAGCGTATTCAATAAGTCTTTTACCTTGTTTATGGGTAGCCAATGCTACCACGGCTTCACCATTCTTATGCCAGCGTGGCATAGAGATAAAATCATTTTCGGGGTTTGCAAAAGTTTTAACAACCGAACCGGTTTCATAATCAAGAATTACCAGATTGGTTTGATAATCAACACCGGTTACGATGGTGGCCACCATTTTACCATCGGGCGAAATAGCTGCTGATGCATAGCGGCTTTGGCGCGTTATCTGTTTACGCAGTTTCGTTTTTAAATCGTACGCAACAATAACCGAATAGGTTTTAACACGCCAACGTGGGTCGAAGCGGTATTCGTTCCATACAATTCTACCCTTGGTAGCTGATAACATGCCGGTTTGATTGTAGGGGCCAAGTGTTAATAATTTTTTTTCGCCAGCAGGAGTTAGCAAGGTTAGTTCTTCTACATCGCCAATCCCTGATTTAATGGCAACTATGGAGTCAACACCTACCACCTGCGGAAACTTATAATCGGTATAAGCAGTATTTTTTCTTTGATGAACAGATTCGAAGGGAGTTAACTTTTTCGTGTTTGCATTAGCCTGCCACTGCTGTTGCAGGTTGTGTGCCATTTCTGCGTATAAGTCTTTTACATAAAGCCCAGATTCTTTTTTGATTGCCCTGGAAAAGGCAAACGGCATAAAGGGAGTATTCCAAGCACTGTGGGTAATGTTTTCCCACGAGTCTTCTTGGCCGGTACGCTTGCGCAGATAGGATACCATGTGGTAACCTAACACATAGTGATCGGGTATGTTGTGCTTGTATGAGCGCAAGTATTGTTTGTTGTAGTTAAACGCCCGGTCTTCCTGCAAGTTGGTTCTGAACAATAAATCGAAATGCGGAATGCGACCGCGACCAGATTTTGTAAACTCTGTTTCGGTTACTACAGCATCGCCTTCCCAAAACCATTGCGGCACAGCCACGTAACTCATAGCCGCCAGTGTATTGGCTCCGAACAGATAATACAGCACCTTGTTAAAACCACGGTTAGCATGATTGAATTGAACTATGTGCCGGTACTCGTGTGTTGCCAATAAATCGAGCCAATCCAGGTTACCTTGAAAATTATAATTCTGAGATGGCATAGCAAAAAACTCAGACCTGCGTGGTGTTATAGAAACAAATCCATTGCTGATGGCCGATTGGTTTTGAAGTACAATGGAAACTTTAGGTGGTGCACCACCCAATTTTTCTGCTTCTGGTATTCGAATATGTTCTAAGGTGTTGGCCATGCGCTGTGCCTGCACTTCAAAGCCCTGTGGAAAAACAATATTAAAATTGGGAGTTTTAACCTGCTTCCATTTCAGACTGGGGTTATTTTCCAGCACTGTGGTAGATTGGCCGAAAACCGTAACCGAAACAAGCAGACCTATTATTGGTAAGAACGTTACGCGCATAAATTCCATCTAAAATGGAAAGCTACATCACGTAATGGAATTTTACTAAGACCTTCCATATCTTTATGCATCGTTATAAAGACCTGGAAGGTCTCAACGAAATTTAATTCTCGGTTACGTCAATTCTATACAACATTAATTCTCTGTTAAATCATCCAGGCTATTGAACTTACGGCCCAAACCTGATACTGCACCTACATTAAAAAAACCAATAGCCTTACTACCAGTTGGATTAGCATTACGGATATTGGTGGATACATTGGCCAGTGGGGTTGAGAACAGCTCACCAAAGCCACCTGGGCGGTTGGTTTGAATGCTCACTTCATTCAGAAAGTTAAAAGCCGCTTCCGTTACTGCGTGTATCTGCACCGAAACGGAATCACCAACCTGATACGGGGAAAGTAATCGATCGTTTGCATCTGTATCAAACGGATTAATAGCCCTGCGAATAGGTGGTATAAATTCTACTCCACTAAAGTTACCTCCCTTTGTAAAGCCGGCATCGTAGGCTGTAATAATCTCACTGGGTTTATTTTGCAGCACACCGTTCTTAAAAAACTTAATCCAATAGGCATCTCCTGATTCTTCCGGGTCTTTTGCCCAAAATTCTGCCTGGTACAAATCATCAATAAACTGATTGCCTTTCTGTACAAAGAATGTAATACTATCTACCACCGGTACACGACCCATGCGTGCCGAGGCCAAAAATGTTTCGCCATTGGTTTGAACTGTTAGCGTATAATTCATACCGATTGTTCCAAACACATTGTTGCCGGCTGGTACCCACTCATACTCGCCCGGATTATTTTCAACAAATGAAAAAACCACACCATCTTCATCGGTAATGGTTACGGTAGCTCCTGTAACCGTGGGAGGTAAAATATTTTGAAAGTAAGGTTGTGTGCGGGTTAGTTTAATGGTTTGTGTTTGGGGTAAATTATTTATCCAGGCATCCACTACCAATACCGGTTCGGCACGCTCCAGTTGCGGATTAATTACATCTTCGCACGAAGAAAAAACTACGGCAACGGCTATCAAACAGTTAACAACAATGCGGTTCATTAATTAAAATTTGAAGTTGTATGAAACAGATGGAATAAACGTACCAATAATGGCTAACTGGCGTGCCTCACTGTTGATGGGACTGCCCGCAGCTACCCGATCATCACCTTGTGTGAAATAGATTGAGAATGGATTTCTGCGCCCGTATAAATTATACACACCAAATACCCAGTAATCAGAATTTTTTCTTGCGTTACCATTTTTCTTCACGGTTTTACCTTCTAACCGGAAAGAAACATCCAAACGATGATAGGCCGGTAACCTCACATTATTACGACTATCATACGCATTGTACGGAATAAGAATGCCTTGCATTACAAATCGCGAAGTTGGAAATGTGGCCGGTGTACCACTCACGAAAGTAAAATTAGCCGCTGCCGACCAGCGTTTATTAATATCATAGAAGCCACTAAGCTTAAGGTTGTGTGTTTGATCATAGCGGGCAGCATACCACTCACCTTTATTAATACCATTTACTTTTAGTTCGGTTCGTGCCACTGTGTAAGTGGCCCAACCGGTAAACTTGCCTACCTTTTTCTGCAAGTAAAACTCAAGACCATAGGCCCTTCCAATACCACTTAATAAATCGCCTTCCAGAAACTGGTTAATCAACAAGTCGGCACCGTCTATATAGTCAATTTGATTTTGGGTTGCACGGTAATATGCCTCCACCGAAAACTCAAACATATTGTCTTTACCAAAATCATGGAAATAACCCAGTGCGTATTGATCGCCCAATTCGGGTTTAATGTTATTGGTACTGGGTGTCCACACATCTAAGGGGTTGGAAGCTGTTGTGTTGGAAATTAAATGCACGTATTGTGCCATGCGCGTGTAGCTTGCTTTAAGCGAACTTTGTTCACTCAATTGCCCTTTAATCGAAAACCGGGGTTCCAGATTTTGGTATGAAATCATTTTTTCGCCCTGTGCAAATGTGCGCTCGTTAATGGGTGTTCTTCTTACGCCCGGCACAGTGTCGTTATAAATAAACTGCGTGCCGGCACCCAATCCCACGAAGTGGGAGAAGCGCAATCCGTATTCAATCGCAATTGCTCGCGATACTTTCTGACTGTTGCCGAGATAGAAGGCTGTTTCGAGATTGTACTTTTCCGGAAGACTAACATCTATGCGTGTACCGTTGGACGTACCATACGCATTGGCCGGTTCGAATGAATAATAGTTTACTTCTGCACCAAATGAAATTTCATTGTTCGTGTTTACGAAATAACTGAAGGATGGCTTGAACGTTAAATTTCGTACGGATGAATTCCATCGGAAATTGTCACGTTCGTTTTCGCCAAACTGTAACGAATAATCATACTTACTAAAAACTCCGGAGAAGTTGGCAAACAGGCGATCGTTAAAAATTTTATTCCAGCGAATGGTGCCGGTATTATTTCCCCATGAGAAACCCTGATTTTTATCGAAGAAAAATTTATCGCGCCCGGTATAACCCGAAATGAAAATTCTGTTTCGTTCGTTAATGTTATAATTTGCCTTTCCGGTGAGATCGTAAAAATTTAAAGCTGCACCGTCTTGCAATAAATCTACAAAAGGGCGGGCCAGAATATCAGCATACGATCTGCGGCCGGCCACAATGAAAGAGCCCTTGCCATCAAACAGCGGGCCTTCCACTGCTGCCCTACTGAATATTGTACCAATACCACCATTTACCTCATGTTTTTTGTTGTTCCCTTCTTTCATCCGCACATCCAACAATGAAGCAATGCGGCCCCCAAACTGGGCAGGTATGGCGCCTTTATAAAGCTTTGTATCTTTTACGGCATCAGGATTAAACACTGAGAAAAAACCCAACAGGTGCGATGAGTTATACACGGTTGCTTCATCCAGTAAGATAAGATTTTGGCCTACACTTCCACCCCGCACATTAAAACCCGATGCGCCTTCGCCCACAGTAGATACACCCGGAAGCTGTTGCAAGCTTTTAATTAAATCTGGCTCACCCAAAAATGCGGGAATACGCGTTATTGTTTTAATGTCGAGCCGATTCACACTCATCGCTAACGATTTTGCTCCTTGCTCTTCTTTCTCAGAACTTACTACTACCTCTTCCAATTGCGTACCTTCGGGTATAAGTTCAAGGTCAAACCTCACATTACCGGTAAGAGCAATCGTTTTAACCTGGGTTCCATAGCCGATGTAACTGAATGAAACTTCATAATCGCCCGGATCAAGCGTAAGAGAATAAAACCCGTAAACGTTTGTGGTTGCCCCGGTGCTCATCGACTTGATATAAATGGTTGCGCCAATCAATGCTTCTCCATTGGAAGCATCTTTCACATAGCCGCTTAAAGTGGCCCGATTTTGTGCACTGAGAAACAACGGAAAGAAAAGGAATAGGAGTAAAAAGCGCATATAAATTTAATACTTGCTTATAAACAGGATAAGCGCAACAAGTGTTGCAAAAAAACCAGATTAATTCTACCGGTAGTATTCAATCACATACATGCAGTAAGCACACCGCGCACCCTTATTTTTTTGATATCTTGCAACCGACTTCAATGAAAAAATTAATGGAACTCTATCAGCGCTACAAAGCCTATGTACGGGTGGATTTAGTAATGTATGCAGTTATGTTGCTGTTAATTATTCTCTATTTTATTTACACCGTGCTGGCCGGCTGAAGCGGCAGGAGAATTTCACGAACATTTCCGGTTATTTTTTCTGCCAGTTCATCGGTAGGTAAATCGTTAATATCCCGGCCAAACGGATCTTCAATTTCTTCAGCAATCAGTTCCACACTTAACAAAACAAATGTTACTAATGTAACAATGGGTATAGTAATGTAGCCCGATGTAGTTACAAATGCAAAGGGCAGTGTAATCAGGTAAATAAAAATAAACTGCTTGATGTACATACTATAGTTATAAGGTATGGGAGTGTTTTTAATGCGTTCGCACGCTCCCAAAATATCGGCAAACTCTTTCAGTTCCTTGTCAACCAAAAAGAGTTGATCGCCTGTAAGCTCTCCGCGTTTGTACAGGGTATTGATGCGTGCATACAGCATGGATGAAATCCTATTGGGAATGTGTTTTACACTGCGTAGGTTATCCAGAAAATCCGGACCTACAACCTCCAGTTCGGCCAGTTGAGTGCCCTTGCGCAAATGTTCTTTAGTGGCATAAACAAAGTTGGGAATCATGGCCGCAAACCATTTTCGGTTCTCCAGGTCCGTTTCCGAAAGCATGGCGTTGAGTTTATGTGAGAGGTTACGGGTATTGTTTACCATGCTACCCCATAATTTACGGCCTTCCCACCAACGATCGTATGAAGAGTTGGTACGAAACACCAAAAACAACCCCAACACAATACCCAGCAGCGAGTGCATGGAGATGGTGGTATGAAAATCTTCCTCGTGAAACCGCAAGACATCCAGCAAAAGATAACACATACCAGCTGCAAAAACGGTCATAAAAATCAGGGCCGGAGTTAACGTGCGCATTACACCGCGGCTGTAAGCATGAAAAATCAGTGAAAACCACTGTTTGGGATTATAGTTTACCATAGTTGTTAAAAGCCTGCCAATAAACTGATTCAAAAAAAGATTTCAAAATTGTAACCGATGAACAGAATTTCCGTTACTTTTATCAAAGTAATATCATTTTAATATCATTTTATGAATACCGAAAAATCCTACTCCCCGATTTCCGGCTACCTGATGGTGCTGGTTGTATTGGTTTTTATCTTGGCCGGCAGTGTTGGTGTGCTGGTGGCCCGAAACTTTCACCTGTTTTGGTTTCTGGGTATTGGTTTATTTCTAACGTTTGGGTTTTTCTTTGTTAATCCCAACGATTCGGTTGTGCTGGTGCTGTTTGGCGATTACAAAGGCACTGTAAAAGCGAATGGCTTTTATTGGGTGAATCCGTTTTTTAGTCGTAAGAAAATTTCGTTGCGCGCCCGCAACTTCGACAGCGAAAAAATTAAAGTGAACGACAAAGTTGGTAACCCGATTCAGATTGGCGTAATTCTGGTATGGCAGGTTAAAGATACTTTTAAAGCTGCCTTTGAAGTAGATAACTATGAAAATTTTGTTCGCATACAAAGCGACTCGGCCGTGCGCACACTGGCTGGTTCTTATCCGTACGATAACTTCGATCATGAAAGTGAAGTGACTTTACGATCGGGCCACACCGAAGTAAACAATGCATTGGAAGAATACCTGAAAAACAGATTAGAGATTGCCGGCATTCATGTAATTGAAGCCCGCATTGGTTACCTGGCTTATGCCTCAGAAATTGCCGGAGCTATGTTACGCAGGCAACAAGCGGCTGCGGTAGTGGCTGCACGCTATAAAATTGTGGAAGGTGCTGTGAGTATGGTGCAAATGGCATTGGATCACCTGGAAAAAGATAATGTTATACAATTGGATGAAGAACGTAAAGCAGCTATGGTAAGTAACCTGATGGTAGTGCTGTGTGGCGATAAAGACGTAAGTCCCGTTGTAAATACCGGTACGCTGCATAATTAATTTATGGCTGATAAAAAACCTTTTGTATTGCGGCTTGACCCCGAGCTTCTGAAGGCCGTAGAAAAATGGGCCAGCGATGAGTTCAGAAGTACAAACGGCCAACTGGAGTGGATAATCAGTAAAGCATTGAAGGAAGCCGGCCGTATGAAGCAAAAATAAATCTTGTCCGTAATGTGGTTATTGTCGTATTTGGTAGTTTAAAAATCTGACAAAATCATGTTACGGACGTTGTTGCTGTTGATGGTGTTTCCGGTTGCCGGCATGGCACAAACCGATTATGTGATAACCATTAAAGCCGATACCCTGTGGGGTGACATTCGCTTGCTAACGTATGATAATATTGACCGCGTGCAACTTAATACCGGCAAGAAGAAAGAAATGCTTACGGCCTTACAGGTTCTAACTGTGTATTATGATGGTAATGTTTATAAACCGGTTCAATACGATAAGAAAGTGATGCTGATGCAACAACTAAAGAGTGGCTACCTGAGTTTATATGCATTTCGCTTGCCTAACCAAACCACCTACGATGGTCGCTTTCTATTTCGGCTGGATGGCAAACACCTGGAAGTTCCTAACCTGGCATTCAAAAAAATAATGGCCACCTACCTGGAAGCCTGCACAAACCTGAGTATGAAAATTAAAGATGGCGAATTAGGTAAAAAAGAATTGGAGCAAATTCTGGATGAGTACAATACCTGTATGGCATCGGCTAAACCTACCGAGCCTGAACCCTCGGCTAAACCAATTGTAAACGACCTGGTAATTGCCATTCAAAACCTGAAACAAAAACTTACCGCGCAAGAATTTACCAGCAAGAAAGATGCAATGGATCTATTAACTGATCTGGAACAAAAAGCCGGGCGCAATGAAACCATACCCAACTATCTGTTGGAGGGATTAAAATCCTACCTCGCCCCTGTTACATCAGCCCAGGCCGAGTTGGAAACCTTGCTTCAACTAGTGAAGAAATGAAGGCAACCACTTTTGTAAAACTGCCGGTATAGTTTGCCGGCTTTTCCAAAAAGAATAAAGCGTACAGAATAAAACGATAAGCGCATAGATAAAAAGTTGCCCGCCATCACTCTGTACTTCAATACCCAGCACGGTTAGGTGCATACCCAATGCACCAGCCATTAACCCTATAGCAAGTACCGACCCCAGCCACGTGGTTGCTGGTATAAATAACATAACGGCAGCAACCAATTCCAGAAAACCGACCAGCCAACGGCCCCAGGGTTCCATACCAATCGTTGAAAATATAAACACTGACTCCGGAGCGGCACTGAATTTAAAGTATAGGGTTTGTATTAAAATTACAGCCGCCACAATACGGGCTATCCAAAATAAAACGGAAGCTTTCATCTGTTTAAAATTGTTTAAGCTATTTACGCGTAGCCGTGTTAAAAGATTGTCAACTGCAAGACAAGTCACAAAGCTTTCTGTTTATTTTGTCTTTATTCCAAAGTTAAGATGAATAAAATTGCTGTTGTGGGTGCTACGGGTATGTTGGGCTGGCCGGTTGCAAAGGCTCTGGCCGATGCGGGTTTTGGTGTTACCGCCCTAACCCGAAATTTGAAATCAAGTCGTTATCATCCTGCTATAAACTGGATAGAGGGCGACTTAAAAAATCCAGATTCCATTCGAAAACTTTTAGAAGGTAACGATGCGGTGCATCTCAACCTTTCTGTAAAACAGGATGAACGCCAAACAGATTGGCATGCTGAAGCGCATGGTTTGGAAAATCTTTTGCGAATTGCACAGGAAGTCAACCTCAAACACGTTTCTTACCTATCGTCTTTAATTATGAACTACCAGGGCGTGAATGGTTTTGATTGGTGGGTTTTTCGGTTGAAGCAACGCGCGGTAGAAACAATCCGTAATTCAGGAATTAGTGCGGCTGTATTTTATCCATCTACTTTCATGGAAACACTGGTGCATCAATACAAAGCAGGACCGTTTATGTTGCTGGCAGGAGAATCGAAACACAAACAATACTTTATTGCGGCTGAGGATTATGCACACCAGGTGGTTCAATCGTATAAGCTAAACTTAAGTGGCTTTCATGAATATGCAGTTCAGGGTACGGAAGCTTTTACTACAGATGAGGCTGTAACGATCTTTAAGCAAAACACAGCAGCAAAACTAATTACCTTACGGGCACCGCTTGGCTTACTGAAATTTTATGGTCGCTTTATTCAGAAAATGAACTATGGTTATCACATTCTGGAAGCGTTAAATAATTACCCGGAAAAATTCGAGGGCGAAAACACCTGGCAACAATTAGGTAAACCAAAAATCACGCTTGAAGAATTTAGTAAGCGTAATTAGTTATTGGACGGCCGGAGCATTTCAAAGACTTCAGGATTTAAAAGCACTACGATAATACCAATAATAATTCCGATAATCGTGAATGTTAATTGCGCAACAATGTAAATTCCCAACCCCTTAAGAAATGCCTTTACTTTATTTTGATATGTGAACATATCTGCGTAAGCAAAACCAAAATAACCGAAGCTGACAACTAACTGAACCGAGGCTGGAATAAATTCTCCCAAAACAGAATAGGAAAGTAAACTCATAATGCTAAGCCAATAAACGTGACCGAGTGTATAAAAAGGTAATACCGTATGCTCTACAAAATTGAGATTACTCTTTCTAAAAAAAAGATAACGGGAATAGAAAGCCTGAATCGGAACAATAACGAATGAAACCAATTTCATATTATCCGATACTATTTTCATCAACTCTTCCATAAACTTTGCTTGCCCGGTACCGGGCTTAGGAGGTTCACTCATGCTTACCTTAGCAGAGTTTTTCATAAAATCGACCATATCTATACCCAGTAGACTTGCTACCAGGTACATGAGTGTAATCGTTAAGAAAAAATATCCAACCGGGCCATAATAGGCCACCCTGTTTCGTTCTATAAATTTGAGTGACGCCTTTCCCGGTCTTATGGTAAGGTCGCGCAGCGTACGTGGAAACATCCCATCGAAGCCATAGATGCGTGCCCAGAAATCATTCCAACCTTCGCGGAATGTTAAGCGTTTTACGGTTGCACGCTGACCGCAGTTTGAACAATAAGCACCGGTAACATCGGCACCACAGTTTACGCAAGGCATAGGTTAGGTTTTGTAAGCCAGTGGAAATATCGAAGTAAGTTTCTACTTATCCAACCAGTCTTTAAATTCTTGCACACGTTCGCGGGCTACAATTACATCATCGTCATCGCTTGTTTTGAGAACAAGTTTAATCCGGCTGTTGGTGTGGCTGATCATATCTTTAATCGAATCTGCCTGCACAATGTATTTGCGATTGATCCGGAAATACTGTGCCGGGTCAAGCAGTGCGTCCAACTGATCGAGTGTAAAATCCAGAATGTGCTTACGACCATCCGTAGTTTGGGCAAACGTTGTTTTCTCCAGGCTAAAGAAAAAAAGAATTTCGTTTACGGCTATTGTCTTCAGGTGTTCACCCACCTTTACTATAAACCGTTCTTTATATTTTTTAGTTAACATTTGCATGGCATAGCTGATGCTTTCCATCATTTTATCGGGCGTAGGTTTGCCGGTTAAGGTTTCGTACTTGGCAAAAGCAGCCCGCAGTTCATCGGCATCAACCGGCTTTAACAAATATTCAATGCTATTTACTTTAAAAGCCTTTAGCGCATACTCATTGTAGGCAGTCGTAAAAATTACCGGGGCGCTAACAGTAGCTTGTTCAAAAATCTGGAAACTCAACCCATCGGCCAATTGTATATCCATGAAGATTAAATCGGGAGCTGGATTCCTTTTTAGCCAATCCACGCTGCGGGTTATGGTATCGAACTGACCCAATACGTTAACCAGCCTTTGTTGCCGGATTAATGAAATTAATCGTTCTGCGGCATTGGGTTCGTCTTCTATAATTAATATGTTCACAGAAAATCAATTAGGGATTATTGGTATTGAGACTTTGAAAAAATACCCGTTATCTTCTACACGTACAGCCTCAGAGCTTAGAAAAGAATACCGCTTTTTAATATTCTCCAATCCAGCACCAGTAGATTCATCCGATGGAATAGACTTTTTTTGCAGGTTGTTTTCAACCACAATCATTGAGCCTTCTTTATAAACCCGAATCGTTAAAGGCTGTTCATCAGCTATAATGTTATGCTTAATTGCGTTTTCCACCAGCATCTGCAAAACCAACGGAGCCACCAGACCATCGGAATTTAAATCTACATGCAACTTCAACTTTTCTCCAAACCGGATTTGCTGTAAAAACAAATAAGCTTGTAAAAATTCCAGTTCGTCTGCCAGCGAAACCAATTCTTTATCGCGCGTGCTGAGCACATAACGATACACCATGGAAAGTTGTTTGATGAATTTTACAGCCTTGTCCTGATCTTGATAAACAAGATTGGTTAGTGCATTTAGACTATTGAATAGAAAGTGTGGATTTACCTGGCTGCGTAAACTATTAAACTGTGCTTCCATGTTCTCCTTTTTTAAACGCTCAGCTTCAACTGCACTTTGACGCCAATTCAATAAAAACGAGCGCCCTGTCATAAACATGGTAATGATTAAAGTAATAACAATGGTTGAATAGAAGGTGCCGTTCATCATATCACCCAGTTGAAAACCAAAAGCAAAGTGAAACGTGTAGATTATAGCAAGTACTGCTGCGATGGTGTAAACCGTCATCCCAATTAATCCGGCTACTAATCGTTTTACCGGTTGATGGTGCCATGAAAAAAGATTATCCAGCCACTGCGACACAAATGCATTTCCAAACCACAAGGCAACCCAAATGCTTCCGGTAAAAGCGCTTATCCAAAAGTAAGCGCTTACTCGCTGGCAACAACCCCGCCAAATAAACCAACTCATAACAAAACCAGCCACCACAACTCCAACCAGGGTTCGCAGATTTTGACTAATAAAGTTACGAATGGATGGCAGGTGCAGGTTCATATTAAAGTTTGCCTAAATATAAGTTGATCATAACGCTTTGCAATCAACCATCATTCTATTTGCACTTTTTTAATAACTCTACCGTCATCTCTTTACCCCAAACTGGCGCTAACGGATTGCCGGGATTTTGCGTATTGAATAGTTCCAATGCTTTCAAAGCTAACCCGCAGGCTTCAGTTGTGGAAGACCCAAAGAATTGTGCGGTACCAAATTGCATTTGAGCCATTAAAGCCTGTGCGCGTGGGTTATTTGAATTAAGACTTAACGCTTTTCCAAAACTTTGAAATGCCAGGCCTGAATATTGTTGACCCCGCGCAGCCGGATCTACAGTTACCCGAATCATGTGTACAAAACCTTCCAGGGCAATCAATTCCGATTCGGTGGCAAGTATGATTTTTCCTTTTTCAATGGAAGCCAAGGCAAGATCAAGGAATGCATCTTTCTTGCCCTTATCATTTTCGCGGGTAGCCAACATCAGGTTACCGAAGGCACTGTAATAGTAGGGCTCCCACTTTGTTTTTTCTGCCAACGCAATGCGATCCAATGCATTGATTGCGGCCTGATACTCTTCGGTAGTGTTAGCTGTATAAACTGCATGAATGTGTTTAGTCATTTGCTCGGTGTATTTGTCGGAAGCTACTGTTGCAACCGAAATAAAAAGTGCAAAAAAAAAGGTTAGTGTTTTCATGGTTTTGTTTGTTTTGTTAATTATTGATTATCATGGTTATTGTTTACACGAAAGGATATTGAATCAGAGATTGGGTAATTGATTCACTGATTTGTTTTTACTGAGCGTGATGAATATGCCTAAGAATAAAAACCGATTGGCTGCTTGCCGAACTGCACGACTTTCAAACTGACCCTGCGAATTGGTTGTTGAACTATACTGGTATCCAAATACATTATCACGACCCAGTACATTGGTACATGAAAAGTAAACGATCAGGTTGTTCTTGGGTAAGTAAGCAATGTTCGCACTTAAATCATGATATGCGGGGGTACGATCTTCATGAAATTCGCTAGCCGATCGGTTCGGATTATAATACGGTCTGCCACTGCTGAAACTATAGGTAAGACCTACCTGCGATTTAATTTTACTAAGAAAGTGTTTATACACTGCCGAAAAATTATGAGCCGATGCAAATGTCGGAGTTGCCGCGAAAGGAAAATCGAGATAGGAACGTTTGGTATCCAGAAAAGAATATGATAACCAATAATCCACATTTTTGATAGTCTCGCTATCGCGCCAGAAAAGTTCTATGCCGCGTGCAAAGCCAGTACCCGAATTTGAAATCAATTGTGTATTGGCAGCATCAAACTTCACCAGATTGCGGTATGCTTTCTGGTATGCTTCAATGCGAAATGTTTTACTGTTTGTAATTACCTGGTAGTTTAGAATATAATGTTGTGCTGTTTCAGGATTTAATTGTGTATTCATGCGCAGGTATTGGTTCTGTGCCGATTGTGTAAACGATCCGTAAGCAAAAGAAAACTGACCTTGTTTGCCGGGTTTGTACGCAAGTGAAAGTCGAGGACTTACGGTGGCCGATTGATTGAGATTTACATACTCAAACCGTCCGCCTGCTTTGGCTACAACTTTATTGCTGAAATAATATTCTCCTTCGGCAAAAGTTGCTGATACCAACTCTGTAAATCTGAGTGCTTCGCTGTTACCTAACACTTCGTTGTAACCTACAGCTTCATATTGCCGGTGAATCAACTCACTACCTACACGAATCTCCAACTGATCAGACACAGAGTGCTCACCCACCAGTTTGGTATGCACACCTGTTTCTGTTTCGCCCATGGGTTTTTCATCGATACGAATATCATTTTGATTATATGAATAGGAAGCCCCGCCCCGAAGTGTCCAATTTCCAACCGGTTGTTGATACGAAGCATTTCCATACCGATAGCGGTTAGTAAGATCAAATTTTTGTTTGGTAGCAGGATTAAGAATATCGTGATTGAACAGTGAGAAAGAAGACTGATTCAAATTGCCAAAAAATTTGAACATGCCACTCTTGCCAACCTGTTGCCGGTAGGCGGCACTGCTCTCGAAAGATTCCGGTGCTTTAATCCAATCTACACGTTGATTGATTAGCCCGAAGTAAGGTTGAATATTGGTGTATTGAACTTTACCCGAAACCGAAGCCCGATCCCACACTTGGGTATGCGCTACATCAGCTCCAACCGATAGAATGCCAATGTCGGTTTGATTCATCTCGGCTTTGTCTTTCGATGTAAGTACCAATGCCGATGAAAGCGCCTGGCCATATTCAGCCGAATAGCCTCCGGTACTAAAGCTTGTGCCTTTAAACATGAAAGGAAGAAATCTTCCGCGCGAAGGTGTATTGGGTGCTGCCGGCCCGTACGCATCCAACACCACCATGCCATCTATAAACGTGCGGGCTTCAGAACCATCGCCACCACGCACAAACAAGCGACCGCTCTCACCCACTTTTTGTGTACCGGGCAAGGTGTTTAATGCTCCGGCAATGTCGGCAGTCGCTCCGGCTGTCATCGCAATGTCAACCGGTTTTAAAATAGTTCTGCGTTTTTCTTCACCGGCTGTAAACGAACCAGCCGAAATCACCACACCATCCAGTTGATTGATTTCTTCCTTTAGTGAGGCTGCGATGGTAATGTCTTTACCGGAAAGCTCAACCATTTGTTCAAAGTGTTTGAACCCCACAAACGTGATGAGTAAGGTTTGTAAGCCCTTCTCTTCCGACATAAACGAAAACGTGCCGTCCATTCCTGAGCTCGTGCCATCATACGAATCTTTGATGAGTACGTTCGCGCCCGGAATGGGTTCGCCTGCTGCATCGGTTACCTTGCCGGTGATTCGGGTTTGACTAAATGTCGGGAACACTGTAGCGAATACCAAAATTGTAAAGAGTGCCTTCATTGTTTTGCTTTTTGTGCGATTACACGGTAAAAATGAAGGCGCAGGGCGTGAATAAATAAAAGGAGTTACCGAACTGTAGCGTTAGCCAGATGAATTGTTGAGGTTCGCCAACTGACTGGTTTGATGGTTTTTGGTTTTATGTGTTATCTTTAAAAATGCAACAATCAGCCGCCACCGCACTCTTCCTTCCCATTGCTCTGGGTATTATTATGTTAGGGCTCGGACTTTCACTTACGCTGGAAGATTTTAAACGCGTAACCAAATATCCAAAAGCCATAACCATCGCGTTGGTTTGCCAGATGGTTTTATTACCAGCACTTTGTTTTGCAATCGCCATCTTCAGTAAGCTTAGTCCGGTGCTAAGTGTGGGTTTGGTTTTGTTAGCCGCATCGCCTGGCGGGCCAACTGCGAACTTGTATAGTCATCTTTCCAAAGGCGATGTAGCCTTGAATATTACACTCACTGCTGTGAACAGCGTGCTAACACTCTTCACACTTCCGTTTGTTGTAAATCTGGGTATGGAATATTTTCTGGGTGCGGGGCAATACATTCCATTACCCTTCGCTAAAGTAATTGAAGTATTTGTAGTGGTGCTGGTGCCCGTTGCTATTGGCATGTTGATTAAAAGCAAAGCACCCGGCTTTGCCGATAAAATGAACAAGCCCGTAAAAATTATTTCAGCAGTATTGCTCATTGTCATAATTGTATCTGTAACCCTACGCGAAAAGCAAGTGCTTACGGATAACTTTGCTGAATTGGGAATACCTGTGTTACTCTTCAATGTAGTGAGTTTGGCAGTTGGCTATTACCTGCCCATGCTATTTAAAGTTGAAAAGAAGCAAGCCATTGCCATTGGAATGGAAATCGGTATTCATAATGGTACACTGGCCATTTACATAGCGTTGAATGTGTTGAATAATTCAGCTATGAGTATCCCTCCCGCTATTTATAGTTTGCTGATGTTCTTTACTGCGGCTGCGTTTGGTTTCATTGTAAATCTGGGACGCAAGCAAACCGCCTGACCTTTCTTTCTACTGGTTGTAGAAATATGTTTCGGCTGCAAGTAATGTTTGCTATGTTTGAAACATGAAAAAATTTATAACCCTGCTTTTTGCTTGCACCGGCATTATCACCTTTGCCCAACCCGTTAACAAACACATTACAGAAGCCAATGTAACCCGCGTAATCAAAACGCTGGCAGCCGATGATATGATGGGCCGCTCGGCCACACGTCCCGAACACATTGATAAAGCGGCTGCATTCATCGCCAATGAATTTAAAGCTATCGGGCTTGCACCACTGCAAGGCTTAAAAACATTCCGGCAAGAGTTTAAAAAAGATATGATCGCGCCTCAGACTTTAGAGGTGGTGATTAACGGTCAGAAGATACCCTCCGAAAATGCGTTGCTCGTCACAGAGAACACTTCGGTAAACCTGACCAAAAACGTGGGCGTAATTGTTATACCATACGATACTGCCATTAAAAACACACGCCAGTATTTATTAAGTAAAGCTTTCAACTTAACCCGCGATACTACTACTGCCTTTGTGTTGGTGGCTCCTGAGTACAAAGAAAACTTTAAAGAACTGAAGGGCTACTTCGGCAAGCGTTTTACCAGTGGCCGTAAAACCAACAAGATTTTTGTCTTGGGTGTAACTTCGGTACTTAATTATTCCGTAAAGGCTACTCAAAAAATTGAGCCCATTACCATGAGCAATGTGGTGGGAGTAATTCCGGGCAAGACCAAACCTAATGAATATGTTGTATTCTCTGGTCATTACGACCACATTGGTATTCGGCCAGCTATTGAAGGCGATTCTATTTCCAATGGTGCCGATGATGATGCATCGGGTACAACTGCAGTAATTGAGTTAGCACGCTATTTCAAAAAAATCAAAAACAATAACCGCACAATCATTTTTGTAGCCTTTACGGCTGAAGAAATTGGTGGTTATGGTTCGCGCTATTTCTCCGAGCAGTTAAATCCCGATCAGGTAGTAGCGATGTTCAACATCGAAATGATTGGCAAACCTTCCAAGTGGGGCCAGAACTCAGCGTTCATTACCGGTTACGAACGTTCCGACTTTGGTGAAATTTTACAGAAGAATTTAAAAGGCACTCAATTCCAGTTTCACCCTGATCCATATCCACAACAAAATCTGTTCTATCGTTCCGACAATGCTACGCTTGCGCGATTGGGAGTTCCTGCTCACACTATCTCTACCGATGAAATTGATATCGATAAGTTCTACCACACGGTAAACGATGAAGTAGAAACTCTGAATATGGCAAACATTACCAGTACAATCCGCGCCATTGCGTTGAGTGCACAATCGATAGTAGCTGGAACGGATACACCAAAAAGAATTGATAAAGCTACGGTGCGTTGAAACTAAATAGTTGGCAGTGCGCAGTACATCAACTCCGGTAGCATGCCGACTGCCTCAATGCCAACTGCTACTTTCCTGTTGCTTACTGCTTGTTGCCTGTTTACTTTTGCAGTTCACATTTTACAGAACTGCTCAAAATGGCCGAATACACGAAAGAAGAGATCAAGAAAATTGAAGAAAAGTGGCGTAAGACCTGGATTGAAAAAGAAGTTTACAAGGTTTCCAACAATACAGAAAAGCCAAAATGCTATGTGCTGGATATGTTTCCCTACCCCTCCGGAGCTGGGTTGCATGTTGGTCACCCACTAGGTTACATCGCGTCTGATATTTATGCCCGCTTTAAGCGCATCAAAGGCTTTAATGTGTTGCACCCGATGGGCTTCGATGCCTTTGGCCTTCCGGCTGAGCAATATGCATTGGAACACGGTATTCATCCCGCTGTTTCTACGGCCACCAACATCAACACCTTCAAAAAACAACTAGGCAATATTGGTTTTTCATATGATTGGAGTCGCGAGGTACAAACCTGCGATCCAAAGTATTACCGCTGGACGCAGTGGATCTTCTTACAGATTTTCGATAGCTGGTTCAATCGCAAGAAACAAAAAGCCGAGCGTATCAGCGAGTTGGTTAAAATCTTTGAGACGGAAGGGAATATCAATCACCCCATTCCGAACCCGCCTGCCGGACGGGCAGGTTCAAAATCCGAAATCCGAAATTTTAAATCATCCGATTGGAAAGCATTTTCAGAAAAAGAGCAGCAAAGCATTCTGATGGAATACAGATTAGCCTACCTGGCTTACACCGATGTAAACTGGTGCGAAGCATTAGGCACTGTGTTAGCCAACGATGAAGTAATAAATGGCGTAAGCTACCGGGGTGGTTTTCCGGTAGTGAAAAGACAAATGCGTCAATGGAGTTTACGCATTACCGAATATGCCGATCGTCTATTAAAAGGTTTAGACGAAATTGACTTCAGCGATTCGATGAAAGAAATCCAGCGAAACTGGATTGGCAAGAGTGTGGGGGCGGAGTTGGAGTTTGACCTCACCCCTAACCCCTCTCCAAAGGAGAGGGGAACGTACTCGGAAGAGGATAGTAACGAAAATAAAATCCGAAGTACCTCCCCTTCTCCTGTGGAGAAGGGGCCGGGGGATGAGGTCCACGCCCAGGATTTCATTTTCACCACTGACTCAAACACATGGCAAACTTCTAAAATAAACGCACGAGAAAATAGAAAGAATCCTACGGAAGCTGAAGAAAAAATCTGGGAAGCAATAAGAAACAGTGCTCTTGGTTTTAAATTCAGAAGGCAACATGCCATTAGCAGATTCATTGTTGATTTTGTTTGCATCGAGAAAAAAATAGTTGTTGAAATAGATGGTGCCATCCACGACAATCAAAAGCAAGAAGATTTAGAACGAACCTCTATCTTGAATAATGAAGGATTTAAAGTCATTCGCTTTACAAATGAAGAAGTATTAAACGACCTCTCTAACGTTCTACAAAAACTTAAATCGGAGCTCACCTCCCCCTCTCCTCTGGAGAGGGGGCCGGGGGATGAGGTCATAAGAGTCTTCACCACCCGCCCCGATACCATCTTCGGAGTTGATTTCATGGTGCTGGCTCCTGAACACGATCTGGTAAAACAAATCACTACTGCCGCACAAAAAGAAGAAATAGAAAAATACCTGAAGTACGTAGAAAGTCGTTCGGAAGTAGATCGCATGGCCGAAGTAAAAAAGATTACCGGTGCGTTTACCGGTGCGTATGCCATCAATCCATTTAATGGAAAACAAATTCCGGTGTGGATTAGTGAATACGTGTTGGCTGGTTATGGAACCGGTGCCATCATGGCCGTGCCGTGTGGCGATGAACGCGATCATAAATTTGCCAAACATTTCAACATTCCGATCACCAACATCATCGGTTCGCATTACAATGGTACCGAAGCCAACCCAACCAAAGAAGCGACACTTGAAAATTCAGGTTTCCTCAATGGAATGGTGATGCACAAAGCCATTGATGTAGCTATTGCTGAAATTGAAAAGCTTGGCATTGGCAAACGACAAGTTAATTATAAAATGCGCGATGCAGGCTGGAGCCGACAGCGCTATTGGGGCGAACCTTTTCCGGTTTACTTTAAAGACGATGTGCCTTATGCCATGAATGAAAACGAGTTGCCATTGGCGTTACCCGAAACCAATACTTTCAAACCTTCCGGCAATGGCGAAGGTCCGTTGGCCAACTTACCCGATTGGATAAACTTTGCTGCCGATAAAAAACGCGATAGCAATACCATGCCAACCCATGCCGGTGCTGCGTGGTATTTTTTACGGTATATGGATCCTCACAATACCAACGCTTTCGCGGATAAGAAAGCACTGGAATACTGGAACCAGGTAGATGTGTACATCGGAGGCTCGGAACACGCGGTCGCACATTTGTTGTACGCACGCTTGTGGACAAAAGTACTGCACGACTTAGGCTATCTGAATTTTGATGAGCCATTCAAGAAGTTGATTAACCAAGGAAAGATTACGGGGGATTCGAGGTTTGTGTATCGATTCATCCATACAAGAATTGGTGATGGCGCTGAGCCTCAAATTTTTATATCTAAAAAATTAGTTGACAAATGGTCGAACCAAAATCTCAGTGAATCTGATTTGACATCCATAAAAAAGGTCATTGATGAAGCTTTCGACAATCACAATAAACTCACAAACTCCTCAACTAAACAATTACCTATATCTGCTATAGATATTATTCGAACCGCTGAACTTCATGTTGATATAAACATCGTCAATGGTCTTGAATTAGACCGAGAGTCCTTCAAAAAATGGAAACCTGATTTCGCTAATGCTCAATTCATACTTGAAGATGAAAATGGTGAGCCGACAACTGATCCAACAAAAGGCAAATACATCTGCGGCTCGGCCATTGAAAAAATGTCCAAGTCCTATTTCAATGTAGTAAACCCCGATCAGATCATTTCCGATTACGGTGCTGATACGCTGCGCATGTATGAAATGTTCCTTGGTCCATTGGAAGCCAGCAAACCGTGGAGTACACAAGGCATTGATGGCGTATTTAAATTCTTACGCAGATTCTGGAATCTCTTTCACGATAACACCGGTAACTTCCGCGTAAGCGAGGCAGAACCTACCCGCGAGGAATTAAAAGTATTACACAAAACCTTGAAGAAGGTTGAACAGGATATTGAAAACTTCTCGTTCAATACTTCGGTAAGTGAGTTTATGATTTGTGCCAATGAACTTTCATCACTTAAGTGCAACAAACGTGCCGTGTTGGAACCTTTGGTAATTGCCCTCTCTCCTTTTGCACCGCACATCGCAGAAGAAATCTGGTCGTTACTGGGCCATACCGATACGGTACTGAATGCAACCTTCCCGAAATACGATGAGCAATACCTCACCGAAAGTTCACACAACTACCCAATCTCCATCAACGGCAAAGTACGCGCGCAAATGAACTTTGCATTGGATGTACCCAAGGAAGAAATCGAAAAGCAAGTATTGGCTTCTGAGATTGTATTGAAGTGGAGCGAAGGTAAACCACCTAAAAAAGTAATTGTGGTGCCGGGTAAGATTGTGAATGTAGTGCTTTAAGTTACGGTTTCCAGTTACTGGTAAACAGGCAACCGGTAACTGGAAACTAACACACATTAGTCTTTCCATAACATTTCCTTAATTTAGGGCGCATTTAACACACTTCTATGCGCCACTCCAAAATTGTAGGCCTTGGCCATCACGTACCCGAAACCGTAATTACCAATGAGTTTCTTTCCACTCAAATGGATACCAACAACGAGTGGATTGTAGAACGCACCGGCATTAAAGAAAGGCGTTGGATTGATCCCGCTAAGGATACTGTGGCCAACATGGCAGCAAAGGCTACCCGTCTTGCGCTGCAACGGGCTAACTTAACCGAAAAAGACATTGAATTTATTGTTTTTGCAACCATTACCCCCGACTACTTTTTTCCAGGTTCGGGAGTGTTGTTGCAACGCGAATTAGGACTGGAAAGCATTGGCGCGTTGGACATCCGCAATGCATGTTCCGGTTTTATCTATGCGTTATCCGTAGCCGATCAGTTTATTAAATCGGGGATGTACAAAACCATATTAGTAGTGGGTGCCGAAATTCAATCAACCGCCATTGATGTAACAACCCGCGGCCGTAATACCGCAGTTATTTTTGCCGATGGTGCCGGGGCTGCCATCCTGCAACCATCCGATAAGCCCGGCATTCTTTCAACACATTTACACTCCGATGGTCGCTTTGCTGAAGAACTTTATGTGCGCGATCCGGGTAGCAGTCGCAAGCGGGAAGAACGCCAGCCCGAACAGATTTTAGACACCACACATTTTAAAGTGGTAATGAATGGCAACCAGGTGTTTAAACATGCGGTGGTTCGGTTTATGGAAGTAATTAATGAAGCGCTGGTCGCCAACAATCTGAAAAAGGAAGACATCAACCTATTGGTACCGCACCAGGCCAACCTGCGCATCAGCCAATACATACAGGAAAAACTGGCTTTGCGCGATGAACAGGTTTACAACAACATTATGCGATATGGCAACACCACGGCTGCCTCCATACCGATAGCTATGAGCGAAGCCTGGGCAGAAGGAAAGATGAAAGAAAATGACGTAATTTGTTTGGCTGCCTTTGGAAGCGGTTTTACCTGGGCCTCGGCACTAATTAGGTGGTAACTAAAAATTGTCAAATTCAAAATTTGGGATTACGAATTAACCAAATGTTGAATATTTAAATATTGAATTTTGAATCTCACACATGAAGACAACATCCTATAATCCTAGCCCGCTCGAAGTTGATTTTGCCAATGCGTTATTTATCCTGCAAAAGGAAATTCAAAAGCATCTGCAAGACAATGAGATTATTCATGTTGAGCCTAATCTTACACGCGACAATCCTACCGTGCGGTTTAACCTGTTAGACAAAGATGGCGACCCACATGAGATTGTGATTCGCATTGTTCAGATACCGGATAAATTCTAAAACCACATCATGGCCATACTCATTATTGTAGTATGCATAGCACTGTTGGTAGTGCTAATCTCCTATTTTAAAGTAAACGCTTTTCTATCATTCCTCCTTGTTTCCATTCTGGCGGGCCTTCTGTTCGGAATTGAAGTTTCTAAAATCAGTAGCTCCGTGCAAAAAGGCCTGGGCGATATGCTGGGCTCGTTGGTGATTGTGGTAATTGCCGGAGCCATGTTAGGTAAATTAGTTGCCGATAGTGGAGCAGCCCAGCGCATCTCATCCGGCCTCACCAAAATCTTTGGCGAAAAGAATCTGCAATGGGCGTTAATGACAACCGGCTTTGTAATTGGTATTCCATTGTTCTATAATGTGGGCTTTGTATTGGTATTTCCGTTGATTGCATCAATTGTTTATCGGTATAAACTTCCCGCTGTATATATCGGTTTGCCGATGATGGCTGCACTTTCGGTAACACATGGCTTTCTACCACCCCACCCATCGCCCACTGCGTTGGTAGCACAGTTTGGAGCACACATGGGCACTACTTTATTGTATGGATTTGCCATTGCTATACCAACCGTGTTGATTGCCGGCTTACTTTATTCTAAAACTGTAAAGGGAATTAACACTAACCTGATTAAAACATTTCAATCGGAGGGCTTGCCTGAAGATAAACTACCCGGTTTAGGTAACAGTTTGTTCTCTGCATTACTGCCTGTAATTTTTCTTACGGCCACCACACTATTAAATCCTTATGTAAATGAAAATTCTCCCATAAAACCTGCTCTCACGTTCTTAAGCGATCCGGCTATTGTGATGCTAATCTCGTTGGTAGTAGCTACATTTTCGTTGGGAATTTTGCGTGGCACACAAATGAAGCAAATTATGAACGCGTATGGCGATGCCGTAAAAGATGTGAGTATGATTTTGTTGATTATGGGTGGTGCCGGTGGATTAAAACAAGTGCTGATGGATAGTGGTATCAGCACTGAAATTGCATCATTGTTGGATGGTATCAACGCGCATCCTTTGGTACTGGGTTGGATTATCGCCTGTATCATTCGTGTTTGTGTAGGCTCAGCTACTGTAGCTGGTCTTACTGCTGCGGGCATCATGTTACCTTTTATTGGTCGGCCTGATGTGAATCCAAATTTAATGGTACTTTCTATTGGTGCCGGAAGTTTAATGTTTTCGCATGTAAACGATGCCGGCTTCTGGTTATTTAAAGAATATTTTAATCTCAGTATCCGCGATACAGTACGATCATGGTCGGTGATGGAAACCATTGTTGCCGTGTGCGGATTGATTGGCGTGATGGTGATAAATGCTTTTCTCAATTAACTTTTCTATGGATAATCTTACTCCCGATCAGCGCTTTGCGCAGCTAAACCTTACACTACCACCGGCCCCTACCCCACTTGGTGTGTACAAACCCTTTCTGATTGTAGATAAATTTGTGTATGTATCGGGGCATGGCACAGTGAAGGAAGATAAAAGTTTAATCATTGGAAAGGTTGGCGTTGACTTTAATGCCGATGAAGCGAAACTTGCAGCTCAACAAGTAGGACTTGCCATTCTCGCAACACTTAAAGCAAACCTTGGAAGTTTAAATAAAATCAAACGTGTAATAAAAGTATTGGGAATGGTGAATGCCGTGCCGGAGTTTGAACGCCATCCTTTCGTTATTAACGGCTGCAGCGAATTGTTTGCAAAAGTATGGGGGCCAGATAATGGTGTGGGGGTGCGCAGTGCAGTAGGCATGGGTTCGTTACCCGATAATATTCCGGTAGAGATTGAAGCGATGTTTGAATTAGTGTAAAACCAAGTCCATAGTCGACAGTCCATAGTTATAACTGCTATCGACCATAAAACTATGGACTATCGACCAAAACAAATATGGACAAGTCTTACTTAATAAAAAACATCAACGAATTAGACTCCCCCGCCCTCGCTGTTTATCCTGATTGTGTAAAACAGAATATTAAAATCCTGCAACAGTTTGTACCCGATGTAAGTCAGTTGCGGCCACACGTAAAAACCAACAAGACTCCTGAAGTTTGTCAACTCATGATGGATGCCGGCATCCGGAAATTTAAGTGTGCCACCATTGCTGAAGGTGAAATGCTGGCTGCAATTGGTGCGCCTGATGTATTGCTGGCATATCAACCGGTTGGGCCGCGTGGTGTGCGCTTCGTGCAGCTTATCAAAAAATTTCCAGCTACACAGTTTGCTTGTTTGATTGATAATGAAGCTACAGCGCTGGAACTCGCTGCTCTTGCCAATGCAAATAATCTCACCGTTCGCATCTTTTTGGATTTAAATGTGGGTATGAGTCGCACGGGCATTTTGCCAGAAAATGCATTGCAGCTTTTCTTATTCTGCAAATCATTAAAAGGACTAAACCCGGTTGGCTTACACGCTTACGATGGTCACCATCGCGATGCCGATCTGGATGTGAGAACAAAGGGCTGCGATGCCGGGTTTGATCGCGTTTCAAAACTTAAGCAGACTATAGCGGCACAAACCGGAGTTGATGTAACCATTGTTACGAGTGGCAATACAACCATCTCCATTCACAGCAAACGAAAAAACATTGAAGTAAGTCCGGGAACATTTATTTTTTGGGATTACGGCTATCACAAACAATTTGCCGAGCAACCCTTTGTATTTGGTGCGTTATTGATTACACGAATCATTTCAAAGCCCGATGATGAAACCTTGTGCATAGATCTGGGGCACAAAGCCGTTGCTTCCGAAAATCCTTTAAATAATCGAGTGTACTTCTTAAATGCTCCTGAACTACAAGCCGCTGGCCATAGCGAAGAACATTTGATTCTGAAAGCTCCAAAAGGCAATGCATACAAAGTTGGTGATGTGTTATACGGTGTTCCCTTTCACATCTGCCCTACTGTTGCCTTGCACGAGACATTAGCTGTAGTTGAAAATAATATTATTACCAAGAACTGGAATGTAGTGGCGAGGAAAAGAAAAATCACGATCTGATCATCAGTTCAATAGTCCATGGTCAATAGTCGATAGCAAATCACCGCTAAGGACTATCTACTAAAGACTATGGACTATTAAACCAACAAAAGAATGTCAACTTTCATTGTCGATGCCCACCTGGATTTAAGTATGAATGCCATGGAATGGAATCGCGATTTACGCAAACCCATATCAGAAATCCGCCAACGCGAAAAAAATCTTACCGATAAACCCGATCGTGGTAACGGTGTGGTTAGCTTTGAAGCACTTCGCAAAGGAAATATAGGACTGATTGTGGCTACTCAAATTGCTCGCTATGTAGCTCCCGATAATCCACTTCCAGGCTGGCATTCGCCCGAACAAGCGTGGGCACATACACAGGCGCAACGCGCATGGTATGCCGAGATGGAAAAAGTTGGCGAACTAAAAGCCATTACTGATCTCGCTTCACTTGAAGCACATCTTAAAGATTGGTCGCCAGAAAAACCGATTGGTTATATCTTAAGTTTGGAAGGCGCAGATTCATTGGTTACGCTCAACCATTTGGAGATTGCCTATCAATATGGCTTACGTGCAATCGGTCCGGCACATTACGGGCCTGGTCGCTATGCACAAGGTACCGATGCTACAGGCGGAATCGGATCAAAAGGAAAAGAGTTGTTGAAAGAAATGGAACGACTCAACATTATTCTGGATGCAACACATTTGTGCGATGATTCCTTTTGGGAAGCAATGGATCATTTTAATGGTGCCGTTTGGGCAAGCCATAATAATTGTCGTGCGTTGGTGAATCACAATCGCCAGTTTAGCGATGAACAAGTTAAAGAATTAATTAAGCGCGGTGCTGTAATTGGTGGTGTACTGGATGCGTGGATGTTGGTGCCCAATTGGGTGCGGGGTAAATCAACACCACAAAGTATGAATTGTACGTTGGAAAAATTAATCGACAATTACGATCACATCTGCCAGTTGGCAGGTAACTCCCTGCACATTGGTATTGGTTCCGATTTAGATGGAGCTTTTGGTAAGGAACAATGCCCCACCGATATAGAAACCATTGCCGATCTTCAAAAAATTTCTACGCTCTTATCGCAACGGGGTTATAAAAAACAAGACATAGAAAATGTGATGCATGGCAATTGGCTGCGGTTTTTGAGAAGAGTTTGGAAATAATCTGCCAGAAACATAGCCGCCAGGGTAATATAAGACAACCTTCTTCTGGCACAAACAAGGTTGTCAACCCTACTGGCACATAATTTCGCGTAATATTTCTAACCCACGCGTGGTAGTTTTCGTACCTTTCATTGTTGAACCGTGAGATTATGAAAATCTGGAAGAAAAAATTGGTGGCTGTATTGATTTTGGGTGGTGCTGTGGCATTCGCATTTACATCACCAGCAGAACGCTACTTCGAAATCGCTAAAAACCTCGACATTTTTGCCTCTCTTTTCAAGGAGGTAAATGCCTTATATGTGGATGAGGTCAATCCCAACAAAACCATTCGCACAGGCATTGATGCCATGCTCGAATCACTCGACCCTTACACCAATTTCATTTCGGAAGATGAGGTGGAAGATTTCCGCACGTTAAACACCGGCCAATACGGTGGGATTGGTGCCGTAACCCGCCCGATTGGAAAGCGTACCGTGGTTACCATGGTGTATGAAAATTACCCGGCTTACAAAAGTGGATTACGCATTGGCGATGAAGTATTAAAAATTAATGGTGTTGAACTGGCACGGCTTACTTCCGAAGAAGCCAACCACATTATGCGCGGCCAGGTAGGCACGCCAGTTAACCTTACAATAAAGCGTATGGGTACTGATAAACCCCTTGAACTGGAATTTAAGCGTGAAAAAATCAAGATCAGTAATGTACCTTATTTTGGAATGTTGTCAACCGATACAGGGTACATTCAACTTACTGAATTTACTCCCGATGCCGGCAAAGAAGTAAAGAATGCCCTCATTAGCCTGAAAGAAAAAGGTGCTAAATATATAATACTCGATCTGCGCAACAATGGTGGTGGTTTATTACATGAAGCCGTTAATATTTGTAACCTCTTTATCCCGAAAGGAAAAAAAGTGGTTGATACCAAAGGTAAAGTTGTGGAGAATAATATCACCTATGAAACTCTTAACCCACCGGTTGATCTTGATATTCCGGTAACGGTATTAATCAACCGCGGTAGTGCTTCGGCTTCTGAAATTGTAGCCGGTACTTTACAAGATTATGATCGAGGTATTATTATTGGTGAACGTTCCTATGGAAAAGGATTGGTACAGGTACCGCGTTTATTGTCGTATAACTCGCAAGTAAAAATTACCACAGCCAAATATTACACGCCAACCGGCCGCTGCATTCAAGTGTTGGATTACACACACCGCAGAGAGGATGGTAGTGTAGCTTCAGTTCCGGATTCACTAAAGAAAGAATTTCGTACCACGCACGGTCGCAAAGTATATGATGGTGGCGGAATAGATCCAGATGTTACCATTGCAGTTGCCGATGATGCCGCCATTACCAAAGTAGTTTACTTGAACGGATTTATTTTTGATTATGCTACCGTTTACGCATCGCAACATCTAACCCTGGCTGAACCGCGCACATTTTCACTTTCAGATAAAGAGTATGCTGATTTTGTTAGTTGGATGAAAACCAAAGACTACACGTTTCAATCGCCTGTAGAAACTGAGTTGGAAGAATTGATAGCAGAAGCCACCAGAGAAAAATCGTATGATGAATTGAAAACCAATATCGATCAAATTCAAACACGCCTGAAAGAGTTACGCAAAACCGAATTAGTGAATCACAAAGATGCGATCAAAGCACTGTTGGAACGCGAAATTGCCTCGCGCTACTATTTTGAGCGCGGTGCCGTAGAAGCCGGCTTTAAATACGACAAGGAGATTAAGGCCGCCATTGATGTAATGCGTAACCAGGCCGAGTACAAACGCATTCTTAAAATTTGATGCAGCATAATTTATTTCAGAAAAAATTTTTACGGCCACTGATTTTTGTGGCCGTTCTTTTTGGAATCGCATTTCTGCTGGATTCCTGCATTCAATTCAGAATGAGTAAATCCGAGATTGATACTTACTTTGAACATAAAAATCAGAAGGCCGAATTAAAAAGTTATTATGTAGGTAATCGCAAACAAACCTACCTTGTGAATGGCGACTCGTTAAAACCGTTGGTAATCTTTGTTCATGGATCACCGGGTTCACTCAGTGCATTCATCAATTTTCTGGCTGATACAACCTTGTTGAAATCGGTTCGGATGATCAGTGTGGACAGACCCGGTTTCGGTAGTGCCAACTTTGGATATGCCGAACCATCGCTGGAAAAACAAGCCGCGCTATTAAAACCAATTTTACAGGTGCATAAAAATAATCAGCCCATTTATCTAGTCGGACATTCGCTTGGTGGCCCGCTAATAGCACAAATGGCGTTGGACTACCCAGAGTTGATTGATGGTTTAATTATGGTAGCACCCTCTATCGATCCCGAACTTGAACCCTACGAGTGGTTTCGGGCTCCGTTGGCTACACCTTTTCTCAAGTGGATAATGCCTAGATCGCTACGCGCTTCGAACGATGAGATTTATAAACTGAAACCTCAGCTGGAAACATTACTACCCCGCTGGAAAGATATTCGTACACTTGTTATTGTAATTCAAGGAGGAAAAGATTCGCTTGTACATCCGGGCAATGCTGAATTCGCCAAGCGCATGATGACCAACACAACAGTTGAAATTGTGTTTGTAGAAAGCATGGATCACTTTGTTCCCTGGAGTAATCCGGAGTTGATACGGGAGGCAATTGAGAAGATGAATGGTCGTTGAAGTTACTTTCGCGCTTTCGAAACAAACACAAAATCACTTAACCTTTCATCATCTCCAAACGCGCCAAAGCGTGGTAAGGTTTTTAGCTTTTCCATAGCTGCCTGTATCTCGGTAAGTGTAAGCACAAAATCATCTCCGCCATTACTTCTTAACGATTCTAAAAATTTCCCGGCAAAGGGGGAATGACTCCCAGCCACACCATCGCTAACGTATTCCTTGCCGCCAGAGGTAAGATACTTCCTGGTTTTATAGGATAGTTTACGAGCAAGCATTTCCCGCTCTGTAACTTCATCATCTGCACTTCGGGCTCGGGCAATTACCGGATCCAAGGTTCCTCCAAAGCATACATCCATCATTAGCAGCACATGCTGGCATGGAATGTTGTTAACTATACCCCTTAGTCGTGCATGAGCAATATAACTTGTTCTGCTTTTATCATCGGCAAGCGAGTTCTTTGCTACTACATAACCTTCTCCAAAGGCATCATCAAAAAGCCCATGCCCGGCAAAAAATATTAATAGCTGATCTTGTGGCTTAAATTTTTTTAAATTGTATTCCCTGATTTTTTCAAATACTTCCTCGGTGGTTGCATTTGTTATAACTTCTGTCTCAAATCCATACTTTTCCTTCAGCTCGCGGGCAATAGTTTGGCCATCGTTAATTGGGTTAACCAAATCATCCCAATGATCATAATTATCTGTCGCAAAAATTAAAGCAACATCTTTTCGATCTGCCGAGATGTAGTCCAAGGCATCTTTTCCTACAATTAAAGTACGTTTACTTGAAACTTTTATACCCTCGATGTTTTCAGTCGTAATTTCAATGTAGCGTGTGCCTTCCTTTAAGTTAACATTCATGTTAACTGAAAATGTATTGCCGGAAACTGACTCAAAAGTCTTTCCACCGTCCACTTCGCCAGTGGTTGAGTTGACAATGGTAAGCGTCACCAACTTTAAACCAACATTATCCTGAACATTTGCTTCAACAGCAACTCTTGTTTCCTGGCTGCTGCTATAATCTAACGCGGGTTTAATCCATGTTATATATGGTGTACTACTTGCTGATTTTGGCTCTCTGAAATTCAGATGAACCTCATTACTCGTCCATGTTAAGGTTTGTGCAGATAATGCATTAAAGCAAAGGCAACTGATAAAAAATGCTATTGATTTTTTCATGTATGTCTTAGTTTCTATCTGGTGTAGGCCTGGGGTCAGGAATTGGATCAGGTCCTTCAGGTGGAAATAGTATGTCTTTAAATATTATCCCGGCCGCTAAAACCGGTAAGGTCTTCACCAAAAACGGAACCTTGGGTTTAACTACAAATGGCATTGTTTGAATGGCCAGGTCTTTATTCTTACTTTCTACAATTATAAAAGTATAACCCTTACCCTTCTTTACACTTGATGGTAGCACTAACTGGGTATGCCCGGCATTAGGCACATTGGGTATGGTTAAAACACGCTCGCCTTTACGCCACAACTCAAAGTTTAAAACATGTTGTGGAGTGCCACCACGCCAGGTAACTTGAGTTGACTTACCACGTTTTATTTTAGTGAATGAATCAAATCGCAGAAATGGAATATAAACCTTTGCCCGAAGTTCAATAGCTATTTTATCATCAAAAGATGCACCCAATTCCTGTTTGGCGTTCCATACAACTTTCCTTTCCACTCCGGGTTTAATATCCATACCCGTGTCGCCTGAAACATGTACGAGCGGATTTACAAAATTATCGCGCGAAGAATAAAGATTTACCGAGTACGTGCGGCCTGCCAGACTATCCAGTAATGAAAAATGTAAGATGATGTTATCACCACTCAATTCCATACGTTTAACATTCAATTGCTGAGCAATTAATACCCGGCTGCCCAGCAAGCATAAACACATCACTAAAAATTTTGAACCAGCCCTCATGTTAAAGTTTAATAATTTTACCCTGGCTACTGATGGCGCCTGAACGGGTTCGATAGATGATTTTATAGATATATAAACCTGCAGAAACAGATTCATGCTTAAGATTTACTCCCCACCATTCCGGTTGAATTAAACCTTGTTGTTCTGTTTGCAGATGTTGATGATATACTTCTTCACCAGCCATATTCAGAATTTTAATTTCTATAGTAGTACTGTTTCCCTGTGCATTGAAGTATGCCGGTAAATTAACATGCTCTTTAAAAGGATTAGGGTAAGGTCTGTTCAAATCACCAATCAGATTTTCAAATCCTTTTCGGGAATAAATTACCTGTAACTCTCGTCTGGTTCCATTAGGTAATAAATACTTATTTGATTTCCCCATATCGGTTAATACACCGCCAACGGGATCGTACAATAGTAACTGCGCCTTACTGCCTTTCATACCGGAGTTATCCCAACTTATTTCAACAGGCTCATTACGGCTTGCCTCAAAATTGAGTGTCCACATGTAGCTCCCTTGTTGCGGAACTATATCGCGCGAAAAATAAGGCGCAAAAAATTCGTCATGATTAGATGTTAGTTCTACATATTCTAGAAACCCTGGAAGTGCGATGCGATCATACTTATCCTTACTAAGATTTGCATCCGGATGCATACCAATTGCTGAACGAGTATTCTCAATTGTTCCTTGTTTTAATTTGAGCGGTACTAACCAATTATCCGCATCAATATCCGATTGAAAATCATTCACAGCACGTTTTCGTCCTCCGGCAGTATTTTTTAAGGTTACAGGAATTTCAAGGGTAGTTGCGTTAGCAGCAAATACAAAACCGCCTTCATAAGGTTTCAAACTATTATTGTCGTCATCATAATTATTGATGTTTGGATTAAATGTATAATATACCTGATCAACAGGAGCAACAGCGTTTGCATCTACAATGTCACTCCAATCAATAGAAAATGGGTATGGTGTAGCAATCATGTTCCAGCCTTGTTGAAGATTCAAGATAAAGGGATTGGATTGGTTGTTCTGAGATACGTTACCCTCGCCTAGCGTAATAGTGGTTTTTTCTCGAGCATTGAACCAATAGCCTAAACCAATTGTTAAATTACCGCTTTTAACATCATCATAAGCTGCACCTACATAACGAATAAGACGCATCTTGGTGTTATCACCAATCCAACTTGGAGGAAAAATATCGGAGACACCAGATTGATCTAATTTATAAGGAATTGAGATTATGCGATAGTTCTCTGGTTTACCACCAAATGAAAGACCCGGGATAACTGTGTTAGGATTAATGCTTCTGTAAATAAATCGACTAGTTGAGTTTGTAGTAGTTGATGCATCGTGTGCACGCACAAAAAATTCAATTCCTAGTTCGTCAGCACCAGCAACCGGTAAATTAAAAGTATAAATATTACCACTGGTGCTGGTTGGAACAACGGGAGCACCAAAAGCGGTAGCTGTAATTGCTCGTTGAAGAATCTCAACATTTTTATTGCCATTACCACCTGCTATTTCTACAGTAACTGGCGTTGTTGTTACTCCATTAGCTAAAAAAGAATTAAAGTTAATCTGGCTAATGGTTAAGGGGGTGCCAACCTGAGATGTTTGTGTAGTGATAATCTGTATTTCTGAGTTCGTAGAACTTCCACTTTCATTAATTGCTCTTATTCGGCAATAGTATTGTGTGTTTTGTTGCAACCCGTTAACTCCAATAACATTTCCACTGGTAATTACCTTCGGGTTATATTCCGGGACTAAATTAACGCTTTCAAATCCATCGCTCAAAGAAACTTCAAGCTCATAATGAATTGCACTCGCAACAGGAGTCCAAGTAGCTGTAAAATTTGAGGTGGTAGGATCAGAAAGAGATAGAGTTGGTGTTGCCGGCAATGTAAACTTATTTGCAGATAAAGGATTTAGTGTAAGATAATTTATAAACTGTCCACTGCCGTTATAAGCGAATATTGTGTAAAAATATTGAGTTCCTACCGTTAGCCCCGAACTTGTAAAGCTTGTGCTGCTGCCGTTATACACTACTGTGCTCGCACCAAATGTTCCTGCGTATTGATTTGCATCTATTGGAACTTCAGAAGGAGGTGCACCTGCTTTACGCAGTACTAAATAACCGGTGGGTGATCCAGTAGCTGCTGTAAATGATACATTCATTGATGCAGTTGCGATTGAAGAAAACTGAAGTGAGGTTGGTTGACTGGAAGGTTGGGAAGCAAGTATTGTTAGGGTTTGTTGTACGCTGGTGGCAGCATTAAAATTTACGTTACCGGCTTGAGAAGCAGTAATAACCGTTGTTCCATTTCCTAAAATTGATACTGTGTTACCTGCAATAGTCGCAATCGATGGTGCGCTACTTGAATAAGTTATAGGTAAACCAGAAGTGGTGGATGCGTTTAAGGTAAACGGTGCATCGCCATGTTGTTTAACAGGCAAAGTATTAAATGTAATTGTCTGATTTGCTTTATTAACTGTAACCAAGCGAGCCTCCCCAATTGCCGGATGGTAGTCTGAATTTCCTGCCTGTGCAGCAGAAATTACCGCAGAACCAACGCCTGTTACAGTAATATTACCCCCGGATACATTGGCAACAGTGGTGTTACTGCTCGTATAGGTTATGGCTAGCCCAGAAGAAGTTGAAGCTGGAATAAAAGCTGGATCACCAAAAGTTTTAGGCGTAATCTCTGGAAAGGTTAACAATTGAAATACTTTCCCTCCGATAACACGGGCAATTCTGCTTGCTCCAATTCCTGAATATGAAGTAAACTCCCCTCCAACTATGAAATTACCATCTGATTGGGCTGCAATAGCATTTATAGTTGCATTTGCACCTGGATTAGGATTAAAACTTGAATCAAGAGTTCCATTAGCATTAAGCCTTGCGATCCTATGCCGAATAATTCCATTAAATTGAGTAAAGGTTCCTGCAATTAAAATTTTACCGTCAGGTTGAAATACCATTGCTTTGACATCTCCGTTGGCACCCGTTCCTGCCGCATAGAAGCTGTTTTGACCTGTTTGATCTAAGAACTCTATTCCGCCATACATAGTGCCACCGATAACAGTGAGCCCTGAGTTTGTAAAACCTACCGATGAAACATGCCAATTTGATGTTACTGGATAATTAAAGTCTTGATTTAAAGTTCCGTCTGAATTTAGTAGTGCAACATTTCCACGCATGTTATTCTCAATGTTGAAATAACCACCTATCAGAATTTTTCCGTCTGGTTTTACTTTAATAGCGGATAGGTATTGATCACTTGCACTAATAATCGTGTTTATGAAATTTAGTTGTGGCGTAAAATTAGAATCAATACTTCCATCAATGAAAATTTTTACTACAGGTTTAGTTGCTACGCCACGATACTGGGTAAACTTTCCAGCCAGATATATTCCACCATCAGAATCAACTGTGATTGCGTTGACAACATTATTACATCCAGCTCCAACGTTGAAGGTTGTATATAAACTACCATCTTGATTTAAGCCAGCAACTCTATTTCGTGACACCCCATTGAAGGTGGTAAAATCACCTGCAATAATTATTTTATCACCTACTAGGCCTACAGCATTAATTTCACCATTTGCACCTGTTCCCGGATTGAAACTATTATCAATTGCACCGTTTGATAGTAATCTGACAATCCGATTTCTGGTAATACCATTAAAAGTTGTAAAACTACCAGCCACTATTATTTTTCCATCAGACTGAATTGCTAATGCTTTAACATTTCCACTGAGGCCAGTCCCTATTCTTAGGCCAGAATCTATATGTCCATCGATATTTAATCGGGCAATATTGTTTACACTCACTGCATCATAAAGATTGAAAGTTCCTCCTATTAAAACCCGACCATCTGGTTGTGTGGTTATTGCATTAACAATACCAGAAGTTGAGAACCCAGAATTGTAACTTTCATTTAGACTACCATCTTGGTTTAATTGCGCCAACCCAACCCTATCAATGTTATTATAACTATAAAATTCACCCCCAATTAGTATTTTTCCATCAATCAGAATTTTAATAGACCTTACAGCATAAGAATCCACTCCACTCCCTGAATTAAAACTTTCATCAGTAGTACCATTTGGGTTTAGTCTTATAATATTGTTAGGATTACCATAGTCCTGAAAAAAATCCCCTCCGGCTATAATTTTGCCATCAGGTTGAATAGCAATTGCATATACTGTACTTACTTCAAAATCCGTTCCTCCGATAATGGAAGATAAAAAACTTGCATCGTGGCTACCGTCTTGGTTAAGTCGTTGAATACCTGAATACATTTCGCCTCCAATCAAAATTTTTCGATCTGGCTGAATTACGATTGATTGGACTGATGTGCTTAAAAACACTTTATTGAATGAGGTATCCAGACTTCCATCTGAATTTAAGCGGGCTATATTATTTCGGGCAACCAAATTATACTCACTAAAGCCACCTCCTATCAATATTTTACCATCTGTTTGAATAGCAATTGTTTTAACGTAGGCATTTGTACCATTACCGGGATTAAACGAAGTATCTAAACTACCGTCAACATTCAACCGTGCTATTCGATTACGGGAAGTTCCGTTATAGCTTGTAAAGCAACCACCAATAATAATCTTGCCGTCTGATTGCAGTGCAATGGCATTAATAAGGCAATTTGCGCCAGAACCAGGATTAAAACTATTGTCAATACTGCCATCAGTATTTAATCGAGCGATATAATTCCTGCTTACCCCATTGTAAGTTGTAAAATATCCGCCTATTAGTATTTTCCCATCTGTCTGAACAACAATTGAGCTTACAGTACTGTTAGCTCCCAAACCAGAGGAAAAAGCTGAACTGTTGAAATCGATTGATCCTGGAACAGGAAATTGACCTTTTGATGAAATGGAGTAAAAAAGTAATGACAAGGAAATGATTAAGAAATTCTTCATTTTAAAACTTAGCATTAAACTTAGTTACTTTTCAAAAGTATAGGGGAGAATAAACCCTGGCAATAGCTAAAAATAGCTATTCTAACCCCAAGGCCACTTGCCTTAAACCATACTTTCAATTATTTTAGTAAGGTCTATGGCCCAATCTATCCCCAATTCCTATCAAGACTTGCTTGTGCAAGCCAGCCTCTTCGAAAACCAGCCGGTTTTTCCACCCCTTGATTCTTTGCTGCAAAATTTTGGCATGGAACCGAAAGGCGTACAAGTTCAGACCCCATTATACTATGTGTTGGATTATGTGAATAAAAGATACCTGCACATTGCACCCTCAGTAGCCTCTATCTTAGGTTACACCAATACCCAACTTTTAGAATCCGGTCCGGGCTTTTACATGAATCTCTGGCATCCAGATGACCTAGCGGTTTACAGTAATAAGGTAGTGCCTGCTACCATTAAATTTCTTAAAGAAAAATCAAATCGAACCAACACACTGTACGCGATAAGCCACAACCATCGCATTAAAAATGCATACGGAAACTGGATGGTCTTTTTGCAAAGAAGTTCCTACATCTGGTCGGCTAGTGGCGAGATAATTGGGGCCTTTGGTTTTTCAATTGATATTACGCATTATAAAGAAAGTCCATCTATTGTTCATACAATAGAAAAAATTGATACCCATTTCAATCCGATTGACAAAGAGCCTTGCTATAAAATGACGTATCACCACAAGGGTGCCCTCTTTAGTGAAAGAGAAGTTGATGTATTAAAGGCTATTTACGGTGGCTTAAGCAGTAAACAAATTGCAACAAAGTTGAAGATCAGTCCACACACGGTGCATAACCATCGAAAAAACTTATTGTCGAAATCAGGTTGTGCTAACTCAGCAGAGTTAATTCGGTTCGCGGTAAATGAAGGTCTATTGTAAATTTAATATGCAATCTGCTTCATCTAAATTTTATAATTTTCTAACTGCATCTAAGCCCACTTACGAAGTATTAAAAAATGAAAGGCTGGTTGCCGAAATACTTACAAAGATTAACACAACTAATACATCTTTGGCAATGGGTGTACCTACGCTATTTGTATTAGATCAGTTAGAAAAAAAATATCTAACTATGAGTCCAACTGTAAAATCTCTTACTGGCTTTTCATCAAAATACTTCATGGATGGAGGAGTTGATTTATCCATGAGCAGGTATGATCCTCAAGGGTTACAGATATATTTTGGAGATATTTATTTTCGTAACATAGAATTTTTAAGAAATCAACCGGTTCAGAATCACTCAAGCTTTTGTTTTTCTTATAACTACAAGTTTAAAGCTAAAGATGGTTGCTACCGCACTATTCTGCAAAAGATGACAATCATTCAATCTGCGGCTGACGGTGTACCACTTTATCTTTTATTTTCAGCCACTGACATAACTCACTACTCGAATAAAAATAAAATTATACATACCATTCAAAATCTAGAAAATCCGGAATCTTTGGTCTACAAAAAAGTGTATTTTTTGAATGAAGAAGATGCTATTTTAAGTGCAAGAGAAATTGAAATTCTAAAGTGGGTAAGCGAGGGGCTCAGCAGCAAACAAATTGCCGATAAATTATTTTTAAGCATCCATACCATCCACAACCACAGAAAAAATATTCTGGAGAAATGTAACAGCGCAAATTCAGCAGACCTTATGCGGTATGCTGTTCAAAATGGGTTACTCTAAAAATACTTGCTGGCAGTACTGATACAATAATGCATTAACCTCATCAGGGCTGTCCATGTTTACAATATGGTTTCCGGGTAACTTCTCAATTCTATTCCTCCAAACAGGCAAGCCAACATGATCGAGGTAGTCCGGGTTAACCGAAACTTCGTCTCTCCCAAAAACAACTAACACATCACCCTTAAACTCACACACAAGCGCAATCTCATCGCTTAACTTGCCTTGCGCCACACTTACAGCTAAGGCCGATCTAAACGGCAATCTTACCTGATAGTAATCCTTTAGTCCTGATTTTTGTTCTTCGGGATTTGATAAAACCGCAGCAAAACCAGTTTCAACTAATTTTGCGTCAGGCATATCTGTAAAGAAAAAACTTAAGTCAACCTCAGTTTTAAAAATTTTGTCAGGAGTAAACTCACCGCCAGCAATACAACTCGATATCAACACAATTCCTTTTGGTGAAACCTGCTTGTGCGCAAGCATTTCTGCTATAATGTTAGTGCCTAATGATAAGCCAACCAGAACATAAGAACTACCTGCAGTAGCAATAGCCAGTACTGCCTGCATCATGGTATGGCCCAAGCCAATTAAGCTGTAATCATCTATAGGGCTAGTAGATGCATCCGATTCGCCATGCGCGGGCAGATCAAATACAATTAACCGGTAACTTTGTAAGGCCCGGTCATTATACTGTTTGTGCCAATACCTTGCCGACCCTGAATTTCCATGTATAAAAAAAATGATTTCAGTAGAGTTGGCGTCATTGTCCAGATAGGACAATTTTACTCCATTAATAGTAATAGACTTTCTAATCATAGAACTAAGATAGCATAAAAACAAAAAACGCAGACCTGTTTGGGTCTGCGTTTTTTAAAGGTTGTGTTTGTTGATTATCTCAAAAACAACAACTCTCTGTACTTAACCAATGGCCAATCTTCATCGTCCACCAGCAACTCTAACTTATCTACGGCATCGCGGATTTTATCGAAGTATTTTTCTTTAATATCATCACAGTAGCCAAAAGCTCGTTTGTGAGTATCGGTTAACTTATTCAGGCGCTTGCGTTCTTCCACCATTTCACGCACGTTTACTTTTATCGTTTCGATGTGGCCAGAGATTTCTTTAATAGTTTGCACTACGGCAGTGTTATCAACACCTAAACCTTTTAAACCATTTGCATTTGTTATCAACTTGTTCTGATACGCAATTGCTGTTGGAATAATGTGATTCATAGCTAAATCGCCCACTACACGTGCTTCAATCTGCACTTTCTTGATGTAGCTTTCAAGCTTAATCTCATTACGTGCCTCCACTTCCTTGTGGCTCATTACACCATGCTTTTCAAACAATGCTAACGATTTTTTAGAAACATAAGCTTCAATAGCCCGTGGCATATTCTTGATGTTGTTCAGGCCGCGTTTCTCTGCTTCCTTCACCCATTCATCAGAATAACCATCACCTTCAAAACGAATAGCTTTTGATTCTTTGATGTATTTGCGTAGCACATTTACAATTGCCAAACGTTTCTCTTCACCTTTCTCAATTTCAGCAGAAACGGTATCAAACAATTGTGTTAACTGTTCGGCAACGATCAGGTTTAACACAGCCATTGGAGTTGCGCAATTATCGGATCCACCTACCGCGCGGAATTCGAACTTGTTTCCGGTAAAAGCAAATGGCGAGGTACGGTTACGATCGGTAGCATCCAGAATAATTTCCGGAATCTGATCGATACCCAGCTTCATGTACATGTTATCACCTTTCTCAATTTTTACATTTCCGTTTTTCTCCAACTCATCCAATACGGCTGTCATTTGCGAACCGATGAATACCGACATGATTGCAGGTGGCGCTTCGTTAGCCCCCAGGCGGAAATCGTTACCGGCAGTTGCGATGCTGGCACGCAATAAATCGGAATATTCATGTACCGCCTTAATGGTTGTTACAAAGAAAGTAAGGAAGAGTAAGTTATCGCGGGCGGAGCTGGAAGGTGCATACAAGTTTACACCGGTATCTGTAATTAACGACCAGTTATTGTGTTTACCGCTACCATTCAAGCCGGCAAACGGCTTTTCATGAAAAAGAATTTTTAGGTCGTGTTTATCAGCCACCCGGCTCATCACATCCATCATTAGTTGATTGTGATCGTTGGCCACGTTTACTTCTTCAAACAACGGAGCCACTTCAAACTGGCTTGGGGCAACCTCGTTGTGGCGGGTTCGAACCGGAATACCCAATTTCCAACTTTCAATTTCAAAATCGCGCATAAAATCATATACACGACCCGGTATCGTTCCAAAATAATGATCTTCCAATTGCTGGCCACGAGCGGGTGCATGGCCAAATACAGTACGGCCGGCCATAACCAGGTCGGGCCGGGCATTGAATAGTGCTTTATCAACTGCAAAATATTCTTGTTCGGGGCCTAACGAAGCCACTACGTGTTGAATGTCTTTATCGAACAACTGACAAACTTTGGTAGCAGCAATATCAACCGCTTTCAATGCTTTTAATAATGGCGATTTGGTATCCAATGTTTCTCCTGTATAAGAAACAAAGATGGTTGGGATACTTAATGTTTTTCCATATAAAAACATAGGCGATGTGGGGTCCCACGCGGTATAACCACGGGCTTCAAATGTGCTGCGAATACCACCGCTGGGAAATGAAGAAGCATCGGGTTCTTGCTGAACCAACTCGCTGCCTTTAAATTTTTCAATCCCCGAAAGGGCATCGAAAAACGAATCGTGTTTTTCGGCTGTTCCGCCCGTCATGGGTTGAAACCAATGAGTAAAGTGTGTAGCTCCCTTTGATATTGCCCACGATTTAGCAGCAGAGGCAACCGCATCGGCAGTAGCTTCATCGATCTTTTCATGGTTCTTAATTGCATGACTAACTTTTTTGAAAACGGCTGGTGCCAGTGTGCCACGCATCTGCTCCATACCAAACACATTCTCGCCAAAAAATTTCGAAATGTGAGGTGTGGTGGCTTCAACGGGTACCTTGGCGCGTTCGTTTAGTTTTTTCAGGGCTTCAAATCGTAATTGTGCCATTGTGTGGTTGTTTTAAGGTAGATGGGAGCCAAAAATATAGGATTTTAACAAAAATAGGGTTGTAGATTACCTAATTTTAAAAAAATTATTACCGCATTCGTTAGCGATGGGGTAAAAATTGACCCTAACAGAAATTAGCTAACTGATTTTTTTAACAGTGTTTTTTGACGAGCGTTTAGGAATTTTATTCTCAACTGGATGTTTGAATAGTATTATGCAAACCGTTTCGAGCGAAGAATTCAAGTTTTTTTAAACATGATGTAAACTAAAAATAATTTTTTTACGTCTAATCGTTTGTATTAAAAGCAGACGGGTATGATTAACATCGCATTTATCCAACCTGATTTTGGGAATACAAAATTGGTTGGGTCTTATTTGAAAAACTTTAACCTGGCTTTGGTTAATTGGGAGTTAAACCGCCAGGAAGACGGCCAGCGCAACAAAAAAAGCCGCAAGCAACATAAATAAATATCGGGCTTACGCCCGATTTTGCTTTACAGCAATATCAGATTTTAATAAACCTTTTTAACAGAACCACCGCTACTGGAGTTGGTATTGGTTTTAGCCGGATTTCCCCGATAGCGAATACTTCCACCACTGCTAGCCCGGGCTGTTAATTCTTTGGAAGCCGAAACTTTTATACTACCACCACTGCTGGCATCAGCCTGTACCGATTCACAATCTACTGCATACGCGTCCACCTCACCGGCACTGCTAACATCTACCTGCAACGATCTGGCTTTTCCCTCCAACACCACATCGCCCGCACTGGATGCCTCAGCCGTTACAGAGCCGGCATCAATTGAAATTTCAATGGAAGCAGCGCTGGATGTGCTGATGTTTAAACTGGAAGCCTTGATAACACCCTCCGAAAAAATATTAGCGGCTGAACTGGCGTAAATTTTAGAAAGATTTACATACGTTACATATACCTTCACGGTCTTGTTTCGATAACGGCCATCGCGCATGTGAATGCGCAGGTAACCTCCAGCCACTTCGGTTAGCACATTACTGGCATCGGTACCTGTAGCAACTACCCGTACGGATTCCTTATCGCCTTTAGTTAAATAAACATCAATGGCTTCGCCAGCTTTTACCCCGCTAAATGAACCTACCGAACGTACCTCACCAGGTTGTGCCCAGCTCACCAGCACAACCAACATTATCAGAGGGGTGATCAGAATTTTTTTCATTTTACTTCAATTTTTATAAACAGACCTGCGGCTCATGAATAGGTTGCGTAAAAGCGATACATGTCTTGTTTTTTTTACAGATGGTGTAAGAAATAAACAATTTTTGCGCTAAATTTCGATTACTGACCGCATACTTTTGCACAAAACTAAAAACTAGTCATGATTAAAGAACAATTGAATGTGCTAATTAACCTGGCCGCCAGCGATCGCTCAGTAGGCGAAAAGGAAGCCAAAGTAATTCATATGATTGGTAAAGCCAATGGTCTGAGTAAAGACGAGGTTGATCAAATGATGAAAACTCCACAACCAATTGGAGACCTGAGCGCTTTCTCAGAAGATCAAAAGTTTGAAAACCTCTACCATCTTATTCAACTTATGAAAAGCGATGGCCAGGTATTCAAAAGCGAAATTCACTTCTGCGAACAGATTGCTGAAAAATTAGGCTATAAAAAAGGTGTAGTAGGCGAACTATCAAGCCGCATCTATGCCGACCCTACTATTACTTCCGATAGAAAATTACTCTTCGAAAGAGCGCACAAATTTTTAAAGTAAGGTCAAAGCGCTGCATTTGCTTAACTAAAAAAAGGCTGCTCCGTAAGAACAGCCTTTTTTTATATTCTTAATTTTTCTGATAAAGTATTTTTCCACCCAAAATAGTCATTACTACTTCGGTTGTAAGAATTTCAGCATCGGGTACGGTCATCAGGTCTTTGTTAAATATTACAAAATCTGCAAGCTTACCGGCCTTTATAGAACCCTTCTTATTTTCTTCAAACGCGCCATAGGCTGCATCTAACGTATAGGAACGCAAGGCTTGCAGGCGTGTCATTTTTTCGTCTGGTTCGTAACCACTGGCTGGTTCGCCCTGCAGGGTTTGGCGAGTTACGGATGCAAAGAAAGATGCAATTGGGTTGATGGGCTCCACAGGCACATCGGTACCATTTACAAGTACTGCCCCTGATTTTAATAACGACTGCCACATGTATGCACCTTCTTTAATTCGTTTTTCACCTAACCGATCAATTGCCCAGGGCCTGTCCGATGATAAATGAATGGCTTGCATAGCAGGTATTACGCCCATTTTTGCAAATCGAGGAATATCGTTGGGATGTAAATGTTGTGCATGCTCAATGCGATAGCGGTGGTTGATGGCCTTATCGGGATTTTCGGAAAATGCTACTTCATAGCGATCCAGAATTTCTTTGTTGGCCCGGTCGCCAATAGCGTGCGAACAAATCTGGAAACCATACTTCAAACCTTGCCGCGAAATTTTTAAAACAGTATCCATCGATAAAGTAGCCATGCCGCTAAAGTCGGGTCGATCGGAATAAGGTTCCAGTAACCACGCTCCGCGCGAACCCAGGGCTCCATCGCAATTCAACTTGATAGCCCGAATCGTGAGCAGGTTATCCGAATCAATCTCAGGGCCCTTTTTAAACCATTCGTACAACAGCTCGCTATCAAAACCGGTTAGCATTACATACAAGCGTGTATGTAGCTTTCCGGCAGCCTTAAATTTTCGAAACAACTCAATGTTTTCGCGCGATACTCCAGCATCGTGAAAACTGGTAATGCCGTTGCGCAGGCTGGCTGCAATAGCAAGTTCAAGTGCCTGCTCATCTGTTTCGGCCGTGTTGGTTGGAATGTATTGTGTTATTAAAGACTGTGCGCGCTCATTAAATAAGCCGGTTGGGTTACCTAATTCATCCCTTAAAATTTCACCACCTTCACCAAGATTTTTTCCGAGCTTCTCTACCGAAAGCTGATTCACTCCAGCCAATTGCATGGCTTTGGCATTGGCAAAACCCGCATGCCCACTGGCATGGCGCAGAAACACCGGGTTGTTGGGCGATACTTCGCTTAGTAATTGGTGCGTTTGAAAACCTTTGATCAACTTCTCTGGCTTCTTCGTCCATTTATCCTGATGCCAGCCTCTGCCAACAATCCATTGGCCGGGTTGCGCTTTGGCAACTGCCTCTTTCACTTTCTGCACCATCTCTTCGTAGCTGGTAATATTCATCAGATCGAGATTCAATTCGTTGTAACCCAAACCCATAAAGTGGCCGTGCCCCTCAATGAAACCAGGGGTCATTGTTTTGCCGGCCAGATCAATCACTTTGGTTTGTTCGCCTTGGTATTTGGAGAGTCCTGCCAGATCGCCTGCATAAACAATTGTATCGCCTTTAACAGCAACAGCTTCCACCGTTGGGGTACCGGGCTCTACCGTGTAGATGGTTCCGCCCTTAATGATGAGATCGGCTGGAGTTTTTTTGTTGGAGCACTGCGTTAATCCTATCGCTAAAAACACTATAAAAAGACCTAAGCATCTGTTCATTTGAGTGAAGATTTTTTATAAAGGTACATTGAAATTTGATAGTGCTTTTAGCTCTTTTACCAATGGTTGAATCCGTTCTTTCTTTAAATTCGCAGCCTGATGCGCGACCGGTTACAATTCTTCGGATTGTTGGCTCTTTTCTGGATGAGCTTTTTTTCCATCAGTCGAATACTTTTCTTACTCTACCTATTTCCGCAAAGTCGCTTGCTTTCATTTACCGAAATAACCATGCCGCTGCTACTGGGCCTGCGCATGGATGCCGCCATGACAGGATATTGGCTGCTCTTGCCCGGATTGATTTTCGTTGCCTCTGCATTTTTACCAAACCGGTTTACATACATTACAACAGGAATACTAACAACCATCCTTCTATTAATTTCTACTCTAATAGTAGTAACAGACCTCGAACTTTACAAGCATTGGGGATTCCGCATTAATTCAACACCGCTTATGTACATGGAAAGTGAAGCGGTAAGTAGTGTTAACACGGTGGTATTAATTGGGCTCTTAATAGTTTTTGTATTGCTGTTTGGATTTTTTCTATTCGTGTATTCTCGGTGGCTCGGTCCAAGATTGTTGGCATTATCGCCCATTGGAAAGAAGCGTTCTCTTACCTGGTTTTTAATAACAGGAGCTTTAATCATTCCTATACGAAGTAGTTTTACAGTTGCTCCATTAAACACGGGGGTTGTCTATTTTCATAAAACAAAATCATTTCCAAATCATGCCGGCATTAACCCGGTTTGGAATTTTTTCAGAAGTGTTTCCAAAAGTAAAGCTGTAAAATACCCGGGCGATTTTTACAAGTTCGATAACAGTGCGTTTGACACACTCATGCAAACCGCGGGATCTCAATTTGCAATTGATACTACTATTCAAAAACCAAATGTGCTTTTAATCATATTGGAGGGTTTTACTTCGAAAATCATTGAGCCTTTAGGTGGACTTCCCGAAATCACACCACAGTTCAATTCGCTTGTTGGAGAAGGAATTTTATTTGAAAATTTTTATGCGAGTGGTGATCGTACCGACAAAGGCCTTGTATCAATACTAAGCGCTTACCCCGCACAACCCCGCACTTCTATTATCAAATTTCCGGAAAAGACCCAACGGTTATCTTTCCTATCAAAAGAATTGGTTCATGCCGGGTATGCCACGTCTTTCATTTACGGTGGCGATGTGGGTTTTGCCAACATGGAATCATATCTGACCCTCGCAGGCTTTGGTTCTGTTACCGATGAAGACGCATTTGATAGCGATTTGAATGATTCGAAATGGGGAGTTGCCGATCATTATGTTTTTGGTAGAATGCTAGAAGAGTTGGACACCACTACCACTCCTTTCTTTAAAGTAATGTTAAGCCTTAGCAGCCATGAGCCGTTTGAAGTACCCATGGAAACTGTTATCAAAGGAAATGATGAAGGCTCTATGTACCTGAACTCCTGCTATTATACCGATAAAAGTCTGGGCCAGTTTATTCAACAAGCAAAACAAAAACCATGGTGGAAAAATACCCTTATAATTATTACGGCCGATCATGGCCACCGCTTTCCGGATGTGCAGGAGTTAAAAGATAAATCACGATTTAAAATTCCGATGCTGTGGTTAGGTGGTGTAATTACTTACCCGGGCCAGCGAATCAAAACATTTGCCGGTCAACCTGATATGGCCAACACCTTATTGGCGCAACTTCAAATTCAACCACAATCGCAATTTACATTCAGTAAAAATATACTGGCCCACTCATCCAATCCGTTTGCTGTATATGTATTTAATAATGGCTTTGGCTATATAAGTGCCACCCATGAAAGTATTTATGATTTTGACTTAAAAAACTATGTAAGCCATTCAGGAAATGAAAATGAATTAACCAATGGTAAAATTTACATACAAACGTTGTTTAACGATTACAACCAAAAATAAGAATGAGACAATGCACATTCATCATACTTGTATGGCTGAGTAGCTTACCCGTATTTGCGCAAGACGTTGGTCTATCCTTCTCTTATTTTATTCCACGCAACGGATATTTTTCTACACCCATTAGTCCATTTTCGTTTCGGGGAGTAGGTGTAAACCTGAACCGGTTTATCGCATTGGAAACAGGAATCTCACTCTACCGCATGTCGGGGATGAATATGCTCGATCTGCCGTTCGATACGAAAGATCCACTATTAGGCCCGAACTTTACGCTGTTTGTTCCTGCCGAACTGGTGTTGGAGTTTAAAGGCAAGCAAGCCGAGTTTGATATTAAAGGTGGTGGCTTTGCTTTTTATGGATTCGATCAGAAACTTGACCTTGGTAACTTTGACCGCGCCATTCGGGTGTATGAAGGTTGGGAGGTAGCCAACTCCGACCTGAGCTTTAAAAACAATCCAGGCTTTGGATTACTGGCCGGGGTTGAACTTACTTTACCCGTAACCCGACAATTTTCCGTATCGCTGGAAATCAATTACCTGATGGGCACTGCAAAATTTCCCCTTAGCGGATCGTACATAGGCGGAACCACATTAGGTGGATTACAAACTATTGATGTGGATTACAAAGACGCTAAAGTTGATTTTACAGGATTGGAATTTTCAATTGGAATTACTTTTGGTTCGGGGCGGTAACTCCAGATCAGTCCTGCGCACCACGCGCAACCTTCTTAAAGTTGTGTTGCCTATAACTTGCAGCAATGCTTGTTGGGCTAACTCTACATCGTAAAAAATACCCAACATCCAAACATCACTATCTGCGGTCTGATGTAATCCATAAAATTTCAGCATTGAATTTTCCAGTAATACCGAATCCATAACCACATCATTCGCCAATCGGATAGAATAAACAACAGAATCTGATGGTTGCGAATGCATTCGTTCTTTTATGTTGATATTATGTTTGGTGAGTAACGCTCTGGAATCTTTTGCAAACAACTTCATAGCATCGCGTGCTACTTTATCTTTTATAAAAACTGTATCGCCTTCGAAGTAGCGAAGCGGGCGCATCACAAACTCAGTAGATTTTTGTACCCACTCCAACTCGTATTCTGAATTACGGATTGATGTTTGAGTTACAGAATCTTTAATAACCTTCTGCAACTCTACCCACAACATGGCGCCACCATCGCGGTAACGCGGCCGCTGCCCCGAAACAAAATTACCAAGCGAATAGACAATCAATTGATCGCGTTCTTTGTTCCACTCCATTGGTTGCAATACATGTGGGTGTGCGCCAATAACCAACTTTGCGCCCTCGCGAAATAAAAGTTTGGCTAGTTTTTTTTGTGTGGAATTAGGTAAAGGTTGATACTCATCGCCCCAATGCATAAACACAATAATGGCATCTGTTTTTTGTTCGCGCGCCTGCGCCATATCCAGTTTTATCTGTACCGTATCAATCAGGTTAACAATGTTGGGTTTGGTTATTGGAATACCGTTGGTACCATACGTGTAATTCAACAATGAAAGTTTGAAGCCATTCTTTTCAATGATTAGCGGATAGGTGTTTGCCCGCGCAGTTGAATCCACAAACGTGCCTGTATGTAAAATTTGCAATGAATCCAGCACACGAATGGTTCGCTCTACACCTTTTTTCCTGCGATCAACACTATGATTATTGGCTGTAACCAGCACATCGAAACCAATTCGTTTTAGTTCAACTGCCAACGCATCGGGAGCACTAAATTGCGGATAACCTTTGTAGGGCGAACCGGCCAATGTAAGCTCCAGGTTACCAATAGCCAGGTCGGCTGCGCGAATAATGGGTGCTACATATTCAAAGCAAGCCGAATAATCGTACTGTTTGGAAACAGGATTGTATGCAGTTGCTATGTTCGAATCGTGCTGCATAATATCGCCTGTAAATAATAACAAAAGCCGGGTGGTATCCTGCCCATGGCTAAACACTGAAATTATAAGTGTAAAAAATGATAGAACGAATTTATTCATGCGGATAGGCAATCACTTTGTTTTCTGCAATTACAAAAATTCTGTCGTGTTTTTTGGGAACAATTCGGGCCATTCCGGTAAAGGAACCAAAAGCCGGAAGAATGCCCTGCTGTTTTCCAAAATAAAAACACGGCAATGTTACTGATTGCCTGCCTGTTCCTCTCAAACGCACGGCCGGATGAATGTGACCCGCAAGATTGTAGGTATCGGCAGGAATGTTTTGCAGCGGTTCATGCGAAAGCAAAAAATTACCTAACCGGTATTCACCCACATGCAGTTGTAAGTTATTGCGTTCGTATTGCAGCGCACTTAGAATATCATGATTACCCAACACCAACTCGAACGAACAATTGACAAAATGCCTGCGCACCTGACCCAACACCTCCCACTCCTCGTTATAATGACTGTGAAATAAATCACCCAAAAAGATAACCCGTTCAGGCTTGGTGATCTGTAAAACCGAAATCAGCAGATCGGTATTTTTATCGTTGGCTTTGGGCGGTACTGGAATACCCGACTTGCGGAAATGATTAATCTTGCCAAAATGCAAATCGGCTAACAGTACAATGCTTTGGTTCTTTAACCATATTGCTTTCTGAGGCAATAAAATCACCGCTTCTCCCTGAATGTCTATTTGCATGCGCAATCCTTACTAACGAATTGCAAATTGTTACAATTCATCCTTCCAGAAAAGGGATTCAATCCTACATAGCTTCATTTTACTTTATTGATAATCATGGTTTTGTATTTAAAGAAAGCCAACTTGCACTTAACGTGCAATTATACTTTTCTAAAAATTGGTAACATTACCTTAACAAAGGCCTTTAACCAACACCTTACCTTTACCGCACTTCTATTTAGTTGTATGTTCGATTTAGAGCTTTCCTACAGCATCCTCCTCGTCATTTGCCTATTAGCAGCTTGTGGATTTGAGTTTGTAAATGGTTTTCATGATACCGCTAACGCAGTGGCCACCGTTATTTACACCAACTCCCTAAAGCCGTGGGTTGCTGTGGTGTGGTCGGGAATCTGCAACGCCATTGGTGTATTTTTGGGTGGCATTACTGTTGCAATGGGTATTGTAAACCTATTGCCGGTTGAATCCCTGGTGGATCAAAACATTGCACACAGCCTGGCGATGGTGATGGCGCTTTTGCTGAGTGCCATTTTCTGGAATTTACTCACATGGTATTTCGGAATTCCGTGTTCAAGCTCGCATACATTGATTGGTTCAATATTAGGTGTGGGGCTTGCGTACTCGCTGTTACCGGATGCCAACGAAGCCGCTGTAAATTGGGGTAAAGCACAAGAGATTGGCGCATCATTGTTGATTTCACCGCTTTTTGGATTTTCGCTTACCATCATATTAATGTTTTTGTTGCGTAACCTCACCAAAAATACCGATGCCGGTGATGGACTCTTTAAAGAACCTAAAAAGAACCAACCGCCCCCCTGGTGGATTCGCATCATCCTGATTTTAACTTGTACAGCCGTAAGCGGCTTCCATGGTTCGAACGATGGGCAGAAAGGCGTAGGATTAGTAATGCTGATTTTAATTGGTATTGTACCCGCTTACTTTGCATTGAATCCTTCCTTTAAACCTTCTGAATTAGGTGAGCCGCTGAAAAAAATTGAAATAACATTGAGTAGATTAAATGCCGAGCCGCTGGCCCAGTCAGACAAAGCCCGGTTAGATAGTGCCCAGCAAATGACAGTGCGTTTGCTCAACAACGTAAGTGGGCTTGCAACTATAACCAACATTGAATCCAACAACCGGTTTTTGGTACGCAAGGATATTATGTTGTTGAACAGCAGCATTAAATCACTCACCGCCAACAAAGAGCTTTCTATGAGTGAGATTGATAAGAAAATTCTTTCAGACAACATAAAAAAGGTGCTCAAGATAACAGACTACTCACCCCGGTGGGTGATCGTGATGATCGCTCTTTCATTGGGGCTTGGAACCATGATCGGCTGGAAGCGGATTGTAAAAACCATTGGCGAAAAAATAGGCAAAGAACACTTAACCTATGCACAAGGCGCAAGCGCAGAACTTGTTGCCTCTACAACCATCGGGCTTTCTACTGCATTTGGATTGCCTGTAAGCACTACCCATGTATTATCTTCCGGCATTGCCGGTTCAATGGTGGCCAGCAAGGGTGTTAAAAATCTGCAACCCGATACCGTGCGCAATATTTTAATTGCCTGGTTGCTAACATTGCCTGTTGTAATGGTAATGGCCGGAACATTGTTTTTGATTTTTAGGGCGACTTTTTAGGGTTAAATACTGTATAGTAACCTGAATGTTGACCATTTTGTTGGAATCAACAAAATAGTCGCTCAGCAATAATGAATTTCCCTACTCAAACTCAATCCGCATCTTTCGTATCCTATCTTCCAATCTTTCTGAAGTAAGCTTTTCTCTTGTGCGATCTACCATAATCGGAAATGCAAATGGCGTGGGTTTTTCGGGTTCGGTGATAATAATTTTCTGATGGGCGATTCTATCTAAGGCTTTGCGCAAACGCGCTTCTTCCAATTGAAAGTCCATTACTTCTTCAAATGCCTGTTGTAGCAACAGGTTGTGTGTTTCATATTCATGAAACACATTGAAAAATAATTGTGAGGACGATTGCAGATGGCGTTCTTTTATTTTTTGTCCGGGTAAGCCTTTAAAAATCAAACCCGAAATAGCGGCAATGTCGCGGAATTTTCGTTTCGCCATCTCGGTAGAATTTATGCTTGCCTGAATGTCCTTCAATAAATCATCCACACCCAACACGTTGGTTTCAATGGCTTCATAAATGGGTATCTCCTGATCGGAAAGTAATTCAAAGCCATAATCATTCATGGCAATGGAAAATGTTATGGGTTGTATTTGCGCCATGCGATACGCCACCAATGCCGCCATACCTTCGTGTACTGCGCGACCTTCAAACGGATACATCACCACATGATAGCCTTCGTTGGTATGAAAGTATTCAATCAGAAATTCATTTTTTTTCGGTAAGTGTGAACGATCGCGTTGTAAGTGCATCAACGGTTGTAAAAATTTCATTTCAGCATCTGATTCATTACCCGTGGCTGCTTCATCTATTTTCACCCGAATCATTTCGCTTAACTGCGATGATAGCGGCATGCGTCCACCTTGCCACGAAGGTACCTTACCGGTTTTCTTTTTTGATTTGCGTACTTGTGCCTCCATTTCTTTAATGCGTACCAACTCCAGGCTTTGGCCTGCAAACCAAAACACATCGCCAATCTTTAAGCTGGAAATAAAATATTCTTCTATGGTGCCCAGAAATTTTCCGCTTACATATTTTACGTACAACAAGCTATCGCCCACAATGGCGCCAATCGATAAGCGATGTTTAAAGGCAATACGTTTGTTCTCTACTTTAAACAACCCGTTCTCCACCACCACTTTTCGGTATTCATTATAAGCAGTTAATGCTTCACCACCCGTGGTAATAAAACCGAGTAACCAGCTCCATTCATCATCGGTTAGGGAGGCATAACTAACGGTGCTGCGAACTTCCTGTAAAATTTCTTCTTGCCGGAATCCATCCGATACCGCCAACGTAATTAAATATTGAATCAACACATCGAATGACCGGAGATAAGGCAACCGATCTTCCACAATATTTCGATGCATGGCCTCGCGCAAGGCAGCACCTTCTGTTAACTCAAGCGAGTTGGTAGGTAGAAAATAAATTTTACTTACTGCACCGGGTTGGTGGCCGCTCCTACCCGCCCGTTGTAAAAATCGGGCAACACCTTTGGGGCTGCCTATTTGTATCACGGTTTCTACCGGACGAAAATCAACACCGAGATCTAAACTAGAAGTACAAACAACAGCTTTCAGTTTACCGGCATGCAGTTGGTCTTCCACCCAATCGCGAAGTTCCTTGCTGATAGAACCGTGGTGCATGGCAATCACTCCCGACAGTTCGGGAGCAGCATCCAACATTTTCTGATACCAGATTTCGGCAAACGATCGGGTATTGGTGAAGATGAGCGTACTGTTGCTCTGCTTCACTATTGGAATAACTTTATCGAGCAACTGAATACCGAGATGCCCCGACCACGGCATGCGTTCAACTTCATTGGGAAATATGGAAACAATTTCAACTTGCTTGCTGATGCCGGCTTTTACAACTTTGATTTTTTGTTCTGTAAAAAAGTTACCCAACAAAATTTGCATGGACTGCTCCATGTTACCAATGGTAGCCGAAATACCCCAAATGCGCAGGTTTGGCGAAATAGTTTTTAATCGCGAAAGTGCAAGTTCCATCATTACCCCGCGTTTGGAACCCATCAGCTCGTGCCACTCATCTATTACGATGGTTCGTAAATCGGCAAAGTAATCGGCATACCCTTTTTGCGATATAAACAAGTGTAAACTTTCGGGCGTGGTGATTAAAAAATCGGGTGGAGTTTCTTTTTGTTTGGCACGTTCACGGGTACTGGTATCGCCACTGCGTACCCCCACACGCCAGGTTGGTTGCAAATCTTTAATGGCACGGGTTGCTGAAATTTCTATTTCTTTCGCAAGTGCACGGATGGGTGTAATCCAAATGGCTTGTGGGCCTTTTGGTTTTTTGATTGTGAGGCCTTCCAACACAATTGGAATAAGTAACGAATACGTTTTTCCACTCCCGGTTGGCGCATTTACAATGCCGTGGTAATTGGCCCATACTGCGTGCCAGGCCTCGGTTTGAAACGGAAACGGCCTCCACCCACGGGCTTCAAACCAGGCAATACCCTGCTCCAGCTTACCATTCATCGGTACAAATTAAAGTATTGCGAAACATTTTGATGGCGGCTTTGTTATTTTGCAAAACTTCGAAGGTATGGGTAAGTATTCGATAAAAGAACTTGAAAAACTTTCGGGCATTAAAGCCCATACTATCCGCATTTGGGAAAAGCGCCACCAATTGGTGCAACCTGAACGTACAAAAACCAATATCCGATTTTATACAGATGAAGATCTCAAAAAGATCATCAACGTTTCGGTGCTTAATAACCACGGGGTAAAAATTTCTAAGATTGTGGGTTTAAGTCTTCCTGATTTGAACCAGAAAGTTTCGGAGTTGAGCGAAGCCCAAAACAGTATAGAAATATATATCGACCAGTTGGTGTTGGCCATGATTGATATGGAAGAAGAAAAGTTTGAAAAGATTCTTTCAAACCTGATTCTGAAGTTCGGATTCGAAAAAACCATTGTTGAAATCGTTTATCCATTTCTTGAAAAAATTGGTGTGCTTTGGCTTACCAATAACATAACACCTGCCCAGGAACATTTTATCTCCAACCTGGTACGCCAAAAATTGATTGTAGCTATTGATAGCCTACCACTTGCTCCCAAAACTGCAACCCGTGTTTTGTTGTTCTTACCCGAAAACGAATTACACGAATTGGCGTTGCTTTTTTATTACTATTTGGCCAAACAGGCTGGCATGCGCACGTATTACCTAGGCCAAACCGTACCACATAAAGATTTAAAATCGGTTTATGATGAGCACAAACCACACATTTTAGTAACCTCTCTTACCAGCGGACCATCACCCGTAACAATGCCCAAATACTTGGCTCGCTTAAGCGAAGATTTTGCAGCTGCTAAAATTCTGATTTCGGGTGGAGCCTTGAAAAAAGGCCGGTTTGAGCCCGCTTCCAACATTTCCTTTTTCTCCAACGCACTGGATTTCAAGCGTTTAATTCAGTAATTTTTTGTTTAATCATTAATTAAAAAATTTAAACAAAAAATTTTGATAGTGCTTTAACATCTGTATTTTTGTTTAACAATTAAAATTAAACGTTAAACATTATGACAGCGATAGAATTCAGTAAGCAATTGGCCACGCTTCGGCCTACGCTCAGAACGTTTACACGTAGATTCACCACCGATCGGGATGAAAGCCTGGACCTTGTTCAGGATACGATTTTAAAGGCGCTGACCTATCGCGACAAGTTTCGGGAAGATACCAACCTGAAAGGTTGGTTATTCACCATCATGCGCAACACATATATCAATAGCTATCGCAAGAACCAACGGGCAAGAACTTCGCACGATGATACCAAAGAATTATACTATCTGAATGTAGAAGACACCCACACCTTTAACAGACCGGAAGGTAGTGTTGAGTTTAAAGAAGTTTGGAAGAATGTTAATGACTTGAAGGATGAGTTGTTGATACCCTTCAAAATGCACACAACAGGCTACAAGTACCACGAAATTGCCCAGCACTTGAACATTCCGATTGGTACAGTTAAGAATAGAATTTTCCATGCCCGCAAAGAGATTCAAAAAAAATTAACAGGCTACCAGTAACAGCAAGCTAAACCAGGTTTATGAAATCGGGTTTTATGCTTAAACTCACGAGATGAAGAAAGTAGCCGTTATTGGTGCTGGATTTTCGGGTCTGGCAGCAGCAAGTTGTTTAGCAAAGGAAGGATATCGGGTAACGTTGTTTGAGAAGAACAGCTTACCCGGAGGCCGGGCGCGCAAATTTGAAGCAGAAGGTTTTACGTTTGATATGGGGCCGAGTTGGTATTGGATGCCCGATGTGTTTGAAAAGTATTTCGCGCTCTTCGGTAAAAAACCATCCGATTATTATACGCTCGAACGACTGAGTCCCTCCTACCGGATTTTTTATGGTAAAGATGATTACCTTGATATTCCTGCCGGAGTAGAAGCACTCTGCAAACTGTTTGATGAATTGGAACCCGGAAGCTCAAAAAAATTACTTCAGTTTCTGGAAGAAGGCAAATACAAGTACGATATAGGAATTAACGAACTGGTTTATAAACCCGGAATTTCGCTTAGCGAATTAATGGATGCCCGTTTGGTAGCAGGAGTATTTAAACTCCATGTTTTTCAATCCATAGCCAAATACGTTCGTAAGTTTTTCAAACATCCCCGCATCATTCAATTGTTGGAGTTTCCGGTTTTATTTCTTGGAGCCACCGCACAAAAAACTCCTGCGCTTTACAGCTTAATGAATTATGCCGATATGGCACTTGGCACCTGGTATCCAAAAGGAGGCATGCACAAAATTGTTGAAGGCATGACTGCGTTGGCAAAAGAACAAGGCGTAACGTTTCAGTTCAATAGTGAGGTAACCCAGTTCAATTTGTTGAACAATTCCATCCACGAGATGGTTGTAAATGGAACAAAGCATCAATTTGATTACGTGGTGGCCGGTGCTGATTACAACTTTATCGAACAAAAGCTATTACCACCAACCCATCGTCACTATTCCGAATCGTATTGGGAAAACAGAAACATGGCGCCTTCCAGTTTGATTTTCTATTTAGGATTGAATAAAAAAATTGCAGGGCTTTTGCATCATACCTTATTCTTTGATGAAGATTTTGGATTGCATGCACACGAGATTTATGAAAATCCGAAGTGGCCTACCGCACCACAGTTTTACGTTTCGTGTACATCGCAAACCGATCCAACCGTGGCCCCAGCTGGTTGCGAAAATATTTTTATTCTTATTCCCGTGGCTCCGGGCTTAAAAGATGATGAAGCTACCCGCGAAAAATATTTTAACATGGTAATGGATCGGTTTGAACGGATGATGGGCCAGCCCATGCGGCCACATATCGTATTCAAAAGAAGTTATGCCCACAACGATTTTATTAGCGATTATCATGCTTTTAAAGGAAATGCCTACGGGCTTGCCAATACGCTTAAACAAACTGCCAATCTTAAGCCCGGTATCTTAAACAAAAAGGTTTCAAACCTGTTCTATAGTGGTCAACTTACTGTACCGGGGCCAGGTGTACCGCCTGCATTAATATCCGGGCAGGTAGTTGCCCGCGAATTAATGAAGCGAGACAAAAATTAGATTTTATTTAGTTGTTTATAGTATAGCCTTACTTCTTTAAATTGGTAGTTTAAATAACATGAGTAAAAATCTTTACGATTCCGTTTCTCATAAATGTAGTAAGCTAACTACCAGGGCTTACAGTACTTCATTTTCACTGGGCATACAATGCCTGAAGAAAGAACTACAAGTACCTATTTATTCCATCTACGGCTTTGTGCGCTTTGCTGATGAAATTGTTGATACATTTCACAATTACGACAAGGTCTCTTTATTAAACAGGTTTAAAGAAGATACCTACCGGGCTTTGGAAGAACGAATCAGCCTGAATCCCATCTTAAACAGCTATCAGCAAACGGCTAATCAGTACAATTTTGAACGGGCCCTAACCGATCAGTTTCTGAAGAGTATGGAGATGGATTTACATCTTACTTCATACGACCAAAAAGGAATTGAAGATTATATCCTGGGCTCGGCAGAAGTAGTAGGTTTAATGTGTTTACGGGTATTTTGCGAAGGCGATGAGGCGCAGTATCAAAAGCTGAAACCATCGGCCATGAAACTTGGCTCCGCATTTCAAAAAATAAATTTCTTGCGCGATCTCAATGCAGACTTCAATGGCATGGGCCGCACGTATTTTCCCGGAATTGATTTAACTAATTTTGATGAGGCCAGTAAATCTAAAATTGAAGCCGACATTGCCGAAGACTTTCATGCTGCCTACCTCGGAATAAAACAACTACCGCGCACCGCCCGGTTCGGTGTTTATGTAGCGTATTTATATTACCTCGCCTTATTCAAAAAAATAAAGAATACACCAAGCCACGTGGTATTACAAAACAGAATAAGAGTACGCAACCGCCACAAACTTTCTATTCTTGCATATTCATTTGTGAAGCATCAACTAAACATGATTTAATGGAAGAAGTAATTTTAGTTGATGAGCAAGACCAGGAAATCGGTACAATGGAAAAACTAGCTGCTCATAAGCTAGGAAAACTTCATCGGGCATTCTCCATACTGGTTTTTAATAGCAAAGGCGAGTTGATGTTACAACAACGGGCTCTTGGTAAATATCACAGCGGTGGTTTATGGACAAACACTTGCTGCAGCCATCCACGCCCCGGAGAAACTGCCATTGAAGCTGGTAAAAGAAAATTAATTCAGGAGATGGGCTTTGATTGCGAGCTTACCTATTCGCACAAGTTTATTTATAAAGTTGAACTGGACAACAACCTGATTGAACATGAATGGGATCATGTATTGATTGGATCGTACGAGGGTGCACCTAACCTGAATCCGGAAGAAGCACTGAATTGGAAGTTTATGGCATTGGATGCACTTCAAAAAGATGTGGCTGTTAATCCACAACACTACACGCAATGGTTTAAAATAATTTTACAACAACCGCAGTTTAACAAGCTTCAAATTGCCTGATGTTCAATCTCTTTAAATCCAATCCAGTTAAAAAGCTAAAAGCACAACATATCCGCATGTTGGAAGAGGCAGTTCAAATACAACGTTCTGGTGATTTAAAAAAATATGCCTTCCACATGGAAGCCATAGAAAAGCTTGAAAAACAACTTGAAGACTTACAAAAATCCAAGCGCTGACCTTTTCGATTCTTCTACCACCGTATGCTGGCTTAGACGAGATTTACGGTTGCAGGATAATGCTGCCCTGTATCGCGCGCTGAAAGCTAACAAAAACGTAGTCTGCGTTTTTATATTCGATACTACCATTCTCGATAAACTGGAAGACAAAACCGATGCTCGGGTTGAATTTATTCTGGAAGCATTAAACAATCTGCAATCTCAATTGGTTGAACGCGGAAGTTCGTTGGTAGTATTTCATGGTAACCCCGTTGATGTTTACAAAAGTATTAATCCAAAAGCTGTTTACACCAATCACGATTACGAGCCCTATGCCCAACAACGCGATGAGGCGGTAAAGAAAATACTGGAGCAAAAAGGGGCAACGTTCCACACTTTTAAAGATCAGGTAATCTTTGAGAAAGATGAAGTGTTGAAAGATGATGGAAAGCCTTACACAGTTTTTACACCTTACAGTCGCAAATGGAAATTGTTACTTAAACCATTCTATCTTAAATCGTACCCAACTGAAAAGTATTTTGGTTCATTAAAAAAACTAAACCCTATACTACTTCCGGAACTAAACGAAATAGGTTTTAAAAAATCGGGAATAATATTTCCGCAGCGCGTAATCAAACAATCGATTATTGAAAAATATGATCAACAACGCAACTTTCCGGCTAAAGCCGGAACTACCAAACTAAGTGTGCATTTGCGTTTTGGTACCGTTAGCATTCGCAAGCTGGCCCAGGTTGCATTAAAGAAAAACGAAGTGTGGCTAAACGAATTAATCTGGCGCGATTTCTATCACATGATTCTCTGGCATTTTCCACACGTAGGAACCAAAGCCTTTAAACCGGCTTACGATGCAATTGAGTGGCGAAACGATGTCGATGAATTTAAAGCCTGGTGTGAAGGCCGTACCGGCTACCCCATTGTTGATGCCGGCATGCGCGAACTTAACACTACCGGTTTTATGCACAACCGCGTGCGTATGATTGTGGCTAGCTTTCTTACAAAACATTTGTTGATTGATTGGCGATGGGGCGAAGCTTACTTTGCCAAGAAATTATTGGATTTCGATCTGGCTGCGAATAACGGTGGCTGGCAATGGGCCGCAGGTTCGGGTTGCGATGCCGCACCATACTTCCGGGTATTTAATCCCGAACTTCAAACTGAAAAATTCGATCCGGAATTTAAGTACATCAAACAGTGGGTGCCCGAGTTTGATACCCCACAATATCTCAAACCAATTGTTGACCATAAGTTCGCACGCGATCGGGTATTGAAAGTGTATAAAGAAGCACTCGGGTAAGTACTATGAGAATTTTGCTTACCGGCTCAACAGGTTATATCGGAAGACGGCTATTGCCGGTATTGTTGGCTGGTGGGCACACGGTAATATGTCTTGTACGCGATAAACGTAGATTCGATTGGGAAGATTTTTCAGATAATGAACTTAAACGCATTCAGGTAATTGAAGCAGATCTTACCACAGGTGATTCGTTATCAGAAATCACTGTTAACATTGATGCTGCCTACTACCTGGTGCATTCCATGAGCAGCGGCTCAGCAGATTTTGATGCTTTGGAGCGACTATCCTCTGAAAACTTCCGTGATTATTGCGATCGCTGTAATGCACAACAGATAATCTACTTGAGTGGTATTGTTAACGACACACAACTATCGCATCACCTTTTATCCAGAAAACAAGTAGAAGATGTTTTAAAGACTTCGCGGATACCCGTTACTGTTTTGCGTGCTGCCATTATCATTGGTTCGGGTAGTGCAAGCTTTGAAATCATTCGAGATCTGGTGGAGAAACTTCCGGTTATGATTGCCCCGCGTTGGCTCAACACCAGGTGTCAACCCATTGGCATCCGAAATGTGATTGAATACCTACAAGGAGTTTTGGGTAATGTGGAAACTTATAACCAGTCGTTTGATATTGGCGGGCCGGATGTACTCACCTACAAGCAGATGCTGTTGCAATATGCGGCTGTGCGAAAGTTAAAACGATGGATTATTACGGTGCCGGTATTAACACCAAGACTTTCTTCATTGTGGTTATACTTTGTTACGGCAACCTCCATGTCGTTGGCCCGCGCATTGGTAGATAGCCTGAAAAATGAAGTGGTATGCATGGATAGCCGCATTCATAAATTTGTACCCATCGAGCTTCTTCCCTATCGCACAACGCTGCAATTGGCATTTGAAAAAATCAGCCAACGAAATGTAGTTTCGAGTTGGAAGGATTCCATTTCACTTACAACATTAGATAGAGATTTTCTAAACAATATCCGGGTTCCTGATTTTGGTGTTTACATCGATAAACGCGTTGTGTCCTTTGCTCGCCCGGCAACCGAGGTAATTGAAAACGTTTGGAAAATTGGAGGCAACACCGGTTGGTATTATGGCAATGTGCTATGGCGCATACGAGGCATTATGGACAAATTAGTTGGCGGGGTGGGCTTGCGCAGGGGTAGAAGAAGCGATGTGGATTTAAAAGCAGGCGATGCGTTGGATTTCTGGCGAGTGCTTGTTGCAGATAAAGAACGTGGGCGTTTGCTTTTATTGGCCGAAATGAAATTACCGGGTGAGGCATGGCTGGAATTTACAATTAAGAAGGGTACTAAATCCTTCGAGTTGCATCAGATAGCAACCTTCCGCCCACTTGGCTTATGGGGCCGAGTCTATTGGTACCTTGTGCTTCCGTTTCATGGTTTTATTTTCCCGAACATGGCACAACGAATCTGCACACGGTAGCAGCCGTTTTAAAATCAAATACCGGCTTTAATTTGACTCGTTGAATCAAACTATTTTCAAATTCATTTGTTTCTATTCCAATGAAGCTATACACTATAAAGCGCACACAGTTTCTACCCATCTCATTAAATGAAGCGTGGGAATTTTTCTCTACACCTCGGAATTTAGCTAAAATAACGCCCGCAGAAATGGGGTTTCATATACTTTACGTAAGTGGAGGCGAAAAAACCTATGCCGGACAAATTATTCGATACAAAGTTCAGATACTGCCGGGTATAAAAACACATTGGGTTACTGAAATTACGCACGTAAACGAGCCCATTTATTTTGTAGATGAGCAGCGTTTTGGACCTTACGCCTTGTGGCATCATCAGCATCATTTTAAAGAAGTACCCGGTGGTGTAGAGATGACCGATGAAGTTAACTACGCAATTCCATTGGGGCTGTTAGGCCGCATTGCCAATGCACTTTTTGTTGGCCGCGAGGTTAATCGTATTTTTGACTACCGTTTTAAAGTTCTGGAAGAATATTTTAAAAAGAAGTGAGATGGACTGGAAAGTAATTTTGATTTGTTCGTTGATAACCATCGGTACCTTTCTATTCTGGGAGTTTGTGGCCTGGTTTACCCATAAGTATGTTATGCATGGCTTTTTGTGGGTGTGGCATAAATCGCATCACACCGTGCACGATCACTCATTGGAAAAAAACGATTGGTTTGCTGTTGTCTTCAGTATTCCTTCCATTGGAATTTTCTACTATTTCAGTATAGTAAAGTATAATCCGTACATGTTGGCTGTTGGGTTAGGAATTTTTTGCTACGGATTGTTCTACCTGATCTTTCATGATATAATCGTGCATCAGCGCTTAAAGTGGCGACCTGAAAAAAGAAGCAAGTATCTGCAACGGATGATTCACGCACATTATATTCATCACGCCAAGCATACCAAAGAAGGCTGTGAAGCATTTGGATTTCTTTACGCGCCAAAGAAATACGAACCCGGCAAATTCGTGTTCAAACAAAAGCGACAAGAAACTCAATAGATTTGATCCCCTTAATGTTCGATTAACCAAAAAGGATTAGCTTGAAAGATCGATACGTTTATCTGGCTGTAGATTTTTTTTCTATCATCTTCCCGTTTCTATTCAGTTTTTATTCGAATGCAAATTTTTCGAAGAAGTGGCGTTATTTATGGTTGGCAATACTGGCTCCGGCTGTATTCTTTATTGTGTGGGATGAATGGTTTACACAAATGGGCGTGTGGGGATTTACACCTCGGTACTTAACTGGTTTAAATATTGGTTCGCTACCTATTGAAGAGATTCTGTTTTTTATTTGTATTCCGTATGCCTGTGTCTTCACCTACGAAGCAGTGAACTATCTGATTAAGTGGCGCCTCAATCAAAAATATACCAACCTGATTACGGATTTGTTAATCTTCGCCATGCTTTTGGTTGGTGGCCTCAATATCGAAAGATGGTACACAAGTGTTACGTTCATCTTATTGGCAATATTTCTTACGCTTCATCGCTGGATATGGAAAACAGACTATCTCGGCAAATTCTATTTCGCATTCCTGTTTATTCTTATTCCCTTTTTTATAACCAATGGAATACTTACCGGTACTGGTATTGAAGAACAAGTAGTGTGGTATAACGATGCCGAAAACTTAGGTATGCGGATGGGCACCATTCCGCTGGAGGATACTTTTTATGGTATGCTGTTGCTGATGATGAACGTTTCCATCTTTGAATACCTGCAAAAGAAAAAGGGGCACAAGGCCCCCTCCTGATTTCTGCTTGAAAGTTTGCTTAAGCTGTAACCAACTCAGCTTCTTTCACTTTCTTTTCCTTCTTCGCCTTGGGTGCTTTCAGTTTTTTTAACTCCTTCTTCATTTGTGCGGCAACAACTGCTGCCAATCGCTTTGACGATTTTTCAATTAATCGCTCGGCCTTCTTTTTAGATTTTGAAACACCTAATGTTTGTACAGTCTGGTGCAGCGAATCGGCCAGCAACATCCTGATTTCTTTCTTTCCTTTAAGCACTAATTTTTCCATAAAATACTTTATTTAATAACCCAAATTATAAGGTTAACCCAGTATTACCAAGCGGTTAAAAAAACTTAACATTGGAATTTAAAAAGCCTGAAATCAAGCAAAAATTTGGACTTTTTATTCGTAGCGCAACGAGTTAATCGGGTTGCTTTGAGCTGCTTTGATGGACTGATACGCTACCGTTAACCACGCAATTGCGATGGCGGCCAATCCACAACCTACGAAAATCCAGATGCTAATCTCTACCTTAAAAGTAAAGTCGCTTAGCCACCAGCGCGATACAAACCAGCCACCAACTAATGCCGGCACGATAGCCAGCAACACTAACCGCGTAAATTCTTTTGAAAGCAGTAATGTTAATCCAAACACAGATGCGCCCAACGCTTTGCGAACCCCAATTTCCTTGGTGCGTTGCTCGGTTGTAAAAGCCGCCAGTGCAAACAAACCCAAACAAGCTATAACAATTGCCAGACTTGAGAAAGTAATAAAGATGTTACGAAGTTGAAGTTCCGCACGAAACATCGAATCAAAATTCTGATCCAGAAAATTATACTCAAAGGGTTCGCCTGGGGCCAACTCTTTCCAATGCGATTCAATTGCAGATACTACGTTGGAAGGATCGCCCTCGTAACGGATCATAAACTGGCGCGATTGATCAGTCAGGCGAATAACTACCGGCCGCACGGTGCTTCGTAACGATTCGAAATTAAAATCTTTAACCACGCCCACTATGCGCACATTTTGTGGTTTCTCACTATTAAAATCAGTTAGTTCCTCGCCTAATGGATTTTCGAAACCATATTCACGCACTGCAGCTTCATTGATTACAGCGGCAATCGTATCAGAGCCAATATCGCGCGAGAAGAATCTTCCTTCTTTCATTTCGAATTTCATCACCTCAAGATGATCCCAATCTGCATAATACAAAGCTACCAGGTGATCAATTTCCTTTCCTTTCTCGCGGATAACCGTTGTATTATTGATACCCGGGAAAATATTATTGGTATAACTCGAAACAGTTACTCCACTTTGTGATTCTACCAATTCTTTAAAAGCTTTTCGATTATCGCCTAGGCGCGAAGTATTGTTAACAATAATAACATTCTGCTTATCTAGTCCCAGATTCTTGTTTTGCATGAAATTCAATTGCTTGAACACAACTACGGTAGCCAGAATCAAAAATGTAGAAACAGCAAACTGCAATACCACTAATGAACTACGTACACCCTTACTTTTTAAACCGGCTCTTACTTTGCCTTTCAATACTTCTGCCGGATTAAATGATGTTAAGTAAAATGCAGGATAGCTGCCAGCTAAAATTCCTACGCAAAGTACCAACAGAAAAGCAACCAGAATAAACCCAGGTGAAAGCAACGCCTGCAAAGTAAGTTGTTTACCCGCCAGCAAATTAAATTGGGGCAGTAACAGAAAGCTAACTCCTATTGAAATGATCAACGCAATGATTCCGTAAACAAATGACTCGGACAAAAACTGACCGATCATCTGTGCGCGCTGCGAACCTAATGATTTGCGCAGTCCAACTTCTTTGGCTCTACCTGCTGAACGCGCAGTAGAAAGATTCATAAAATTTATACAAGCCAAAATCAGAATAAAAACTCCGATCCCTGAAAAGATATACACATAGGTAATGTTTCCGGAAGGCTCCAGGTCATCCAGAAAAACAGATCGCAAGTGCGTATCTTCCAACGCATAAGCTATATAACTATAAATGCCACCTTGCTTGCGGAATTCATCAAACTTTATTCCGAGACCTTCTTCCAATTCCTTACCCACATATTTCTCAACCATATCTTCCAACTTAGAATTAATCTGCGTTAAAGATGTCGCTGCTGCTTTCTTAAAGTAGGTTTGAATGCTGTTACCCGTCCACCCTTGGTAAAAAGACTTTTCAACTGTTTGGTATGAGATTACTGCATTAAATCGCAAGTGCGAATTGCCGGGTGATTGTTTTGCAATACCGGTAACCTTTAAAGGTAGTTTATCATTTCCTGCCAACAGTGTTTTCCCGATGGCATCAGTAACTGGGAAATATTTCTTCGCAGTTGCCTCAGTAAGCACAATGGAATTAGGTTCGCTCAAAACTGTTCGTGCATCGCCTTGCAACAACTCGAAAGTAAAGAATGAGAAAAAGTTAGAATCAGCATACAAAACTTTTTCCTCCATAAATACCTGTTCTTCGTAGCGTACAGGAAGACCCGTTCCGCTGGTGGCTTGAATAACCCGTAGCATTTCCTCCACTCCAGGTATCTCGGTGGTCATAGATGGGCCAAGAGGAATACATGAATTGGAGGTGTAGATTTCCTGACCAGCAATTTTTCCGTGCAGCCCTACGCGATAAATATTCTGATAATCTTTATGAAACTTGTCAAAACTCAATTCATCCTGTACATATATAAAAATAAACAGGCAGCAGGCCATGCCAATAACCAAGCCGGCAATATTTATAAATGAATAAAATTTGTGCTTCAGAATATTACGAAGCGCTACAGTGATAAAGTTTTTGAACATGGCTCTGAGTTTTAACTGTTGGAAGATGCAAAACACCCTGCAAGGGTTGCATTGCTTTAAAATCTGGAGTTAAAATCTTTCAGGAAAGGCAGGTGGCATCTAGACGATACCACCTGCAAGAATGTTACACCGGACAAAAACTATTCGTCACGCAAGGTTTTGGTGGGATTGAGCAAAGCTGTGGAAATAGTTTTGTAACCTACGGAAGCAAGCGCAATAACCAACAACACCAATGCCGACAACCCAAGACTGAGTGCACCCACCTGTAAGTAATACTTCCAGATTGAGCTCATGAGCCCATCAGCCATTATATAACCTGCTGCACCCCCAATAATAGTTGCAATGCACAGGTTAATGATAAACTCATAGTTGATTACGCCTGCAATATTTAACACTGAAGCTCCCAACACTTTTCGTACACCAATCTCTTTCATCTTCTTTACAATATTCAACGATACCAGCGAGTACATGCCAATGCCGGTCATCAGCGTAGCGAAAATCGCCAGGAAACCAAACATGGTTACGATGTTTTTATTGATATCGTTAGTTTCCTGCAATTGTTCTTCTACCATCCTGCCATAGTACACTGTATTTGGAAACACTTCCTTCCATTTTTTTTCCATAAACTCATTTACTGAAGAAATTTTAGCAGGATCGGCTTTTACAACTAACTGTTGGTATTGTGCGGGTGCAGCATAGCGGATCATTACCGGGTTGAGAGGATCCCACAAGGCTGCTGGGTAAACATCTTTAATAACACCCACTACAAATAACTGTACGGTATCCATCCAAACCAGGCGCTTACCAATTGGATTATCTGCCCAACCAAACTGCCGAACAAGTTCTTCCGATACCAGTACCGATTCTTTACGATCAGTCTCCGAATCTTTTATAAACTTACGACCGGTAATTAACGTCATATCCATTGCTTCGAAGTAGTTATCGCCAATATCAAAAATATCTACTTCGCGCTCTATCGATTCAAACTTAACAGGATCGTTATACCAACCATTGCCCATGTGATGGCGGGTACCTGCTATAACCTGGATGTCTTTATTGGAAGCAAGCGCATCGCGGTAGGTATTAAAGCCACCTTCGTTGTTTACCCAAACCGAAATGGCTCCGTGTGTTGCAAAACCTAAATCATAATCGCGTTGAAATGCTCCATTGCGATAGAACGCCACTCCCATAATGATGGAGAGCAATGATATAGCAAACTGGCAACACAACAACACACGTGTAAACCAATTGGTGCCTCCAAACTTTGCTTTGCCCTTTAAAATACTTACTGGTTCGAACGAGGTAACATAAAAGGATGGATAACCACCGGCAATCAATGCAGTTACCAGTAACAAGCCAAACAAGAAAAGTATGAATCCGATATTTTCGGTATAGCTTAATTTTAATTCAAGCCAGGGCCATAGCGAATCGTAAGCCGGAACCAACCACTCTGCCAGCAGCAAACCGGCTGCCAAACCCAACACACAAAGTATCAGGTTTTCACCCATAAACTGAAAAACCAATTGTCTGCGTAAGCCACCCATTACTTTACGAATTCCTATTTCCTTTAGCCTGCGACTGGCTATTGAAATAGATGTATTGGTAAAGTTGAAACAAGCCAGCAACATGAGTAAACCAGCCATTACTGCGGGTAGTGTTATAGCCTGATCGGGGATACCACCGCGTAACCAATCATTGTTTACGCGCGGCTCAGCCCGGTTGCGCTTCATCATCCCTTCAAAATTCTCTAAATAATAACTGGTTATTTTAAAATCCTCGCGAGCCAGGTTTTGTGGTTCTACATATTGTTGAAGTTGCTGCGTTACAATGGCAACATCTGAGGCATCGGGTATTTCGAGGAATAAGGTATTCCAACGTTTCCAACTGGTTTCGCTGTTGTCTTTGTCAAGGTTAACATCCCAGAAATTATCGAAGATGGTTGCAATATCAAACCGAAAGCTGGAGTTCTCTGGCAACTGCTGAAACACCGCACCAATTTCAAACTCCTTGGGTCTGCGTACACCATCCGAACCAAGTATAATTTGTGTAATGGTACGACCCACTACATTTTCATCATTAAAGTACCTGCGGGCAACCTCATCGCTTATAAATACTTTGCTCTTATCATAAAAGTTGGTAAACGATCCGTACTTCAGCTTATAGGTAAATAAATCGAAGAAGGCAGAGTCCACAAACACCATTTGGGTTCCAAAAACTTCTTCGCCAATGCGAATGTCGCTATAGGTAGATTGGTACCGAACCCGATTGGTTACTTCTTTGATATTTTGTTTTACAAAATTACCAAGTGGATTAGGAGCCATTCCATACCGGGTAGTGTTACCTTGAAAGTCGCGATAAAATTGTACGCGGTAAATTTTAGTTGCGTTAGCGTGACCAGCGTCCCACTTGTTGGCAAAATCCCAGTTGACATAAGCCACTACGCAGCAAGCTATGGCTATGCCCATGCCGAATACATTGATTAAAATAAATAGTTTATTCTTGGCCAGGTTGCGTAGCGTAATAAGCAGGTAATTTTTAATCATGTTGTTGGGGATTTAATGAGGCAAAGACTTTACATCACCTTTAAGGTTGCATTTACCACCCAATAAATATGCCATGGGGAAACTTATTGCTTTTGCACCGTAATTTTAAGAGTTGATCAAGCAGTTCTGTTCAGAACTGTACAGCAGGGTGTACGAAAAAAACAAAGCCCATTCCCAGGGGGAACAGGCTTTATTCTTAACCTAAACCTAAACTATGAAGAACGAATCAAGGAATCAGGTTCCCTGAAATCTTAAGTCAATTTTAAATATGAAACTGTTCTTTGATGTTTTCGGTAACCACTTTTCCATCAAAGAGGTTAACAATGCGATGTGCGTAGTTGGCATCGTATGGCGAGTGCGTTACCATAATTACAGTAGTGCCTTCTTCATTCAATTGCGATAGCAGTTTCATTACTTCCTCGCCATTGGCTGAGTCCAAATTACCGGTAGGTTCATCGGCCAGGATTACTTTTGGTTTTGCTACAATAGCACGCGATATAGCCACACGCTGCTGCTGACCGCCCGAAAGTTGCTGCGGAAAGTGATTTCTGCGGTGCATAATGTTCATGCGTTCCAATACTTCCTCAACTCTTTTCTTGCGCTCGTCTGATGGTACTTTCAGATATAACAAGGGCAACTCCACGTTTTCAAATACGGTTAACTCATCAATCAGGTTAAAGCTTTGAAATACAAACCCGATTGAACCTTTGCGTAATTGCGCACGCTGGCGTTCCGAATATTTGGCTACTTCGTTTTCACCAAAGTGATATTCACCACCCGTGGGGTTATCCAACAAACCCAAAATGTTGAGTAAGGTTGACTTACCACAACCAGACGGGCCCATAATGGCAACAAATTCTCCGTCTTTAATTTCGAGGTTAATGTTATTGAGGGCGGTGGTTTCTACTTCTTCGGTGGTATAAACCTTCTCTAAGTTTTTTAATTTGATCATGACCGTTGCGGGTTAAGTGTTAGATGTTGTGCGGTTGGTTTAAGTTCTAATGATTACTGGTTATTTTATTAAAAGTTACAGTTTAGCATGAAATCATTCTATTAGACGCCAGCTTTAGTAAATAGTTGCATTAGTTCAAAATTAATACCTCGTTGTTTCCAAAATTCTCATACGATGAAGTGATTACACGGTCGCCCGGCTGCAAGCCTTCCAGTACTTCAAAGTGCTCGCTGTTTTTGCGGCCCAGTTTAATATTTCTGCGCACAGCTTTATTATCGCTTTCCAACACGAACACCCAATTGCCACCAGTATCTTTATAAAATCCGCCCACTGGTAAAATCAATTCTTCCGAAGCCTGGCCTAACTCGATACGCATTCGCAACGATTGCCCTCTGCGTATCCCCTGCGGTGTTTCGCCTTGAAATTCCATGTCCACCTCAAACCTTCCGTTTTGAATAGTTGGATAGATATAAGTGATGGCCAGCATATAATCTTTGTTGGCAAAACTGGTTGATGCAGGCAGGCCTACCGAAATCTTTGGCAAGTACAATTCATCAATGGGAACACGTACTTTAAAGCTTCCTACAATATCCACTTGTCCTAACCGCTGCCCTTGAGCCACTGCCTGTCCAATTTCCCAGTGCGGGGTGGATAGCTGGCCATCAATGGGCGCTTTTATTTCCAGGTTATCCAAAATTTTTGAAAGATTATTCAAGCTAATCATCATTTTCTGTTCCGATTCAGCTGTAAATTTCAATTGCCTGATGCGATCAACCGAGTCGGCTTTATAAACCTCGTGTGCAATACGGTAACGTTCTTTATTAAACTTATAGTTAGCTTCCGTTTGTTCAAATTCCTGCTTGGCAATTAATCGTTTTTCATAAAGTTGTTTTTGACGTTCGTACTGTGGTCCCAAAATATCCAACTGGTTTTGAATGGTAGTTAATAACTGGCGCTGCTCTAAATCGTTTCGCATAATGTTCAACTTAGTTTCGCGCGCACGGTTAATACTTTCGTTAAATGATGCCTCTTGTTGCAATACTGAAAGCTCCCGATTCAAGTTAGTGAGTTCCAAAATCACATCACCTTTCTTCAACAACTTTCCACTTTCACTTACAATGTTTTTAATATTTCCACCCTCAATAGCATCCAGATAAACTGTACGGGCTGGCTCTACTGTACCCGTTTGAGGTATAAACTCTTTAAACTCTCCCCGTTGAACAGTAGATATGGTAAGCTTGTCTTTATCGGTTTTAAAAGTTGATCTGCGATCAGTAAAAAACAACATGTAAACTACAAACCCCACAAATAGGGCAATACCACCGTAAGTAGTAATTCGCTTAATAGTCCAGGTCTTCTTGGCAATTTTCTTATCCATGCGCGTAAAACAAAAGAGTAAAATGATTTCTGCACTGCTCCGTTGCCAACAAGTGTGCCAACCGATTTCTAATCACCAAAAGGGCCTTTTAGTTGTTGTTTAGGGTTTTTTAAAGTTCAGATATGAACGTGCATGTCCGAATGCGGACGGATAATAGTACCTTTACAACAGCAAAACTTGCGAAAACGCCATAAAGCGGGTTGTTCCGAATTCGGTACCAATATTGCCCACTGGCGGACATGATAAACCAATTAACTGCTGTATGTCTGAATCCAAGCTTGGAAAAATTCTGATTGTTGACGACAACGAAGATCTTTTAAAGGCCGCCAAAATGTACCTGAAGCGCCACGTAGCGCAGGTAGATATTGAGAAAAATCCTGAAGCTATACCAGCCTTGATGAGCAACGATGATTACGATGTAATTCTGCTTGACATGAACTTTACCAAAGATGTAAGCAGTGGCAGCGAAGGCTATTACTGGCTCGAAAAAATTTTAAGCATCGATCCCTCAGCTGTGGTTGTACTGATTACTGCGTATGGCGATGTGCAGATGGCTGTGCGTGCTATTAAAGCCGGTGCAACCGATTTTGTTTTAAAACCCTGGGAAAATGAAAAGCTGCTGGCCACTATTTATTCATCTATGCGGCTACGCGAATCGCGCGATCAGGTTCAAACACTCAAAACAAAAAATCAAGAGATTAACCAATCCATAAACGATAAGTATGCCGATATAATTGGCCAGAGCCAGGCCATGCACAAGATTTTTCAAACCATAGAACGCGTTGCACAAACCGATGCCAACGTGTTGATACTTGGCGAAAACGGAACCGGCAAAGAATTGATTGCGCGCGCCATTCACCGCAACTCAGCCCGTAAGAGCGAATCGTTTGTAGGTGTTGATCTGGGTTCCATTACCGAAACACTTTTTGAAAGCGAACTTTTTGGACATAAAAAAGGGTCGTTTACCGATGCTAAAGAGGATAGAGCCGGGCGTTTTGAGTTGGCTAATCAAGGCACTCTGTTTCTGGATGAGATCGGAAATTTATCCATGCCATTGCAAGCCAAATTGCTTACCGCGATTCAGAATAAACGAGTAAGTCGGGTGGGGTCAAACAAAGATACCGTTATCGATTTGCGTTTAATTTGTGCTACCAATATGCCGTTGTATGAAATGGTAAAGGAAAATCGTTTCCGCCAGGATTTATTATACCGCATCAACACCATCGAAATTGAAATTCCACCCTTGCGCGAACGTATTGAAGACATTCCATTGTTGGCGCAGCACTTCTTAAAACATTATGCTTCACGTTATGGAAAAAGCGTAAATAAAATCAGCGAAGCTGCCATGACGCGCATGAGCAAACATCCGTGGCCGGGAAACATTCGCGAATTACAACACGCTCTTGAACGGGCCATCATTCTTTGCAACGGAACAGTTTTACAACCCGAAGATTTTAATTTCAATAGTACAACGGCTCGCGAAGGCGATCAACAAATAAACCTCGATCAGTTTAATCTGGATGAAGTAGAAAAATTACTGATCCGTAAAGTATTGAAAAAGTACAACGGCAATATTACTCAGGCCGCAGCCGAACTGGGGCTTACACGATCGTCACTTTACAGAAGATTGGAAAAGCATGGACTTTAAAAAGTGTTACCAGTTACCAGTTACCAGTTATAGCTACCGGAAACGGGAAACTGGAAACAATATTTTATGATTATAGAATAATGGCTTTCAACGATTTCAGGTTCAGGGTTGCATTTAGGGTTGTGCTGGTGGGTATAACCATGGCTGTGTTTATTTATATGATAACACGTCCCAACATGATTTTTGCTGCCGGCCTCATGTCGCTCATCATCATCGGGCAGTTGATAGAACTCTATCGGTTTACCTCGCAAACCAATCGTAAGCTTACACGATTTCTGGAGTCGGTGCGCTACTCCGATTTTATATCAGGCTTTGCACATGATAATAAGTTAGGGAAGAGTTTTCGGGAGTTGAATACTGCTTTCAACGAAGTGCTGGAAGCATTTCGAAAAGCGCGTACCGAAAAAGAAGAACACTGGCAATACCTCAACACCATTGTGCAGCAAGTGCGCACCGGTATTATTTCATTCGATGCGGAAGGCGAAGTACAACTTATTAACCCGATAGCCCGCAAGTTTATCGGCATCAGCAACATCAAAAATATTAATGAACTCACATCGCGTAATCTAAAGTTATTTGAAGCGCTGATGGACGTTGAATCAGGTAAAAGCGTTTTGTACAAAGGCGGAGTGGATGTGTTGCTTACCTTGCAAGCTACCGAGCTGCGCATACGAGGTGGTAATGTAAAACTGGTTACACTGCAAAACATTCAAACCGAATTGCAGAAACAGGAACTGGAGGCTTGGCAAAATCTTACCAGAGTGTTGCGCCACGAAATCATGAATTCGATTACACCTATTTCATCGCTTACTTCTACCTTGCGTGAAATTCTGGATTACGACCTCACCAAAAAAGAAAATCATTACGAATTAAAACAAGAAGGTGCCGAAGACCTGCGCGAAGGTTTGGCTACCATTGAAGGTCGCAGCAAGGGGTTGATCAAATTTATTGATGCATACCGCGAATACACTTCCGTTCCACAACCCAAACTAAAAACGATTTTACTGAAAGACCTGATCGAAAAAGTTTCGCAATTACTAAAACCTGAAATTAAAAAGACCAACATCCGTTTTGAAAGTATTTGCGAATCGGAGTACCTAACCATACAAGCCGATGCCGAAATGATTGAACAAGTATTAATTAACCTGGTTAAGAATGCAATGGAAGCGGTTGAAAATAATTCGCAATCGCACATTACGCTTAAAGGACTTTATTCCGATAACGCGGTATTAATTGAAGTTACGGATAATGGCCCCGGTATTATTCCTGAAGCTATCGAGCGGGTTTTTGTTCCCTTTTTTACAACCAAAAAAACAGGATCGGGCATTGGACTCGCGCTATCGCGGCAAATTATGCAAATGCATAATGGAACCCTCACGGTTCAATCTGAGCCTGATGTACAAACTAAGTTTACGCTTAGGTTCTAGATTTTTTTCTATCTTTCGTTAAGATTCAAACGGCTTATGAAAAATGAGGAGAAAATCATTGAGCTTTTGGCAGAATACCTGAAAAAGACCGATCAGGCTTTAGAAAGAATTGACAAGGCTTATGAGTCTATAAAAAAGCATTCAGAACAATTTGACAAGCATTCAGAGCAATTTGATAAGCATTCAGAGCAATTTGATAAACATTCAGAGCAATTTGATAAACACTGGCAAGAAATAACAGCGCTTCGAAAGGAGAGTATGAAAATGCAAATTCAAAACGATGTGCTGTTAAAAGAGTTACTATCCATTTCGAGGCGGGTTCAAAATCTCGAAGATCAATAATTATCCCAAAAAATCATCCCACTCAGTGCGGGCATTATTCCCATCGCGTAGAAACAAGGAATATGAAGGTTTATACGGTTTGCGTTTTAAAGGCATCCCTGCTTCATCTGGTGTAAAATCGCCTTTGCGTGCATTGCAGCGTTTACACGCAGTAGTTAAATTAGTCCAGGTATGTTTTCCGCCACGCGAACTTGGCATAACATGATCAAGCGTTAAATCTTTGTGCGTTCCACAATACTGACATTCAAAGTTATCGCGCTTAAAAACATTTTGCCGCGTTAAACTAACACCCTTGTAGGGTGCATTTACATATCGGTTTAACCGGATAACGGAAGGCATGGGGAATGATTGCGATATGGAATGAATCCGGTATCCATTTGCAGGCCGAACCAATTCACTTTTGTTCAAGTAAACAAGCACAAAAGCACGCTCTACTGAACAAACCATGAGCGGACTGTCATCCTGATTCAGAACCAATACCCGATTATTCATTATGGGAAAGATAAACCCAAAGTTTGGGTTTATCAAGCCCGCCTATCAGGTTGAAGTTATGAACCTGCGAAGCCCTGAGAGCTGGTGAGTATAAACTTTTGTATCCAATTTAAGAATACCGTCTTCATTGAGATGATCGATCCGCACTTTTCCGTCCACGTGAATCACGCGGTCTTCATCCAGAATAATTCCGGTATGTAAACCTGATTTAGGGGTCTTGAAAAAAGCTATGTCTCCCGGCTTGGTTTCGCCCAGTGTTTGCAACTTAGTGCCTTCGTTAATTTGTTGTAGTGTCATTCTGCTTAGTGAATAGCCAGCAATTTTCATTACCATTTGTACAAAGCCCGAAGCATCAATACCAAACGGACTTTTACCTCCGGCTACTTCGGGTGCATTCAGGTATTTTTGAGCAATCGTTTTAATAAACTCGAACTCACGTTTTTGCCCCAGGCTTTTTGATTCGCCATTAAACGCAAACTGTTCTTCCATTTTAAATAATTCCGAATTGGAGATAGGCACAATGCTCCCCAACAAAATTGTTAGTGGGCTTTTCTTATAAAGAATATTGCAAGTAAGATCAGTTGTAATTTTAAAATTAGCCAGGTTAATCTGCTCGAAATAATCGTGAGTAATTCCATGATGTTGGCTTGCATCAATCCAGCCTTCGGTGCCATCCATGTGCACTCGAATGTAAATACGATGTCGCTTTTCATCCACACGTAACATTTCATAATGGTCGCCAAAGAGTAATTGGGTAACCTGCGGGGCGTGCTCTTCAGTACCAAGCCGAACCGGTACAAGGGCTAATCTGCAAACTCCGTAACCAAGTACATCCATTATGTTATCGTAATTTTATACGGTTCAGTTCTCGCTTTACATCCCGTTCCTTGATGCTTTCGCGTTTATCGTGGGTCTTTTTCCCTTTACCTAATCCAACTTCCAGTTTGGCTAAACCGCGGTCATTTATAAACAACCTTACAGGAATTAATGTTAGTCCTTTCTCCTCCACTTTCGCTTCCAGTTTTAACAGTTCACTTCGCTTCATCAGCAGTTTTCGTTCGCGACCAGCCTCATGATTATAATGGGTACCCTGCGCATAGGGGGTAATGGTTACTCCTTTTACAAACATTTCGCCTTTGCTAAAATAACAATATCCGTCTTGCAAATTCACTTTTCCTTCGCGGATGGATTTTATTTCGGTACCGCGCAGCACAATGCCGGCAATAAATTTATCGAGCAGTTCATAATTAAAAGTTGCCTGTTTGTTGCGTACGTTAATCGTATTTGAAAACCTTTTTTCTGCCATTTACTTATTCATTAACCTATATAGTTTTTCTTTCTTCAGCATCTTTTGTCCTGTTTTGCCAATGGCTATCACCCGGCCCTGGCAGGTTGCTTCAATGGTACAAATCAATTCAGTTTCTTTTAACGATTCAACCGTGGCCGTAATCAATACCTCATCACCAATACGTGCCATTCCCTTATGCTCAATGTAAAGCATGGTTCCTACACCTTCTTCATCGTCATCTTTCATCTCCAGAAAAAACAACCGCGATGACCATTCAAAATCGCGGGCCAGCGCAAACGTAGCATAAACCGGATGCACCACCACGCCATGGAAAGCCGCACAGTCGGCCTCGGCTACACGCAACCGATATTGCTTTATATCACCCGATTTAAAAATTGTTTTCACAAAATATTATTAACTAATAGCCAGGTTAGCGAGTGGTGCCACATTCAAAGATGCAAAACGTTTAGCTTCAAATTTATAATGTGCAGCTATGGCAATCATGGCTGCATTGTCTGTACAATATTCAAATCTGGGTATAAACACATCCCAGCCCGATTGGTTGGCTTGTGTCTGTAAACTTTTTCGCAAGCCGGAATTTGCGGCCACACCTCCGGCTATCGCCACGCGGTTAATACCGGTTTGGTCAACCGCAAGTTTAAGTTTTTCCATTACCATGTTTACCAGGTGAGCCTGTAAACTGGCACAAATATTTTGCTTGTTCAATTCTACAAATCGTGGTTCGGTATTTTTGTTATCGCGAAGAAAATAAAGAAATGCTGTCTTAATTCCGCTAAAAGAAAAATCCAAGCCGGGAATAGATGTATGCGGAAATGAATATGCTTTGGCATTTCCTTCTTGCGCAAACCTGTCAATAAGCGGCCCACCCGGATAAGGGAAGTCCATCATTTTGGCAGCTTTATCAAATGCTTCGCCAATAGCATCATCACGGGTTTCGCCAATTACCTCCATGTGTAGGTAATCATGTACTACAACCAACTGGGTATGTCCACCACTAACGGTTAAACACAAAAAAGGAAATGCCGGCTTAGGGTCATCAATAAAATGAGCCAACACATGTGCCTCCATGTGGTTTACATCAATGAGTGGCACTTGCAACCCCAATGCCATACCCTTTGCAAAAGAAACACCAACCAGCAACGATCCTAACAAACCGGGGCCCCTGGTAAACGCAATTGCATTTAATTGATTGGTAAGAATACCAGTTGCGGCAAGTGCCTCGTTAACCACGTGGTGAATTTGCTGTTGATGAGCACGCGATGCAAGTTCTGGCACTACACCCCCATATTTCTGGTGCACTGTTTGTGAGGCAATTACATTATTAAGTACCTTGCCAGCTTGTATTACCGATGCAGAAGTTTCATCGCACGAGGACTCAATGGCAAGGATTATGGGTTGTGTCATTTTATGTAAATGAAATTGCAAGTTATTAAAAATCGTGTTTTTATTTGGCTAAGGCGTGGGCTGCTGTACACAACCTACCTCGCGTTGTTTGTTATCATTAGCGGTTTTTTTATTTTACAAATACCGGCTGTACAAAAACGTATCGCACAACGGTTTACAAATAAGTTTTCACAACTTTCTGGTTTTGTTATTACCTACAAGCGGTTGCAGGTAGTATGGTACGACCGGGTTGAGCTTAAAGACCTGACAATAACTGATCCGGCCGGAAACACCATGATTGGTACCCAAAAGCTTCTGATTAATTTCAGTTTATCATCGTTGTTAAGCAACAACGATATTAACCTGGACGCAGTATTGCTGGAAGACGCCAACCTGCGTTTTTACAAAATAACAGAAACAGATTCTACCCGCGATATAAACATTAATTTATTCATAACCGAAATAAATAAACAATTTGCAGGTGGTGGTGGCGGGGCTTCCAAACACCTTAATATTGGCGAGGTGCTTATTCATCGAACAGGATTTCAGCTGCACGATGACCAAAAAGATTCTATTAAAAACGCCTTCGATTATAATCATATCAACTTTTTTATAGACGAAGCCCAGGCTAATAACTTTAAAGTTATAGGCGACACCATTGAACTTAAACTAAATACACTAGTTGGTGAAGAAAAAAATTGTTCGCTTCCGGTTCATAACTTCTCAACCTTCTTTAGGTTATCGCAAACCGGAATGGATTTTTATAATCTGAATGCCCGTATTGGTGAAAGTACATTAAACGACACCATTCAGTTTTCCTATAAATCCCTGGCCGACCTTAATGATTTTAATAATAAGGTAATGCTCAAGGCCACACTTCGTAACTGTATTATCAAGCCGGCCGATCTTGTTTTGTTTACACCTGGCGTTAAACCCTTGCCACAACCATCAGCCATATCGGGCTATGTAAGTGGTCGCATAAACCGCTTAACCATAAACAACATGCAGCTTGCCTTAGGCGAAACACAGGTGGCTGGTAAGTTACAGATGGATGGCTTACCTGCTTTAAATGAAACATTTATTAACCTGGATATTAAGTCGGGCAATATTTTTATTGGCGACCTGGCGTTTTTGTTTCCTACTAATATCAATACCCTATTACAACCACTGGGTAATTTTAACTTTATCGGTAAGTTTACTGGCTTCGTTGATGATTTTGTTGCCAATGGAAACTTTAAGGGTGCATTTGGTCAAATTATTTCCGATATCAATCTTAAAATTGACCAACAATATTTAAATCGATCTACCTATAGTGGTAACCTGAACCTTAACCAGTTTAATTTGGGGCTAATGCTGCGCGATACCAGCAACTTTCAAAAAGTTACACTTAACGGCCGTATAAAAGGTAAAGGCCTGACTCAGGAAACTGCAGATTTTAACCTGGCTGGTAAAATTCAATCCATAGGCATTCGGCATTACAACTATACCAACATTGTTACCGATGCCCGCTTTGCAAGCGAATTAGTAAATGGCATTATCGCGATTGATGATCCGAATCTGCAAGTACGTGCCATTGGTGGAATTAACATCAGGCCCGGACAACAAGTAATAAAAGTAAAAGCTCAGATCGACACATTGCTTACCCAACCCATTGGTTTAACCCGCGATAAACTTTTTTTAAAATCGAATGTGGACATTGATATTAAAGGGCTAAAACTCGATAGTCTCTTTGGTCGTGCACAATTATCGCGCAGCCACCTTGAGTTTAACGGCCGGGCGATGGACATTGATACCGTATTTATACAATCCAGTACTACTAATACGGTGCGCCAGCTTAGCTTGCATAGTTCGTTTGCCGATGCCACCCTAACCGGAGCATTTTATTTCTCTACATTGTTTAGCGATTTGCAAAAGCTTAATCATGAGTTTCAATTAAACATTCGCAATAACAAAGAAGCGCTGGCCTCCTATTACAGCAAAAAGCCAAAAGCTAGCCAGGAATATCAAGTTAATTTCTCGCTTGATTTAAAAGATATAAATCCATTACTGAGTTTGGCTGATTTACCCATTACCATTTCGAATGAAAGCAAAATTGAAGGTTCGTTTACAAACGGTTTTACCTCACGCCTGCAAGCCTTTTCACGAATTGATTCCATAACATACAATGGTAAATATTTTATCGACAATGAAATTGAGTTTTCAGGATCAAAAATTCGCGACAGCACCAAAGTATTAGCAGTATTATCTATTCAGTCGCAACGCCAGCAATTTTCATCAAACTTTGCAACCAAACAGCTCTTTGCAGAAGCTGTTTGGGATGAAAGCCACATCGACCTGAGTCTGGATTTTGATCAGGAGAGAACCAGTAATTATGTAAGGCTTCAATCCGAAATTGATTTTTTGGCTGATAGCACAAAGATTAAAATTTTGCCATCACACCTGCATGTTCTTGAAAAATCGTGGCAAATAGCACCCGAAAATTATGCCTTAGTAAAAGGAACGGAATGGCGCATTCATAATCTTAAAATCTTCCATCAAAACGAATCTGTACTTCTAAATGGTTCTGTATCAAGCGATGCTTCCGAACCACTGGTGCTTACGCTTTCTAACTTTGATATTAAAATTCTTAACTCAATTAGTTCAACCGCATTGGGTGGGGTTGTAGATGGTTATGTTGAAGTAAAAGGTCTTTACAACGAATTTTCGCTCCAGAACAATGTAACAATTAAAAATCTGGAAGTGGATAAATTTTTAGTGGGCGATTTAACAGGTACCACCTTGTGGGATCGTGAAATTGATCAATTCCTCATTGACTTTTATATAGATCGGTTTAATGTTAGAACCCTTAACCTGGCAGGAAATTATAATCCGGCCGACAAAAAAAGTCCGCTTTACATCAATGCTACACTTGAAGAAACCAATTTGAAAATTATTGAACCCTTTTTGAAAGGAATTTTTTCAAAGATGGATGGCACCCTTACCGGTAAGTACCAAATAACCGGAAGCTTTACACAACCCCTTGTGCAAGGCGAAGGCAAAATTGCACGCGGGCAAATCATGATCGATTACCTGAAAACACTTTATTCATTTGATGGCACATTAGCCATTACACCTACCAAAATAATTTTTAATGATTTTACACTCTACGATGGACTAAAAAATAAGGGCGTGTTAGACGGGTATCTTACGCACCGCAATTACTCCCGCTTTAGAATAAATCTTGATGCTTCTTTCAACAACTTCCAACTTCTCAATACAACCAGCAAAGACAATAGCTTGTTTTATGGCCAGGCCTACGGTACCGGCAACTTAAATATGCTTGGCCCGCTTAACAATATGAAAATTTCGGCTACAGCCCGCACCGCCAAAAATACACGCGTGTTTATTCCCATTAGCGGCTCCGAATCGGTTGAAAAAAGTGAGTTCATCAATTTTGTTCATTTTAAAGATACCATTCAGCTTTCCGAAAATAAAAAGACCCAACAGGTAAACACCGAACCCAGCGGCATTATACTCGATTTGAACCTCGACATTACACCCGATGCCTATGCGGAAATTATCTTTGATATTAAAGCAGGGGATATTATTCGTGGTTATGGCCGCGGGGATATTAAATTACAAATAGATACTAAAGGAGAGTTTAATATGTTTGGGCTTTATGAATTTGAGCAGGGCTATTACAACTTTACGTTATACGATATAATCAACAAAGAATTTACCATTACAAAAGGAAGCCGAATAAGCTGGTATGGCGACCCGTATGCCGGAGTGTTAGACTTGAAAGCCAGCTACCGCCAAATGGCCTCACTTGGCCCCATACTGCCCGATCAAAGTGAAGAAACACAAACCTCGGCCCAGGTTAGAAGAAAATACCCGGTGGAAGTATTACTCGCATTGGATGGCCCTATGCTATCACCTCAAATCAATTTCGATATTGATGCCAAAAACCTGCCCGATAATATAACAGCAGATAACGGAACCAACGTGCAGCTTAATTTTGCCTTTAAAGCTTTTAAAGCCAAGCTTGATGAACAGGAATTAAAACGCCAGGTATTTAGTTTGATTATCCTCAGAAGATTTTCCCCCCACGATGCCTTTAGCACCAGTGGGTCTATTTCAAATAGCGTAAGCGAGCTGCTCTCCAACCAGTTAAGTTATTGGCTTACACAGGTAGATCAAAATCTTGAAATTGACCTGGACATTGGCGCTATGGATCAGGAAGCGTTTAACACGTTTCAATTACGCCTCTCCTATTCGTTTTTGAATGGGCGACTGCGCGTTACCCGCGATGGTACCTTTGGTAACCAAACCAGCCAATCGGATGTGGCCAACATGATTGGCGATTGGACAATTGATTACATGTTAACTCCTGACGGAAAGTTTAAAGTAAAAATGTACAGCCGGTCTAACTTCAATCAACTAACCAACACCCTGGGCACACAGGCAGCCGTTACAACAGGCGTTAGCTTATTACATACTCAAAGCTTTAACCACATAAGAGATTTGCTGCGTACCACACGCGAACGCAGACGCAAACAACTTAATCTTACCCCTGACAATGAAAATCAGGATGAAACGGACTAAAATTGTATGGTGTTGTATGGTGTTTGCGCTTGCGCAATCTGCGTGTGCACAAGATACTCTACAGTTCAACTTAAAAAAAAGACAGCGCCTTGTAATACTTGCTTCCACCACAGCCTACACAGGAAGTATAGTAGCTTTAAGTGCTGCCTGGTATAGCCAGAACAACCGCCAACCGTTCCGCTTTTTTAACGATGCCCGCGAATGGAAGCAAATGGATAAACTGGGGCATATATTTTCAGCCTACCAGGTATCAGCTATCAGTTCTGCCATTTGGCAATGGAGCGGAATCAATAAACAAAAATCAGATCGCATCGGATCGTTGGTAAGCTTTGGTATTATGTCGTCCATTGAAGTGTTGGACGGATTTTCAGAAGGTTATGGAGCTTCTGTACCAGATGTAGCCGCCAATGCAGTTGGCACTGGTTTATACTGGGGCCAGCAAGTACTTTGGAACGAAACCCGTATTTATCCTAAATTTTCGTTTCACAGAACTCACTATGCTGCGGTGCGGCCAGCCTTGTTAGGCAATGGTTTAGCCGAAGAAATATTAAAGGATTACAACGGGCAAACACACTGGTTATCTGTTGATGTAAATAAATTCATACCCTTTCCCAAATGGCTAAATCTTGCCATTGGCTATGGTGCCGAAAGTATGGTTTATGCCAACGATGCCAGCAATCAACAAGCCGGTTATTACCCTTATCGCAAGTTTTTTCTGGGTGTTGATTTTGATTTAACGGCATTCAAATCCAGAAATAAAACACTCAATACACTGATTTTTATAGCCAATATGGTGCGCTTGCCTGCACCTGCGTTAGAATTCTCAAACGGAAAAACCAAAGGTCATCTCTTCTATTTCTGATTACCTGGAGTTTTAGTACCTTCGGAATACCTAAATACTTTGCCCCATGGACCTTACTGCCTTTATGAAAAAGTATGCCGATCAGATTGGTGGTCAGTTTACACAATACGATCCAAGCCATTCCATCATCATCATGCCCGTGTCCGGAAATCGCTTTCAAACTGTTATCGGAACCATAAAAAAAACTGAATCATCGAATCGGAGCCTGATAACACTTGCATCGAAAATTTGTGCAAGCAAGCCATCGTTGGATTACAAAAAACTTTTGGAGCAAGCAGTACGGTTTAGTTATTCGCGCTTTATTATTACCGATAATTACTTACAGCTTGAAGCTATAGCGCCAGTAGATACCACCACCGAAAGCACGCTTTCAGAAATGCTTCAAGAGGTTGCTAACCTGGCCGATCAGTACGAATTGCAACTCACCGACTCCGATATTCATTAAAGCAATTTTCATAGTAATGCGTAAATTTGCATCGCAAGCCGGCTTATCGTCCCGATAGCTATCGGGAAGGAAAGTCCGGGCAACACAGAGCATCGTACTTCCTAACAGGAAGGTGTGCCGAAAAGCACAACAGAAAGTGCCACAGAAAACAAACTACCTTAACCCGACTTGTCGGGATTGGGAAAAGGTGAAAAGGTGGAGTAAGAGCCCACCGCTTTGATGGCGACATCAAAGGCATGGTAAACCTTACGAGTTGAAAGGCCAAATAGGTTACGTTCACGAAAGTGATTAGCGGCTCGTTAATAGCGCAAGCTGACGTAATTGGGTAGGCTGCTCGATTCTGATGGCAACATCAGAACCAGATAAATGATAAGCGTTACTTCCTGATAACAATCGGGATGTAATACAGAACCCGGCTTACAGGCTTGCATTTTTTTGAAACTCATTTATTCGCGATACTAAAACAAAATTACCTGTGCCAAAAGTTTTACTGATTGAAGACGAAGCCAGCATACGCGCTGTATTAAAAGATATTCTGAAAGACCAAAAAGAACTAAAGCTGGATGTTGATGAAGCCAAAGATGGCCAGGAAGGTTTATCCAAGTTGGAAAACACTGCCTACGATATTGTTTTCTGCGATGTGAAAATGCCAAAGGTAGATGGTATGGAAGTGTTGCAACAAGCCAAGGCAAAAGGCAACCCCGCCACCTTTATTATGATTTCCGCACATGGCACTACCGAACTTGCCGTGGATGCAACCAAACTGGGCGCGTATGATTTTTTGCAAAAACCGCCTGATCTTAACCGATTATTGATCACCCTGCGAAACGCATTGGATAAAAATAATCTTGTACGCGAAACTAAAATTCTAAAGAAGAAAGTATCGGGTAAATATGAAATAATCGGCAATTCGGCTGCACTGGCTGAAGTAAAACAGATGATTGAAAAAGTAGCACCAACGGAAGCTCGTGTTTTGATTACCGGACCTAACGGTGCAGGTAAAGAACTGGTAGCTCGCCAACTTCATGAACAAAGCACACGCAACCACGGACCCTTTATTGAAGTAAACTGTGCTGCCATTCCATCGGAGTTGATTGAAAGTGAGTTGTTCGGTCATGAAAAGGGATCATTCACATCGGCTATTAAACAAAAACTCGGAAAATTTGAACAAGCAGAAGGTGGCACATTGTTTCTGGATGAAATAGGAGATATGGGTGCAGCCGCTCAAGCTAAAGTGTTAAGGGCTTTACAAGAAAATAAAATTACCCGAGTGGGCGGTGAAAAAGATATTTCTGTGAATGTGCGTGTAGTTGCCGCTACTAATAAAGATCTGAAAAAAGAAATTGCTGAAAACCGTTTCCGGGAAGACTTGTACCATCGCCTTTCTGTAATTCTGATTAAGGTACCGGCCTTAAATGATCGCGTAGATGATATTCCTGCACTAACTGAAAAATTCCTGACAGATATTGCCCAAGACTATGGGAACAAGAAAAAAGATATTGATAAAAATGCCATTGCCCGATTACAGGCACACAACTGGACTGGCAACATTCGCGAACTACGGAATGTGGTTGAAAGATTGGTAATAATGAGCGAAGGGCCGGTAATCAGGCCCGAAGAAGTAAGCAAGTACCTATAAACCTTAGATACGGCTCTCAGTTGGTTTTTTAACCTCTTTCTTGCTATACGTTGGGCAGGTATATTGGCTGCACGCGGTAAGAAAAGCAAAAAGGGCTGCGAAAGCGAGAATTTTCTTCATAACCAGTGGTTTTAAAGGAACAAAAATATCAATCTTTTAAAATCATGCAAACTGGATGTACCAAAAATGCTGCTTATCGACAAAATCGACTATTCAACCAATAAATTACAACCGCGTACATCACTATTGTCAATTCGGCCTAAAATTTCAAATTGGCCGGTTTCAATCGATTTCCCCAAGTCCTGAGTCTCAACAAAGGCGCACGTGTTAAAATTCGCCAGATCAACCACGTTTATACCTCCTGCCCTACCCTCCAGATAACTGAAAGGATCGTTGATCTCTCTAAACATCACCTTCATCCACGGAGACAGGTTGTAGTAACCCAAACCCTGCGAATAGGCCTGCGACATTAGCTCCGTCATTCCATATTCGGAGTGAATAACCGAAGTATTAAACCTTTTGTTCAAAAAAGCATGAAGTTCCAACCTTGTTAGCTCCTGTCTGCGCCCTTTCATACCTCCGGTTTCCATCACAATGGCTTTACTCAAATCGATTTCAAATTTTTCAGCCAGATCTAAAAGAGCAAACGAAACACCCCACACCAGTATTTTGCGCGAACCAGACCGTAAGGTTTCAATTTTAAGGGCAAGGTCATCGTAATTATACAAGTAAAAACCAGAATGCTCCGATTCGCTGGAGCGGATAAAGTGATCGATCATGGCAATTAACGATGACCCTTTTCGCTCCAGATATGCCGGTAGCAACGCCAGTACATGATACTGCTTTAATGATCCATAAAACTGTTCAAAGGTTTTTACAGCGTGTTGCAAATAAAATACAAGGCTGGCAACAAGGTGGCGGCTGGTTTGCAGTCCTGTTGTTCCACTACTGATAAATTCGGTCTCCGGATTCCAGTTGCCGGTTTGGATTTTTTGAGTTTTGAAAAAACTGATAGGTAAAAATGGTACCTGGTTTAGGTGTTCAATTTGAGCGGGTTTAACCTCAAGATTTTGCAGGTACCGTTTGTAAACCGGGTTATTTTCGGCCTGAAACCGAAATAAACGGATTGCAATATCTTCAAAGTTGCTGTCGTTAACAGCATACAAACCGGCTTCAAAACTTTTGAATGTGTTCAGGTGTTGTTTAATTTACAAACAATAAAGGTATAAAATGAGAATAACTAAGCTTGGGTTATTAATAGGATTATTAGGTGCGGTTGCGTCTTGTTTTACACCACCTGAGTTTCCGGTTGAACCCCAAATTGAATACGAAAACATGATCTACAAACGTGTGAACGGAATAGACTCGCTGATATTTTTCATAACCTTTACTGATGGCGATGGCGATCTGGGCCTGCAAAGTTCAGAAAACCGCTGCACCCTAACGTCCGATAATAATCAGATTTGCTTTAACAATAAAATCCACAACTTGTATCAGAATTCTGAAACCGGAGAATATGGCATTGTTGATACCGGGGTACCGTGTACAAAACCTTCGTTGTGTTATAACAGCAAGTTTGTAATACTCAAACCTGATCGTTCGCGCATCTCTTACCGGGATAAAGTAAATAATCCTGAATATGCCAATTTACCCGCATTTCAAAAACCATTTAATTGTACCAACTGGGAAATCTTGCGCAACAATGGTGTTGTTGTTGATACTACCTACTTTGAATTAAACTCCAATCACCACAATTTTGATATTGATTTTCTGGTAAAGAACCCGAATGGTACTTTTAGCGAATTTGACTTTACCAAAGAGTTTGATTTTCCTAATTGCGGTATAACCTATAATGGCCGGTTCCCGGTTTTGTTTACCGATCGTTCCGGTTCACCAATTGAGGGGCGCATCCGGTTTGGTATTGGATCACCGGCATTCAGGGCTCAATTCAGTCTTAAAACGCTTAAGTTTCGAATTCAAATTACTGACAGAGCCTTGAATAAGAGTAACGTAATTGAAACTCCTGAAATAACCTTTTGATAACGCTGAAAGCCCGATTCTAATAGAGTTTCGGAAATTGATCAGGAGCTGATTCCTCCATCATGTTATAAACCGCATCAAACACGTCTTCCGTATTTGGTTTTGAAAAATAATCGCCATCCGATCCATAAGCTGGTCGGTGCTCCTTGGCAGTTAATGTACGAGGCATGGCATCTAAAAATTGATAAGCCCCCTGAACCTCTACAACTTGTTGCATCATAAATGCGGTGGCACCACCGGGCACATCTTCATCAGCAAATAATACCCGGTTTGTTTTTTTTACAGATTGTAAAATAGTCTGGCTCAAATCAAACGGTAATAACGTCTGCACATCAATTACCTCGCACGAAATGCCAACAGCTTCCAATTCAGTTGCTGCTTCCATTACAAGGCGACACATAGAGCCATAGGTAACCACAGTAATGTCTGTACCTGCTTTTAATATTTCGGGTTGGCCCAATGGCAACGTAAATTCACCGATGTTATCCGGTAGTTTTTCTTTCAGCCGATATCCATTCAAACACTCCACAAGTATGGCCGGATCATCGGATTGAAGAAGTGTATTGTAAAAACCTGCTGCCTGCGTCATATTTCGGGGTACCAGCACAAACATACCACGTAACGAATGCAAAATCATTCCCATAGGCGAACCGGCATGCCATACTCCTTCTAACCTGTGGCCACGAGTTCTAACAATTAACGGAGCTTTCTGCCCACCTTTCGTTCTATACTGTAAACAAGCCAGATCATCCGACAGCGTTTGCAACGCATACAACAAGTAATCGAGGTATTGTACTTCAGCAATAGGTCTTAGTCCACGCAAAGCAGCGCCAATTCCCTGCCCGATAATGGTACACTCCCGAATACCGGTATCGGTTACGCGCAACTCGCCAAACTTGTGCTGTAGTCCGGCAAAACCCTGGTTTACATCGCCTATTTTTCCAACATCCTCACCAAAGGCAAGTACTTTCGGATCGCGTTGCAAGGCTTCGCGGAAGCAAGCTTGCAGAACTTCGCGACCATCAACCAGCGGTGAATTGTCGGAATAAACCGGAGCGATTGACTTAACTTTTAATGCAGACCATTGCGATTGACTATGAAGGTATGAGCTAAACCGATCAAAGTTTTTTACTTCCGATTTTTTTATCCACTCAACTAACCTACTACGGGTTTCCGATGAACTGTATCGGAGCAACCTCGCAGCTTTACGCGCGGCTTTAACAGCATCCATTAACAATGGATTAATCGTTTTGCGAAGCTCCAGCACCAATTCTTCAATGCCAGGTTGTTCGCTTACTGCTTCGTTTAAAATTTGTTCAAGCTCTTTCTGCGCTTTCTGAATATCCTTATTAAAGTCTTTCCAGGCTGCTTCTTTGGCTGCACGTGCAGTAGCTTTGGCAGCTTTTTCTATTTCATCTAATTCATCGGATGTGGCTGCCCCGTTTTCAATTAACCATTGGCGAAGTTTCCGAATACAATCAAACTCTGTTTCCCATGCTAATCGTTCTTTCGACTTATATCGTTCGTGCGAACCGGAAGTAGAATGACCTTGAGGTTGAGTCATTTCGGTAATATGTACAAGTACGGGTACGTGTTCTTCGCGACAAACCTTTTCGGCTTTTTCATAGGTGCTTATCAACGAAAGATAATCCCAGCCTTTAGCAGTAAAGATTTCGTAGCCCTTCTCGTTTTTAGTTCGCTGGAAGCCCGCTAATATTTTTGAGATGCTGCCTTTGGTTGTTTGATATTCGGCCGGTACGGAAATTCCATACTCATCATCCCACACCGAAACCAACATGGGCACCTGTAAAACACCGGCTGCATTAATTGCTTCGAAGAAATGACCTTCGGAAGTAGAAGCATTTCCAATTGTACCAAAAGCAATCTCATTTCCGGCTGTACTTAGTTCTGTGTAAGCAGCCAGTTCGGGATTATTTCGAAAGAGTTTAGATGCGTATGCAAGCCCAACCAGGCGCGGCATTTGTCCGGCAGTAGGTGAAATATCAGAACTACTGTTTTTTAATTGTGCCAGATTTTTGAATGCACCCTGCTCATCAATCATGCGAGTTGCAAAATGACCATTCATTAATCGTCCTGCCGAAGCAGGATCGGCCTCCACACTCGTATGTGCATAGAGTTGAGCAAAATATTGCTGAAGCGTTAACTCACCAATCGCGAGCATGAAAGTTTGATCGCGGTAATAACCGGCACGATGATCGCCCGCCCGGAATACTTTGGCCATTGCAATCTGAGCCAACTCTTTGCCATCGCCAAAGATGCCAAACTTGGCCTTGCCCATAAAAACTTCTTTGCGACCCAACAAACTTGCCTCGCGACTTTCGCAGGCAAGTCGGTAATCAGCAAGAATAGCAGCTACCTTCTTTTCTGATAATCCAGTAACCAAAGTTTTTGTTTGCGCCACCTCGAAATTCCAGTTTGGTTATGGGTAAAAATAGGGAAAAACAAAGGAGGTGACAAAGACTTAAATTTTTACCGTATAAAATCAGGCTATTTTCTTTGTTCGCCAAAGAATGTGACCCAATCGCCACCAATTACTTCAGAATTATTTGTTGGTTGTTTGTACAGATAAATACCAACGTTCTCATTTTTGATTTGAATATCCTTATAAAAATAACCCGCGTTGATTTCGATATCAAAAATTTGTTGGGCAACATCCGGGTTTCTAATCTGCATTACCTCAACCAGAATTTTATTGTGGATATTTTGCGTTTGTACAGCACACGGGTAAGGCCCAAGCGAATACAATTTATAACCGGGCAGCCAGATACTAAACTTATATTGCAGGTCCGATTCGAACTTTTTGTGCAACTGCATTCCCTTGCGCAACGAGCCATAAAAGGCATACATTGAATTCTTATTCATAACATTTTGCAATCGTGTACGAATGTTATCTTTGCGGAACAATTTTAATTCGAACACAGTATTATCCTGAAATATTAAAAATTATCCAATATGATCATTGGCGTACCCAAAGAAATTAAAAACAACGAGAACCGTGTAGCTGTAACACCAGCCGGAACCCAGGAGTTTATCCGAAAAGGCCATACTGTGTATGTACAAACAAAAGCAGGTGATGGTAGTGGTTTTTCAGATGAAGAATACAAAGGTGCCGGTGCAAAAATTCTTTCAACGGCTAAAGACGTTTTTGATATAGCCGAGATGATTATCAAAGTGAAAGAACCCATTGAGCAAGAGTACAGTCTTATTCGTAAAGATCAATTGGTATTTACATACTTCCACTTTGCATCGTATGAACCGCTGGCACATGCCATGATTAAAACCGGTGCGGTTTGTCTGGCTTATGAAACAGTTGAGCGGCCCGATAGAAGCCTTCCCTTGTTGGTACCCATGTCGGAAGTAGCGGGCCGTATGGCCATTCAGGAAGGTGCCAAATATTTAGAGAAACCATTGAAAGGCCGTGGTATTTTATTAGGTGGTGTACCGGGTGTAATGCCAGCCAAAGTTTTGATTTTGGGGGGCGGTGTAGTAGGAACCAATGCCGCTAAAATTGCAGCCGGCATGGGGGCCGATGTAGTTATTACCGATGTAAACCTGAATCGCCTGCGTTACCTCGATGATGTAATGCCAAAAAATGTGCACACCATGGCTTCCAATGATTATGTATTGCGCGAATTGGTTAAAACCTCGGATTTGATTGTTGGCGGTGTGTTGATTCCGGGTGCAAAAGCCCCTAAACTTATTACCCGCGATATGCTCAAAACCATGCGCCCGGGCACTGTGTTGGTAGATGTGGCCGTTGATCAGGGCGGATGTATTGAAACCTGTAAGCCTACAACACACGAAGATCCAACTTATATTATTGATGATATTGTGCATTATTGCGTGGCGAATATGCCCGGTGCAGTGCCTTATACATCAACACTTGCATTAACAAACGCAACGTTGCCCTATGCACTGAAGCTTGCCAACAATGGGTGGAAAAAAGCATGTAAGGAGAATGATGATTTGTTAAAAGGACTTAATGTGGTACAGGGGAAAGTTGTTTACAAGGCTGTTGCCGATGCATTCAATCTGCCTTATACCAACGTGCAGGAAGTTCTTTAATCTGTAAATTTTGGAAATGCCTGAAGGAATTTAACTTCGGCACCCGGTTGAGTCAAAGCTTCAAAGCAATATTGGGCCATACCGTTGGTAACTGCTACATAGCGGGCACCCACTGTCATGTTATAAACGGCTACCTGGTTAAATGCTTTTTGCGTTAGTTTAATTTCTGGTGCTTTGCATTCCACCAGCATCCAGGGTTTGCCGGTGCGATCGTGGATGATGATATCGGAGCGTTTGTGAAGTTTGTTGTAAGTTAAGCCTCGCTCAACTTTAAAAAGTGATTTGGGATAAGCCAGCTCGTTAATCAGGTAGTGTATGAAATGCTGCCGCACCCATTCTTCAGGCGTAAGTACGACATACTTTTTGCGAATGATGTCAAAAATCCAAACTTTTCCCTGTTCTTTGCGCAAGGCAATGTTAAATTCGGGAAGGTTTAATTTATACATGCGCTAAAATTAGTCGTTTGAAATCGTTGTTACACATTTATAACCAAATGCTATCATGAAATCGAAACAGGAAATTGTAGAAAACTGGCTCCCGCGTTACACCGGTGTAAAGTTGGAAGATTTTGGTCGCTACATTTTGCTTACTAACTTCGATAACTACGTTAAAAAATTTGCTGAGTGGCACGATGTAGAAGTAAAAGGAAGCGATAGAGCCATGCGCAGTGCTACAGCTGGTGGCATTACCATTATTAACTTTGGAATGGGCAGCCCCAATGCAGCCACCATTATGGATTGCCTCACGGCCATCATGCCTGAAGCTTGTCTTTTTTTAGGAAAGTGCGGAGGTTTGAAAAAGAAAAATGATTTGGGAGACTTTATTCTTCCTATAGCTGCCATTCGGGGTGAAGGTACATCGAATGATTACTTCCCGGCCGAAGTTCCAGCCCTGCCGGCATTTGCTTTACAAAAAGCAATTTCAACTACCATTCGCGATAACAACCAGGATTACTGGACGGGTACCGTTTACACTACCAACCGCAGAGTTTGGGAATGGGATGAAGCCTTTAAAGATTACCTGATTAAAATCCGGGCTATGGCAATTGATATGGAAACTGCTACCATTTTTTCTACCGGGTTTTATAATGAAATTCCAACCGGAGCTTTGTTACTCGTATCGGATCAACCCATGGTTGTAGAAGGAATTAAAACAGAAGCCAGCGATAAAGTAGTTACTACAAGCTATGTGGACCTGCATCTTAAAATCGGAATCGAATCATTGAAGCAACTGATTAACAACGGCATGACGGTGAAACACCTGCGCTACTGAACCACGTGCGAATGCTTTCTGGCAATTAAGAGTGCGATTAGTCCCAGTACAAAAAAGACTATCAGCGCCAATACTGAGTTTTTCATTCCAAACACTTCATCGATGTAACCAAAACTGAAGATGCCGATAACAATCGCAATTTTTTCAGTTACATCGTAAAAGCTAAAGAAAGAGGCGGTGTCTTTTGTATTAGGCATCAGTTTGCTGTACGTGCTCCTACTTAACGATTGAATGCCACCCATGACCAAGCCCACCGCCACGGCCAGTCCATAAAAGTGAAATTCAACCGCCACTCCTGCCTCTTTGAAATTAGCCACCATGTAAGCCGCCATGCAAACCAAAATCCAGAAAAAAACAACCCCCATTAACACCGGTAAGTTGCCCGATTTACCCGAGAGGTATGACATGAGCATGGCTCCGGGAATTGCTACCAACTGAATTAAAACAACTGTAATAATTAACTTATCGTCAGGCAACCCAAGTACCTGGCTGCCAAACAAAGTGGCAGCCAACATTACTGTTTGTACACCCATGCTGTAAAAGAAAAACGCAATCAAAAACCATTTTAATAGTCTCATGCGCTTCACTTCGTTCCACACTTTATTCAATTCAATAAAACCAGCCTGCAGCACCTGGCGCAGGGGTTTCTTTTCGGGTGCATTGCTATGCGGCAAATGCTTAAACGTGTAGTGTGCAAAAATTATCCACCATAAGCCCACCAATAAAAAAGTATAGCGAGGCCCGGAGGTATCATCACCTTGCGCACTGAAATAAAGTACCAGTCCAAAGCCAACCAATTGCAACAATACACTACCGGCATAGCCCATAGAATAACCACGGGCACTTATCCAGTCGCGATCTTCGGGCAAGGCAATTTCGGGAAGGTAGGAATTATAAAACACCAGGCTGCCAATGTAACCCATGGCTGCCATCATAAAACAAAATACGCCCCACAGTACGGATGGTTGTTCACCTTTAAACCAAAACAAGCCTATACAGGATAGCCCACCTAGCCACGTAAAGAATTGCATAAACTTCTTTTTATTGCCGCGCGAGTCTGCAATTGAAGACAATACTGGCAGCATAAGGGCTATTAAAAAATAAGCAGTGGCCAGTGCATAATCATAGAGTGCTGTATTTTTAAACGTGCGCCCCAATAAGGGTACTGCGTTTTCGCCATAAGCCGATTTTGTAATACCCGCGAAATAAATTGGAAAGAAGGTAGTGGTAATTACCAGGTTATAAACCGAGTTGGCCCAGTCGTACATACACCAGGCGTTAATAACTTTGGTATTGCTAAGCGTGTTGGTTTTCAGCATAAAAAAAATAGCCTTCCGGTTTGCAGAAGGCTATTGAGATTGTTACCTCAAAAAATTAATTGCGATCACTTTCTTCCAGTGTTGAGTACAGCAACTTGCGGGCGTTTGCTTTTCTCAACTCAGTTTCAATATCGGCAATCAGTCCGCGCTTGGCATCTTTATCTACTTTGAGCGATACCGTTAACTGGTCGCGCTCTACCTCATCCAGTTTTGCTTTCTGCTCGTTTACCCAGCGAATAATATCTTTGGTATCGATGAACAAATCATCTGCCTGGATTTTAGGCTCTTTTCCATACTGTTGCACTTTGGTTGGTTCGCCAACATATAAATTGGCAACCAGCGATTTGCGCATAAGTTTACGAAGTTGAGTAGCCTTTGGAATTTGTTGCTTTACCTCTAAAGAAGTTTTTCTCATTTCTGTTGTAACCATGAAGAAAAACAACAGCATGAAAACCACATCTGGCATGGAAGAGGTAGGAATATCCTGCTTCACATTTGTCTTTTTCTTAAATTTTGCCATACTCTTTGTGAGGTTAAATTAGTTACCAACTTTGGTCGGGTCGGCTATTGAAATATTCAACGGGATTCCCGCCCTACCCTTTTCGTAAATAGCCTTATTCTTAGGAATAGATAAATCAGACGCTGCATCGCGAAACTCCTGGTTTGTTACACCGGCCTGTTCGGCATAGATGTCGTAATAAGCAGCCTGAACGATATCAAGTAATTCGATAAAACGCTTGTGACTGGTACCTCTATCTGTCTTAAACGAAACAATAGCTTTTTCCGGATTATCCGAACTGGATGGGTCCTTGCCATTATTTAGAACAAAGGCTTTTATCTCATCTTTTAAAGTCCGGATATCCTCCCGAGGCTCACCTTCAATGAGCAATGCATCGGACGAGTTAATCTGGATTTTAAACATGTTGCGCTCCTGAATCTTAACGTCATCCGGAGGGTTTGCTTCCGGAGGTGGTGGCAGCGCAATGCTTAAGCCTTTGTTGTTGGGAATAGTAGTGGTAACCAGAAAGAACGTTAGCAACAGGAAGGCTATATCAGCCATCGATGCGTTGGGGATTTCTGGTGTTGATCTTGCCATTACTTAAGTGCTTTATTAATTTCAGAAAAGATAACGCCAATGGCGGCAACTATAAAAACTATGTAAAATACGGTAAGTCCGGCTCCTATCAGTTTTGAGGATGACTCATCTACACCGGCCATCACATAGCGTGGGGTTACGCTTCCATCTGCCATAGCATAAGCAATCAGAAATACCACTATTAATACAACAACACCCGCCATTGATTTTAGTAAACCTTTGGGCGATTTAAGTGCATTAATTAAGGGTAACAAGATTGCGGCTACTACTGCTACCAGAAAGAAGGCAAACATGACATATAATCCAATATCGATACTATCCATAGTTGTATTATTTAGATAGTTTATGCTTAACCAAAATATCCACTAATGCAATAGAAGCATCTTCCATGGAGTTTACAAGGCTATCAATTTTAGATACCAGATAGTTATAAAGTGTTTGAAGCACCATACCTACAATAAGACCACCTACAGTTGTAATCAAGGCTGTTTTCATACCACCGGCAACAACCTGGGGCGAAATATCACCGGCTGCTTCAATTGCATCGAAGGCGTTCACCATCCCGATAACAGTACCAAAGAAACCAAGCATGGGCCCGAGTGAAATAAACAACGACACCCAGATAAGACCACGCTCCAGGCGGGCCATTTCTACGCCACCATATGAAACAATCGATTTTTCTACCATCTCAATTCCTTCAGACGAACGCATCAGACCTTGCGTAAAAATTGAGGCAACCGGACCACGGGTGTTTTTAGTTACATCTTTTGCAGCTTCAATACCCCCTTTGGCAAGAGCATCTTCAATTTGGCCCAACAATTTTTTTGTATTCGTGGTAGCCAGGTTAAGGGTAATAATTCTTTCAATGGAAATTGCTAATCCTAAAATCAAACAGATAAGTATGGGCCACATAAAAGTTGGACCACCCTCAATAAATTTGTTTTTAATCTGCTGCTGAAATGAGGCTGAATCACCCGCTGCCTCTTCAGTTGTTGGGTCTTGAGCATCCTGGGTGTAAGCCTGTGTGGTGCTGAAAGCGAGCACCCCGATTAATGCAAAAATCGAAAGTAATTTTTTCATGGTTTAAGGTTTAGATAATACTTGAAGTGGCCAAATTTAAAGGTTTTGATTTATCCCAAACAAGATTTTAAAAAAAAAACTAAAATTCTATTCTGTGCCCTTCTGCTTTCTGCCATAGAATTCAAATTACGTCCGTTAGTCACGCAAAATTTGATTTTGTTTAATTCTTTTCATGTTGGCGTAACATGGAAAATCTGCTGGCAGATAATCTTTGAAAGCGATAGATTAATCCATTTCTTTGCGGGGCTTTTTTGGAGAGGTGTCCGAGTGGTTGAAGGAGCACGCCTGGAAAGTGTGTATACCTGAAAGGGTATCGCGGGTTCGAATCCCGCTCTCTCCGCACTTTTAAGCCATTTCACCAGCCTGTGAAACTCCGATTTTTGTTCGGGTTCCTGATATATCAAATTCAGCTAACAATAACATTAGTTTGGTAATGGCGGCTTCTAGTGTAATATCACCACCGCTTATCACACCAATTTCAGCCAGGGTTTTACTGGTTTCGTACCGGCCCTGCTCTACCATACCGCCCGGGCATTGTGATACGTTGAGCAATATTAAGCCCCTACTAATTGCCGCTTTCAGGCTTTCAACAAACCAACTGGCGGTTGGCGCGTTACCAGCTCCAAAAGTTTCGATTATTACTGCCTTTACTCCTTTGGTATTTAATACCGCTTCAACCATGGAAGGGCTGATACCGGGAAAAAGTTTTAAAATTGACACAGCCGAATCGAACCTGGATAACAACTTGAGCGACCCACCACTTGGGGTTGAAATAGCAGCTACGTTATAATCTATTTTAACACCTGCTTTGGCCAACACCGGATAGTTGCCCGATTCGAAAGCATCGAAATGCATGCTTTCTACTTTTTTGGCACGATTGCCCCGTAACAACTGGTAATCGAAATAAATACAAACCTCAGGCACAATGGGTTTACCATTAAGCTTGGCTGATGCAATTTCTAATGATGTTATCAGATTTTCGCGGGCATCAGATCTGGGTTGACTGATGGGCAACTGAGCACCAGTAAAAATTACCGGCTTGGCCAGGTTGGGTAACATAAAACTGATAGCCGAAGCGGTAAAGGCCATGGTATCGGTTCCATGCAGCACCACAAAGCCATCTTGTGAATTGTAATTCTCGAAAATAATTTCTCCAATTGCTTTCCAATGCTCAGGCGAAATGTTAGATGAGTCCACCGGTTGAGTAAATGAAACTACAGTAATTTCAAGAAAGAGATTTCGCAAAGCTGGCAATTGCTCTTTAATTAAAGAGAAATCGAACGGAATCAGTACACCTGTTTCATCGTAGGTCATTCCAAACGTACCTCCGGTATAAATAATCATGACGCGCGAGCGGGCTTCGGCCGGGGTAGCGGTGTTAATGCTGATGCGTGTGTAGTTCATTTTTCAAACAGCTTGGTTGCGTTCGTGTAAGTACGTTGCATGAGTTCTGCCATCGAAATGTTTTGCAAAGCTGCGACCCGGCTCGCAATTAAAGGAATATATTCGGGCGTATTGCGTTTACCACGATGCGGTACAGGTGCGAGGTATGGACTATCCGTTTCCAAAACAATTCGATCGATATTAAGCTGAGGAATTACGGTATCCAGTCCGCCATTTTTAAAAGTAGCCACACCGCCTAAACCTACATAAAAGCCCAGGTCAAAAATTTTCTTTGCTTGTTCAACTGTACCCGGGAAACAATGGAATACACCCGTTAAAGACGGGCTGGCCAAAGGTTCGAGCAGGGCAATTGTTTCATCAACTGATTCACGACAGTGGATTACCAATGGAAGTTTGTATTGTTTTGCCCAAGCAGTTTGAATTTTAAACGCTTCCTGTTGTTGTTCCCAAAAAGTTTTATCCCAGTATAAATCAGTACCCATTTCGCCAATAGCGGCAAACCGTTTTTTCTGCAACCAACTTTCAACCCGGTAAAGCTCTTTTTCAAAATCTTTTTTTACCGAGCAAGGGTGCAGCCCCATCATGGCGATACATTGGTGTGGAAACTTTGCCTCTACCTCCAACATACTATCAATAGAGGTGTGATCTACGTTGGGCATGTAAATCAAATTTACTTGTTGCTCTGCGCAGCGCGCCAGCATATCGGTACGGTCGGCATCAAAGTGGTTTGTATAAATATGGGCGTGTGTGTCAATCCAAAAGCTCATGCGCTAAATTAAAAATTCGTCCAAAGCCTGCTTCAACCGGCTTTCATTTTTACCACCGTTAAAACCCGTTCGGGTTGGCAGCATCTCAAAAGCTTTTTCTAAATCCATGTCGGCCTGGGTTTGAACTACGGCCAGTTTATTTTCGCTCACATATCGGCCCAGGTATTCTTGTTCGGTTTGGCCAGGGGTTGGAACCAAAATTACCTGCTGCTTACCCAACGAAAATAAATCCATAATGGTACTATAACCACTGCGTGCAATTATTACCGATGCATTCACCATAAGTTCTTCCAACTCCGTTGCCGGAAGATGATTTATTAGTTCTACTCCATTTTGCACCCGAACATCGGCAGCATGGGTTAATCCGCGCACAATAACGGAAGGGCGCATAAGTTTGGTCAGTTGCGAAAGCAAGGCTTGTTCAAATAAGGTGCGCTGGTTTTCGGGGCCGGAAACTAAACCCAAAATAAGGGAGTCGTCTGGCTGGCTGGTTGAGTGGGTAAATCTACTTAGCATACCTACAAAGCGATGGGGTATGTTTACATTTGTTGTAAATGGTTGGGTAATACCCATCGGGCCAAAATCAGGAACCCAAACAAAAGTAAATTTTTCAAGAGCGCTTTTCAGCGTAGCATTGATGATGGTTGCGCCCAGACTCCAGACACCTGAAAACAATAATCGCAGTTGGTGTGTGATGATGACCGTTGGGATTTTATCACTGTAACAACCATATCGGTTGTCGGAAATGATATGGGTGAATTGTAGCTGAACTATTAATTCCTGAACCTGACGATGTTCCTGCCGAATTGCTTTTTGAATGTGCGGTAATTGTGTAATCAGGTTTAACATGAGCGAGCCGTGTGCAGGATAGATTACCCTGTTTGGAGGTAATTCAACAAAACGAAGTGCTGGAAATTCTTGCTTCAATAAATCCAATGCAGCACCATCGCTCCCGATTGTAACGGGTATGTTGCGTTGCAATAATTGTTTAATAACCGGGATGCTGCGGGTAGCATGGCCCAGGCCCCAATTCAATACTGCAACAAAAACATGCATCTGCAAATATAGGTTTAGCTATAGCTTTCCAAAAGTGTAGCCTTCAGCAGTCAGGTATTCCAGGTAGCGGGGTAATGCAAACATAAGATTACGTTCGGCTTTATAACTATCGTGAAATACAACTACCGAACCTGCGCGTGTAGCTTGAATTGTTCCGCGAATGCATTTGTCTGGTGTCATGATTTGTCGGTAATCCTGCGTAAGCACATCCCACATAATGATTTTATATTTTTCTTTCAACGCATTAATCTGGCTGCGGGTTATTCGACCGTAGGGTGGGCGGAAAAGATGGCTGCTGGTTGCCGGTTGCTGGTTGTTGGGTGTTAATGGCAATTGGTCATCAGCCGGTAATTGGATCCTGCGATTTAAAACCTCCTCGCATTGTTGAACATTATCCAAATAAGCGGTTAGTGAAGTACTCCAACCCTTAAGATGATTAAAGGTGTGGTTGGCTATTGCATGGCCAGCCGTTAAAATTTTAGCGAATACTTCGGGATGTTTTTGAACATTGGCGCCAATGCAAAAAAAAGTGGCGATGGCATTGTATTGTTCTAATGTTTCCAACACAAACTCCGTTGGGCCGGGTACGGGGCCATCGTCAAACGTGAGATAAACCTTTTTTTCGATTGCAGGCATGCGCCACACTAATTGCGGATAAAGCCACGGAAGAAAAAAAGGTGTTTGAAACAGATTCAAAGATTTTAAATTTAAGACTACTCTGGATTCAAAATTTTAAAATCCCGAATTCGAAATTTTAAATTATTCGACTCTACACGAAAGCATGGTAATATCATCGCGGTAACCATTGCGGCCTTTAAAACCATCGAGGTTTACGATAATATCCTGATGCATGGTACGAATATCTTTATTACGATTGGCCTGCAGGTAATCTACCAACGCTTGCACGCCATACTCAGCACCGGCTTCGTTTATGGTTTCAGTAAGGCCATCGGTATAGGCAAATAATGTAAACTCATTCAAGTCGGTAATAAATCCTTCATTTAAAAAGGGCAAAGGATTCATCGCACCCAGCACGGTACTTCCTTCTTCTAATAAACGCACACCGCCTTTATCCAGTAATATAGGGGGGTTGTGGCCGGCATTTACATATACCATTGTTTTAAGGCTGAGGTCGTAAATGGCACCAAAGAAAGTAATAAACTTTTCGCCCTTGGTGTTTTCCATTACCTGGTAGTTAAGGGCCTCCACAATTTCTTTCAGATTAGGAGTTTGGCGTAGCAAGGTTCGTAACGAGGCCTGGAAGTTAGACATCATAAGTGCAGCAGGAATTCCTTTGCCACTTACATCGGCCACGCAAATCAAAAACTGATTTTTGTTAATGGGTACGTAATCGTAATAGTCGCCCCCTACCCGATCGTGTGGTAAATAGCTGGCTTCAATTTTTAAACGCTCGGTGTAGGGTAACCGCTCCGGGAACAAAAATTGTTGCACATCGCTGGCAATTTCCAACTCTTTACGAAAGGCCTCTTGTTCCAATTGTTTGCGGGCAAGTTTTTTATTTTCAATCGCTACTATAATAATGTTACTCAGGGCCTGAATAAATTTAATGCTCTCATCCCGATCGTGTTTATTCGGATGCAAACCGCCCACAAATACCAGGGCCAGCGTATCGGATTTGTGCGCCACCGGTATAACCAGATCGAACTCGTGAAAAACACATTCTTCATCAAACTCATCCATGCGGTGAACGCTTTTGATGAGCTTAAAACGATCGTCCAACCTGTGTTTTTGAAAATTTGATTGGGTACCAAAGCTTACTTTGCAATTCCAGATTTCATCCAACACAAATAATGCTAACTTCTTGATGTTAAGATTAGAGCGCAGGGTGAAGTTAAAAATTTTATAGAGCGACTCCTCCGGAACATTGTTGTTGATGGATTGGGTGATCTCCAGCAACGCGTTGAGTTCCAGTTCTTTTCTTTCAAGCAGTGTTTTAAGCTCCTGTTCGTTCATACACTATAACATGTAAAAATAACTAAAAGCCCATTCAATTAGCTACCCATTTGCGCGGTTCAACCTTACATTAACAAAAAGTTAAAAATGTTGATGGTTAATGATGGTACATTGGAATAGTCTGTGTGGACACAGACCATTTGAGAATAGATTGGTCTGTGAAGACACAGACCATGCGAGTGGACCATGCTAGTATATACCATAATGGCGACTATAATTTAGGCAAAACCGTGCGCCCCTTCCACTTATAACCAACCAATTGCGAAGCCAATGCTACCGTAAAAATATAAGGCGGGTAAAGGAGTTGTAAAATAAGAAAGGCTGGAAGACTGAACCGCTGATGAATCAAATTTGACGTGTAACCGAGTAACACACCTTCCAGGGCTATCTTCAAAAGAATGCCCGCCAGTAAAAAAGGACTTTGAGTAAAAAGCGCAATTGCCACAAATGGCAACCACAGCACCTGAAACAAAAAGACAAATACCGCCAAAAATTTTGCCAGCGAGGAGGTATTAGTTTTCCACTTACTTGCCCACCGGATGCGTTGCTCAAAAAACTCATTCACCGATTTTGCCGGTTCCGTTTTGCAACAATTGGTTCCATACCTGACAGCCCGGATGGATGCTGGAAACCGTTCCGAAATCTTACGCATCAAAAACTCATCATCGCCTGAGGCAATGTGTTCGTTACCTTTGTATCCGGCTACCGCAGCAAATGCTGACTTTTTAAATGCCAGGCTTGCACCATTACTCATAATCGGATGGTTCCAACCTAACATACCCAGGCCGGTAGCCATCACACTGGCAAACTCAACCGCCTGTAGCCTACTGAAAAAAGTAGGATGATGTTTTAAACTTACACTTCCCACCACCAACTGGGTTGTTGGTTTAAATGATTGCCCCAAATCTGTGAGCCATGCTGGCGGAAGTTCGCAGTCGGCATCGGTAGTAACTATAATTTCGCCCGCTGCTTGCGCAATACCCTGGGTAAGGGCTTGCTTTTTACCGCTGCCTGTTGCCGAAACAACGGTAATTGGTAGGTGCGAAAATTTATACTTCAGTATCTGCGCAACCTGTATTGTGTTGTCTTCCGAATGATCGTCCACTAAAATCAATTCCCAGGTTCCGGCATAATCCTGTTTGGCTAAAGATGTAATTAATTTTTCGAGGTTAAGCGCCTCGTTTCGCATGGCAACCACCACCGAGACCGCGGGTGTTATAGTTGATGCGTACTGATCTTTCTTCCATCGCACCAGGCCCGTGATCAGGATCAGTAAAAAAATAAAATAGATTACAAAAATGCTGATCCAGATAACCATTGCGTGTTTATCAGTAAGTTTGACACGTGAGCAAAGTTGACAAAAAAGCGATTACCGAAAAGATTATTCTTGGCTTAGACCCCGGCACCAATGTAATGGGTTATGGTGTAATTCTCATTCGTACCGGATCTGTTACTCTTTTACAGTTCGGGGTTATTCAAATGGGTAAAACCGGTGCGCATGCGGGCAAGCTTAAAAAGATTTTTGATCGTGTATTGGCGTTGGTAGATGAATTTAAACCCGATGAAGTTGCCCTGGAAGCACCCTTCTTTGGCAAGAATGTACAATCGATGTTGAAGTTGGGTCGCGCACAAGGTGTAGCTATGTCGGCAGCGTTGTACCGCGAAGTACCCATTACCGAGTACGCACCCAAAAAAGTAAAACAAGCCGTTACCGGCAATGGCAATGCTTCGAAAGAACAAGTGGCTAAAATGCTGATGCAGATTTTCAGTATTAAAGAAATGCCAAAACTTTTCGATGCTTCTGATGCATTGGCTGTTGCGGTGTGCCATCATTACCAGCAAGGTAGCATCAAACCAAAAGCCAAAGGTTGGGGCGATTTTTTAAAAGCAAATCCGGGGCGGGTGAAATAGTTGCTGGTTTCTGGCCTCTTGCTTCTGGTTGACTTGATTGATTTACATAAACCAGTAGTTACTCGACATAGATTACCACCAATTACTAATCATTGCCTACCCAACTTCACCAACTCGTGCACAATTCTATCACCTGTACGGCCATCCCACAGTTGTGGAATTTTTCCAGCTTTCCATTTGCCTTGCTTAACTTTTTCCAACGCATTGGTTAAAGCAGTAAAATCATCACCAATCATCTCGTTGGTACCTTCTGTTACTGTTTCCGGCCGCTCGGTATTATTTCGTAGTGTTAGACAAGGAACGCCCAACACGGTTGTTTCTTCCTGTACACCACCCGAATCGGTAATTACCGCTTTCGATTCCTTTATCAGATAAATAAACTCCAGGTAGCTGAGCGGATCGCACGCGCGGATGTTTTTGGGTTTCCGCGCAAGCGTTGAAAAATTTTTCATGGTTCGTGGATGTACCGGAAACACAATTGGCAAACCGGTGTCATCTAATACCTGCATCCAGTTGGCAAACTTTTCAGGATCATCCACATTGCTGGGCCGGTGGAGGGTAAGCACAAAATAATTTTTGGATTGCAAGTCAAACTCAGCCCACAGCTCTGGCTTTTTTGTGCGCGGAAGTTGCGTAAGCAGTGTATCGATCATAGTGTTGCCCACAAAAAAAATCTGCTCGTCTTTTACCCCAGACTTTCTGAGGTTTTCATTCGCAACCTGCGAAGTAGTAAAAAAATAATCGGCAAGCGAATCAGTAACAATGCGATTAACTTCTTCGGGCATTGCCATATCAAACGATCGGATACCACCTTCTACATGTGCTACTTTTGTATTTAGCTTTTTGGCTACAATGGTGCAGGCCATGGTAGAAGTTACATCGCCTACTACTATTACCAGATCGGTTGGGTTTGCCAGCAAATCTTTTTCAAATTCAATCATGATGCGAGCGGTTTGCTCGGCTTGCGTGCCTGACCCTGCACCCAGGTTTACGTGTGCTGCGGGTATTTGCAGTTGTTCAAAGAAGATTTTACTCAGCCGGTCGTCATAATGCTGGCCGGTGTGTACCAGGCGGTAATGAATATTATGTCCATCTGCTTGTGCCCGCTCAATAGCCCGGATGATTGGGGCGATTTTCATAAAGTTAGGACGGGCACCGGCAATTAGGGTGATTTTCATACGTAATAATATTTTATTAACTGCGAAGGCACGAGCGTTAGTAAAAACGGAGGTGCAAAAATTCAGTTTACTTTCGAGAAAGAAAAATAATTGACAAGAAAAGAAATGGATGACTTGGATCAGATAATTTCGAATATTGAATAATTGAACACATCAACAGTCGGTGGTTTGACGGAAAGATTGATATAGCAGAGAATTTATCGCGGAAGTTGCATTCTTGAAAAATTTCTTATTGTATTTGATATTTTCAAGGATTAATAAAATTCAGAATAATGGTTTGTGAAGACACCAGCAGAGATTATTAGAAGCTATCTTAAAAGTAACATGAAGGTTTACATCATAACATCCAAAACCAATAATTTAGGATTGTTCGATTTGAATTATGTTTCTTTGCTAAAAAGTAATTTGTGCCTACCAAAGTTCTCATGCTGCTCAATGCGCCCTATCCGGCTGATATCCGAATCAAAAAGGAAACGGGGGCACTGCTAAAAGCTGGTCACAAGATTCATTTGCTATGTCTCAGAAAAAAAGGCCAGCCTGGTATTGAGCTTGTTGAAGGAATTCATGTACACAGGATTGATGCGGGAAAGAATAACTACCAACTGGCATTCTGGGATGTAATCATGTCATTGACTTTTGTTCATCCAAAATTTAAAGCAGCTATTCGCACCATCGTAAAGCAAGAACAAATCAACCTGATTCATGTACATGATTTGCCATTGGCCGGCACTGCTCTTGCCCTTAAAAGAGAATTAGCGCTGAAGGTAATTGTCGATCTGCACGAAAATTACCCAGAGGCGTTGCGCACCTGGTTTGTGTGGAAAACCAATCCAATCGCACAACTGAAAAATTTTCTTTTTATGAATCCCGACCGATGGACACGTTGGGAAAAAAAAGCGTGCGAAGAAGCGGATACCATTATTGCAGTGGTTGACGAAATGAAATCCCGATTGATGAATCAGCATAATTTTACCGGTGAAAAAATTATGGTCGTCTCCAATACGGAAGAAAAAACATTTATTAATCAAAAACTGGATCATTCAGTCTATCAAAACCTAACTGGTAAATTTATAATTATCTATTCCGGTGGGATCGGGCCGCATCGCGGAGTAGATGTAGCCATTAAAGGAATGAGTCATGTGAGTGCACCTCAAAATATTCACCTTGTTATTGTAGGATTTGGAAGTAATGCCGTTATGCAAAACCTGCAGCAGATAGTGGCCGACCGCAATCTGAGCAACGTCCACTTTTTAGGTTATCAACCCTTCAGTAAGTTTTTCTCCTATATGTCGTTAGCCGATGTAAATGTGATTCCACATCAATCCAACGGCCATACCGATCATACCATTCCCCATAAATTATTTCAAGGCATGATGACTGGTAAACCAATGCTGGTAAGTTCCAGCGCTCCGTTAAAGCGAGTAGTAGAATCATGCAACAGTGGGTTGGTTTTTACGGCTGGTGATGAAGTAGATTTTGCGAAAAAGGTTGACCAACTTTACTTCAATAAGGAACTTTGTTTAACCTTAGGCGCTAATGGAAAGAAAGCTACTCTGGAAGACAATCTTAATTGGGAGCATGAGCAGCAAACACTTTTATATCTCTATAATAAATATTGATGGATTCAACAGAGGCATATAATCTTAGCAACAAAGTGCTCAGCAGGCGTTATTTTAAAACTCTTGCTTTTGTAAAGCAAACTCTTCCCATCGGAAGTACTGTTTTAGATTTGGGTATTGCCAATCCACTTTCAAGATTATTTGAAAAGGAAGGATATATCGTTTCAAACACCGGGGGGGAAGATCTGGATGAAAAGCCCGAAGCAGTTAATCCATTTAATACAGATGCTGTTTTTGCATTCGAAATTCTTGAGCATCTCATTAATCCAATGGGAGTTTTAAAAAATCTGCAAGCAAAAAGATTATATGCCAGTATTCCATTATCACTCTGGTTTGCCAAAGCGTATCGAAATAAAAGTGATCGGTGGGATCAACACTTTCACGAATTTGAAGATTGGCAGTTTGATTGGTTGTTGGAGAAAAGCGGGTGGAAAGTAGTTCGTTCGGAAAAATGGACTTCACCAACGGGAGTATTTGGGATTAGACCTTTATTACGCCACATTACTCCAAGGTACTATGTCGTAGAAGCTGTTAAATTGTAGAAGATAAAATTCACTCCTACATATTTTACATGCAAGAGTGAACCTTATTCCAAACTCTGAATTTACTTATTAACGAGTAGTCTTTTCGTTTGAAGCATCCTGCCATTAGAAATTAACGAAAACCTTGGAGGGAGCAATCGTCCGTTAACGTAGTACCGGAAATCTGCTGCTTTTTTAACCTTTCAAGACTATAATCTAAAAAAGTTATAACTATTTTGGATTATGTTCGTGGTTTCATCCAAAATCAATGGGCCTCGTCATCCGCCAAAGTATTTACACAACAGCCATTTCCTATGCCGGGGCGGTTATCGGTTACATCAATTTATTGTACCTCTTCCCAAAATTCCTGGAACCCGCGCAAGTTGGCTTACTGCGCACCATTCAGGATGCTGCAATCTTGTTGACTCCGTTCGCCACATTTGGATTGGCGCAAAGCATTTTTCGGTTTTATCCCCAACTTGTTAAAGACAAAACTACCGAAGCGGGCTTTGTAAGTCTGATTACACTGCTTGCCCTTACCGGCTTTGCAATTTTCTTTGTCTTCTTTAAAGCATTCGAAACGTCTATCCTCTCGTACTTTGAAGATAATGCCAAAGAAATTATGCAGTATGCCGCAATAGTAGTATGGCTTACGCTGATTTTATTAATCACGTCATTACTGGAGGCTTATTCCCGATCATTGTTAAAAATGATTTTTCCGAGCCTGTTGCGCGAGGTGGTTGTTCGGCTCTTGCTGGCGTTATTGGTGATAGCTTATTTTCAAGGTTACATCACGTACAACCAGTTTATTGTTGGTACCGTTATTGCGTATCTTTTTTGCTTGTTGTTGCTAGTAATTTATCTCAGCTTTCTCAAAAAGATTTCATTCACGTTAAATCTAAGCTCGTTGCAACCAGCCAAAATAAAATCACTGGTTGTTTACAGCTCACTCAGTTTTGCCGGCACTGCGGGTATGATTCTGATTGGCAAAGTAGATAGCATGATGGTATCGGGTATGTTGGGGCTGGCAGCCAATGCAGTTTATACTACCGCTTTTTACATGGCCACCATCATTGAAATTCCACGAAGAGCCATGAGCCAGGTAGCCATGCCTTTGATAGCGCGTGCGTTTGAAAAGAACGATCTGACCGACATTCAGGTCATTTACAGAAAAACTGCCATTAACCAATTTATCATCGGTGCACTTTTACTGATTGGCGTTTACATCAATCTTGATAACATTTTTTCGCTGATGCCCCGACAGGAAGTTTATGAAGTTGGAAAGTGGGTTGTGATTATTGTAGGTATTGGTAAGCTGACCGACATGTTGTTTGGCCCAAGTAGCGAAATTATTGTGCTCTCAAAATATTATGCGTTTAATATTTTACTGCTTACATCGCTGGCAGCAGTTGTAATTGTTAGTAACAACATCCTTATCCCCATTTACGGCATAAACGGAGCGGCCATCGGTTCGGCATTGGCGCTTATCTCGTTTAACATATTGAAGTATTTTTTCATCTGGTATAAATTGAAAATGCAGCCTTTTAATTGGGATTCACTCAAGGTATTGATAATTGCTTTGGTGATGATTGGACTAAACCTACTCATCCCAAAGTTTCAAACAATAGTTATTGATATAGCAATTCGTTCTACAGCAATCGGTATTTCTTATTCCATATTAATTTTCTATTCGCGCGCCACACCAGATGGCAATGCCTTTCTACTGAAGCAACTTAATCGCCTTGGGCTACTCAAAAAGAATTAATCAAACGCCTCCAACAAAGCAATCAACCTATCGGTTAGCACCCTGCGCGAATAATTTGTCTGTACTCTTAAATCAGGTTTGGTGCCCAACTTCCAGTTGGTGAAACTTTTCAGAAAGGCAGATTTAAAACCTTGCTGGTCGTTTGGTTCGAGCACTACTCCTGCACCTTCATTTCTGATAATTGTTGCTGCATCGCCATCACTAGCCCCTATTCCAATTATTTCATTACCCGATGCCAGGTATTCAAACAATTTACCCGGAATATTTCCTGCAGCATGGGCTGCATGTGCCAGTACCAACAAAAGCACATCGGTGCTTCCATATAATTTCAATAATTCGTTGTGCGGCAGTTGATGCACGAACGTAACATGCCGAGCCAACACAGTATCTTGTTCAACAAAACCTTTAAATGCTGCATTAACCGAACCTACAAATTCTACCTGCACTGCAGTATTAAAATCAGTATGTTGCATGCAAAGCTCCTGAATGGCTCGCATAGCAGGGCGCGGATCGCGCAACTCATCTACACCACCAATATGTCGAATGGTAAATTTAGAAGTGCGCTGGTGTTGAATCGATTTAAAATCATCTTCATCAAAACCATTGGTGACCAGTTGTACATTCTTTGCACCCAACTGCTGAAACTGCCTTTCATAGTACGGGGTAACGGTTAACACACAGTCAGCTTCTTGTAATACCGATTGCTCCATTCGTTTGTGGCGGTTGCGGGCCCACCTGGAAAGCTGAAGCGTATCTAACAAATCCCACTCACTCCACGGATCGCGAAAGTCAGCAACCCATTTTAATACCGTATTTTTTCTCTTCAAACCTCTTCCAATTAAATGTAAACTGTGCGGAGGCCCCGTTGTGATTATTTTATCAATCTGATTTCGTTGCACAAAGTCGTTCAGGTAATCAACTGATGGTTTTATCCAAAATCTTCTTGCATCGGGAATAAAAAAATTTCCACGTACCCACATCCCAAATTTCTGAAGGAGCGTTTTCTTACCGGTAACAACAAAATCAACTTGTTGCATTTTCTTACCAGAAAAAATTGAGGTAAGTCGGTTAAACGTTTGATACGGTTCCCAGATCGGAAACCGGATTATTTCTACCTGAGGCGGAACATCTTTTAACAGTGAGATATCCTGAATTGCAAAATGTGGATTTTCAGGCGTAAATACATAAGGCTCCCAACCCTGTTGCGACAAATACTTCACAAACTTAAGCCAACGCTGCACCCCACTTCCTCCAGAAGGCGGCCAATAGTACGTAATGATGAGCACACGCTTATTCATGACTGGCAAAAGTAGGCAGTAAGCAGTAGGCAATCGGCAAAGCTTACATTAATTTTTTATTCCCAGTTGAGAATTAATTTCAACAATCTGTTCGGGTTTAAACCATTTGGTGTCTGCATCTTTTTTAAACCACGTTAACTGCCGCTTGGCATAATGCCTTGAGTTTCGTTTTAAGAGTCGAATGGCTTCTGATCTGTCATATAGTCCGTCCATAAACCCAAAAATTTCGCGGTAGCCAACTGTTTGCAATGCATTCAGATTTCGATACAGGTAAAATTTTTCTGCTTCTTCAAATAAACCATCTGCAATCATGGCATCCATGCGCGTGTCAATGCGGCTATAAAGTTCATTACGCTCCAGTTCCAGGCCAATTTTTACAATCTGAAACGGATGTTCAATTTTTTTTTGTTGGCGTAATTCATGCATCGGCTTTTGCCAGGCCCGGTGCAACTCCAACGCCCGGATTAACCGATGTGGATTTTGAATATCTACTACTTCAAAATAATCCGGATCAACTTGCTTTACCTGGGCTTGCAACCAGGTTAATCCGTTTGCTTCATACTCTTGAATAATCTGATCTCGCAAGCCTTCCGGTATAGATGGCATTTCGTCAAAACCTTCCAACACAGCTTTTATATACAACCCAGAACCTCCACAAAGAATGAGATTGTTATATCGCTGAAATAAAGAATTGATCAGAGCAAGAGCCTCGCGACCATACGCCCCGGCATCGTAGTCTTCTTTTATAGAATGAGAGTTTATAAAATGGTGCGGCACTTGCTCAAGTTCAGCCCGACTGGGTTTGGCAGTGCCTATTTCCAACTCGCGGTAAATCTGGCGCGAATCGGCCGAAACAATCTCCGTTTGAAGCTGTTGCGCCAACCGAATAGCCAGCGCGGTTTTACCCACGGCCGTGGGGCCTACAATAACAATTAGTATTTTCGTTGATTTCATTACCGAATTCCGAATTACGAATTACTATTGAATACACCAACCAAAATTGTAAATCGCAAATTCGAAATTTAAGCCTTATCTTTCGCCCTAAAATTCGCCACTACGAATGATTAAGTACACCAACCAATTTTTAACCAAGCTGGAAGACCTGATTGCCGAATCGGATTACATTCTGCGGTATGAAAAGGGAAACTTCAAATCGGGTTATTGCCTGTTGAAAGAACAGAAGATTATGATTGTGAACAAGTTCTTTACGGTTGAAGGAAAAATAAATGCCTTGTTGGACATTCTAAAAAATCTGGAGCTTGACCCAACCCGGTTTTCAGAAAAGAGCAAAAAGCTTTATGACGAACTACATGAAGTTGAGGTAAAGAGTGAATAAGGCCTTAAGCAACTTTTAGACATGCAAGAAGCGGTTTTACATCCACCTCGAACACTGTTGGAAGTATTTAAAATGCTACCGGAGGGGACGCGTGCCGAATTGATTGATAATTCTTTATATATGTCGCCTGCCCCAACCATTAGTCATCAAGACATTGTTTCAATTCTTTTAAGTTCACTTTTGATACACATAAAAAAAAAGAAATTGGGGAAATTGTATCCTGGCCCCGTTGATGTTTACCTGAATAAATCAAATGCCTTCCAGCCGGACATCGTTTATGTCTCTTCTGAAAATTTAAGTATTATAAAAGATGATGGTATTTATGGTGCCCCCGATCTCGTAGTCGAAATTCTTTCTCCCGGAACAAAAAAATTAGACCTTACCAAGAAAAAAGACGCCTACGAGAAAGCAGGTGTAAAAGAATATTGGGTGGTTGATCCTGAAACATCTGAGGCAATTGGCTTTCAATTAGTAAAAGGAAAATATCAGGAGTTTAAGCGCCAACAAAATAAAGTCAGTTCACTGTTGCTTAGGCGTTCATTCAAGTTTTAAGTTCATTTTGAAAATCACTTTTCTCGGCACCGGAACTTCACAAGGTGTACCCGTAATCGGGTGCTCATGCGAGGTATGCCAATCGCTGGATTATCGCGATAAGCGATTGCGTTCGTCTATCCACATTCAGGTTGATGAATTAAGTTTAGTGGTGGATACCGGGCCCGACTTCCGCCAGCAGATGTTGCGTGAACGAATTAATAAACTTGATGCCGTTTTATTTACCCATAGCCATAAAGATCACATTGCCGGGTTGGATGATGTGCGGGCTTACAATTATTTGCAACAGGGTGATATGCCTGTTTATGGAAATGGAGATGTACTGGCACAACTCAAAACTGAATTTTATTACGCATTCGAAAAGAATAAGTATCCGGGTATTCCGCAATTGAAACTTCACGAAATTAATCACGAACCGTTTTCCATTGGTTCAACAAAAATTTTACCGCTACCCGTTTTACATTATCAATTACCGGTGTTGGGCTTTCGCATTAAAAACTTCAGTTACATTACCGATGCAAACCAGATACCCGAGCAAACATTAAATTTACTAGAAGGAACTGAAACACTTGTTTTAAATGCTTTGCAACACGAAAAACATCTTTCGCACTTTAACTTGGCAGAAGCGTTGACTATGGCCGAGCGCATAGGTGCCAAACAAACTTATTTTATTCACATCAGCCACAAACTTGGCCAACATAAAATGGTAGAGCGTGAGTTACCAAATTCAGTAGCTTTGGCTTACGATGGCCTGAGTATTGAGGTTTAACCCGTGCACAATAATTATTATTTTTTAAAACAACTGAGCAAGCAATTGCACCAAAAGCTTTCGGGCTTTCGGGTAGTATCCTGTTTTAGTCAGAATAAGGACGAGTTGGTGCTTGAATTTAATAATTCAACAGAGTCATTCTTTATTAAAGCAAGTTTGCAATCCGATTTCTCTTGCCTGTCTTTTCCCAATCAATTTAACAGGGCCCGTAAAAACAGCATCGATTTATTTGAAGAAGTTATTCTGAAATCCGTAAAACAAGTTTATGTTTTTGAAAACGAAAGATGCTTCGCTATTCAACTTGAAGATAACCTCTTGTTACTTTTTAAAATGCATGGCAACCGGGCCAATGTAATTCTGTTTCATAACGATAATGTAATAACTCTTTTCCGGGGTCACCTTAAAAACGACTTAACACTTTCACTGGCAACCCTCAACCGTAAGCTTGATTTTAGCGAAGATACCTTCCGGGCCCACCAATCAAATTTACCAACCTACTATATTACCTTTGGAAAACTTGTTTGGGAATATTGGGCAACAATAAAAGAAGGTAACAAAACCTTATGGTTCGCATTTCAGCAACTGGTTCATGAACTGGAAACACCGCGCTACTATATTGTTGAGAAATCCGATAAACTTTATTTGTCGTTGGTTCCCGTAGGCAACATCCTAAACCAATTCGATAATCCGATTGAGGCCTTAAATTCGTTTTTTCACCAATACGTTTATAAAGAAACTTTCACCGCGCAAAAGCATAAACGGGTTAAAGCATTACACGATCAAATCAAAGCCGGACAAAACTACATTCAGAAGAATGAACAGAAACTAACAGAACTGCAACACGATACCCATTACCAGCTTTGGGGCGATTTGCTGATGGCCAACCTTCACCAACTTACCAGCGGTATTTCACACACCACGCTTACCGGTTTTTACGATAACCAACCCGTTACGATAAAACTAAAACCCGAGCTGTCGCCACAAAAAAACGCTGAAGTATTTTACCGCAAGGCCAAGAATCAGCAAATCGAAATCAATCAGTTAAAAAAAGCAATTGAAATAAAAACTACTGAGCTTCAGTGCTTAAAACAACAATTAACGGAAGTTGAAAACACACTCGACCTTAAACAATTAAAGCACACCGAGCCTCTAACCGTTTCCAAACAAAAAAAGGAAATACTTCCTTACCACGAGTTTGAGCACAAAGGCTTTCGGATTTGGGTTGGGCGCAATGCAGAAGCCAATGATGAACTTACATTGAAGCTTGCCTATAAGGAAGATTTATGGCTACACGCCAAAGATGTTGCTGGCTCGCACGTAATCATTAAACATCAGTCTGGTAAAAATTTTCCGAAAGATGTTATTGAACGTGCCGCGCAATTAGCGGCATACAACTCCAAACGCAAAACCGATTCGCTGTGCCCGGTTATAGTTACACCTAAAAAATTTGTGCGTAAACGTAAAGGCGACCCTGCCGGAGCAGTGGTGGTAGAAAAAGAACAAGTGATTTTAGTGGAGCCGAAACTCTGAACTAGTATGTTTCCTGTTACCAGTTTCCGGTCACCAGTAACAGGCAACCGGAAACTGGTAACGAGTAGTTAACTCACCACATGCACTTTAATCATATTAGACCGGCCGCGCTCCTGAATAGGCATACTCGCCAGGATGATAAAAATATCACCTGATTGAACATGACCATCGCGCTTTAGAATTTTTTCAACATCGGCAATGGTTTCATCCGTACTGCTGGCTTTATCGTAATGATAAGCGCGTGTTGCCCACACCAGGTTCATCGAATTAAGGATTGCATCGTTACTGGTAAAGGCAAAGATGTTGGCGTTAGGCCGGTGTGATGAGGCTTTAAAGGCTGCATATCCTAACTGCGTCATCCCAACAATAGCTTTGGCATTAACTTCTTTTGCAAGTTTACACGCAGTAAGAATCAAACTATCATTAAAATAATTTGGCGAATCCGGATCAATGTCGCGATAGCGGAAGTAAATATTTCCTTGCTTTTCAACCGAACCAATAGTACGTACCATACTTCGGATAACTTCTACCGGGTATTTACCGGCAGCCGTTTCTGCGGATAGCATTAATGCATCCGCGCCATCCATTACTGCATTGGCTACATCGTTTGTTTCGGCACGGGTAGGGCGCGGGTTCTCAATCATACTCTCCATCATTTGCGTAGCCACAATTACCGGCTTAGAGGCACGATTACATTTTTCAACCAACATTTTTTGCACCATGGGCACTTCTTCCATCCATATCTCTACACCCAAATCGCCACGGGCAACCATTACCGCATCAGTAGCGGCAATAATTTCATCAATATTTTCAAGGGCCTCGGGTTTTTCAATTTTTGCTACAATACGCGTGGTGGATTTATGTTCATTAATAATATCGCGCAAGGTTTGAATATCCTTTGCTTTGCGCACGAACGACAATGCTACCCAATCCACTCTATTCTTCAGACCAAACTTCAGATCTTCCAAATCTTTTTCAGTAAGTGATGGAGCCGATACTTTAGAAAACGGCAGGTTAATTCCTTTGCGGGATTTAAGTGGCCCTCCATAAATAATGGTGCAGGTTACCTCTACCCCGCGCACATCTTTTACCCGTAGTTCAAGTTTACCATCATCAATCAAAATCATATCGCCCACTTTTACATCGTTGGGCAACCCTTCGTACGAAGTACTTACCAGGTTTTTATTACCTAAAACTTCTTTGGTGGTGATGGTTATGGTTTCTCCGGCCTTAATTTCAACACCGGGTTCCATTTCGTTTACACGGATTTTGGGACCTTGCAAATCCTGCAAAATTGCAATGTGGGTACCCAACTCATCATTTATTTCGCGTATGTAGTTCACTACCTTCTGGTGATCTTCGTGCTTACCATGCGAAAAGTTAAGGCGGAATACATCCACCCCTTCTCGGGCTAATGCCTTCAGCATTTCTTTGTTGTTGGAGGCCGGGCCTATGGTTGCTACAATTTTGGTTTTGTTGTACGAAACACGTTGTTCCATGCGCGAGTGGGTGGGTTTTAGAAAATAAAGTTATCCTTCGATTTTAAAGCTGCCAAAGGTATAAAAGCAGTTAATTCGATGGAAGGAATATTTTTTAAGAGTTCCTGCAAACGATTGCTGGCCATGTGAGCCTCGCCCCGGGTAAGTAAAATGAAATCGTAGTGTGGAAATTCCGGTACTAATAAATTTTTAATCAGTTCGGTCTCATTGGGCTTATTCCGAAAGAGTTTTAACGCATTAACCTCGTTTTCAAAGGCATAATACAGGTAGCTGGCAAAAGAATTTTTACTTAATAACACCGTTAAATCAGGCTGGCGGACAAGCCTGCTACCCAGTATATGATTTACTTCCCAGGCTAACTTATAACCTTTGGCAGATGAAATTATGCCGATTAACTCAAAATCGAATGAATATTCGATTTCGAGCCGCTTTTTCTTCATTTTTGCCACGCGTTTGGTATTGGTAACACTCGATTTAAATGTTTTGACAATATTGCATCAAATCTCTTTATTTGCACAGATTTTTGAATCCTCTAAACCTTTAAAAACATGTCTGAAATCGCACAAAAAGTAAAACAGATCATCATCGACAAACTTGGCGTGGAAGAGTCTGAAGTTACTCCTGAAGCAAGTTTCACCAACGACCTTGGAGCTGACTCGCTGGACACCGTAGAACTTATTATGGAGTTCGAAAAAGAATTTAACATTTCCATTCCTGACGACCAGGCCGAAAACATTGCCACTGTAGGCCAGGCGATTTCTTACCTCGAAGAGAACGTTAAGAAATAATAAGGTTTTGTCAGTTCTTTTTGCTCCATTAACGGATTGTGATGACATTTAAAAGAGTAGTAGTTACAGGTGCTGGTGCATTAACCCCTATCGGAAACAACCTTCAACAATATTGGGAAGGTTTGAAGGCCGGCAAAAGCGGTGCTGCCCCTATTACACGATTTGACGCTTCGCTCTTTAAAACCAAGTTTGCCTGCGAAATAAAGAACTTCAAAATTGAAGACTTTATGGATCGTAAAGAAGGACGCAAGCTTGACCCGTTTGCACAATATGCCTTGGTGGTGGCTGACGAAGCTATAGCAGATGCCAACCTTCCGCTATCGGAACTTAACCCCGACCGTGTGGGGGTAATTTGGGGTTCTGGTATCGGGGGGTTGTTTACTTTTCAGGAAGAAGTTAAATCATTCGCCAAAGGCGATGGCACACCGCGGTTCAATCCATTCTTTATACCAAAGATGATTGCCGATTTAAGTGCCGGGCACATTTCAATTAAGTATGGTTTCCGCGGGCCAAACTTTGTAACCGTATCGGCCTGTGCATCATCTACCAATGCCATTTACGATGCCTATACTTATTTAAGATTGGGTAAAGCCGATGTTATAGTTACTGGTGGATCGGAAGCAGCCGTATGTGAAGCCGGTGTAGGCGGGTTTAATGCCATGAAGGCATTATCCGAAAGAAACGATGCGCCCGAAACTGCATCCAGACCTTACGATAAAGATCGAGATGGTTTCGTATTGGGTGAAGGTGCCGGAGCACTTATTCTGGAAGAATATGAGCACGCTAAAAAACGCGGTGCTAAAATTTATGCTGAAGTAATTGGAGGCGGGCTTTCGGCCGATGCTTACCACATTACCGCACCCCATCCGGAAGGAGCCGGCATTATTAAAGTAATGCAAAATGCTTTGGATGAAGCGGGCATTAAACCTGAAGAAGTTGATTACATCAACACACACGGTACCTCTACCCCTTTGGGTGATATTGGAGAAATAAAGGCCATTCAGGCTGTATTTGGTGAGCAAGCCTACAAAATGAACATTAGTTCTACCAAATCCATGACCGGCCACCTGCTGGGAGCTGCCGGTGCCATTGAAGCATTGGCTTGCATTATGGCCTTAAAAGAAGGAGTAGTAGCACCTACCATCAACCACTTTACGGATGATGATGGGCTGGATCCACGTTTAAACCTGACGTTTAACAAAGCACAGAAGCGCGAAGTAAAAGTTGCCCTTAGCAACACGTTTGGTTTTGGTGGCCACAATGCTTCCATTATTATGAAAAAGGCCGAGTAATCCTGTGTGGAACTTACTTTCCTTAGCCAAATCCAACACAAAAGAAGATAAGAAATTAGTTACGGCAATTAAAACCATAGCCGGATTTGCACCGGGTAATCTGGCATTGTACAAACTTGCCACGCTGCACAGTTCGCGCAGCAAAGAAAAAAATGGCTTCCGCGAATCGAACGAACGATTAGAATATTTAGGTGATGCCATTTTAGGTGCGGCTGTTGCCGATTACCTCTTCAAAAAATATCCGTTTAAAGACGAGGGCTTTCTCACCGAAATCCGCTCGCGCATAGTAAACCGCGAGTCGTTGAATAACCTGGCGAAAAAAATTGGCGTTGCTTCCATTGTACAATTTGATAATAAAAATATTCAGTTGCAGAAAGTTATTTTGGGTAATACACTTGAGGCATTGGTAGGCGCAATTTATCTCGACAAAGGATATTTGCGCACCAAAAAATTTGTAATCGATAAACTAATTCAACCCTACTTCAATCTCGAAATTGTTGTTAACTCGAACTCCAATCATAAAAGCAAGGTGATTGAATGGGCCCAACGCAACAGCAAAGAAATTCGCTTTGAAGTTGAGGAAGTAAAGAAAGGGCGCAACTCGCGCGAATTCTCCGCACAAGTATTTTTGGGCGATGAAGCATTTGGCCAGGGTTTTGGGTTAACCAAGAAGAAAGCCGAACAAGATGCTTCTGAAAAAACCTGCCTGTTGTTGAACATTTGATTGCAATAATCATGAGCACAATTAGAATTGGTGGCGCAACGGTAAATCAAACTCCACTCGATTGGCTTGGAAACAAAACCCACATTATTGATGCCATTGAAGCCGCCAGGCATGAACAAGTAAAACTGCTTTGTTTTCCGGAATTGAGTATTACCGGTTATGGTTGCGAAGATTTATTCTTAAGTGATTGGTTGAGTGAAAAAGCCTGGCATATACTTTTGGAAATTATTCCTCACACGCAAGGTATTGCAGTTTGCGTTGGCTTACCCTTGCGCATGGAGGGCATCACCTATAATGGTGCCTGTGTAATTCACAATCAAAAAATTCTGGGCATTGCGTTAAAACAAAACCTCGCGCGCGATGGCGTACATTATGAACCCCGCTGGTTCGATGCCTGGAAAATCAACACCGTACTTGAACTTACGCGAGACAACTTTACATTTCCGGTTGGTGATTTAGTTTTTGAGCTGGAAGGAATAAAGTTTGGGTTTGAAATTTGTGAAGATGCCTGGAGAAAAGAAAAGCGACCAGGTTACAGGCTTGCGCAACGCGGTGTTAACCTGATTTTAAACCCAAGTGCCAGCCACTTTGCTATGGGCAAAAGTCAGTTGCGCGAGCAAGAAGTGGTAAAAGATGGATCGCGCATGTTTAACTGTGCTTATCTGTTTGTAAACCTGTTGGGCAATGAAGCTGGCCGCATGATTTACGATGGCGACATAATTTTTGGTTTAAAGGGTGAGGTTATTCAATTGAACAACCGGTTGTCCTTAAAGCCATTTAATTTAGTTTGGTGCGATGTTGATTTTAGTAATCTCAATGCTACAGAAAAACATCCGCTAACCGATAGTAAAGTAAAGAATGAAGAATTTATCAAAGCCACATCTTTGGCTTTGTTCGACTACTTGCGCAAAAGTAAAGCAAAGGGTTATGTGTTAAGTTTAAGTGGTGGCGCTGATTCTTCCTTGTGTGCCATACTGGTTGCCGAAATGGTAAGGCGTGGTGTACAGGAATTAGGTGCCGAAAAATTTTGCGAAGCCGTAAACATTCCGCTCTCAACATCAACAAATGAAATTACTGGCAAGCTGCTTACCTGTGCGTATCAGGGAACAAAAAATTCATCGGAAGCAACGTTTACCTCATCGCAAAAGCTTGCGCAATCAATCGGGGCTGGCTTTCACCACTGGGCGATTGACGATGAGGTAGAATCGTACGAAAGTAAAATCGAGAAAGTATTAGGCAGGCCCCTTACGTGGGAGCAGGACGATATTGCAAGGCAAAACATCCAGGCAAGAAGTCGTTCGCCCATTATCTGGATGTTAGCAAACCTTAAACGAGCTGTCTTATTAACCACCTCTAATCGCAGCGAAGGCGATGTGGGTTACGCTACTATGGATGGCGATACCAGTGGAAGCCTTGCACCCATTGCCGGAATTGATAAGCCTTTTATTTTGCAATGGTTAAAGTGGGCCGAAAAAGAGTTGGGGTATACCGGCCTGAGTTATGTAAACAATCTTACTCCCACTGCCGAACTTCGGCCAAGCGATCGTGCACAGACTGACGAAAAAGATTTAATGCCTTACCCGGTACTACTGCAAATTGAACGGCTGGCAATTAACAAGCGATTTTCACCGTTACAAGTTTACATGAAACTGAAAGACCAAAATTTACCAGGAGTTACCAACTCGGAAACACTAAAAAATTATGTGCGTAAATTTTTCAGGTTATGGGCAGCCAACCAATGGAAGCGCGAACGCCTTGCTCCATCCTTCCATTTGGACGAGTGGAATGTTGACCCACGAAGTTGGTGCCGCTTCCCTATACTTTCAGCAGGTTTTAAGTTTGAGTTAGAAGAACTGGACGGCCTCTAAAGCTAAACCTTTCAGTCTTAATTTCTAAGCTTAAAGACCTGAAAGGTTTAAATCGCAAACTGGCAATTTGCCCTTATATTTGCCTCTTACCGGTATCAGAACCCGGACTTAATAAGTTTGAACTATGGCATTTTTAAGTTATGTAATCTGGAATACCAGTCCTGAAATTTTTTCGGTTGGATCATTTGCCCTCCGTTGGTATGGATTACTTTTTGCTGCTGGCTTTTTACTGAGCCAACAAGTATTGTATTATATATTCCGTAAGGAAGGTAAACCAGAAAGTGATGTTGATTCACTCACCATCTACATGGTTGTAGCCACTATTGTAGGTGCTCGCCTAGGTCATGTTATTTTTTACCAACCCGAACTGTTTATAGAAGATCCGCTCAGCATCATCCTGCCCTTCGAATTTTCGCCATTTCGGTTTACCGGTTTACAAGGTTTGGCCAGCCACGGTGGTGCCTTTGGAATTTTATTTGCCCTATGGTTATACAGTCGCAAAAAGAAACCGGGGCAAAATTACCTGCAGGTGTTAGATCGTATTGTAATTGTAGTTGCGCTTACCGGTGCATTAATTCGTTTGGGTAATTTTTTTAATTCAGAAATTATTGGTTTACCAACCAGCAACCCGCTTAGTGTGGTTTTTGTAAATCGGGTAACGGAAAGTTTTACTTCTAAAAAAGACAGCCCGGTACAATATGTAAAGGTAGAGCGCAACAAAGATTTACCCGAAGGTGCCAATGGCCGCGTTCCAATTTATATCTATGTAGTTTTTAAACCAGGAGTTGAACAACTGAAAGCAAAGAATTACCTGGAAGGCGATATTCAATACTACTTGAATTACTTTGATGAGTACATCGATAACCAGGGTTCATCATTAAAATACCAGGGCGATATTGATGGCGATGGTAATTATATTGCCCGCATTACTACATTTGGCATTGCCCGCCACCCCGCACAACTTTACGAATCCATTTCATGTATCGTGTTGTTCTTAATCTTGTTCCTGATCTGGAATCGCAAAAAAGAAAAAACGCCTACGGGTTTAATTTTTGGTTTATTCATGATCATTTTGTGGGGTTTGCGCTTTGCCTACGAATTTTTGAAAGAAGATCAGGTAGCGTTTGAAAAAGGTATGACGCTTAACATGGGGCAACTACTAAGCATACCATTGTTTGTTGCCGGTATTCTCATACTGATCTGGGCCCTTCGTAAAAAAGTAAAAACGGTTTAACAGCAGCCGGAGTGGCAACACATGTGGGCATTATTAGTTGGTTTGTTGGGATTTACTGCGCAACCGGTTGCTACGGATACACTTCGCCCGTTTAACGATACTACCAATCGGGTAGTTACCGTAAACCGTATATTAATTATTGGCAATAAGATTACGCGCGAAACTATTATCTCGCGCGAACTGGACGTAAAGTCAGGTGATACTATTAGTATCAAAAGACTTACTAAACTTATTGAACAAGACCAGCGAAAAATTTATAATCTTCGGTTGTTTAATACAGTTGAAGTAAGATGGCTTCCCATAACTTACCAACAGGTGGATATTCTGGTAGAAGTAACCGAGCGGTGGTACACCTTTCCGGTACCAATATTTGAACTATCTGATCGTAATTTCAATGAATGGTGGCAAAATTATAACCACGACTTCAGGCGCGTAAACTACGGGCTGCGGCTGTATCAGTACAATTTCAGAGGTCGTAATGAAACGTTGCGTCTTACCGCCCAATTTGGTTTTACAAGGCGTTTTGAACTTAGTTACCGTATTCCGTATATCGATCAAAAACAAAAGCACGGACTAATTTTTGATTTTAGTTACAGCGAACCACGCAACCTTGCCTACTTTACCGAAGATCACAAATTAGTGTTTAGAAGCGATCGGCAACGCCTGCGCACCTCTTACATTTCGGGCATCTCTTATACTTTTCGTAAAAGTTTTTATCAAACCCACACCTTTCAATTTCAGAACCAGCAGAATTCCATTTCCGATTCAATTGCATACTATAATCCTAACTATTTTGGTAGCAGTAGTAAAAACCAATCGTTTAGCACCATTCGTTATCTTTTCAATGCCGACCATCGCGATGTTTTTGCTTATCCGCTAAAAGGATATCAGGTTACAGCGATGGCCTCCAAATCCGGCTTGGGTTTTGGTTCTGTTAACTTATGGGAGGTGAGCGCCAGTTATGCGCGCTATATAACATTGGGCCATCACTTTTACCTTTCCAACTACACCTCGGCATATGCAAGCTCACCCAACAATCAACCTTACTATTTATACAATGCGTTGGGTTATAAGCGGCAGTTGGTTAAGGGCTATGAAGTATATGTAATTGAAGGGCCCGTATTTTTTCTGAACAAAAGCACACTGCGGAAGAAAATCTTTTCGCGCACCTGGGAGTTGGACGGGTTAGCGATTGAACAGTTTCGATATTTTCCATTGGCCATCTACCTCAAAAGCTACCTCGACATGGGTTATGTTGATAATTATCCGTACTACGAAAACTTAAATTTAAATACCCGGCTTTCAAACCGATTACTTGCCGGTGTCGGTACTGGTATTGATATCGTAACGGCTTATGATGCTGTTATCCGATTGGAGTACACCTTTACCCGCGAAAAAACACAGGGTTTCTTTCTGCACATGAAGAAAGAGTTTTGATTACTTTTTATTCAAAAGTTGCTTGATCTTTACGAATATCGCTGTATTGAGATAAACTCCCTTAAAATATTCTGAACCCGGCCCATAGGCAAAAACCGGAACTGGAATACCGCTGTGATCGGTAGTACTAAAGGCACCTTGTACAAAACCAGTTTTCAAATCACCATCGATGAGTGAAAGTCCACCGGTTTCATGATCGGCTGTTATAATCAGTAATGTATCATCATCTGCATCCACAAACTTCATTGCTTCGGCTGCAGTTTTATCAAAATCCAATACTTCGGTTACAATATAACCCAAGTTGTTGGCATGCCCGCCCCAATCAATCTGTGCGCCCTCAACCATAATAAAGAATTTTTTACCCTTCCCGGAAAAAACCTGTAAGCTCTTATTCAACGACCGGCTTAAAATTTCACCCCTTCCCTTTTGTATGGGGAGCACCGTCTCGTTATCCAATATCACAAACCTGGAGTTAGTAATGGTATCTAATGCTGCAAAGCGGGTGGCTACAGTATAGCCTTGCTTTTTAAGAGTATCTAAGAGATTTCGGTTGTCTTTCCGTTCTGAAAAATTTTTCATACCACCGCCAATCAAAATGTCCACTTTACTTTTTAGAAAGTCGTTTGCAATAGGCTCGCTCATGCCACGTTCGGGCTGATGCGCATAAAACGATGCTGGCGTAGCTCCGGTAACATCATCGCTGGTAATTAATGCTGTATGGTAGTTTTGTTGGCGAAGTATCTCAACCAAGGTTGCAACCGGCTGTCCGTTTGCATCAACACCAATGTATCGGTTATTGGTAAGCGTACCGGTAGCTAGGGCTGTTGCTCCGGCTGCTGAATCGGTAATGTAATTATTAGCCGAGGCTGTTACACATAAACCTACTGTTGGAATATTAAAAATGGAAAGGCTACCGTGGTTAGCAGTATAGCCACTATAAAGTTGCGCCAATCCTGTTCCATCACCAATCAGGAGTATTATATTTTGAGGCGTTTTTTTCCATTTAACTTTCGGTGCCGGAACATAAGCTGTATGCGAAACCTCACCCTGATAGGTAGTAAACTCACGATTTTTAAAAAATTGAACACACGCCTCTACGTGATCGGTATTAATAATATCGGCCTTCACAAGCGAGATCAACTTCATCCAGGCGCTGATAAAATCAGGGGCACCCCAAAACCGCACAGGTTTTCCTACTGCATGCGCTTTTGAAACCACATCTTTTACCCGTTCGTAATGTTCTTTCACCAAAACACCTTTTCCATTCCAGTTGGTTAAAGCAGCCATGCTTGTGCTAATCATTACCACTCGTTGCAATTGGTCAGGTGTATAATTTATGGCCGGCCGACCATCAAAGTATAACCATGATGGATATTGACTCCATGTGTGCGGGGCCGGCATATTACCACTAATGGCGATTCTAAAATTTTTTGAATGGATTAACTCCGGGTATGTGCTTACAATATTTATCAGAGCAGGCAACGTAACGGAGGCTTCGGTTTTTAAATCAATCATGAGCGTAAGCATTTTTTCACGATCGGTATAAGCAAACCCGTTGTTTTCAAGAATTTTTTGTTTTAGAGGTGTGAGGTACAACTCCTGCAGTGTTTTGGCTTGTGCAAGTTCCTTTTCGGTATGGGCCACACGCAGATTATTGTCAACCAAAAAAACATCGGCCTCAATAAACCCTACCTGGTTTTCATAAGCCGTATAGAATGGTCGTGGCGTTGCATAATCATTATGAGCAAATATGGAAGAGGATGAATAGGGTTGTCCAATTACGGAAAAAGTCCATACAAGTTGAATAGAAAAGAGGATGAATTTCATTTCTGAGTTTGTTTTTGCTTAGCTGTTCTTACTGAAAGATGATGCGTTTCATTGGTATGTTTTTATTTCAAGTTGCAAGCTTTTGATTTACTAAGTACCGGATTGCATTGGCTGTATTTACCATCAAATGAAATTTCAAAGTCATTATTAGGACTTAGTGATTTTTGATAATAGTCTGTTGAAATTACGTGTGCACCCGAGCGAACAGCAGCTTCAAATCTGCTTTTATTTCCGGTTCGGGCCTCGCGCGTGTCGGCATCGGAACGGGTACGAACCATAAAGCCCATCTTGACGTGCTCAATTATATTTTTTTCTTGTTTAATCGGATCATTCATAATTAAAAAAGCTGCGTGAGAATTGTCCGGATGGGTGTTGGAAAACATGGGCCTTGTATAGGTGTCATCATCTTTTACATATAAAGCTGTTAACTCCTTATCGGCATCTAACACAAATAGGATTTTTCCCCGCACCTTATCAAGGTTTGGCCAGCCATTATGGATAACTGCCTCGCGTAATGTTTTTGCATTTCCCTTTACCTGACCGGGAGTAATCAAATGAGCAGTACTAAAAACTTCTAAAATCTCTTTATCCAATGCATCAAAAACTTCTTTATCAAACGGGATTACTCGAGTAAAGTCGGGTTTATCAAGTCCTGAACTTTTTGGATTGATGGTGATTATAATCGGCAAATGATTGGTGTGTGATTTTGACCAATCACGAATAAACGATAAACATATTTTGAATGTGTAGCAGTGGGTTCTGAAATCGATATCGGGTATGTGCAGCACTTTAAAACCCGGCTGCTGCATTACATCTGCATCATACGGTTTAACTTCAATTCCTTGAGACGCTAGTATATCAATACCTTTCGGCTTTGAGAACCTACCACCATCAGGATCGTAGAGTACATCAATTTCCAAACTTCTAAGGCCCAGATCTAATTGTTGTGTAATGGAGATGTGGGAATAGTCCAATCCTGTTGCCGCTGGGTTTTCAGATAAGATGAAATTCAATAATGGTTGTTCTATTTCAATTTTGTAACTATTGTGGCTACCGATTACCTGCGTTTGATTCATTTTGAGTGGTTGCCCTTGAATGCTGCCCCAATACAAACAATACACCAGCGCTACAATAAAGTGTTTGTACAAATGCTTCATCCTGTTATGAATTTAATGAATAAAAGGTAGGTATTGTTGGATTTAAAAAGGTCGAAAGCTACTATCGCTTTCGACCTTCTATGGTTAGATTTTTTTGAAAATTAATACCCTTGGTTCTGCGACAAAAATCCGGGCAGGTTGGAAGCACCGTCAATTGCTTTTTGAGGTATAGGGAAAAGTCTTTTTGCTACATCGTTATCAGTTTTACCTGTCCAGGTACTTTCATATTTTCCAAAGCGTATCTGATAATTTCTTCTAAAGCCTTCCCAATACAGTTCAAACCCGGCTTCACGAAATAATATATCAAGGTTAATCGAAGTTAAAGCTGCCGGTGTTTGTGCAGGTCTTGCATTTCTGGAAGTACGAAGAGTATTTATATCAGCCAATGCACCCACATTATCGCCATTTCTCAACTTAGCTTCAGCACGCATCAGGTAAATTTCACCCAGGCGAATCAATACAATATCCACACTGCTATAAGAACAACAGTCGGGAGAAGTTTTACTGAACTGATATTTTGAGAACCGGTGCCCAGTATGGTGTAAACTGCCCTGATCGGTAAAATCAACTTGTTTTATATGATCGACATAGGCCCGGCTTGCACCGCTGGTTCTTGCATTGATAACGGGATAAATCCGCACTTTACCATCAGCACATTTCAGGATATTACCGGCCGCATCTTTTCTAGGCCCCCATATCTTGCCGCGCAGTATTCCTCTGTTAATTTGAAAATCTAATGCATCCACGCAGAAGTAATGTTCAGAATCATTAGCAGGTGATACGTTGGTAAGGTCTTTCAGATTTTCGGGTACGATTGTATTTTCCTGGAAGAAGCGCGCATCAGCTACAGCCGGATCGACATTACCATAGGCATCAACCCACGTTTGATAAAAATCAGGTGTTAACGCTGCAGCATCTGTACCCCGTGTGTTCGGCCACTCAGGGCGCGGTACCAAATCACCAGAAATTGACCAATATGCCCACCGGCTATGCTCTGTTTGAAGTACGCCTCGCTGGTCGAGTGAGAAAATGATTTCCGGATTGGTGTTATTGTTATCATTAAACAATGCAAAATACTCAGGCGACAACGAGTAAGGCCCTGCAATGATCTCATTTGTGTATTGAATAACTTTCTGCATATCTGCCGACCGGAAGTCAGGCGTGCCATATGGATTACGATATACTGCTGCATTTAAGTAAAGTCGGGCCAACAATGCCTTCACCGCATCTTTCGAAAATCTTCCACGGCCTTTATCATTACTAATTACATTCACTACCGATAGTAGTTCACTCTCCAGGTAATCAATGGCATCTTGCCCTCTTAATACTACGGATAGTTGAGACGCACTTGATTTCTTGAATACGAGGCCCCAATTGTCAAGTAACAACATATTAAGGTATGCCTTCATAGCAATCATTTCAGCAAGGGCGTGTTGAGCCTCGGCATTGTTTGCTGCTTCAGGCTTTAATCTTTCTTCTGCTGCTACTGCTCTGGATAAATTCAATGTCAGATCAGTCCAGGTATCGCCTACCAATGCGTTTCCGGGGGTCATCAGATGTTGATGTACTGCAATAAATTTTCCGCCATCAAACCAATCTCTTCCTCCACGATACGGCAGAATGGCTTCATCAGAAGCAATTTCCTGAAGACCAAAATTACGGGTATGCTGCCATACATTACGAAGATAACCATAAGCCGGTGCTATTGATCCACTTACGGTTTCGGCCTGGCCGGTTCCGGTAAGCGACTCATCCAATACTTGCTCTTCCAGGCTGGTACAACTTAAGAATGCTAATAAAAATGCAAAGAGGGGAAACGTCTTATTGTACTTTATATTTTTCATATTGTTCCGTTAGATGTTGTTGAAAAGAATTGTTTGTCATTGATTTTAGAATGTTGCGCTAAGACTGAACAAAAACGTGCGCGCTCTTGGATAGGTAAACCGATCAATACCAAAAGTTTGTATTTCGCCCGAAGTTGATCCTGTATTTACTTCAGGGTCATATCCGGAGTACTCTGTTACTATAAATAAGTTTTGACCGGTAACGGAAAGGCGAATATTCTGGAATGTATTGCCTAAGCCAATTTTAGAAGGCCTTAGGTTATAGCCCAGTGTTGCATTGTTCAACCTCAGGAAGGAACCATTCTCCAGATAACGGGTTGATACAGTATTGGAGTTACTGGATGATTCGTTTGGATATTGGATTGCAAAATCGGTTGTATTGTTCGATCGTGTTAGTTGTGCTTTACTAAACAACGTCATGGTTGTGTGGTTGTAAATTTTATTCCCTGAAACACCATTGAAGTTGAAACCCAAATCGAAATCCTTGTATTTAAAATTCATGTAAAACGCATAGATAAAATCAGGAATTGAATTACCTACTACCCTGCGATCGTTGTCTAAAACTGAGCCGTCTCCGTTGGTATCTTTAAATCGGTTAAGTCCATCTGCGCCTATTCCATCAAATTCAAGCATATAAAATGCCCCAATAGCTTCGTTATTAACATATCCATTTATGGTTGCACCTGTTTGACCTGAGCCTTGCGCTGCACCGGTGGTTAATACGGTAAATGGAGAATCTTTAACCGTGTTTCTAATAAAGGTAACGTTACCGCCAATATTGTAAACAAAATTACGCTGTGAATTTCCCTTATAATTCAAGGATAGCTCAACACCATTGTTTTGAATAACCATATCGTTGATGTTAGTCCAAAATCTGTCGGTAGGCTGCACAGGATCGGCCGGTTGTACTTCCAATAAAATATTGGTAGAGCGTTTGTTGAAGTAATCCAACGTACCGGTTAAGCGGTAATCAAGCAAGGCAAAATCAATTCCGATGTCAGTTTGGGTAGAAACTTCCCACTGCAGATCAGGATTTGCCAACCGGGTAAATGTAATTCCAAAAGGATAACCATCAATTGAATTTGCATTAGGATTGATTGGATACGTGTTGGCACTGGAGCCCCCTGTTATTAATCTTGATTCTGAAAAACTTGCTTGTGTTATTTTGGCAGGTATTTCCTGATTACCGGTTTGACCCCAGCTTGCACGTAATTTTAAGTTTTGAAAGAACGAGTTAGACATAAACTTCTCGTTAATAATATTCCAACCTAATGCAACCGATGGGAAGTAACCGTATTTATTGTTACTACCAAATTTCGAGGAACCATCAGCGCGCAGTGTGGCCGTAACCAAATACCGGTCAGCGTATCCATAGTTCACCCTACCAAAGAAGGATTGCAACTCATTTTTTTCGGCACTTGAAGTTAGCGTGGTCGGGAACGTACTGCTACTGGTCTGATCCTGATATTTTGGTTCGATGTTGTTATTGGCAAAACCTCGTAAGGTTATCGATCGGTCTTCATTTACAAACTTCTGGTACGAATGCCCGGCCAATACTGCCACCGAATGAACGTTTTTGTTCCAGTTGTAATTAAGCGTATTTTCTACCAACTGGTTGGTGTTTGCACTGATAGTATTTACCAACGATCCGTTGGAGATATTTGATTCATTTACAACTTCAGGAAATGGTTTGAATTGAACATCGCGGATGGTGGCAGAATAATCAACACCTGCATTCAACTTATAAACAAGACCTTTTACTATTTCTAACGATGGTGAAAAAGATGCCAAAATACGATTGTTGGTGGCCAGATCGCTGTACAGTTCGTTCCGCTTCAGCGGATTCAAGGCATTAACATTCAGCAGCGTTGGTTCGCCATTGGTATAAGCCGGTATAGTTGGGTTTAAACTGAGCATATCACTGATGGTAGGGCTTATTTGCGGTCGTAAATTTTCAGTACGCGAGGCTGTAAGGTTATACTCAATATTCAATTTGTTATTAATTGCCTTTTGAGTCATATTCAATTTTCCTGAATAACGTTTTAGGTTGCTATTCTTTAAAATTCCTTCCTGATCTTGCAAACCAACGGAGGCGAAATAGGAAAACTTATCGGCTGCACCACTCAACGAAAAATTAGCATTGGTAGATAATCCCGTTTGGCTCAATTCATCCTGCCAGTCTGTGTTTCCGTCAAAGTCTTCCAGCAGTCCGCCTTCGGCTACAACCTGATTACGAAACTCCGTGGCATTGAACACATTTATTTTTTTAGACAGCGAAGACACCCCAGAGGAGATGGATAAATTCATTTCTGTTTTCCCTGCTTTTCCTTTCTTGGTTGTGATTACCACCACTCCATTTGATGCTCTTGATCCATAAACAGCTGCCGCACTGGCATCTTTCAGCACATCAATACTTTCAATATCACCAGGATTAAGGAAGTTTAATGGATTGGTATCAAAACCGTTGCTCGAATTATCAAGTAATAAACCATCCACCACATAAAGCGGTTGCGTTCCGGAACGAAGACTGCCAATGCCGCGTATAATCACATTTTGGGCGGCTCCTGGTTCGCCACTTGTTGATGTTATGTTAACACCGGCCAGCTTGCCTTGCAAAAGCTCACCGGCATTTGCAAGAACGCCTTTGTTAAAATCATCGCTTTTAACAGATGCAATGGCGCCCGTTACATCCGACCGCTTTTGTGTTCCATAACCCACAACCACAACCTCGGCAAGTGTTTCAGCATCGGGAAGCAACTGAATGGAAATTTCTGTTTGTGCGCCTACTCGTACTTCCTGAGTAGCAGTACCTACAAAGCTAAAAACCAGAACTGCTTCCTGAGAAGCTACCGTAAGCCTGTAGTTTCCATTGGCATCAGCCACCGTTCCATTACTGGTTCCCTTTTCAAGAATGTTTACTCCCGGAAGTGCAGCTCCTGTTTCATCAGTAACTTTTCCAAATATTGAAATCGTATTTTGCTGTGTCAATGAAAACACAGGTGAGAATGAAAATGCAAAAAGCACTAACAGCGTAAAACTTAAAAACTTTTTTAAATCCAGGCGTGTTTTTTCATTTGTAACTAGCAGGTAATCATTTTTCATAGGCTGAACATTATTAGGGTTATCGTGTTTACAAAAAGTTGCAGCGCAAAAGTTGTAAATCGATACTTCCTGAATAACACCCACCGATTACCTAATCGTTAATCATAGCAGCACTATAAAGCATAGTGGTAACATGGCCGTAAACAAGTGTGGCCATTTGATATTCACCACTTCAAAGATTGACTTAAAAGTTTAAGATGAGACTACATCGAAATCAAATGATTAGAAAATCGAAATCGATTCCGGATTAGAACAGTAAGTGGCTTAATATTTTATTAATATCGCTTATAAACCTTTTTCTTACCTCCTGCAAAGCGATACCACGTTCCGGTTTCCTTTCCTTGAATATAACTTCCGCTAAACTCCAGTTCACCTGTGGCCGAATAGAACTTCCATTCACCGTCTTCTTTTCCGTGCACATAAGTTCCTTCCTGAATTAAGATTCCATTTTCATTGTACACCCGGGTTATTCCTTCCGGCACACCAAACTCATAACTGACCACACGCTCTACTTTACCGTTTTCGAAATAGTGCAGCCACGTGCCGGTGTATTCACTTTGCTTGTACTTACCCTTGCGATGTAACGTACCCGAAGTATGGTAGTACCAGGCAGAATCTGTTAATGCGCCTGCACTCCAGTTCTCTTGTCCTTGCAGTTTACCATCCGGGTAAAAGTAGGTTACAGTTCCATGAAGCAATCCATTTTCAAAAAATTCAATAGCGCTTTGCTGGCCATTAGGGTAATAATACTTCCACTGGCCAATTTTCAGTTCTGACTCTTTAAAACCGATAGCCTTCAACTCGCCCGTGGCATAGTATTCCTTTATCTCCTGAGAATAGATTTCTGATTTTACAAGAAGAATAATCCCCAAAAAAATTATCTTGGTTAAATAAATCCTGCTTTGTGATCCGGTTATTGTTACTGCTGCTTTCATTGGGGATTGTAAAGATAGCAAATACCCAAAGTATCTCCACCCAAATGGGTGCGCGGGGTTTGGGTATGGGCAATGCCAGTTATGGTATTGCGTATGAATGGGGGCTTTTCAACAACATAGCTTCAACAGGTTTATTAAACGAAACATCCGCAGCAGCCGCTTATCAGGTAAATTCATTACTTCCCAATGCCAACCGCATGGCCATGGTTATAAATTGCCCGCTTAAATTGGGTGTACTGGCTGCGGGGGCATTTCGCTTTGGCGATGATTTGTACAACGAACAATTGATTAGTGCTGGTTTTGCCAATACATTCGGTATTACTACCATCGGGTTAAAGACTAACTTCATTCAATACCAGGCACAAGGTTTTGGTACACATCAAGCAATAAGTTTTGATTTGGGCGGATTAACCCGTCTTACGGAGGTTATCACCATATCGGCTGGCATTAGCAACTTAATACAATCAAAAATTCGAGTAGAAGGTAAAAAAGAAATACTCCCCACCCGGTTAACAGCAGGCCTCGCTTTCAGGCTAAGCGAAAATGTAATAGCTACAACCGAGTTGGAAAAAGAAATTTCCTATTCTACCCAGTGGCGCACAGGTTTAGAATATAATCTGAATAAAAAATTTTTTGCACGCACGGGCTTTAACCTTAGCCCCACCAGTGGTTTTTTTGGATTAGGTGCACATAAAAAATTACTACAGGCCGACTATGCTATTCAGTTAAATGCAATTACAGGCGCCAGTCATCAGGCTTCGGTTACCTATAAATTTAATCGCAAGCGTGTATGAAAACCTGGCTGCTTGCAATGGTAGTATCCATAACCTACGCTTGTTTTGCACAAGAAATAAGTCGCAAAGAAGTTGACCTTGAAAAACTGGTGGACGAACTTCTTGCCGGACAAGATGAAGATTTTAACTACGAAGAGTTGTATGAAAATCTTGCCTTACTGCTTACGCACCCTGCCGATCTGAATCAGGTTACTGCTGAGCAATTACGCATGCTTTTTATTTTAACTGAAACGCAGGTACAAGCCATTTTAGATTACCGGGAAAAAACAGGGCCATTTATTTCGGTGTATGAGTTACAAGCCATTCCTCAACTGGATCGGTTAACGTTTGAACGACTGGCGCAATTTGTTACCATTCCCGACCCGGAAAGCTCGGTTAACCGATCGCTGCTGAAACGAATTTTTGCTGAACAAAATAACTATCTGTTAGTGCGCCTTGATCGTACCCTTGAAGAAAAGCTGGGCTACAGTACCGCAGCTTCTGTAGCCAATCAGTACCAGGGCTCGCCCGAAAGAATATATACCCGCTTTCGCACCAGCCGGCCCGGAGATTTTAGTGTTGGCTTTACGGCTGAGAAAGATGCCGGAGAAAAAATTACATGGGCACCAACCCGCAAACACTATGGGCCGGGCTTTCTTTCATTTCATGCACAGGTGTTGAATAAAAAGAAACTGAAAAATCTGATTATAGGTGATTTTCAGGCGCAGTTTGGACAAGGATTGGTGCTGGGTTCGGCATTTGGTATTGGTAAAAATGCCGAAGCCGTTTCTACCACACGCAGAGCCACCATTGGTTTTATGCCTTATACCTCAGCCTACGAGGCCGGTTATTTTAGAGGCATAGCCACCAGCTATCAGGTAAACAAATCCATTACCGTTCACGGCTTATTTTCATCGCGCTGGCGCGATGGGAACCTTCCAACAGACTTAAACAGTGGAAGTGTTACCTCCTTTGGCACCACCGGTTTGCACCGCACCGCTCGCGAAATAGCTAATCAAAACTCGGTGCATGAAAATAATGCTGCTATTATTATAGCGGGTAAATATAAAAGACTGGACGCGGGCGCACTGGTGCATCAAACAAAGTTTGGTGTGCCCCTGCAACGAAACGCCACATTGTACAACCAGTTTTATTTTCAAGGTCAGGTAAATACCAACAGCAGTCTTTACCTCAACTATACTTACCGCCAGGTTTCGCTTTTCAGCGAAGCAGCCTATACCTGGGGGCAAGGTGCAGGGGTTGTAGCGGGGAGTATCATAAGTTTAACTACGGCATTGGATGTAGCCATTTTGCACCGAAATTTTAGTCGCAGGTTTTATACCTTCTACAGCAATGCCCTTAGCGAAAACACTACACCACAGAATGAGCAGGCCTGGTATTGGGGTTGGAAATACACCTTCAACAAAAAGTACTGGGCCAGCGGCTATTTCGATTGGTTTCGGTTTAACTGGTTGCGCTACCGAAGCTATAGCCCATCGCAGGGTAACGAATGGTTGCTGCGGTTTAACTACAAACCAACACGCCATGTAAGTTTTTTTGTACAAATGCGCGAAGAGAACAAAATCAGAAATCAGGCTAACGAAACTAACCTGTATAATACCGCCAGGGGCATTAAGCGTAATTATTGGATAAATGTTGATTACCGGGCTACACCAGCCCTTTCGCTTCGAACCCGGGCACAATTTAGTGCATACAATTTCACACCAGCACCAACACGTGGTATGGCTTTAATTCAAGATGTAAGCCTGCAACACAAGCAACTTGTAATAAGTGGCCGGTATGCATTATTTGAAACCGACAATTACGACAACCGGTTATATGTTTATGAGAAAGATGTTTGGCTGGCATTCTCTTTTCCGGCTTATTTTGGCGTTGGCGTAAGAAGTTATGTATTGTTTCAATACCAGATTTCACCCGTTGTTACGGTGTGGTTACGGTGGGCCCGCACTACCTACTACAACACCGAAACCATTGGTTCCGGAGGTGAACTGATAACCGGAAATACCCGGAATGATCTTAAATTTCAGGCCCGATTTAAGCTCTTATAAATTGATTGTATGCACGCTATAAAACTGATTACGCCTATGGTATTTTTCCTGATCTGTGTGGGATTAGCCCTGTTTTGGGTAATTTTCCGATACATTTTCAGAAAAAAATAACATCAGCAGGATAAGTTTAACCTCGGTTTAGTCATTTTACCTGCCTGCCGGTATTTTTACCGAAAATTTAATTACTCACTAATTAAAGCTTTGCAGATTGGCATCCATAATCCCATTAAGATGAGAAAGATTAACTTCATTTTTGTAATTATCCTTGTTTCATTGGTGCTCCTGTCTGTTGCATCATTCACATTTGCTCAAACTACCAAAAAAACGCTGGAGCTACCGGAGTTTAAAAGCATTTATGTAAACTCAAACTATACAGTTTATGTAAAGCAAACCAACAAACAGGAAGTTACAGTAGAAGCACTTACCGAAATTTGGGAGCTTACAACCGTGAAAGTAGAAAACGGAGTATTGCTGGTGAACGTAGAGCGCAAACCTGATAACCCTAATAAAAGTATTTGGGCAAAAATTGACGATATAAAGATTCGCCCTACCATGAAGATTATGGTTAGCGTTAAAAATCTGAACGAACTACAGGTTAATGGAGGTGGTAAAATAATTTCTGAAAATTCAATTGCGGCAGACTATATAAGCCTGGCGGTATCGGGCAGTGGTGGTATCGATCTGGACTTGAAAGGCAACAATGTTAAAACTGAAATAAGTGGTTCGGGTAATGTAACCCTGAAAGGTTATGCCGCCACCAACGATATTATAATGAGCGGCAGCGGAACGTTAAACGGTTTTGCATGCGAACTGGAAAATGCCAAAGTTAAAATGAGTGGTTCCGGTGTTTGCGAACTTACCGCATCGGCATCACTGGATGCCACCGTATTGGGAAGCGGGTCGATCAAACACAAAGGCAATACTAAAAACGTAACCAAGAAAGTATATGGATCGGGGGCTGTAGATAGGGCTTATTAAGCTCTGAAGCGGTTCTTGCTATTTGAGTACCACGATGGTTATTCCATCGCCTCCCCTGTCCACATGTTCATCAGCAAAGGAGGCTACCCCCGTGGTAGTTTTTAACCGATCGCGAACAACCTTGCGCAGTACTCCTTCGCCCTTGCCATGCAAGATTTTTACTTCGGTTTGGCCTATCAATAGGGCATCGTCCAGAAATTGATCCAGTAGTGCGTTTACTTCTTCTACTCGCTTGCCACGAATGTCTAACGTGCTTACAAACAACGATTGTTTCTTCATTACATCCACGCCAAGTGAACGCGCCTTGGCGGAAGTTGGATTCTGTGGAGCCTGATCGCTTCGAATCAGTTGCTTCAATTTTACCGTGCTGCGTAAACTTCCAAACTCCACAACAGCAATTTCATCTTTAATTGAAATTACTTTTCCGCTAACCTCCTGCCCGATTAACCGTACGCTATCACCCGTTTCAATTTTATCGTTCGATACAACCTGCTTTGCTGGAAGTTTTACCATTTCTACCAGGGTTTGTAAGCCTTCGCGTACTTTTTTGGTTTCCTTCTTCTCGGCTTTATTTTCTTTAATGTGCCGGATTGTTTTTTCAATTTGGCGGTTGGTTTCCTTTAACAGGTTTGCGGCTTCCAATTTTGCTTTCTCCAAAATTACTTTCTTCTTTTCATGCAACTCATCCGAAAGTAATTCATACTTCTTAACCGTTTCGTTTAATTCCTTTTCACGCTGCGCAATGGCCCGTTGTTGTTTTTCCAATGCGGCTTTTTCATCGGCAACGGTTTTCATCAGCGTTTCCAAACCGGTAAGTTCCTTCCCAATAATTTCTTCCGCGCGCGCTATCGTATCAGCGGGCAAACCCGTTTTGCGTGCTATCTCTAATGCAAACGAACTACCGGGCTTACCAACCTCCAATTGAAACAATGGCCCAAGTTGTTTGGTATCAAATAACATTGCGCCATTGCGAATGCGTGCATGGCTTTCGGCAAACAACTTCAGGTTATAATAATGTGTTGTGGCTACTCCCCATGCCCCTTTGCCAAGCAAGCCATCCAAAACGGCTTCTGCAATTCCACCACCAAAGTTTGGATCAGTACCGGCCCCCAATTCATCCAACAGTACTAACGTCTGCGCATTGCTGTTCTGCAGAAAGAAGGCCATATTCCTTAAGTGGGAGCTGTACGTACTTAAATCATTTTCAATACTTTGTTGATCGCCAATGTCGAGAAAAATTTTTCTAAAAATGCCAACAGTTGATTTATCGTGAACAGAAACCAACAACCCGCACTGCGCCATGTATTGAATAAGGCCCACTGTTTTTAAACAAACCGATTTACCACCCGCATTCGGGCCCGACACTAATAAAAAAGGTTGTTTTTCGGGTAGGTCAATCGTAAGCGGAACCACTTCTCGTTTTCCGCTAAAGCTCAAAAACAAAAGCGGATGGCGGGCTTGTATCCAGTTAAGGTAAGGATAAGGTTTTAGTTGTGGCAATTCACCCCGCATATCAATTGCCAGTTTAGCCTTAGCCCGTGCAAAATCAAGTTCTCCTAAAAGATGATAGGCGGATTGCAATACAGGCAAATGCTCACGCAACAAACCTGTAAGTTCGCGAAGTATGCGAATTACCTCGCGTCTATCGGCATGTAACAAATCGCGGATTTCGTTATTGGCTTCCAGCACTTCGGCAGGTTCCATAAATACAGTTTGACCCGTGGCCGACTCATCCAGGATAAAGCCTTGCAGTTTTCGTTTGTGCTCGGCCATAATTGGAATAGCAGGTCGCCCATCGCGAATAGTAATGGTAGCCCCTTCCGGAACCCAACCTTGTGTTACCGCCATTCTGAAAATCTGATCGGCCAATCGTTTTACACGGCCTTGCTCTTCGCGCAAGCGCTTGCGTATTTGCGCAAGTTCGGCACTGGCATTGTCGCGAATTAATCCCCGATCATCCAACTTTGATTCAATTGTTTTGATCAATGCTTCGGGTACAGCAACGGGTTCGGCCAATAAAAAAAGTTGCGGCAAGGTTTCGCGGTTGGCAAGCAAGTATTGCTTGCATGCACCAATGGTTTGTAACGAAAGTAAAATCTGGTGAAACGCTTCTTCTTCCAAAAAACTTCCCGCTATAGCCGCAGTTTGAAAGTACGTGCTGGTATCGAAATAATTTGAAGCCGGAAAAGCATCGGCTTTTTCTAAAATCTGTTTGAACTCGGCCGTTTGTTCCAATCGCGATTTCACCACGTTAAAATCGGAACTAAACACCATGGTATCTACCAACTTGCTACCCAATGGCCCCAGGCAATACTGATGCAGGCGCTCGCGTATCTGGTCGAACCCTAACTTACGTTCAAATTCATCCGGGAAAATCATTATTGGATAGCAGGCTTTCGGGTTCGTTTCTCTTGCTGAAGGGTATCGGCTGGTTTGGTGCGTAATTTCTTTTCGCGTAAACTCAAGGTATCAATCACAGAATCGTAAATCTTTTCCAGTTGTTGAGGATGATCTACATAGTATTGTTGTGTTTTAAGAAGCGTACTATCTGGCAAATTAAAGTGTCCAAACAGCTTACCTTCGTATGCGGCAAATAGTTTAATGGCCGAATCGCGCTGAAGTGCCGTACTATTCATACGAGCTTCTGCCAGGTACAACTCCACCAAAATCTGCGAAAACTCTTCGGGTGAAAGTACACCGGGTGGCCGTGTTTTTCTTTGGCAAGCCACACCTGCAAGCATAAACAGTATTACCAGAAAATTCTTTATGCGCATAGCAATTACGGTTGTAAACCAGAAGCCTGCCGATAGTCAAGATTGGTAACCTTACACCCTCAACAGGCTGCGAAATTAGTCATAATTCTTATTTTTGGGCCTGCTAATAACGTGCCGGAGTGAAAGCGCTGCTGAAAAAACTACGCAAGTATGAAATTCAAATCCGAAAGGCCATCAACAGCCAGATGCAGGGCGACTTTCGCTCCATCTTTAAAGGTACCGGATTGGAGTTTGACGATGTGCGACCGTATCAATATGGCGATGATATTCGTACCATCGATTGGAATGTATCGGCTAAAGGGCACGGCACATTTGTAAAAACCTTTCGCGAAGAAAAAGAGCAAACTATCTATTTTATTCTGGATGTAAGCGCATCGCAGTTTATTGGCACACCGGGGCGTACCAAGTTTGAGATAGCCCGTGAAATATGCGGAGTACTGGCCTTATCGGGAACAAAAGAAAGCAGCCAGGTTGGATTAATTTGTTACTCTGACACGCGCGAAAAATTTCTAAAACCTAAAAAAGGAATGGCGCAGGCTTACCAAATAATTGCCAGCCTCGAAACATTAAAACCAGTATCTGCCAAAACAAATTTGAACCGCGCCATTACGTTTGCCCTTAACTCGATAAAACGCAGAAGTGTAATCATACTTATTTCAGATTTTATTGACGAGGGTTATGAACATCATCTTAAATCGCTTACCCGCAAGCACGATCTGGTGCTGATTCAGATAAGCGATAAAAGAGAAACACAATTACCGCGATTGGGAACCATTCCTGTATTAGATAAAGAATCAAAAAAAACTATTTGGGTTAATTCATCTTTCGGTGATTTCAGAACCAAAATGATTGATCACCACCATGAACGGCAGCAGGCCTTAATCACTTTCAGCAAAAAACACCAGGTAAATTTTCTGGCAGTTTCTACCGAGGAAGATTACGTGCCTAAATTGCTACGGTTGTTTAAGGTCAGAAATAAATCGGTAAAGAGTGCGTAGTTTTTTTACCATACTATTTTTCTTCATAGTACTGTGTGCATCAGCACAGGAGGTGCAGGTACACGCTCGTTTCACCGAAGATTCTGTTCGGATTGGGGTACCGGTACACTACACGCTTACTGCCCGGTATCCAAGCCATTACCAGGTAGTATTTCCGGATTCAACTTTCAACTTTGCACCGTTTGAATTCCAATCGAAGAGATTTATCCCTACCAAAACACTAAACAACCTGAGTTACGATAGTGTAATTTATACACTTGTAAGTTTTGAAATTGATTCGTTGCAACTGTTAAGTCTGCCGGTATTTCAGATTCAAAAACGCGATTCATTAGTATATACACCTGCTGCTGATACTGTTTTTTTTAGTGCGCTTGTAGCCACTGTACCCGATTCGCTTGCTATTAGCCAACTACCCTTAAAAACAAATACTGCCTATAATAAAGTAAGGTGGATTTTGAACTATCCGGTTTTGTTGATTATTGGCGGCAGCCTGTTACTGGTTGCCATTGTAGTTTGGGTTACATTTGGCAAACGAATCCGGAAACATTTCAAATTAAAACGGTTATTAAAAAAACACAGTGAATTTATTGTTGATTTCGATCAGGCCGTACAAAATCTCCACATTACTTTCAAACCCGATATAGCCGAAAAGTCCTTAGCACTTTGGAAAAGATACATGGAAGAACTTTGCGCGTTGCCTTATACGAAATATACTTCAAAGGAAATAACAGAAATTGAAAACGGAGAACTAACCCACCCGTTGCATACGGTGGATAGAATGATCTATGCACAATGGCAACCTGAAAGTCTCTCTGCCTTTGAGCAATTAAAAACTTTTACCATAAACCGATTCAATCAAAAGTTACAAGAGGTGAAGCATGGATGAACTAACAGACCCCTGGTATTCGATTAATTGGTTTTTACCGGCAACCTGGAGTGGATTTACATGGGAGCATCCGGTTTTTCTTTACCTGCTGGCCGCAGTACCTTTTTTGTTTCTAATCCGCTGGCTTGTTCGCTTTTATTTTAATCAAAAACTTCCGGTGGCATTGGTTAAAAGCGATGTAAGAACTTCACCCACAACCTGGCTGCGTTTTTTTCCGGAAATAATTTTTGCGTTGGCCCTGGCATTAATGCTGGTAGCATTAGCGCGCCCACAACGCACCAACGAAAAAGTAATTCAAACTTCGGAGGGTATAGACATCATGCTGGCGATTGACATTTCCCAGTCAATGCAAATTCAGGATTTTACACCCAACCGATTGGAAGCAGCCAAGAATGTAGCACGTGATTTTATTCAAGGCCGCTTGCAAGATCGTATTGGTATTGTAGTGTTTTCGGGCGATGCGTTTTCACTGGCACCCCTCACAACCGATTATGACTTATTAAATGCTTACCTCAACGATATCTCGTTCGAGATGATTGAATCGCGTGGAACAGCCATTGGTTCAGCTATGGCAGTGGTTACTAACCGCATGCGCGAAACCCAATCCAAGTCCAAGGTTTGTATTTTATTAAGCGATGGCGATAATACAGCCGGAAACATTGACCCGATAACCGCAGCTGAATTAGCGGCAGCTTATAATATAAAAATCTACACCATAATTGTAGGTAAAGAAGGCATGGTGCCTTTTGGAAAAGATTACTTCGGGCGACCGAACATGGTTGAAAACACCATTGATGAAACTACCATGCGAAAAATAGCACAAATTGGTTCGGGGCAATTTTTCAGAGTAACTGATAATGAAGCGTTGAAAGTTGTGTTCGATCGGATAGATCAATACGAGAAAGCTGAAATTAACGAAACACGCTTTAAAGATACTTCTGACTACTACTTCATTTATCTGCGGTGGGCCTTGGCTTTATTTATTTTTTGGATTTTCCTAAAATCAAGTTTTATGGCCAACCTGCTTCAGGATTGAAGAAATGTTTCCGCCACCAGCCATAATTTTACACCAAAGGCAAACAAACACAAACCCACCACAATATTTAAAATCATCATTAGCCGCTGGGTAACCAGGCGCCTTAGTTTATCGGCCAGGTAGGCCTTGAGTAAATCGGTAGCTAATACAGTTGCCAGCACCATCGAAAAGAAAAAGAGAAATTCGTAACCACGGGCATACCCAAAATCCAACGAAGCAACACTAATGGCACCAATCCAAAATACCGGCACCATGGGACTTAATGCATTGATAATAAAACCTTTTACAAAGTAGCGATACATCTTTTTTTCGTTTGCTGCTTGCAGCCTGTGCAAGGGCCTTCGGCTTTTCACCAGCAAGTGGTACAACCCAAATAAAATTAAAATACCGCCACCCACATAAGCCAGGTACATTTTAAAGGCAGAATCGTGGATAAATTGTACCAATCCGAAATAGCAAATAGCTACGTAAACAATATCACTCAACGAAACGCCTAACGATACCAATACACCACTCCAAAAGCCACGCTCTACACTTGTTTGAAGAATCGTAAAAAAAACCGGGCCTACCAACACGGCTAATACCAATCCCATTTTAATTCCATTAAAGATAATATCCATTCCGATCAGGCAATGAATTTGGTCCACTCTTCCAACTGGGTGCTCTTCATTACCCGCGGAAATTTATTCTGACCACCCACCTTGCCCTTCGTCTCCATCCATTGGTAGAATTTATCAACTGGAAGAACTGTTACTAAAACTTCTTTAAGCGCTGCACTGCGTTCTACAGCGTAATCATCATTCAGTTCCTTTAAATGAAAATCAATTCTTTCTTTTAGTTTTTCGGCATCCACCGCATTATCGGTTCCAATAAACCAATGATGCGCAAAAAGCGAATCGTGTGGAATACCAGCAACGGTAAATTCGGGTATCTCCAGGTTCATTTCGTTCGATACAAGTTCAATAGCTTTATTCATGTTATCCACCGAAAGATGTTCGCCACATAAGCTCAAAAAATGTTTGGTGCGGCCGGTTATCACAATTTCAGACTCTTCCAGTGAAACAAACCGGATTACATCGCCAATTAAATAACGCCAGGCACCGGCACAGGTAGAAAGTAAAATTGCATACTCCTTGCCTTCTTCAACTTCATCAATCAATAGCGACTGTGCATCGGGTTTTAATTCGCCCGAGGGTAAAAAGTTTTTATCATCGAAGGGCACAAACTCATAAAATATTCCATTGTTGAGCACCAACCTCATAGACTTACGTTTAGGCAAGGCCTGGTATGCAATAAATCCTTCGGATGCCAGGTAAGTTTCGATGTAATAAATAGGTCGGCCCAACAACTTTTCAAATCCTTTCCGATATGGGTCCATCGAAACACCACCGTGCACATAAATAAGCAGGTTAGGCCAGATTTCGTGAATGTGATCAACCTGATAGTGGTTTACAATTCGCTCCAATAAAATCTGAATCCACGCGGGCACTCCTACAATTATTCCAATATCCCACTCGCGTGCTTTGCGAACAATTTCGTTTAGTTTGTCGTCCCACACACGGTTGGATGCAATCTTTTTGCCTGGTTTATAGAAATGCTGAAACCAGAATGGCAAGCGCGCGGCTTGTATGCCACTGAGGTCACCTTCAAAGTAGCTTCCCTTTTTATTTAGATGTGTGCTGCCACCAATCATTAATATACCGGCTTCAAAAACTTCAGATGGCAAATCGTATTTAGAAAGACTTAATATCTGGCGAATACTGGTACGCTGAATAGCCTTGGTCATTTCCTTCGTTACCGGAATGTGTTTGCTGGAAGCTTCAGAAGTACCCGAACTTAGAGCAAAATATTTGATGCGGCCTGGCCAACAAATGTTTTTTGCTCCTTTTAAGGATAAGTGCCACCAGTCTTTATAAATTTTATTATAATCATGCACCGGCACCGCATTTTTGAAGGCATGGTAAAAGGCATGGTGTTCTTTTCTGAACTGACTGAGCAAGGCCGGAAAATTATAATACTTACCAAACTCGGTTTGGCTGGCGGTAATCATCAGGTCTTTTAACTCCTGCTTCTGAAGTTCGAAGGGCGATGTATATTCCTGATCAAGGTTTTCTCTAAGTTTTATGCCCTTTTTGAGCAACGTTCCAAGTATGGCCATACCTTTGTATAAAAGGTTGAAAAGTTACGCGTTACAACGCGTGAAATTATTAAATGGTTATTAAAAAAAATATCGAAAGCCTGAAGGCCGAACTACCTGCAACTTGCAGGTTAATAGCAGTAAGTAAAACTCAGCCAGTAACCTTACTAAGGCAAGCGTATTATGCCGGGCAGCGTTTATTTGGCGAAAACAAAGCCCAGGAAATGGCTGCTAAACAAAAAGAATTACCAGCCGATGTAGAGTGGCACATGATCGGGCACCTGCAAACCAATAAAGTAAAATACATCGCGCCCTTTGTTGCCTTAATACATTCAGTAGATTCAGAAAAATTACTGGAAGAAATCAACAAGCAGGCATTAAAAAACAATCGTGTTATAAAATGCTTGTTGCAGGTTTACATTGCACAGGAAGAAACTAAATTCGGTTGGGGTATAGATGAAGTACCGGCTTTATTGCATCCTGAATTTGCAACTGCATATCCTGCAGTAGAAATTATCGGATTAATGGGTATGGCCACTTTTACGCAAGATGAAGCCCAAATCCGCAATGAGTTTGGTAGTTTAAAACGTTTATTCTACACCCTGAAGCAGAGTAAGTTACCAGCCAATGTAACCATGATGGAACTATCGATGGGTATGAGTGCGGATTATAAAATTGCTCTGGAACAAGGCAGCACCTTAATTAGAATTGGCACTGCTATTTTTGGCGAACGAAATTATCAGGCATGAATTACAAAAATACAATAGCAGCAGCAGGTATTATGGGATTACTGGCCGTGGCATTGGGAGCTTTTGGTGCACATGCGCTTAAACCTACCTTACTGGCCAATAACCGGTTAAGCATTTATGAATTAGCGGTTCAGTACCAATTTTACCATACGTTTGCCCTATTGGCAATTGCCTTACTAATGCGAAATAAAGAAAGCAGACACTTACAAGTAGCAAGTGTATTCATGTTTATGGGAATAGTATGCTTCAGCGGAAGTCTTTATATTCTGGCACTCACCAACACGGGTTGGCTTGGTGTTGTTACCCCACTAGGAGGTGTTTGCTTTTTAGTGGGGTGGGGTTGTTTGGTTATCAATGCCCTCCGGCATTAACGCTTCTTTTCCAAAACATTGGCTACAATCATTACGTGATTGGTGGTACCAACCGAGTTAGAGGTAATCGTAATTACTTTATTCTGCCGACCTATTTTACCGGAACTATTAAAGGCCACTGTTATTTCACCTTTCTCACCGGGCATAATAGGATCACGCGGCCAGCCTTTGGGCACTGTACAACCACACGTTACTTCTACATTGGTAATAACCAATGCAGCAGTACCGGTATTCTTAAACTTAAAGGTATGCTCAATTTTTTCACCCTGAATAATGTCGCCAAACTCATAACTTAGCTTTTCCCAAGAAATAACCGGACCATTTAAAACTTCCTGCGGCAGGGCAGTTGTTGCCACCAGCCAGAGTAAAACAATCAATAATTTCTTTGCCATAACAAACCGTTAGCTATTCACTAAACCGCAGCAGGCTTCATTTTATTTTAAGTGTTTTTAAAAAAATCAAATTCTTGCCATCATAAAATTAGCTGCCGTAACTTTAACCGAAACGAAATTATGAATACCGCGGTTCAGGAAATTTTCGGAAATAAATTAAGGGTGCGGGTTTGTGGTCTTTGTATTCAAGACGATACCATTTTACTGGCCGATCATAAAAACCTCGGCACCCCTCACTTTTGGGCACCGCCAGGAGGTGGAGTGCAGGTTGGGGAAACGGCTATTGAAGCATTAGTGCGCGAGTTTAAAGAAGAAACCGGATTCAACATTAAAGTATGTGACTTTTTGTTTACCTGCGAATTTATACACCTGCCATTGCATGCTATCGAATTATTCTTCGAAGTAAAGATTGAAAGCGGAAATCTTGCTACAGGCAACGATCCGGAAATGGGCGATCAACAGATTATACACGAAGTTCGATTTTTCAGTGAACCCGAACTTGGCGAACTACCCACGGCTCACCTGCATGGTATTTTTAAGCAGACCCATAACTTGGCTCAAATTGGCCGTTTAAGGGGCTATTTTAAGTTATAATTGGTTGTTTTTAACGGCATAAAATATTTATAATTGCAAGCTAAACCTGTAACCAATGAACTTAACTAAAATCCTAACCGGTGTACTCTTAATACTCAGTCTTTTATTGGCCTGGCGCCTGTACCGCAGCGTGCAAGGCACTATTGAAGAGCGTGAATCGATTACCACAACAGAGGCCGCTGTAATAGAAAAACTTAAATTTATTCGCGAGGCTGAAATTGTGTTTCAGAGTGTAAATAAGCGCTATACCGCAAATTGGGATTCCCTAGCAGACTTTATCAGGAACGGACGTGTGCCCATTATTCAGCGCAGGGAAGAAATTAAGCAATTAGCCTACGGCCAGGAAGAGGTTAAAGTTATTATCGATACGTTAGGATTTATCTCCGCCCACGATAGAATATTTAAGAAAACTTATACCGTAAATGCGTCAGATAACGGAACCTTCATGGGATTTAAAGTAAAAGAAGGCGATCAGTTAGTTAAGAATCAGCGCACGTACCTGATAAAGGTTGGCGATAAGGTGAATGAACCACCGCTTACCGATCAGGGCATTGTTACAAAATTAGAACCTGTTAAACCAGGCGATGAATTAAAAAAAGGCCAGGCCCTGATGACATTAACTGATGAAGTTTTTGATTCAAAAATCGACTTAGCTACACTGGGTAATGTGCCCGGCAAAGACAACCTTAAGTTTGATATTTTTGTAGGTGTAGTTGAAAGAGGTGGATTAAAGGTTCAGGTAATTGAAGTAAAAGACCCCAAACCGATTAACCCCATCCGAAAAGAAACTAACGAAGCCAAAAACCGCAAACCATTACACTTTGGTTCGCGCATTGACGTTTCAACTTCTGGTAACTGGGAATAACCAACGGCATTGCAAGCAACAGCACAAGGCTTTAAGCTGATCAAGAAGATCAAAGATGATCGGTTCGATGAAGAAAAGCTTCATCAATACTCACTCTTGGTTCAGTTTGGCGTGCGCGATTTGCAGGTAGCCATTGTTGATTCTGAAGACTCCAGGATTCTTTTTTTTGAAGATTATGTATTGGGCGATTCCAATTCGCATGGCGAGTTGATCAATCAGTACCAACAACTATTCGATTCGCATCCGGTTTTACATGCAGGTTTCTGGAGCGAAGTCCGAATCTCCATTAAGAATAATAAGTTTGCTCAGGTGCCCGCTTCGTTGTTCATGCCCGAAGCGGCTACCGAGTACCTGCGCTTCAACGCACAGGTCGATCCTGAAAAAGAAGACATTCTGGTTTGCCAGAATAAGCGCAGCGATGCGGTAACTGTTTTTGCCATACAAAAAGAATTAAAAACCTGGCTCCACTCAATCTACGCAAACACCACCCTTAAACTGGTACACCAGTCGGCTGCGCTAATTGAAGGAGTGTTGGAGTGTGCCAACGGCAATCAAAACCCGCTTTATATTTATGTAGATCGTTTTAAACTACACATACTTGCTGTTGCAGAGGGCAAACTGATCTACTACAATCAGTTTCTGATTAAACAGTTTTCGGATTATGTGAAGTATATCATGTTGGTGCTGAAAGGGCTTGGCATGGATCAAAATACCAGCCAAGTAATTTTGTGGGGCTACATAGGGAAAAATTCGCCCCATTACCAGGAGTTTATCAAGTACGTTCGCAACGTTGGTTTTGGAAGCCGCCCCACCTACCTCAAGTTTGGGTACCTGTTTGATGAAGTTCAGGAGCATCACTTTTTCGACCTCTTTTCTATCTATTTACTTAAGCCATGAACCGGATAGCCATTTTTCCGGGCTCATTCGATCCTTTTACTAAGGGTCATCAGGATATTGTACTGCGCGGACTCGCGTTATTCGATAAAATAATTGTTGCCATTGGCTACAATAGCGCCAAAAGCCAACGCTACTTTCCGGTTGAGTATATGGTAGAAAAGATAAATGAAACGTTTAAGAACGAGCCCCGCATTTCCGTTCAAACATTTTCAGAATTAACAGCCGCATTTGCCAAACGTAATGGTGCGCGGTACTTGTTGCGCGGCTTGCGCAACACCACCGACTTTGAATACGAAAACAGCATTGCCCAGGTAAACCGGCAACTTAACCCCGAACTGGAGTCTGTTTTTCTCATCACTTCGCCTGCATTTGCCGCTATTAGTTCCAGCATTATACGCGAAGTACACCGCTATAATGGCGATGTTTCTTCTCTGATACCGTACAAACTTTAATCCTGAAGTTTCTTACTCTCTTGCTTGCGGTAGTATTCTTCAAACACAAACCTGATTGATTTGTAGGAATTTTCAAGTGCGTGATAAACTTCCTTTTGTGTCATCCAGCGAAGTTCTTCAATATCTTCCTCTATACTGGGTTTAATACGCGAGTCGTCCGTTACATCCATTACAAACCAGCGTGTTTTTTTTAACATGCTGCTTTTGTTCATGGTGTAGGTGTGCCAGGTTGTGCAAACCCGTTTACCCAACTTAACGCTAATGTTGCATTCTTCTTCTACTTCCCGCACCGCAGTTTCTTTATTGCGTTCACCGGCCTCTTTCTTTCCTTTAGGCAAGTCCCACTTTTTCATACGGTAGATCATCAAAAACTTATCTTTCTTTCGTACTAACCCACCGGCAGCTTTTATTACTTTAAACTTCTGCGTAAGCGAAAGTTTTAGTGCCACATAGTCGTAAGGAGTAATATAAAGCGAAAACAGATTGGTGGGTACTTTTGAATTTATCAGATCAAGCACCAGGCTAAAATCAAGAATGCTTACGTTTTTAATCCACACATGGTGAATAAGCTTGGCTTTGGTTATTTCTTCGGCTGCAGCATTAATCTCAAAATTAATATGGCCTGCTGGGGGAGAATCGCCCGGATGTAGGATGCGGATTGGAATGTCGTTTACAAATAAATTCATGCACTCCGGGGTTCAGGTTTTCGCTTCGCAAAAACATAAATTATTCGCAATCAATCAACCCTTCTGTAATAAATTCGAGGGTTCTGAATACCTTGCGTTATGGTAAAAATTGAATCTGAAACAGCGGGGCCTGTGGCTTCGCGTCTCTTGCAAATAGGGGCTATTAAAATTAATCATAAACAACCGTTTACGTGGAGTTCGGGTTGGAAATCGCCCATCTATTGCGATAACCGGTTAGCATTATCATACCCCATTATCCGTACCTATATAAAAGAAAAACTGGCGCAGGTTATTAGCGAAAACTTTGAAAAAGTAGAATGCATTGCCGGTGTAGCTACTGCCGGCATTCCGCAAGGGGCGCTGGTTGCTGATCTGTTAAATCTGCCTTTTGTGTATGTGCGACCGAAACCCAAAGAACATGGCATGGGCAACCTGATTGAAGGTAAGTTTGATAAAGGCACGCGTGTAGTACTGATTGAAGATCTCATTTCAACCGGTGGCAGTTCCCTTAAAGCCGCTCAAGCTATGCAAGATGCCGGTGGCAAAGTAATTGGCATGGCTGCGATTTTTACCTATGGGTTTGATACAGCCGAAAAGAATTTTAATGATGCTAAAATTCCATTGGTATGCCTCAGCGATTTTAATCATTTGCTTACCGAGGCGGTAAAAAATCAGTACCTTGACGAAGACCAGTTGATCTATGTAAAGTCATGGCGGCTTGATCCGGCCAACTGGAAGTAACAAATTCTACCGCGCATGAATGCCCGTCAATACACACTGCTAAACTCCGTGGTGGCCGCTATAGCCGGTTTTCTGTTTGGCTTCGATACAGTTGTTATTTCCGGAGCCAACCAGCCCATTAAAGAACTATGGAATACCTCACCCTGGTTTCACGGATTCTTCATTATGTCCATGGCTTTATGGGGAACTGTAATTGGAGCTATATTCGGTGGTGGGCCAACTGAGAAATACGGAAGGAAAAAAGTTCTATTTTGGATTGGCGTATTGTATTCCATTAGTGCTATTGGTTCGGCATTAGCCCCCGATGCATATTCGTTTTCATTCTTTCGTTTTATCGGGGGAATTGGTGTAGGTATATCATCGGTGGTTGCTCCCACTTATATTGCCGAAATTTCTACATCATCCATTCGTGGCCGGTTGGTTGCCATGTATCAATTCAATATTGTGTTCGGTATTCTCATTGCCTTTCTATCCAATTATTTTCTAATCGGCTTTGGTGGCGATAATGATTGGCGCTGGATGTTGGGTGTAGAAGCTATTCCTGCATTGGCTTATACCGTATTGGTGCTTCGCATTCCAGAAAGTCCACGCTGGTTAATCTCCCGCAAGAACGATTTGGCGAAAGCGAAAAAAGTACTGATTGATTTAGGAACAACCGATACCGATACTGCTATTCGCGAGATTACAGAATCGAACAAGGCTGATTCAGGGAATGATTCACTGAAGGAATTTTTCAGCAAGCGTTTGATAAAACCTATTCTGTTAGCATTCTTCATTGCTTTCTTTAATCAACTATCGGGCATCAACTTTATTCTTTATTACGCACCGGAAATTCTGGAACGTGCCGGGCTTGCTGCGAAAGACTCCCTGTTTAACTCAATTGCCATTGGTGGTATTAACCTTATTTTCACTTTCGTGGGATTGTACCTGATTGATCGCACCGGAAGAAAAAACCTGATGCTGTTGGGTTCGATTGGATACATTATCAGTTTATCAATGGTGGCCTATTCATTCTATTTTGGATCTGGTGAATTATTTCTGATGACCTTCCTGCTACTGTTTATTGCTGCGCATGCCGTTGGCCAGGGAGCCGTTATCTGGGTGTTTATTTCAGAAATTTTTCCCAACAAATCACGGGCATTGGGGCAATCGTTTGGAGCAAGTGTGCATTGGGTGTTTGCCGCAATTATCACATTGATTATGCCGGTATTCCTGGATGCAAAAGCGGGAATTTTGAAAGACGACCCGTGGATCATCTTCGCCTTCTTCGCTTTTATGATGACCCTGCAATTAATATGGGTGCTTACTCGTTTTCCTGAAACAAAAGGTGTTTCGCTGGAAGAAATTCAGAAACGATTGGGAATTTTGTAGGCAAGTTGACAAAAGCCAATCCCGATAATTATCGGGAGCAATTGGCAATATGCACTTGTAGTCTTAAAGGTACGTTGATATGATTAAGGGCTTAATTCTTTCCTTTCACTTATTTGCTGTGATTTCATCTTTTGCCCAAAGTCAGGAGCATGAAGTATTAACATTATTAAATGCCGTACGCACCAATCCTAAAAAATTTGCCGAGACGTACGCGCTGCCTTACATCAAAGAAAACGAACTTGAAAAAAACCGGTACGCAAAGTCGTTGCTGCAGGATTTGAAGCAAACCAAACCCATGGGTGCACTGCAAGTTTCGGAAGCCTTGATTAAAGTAGCCCGCTATCACGCAAAAGACATGGGTACCACCGGAAACACAGGCCATGAGAGTACTGACGGCACACCGTTTCATATTCGGGTACGCACGCAATCAAAAGCCCAAGGTATGATTGCCGAAAATTGTGCCTATGGCCAAACCAGCGCCCTCGATTTTGTAATGCAATTATTAATCGATGATGGTATTGAATCGCTTGGTCATCGCAAAAATATTTTAGAACCCAAGTATCAATGGATTGGAATTGCCATTGAACCTCACAAGACATATCGCACCAATTGTGTAATGGATTTTGCGGAGCGGTTTTAACAATTATTCAAAGGTGCTGACGGATTGTTACGTTGGCGTAAACCGATCTGACACCTTTTAAATTTTAACGATCCTTAATTCGATACACAAACTTCAAACCCGACCACGTATCGTCAACGGCACAAACCTTCACGTCCACCAAGCCATTGGCTAATCCAAATTCGCGAATCTTGTTTTCATCCAGATCAGAAATAATTCCGGATGATTTCTTAGGCCACGAAATCCAAAGCATGCCCGACTTAGTTAACATCGACTTAACCTTATTAAATATTTTTTCAAAATCTCTTTGTGATTGAACAAAAACGTGGGCGAAGTCTAACGTTTGCTTGGCAGGTTTTTGAACAACTGTAACATCGGGCAAAGGAGCCAACCACTCCCAATAACCATCCGGCTCCTGTACAACCAATATTTTCAACCCGGCTTTAATGCCGAGTTTCTTTGAAAGTGAAGTTTTAGAATAACCGGCCATTATTTAATCCACACAGCTCCTACCCCAGCATCCCATAATTTTTTATTCAGGTCTGGAATATCTCTTTGTAAAAACTCATTGGCACGAGCTTCCAATAACTTCCATTTAGCGGTGTACTCTGCCAGTAAATCAAGCGATGGCTTGTTAACCCGTGGAATATCGCTTTCTGTTTGATTAATCAGAAACAGGTAATCGGCTGTAAACCTGTTCGGGAAGTTCTCGACATCATCATAGGCTTTGGATTTCCGTTGCACCATATCTTCATCCCATTGTTTCATTCGTGCACTTAATGCAGTTCCTTCCAGCTTAATAGACTCAAACTTTGTATCGGCAGGAAGTTGTTCCAAAATTTTATCCAACTGAAGTTGTTTTTCATGGAGCGAAGTAACCAGCTTATGCATGTTTGAAACTGCCGTTTCCATACCCAACATGGTTTCGTGATACTCGGTATATGTTTTTGCATCTGTTGCGTACAACGGGTTTGGCAAAATGTTAAATGAAACCGAAGTTGTTTGCGAACCAGCCGTTAACACCGCTGAATATTTTCCGGGTATTGCTTTGTGCCCTCTGAAACTTGCTTCCATATATGTACCCGCAATTCCTGCTATGGTAGGATACCGTAGGTTCCACACAAAGCGATTTAATCCTTTCTCTTTCGATAACGTTGGCTCAGCCGGTGGGCCGCCATCACGTTCCTGAAAAAGTGAATCGTGCAACGAGGTGAAAGACCGAACAAGATTTCCTTGTGCATCTTTAATTTCAATCCTGATGTGATCCGTTGACTTTAATTCTGGCAACGAATAATACAGCACAGCCCCGCTGGCCGGGTTTACACCGGCATACGGGTTGGTACCATCCGATGAGCCATCCATCTGGCTACCGCCATTAGCCAACACTACATCTTCCGGTTGATACAGGTTAAAAGTTGCTTCCGGCTTTTGCTGGCGAACTAATGTAAGATCATCAAAAATCCAGAACGAGCGACCCGATGTGGCCGCAATCAAATCATCCTGGTGTATGCGTAAATCTGTAATCGGTGTAACGGGCAAATTAAGTTGAAACGATGACCACTCCTTGCCGCCATTAAATGAAACAAATACACCTAACTCCGTACCGGCAAATAATAAATCTTTACGCTTATCATCTTCCCGAACTACACGCGTAAAAGCATTGCTCGGAATTCCCGTTACAATTTTTGTCCAGGTTTTTCCGTAATCTGTTGTTTTATAAATAGCAGGAGTATGATCGTTAAACTTATAACGTGTTGTTGCGATGTAAGCGGTTGCTTTATCGTGCGGTGAAACTTCAATTGCATTGATAAGACACTCTGCTAACCCAACAGGAGCAACATTTTGCCAGGTTGCACCATTATCACGCGTAAGCTGCACATAACCGTCATCACTACCGGTCCAGATCACGCCTTTCTCATGTGGGGATTCCACTACATAACTAAGTGTTCCGTAATTCTCGGCACCCACAGCTTCGTTCGTATAAGGGCCACCGCCTTTTCCTTGTTTTGATTTGTCATTTCGGGTAAGATCAGGTGAAGCTTCTGTCCATGTTTTACCCATATCAGTTGTGCGCAACAACTTTTGTGCACCGTGGTAATAGGTGTTGGGTTCGTGTTTCGACCAGATGATGGGTGCATTCCAATTGAAGCGATATTTCATGTCTTTCGCATCCATACCCAAATATTGAATGGGCGCAGCCATTATGTTGGTGCCAGCATGTGCCTTGGTATCCAATACTTCAATAGTGCCTTGATAACTTCCACCTAACACATAGCGTGGATCATCGGGATTAAAAGCAAGAAATGCACTTTCACCACCGGCTGAATACGTCCAACTGCGAGGTGTTATTGCCCAACCACTTAATTCGCGACTGGCAATTGAAACCGAAGTATTGTCTTGCTGACCTGCATAGATGCGATAGGGAAATTGATTATCAACGTTGATCCTATAAAATTGGGCAGTGGGCATATTATCTTGTGTTGACCATGTTTTAGCATAGTTTACACTTACTGCCGCGCCACCATCATTTGCAATTACCATGTTGCGCGGATTGTGTGGGTTAATCCACAAGTCGTGAAAGTCACCATGCGTTCCAGAAAGGTCCTCCCATGTTTTTCCACCGTCTTCCGATCGCAAGGCCGGTGCGCTCAATACATAAACTGTATTTTCATTTTTAGGATCGGCAAAAACTTCGATGTAATACCACGCCCGTTGAATCAAGCGATGATCATCGCTCACACGACTCCAACTATCACCGGCATTGTTTGAAACAAATAAGCCACCCAACTCTTTCTCCGAATCACTCTCCAGCAATAAATAAACTCTGTTTGAATTAGCACGACTTACCGAAACGGCCATCTTGCCCAACTCTTTGGGTAAACCTGTATGAATTTTTTTCCAGGTAGCGCCTTCATCTGTAGATTTATATAAACCACTGCCCTCGCCTCCACTTATTACTTTCCACGGCAAGCGACCGTATTCATTCAGAGCTGCATAGAGCACGCGCGGATTATTCATATCAAGCGATAACTCGACACATCCAGCTTTGTCATTCACATATAAAATTTTCTTCCATGTTGTACCACCGTCTGTTGATTTATAAACCCCACGTTCAGGCGTATGACTATACAAGGCACCTTGCGCAGCCACATATACAATGTTGGGATCTTTTGGATGGATAGCAATTCGCGAAATGTGTTGCGTGGCATCGAGCCCAAGTTTAGTCCATGTTTTACCGGCATCAGTTGATTTATAAACGCCATCGCCATGATGCGTCATTACACCGCGCACTGCATGTTCGCCCATACCCACATAAACTACATTGGGATCACTTTCCGAAACGGCTACCGCGCCTACCGAACCCGTTTTGAAAAAGCCATCCGAAATATTTCTCCAGGTGAGACCAATATCGTCTGTTTTCCAAAGGCCGCCACCCGTGGTGCCCATGTAATAGGTATTGATATCGCCAATTACGCCCGATGCTGTAACGGAACGACCACCCCGAAACGGCCCGATGCTTCGCCACTTGGCTGGCTTGTAGATTTCGTTGAAGTCAACTGCGGCAGGTGTTGTTTTTTTTGCCTGACCTAAACTATCAAAAGTTAGCGAGACAAGCAGTAGAAAAGTCAAAGTCCAATTTGAATACCTTATCATATATAATTTCGGATTTAAAATTTTATAGGTGGTGGAACGCTATATCTCATCTGTTGAAGGGTATTATTCATAAAATTCATATAATTCATGTTATTACCCCAATTTTTAAAATTGGGGTTGTCACTTAGAACTGAAAAATTAAACGGTACAATTACTTCTTGATAAATATCCTTTTCATCTACTTTACCAGTATCAAGTCCTTTGTATGCCTTTAAATAAGGTATGAACCTCCTTGAAGCCAAATCAAAACTAGAATTAAGTGTTTTTACAATACTGGCACTAGTGATATTTCCAGCGGGGTCGACTATACATTTTACAAAAACGTAGCCTTCAATTTTTTCTGTAAAAGTTTTGACTGAGTCATACAAATCTCTGTTGTTCTCAATAAATTTAGTTTGTAAAAACTCGTATGATTTTAGCTTTATATTTTTTGGGGCCAATTGGTAAATCCTTTTTCCATCATCACTATTAAAATAGACTTTTGAAATCCTATTTTGAAAATACTCATATGTTATCTCACGATTGCGAATTGTATCAAATAATACCTCTTGAGCTGTACCAGATGAACTAATCAGATTTTTTCCATTAGAGTCATTTATTTCTTTGAATATGGGCTCATTATTTTCAATGATGTATTCTCTCCTTAATTGACCATTAGGGAAATACTCCATTACTCTTTTGGCTTTATTCTCTTCAAACACAGTCTTACTTACTATTTTGCCATTAATATCATAATAAATAAACTCACCAACTCTTTTGTTAGGATAAAAGGAAACAAAACCACCCTCAAATAGTTTTCTTCTATCAGAAGAATAAAAACTCATGTGGATTAGCGAATCTATAACAGATTCGCTAATTGAATAGTATTTACTTTGTTGTCTGGGTACCTCTTCCCAAGAGGAATTGTAATAAACAACTGAACGGTTTTTGGTTAACTCAGCAAATCTTAACCAGTTAATAAGTTTGTCCAAGTCTTCAAATTTATACTTACCATCCAATATCTTATTTTTCAAAACTTCATATTCACCAAAATACTTCACCAATTCATTTTTAAAACTATCTCCATCTTTGAGAAAAGTCTTAAATTCATTGGAGCTATCGTGCTTTACCAAATGAGTAATAAAAGTTGTTTGGCCCGCTAATACATGTTTATAAAAAGTATTCTCTCCCACTCGGCCAATAACTTCAACAAACTCATTTTTTGAATTTTTTATAATTCTATTGGCACGCTGAATTTCAAAATTTTTAATTACAGCAAAAGAATCAACTCCCATTTTTAATCCTATACAATTATCAATATCAATGGGCTTATATTTCTTTTCAATTGAAGGCGTATAGGAGAATCCGACAGCTAAATTTCCTCTTATATAACCTTCAAATCGTAATCCAGTTGCATCATAGTATGCTCCTTTAGTATTATCTTTAAAAGGATAAGTAAAATAAAATGACTTTCTTGCGGAATAATCTGTTGAATAAAAACCATTAATTGATTGACCATGAATATCATGGTAGTACCCTACCACAAAATCGTCCGTTTTAGATTGCCCAAAAGAATTGATTATAGAACTAAGGAAAAGTGTAATTATGCCTACGATTTTCATACTAGCCAATTAGGTGATTATTATAAATATACAAGGTTAATAGCATCTGATACGGGGAACCACATAAAATAAAAAATCCCGGCAAAGCCGGGATTTTGAATTCTGGAAGCCACCTCAAAAATAGCTTGTCAGGAAGGGATTATTTATTACCCATTTTTGCCATTTCCTTTTCGAAAGTTTCTTTGAACTTTTCGTAGTCGTAATCAATTTTCAAACGCTCGTCTTTGCTCAGGCGCTCGTTGTATTTAGATACCAATTGATCAGCTGAAAGTTCGATGGCTACATACGTTTTATAAGTGCCTTGTTCCGTTTTCATCAGTTTTTCGCACAAGGTAGTAATACCCGATAAAGTCTGATCAACTACTTCACGGTTCAAGCTTTCAAAACGCTCTTCCACTTCTTCTTTGTTATTAAACTCACGTGAGTTTACATAGTTATCGGTAACCGTTTTTACGGTTGTGTTGATAGCTTGCGCCAGTTCGTTGCGGGCATTTGTTAAGGCTTTCTTCTTGGAAGTTACCTGATCCTGACTTTCGCCAATGGAATTAGCGCGGAAAGCTTTGGAAGTTGTAAAGTAATCGGGACCAGAGCATGGCACTATTACTTCCTTTTCACCAGCAGGGATTTTTTCTTTGCCTTTACAACCGGCCATTATAACAGCAGCTGCCAGTACAGCAATCGAAACGTAGTTTAACTTTTTCATATAAGGTTTGAATTTGGTTATGCAATTTACAACAATGCAATTAACAGGCCACACCTTCATATCAATTTGATTTTACGCGCTCATATACCTGTAAATGCATCAAAATCAATCATTTTACTGCAAAATTGCGTTTAGCAGTTCTGGCAATTTTTCATTATTCAATGTTTCCAACGACTTATTATATGCTTCCTGACTGGACCGTTCAAAGTCGAGGCTAAAGCCTTTTATGCGATCTAATGTAGTGGCGTATATCTCTTTGTTATCGCGCGCGGTAGATACTTTAATTACGGCCGTTACATAGGTGATAAAAATGCTGCCGGATTGAGCCCCGCGTTCGGAGTTCGCATCAACATCCAGCCAAAGTTCGGCCTTGTTTCTATCATCGGTAAACTCAAAACCAGAATTAGCCAGATAATTTTTAATCCGATTGGTGATTTGCTGATTGCTCTTTTGTACACCCAGACTCTTTTCTACCGAGGTAACATAAACCAAAGGTCGTTGTACTTTCATCAATACCACCGCTTTGGGTACTACCATTTTTTGCGCCACCAGCGAGTAGATTTCATCCTGTGTTTGACCTACAAAATTCATCAAATCGATTTTCACACCTACTGTCTGCTCCGTATCACGCGCGCTGATTTTTGTAAGCAAAATTTTTACCTGACCATTCGAATCGGTTTTATAGGTTGGAAAAACATCACCGGCACCTTTTTCGAAAGCTGCTGCCAGGGGTAAATCGGCAATGGCTTTTCCGGTGGCTTTGTCGGTAGCACGCGCCAACACCGAAAGATCATTCTGCGCAAGCCTTCGGTTCAACATCAATTCCTTCGGATCGACCGTAAGGGAAATTTTATCTAACAACAATTGCATGCCGGCTACAATTTCATTAGTGAGTAAAATCTCTTTGCCCTGATATTCCAATCGAATGGGTTCATCCAGATATTTTTCGATGGCACGAAAACCCTGGTAATAAAATCCAAGTGACACTACGGGTTCTCCATTGCGCTCCGCGTCTTTTGCTTTGGTGAAGAAATCCAATCCCAATGTAATCGCATTTCGCTTCTGCTGATCTTTAATCTCTTTGTACCGTTGTTTGCTCAGCTTGTAGTAAACCCAATAATTCAACTCATCTTCCCAGGCTCCGGCTTGTTCAAACTCCTGAATCTCATCCGCGGCCGTGGTCTGAATGATCTGTTCGTATTTTTCCTGAAACTCCTTGTTGTTATCAATCTGCGTAAGCAACGATGTGGAAGACACGTTTACTTTTATTTGCGACACGAGGTCTTCCAACGCACTTTTCTTGGCGGACTGGATGTAATTATTGTCACCCATTTTTGCGCTATGACCCACACCGGTATAATAACCAGCCAGCTCGGGCTTGGCCGATAGCCAATCGGGTTTTGGGTTTTGCAGGTTCGACTTAAGGCTGGTGTTTATGGAAGGACTGCAACCTGCCAGCAAAAAAGTGATGAATAGTAGACGTTTCACAAATTATAATGCGCTTTATTTCGTTAGTTCGAATATACCATATCTATGCCAATTGCCGGTTTTAGTGACCACGAGTGGTCAAATATGGAAGCAAGAAACGCGATTTCTGATAAAAATTTCTAATTTTAATCGATTAAACCTTACGGAGATGAAAAGAATTATCTGGGTAGTTTGGATTGGTTTGATAGGGGCCGCTTGCCAGGAAAGCGAAAACACATCAGAATTTACCGGCAATGAAATAACCTATGCCTTGCAGCAGGGTTCGGAGTATGAAGTATCCGGCACGGTAGTGTTTAAAGAACGTAGAAATGGAACCACCACCGTTGCTGTTTCCTTAACGGGAACGGAGGGCAATGATAAACTCCCTGTGCATTTACATTTGGGCGATTTGAGTGCAGCCGATGCGGATGTCGCTGCTTTGCTAAGCCCGGTGGATGCCAAGACCGGAAAAAGTGAAACATTGCTTACCAACCTTGCCGATGAAACAGCTGTATCTTATTCAAGCCTGTTACAATTGGAAGCTTGCATTAAAATTCATTTAGCCGATACTGGCCCCGGCCGCGATGTTATTCTGGCCGGTGGAAACATTGGTGAGTCGTTTACAAAATCGATTGCCAGTGGCAGAACTGGAATTGGGGTTTGTAAGAGTGAGTAAGATTTCACTTTGCTGCTGGTCTCATTCTTTCTTCATCGGAAACTCAAATCACATTTACTTTAACGGCATAGGGAATTTAGAAGGCAACTTGTGCCGGCTTAAATGGATTCGTTTAGTTTACGCGGAGTCCCCGAAACGGGAGACTCTGCTGGGAAAAGGTGGCGTAAGCGGATAACCACCTCACGCCATGGTTCGTGTCCTCACGAACCAAACAATGTCTTTCCTTATTAAATATTAGATAACTACTCTCATTTAAAAGATATTCAAAAGACTATATCTTTCTAAGATTCCAAAAAACTGAGTCCCCGAAACGGGAGGCTCTGCTGGGAAAGAGGTCGTCTAGAAACAAAAAGAGGCTGCCTTACTAAGGCAGCCCCTTTACTTATTAATATCAGGTTATTTTAAATCAATCTCCACCACCTTTCGTTTCAACTTGGTAAGAACTTAACATCGCTGTAAAGTACTCGCGGTTCATGCGTGCAATGTTGGTAATCTTAATACCCTTCGGACACTCGGCTTCGCATGCATAGGTATTCGTACAAGAACCAAATCCTTCGGCATCCATCTGGGCCACCATTTTCTCGGCACGTTCTTTACGTTCTACTTTTCCTTGTGGCAGTAAGGCGAATTGCGAAATCTTGGCACTTACAAACAACATCGCTGAAGCATTTTTACATGCCGCCACACACGCACCACAACCAATACAGGTTGCCGCATCAAATGCTTCATCGGCTACTTTTTTGGGAACGGGTATTTCATTGGCATCGGGTACGCCACCCGTGTTTACATTTACATATCCACCCGCTTGCTGTATCCGATCAAACGCTGTGCGATCCACCACCAGATCTTTCACCACCGGAAAAGCCTTGGCACGCCATGGTTCTACGGTAATGGTTTGCCCATCGGTAAACGAGCGCATGTGCAACTGGCATGTTGTGGTTTGCAACGGCCCATGCGGACGGCCATTTATATACAAACTACACATACCGCAAATACCTTCACGGCAATCGTGATCGAAGGCAATCGGCTCTTCGCCCTTGCGGGTAAGTTCCTCATTCAACACATCAATCATCTCCAAAAAAGACATGTCAGGCGATACATGATCGTGCTGATACGTTTTGAAAGCACCCTTGCTTTTGTTGTCTTTCTGTCTCCAGACTTTTAACGTAATCTTCATACTTATTTATAGCTACGTTGAGTAAGTTTTACATTTTCAAATTTCAATTCTTCCTTATGCAACACTTCGGGTTGGTTGTCGCCTTTGTATTCCCAGGCAGCCACATAGGCAAACTCATCGTCTTTGCGCATAGCTTCACCTTCAGGCGTTTGTGATTCTTCGCGGAAGTGTCCGCCACATGATTCCGTACGGTTCAGGGCATCATCCACCATCAGTTCTCCTAATTCAATAAAATCAGCTACACGGCCTGCTTTTTCCAATTCCTGATTCAATTCATTGGCAGCGCCCAATACATTTACGCTGGTCCAAAACTCAGCCTTCAAATCCTGAATGATTTTTTTGGCTTTTTTTAAACCGGCTTCGCTACGCGACATACCACAATACTCCCACATGGTGAGGCCCAACTGACGGTGAAACTCATCCACTGTCTTTTTACCTTTGATACTGATGAGTTTGTTGATTCGCTCATTCACTGCATCGGTTGCTTCTTTAAATGCAGGATGATCAGTTCCTATTTTATCATTCCAGCCAATGGTGGCCAGGTAATCGCCAATGGTATAAGGTATTACAAAGTAACCATCGGCCAACCCTTGCATTAATGCACTTGCGCCTAATCGGTTTGCACCATGGTCGGAGAAGTTAGCTTCTCCCAATGCGTATAAGCCGGGCACGGTTGTCATCAAGTTATAATCTACCCATAAACCGCCCATGGTATAATGCACAGCCGGGTAAATCATCATCGGGCCTTTGTAGGGATTCTCACCTGTTATCTGTGCATACATATCAAACAGGTTTCCGTATTTGGCACGAATGGTATCTTCACCATCGCGTTTAATAGCATCGGTAAAATCAAGAAATACAGCCAGACCTGAACCAACACCACGACCTTCATCGCACACTTGCTTGGCATTGCGCGAAGCCACATCGCGCGGAACAAGATTTCCGAACGAAGGATATTTTCTTTCCAGGAAATAGTCGCGCTCTGACTCCGGAAGGTTCATCGCATCTTTTGATTTCAAACCCGGCATGGGCTTTTTAGGTACCCACACACGGCCATCATTACGTAATGATTCAGACATCAGCGTAAGCTTGGATTGATGTGTACCCGAAACCGGAATACACGTGGGGTGAATCTGCGTAAAGCAAGGATTGCCAAAGAACGCACCTTTTTTATGTGCGCGCCAAGCTGCTGTTACATTTGAACCTTTTGCGTTTGTTGAAAGATAAAATACGTTTCCGTATCCACCGGTACATAACAACACTGCGTGCGCACTGTGCGATTCAATTTTGCCGGTAACTAAATCGCGCGTAATAATACCACGGGCCTTGCCATCTACTACTACCACATCGAGCATTTCGGTGCGGTTATACATTTTTACTTTTCCATTAGCAATCTGGCGGTTGAGTGCACCGTAGGCACCTAACAATAATTGTTGCCCGGTTTGACCACGCGCATAAAATGTGCGCGATACTTGCGCGCCACCAAATGAACGATTGGCTAACAAGCCACCATACTCGCGTGCAAACGGAACGCCTTGTGCTACGCACTGATCAATAATATCAACACTTACTTCGGCCAAGCGATACACGTTACCTTCGCGAGCACGATAATCACCACCTTTAATGGTATCGTAGAACAAGCGAAAAACACTATCGCCATCGTTTTGATAATTTTTGGCAGCGTTGATACCACCTTGTGCAGCAATACTGTGTGCCCTGCGCGGACTATCTTGAAAACAGAATGCTTTTACATTATATCCCAACTCACCAAGTGAAGCAGCTGCTGATGCACCCGCCAGGCCTGTACCCACTACAATTACATCGTACTTTCTTTTATTGGCCGGGTTAACCAACTTCAGATTGAATTTATGTTTTGTCCACTTTTCGGCTAAGGGTCCTTCCGGAATTTTAGATTCTAGCTTCATGGTGTTTGTTTAAGAATTATTGAAAACAGAGATTAAATAGTTATACCCATATACATGAACACCGGGATGATCGCAAATGCAACCGGCACTACTATAGCAAATACTTTTCCTACAAAGCTTATAACAGGATTGTATTTCATATGGTTTAGGCCAAGTGTTTGAAAAGCACTGGTAAAGCCATGCCACAAGTGGAAGGCCAGTGCGGCCATACAAATTACATAAAGTATAACGTACCACTCTACTTTAAACCAATAGGCCACCTGTGCGTACAGATCGGTTACGGTTTTGCCATCATATACCTGCGTGCTTAAACTTCCAAAATGCGCCTGGCCATAAAAATCTTTTAAATGAATAACCAGGAAAATAAGGATAAGGGTACCTAATATACCCATGTTGCGCGAAGCCCATATTGAACTTTTGTTGGCAATTGCATAACCCTCAGGCCCGCGTGCCTTACGATTTCTAATGGTGAGCATAATACCCCAGATGGCATGGAGCAGAATAAAGGCAAAGTTGCCTTTGGAAATAAACTGGATCAAGGGATTGTGCCCCATGAAGTCAGCATAAATATTAAATGCTTTACCGCCATCATCTTTTAGCAATTGCAGGTTACCCGCCAGGTGTACTGCTAAAAAAAGTATCAGAAAGATGCCCGTTAGGGCCATCAGCACTTTTCTTCCAAGCGAACTTGAGAAGAGATCTAGAAACCATTTCATAGTTATCGGTTGAACGTAGTTAATTTAAAAACTGAATCGAATCAAAATTACTTCCCAGCACAGTACCAAACAATTGATTGGTGTATTTTGAAATGTTCTAAATAATTAAATGTAAAATGCTGGTGAACCAGCTAAAAACTTACTGCATGAAGTTAGTAGTATTAGAAGGTTTCGATGAATCCATGCTTCCAAAGGGTGCTAAACATGGTGCTTTTTGAAGTGTTCTATTTTTTTACTTTTTCTTCAGGTCATTTTTTGAACAAAAATCTATTTCAAAATAAGCATCTGAAAAACAGATTATTACACCAAACAAATTGATGGTTTCTTTCTAAAAGCGGGTGCAAAATCCCTTTGCAGCAGTAATTGGCTGTAACCGCATTTCGGGCTAATTTTACCTCCCCACTACAATTTATTACATGTATCTGATTTTCGACACGGAAACCACTGGTATTCCGCATAATAAGACTGCACCCCTTACCGATCTGGATAATTGGCCCCGGCTTGTTCAGTTTGCCTGGCAACTGCACGATCATACCGGTAAACTTCTTTCGAGCAACAACTCTATTATAAGACCCGATGGGTTTGATATTCCTTTTAAGGCCGAACAAGTGCACGGCATCTCAACCCAACGGGCAATAGAAGAAGGCCGGGAGTTGGAAACTGTTTTAGCGGAGTTTCGAAAAGATCTGGAACGAACCAAGGTATTGGTTGGTCACAATATCGAATTCGACATCAATATTATCGGGGCCGAGTTCATCCGAAAGAACTTCGCTACCGAAAATTTTCTGGCCCTAAATAAAATTGATACCGGAATAAGTGCTACCGAATTCTGCCAGCTGAGTGGTGGGCCCGGAGGAAAACTGAAAATGCCGCGGTTAACTGAACTGCATGAAAAGCTTTTTGGTAAACCTTTTGAAGATGCCCATGATGCAAGTTACGATGTGGCCGCTACGGCACGATCTTTCTTTGGTCTGCTGCAAAAGCAAGTAATCCCAACCTTTGATGGTTTTGCCCCAGAAAAACTTGTTTACGAAGAACCTGATCTGGAAGCGGGTAACTCCGGCAAACGCCAAAAAGTAAAAGGCGTTGATTATGGGAATTACGCGGAGACAGATCTGACCGATAAACTTTTCTGCCACTTGCATGTGCACTCGCAATACTCGGTACTACAAGCTGTGCCCGATGTAGGCGAAATTATTTCCAAAGCAATCGAACAAAAAATGCCTGCGGTTGCTTTGACCGACTTCGGTAACATGTATGGCGCATTCAAGTTTGTGAGCGAAGCGTTGAAGCATGGCATTAAGCCCATAGTAGGTTGCGAATTTTATTTATCTGACGAACGCAAAAAACTAAAGTTCACCAAAGACAATCCCGACAAACGATATACACAAGTATTGATGGCCCGCAACAAAACCGGCTATCAGAACCTGGCCAAACTAAGTTCCCTCGGTTTTATTGAAGGGCTTTATGGAATTTATCCGCGTATCGATAAAGACCTTGTAACGCAGCATCGCGAAGGGTTGATAGCTACCACGGGTGGTCTGGGAAGTGAAATCCCACACTTGATATTGAATGTGGGCGAACGACAAGCCGAAGAAGCCTTTGTGTGGTGGCACAACTTGTTTGGCGATGATTTCTACATTGAACTAAACCGCCACGATACCCGCGAAGAAGATCGCGTAAACGAAACCCTGCTTAAGTTTGCAAAGAAGTACAACGTAAAATACTTTGCAGCCAACGAGTGTTTCTATCTTGAAAAAGAAGAATGGAATGCGCACGATGTTTTATTGTGCATAAAAGAAGGAGAGTTTCAATCTACACCTATTGGTTACGGTCGCGGTACACGCTACGGGTTACCGAACAACAACTACTATTTCAAAACGCAAGACGAAATGAAAACGGTCTTCCGCGATTTGCCGGAAGCGTTTGATACCATTCAGGAAATAATTGATAAAGTTGAAACGTATGAACTGAAACGTTCGGTGTTGCTGCCCAAGTTTCAGATTCCAAAAGAATTTAAAACCGAAGATGATTACCTGCGCCATCTTACTTACGAAGGTGCCAAACGAAAATATCCTGAACTAACAACCGAAATACGCGAGCGGTTAGACTTTGAATTGGAAACGATTAAGAAAACCGGGTACCCCGGCTATTTCCTGATTGTACAAGACTTTACCTCGAAGGCGCGCGAGATGGGTGTAAGTGTTGGGCCTGGTCGCGGTTCAGCGGCCGGTTCGGCTGTTGCGTTTTGCATTGGCATTACCAATGTCGATCCTATTGCATACGATTTACTGTTTGAGCGTTTCTTAAATCCTGATCGCGTATCGCTGCCCGATATTGATATTGACTTTGATGATGAAGGACGCGACAAGGTATTGAAGTACGTGATCGAAAAATATGGTCATTCACAGGTAGCACAAATTATTACCTATGGTACCATGGCAGCAAAATCTTCCATTCGCGATTGTGCCCGTGTGATGGAGTTACCATTAGCCGAAGCCAATAACTTAGCGAAAATGGTTCCGGAAAGGCCAGGCACCTCATTGGCAAAAGCATTTGAAGAAGTAAAAGAACTGAACGAAGTTAAAAATGGCAGCGACCTGAAAGCACAAGTGCTGAAACAAGCTATTGTACTGGAAGGATCGTTGCGCAACACCGGTACACATGCCTGTGGTGTGATTATTACGCCCGATGAACTAACCCGATTTGTTCCGGTATCAACCGCGAAAGATTCGGAGATGTTGGTAACGCAGTTCGATAACAGCGTAGTAGAAAGTGCCGGTTTGTTAAAGATGGACTTTCTCGGACTTACTACACTCTCTATTATAAAGACCGCGATCCGCAATATTAAACGAACAAAAGGCATTGACATAGATATTGATACAGTTCCGTTGGATGATGTAAAAACCTATCAACTCTATCAGCGTGGCGATACTACCGGTACATTTCAGTTCGAATCGGATGGTATGCAAAGTTACTTACGTGGATTAAAGCCCGATAAGTTTGAAGACCTGATTGCTATGAACGCGTTGTACCGGCCAGGCCCGATGGAATACATTCCGGCTTTTATTGCACGCAAGCATGGTCGCGAGCCGATCAAATACGATTTGCCTGTAATGGAAGAATACCTGAAAGATACCTACGGTATTACGGTGTATCAGGAGCAGGTGATGTTGCTGTCGCAGAAGCTGGCCAACTTTTCAAAAGGCGATGCCGATGTGCTGCGTAAGGCCATGGGTAAAAAGCAAAAAGAAGTGCTCGACAAAATGAAAGACAAATTCATTGCAGGTTGTAAAACCAACGGGCACAACGAAGAAGTGGCAGAGAAAATCTGGAAAGATTGGGAAGCATTTGCGCAATATGCGTTTAACAAATCGCACTCTACGTGTTATTCGCTGGTAGCATATCACACCGCATACCTCAAGGCAAATTATCCGGCCGAATACATGGCCGCGATCCTTACGCACTCGCAAAGCAATTTAGATAATGTAACCTATTTTATTGAAGACAGTCGCAAGCAAGGCATTGAAGTACTGGGCCCGCATGTAAACGAATCGGGTGTAAACTTTGAAGTAAACAAGGAAGGCAAAATCCGGTTTGGGCTGGGCGCAATTAAAGGTGCAGGTGAAGCTGCAGTGGAAGCGATTATCACTGAACGCGATGCACACGGCCCGTTCAAAGATATTTTTGATTTCGCCAAACGCTTAAGCAACCGTTCGGTCAATAAAAAAACATTCGAGTGCCTGGCGTTGAGTGGTGCTTTCGATTGTTTTCCTGAATACCATCGCAGGCAATACATGGCCGCCAAAGAAGGCGATCTATCTCTTACTGAAAAAGTAATTCGCTATGCCAGCAAAATGCAGCAGGAAGCACAAAGTGCCCAGGCAAGTTTGTTTGGCGAAGCGAGTGGCACTGCCATGCCGCCACCCAAAATAGACCCGATCGAACCTTTTAGCGAAATAGAAAAGCTGCACTTCGAAAAAGAAGTAGTCGGTGTGTATATCTCGGGCCATCCGCTCGATAATTTCAGATTTGAAATGGATTCGTTTTGCACCACACAACTTGCAACCCTAACGGACCTGAACAGTTTAGAAGGCAAAGAGTGTAAAGTGGGCGGCATTGTTTCGGGAGTAGAACATCGTATGACTAAAACCGGCAGACCATTTGGTAAACTGGTGCTGGAAGATTACAGCGGCAAATTTGAGTTTATGTTGTGGAGCGATGACTACATGAAATTTAAAGCCTACCTCATGCCCGGATTATTTCTTTTTGTAGAAGGAAATGTTGTACGCAAAAGCTGGGGCGATCAGGAACTGGAATTTAAAATCAGAAACATTGATTTACTAAATGAGTTGGCCGGCAAACGCGTGCAAGGGTTGGCGTTGCGTTGTTCTATCGATGAAATTTCAGAAGACTTTATTGAAAGCCTGGAAAAAATCTGTAAAAAGAATTTGGGCAACTCCAATCTGAAACTGATTGTGCGCGATGAAACAGAAGGAATTCAAACCGAATTACTGGCTCGCGCCCAGCGCATAAAAGTAAGCAACGACTTTATAAAAGAACTGAAGCGACTCTCAGAAGTAGGCGTGGTTACCGACAAAGCCGAAACCCGGTGGCTGACGGATACAGTTCAAAAAACTGTTGGGCCAGAAAAAACCGAAGTTGGAACATTTTCGCCTACCTTTATGTTGGAATCAGTAGATTGATAAAAAACAACTTTAATCTTTATAAACCATGGGTAAAACATTAGAACTCACCGATTCGAATTTTGATCAGGTAATTAACTCTGAAAAACCAGTATTAGTAGATTTTTGGGCCGAATGGTGCGGCCCTTGTAAAATGATTGGCCCTGTGGTGGAAGAACTGGCTGGCGATTACGAAGGCAAAGCCGTTGTAGCAAAAATTAATGTGGACGAAAACCCACAGGTTACAGCACGCTTTGGTGTGCGCAACATCCCTACCCTGTTGGTATTTAAAAATGGCCAGGTAGTAGATAAGCAGGTAGGCGCAGTTCCTAAATCAGTATTATCGCAAAAACTGCAAGCGCAGGTTGGGTAATCTGAAGTTGCTGTTTTTGTGAAGACACGAAAACAGGGCAAAGAATGAATTCGATACTAGAGATTGGTCAAAAGCCAATCTCTTTTTGTGGTCGTACTTTCCATGGCAAGTGTGCTTAAGTTTATCTTTTCAAAAAACTGTGAACCCCTGTTTAAGTGTAGATGTGAGGACAAATGGTTAACTTCAACCCATGAAGTAGTACTCAAAATGACTCTTCAAACTGAACAAAATATTATCAGATGAAAAATGAAAATATTACACTCGATTCGTTAATCAAAGGAGGTTTGATCGGTGCCGTATTGGGTTCCTTTTTGTTGAAAGATAAAGAAGAAGGGGCCATTATCGGAGGTTTACTAGGTGCGGCTATTTCAGCGACAATAAAAGCAAGTGAAGAAGCACAGAAAACCAATGTGCCTATTTATGTAGAAGAGGAGGGTAAATTATATGAAATATCTCCCACACGTAAAAAAAGATTCATCCGAAATCTAAAAAAGCCAACTCAGAATTTACCAGACCAGTTTAAACTGAAATAAATGGCCTCAAAAAGAATGAGGATATTTGCTGGTCCTAACGGTTCTGGCAAAACCACCATATTCAAAGGAATATTGGCTGATGAAAGAGTGAAGTTAGGTGTGTATATTAATGCTGATGACATTGAAATTACGCTAAGAGAAAAATTCACGCTTGCATTTTCCGATTTTAACTTGGAGGTGACAGAGAATCAACTAAAAAAATTCTTTCAGGATAGCACTTTTTCTCCGGTTAAACGAAATCAGCCAGACCTATGGACAAACCTAAGTGTCCACCGAAATATTCTTACCTGCAATGCTAGTATAGATTCTTACATTGCAGCGGACATTGCTGAATTTATAAGGCAGCACTTGCTTGATCAAGGTATTTCGTTTACGTACGAAACCGTGATGAGTCATGAGGGAAAAATTGAATTTTTAAACAAGGCCAGTCTTAGGGGGTTTCGAGTTTACCTGTATTACATTGCAACTGAAGATCCTGAGATTAATATCAGCCGAGTAAATATTCGTGTAGCTCAATCTGGCCATCCGGTTGCTCCAGAAGTAATTCGTAACCGGTATTATAAAAGCCTTTCAAATCTGAAAGCCGCAGTGCAGCAAACAACTCGTGCTTACATATTTGACAATTCACAAAAACAAGCTAACCTAATAGCCGAAATTACAAATGGCACTGATGTAGTATTGAATAAAGCTATTCCTTTACCCAATTGGGTTGCAGAATATCTTATGGGTGCATCGTGAACTTGTTACCGAAGAAAAAAATATTCAAGTAATAATTATTAGCAGCTAAGCAGACTAAATCCGCATAGGATCAACAAAAAAAGAGATTGGCTTTCACCAATCTCTTTTAATTTATAACCACACCGTGGCTTCGCAATAATCAGGGCTTGAGCGAGTGTACGTGTCACGGACTCTGTACGTGAATGAAATCTCATTCCGATAAATTGTTGCCGAGCCTTCTACCTCGTATCCATTTACATATTGTAAGGGTATAGTGATGCTGTTTCCATACACGCGGGCTACTACATCAATACCAGCATTGTAAAAATTCTCTATAAACACCTCATCAGCTCCATAACCCGTGCCTATTTTGCGAATGTAAATCTGAAAGTTGGAATATACGCGCCACGATTGGCTGTATTCTTCCAGGCGATAGGAACCCGTAATCTGGTCGCGGTCATCATAGCGAGGTTCAACAATGGTAAGCTCACAAGAAGTTAACACGAGCGCCAGTACTACGAAGGTTAAACTAAAAGTTTTCATGGTTGATAACTGTTTGGTTAGCTCAATTGCAAGCCACGCGCCAAACGTGTTATTCAACTTTTGGTAGTTATGCCAAACAGTGCTTTCAGAGTTTTTGCCCTAGAATCAGTGAACAGATTATCAATTGGTTAGAAATGAAAATCCCTCGCTTTTGGCAAGGGATTTTGTGAGCTTAAAAAATGGGTTAAACTCAGTTTAAAAAATAAGGCACTCCGGCACCGGCAAAAAATATTTACCACCAACAACCACTACGAATGGAGTAAAAACCAGTCGTGCCGGATATGCCATGACCTCACCCCTAACCCCGCTGCAAAGCAGAGGGGAACAGGAGCTATATCTTATCATATCCAAAATGAAACAGAACACCTTAAATTTTTTTTATACTAAAATACTCACTTCACTCCCCTCTCCTTTGGAGAGGGGTTAGGGGTGAGGTACTAATCAACATTATCATGCAAAAACTTATTGTTGCCTAACAAGTTGTTATCATCATTTAAATTATAGCGCGAGATGAATGACTCGGATGAGTGCGGCACGTTATCCATCTTTACACCTCTGCGCAAATAGGCCGGTAATGTCCATTTTTCATTAAACTCTTCCTTCGACATTTCCTGCTTTTTGTTTTTAAGTTTTTCTCTTCGCTCTTTAGCCTGCTGTTCCAACCGGGCTTTGGTTTTCCGAATTTCCATCAGGCCCTCTTCGTTAATAACCTGATCGGCCGAAATTTCCTTTCCAACTTCGAACTCGTCTTCATCGTTGAACAAACTTTCTTCACCATCATCGTCAGGCTCGTTTACAGGTTGTTCATTCTTATTAAAGATTTCGAAGGTATAAGACCGTTCCTCTTTTGTTTCCCTGGGGATTTCGGTGTGGCGTTCTGTTTTTTCTTCTTTAGGAGTTTCCTTCAAAACAGGTTTATCGCCATCGGGTTTAAATTTCAATTGTAATTCCGTGCTTTGTTGATTCACCGAATTATCGAGGGCACCGAACAATGGAATCTGAGATTTATCCAGTTCATGAATTTTCTTTTCCTCTTTCTTTTTGAGTTTGCCTTCGTTATTAAATCCGGTAGCGATAACGGTTACCCGGATGCAATCGCCCAAACCACTGTCCACACCATGACCAAAAATTACCTCAGCCTCATCACCAGCCTGCTGCTGAATGTATTCGGTAATGGTAGTTAACTCATCCATTTGCAATTCAGCTTCTTCGCCCGAAATAATGGAAAGCAGAATTTTTTTAGCCCCCATAATGTCTTTGTTATCCAATAAAGGCGAAGCCAATGCTTGCTCGGCAGCTTTCATTGCCCGGTTATCACCACGGGTTTCTGCGGAACCCATCACGGCTGCACCTGCATTTAGCATAACGGTACGCACATCCTGAAAGTCAACATTTACATATCCCGCTAAGGTTATAATTTCGGCAATACCTTTTGCCGCGGTGGTTAACACAGTATCTGCTTCGGCAAATGCCTGACCGATGGAAAGGTTTCCGTAGATCTCGCGCAACTTGTCATTCAGAATTACAAGTACCGTATCGCAACTTGATCGGAATGCTTCAATGCCCAACTCAGCCTGGTTCATTTTCTTTTTTCCTTCGAAAGAGAATGGTGCGGTTACTATACCTACGGTAAGAATGTCCATGTCTTTGGCAATCTTGGCAATAACAGGTGCAGCACCCGTACCCGTACCACCACCCATACCGGCCGTAACAAATACCATTTTGGTACCTGCCAACATTTCACGAATCTGTTCTTTGCTTTCGATAGCTGCCGCTCGGCCAACTTCCGGATTGGCGCCACAACCCAACCCTTCGGTAAGGTTTACACCCAGCTGAAGTTTATGCGGCACCGGGCTGCTGTTAAGCGCTTGCAAATCAGTGTTGGCAACTACAAACTCAACATCCTTAATGCCTTGCCGAAACATGTGGTTAACCGCGTTGCTACCTCCGCCACCTACACCGATTACTTTTATAATCGACTTGTGGTGTTTGGGGAGGTCAAATTTGTATCCTGTTATTGGTTCAAACATGACTATTGTGATTTAGTGGTTGTTCATTTTTAATATTCATTCTTTCCATCGAGGTCATCGATTAAAAGACCTTTTGTTTTATTTAAAATGTTGGAGAAGAAATCGGAAGGGGATTTTTTCTCTTTCACTTTTACGGGCTGCTTCTGATTTGCCTTGTCTTTATACCGCTCTTCGCGTTCATCTAATGAACGGAAACCAGAAAGCACCAACCCAACCGCAGTGGCATACATCGGGCTCTTCACAGCTTCCAGCTTACTCTTGCCGAGGTGTTCGTTCGGATAGCCAATGCGGGCATCCATACCCGTCATGTACTCAACTAATTGTTTTAAGCAACTGAGTTGCGAGCCACCTCCTGTAATTACAATACCTCCGGCTAACCGGTTCTCATAGCCAGAGTTGATTATTTCAGTATGGCACATCTCAATGATCTCTTCCATACGAGCCTGAATAATGCTCGAAAGATTTTTTACTGAAATTTCTTTCGCTGTTCTGTTGCGAATACCCGGAATGGAAACAATCTCATTCGGGCTGGCTTCTTCTGCAATAGCTTTACCAAACCGTGTCTTCAATTGCTCGGCTTGTTTAGCCATTACCATTAAACCATGTTGAATATCGGTTGTGAGAATATTTCCTCCGAAAGGAATTACGGCTGTGTGCCGAATGATATTATCGTGAAAAACAGCAATATCGGTTGTGCCACCACCAATATCAATCAAACAAACACCGGCTTCTTTCTCTTCTTCGCTCAATACGGCCAGGCTGGATGCCAATGGTTCCAGAATCAAATCATCAATTTCAAGTCCGCCCCTGCGCACACATTTATTAATGTTGTTGATAGCACTGGTTTGTGCTGTAATAATGTGGAAGTCGGCTTCGAGTTTCACACCGCTCATACCCACCGGGTCTTTTATTCCTTCTTCATAATCCACAATATAATCTTGCGGCATTACATGTATAATCTCGCTACCAGGCGGAATTACAATGCGGTACATATCTTCGGTAAGACGGTTTACGTCTTCAATACTTACTTCATCGTCTTTCGAAGTGCGGGTAATACTGCCATGATGAATGGAACTTCGAATGTGCTGGCCGGCAATACCCACATTCACCACACCAATATCAATACCCGACATATCGCTGGCTTCTTTAATTGCCCTTTCAATGGCGAAAACTGTTTTATCGATGTTGGTTACAATACCTTTTATTACGCCTTCCGATTCAGCTTTGCCCATGCCCAATACTTCGAGCTTGCCAAATTCATTTTTGCGGCCTACTATGGCGCAGATCTTGGTTGTTCCGATATCAAGACCTACTACTATTTTTTCGTTTTCCATGACTTTAATCTGTGTTAGTGGTTGTTAGATGTTTGGTGTTATATAGATTAAAAAGTTATTCTGCTATTATTTGTCCATCATATTCAAGATTAATCCGCTCGTAGCGAGTCCAGCCACGGGTTGGAAGTATCTCCTTATAAAAGATCATCAACTTGCGAAATTTATTTTCAATGTCAACCGCCTTTCCAAATTGAACTTGTTGCCCTGTAACCTGCGGAAGAATGGTAATCTTTCCCTGGCTGTTGATATCCAATTGTGCTACCTGTGCTTTCCAGAATTTATCATCGTTGATAAATTCTATCATCTCCAAAAGATTTTTTCCTTCTTCCATTTTACTTAAGTCTCCCAACTCAAGTAACTGCTTTACATAAGGGCCGCTGATAAGCACCACACGTGATGTATAGTTTTCTGATACTGACATTACCACTCCGTCTTCCGCGATGTAGGCATCGGGTGCATCGGACTGAACAATGCGGGCAATTGGCCTCCTTAACTCAACTTTTACAACCAGGTTACCCTTCAAATCAACATACAGGTCAGCATCCAGAATGTGTTTGTCCTGCATCATTTTTTTTTCAATGGCACGCAGGTTAACATGATCCAGGCTTGTTCCTTTTATTGACTGGCTGCTACCTTCTACCAGTCGTAACACATCTGCTTCATCTAAAAAATGATTTTCCCGAGCATTATCTAACTCAATAACAATATCCTTGCAAACCAAATCATCCATTTTACGTTCGCTGAAAGCAATCAGAAATGAAATAGCCAGCAGGGCTACTACCACTTTTACTTCTTTCCGTATCTTCAATTTCCACTTCATTGTTTTTTACTTAGTAACTCCTTAATAGGCTTTACAAACGTATCGATATCACCTGCGCCAACTGTTGCCAATACTTCTACATTTAAGTCTTCCAGTTTTTGTAATACATCATGCTTCGAACACCTGATCTTTACAGGGCTTGTGATATCTTTAAATAACATATCCGATGTTACACCCGGAATGGGTTCTTCTCTTGCAGGATAGATATCCATCAACAACACTTCATCGGCCAGGCTTAAACTTTTTGAAAAGCCTTCTGCAAAATCGCGCGTACGTGTAAACAAATGCGGTTGGAAAATGACCGTTATCTTCTTGCCGTTATACATCTCCTTCAACGATTTAAGAAACGCTTCTATCTCTGTAGGGTGATGAGCATAGTCATCGATGTAAACCAAATCGTTTCTACGAATAACAAATTCGAACCTGCGCTTAACACCACGGAATGATTCAAGTGCTTCACGAATGGTTTTATCATCCACTCCAAACTTGCGCGCTACCAGTATGGCAGCAATTGCATTTTCCATGTTATGAAAACCGGGGACACCGAGCTTGATATTGTCGAACTGCCTGTCCAATCCCAGGAGGTCGAACTCAAAAAATCCATCCCGCCCAAGCGGAACAATGTTGCCGGCAAAAAACTGTCCCCGGCTCATACCATAGGTTTCTTTCGTTACATGCTGAATTTCATTCGCCAGCAAAGCGATTGATTCATGTAGTATCAGATTTCCTTTTCGGATAATCTGATTCATAAATTCTTTATAGGAGCTAAGCATCTGCAAATGATCGCCATAAATATCCAGGTGATCGGCATCGGCAGATGTTACTACAGCGGTGTGCGGAAATAAACGCAAGAAAGAACGATCAAATTCATCGGCCTCGGCTACAACCAGGGTGTCTTTGTTTACTTCACCGTGCATGACCAGGTTCGATTCGTAGTTGGCAGTAATACCTCCTAAAAATGCGACCATATTTTTTCCAGCCGTTTTTAATATATGGGCAATCAGCGATGAGGTGGTTGTTTTACCATGTGTGCCTGCCACTGCAATCGTTTTGTAATTTTTAGTGAGCAAGCCCAACACTTCTGATCGTTTCAGAATAGTGAAGCCCTGTTCTTTCAGGTAATTATGCTCCACATGATTTTTAGGAATAGCAGGCGTAAATACAACCAGGGTTTTGTCTTTGCTGATGTACCCTGGAATAAACTCTACTTTATCATCGAAGTGAATTTCCATTCCTTCGGCAATCAACTCGTGCGTAAGCGGAGTGGGTGTACGATCATAACCGGCCACGCGCAAACCTTTGTGCTTAAACCAACGGGCCAAGGCACTCATACCAATACCACCAATGCCTAAAAAATAAACGCTATCGTATTGCTCCAGCTTCACAAGTATTATTATATGATCAGTTTTTCTATTTCATTTACAATTTGCTCGGTAGCTTTTGGTTTACCCCGCTTGGCTATGTTTTGCCGAAGGGTTTCACATTGTTGTTCATCAAAGAGTAACTTCAACGATTCGTCAATCAATGATGCTTTTGCTTCTGCATCTTTCACCATGCGGGCGGCATCGGCATCAACCAGTGTGAGTGCATTTTTGGTTTGATGATCTTCGGCTACATTGGGCGAAGGCACCAGAATGCTGGGTCGTTTTGCAAGACAGAGTTCGGAAATAGCCAACGCACCGGCACGCGAAACCACCACATCTGCAGCGGCATAAGCCAGATCCATTTGTTTCAGAAAATCGTAGATGCGAATACTGCGCTGGTCTTTATTCTGAACTTGTGCTTTCACACTTTCATAATAAGCCTTACCGGTTTGCCAGATCACTTGCACTCGTGCATCAATCAGTTTGTCAATTCCTTCCAACACACTTTCGTTGATGGTACGAGCACCCAGGCTGCCACCCAGAATTAAAAGTGTCTTTTCTTTATCCGTAAACCCGAAGTAGTTATTTGCTTTTTCCCGTTTGTTGTCCAGATCAAGAATATCTTTTCGAACGGGGTTTCCGGTTACAACAATTTTACCCTGTGGAAAATATTTTTCCATTCCTTCATAAGCCACACAAACCCGTTGTGCTTTATTTCCAACTTGCTTGTTGGTAAGACCTGCATACGAATTTTGTTCCTGTATTAAACAAGGAATATTGTGCCTGGTGGCAGCCAGTAAGATAGGCCCGCTGGCATAACCACCCGTACCTATCACTACATGTGGTTTAAAGCTTTTAAGTATGTTGCGTGCTTTAAAATAGCTGGAAATAAGTTTGAAAGGGAACAACAAATTTGATAGCGCTAACTTTCGTTGTAAACCACTTATCCACAAACCCACAATTTTATACCCAGCTTCAGGCACGCGTGTCATTTCCATTCTGCCTTCCGCACCCACAAATAAAATTTCTGCATCGGTATGGCGGCCCTTAAATTCATTGGCGATTGCCAAAGCAGGAAAGATGTGACCACCCGTGCCGCCACCTGTAATTATAATGCGATATGGTTGTTTTGTAGTCAAGTATTATGCTGCTTTCGCATCCAAATTCTTTTCTTTCAACTTTTCTTGGCCAACTACTTTTTGCTGGCCCCAATTCTGTTCTTGTTCGCCTCGGCTTACACTTAAAATAATTCCTACTGAAAGACCTGTGAACACCATTGCAGTTCCACCCATACTTATTAATGGCAGGGGCTGCCCGGTAATTGGGCCGAGGCCAACCACTACACCCATGTTTACCATTGCCTGGCAAACCAAATCGAATGCAAGCCCGGCTGAAAGTAATCCACCGAAGGCACGTTCACTGTTATAGGCGGCTTTCATACCCCGATGCAGTAAAACCAAATACAGCATTAACACAACTACACCACCAATCAATCCATATTCTTCAATCACAATGGCATACACAAAATCAGAATACGGATGCGGTAAAATGTTTCGTTGCTCACTGTTGCCCGGGCCCTTACCAAACACACCACCGGTTGCAACGGCAATCATGCCATGTTGCGCCTGGAAAGGGAGGTCTTTGCCTTCTACTACATAACCATAATAGTCTTTTACACGGTTGATCGCTGTTTCAAGGCGTTGCCCAAAATAAAGACCTGCCGATCCGCATAATAATCCAATCAAAACCAACATAGCCAAATACCGTACGGGCACGCGACCGATGAACATAATCAACATACAAGTTGCAAATACCAATATTGCCGTTGATAGATTTGTGAGTGCAATCAATCCGCAGATAACACCACACCAGATCAAAATTGGAATTAAGGAATCCTTAATGTCATCAATGTTTTGCTGTTTTTTAGAAAGCATGCTGGCCAGGTTGATGATCAATGCAAGACTGGCGAAGTCGGATGGTTGAAATGATCCAAACACTGGAATAGAAATCCATCTGTTAGCACCATTGATGCTAACACCGTTCGTGAACGTATAAATCAACAACGGAACACTTACCCACAAGGCAAGACGCGATATTTTAGAGTAGTAGCGGTAATCAATCTTATGGGCAAACCACATGGCAGCCAAACCTAAAAACACCATAAAGGTGTGCTTGATTAAAAATGCTTCGGGACTGGTTGAGCGTTTATAGGCCAACGTTCCGATTGAACTATACACAACCAGAATGCTGATCAACGAAAGTGCAAATACTACAGCCCAGATTACCCGGTCGCCTTGTAAGTTTTTATCTGCCCATTCTTTTATTTTACTCAACTTCATACGTTTTGTTATTTTAGGATTCTACTTCCCGCTTCAACTCCAACACCGCTGCTCTAAATTGATTACCACGATCTTCATAATTTTTAAACAAATCAAAGCTTGCACAGGCGGGTGATAATAACACGACATCGCCTTGCTTAGCCGATGTTAGGGCCATTCGAACTAACTCCTTTACTGTTTGCGTTTCTTTTATTTCCGGAACCAGATCATTAAAGAAGGTCTTCAACTTTGTATTATCCTTACCCAGGCAGATTAATGTTTTTACTTTTTGTGATACATCTGCCTTTATAATATTGTAGTCATTTCCCTTATCAATACCACCCGCTATCCAAATAAGCGGTTGTGTATAACTTCCCAATGCATATACGACCGAATCGACATTGGTTGCTTTTGAGTCATTCACAAACTCCACGCCTTTAATAGTAGCAACCGATTCTAACCGATGCGGTGCATTTACGAAAGTTTTTAAGCCTGCTTTAATTGATTCAACGGAAACGCCAGCCTGATAAGCTGCTGACACCGCAGCCATTGTGTTAATCAGGTTATGCGGTCCCTTCAATGTGGTTTCTGATTGTGTAATCGAAAATGTTTTCGATCCAAACTGAAAATTCATAGCCGTTCCATCAAAATGAACCTGACTTGCCTTGTTCTTTAATGAAACCGGAATTTTTATTGGCGTAATCGCGCGCTTTGCAACTTCCAAACCGGTTACGGCATCATCTTCATAAAAAATGAAACAACTCTTCTCAGTCATATTTTGAATTAACTGAAACTTGGAGTTGATATAGTTCTCCATTTTATACTCGTACCGATCAAGATGATCGGGCGTAATGTTGGTAAGTATTCCAATCTCCGGCCGAAACGTTTTGGTTCCATCCAATTGAAAACTACTGATCTCGATTACGTACCACTCGTGCGAACCAGCCACCACCTTGCGTGCCAGGCTTTCGCCAACATTACCGGCCAATGCCACATTAAAACCTGCCGACTTCAACAAATGATAGGTGAGCAACGTAGTGGTAGTTTTTCCATTGGTTCCGGTAATGGCAATTACCTTACCGGTTACATATCTAAAGCCAAATTCCAATTCATCAATTACTTCGATGTACTTTGCTTTTGCTTGCCTGATCAACTCAGCCTTATCCGGGATTCCGGGGCTCTTAATGATTAAATCTGCAGCCAGAACTTTTTCTGCAGTATGCGTTCCTTCCTCAAAAGCAACTCCGGCCGTTAGCAGTTCAGCTTTATACTGGTCTTTAATTGTTCCCTGATCGGAAACAAAAACATCAAAACCTTTCGCTTTTGCGAGTAACGCTGCACCCGTTCCACTTTCGCCTGCACCTAATATCACAATCTTATTGCTCATCGTAGTTTTAACATTGCGAGTGAAAGAATAGCCAACAGGATACCCACAATCCAAAACCGGGTTACGATTTTAGCTTCGTGAATATTTTTCTTTTGGTAATGATGATGCAGAGGCGACATCAGGAAAATCCTGCGGCCTTCACCGTATTTCTTTTTGGTGTACTTAAAGTAAGATACTTGCAAAATCACCGACAGGTTTTCAATTAAGAAAACACCGCACAACAGGGGAATCATTAACTCCTTGCGTACTGCCAATGCTAATACAGCAATGATTCCTCCGAGGGACAAACTTCCGGTATCGCCCATAAACACTTGCGCGGGATAAGCGTTGTACCAAAGAAATCCCAAACATGCTCCTACAAATGCTGTACAAAAAATTACCAGCTCACCAAGATTAGGAATGTACATGATGTTGAGGTAGGAACTAAAATCCACCCGACCCGATAAGTATGCAAAGATGGCGAGTGTGAGCCCGATAATGGCCGAAGTACCGGCCGCCAATCCATCAATACCATCGGTTATATTGGCACCATTCGAAACGGCTGTAATAATGAGAATAACAATCAACGTAAAAATAATCCACGTATAATTTTTATCTAAGAAAGGAAGGATGTTGCCATAGTTAAATTCATTATTCTTTACAAAGGGAACGGTGGTAGTCATGGATTTAACATCACGGTACTCTAATTTCCTGCCCTCCGTTGGCTGAATAACCTGCACGCTTGCTGTTGTGGCTGGCCTTACTTCGCGCACTACAACATTATCGTTAAAATAGAGAGTAAGGCCAACAATCAAACCAATTGTTACCTGACCCACAATTTTAAATCTACCGGCAAGTCCTTCTTTGTTTTTTCTGAATACTTTGATGTAATCATCCAAAAAGCCAATCAAGCCTAACCAGATGGTTGTTGCGATTAATAAAATCACATAAACATTATCCAGGCGAGCCATCAATAATGTTGGAATAAGAATAGCTGCAATGATAATAAGACCACCCATGGTTGGTGTTCCTTTTTTCTGCATTTGGCCTTCCAGTCCTAAATCACGAATATCTTCCCCAACTTGTTTTCTGCGCAGGTAACTGATAAGTGTTTTGCCAAATGTAATGGTGATCATTAACGACAATACCGCAGCCGCACCGGCACGGAACGAGATGTACTGAAACAATCCTGCTCCCGGAAAATCAAATGTGCGTTCTATATAGTCGAACAGATAGTATAACATTTGTCAATAGCTCAATTAATCAATTAGCAAACAGTTTAATCATCCGCGCCAATACTTCTTTATCGTCAAAAGGGTGTTTCACTCCTTTAATCTCCTGGTAATTCTCATGACCTTTTCCGGCTACCAACACAATATCTTTTGGGTTAGCCATCATACAAGCTGTTTTAATTGCTTCCTCTCGATCGACCAGTACCAAGGTTTTCTTTGCATCGGTTGGGCCCACACCTTTTTGCATCTCTCGAATAATTTCGATCGGGTCTTCACTTCGTGGATTATCGGAAGTAAGAATCACTTTGTTGGAATATTTACATGCGATGGCAGCCATGAGCGGCCGCTTGGTTTTATCGCGATCGCCACCACAACCTACTACTGAAATTACCTGCTCGTTTCCGGATCGGAAATGTTCTATGGTTTCCAACACATTCTTCAAGGCATCGGGTGTGTGAGCATAATCAACAATGGCTGTAAACTTCGAACCGGGCATTACCAATTCAAATCTTCCGGAAGCTCCCGATAATGCCGAAAGTTTCATCAGCGTTAGTTCTGCATCTTCGCCTAATAAAGAAGCCGCACCATAAACAGCCAATAAATTATAGGCATTAAAATCGCCAATCAGTTTAAACCAAACACTGCGCTCGGCAATTTCAATTTCCAATCCTTCAATGGAGTTGGTGATAATCTTTCCTTTAAAGTCGGCCATTTTTTTAAGACCGTACGTGAGTTTGCGCGCTTTTGTGTTTTGTAGCATCACCATGCCACGCTTATCATCTACATTCACCAATGCAAAGGCATCTGCTGAAAGTCCATCAAAAAATCCTTTCTTGGCCCGAATGTAACTTTCGAATGTGCGATGATAATCCAAGTGATCGTGTGTGATGTTGGTGAACAACGCACCCGTAAAATGTAATCCTTCAATCCGGCCCTGATCAACTGCATGCGAACTTACTTCCATAAAACAATGCGTGCACTTTTCAGCCAGCATCTGAATTAACAATTCGTTAATCTGAATAGGATCGGGTGTGGTGTGTGTTGCTTGTATTTCCTTATCCACAATTTTATTCACAACTGTGGATAACATCCCGCATCGGTAACCCAATGCCGAAAATAACTTAAACAACAACGTTGCAACCGTAGTCTTGCCGTTGGTGCCGGTAACACCCACCAATTTTAATTTAGCTGATGGATTACCATAAAAATTACCGGCAATGATGCCGAGTGCTTTTGCACTTTCTTTTACCGTAACGTAGGTAACATTTTCTGAAATTACTTCTGGTAGTTTTTCGCAAACAACAGCAACAGCGCCTGTTGCTACGGCCTTTTCAATAAAACTATGACCGTCTGACTGCGTGCCCTTTACTGCAATAAATAAAAAGCCTGGCTGCACTTTGCGCGAATCGAAAGCAATGCCCAACACTGCTACACTCATATTACCGGATGTGGCGGTGATGTGTACTTTGTATAATATGTCTTTCAGTTCAGCCATTATCCTAATCGCAGATAAATTCTGGAGCCCTTTGTAATTTTTGTACCCGGTGCAAGTGATTGTTGTGTAACACGGCCTATACCCTCAAAGGATACCTGCAAACCGGATTTTTCTAAGAGATACACAGCATCTCGGTAAGTCATTCCTACTACATCGGGCACCTGATCCTTTAATACCGGATTTTTTTTCCAAACAATGGCATTACCATTTTTAGTTGCTTTAATCCACTCTTCATCGGTTGCTGAGTGATTGGAGATACCTAACTCATTGCTTAATCGTGTAAGTTCTTCCTGATTACCCGCACGAACTACCGGAAACACACCCGGTTCCTGCACTTGTTTTTTCTCCATAGCTAAATGCAGGTTGATGTCGCGTGAATAAATGTTATCGGCAATGTCTTTGAAAACCGGACCCGCCACATTGTTACCATACTGATAAAAGCCGCGTGGGTTCTTGATTAGCACAATCGCTGAATATTTAGGTGCATGGGCAGGAAAATATCCGGCAAAAGAAGTGATGTATCTCTTTTCGTAACGTCCGTTAATTAAAATCTGTGCAGTACCTGTTTTGCCTGCAATACGATAGTTAGAATTTTTTAAATTCATGGCTGTTCCATTCTCTACAACACCTTCCAATAAAAGCTTGAGTTTATCGAGTGTTTTATTCGAGCAGATTTTACCGGTAATCTGTTCGGTTTCAAAATCCTGCTTAATATTATCAGCCTTGCTTACCGAAGTAACAAAAACCGGTTTAATCATTTTACCATCGTTTGCTATGGCATTATAGAGCGTAAGCGTGTGCAGGGGCGTCATCTCCAATCCATACCCATACGCCATCCACGGAAGCGTAATCCCACTCCAGTCTTTTGTATTGGGCCTTGGAATTTTGGGATAGGCTTCGCCCGAAACCTGAACACCCAATGGTTTAGACAACTTTAGTTTATCAACATATTCTAAAAACCGCGAGGGCTTTGTTCCGAAATATTTATCGGTGAGTTTAGCCATTGCTACGTTTGATGAAAGTTCAAAGGCTTGTTGTACTGTAATCCGGCCATAGCCTCCCTGATGATGGTCGCGTACTTTATGATTGTAAAAAGTATATTCACCATTGCCGGTGTTGATGCTGTCGGTTAGCTGAAGATTTGTGTCTTCCAGCAACGCAATCATGGTTACCAACTTAAAAGTGGAACCCGGCTCCATGGAACCTCCCACAGCATGGTTAAACTTTTCGTAGAAACCACCGTTCCCATCGCTGCTCAAATTTGAAATTGCTTTAATGTGACCGGTTTTTACTTCCATTACTACCACTGTACCTTCATCGGCATTATGCTTTTGCATAGCCCTGTACAAAGAAGTTTCAGCTACATCCTGCAGATTAATATCAATGGTTGTGTGAATATCCAAACCATTGATGGCTTTGGTATTGTTACCATCAAAGATGGGTTTCCAGGTACCGCCTGCAATTTTTTGAAAGAGTGCTTCACCATCCTGCCCACCCAGTACATCATCAAAGCTATATTCCAAACCTGCACCCCTTCCATCTTCATTTACAAAACCAATGGTTCTGCGACTCAGATTGGAGAACGGCCTGTAACGCACATCAATTTTTTCAAAAATGACACCGCCCTTATACCTACCTTCACGGAAGATAGGCCAACGCATCATTTCTTTCTTTGCCTGGTAATTAATTTGTTTACGATTGATAACCAGGTATTGCCTGCCTGCAGCACGTGCATCTTTCAACAATTGTTTGTACTCGGCTGCCGACCGATCTTTATAAAACCGCGACAGCATTACACTCAACGAATCCACTCCTGCACGAAACACATCTGATTTGGCCAATGTGGGATCAATGGCCACTTTATAAAATGGTAAACTTGTAGCAAGCAAACTACCATTATCGGAATAAATATTGCCCCGTGTAGCCTTCACTTTTTTGTAATCAAAGTGAATCTCCTCGCTAAGCTTTTCCCACTTGGCGCCATCCACCAGTTGGATATGACCAATTTTTGCAGCCACACAGATCGCAAAAATCATCACCCCCAAAAAGGCTACCCGAACCCGGATTAATATGGACTTCTTAATATTCACTTCCGTCAACTACAACTTTAAAGGGTGGGTTTAAACTTTCTTTTAGTCCCAACTCTTTTACTCTGCGCGCTACTTCACTTTGTTTACTGGCGTACATGATGTCCGCCTTCAGTGTTGTGTAATCGGCACGCAGGTCTTCAACTTCTGTTTGAATCTTATCGATCTTACGCGTAGTTTTTTCAGCGTAGTGTGTATTGCTGATGTAGATCAAACTCAACAACACCACAAACAAAACTTTGGGCAGATATTGAACTGGAAATCCTTCTTCGAAATAGGATTCGAGTTTCATTTTCTTCTCCAAACCAGAAAAAATGCTGGTGCCCGAGGTTTTTTCCTTTACCCTGGATTCATTACCCTTAACGGGCTCCATGATTCTGAATTTGTTTTCGCTCATTGTACCTTGCTTTTGTTCTTTACAATCTTTCTGCAATCCGCAGCTTTGCACTGCGGGCGCGTTTGTTTTCTTCAATTTCATTTTCCGAAGCTTCAATCGGCTTTCGGTTTATTGCTTGAAAAGGTTTGATCGGATTGCCATAGAAATCTTTCTCCAACGCTCCGAACACCTTTCCGGTGTTGATATAATTTTTCACCATTCTGTCTTCCAGCGAATGATAACTCATTACTACCAGCCTGCCCCCTGGTTTTAGCACTTCGCCACATTGGTGCAAAAAGTCTTCAAGTGCTTTCATCTCCGCATTTACTTCGATGCGCAGCGCCTGAAACACCTGGGCGAAATATTTGTGCTCCTTACCGCGGGGAGCGATGTCTTGCAAAGCATATTTTAATTCGAGGGTAGTAGTTAACGGCTTTTGCGAACGCGCAATGGTTACTGCTTTGGCTGCGGTGCGGGCATTTTTCAACTCACCGTACATCCCAAAAATGCGATGTAAATCTTCTTCACTGTATTCGTTGAGCAGCGTGGCGGCTGTTTGTTTACGGGTGCGATCCATGCGCATATCCAGCGGACCTTCAAACCGGGTAGAGAAACCTCGTTCCGGTGAATCGATCTGGTGCGATGAAATGCCCAGATCGGCCAGAATACCATCTACCTGAGTTACTCCATTCAACTTCAGGTACTGTTTCATGTACCGAAAGTTTGTTTGACAAAATGTAAAAGAACGACTTTGAATATTTTCAGCCTGTTGCTTTGCATCATCATCCTGATCGAAGGCTATTAATTTTCCTTCTCTCAGATTTTCGAGGATAGCCAGACTGTGGCCGCCACCTCCAAATGTTACATCAACATAAACGCCATCGGGGTTGATGCTCAACGCCTCGATGCATTCTGTTAGCATTACTGGTTTGTGGTACATAGCTTGTAATCTTCCGGCTATATGCTACAACACGCTTTTAAGTCTTTCAATGAACTTCATTTCTCTTTTTGTTTTAAAAAATGAAGCCTGATGCTTGCAGCTTGTATGGAGCCATATTCAAAGCGCTTACTTTGAAAGCTCATCTCCATATGCTACTCGTTCAGATACTTCTCAGCCAGCTTCGACAATTCACTTGGGTCTTGGATGAGGTGCTTCTCATACACGGTGGGGTTCCAAACCTCAACTTTGCTGCCTGTGCCTACCAACATCGCTTCTTTGTCGACCTGGGCATAAGCCAGCATGTTCTTGGGGATAAGAAACCGGCCATTGTTGTCCAGTTCTATTGTTGTTACCCCACTCAAAAAGCTACGTTGCAAATCGCGATACTCTTTGTTGAACTCGCTGAGTCCGGAAATTTTTGAGAAGACCTTTTTAAACTCCACCATCGGGTAAATGATGAGGCATTGCTCAAAGCCACGCCTGATCACAAGCTCCTGTACCCCGCCTTCCGGCTCGGGTAACTGAGCTTTGATCCGCGCAGGCAGAACAATTCTGCCTTTGGCATCAAGCTTACACTCATATTCACTGGTGAAGAAAGTCATGACTTGTAGTGGTTGTCTTTTTCTCCTAAGCAAACTTAAGTAACTTTCAACCACTTTCAACCACTTTCAACCACTTTTTTACATTTTTATTACAAAATAGAGTGTAAACCAGTGCTGCTAAAACTAGCCTATGGTTATAAAAATCAGTTATCTATCTGAATATCAGATGAAAACAAAAAAGCCCTTGCTTTCGCAAAGGCTTTGAGGCTTAAAAGGTGTTTTGGGTTAATCCAGCCCGCCTTTTCTTGTAGGCTTTCTGATTTCAGGCCACTGACCAGGTTGGCCGGTGCGCGGATTGATTGGCAAAACGCTCTTTTCGCGCGATGTTTTGTTTGGATCTTCGCAGGCCTGATATACTAAGATGGCCGTAAGGATGGCGTTAGTACGTACATCATCAAACACAATCTTATCGTACGTATCCAGGTTGGTATGCCATGTAAAGGTTCCATAATCCCAACTTAAGGAACTAAGGGAGAAGCCTGGGGCTCCAGCCGCTACAAACGAAGCGAAGTCGGAACCTCCACCGCCTGGTGCACCCGGAAAGCGGGTTTCCAATCCTTGTTTGTAGGCATTCGGAACTTTGCTTAACCATCGGGTTATATAATCGTACGCATGAAGAAAGCCTTGACCGGTAATATTGACGACACGACCTGTACCATTATCCTGATTGAAGAGTGCCTGCAGATTATCCACAATTTCTGGATGATCTTCTACAAATGCCCGCGAACCGTTCAGGCCTTGTTCTTCGCTACCCCAATGCCCAACTAAAATTGTACGCTTAGGGTTTGGATAAACTTTCTTAAGAATGCGCATGGCTTCCATCATCACCAATGTACCTGTTCCATTATCGGTAGCACCGGTGCCACCATCCCACGAATCGAAGTGTGCTGAAAGCATGACATATTCATTAGGCTTTTCAGAGCCTTTTATTTCAGCAACAGTATTAAATGTGGGTACTATACCTGTTTCTTTTGAATCGGCACGCACACTTATCTTCGGAGCTTTGCCGGATTCGGCCAGGCGATATAACAGGCCATAGTCTTCCAGCATTAAATCGATGGTTGGAACTTTTTTGGTGCGGGCTCCAAAAATTTTATTTGCACCAGACCAACGCGACCAATAACACATTACAATACCGGCTGCCCCGGCATTTTCTAATACAATAGGTAAGTTGGCGTTTGTCTTTCCGGTTTTGCGAATGCGATCGTTCCAGGCTTCGGTAAGCGCTGTTCTTTCCTGTTTCATTTTTTCGATTGATTCCTTGGTACCGTGTTTCTCCCAATTATCATCGGCCCTACCGGTAGGTTGATTCATGGAGATCATTACAAACTTGCCTTTTACACTGGGCAACCAATTTTTAAATGCAATTGAATCGGTAACATCAGGAATAATCACTACGTCTCCGGTAACGGTTTTACCTTTTGTATTCGGGCTCCATGCCAATTGCTGTCCTGCTAATGATTTTGTCCAGGGGGCAACCATATCAATGTGCGTAATACCGCGCTCCCAACCACGCCACTCACCCCATTTTTCATTGCGGGCAGTTATTCCCCAGGTAGTGTATTTCGCAACAGCCCAATCGTGTGCTTGTTGCATTTTAGGTGAGCCCACCAAACGTGGCCCTATTCCATCCATCAACTCATGCCCGAGTTTTTCAAGTTGTGAATTTTCAGTGGCTTCTTTAATAATGGCATCTACAATCGGATCTTTGGGGGCTTCCGGTTGCTGACCGAAAGGTTGTGCAAAGGCTATGCTTACTACCAGCAGCATAACCCCTAATGCAAGTATTCTTTTCATGTTATTGAATTTGTTTTAAGTGCGGAAAAGTACAGGTTTCTGGTTCAATTGCCAGAGTAACAAAGGTGCTGTGGTTAATTTGTTTTTTGAAAGGCGAACCTGGCCAGCCTTTTAAAGATACTGTGTTAATACCTCCTCAGTATGTTCACCAAAATGTGGTGGTGGTAAAAGATTTAAGGGTTGATTTGATCCTACAAAATTCCGAACCCCCCGCAATGCTTTGCTTTCAATTAAAATTTTTTGCGCTTCTTTCATTGCAAATACATCAGGCACGGATTGAATTATACCTGCCGGAATTTTCTTTGCATGAATCTGTTTCATGAGAGTATCCGCATCGAATTTTACAATTGCATTGGCAAGTAACTCCTGCAAAACGTTTCTGTTTATTACACGATTTTGATTGGTTCTAAACCGATCATCACTGGCAATATGCAATCCCAATACATTCATCAAATCTGAAAACTGCCTTTCGGAACCAATGGCTACTAACACACGCTTGCCATCGCTGGTAAGAAACGATTCGCCATAAGGTGCAATGTTGGGATGTGCCGAGCCTTGTCTTTTAGGTTGTTGATGCGCCACCAACCAATTGCTGGCTTGATTTGCCAATGATGAAATTGCTGCTTCAATCAACGATACCTCTACAAAACTCCCGGCCCCTGTTCGTTCTTTTTTTAACAGCGCAATTAATAATGCTTCTTTTAAATGATGTGCAGCCAAAACATCAATTAATGCTACGGGCATTTTGGTGGGTGGTCCTTCTGGTAAACCATTCAAATCCATAAAACCACTTTCGGCTTGTATCACAGCATCGTAACCCACCCGATCATTATCGGAACCATAACCGGTTATCTGGCCATAAATCAATTGCTTGTTATAATCTGACAATTGCTGGTATGCAACACCCAGTTTTTCGGCATCGCCAGGTTTATAACTGGCAATTATAATATCGGTTTGTTGTGCCAGCTTTTGAACTGCTGATTTTCCCCATGTTGTATTTAAATCAATCGCAACCGATTTCTTACCCCAGTTTACCGAACAGAAGTAAGCAGATCGATCATCGGTGGTTTCATTCTTTCCACGCCAGGTGCGGGTTATGTCACCTCCTGTTTTCAGGTTTTCAACTTTTATTACCTCGGCCCCCAATTCGGCAAAAAACTGCCCTACACTAGGGCCAGCCAGTACCGAAGCCAGTTCAAGCACTTTTAAACCTTGAAACATATAACTATGCGAAATAAAACCTGAGCGAAAATAGAATCATTTGTCGCATTTTTGTGTTTTGATCTAACAAATAACTATGCGATTTTCCGTTTTACTTCTGCTTGCATTGCTGGTATGCGCCTGTACCCAAAAGTCAACACAACTTCAAACTGGCATTTGGCGGGGTGTACTCGAAATTCAAGGTCAGCAACTACCATTCAATTTTGAGGTTACAACCGATGCAGCCGGTGGTCAGGATGTAATTCTTCACAATGCTGATGAGCGGCTTACGCTTGATGAAGTAACTTTTGAAGGTGATTCCGTGAATATGGTGTTGCACGTTTTTGATGCTTACTTGCGAGGTGTTGTTAAAGGCGATAGCTTAGTTGGTTTGTTTAACCTGAATTACGATCCTGCTTACAAAGTTCCATTCAAGGCAAAGCTTGGCCAGGACTTTCGGTTTTTAACGCCCGAAAAAAATCAGGTTACCAAAAACTTTACTGGTAAATATGAAGTACAATTTTTTAACGCAAAGGATACTTCACGTGCCATTGCATTGATTAAACAGGATGGAGAAAAAGCCACGGGATCCTTTCTTACCAGTACAGGCGATTATCGATACCTGGAAGGAACCGTTATAAACGATACCTTGCATTTAAGCGCCTTTGATGGTAATCATCTTTACCTGTTTGAAATTACACAACCTAACGATACCACATTAGCGGGTGGGCATTGGCTGGGTAAAGCCCGGTTCAGAACATGGGCCGGTAAAAAAAATGAAAAGGCAACTTTACCCGATGCAGAATCATTAACGTACCTGAAAACGGGTTACGATAAAATTGAATTCAGCTTTCCTGATTTGAATGGTAATACTGTTACATTAAATGATGAACGCTTTAAAAATAAAGTAGTGATTTTACAGCTGTCGGGTACATGGTGCCCCAACTGTATGGATGAAACAAAATTTCTTGCACCCTGGTACGATGCCAATAAAAATCGGGGTGTAGAAATTATCGGGTTGGCCTATGAACGTAAACCTGATTTTGCCTACGCAAGCGAACGTGTAAAAAAAATGAAGGCAAAATTTGGAGTTAATTATGAATACCTGATTGCAGGCGTAAACGACAATGCCAAAGCAGCTGAAACATTACCCATGCTGAATAAAGTAGTGGCATTTCCAACTACGATCTTCATTGGTAAAGATGGAAAAGTAAAACACATTCACACGGGTTTTGATGGCCCTGGAACAGGTATTTATTACGAACAATTTAAAGAACGATTCAATTCTATAGTGAATGAACTTCTGAGTGAGTAATTAATTCAAGATCAAAAATTTTAAATCTTGAATTCGAAATTTTGAATCTGGTTTATGAAACGAGTTGTAGTAGGTTTATCAGGAGGTGTTGATTCAAGCGTAGCTGCGTATCTGTTAAAAGAACAAGGCTATGAAGTGATTGGCATGTTCATGAAAAACTGGCATGACGATTCGGTTACCATCAGTAACGAGTGCCCGTGGCTTGACGATAGCAACGATGCCATGATTGTAGCACAACATCTCGGCATTCCGTTTCAAGCAATTGATTTAAGTAAGGAGTATAAAGAACGGATTGTTGATTACATGTTTGCCGAATACAAAGCCGGCCGCACACCTAATCCCGATGTATTATGCAATCGCGAAATTAAGTTCGATGTATTTTTGAATGCAGCTTTAAAGTTAGGTGCTGATTACGTAGCCACCGGCCATTATTGTCGCAGAGGTGAAGTAGTAAAGGATGGTAAAACGCAATATCAATTACTGGCCGGTAAAGATCCCAATAAAGATCAAAGCTATTTTCTATGTCAGCTTACACAAGCCCAACTTTCGAAGGCATTGTTTCCTATTGGTGAGTTATTAAAACCCGAAGTACGCGCTATTGCCAAACAAGCAAATCTGGCTACAGCCGAAAAGAAAGACTCGCAAGGGTTATGCTTTGTGGGTAAAGTACACTTGCCCGATTTTTTGCAGCAACGCCTGGAACCAAAAAAAGGAAAAGTAATTGAAGTGCCGTTTGATTCAACTGCCTTTAAAAATGGTTTCGAACAAAACGATTTAAAGAATATCACAAAACCTTATGCATTTGAACCTGCATTGGGCGAAGTGGTAGGTGAACATAATGGTGCACACTTCTACACCATTGGCCAACGCAGAGGGTTAAACATTGGTGGTTATGAAAAACCATTGTTTGTAATTGGCACCGATACCGATAAAAATATCATCTACACCGGCAGTGGCGATAATCATCCAGGTTTGTATCGCAAGGGTTTATTTGTTCCACCAGCCGATGAACATTGGATTCGCGAAGACCTGAAGGTAAAGATTGGCGGATCAAAAGAATACATGGCCCGCATCCGGTATCGCCAGTCATTAGAACCATGTACGCTTTTTAAAAGAGAAGATGGTTTGTATATTATTTTTGATAAGCCACAACGCGGAGTAACACCGGGTCAGTTTGTGGCGTGGTATGAAAATGAGGAGTTGATTGGTTCGGGTGTGATTAGCTGATCATGATTCCTTAAATCCTGAAATTCCACCCGATACAATAAACTTCATGGCCACAGGCCCCGAGATATTCAAGGGCTTGATGCTTGCCTTTGGAACCAGAACGTGATTTCCGGAAAAAGCATACGAATGCGGAAAGTAAACCGCCACCATGTCGGTTAATCCCAATTCGGTAAGATCTTCCTGAGTAACAAATCCAATTTGATGTAGGGTATTCTCTTTATTGATGGTAACCAATACGGGTTTATCGAACTTGCGTTTGTCACCAACAAAGGCACCAATCAAATCCTTAATTGATGAATAGATGAGTTTTACAAAGGGGATTCTATTAATTAAATGATCTAACCAATCGGTGAAGGTATCTACTGCAAACGTGGAAGTAAAGTATCCGAAGAGTGTAATGGCACCGAAAATTATCAGGAAGCCTAATCCGGGGTAAGGCAATTGCAGCAAACCATCCAGTTGCGCAAACGACCAGAAAACAAAATAGCCCGTTGCCAGCAACGGCACTATAAATACCATTCCGCTAAAAAAATAGCGCGCAATTTTCCGCAGGTTATTCTTCATGGTTACAAAAGTAAAAAGGCCCCCGATTGATTCGGAGGCCCTGGTGTTTTCATTTTATGAATATGTATTATATCGAAAAACCTAAAAAGCTGAGGAAACCCAACGACATCAGGCCTACCAAAATAAATGTAATGCCCAAACCTCTTAAGGGGCCGGGCACGTTTGAATATTTCATTTTCTCGCGCACACCGGCCAATGCTACAATGGCCAACAACCAACCAATACCCGAACCTAATCCATATACTGTTGCTTCACCCAGGTTATACGGCCGACCAACCATAAAGAGCGACCCACCCAGAATGGCACAGTTAACCGCTATCAAGGGCAAGAAAATACCCAATGATCCATAAAGAGCTGGTGAAAATTTTTCAACTGCCATTTCGGTTAGTTGTACCATAGCGGCAATAACAGCTATGAATACTATAAACTGAAGGAATGATAAATCAACGGATGCAAAATCGGCACTTACCCAAGTAAGCGCTCCCTGATTTAAAATATAGTTTTGGATTAACCAGTTAATGGGAATGGTTACTCCCAGCACAAATACTACTGCAAGCCCCAATCCAAAAGCTGTTTTTACTTTTTTAGAAACAGCCAAATAAGAACACATGCCCAAGAAGTAGGCAAAGATCATATTATCTACAAAAATAGACCGAATGCCAATGCTAACCAGATTTTCCATACGCTTCGTGAAATTAGTGTGTTTCTCTGTGTCCGTTTATTGATCGTTGTACCCAAATTACGATACCTACAATTACGCAGGCACCTGCAGGCAATAACATTAAACCATTGCCCGTGTAGTGTAAGCCCATCGCTTCAAAAACCTTAAAACCAAAAATGGATCCTCCACCTAACAATTCTCTGAAAAAACCTACTATCAACAGGATTAAACCATAGCCTAATCCGTTTCCAATTCCATCCAATAACGAGGGGCCTGGTTTGTTACCCATTGCAAATGCTTCCAACCGGCCCATAACAATACAGTTGGTAATAATCAATCCTACAAATACAGATAGCTGTTTCCACACATCATATACATAGGCTTTTAGTAATTGATCTACCATAATAACCCAGGTAGCCACTACGGCTAATTGCACGATAATTCGAATGCGACTGGGTATGGTATTTCGCATAATCGAAATGATTACGTTTGAACTGGCCGTAACTACCATCAGCGCCACCGACATAACCAATGCCGGTTTCATTTGTGTAGTAACTGCAAGTGCAGAACAAACACCCAATACCTGCACGGTAATCGGGTTATCGATATCCAACGGGTTACTGATTAATTTTCGGTTCTTTTTTGAAAAAAGTGGTTCCGATTTTTTTTCAACAACTTCTGCTACGGCTGCACTCATAAGTTTGATGATAAATTTTGTTGATTCTTTTTCAGGTAATTCAAATAGCAGTTGAAATAGTCTTGCAACATGTTATTTACACCCTTTGCTGTTAAGGTTGCCCCGGACATTCCGTCCACTTTGTGCGGATCGTTTGAATAATCAAACCCTTCGCCCTTTTGCATTACAACGGATTGCAGCACATCGGCTTCAAAGATGGATTTACCTTTGTATCGATTTTGAATTTCTTCAGAAACAATACGAGCTCCCAATCCCGGAGTTTCGCCTTTGTGTTGAAAGCTAACTCCTTGTATGGTACTTAAATTTTGTTGCAGCGCCACAAACCCCCAGATATCGTTCCATAACCCAAAACCATAAACGGGAAGTACCACGTAATTTAATTTTGTTGGATCGGTTTCGTCCCGGAATTCGTAAAGTGGTAAAAGTCTGTCAGCTGCAGCTTTTTTATATTCTTTGGCAACATCAATATCGGTTGCTTTAATGCCATCACGGGGGGTTCCATTAAAATCAATCACAATCTCTTTTACGCGGGCTGCGTAGATTTTATTAATATCATCGCCTTCGTTTAAAGTCATTACTGTAGAAAGAATATTTTTCTTCCTTTCCAATTCCACATTAGCATCCTGTAAAGGTTTTAATGCCTGTGAAGCAAAAGCAAGTAGGCCACCACTTACAATGGTAATAGCCACTGCATATAAAACAATGTAGAGGTTAGACTGTCGCACGTTGTATTCTTCTTTTTTTGTTTGCACTTACTACCATGTAATCAATTACCGGGGCGAAAACGTTCATGAACAAAATCGCCAGCATAATACCTTCCGGATAAGCCGGATTAAACACCCGTATTAAAATGGTTAGCATACCAATTAATAAACCATACACCCATTTACCGGTTTCGGTTTGAGCGGCCGTTACCGGATCGGTGGCCATAAACACCGCACCAAAAGCTAAACCTCCTATAACCAGGTGATAGTGCGCGGGTAATTCTACAAAAGGAGAACCTCCTATCAAATTAAGCAACAAGGCCATGATGTATGCACCCCCAAAAACACTTACAATAATTTTCCAGCTTCCGGTTCCGGTTACAATCAGAATAAGAGCTCCTATCAGACACATGAGTGTAGAGGTTTCACCGATCGATCCGGGGCGAAAACCTAAAAACAGATTTTGCAAGGTAAACACACCTTCATTCCATCCGGCACCAAATGTATTGAGTGCAGCTACCACATTTTCGCCTTTTATTGTTTCAGCTGCAACAGCCAGCGGAGTGGCCCCGGAATATCCGGCCACAACCTGAGCATCGCCTAGATAAGTCCACACACCACCCGATATATCGGTTGGGTAGGCGAAGTATAGAAACGCGCGAGCCGTTAAGGCAACATTTACCACGTTCATTCCTGTACCGCCAAATGCTTCTTTTCCAATAATTACTGCAAATGCAGTGGCTACACCTACTTGCCAAAGCGGAATATCAGGCGGCATTACCAATGGAATAAGCATACCGGTTACCAGGAAGCCTTCGTTAACCGGGTGCTTGCGCAGAATAGAAAACACAAATTCAATACCCAAGCCTACACCGTACGAAACAACTACAATGGGTAATACCTGCCACAACCCGATTACTATTTTATCTGCCACAGCGGCTTTGGCCTGGCCAATAGCCATAAAATGCTGATGTCCTACATTGTAGATTCCAAACAACAAACACGGAACCATGGCAATGATAACGGTCATCATCAACCGTTTCAGATCAACGGCATCGCGAATCTGGGCTCCCTTTACATCGTTGGTTGTATTGGGTGCAAACAGAAATGTATCAATAGCTTCGTAGGCGTAGTAATACTTTTCAAGTTTACCACCCTTTTCAAAACTGTGCTTTACTTTATCAAGCTGCTTTCTCAAAAACTTCATTACAACCGAATTAACTATGTTGAACTAAATCAAGTCCTTCCCGTAAAATTTCCTGCACTTTATGTTTGGATACATCAACAAATTCGCACAATGCAAGATCTTCTTCAATTACCTCGTAAATACCTAAAGCCTCCATTTCGTCAATGTCTTCTGCAAGAATGCTTTTTAACAAATGTGTAGGCAAAATATCCATAGGTGTTACCTGCTCAAACACACCGGTTTGAACAAATGCGCGCGGTTCGCCATGAGTATTGGTATCGGCTACCCGCTCTTTACCGGGCGACAGGAACGAGAGTAATCCTAATGCCCGATGAAAACTGATTTTCTTTGTGCTTGGTGCAATCCAACCCAAAAACTCATAGTGATCTCCTTCCGGCAGTACTGAAACTACGTGGTCGAAAAAACCAATGTGTCCGTCTTTACCAATGGCTGTACCGGTTAACGGGTTACCGGAAATTACCCGCACATGCTCCTGATTCAAATTTTCATTTATCAGTTTCTTTACCGATGCCCCTGTAAAGGTTTTATAGTATTGAGGATTTTTTACTTCAGAACCTGCCAATGCCACAATACGCGAGGCATCATACACCCCGTTCAAAAAGAGTTTACCAATTTGTATTACGCCCAATGGATTGATTGTCCAAACAATTTCGCCTTTGTTAATCGGGTCGAGATGGTGTATTTGCACCCCCACACACCCTGCCGGGTGCTGGCCCGAAAATTTATTAACCTCAGCGCCTTTAACTTGCGAAAACACCGTTGAAATTTCGCTGGTGGCATGTGTGTTTACATGAACAACACCTGCCGTAAGTTTTTTCAAAATATCCACTCCAACCTGGAAGTAATGATCTTGCCCTTTAAACAAAACACTGTAGTCGGGGGCGAGCGGATGCGTATCGAAAGCCGAAATGTGTATTGCTTTAGGTGTGGCTGTAGGATCGGCCACTACACCAAACGGCCGCTGCACCAGGTTTGTCCACACACCAGACTTAAGTAACTGTTCTTTAATATCTGAGGCATTCAGGTTATTTATATCCGATACGGAGAATTTTTTAAAGTTTTCGAACTCTACTTTTTTATCAGCCAGAATCTTTATCTCCAATAGCTTTCGTTTTTCGCCTCGTTTTACTTCAACAATTTCGCCACTAACCGGTGCGGTAAACACAATCTGTTCATGTCGTTTGTCATGAAACAGCGGTGAGCCGGCTTTAACCGAGTCTCCAACCTCCACCATTGGCTTTGGCATATAAATGCCATGAAAGTCGGTTGGCTTAATCACACATGTTTCAGGATAGTCGGTTTCAACAACTTTAGGTACTGCTTTACCTTTCAGATTAATGGTGAAACCTTTCTTTAGTCGGATGAATTTGCCCATGAGTAAACGGCAACAATTTTAGTTTAGATCGGGGCAAAATTAGCAATTAAATGCTACCCGCAAAGGCTAACAGAAACAAAGAATTTATTAGAAAAAACGCAGTTTTATAACTTGTTCAATCCTTCGATTTGGGCTGTTGAATCATCTTAGTCAAGGCCAGCCGAATTACTTCGTCCACCTGCTCATCAATGGTAATGTGAGTAGTATCAATTCCCGTGGCATCTTCTGCTTTTCGGAGTGGGCTTTCGGTACGGCTGCTATCAATGGAATCGCGCTGTTTCAGGTTCTCCACAATGGTATCGATATCTACCAGGTCATTGCGTTCCAAAAGTTCTTTTTGCCTGCGAAATGCGCGAACTAAAATATCGGCTGTGAGGAATATTTTTAGTTCTGCCTGAGGAAATACCACTGTACCTATATCCCGACCGTCCATCACCACGCCACAATCTTTACCCATTTTGCGTTGTTGCTCTACCAGGGCCATGCGTACCTCGCGTATGGCGCTTACCTGGCTTACATTTTCTGAAATCCGCATCTTACGAATTTCTTTTTCAACATTAATTCCATTCAGAAATGCCTCGCTGTTTCCTTTCGAGTTTACGACAAACGAAATCCGGATTTCCTGCAACGCGCGGGCTACTTCTTTAGGATTGGTAAGGGCCACGTGTTTATCCAGGAAATATAATGTAACGGCTCGGTACATGGCCCCCGTATCGATATAGCGGTAATTCAACTCGCGCGCAACCGCGCGGGCAGTCGTGCTTTTACCACAAGCCGAATATCCATCAATGGCGATGATAATCTTGCGCATCCTTTAACAATCTTTAAGCGGACAAGGCATGGGCTTGTTCGGGTTCGGCTTTTTGTATTTAGGCTTATAGCCAGTTTGCTGGCTGGCACAAGCCGACAGCAAGACAATCAGGATTATAAAAATCTTTGGTTTCACTTTAATTCCTTCAGGTTGATCAAAATTATACACCACGGCCGTGTGCCCAAACACTTTTTATACAAATTAACCAGGCTTATTACCCTGATAGCTCATCTTAAATCCAATTTTTTGGCCCGCACCCAACTCCTGCGTTTTCTCCTGCTTCTGAAACAAGGTTATAAACCGAACTTGCGGAAACGGTGGCGCCATCAAATCATTTTCAATGGCAGCCGTGAGGCTGAGTTTAACAAGAGTGTTCAAATCGCTTTCGCGGATGGGCTGTGCGGAAATAGAGTTGAATAAAAAACCCAGTTGACCATCGCCTTCCACTAAAAACCTTCCTTCGTGGTTGATCAGCAATCGCGCAATCAAATAACCAGGATCGTTCATTCGATTAAATTTTAGCGAGTCGGACATAAAATTATAAATCATGATCTGGCCGAAGTATCGGTTTACATCCTTTTCGCGGATGTAGATAGTCTTCATCACACCATGTTCTTCATCAAACGTTACCACGTTGGTATGCAACACAAATACCAACAAGTCGCCAGCCAGTTTTACATGAAACTCGTGTTCGTTAATCCACGAAAAATCAACCGTAACATCGGTATCGGCTGGAGCTGTTTTTAATTCATCAATTATCCGTGCCGACTCTTTGCTTAGAATTGAAAAGGCAGCCAATAAATTTTTATAGGTAATCTGCTTGGCTGTTGATTTACTCTCGAGCAGTTGCCGGATGTGATTTAGTGGATCTTGTTGACTGTTCATATTAAAAACTTTAGTTTTAGCTGGTTGAAACCATTCAAGGTGTAAGGCGTGTTACGGCTAACTGCCAAAGTTTACAGCCGAGATGAAGCCTGATAGTTTGCGTTATAATGTAGTAAGTTGAAAAAATAAACCTGGTTATGGAAGAAAATAAAGAGGGAAAAGCAGAAAAGTTTTTCAAAGAATTTGGAAAAAAAATGGATTCATTTCTAGAGGAACTGAAAGAAGCCGGAACACGCGTGGAAGCTGACCTGAAAGACCGGTATGAAGATTTGAAAGTAGCTGCCGAGAAATTCAAAAAAGAAGCCGAGAACAAAGAGCGTTGGAAAGAAGTAGAGACAGCACTAAAAAAAGCGGGCGATGAATTCAATAACGCAGTGAAAGCAGCATTTAAGAAACCGCAATAAGACGATAGTCCATAGTCGTTAGTCCATAGTTTGGTGTAGCTATTACTAAGGACTAAGGACTAAGGACTAAGGACTAAGGACTAAATACTATTGACCTAAATCTTAACTTCCTTCCACTTGCCACGCTTGAAAATAATAATCGCGGCAATAGCCATTAAAGTTTCGGCCAACACAATGGCAAGGAAAACACCTTTGGCACCCATACCAAAATAAATAGCCGACAGGTAGGCAAACGGAATCTGGAAAACCCAAAATCCAAACACATTTAGAATAGTTGGTGTGTAGGTATCGCCTGCTCCATTTAAGCCTTGGGCCACTACCATTCCATAACCATAAAAAATGTAGCCAAGACTAACATAGCGTAATGCTTGGGTACCGTATTGCAATACCTCGGGTTGCGTACTGAATATGCTGATTATGTTCGGAGCAAACAGCAAAAATACAATCATAACAAAGCCCATTAGAAACGCATTGTAATATGCCGATTTCCAAACTGCGGCTTCTGCCCTTTCGGGATGTTTTGCACCCAGATTTTGCCCAACTAATGTAGCCGCTGCATTGGCTAATCCCCACGAGGGTAATAAAGTAAAAATGAACACGCGAATAGCGATGGTATAACCCGCCACTGCATTATCGCCAAAGGTGGACATAACACGCATTAAAAATATCCAGCTTGCAGAACCAATAATAAATTGCAGAATGCTACCGCCCGATATTTTAATAACATTTAAAATTATGTTGGCGCGCAGGGCTACATTATTCCAGTTAATCTGAATAATACTTTTCGATCCAAATAAATAGTAAAGTTGAAATAATACTCCAATACCACGACCCAGGTTGGTAGCAATGGCTGCACCTTCAACCCCAAAAGATGGAATAAAACCAAAACCAAATATAAAAACGGGATCCAGTACCATGTTTAAACCATTAGCCAGCAGCAACGCCTTCATGGCTATTGCGGCATTACCCGCCCCACGAAAAATTGCATTATTAAGAAATAAAAACGTAACCGTATAATTGCCTGCAAACATCCACAAAGCATACGAAGCACTTGTGTTCACCACTTCCTGCGAAGCACCCATTAACAGGAGTATATCCTTATAGTAAAAGATTCCCACCATACTAATAGTAAGGGCTACACCAAGCGCCAGGTAAATGGCTTGCACGGCAGCAACACTCGCTCCCTTACGATCGTTCTCGCCAACCCTGCGGGCTACTATGGCTGTAGCGCCCATACCCAAACCCATGGCAAGTGAATACAAAATACTTAGTACGGATTCGGTATAACCCACTACCGCTACTGAGTTGCTATCGTTTAATTGACTTACAAAATAAATATCGACAACGGCAAAAATGGATTCCATACCCATTTCCACTACCATGGGTATTGCCAATAAAAAAATAGCCCGGTTAAGACTTAACTGTGTATAATCCTGCTCCACACCGTGTATGGCTTCTTTAAAAAGCTTAAGAGCAGAAGTAATTTTTGAAAAAACCTCTTTCATGAAACTGAAAAATAAGATAAATGATTGATTCTTGTATTAGCTCTGAAACTTACAGAGCTGGACTTCCCGGTGCTTAACCGGAATAATTCAACCGACTCCTGAAAGAAACTGGATCGTCCTGTGGTTGAATTTAAAATACAAGCTTCATGGTTCGTTGGGATTTTTATGATGCAAATATCACGTAAAAAATCTGAAAATGTTTCATCACCTAAAAAACAAAAAGGAGGCATGTGCCTCCTTTTTTTCACTTAACACAGAAATTAATTATGCTATGGCTACCCGTTTAAACTCAACAACTGTTAACCCTTTGGTTACGCTGTCTAAATATTGAGCTACTGTTTTTGAATTATCTTTCACGAAAATCTGAGGTAACAAGGTATTGTCTTTAAAGAATCGGTTCAATTTACCTTGTGCAATTTTCTCCACCATATTTTCAGGTTTGCCTTCGGCAAGAATCTGAGCTTTTGCAATCTCCAATTCTTTTTCAATCAACGATTTATCAACGCCACTTTCATCAACGGCTACCGGGTTCATAGCTGCAATCTGCATTCCTACATCTTTACCAGCCTCGCTCACATCTTTTCCATTTACACCTTTTAACGAAACCAATACGCCTAATTTACTTCCGGCATGGATATAGGGCACAATTGCTTCGCCTTTCATGTAAACAAATGAACTTACTTCCAACTTCTCACCAATTTTTCCAACCAACTCTGTTATTTTATCACTAATAGTTAGGGCGCCCACTGATTCAGCCAACAAAGCTTCTTTGGTTGCAGATTTTTTAGCAAATGCAGTTTCTACAATCAACTTTCCTAATGATTGAAACTCTTCATTCTTAGCCACAAAGTCAGTTTCGCAGTTCAATGCAATCAAAAATGCTTCTGTTTTATCGTCCGAAGTTTTTACAAATATTGAACCTTCTTTGGCATCTTTATCCGAACGGCTTGCTGAAACTTTCTGACCTTTCTTTCGAAGGATTTCAATGGCTTTTTCAAAATCACCTTCGGCTTCGGTTAAAGCTTTTTTACAATCCATCATTCCGGCACCAGTCATGGTGCGCAGCTTATTTACATCTTGTGCGCTAATTGCTGACATACTGATTTATTTTTTGAATTATTGTTTTTGTACTTCTCTTAAAAAATTAAACACCGGCTTGAGGCCGATGTTTAACTATCATTTCCACATGAAACCTGTCGTAAAACAGGTATCGGCTATTCTACTTCTTCAACGGCTTCGTCAACCCTGCGCTTCTCTTCTTCATCTTTCTTATGACCAGCCTCTTCCTTATCTTTTTTGCGTTCCATCAAAGCTTCTTCAATGGCTTTTCCTATGTGGCCGGTGATTAACGTAATTGACTTAAACGCATCATCGTTGGCGGGTATAGGGAAATCAATATTAGAAGGATCTGAGTTGGTATCTACCATTGCAAATACCGGAATGTTCAGCTTCTGAGCCTCGGCAACAGCAATGTGTTCGCGCTTTACATCCACCACAAATAAAGCAGCAGGCAACCGGTTCAGGTCGGTAATACCGCCTAACAATTTTTCCAGTTTTGCTTTTTCGCGGGTAATCATCAAACGTTCACGCTTCGCCAGGTTGTTGAAAGAATCATCTTTCATCAGCTTCTCGATTTGCGCCAGTTTTTTCAACGACTTGCGGATGGTCGCGAAGTTGGTAAGCATACCGCCTAACCAGCGCTCTGTTACATAAGGCATGTTAAGGCGGGTAGCCTCCTGTGCAATAATGTCTTTAGCTTGCTTTTTAGTAGCCACAAACATAATCTTACGGCCAGAGCGCACTATGTTTTTCAACGCATAGGTAGCTTCCTCCACACACTTCAGCGTTTTGTTCAAATCGATAATGTGGATACCGTTGTTTTCCATGAAGATGTACTCGGCCATCTTCGGGTTCCACTTGCGGGTAAGGTGTCCGAAGTGAACACCTGCATCCATTAAACTTTCGGTTGTTAATTTTTCTGCCATGCTGTTATATCGATTAACGCTTGCTGAACTGGAATCTTCTTCTCGCCTTTCTGCGACCTGGCTTCTTTCTTTCCACCATGCGCGAATCGCGGGTTAATAAACCTTCCTTCTTCAACGGAGGACGGTTTTCGGTATTAATGTTAACCAACGCGCGGGCAATACCCAGACGAATTGCTTCGGCCTGGCCTTTTGTGCCACCACCCTCTACGTTTACAGTTACATCGTACTGGCCATCAGCTTTAACAAGCGCAATTGCTTGCTTTACTGTGGTTTGGAGAATTTCTGACTTGAAATAATCATTCAAGGCACGGTCGTTAATAGTAATCTCACCTTTGCCTGGCTTTACATATACACGGGCAATTGAGGTTTTTCTTCTACCGATTGTATTGATAATCTCCATTAGAACTTAATTTCTTTAGGTTGTTGTGCTGTGTGTGGATGCTCGGCACCGGCATAAACATGCAGGCTACGGAAAATTTCACGACCTAAGCTGTTTTTAGGAAGCATACCTCTTACAGAATGCTCTACCAACCGCTCAGGGTGTTTACCCGTACCGATCATTTTAGGAGTTAATACCCGTTGGCCACCCGGATAGCCCGAATAGCTGAAGTACACTCTGTCCGTCCATTTTTTTCCAGTCATGCGGATTTTGTCGGCATTAATAACCACTACGTGGTCTCCCGTATCCACATTTGGGGTATAGCTCGGCTTATGTTTGCCGCGCAATACGCGTGCTACCTGGCTGGCCACGCGACCCAGTACCTGGTCTTTTGCATCAACCAATACCCAACCTTTTTCTACAGTTGTTTTTTTGGCGTTGATTGTCCTATAGCTGTTGTGATCCACTTTTTTTGTTTTAAAAACTGATAAAATAAGTTTACCCCTTCTAAAAAGGGACACAAAAGTAGATTTCTGAATTTGAATATGCAAGCCGGCACTCAGATTTACCCAATTAATAAGTTAAAGAAAAAACGGGCCTTTTTAGCGCTTATGGCTAGCTAACTGTCTGATAAGGGCCTGAAAATCTTTTGGGTAAGGCGCTTCCGTTGTAATTTCTTTTCCATCGGGTAACAAAAACTGCAAAGATTGAGCATGCAGGGCCATTCTTTTCATGAGGGGTTCTTCCTCGGTCATTTTTTTAAGGTTAAAACCTCTTTTTACCTCCGAAACAAAGAAAGGTTTACCGCCATAAAGAGTATCTCCTGTAATGGAAGCCCCCAGGCGGGCCAGGTGAATTCGAATCTGGTGCATGCGCCCGGTTACGGGTTTGCATGCTACAAGTGTGTGATTTTTATAGGCCTGTAAACTGGTAAACCACGTTTGGGCCTCTTTGCCTGATCGTGAAATTTTTACAGTTCCATCATTTTGTTTTAAGATAGGTGCATCTACCAACTGGTTGGTGAAATTGTGAGTACCATCCACCACGGCATGATAAATTTTGGTGACTTGGCGATTTTCGAGTTGCATACTTAAATGGCGGTAGGCATCCGGGTGGCGTGCAATCGCCAACACGCCCGAGGTATCCTTATCCAACCGATGGCAAACCTGGGCATCGGGCTCATATTCGCGCGCAAGCGCTAGAATGTTAACAGGGTCCTGCCGGTCTTCCAGCGTTGAAATAAAAGGTGGTTTATTAATGAGTATGAAATCAGCATCCTCGTAGAGAATGGCAGCCTCGAATTTGAACTTTGAACTTTTCACAAGCGCAAGGTACTACGCCTCGTCCATTTCTGAATGATCGTGCCGGGCACGGGGAAGTTTAAAACTGAATACCGAACCTTTGCCAACCGTGCTTTGCACTTCCGCTTTACTATTATGGCCCTCCAGAATATGTTTTACTATAGCCAGGCCCAGCCCTGTACCACCCTTTTCGCGGCTACGGCTTTTATCTACCCGGTAAAACCTTTCAAAAATCCGGCTGATGTGTTGGGTTGGAATTCCCTCACCGGTATCGGTCACAAATGTGGTAACATTCTTTTTCCCAATATCAAATGTAATGGCAACCTCACCTCCTTCGGGTGTATAGTTTATAGCATTGGAAACCAGGTTGGTTACCACTTGCGTGATGCGCTGCCAATCGGCATATACCTGAATCTTATGATGATCCGCCAGCAGCTTTAATTTGATATCTTTCTTTTCTGCTTTTTCTTCAAACTGATCTACTACTTCCGAACAGAGACGATTCAGATCGATATTTTCAAATCGCATTTTGATATCGCCCGTTTCAATCTGCGAAAGCGTGAGTAAATCCTGAACAAGCACATCTAATCCGTCCAGGCTTTTGGCGGCTTTCTTCAAAAATTTGGTGCGTACGTTTTTATCGTTAACGGCACCATCCAGCAACGTGTGCACAAAACCCTGAGCCGCAAAAATGGGTGTTTTTAACTCGTGCGAAACATCAGCAATAAATTCCTTGCGAAAGGCCTCGAGTTTTTTCAGTTCGTCAATCTCTTTTTGTTTGAGCGTGGCAAAATTGTGAATCTCTTCGTTGATCTTTTGAAAGGGATTCAAGGCTCCAGATTTCTGTTTGGCAATGTTGGCCAGTTCTTTCTTGCGCAACTTCTCCATGATTTTGTAAATCTTGTTGATCTCGCGAAAAACAAGAAATTCCAGTACCACAAAAATGAGCAGGTAAGAAGCCGAAAAACTAATGGCCGCAGCCACCAGCAATGCATCGCGGCCTACGCTATCGATCAGCGATAGGAATAACGAGGTTACAATTGCTACTGATGCAGCCAGCAGCAATGCTAACGTGCGGGCACTATATACCATGTATTAACTGAGATTGAACTTATACCCCACTCCTTTTACAGTGGTAATATAGTCATCTCCTATCTTTTCGCGCACTTTGCGAATGTGAACGTCAACCGTGCGGGCCAGCACGTAAACATCCGAACCCCATATGTTTTGCAATAAATCATCGCGACTAAAAACCTTATTGGGGTTTTGCGCGAGAAAAAATAAAAGTTCGAATTCTTTTTTGGGAAGGCTTACTTCTTTGCCTTTTATCTGAACGGTGTAGCTGGTGCGATCAATCACCAGATCGCCAATCTTAATCTGGCTGGAGGTGTTTTTCTTTTTTGAATCTCTACGAAAAAGTGCACTGATACGACTCATCAATGCCCGTGGCTTAATGGGTTTAAGAATGTAATCATCGGCTCCCACATCAAAAGCTGCTACTTCTGAGTATTCTTCGGCACGGGCTGTAAGAAAAACAACAAATGTATTTACCATTTCAGGTATGGCTCGTATCTGCCGGCAAGCCTCCACGCCATCCATCTTGGGCATCATAATATCCAACAGTACAAGATCGGGATGGAATTTTTTAGCTTGCTCTACGGCTTGCTGGCCATCAGCTGCTGTGCGTACATCGTAGCCTTGTTTTTCGAGGTTATATTTTAGCAGTTCCAGAATGGGTTCTTCATCGTCCACTACCAGCACCTTTTGCGTTGGTTTATTACCCATAGGTTTATCCGTTATTTCGCGTTAAAAGTAGAGACAAATTAAGCCAATTAAAAACCAGTATTATCTCCTTAACAATTCCTTAATCGCTGGGATAGATTGCCTTTACATTAGAGAAAAGGATGCTTTTGTGTAAGGTGTTTGATGTACGTGCGCAAGTCTCCACCAAAGTCATTATCCAATTCAGAACTAAATGTATGTTGCCGGGCCTGGTATAGATGGTATGACATGAAGTACGTGTTATTGGGCAAGCGACCTGATGTCTTTCGGGGTTGGTATAATGAAAGTGTATCGGTTGAGTTCATGATTTTTTCAATCATATTTTTTTTAGCCTGCTGTTTGGTTGCAAGCGCAGTTGTATCGGTAAAACTTTGATATAAGCTATCGAGCAACCGGGTTCCTTTTAAAATATGGTTGCTATACCTGCGGTAGTCCTGATCCTCCTGCCAATATTTAGTAAACTCGGCCGAGGTTTTACCATACTTGGATGCCAGAAAATAATAGGCTGCCGTATCGCCAATAAACGAGGCAAGGTTTTCATTGAAGTCCACATCATCTTTTACAAAGATGGTAGCGTGAACCATTTCATGAATTATAAGACTGGCCAGATCGCCTTCATTACGTTTTAACATGCCACTTAAAATCGGATCGGTAAACCAACCTAATGTTGACCATCCACCTGGGTTGCGAATGCTTACATCATAACCTTCGGCCTCTAGTTTAGAGCGTTCATCCAATGCTTTCTGCTTTTCAAAAAAACCTTTGTAAGGCACAGTTCCAATTACAGGAAACTCCCACTGTTTAGCCTTGAGTTGAAAGGGTTCACAAGCTTGAACCACCCACATGATTTCCTCACCCTTTTGATCAAATAATGTTTTATAGTTCTCGGTATCCTTCAGTCCTAACGAGTCGATGGCATACCTGCGAATTTCCTGAATGAGTACCAGCTTGGCTTTTAACGAATCGGGGAAATCCGGATTTGCAAGAAATTCTTCAATGGGTCGGGCATTCCAAACCATGCGCACCTGCCCATAACCCTGGCGAGCTCCGTAAACTACCAACTGCCAGTTCCACACAAGCAGCACTGTAAGCACCAAACCTATTCCCCAAAAGATTTTTTTCACCATCAGAAGACAAATTAAACTCAACGTTTACTAAAACCTTTACTTTTAAAGATATAATCGATTAATCGATGATTACTAAAAATATTAGCTTAAATATTTCACAATACTATTAATAATAGTAATTTCACCCGGAAATTAACTCAGAAACAAACAAATTAATTATATGAGCGAAGTTAAAAGTGATGCAAAAGAGAAGCTAAAGGCCCTCCAGCTTACCATCGATAAACTGGAAAAGACCTACGGAAAGGGTACCGTAATGAAACTGAATGATACCAAGGTAATGGACGTTGCGGCCATTTCTACAGGATCGTTGGGTTTAGATATCGCGTTAGGAATTGGAGGTATTCCGCGGGGCCGGGTTACTGAAATTTATGGCCCGGAATCGTCTGGTAAAACAACCTTAACCATGCATGCCATTGCCGAAGCTCAGAAAAAAGGCGGCCTCGCTGCTTTTATTGATGCCGAACATGCTTTTGATAAAAGTTATGCAGAGAAGCTGGGAATTGATACCGAGAATTTATTGATATCGCAACCCGACAATGGTGAGCAAGCTCTTGAAATTGCCGAACATCTTATTCGTTCGGGCGCAATTGATATTATTGTTATTGACTCTGTAGCAGCATTGGTACCAAAAGGTGAACTGGAAGGCGAGATGGGTGAAAGCAAAATGGGTTTGCAAGCCCGCTTGATGTCGCAGGCTTTGCGCAAACTAACGGGTACCATCAGTAAAACCGGATGTGCTTGTATTTTCATTAACCAGTTGCGCGAAAAAATCGGGGTTATGTTCGGTAACCCGGAAACTACCACCGGTGGTAATGCACTCAAATTTTATGCATCGGTGCGATTGGATATCCGAAGAATCGGGCAGATCAAAGAATCAGCTGATGATATTACCGGAAACCGCGTAAAAGTGAAGGTTGTGAAAAACAAAGTAGCACCACCATTTAAGGTAGTAGAGTTCGACATTATGTATGGAAGAGGTATCTCAAAGTCGGGTGAGATTGTAGATCTGGGTGTTGAGTTAAATGTGATTCAAAAATCAGGCTCGTGGTTCTCGTACAATGGCAACAAACTGGGCCAGGGCCGGGATGCTGTTAAACAACTGATTGAAGATAATCCTGAACTATCAGAAGAACTGGAGAAGAAAATAAAAGAGAAAATTTCCAGCGGTGCGGAGATGAAGGAAGAGGTGGATTAGATGAAAATTTCGGATTTAAAATTCAAGATTAGAGAGTGATGCTAATCTTGAATTTTAAATGTTGAATTAATTAAGTAGCTCTGATGGCAATAACCGGATCGAGTCGGGCGGCCATCGCAGCTGGAACAATCCCGGCAATCAACCCAATAATGGACGATACTCCCAGGCCCAACACAATATTTTTCACCGATAGAACCACCTGCAAACTTCCGAATGGTGCCAGCGTGAGTAGCCATACTAAGAAAAGCCCGGACAATCCTCCAATCAAACTCAGAAATACCGACTCAAACAGGAATTGAAATAATATGAAATAATTTTTGGCACCCAGCGATTTTTGTAAACCGATAATGCTGGTTCGCTCTTTTACAGAAACAAACATAATGTTGGCAATACCAAAACCACCCACCAACATTGAAAACCCACCAATTACCCAACCGGCTACGCTCAACACATCGAAAACACCGCTAATCATGTTGGCAACAGCTTCGGGTCGGTTTAACGAAAAGTTATCTTTCTGAATGGGTTTCAAACCTCTTTTAACCCGAAGCAAACCCCGGGTGTCATTTTCCATCTCAACAAGGCCTATATCGGTAGCAAATCCTTTAAGTCCGATATCGGAACCTAATTCATTCCAACGGCCGGTACCGGTTTGATATAATTTCCGGAAGGCATCGTATGGTATAATTACACTGTAATCGTTACTGGGTGTACCCAGAAAACTTTCACCTTCGCGCTTAGTTACGCCTACCACAGTAAACTTAAGGTTCTTGATTTTAACAGTAGAGCCAATGGGTGTATCCTGATTGGGAAACAGCGCTTTAGCTACCTCATACCCGATAATCACCACGTTACGACCAGCCTCAATTTCATTGTTGGTCAGGTAGCGGCCATTTTCAATATTGATTTCAAAAATTTTATCGTAATCCAGATCTGCACCTTTCAATGTTATCTGGCTTACACCGCTATTACCGCTTTTAACAGTAATGCCACCTACATCAGCAAAGATGGAAACTGTTTGAGCTGTTTTTAAGTTGGCTCTTAGAAATTTATACTCGGCATAACTTACATTGGGCCGCATTAAATACTCTTTCCACCAATCGCGGCCATTACCACCGGTAAAGGGCCATTTGCCCACGTAAATCACATCGCTCCCTAAAAAGTTAAAGCTGTCGCGGATGTTTTTTTCCAACGAATCCACCAAAGTTAGTACAGCAATAATCGAAAAGATACCAATTGTTACTCCCAGCAGTGAAAGTACTGTTCGTAAGATATTAGACTTGAGCGCTCGCCAGGCAAAGCCCAGGCTCTCGTAAATCAGGCGAATTGTTAGCATGTGGGTTTAACGGGATAAAACCATTTTGAGGTTGCAAGAAACGTGGATTTTCGCGTAATCAAATCGCAAAATGAACCTTTGTGTGGTTAAAACTGCAACCGATTATTGAAAAATCTGACCATCAGACGCTCATAACCATCATTTTGTTTCTAAAAACCTTGAAGGAAATTTCCATTTCGGGTAGTTCATACCCTATTTTTGCGACCTTATTTAAAAGTATCCCGAAACTGGGATTTAAAGCCCGTAAGCTTATGAAATGGCCCGCCACATCTGGTACACCTACTAATGTTCAATTGGCCGTTCCATCTGACCTAATCAAAATAAAAATCAGCACATGAAATTATCAGAATTTAAATTCGACATTCCCAACAGTTTAATTGCTTCGCATCCGGCCGAAAATCGCGATGAGGCGCGCATGATGGTACTAAACCGTGCTACTGGAAAAATTGAACACAAAGTTTTTAAAGACATTGTTAACTACTTTGAAGAAGGCGATGTAATGGTGGGTAACGATACGATGGTATTTCCGGCCCGCCTTTATGGGCGCAAAGAAAAGACCGGAGCAAAAATTGAAGTATTCTTATTGCGCGAACTTAATGCTGAAATGCATCTGTGGGATGTGCTGGTGGACCCGGCTCGTAAAATAAGAGTAGGTAACAAACTTTATTTTGGCGATGGTGATTTAGTTGCTGAAGTAATTGATAATACTACTTCGCGCGGAAGAACCATCCGGTTTTTATTTGATGGTGATTCGGCAGCCTTTGATAAAGTAGTAGAAACACTGGGCGAAACCCCACTGCCTAAATACATTAAGCGCAAGGTGGAGCCAGCCGATAAAGAAAGATTCCAAACCATTTTTGCAAAAAACAAAGGCGCGGTTTCAGCACCAACAGCTGGAATGCACTTTACTAAACAATTGGTAAAACGCTTGCAGATTAAAGGGGTGGATATGTCGTTCATCACCTTGCACATTGGGTTAGGAACATTCCGTGCTGTTGATGTTGAGGATCTTACCAAGCACAAAATGGACTCAGAGAATTTTATTGTTGGCCCTGAAGTGGTGAAGACTGTAAACCGCGCATTAGACGAAAAGAAAAAAGTTTGTGCCATTGGCACCACCACCATGCGCGCATTGGAGACTGCCGTATCGGCAACCAATCGCTTGAAGGAACGCGAAGGCTGGACCGATAAATTTATTTTTCCACCCTACGACTTTAAGATTTGTAGTGCTATGGTCACCAACTTCCACCAACCGGAGTCCACCTTATTAATGATGGCTTGTGCATTTGGCGGGTTTGAGCTGGTGATGAAAGCTTATGAAACCGCCAAAAAAGAAAAGTATAAGTTTCTTACTTATGGCGATGCCATGCTAATAATCTGATCTTCCCAATTAGCGGATTTCCATACGAAATAAGAAATACAAAGAAAGGTAAGAACCCAACCCGGTATCGTGACAGCGTACCGAGGTTGGGTGAACTTATTGCCATCAACACACACTCCAATAGTACATATACAACAACTGCCATAATCACAAGACCATCGGTTGTTTTCCACGTTTTACGGAAGCAGGCACTAATACATAGAACTGCTAACACAAGATTTTCAAGTGCTGCCATTATGCTGGTAAGTCCATTGGCTTCACCCAACCATGGCCGAAAAAATCCGGATATAATTGCCAGGGGTGTGTTCATAACAATACTCCACCACGTTGGTTGCAGGTTGTAAAAATGGATTAGACCTTCCGGTTTTGAAATTTTTACAAATGCCTGGTGGTTGGATATAATTACTTCCAGTAAGCGTTCGATGTAAAAGTTTGGATGCAGCCGGGTTGCCACAATTCCTATTATTGCAAACACCAAACCCCATGCAAGCGGCCAATATGTTTTTAGCAAAGCTATTTTTCTTCCAACAAGAAATACAATAAGTGTTGTAAGTATTGAAACTAAAAACAAAGCTGTCCAGTAGTACTTCAAATTCCATGCAACCCAACCAGCAACCACACACAAGATCACCTGTAATACTGTTACCTTACCTCCGTTAATAAATCTTGTAAAGACCGCACTTATCACCAATATGCCGGCCAACGCTAACGTTTCCTTCACTAAACCAGAACTCCAGAAAACAACAGAAGGAAAAAATAAAAACGATAAAGCAGCTGCAAATTTGGCATGTTCAAAATAGGTGCAGATGGTTTTAAAAAGATACCAGGATGCTCCAAATGCAAGGGTAGCCATGTACATAGCGCAGGCCCAATAATTATCACCACTTATCAGGGCGAAAAAACTGATACACTTCACCAGAAAAAGCGATCGTTCCTGGGCATAAAATAAAGTCTGAACAACCTCCGGATCGGGTTGATTGGTGAATAATACTTGCAAGTAGGTAATCAAATTATCCCGAGCCACTGCCGAAAGTTTAGTGGCGTCTTCAAAAAAATGCCAGGTATCGTTGGCAGTGTAGTAGTATTTATAAATGAGACCAAGTGACACGCTCATCGATATACGAAAAAGCCACGCTAACCAGTATAATTCCTTATCAGCTTTATCAATTTCTTTTGAGAAATAATAGAGCAGGCCCATCAACATCAACACATGCAGCACAATCATACCGTTGGCTTAAGGATTGATGAACCAATGGTGCAATTGAGACACGCCCTGCGTTGACAAAAATTATTATGCAGTTCTATCAATCCTTGTGTTTCAAAAGCATTAGTAGCGGTGTACCCCAATTGTTGCCACAAACGAATGATTTTATTTTTCTCAGCTGTTGCCTGTTGCAAAAAATTAACAGCCCGATCCACATAGCTCCAATCATCGCGCGATTGACCATAAGCAATTAAAAGTGGAATAACTGTATTGATTAAAATCACGTCCCGGCTGTCGGCCCCTAGCTCCGGTACTGAGCCTGTGGCCCGTTTACCAAACCGGTAGTGTTGTTTCCAATACGATGAAGTTTGCACTTGAAATAGTTTCTGCAAATCATGATGGCTGTTGGTCGTAAGCAAGGTTGAAAAAATATTATCGCTATTACCCAACAAGGCTGCAAACTGGGCAAGCCTGATGGTTGGAAAATTAGCCGGACGCAAGCGAAGGAATTTCCATTGCGAGGGATGCAACTGTCCTTGAGATAGATTATACTTTTTATTCAGAAAAGTGAACTCGTTAAATAATTTGGTCAGGTATTCGTCTTTTGTTTTGGTTGTTAGAAAGCCTGCCTGGCCAAACAAAAGTGCTTCGGTCTGTTCTGTACTGGCTCTATGCTTTCGGATCAGTTTGTAGGGCAGCGACTTTGAAAGTTGAAGAAAGGGATCTTTGTTTACTTTGAAGCCAAAACCGGCAGCCAGTAATTGATAAGTAGTTTCTTCCCAATCGCCTTGGTTGGATTGAAGGAATTTCAATACCTGCTTAGATTTTTCTTCCAACCGAATCATAGCAGCTCTATCCACCATTGCCTGCTTGGTAACACTATCTACCGAAGGAAAAATTGCCTGGCATGGAACATGACCAACATTATTAACCAGCTTCGTGTATGACTTCACTAACGCTTTATCTACACGATCTTTTAATTGCAGCGTAGGTAAGCGGGTTCCGCTAGCGCGGTAAACAGGTTTATTTTCCTCCCACACTACGTGCAGTACTACATTCTCATAAGCTGCATCGTCATTATGTTTGTGTTCGTACCAATCGGATGATTGAATGTGAATCTCTACACTTCCCACCCAACTTATCTGATCTACTTTAATTTTTACTTGCGAAAAATCAGGTCCTGCATCCGTATTCAGAATTCCCGGACTACTAATTGAAACCAACTCGCCCGTAGTGGTGACTAATTCCTTTTTATCAAAGTACTGAAACTGCCAGAGATAATGTAGGAAAGATTCAGTCAAAATTTAAGTATTTAATTCTAACCAAAATAGAAATCAATCATCACTAATCCAATCCGATGCTTGTCTGAATGAAAAATGCTACGAAAATTAATGTCTGGAGGATCAATACCAATTTCAACTTTTTGTAATCCCTACGGTAAAAGCTTCGTAGTAACATCATTATAACTAAGAGAAAAATTATTGACCATACCAGTAAATTAATTAAGTATAATTGGGGGGATTGATAATAATAAGGTACAGGTCCTTCGGTGCCAAAAGGATAGTCGCTTATATCCCCAAATAGCACTGTAAATACCTCAATGAAATTAATTGCAAAAAAGAATAAAGCTGATATCAATCCTAACAATCCAACAACGCGAATCATATTACCTGATAAACTTATCGAGATACTCGCTCATTTCCAGCTGAACTTTCTTCGCTTCGGTTCGGGCTGCCTCAGCAAAATCTTCTTTAGAGGATGCGTATATAATAGCACGCGAAGAATTTACGATCAACCCACATTGCAAATTCATTCCGGCTTTGGAAACGGATTCCAGATCGCCACCTTGTGCCCCTACACCGGGCACGAGTAAAAAATGATCGGGTGCAAGCGCTCGGATAATTCCAACCTTATCGGCTTTGGTTGCGCCTACTACATACATCATTTGATCGGCAGAAGCCCAACGCTGCGAAGCCATAATCACTTCTTCATACACAAACCGGCCACCGCGTGTTTCAAGTTGTTGTACATCTACACTGCCAGGGTTTGAGGTATGCACTAATAAAATCACCCATTTGCCAGAAAAGTTTAGAAATGGCTTTACGGAATCTTCGCCCATATAAGGTGCAACCGTAAGCGCATCGAAGTTCATCTTTTCAAAAAAAGCCTTTGCATACAAAGCAGAAGTATTTCCTATATCGCCACGCTTGGCATCGGCAATGGTGAAGCAATCTTTCGGAATATAGGCTAATGTTTTTTGCAACGTCTGCCAACCCGTTGCACCCAATGCTTCATAGAATGCTGTATTAGGTTTGTACGCCACACAAAAATCTTTGGTGGCATCAATAATTTGTTTGTTGAACTCAAAAACCGGATCAGGAAGTGATAATAAATGCTTGGGAATTTTTGTGATGTCGGTATCCAACCCCACACACAGGTACGATTTCTTTTTCTGGATTTGTTCGAATAGCTCGGCTCGGTTCACAGTGCTTCAATTTTGGTTTGAAATTAAACAATTGAAAAGGCACTGAAAAACAAAAAGGTCGCACAATGGCGACCTTCATTAAGAACTTAATTTTTTCTACCTCAAATCAATCACTTCCACACCCGGATACTTTTTTACATCGAACGTAAAGTAAGCATCATCTACTTTAACATTAGGTACAAATTTGGTAATGGTGTATTTGTAGCGATTACCGGAACGATCGAACATGGTCCAGCTTTGAATGCTCTTATCTTTCTTTGAAATCATCATTTTTATTTTGAAGTACTGGGCATCTTTCTTCTCCGGAACCAGATCAACTTCTTCGCACAGCACACCAGCTTCCGTTTTATCGGCTAAGTACAAGTATTTAAATCCCTTCTTGTACATATCGAAAATCTTGGTTGGGTTTACCTCATCTGAGTTTGGATCGAAATTATCGATGTTTACTTCTTTCGCTGCGGGCAGGTATGTCCATACGGTGGTACCGTTATTAATAACTTCCTGGTCGTCCAGCAATAGCCGGAATTTATCGCCTTTAACGGTAATCTTACCTTTAAACTCTTCTTTAACCCCCTCACTTTCATTAGTAAGCCCCGAAGTAAGGTTAGCTTCGAAAGCAGAAATGGCTTTGTATTTTTTACTCATAGCCTCCAGTATTTCAAGGGCTTTGGGGTCGTACTGAGCTTGTGCCGTGCCTGCAACAAGCAAAAGAGTTGCGAAAAAGAGCTTTTTCATTATTAAAAGTTAGGATTGCGAATGTTTTTCTTTCAATTCATTCAATAATTGTTCCAAACTCATTGGGTCTTTAATCAAAACCTCACGGGCTTTGGAACCTTCAAATGGGCCTACAATTTTAGCGGCTTCCAACTGATCTATCAAACGTCCGGCCCGATTATATCCCAATTTTAGTTTGCGCTGAATCAACGAGGTGCTGCCTTGTTGATGGTTTACTATTACACGGGCTGCTTCTTCAAACAAAGCATCGCGTTCCGAAAGATCAACCGCAGCCGCACCGCCTTCATCCTCGCCTTCAAATTCGGGCAACATGTAAGCGGAATCGTATCCACGCTGCGAGCCAATGAAATCACAAATACGTTCAATCTCGGGTGTATCAACAAATGGACTTTGCAGGCGCACAATTTCTGAACCTGTTGAAAGCAACATATCGCCCTGGCCAATTAATTGATCGGCTCCACCCGTATCCAATATGGTGCGCGAGTCTATTTTTGAGGTAACACGGAACGACAAACGAGCCGGAAAGTTTGCTTTGATAACGCCTGTAATTACGTTAACCGAAGGGCGTTGTGTAGCAACTACCAGGTGAATTCCAATAGCTCGGGCCAATTGCGCAAGGCGTGCAATGGGTGTTTCCACTTCTTTGCCGGCTGTCATCATTAAATCGGCCAGCTCATCAATTACCAATACAATGTAAGGTAAAAACCGATGGCCTTCTTTGGGGTTAAGCTTGCGCGAAACAAACTTGGCGTTGTACTCTTTAATGTTCTTTGCCCCCGCATCTTTCAGAATCTCGTAGCGATTCTCCATTTCGATGCAAAGTGAGTTAAGGGTATAAACAACTTTTTTGGTATCGGTGATAATGGCTTCTTCGCTATTGGGAAGCTTAGCAAGGTAATGGCGTTCTATTTTACTGAAGAGCGACATCTCCACTTTCTTCGGATCGACCAATACAAATTTTAATTGCGATGGATGACGTTTGTATAAAAGTGAAGTGAGGATTACATTTAACCCAACCGATTTACCTTGGCCCGTAGCACCGGCAACCAATATGTGTGGCATCTTGGTAAGATCAATTACCATCAACTCGTTTGAAATAGTTTTACCTATGGCAATGGGTAGTTCACGATCGGTTTTCTGAAAACGTTCGGAGCCCAGCACCGAGCGGATGCTCACCATTTCGCGGTTTTTGTTTGGCACTTCAATACCAATAGTACCCTTGCCGGGGATGGGGGCAATAATGCGAATACCCAAAGCGGCCAGGCTTAGGGCGATATCATCCTCGAGATTTTTAATACGCGAGATTTTAATACCGGCATCGGGCACAATCTCATACAAGGTTACCGTAGGACCGATGGTAGCTTTTATACTTTGAATACCAATTTTGAAATTGGTGAGCGTATTAAGGATGCGATCTTTATTCTGGTTAAGTTCTTCGGCTGTTACCTGAACTTTGCTTGGCTCATACTCATTCAATAACTCAAGCGGTGGTAGTTTGTAGTTACTCAGATCAAGGGTGGGATCATACACACCCTGTGCTTCTACTAATTGTTCAGCCAGTTCTTCGGTATCGTCTTTGGTTTCTTCCACCGTAAACAATGGTTCATCTGATTCAGGCTTTTCGGTTTTGGAGGTGGAGACCTCGAAGCTAACTTCATTGGTGGGTGATGCTTCTGCTGGTTGTGTAGAAACCAAAACCGGTTCAGGAATTTCTTCTTCTGTTAATTTTTGATCGGGCCAGTTGTCGCGCTCATCGCTGTAGGCTGGAGTTTGTTCTGGTTCATCTGCAACGATGGCCTCGTTACCCATTGGTTTGGGGTCTTTTACCTGAAAAGCATTAATAGCGGTTATGTTGAAATAATAGATGATAAATATAAACAGCGACAAGGCGAGAATTAAAAATGTACCCCAGCCAAAAAGTCCTGTAGAAATTTTTGCCAGTTCAAATCCAAGTCCGCCACTTAAAAAACCAATTTCGGTAACACCGGAAATACTATGCGTAATGTAACCGAGCAACAAACTCAACCACAATCCGGCAAATACTGAAAGAATAAAAGCTGAGAAAATGGAAACCAATTCGCGTTTAAAAACAAGTTTGAAGCCCAGCAAAAACAAAAGCGGTGGTATAAAAAAAGCCGAGATACCAAGCCATTGGTGAATTAGAAAATGAGAAGTTATGGCCCCATACAATCCTAACCAATTATCAACTTCCTGGCCCGATTCGATTAGCGAGACATCAAAAAAAGCCAACACCACACTTTGGTCGGCCTTGCCGGTAAACAGATACGAAACGAACGCTACAAAAAAGTAAAGCGATGTTATAATCAGGAAAAAACCCAGTGCAAGAGCAAAACGAGGATCGTTAAAAAAAGCGAACGAAAACCGCGACTTGGATTTACTTGACTTCGACTTCTTTTCTTTTTCGGGTTTCTTAAAAGTATTGGATTTGTAGGTGTTTTCAGCCATCAGTTTAAAAAGTACTCAAAGCTAAGAAAAATGCGTAAAACCATAAATTTCCTAATGAACAACAATATAAAAGGCTGAATTCAGTGCTTTACAATTCAAAGCAGCTTAAGTTGGTTTTCTTAAACTTTAAGGAAGTACAGCTTTACAAGCCGCATCCTATGTTGAATCCAATAACCAGTTTGCGTTTTCGTATAGGCAAACTTAAGCGGTTATTTAAAAAGAGATGGAAATATTAGATTTGATGAGGGAACATAAATCACATCGATGCGTCTCGTTCTGATTATTTACTTGCTTCAGACTGGAACCGTGGGTTTTACACAAACCAAAGAGGATAGTTTGTACACTGTTATCCGGATGCAAAAAAAAGATACAACTGAACTAAAGATTTTGTTAGAACTAGGCGACCTACAAGATGACTATGATAAAGCCATTAAATATTATCGCCAGGCATTGGCGTTAAGTTTGTTCTTGCAGAACAAAAAATCAGAACTCCTGTGTACAGTAAAACTTCTGAAATTAAATCGTGAGTACAATCGGACTGACTCAGCATTTCAGTATGGAACCAGAGCAACCAGGTTGGCCAACAATTTGAATGATCATAACGTACTTGCTGAAATTCACCTGGAGGTAGGAAACGTTTATTTAACCACCTATAGTTACATTCATGCACTTACCGAGTTTATTGAAGCTGCTAAAATCCTCGATAGTCTCAATAATAGCCCACGCGATAAGATGACGGCTTATGCAAACATTGGAAATGTACAGTTTCAGCTAGGTAATTACGATAAAGCAATAGATTACACAGAACGTGGTTTACAAATTGCAAAAGAAATTAACTATGATTTAGGGGTAGCCTACTGTTACAAAACAAAGGGACGAATTTACCGCAAGCAAGAAAAATTTGACTCAGCATCTGGTGCGTATGAAGAGGCACTCAAAATCTATACGTTGCTCAACAATCAATACCAAACATGCGAGGTTCTTCTAAGTCTTGGTAACTTATACTTTGACATGAAGCTATTTAGCAAGGCTATGAAAGAATATGAAGAGTCGCTCTCGATCGCCAAAAAAAACGATAATGGATTAGCCGTGTACTGCTATGCTGCAATTGGATCTACCTTATCTGAACTTCAGAAATATCCGCAGGCTATTGCATATTTCGATTCAACCTTACTGCTGGCTGCAGGTAAAAATCCATACCTGGAGATGGATAGCCATATAAACCTTGCAACCATTACGGAAAGACTGGGTAATCACAAGCAATCACTCTTTCACTTTAAGCGGTATGCTGCCCTGAGCGACAGTTTAAATACAGCGGAGAACAGAACCGTTGCCGAAGAAATGGAAGCGAAGTATCAAAACACTGCTAAGCAAAATGAAATAGAATTATTAAAGAAAGATCAAGAATTACTGGCACAACGCCAGAAAGCCAACACGGTACTGATTATCCTCATCCTCTTTTCTATAACTATTATCAGCGCACTGCTCATCAACCGCTACCGCGTGTTGAATCGAATCAAACGTCAGGCTGAATTGGAGAACATGCGCCAGAATATTGCCCGCGATCTGCACGATGACATTGGCTCTACACTTTCCAGCATTAATATCATGAGTAAACTAGCCATGCAACAAAACGATAACACGGGCCATCTTCAAAAAATTTCTACCTACTCCAGCCGCATGATGGAAACCATGAGTGATATGGTTTGGTCTATTAATCCGGTTAATGATTCTGTAGCGCAAATGCTGGCTAAGATGAAAGAGTTTGCGGGCGAAATACTGGAACCCAAAAACATTCAGTATGAGTTTGTTTATGATAACTCTTTAAATGAAATCCGGTTGGATGTAGAAAAACGTAAAAGTCTCTTTCTGATTTTTAAAGAAGCCATTAACAACATTGCCAAATACAGCGAAGCAACCCAGGTATTTATCCGGTTGAATAATGTTACCGGCATTCTGCACATGCAAGTACAAGACAATGGCAACGGTTTCGATGCCAGCGCTAACACCACCGGCAATGGATTAAAAAATATGGCAGCGCGGGCCCAGGCTATAAAGGGTAAGTGGACACAACTAACAGAACCTGGCAAAGGCACCTCTATCTGTGTTGAAATACCCATCACATGATTAGGGTATAGAAACAAAACCGGCAAATACTTTAATTTGATGTCAGATGCCCATTAACATTCTCGTATTTGAAGACAACGACTTGTTGCGCGAAAGCCTGAGCAGTCTTGTCGCACTCAACCCTGAACTTGCGTTGGTTGGTGCTTATCCACACGTGCTTCAGGTCAAAAATCAAATCCACCAACTTAAGCCCGATGTTATATTAATGGATATTGATATGCCTGGCCGGACCGGCATTGAAGCCGTGCGCGAAATCAGGAGCTTCAATACCAACCTTCCGGTAATCATGTTAACTGTTTTTGATGACAACATTCATGTGCTGGAGGCGATCAAGGCTGGTGCATCCGGTTACTTGTTGAAGAAACATATCTCATCTAAATTATTTGATTCGGTTAAGGAGGTATTGGAAGGTGGCGCCCCCATGAGTCCGAGTATCGCCCGCATGGTAATAAATAGCATGCAACGTCCTTCTGAAAATCTGTACGACTTAACCGTGCGCGAGCGGGAGATTCTTACTGTGTTGAGTACCGGTAACAGCTATAAAATGATTGCCGCTCAGTTTAACATCAGCATTGACACCGTACGCACGCACATTAAAAAGATCTACGAAAAATTACAAGTGCATTCGCAGACCGAAGCAGTTAGTAAGGCTATTAATGAAAAACTGGTTTAATGAACAAGTTAATTATATGAAAATATTTAATTTAATATTTACTTTAATCTTGGTCACCAGCTGCACCAAACCAAATAGCCAAACAGAAATAGTAAATAGTGTTCAGAGCCCAACTGATAGTTTAAATTCGGTTGAAGAATCAATTTCTTCTGAACAACTTAGCAATGAAAGAACCGATACCGATAAAATTTCACTTGACGTATTTAATCTCACAAAATTTCCCTTTGTTACAAATAGGAACTACGAATTGACTCTTTCACCTGATGGGAAATTTACCCTCTTGAATGAAAGCGAAAACTCCGGCACATGGCGATTGTCTGAAAATGTAATACAACTTTTTATTGATGAAGATACCGTCTCATTTACAGTAGAGTTGTTTACCGAAGATGAGCTGGTAATGGCGACCCCACAGGAATCTGGAGGAAAGCTGTTTGGTGAGATTGATAATGATTGGATGTATCCTATTTCGTTTAGCCGAATTGTTTTTTCGCCTCCTTATTCAGAGGAACAGATTTCTGGTGGATGGCAGGCAAGAGAAGGAGGCTGCTCATTTCAGCCGGGCGGTGCATTTAGCTTTGGAGCAGCTGATTGTAATGTAACAGGAGTTTGGGAATTTGATGGAGAATATATCGCCATCGAACTCACACAAAAAGAATGTGGCTGGTCAGACCCATTTGATACCCGTCTTAAGGTGACCAAATTATCTCAGAAGGTAATGTTTGTCGAAAACAGTAAAGGTGAAACTGAAAGATTTTGGAGGTAAAGTCGTCCTTAATTACTATCTGTGTCTTGTCCAGAATATTTAAGGAATTCAGACTTACACGTTAACCGAAGCAGTTAGTAAGGCTATTAATGAAAAATTGAAATGAGATTAATTCCGGGTTTAATGCTACTATGTATTTTCGGATGTACAGCAAAACACTCAACCGAAACATTGGTACACGATACGTTGAAGGTTGATTCTATTATTGTAGCTGAGGATGTTGTTGCAGAAGTGATAGAACCGCTTCCCAAACCAGAACCCATTATTGTTACCGATTCAACTGCTAATGTGTTAAAGAATCTGGTTGATGCAAAATTTGATAGCTTATACCAACTAATCAGTGATACCAGTCTGTTTTATAAAGTTGAGTTGGAAGATTATTATGATGAATACGAAGGACAAGATCAAAAAAAGACCATTAAATGGTACTTTAACAAATCGCTTGATCCTATTTACGTGCACTACATCTTCGAAAGTGGTTCTCTTGACCAACCTGAAATAACCGAGTATATTATTTCGAATGAGAAAATTCATGCCCTTAAAAAAGAAGCCCGGCTTTATGGTCCTGATAGTGGTCGTAAATTCACAAAGTGGGATAAGATGAATGGCGGAATAATCCTGAATTGGTCGGAATATTGGAAAAAAGTAAAATCTATTGAGCCATTAACCGATGAGGACTTAAAAGGAATTAGCGATGAACACGATTCAAATCTGAGTTTACTTAAAACCACATTAGATAAGGAAGAACCTATTACCAGCGATGAAGAAGTTTATTCGATTGAGATTCGGGAACCTAAGCATGCTGATTTAGTTGATTACACGTATGTAACAATTCCCAAAGCTGTGTATAACAAATTACGGAAGTAAAATAACCGCTAGCCCACACTGTCAACCAAGTCCACTATGAAATATTTATAAAGCCAAAACTTATAAAGTGATTCGAAATACTTCCGTAGCTAATATTCAAACCTAACCTCAACTTCATGATCGCAACTATTATTACCCTCGTTGTCATTCTGGCACTAGCCTTTTTCTTGATCTCCATTTACAATCGCCTTGCAAAATCAAAAGTATTAACGGAAGAAGGCTGGAGTGGTATTGGCACATACTTGCAACAACGTAATGATCTTATCCCAAATCTGGTAGAAGTGGTAAAAGGTTTTGCTGGTCACGAAAACAAAACGTTAACCGATGTAATCAAAGCCCGCAACGAATCCATCAGTGCCTTAACACCTGAAGCTCAGATGGAGGCCGCCAAACATGTAAGCCAGGCTATGCTTAACCTGAAAGTACTTACGGAGCAATATCCACAATTGCAGGCCAATCAAAACTTTTTACAATTACAAAGTGAGCTGGGAGGTATCGAAGAAAAAATAAATCAAAGCCGCAGGTATTACAATGGCACCGTGCGCGAGTTTAATCAGTTGCGCATTGTATTTCCAAATATCATTGTCGCCAATGCACTTGGCTTCAAGGCTGCTATTTTCTTTCAGGAAGATGAAGCCGCCAAGACTGCTCCTCAGATTAAGTTTTAAAAACAAATCGTATGCGGCCAAAAATCTCCATCCTGATTTGCGCTTTGCTACTGGCTTCGGTAGTGCTACCCGCACAGGACCTTGTTTTTACAAAAGCCTCATCAAAAATATTTACCCAAGAAGAGTTACGCGCCCTTATACAGCATTATGCCTTTCAGGCAGTTAAAGATCAAAAAGTTCCGAAGCAACTTTTTGAAACGGAGTATAAAAAACTAGAGAACCAATTTTTAACAGAAGCCCGCCCACGCATTATGCAGGCCTTTCGGTGGGTGGAGCGTACAGGAAGTGTACTTACACAGGAAAAGCGAAATGGCATGTACAAACAAGAGTTAAGGCGGGCCGTACGCGATGTGGTGTTAACCAACCCGGCCTTCAAAAGTTTGGTAGCCGTGGATCAAACCGATCGCATAATTTCGTTTGCAAACGAAGTGAAGGTGAATAGCGATGGTTGGCTTACCGTTACCGAACTTATTACAATTTACAATGGCAGTGGCGAACAAAGCAGAGCCTATCTGGAATTAAACCCTGGTGAACGAGCCGTAAATAATGACATTCAGCGCGGACTGGAACGCACATTTCCTACCAACTATGTGAACGAATATGGTTTGCAAACAAAAGTACCCTTCGAGGTAATAGCCGTTTATAAAAACGAACAACCCGAAAATTTTATGGTAGCCGATTACGGTAACGGGGCTTTGCTTCGCATTGGATCAGCAGAGAAATACCTTGAAGATGGTGTGTACGAATATAAAATCCAGTACCGAACCAACTACCAGCTAAAGTTTAACGAAAACAAAACCGAGTTATACTGGAATGTAAATGGCAATGGTTGGGTGTTTACGGCCGATAGTGTTTGGTGTACAATTACATTTCCAACAGGCTCAAAAATTTTTGAACAAGCCTGTTATACCGGTGTACAAGGCTCAACCACAAAAAATTGCACCAGTAAAATTATTAACGATAGTACAATTTGGTTTTCTACCAACCAACGCCTGCAATCCTATGAAGGACTTACTGTGGCCGCAGCCATACAACCAGGCATCGTTTCGCAGCCCTCATATGCGGCTCTGAGTATTCAACTGCTTAAATATAATTGGGCTCTTGCTGTAATTGCATTGGTTATGAGCACGATGTTTATCATCAACCTGATCAACTGGATTAAGTTTGGCCGAGACCCGAAACAAGGCGTGATTGTTCCCGGCTTTGAGCCCCCGGTTAATTCACCTGCTGCAGCCGGATTTATTTACAACCAGAAATTTAAAACGGAGCAATTCAGTGCCGCACTTGTGGATTTGGCCGTAAAAAAAGCCATTACCATACAAGTAAAGAAGGAAGGGAGCCTGTTGAAAAAAAATACATACCTGTTTAAAAAAGGAAGCGCTGCAGCGTCCATTAAAGCGTATGCAAAAACAGCTTACAATTGGAATCTTGAGAATCTTTATGACTTGAAAGCAGACGGAAGTTACAATCGCATGTTCGAATCGCTTCACTCCAACCTTCAACAACACCTAACAGCTAAATACCAAACCGATGGTTTAGGGGGTAATAAAACGCAGGGATTTTTTGCACGAAACTCGGGGGCTGCCACCTGGGGTTTTACAGCCTGGTTTATAACCTTAATTTTTGCTTTTGTAACAATTGCACCAATCGCTACCGAAACACTTACAATAAGTGCCGCAGTGTTGTTAAGTGTAGGTTTTATCACACAATTTATTTTCTACAAAATTATGCCTGCCTATAATGCGCAAGGCCGTAAATTATTAGACGCGTTACTGGGTTTTAGAATGTACCTGGCTACAGCCGAAGAAAAAAGATTTAATAAACTAAACCAGCCTGAAAGAAATCTTGAACTTTTTGAGCGCTTTTTGCCGTATGCCATTGCACTCAATTGCCAGCACGAGTGGAGCCAAAAATTTGAGGCCCTCTTAAAAAGCGCCATTGCAGATAAATCGTACCAACCCGCCTATTACAGCAGCAACGATATGCATGAAAATGTTTCTTTCTCATCTATCAGCAATAGTTTCTCAAGCAGCTTATCCAGTACCATTGCATCTTCTTCTACGGCCCCATCCGATTCTTCCAGTAGTGGTAGCGATGGTGGTGGAAGCTCGGGCGGAGGTGGTGGTGGCGGAGGTGGTGGCGGCTGGTAGCTGTTGAAAGAATTTTGATAGTCATTCTGTTCTATTTTTACGAGTTTAGCAACCAATACAAAGTATATGGCACGCAGTATTGTATTTCTAATTATCCTATTGGCAAGTTTTGCCGGGTATTCGCAGGTTACAAGCACCTTCAACACAAATGCACAAGGCTGGACTGCCCCGTACGCTAATCCAGGTATTGTATATAATGCAACGGGAGGCAATCCGGGTGGATATGTATCGGGTAATCCTTACTTCTTTGTACTTGGTGCCGGCACCATCTATATTCCGTTCTATTTTGTTGCACCTGCTGCATATAAAGGTAATTTTACTACTTACTACAACGGTACTCTTCGTTACGATATACAGCAAAGTACTACGGGCGCCCCCAATCAATATGCCGAGGTACGAATAAAAAACACAGGCGGTCTTAATCTGTATTACTTTCCGGCAACGCCCAATCAACCCGCTGCAGCACCTTTGTGGTCAACCTATTCGGTAGTATTTAATAATTCAAATGGTTTTTGGAAAACAACCAACAGCGCCACTGGGCCTGCCGCATCAGAATTACAAATTCAAACTATCTTAAATTCATTAGATACATTGGAAATCCGTGGGCTTTACCGTGAAGCTAATGTAAATGCCCGCATGGATAATGTTACGTTCTCACCACCAATTGTAGTTACTACTCAACCCACTACCACTGCTGTTTGTAATGGGGTTACCGCTACATTTACTACAGTTGCAACCGGAAACCCCGCTATTACCTATCGCTGGCAATTTGAAACCAGCCCCGGAGTTTGGAGTGATCTTAACAATGGTGGTGGCTACAGCAATGTTACTACGGCCAGCTTATCGGTAAACACTACCGGAAACTTTGGAGCCGGTAATTACCGTTGTCGGCTTTCAGGCACTGCAGTAGTAGATGCCTTTACCAATGCCGCTACCCTAACCATAAATCCATTACCAACAGCACCGGGGGCAACAGGTGCTGCACGTTGTGGAACCGGAACTGTTACATTAACTGCCACTGGTGGTGTGGCCGGGCAATACCGGTGGTACACCGTGCCAACTGGTGGCACCGCCATTGCCGGACAAACAGCTGCAACTTATGTTACACCATCGCTTACCGTAACCACACCTTACTATGTTGCCATCAACAATGGCACGTGTGAAAGTACACGAACAGTTGTAACAGCTACAATTAACACTCCGCCTGCAGCACCCACCACAACCGGTGCTTCATTTTGCGGAACCGGCAGTGTTACACTTAGCGCTGCAGGTGGAGCAGCAGGACAATATAGATGGTACACAGTACCATCTGGTGGCACCGCCATTGCCGGACAAACCAACAACACCTTTATTACGCCAGCTCTTACCATAACTACAACTTATTATGTAGCTATCAACAATGGAACGTGCGAAAGTACTCGCACAGCTGTAGTAGCCACCATTAATACCATACCGGGTGCTCCGGGAGGCACTGGTGGCTCCCGATGCGGAAGCGGAACCGTTGTGCTGAGTGCTACAGGCGGTGTTGCCGGGCAATATAGATGGTACACTGTACCTACAGGCGGTACAGCCATTGCCGGAGAAACCAATGCAACTTACACCACACCGGCACTTACTTCTACAACACCCTACTATGTGGCCATTAATAACGGTTTCTGCGAAAGCACGCGCACAGTAGTAACAGCCACTATTGAAGCAATACCCACTGCACCAACCGTAACAGGCACTACCTCCTGCCTGCCGGCCAGTGTAACGTTAACAGCCGGTGGCGGTACTGCGGGACAATACCGGTGGTACACTGCAGCAACAGGAGGCACTGCCATTGCCGGAGAAATCAACAATACGTTTACAACTCCTGTACTTACTACTTCTACTACTTATTACGTGGCCATTAACAACGGTACTTGCGAAAGTCTTCGAACTGCAGTAACAGCAGCTATTGCTTTACCAGGTTGCGATAACATTCCTCCTGTTGTAGATAACGTACCCCTTGTTACTCAGATTGGTGGTATTGTTACACTTAACCTGCTTGATTTGATTAGCGATTCGGATAACAACCTTGACCTTTCGCAGTTAGCTATTGTTCCGCCCGCAGGGCGCTGGGCCTCGGCTTTTATTGACAATAGTTATAATCTTATTATTGATTACACCGGTATTCAATTTTCAGGTATTGACAGTATAAGCATACGCGTATGCGATATTTATACTTGTGTGGTACAAAAATTTGGAATTAAGGTGGTAGGCGAAATAAACGTTTACAACGCCCTATCGCCTAATAATGATGGCGCCAATGATGTTTTTTTGATTGAACACATCAGCGTACTGGATAATACAAGAGAGAATGAAGTATCTATTTACAACCGGTGGGGTGCTTTGGTGTGGAATGGTACCAACTACAACAACGATACAATTGTGTTTACTGGTAAATCCAATAGCGGAAACGATCTTCCTTCGGGTACTTACTTCTATAAAATAGAATTTAAAAGCGGACTCAAATCAGAGTCAGGCTATCTGGTGTTGAAACGTTAGGAAACAACCCACAGCCTCAAATAAAATCAATTGATTCGCAATTGCTTTTTTTCAATCTTAGCTCCTCACTTCAATTGATGACAGGATGAGAGGAAAATTAACACCCATGCTTGCTTTGCTGGCGCTGATTGCGTGCCAGCAAGAATCAGCAGATGAATCAACCTATTCACGAAAATTTATTACCACCAACCCCGACCCCAAGCCACTTTCACCAAAAGAAAGTTTAAAAAAAATTCAACTGCCACCCGGTTATAGAATTGAACTTGTTGCGAGCGAACCCATGGTGCAGGAACCCGTTGCCATTGCGTGGGATGGAAACGGAGCCATGTATGTAGTGCAGATGAATACCTACATGAAGGATGCAAATGCAACAGAAGAGTACGAACCTACCAGTCGCATAATGAAATTGGTTGATACCGATAATGATGGACGAATGGATCAGGTGAGCATCTTTATCGACAGCCTGGTATTGCCGCGCACCGTGTTACCTGTGGGCGATGAAGTGTTGGTTACCGTTACCAACCAACAACATGTGTGGAGTTATAAGGACACCAATGGCGATGGCATGGCCGATGAAAAAAGAATTATTTATAAAAACAATACAATCGACTCGCGCAACCTCGAACATCAAAACGGAGGGTTCTATTGGAATCTTGATAACTGGATTTATCCTTCGCGCGATAACCTGCGCTACAAATACAAAAACGGAATGCTGGTTGCCGATACATTAGTTGATAACATGATTGGCCAGTGGGGCTTAACAGCCGATAACTATGGAAAACTTTTTTACTCCGAAGCCGGGCCTGGTTTACCTGCCGTTCAAATTCAACAAATGCCTGCTTATGGTGCGTTGAATTTTAAAGATCAGTACTCCGAAGATTTCACCTACCTGTGGCCGGTTATCGGCAATGTTGATGCACAAGGTGGCCCGCGTGCCTTGCGCGAAGACAGTACGTTGGTTCGGTTTACATCCGGTGCCGGTCAATCCATTTTCAGGGGCGATCGATTACCCGCCAATATGGTTGGCGATTATTTTATTCCCGAACCGGTGGGTCGCGTAATAAAACGAGGCAAAGTGATTAATCAAAATGGAAAAATCAGAATTGAATCTGCCTACAAAGAAGTGGATTGGCTCGCTTCCGCGGATATGAACTTCAGGCCTATCAATACCTACACCGGCCCCGATGGTTGCTTCTATATTGTAGATATGTATCATGGCATTATTCAGGAAGGTGAATGGACACCACCCGATTCGTATCTAGGAAAAAAGATTGTAGAACTGGGCCTTGATAAAAATAAAGGCATGGGCCGCATCTACCGGGTAGTGCATAAAGATTTTAAACCCGATCGTACCAAACCAAACATGCTGAATCAACCGGCATCGGAGTTAGTGCAATATCTTTCGCACCCCAATGGTTGGTGGCGCGATATGGCACAACAAACCATCATCATAAGAAATGATAAGTCGGTTGTGCCTGCGTTGAAAAAATTAGTAAGTGATGGTGATCAACTGGCTCGCATCCATGCACTGTGGACGTTAGAAGGTCTAGAAGAACTGGATCAGGAAACCATAACACTTGCTTTACGCGATGTTGATGCACACGTACGCAGGAGTGCTGTTTGGGCCAGCGAATTATTCATTCAACAAAATAATACCGAGGTAATTTCGCCTTTAAGTAAACTAACTGCAGATAGCAGTGCCGATGTGCGCATTCAACTTATGCTTTCATTACGAACCAGTACCAACAACGATGCAAAGAACGTGGTGAATGAATTACTGACATCCAATCCTGATAATGAATTGATGCAGTTTTCATACAAGATGTTTGAAGAAACAAAAATTAAAACCGAAACCGAGTTGGCCCGATTGAAAAATTTAAGTCCTGCCGATAGGGAATTGGTTTCGAAAGGTGCCACGCATTACAAACAACTGTGTTCTAATTGTCATGGGTTGGATGGAAAGGGTGTGTTAATCGGCAGCAACCCAATGCCCGCGCCCCCGCTAATTGGTTCGGCCCGCGTTACTGGCGATAAGATTGCCTTGATACAACTGATGTTGATGGGATTGCAAGGGCCGGTGGATGGAAAAGAATATCCCAACAACATGCCGCCTATGGCCGGTAACAGCGATGAGTACCTTGCCTCAGTACTGAGTTACATTCGCAACAGCAGCGATTTTAACAACAAGGCTTCCGTAATTACGGTGGACGAAGTAAAAGAAGTACGCAGCTTTACCAAACACATGCCACCAGGCGGTACAACGCTACGGTCATTGGAAATCGGAAAGCTGGGTCGTGCAGAAAATAAAAACTGGGATGCGAAACGATAGCGCTACCGGTTTATGAAACCCGTTTATTTACTGAGTGGACTAAGAGCCGATAAAAGAGTCTTTGATTTTCTGAAGTTGGATGAAGTAGAATTGATTCACATTGAATAGGTACGGCCTGAAGAGTCAGAATCCATTGAAGTTTATACAAAAAGAATCCTTACCCAGATTACAACCGTTAAGCCAATACTCATTGGTGTTTCGTTTGGAGGAATAATAGCCACCGAAATCGCCAAACAAACAGATTGCGAAAAAATTATTTTAATCTCCTCTGCGGCAACTAAGGCTGATATTCCACTTTTATACAGAGTGGTTGGGCAACTTCGGATTCAATAAATTAATTCCAACAAGTTTATTCATGCACGTTAATTCAGTTACCTATTGGTTTTTCGGAATTACAAATGATAGCGAGAAACAGCTCCTTAAGAAAATTATTCAAACTACAGATCAGGCTTTCTTTAAATGGGCGATTGATAAAATTGTTCGTTGGAGAAATACCAATAAACCTATGAACACAATAAAAATTCATGGAGATGTAGATAAGATTTTGCCAGCAAAACAGGCCGATTATATTATCAATGGAGGCGGACATTTTATGATTGTTAACAAAGCTTCTGAAATTTCAGAGATTTTGAATAAAATCCCTTCCTGACCTTCTCACATCATTATGTGATACCCCCGCACTGATACTTTGGTGAGATTTGGTTTATGAAAATCCTAACCACCCTCGCCCTTTTGTTGTTTGCCACACTTTCGTTTGCACAGCAAGACCCCATTTATTCGCAATATTTGTTTAACCCGTTGCTGGTTAATCCTGCATATGCCGGGCTCAACAACCGTTTCAATGGTTCGGTGGGCTATCGTACCCAGTGGATGGGCCTGGAGGGCCAGCCGCAAACAATTAATGCCAGCTTGCATTCTTCGCTCGTGCAAAATAAAGTTGGTGCGGGCTTGTTGGTGGTAAACGATCGCATCGGCAATCTCAACACCACAGAAATCAATGCTGCCTTCGCCTACAAACTACAGTTGGAAAACAAAATGGTAAGTTTTGGTATGCAAGCCGGAGTACAAAATTTTAACAACACGATGAATGGTGTTAATCCATTCGATCCCTCAGACGATTTGTTTTTAAATGGTGAGCGCGGTACCCGCATTAACCTCGGTGCAGGCCTGGCATTAAAAAGCGAAAACTACTTTATTGGATTATCGGTACCCCGATTATTACCTACCACATTCAAAAGTGGCGACCAGGAATTTGATTTATACAACCAGCACCTTTATTTAATGGGCGGATATGTTCATTACCTGAACGAACGTATTCGATTAAAGCCAACAGTTCTATTGCGAAGTGTAAAAGGTGCACCTGCTTCGGTGGATATAGCAATGAACATAAACCTCAATGCCATACACACTGCCGGAATTTTTACACGCAACCTCAATACATACGGTGTATTACTTCAAACTTTATTAAAAGACCAATACCGGTTTGGTTACGTGTTTGAAATACCAACCAACAAATCCGTAGGAACGCAGTTTGCTACGCACGAGATTATGTTGGGCATTCAGCTCACTACGTTTGGTTTTCATGAGCGCTCGTTGAGTAATTTTTAAATTATGAAACACATTTTTCGTTGGATATTGATGCTCTGCCCCCTTGCGGTAGTAGCGCAAATCACCAGTACCTTCGATACTGATACCGAAGGTTGGACAGCTTCCCACACCGGTGGTACTGCTGCTACCTTTAATCATCAGGTTACCGGTGGTAATCCAAATGGGTTTGTTTCGGTGGCGCCACCTACAGCCGGTGGGTCTGTAAACACCAGCTTTACGTGGTACTGGAATGCACCCAACACTTTTTTTGGCAATTATGATTTTTCGTATGGCTCAAATTTAAAACTCGATTTGCAACAATCGGTTGCCGGTACCGATAACACACAAAGCGATATTATCATTTACAGCGGCAGCAACACGCTGCATTTCAATTTTACTAACAAGCCAGCTGTAAGCCCGGCATGGACAAGCTACACAGTTGCGTTAGATGAAACAGCGGGTTGGCGTTGGGGAAGCACAGCCGGAGCGTTGGCATTGAAAGCTCAAATTAAAATTGTGCTGGCAAATATTACGGGAATTCGAATAAGATGTAAATACAGCAATACCACAGGCTATACCAGTGGCCTCGATAATGTTGTGCTCGAAAAACGAACGCTTGAAACAAGTCCCGTTATTACTTCATTCTCACCAGCCTCCGCTTTGGCGGGGGAAATCGTAACCATAACTGGAAGTAACTTCGGTTCTACAAAAGATAACAACATCGTGTATTTTGGTTTGGTAAGAGCTACAATTGTTTCAGGCAACTCCAACCAACTTACTGTTCAAGTTCCACCTGCAGCTACTCGCGCCCCTATTTCTGTTATCAATACTACCTCTAGCCTGGTTGCCATTTCAACATCCGACTTTCAACCGTTAATTTTTTCCGATCCTGATTTTATTGGACATCTGCTACCGGGTTCATTCAGCAACAATGTAATTGTTCCGTATGGCGATTTTAACGATAACGGTTTAGCCGGTGGGGCCATGGGCGATATTGATGGCGATGGCTGGCTGGATATCGTGGCCTTTGAAGATCCTGGGAAGTTTGCCATCTTTCTGAATCAGGGCCAATCTGGAAATCTATCTGCATCATCGTTCGCACCCAAGGTTCAGATTCCCTCGGGTGAACTGGGGCAAGGCAACTCGAACGGCACCATTCTTCACGACTTCGATAATGATGGAAAGATTGACATCGCCACCTATTTCAGAGGGGCAAGTCCATCCCTAACCGGAGGCTTTACTATAAGCCGAAATGTTAGCACACCCGGAACAGTTTCATTCGAACCAGCCGAGCAATTTTATAATGTAGGAATCTTTTGTTCCGGGCTTGATGTGGCCGATTTAGATGGTGACGGTCGGTTAGATTTCCTACTCAATTCCAGCGGATTATATTTTGCACAAAACATCAGCACACCGGGTAACATTGAGTTTGCTACACTTCGTTTCTTAAATGCATCGGGTGGTGCCGTTTCCACTAAAGATTTGAATGGCGATGGTAAGCCCGAAATTATGGTAGTAGCTTCCGGTAGTTTTAATCTGTTAGAAAATACCTCCACAGTAGGCAATATTCAGTTTGCCGCACCCGTAAATTTTGCTGGCAGTGCCGTAAGTGGAATTACACTGGCCGATCTGGATAGCGATACCAAACCCGACATTCTTTACTATCGCATCAATGGCTTTAATGATTACGACCTGGTAATTAAAAAAAATATTCATACAACGGGCGCTCTATCTGCTGCATCATTTGATGCTGATATTATTCTATCAAAGGTCGGCAGAGCCTACTCTCAACGTGTGGCTGATTTGAATGGTGATGGTAAACCTGACATTCTTATTGCATTAAATAGTGGTAGCACAGGCTATGGGTTTGGAGTATTTGAAAGTAAAGTTGAGCCAGGCGTATTGAATACTACTTCCTTTTTACCCTTGATAGAATATGAAGAAACATCAAATGGGGTTTTAGCTATTCCTTTAATCGGTGATTTGAATGGCGATTTACTTCCTGATGTAGTAGGTTTTGCCAGCAGCGATGGTGGCGAACATGGATTAATCCTCTACACCAATCAAACCATTGCAGCCCCCAACATTTCAGTCAATACGGTTTCGCCATTGGCAGCACCTGTGGGTAGCACCGTTACAATAACTGGAAATAAATTTTCTTCCGACATTGCTAGGAACACGGTTTGGTTTGGTGCAGTAAAAGCAAATGTATTAACCGCCAGCAAAAATGAAATCACAGTTACCGTTCCACCCGGTGCCAGCTATGAGCGCGTTAGCGTTACCCGCGACAATAGAACTTCACGGTACCACTTGCCATTCTCCACTACATTTTCATCGGGGGTAATTTTTGACGGTACTTCTTTTGGTACACCGGTAACCTTTCCTGTTACAGGTGCAGATTATGATGTAGAAGCCGCTGATTTAAATGGCGATGGTAAACCTGAACTGGTTGCTGAATCGCGCGTGGTAACCGGGATAATCCGAAACTATGCATGGTCGTTTGAGAATGTGCATACCACAGGTGCTATTTCTTCAAGTTCATTTATTATTAGCGATACCACGAATGAGTCAGCCATCAATCTTCGTTTAGTCGATTTGGATGAAGATGGCAGACAAGATATTGTTTCTCAAACTGCGATGTTTCGAAATTCAACTGTAACGAATGAAATCGAATTTGATAATAATATCTCTGGTGTAAATGGATTAAATCAAAATTGGGCCGACTTCGACTTAGATGGCAAAACCGATGTGATTACAACGGATGGCGGAACCAGTTTATTAATCTGGAGAAACAGAACCAAACCCGGACCATTTCGCACAGGTGCATTTTCTACTTTTAGCGCTGCAATTGGTTTAACTAAGCCCTCAGCCAATGGAGGTACCGCAGTTGGCGATTTTGATAATGATGGTTTTGTTGACATTGCAAGTGCAAACCCGAATACCGATAACATGCGTGTATGGCGCAATACAGGTGGCTTTCCGTTAAGCACATCGCAATTTACATTGGTGGGTGATTTACCAACTGGTGATAATCCAGGCCGCATGTACACAGGCGATTTTGATCGGGATGGAAAACTAGATATCCTGCTCTATCATTCAACCGGAACAAGTAGCACGTTGCTTATAATTTTTCACAACACCAGCACAATTGGCAACATTAGTTTTACCCGCGTTGATATAACCAACCCCAGTGCAACCACTGTTGCCACTGTTGCCGATTTGGATGGCGATGGTAAACCCGAGATCATTACCACCAGCGAAAGCGGCAATCGATTCTCAATTTTTAAAAATATTCACACAACCGGAGTCTTAACGGCAGCTTCATTTGCAGCACCATTCAATACAACGGTTACTGCACCGCGTGGTGTTACCACTGGCGATTTGAATTTAGATGGCAAACCTGAAATAATTCTCACACGCGCTGCCGGATTATTAGTAGTTTATGAAAATTTAATTCCCTCGGTTTCTATATCGATTACAACTCAACCAGTTTCAATGTCCGTTTGTGATGGAATTACAACTTCATTTACAACAACTGCTACAGGCACCACCAACATTACATATCAATGGCAGTTTTCATCAACCCTTGCCGGAACGTTTACCGACATCAATAACGGAGCGGGTTATAGCAATGTAAGCACGGCATCACTTTCCGTAAACACAACCGGGCACTTTGGTGCAGGTTTCTATCGCTGTCGTATTACGGGTGATTTGGCAGCAGCTGTTTTTAGCAATGTTATTGAACTTACAATCAACGCCATACCGGCAGCACCTTCTGTTACTAATGGCACCCGTTGTGGTGCCGGCAGTGTAACGCTTTCTGCTTCGGGTGCCATTAATGGCCAATACAGATGGTACTCCGCAGCAACCGGAGGAACTGCAATATCCGGTGAGGTAAATAGTAATTATGTTACGCCCTCCCTAACAACAACAACTCCTTACTTTGTTTCTATTAACAACGGTTGTGAAAGTACGCGTACTGCTGTGTCAGCTACTATCAATCCTATTCCTCCTATTCCAACTATCTCATCCAACATTACACTGGTTTCAAATGCAGTAACTGTTTGCAGTACTTCAACCCTCACACTTACTGCGCCTAATGGGTTTAGCGGTTACAATTGGTCCACCGGTGCAACTACTGCACAAATTAACGTAAGTGGATCGGGAAGTTATTCGGTAATCGTTACCGATGCAACGGGATGCGCAAGCCCTGCTTCGGATGCCGTTACCGTTACCGTTGTTCCGGCTCCGTGTGTTAACTCAGCCCCGGTTATTAGCAACACAATACTGGGTACTACAATTGGCAACGTTATCGCAATTGATTTATCTGCGTTAATCTCCGATGCTGATGATAACCTTGTACTAAGCTCTTTAACAATTTTACAACAGCCAGCCAGTGGCGCGCAAGCTTCGCTGAATGGAACCATCCTACAGATTAATTATTCCGGTAATTCATTTACGGGAACCGATGTAATCATCATTCGTGTATGTGATGTGTTTGGTGAATGTACCTCGCAAACTTTGGAAATAAATGTGATTGGCGAAATCGAAATCTTTAATGCGGTATCTGCGAACGGAGATAATAAAAATCAATACTTCCGGATCGAAAACATTGATTTACTTCAACCCGACAACACCGTTACCATCTACAACCGTTGGGGCAGTAAAGTGTTTGAAGTTGAAAACTATAAGGAAGCCAACGCCTTTAGAGGTCTTAATCAAAATGAAAACGAACTACCCTCTGGAACGTATTTCTATAAAATCTTCTTCAAATCAACTGGTAAAACACAACATGGATTTTTAGTGTTGAAACGGTAAAGACCCTTAACGTTTCTATGACTTTGCAAATAAGAGCTTACTTGGGTAATTTTCACAATAATGAAAAAATTACTCGCGGGTCTTATCATGATTCAAGTTTACACTGTCGCCTGGGCTCAACCGAGCGACAGCCTGCAAACGCTTATTCAAAACTCAAAAACCGATACTACAAAAGCCATTCTGCTTAGCATTTTAGCAGATGAACTCACCAAAACCAATCCGCAAAAATCTATTGAAGTCGCGCTAGCAGGTTTAACGCTTTCAACCCGAATCCAGTTCGAACGTGGTATATTTGAAAATAGCTTTTCGCTGGCCAGTGCATTTCAGGGTCAGGCTTTATTCGATTCGGCTATCCTATACTTTCATGTAGCTGAAGCAGCGGCAAGGCGGCAACAAGATGTTTCAGCGCAAGCGAAAGTATATTCCGGGCTTGGCCATTCGTTCATGCGCAAGTCTGATATGGATTCTGCACGCTACTATCTTGATAGAGGCTTGGTACTGGCGCAATCTGTTCATGATTATCGTACTGAAGCGGGCATCTATAATAATTATGGCAATGTTTTTCTGGAGGAAAGTAACTTTCAACAAGCGTTGGATTATTTTATTAAAGCCGCGAAGCTTTACGAAAACCCGGTGCAGGATACCTATGGACAATGCCTGGCCTTATCCAACATTGGTAACATTGAGTATCGGTTGGGTAATTACAACAAGGCCTTGAATTATGCCTTGCAAAGTATGAAACTCGCCCAACAGGAATCATTAATTCCTCAAATGGGGTATGCACACAAACTGCTTGGTCGCATTTACCGGCAGCAAAAAAAATACGATAGTGCGTTGCTGGAATATGATTTAGCTCAAAAACTCTATGTGCGATTAGGAGACATACGCAGTGCAGCCGAACTCCTGCAAAATGTAGGCAACATTTATTTTGATAAAGAACAGTATGCAGCTGCTTTAAAAAATTATACTGAATCATTAAACCTCGCCCGAAAAATTTCTAACAAAGCAATAATCGCTTATGCCTATTCAGCCATGGGCCAGGCCAATTACGTGCTTAAAAAAAATGACCTGGCTCTGCTCTACCTGGATTCCGCACGCATAGCAGCCCAAGGTTTGAACAATGCTTATTTATTGATGGATACCTACGAGGCTATCAGTGCAACCTACGAAGCCAAAGGCGATTATAAAAAAGCATTACGGGTAACACAACAATTCGTTGCACTGAAAGATAGCCTTACACAAGCTGAGAATCGTGCATTGATGGAAGAAACACAAGCCCGCTATGAGTTGGAAAAAAAACAAGCTCAGATTGATCTACTGCAAAAAGATAAAGAACTAATCACATTGGACGCGCGCAGGCAACGCGCCATACAAATTGGTGCCTTCACAGCATTGGCCCTCATGCTTGTTATTGGCATCTTGCTGATCAATCGTTACAGAACTATCGCACGTACCCGAAGGCTGGCCGAAATTGAAGCAGTAAGAAATGATATTGCCCGCGATTTACACGATGACATCGGCTCCACTCTTTCTACTATCAACATCATCAGCAAATTAGCGATGCACGAAAATCCAACTGGCAACAATACTCAACTTAGCCGCATTGCCGAGCAATCATCCAAAACAATGGAAAGCATGAGCGACATTGTGTGGTCGATTAATCCCACCAACGATTTGTTGGAAAAAGTGCTGGTAAAAATGAAAGTGTTTGCAGCCGAAATTCTGGAACCTTTGAATATAGCCTACCGCTTTTCAGAAGTTGGCGTTGATACGCAATTAACACTTCATGCAAAACAAAGAAAAAACTTCTTCTTGATTTTTAAGGAAGCTATAAACAATGTAGCCAAGTACAGTTGCGCCAACGAAGTTACGATTTCCTTCAAGCAACAACCTAAAACCATTACCATGACGATTGCCGACAATGGGATTGGGTTCGATCATAATCAAGCATCGGACGGAAACGGGCTACGCAACATGGAAGCCAGGGCGCGCGATCTGCAAGCTAAATTCTCGTTAAAAAGCGAAAAAGGGCTGGGTACAACTATTACGGTAGAATTACCTATTACATGATTGGGGTATAGCGTTCCTGTCAGAATAATTTTTAATTTGATCCTAAATGGCCACATCGGTGCTTTTATACGAAGACAACACCATGCTGCGCGAAAGCATCAGTAGCATGATCCGCCTCGACCCGCGGTTTGTGGTTGCCGCTGCCTTCGAAAATGTGCTGCACGCTGAAAATCAAATTGCAGAACTTAATCCAGACATTATATTAATGGATATCGACATGCCGGGGCGAAATGGTATTGAGGCCGTAACCCGCATTCGTGCCACCGGTAGCAAAACTCCGATTTTAATGCTTACCGTGTTTGACGATACCCAACATGTATTTGATGCCTTACGAGCCGGGGCCTCTGGCTACCTGCTTAAAAAACATCTTTCCACCAAACTATTTGAATCAATTGATGAAGTTCTAAATGGAGGCGCCCCTATGTCGCCCACGATTGCCTTTATGGTAATTGCGGCCATGCAAAAGCCTGCTGTTAACCCATACAAGTTAACCACCCGCGAACACGAAATACTTACTTCCCTATCGAAGGGAAACAGTTACAAACTAATGGCTGCCGAGTTTGCCATTACCGTTGATACCGTTCGGGCACACATCAAAAAGATTTACGAAAAACTACACGTGCATTCCCAAACTGAAGCCGTAAGCAAAGCCATTAAGGAGCGGTTGGTGTAATTGGTATTACCTATTTATGTAATACCGTGTCGTTTAATTTAAGCACAACTTTGATACTAAGACAACCAGCTTGATATCAAACGCTATGAATTCTGTTATCGATAAATCCAACGTAACTTTAAAACTATGTTTACTGGTATTGAGCTGTGCACTGCAGTTACAGGCACAGGTTACCTTTCAGGGAACACCCCTCATCAGCATGCCGTCCACACCACAGGGTTTAGCCAAAGGCGATTTTAACAACGATGGACGCATGGATTTTGTAGGTGTAAATTTTAATGCTCTCGCAAATCAGCAAGTAACTATCTTACTTAATTCGGGTAGTGGTACATTCACCGGCTCGAACAAACGCAATTTTGCATCTCGTCAAAACACACTGAATGTTGCCGTTGGCGATTTTAATAAAGATGGCAACCTGGATGTTGTAACCGTTAGCCAGGAAAATACCAACGCATTCGCGCTTTTACTGGGTGATGGAACCGGCAACCTTGGAGCACCCATTTACTTTAATGCCGGTAATACTCCACAAGGCATTACCGTTAGCGATGTGAATAAAGATGGAAACTTAGACGTATTGGTAACCAATAGAGGTACGCCCAGCGATGTTTATATCTACCTCGGAAATGGTTTGGGAAATTTCTCAGTACCAACCATTATAGCAATTGCCAATGTGTGGGACATAACAGCTTCTGATTTTAATAACGATACCAATCCTGATTTTGCGGTGTATGTAGGCAATACCGTTCAGGTATGGTTTGGAAACGGAACCGGTGCCTTCACACTTGGACCAACTATTACAGGTTTTGGTATTTCGGCCAACCCCATAACCAGTGCCGATCTGGATGGCGATGGCGATATGGATATACTGGCAGCCAGTGGCTACACACTAAACGATGGAAGTGGAAATTTTGCACCTCGAATTATTTTAAGCCAGACAGGAAGTGTTTACCGTGTGGCCGACCTCAACAACGATTCGCACCCGGATATAATCGCCAACGATAATAATCAAAATACACCCAACATGAGAGTATTGTTAGGTGATGGCACCGGCACCTTTACCTTGCTTGCTAAATTTGAAATAAGAGGTTATGCGACCGGAATAGAAGTAGCCGATGTAAACAACGATAGTAACCTTGATATTGTGAGTATTGGTGCCTGGGGCGGTGTGCCTGTAGCCGATGTATTGTTGGGTGATGGAACTGGTTACGTTACAAATGCACCGATTAAATATCCTACTGTAACAGACCCACGCGATATTGTTAAAGGCGATTTTAATGAAGATGGTAAAATTGATTTTGCATTAACGCACGCCAGTAATGTTGTTACCATTTATTTGGGGCAAGACAACGGACGTTTTACAAAAACTGCAACCAACTATGCAACCGGTACATTACCTCAATACATTTTGGCGTTCGATTATAACAAGGATAATCACCTTGACCTGGTAACACTCAATTGGAGTGGCTCATCGCTAACCGTTTTAACCGGTGCAGGAAATGGCTCCTTCAACTTACTGGGGCATTTCCCTGTAACAACTTTATCGGGTAGCCGGTTAGCAATAGCCGATTTTAACAACGATACATTTGTCGATCTGGCCGTTTCTGGTTTCACCAATAATACGATCAGTATTCTTACCGGGACCGGAAGCGGGTTTAATGCACCTTATACCATTGCAACATCACAAAATATTTCAGAAATAAAAGCTGCTGATTTTACAGGCGATGGTAATCAGGATATAATAGCTGATTTTAATAATATAAACCGCATGGTTCTTTTTATAGGAAATGGCTTAGGTGGTTTTACTGAAAGCACAACTCAATATGCGCACCGAGGCAGCTTCTTTTTAATTGAGGATATTAATAATGACACCCGCCCTGATGTAATTGCATTCTCGAATAATAGTAGTGGCGATGACTATTTCATTAATAACGGTTCCGGAAGCTTTACAGGTACCGCCATGTCTGTTTCGTTGGGTGGCTTTCCGTGGGGCTATGAAGACATGAATGGTGATGGCATTAAAGATTTGATTGTGGGTGCACAAAACATGACAAGTTCCAGTCCGGGGCAGATTGTTGTATTTAGAGGAACAGCCGGTGGCATTTCAAATTCCATTCTTATTGATAAAGATTACTCCGGTGGGAACCGTTTTGTTTTACATGATTTAAACTTAGATGGGCGTACAGACATAATTACAACTTCAAATAATCTGTATGAAGATTATGTTGGGTCATTAATTAACACTACAGTTGCAGCCGGTTGCCCGGCTATTACTTCGCAATCGTCATCAGCTTCGGTTTGTACCGGCCAGTTTTTTAGCTTTGGCGTTACTGCATCGGGTAGCGCACCCTTGACCTATCAATGGCGCAAAGATGGAATAGACATGCCCGGCCGAACCACTGCAACCCTTACATTTCTTGCCATCACTTCAGCTGATGCCGGAACGTATAGCTGTAGGGTGAGTAATGGCTGTGGTAGCATTGTAAGCAACAATATGGTGTTAACAGTTGCAACAAGCCCAACAGCACCCGGTGCAACGGGTGCCACCGGTTGCGCGGGTACAAGCCTTACACTTACCGCAACCGGAGCGGCCAATGGCCAATACCGGTGGTATGCGTTAGAAGAATTTACCGATCCATATGGCAATCCATCCTTTGATATAATACTCATACCCGGTCAAACCAACAGCACTTACACTACTCCGCCCCTGTCGGAAACAACAAATTTTCAGGTTACAATTTCGAACGGCACTTGTGAAAGTAGTCCAACACCTGTTGCAGCAACTATTAATAATTGTAACGGTACCCCACCGGTTATTACCACCCAGGCATTGGTTACTCAAGCCGGACAAACCATTACACTTGATCTGATTCCCTTAATCGCAGTTACCAATGGCAGTCTTGATTTAACATCGCTTCAGATCATTGAACAGCCAGCCAGTGGTGCAATTGCTACTATCAATTCAATCGGAGTGCTTACCATAAATTATTCAGGAATTAATTTTACCGGAACAGAAAGCATTACCATTGGCGTGTGCGATACCAACGGGCTTTGTACAGAACAAGCGTTTACCATTGTAGTTAGTGAAGGACTTGAAATCTTCAATGCAGTATCGCCCAATAACGATGGTAAGAATGATTTCTTCGCGATAAGTAATATAAGCACGCTTGAACCAGAAAATACGGTAAGTATTTACAACCGGTGGGGTAGTAAGGTTTTTGAAGTTGAAAATTACTCGGAAGACAATGCATTTCGCGGGTTAAATCAAAATGGAAATGAATTACCATCGGGTACCTATTTCTACAAAATCATATTTAAGTCAACCGGCAAAACACAGAATGGATTTTTGGTTTTGAAGCGATAATCTTTAAAAACCAATTATTTTCAATCTTCAACTGAAAGTGTTTTATAAGGCGTACCTTCGCGCAATAAACAGCGCTACATTGAAAGTTACCCTAACCTACATTTTGCAAATACTGCTGTTGGCATTGTGTTTAATCGGGCTATCCTATGTGTCGTTCCGGCTGAGTAGTGTTACCAACTCCTTGCTGCTTTACTTACCGTTGGTTATTGGTATTGTGTTTGTGCACTGGTTTGGTTGGCGCATCATCCCGGTTTTATTTATAAATGGTTTAGTTACACTTATGATCTGGGGTGTAACTCATTTTAACTTCAGGCTGCTTTTAATTTCCACACACGAAGCTGCGGTTGCGTTTGCATCCTGGTTATTTGTTACCCATATTTTTCCGGTAGCCAACACCCCCCGGTTAGGCAATACAAAATCATTACTCATTTTTGTAATCTGGGGAATTGTAATTCCTATCAGCATCAACTCGGTGTATGTTTATCATTATGGTTTTGTAAACGGAAATCTGGATAAAGTTGCACTTTACTGGCTTTCGGATTTTATAACCATCCTGCCCATATCATCAGCCCTTTTATTTTTTGTACACTTTGATACCACCACACAAAAGTTTTCATTGGTTGGCTCATTAAAGCGAAGGGCTGTTATTGAGCTGCTTGCTCTCGCCATTCTGTTTCTTGTCCTTTCCTTTCTGTTTCCCTTCGATAAGTATTGGTTTATTTATGGGATTGGCGCCACGCTGTTCTCCTTACGTTGGGGTTTTGCTGCAGCCATCATTTTGAATGTACTTATCTTTTTGCTCAGTTATTTGTTGCCCTTATTTGAATTTGCCTCCTCCCTGCTTATTTCGCAAGGCTCTACGCAATATATAAATGTGCACTTGGGTATGAGTACCATGATGTTTGTATCGTTACTGGTGGGGCGTGTTGTTACAGATTTAAGTAAAGCCGAAAAGAAACTTAAAGCCGAAAAGGAAAGGATTGATAAAATCAATAGTGAACTGCAACAAACCAATCAGGAACTTGATCGGTTTGTGTACAGTGTTTCGCACGACCTGAGTGCACCACTAAAATCCATTAAAGGTTTAGTACACATTAGCAAAGTTGATCCTGCACATACAACTGATTATCTGGAGAAGATAGATAAAAGTGTAAACCGGCTTGAAGACTTTATTAGCGAAGTACTTGACTATTCACGCGCCAACCGAAAAAACCCAACTCCGGAAATAATTACATTACACAATCTGATTGAAGAAATAAAATCAAAATTCGAATACCTGAACGGCTTTGAAAAAATAGATTTCCGGTATGCGTTAGAGTTGGAGCAAGTGGTGGCCGATCGGTTACTGTTACGTATAGCCTTGAGTAACCTGATTTCTAATGCCATTAAATATCAACAAAAATACAAAGCTCATAAACCCATTATCTGGTTTCGGTCGGTGCAGGTTGCCGAAAAAATTATAATTGAAGTAGAAGATAACGGGGAGGGAATAAAAGAAGAATATCTCGACAAACTGTTTACCATGTTCTACCGGGGCACTGCCACCTCAACCGGTTCCGGGCTTGGGCTTTATATAGCACGCGAAGCCATCGAAAAACTTGGTGGGCAGGTTTATGTAAAATCTATATGGGGTGTGGGGTCAACATTCTCAATCCACCTCCCCGCAAATCCTTTTTCCTAAAATCCAATCCTGTCTGTTTCCGCACAAGTCGGTTACTGGCGGGTTAATAGAGTGCCTAAAGGAACAACTCATTTCTACAGATATTGTACATTTAAGCCCTCAACCAAATTTTATGAAAAAACTATTCTACCTCGCCAGCATTGCCATGCTGGGTATTGTGGCAACTTCCTGCAATCCTGCAAAAGATGAGGCAACTACAATTGCTGCGCCTGTTGCCGATAAAAAACCCGACACATTATCGGGCAATCGTATTGACAACTATTATTGGATGAAACTAAGCGATGAGCAAAAAAATGCAGATGTAAAAGATGCGCAAACTCAAAAAGTTATCAACTACCTGACAGCCGAAAATGATTACCTCAAAGCCTCCTTAAAACATACAGAAGCTTTGCAGAAAAAAATCTATGATGAAATTATTGGTCGAATCAAACAAACAGATGAATCGGTACCTTACCGGGATAATGGATATTGGTATTATACCCGTTACGAGCAAGGCCAGGAATATCCGATCTACTGCCGTAAGAAAGGTACCATGGAAGCTGCCGAAGAAGTTATGTTAAATGTGAACGAACTTGCCAAAGGCCATAGCTATTACTCCATAACCGGTTTAAGTGTAAGCGAGGATAATAATTTACTGGCTTATGCCGAAGATTCAGTTAGCCGCAGGCGCTATACCATTTACATCAAAGATTTGCGAACGGGAAAATTGGTAGAAGAACCGGTTCCCAACACCGAAGGCCAGGTAACCTGGGCCAACGATAATAAGACTTACTTTTATACACGGAAAGATTCTGTTACCCTACGCTCCCGCTGGATCATCAAACACAAGTTGGGTACACCTTCCAAAAACGATCCTGTAGTATCCGAAGAAGCAGATGAAACTTTTTACACAGGTATCTACAAAACCAAATCAAAAAAGTACCTGGTAGTGTGGGCCGGAAGCACACTTACCAATCATTATAAATTTTTAGATGCCAACAAGCCCGATGGCAAGTTTAAAGAGTTTACACCCCGCGAACGCGGATTGGAATATTCGATCGATCATTATGGCGATAAGTTTTACATCGTTACTAATTTAGATGCACTCAACTTCCGGTTAATGGAAACACCGGTTGCCAAAACTGAACGCGCCAACTGGAAAGAAAAAATTGCACATCGAAAAGATACCTTGCTTCAGGGTATCGAGATTTTTAAAGATTATCTCGTGCTAAGTGAACGCGCCAATGCCAATACGCTCATGCGCATCATCGATCAGCAAACCGGTAAAAAGCATTACCTGGATTTTGGTGAACCGGCTTATACCACCTATCCTTCTATCAACATCGACTTCGATACGGAGTTGTTGCGCTATGGATATACTTCCATGACAACACCCAGTTCTACCTACGATTACAACATGCGTACCCGCGAACGAAAACTGCTGAAGCAACAAGAAGTAGTGGGTGGCTACAACCCGGCCGATTACGTAACCGAACGGCAATGGGCTACAGCCGATGACGGTACACTAATTCCAATGTCAATCGTTTATAAAAAGGGAATTGAGAAAAACGGAAACAACCCCACCCTATTGTATGGTTATGGTTCGTACGGTGCCAGCATGAACCCAACGTTCTCCATTACACGGTTAAGTTTATTAAATCGTGGTTTTGTGTATGCTATTGCACACATACGCGGTGGCCAGGAAATGGGCCGCCAGTGGTATGAAGATGGCAAGATGTTTAAAAAGAAAAACACCTTTACCGATTTTATTGACTGCGCGGAATATTTGATTGCCGAAAAATATACCACACCCGAAAAACTGTTTGCTTCGGGCGGTAGTGCGGGTGGATTGTTAATGGGTGCTGTGGTAAACATGCGTCCTGAATTATTTAAAGGTGTAATTGCGGCAGTACCGTTTGTGGATGTGGTTACCACAATGGAAGATGAATCGATTCCATTAACAACCGGTGAGTTTGATGAATGGGGTAATCCGAAGAACCCAGAGTCATACATGTACATGTTGGAGTATTCACCGTATGATCAGGTAAAGCCGCAGCATTACCCCAACATGCTGGTAACAACGGGCTTTCACGATTCGCAAGTTCAGTACTGGGAACCCGCCAAGTGGGTTGCCAAACTACGCGAGCTTAAAACAGATAATAATAAACTTTTACTACGCACGAATATGGAAACCGGCCATGGTGGAACAACAGGCCGCTTTAAAGTATATGAAGAGCTGGCACAGGAGTATGCATTTATTGTAGATCTGGCCGGAATTAAACAGTAGCGATTAACCGCTGATTAATCCGCTTCACCAATCCCGGCCCTTCGTAAATAAAGCCGGTGTAGATCTGAACAAGATCGGCACCGGCTTTTAGTTTTTCCACTGCATCTTGAGCACTCATAATTCCACCTACACCAATAATCGGATAATGAGAGCCTAATTGTTTTCGTAAAAAAGAAATAACTTCAGTAGCTCGATCGGTTAACGGCCTACCGCTTAAACCACCGTTTCCGATTGCACTTACTTCGCCTTCAGCAGTATGCAGCCCTGCCCGGCTGATAGTAGTGTTGGTAGCAATTACGCCATCTGTTTTTGTTTCTTTTAAAATCTCAACCACATCGTTTAGCTGAGCTTCGTTCAGATCGGGTGCAATTTTTAGTAATACTGGTTTGTAGGTTGGTTTTGCTTTGCTCAAGGCAATCACATCGCTTAATAACTTTCGAAGGGGTTCCTTTTCTTGCAATTCGCGCAATCCGGGAGTATTGGGCGAACTTACATTCAACACAAAATAATCAACGTGGGGATAAAGCGTTTCAAAACAGGTATTGTAATCTTCAAATGCACTTTCGTTTGGAGTTACTTTGTTCTTACCAATATTACCTCCAACAATTACTTTCGATTTGCGATTTTTCAGTCGAGCAACAGCCGCTTGCACGCCACCATTGTTAAAACCCATGCGATTAATCAAGGCCTGATCTTTTGGCAATCGAAACAGACGTGGCTTTTCATTACCCGGCTGTGATTTAGGCGTAAGCGTTCCGATTTCAATAAAGCCAAATCCAAAAGCTGCTAATTCATCAATCAACGTTGCATCTTTATCAAACCCGGCCGCAAGGCCAACCGGATTTGGAAAGTTGACTCCAAAAAGTGTTTTGTGAAGCCTTCTGTCATTTGTTTCAAATAACAATTTAAGTATGAATTGCACCCCAGGAATTTTTCCGGTAATTCTTAAAAATGAAAATGTGAAATGATGAATAGGCTCAGGCGCAAACAAAAAAAGAATTGGCCTAAGAAAAGATTTATACATGCTACTTATTCTTTTTCTTTACAGGTTTACCGAATTGCTTAAACCCTCGTTGTACGATCTGGTCAATTAAACGCTCACCACCGGCTGTACTCATATTGGTGGTAGAATTGATGCGCCAAACCAAAAAACCTTTCTTGTCATTCAGGTCAATAATCAGGCTGCCCTGTTGATAATCGCGGATAAAAGTTCGGTCGTTTGAACCGGGCGTCATACCCATCGGCCCGAGGTTTCCCATATCGCTTCGCGATAAGGTGCCCACAACGTAGGAAACAACTAAATCGCTAACAGAATCAACTTGTGTTAGTCCTTTTAATGAAAGTTCAGAAGAAATAGCGCTTGTAATCCACTTTTTAATCTCTTGGTCTGATACCTGCTTCTGATCTTTCGGGGTAATTACTTCTGCATCGCCAAAGCGAAATGTTTTGTATTGACTGAAATCGTGATTTTTATCGAATTCTACTTTTATCTCCTGGGCTTTAGCCGATAAAGAAAAAATACAAACCAAGATGATTATTAAGCTCCGCATTTTTTAAGATTACTGTGCCATTTGATAAAAAATCTTACCAACCCGATTAATATGATTCTTTAGTTGTTGAGACTTGATTGAGGGATAGTGAACAATATCAACAAAGTAAGGCAAATTACTATCCTCCAGTTTTGACCGAAGTTGAAATAAATCTTTCATCGAGATATGTTCATCCATAATCGCTAAATCTATATCACTTCCTGAACCAAAATTACCTTTAGCCCTGCTACCAAAAATAAAGACTTTACTTATGGAAGGAAAATCTACCAGAATTGATAAAATTGTTTGCTTGTCCCTATTTGAAAGACCTATGTCCATCATAATAGATTAAGTTGATTTTTATTTATTTGATTTCTAAAGAAACTATAATGTTCGGTTAAGACGGGATATATCTTTTCTCGAATCAAAATTTCAGACTTTTCAAATTTATCACCATCGTAATCGTGCGCTAGTTCATTTCGAATTTCAAGGGCATCAATCAAATCCTGAGCGTATGTAATAAGACCACTTTGCTGCGCCTGTCGCAAAGTACCTTTCGGTGTAAGGGGAAAATCTAAACCCTCTGCCTGAAGATAGTCTTTAAGTGTTTTCCACCCCGCCTCTAGCGTAAACTCAAATCGCTGAACTATTCCGTTGCGTTCTAACTCATTCGGATCTTCTACCTGAAGACACTCCTTAAATCTTAAAAAGGCCTTCTCGAAATTTGAAAAGCGTTGAAGCCAACGAATGTCATTATTATCCATACCAGAATTCTATGACGCAAGATACAACTTTAAATAGTTGTTGCTAACTACGTGGATGAAACTCCTGAATTACCTGTCGCAGGTAATCACGATCCAGGTGGGTATAAATTTCGGTGGTAGTGATTGACTCGTGGCCCAGCATCTCTTGTACCGCCCGCAAATCGGCTCCACCTTCAATAAGATGTGTAGCAAACGAATGCCGGAAGGTATGCGGGCTAATCGTTTTTTTTAATCCAATCTTTGAAGCCAGGGATTTAATAATTAAAAACACCATCACCCGGGTAAGTTTTTTTCCCCTGCGGTTTAAAAACACATAGCTTTCAAAACCTTTTTGAACCGGTACATGCACGCGAACTTCTTCCATGTAAATCTTTAAGTACTTCATGGCATCGCGACCAACAGGAACCAGCCGTTCTTTATTTCCTTTACCGATCACCCGTAAAAAGCCAATATCAAAATACACGTTGGCTAGTTTTAAATCAACCAGCTCGGAAACCCGAAGGCCGGAACTGTAAAGCACTTCCAACATAGCCCGGTTGCGAGCCCCTTCCGCAGCCGAAAGATCAATCGCATCGAAAATTTTTACAATCTCATCGTACTCCAATGTATCGGGCAACTTGCGGCCAAGCTTAGGGCCTTCTATTAAAGTAGTTGGATCTTTTTCGATTAGTTCTTCGAACAGTAAATATTTATAGAATGCTTTAATGCCTGATAGAATTCGGGCCTGGCTAAAGGCACTCATACCCAACTCATTTATAAACTGCAGGAAAGCCTGCAGGTGTTTACCCGTAATGGCAAGCGGGCTTATTCCGGCATAGTTCTGAAAACTGAACTGCGCCAGTTTTTCTACATCGCGCACATAAGCTTCAATTGAATTAGCCGAGAGCGATCGTTCCAACTTCAGGTAAGTACTAAATTGTTTGATATGACTTTCCCAGTTTTTCACTGCGCAAATGTGCAAATTATTTTAACTTCGAAGCATGAAGATACTGATTATGAACGGCCCCAACCTGAACCTGTTGGGTAAGCGCGAACCCGACACATATGGCACTATGTCGTTCGAGGATTTTTTTAACACACTGAAATCGCAATACACACAAATTGATTTGGAATACTACCAATCCAATGTAGAAGGCGAATTGATTAATAAGTTGCATCAGGTTGGTTTTACGTACGATGGAATAATTCTGAATGCCGGGGCTTATACGCATACTTCTGTTGCTTTACACGATGCCATTGCTGCCATTAAAACACCTGTAATAGAAGTTCACATCTCCAACATTTATGCGCGTGAGGAGTTCCGCCACAAGAGCTTAATCACCGCTAAATGTGCTGGTTTGATTACGGGTTTTGGTATGGAAGGCTATGCGCTGGCCATCCACTCTTTCCTAAACAAAAAAGCCCGCTGAAAAATCAGCGGGCTTCAAAAATAAAAATCCTTCACTTTACTTTGGACCATCGGCTGAGCCGCCTCCACTCTGGCTTGGCTTGGGTGTCCAGCTACCTTCAAATTTAAATTTCAGTTTGCCTTGCCAATCGCTGCTGTAAAACGCTACCCGGTTTACGGTTGCATTTACTTCGCTTTGATCAAGCCCTGCTGCTTCGCGCAAAAACATAACATAAGTCCAATCATTTTTTTTGCAAATCCATGAACCGTATAGCGAGTGGTTAATCTCGAGCAGATTCAGGCAAAAGTTTTCCACGTTCTTATCAGGCATAATCAGTAATGGGCTCATTACCTGAAAATACCAGGTTTCGGGTCTGTCTGGGAAATTAAAAACATCGAACCACACGGTGGCTCCCTTGTAAATAATTGACCATTGGCCTGGCTTTTGGCCACGACAAGCGGCAGGATCTACGCCCAGGCTGCGAATGCAATTCTCAACCAATTCTGCTGTTTTATTAAAATCCATAGTTTTTAGGGTGTTAAAGTTTTAATGAAAATGGTTTAGGTAAGGTAGCATAAATGTTTTCCATTTTCATACAGGCGAATATTATTTTTTAAGTGTTTTGCTGGTGTGGCGCAGCATCCCATCTACCAATAGCATTAGTTGATTAATCCGTTTCTCCAAATGGTTTATTCGAGTTTCAATTTCGGGCTGCAAGAGTTGGGGTAATTGAGTAGTTAATAGCTCCACATCGGTATGCAATTGCACCAGGGGTGCGTACAACTCTTTGGATGCAAGGGCTGTTAAACGTTTTTTTAAATCGAGCATTTCGCGTTCATTTTTTAGCGCCTGCATAAGTTCCCGATTTCGCTCTTGAACTTTTTCTTCCAATGTTTTGCGATGTTGTACTAGTTCTGTTACATCATGCCCTACCACAACGCTTCCAATCACCTGCCCACCAGAATTGGTTCGTGGTGTTATATTCACTAAAACAGTTAATAACATACCATTCTTGCATTTTACCACTACTTCAAAATTCTGTTCGGACTTTCCATTAATCGACAGCTTGAGTTGGTTTTCGAAAACGGGCTTGTAGGTATCGAGTAGTAGCAAATCTTTAAACTTTTTTGTGTAGGCCTCATTTTTGGTATAACCTGTTAACAGGGCACTGTGTGTATTCCAGTCCGTTATATAACCCCGTGTATCAATACCTATTATAACTGCGTGTGCAAGCTCAATCAGGTTACTAATAGATTTTGCCTGTGCCGAAAGTTTACGTTCAAATATTTTTTGCTGGCTTATATCGTGCATCAATACATAAATTATTTCTACATCGCCAACGCGGTTTAACTGTGGCAGATATGTAATGGAAATAAAATGAGTATTAGCGGCCTCATCGGCAAATTCTGCTTCTGATTTAAAGGGGCGCTTGTTTTCAATAATATCGTGCAGGATTAATTGAATAACGCCACCCCGATCGGGCGTTACAACGGAACATAATGAATCGGCTACAGCAGGAGTTTTTTGAAAATACGGTTCTATGGTTACCGGAATTTCACTCTTATACACGATTGTTCCTGCTCTATCGATCAGTAACAATAAGTCGCCACTAACCTGAAGTAATTTTTGTATATCGGGAACAACGGTTTTCATGGCTTAATAATGCTGACCCGGTGGCTGGTTTGGTATTGTTATATAAAAGGTAGTGCCTTCGCCATATACCGATTCAGCGCGAATGGTACCTTTCAGTTTTTCAACTGCTTCACGTACGATGTATAAACCCAGGCCAGCTCCATCACTTCTATCGGTAGCGCGAAAAAACATTTCAAAAATGCGGGGCATCAGTTTCTCTTCTATGCCAATTCCATTGTCTATTAATTTTATGCGTGCTTCTTTACTATCAATTACAGCCTCTATTGTAACCATACTGGCAACGTATGAATTACTGTAAATAATTGAGTTGGAAATAAGATTGGTGAGGATGATTGCCAACCGATAGGGGTCGGAATAAAAATCCGCTGTTTGATGTACATTTACATGAAAAGAAACACGTTCATAAAACTGAATGTATTGAACTTTTTCCTGCACTTCGCTTACGAGTTTTTTTAGGTCAATCTTATTCCGGGCAATTTCGATACGGGCATTTTTTGAGTAATCCAAAATCTCTTTTATTGTTTCGTCCAGGTTAAAAATACTTTTGGTCATCATTTCCCAATAGTTGGTAAACGTCCGTTGCGAATCATCGCGTTGTGCAAGCTGAATTAAGCCCAGTATGGATAGTAGCGGTGCCCGCAGGTTGTGCGATACACTATAAACAAAGTTATCTAACTCGCGGTTTATTTTTACAAGTTCTTCATTTTGCCTGCGTAAGTCACTTTCAGCTTTTTTTCGTTTTACTTCAATTTCAAACTGCTTAAGCGATGTTTTAATAGCAGAAGGTAATCGGGATAGGTTGGATTTTAAAACATAATCGTGCGCACCCAACTTTAAACAGTTTACTGCAAATTCTTCTGACACTGTACCGGTTACCAGAATAAACGGAACATGAATACTTTGGTGCTTTAACAGTTTAAGTGCTTCGATTGAATTAAACTGCGGCATGGCATGATCGGACAGAATAACATCGGGTTTAAATTCAGTAAGTGCCTGCACAAAACCAGAATGAGTGTCCACACAAAGCCAATCAAATTGAAATCCTTCTTTTCGAAGCGTTCGTTCTACTAAACGGGCATCCTCTTCCATATCTTCGAGCATTAAAATTTTTAGTTCTCTTTTCATACGCATTAGTTTGGTGGTTGATTGAGAATAAGCCAGAATAAACCTATATCCGCTACAGCTTTAACAAATTTTTCGAAATCAACCGGCTTTACGATGTACGCGTTTACCCCTAGCCGGTATGATTCTACTATGTCGCGTTCCTCGCGCGATGAAGTGAGCACCACTACCGGAATAAGTTTTTTCTGAGGGTGCTCCTTAAGCACGCGCAATACTTCAATACCATCAACTTTTGGCATTTTTAAATCCAGCAGAATCAATTTGGGTAAAAAATCATTTTCGTTCAGCAGATAGTTTAATGCCTCTTCGCCATCCTGCACGTGTTTAAGATGATTTGCCAGGTTATACTTTTTTAGTGTTCGTACAATCAGTTCGGCATCTTCCGGGCTGTCTTCCACCACTAAAATTTCTACAATTTTATTATGCATAGCTCTCAATGTTTGGTAACGAAAAATAAAAAACAGCACCTTGGCCTGGCCGTGAGGCAGCCCAAACCCGGCCGCCATGCCGTGTTACAATACGTTTTACTAATGCAAGTCCTACTCCTGTCCCTTCAAATTCCTGCACCTTGTGCAACCGTTGAAAAACTTCAAATAATTTATGAGCATAATTCATATCAAATCCTACACCATTATCCTGAACATAAAAATGAATTTCATTTTCAGCATTCAATCGTCCAATTTCAATGCGGCTAACAGGCTGCTTACGCGAATATTTTAGTGCGTTTGAAATTAGATTAATCCAAACCTGTTTAATCATGCTTATATCGGCATGCACCATGCCAAGGGCATTACGGGTAATTTCTACGTGGGGTAATACCTGAAACTCTTCTAACACTTCACTAACCAGGTCGTCCAGATTAACTTTACCCATCATTAGCTCTTTACGCCCCAGGCGTGAAAAATCGAGCAGGTCATCTATTAGCTGCCCCATGCGCTCGGCATTTTTTTGAATAGTATTAATAATGCGGCTGCCTTCTGCATCCAATTTTTCGTTGTAATCTTCCTGAAGCATTTGCGCATAGCCACCTATAAAGCGCAGCGGGGCCCGCAGATCGTGGGAGACAGAATATGTAAAGGCCTCCATCTCTTTACGAAGTTGTTCAGCCTTGTTCTCTGCATTTTTGCGGGCTGTATTATCAAACACCGTGGTACGACTTCGCATAAATTTTCCGGTATTGTCAAAAATAGCGGATGCATTTACCAATACCGGGAAGATTGATTTATCCTTACGCATAAAATCAAACTCAAGGCCACTTACATAACCTTTCACCTGGTACTGATCAATTTCGTGTTTAAACCGGGTGCGGAATTCATTGCGGCTTTGTTCAGAAAGTAAATCGGTGTATTTCATTTTACCAGCTACTTCATGTGCCTGATAACCCAACCAATCAAGCAAGGTTTGATTAACCGTAATAATAGTGGTAGTTGCATCAACCGATAAATAACCACAGGGTGCATAGTTATACAAATCATGAATTTCGGCTGAGGCGGTTTGCAACTGCTGCTCCACTAGTAAACGGGCTTTCATGTTTTTATTGATCTGAAAAAAAAGTATAGTAACAAATACAGCTGTAACAACAAGCAAACCTGCAAACGAGCCCTGAAATCGTAAAAGTGTTTGTTTACCCAAATTACCTCTTTGTAAATACAGTTTATCTTCTTCTTGTTGAATTATAGCAATACGGTCGCGTATTTGATTCATAAGTTCTATACCTATACCGGTGGCAACCAAAGCTTGAGCTTGTAAAAAACTTTCCTTTCGGGTTTCAATCACCTTACCAACCCACTCTTGTTTTTTATTGATTATGCGTTTTAATTGACTTACCCTTACCTCTTGCACCGCATTATCCTGAACCAAACGAAACAACGTGCGCACCAATGAATCAAGATTTAATATTGCTACCTGGTAAGGTTGTAAATATTCTTCGTTTGCAGTTATTATATAAGCACGCTGAGCGCTTTCCAACTCAGTAATACTCGATAAAATATGTTGCGATATGTTTACTACCTGACGGGTGTGATCTTGCTTAGTACCGGTATCAATAAATCTTTGAATACTACTGTAGGAATAAATAATTAAAACCAGTATAGCGCATACTATACTCAAAAACCACCAACGTAAATTCGGCTCAATATAAATCTGAGTCATTCGCAGCTACTTTAAAAATTTACACATGAAGGTAAGACGATACAGTATCGTAAAGTCCTTAGAGGCGGATGAATTTAAGCAATAGATGCCAGAGGGGCAACGGGTAAAACCACGTATTTAATAGGTGGTTTTACCCGTATTACATAAGTGCGTGAATAACCGGAGGAATGGCCCTCTTATTATTTTAACAGTAATTTCAGTTAAAAATATAGATGCCCTCATCTACATAATTAGGATAAATTGTAAGATGCTTCTTTCTTACTGTCTCAAATACCAGGCTTCGCAACTCCTGCAGATTAATTTTTTTCTCTGCCGAAATAAAAACTACCTGCTCAAAACCATGCTGGCGATAAAATCCTTTCAGGTCTTCAGTATTTGCGTCTGGTAGCAGATCTATTTTATTCAATACCAATATGGTGGTAATATCACCGGCTCCTAAATCGGCAAGTGTGTTCTTTACCACTTCAATCTGGTTGTTGTGGTAAGGATGAGCCGCATCTACCACATGAAGCAGCACATCTGCCTCGCGTACTTCATCCAGGGTAGATTTAAAAGATTCAATTAAATGATGTGGTAGTTTGCGAATAAATCCAACCGTATCGGATAACAAAAACGGAATATCGCCCAACACTACTTTGCGCACCGTAGCATCTACCGTTGCAAATAATTTGTTTTCGGCTTTCACATCTGACTTTGAAAGCACGTTCATTAATGTTGATTTACCCACGTTGGTATAACCCACTAACGCTACCCGCACTACATTGCTGCGGGATTTACGCTGTGTTTTCCGTTGCTTATCGATTTTATCAAGTTCGTCCTTTAACAATGAAATCCGATAGCGGATGTTTCTACGGTCAGTTTCAATTTCGCGTTCACCGGCTCCACCCCGGGTTCCGGTTCCACCACGCTGCCTTTCCAGGTGAGTCCACATACGGGTAAGCCGTGGAAGCAAGTATTGATTCATGGCCAATTCTACCTGCGCGCGTGATTGGGCAGTTTGTGCGCGCATCGAGAATATATCCAGTATAAGTAAACTTCGATCGTACACGCGGCATTTTACTTCGCGCTCTGGAGTGTTCAGCTCTTTTTCAATGTTGCGAAGTTGAGAGGGGCTCAGGTCATCATCAAAAATTACATTGGTAACCTGATGCGCCACTACAAAATCTTTTATTTCAACAAGTTTGCCTTTACCAACAAAAGTGCGCACATCGGGTTGCGGTAGCTTTTGAATAAAGCGTTTAAGCGATTCAATACCGGCAGTTTCTGCCAAAAAAGCCAGTTCATCCAAATGTTCGCGGGTTATTTCCAAATCCTTATCGGCAAGGGCTACCAAAACTGCTTTTATCATAAATTTTATAATTCAAACTTTAAAAAAATTATCAACCTCAATGCTGGTTACTTTCCAGGTTTTTTTGGAATCTCATGTAAGATATTTGTAATATTTTTAAGAATTTAGCACAAAATTAAGCCTAAACCGGAAGTTGATCACCGGCATTTTGCCGGAAGTTGGTTATGAAAGTTGCAATAGTATTAAACACCTCCTGGAACATCTACAATTTCAGGTTGAATTTCGTTCGTTCGCTACTTGCCAAAGGTTACCAGGTACATACCATTGCCCCGCACGATAAATACACGCACTACCTGGAAGAATTAGGCTGTACCCATCACGATGTGAAAATGGATAGTCGCGGTGCTAATCCGATTAAAGACTTGGGTTTGATGTTTGAGTTGTGGGGGATTTATCGCAAAGTGCGGCCCGATATTATTTTGCACTATACCATTAAGCCCAATGTGTATGGTACTTTGGCTGCCAGTATGCTGCGAATACCTACTATCAATAACGTATGCGGCCTGGGCACTGTGTTTCTTAAGAACAACCTGGTGTCAGCATTTGCCATGATGCTCTACAAACTGGCCTTCCGTTTTCCGCGAAAAGTATTTTTCCAAAACCCCGATGACCTGGCCCTGTTCCTGAACAAAAATCTGATACCTGCTAAGTCGGCCGACCTTATTCCGGGTTCGGGTATCGATCTGAGTCACTTTACACCTACGGAATTTAAGCGTAACCAAACATTTACCTTCCTGTTAATCTCGCGCCTGATAACAGATAAAGGAGTAATGGAATTTGTAGAGGCGGTTAAGAAACTAAAACAAAAAGGTGTTGCTGCCCGCTTTCAGATCTTGGGCGCGAAGGATCCGGAGCATGCACGCGGCATTAAACTTTCTGTAATTGATCAATGGATAAAATCAGGCACTATCGAATACCTGGGCACTTCTGATGATGTGCGCAATTTTATAAACCAGGCCGACTGTGTGGTACTACCATCCTACCGCGAAGGAACTCCGCGCACCTTATTGGAAGCTGCCAGTTCATCCAAACCAATTATAGCTACTGATGTTCCTGGTTGCCAACATGTAGTGGAAGACAATTACAACGGACTGCTTTGTAAAATAAAAAGTGCCGATGATTTAGCGCTAAAGATGGAGACCATGCTGAATTTGGATAACACTACACTTAAAAAATTTGGAGAAAATGGTCGTAAAAAAATCGAAGTTGAATTCGATGAAAAAATTGTGATTACCAAATACTTACAAGAGATAGAACACGTACAGCCTGCCTAAGCCACCCAGGCATTGCGTATTGTATAAAATCTGTAATTTCACCGGTTCAAACTTATAGTTGTGCGGTTTCTGATACTTGTTTGCGGTGGTTTGCTAATGGCCTGCGGTTCATATAAGCAAAACATAATGTTTAAATCGACTGACGGGCATTTGCCTGAAAGGCTTAAACAGGAAACGGCTGTTGCCGAATCGGATTATAAAATCCGCAGGAATGATCAACTTTCGCTAACACTTTTCAGCAACGAAGGAGAAAAACTGATCGATCCAAACCCCGAGTTAACCACCACCAACCCAACAACCGAAAACCCAACCTCAAATGCACCGGTTTATGTAGTAGATATTGCCGGGGTGGTTCGCTTGCCAATGATTGGTGAAATCAACCTGGAAAATCTAACCTTGCGCCAGGCCGAAGAAGTTTTACAAAAAGAATATGCACGCTTTTTTAAGGGCCCTTATGTGCACCTTACCTGTGTGAATAAGCGTGTAGTATTGCTGGGCGCAGTTGGTGGCCAGGTGGTGCCTCTGGAAAACGATAATATGAAATTACTGGAAGTGCTGGCATTAGCAAAAGGATTAACCAACGAAGCCAAAGCCGGAAACATAAAAATAGTAAGAGGCGAACATGTGTTTGAGGTTGATCTTAGCACCATACAAGGTGTTAAGAATGGAAACATGACAATTGAAGCAGGCGATGTGGTGTATGTTGAACCCGTTCGCAGGCCGTTTAGTGAAGGCCTGCGTGATAACGGAGGCTTGCTAAGTATATTGGTAAGTTTGGCCACGCTAGTCGTAGTTATTTATAATGCCCGTTAATGCTACAAAAACCAAACGAAACAGGCACGCTTACAGAAGTTCAGTCTATCGACACTGAAAAATTAGTTGCTGTATTTCGTAAAAACCTGATTTGGGTAATTCTTATTTTAATTGCCACCAATCTTACAGCATACCTTACCATCCGCTATACCAAAGATTTATTTGAGTCAGAGTCTGAAATGAAACTGGACATTAAGCGCGATGCCACCGAACTTGGAATAAAAACCTATATGGAAGACCAGAACATGAATCTGGTTTCGGGTGAAATTGAACAGATTAAATCAAAACTATTCTTTAATAAAGTGCTTGATTCACTGGATATAGCTGTGAGTTATTACAGTTTAGGCAAAGTACTTACCGATGAAATGTACAAACGTTCTTCGTTTGAGGTAAAACCAACTTTCATTCATGCTGATCAGTATGACAAACCCATATTCATAGAATTTAAAGGCAGCAATGAATTTTCATTGCGCCTGGACGATTCGGGCCCAACAACTACCGGAGTGTTTGGTCAACCCGTTCAACTTTATCAAACCAGCTTAACAGTTTTTAAAAAACCTAATTTTATCGAAAATGATGGAAACAATTATTTCTTTGTTTTAAACAGCCGTAAAAGCCTTATAAACTATCTTTCTAAAAACATTCAGGTTGATCCGCTTAGCTTCAATGCCAATACAATTCGGGTTTCATTCCGCGACCACAATGCCCGAAAAGCATTCGACATTGTGAATAAGATAGATTCACTTTATATCAACTATAGCAATCAGCAAAAAAATCTGGCCAACAAGCAAAAAATAGATTGGCTCAACAACGAGTTGGTTCAGGTAGAAAAAAAAATGGAAGGCTATGAAGATTACTTTGAAAACTTTACACTTCAAAATAAAAGTAACGACCTGACTGTTGACCTCAAGAAAACAATTGCCGCTATAAATGTAATCGATTCGCAACGATATAGCCTAAATAAACGCCTGGCCGACCTTAATAACCACATGGATTTATTAACCACCGATGACTTTTCAATCGGCAATCGTACCAGTGCCCTACCGGCTACCATTAACCAGCACCTGGAAGAACTTATAAAAAAAGCGCGCGAACGCGACAAACTTGCGCTTGCATACAACGAAAATACATTTGCCTTCCGGCAGAAAGAAAAAGAAGTTTCGATGCTGAAAGATGAACTGTTCAACCAATTAAGCAACCTTAAAAAAGAATGGCTTGCCGATTTAGTTGAACTGGGTAAAAGAAAAGAAAAACTGGAACGCGCGTTTGCCGAAATGCCCGATAAGAATACCCAGTTCTCCAAAAACCAACGCTACTATAAACTCTACGAAGAGTTTTATTTAACGATGATGCAATCCAAGGCCGAGTTTGAAATTGCACAAGCCGGCAGTACTCCCGATTTTAAAATCCTATCGCCTGCAACACTACCAACAACACCCATTTCGCCCAGCAAAATTATGGTGTTGGGAATTGGTTTCGTGGCTGGCATTATACTAAACATTTTCTTTATCGGGTTGATGTATGTACTCAACAATAAAATTACCAGCGTAAAAGAAGTAGAACGTGGCATTAACCTACCCATGCTTGGAGCCATTCCGGCATCAAACCATACGGTGGAATCCCTCTTTCATGTTATCGATAATCCCAAATCGATAGTAAGCGAGGCTATACGTACACTTCGCACCAACCTTGAATTTTTTAATACCAGCGAGAAAAGCAAAGTTATAACCATTACCTCCACTATATCGGGCGAGGGAAAATCTTTTCTGGCCATGAACCTGGGTGGAGTTTTGGCATTATCGCGTAAGCGGGTTGTGCTGGTTGACCTGGATATGCGCAAACCAAAGTCAGAAAAATATCCTACCGGCAACGATTCGCCCGTGGGTATGAGTACTGTTCTGATAAAGAAAAATAAGTGGCAAGAATGTGTAGTGAAAACTTCACTTGAAAATTTTGATTTTATTCCCTCCGGGCCTCACCCGCCTAATCCTTCCGAACTTTTATTGAATGGTGAGTTTTCTGATTTTCTGGAGGAACTCCGTGCAAACTATGATTATGTGGTAATCGATACACCACCGGTTGGACTGGTAACTGACGGGGTAATGGCCATGAAACGATCCGATTTGTCGATTTATGTTTTTCGGGCCAACTATTCGCATAAAGACTTTCTGCAAAACCTGGCACGCGTTGTTACTTTGAATAAGTTAACACACGTAGCATCGGTATTAAATGCCATTCCACTCAACGGCAAATATTATGGATACGGTTATTACGAAGACAAAACACCGAGGAAGAGGCGTTGGACAAAAATGGTAGGGTTAAAGTGATTTCATTTTTCAGAAGTAAGCCAAAGCCAGTTTTATATCCCTTGCAGGTAGATATGCATTCGCACCTGTTGGCTGCATTAGATGATGGAGTTAAATCTCATGACGAGGCAATCGAAATTATTAATCGGTTCTATCAATTGGGATATACACGGTTAATTACCACACCGCACATCATGAGCGATACCTATCGCAATACACCGGCTGGCATAACTGAAAAATTGCACGAACTAAAACAGGAAGTAGCAACAGCAGGCATACCGGTACAAGTGGAAGCGGCTGCTGAGTATTATTTAGACGAAAGCGTATTGGCATTAATTGATTCTGATTCACCACTTCTTACATTCGCAGGCTCGTATTTTTTATTCGAAACAAACTTTTATTCAGAACCCTTTCAGTTAAAAGATTTCATCTTTAAAAGTCTTACCAAAGGTTACAAACCCATATTGGCTCACCCCGAGCGTTATGCCTACATGACAATGGAAAAAGCGGAAGAGCTTTATCATCGGGGTGTTTTATTTCAAATCAATTCGCTTTCGCTGATTGGTTTTTATGGTAAACCCATTCAAAAGCTGGCTCAGAAACTAATCGACCAAAAGTGGCTACATTTATTGGGTAGCGATTGCCATAATCTGATACAGGTTCAGCTACAGACTGAAATCATGCAAGCCAAGTACTACCGAAAAGCATTAGATTTACCCTTGCTGAATAACCAACTATGATTGCCATAACCGGTGCCAACGGATTATTGGGTAGTTTTGTGCTACGCAAACTGGTAGCTGAAAAGGTGCCGGTTATTGCTATCTGCCGCAGCAACAGCAATCGCAAATTAGTGAGTGATGTGAAAAACATCGTATGGCGCGAAGCCGATGTAACCGATCCGGTTTCGTTGCAAGTTGCGCTACAGGATGCAACAACCGTTATTCATACAGCTGCAATGGTTACCTTCAATCCACGGTTGCGCGATGAGATGATGTTGGCAAACACCATGGGTACGCGCCATGTTGTAGATGCATGCCTTACCTTACAAATTCCAAACCTGATACACATCAGCTCCGTTGCAGCCTTTGGGCGTAAAAGAGGTGTAACGATTGTAAATGAAAATACCCGTTGGGCCGCCAGCAATCTGAACACCGATTATGCCGAATCAAAACGGTTAGCCGAGTTGGAAGTATGGCGCGGAGCTGAAGAAGGGCTCTGCGTAAATGTGATTAATCCATCGGTAATTCTGGCTCCTGCCGATTGGGAGAAAAGCAGCGCACGACTATTTCAATATGTATGGCGAGAGAAAAAATTTTATACCGACACACATATTAACTATGTAGATGTGCGCGATGTTGTTGACGTAATCTGGAAAGTAATTCAAACCAAAATCGCCCATCAGCAATTTATTGTAAATGCAGGCAGTGCACCTGTTAAGGATCTGTTCGATCTGATGGCTCTCCATTTTAAGCGCAAAGCACCTTCTATAAAAGTTTCACCGGGTTTGGTAAAATGGCTTGCCTGGGCCGATGAGTTACGGAGCAGGCTTACCGGAAGCGAACCGATGATCACCCGGCAATCGGCCCGTGTTACTCAAGAGAATTTCCTTTTTGCTAACGATAAAGTGAAGCGTGAATTGGGAATTTCGTTTCGCAGTGCAGACGAAACGATTGCGTGGTGCTGCCAACAGTATTTGTACGCATATAGCACAAACAATTAAGACCTACAAGGTTGACCCGGGATAATTATTACCCGAAATTTGCCCTAAGAATTTTAGGAAAACCTAAATTTTTCTACCTTAGAAAAACCTTTTAGCGGATGGCCCAGGAATTCAGAAAGCGACAGGAAGAGGAGGAGTTAATCAGGCGATACGAAGAAAATCTAAAACACAATCAAAGCGAGTTCTTTGATGTAGATTCCTACGAAACAATTATTGGTTATTACCTGGAAAAGAGTAAGTTTAAACGAGCACTTACAGCTGTAGAACGCGCCCTCGATCAATATCCCTATTCAACTGAACTTTTTACCGTTAAGGCACAGGTTTTAACCAACTTGGAGCGATATGATGAAGCTCTCGAACTTCTGGAAACCTCACGCAACCTGCATCCACACGACCTCGAAATATATCTTTCCATTGGTTCAATATTGTCGCTTCAGGGAAAGTACGATGCTGCCATTGCCCTTTACGAAGAAACATTAGCCTTTGCAGAAGAAGAAAAAGATGAGATTTACTATAACATTGGCCTGGCATATCAAAGCATGGAAAAATACGAGCAGGCCATTGAAATGTATAAGCAATCCGTAGAGATCAACCTGAGCCACGAAGGCTCTCTTTATGAATTGGCATTTTGTTTAGATGTAGTTGGCCAGTTGGAAGGAAGCCTTTCATACTATAAAAAATTTATTGATGAAGATCCCTACTCGGCCGCAGCCTGGTATAATCTGGGTATTGTGTGCAATAAGCTTGAGCGATTTGAAGAAGCAATTGAAGCGTATGAATTTGCCATTGCCATAGACGAAAATTTTGCTTCGGCTCATTTTAATATGGGCAACTCGTTTATGAATCTTGAGCTTTACGAAAAAGCACTCGAAGAATTCAGAAAAACCATAGAGATAGAAGGCCCGAGCCCCGAAGTTTACTGTTGTATAGGTGCTGCCTATGAAAACCTACAGCAATACGAGTTGGGTCTTAAATATTTTCAGAAAGCCTGCAAGCTTGATCCACTCTACGATGAAGCATGGTTTGGTGCCGGCAGTTGCCTGGAAAAACAAGAGAAGTGGTACCAGGCTTTGCATTTTTTTAATAAGTCCATCAAAATAAACAGCCACAATTCAGAATACTGGAAAGCGGCCGCACATGCCGAATTCAAAATCGGAAATACGATATCCAGCATCAGCGCCTACGAAGAAGCCAGCCTGCTTGGGCCCGATGATAAAGAAATTTGGCTCAACTGGTCCTTTATCTACTACGAACAAGGCGAACACCAAAAAGCTATTGAAATTTTATTGCAAGGCATGGATGAACTTCCGGATGAACCGGAGTTTTTCTACCGGATGACCATTTACCTGATTGAGGCCGGGCAATTTAAAGAAGCCATGAACTACCTCGAAAATGCCCTCATTCTCGATTTTAAGGGCCATGAAGTCCTATTCGATTTTTTTCCGAAACTTGAAACCCAAAAGGCACTTCAAAAAATTATAGATCAGTTTAGAAAGGAAAATCCTTAATGAATTACACAATTAAAAATTTACCCGAGCGCACAACCAAACCTCGCCAAATGGGTTTTACCATGGCAATGGATAAAGGCCTGAGTGTGCGCGAAGCCGAAGACTTTGTAAGTATTGCGGCCGATCATGTTGACATTGTAAAATTAGGTTGGGCTACATCGTATGTAACCCCCAACCTGAAAGACAAACTGAAGGTTTATAAAGACGCAGGCTTGCCTTGTTATTTTGGCGGAACACTATTCGAAGCATTTGTAATTCGCGATCAGTTTGATGATTACCGCAGGGTGCTTGATAAATTCAACATGTCGTTTGCCGAAGTTTCCGATGGTTCCATCGATCTGGATCATGACAAAAAATTAGATTACATCAAGAAACTTTCTGAGCAGGTTACAGTATTATCAGAAGTGGGCTCCAAAGATGCCGATAAAATTATTCCGCCCTATCAATGGATTGAGCTGATGCAATCGGAATTAGATGCCGGTGCATGGAAAGTTATTGGTGAAGCACGTGAGGGCGGAAACGTTGGTTTATTTCGCAGCAGCGGTGAGGTACGCAGCGGCTTGGTTCAGGAAATTCTTACCAAAATTCCATTCGAAAAAATTATTTGGGAAGCACCTCAAAAAGCGCAACAAGTTTGGTTTATCAAGCTATTAGGTGCCAATGTAAACCTGGGTAACATTGCGCCCAATGAAGTTATACCACTGGAAACAATCCGGTTGGGGTTGCGTGGCGACACGTTTTTACACTTTTTAGGCCTGGAGCGAAAGAAAGATAATACTGCACCTCCCTTTTATGCTGATTAATTAAGGCTTTGAGAACTACGAAAGACTATCTCTTACTTTTCATTAAAGGTATAAGCATGGGTGCTGCCGATGTAGTACCGGGTGTATCAGGAGGTACGGTTGCATTTATTACCGGAATTTACGAAGAGTTGATTCAATCTATAAAATCAATTGATGGTGTAGCCCTTCGATTACTCCTTAAACTTCAGATTGCCGAATGCTGGAAACTCATCAATGGAAATTTTCTGATCACTATTTTTTTCGGAATACTCGTAAGCTTGCTATCCATATCTAAGCTAATGATTTACCTGTTAAATCAACAACCAATTGCTATTTGGTCGTTCTTTTTTGGGTTGATACTCATTTCTACTCCACTTATACTGCGCGATATTAAGAAATGGAGTGTTGCTCCGGTACTTGCATTTTTAAGTGGGGCCGCAGTAGCTTACTGGATAACCATAGTTTCACCAGCCGAAACACCAACTAATTTACTTTTTATTTTTTGTTGCGGTGCAATCGCCATTTGTGCTATGATTTTACCCGGGGTTTCAGGTGCTTTTATCTTGCTGCTATTGGGTAAATATGAATTTATGATAACGGCCCTTACAAACTTTAACTTACCGGTAGTACTTGTATTTATGGCAGGCTGTGTGGCAGGCCTGCTTGGGTTTTCACATTTCTTAAATTGGATATTAAAAAATTTCAGAGCTATTACCCTGGCCTTGCTGGCAGGTTTTATGTTAGGTTCGCTGAATAAAGTTTGGCCGTGGAAAGAAGTTATCTCCTACCGCTTAAACCAGGCAGGCCAGCAAGTGCCTGCATTTGATAAAAGTATTGCCCCGTGGGATTACCTTACTCTTACCGGACAAGACCCACAAATATTTAAAGCAATTTTATTTGCCATGCTGGGTATCATCCTGGTTATCGGCATCGAAAAAGTTGCAGGTTATTTAAAGACAAAATCCTAACCCCATTATGGAAAAGAAATTTGGCCTGATAGGCGCAACCGTTAGTCATTCATTTTCGAAATCATATTTCGATGAAAAATTCTTTCGCGAAGGCTTACGCGATTATCATTACGATTTATACTCTCTTCCAACCATTGACGATCTTAAAAAACTGCTCGAAGAAAATCCGGAGTTAGCCGGATTGAATGTAACCATTCCATACAAAGAGCAAGTATTAAAATTTTTAAGCGATATTGATACCGATGCCAAAAAGATAGGTGCCGTAAATGTTATTAAGATTGAAAATGGCAAGCTAAAAGGTTTTAATACCGATAGCGGAGCGTTTTATGAATCGCTTGAAAAATGGTATCCGCGTACCGAAAATTCAAAAGCACTAATTTTAGGAACGGGCGGTTCGGCTAAAGCAGTACAACAAGCGTTGATGAAACTAAAAATTCCGTACGAAATGGTTTCGCGCGAAGCCACCAAAGGACAACATACGTATGAAAGCTTACAAAAGGACGGCAGCCCGATTTCAAAATCAAACCTGATTATCAACACAAGCCCGCTGGGCATGTCGCCCAATACCAATACGTTTCCACCCATTAATTACGAACTGCTTACGCCTCAACATTATGTGTACGATCTGATTTACAATCCGGCCCGTACTATGTTTTTGCAAAAAGCAGAAATGCGCAATGCACACATTAAAAATGGTTTGGAAATGCTGCACATTCAGGCTGAGAAATCATGGGCCATCTGGAATAACTAACATTATTAATTGACAATGGGCTATTGACATCCCAATAGGTTGTCAATTGAATAATTGTCAACTGTCAATTATTCCAGTCTTCCTGCTAACGGAGAAAGCCACTGACAACCCTATGTCAGTAGCGATTTTAAAACTGCAACTATTTACCAGCTAAATCAGTTAGGGCTTTTGAAATAACTGCCTTAGATTTACCTGCATGGATTTCATTCTCAACAGCGAGTATTCACCCACAGGCGATCAGCCACAAGCTATTAAGAAATTAGTTCAAGGGTTGCACGAAGGCGAAGCCCACCAGACTTTGTTAGGCGTAACCGGTTCGGGTAAAACCTTTACTGTAGCCAATGTAGTTGCGCAGGTAAACCGGCCTACGCTGGTGCTTAGCCACAATAAAACATTAGCAGCACAATTGTATGGCGAGTTCAAACAATTCTTTCCCGAAAATGCAGTAGAGTATTTTATTTCTTATTACGATTACTATCAACCAGAAGCCTACATACCATCTTCTAATCTATACATTGAAAAAGACCTTTCCATCAATGAAGAAATTGAAAAGTTGCGCCTGAGTGCAACATCTTCCTTATTAAGCGGACGCAGGGATGTACTCGTGGTTGCTTCAGTATCGTGTATTTACGGTATTGGTAACCCGGAAGAGTTTGGTAAAAATCGTGTGCAGTTGCGCGTGGGCGAAATGATTCCGCGCAACAAACTTTTATTTGCTCTGGTGGATATACTTTACCATCGTACGGAAGCTGAATTTAAACGCGGAACTTTTCGGGTAAAAGGTGATACTGTTGATATTTTTCTCGCTTATGCGGACTATGCCTTGCGGATTTATTTTTTTGGCGATGAGATTGAAGCGATCCAACTTGTTGATCCAATCTCCGGAAAAAAAATTGCAGACGAAAAAACAGCCGTAATCTTTCCGGCTAATTTATTCGTTACCGGAAAAGAGTTGCTGCACACAGCCATTCGCGAAATACAGGACGATATGGTGCTACAGGTTGATATGTTTGAACAAGAACGAAAACACCTGGAGGCCAAACGCCTGAAAGAACGCACTGAATTTGATTTGGAAATGATGCGCGAGTTGGGCTATTGCAGTGGCATTGAAAACTACTCCCGCTACTTTGACAGGCGCGCTGCCGGGGCACGACCATTCTGCCTGATCGATTATTTTCCAGATGATTTTTTATTGGTGATTGACGAAAGTCATGTAACCGTACCGCAAATCCGGGCAATGTGGGGTGGCGATCGTTCACGCAAAGTAAACCTGGTGGACTATGGATTTCGTTTACCTTCGGCACTGGATAACCGACCACTCACTTTTAACGAATTTGAGGGTTTGGTAAATCAGGTAATCTATGTGAGTGCAACACCAGCTGAATATGAATTACGCAAATCAGAAGGTGTGGTAATTGAACAACTTATTCGCCCAACCGGTTTGCTCGATCCGCACATTGATGTGCGCCCCAGTCGCAACCAGATTGATGATTTGTTTGAAGAGATTGATGAGCGCGTAAAAAAGAAAGAGCGGGTGTTAGTAACCACACTTACCAAACGCATGGCCGAAGAACTTACCAAGTTTATGGCCCGTGCAGCCATCAAGTGCAGGTACATTCATTCAGAGGTAACAACGTTGGATCGCGTAGAAATTTTGCGTGAATTACGTTTGGGAGTATTTGATGTTTTGGTAGGTGTAAACCTGTTGCGCGAAGGGTTAGATTTACCGGAAGTATCATTGGTAGCGATTATGGATGCTGATAAAGAAGGCTTCCTGCGCAATCAGCGATCGCTCGTGCAGACAATTGGCCGCGCAGCACGAAACGAAAACGGCCGTGTGATTATGTATGCCGATACAATCACCGAGTCTATGCAAATGGCAATTGATGAAACCAACAGGCGCAGAAAAATCCAACAGGATTACAACCTGGAACATGGTATAACTCCCAAAACGGTGCTCAAGTCAAAAGACTCGATACTTGGGCAAACCAAAGTGGCCGACTCGAAGAAAACCACCAAGCGGTATTATATTGAAGAGGAAGAAAAATCGCTTGCTGCCGACCCGGTGGTTGCCTACTTAAGCAAACCTGAACTTGAAAAAATGGCGGAACGTACCCGCAAGGCTATGGAAAAAGCAGCTAAAGAATTGGAGTTTATGGAGGCCGCACGCCTGCGCGATGAGTACCTTGCCATTCAAAAATTATTAGAAGATAAAAAGTAAGCACTGCATGCGGAATGTATTTTTCACTTTATCCATTTTAACATTTGTACTTGGAACTTTAAATGCCCAAAGTAGTAACGACATTTTAATTAGCAGTGGTATTGATCTGATCAAGACCGACTATTCGCGTTTTGCTGATAAACTTCAGTTTGGTGCCGAAGCGAATTATTTTGTAGTACGGCATTTTGCAGCAGGCGCTGGTTTAGAATTATGGACACACAATACAAGTTCGTTTGCGATGGGCATTCGGTATTACCCACTCGATAATTTCTTTGTACGCGTTCGCGGATTGATTGGTGCCAACGATGTGGCGTTGGGAGGTGGTTGGTCAAAACCCATCAATAAAAAATGGCGCTTTGAAGCGATTGGTGATTTTTATCTGGGGCAAACGGAGTTTGGTATTCGTGCCGGAGTAGGATATGTAATCAAAAAATAAAAATGGCCAATAAGCAGATTACAGAATTTGTTAGCCAGTTTAAATCTATCTACGAAGGCGAACCCTGGTTTGGTAATTCCATGCAGGAAATTCTAACAGATGTTACTGCCGAAACTGCATTCCATAAACCCACTAAACATGCCCATTCACTGGCTCAAATTGTATGGCACATGGTGTACTGGCGGCAATCTTTAATCAAACGCCTGGCGGGTGACACTACCTACAAGGGTTCAATGAAGAGTGAAGACAACTGGAGCACCGAAGCGAAGCTCAAAGCATTGGGTTGGACGGCTATCCGGCAGTTGCTGCACACATCACAGCAACAGGTAGTTGAACTTCTCGAAAAACAATCGGATAAACTTTTGGATGAAGCCTATTCTGAAAAAGCTTCCTACCGCGAACTAATCACCGGAATCATCCAACATGATTTGTATCACCTTGGTCAAGTCGCCTATCTGAAAAGTATTTCTAAATAAATATACTTCAACCTTATACCTCGTCAACCAGAATAAAAAAATCCTGCACGTTACCATGCGGGATTTTCTTCATATAAACCGACTTATTTTTTCTCCGCCTCTTTTGCTTTAGCCTTTGCAAAATCTCCGGCCATTACAATTGAAATATCTAACACCAAGGTTCGTGTCCTCACGAACCTAATTAGGATACATTCAAAATTATTTTCATAAAAAATCCCGCACGTTACCACGCAGGACTTTTTAGATAAACCGACTTATTTTTTCTCCGCCTCTTTTGCTTTAGCCTTTGCAAAATCTCCGGCCATTACAATTGAAATATCTTCGTAGCGTAATGTCTTTTTAATAGCAGCATTTATTTCAGCAACCGTTAAAGCTTTAATTTTCTTTTCCAGTTCCTCATCCCACTTATAGTCGCGACCGTTATACAAGTAGTTATTCAACACTGCGGCTATGGAAGCATCCTGCGCACGGTTAATCGAGTTGCCTTGTGCCCAGCCCGATTTAGCTGCGGCTACTTCTTCTTCGGTAAAGCCTTCATTTATCGCCTTCATAATTTCTTCCTTAAAAACTTCTTCCAGCTTGGTTCCGTTCTCAGGTGCATAAATTGCATACGCACTAAAAGAGCCAATATTATCCAGCGTGCCGGCAAAAAAATTAGAACCAACACCGTAACTCAAACCTTCTTTACCGCGAATGCGAGAGAATAACCGCGAAGCAGTTCCACCACCTAGCATATAATGACCCAACACCAGGGCAGGATAATCGGGATTGCTGTCTTTAATTTCCCAGCTATACTGCGCGGTCATAAACGCATTGGCTTTATCGGGCGTTTCTATTTTTTCGTTGATTGCCTTTACCTGTTTAACACGAGCCTCCAATCGCTTAAAGTTGGCAGCGCTTTTCCATGAACCAAATGCCTGTGCAATCAGCCCACTCATTTCTGTTGCATCAAAATCACCCACCAACGATAGTGTTGCATTGTTGGCACCATAAAAATCCTTATGGAATTTTTTTACATCTTCCAGCTTCAGATTCTTAATTGATTCAATCGATTCATCAAAACTTTCGGCATAACGTGGATCACCTTTGGGATAAGGTGAAGTGTATTGGGATAACCGCACCGATGCAACTGCGGTGGGTTCTCTGCGTTGCGATTCAATCCCGGCAATTGATTCACTCTTCAGTTTTTCAAATTCATCGGCTGGGAAGGCTGGATCTTTCAATATTTGTTCTACCAGTTTCACAACTTCCGCCAGGTTGGGTTTGGTTGTTTCAATGTTTACATTAACACTGGTTGCACCACCGAAGAAATTTACACGGGCCTTAAGCCTATCAAACTCATCTTTAATCTGTTGCCGTGTAAGTTTGGTCGTACCCTTATCCAACATGCGGGCTGTATATTGACCAATAGTTCCTTTGTTTATCAGATTCTTTTCATCTCCAAAGCGCAAAGTCAGTCGCGCCTGCACCGATTCGCCTCTTGTCTTTTTGTATAGGAATGCAGTTTTCATTCCGTTTGGTAAGGTATTGCGCACAGTACGGGCTTCAATATTTGCCGGCGATGGATCAAATGCTTCGCCCTCGGCCACAGCCGCTTTGCCTTTGTAATCTTTTACCAAAGCCTCCACATTGGGTTCGTCTGGAATCTCAGCCCGGTTCGGTTCGTTTACCGGAATAAATTGACCTACCACCCGGTTATCCTCCTTGAAATAATTTTTAGCAACCTTCAATACATCTTCCGGAGTAACTTTTTCCAGTTGATCGCGATAAAGAAAAAACAATCGCCAATCGCCCATCGAAATAAATTCACTCATTAGAATTCCTACACGATCAGGGTTATTGAAATTTAATTCGATCTGTTTTAACAATGCGGTCTTAGCCCGATCCACTTCCTCTTTGGTTGGTGGATTGGTGGTAAGTTCTTGGAAGGTTTGCAGCATAGCCTTCTTTGCATCTTCAATCGAATTATCTTTTGGTACTTGTGCAAATACAAGCGTGGCACCGGGCTCTTTCAATTGAAACGGAATTGAAAATATGGCTGTTGCTTTCTTAGTATCTACCAGGGCTTTATAAATTCTGCCGGATGGTGCATTGGAAAGAATTTCCATGAGCACGCTGGTGGGTGCATAATCGGGGTGCGTACCGGATGAGATTTTATGTAATACCGAAATCCATTGCACATCGCCCACACGCTTTACAGTAACAGAACGCTCTCCATCCTGAACGGGATCGCGCGTGTAGAACGAATCAATTTCACGAATAGGTTTGGGTATTACGCCAAAGTGCTCGTTAATCATGCTAAGTGTTTTGGCTTCTTCAAACTTTCCGGCCACCACTAGCACAGCATTGTCAGGTTGATAATACTTTTTATAAAATGCCTGCAACTTTTCGATGGATACATTCTCAATATCCGCACGCGAACCGATGGTTGACTTACCATAGTTATGCCACTCAAACGCGGTAGCCATGGTACGTTGCCACAATACGCGTATCGGGTTGTTTTCACCCGATTCAAATTCATTTCGTACCACCGTCATTTCACTTTCAAGGTCTTTTTTGGCGATGAATGAATTTACCATGCGATCAGCCTCCATATCCAACGCCCACTTCAGGTTTTCATCTGTTGCTGATAGTACTTCGAAATAGTTAGTTCTATCAAACGAAGTAGTACCATTAAAATTTCCACCCCGATCTTCCAATTCCTTCATGATATTCATGGGATACTTGGGCGTTCCTTTAAACACCAGGTGTTCCAGCAAGTGCGCCATTCCTGTTTCGCCATAATTTTCGTGCTTGGAACCAACCAGGTAGGTAACGTTAACAGTAAATGTTTGCTTGGATTGATCCGGAAACAACAATACCCGCAAACCATTCGCTAACCGATATTCGGTAATGCCTTCAACGGAGGTTACCTTAACAGGTGGTGGTGGCGTCATTTTTACTTCCACCTTGGGTGTTTCCGGTTTCTGATTGGTAGTCTTCTTCTTCTGCGCGTAGCTACTGCTTATCAACAGCAAAAGAATCAACCCCGATAAAATAGATTGTTTCATACTTTAGAAATTAGTTTATGATGTTGCAAAAAATTAAAATAGGCGTATGCCGTTTAATTTGCAAGTCGGTTTTTGATAATGTGCGTTGGCTGCATGAATGAGGCGATTAGAAGTATGTTTTTCTGAAAGATTAAGATTTCTTAATCAAAAGTGGCGATACAATGGTTCGTGAAGACACGACCCCAAAGGGAGACCAATGAACCAAAACTCATTACTTCGCGTACCCACTCACACCAAAACTATGTGCATACGTCCACACACGGTGTGGTGTTAATGGTGGGAAGTAGAGAAAGTCTCCGGGATTGATAGTTGCTTCATACATATAATCTGCATCCAGGTCAAGTGGTGGATCCGGATAGTTACCTGCTTTATCAGGCTTCAACGGATTGTTGTACACATCAATCAGTTGCCACTTTTTAATTCCCTGTTGCAGATACATCCAGCCACCTCCATGATTGGGATCAACATGTAGGGGTGTGTACGATCCATTCCGCGTAAGCGTTAAACAGATTTTCTTACGCGATTTTTTTACAGCCTTCCATAAATCATCGGGCAACTCGGTATCCAACAACACCGGGAATGGTGCATCCACTATATTCATGCTGAGTGTTTCTGATTTGAACTGTTGAAATGCATCACTCGCCCATATCCACAATTCCGTTCCGCCTTTACCATAACCAAACAGTTCCATGTCTTTTTGCATGGCGCGTTGCACACATGTGTTCAGATTACAAGGCAAGTTTAATCCTCGTATGATAAAAGGTGTGCCCCACTCAAAACCTTCCGGAAGGGTGCGGGCTTCGGGAATTTTCTTCATGAACTCTAATATAATAGAAACCAAAATTCAGCTCAACTCTGAAATTTATTTAGATGGCTGCCGGTAGAGTTTTATTGCTGTATAGAATATCCAAACAAAATAAAATAAGAAAATAAAACGCTGCCCCACAGCGGGCATGGAAGGAAACAAAAATGGCCAGGCTCCAAACAGAATGGTAAGCCATGTAAATAGTAAGGTCGATCCTGATGCTTGTTTCCAATAAGCACTTGCATTCATGTGTTTTGGATATGTGAATGCCGCCAGCAGAAAAAACAAATAGCTACCAAAACTACCAATGGTATGAAGCAGCATGGTTGTAGTTTGTTTATTATCAAAATCACCTGGAAAAATTCCTGCAAGCGACATGAATAGTCCACTTAACACCAAGCCAATCAACGGAAATTTACTTGCCGCATTACCCGCCACCGACCTGAATAAGCCATACGCATAAACTGAAATGAATAAACCAGTAATTCCATAACCCAAACTATTCCAAACCCATTTATTGGGGGCATCCACCGATCCAAGTTCGCTGATCGCTTTTGTGTAGAAACTATATTCTGGCCTTAACCCTGCCATTATAAAATAGGTACTCCAAAAAAGAATGGGTGCAGCCATTCCAATAAGTGCATAATGCCGATGTGTCATACTACTTTTGTTGATCAAGAAAAGATACTACTTTATCAAAGTGGTTTAAAGGCTCAATGTGGTTACCCGATACAATAAGATGTTGATGCAGATGTGGAAAATTGTTGGAGGCTAATCGCGCCATCAATCGTTCCGACATTTTAGTTGCCGGCCATTGTTCATCTTCATCTGCTGATACAATTAAAACCGGGCCGTTGATGCGTTCAACCGGGATTTCGGCTTGCCCCACAGCTATTGAATCTTCCAACATCATTGAAAAAGCGGTGTGCAGATCACCTTTGATAGCGGGTAAAATTATTTTAAACGGAGCCGGCACATACGCCACTTCTTCGTTATTAAATAACCACGATGAAGTATTGGCAGAAATAGTAAGTGCCGAAAAACTAACATGCGATGTGGAAAGCGCAACTACACCTCTAAAACAAGCATATCGGCTGGCGAGATTCAATACCAATTCACCTCCTTTGGAAGCACCCATCAAAATAATTCGTGTGGTATCAATTTGTGGTGTACGCTTGGCGATGTTTAAAATCGTATCGGCAATGGCATTAAGTGAAATACGATCCAATGCATCGGGTGAATTTTCAGTTTTGAAATAACCAATAGCTAATACAGCAAAGCCATGCGCCAACAACGTATCGCGCTTATCTTTCAAATACCTGCGCTCCCAATCATTACCTCCCGATCCGCCACCAAATGCAACCACTAAGGGTTGTTTGGAATTTTCATTCAAATAAAGATGTGTATCCAGGCCACCATGTTTTGATGAAATGGATGGCGTAGCCAATACAAGGTAAGCCAGAAGGCTTACTACCAGTAAGCACCCCAGCACAATAATTCTTTTCCGCATAGTATATTAACCTGCTACTACCCCACCCGATTTGGATAAATACTCATACCCACGATACAATACCAGTATCTCTACAATTACAGCTGGCACCATTACTACATAACCAATGAAAAATAAAATTACGGTTATAAATGCTGCACCGGTTATAATCTCCAGTACTCCGGCTGCACGCGAAAGTTCGCCCATGCCATCCTGTAACCGAATTAACGCAATTCCAAAAATCAGCGTAAGCGCTCCTATTCCCACACTGGCAGCTGTGTAGGGTATCCATAAAGTATCGGCATCGCCAGCCCACAAGGTGGAGACATCCAGAATACCGATTGCTATCACCGCACCGATCATCAGGTAGCTTCCTATTTTAAGTAATCCGTTTTCAAAAATTTTACTGAGTATGATAAAGCCGCGAATAAAAAACGTGTAGGCGGTAATCATGGTGGCGGTAAGCCCGATGTAAATAAAGTTAATCCATTGCGACCAGTCGTTTTCTTTGGTGAGCCAGGCGAGATCCATGGCATTTAGAATTATTTCAACGGCCAGGTAAATAGCACCGGCAAAAACAGAAGTAAGTAAAGCACTTTTACTAAAGATGGCTTGTTTGGATGGGGTTTCCATAGGTGTTGAATTTTGTTTGATGAACGATTCGAAATCCTGCCCGAGGGCAGTAACCAATATTTTTATGGTTGAAAGTCGGGGCAGCACTTCGCCTGCTTCAATGCGCTGAATGGTGCGCACGCTTACGTGACTTATTTCTACCAGTTCTTCCTGCGTTAGATTTTTTTCTTTGCGCAGGGCGGTAAGGCGTTTGCCAAGTTCGGGTTGTTGCATGGGTGATTAAATTATGTTGCAAGTTTACGGCACAGAACGGGCCGGGGCCACGAATTTGGCCTGCATTTTACCCGTCAGTTACCCGCCAATTGAGAAAATAGGAGATTTTACTGGAAGCACGTTACCTGTCTGGAAATAGAAAGGCTGATTAAGTGATTCTTGAACGGATTAAACCATTCGCTTCTTTAACGTTAACCTGATGAACACAAAACTGATTAGCGTAAGCACTGCGCCCAACATCATGGCTGAACCCGGAAAGTAAACGGGTGCCTCAGGGGAAATAAAGTAAGAGAACACATAACTCATCAGCAACGGGCCAATGATGGCCGTAATGCTCATCAAACTGGTAAAACCACCCTGCAACTCACCTTGCTCGTTGGGTGGCACAATACCCGACATAATTCCTTGCAGCCCAGTCATGGCAATGCTGCCCAAACAATAAACAACAATGATTGAATACATCATCCAACCTTGCGTGGCGAAAGCGTACAGTATAAAACTTATGAAGTACAAAGTCATACCCACGTTTACACTTCTTCTTTGGCCGAGCTTTGGAATAATTACCCGAATAAGCGCCCCCTGAATAATGGCAAACGCTATTCCCACAACGGCTAACGAAATTCCTACCTCCTTCAAATCCCAACCAAATTTCTCTTTGGTATAGAATGTCCAGTTGCTTTGTACTGCATGCGAAGCGATGTATAAAAAAGTAAGTGAACCCATCAGTCCAAAAATAAGGGGATAGCGCTTCAACGAAATCAAGGTTCCGATTGGGTTGGCACGCTTCCAATCAAATGCTCTTCTGTTTTGGGGTTTAAGCGATTCAGGAAGTATGAAAAATCCAAAAAGAAAATTCACAAAAGTTAATCCCGCAGAAAACATAAATGGAACGCGAAGCCCGGCACTACCTAAAAATCCACCCAACACCGGACCGATGATAAAACCCAATCCAAAAGCTGCACCAATCAAACCAAAGTTTTTGGCACGCTCTTCCGGGGCGCTGATGTCGGCAATGTAGGCACCACCCGTTGTAAAGCTTGCGCCCATTATGCCAGCTACTATCCGGCCTACAAAAAGCCAGGCAATGGTTGGTGCGAATGATAAAAAGAGATAATCAATAGTAAACCCAATAAGAGAACCTAACAAAACTGGTCTTCGGCCATACCGATCGCTCAATGCGCCTATAACCGGTGCCAGTAAAAATTGAATAAACGCGTACGCAAAAAGCAACCACGCACCCATCTTACTGGCATATCCCATCGATTCACTCGCCTTCGGATCAAGACCAGCCAGTTCCATAATCAGATCGGGCATAATGGGAATTATAACGCCAAGACCGATTACATCGATTAATAATGTAATGAAAATGAATGTAAGGGCGGGGGTGCGAGAGGGAGTCATTTTTGGAATAGATTCTACCACGCAAAATAGTAGAATTTCAATCCTGCCTATACTACCCTGTAATTAAAAAAATAAACTGACTCTATAACGTTAAGCTTTGCGTAGAACTTTGCGCTCTTCGCTTGAAACTATTTCACGCTAAAAGCGCTAAGGTTTTTGCAAAGGTCGCTGAACTATAGCCCTCAATCCTGTGAAGGATTCTTCAAAAAATCACTCATACTTTAACGACTCTACCGGATTCGTGTGTGCTGTTTTTAACGAATGAAATGCAACTGTTAAAAATGCAAATAATAAAGCCAGCAGCGTAACCACGCCAAACGTAACAAAGTTCATGTTGGTTTGATACGCAAAGTTGCCCATCCAATTCTCAATCATGTAATAAGCGGCCGGTATAATCAGCACACCGGCAATTAACACCAGGTACATCACATCTTTAAACAACAGGTAAATAATATGAGGCACACTGGCACCATGCACTTTGCGAATACCAATCTCCTTAGTACGTTGTGCAGCCGTAAATGCTGAAAGCCCTAACAACCCAAGCAACGAAATAAAAATACAGATATAGGAAAGCCCCGATAATAACTTAAACTGAATTTCATCGGCCCGATATTGTTCGTTAAACCTGGCATCCAAAAAGAAATATTCATACGGATGATTAGGGTCGTAACCTGTCCATTTGGCTTTAATATAATCAAGTGTGGCGGGTAGTTCACCACCGGCTACACGCAAATGTAAAAACCCGCCTTCTTCACGGCTCTTGATAATCAGCAATGGCTCTACCACATTGTGTAACGATTGATAGTTAAAATCTTCTACCATACCAATCACTTGTCCATCTTGATCGCCATGAAACCAACGCACTTTTTTACCAACGGGATCATCGCCCCAGCCCATTAATTTAGCCGCAGCACGGTTACAGATAAACACATTGTCAACATCTACATTGGGGCCAGGTTGAAACTTACGCCCGGCAAGTAGTTTAATACCCATGGTTTTAAAATAATCATCATCCGCTTCAATCAGATTAAACTGCTGTTGCTTCATTCCCTCTTCCGTTTCGGCCATCATTACCGGGCCACCGATACCCATACCCAACACCTGATACGAAGTTGCGGCTGCTGAAATTTTTGGATGTTGCAAAAATTCGTTTTTGATCGACTTCACCTGTTTTTGTACCAACGTATCCTGAATAGGAAGAATCAATACATTATCCTGATTAAAACCTAAATCGCGGTTGCGCATAAAACTGATCTGATCGCGCATAAAAAAAGTACATACTACTACAAAAATAGAAATGGCAAATTGTACGGTAGTTAAAACCTTACGCAAATGGTGGCTCGATTTTCTGTTCTTGAACGAACCCTTTAGCGCACTAATGGTTGGAATAGCAGGCAAATAAAAAGCGGGATACAACCCTGAAATAATTCCAATTGCCAAGGCAATACCAAAGGAACCGAATAATAAGACCGGGTTATTGAAAAAATCCGGAACCAAATCTTTCTCTACCAAACTATTGAATGATGAAAAGTTCAACACGATTTGTACCAACGCTATGGCTACTACTAGCGAAATAAAGGAAAGAAATATCGACTCGCCTAAAAATGAAAACACCAACGACTTCTTACTGCCACCCAGTGTTTTTTTCATGGCTATTTCCGCAGCACGCTTTACCGACTTAGCGGTGGATAAGTTCATGTAGTTGATACAAGCCAATAAAATGATAAACACGCCAATACCGGTAAAGGCATACAAATACGCTTTGTTGCCGGTGGGTTCATCCGAACGTAAATCGTTTTCAAAATGTACCGCAGCTAGTGGTTGCAAAATTGCATCGTACTGCCCACCTACCTGGTCGCCAAACGATTTGAAATATTTGGTATAGATGCTTGGAAATTTATCATAAAAGTTTTGTGGATTGTAGTTCTCCGTCATTAACAAATATGTATAAACATCGGGGTTCCAGAAGGCTTCGGATTTTACCTGGCCTTGGTCAATTACCCATTGCCTACTTTTGCTTAAACCCGATAATAGAAAATCAAACTTGAGGTGTGTGTTGCCGGGCAGATCTTCAATTACTGCTGTTACTTTCCAATTTTCACCATCTATGTTCAGCGTTTTATCCAGCGGATTTTCAGAACCAAAATACCGTGCAGCAGTTGATTCAGTTAGCACAACGGCATGCAGATCGTTTAAACACGTTGCAGGATTACCGGCAATAAATGTATGATTGAATACATGCAAGTAGGTTGAATCGGTACGCACCACATCTTCCTCGTAGTTTGTTACTTCGGTGCCATTGTGTTCGTATCGAACCAACGTATGATCCCAACTGTTGGCACGCGTTACAGCCTGTACTTCCGGAAATTCTTCTTTCAGAATAGGACCAAGTTCGCGGGCTGCGCGCGCCACCCGCACATCAATACCCGTTGCTTTTAAGTGGCCTCCCAGGCGGTAGATGCGCTCGTGGTTGGCAAAGTGTTTATCGTAAGTAAGATCATGCTGCAGTATAAGCAGCAGGATAATGCTTACTGCAATGCCCAAAGCGAGGCCCGCGATATTGAGTATTGAAAAAAATTTATCTTTTAAAAATACCCGAACGAAAAATTTAAGGTGCGTTTTGAACATAGCAGTTAATTAAATGCAGTAAGATATGCCCTGATTGCAAGAACAATACCAGCCACCCGCTTCTGGCTATTTTGATTGAATTTTGTACCATATGGCTTTACTGATTGCCCGCAACCGAACAGTGGTGTTATGATAACGGGCATGCGCTGTTTTAAACCCGTAAAATGATCCACACAAAAAATGACCTGTTTCAAAAAATGCGTGTTCAGCCTTCTGGAACTAAGGCAAATAAAAATCAAACACGATGTCGTTCATGCATTTAAAATGGCCTTTGGGGCAAGCTGCATATCCAATTTTAGAGCATGGGCGACAGGTTGCTTTTTTGTTTTCGAACACTGTAAATTTGGTGCGGTACGGATACATGCCAAACTCAGGCATGGTATTACCCCAAATTGAAAACACTTCTTTCTTTAATGCAGCGGCTATGTGCATGAGGCCCGTATCGTGTGCAAATACATAACGTGCCTGCTTAACCAAACTGGCAGATTGATTGATATTAAACTTGCCACATGCATTAAATACGATCGTTTTCTTACCCAATTCGGTTAAGCCGGTTTCGTATTCACTGTGAGTGGTTTTTTTGAAAAAACTACATATTGCTTCGGCTGTTTCAAAATCTTCTTTTCCACCCAATAGTACAATGGGTTTATTTATTTTATCGCACAACTCGATCATCCGCTTAAGCGGAAGTTTTTTAGTATTGTGTTGTGCACCCATGGCATAGGCCACGTAGCCCTTGTGAAAATCGGTTGGTAACCAATGCAGAGGTACTTCATCTTTTTCAGGAATAAAGTAATCAAGCCCTAAAGCATCGGGTTTTAATCCCAGTGGCTTTAACGTATCTAAATACCGATCTACAATGTGTACGTTGGGCAATCTGTTTATCTTCAGATTTACCCACAACCATTTTTCTAAATTGAGTTTGTTAAAACTAAAAGCCTTTGCACTCAAAGCCGTTTTTATAATTCGTGTGCGCAGGTTGTTGTGCAGGTCTATCACATAATCGTACTGTTCGGCCTTAAGTTGTTGAATAAACACAGGTAAGCTCTTTTCAAGAATCTGCAATTTATCGACATACGGATTGGATCGCAGCAACACGGCAAATTTGTCTTTTGTTGCATAATGTACCTCTGCATTAGTAAGCTGGGTTTTAAGAACCCGCACCACCGGGGTGGTAAGTACAATATCGCCAATAGAAGAAAACCGGATTACCAAAACCTTCATTCACTGAGTAGTTATGCCACCGGGGGAAAATTACGAATTCAATTTGCTATTTTAGATACTTTAATGAACTTAACCTTTGCAAAAATTTAATGCTTATGAATTACTGGCTACTGAAAACTGAACCTGATACTTTTTCGTGGGATGATCTGGCACGCGATAAAAAAGCAGTTTGGGATGGTGTGCGCAACTTTAAAGCAAGAAGTAATATGAAAGCTATGAAAAAAGGCGATTGGGCATTTGTATATCATACAGGTGATGAAAAATCGGTGGTAGGAATAGCAGAGGTAGTGCGGGAAGCATATCCTGAACCAAACGATACTGATTGGGTAGCAGTAGATTTAAAACCTGTTCGCAAGCTTACGTTTCCGGTTGCATTATCGGTTGTAAAAGCTGACAAAACGCTTGGTGAAATGGTGTTGGTAAAAGTAGCCCGTCTTTCAGTACAGCCCGTAAAAAAAGAAGAGTTTGATAGAATAATTGACCTGAGCGAAAAACAATGATGCTAAAGCGATTGTTTTTATTGATAAGTATTTGGTTTTGTTCGGTGAAACTTTTTTCGCAGGTACAAACAGCCCGGTTTGAACGCGAACACAAAAATAGCGACAATGATTATGTTGTTATCTCCCTGCAGCAAGAAGGCCTGGCACTCATTCGCGATAAAGACAAATTTAAAGAAGGCAAAAAATTGTGGGAAGTTATTCGCATTGATACCACCCTGCACGAAGTTTGGATGCAGGAAATGGAAATTGAAAACCGGCTGCGCCTGGTAGGCTACGATTATCGCGATAACCAGATTTATTTACTATTTCGAGAAGGCGACCATGAAGCCAGTAACCTTACGCTGTTCACCATCCATACACAAACGCAGGTAGTTGGCCGCTACTCCATTAAGCAGGAGATAACATTTAAAATTACACACTTCAGTGCATTGGATAAGGTAGCCGTACTGGGCGGATACGTCTCGAACGAGCCAGCCATTTTACTGCACGATCTTCACGCAGAAAAAACCAAGTTAGTACCGGGGTTCTTTGTCAGCAATGCCGAATTGCTGGACTTGCGGGTAAACACCAATAATACCTTTAATGCCCTTATCATGGATAGGAGCAACAAGCAACAAAAAAAATTAATACTTAAAACATTTGATGCCACCGGTGCACTCTTGTTGGAAGATGAAATGGAGATTGAAAACGATTATACCATCTTATCCGGTATTACCAGCACACTAATTAATGACGAACTGCTGGTTGCCGGCACCTGGACGGTTGGTAACTCCAAACAGGCCAGCGGCATTTTTACAACCCTTATTGATCCATTTTCGCAACAAGCTTTAAATTTCATCGACTTTGGTAGGTTAAACCATTTTTTGGATTACTTAAGCCCTAAACGAGCCAGTAAGATCAAATCCCGTTCGGTTGAAGCTGCACGTACCGGTACAAAACCCGACTTTAAAACGTATGCGGTGCCTATGCGCCTGGAAGAACAGGCCGGAGGTTTTTGCCTACTGGTTGAAGTTTATCAGCCGGCTACTAATTTTAGCCCCTATCCCTACTATGGTAATTTTGGACCACCCATGTATGCTTATTCGCCATATGGGTATAATCCTTTCATGAATCGCTACTATAATTCTCCCTATCAATACAATCAACCTGTACCAGCCGATTCAAAAATGCTTCATACCTCCTTAACCATTTTAGATGCAGGTGGTAAGCCCAGGCGCGATTTTGGTTTAAAACTTGGCGAATTAAAAACCAGCTCGCTGGAACAAACATCTGATTTTATTTTCTACAAGAACGAGGTAGCGCTGGCATTTAAAAAAGAAAAAGAAATCCGATTACTTAAAAGTTTAGGCGATGAAGTTGAATTAGATACTGTTGCGACACAACTCAATAACCCTACTGAAACCATACGCCACGAATCAACTACCGCCAGCTACATTCGCAATTGGTATAAAAATGTATTTTATGTGTCGGGTTATCAAACCCTGCGCGATACTACGAAAGGCGCGCTGGAAGCAGGGCGGCAAGTTTTTTACATTCATAAAGTTGAGATTCGGTAAAACCATAGTATTGATACTGATAAGTTTATCAGCTATTGCCCAGGTAGAGCAGTTAAGCCGGTTTGAGTTGGTTTTAAGCCAGGCCGATGATAACGAAAACTTTCAGGTTGCTTCGCTGGAAGAAGACGGATTGCTCATTTACAGAAAAGTAGAAATTAACAATGAAGACCAATTACACTTAATTAAGGTAGATACTTCGTTGCAACAGTCGTGGCAAGGTTACATTGGTCTTGCTAAAAACCTGACCATAGCACACATCCGCCTGCACGACCAGGTCGTGTACACATTGTTCAAATCATCCGGCTTTATTAGTGGTAATTTTCAATTATTAGCAACCAGTGTAAGCAATGGCAATTACCATATTTATACCATACAAAATTTAATTCCGTTTAATCCAACCGAGTTAGTAATAACCGATAAAGGGGCCTTGTTGGGTGGTTACTTTAATTACCGGCCGCTCGTTTTATTCTTCGATTTTACAACTACCCGCGCACGCGTGTTGCCCAGATTTTTTAATGAACCCGGAGAGCTAAATCAAATTAAGAAAAATACAGATGGTACAATAGACGTAGTGGTTTGCTCAAAAAACTATGAGCGTAAAAAAAGTTTATGGATTCGTAATTACAGTGCGGGTGGCGATTTAATTAAAACTACTGTGTTAGAACCCGAAGATAATAAACATCTAATCTTTGGCCGATCGGCAAAAATGCCGAACAACGAGCAAGTAGTTGCCGGGGTATATGGCAGCCGCGATTCAGAATACTCACGTGGAATTTTTGTAGCCGAAGTTAACCCGGCCGGAGAATACAAAATCACCTATTACAACTTTGGCGATTTACAGAATTTTTTCAGTTACATGAAAGCTAACCGCGAGCGCAGAACAAAAGAACGAATTGAACGCAGAAAAATTAAAGGAAAAAAAATCAGGTTCAGCTATCGATTTATGGTGCACGAAGTTGTGCCCTACGGCAATCAGTACCTCATGTTAGGCGAAGCATTCTATCCCCGCTATACCTATATGAGCCGCGATGGCAGTTTTGGCTATTACGGTAACCCGATGTTTCGAAGCGACCGGATTTTTGATGGCTACCAATACACCCATGCTGTTATAATTGGGTTTGACGAATCGGGAAAATTAATTTGGGATAACAGTTTTGAGATAAACGATGTAAAAACCTTCGAATTACAACAATTTGTAAAGATTGCACCCGATCAGGATCGTATTACCTTGCTTTACCTGCACAACAACCTGATCCGATCTAAAACAATACAAGGAAATCAGGTATTAGAAGGCAAATCAACCGACCCTATGAAAGCCCGGTTTGACTTTGATGTGGTAAAAGAACGCGATACCGAAAAAAGTAAGTTAGATTATTGGTATCCCAACCATTTTTTTGCATCCGGCATTCAAGTGGTACGAAACCAAAACCGCGAATCGGCCTTTCGTAAAGTGTTTTTTATCAACAAACTAAAATATCAATAGCCGTAGTTTTTGTATTTTCGCGCAGGCATGCAGAAAAAACTCATCCTCGATTCAGACCTGCTCGATATTACCCTAAGCCGTTTGTGCGAGCAATTAATCGAAAATCATGGCAGTTTTGAAGAAAGTGTAATTCTGGGCTTGCAGCCGCGCGGCATTTTTCTGGCCGAACTTATTCAACAAAAAATCAGAACCCTTGCTAAAAAAGAAGTACCGCTGGGCTACCTCGATGCTACATTTTACCGTGATGACTTTCGCAGGCGCGATACACCCGCCAAAGCCAGCGAAACCCGCGTATCCTTTGTAATTGAAGGCAAACGTGTAATCCTGGTGGACGATGTATTGTTTACGGGCCGCACGGTGCGGGCTGCCTTAGATGCTATGATTGCCTTCGGCCGCCCGGAAAAAGTAGAACTGCTGGTATTAGTTGACAGAACCCACACACGCGATATTCCCATTGCTGCCGACTATGTGGGCAAATACGTAAACACCCTTGAATCGCAGCGGGTGTTAGTGGAGTTGGTAGCACAAGGTTATAAACAAAACAGAATTTGGTTAATCAACAATAAGGTATAAACAATGTCCTCACTCAGTCAACGCCACCTGCTTGGAATAAAGAACATCACCGCCAAGGACATTGAACTGATTTTTGAAACTGCCGATACTTTTAAACAAGTAATTAACCGCCCCATTAAGAAAGTACCCTCCTTGCGGGATGTTACCATCGCCAACATCTTTTTCGAGAATTCCACCCGCACCCGGCTTTCGTTTGAGTTAGCCGAAAAGCGCCTTTCGGCTGATGTAGTAAATTTCTCGGCATCAAACAGCTCCGTTAAGAAAGGTGAAACGTTGTTGGATACCGTACACAACATTCTAGCCATGAAGGTGGACATGGTAGTAATGCGCCATGCCAGTGTTGGGGCTCCGCATTTTCTATCGCGCCACATCAAAGCCAATATTGTAAATGCCGGAGATGGAACACACGAACACCCCACACAAGCATTGCTCGATACCTTCTCTATTCGTGAAAAACTGGGCGATGTACAAGGAAAGAAAGTGGCCATTATTGGTGATATCCTCCACTCGCGCGTAGCCCTATCCAACATTTTTGCGCTTCAAAAATTAGGAGCGAAAGTAATGGTGTGTGGCCCGCCTACCTTGCTACCGAAGTTTATTGGCTCGCTGGGTGTACAGGTTGAGTTAGACGTAAAAAAAGCATTGGAATGGTGCGATGTAGCCAATGTGTTGCGCATTCAATTAGAGCGGCAACAAATCAAATACTTTCCTTCCTTACGGGAATATTCCTTGTATTACGGTATCACCAAAAAAATGCTTGATAATCTGAAAAAGCAAATAGTAATTATGCATCCGGGCCCCATAAATCGCGGGGTTGAACTAAGCAGCGATGCCGCTGACTCCGCACATTCAATTATTTTAGATCAAGTAGAAAACGGAGTGGCCGTGCGAATGGCCGTGCTTTATCTACTTGCCGGTGCTACCGCTTGATTTTATAGACCTTCCAGGTTTTTATTCCTTGTATTAAAAACCTGGAAGGTCTATTGTCAAGTTCACCATTTTAACAAGATGCTAACTCCTGTTAGCCTGTTAATTTGTACTTTTGCCGCTGCATCAATACAACTTTTATGATTTACAATTCAATTATTGAAACCATTGGTAACACACCCATGGTACGCCTGAACAAAGTAGTAAAAGGAATTGCCGGCACCGTGTTGGCCAAAGTGGAATATTTCAATCCGGGAAATTCTACCAAAGACCGGATGGCGCTTAAAATGATTGAAGATGCAGAGAAAGCAGGCCTGCTAAAACCTGGTGGAACAATTATAGAAGGCACCAGCGGTAACACCGGTATGGGGCTTGCACTTACTGCCGTAGCAAAAGGTTATAAATGCATATTCACCATGGCAGATAAACAATCGCAGGAAAAAATTAACATTCTGCGGGCAGTAGGTGCCGAAGTAATTGTTTGTCCTACCAATGTAGAACCGGAAGATCCGCGCTCTTATTATTCAGTAGCCCGTAAACTCAACAAAGAAATTCCCAACTCTATTTATCCCAATCAATACGATAATCCGTCTAACGCGAAAGCACACTTTGAAACCACTGGCCCCGAAATCTGGACACAAACAGCAGGGAAGATTACACACTATGTAGCAACAGTAGGAACCGGTGGCTCTATGTGCGGCACGGCCCGCTATCTCAAACAACAAAATCCGAAACTGATTGCAGTTGGTATTGATACGTATGGATCGGTATTTAAAAAATACAAGGAGACGGGCATTTTCGATAAAAATGAAATTTATCCGTACCTCACCGAAGGTTTTGGTGAAGACATTTTACCCAAAAACGTGGACTTCGATGCAATTGATTTGTTTATAAAAGTTACCGATAAAGATGGCGCCATTGCTGCCCGCAGGTTAGCCCGCGAAGAAGGTTTGTTCGTTGGGTGGAGCAGCGGCTCGGCTCTGCACGGTGCCCTGGAATATGCCAAGGACAATCTGAAGAAAGATGATGTAATGGTAATTCTGTTGCCCGATCATGGCACGCGCTACCTCAATAAAGTTTATAACGACATGTGGATGAAAGACCATGGCTTCCTGGAAGAACGGGCCTATGGAACTGCCCGCGAAATTATTCGCAGGCGTAATGGAAAAGATACCTTGCTTACAGTAAGTATTAAATCAAGCATTGGCGAAGCCATCCGCATTATGAATACCGAAGGTGTGGATCAGATGCCCGTACTGGAGGGCGATGAATTTGTAGGAAGTGTTACTACGGCCTCATTAATAGAGAAGATCATTCAAGATCCCACTATTAAAGATAAAGCTGTGGGGGAAATTATGGATAAGCCCATGCAGGTAGTGGCATTGGACAGCACCCTGGATGTACTCACTTCTATGCTGAACAAAAACAACAAAGCATTGTTGGTGCGCGATGAGCAGGAGAAAGCACACATTATTACTCAGCATGACATTTTAAAAGCAATGACGATGTAGTATAAAAAGAAAGCCTCAATTTACTTGAGGCTTTCTTTTTTACTGTAATATACCTTTACCGTTTGGTTATCTCTATCTCAATCCGGTCGTTGTACTGGCCTAATGTTCCGCCTTCCGGGTATAATGGAATTTTTCCACCCTCACCTTTAATATCAATGCGCGATGCTGCAATGCCCTGGCTTACCAGGTAAGCCTTAACAGTTGCGGCACGTTCGGTAGTAAGTTCCTTTGCTGAGAATTTACCAATCTTGTTTTTACCCGGTTCAAGAGCAAAAAAGTTGGTGCTGGACCCCAATATGGAACCCTCTTTATCCTGGTTGCCATTGCAATGGCCATGAATACGAATTTTATAACCGGTGGACTCTTTCATTAAATCAACCAAACCATCCAACTCGTTTTGGGCGGCTGGCTCCAGAATGGCAGAGTTACGGAAAAAACGCACGTTGGTAAAATCAATGTAATCGCCACGTTTCACTTTACTTACTTCAATGGGAATAATAGCTTCACCATCTGCTCCTGTTTCCGGGCTCGGCTCACGATAACTCAAAATTAAACTTACGGGTTGGTAACCGGGTGCTTGTGTAACCACTACATAATTGCCACGTGCATTCTTGGGTGCTTCTATATACACTAATTCATTTCCTTTAAACACCTGGTACCGGCTTGCATTCGTTGATTCCTGAATGTGTACCTCACCATTAACCAGTGTACCATCTGCTGTTTGCATTTTAAAAACAAATGGCTTGCCGGCAGGTTTCTTCACTTCCGGTTTTTGTTCAACTGGCTTTTCTTCAATGGGCCTTTCAACAACCGGATCTACCTTTACAGGTTCCTCAATGGGCTTTTGTTCAATGGGTTTTATTTCTATTGGCTTGTCTTCAATTGGTTTTTGTTCTATGGGCTTTTGTTCAATTGCTTGCCCATCGCCTAATTGCCCTGTAAAAACCCAGGCATCCTTGTATTCCGATTCGGCCCGAAGTCGAATCAAAAACGCATACGCCTTACGCTTGTCAGTTGATTGAAGAAGATAGACGTAATTCCACTTCTTTACCGGATTAATTGCATACTGCGCATTAAATCCCCTTTGATTAGCTTGGTTAGTGTACCGAACGGCATTATCAAGTTTGGCAAACACACCAATTACTACATAATAATTAGGTTCGGCTTGTGCGCTGGCCGAACTTGCGGCTCCGGTTACAACCATTATAAGTATGAGCCCACGTAAAGATTTAAGCATACGTACTGAAGGTTTGGAATAGTTTCCAAGTTAATAATTTATGCAACTAAACCGCAAATTTTGACATTTTGTGGAGCCTAAACAGGCCTTAGTCTTCCAAAATTTCAATTTCAACCCGTACGTTAGCGTGGGCCGATGGATGATCTACATCATAAATGGGTTGATTACCACCCCAGGCTTTTACCTGAATACGATCTGCACTAACCTTATTCGCAACTAAAAATTGTTTTAGCAAAAGCGCTCTTTCCTCCGATAGTTTCTTTGCGGAACCACGACCTTCCTTATTATCAGTATTTAACTGAAAAAAGTTTTTACTGTTTCCCATGGAGATAATTTTTCCTGATGCATTTCCATTGGTATGGCCATGAATCATGATTTTGTAATCAGGGTTTTCATTCATCATTTCCAACAGGCTGTTTACTTCATAGCGTGACTCCGGCCGCATTACGGCTGCATCCTTATAGAAATAAACATTAAACATAATGGCCTTATCTCCTTTCTGCAATCGCGGTAACTCAAATGGAACAGTTATAACATTATTATCAATAGTAACTCCATCGGTACTTTCAGGATTGTTAAAGTTAAGGGGCAATTCCAACTTGCGGTATCCAAACACTTCGCAATGCAACCACATGTTTCCCGATTTATTGATCGATTTTACTTTCACAGCATCATTACCCCGGTAGGTTGCCATTTTACGTTTATTACTCGAGTCCGGATCGTAAATGTCAACATCCCCGGCCAGTGTATCCTTATCGGCCAGGGCTGTAATCCGAAATAAGAACGTTCGGCTATCGGCAGCAGCCAAAGGTGCAGCAACCTTAGCATCATTTTTTTCTTCTGGCCTGGGTTCAACCGCAGGTTGTATGGTTGTAGTTAAAGTTCTTTTAGCTGTATCAACCGGATTAATTTTTTTTTCTTCAACCAAAACTTCAATAACAGCTTTGCGCTCACTTTCGCTGATTCTCACAACCTGTGGGTTATCGCCTAACAATCCTTTATAAACCCATGTATCCGGGTAGGGCGAGTTTTTCTGCAGTTTCACCGCCTCTGTAATGGCAGCCGCTCGATCTTCCGTGTGCAATACATACACATAAAAAAGTTTTCGTTTTGGGTTCAACTCAAACTTTGCCGGATAGCCTTGTTTCTTGGCATTTTCCGTAAACTCAATTGCATTTCGTGGAATACCAAACGCTCCAATTACAACATACATCGACTCATCGGTGTGGGGTTGATCCTGGGCTATTGCAAGAAATGGGCAAGCCATAATTACTACCAGTTTAAAAAATAGGCGCATATCACGAAGGGTTAGTTGTTCAAGTTTAAAAAATAAGTATCTCTACCCACGCACACTGCAGTTCAATCAATCATAAGCTACTATTTTCAAAGATACTTAGTTCTCTGAAATAACACTAAATACCTGCTCTGCAATATTGCCGGCATCATCTACCAATGTAAGTTGATGTTTGCCTGCAGTGGGTGCAACTGCTATCCGGTGGGTACCGCGCGTGGACGCCTGGAAACTTCCATCCAGATGCCAGTAGATTACAGCCCCTGGTTGGCGATGTGCTGCTTCAAGCAAAGCGTTTCCCGGTTTACCATCTAACTGCCGTGGAATAAATATCCGTGCATTTGCCCGCGGATAGATTACATCCATTGTTATAACCGTTGCCGGATTAACACAATCGCTGCGCAGCGGAGGTAAACTTTTGTAACTGATGTTTTTGGTTTTATAATAATACTCCTGCACAGGTGGTAGTATAAACCAGGGTTCGGTAATAAAGCGGGTTATCGATTCGCAATCGGAATGCACTCTAAACTTTTTGTCGGCTGAAAGATGTATGCGCTGATGGTACCGGCATGTTCCGCTTTGTAAGCCATTGATTGTTACAAGTTGCTTTACCTTTGTCGCACATAAATCAGTGGCGCGCATACCGCTATTTATACAAACTTCAATTTCGTGCAGTTCGTATTGTGGAGCAGAGAACCAGCGGCTTCCGGAAAGTTGACCGAAAATATCAAACATAATGGGCGATGCTGATTCAGTACCCGTAAGCCCGGGGCGACCTTCACCATCGGCATTACCAACCCAAACCCCAACCGCATACTCACCATTCACACCTATTGCCCACGCATCGCGCAAACCGTGGCTGGTTCCGGTTTTCCACGCAATTTTTTTTGAGTTGGTGAACATGCGCCAACCGGTTTGCTCGCCCGGTCGGTAAACTTCTTGTAGTGCATCAAATGTTAAGTAAATGGCCGAAGCAGATAGCCAGGAAGAAGCCTCCAGGTTTCGCTGCTTTAATGAATCGCTTTGCAGATATGTGGGTGCATGAAAATCATTTTTGCTATACCGATTACTACCCGGCACTTCAAAAAAATTGTTAAGTGTGCGAGCCATGGAAGCATACATTCCGGTTATCTCCCAAAGTGAACCCTCAGCTCCACCCAATATCATGGATAAACCATAATGGTCGGCTGGTTGATTGAGTGAACTAATACCGGTATTCTTCAACAACTCATAAAATTTCTCATAGCGGTAATCGCGAAGTTGATGCACGGCCGGAACATTAAGCGAACGAATGAGTGCCTGATTGGCCGGAACTGCTCCATCGTACTCTTTCGTAAAGTTCTGAGGTGAGAATCCATTTATCAAGGTAGGTACATCGGGTTGGAGCGTGGCAGGCAACATTTTACCTTCATCCAACAGGGCAGCATAAAGTATAGGCTTCAAAATACTACCGGTACTTCTGCGCGCCATTACAATATCAACCGCATCGCCATGTGCTGAACCAGCAGCCGTGTTGCCAACATAAGCCAATGCTCTACCAGTTTTCACATCAACCACCAAAGCTGCTGCATTGAATACCCGATTACCTTTTAACTTTTCATGATGATAGTGAACAAGTTCATTGAGTCGCTCCTGTAAGGATTTATCAATGGTAGTAACTACTCGCTTACCATTATAGCCTTCTTTCATAACCCGACCCAAAAGATGAGGTGCAAAACGTGGCAGGGCTACCGGATTTTCAGGAATAGATTCCGCGATGGCAAGCTCGTAGGTAAGTGAATCGAACATGCCGGCTGTCATTAATCTTTCCAATAACCGATCGCGTTTCACTTTAAGTTGATGCCGGTTTTTTCCCGGATGAATGAGTGCTGGATTGTTGGGTAACACAGCCAGTAATGCGGCTTCAGCCCAACTTAACTCAGTTGCATCGCGACCAAAGTATCGCCAGCAGGCAGCTTCAATGCCCACCACATTACCGCCAAACGGAGCATGTGCTGCATACAACTGTAGTATTTCTTCTTTTGAATAGCGAAACTCCAATCGCGTTGCCAACACCATTTCAATAACCTTCTCTAAAAAAGTACGCGCCTTATTTTTTCGCGATAAGCGAATGACTTGCATGGATAATGTACTTCCACCACTGATAACTCTACCCGATGCTAAATTCTGATGCGTGGCCCGAGCAAGCGCACGCACATCAACTCCAGGGTGATGATAAAATCGTTTGTCTTCGAACAGAATAATTGCGGTTTTAAATTTTTCTGGCACCATGTTGCCTTCCGGAAAACGCCATTGACCATCGGGCGCAATAGTAGCACCCAATAACTTATGGTTGCGATCTTCAATAATGGTGGAATAAGAATTTTGAAATAATGTGTCGGGCAACGAAAAATAATACCCGAATAGAAGTAAACCGAAAGCCAACCACACATACCGGTATTTTCGGATGAAGGCTTTCACAATAAAGTTACTTTGACTTTACATTTTTAGAAAACCAATCGGCTTCGGAAGTAGCCGGTTGCTCATGGCGCACCATGCTGGCCACCTTTTCGCGCGCGCGTTGCATCGAACTGCTTACCAACCGATGCTCAATGGCCTCATCTTCCTTCATGCCCAAGCTATCGAGCAAAGCCGTAATACGTTCACCTCCAAAAAGTTTAAACGCTGGCTCATCTAACGATGAATAAAATATAATCGAAGTTGAAGGAAATACCGCTCGCAATTTTTGCAATAGCTCATTTTCACGGGTTGGTATGGGGTAATGGCCAAAGAATAGAATGTTAACTGGTTCTTTAGCCAGTGTTGAGAGAAACTCAGGCGCTGTACTTGCCGAAGCATACCACACTACCCCTGATTGTTTCTCGGTATGGTATAATTTTAATGGAATTGCAGGAACACTTTTATCTATCAGGAATTTCGTAATCTGTTCAAACTCATCTTCAAAGAAACAAAGTACAATGGGAACCTGCTTGCGCGTAATAGCCATCATGGCATCGGTAATCATACCCAACAACGCTTTATCAGCTGTGCGCCATACGCGATCGGTGTAAGCTGGTTTAGAAGATTTGAGGAAAGAGAATAAGCCCATGTTAATTTAATTTCTTTTTGTAGTCGGTCTCATCAAATCCCAACACGACTATTTTATTATTCACTTCAATGAGTGGTCGTTTGATTACACTATTCTTTTCAAGCATTAATGCGATGGCTGCCTTCTCGTTAGTAACTTTCGCCTGTACCGTTTCATCCAACTGGCGCCAGGTGGTGCCACGTTTGTTAACTAAGCTCTCCCAACCTACTTGCTTACTCCACTCAATAAGTTTAGCCGCTGTTATCCCTGATTTTTTATAGTCGTGAAATTCAAATTCAATATTATGCTGCTTCAACCAGTTTAGCGCTGATTTTACTGTGTTGCAATTTTTTATTCCGTAAACGATCATAGCGTTGAATAATTTAAAAATCCAGATTAATTCCGTATTGAAAAAAGTTTTTCAGTATAATCCAATAATTCTGCACCACCGGGATTTCCGTGGCCGGGAATTACTACTTTCAGGTGTGGATATTTTGCCTTTAGTTTTGCGATGGTGCCTGACCACATTAAAGTATCAGCATCGCCCAGGTAGCCTTTGCTTGCTCCCACTTCTTTTACCAAACATCCTCCAAACAAAGCCTGTTGTTCCGGAAAATAAGCCACAACGTTATCGCGCGTGTGTCCGTTGCCAATAAATGTAGTAATAACCGGCTGCTGCCCTACCTCCAGTTCTAATTCCTGATCAAACCCATTTTGCGGAATATTACCTTCGGCTTTTTCTTTTATGAGTTGAATCGTGAGACTATTCGCATAAGATGGAATGCCGCGCGCATGAAATTCCTGAAGACCGCCCACACAATCATTATGGAAATGTGTAGCTACCACTGCCTTCACTGCTTTGTTTTGGGTAGCGAGGTAATTGAGTAATGCGGTTGTACCCGCGTCATCGGTTGGGGTATCGAATACAATGGCTTCGTTTCCATTGATCACAATCATGCCATTACATTCCACACGACCAAAACTTTCGGTATTTAAGAAACTTATGTGTTGATATACCTTATCGGATAATTTTTTAATAACCAATGTATCCGTTTTATAAACGATATCGTCAGGCACAGCAGTTAACGTTGATTTATTTTTCGTGCTGCACGCTGCAACCAGTAGTAATATGCCAAATAATAATTGTTTCATTTTGTAATTAATTCGGTAACGGTATCAAAAATTAAAAGTCCTCCATGAACATCATCTAATTTTGCGAGCAACTCACCCTTTCTATTCCACACAGCCGAGCCACCTGCACACAAACCATTGTCAGCCTTACCAACTGCGTTTACAAATAACGCATAAAGTCCAGTACTTGCGATGGCTGCCAATCTTTTATACGATGGCTCAATTCCTTTGCTGAACTTAGCTACACTGGCTATGTAAACATCTGGTTTTGCAGGCATCATAGTATTAAAATGTTCTTCCACTGCAAGCTCATAACAAATAGCTAACCCCACGCGACAATCGTTAATTGAAATTGGTGCAAGATTATTTCCCGGAACAAACCACGGCTCTTCATCGGGATGAAGGTATTGCTTGCCATAAACAAGCATTGGTTGACCCGGTTGAAAAATCAGTAATGAGATTATTATGCCAGCTTGTGTTTTTAATGGAGCACCCACTGCAATGTTAATTGTGTGCTGGTTGCTCAACTCCTGGAATAATTTTAATCGTGCATCTGTTGGCGCTATTGCCAATACTTCCACCAAGGCAGGTTCGTATCCGGTTAAGGAAAGTTCAGAAAAGAAAATAGCATCAGCGCCATCCGCAACCGCGTTTAATATAAATTGTTCATGCGCTATTATATTAGCACTGATATTGCCTGTTACGGGTTTGGTTTGCGCAAGGGCGAGTTTCATTGGTTTACTAGGAGAATAATCTTATAAATCTTCCCAAAAGTAAGTGCAATTGTTATTAAACCACTACCCAAAAAAATTATAGTTAATTTATGATTGAACCTTGTAATTATTCCCCGTACTATAAAACTTAAAAATATAACAAAACCTATCGGGACGAGCACAAATTCAAATGGATTAAATACAATATATGTATCATGAAACTGAATGTCTTGCAGCCCATTGTAATAGTCAATACCAAATATGAACATTGGTATAATGCTGCCGACCATTAAACAAGTAACAAGTAGAACAATATCCTTATTCAGAGACATCGATTCAAATGTTAAACTATTGCACCACTCGCTTCACAACCTCCACCACTTTCCCCTTCTTACGTGCATAGATGTTGTTATCGTACATGGCTTCGCAACTTACTGCCGGTAAGTAATACGAACCCGCATAGCTCGCGGTAAGCATCACCTTAAACGTTTTGGATTGCCGTGCGCCCAGATCAAAATACGTATAAACCCGATCATCGCGGATGTCTTGGTAGGTAGGTACATCACCGGTAATCTTTGCCGCATCATCGCCTGTTAAGCGTAAGTTGTTTATCTCCCAACCTGATGGAAAAATCTGGTTGAGTGCGAGGTTTTTATATAAGCCCCGCATACCCGGATTGAATACCGTAACTGTGGCTACAAACTCAGTCCCTTGCTCCAATGTGGCTGGATCTAATGGAGTGCCATCGGTTTTGGTGTAACTAACGCCTAGTGTCAAATTCTTCTCACTATCTTCCTCTGTGCCGCGTGCGGGTACTCCTTCTTGTATTACCCGTGCAAACAAAACAGCTTTGCTGGCACTTACTACTTTCAGATCGGCCGCTTTATTTCCTGCTGGTAAAACAATAGACGCGACCGGTAAGTCGGTGCCCGTTGTTACCTCTTTGCCATTATACGTGTATGAAAATTTCAGATCACCTTTTTCACCACTCGCAAATGAACCAACCGATTTTAAACTCCAGGCTAATGTTTGCGTGTTCATCCAATAATTGAAATCGCTTAAGGCAACCGAAAGTTCTTTCACAATTTCAAACGCACGGGTTCTGTCATTCAACAGGATTAATGTCTCCAGAATAATTGCCTTATCACGCAAATCTGAACCATAAGAATAGGCCAGTTCCTGATACGGTTTAACTTGTGTCGGTAATTTTTCAATCAACTTTTTAGCTGCTTCAGGCTGACCTGCTTTTACATATGCTGCAGCCAACATCCACGCTGCCGTAGAGGGAAGATTACCTTGCTCGCGCAGGCGGTTCATCGCACCTAACTCTGCATCACCTGCAAGGGCCAATGTATACAACCGATAGGCTTGTATCAATTCGCTGCTACCATACTCTTGTGCTTTGCGCCAGCTTTGGGCTTTGTTCTTCTGATATTTTTTCCAACGCCTGATCATATCGTTGGGCACATAATAACCCTTCGCTTCAGCTTCAATTAAGAAATGTCCGGCATAAGTACTCCCCCAACTATCCGAATCGCCACTGCCGGGCCAGTAAGCAAAGCCACCATCACTATGCACAAAAGTTTTTAATCGTTCTACACCCGCGGTAACATTGCGTTGAATGGTGGTTTTCTCTGCATCAGTTAATGCTTTTACTTTATCGAGATACAATTGTGGAAAGACTGATGAAGTAGTTTGTTCTATACAACCATACGGATATTGCAAGAGGTAACGCATGCGCTGGCCAAGGTTAACGGGTGGCAAACTTGAAATTTCAAGTGTTGCCAGGTTTGTTCCGGCAACACCAAACGGAGTTACAGTTGTGTTCCAGGTTTTACCGGCATCCAACACCACATCGGCAACTTGTGTAACCGGTGGATTCGGATTGCGAACTTCAATTTCAATTTCATCGGTTGCAGAATAACTTCCCGATGTAGCGGTAACCGTTACTTTTGCAAATCCCGTTTCGCTCTTCACATTCAATGCAAAGTCGAGTGTAAGATCGCTTTCATTCATGGCTACCGTGCGCGAAGATTCATCTACTATACCAACCGGGCCACCAACTTTAATATCCACCTTCACATTTTTAATGTTATTCTCACTCTTAAATAATGTGATTGGAAGTTTAACTTGTTCTTCCGGACCGAGCACACGCGGCAACGTGGCCAGCACCATCAATGGCTTGCGCACCGGTGTTGCTTTTTCGGTTTTACCATAGGCACCTTCATACCCGGCCACCAACATCGTTTTAACCGAGCCGATGTATTGTGGCATAATAAATTTATGCTCATTACTTCCACCCGAAAGGGTAATCGGCCCAAAGAATTTTACTACAGGTTTAAAGCGATTTGACTTTGCATCGTCTTCTTTTGCCGCTAACTCAGCATCGCCACCCAGTGCCAGCAACCGTTCTACTCGGCCACCCAGTGAACCCATTACCTGATCGTATAAATCCCATGTAACAACACCCAACGCTTCACGCGCATAAAATTTATTCCAGGCATCGGGAGTGGTGAAGCGCGTGAGATCCAATAAACCTTCATCGACAATAGCAAGCGTGTACGTCATCTTGCGTTTTGATTTTTCGCTTACTTTAATCACCACTTCTTTACCGGGCTCCAACACATCGGGCATGGCAATAACTGGTTCAAGATGAGTGTTGGGGTCTTCTACCTGAATCGGAATTACTCCATACAATCGTATCGGTAAATCGTTGGTGGTTTGTGCGTGTGGTTGCAATAAGGTAATGTTCACAAAAACATTGGGTGTCATTTCTTTGGTAACATCGAATGTAAATTGATTATCACCTTTCTGGGTTTCGAGCCAATACGTTTGCAATACTTTACTTCCGTTTTCGATGCTGATAAGGGCACGCCCTTTTTCGCTACCTGGAATAACCAACATGGCTTTCTCACCTACATTGTAAACTTGCTTGTCGGATGAAAATGAAAGCATGGTTGCACCTTCGCCTTCGTTGCGCGCACGACCAGCCCAACCCGGCCAATCGATGTACACCACTTTACCCGTGCTGTGTCCGCTTTGTGGGTCGTAGGCTTTCACAAAGAAGCGACCCCACTCCGGATACTTAACTTCAAAGTTCCACGAGCCTTTTCCATTTACCGTGCTTACTCGCCCTGTAGCAATGGGTTGCGAATAATTACCCGACATAAAGTTTACAGAACCTTCCGAGCCGTCCCACCACCAGCGCCAATTGATTTTATAAAGCGATAACTCCACTGTTCGGGATAGTGGTTTACCATCAGCATCTACTGTAACAATATCTACTCGTTGCGTGGTATCTGTGCGCAACATGCCGCGGGCTTTATCTCCTTTTGGTAGTTTAATTCCCGTTAGTGTTTTGTATGGATAGAATGGAATACTAAACCGATCGATGCTGAAGTTACCACTCTCTTCAAACACCTTACCCCTGAACACCGCATTGAGTGTACCGGGAGCTTCGCCATTCACTTCCAGATTTGCATTAACCTGTGCATTTCCATTGGCATCGGTGTTTCCTTCAAAAATGGTTTGAGCTTCACTATAAAAATCAATGGAGGGATCATCGAATACATACTCTTTATATTGATCGAACTTGGTTGTGCCTTTGGTGAGTAGCACATCAAATTGCGCACGCAGGTTTTTACCAGGTGCACCATGGAGCCAATTTACTTTCAGATTGCCCAATACATTATTGTTACCGGCTGTAAGTTTATCTACACCAAAGTCAAGATTGATCTTTAACCGGTTTGGTTTAACAGTTTCAATTTTTAAATACTGTTGAAATTCGGTACTACCAACTTTTACGCGACCCAGCCAATTGCCGGTTGGTGCATCGGCTGCGGTTGCGGTGGCGAATTTATAAAAACCATTTTCGGATGACGAACGCACCAAACGGGTAGTAACCTGGCCTTGTGGATTCTGCAATTCAAATACTACCGGATGCGAAGCCGGTAACAACTTGTTTTTATCTTCCAGAATAAAACTGAGGTAAAGCGAATCGCCCGGTCGCCATACACCCCGTTCGCCATATAAAAATCCTTTCAGTCCGTTCTGCACATACTCGCCACTCACATTAAAATTACTCAGCGAAAGCGATTCACCACCTTGTACTTTCAGGAAGCCACGCTGAACTCCGTTTTTAGCTACTAATGCAAATGGCTTTTTGCTGGAATTCAACGTAACTTTTCCATCGCGATCGGTTTTTCCAGTGGCAATTACCTGTAGTTGATAGTCGTACAACTCAACTTCAACCCAGGAAAGGGGTAAGGTCGTTTTAACATCATTCACGATCACCAGTGTGTTATCATCGCCACCGCGTTTAGCCAGCAAGCCAAGGTCGGATGCCAGTACATTGCGTTTAATGTTGCGGTTACCCGTGTAGTAGGAAGAATGGCAGGGATTATCGCGTTGCGTCCAATCATAATCTTCGTAATAGTAGTAATCATCGTACGAATCCCAATAGCTCTCTTCGCCCGCATCATCACCATCCCATTTTTCAAAAGCTTGTTCACGCAATGTTGTTTCTTCACCGCCCTCGCACACGTAGGCTAAATATGTTTTCTTAAAACTAAGGCGTACCTGGTAAATGGCTCCGGGTTCGGCTTGCATGAAAGTGGTAAGGTCAAGTGTAAAGCGATTCCACTTTCCTAAATCGGATACACCTGCATTTTCAAGTGAGATGGTTTTGCTTAATACAGGGCGCCCCACGCGCCTTAGTTCCTGATTACCGTCTAAACTATTTACCTGTAAAAATTGTAACACATTATCTTCAAAAATTCGAATCACCTTTACGTCAACCGATTTAAGGTTAACTGCTTCAAAAGGCATAACCAAGCCATCGGTAGAAGGCAGAATATTCCCCTTACCGACAAAGCGCACAGCAGGTAATGTTTGCTCAAAGGCTACATCGAACGTAGCTGCTTCTTTCATTTTATAATTGAGGATATTTTTTATTCCGGCTTCGATGGTAATGGAGCGAGAACCGGTTTGCCGTACCGGAGGAAATACTTTTACTTCATTATCTTTTACCTCAAAATCAAGACTTGCTAATTCTGAAATACGAATAAGTCCTTCCAGGTTCTGGGTTTCGTTGAGCGGATCGGAGAATTGAACTACCACCTGCTGGCTGGTGCCTTGTTCAACCCGTACATTCACTACTTTAAAGTCACCCAGGGCAGGAATTTCCACATCACGTTCTTCCTTATGTTCAACTTGCAATGGAGTACCCACAAACGCGAGCGTTACTTTGCTGGCCGCATCTTTACGAGCTACATCTTCTACAATAAACGCATGGGTTTTTCCTTCGCCTGTGTGCACCCAGTTTATTTTTAAAGAGGAGCCATCCTGTGTAGCAGCAAGCATTTTTTCTACAGCCTCAGTTTCTGCGTAGTCGGCTGTGTAAACCGTTCCCTCAATTTTTTGTCGCTTCAAATCTGTTTTAACATAGGGTTTTACGTTTTCCACTGCTACCTCAAAGTTTTGGGGTATTACCTGCAATGAGTATTCAAAGGTTTTAAGCTCAGCTGGCACTTCCATTAACCGGTGTAGGTTAAAGTTGATTTTATAGATTTGACCCGAAACCAACCGGGCCCCAGGTTTAAACTCCAGGGTACGCTTGTCCACCCAAATAGTGGTACCCTTTACAGAGGGGCTTAGATCAAATAATTTAAGAGTTGTTTCAGTGCCTACGGCAGTTTCTTCGGCCACATCGTGCGAAAGCACTACCCGTATGGGCGAGCCCGACCCGATAACACCGGCAGTATAAGAAGTAATGTACTGACCAAAGGCAGGATTAATGGTTGAGTTAACGGGTTGTTCCGTTTTACGGAAAGCGAAGTAGTAAATACCTGCGGCTGCTGCGCCAACTACCAACAGACCAATAAGAGCTTTTTTCATACCAGAGGGATTGAGGTTTAGCGAGAATCTAAATATCGCTAAAGTGATAGAGATATTGCGATCTATTCAGAAAATTTCTGGAAAGAATAAAAAATGGTCTTACAATTTGAGGTCAGACCTGAGGCTGTAATGCGTTTACTTCTTACACGCTACTCCCTCAACATAATTCTTGATTACACCCATTGATTTAGCAACCGTACTGCCTTCGAATCCGGTAATGTCATTGTAGTTGACTTGCTTTTGGTATTGCTCTAAAAATTCGCCCGATAAGGGCAGGTAACTCCAATGCCAGCGCTCTTCTTCGTAGCCGGTGCGACCCGAATCTTTAGCGGTATAAGGCTGGCAGAAACCATATTCAGCAGCATGGGCTTTAAGCCAGGTATAAATTTTTAAGCCTTCGCCTGAATCAAAGAAACTATTGTTGAGCACATTCAAATCCATATCCGTTCCCCAATGGTGGCGCGAGGTGGACGGCATGGAGCTGTATAATAAGATGAGTCGTGCACGCTCTTTCAGGTCGTTAACGGTAGTCAGGTCTTTTCCTTCTACCTGCACTTTTCCATTCCACTTGTTTTCCCAGATACGTTTTTGTGAATCAAAATTACGCGTGGCTGATATTATTGTTAGTTCAACGCCTTCCTTGCGGGCAGCATCGCTCATCTTTATAAAAGCTTCGTAGGTTTCTTTTCTAAGATAAGCCCCACGGCCACTTCCGCGTGTATGTTCATCGGCCAGCTTTACAAACTGAGGATGTGTTGCCGGATCAAACTTTCCCAGTAGATAATTTTTATCAACCGGTTGGGCTTGAAGAACAATCGAACTGGCAATAATAAGAAGCGTAATCAATCTCATTCAAGTTTCAATATTAATCCCTCACCCGCCACCCCTCTCCCTTGGGAGAAGGGGTGTCCGAGGAACGAGGCCGGAGGTGAGGTCACACCCGCTCCGTCACCTGATTCATCACTTTAGTTTGTACCTGTATCGACTCATGGTGAATCAACTTCAGTAAATCATTCGTAAACTCTTCGTTCAATCCCATTGCCTTACATAAAGCAATCCGGGTTTGTACAATTTCTTCCCAGCGATTTACCTGCAGGATGGTTACATTATTTTCTTTCTTGTACTGGCCTATCTTCTCTGATATCTTCATGCGTTGCGATAACCGTTGCATGATCTCATCATCTAACTGGTCAATCTGCTCACGCAGAATACTGAGTGTGTCTTTAAAAGTTTTGTTCTCAACAGACGCAGTTCGAACTACTAACTCACTAATTATCTTGCCCAACACAGCCGGAGTAACTTGTTGCTTGGCATCGCTCCACGCGGCATCGGGGTTAATATGACTTTCAATCATCAAACCTGCCATATCCAAATCAAGTGCCTTCTGCGAAATGAAGGCAATCAAATCGCGATTACCAGCAATGTGACTTGGATCGCAAAACATATCTAACTCCGGTACACGGGTTTTCAATTCAATAGCCAGATCCCACATGGGTGCATTGCGGAAAGGTCCCTTTTCAAATGAAGAGAACCCGCGGTGAATGGCAGCCAACTTGGTAATACCTGCTTTGTTCAAACGTTCGAACGCACCTAACCACAACTCCACATCCGGGTTAATCGGATTTTTTACCAACACCGGTATATCAACACCTTTTAATGCATCGGCAACTTCCTGAACCGAAAATGGATTTACCGTGGTGCGCGCACCGACCCAAAGAAAATTTACTCCAGCTTTTAAGGCAGCTTCTACGTGGGCCGCATTGGCTACTTCAGTGGTTACCGGCAAACCTGTTTCTTTACCCGCTTGCACCAGCCATGTTAAACCTACATCACCGGCACCTTCGTATTGGCCAGGCCTTGTGCGCGGCTTCCAGATACCGGCACGCAATGCATGCACTTTGCCGGTTGCTGCAACTTGTTTAGCTGTTGCGATAGTTTGTTCTTCTGTCTCTGCACTGCACGGACCGCTAATGATAACGGGTCTGCTGGTCTTCATCCAGGATGAGATGGGTTCGAGTTGTAATCCTTTCTTTGTCATAACGCAATAAAATTAAACAGATTTCGATTCTATATTTTAGGTATTAATAAAACAATGAATTTAAGTTTTGGGTTTATCGCTCTGATCCAACACCCTGCGAATCTCATTCGCCTTGGACATAATGCGATGCAACTCTTTTGTGTCGCGCTTCATTAAGTGGTAATGAAATTTTTGCAGGTGCATAATGTATTCCAGCAATGCCTGGCTCAGATACTCTACATTTTGTTCAAAGATGGGGGCCCACATGTCGGGTGAACTTTTGGCTAACCGTACCGTAGAGGCAAAACCACTACCGGCCAGATCAAAGATATTCTTTTCGTCTTTCTCAATATCCAACACAGTTTGACCCAGCAAAAAGGAACTCACGTGCGAGAGATGCGATACATACGCTACATGCCGATCGTGCTCATCGGCTTCCATAAAAATGGTTTTCATTTCCAATGCATCAAAAACTTTCATGGCTGTATTCAGTGCCTCTACTGAAGATTTACCGGCTTCGCAAATAATGTTGGTCTTACCTTTAAACAGGCCATCAAATGCCGCGGTTGGACCTGAGTTTTCAGTACCGGCAATAGGATGAGCCGCCACAAACTGATTTCGTTTTGGGTGATTGGCCACCGATTTACAAATAGATGTTTTAGTTGATCCACCATCAATAACCACAGCTCCCTTCTTCACAATATCCAACACCGCTGGTAAAAATGCATTCAGGGCATTTACCGGAATAGCCAACACAATTAAATCAGCTGTTGAAAGTGCTTTGTCTTCGGTTAAGATTTTATCTACCAAACCAATCTCCACTGCTTTTAATCCGTTGGCAGCATTTGCATCTACTCCTATCAGTTCGGTGGCAATTCCTGCTCTGCGCAAACCCAATGCAATGGAACCCCCAATCAAACCCAATCCAACAATTGTAGTTTTCATTTTATTCAGACTTGAGAGGTTAGATTGGAAACACTTGATTTTTCCTTATCGAATTTTTGAATCCTGGCAAGGGCTTCATTTAGTTTTTCTTCTGTAGCACAAAGCGAGATGCGTATAAAACGTGATCCACATTTGCCAAAAATAAAACCAGGCGTTATAAACACATGCGTGGCATAAAGTACTTCATCAATCCACTTCTCCACATCGGCCACATGTGCAGGAGCCTTGGCCCAAACAAACAAGCCCGATTGCTTTTCGGAATAAGTACAACCTAAAACATCTAAAATCTTTCGCGCAGCCGTTCTCCTTTTTTTATAAACTGCATTTAACTCGGTAAACCATTCCGCTTCACATTTCAAGGCTTCAGCGGCAGCTTGCTGTAAACCTAAGAACATGCCACTATCCATATTGCTCTTTACGCGTAGCACGGCATCAATTAAATCTTTGTTACCCGCTACCCATCCAATGCGCCAGCCAGCCATGTTGTGCGATTTACTCAGCGAATTCAATTCCAGCGCTACATCGGCAGCTCCTTCAATGGCTAGAATACTTTGCGGATTATCGTTTAAGATTAACGAATACGGATTATCATTTACAATCAGAAAATTGTTTTCGCGGGCAAGATCAACCAACGCTTTTAATTCTTGTTGCGATGCGGTTCTGCCAGTAGGCATGTGTGGAAAGTTAACCCACATGATTTTTACCTTCGATAAATCAGATTGCCTTAGCGCCTCTGCATCAATTCCCCAGTTGAGCGATTCCTGAAGTTGATAGGTTCGTACTTTTGCTCCAACCAATTTAGCTACCGATGAGTACGTGGGGTAACCCGGATCGGGAATCAAAACCTCTTCACCTTCATTTACAAAAGCCATAGCAATATGCATGATGCCTTCCTTCGAACCCATGAGCGGAAGGATTTCATTCTCAGCATTCAGGTTAACGCCATATGTACGTTTGTAAAATGCTTTTATACCCTCCCGCAATGCGGGAATGCCTTTATAATTCTGATAGCCATGACTGTTTGCTTTTTGTGCGGTTACATTCAATACTTCAATAACCGATGCAGCAGGGGCCAAATCGGGGCTACCAATACCCAGGTTAATTACCGGATGTGCGGGCGTATCCAACTCGCGCACTTCTGCTAACTTCCTGCTGAAGTAATACTCTTCTACATTGGCAATCCGGTTTGCAGTTTTAATCATGTTACTTGTATTCAATTTTTGCTTTTTTGTATTCCCCTAAAATATTCAGGTTCTTCACTTGCCGCAGCACCTCACCAATTGCCGCATCGTAGCTTCTACGTTTCTTCCACTCCACATCTATGTGAATGGAATATTCACTGGGTTTACCAATAATAGGTATCGATTGAATTTTTGATAGGTTGATGCTATTGTTCTTAAACGTCATTAGCGCTTCGGCCAGGCTACCCACTTCATTGGCAACTTCAAAATACAACGAGGCCTTGTTGCTATCGGGTGTAGTTTTGATTTTGCGGGTAAGGATAAGAAAGCGGGTAAAGTTTTTCTTATGCGTTTCGATGCGCTTCTCTAAAATATTCAAACCAAATTTTTTAGCCGCATATTCATTGGCAATGGCTGCCGTGGTTTTTAGTTTTTGCTCTTTTACTTTGCGTGCCGAAAGTGCCGTGTCTTCACTCTCCAAAATTTGCACACCATTTAACTTGTAAAGAAAATCCGTACACTGCCGAATGGCCATGGGGTGCGATTCGATACTGGTAAGATCATTCAGCTTAACACCGGGCAATGCCAGCAGGTGCATGTGTATCGGCAGGTAAACTTCACCGATAATCGAGAAGTGATATTCCTGCAGTAAAAAGTAGTTGGGCAAAATGCTTCCCGCGATCGAGTTTTCTATGGCCATTACCGCATAGTCGGATTCGCCTTTCTTCAACGATTCGCATAAGGCATGAAAACTCAGGCATTCTACGGTTTGAATCGGTTCGTGAAAGTACGTTAAGGCCGCTACCTCGTGGAAGCTGGTGGCGATGCCTTGAATGGCGATCTTCAGTTTTTTCTTTTTGCTCATACATCAAAAAGAAAGTCCCTCTTTCGGAGGGACTTTCTGAGTTTCTTTCGTTTTATTATTTCTTAACAAACCGATTCTCTTTCAAGTCCCGCAGGGAATTGATAAAAAAAGTAAAAGAAGTAAAATCGGTTGGTGATCATTTGTTTCAATTCTGGTTCTAAGAAAGATGAAAAAATCTGTTTGTGCAAAACTGGCTCAAAAAATCTTTAAAATTTTAATTTTAACTAACCCTTGTTAGTCGTACGAACGTGTTAGTTCTGTGTTAGATACCTTACCTTTACTAATCCAAAATTCATGATTTATGAAAACCGTTCTATCCCTTGTTGTGATAACACTACTTTTAACTGGTTGCGAAAAGCACCAATCCGCAACATCCGAAACCGATAAAAGCGAAAACCCCAACCAGGTACTATACGATCAGGTGATGGATGTTCACGATGAAGTAATGCCGAAGATGGACGAGATAATGAAACTGAAGCGCAGCTTACAGGAGCAAATTGCCAATACACCCGATATGGTAATTGAACGCAAACGCCAATTGGAAAAAATGATCAGCAACCTGGACTCAGCCAGCACCGCCATGATGGACTGGATGCACAAGTTTAATCCGCTGCCTGACTCTGTTGACCAAGAGTTGGCCCGCGAATACCTGGAAGGCGAAATGGAAAAAATCAGAAATGTAAAAACGTTGATGCTGGAGAGTATCGACAAAGCCAAACAGGAAAGCAGCAAAAAATAACGGCCAGTACTATATGGATAAAAATCGCTTGCTGGCCGAACTCAGGCAATCAACGTATGTAATGCTAAAACCTTCGGCCGTTTCAGGTGTGGGCGTGTTTGCTGTTGTGGACATACCCAAAGGCTGCCGCGATATGTTTAGTGCACCTGATCCGGAAGAAAAATGGATTACGCTATCAAAGCAAGAGGTTGAATCGCTGCCAGCGCATGCACAATTTCTGATTGGTAACTATTGCCTGTTCGATGAAGAGCTGAACTACTTTGTTCCAGAGAAGGGTTTTAAGAAAATGGATGTGTCACTTTTCATTAATCATGGCGATCAGCCCAACATCAAATCGATTAACGATGGCGATTACTTTGAAACCTTACGGGATATAGCAGCCGGTGAAGAATTATTTTTGGATTATGGTGAGATTGTTCCCGATGAATAATCAATTGACGATTGGCAACGAGCAATTGACAATCAGCATGCGACAATTACTTTACTTCTTACTACTCCGCTTAGTGGCAATGTGATGCGGTAACTCTACCTTCTTACTAATTTTCTTTCCTTCCTTCTCTTTGTTACGTTGCTCTAACCTAATGTTGTACCGGATAGCCTGCCAGTATTCGCCACCATATCCTACTAAAACTTCAGAGCCCGCGGGAATGTCGCGCATTGCTTCGATGTAACACCGCTTCTTTTCAGTTACATACTCCGAATTATTTTTTACACCCTTTACACGCACCAGGCCTTTTGCATCATTGGCATAATGTGCAATTCCTTTTTTGGTTTTCCAGGCATCAATACAATATTGATTGTTGAAGAAGAATACATACCCATTCCGGTCATCGGCCATCTTCTCTACTTCTTTCCAGGTAACAATCTCGCCTTTGTATTCTACAATACGGGTACCTTTTGGTATAAACACTTTTGTAAAAAGGCCTTTTCCTGCTCCCGGCAAGGTGGACTTCTTAATTATCATTTTCTTTTCAAGTAATGCCATAGGGCCGCGAAGATAATTGAAAATCATTCAGCCGAAAGGCATAAATCAAATAGCGGTTATAGATTTGATCAGCAATCGGATGCTAACGATGATAACCACAATACCAACCAGAATCATCATACGCTTTACCGGTAGTTTGCGTGTAATGTGTGCGGCAATAGGTGCAGCTACTATACCACCCAGAATAAGTCCACTTATAATCTGAATGTGGCTTAACCCGATGGTAGCAAAAAATGTTAAAGAACTTGCCAACGAAACAAAAAACTCCGCCAGGTTAACCGAGCCAATGGTATAACGCGGGTGTCGGCCTCGGGCAATTAAAGTAGTAGATACGATTGGGCCCCAGCCACCACCACCAATCGAATCCATAAAACCTCCAAAGGCCGCAAGAGCCGGAACATTTTTAGTTTTTCTGCGCTTGCGTATTTGCATCAGCACAGCTTTACGAATAATGGCAAGCCCCAGAATAAGCGTGTAAACTGCCACTAATGGACGAATGATGTAATTGTAATCTTCCAGTGAAAAGAGAATATATGCACCACCAACTGCACCCAACATACCCGGAATAAGTAAACTGCGGAACAACTTCTTGTTCACATTTTGAAATCGAAGGTGTGTTAACCCCGACACACCACTGGTAAAAATTTCTGCGGTGTGCACGCTGGCGCTGGATGCTGCCGGTGAAATTCCAAATGATAATAAAAAGGTTGTAGCACTAACACCATACGCCATGCCTAACGAACCATCTATCATTTGGGCTATAAATCCGCCCAGCACAAACAAGAGAAACTCCGGCCCAATAATAGATCGCCAGTTAAATTGTTTAAGTGTTTCGGAGCCAAAGAAAATAACCAGTATCAAAAAAATAGAAGTGAGAACCCCTAACAATACCCAGATGTGTCGCGGTTTACTACGGGGCTCCGGCTGTTCGGGCTTCTCATCGTAAATGAGCTTATCATCTTCTATGTTTTCGGGGCGCATTACTCTTTGTTTCTGAAGTCAAGGTTATGGAAAACAAAAAGACGAATGGCATCGGTATGCACAAACGTGTTAGATGGTGCTAATTGTTGAAACACGTACAGGTATCCGATCTGGACATTTAGTTGTGCTGTAAACTGGTAGCCCACTCCACCAAATAACCGGTTCTGATCTAAATAATTATTACCCACATTTTTACCAGCACTCACGTGTAATTCATCATTCAAAAAAAGGAAAGGTGTTTTAGGTTCTACAGTTTTTCGGGTAAGTGGAATGGTGATTGCAAAGTTGTATCGAAAACGCCAACTAAATGTATAATCCTCGCTCACCTCGCCTCCGGCCAACGTTCTGCGAAAGCGTTCCTCCACCCTAAAATACTGTGCCGTTGTAAACCTCTTTTTCTTCTCAAACCATTGTATTTGTTGCCAGAGGCGATGTTCCGGTAAATCAGGAACAGGGTCAACATTATAAGCAGTGATGTACGCATACCCAGCGGCAATCCGGGTTTGATCACTTACATAATACATGGGTGCAACCCGGAATATGCTCAATCCTAATCGTTCACCAAAGTTGTCGGTAAACCGCAAGTGAATATCGGTCCACAGGCCCCACTTATCCGACAATCGGGTTTGATTGAAGTAGGCTGTCCAGGTTTGCTGCCGGAATTCTTTATTCTTTTCCTGGGCTATTCCACTTAAGGATAAACACATCAGTAATACAACCAATCCAATTCTTTTCATCTGTTATTGTTTAGTAGCTACCGATCAGTTTCAGGCTTTATTCTCTACTTATCCGATAGACTGATACAAAAGTATTCTTACCCTGTTGATTTACAAGGGTCAAAAAAACAAAAAGCGCCAAAAGGCGCCTTTCATGTTCTCCAATACAATTAAGTACTACACTTTTATCTCTACATCCACTCCACTTGGTAACTCCAGCTTCATCAATGCATCAACTGTTTTGGCACTGTTGCTGTAAATATCAACCAAGCGTTTATAGGTACACAGTTGAAACTGCTCGCGCGATTTCTTGTTTACGTGTGGTGAACGCAACACCGTAAACTTTTCTTTTTCAGTTGGCAACGGAATGGGCCCGCTAACCACAGCGCCAGTAGCTTTTACGGCACGCACAATTTTTTCAGATGACTTATCAACCAGATTATGGTCGTAAGACTTAAGTTTAATTCTGATTTTCTGATTCATGATCTAAACGTCTTTTAGATTTTATTTAGCGGCTACTGCGCCTTTTACTTCTTCAATTACTTTATCGGCCAGGTTCTTCGGTACAGGTGCATAGTGCGAGAATGTTAGTGTTGCCGATGCACGACCTGATGTAAGGGTTCTTAAATCAGTAATGTATCCGAATAATTCTGCTAATGGCACATCAGCTTTGATAACTTGTGCACCACCCCGGGTATCCATACCCTTCATGATACCACGCCTTCTGTTTAAGTCGCCTGTTACAGAACCGGTATATTCATCGGGTAGAATTACCTCTACGCCCATAATAGGTTCCAGCAGTTGAGGTGCACATTTAGAGGCCGCTTCTTTAAAGCCAATACGCGCAGCCAATTCAAACGAAAGTGAGTCAGAGTCCACATCGTGATATGAACCATGGAACAATCTTACTTTCATTGAATCGATCGGATAACCAGCCAACGGTCCGTTAACCATTGCCTGATCAAAACCTTTCTGAACGGCAGGAATGAATTCACGTGGAATAACACCACCTACGATGTCGTTCACAAACTCAAGCCCTGGCTTATCTTCTGGTCCAAGCTCGCGTGGCCCGATTTCGAATACGATATCGGCAAACTTACCACGACCACCCGTTTGCTTCTTGTAAACTTCTTTATGTTCAACCGATTTGGTAAGCGCTTCTTTGTACGCAACCTGAGGCGCGCCCTGGTTGATTTCAACTTTGAATTCGCGCTTCAAGCGATCGATGATAATCTCAAGGTGCAATTCACCCATACCCCGTAAAATAGTCTGACCAGTTTCCTGATCGGTATTAACACGCAGGGTAGGGTCTTCTTCTACCAGTTTGGCAATAGCCATACCTAACTTATCGGCATCAGCCTGCTTCTTCGGCTCAATGGCATATCCAATAACAGGCTCAGGGAAGATCATTGACTCCAATACTACCGGGCGTTTTTCATCGCACAGGGTATCGCCAGTTTTAATGTCTTTGAAACCTACAACTGCACCAATATCACCAGCCTGAAGTCTTTCTATCTGGTTTTGTTTGTTTGCGTGCATCTGGAACACCCGCGATATACGTTCCTTCTGTCCGGAGCGCGTATTCTTAATGTATGATCCTGAATCTAATACACCAGAATAAGCACGCACAAAGCAAAGGCGACCTACGAATGGATCGGTTGCAATTTTAAATGCAAGCCCTACAAATGGTTCGCTTTCAGTTGGACGAATTTCAACTTCTTCTTCAGTGTCAGGGTTTGTACCCACAATCACATCCTTATCTAATGGTGAAGGAAGTAATTCCATCACATAGTCAAGCATGGTTTGTACTCCTTTATTCTTGAAAGAAGATCCGCACACCATAGGTACAATCTTCATATCAATTACAGCTTTACGCAAAGCTGTTAGAATTTCCTTTTCAGTGATTGAGTTAGGATCTTCAAAAAACTTCTCAATCAAGGTTTCGTCATACTCAGCAACCGCTTCGAGCAGTTTTTCACGATACTCGTGCGCTTCTGCCTTCATATCATCCGGAATAGGAACTTCCTGAAAAGTCATTCCCTTGTCAGCCTCATTCCAGATAATACCACGGTTGTTGATCAAGTCAACAACACCTTTAAAGTTATCTTCGGCACCAATCGGCAATTGAAGTGCAACTGCCTTGCTACCTAATTTTTCTTTTACTTGCTTACACACACCCAAAAAGTCAGCTCCGGAACGATCCATCTTATTAACGAATCCGATGCGGGCAACTTTATAGTTGTCGGCCAAACGCCAGTTGGTTTCTGATTGCGGTTCAACACCATCTACCGAACTGAACAAAAACACCAGGCCATCCAATACACGAAGGGAACGGTTTACCTCAACGGTAAAGTCCACGTGCCCGGGGGTATCAATAATGTTTACATGATATTCCTGACCACGGTATTTCCAATGCACTGTTGTAGCAGCTGAAGTAATAGTGATACCACGCTCCTGCTCTTGTGCCATCCAGTCCATCGTTGCGGCACCTTCGTGCACCTCTCCAATTTTGTGGTTTACACCTGCATAGTAGAGAATACGTTCGGTTGTGGTGGTTTTACCGGCATCAATGTGCGCTGCAATACCAATATTACGGGTGTATTTAAGGTCTCTTGCCATTTTTTTAGTCTTGAGCCTTGAGTCCTTAGTCTTGAGCGCTCAATACTCATGACTCACGACTCAATGCTATTTTATTATAATCTGAAATGTGAAAACGCTTTGTTCGCCTCTGCCATCCGGTGCGTATCATCTTTCTTTTTGATAGCCGCTCCTTCACCTTTGGATGCTGCGATGATTTCTGCCGCCAATTTATCCATCATGGTTTTTTCACCACGGGCGCGGGCATAGTCAATTAACCACTTAATACTTAAATTGATTTTACGCTCAGGTCTGATTTCTACAGGCACTTGAAAAGTTGCTCCGCCAACTCTGCGGCTCTTCACTTCTACAGAAGGCATCACATTATTCATAGCGCGCTTCCAAACTTCAAGCCCGGGTTCGCCACCGGTTTTCTTCTCTACCTGCGCAATAGCATCGTAGAAAATATTGTATGCAACACTTTTCTTGCCTTGCTCCATCATGTAGTTAACAAATTTGGTAACCAGTGTGTCACCAAACTTAGGGTCGGGCAGCAGGTATCTTTTCTTGGGTTTAGCCTTTCTCATAATCTAATTACTATTTTTTGCCTTTTGCAGGAGCACCCTTAGCAGCAGCAGCTGCGGCACCAGCTTTAGGACGTTTTGCACCATACTTAGAACGGCTTTGCAGACGTCCGTTTACACCAGAGGTATCCAATGCACCCCGTACAATGTGGTAACGAACACCCGGCAAATCTTTAACCCGGCCTCCGCGGATTAGCACGATTGAGTGTTCCTGAAGATTGTGCCCCTCGCCCGGAATGTAGGCGTTCACCTCCCTGTGGTTGGTTAGGCGTACACGGGCCACTTTACGCATGGCCGAGTTCGGTTTTTTAGGGGTGGTTGTGTACACACGGGTACAAACTCCCCTGCGCTGAGGGCAAGAATCAAGAGCAGGTGACTTCGATTTGAAAGTCAATTTCTTTCTGCCTTTTCTTACAAGTTGCTGAATGGTAGGCATTTATATTTCGTTTTATAACCCTTAAAAAATAAGGACTGCAAAGGTATTTAAAGAACGATAGGATGCAAAACCCTGACTTAAGATTTTTCCTATCGTTTTGGCTAAATCCATGATTTTAGGCCTAAGCCTCGCCCATCGTACCCCCGAAATTCATCGGAAATTGAGGTGCATCATTGGTTTGTTTGATCGGCCCGAAGGTAGCTTCGTACTTGCTAATATTGTCTTTCAGAGCCGCCAGAAGCCTTTTAGCATGCTCGGGCGTAATAATAATTCTTGATTTTACCCGCGCCTTGGGCACACCAGGCATTAGCCGAATAAAGTCAATCACAAATTCGCTGTTGGAATGGGCTATCATGGCCAGGTTGGAATAAATGCCTTCTGCCACTTCTTCGGAAAGCTCAATGTTAATCTGGTTCTGGGCCGGGTTGTTTTTTTGCTCTGCCATAAAATTTAATTTTCGGTTGGCCAATAAAATCAATTAGCCAATGGGTATCCATCGGCTAATTGATAAACAGGCAATTGGTAATTCAATTAGTCTTGCAATTCTCTCTCCTTCGATTTACGCTCAGGAGCACTCACCATACGCTGGTACTCTTCTTCCGAGTTTACAATCAGGTCGTTCAGGCGTCTCTGTCCGGTACCGGCAGGGATTAAGTGACCAACAATCACGTTCTCCTTCAAGCCCATTAATTGGTCGGCCTTACCGCGGATTGCAGCTTCGCTTAACACTTTGGTAGTTTCCTGGAACGATGCAGCTGACAACCAGCTTTCAGTCTTCAACGATGCCTGGGTAATACCCTGTAAGGTAGGTCGGGAAACCGCTGATAATGCATCGCGCACTTCAACCAACTTCTGATCTTTGCGCTTCAAAGCAGAATTCTCATCGCGTAATTCGCGTGGGCTGATAATCTGGCCCACTTTGAATTTCTGAGAATCCCCGGCATCAGTTACAACTTTCTTATCCAACACGCGGTCGTTCTCTTCGCGGAATTCAAACTTATCTACATACTCACCAGGTAAGAAGGTAGTATCACCAGAGTCGATGATTTCCACTTTCTGCATCATCTGGCTAACAATACACTCGATATGCTTATCGTTGATCTTTACACCTTGCAGACGATATACTTCCTGAATTTCATTCACTAAGTATTCCTGTACCGCAGTCGGGCCTTTGATCGATAAGATATCAGAAGGAGTAATGGCTCCGTCTGATAATGGTTGACCAGCTTTCACAAAGTCATTGTCCTGAACCAGGATGTGTTTTGACAACGGTACCAAATAACGCTTCTGCACACCATCTTTCGATTCGATGAAAATTTCGCGATTACCACGTTTGATACCGCCATATGTTACAACACCATCAATCTCACTTACCACAGCCGGGTTGGAAGGGTTGCGGGCTTCGAACAATTCAGTTACACGAGGCAAACCACCCGTAATATCGCGGCTCTTACCCATGGTGCGAGGAATCTTGGCAAGCACCTGACCTGCTTTGATTTTTTCACCTTCATCAACAGCTAAGTGTGCACCCACCGGAATGTTATAACCTTTTGTTTCAGTCTTACCATTTACGATGATAGCCGGGTTCTTAGTTTTATCGCGGGTGTCAGTAATCACTTTTTCACGGTGACCAGTTTGCTCATCCGACTCTTCTTTATAAGTAATACCTTCGATAATAGCTTCGTATCCAATCTCGCCATCAAACTCCGAAAGAATTACTGCATTGTATGGATCCCAGTAACACAACTCCTCCCCTTTCTCAATCTTCTGTCCATCCTTCACTTTCAAGAAAGCACCGTACGGAACGTTATTGGTGATCAGCACTCGTTTCTCTTCATCCAGAATTCTGATTTCACCGGTACGACCCATTACTACTTTCACTTTATTTTCTTCGCGATCAGTCGTATCAACCGTACGAACACCTTCAAACTCAATCGTTCCGGAGAACTTGGCTTTGATGTTGGCTTCTGTAGCTATGTTAGATGCTGTACCACCTACGTGGAAGGTACGAAGTGTAAGCTGAGTGCCCGGCTCACCAATGGATTGTGCTGCAATAACACCTACAGCTTCACCTGCCTGAACCATTTTACCGGTTGCCAGGTTGCGCCCGTAACATTTTGCACAGCCACCAATTTTGGTTTCGCATGTTAGGATTGAACGAATCTCAACTTCCTCAATGCTGCTCTCTTCTATCTTCTTCGCAATTTCGTCTGTAATCTCTTCGTTGGCTGCACAAATTAACTCCTCGGAAATCGGATCATAGATATCATGCACCGTTACGCGACCTAAGATTCTTTCAGACAATGGTTCCACAATATCTTCATTGTCTTTCAACGCTGTTACGTGTAAGCCCCGTAATGTACCGCAATCTTCTTCGGTGATAACAAGATCCTGAGCAACGTCAACCAACCTACGCGTTAAGTAACCGGCATCAGCAGTTTTCAAAGCCGTATCAGCAAGACCTTTACGCGCACCGTGTGTAGAAATGAAGTACTCCAATACATCCAATCCTTCGCGGAAGTTGGAAAGGATCGGGTTCTCAATAATAGAGCCCACCGAACCTGCCAGGTTTTTCTGCGGCTTGGCCATTAAACCACGCATACCACCCAACTGGCGAATCTGCTCTCTGGAACCACGGGCACCAGAGTGCATCATCATATAGATCGAGTTGAACCCTTGCTGATCTTCTTCCAACTGCTTCATCAGCGTGTTGGTAAGCATCGTGTTGGTACGAGTCCAGATATCAATTACCTGGTTGTAGCGTTCATTATCGGTAATAAGACCCATCATGTAGTTGTTCCATACAGAATCAACTTCTTTCTGAGCTTCTTCTACTAATTTTTTCTTTTCGGCAGGAACCTTCACATCGCCAAGACCCATTGACAAACCTCCTTTGTAGGCCATTTGGAATCCTAACTCTTTAATATCATCTAAGAACTTGGCTGTTTTAGCCTGACCTGCCAGACGGAATACATCTGCAATAATGGTTTGCAATTTCTTCTTGGTAAGAAGTTCATCTACAAAACCAACTTCAGCAGGCACAACCTGATTGAAAATTACCCGACCAGCTACGGTTTCAATCATTTTAGTCTCCAACTCGCCAGTCTTCTTATCGCGAGTACTTACCCGTACTTTAATAAGTGCGTGCTTGGAGAGCTTACCTTCGTTGTATGCAATAATTACTTCTTCTGCAGAATAGAATTTCTTACCTTCACCCAACTGTCCTTTGCGGCCTTTGGTTAAGTAGTACAAACCCAACACCATGTCCTGAGAAGGTACAGTGATAGGAGCTCCGTTAGCCGGATTCAGAATGTTATGTGATGACAGCATTAACAAGGATGCCTCCAGAATAGCTTCCTGGCCAAGTGGTACGTGAACGGCCATCTGGTCACCATCAAAGTCAGCGTTAAATGCAGTACACACGAGTGGGTGCAACTGAATCGCTTTTCCTTCAATCAGTTTTGGTTGGAAAGCCTGAATACCCAAACGGTGAAGGGTTGGGGCACGGTTCAAAAGAACGGGATGTCCTTTCAAAACGTTTTCCAAAATATCCCACACCACAGGATCTTTACGATCTACTATTTTCTTGGCAGACTTAACGGTCTTTACAATTCCTCTTTCAATGAGTTTGCGGATAATAAATGGCTTGAACAATTCAGCTGCCATATCTTTTGGCAGACCGCACTCATGCAATTTCAATTCCGGACCAACCACAATTACCGAACGACCGGAGTAGTCAACACGCTTACCCAGCAAGTTCTGACGGAAACGTCCTTGCTTACCTTTCAGCATATCCGATAATGATTTCAACGCGCGGTTTCCATCGGAACGAACTGCATTCACTTTACGTGAGTTGTCGAACAGAGAGTCAACCGCTTCCTGAAGCATACGCTTCTCATTACGAAGAATAACTTCAGGCGCCTTAATATCGATCAAACGCTTCAGACGGTTGTTACGGATAATAACACGTCTGTAAAGGTCATTCAAATCAGATGTAGCGAAACGACCGCCATCCAATGGAACTAATGGACGCAATTCGGGTGGAATCACAGGAACCATCTTGATGGTCATCCACTCCGGACGGTTTTCAATGCGTGTATTTGCATCGCGGAAAGCTTCTACCACTTTTAAACGCTTTAAGGCTTCAGCCTTACGTTGTTGAGAAGTATCGGTAGCAGCCTGATGACGTAGTTCGTAAGAAAGCTCATCCAGTTTTACGCGCGAAAGCAACATCTCCAACGCATCAGCGCCCATTTTGGCAATGAATTTCTTTGGATCGTTGTCATCCAACAATTGATTTTCGCGCGGAAGTTTGTCAACAATGTCTAAGTATTCTTCTTCGGTTAAAAAATCCAGGCGGTTAACACCATCTTCCTCCTTCACACCGGGTTGAATTACCACATAGCGCTCGTAGTAAATAATCTGATCTAACTTTTTGGTTGGAAGACCAAGAAGATAACCAATCTTATTTGGCAACGAACGGAAATACCAGATGTGTGCTACCGGTACCACTAATTCAATGTGGCCCATGCGCTCACGCCTTACTTTCTTCTCAGTAACTTCTACCCCGCACCGATCGCAGATAATACCCTTGTAGCGAATACGCTTATACTTGCCGCAATGACATTCCCAATCCTTTACCGGACCAAAAATACGCTCGCAGAATAAACCACCCATCTCCGGCTTGTAGGTACGGTAGTTGATGGTTTCGGGCTGTGTTACTTCACCGTGCGAACTTTCCAGAATTGATTCCGGAGAAGCCAGGCTGATGGTGATCTTTGAGAAGTCGTTGTTGATCTTTTTATTTTTTCTGAAAGACATCTTATTAGTAGTTAGTCTTTAGTAATTAGTTATTCGTACCAGTTCTACATCTTGAGTCCTCAATAACTATTTACTGAGGACTCAGGACTATCAACTTTCTTAATCCATCGTAATCTCCAATGCAAGACCACGTAATTCGTGAACAAGCACGTTGAACGATTCGGGGATATTTGGCTTGCGCATGTTTTCCCCTTTCACAATTGATTCGTATGCTTTCGCACGACCAATTACATCGTCAGACTTAATGGTCAGGATTTCCTGCAGGATGTGTGATGCGCCAAAGGCCTCAATCGCCCAAACCTCCATTTCTCCAAAACGCTGTCCACCAAACTGTGCCTTACCACCCAACGGTTGTTGCGTAATAAGCGAGTATGGTCCGATAGAACGTGCGTGCATCTTATCGTCAACCAGGTGACCCAGTTTAAGCATGTAAGCCATACCAACTGTTACAGGCTGATCGAACTTTTCACCAGTTAAACCATCATACAAGTATGTGCGGCCAAATTCAGGTAAACCTGCTTCTGCCAACTCAGAAGATACTTGATCTATTGAAGCACCATCAAAAATTGGAGTAGCATACTTGCGGCCCAATTTCTTACCAGCCCATGCCAATACGGTTTCGTAGATCTGACCGAGATTCATACGCGATGGTACACCCAGCGGGTTCAAGCAAATATCAACCGGGGTTCCGTCTTCCAGGAATGGCATATCTTCTTCGCGTACAATACGCGCAACCACACCTTTATTTCCGTGGCGACCGGCCATTTTATCACCTACTTTCAGTTTACGTTTTTTGGCTACATAAACTTTTGCCAACTGAACAATTCCGGCTGGTAGCTCATCGCCCACTTCCAATGTGAAACGCTCGCGTTTGAATTCGCCAGAAATAACGTTACGCTTATTGAGGTAGTTTTTAACCAGTTCGGCTACCAGTTCGTTTGTATGATCTTCTGTTGTCCAGCTTTCAAGGCTTACATCCGCAATCAGGTTCACTTCTTCCGGAACGTTATAGTTACTTTCATCGCGGTAAATATTCTTATCCGGGAAGAGGTTGCTTTCAAGCACCTTGGCTGAGAACTTAACGCCTTTGCTGATTAGTTCATCACCAAACTTGTGCTTCACACCCTGGCTGGTTTTACCCGTTAACAAACTTGTTAACTTCTTGATCATTTCAGCACGGAGTTCAGTAAGCTCTTTGCTGTAACGATTCTTCAAGGCATCCAGCTCTTTCTTAGACTTGTTGCGCACATCTTTATCGCGCTTAGGTCTTGAGAATAATTTGGTATCAATGACCACACCTTTTAATGATGGAGGCGCTTTCATAGAAGCATCCTTCACATCACCGGCTTTATCGCCAAAGATGGCGCGCAGCAATTTTTCTTCTGGTGTAGGATCGGTTTCGCCTTTAGGAGTAATCTTACCAATCAGAATATCGCCTTCCTTCACTTCGGCACCTACGCGAATAATACCATTTTCATCTAAGTGCTTAACTGCTTCTTCACTTACATTGGGGATCTCCGAAGTTAATTCTTCTTCACCGCGCTTGGTATCACGCACTTCAAGTTCAAATTCCTCTACGTGAATAGAGGTGTAAACATCATCGCGTACAACACGCTCTGATATTACGATCGCATCTTCAAAGTTATATCCTTGCCACGGCATGTATGCCACCAACAAGTTACGGCCTAAAGCTAATTCACCATTGGCCGTTCCATAACCCTGGCACAGCGGTTGTCCCTTTGTAACCTTGTCGCCTTTCTTAACCAGTGGCGTAAGGTTGATACACGTATCCTGGTTAGTTCTTCTAAACTTGATCAGGCTATACGTTTTAATCTCATCATCAAAGCGAACCAACTGTTGCTCTTCCGATACTTCGTAGCGTACTACTATTTTCTTAGCATCCACAAATTCCACAGTACCGGCTCCTTCCGCAAGAATTAAAGTACGCGAGTCGATGGCTATCCTTCCTTCTAGTCCGGTACCTACAATTGGTGCTTCGGGGCGCATGAGTGGAACAGCCTGGCGTTGCATGTTAGAGCCCATCAATGCACGGTTTGCATCGTCATGTTCCAGGAATGGAATCATCGAAGCTGCAATCGATACGATCTGGTTCGGAGCAATGTCCATGTAGCGGATATCTTTCGGTTCCACTACCGGGAAATCGCCTTCGAAGCGAGCTTTGATGCGCTCATCTTCTATTTCGCCATTGGTTTTTATTTTCACATTCGCTTGCGCGATGTTGTGTGTATCCTCTTCTTCGGCTGTCAGGAAGATTACTTCCTTACCTTTTACCTTGCCATTCTCTACCTTGCGATAGGGTGTTTCGATAAAGCCCATCTTATTCACTTTTGCATGCACGCAAAGTGATGAGATCAAACCAATGTTTGGACCTTCCGGAGTTTCAATGGTACACAAGCGACCATAGTGGGTATAGTGTACATCTCGCACTTCAAATCCTGCACGTTCTCTCGAAAGACCACCTGGCCCAAGTGCCGACATTCTGCGCTTGTGCGTGATTTCAGCCAACGGATTGGTTTGATCCATGAACTGAGACAATTGATTGGTTCCAAAGAAGGAGTTGATTACCGATGACAATGTTCTTGCATTGATCAGATCAACCGGTTTGAAATCTTCGTTATCGCGAACGTTCATTCTTTCTTTGATGGTTCTGGCCATACGGGCAAGCCCTACACCAAACTGAGAATATAATTGTTCACCCACCGTTCTTACGCGCCTGTTGCTCAGGTGATCGATATCATCCACCACTGCTTTTGAGTTGATCAACCCTATGAGGTATTTTACAATCAGAATTATATCTTCTGTGGTTAATACGCGATGATCGAAACTTAAATCAAGTCCTAGCTTTTTGTTAATTCTGTAGCGACCAACTTCACCTAAATCATATCGCTTTTCGCTGAAGAATAAACTCTGGATAATATCACGAGCCGTTTGCTCATCAGGCGCTTCGGTGTTTCTGAGTTGACGGTAGATTTGTTCAACCGCTTCTTTTTCAGAGTTGGAATTATCTTTCGCAAGCGTGTTAAAAATGATGTGGTAATCGGCCACGTTTACATCTTCGCGATGCAAGATGATCGACTTTACACCGGACTCTATGATTACGTCAACATCTTCGGCACTCAATACATGGTCGCGTTCCAGCAACACTTCATTCCGGTCGATGGAAACTACTTCACCGGTATCTTCATCCACAAAATCCTCCGTCCAGGTTTTTAATACCCGGGCAGCTAATTTGCGACCCACTGTTTTCTTAAGTGTGTTTTTGTTTGCTTCGATTTCTTCCGAAAGTCCGAAGAGATCCAAAATATCTTTATCGGTACCGTAACCAATGGCACGCAGCAATGTGGTTACAGGAAATTTCTTTTTACGGTCGATGTACGCATACATAACTGCATTTACATCGGTAGCAAATTCAATCCACGAGCCTTTGAACGGGATTATTCGGGCCGAATACAGCTTCGTTCCATTGGTGTGTTTACTCATGGCAAAAAAAACGCCTGGAGAACGGTGTAACTGTGATACGATTACACGTTCGGCTCCATTAATTACGAACGAACCTTTTTCGGTCATGTATGGGATGTTTCCCAAGAACACTTCCTGTTCAATGGTTTGAAAATCTTCGTTATCCTCGTCATTACATGTAAGACGAAGCTTTGCCTTTAACGGAACTGAAAAAGTTAATCCGCGGTCAATGCACTCGTCCACACTATACTTGGGCGGATCGATTGTGTAATCAACAAACTCCAACACGAAGTTTTCGCGCGAGTCTGAGATTGGAAAGTTCTCTGCAAATACTTTAAAGAGGCCTTCGTTTTGTCTTTTTTCTGCAGGTGTTTCGATCTGCAAAAAATCTTTGAAGGATTGAAGTTGAATATCGAGAAAATCAGGATACTCAAGAACTTTCTCAATTGATGAGAAGTCAATCCTGTTATTTGCTGTTGTCTTCTTTGCCAAGGTACGTTTCGTTTAAATTCCCGGACTAGACTAATCCATTACTATAAGTTGGGTACTGTAGCTTACACGCTATAAATAGGGAAAGACCCCAGTTCCAACTTAATGGATCTGGGGCCTGAATTCCGCTCAGACGGTACCCTTCGTCCTCAAGAGTCGAATTGAATTACTTCAATTCAACTTCAGCACCAGCCTCAACCAGTTGCTTCTTCAGGTTTTCAGCCTCGTCTTTAGGTAAACCTTCTTTGATAGTTTTAGGAGCTCCATCCACAACATCTTTAGCTTCTTTTAAGCCAAGACCTGTTAATTCTTTTACAAGCTTAACGATTTGAAGTTTGTTAGCACCTGCAGACTTCAATACTACATCGAAGTTGGTTTTTTCAGCAGCAGCAGCGCCACCACCAGTAGCAGGACCAGCAGCCACAGCCACAGCAGCAGCAGCAGGTTCAATACCATAAGTTTCTTTCAGGTAAGAAGCTAATTCATTTACTTCTTTAACGGTAAGTTCTACCAGTTGATCGCCAAGTGATTTTACGTCAGCCATGATTTGTAAGTGTTTAAAGATTCTGTTTTTAATTTTGTTTTCTTTCTTCCAATGCTTTTACCAATCCTGCAACAGTTTGCTTGCCGCTTAATAAAGCAGACAACACATTTTTGGCAGGAGATTGCAGCAATGAAATAACTTCGCCAATGAGTTCGTTTTTAGATTTTAACTCAACCAGCGTTTTCAGGTTTTCCTCTCCGATGAAAAGAGTGGATTCAATGGAGGCGCTTTTAAAACCTGGTTTGCCATCCAATTTCTTTCTGTACTCTGAAATAACTTTTGCAGGAGCGTTGCCTACCTCTTTCGAGAAGATTACACCCGAAAAGCCTTTAAGTGTACCGAATAGCTCTGTGTAATTACCGGATTGCTTTTCTAATGCCTTGCGAATAAGCGTGTTTTTGTAAACACGGTATTCTACACCAGCATTAAAACACAGTCTGCGAAACGCGTTAATTTGCGCAACCGTCAGACCGGAGGCATCGGTAATATAAAAGTGATTGTTCTGAGAAAATTTCTCAGCCAACTCTTCAATAATTTGCCCTTTTTCTTCCCTGGTCATTGTTTTCGTATTTTAGACCTTATACAACCGAATTCTTATCCACCATTATTCCAGGACTCATCGTGGAAGACAGGGAAATACTTTGTATGTATGTACCCTTCGATGAAGCTGGCTTTAACTTAACCACTGTGTTTATAAGTTCAGCAGCATTCTCTTTAATCTTGTCTGCGCTGAAGGAAGCCTTACCAACACTGGCGTGAATAATTCCTTGTTTATCTACTTTGAAGTCAACTTTACCCGCCTTCACTTCTTTCACTGCTTTTCCAACTTCCAGGGTAACTGTTCCTGACTTCGGGTTAGGCATTAAACCTCTTGGGCCTAGCACCTTACCGAGTTTACCAACCTTGGCCATAACGGTAGGCATGGTAATAATTACATCTATATCTGTCCAGCCGGCCTCTACCTTCTGAATATAATCATCTAATCCCACGTGCTCAGCACCGGCATCTTTTGCCTCCTGGGCCTTATCGGGTGTACACAAAACCAACACACGAACTGTTTTTCCCAATCCATGAGGTAATGAAACAACACCGCGCACCATTTGATCCGATTTCTTTGGGTCAACGCCCAAGCGGATGTCCACATCAACTGATGCATCAAATTTTGTGAATGTAATATCCTTCAGCACCTTGGCCGCATCTTCCAAAGAATACTCTTTTTCGAGATTGTGCTTAGCGAGTACCGCTTTTCTGTTTTTTGTCAACTTTGCCATTGTAATATTTTATTTATCCCAAGGGGCGGTGCCACTTACTGTAACTCCCATACTGCGTGCTGTACCAGCAATCATTTTCATAGCTGAATCAACTTTAAATGCATTCAAATCTGGCATTTTCAACTCAGCTATTTTCTTAATCTGATCCCAGCTAATGGAACCAACCTTTGCACGGTTAGGTTCTTTCGAGCCTTTCTGCAATTTGATAGCCTCCATAATCAGCACTGCTGCCGGAGGTGTTTTTATTACAAAGTCGAAAGACTTGTCGTTATAAATTGTAATGAGCACGGGCAATATCTGACCCTGCTTATCCTGCGAACGTGCATTAAACTGTTTGCAGAAGTCCATGATGTTCAAACCTTTTGAACCTAATGCCGGACCAATTGGCGGTGCTGGGTTTGCCTGCCCACCTTTTACCTGCAATTTCAAATAACCGGTTACTTCCTTAGCCATTGTATTACTAGTCTACTTTTTCTACTTGCATATAACTCAATTCAACCGGTGTATTTCTTCCAAAGATTTTCACCATTACGTTGAGTTTCTTCTTGTCTTCAAAAATTTCTTCTACTGAACCTGTAAAACCACTGAATGGACCATCCATTACTTTTACTGATTCGCCTTTAATGAACGGTGTTTCCAGTTTTTCTTCAAACTGATCCACTTCATCTACCTTACCCAGAATGCGGTTAACTTCAGACTGCCGAAGTGCAACCGGTTCTTTTGATGTGGCACTGGAACCATTGGTTCCCAAAAAGCCAATCACACCGGGAATGTTGTTTACTGTGTGGTAGGCTTCGCCATTTGACAGATCGGCCGAAACCAAAACATAGCCAGGAAAGAAGTTTCTTTCGCGAACCCGCTTTTTGCCATTGCGCATTTCATACACCTTTTCGCTCGGTATCAGCACCTGTGGAATGAACTCCACCAGCTTGGACCGTTCGATTTCAGTTTCCAGGTAGGACTTTACTTTCTTTTCCTGGCCGCTGATAACACGCAACACATACCACTTTAACTCTGCCATGGCTTCTCCGATTAGAATTCGCGATAAAACCAAGACAAAGCATTATTGAACCCAAGGTCGATAACACCAATTATTACCGCAAAAATCAACGAGGCTACCAATACCAGAATGGCACTGCTTTGCAACTCGTTAAATTTTGGCCACGAAACCTTGTTACGGATTTCGTCAATGGACTCCAGAATATAGTTCTTAACTTTTTCCATCCATTTTAAAGTTATTGCGGTTTATTTATTTCAGATTTTAAGACCGCAACTTAAAATCTGCATCTGCCACCTGCCTTTCTTTTGCACGGGTGGAGAGATTCGAACTCCCATCAACGGTTTTGGAGACCGCTATTCTACCCTTGAACTACACCCGTTTGTCTTAGTCCTTGGAAATTGTTCGTTCCAAAACCGCCAATTCAAAAGGACTGCAAAGGTAGAACAAGGAGTATATAAAACAAAAGCGTTTCCAAGAAAAATCTCGGAAACGCTTGATGGTTGATTTTCAGATGATTAGCTCTATTCAGATGAATAAAAAGCTAATTCTGATGTTAGTCCAAAATCTCAGTTACCTGACCTGAACCTACCGTACGGCCACCTTCGCGGATAGCGAAACGAAGACCTTTCTCCATTGCAATCTTGTTGATCAGTTCAACTTCGATGGTAACGTTATCGCCAGGCATAACCATTTCAATACCGGCAGGAAGTTTACACTCGCCCGTTACATCCGTAGTACGGAAGTAGAATTGCGGACGGTACTTGTTGAAGAATGGCGTGTGACGACCACCTTCTTCTTTAGAAAGCACGTACACTTCAGCCTTAAACTTAGCGTGAGGTGTTACTGTACCTGGTTTGCAGATTACCATACCGCGTGCGATTTGGTCTTTTTCAATACCCCGTAACAACAAACCTACGTTATCACCAGCTTCGCCTCTGTCAAGGATTTTACGGAACATTTCTACTCCGGTAATGGTAGAGGTTAGGTTTTCGGCACCCATACCCAAAATCTGTACCGGGTCGCCAGTTTTGATGATACCGCGTTCAATACGACCGGTAGCTACAGTTCCACGACCTGTAATTGAGAATACATCTTCAACAGGCATCAGGAAGTCTTTATCGATCAAACGAACCGGAAGCGGAATGTATTCATCCACAGCCTTCATCAGTTCTTCAATTTTACCAACCCACTTGGCATCGCCATTCAAGCCACCTAAAGCAGAACCACGGATAATCGGAATTTCATCACCCGGGAAATCATAAGCAGAAAGCAACTCGCGAACTTCCATTTCAACAAGATCCAACAATTCCGGATCGTCCACCAAGTCAACCTTATTCATAAACACTACCAGCCTTGGAACGCCTACCTGGCGCGACAAAAGGATATGCTCGCGGGTTTGAGGCATGGGACCATCGGTAGCAGCTACCACCAAAATTGCACCGTCCATTTGGGCAGCACCGGTAACCATGTTTTTTACATAGTCAGCGTGGCCAGGACAGTCAACGTGCGCGTAGTGGCGGTTTTCTGTTTGATACTCAACGTGTGATGTGTTGATGGTAATACCACGCTCTTTTTCTTCAGGAGCGTTGTCGATTGACGAGAAGTCGCGCTCAGCAGCGAGACCTTTAGTAGCCAATACTTTTGTAATAGCAGCCGTTAGTGTGGTTTTGCCGTGGTCAACGTGACCAATGGTACCAATGTTAACGTGCGGTTTCGAGCGGTCAAATGTTTCTTTTGCCATGTTTGAAAATCCCAGTTAAAGTTTAAAGTGTATTAATAGTTAAAATAAAAGTTACTAAGCCTTTATTCTCCATTTTGGAGACACCCTAAACATTGTAAGCCTTTCGGATAGGAATTTTGCCATTTTACATGGCTGCCTGAATCTGTCGTTACCTTTTTGATGTTCGCTACGCATCAGTAATTTCAAATTCAAAATTCAGTTTCAATATTTCATTCCCGTTTCCGGGATTAGAAGTATGCCCACCTGGCAAACCTGTTGTGCAGAGCTGTTGATGAGGATTGAACTCACGACCTCTTCCTTACCAAGGAAGTGCTCTACCACTGAGCTACAACAGCCTGAACTCAAAATTTAAAATGTTGAATTTTAAATTTTGAGTTCTGGTTGAGCGGGAGACGAGGCTCGAACCCGCGACCTATAGCTTGGAAGGCTATCGCTCTACCAACTGAGCTACTCCCGCTTATTTGCTCTTTATAACCTTTTAAGAGGCTATCGCCCTACCTCGTGATAAGTTATTGGGATGAGCTACTCCCGCATTCTTAAATTCGAATTCGAAATTTCAAATTCAAACTAATTGGTGGGGAGAACAGGATTCGAACCTGTGAAGACATAAGTCAACAGATTTACAGTCTGTCCTCGTTGGCCGCTTGAGTATCTCCCCGTTTGCGTTACTGTTAAAGAACATTCGGAGATCATCAAAATCAGCTCTCCCACCTAAATTTTAGCTAGTGCCAAAAATTAGGAGTGCAAAATTATACGGTTTTTCGGTTTGGCCAAACACCTGCTTTAAATATTGGAGTTTTGTTAAACGTAAAAACCCGTACTACATCACTATTATATCCGTCAGTAAGTCGGGGCCAAATTCGGTCTTGAAAATTTCCAGTATCCTGGTTTTATGCAGTACCAGGTCGTTTTTCAGCGAGGGGCTGTCTAACTGTACAAAAAGTACTTTATTTCTGATTTGAAGTTTTTTAGTGTGTTTGGCCAATACCTTACCCACCAATCGTTCCCAGGAAGCTATCAGGTTGGTTTCATCAAATTTTGATTTGATATGGTAACTCTTCAGCAGTTTCTGAATTGCCTGCCCAATGTGTTGAAAGTTACCATCATTTTTTAAGTCCGCAGCCATGTACTGGTAAATGTACCATTTTCAATAGTAAAAATACGGGCTTGTATTCCGGCCTCGGTTAAAATGGTTTGTGTTCTATCGGGGCGAGCGTCCGTTATGAATAGTTGTCCGAAAGTTCCGGCCGCTACAAGAGAGATAAGCCTATTGATACGCCAGTCATCCAATTTGTCGAAAATATCATCCAGTAATAAAATGGGTTTAAGGTTCAGTTTGTTACTAATAACTTCAAATTCAGCCAGTTTCAAAGCTATCAGAAAAGATTTTTGTTGCCCTTGCGATCCTACTCTTCGTATTTCGTGGTCATTTAAAGTAAAGACAAAATCATCGCGGTGAACGCCTGTGGTTGTTCGTTGCAGCGCAACATCGCGCTGTACCGAGTTTTTGAGTAATTGTAAAAAGTTAGATTCGGCCAGATTTGATTTATAATGAATGTCGGCTTGTTCTTCGGTGGTTTGAGCCAGATGGCTATAATGTTGCTTAACCCGCGCTGCAAACTCATGGCAAAACTTTTGGCGCACACGAAAAATATAATCACCTGATTCTATCAACCGTACATTATAGCTTTCCAGTAAGTTTAAATCTACCTGGCCACGATCGGAAAAATTTTTTAATAGACTATTTCGTTGTTTCAGTTGATGGGTATAGGTAATAAGATGTTCCAGGTAGCTGCGATCCATCTGACTGAGAATTGCGTCAATAAATTTGCGCCTCGGTTCGGCACCATCCCAAATCAACTCAATATCCTGCGGGGCAATTAAAACTACCGGGTACTTACCCAAATGTTCAGAAAATCGCGTGTAGTCCTGGCCGTCTTCGCGCAACACTTTTTTACCAACTGTTTGTACCACACACTCAACCTGGGTTGATTTGTTGCCGATTATAAACCCACCTCTTAAAAAAAAGCCAGCCTCGTGGTGTTTAATGTTCTGGGTATCGGATGGATTAAAGGCACTTTTAGATAACGATAGGTAATGAATCGCATCCAGCACATTGGTTTTGCCAGAACCATTACGCCCCACCAAGCAGATAATGGGTGCATCGAAGGTCAGGTTAACCTCAGCATGGTTTTTAAAATTGAAAAGTCGGAGGGTATTGAGAAACACGCGATCTGGAATAAAATTCAACTGTAAATGCGAACGGTCATTTGGCGATTGTCGGCCGGAGGCGTATTTTCGCAACTCACATTTATGAATCAAAATTAGCAATTATGGCAACAGCCCCGGCTAAAGGAAGTACGAAGAAAGACAAGAAGACATATTCTAAAGAAACTTACATGTTCTGGTTCGAGAGTATGTTGCTGATGCGCAAGTTCGAAGAGAAATCTGGCCAACTTTATGGCATGCAAAAAATACGTGGTTTTTGCCATTTATATATTGGGCAAGAGGCCTGTGCTGCAGGTTCTGTTTCTGCACTTCGCAAAGGCGATAAATATATTACTGCCTACCGCGACCATGCGCACCCGTTGGCATTAGGTACAAGTCCAAATGCAATTATGGCTGAATTATATGGCAAAGAAACCGGCATTACCAAAGGCAAGGGTGGTTCGATGCACATTTTTGATAAGGAACATAATTTTATAGGTGGCCACGGTATTGTTGGGGCTCAGGTTCCGCTAGGCGCTGGTATTGCTTTCGCAGAAAAGTACAATAAGACTGGTAACTTATGCATTTGTTATATGGGCGATGGCGCTGTGCGGCAAGGCGCCTTTCACGAAGCGTTAAACCTGGCCATGTTGTGGAAACTGCCTGTGATTTTTGTTATCGAAAATAATGGTTATGCCATGGGCACCTCGGTTGAGCGTACATCAAACGTGCACGAACTTTATACCTTAGGCGAAGCATATGATATGCCTTCAGAGCCAGTTGATGGAATGAATGTAGAGGCTGTTCATGATGCCGTTGAACGAGCTGCTGAACGTGCCCGCGCTGGCGAAGGGCCTACCCTGTTGGAATTCCGAACATATCGTTACAAAGGCCACTCCATGAGCGACCCTCAAAAGTATCGTACCAAAGATGAAGTGGAGGAATATAAACAGCGCGACCCGGTAGAACAAGTTCGGGCTACCATTCTGAGTAAAAAAATAGCCACCGAAAAGGACTTGGAGGCCATTGAAGCCAAGGTAAATGCACAAGTTGAGGAAAGTGTAAAGTTTGCGGAAGAATCCAATTTCCCCGATCCTTCAGAAGCTCTTACTGATGTTTATTTTGAACCCAACTACCCTTTTATAATGGATTAATCAGCCTTTTGTTAAATAGGGCTTAATGCTTAGTTTTGCGTCCCGCTGTAAAGCGGGACTTTTATTTTTAATATATCATGGCAAAGAAGGAAGAAAAAAAGGATGTACTCGAAAACGCTGAGGTACTTCAGGAAAAACTGGTTGGTATTGAAGGCTGGTTTGAGAATAACCCTAAAATAGCTATTGGAATTGTAGCTGCAATAATATTGGTGGTAGGTGGCTATTTTGGATACCGCTATTATAGTAATAGCCAGGATAATCTTGCTCAAGGCGAAATGTTTCAGGCTATTCGTTACTTCGAAGCCGACAGTTTAGCCCAGGCATTAAATGGCGATGGCAACAACCTGGGTTTCTTGCAAATAATTGAAGATTACAGCGGTACAAAAGCAGGTAACCTTGCCAACTACTATGCCGGGGCTATTTACCTGAAGCAAGGAAAATTCCCGCTGGCTATCTTTCATCTGCAGGATTTCAGTTCTAATGATTTGTTGGTTCAGGCAAGGGCCTATAGCCTGATTGGCGATGCCTATATGGAGCAAGATAATTTTACCGAAGCAGCCCGTTATTACGCCAAAGCCGCTGCTTACAAACCAAATAAAGAATTTACCCCAACTTACCTGATGAAGGCCGCATTGGCTTATGAAAAATTAAATCAGGCCGATAAAGCCAAGGCTGCCTATCAAACCATCATTGACGAATTCTGGGAATCAAGCGAGTACCAGAACGCCAGAAAGTTTAAAGCGAGATTGGAGACGAACTCTTAAGTTTTTAAGATAATCACGGAAAGGATCGCCAAAAGCGATCCTTTTTTATTTTGTTACTTTTACTAAAATTTTCATCCTCATGGAAACACTAGAAATAAGGAAACACCTACACGCATACATTGATATTGCTGATGAAAGACTTTTGAAACTTATGTATGGAATGATTGTGGCTGATAAGCAAGAGTATGAAATGCCTGAATGGCATAAAGAGCTTATTCAAGAAAGATTAGAAAACTATGAAAAGAACCCATCTGGTGGGATTTTACTTGAAGAGTTTAAATCAAGAATAGAAAAGATGCGATGAGCTTCAAGCTTATCATATCACAGGAAGCACAACAAGACATCGAAGAATCAATTCAGTTCTACAACCTCCAAAAGGAGAATTTGGGTTTCGAGTTCTATGACTGCATACTTGAAAAATTCTATAAAATAAATTCCGCACCTTCTCACTATGCAGTTCGTTTCAAAAATGTAAGGGCTTCACATGCAAACCGATTCCCATACCTAATCTATTTCAAGGTTGATAAAATAAAATCCACGATAATAATTCTAGGTGTATTACACACCAGTAGAAATCCGAAGATAATTAAAGAAAGAAAATAACTATGGCAGGCATACTCAAATCAGTTTCAGGGAAGAGCAAAATAGATTTAGCTAAAAAGAGATTTGCTATTGTAGTGGCCGAATGGAACGATGATATAACCGAACCACTTTATGAGGGAGCCTATAACGCCTTACGAAAGCTGGGAGTAAAAAAATCGGGGATAATCAGAAAAAATGTACCGGGCACATTTGAGCTAACGCTGGGTGCGCTTTGGATGGCCGAACAAAAAAATATTGACGCAGTAATCTGTATCGGCTGTGTTATTCAGGGTGATACACCACACTTCGATTACATCTGCCAAAGCGTGGCGTATGGGATAACAGAAGTAAATATTAAAACCCGTAAGCCTGTAATTTTTGGAGTGCTTACCACACTTAATAAAGAACAAGCTTTGGAACGTGCCGGTGGCAAACTAGGCAACAAAGGTGAAGAGGCAGCTGTTACTGCGGTTAAGATGTTGGAGTTTTAAGCTTGTTACATGAATTGGGCAGGCAAGATTTTTCTATTGCTTTCAATTGGCCTTTACGGAATAACGATTACTTGCTTTTCTCAAACTGTACAAGGTAAAGTGGTAGATGAGCGTTCCGGTGAACCCCTCCCCTTTGTAAACATTTCGCTGGTTGGTACCACAGAAGGAACCGTAACAGATATAAACGGTAGATATGTGCTATCCATTCAACCTGCTAATTCTATCAGAATAAGTTATGTAGGATACACCACTACTGTTCTTTCGGCAGAAGAATTTCTAAAAACTTACCAACTCATCAAACTGAAAGAGGCTCCCCTTCAGTTAGAAAGTGTTGTCATTCTGGCCGGAGAAAATCCAGCTCACAAAATAATAAGAAAGGTAACCGCTAATCGAAAAATTAACGATCCGGAAAACCTGGTATCATTTCAGTACAAAGCCTATCATAAATTTTATGCAACGCTGGCTGGCGAGAATCAAAACGATACTTCTCAACTTGTTACCTTTTTAAAAAACAGTCACTTTTTTGTAAGCGAAACGGTTACTGAACGAAAATATGTGAAGCCAAACCTTAACAAAGAAACCATTACTGGTAATCGCATGTCGGGCGTTAAAGACCCTTTTTTCGCTGTGCTGGCAAGCGACTTTCAACCGTTTACTTTTTACAAAGACCACATTACACTTTTAGAAAAAGATTTTCTTAACCCGATTAGTCCGGGTAGCATAGGCAGATACGATTATCAACTGGCGGATACCTTGCTACGAGGAGCCGACACTACATTTGTAATTTCTTTTGAATCGCTGCCAGGAAGATCGTTTGAAAGTCTGAAAGGTCAGCTTTACATTAACACCAATGGATATGCTATCGAAAATGTACTGGCACAACCTGCCGATGACCATGCCTTAATTAATATTCAGATTGAGCAACAGTATGCTTTTGTTCATGGCCATTGGTTTCCACGCCAGCTCAATACTGAGTTTTTTTTAACCGAATACAAAATAAAGAACCGCAACGTAAAGTATGCGCACAGCAGTTATATTACCGATATTACCATAGGTGCTGAAATTTCCAAAAATAATTTTGGGTTGCTAACTACCGATTTCGCTCCCGGAGCCAATAAGCAGCATGAACCCTTCTGGCAACAGCAGCGCCAGGATACATTAGAAAGAAAAGAGCAAAACACTTACAAATTCTACGATTCGCTTGGAAACAAACTGCGTTTTATGAACAGTACCATGAGTTTAATGGAAGGGCTTGCTACGGGAAAATTAAAGTGGGGACGATTCTATTTACCAGTGGAGCACTTGTTGCGGGTAAACAAATATGAAGGGTTGCGTGTGGGCTTTGGGTTACAAACTGGTGAAACCATTTCCCGAATTTTTCAATGGGATGGTTACGTGGCCTATGGTTTTAATGACCAGGCATTGAAGTACGGTGGTGGTATGCAGATAAATCTGTCAAAGAAAAAAGATTTGTTCCTGAGCGCATCTTATCAGCGCGATGTGCGCGAACCTGGCAATACAAATTTCATCAAACCTCCACCTGTTACAATCGGAAATCAGAGCTACCGAAACTATTTAACAACCAGAATGGACAGTCTTGAACAATATAAAATCTATTTCCATGCACGGCCGCTCCGGTTTATTCAGGTTGCTTTGTTTGCCCAACAACAAAATATAAAGCCTGCGTACGCTTATGCGTTTTCAACTATAGGTGAACAGCCCACTGATTTTACAAACTTCGAAACCGGCTTTCAGTTGCGGTATGCTTTCCGCGAAGGCTATGTACAGGTTGGCCAATCGGCTGTGGTAACAACCGTTGCTTATCCACAGGTTAATTTTTCTATTTCAAAATCATTTAGCGAAACCTTAAATGGCGCATTTGATTTTATTAAGTCGGAACTGGCCATCGATCACCAATTCAGAACAAAAGGTTTTGGGCAAACTACCTGGAAACTCTCCACTGGTTTACTGCACGGGGATGCCCCCTATTCACTCTTGTTTAATGGAAGAGGCTCCAATACAGACTCATTCCTAGATAACCTGATTGTACCAAACTATTTTCAAACCATGGGCCTTTATGAATTTGTTTCAGATCGGTACATGTATCTTTTTCTTTCGCACAACTTTGGCCGGCTAACCGGAACACGCAGTAAAAATTTTCGCCCGGAGCTTTCTATTCTTCATAATATGGGTGTTGGTAGTTTATCTACACCATCAAGCCATCAGGAAATTATTTTCAACACCATGGAGAAAGGTTATATCGAAAGTGGAGCAGCACTTAACAACATTTTCCGATTTAAATATGTGAACCTATTTTATTGGGGATTCGGTGCAGGCGCTTTTTACCGATACGGGCCATACAGCTTTTCAGAAACCCGAAAAAATTTCGCGGTCAAACTTTCGGTTACGTTCTCGCTTTAAAAAAACAATCTCTAAACAAGAACATTCCCTAATTCAGAACACTGTCAGTACTGCAGCCTCAAAATCCTAACGTAGGAACCACCTTGCTTAACTCTCAAAAATTTTGGCAAGAACTGATTTCATCAAAAAATGGCTAAAATGAACAAAAAAGAAACAAATTTTGGACAAAAATTCAGTTAAAATCTATTTTTGTCTATATTGATTTATGATAACACGTCATCTTTCTGATAAAATTATTGCGCTGAGGAAGCAATTTCCTGTATTGTCACTTACCGGCCCAAGGCAGACTGGTAAAACCACTCTCCTCAAATCGATCTACAAAGATTTGCCCTATATAACCCTTGAAGACATTGATAATCGCACCAATGCAATGCAAGATCCACGTGGGTTTCTTAGCAACTTTCCAAATGGGGTTGTATTGGATGAGGTACAAAATACACCTGAATTGTTTTCTTACATACAAGGTATAGTAGATGATAAGGACATTCATATCGTGCTATCTGGGTCTCAGAATTTTTTACTTTCAGAAAAAATAAACCAGAGTCTTGCTGGGCGCACGGCTATTCTAAAACTTCTCCCGTTTTCGTTTGATGAATTAAGCGGAACAAAGCATGAACCCAAAACCTGGGAAGCTTTCGTGTTTAACGGAGGGTATCCTCGTTTATACGATAAACAAATAATGCCTGCGGATTTTTATCCGGCATACATCAATACTTATATCGAAAAGGATGTTCGGCAAATAAAGAATATCGAGAACCTGAACAGTTTTTCAATGTTTCTTAAACTTTGTGCCGGCAGAATTGGGCAGGTATTGAACATCCAGTCAATAGCAAGTGATGCCGGCATAAGTCCTAATACTGCCAAAGCCTGGCTTTCTGTATTGGAGGCGAGTTACATTATTCATTTTTTACAACCTCATCATAAAAATTATAATAAACGACTTATAAAATCACCCAAACTCTATTTTTATGACACCGGGGTGGCATGCTCATTATTAGGCCTGGAAAATGTATCGCAATTAACATCGCATTACTTGAAAGGAGGCTTGTTTGAAAATTTTATCATCAATGAGTTCATTAAACGAAAGCTAAATGCTGGAAAAAATTCAAACACCTTTTACTGGCTTAGCAAAGATCAAAAGGAAATAGATCTATTGATTGAAGAGGCGAATAGACTTATTCCTATTGAAATAAAATCCGGTCAAACCCGTAATGCCAGTTTTTTTTCAAACTTAATTTATTGGAAAAAATTAAGTGGACAAGCAGAGAATCTCAGTGTGATATATGGAGGCAATGAAGATATTAAAACCACTGCGGGCAATTACATCGGTTGGAAAAACAGTGCTAAAGCTTTGTCGCAAGACTAACAAAAAGAAAAGGCTGACTTTTTAAGCCAGCCTTTAACTTTTCTATTGGATGCTAATAAACTTAAAAATGCTTCACAATCTCATTTCCAAATTCCGAGCATTTTAGTAGAGTAGCTCCTTCCATCAGCCGGTGGAAATCGTAGGTAACACGCTTGGAGGAAATTGCCTTCTCCAAACCTTTGTTAATAAGATCAGCCGCTTCCTGCCAGCCCATGTATTCCAACATCATCACACCCGAAAGAATTACCGAACCTGGGTTTACCTTATCCTGACCGGCATACTTGGGTGCTGTACCGTGTGTCGCTTCAAAAATAGCATGACCGGTTATGTAGTTAATGTTTGCGCCCGGTGCAATACCAATACCACCTACTTGTGCCGCCAATGCATCGCTCAGGTAATCGCCATTTAAGTTAAGCGTAGCAATCACTGAAAAATCATCAGGGCGGGTGAGTACTTGTTGTAAGGTTATGTCGGCAATAGAATCCTTAATCAGGATTTTACCAGCAGCAAGTGCTGCTTTTTGCTCGGCATTGGCCGCGTCTTCGCCCTTGTCTTTCTTGGTCTTTTCCCATTCGTTCCATGTATAAACTTTATCGCCAAAGTATTCTTTCGCAACCGCATAACCCCAGTCGCGGAAAGCACCTTCGGTAAACTTCATAATGTTACCCTTGTGCACCAATGTAACCGATTTGCGGTTAAACTTAATGGCATATGAAATGGCACTGTGTATCAAACGCACGCTTCCGCTCCAGCTTACGGGCTTAATACCGATGCCTACATTCACATCAGTTTTTACATTGGTTGCACCAACTGATTTCCAAAATGCTTCAGATTTTTCTTTGGTATTGAACCTGATCTTGTTGTACTCCTTCGGAAATTCTTTTGCCAGAAAATCCAAAAGTTTTTGAGCATCGGCTGAACCCGCTGCAAACTCAATACCGGCATAAATATCTTCTGTATTTTCGCGGAAGATTACCATATCTACGGCACCCGGATTTTTAACGGGCGAGGGTACTCCGTTGTACCACCGCACCGGACGTAAACACACATACAAATCGAGTATTTGACGGAGCGCCACATTGAGCGAACGAATACCACCACCTACCGGAGTAGAGAGCGGACCCTTAATGCCTACCAGGTAATCGCGGAAAGCATCTAACGTTTCATCGGGTAACCAATTACCAACCTGGTTAAAAGACTTCTCACCGGCCAGTACTTCTTTCCAGTTTATTTTGCGTTTGCCACTATAAGCTTTAGCTACTGCAGTGTCCAGCACATGTTGCGAAGCTTTCCAGATATCAGGACCGGTGCCATCGCCTTCAATAAAAGGTATTGTTGGGTTATCGGGCACGGTAAGTTTGCCATTGCTGATGGTTATTTTCTGATCACTCATTGTATTGGTTTTAAAAGATACGATTTGAATTTTCGAGGGTTGAAATTATAAAAAATCCGGTAACTAATATTTCTCATCGGCATTGGGGAATTCGCGGGCCTTTATGTCGTCCACGTACTTACCTACCGCTCCGGTAATTACGGAATGTAGATCGGCATACTTGCGTAGAAAGCGGGGTTTAAACTCGTTGGTAATTCCCAGCATATCTTGCATTACCAACACCTGGCCATCTACATCGGGGCCTGCACCAATGCCGATAACCGGAATAGTTAACGCTGTTGTAACTTTTTTTGCTAAACCGGCCGGTATCTTCTCCAGCACAATAGCAAAGCAACCACATTCCTGCAGCAACAGCGCATCTTCTAATAGTTTACTGGCTTCGGCTTCTTCGCGTGCCCGCACCGTATAAGTTCCAAACTTATAAATGGATTGTGGCGTTAATCCCAGGTGACCCATTACCGGCACTCCGGCACTTAAAATCCGGAGTACAGAATCTTTCACTTCGCTGCCGCCTTCCAGTTTTACAGCATGCCCACCAGATTCTTTCATAATGCGAATGGCAGAACGTAACGCTTCGCCCGAGCTGCCCTGGTAATGACCAAACGGAATATCCACTACTACCAGCGCGCGCTTCACAGCCTTTACAACCGAAGAGGCGTGATAAATCATCTGATCGAGTGTAATGGGCAACGTGGTTTCATTACCAGCCATTACATTGGATGCTGAATCGCCAACCAGAATAACATCAATGCCGGCACCATCAATTATCTTCGCCATACTAAAATCGTATGCCGTAAGCATCGCAATTTTTTCGCCCCGGTTTTTCATTTCCTGAAGCTGATGCGTGGTGATTTTTTTTACTTCTGATTTTTTATGTACCGACACGGAATTGATCTTTTGAATTTATTTCAGATAAACCGCTGCCTGCTTGCCTAACACAACTTCAACATGATCGGTTAAGGTTGTACTTAATGCATAGCCGGTATAGGTTGGTGTTACCGGAAATTGGGTGTGGCTCCGGTTTACCAAAACAGCTACTTCCAATTTTTTTACTTCAATTTCCAGAAAGGGTTTCATGCCAAAAGCCAACGTGCGGCCGGTATTCAATACATCGTCAATCAACACAATGCATTTTTTCTTCAGGTCCTTTGCTTCGCAATCCAGTTCAACTTCGCCTTGCAGGGGAGCTGACTTATCGAGGGTAACCTTAACAACTTTTGTTTCCATTGGTGCGATGGTTTCTAATTCGCGTGCAAGTAGCTTGGCAAAACTATAGCCCTGGCCATCAATACCAGCTAAAACCAAAACCTTCTCTTTGAAGTTGTTTTCAAAAATCTGGTAGGCAATGCGCTTAATCTTCTGATTTACATTAGTCGCATCCAGCACTAAAGTTCGTTGTATTTCACTCATGGCAACGGAACTACCTTGCTGTCTTTAAACGTAGAAAGTATTACCGTTGATTGCATGTTGTCAACTACTTCGATGTTGCTTACCTTTTCGAGCATCAGGTTTTGATAGGCCGGAATATCAGATGCAACAACTTTAAGGATAAAATCGGCCTGCCCTGTTACGTGGTGGCATTCTACCACTTCTTCAATTTTTTGTATGGCACTGATAAATTTGGCAATGTTATCTTTATTATGCCCTTTTAACGATACGGTAACAAAGGTGCATACACCTAACCCCACGCTTGCCATATCCACCACGGCATGATAGCTTTTTATAATGCCTGAGTTTTCCAGTTTTTTCACGCGCTCTAAAGTGGGCGCTGGTGAGAGCCCGATTTCTTGCGCTAATTGGGCGTTGGTTATGTTTGAGTTTGACTGCAGAATTTCCAATATCCTGCGGTCGGTGGCATCTAATTTAGCTTTCATGTAGGTGAAGTGTTTTTTTCTTCATCAGAAGAAAAGGTAGATTTTTGTTTTACTTATAGGTAAAATTAGAAGAAAATTTTTTGGTTTGGGATAGTTTAGTATAGAAAATTCTCAATTCCTTTACCGATGAATTAGCACCTTGTAACTTAGGGTTTTGTCGCCATCGGAAACAGTGGCCACGTACAAGCCAGGCAAAAGTGCATCAACCTTTAGTATTAGTTGGTTTAAACCCGGTAACAAATTAGTGTACCGCTTATCCAGAACCAACTGGCCTTGCGCATTTATTAGCCGTACTGCTACATCATTTTGCTGCCCACGAATCCATTCGAGTGTTAACTCATGATCAGCAGGATTGGGATGGGGTGGCACAATTTCTAATTCACCCGTCAGGTTATTGCAGGCCCGGTTATCGAAACTGTTTACATCGCCCATCACAGAAATTTCGGCACAGATATAACTGAGGTTGTCTGAAACAATTCTTGTGCTGATAGACTTTGAACTTTGTTGCCCAGGCAGAAATGTTCCAAAAACACGTTCCTTTATTTTTGCTTTACCCGAAAGATCAAGAACTATTTCCGGGTTAACTACTACTACATTACTGCGGTTCTCGAATGTTACAGTGGCCACGGTACCATCGTTATTGGCCACCAATAACAGGTTGGTAACCGCAACATTAATTTCAGGGTTAACAACAAAAATAGTTTTAATAAAATTATCGGTACAGCCAAGATTATTTCTGGCAATCAATTCAGCAGTATAAGTACCCAACTGGGTATAAGTAAAGGAAGGTGAAAACTCAGTACTGGTTGTTTGATCGGCATCATTAAAATTCCACAACCACGAAGTAGCGCCTGACGATGTGTTTACAAAGCCTACTGCCAGGGGTGCACCACCTGACTCATTTGAAACCGTAAACTGTGCAACCGGGGCCTGACTAATAGCAATGCTGCGCGTGGACGAATAAGTACATCCGGATTGCCGCGTTGAATTTAATCGCACATTAAAATTACCCGTTGCCGGAAAGATATGTGTGGCCGAGGATGTAGTTGCCGATGCCTGACCGGCAAAATCCCAACTCCAACTCACAGCAGGATCAAGTCCAGTTAAGGAAGTCTCTGTAAACTCCGCTGGCTTACCAGCACATGTACTGTTAGCAGAAAAGTTTATAGTTACCGGTACTGGCACCGAAAGATTTTTTGTAACCAATTTTACACAATTATTATTTCCTGTTGCAGCCATGGTAACCGTTTGATTACCCGAAGTAGTAAACGTATGCACCGGGCTTTGCGCAGTGTAAGTAAGATTCTGCATGCCCCACAACCATGCCTTAATTTCTGTGGTTGCAGTGGGTGTAAATGTAGCTGGTTGATTTAAACACAGTGCGGTATTAGTAAAATCTATGTTGGGCGTTTGCGCGATGGTTACTGTTTTTGTGATTTCACTCGAACATCCAAAATTGGTGGCTACATTCAAACTCACGGAATAGTCACCCGCGGTTGCATACACATGCGTTGGATTCTTATTAGATGAAGTATTGTTCTGATTATCGCCAAAAGTCCAGTTCCACGAAGTGATGTTGCTATCGGTAGGCGTAGGTGTTAAATCTGTAAACTGCGATGCCGCACCACTGCAGGAAAATGGAGGAAGTGCAAGAGAGAAGTTGGCGGTGGGTTTGGAATAGATTTGAATTGCTTTAGTAAAGGTATTGTTACAGCCAACTTCGTTAGAAGCTGTGAGTGTTGCATTGTAAACCCCATAATTGTTATAGATATGAATAGGATTTTCATCGGAAGTAGAACTTCCATCACCAAATGTCCATAAATATTGAGAAACTTCACCCTGAGTAGTATTAACAAATAGAACATCATCGTTCTGACAACTAGCTGTTAAAGTAAACGATACCTGTGGCCCTTCCATAACATCTGATATTAGTTGAGTGTGCTCGGAGGAACAACCTGGAATGGCCACCACTAGTTTTATATTTTGATCACCGGTACTTGTAAAAGTATGTGTTAAATCACGGGTATCAGATTCCAAAACATCGTTTACAAACCAGGAGTAAGTGAGATTCCCTTCAAAAGTATCCTGTGTTGTATTGAGTATCTCTGTTAAGTTATTTGTGCAATACAATGCTTGAGGTGCAATGAAGGCCGCTACTGGTTGTTCATAAATTTTTAGATTTTTTTTAATGGTATTGGCGCAGCCATTTGAAGACGCTACAGATAGTTTTACGTTAAAATGATCGGCCGATTGATAAATATGATTAGGTGTTGCAGTGCTTGATGTTTCGCCATCGCCAAAAAACCATTGGTAATTTAAGATTTCCGTTGAGTTACTGATGGGGTAAAAATTGACAGGGGCATTAACACATACGTTTGTACTCGATAGGGAAATATCCGGAGAACTGTTTGTTGAAACTGAAATAGGCTTTACAAGTGTTTCCGTATTTCCATCATTATCAATAGCGCTTAGTGAAATAGTGTATTCACCGGGGTGTGTTGCGATAACAAGTGGCTCAGCTTCATTAGAAAAAAAAATATCACCAAAGCAAACTTGTGGGAACGATACTTTATAAATCTTGTTAGTGCTATTTTCTGAAACCAAAACCAACCAATCGCTTTTTACTTTATGCATAGCGAAACCCCATACATTAGTAAATAAATTGAATCCACCAAAATCTGTTGTACTAACGGTTGTGTTAGTTAGTGCCCCGCCTAAATCATATCTAAACATGCGCGTTGATGTTACTGCAAAAACATAATATCTGTTGTTATCAAAAGCCACAGCTACCCCGAGGTAAGGTTGAGGCGTAACATCTGAAATTGGTATTATCGCAGGTGTTGAATCAATTCCCTGATCAAACAATACACGAATCAGGTTACCGGATATTGTTGACACCACTGCACACCAGTAATCAGACTTGATCATCGAAATTCCACCTTGTACTCCGTAACCAAGCGCAATTACATCAACTGAAATTTGCGATGCTTCCGCGTGAAATGACGCGCCAAAGTTAAGACGAACCAATTTATCGTTGCCAGAGTTCGTTACCAGCAATACATTTGCTCCGGCATCATTTACATAAGCTATATCTATGGGAGAATTCAAATGGCCTTCTGAATAAACTATCTCAACATTGGTTGGTGTATTGGTAATGGATGTACCAAAATCTATTCTATATATTCGGTTAAAATAGTCGATTATAAAACCAATAAAATTCTCACCCTCCCTTACAATAACTATTGAGAGCATCGCGGATGATGCAAAATTTTGCGTACCCAGGTTGCCCAAATCAAAACTTAACGGAACACTGTTTACATCCGTTCCAAAATCCAACCGGGTTAACTTTTGGTTACCTCTTGTAGTGTAAAATCCGTAATATCTTCCATTCTGTGATACCATCTCCACGCCAAATGGAGTACCATTTGTAGTTAGAAATTCGCTGGACTGAGGAAGTTTATCTAACTCTCCCGGACAAAAATCCCACTCAAAACGCGTTCCATCCGTTGAAAGATTATCCGGATATATACGCTCATTCAGGCATACCTGCGAAGGAATTATAAAATCAGCATTAAGTACCTGAGCTCGGCTGCCGATGCTGCCCAGACAATAAACTACAAACAATGCCAACCTAATCATATTATAATATTGAATCATAATACACCTCTCTTAACTGAAAGGAAGTATTTTCTGTATTAAATTTAGTACTTACCCATTTTTTTCCTGCTATTCCAAAATCACTCCTTGCCTTTTCATTTATAATCAGATATTCTATTGACCGTACTGCTTTATTGATATCGCCTAATGGTACAAGGAAACCCGTAACGCCATCATTAATAATTTCAGATGGCCCGCCACTTTTTGTTGCAATTACCGGGCAACCAAAGAACTGGGCTTCCAGACAGGTTAGTGAAAAAGATTCTGAATCTGAAAAGTTTAAGGTGATTGCGGCAGTTTTGTATTCAGCCTCTACGTCATTCGTAAACTCGTACCACTCTACTTGATTCATAATTCCCTTCTGACGACACATTTTCATCAGCCGATTTTTGTAAATCTTATTTTTCTTTAGCCCCATATCGCCACCAACAAAACGAAGTTTCCAATCGGGATACAGAAATGCAATTTCAGAAAAAACCTCTATCGCCAAATCCTGACCTTTACCCTGAATAAAATTGGACAGATACAATAAGCAATTTAATTTCCTGAATTGATGTGAGTGGTTTTCCTTAAATGGAAGCCCATCATAAATCATTCTGAGCTTACGGTGTTGTGGCAATAGGGTAAATAAATAATTTGATACACATACAACGTATAGGGCAAACTTATAATGAAGTTTCAACCACCCTAAAAAAAGTTTTCGCGGAAATTTATTGGGCAAAAAACGAATATGAACAATATAGGGTACCGTATTTCCAAAAAATCGTGCAACAACCGGCAAGAGGTTATACAAGTCGTTGTTATGTACAAGTTCTATTCGTTCTTTCCTTAGAATACCTTTTAGTCGAATTGCATTAACCGCTAATACAGGCAGATACAGTAGCAGACTAACAACATTTTTACGCAGTTCGCGCATGGGCAATTCATAAATTGCATTAAATCCATGCGTTTCCAAATAGTAGTTACATTTGGATCTGCGTGGTAACAAAAAAATAAACTCAAAATCATCTCTCATTGCAAGAGAAGCCTGGGCTATGGACTTGAGTGCCCCCGTTACATCCATGCTATTTTCTATAATCAGAATCCTTTTTTTTTTCATACCTCTGAAACAGACTTAACTATCAAATTAACTTCTGTTAAAGATTTATCTATCGACAAATCTTTAACGCGTTGACTGGTGGCAATTTTATAATTACTTAACCTACTATCATCCAATATTAATTCCTTCAACTCCTTTACCCATATAGGAAGCGATTCATGATTTAAATGCGGCATTAACACCCCATACTGTGCATGCTCTGGACCGTTTGTTTCTGGTAAAACCTTTTCTCCTGGCGCTAATATCTCCCGCGGCCCAGTATTACAATCGACCGATATAATTGGAAGAGAGCATGCTAACGCTTCGCACAATGCAAGGGGAAAGCCTTCCCAGCGTGAAGACATTATGTACAATTTAGCCTTATCCAAAAAGGGAAAAGGATTAATCTGATAACCTAAGAAATATACCTGTTTGTCTTCAGTCCAAATTTCATCGCGCCATTCAGCATAATAATCCAGGCTTAATTTGTCGCATTGCTTAGTCAACTCATTACGCAATTCACCATCACCGAGTATAACCCATTTAACAGGAATCTTTTCATTTTTACATAACCATGCCAACTGAATTAAACCCCTGATATTTTTTTGAGGTGCCAGGCGGCAATGTGTTATTATTACAAAATGCTTTGCACAAAGTACCTGATATAATTCATTAGTGCCTTTCATTCTTTGTTCCTGAATGTAGGAAAGGTCTATACCATTATAAATGGTCTTTAGTTTATTCGCTAATGCCGGATACGACTCCGCCAATTCAACCGCAATAGCCCTACTTACAGTAACGATGCAATCGGCATTTCTATACAACCGAGGGATTAGTAAATTCTTTCGGATATTTCCTAACCACCCGTCAATTGCCTTGTCAAATCTTTTTGTACCATGAATCCACAATACTTTTTTTTCGCCTATACCGGAAAGCACATTAATAAAATCCGCTCCTTCAAGGTGGCTGATGGACACAGAAACCTGGAGCTTTCGTTTTAACTTACGTAACCTGGCTATTCGCAATAAGAAGAATCGAATTTTACCCAAAACACTTCTACCACCAGAAACATCTAAACTAGTAACAGACGCTGGCCATTGCGTTGGTTGGGTACCATCCCAATTAAAAACACATCCATGCAACGAATAATATCGGCTCAAATACTCATAGTGTTGTTTAAAAACATTCTGCGCTCCGCCCGGACTTAGGTTAGGAATGATAAGTAAAATAACTGGTGGATTAGCGTGCATTCTTAAATTCAGATTTACAATAATCTTCCAGGGCTTTAGGATTCAAATAAAAACCACCTTCATTAGCTCGCTTTCCTTTCTCGCCCCGTAATGCTGCATATTCAAATCCAAAAATACGTGCTAGCATAATGTAATGGAAGGGCAGGTATTCGTTATGATGAAAAAGCTCAAGTAATTTAAGTTCGCCTTTTTTAAAAATTATGTTGGTAATTCCGGCTCCATGTACAGCCACAACATGTGCCGCATTACTAAACACCTCAACCTGTTGCTGAAGAGTCATACCTGAGGTATCGGTTTTAAAAAAACCATATCGTTCAAGAATTTCGACTATCTCATCCTCATTTTCGATGAACCGGAGACTCGATTTTTTGCGTACCAGAAGAATACGGTTTTGGCTTCCATTCGTTGGCTTCATTATTGCCGCCAATTCTTCGAGATACCTTTTTGTATGTGTATAGGGTTTACAAAAAATTGCATGGTCGGTTTCCACCCATTCATTATCCTGAACATACCAATTTAAATCCTTTAACCAGGAATTATTTACCAGTGCACGAAAATACTCCTTCATCCACAGAGCTTTGCTAACTATAATGTATGTTGAACTATCCAGTAAGTTGAAATCCCGTAACAACAACAACTTTGCTAACACATCGTTATAAACATGAAAATAATTTTCTTCACCTGTGTCGCGTAATGATATCACTTTTGGTAAATATTTCTTTTTAAGATTTTGCAATATTAATTTGGGTTTTCGTACATGGGGTGCTCTGGCAAATCCTAAAGAATAATATACGAGTTTATTCCAGCCTACAATGCCCCAACCTTGTTTAGCCTCAATGGTTAGAACCTTATTTCTGATCTCTATAATGTACTGATCTTGTGTCCAATTAATATCCTGCCAACGTTCAAACCCAGTACGTATATCTGGCTTGAATTTATTTGTTTCAATTCTCAATTCTAAAAAAGGATTTTTTCTTTCCAATAAAATTATTTCATCTTGTGCAGGCACGTATTCGCCATACAACAAGCGATCTATCGTCTTTATCTTAAGTGTATTAATTACAAGGGCGATTTTTCTTAACCAAAGCACAGGAAATATTTTCTTCAACAATTGCTTCATACTATAACTTAAGCAAAGTACGCAACACAAATTTTACATGTTGCCTTAACGTTGGTTTAAATCCTTGTAATTGATTTTCTTTCTTATACCAGCCAATGAGATTTTTAATACCTAAATGTGTATTCCAATAGCGCAATTCAAAAGCTCGTTTTGAAAGTTCAACCTGCAAAACCAGGTTATCAAACATTTGCCTTGTATCATTAAGCCTCGCACAACGTTCTAACCAACTAATCCAGTTAGTAAGTTCATTCAGAGTATCAGCTTTGTGCAGATTACACACATGGTCATGGTATATATAATCTGCCTCAGTTTGTTCACCCCAATTTGAAATAATAAAATCTTTACGGATTTGAAACGAGTTTATTCTTCGTCTTTCTTCTGCGCGGCTCTTTTCAGCTGGATGGTATGTTCGGTAATACAATAAAACGTCAGGTAAATTGGCGAACTTTACTTTTTCAACCAACCGGCACCACAATTCATATTCCTCGCTATATTGTTGCAAATCTTCCCGGTATAGATTTTTTAAATCATTAAACACATTTTTACGCATTACTACAGTTGGGTGCCCAAAACAAACATTAAACAACAATTGTGCTTTACATGCTTCGTGCGACTCGGGAAATTTATGCAAATACTTGCTATAGCCTATACTTTGCATAGCAGTTCCAACTATAGACACACCAGGATTCTGCTCTAAGAAAAAAATCTCTTTTTCCAGTCGTTGAGGGTGAGCAATATCGTCCGCATCCATGCGGGCCATATACAATCCCTTAGCCTCAGAAATTGCTTTGTTTACTGAAGCCGCCAGTCCAAGATTCACTTCGTTTATAAGAACCCGTATTCGTTCATCATTGAATGTTTGAATTATCTTAATAGTGTTATCCGTTGGAGCATCGGCTATAATGAGAATCTCCAGATGGTGATATGTTTGATTAAGTATGCTTTGTAAACATGCTTCAATGTAAAGTTCGGCATTGTATGCAGGAATTATGATACTTACCAGCGCATTCATAAACCACTACGCTTTGCTAAGATCAACTCCCTGTCAAGCAAGACTTCAAAACCCTGTACTCTTAACACAGAGGCTATTTCATTCTGCTTTACAGAATTATGTGTCTCCATGATAAGAATTTTAACATGTTTGGAAAGGGTTTGCATAAAATCATAGTTTTCAAACAACAACTCTTCCGTACCTTCAATGTCTATCTTAAGCAAATCTATTTCATTCACCTTCAAATTCAGTAATAGAGTTTTAAAAGAAATGCCCATCACATCGCCATCAGGATCACTATTAACAGCCAATGCCCATTCCATACCCTCTGCACGACTGATTATTTTTAAAGGTTCATCCTTTATCCATACTCCCGCATGGATTATCTCTACGTTCGATATTTTATTTGCAGTAACCTGTTGTTCTATCTGATTGCAATTTTTAGCATCTGGCTCAACACAAAAAACCCGTGCATCAGCCCAAAGATTTTTAGTGAGCAACATAAAAAAACCTGCGTTAGCACCCATATCTACCACAACAGGTTTAGGCGCAAGTTGAATTGAATTTAACTTTTCATACTCGTGATGGAAGAATATTTGCAAATAAACAAGTACGTCACTACTACCCGGACGAATTATTACCGTGTGGTTGAGTCTGGGATTGTGAATTATAGATTGATTCGATGTCTTTTTAATGGCAATTCCATTCGGAAGTGCCAGCTTCAAAAAATAAACCCAATTACTCATTACTGCAGGAATTTGCATGCGAAGCAAACGCATACCATAATACCGGAGTACGAGTGGCCACAAAAAGAAAGGAATTCTACTCCACCTCATAAAGCAACATTCACAACTTTATCATGCAGTACCTTATACTGAGGCATTACTCGTTCTATAGAAAAAAATGACAAAACTGTATCGGTTAACCTTGCTCCTACAACTAAACGTTCATGCTCCTGGTTATGGATTTCTTGAAACAACATGATAGCACTCGTTACCGGGTCTGTTTTACTTACCTTGTATCCGTTTTGCTTGTGCTGAATATAATGATCAAAATCACCTACATGTTCACACACTACAACTGGTGTTCCTACAAGTGCCGCTTCCTTTACCACCGTGCATGTTGCTTCACTCACCGAGAAGTGAAGGTAATAATGCGCTGCGGCAATATACGTTAAAACATTATCTGAAAATCCTGTAAAAAAAATACGGTCATCTAAACCTAAATCCACAACCTGCCTTTTTAATTTCTCTTCTTCGGGGCCTTGCCCCACAATTATCAATTTACAATCAATGCCTTCCTTTAGTAATTTATCAATAAATTCAATAATCCGATCTATTCGTTTCAGGCCAGTCAACCTTCCAACTGTACAAAATAACAATTGTGCTTTATATAAATTTTTAAGAGCTGTTATCGTCACCGCATTAGGCTTTTCATATAAATCAAAATAATACGCTAATGGCACTACTGTAATTTTATCAGCATCAATGCCTTCATGTTGTACCATAAATTGTTTTACGTTTTGCGAAACAGCTACTATGGTTTTCGCTTTTGCATAAATATTTCTACTTATCTGCTGGTATTTTGGAGATGCTTCGTATTGCAGGGCATCTGCATGGTGGCGTGTTACGATCACCTTTGCTCGTAAAAAAATTTGTGCTTGTACTGCTATTAAGCAACATGGATCAAGATGCGCATGAATTACATCAATACGATACCGATAACTTATCCATACCAGCTTTGCCATTTCTATTACCACATACAAGGGAAATATTGTCTTAACTGGTTTGCTATAGCGTGCTTTAAACTTATGACTTCTGAAAAAATCATGTAGTGCAGATGGGCCTGATTGCGTAAACAAAAAAATTGAGTGTCCCTCTTTTGCAAAGGCAATTGCCTGACTTTCGATATCTCTAGAACGTTTTTCGGAAATTGTGTAAAACAAAATATTCATTTCTATTATAACCTTTCAAAAAATAAAACTAAATGTCCGACTCGTCAACCAGACCGACATTGCTAGTTCAGGATTTTAGTTTAATCCTAATTATAAATAGCGGGTAAACAGTTTAGAAATTTTTTTTCCTATCACTTCGGAAGCGTAATAATCTGCTATTACCCTTCTGCCCGTGGCTCCTATTTTACGCAACGACATCTTAGGCATAGCATAATAATAGTTTAACCATTCTGCCCAACCCTCGTGGCTAAAAGCCAAAGAACCAAAATGTCCATATTCTTTTTCTTTCTTTATAACATCAACATTCATACCTACAGCACTAACAATAACAGGAATTTCGCATGCCATATATTGAAGCATTTTAAATGAACACTTGCCTCTTTCGATATCATTATCGAATAATGGCATGAGGCCTACATCAAAATTATTGATACGATAAACATCTTCATCCATTCGCCAGGGGTAAAAATCTATATACTTAGAGAGTAATTTTAATTCTGTAGGAAACCTGTCAGCCACTATACAAAGCCTTGCATCATTATGCTTCTCAAAAAAAGACAATAGCTGGTGTTCAATTGGCTGGAAATAAGCAAAACCGATTGATGACCCCAACCAGCCTACGTTGAAACTTGCTCCTCTTTTCAGTTCTATTTGCTTATATCTGTTAAGATTAACCGAGGTTGGAATTATGTGTACATTTTTAGAATATGCTGATGCGTGATCGGCCAAAAACTGATTGCCGGCCAATATCACTGCGGCATGTGTGCAATAATATTGGAAACAATACTTTGCTTCACCCAGCCAAACTGCATCATCAAAATCATAGGCAAAGTTCTTCAAAGTTAAATCGTATCTGGATTTGAAACTTGTTAGGGAACGACCCATCCAAACCGCATCGTATTTTTTTGCCTTGCTGGTAAAAATACCGGCCTCTATTGCCTTCAGGTAATCCCACCCCGTTCCTAAAACTTTGTCAATTACCTGTAAGTTTGATCGTAGAGGAAAGGCTCTGAATTTATCAATTAAAAATTTATAAAAGTCAACTTCAACTCCGCTATCGAAATATTTCGAAGGAACTTCTAATCTGAAATGGTTTGTGCCATAGCTGTTATACAGTGGAGCCAATATCCTTTTAGTTATACTCATTACTTCTAATAGAATTCCATTCCCAGAATGATTTTTATGACATTTTTAATTTTGTTTCGCTTCAATTGATTCTTTAAATCGAAATATTTTTTCTTAAAATTTTTATCCTGCGGAGTATAGTTCATTCTAATGCTCTCCATTAATGGATAATTATGCTTGTTATAAATGTAATGCCTGTTCATCTGTGCATCATTGTCCGTTAAACTTCGCAACATCGAATTTTTCCGAACCCTGTATTTAAAGCCTGCCATAGCCACATAGCTGAATTTCTTTTTATTCATCATTGCACGAATCCAAAAATCCCAATCCTCATGCCCCATGGCGGGCATGTCCGCATCGTAACCACCTAAACAATCCCAAAGTGTCTTTCTATATACTGCGCAGGCATCAATATAATTATCATCAATTAGCTTGCAGGCATCAAAATCTCCAACTTGCTGATAGCCCTCCATTTCACCAAAAAAAATACAATCAGAATACACTATGTCAACATGATTATCATTTTCCAGAATCTGTATGGCTCTTTTCACAAAATCAGGAATAATAATATTATCACTATCCAACGGCAAAATGTATTTGGTGCTTGCCCTTTGTATTCCCGAATTTCTCGCTTTTGCCAATCCCATATTTGGCTGATGAATAACATGCCATCCTTCACGTTCTACATTTCCCAATACCTGTTTGGTTAACAAATCGGTTGAGCCATCATTCACAATCAAAACATCGGCTATTCCCCCATCCTTCAAAATCTTTATAGAATTGAGTGTTTCCACCAGAAACTGACCTTGGTTATAACAGGGTATTATAATTGAAATGAGGCTCACAAAATCAGAATCTTATTTTACTCTTAACAAATATTTTTAATGACTTAAAAAGAATTTTAAGCGAAAGTGCAACCCCAAATTCTCCGGCCATAAGTTTTGAGTTTATTTTATTAAACTGCTGCGTGTGTTCAATTAAACAGGCTGGATGAATACAATTCAAAATTCGTGTATCAGCTTTTTCCCTCGTTACCAAAAAAATATTCTGCCGATACCACCAATGTATTTTTTGATTGTTCCAGATTAGCGGGCGGATTACATCATGAAAATAAAAACCGTATTTCTCAAATTTTTTCTGCCAGTATTCAGGCCACTGTTCATTCAAATGGTTTTGACCACCCTGGCCAGGTACCGCGGCAGAAAACAAAATGTTGTTTTTAGCATGATTAACCAATACCTCCACAAACAAATCAGCTTTAGCTTCAGGTAAGTGTTCGGCCACCTCTAACGAAACCACCAGATCAAACTTTTTACCAAGCGACCAATTCTCTCTCAAATCTTTTGCAACAAATCTTTCGGCAGGTATGTGCAGCATTAATGGATCGACAAATTCACCATCTACCCCAACGTATTCGTTCACTCCAGCTTCGGCAAACGCTTTTAGCCAGGTGCCCATACCGCACCCTACATCTGCAACACTTTGCGGTTTAACTAAATCGATAACAATAGGCACCACTTCACGCGGGGCTACCATGTTATGGATCTCTTCGGTATGGATATAAGGTACCTTCACGATTTTTTAATAATATACCCTACCTGATTATTCCATTGAAACACACGGCTTGCCGATTTTATTTCTGAAAGATAATCGTGGATAGCTTTGGAACATCCATCCCAGGTATAGTAATCATCTATAATAATCAGCCCACCTTCGCTAACAAGCGGATATAATTTTTCGAGGCAAACTTTTACCGAATCGTACCAATCGCCATCCAGTCTAAGAATGGCTATCGGGTTGCCCTGATACGTTGACAGGGTGTTTTGAAACCAGCCTTTATAAATTTGAAAATTAGTGTGCGCAGCAAGTTTTAAAGCGTTAAGCGCAAAGGATTCATCTGCATAACAATTGTTGTAATAATGAGGCGATGTTTTATTGGCTTGCCACTGTAATGCCTCTTTCCCATCAATTTCTTTTGCTTCCGGAAGTCCTTCAAAACTATCAAACAGGTGAACCCTTCGTGTGTTTCCGCTTAGTTCTGCTATAGCGGCAATCATTCCTCCGCGCCATACCCCGCACTCCACCACATCGCCCGGTACTGTAAAAAACTTAGTGCATAGTTGCAGGTTACAAACAAAAGCATCTTCCGGTATCATGGTATAATCATGATACTTCCGATGGAGGCTTTTGAAGGTATCTGTTTCGCGATTATACCTTCTTACGTCCACTCCTACTGCCTTACCAAGGCCTTTGATTAATTTTTTTGTCATGGTTTTAAACTTGAAGCCGGTATAATAAACCCGTTATTATGAGAATGAGGAAAATTTCTTCCGGGTGTAGGCGATTGGTCAATTTCAAAACCAACCACTTCTTTTATCCAGCAAATTGTTTCGGTATTGTGCGAGCCAAACCAAGCCGAAATTCTATAGGAATCAGGAATTAACGGTGGAAGTACGATTTCCACTTTTATAGTTTGGGGAACTGCCGAGTACGATAGAAAGGGGTTTTGCACCGGTATTGCTTGCATAATAGTAATGCCCATCGAATTGGAAATATCAAATGCTACAAACCCGGTTTTGTGATGCCGGGTTGATACCAGTTGGCATTTTATTTCCAGTTTAACCGAAGGTTGATTGCCAGTGGTGTTTACTTCTATCGACCGAAAGAAGGCTTCTTCAGTATGATCAGTTCTGTTATCGGTATATAGATTATTTTCTGCTGAATAAAACATGGCCTGGTATTGCCGAATTACAGCTGATACAACATCGTTTTTAACAATTGAACCCTGATTAAGTAAAATAGCCCGGCTACAAAGATTTTCTACTGCCCCCATATTATGGCTAACAAACAAAATTGTTCGGCCGCTTTTGCTTACGTCTTCCATTTTGCCGATGCACTTTTTTTGAAATTCGGCATCACCTACAGCCAGCACTTCGTCAATAATTAATATCTCTGGTTCCAGAAATGCAGCCACTGCAAAGGCTAATCGCAATTGCATACCGCTGCTATAGTGTTTAAGAGGGGTATCTAAAAATTTTTCAACACCACTAAAGTCAACAATCTCGTCAAACTTCAGGTCAATCTCCCTGCGTTTCATGCCTAACAGAGAGCCATTAAAATAAACATTCTCACGACCGGTTAACTCCGGATGAAAACCCGTTCCTACCTCTAACAAACTGGCAACGCGGCCGCGCGAAATAATTTTTCCTTTTGTTGGTGGTGTAATCTTAGATAGCACCTTAAGTAAGGTTGATTTACCTGCTCCGTTTCGCCCAATTATACCTACCGATTCTCCGGGGTTTACTTCAAATGAAACATTATCCAACGCCCAGAAATCTTCCACACTGGTTTTCTCAAATTTAAAAGCATGAACCATGCGTTCGCGCAAACTCAGGTAGCCCCCGGTTTGATGGCTGATGCGAAAGCGCTTGGAGATGTTGTGTACTTCTAAAACAGGTTGCATGCTTATGCCAGATCAGCAAAGTAATCTTCGGTTCGTCTAAAATAAATAATACCAATTATCAGCAATACGGCATTGGTGGTAAGGCTTATGTAAACCAATGTTGGATTACCCATTGCCGATGTAAGCGGAAACCTGAAAAATTCTACTGCCGCATACATGGGTGAGGAAGCCACCACATATTGCAAATAAGGATAGTCGATAATAGATGTTGGATAAATGATGGGTGTTACAAAAAATAAAATCTGAACGAGGAAAGGAATTACGTACCGGAAATCGCGGTATTTCACGTTGAGGGCTGCCAGCCAGCAACCTAAACCAAGTGTGGCCAGCATGCTTACCAATAAACTGGCGGGCCAATACACAAATGCGTTTATGGCTACCGGTTGCTGATAATAAATCAGCACCAGCACAAACAATACAAAGGCCATAGCAAAATCAAAAACAGCCACCAGAATGGATGATACCGGTATAATGAGTCGGGGAAAATATATCTTCTTTATAATCATGGCATTGTTTACCATGCTATTGGCAGCGTTGGTTAGCCCGGTAGCAAATACATTCCAGATAATAAGCCCCGAAAACACATAAACCGGATATGGCAAACTTTGATTGGGAAGGTTTAAAGCCCTACCCAGCAGCAAAGTGAAAATCAGCATCATTAACAGGGGTTGCAAAACAGCCCATAAAAATCCCAAAGCCGTTTGCTTGTATTTGATCTTAATATCGCGCCAGGAAAAAAAATAGAATAACTCCTGATAACGCCAAAGTTCTTTCCAATTAAACAGCCCTCTTCTGGAGGAATCAATTACATCTTCATATACATCGGGCATGGTTGCAGGTTGCAGAAAAGGATTTACAAGTAGTATTCTGCATTTTTGTCAAAATTATGAAAATACTGTTTATAGTTCCTTACCCGCTTTCAAAATCGCCTTCGCAGCGTTTTCGTTTCGAACAATATTTTCAAATCCTTGCTCAAAATAACTTTACATTTCATGTTCAAAGTTTTGTAGATGATGGCGGCTGGGCCATTCTCTACCAACCCGGCAAAGGGTTACAAAAATTTTGGGTTATAACGAAAGGTTTGTGGAAGCGTATGCTTATCCCCTTTCACCTGTATTTCTACGATTTTGTATTTATTCACCGCGAGGCTGCACCCGTTGGCCCTCCCCTGCTGGAGTGGCTGATTGCCAACGTATTCAGAAAAAAAATTATTTATGATTTTGACGATGCCATCTGGCTTACCGATAGAAAAAATGAATCATACTGGTTCAGGTTACTAAAATGGCGAAGCAAAGTTGCTTCTATCTGCAAGTGGAGTTACAAAGTAAGTGCCGGCAACCTCTTCTTATGCAATTTTGCCCGGCAGTATAATTTAAACGTAGTTCTTAACCCAACCACTATCGATACCGAGAAAGTACATAATGCGGCCTTGTTTAAGGTAAACCGAAATCCGCATAAGGTATGCATTGGCTGGACCGGCTCGCACTCTACATTAAAGTACCTGCATTCAATAGAACCTGTACTGGCAACGTTGGAAAAAAAATATCCGCAATTAGAGTTTTTAGTTATTGCCGACAAAGCTCCTGAGTTGGCTTTACAAAACCTGAGGTTTTTGCCGTGGTCGGTGGAAACTGAAATTAGCGGGTTATTGCAAGCCGATATTGGTATAATGCCTTTGCCCGATGACGAGTGGGCTAAAGGTAAATGTGGTTTTAAAGCACTTCAATACATGGCCTTGGAAATACCCGCGTTAGCTTCGCCTGTGGGTGTTAATATCCAAATTATAACTCATGCCCAAACCGGATTTTTATGTTCAACTAATGCTGAGTGGGAAGCATCACTGGAAGTATTGATTACCAACAGTACCCTTCGCACGCAAATGGGTACGGCCGGAAGAGCAGAAGTTGTAAATAACTACTCTTTATTATCCAATTGTGCCAACTTTCTTTCGCTGTTTCGAAAGTAGATAAGTACAAGACTTATTGTAAAGTATGGAAGCATGGGAATGCGATACCGCGTAAGCGTTCCAAAATTGTATGAAGTAATACCAACTGCAAAAGCAATTATTAATGCAAACACCAGTGTAAAAATTACATCGGGGTTATTCAATAAAGAGAATAATTTAAGCCTTACCGAAAAGAGAATATAAAGCACCAGTACCAATAACAAAGTGCCTTCCAAGGCCGATAGCAACATGAGTGGGTTTTTAACTTCCCATAAATAAGGGCGAAAAAGTGAAACATTAACCGCCTGCGGCATTTTAGTAATCATACTTGCAAGCGTTCCATCCAACTCACCCAGCGAATAGCCCGAGCCGGCATCGCGGCCGGTATAAAATCCGATATCGTAGGCAGTTACCTGTGCCGTGCGGGCAATATTCTCCACAGCATATCGTGCATCATTTTCACCTACTTTGTTTACCATCCAATAGCTTAACAATACACCACCACCCAACAAAAACGGAAAAACCAATACCCGCACCATAACCGATGGCGAACTCATAATTTTTTTATAACCAATCCATAAAACAACAGCGGGCAGAAAGGCTTGTAAAATAAAAAGCTTAACGCTGAAAATTATATAAACTGAAAGCAACAGCAACGCAATGCGCGAGCCATTTACTTTCTGCTGAACAAAAATTAAATCAACACTGTAGGTAGCCAGCCCCAGGGCTCCTAATACCAATGTGTCTTTTAAAATACCAGAACCCCAAAACACAACCGAGGGAATGAACAATGAGCAAATAGCCAGGTATAAATGCAGGTGCCGGTATCGTTTATAAAAAGTTAAATAGAGTGCCCATGCACCGGCAAAACTCCAAAGCGAAAATAGAACACCCGTGGCCGAGTATGATGAAAACGTAATCAGATCGAGTAAACCGGCAATCTTAACAACAAAGTATGATTGCGGGTCGCCATAAAATACAATTCGGGAAGTGTATTTATAAATACCAACCTGATCGGCTCCGCCCATTAAGAGTTTAAGGCCTGCGGTCAACGATTCAGAAAAGGCCAGCCAAATTTGCCGGCTGCCGTGCGTATGGAAATTAAAAGTATCGCCACCACTGTAATAAAATTGATAAATAAACCCCAGCGCAATGGCTCCGAAAATCTTAAGGGTAAGAGCCGGAAAAAAATACCGGCTGGTATTTATATCGGTAACACGTGGCCTTACAAAATATGCCACCCCATAAACTACAATCAGCAGCAGCGGTGTAACTATCAGGTCGCGTAACTCCACAAATAAAAAGTTATTTCGCGCGAAAGGTACACAAAAACTCAGTCGCCCTTCTCCAGGTTTTTCAGGCGCTTTTTAGCGTCTTTGTACGCTTCATCTTTGCGGCCCGATCGTTTTTTTACTTCCGTAAAATATCGTTTCGCTTCAGCTTTATTGCCTTGCTTTTCATTTATCTCACCCAAGGCTATCAACGAAAACAAATAATAGCCCGACTCGGTGGCACCAATTTCTTCGGCATACTTCACGGCCAGTTCATAGTATTTTTTAGCTTCATCGGTTTTGCGCTGAAACTCATACATCTGCCCTAAAAAAAACGCAGCATAACGCCCACTGGTAGCTTCATAACCAAAGCGACCACTATCAATACGTGCCAAAATCTGTTTTGCTTGTTTTTCCAACTGCACGTGTTGCCCCCGCGCATACAACATGCGTGCGTAGTATCGATCGAAATACGGATTATCGGGGTAAGTTGTATATAAGTACTCGGCAATCTGAAAGGCCCGCACCTGGTCGTTTTCATAACTGTTGCTAATGCGCATTAACCATACCATCGCCTCGGTGCGTGTGTAGAAGGCATTGTACGATACTTCACGCAGTTGTTTTAACCCTAATTGTTTATCGCCTTTGCGGAAGAACCACAACAAAGGTTTTAATGCCGGATAGTTTTCCGGAACCCAAACTGAAAAATAATTATACAAGGCATCGCCAAACAATAACTCGGGACTCAGATGATCCATTTCGCGGCATACTTCCATGTAGTTGAGTGCCGACTTTCCCTCCACCGCGGCCTTGCGCCAACTTTTACGCTCTTCGTCCGAATACAACCGGCCTTTAAATCCATGTGCGGCTGCCAGGAAAAAAGCCGATTCGATTTTATACTGGGGATATTTTTTATACAAATTTTCACCCACCATAATGGTGCTGTCCATATAAGCCAGAAACTGTTCATCGTAAGTAGTGGCTTTGGTGTTGGGCATAATCTTCCACCACTCACTCAGTCCTAATAAAAAATAAGGCAATGGGTGCCACTTGTATTTTTGTTTAAACCACCGGAATTGCTGCTCGGCTTTTTCAAACTTAAAGTTGTACAAATCGTTTAGCGCCTGGCTTATTTCAATTTGCATGGTAATGTCGGAAATCAGAATAATGGTGGTGTCTTTCTTAGCAGCTGTAGGCTGTGCAGTGGCCGAAATATAGAATAAGGTTAAGGCAACCACCGCTAACGCCTTCCATTGTGTATTCAAAAAGTTCTGAACCCTCATTTTCAAATTCAAATAAACAAAATCTTTACTTTCGCATCCTTATGTCTGAAACAGAATCGCAAATTTCGCTCTTCACCTCCGATAAAAAACTAACCTTCATCACCCTGTGCCTGCTTTCGGTATTGTTGCTTTATGTAAAGAAAGATTTCATAGAAAACGAAACCGCAGCCTTTGAGTTTCTGCAAGATCGCCCCGAAGGCATGATTTTGCGCGCTATCAGCGCACTACAATTTTTTTCAATTCCCATTGTTTATCTGTGGAAGTTTACGGTAATCGGATTTATAATTTGGGTGGGGTGCTTCACATTTGGGTTTCGCATAACGTTTACCCAATGCTGGAGTGTGGTAATGGCGGCCGAGTTTATTTTTTTGTTGGCCGAGTTGGTTAAAATAGGTTGGTTCATGTTTGTAGATACCGACCCCTCCTGGGCCGAGGTAAAAGCATTTTACCCGCTTTCGCTGATGCAGGTTGCCGATTATGAAACAATTGATAAACGATATGCGTACCCGTTGCGCGCGCTTAGTCTGTTCGAAATCGGGTACGTATTTATTCTGGTAAACGGAGTACATCATTTTGCAAGGCGCGAAAAACAATCGGCCTGGTGGATCGTTTCTACTTCTTACATACTCATTTTCGCCTTGTGGCTGGTGTTTTACATTATTGTGTATAAATAGGCTTGGGGTATCAGGAATTGGGGATTTGGTATTTGGAAATACTATTCTAAATAAGGCCCAATGCCTGATACCCAATACCTAATTTCCTAATGCCTAATACCTAAATATTACTATTTTCGCCCTTTCAATTTCCAACAAGAACATAAGTACTATGAATTTTCAGAAGGCAAATAACATTACGGGTTGGTTTGTGTTTGGCGCGGCCTTGCTTACCTATTGGCTAACCATGGAAGAAACCGCCAGTTATTGGGATTGCGGGGAGTTTATTGCCGTTTCGTATAAACTTCAGGTGCCACACCCACCTGGGGCACCGTTGTTTCTGCTAATGGGCCGCGTGTTTTCTTTTTTGGCCTTAGGCGATGTTACCAAAGTTGCTTACTGGATCAACTTTATGAGTGTACTGGCCAGTGCATTTACTATTCTGTTTTTATTCTGGTCAATAACCTTGTTTGGACGTAAAATGATGGCTCTGAAAAACGATGCCGAAATTTCAGGCACTAATATTTGGGTATTGATGGGTGCCGGTTTGGTTGGTTCGTTGGCTTACACCTTCTCCGATTCGTTCTGGTTCTCGGCTGTAGAGGCCGAAGTGTATGCCATGTCATCGTTCTTTACTGCATTTGTGGTATGGGGTATTTTAAAGTGGGATGTGATTGAGGACGAAAGCAAAGCTAATCGCTGGTTGTTACTGATGGCCTACATGGTTGGGCTTTCAATTGGAGTTCACTTGCTTAACCTGGTAGCCTTGCCGGCACTAGGTCTTATCTATTATTTCAAAAAATTTAAAACCACCGTTTGGGGTGTAATTGCTGCTCTGGCCATAAGCGGGGGGCTGGTTTTATTTATCAACGATTTTATCGTGCCCGGCCTTCCTACTATAGCCGGCCATTTCGAAGTATTTTTTGTAAACACCCTAGGGTTATTCTTTGGCTCAGGAGCGCTCATCTTTTTCTTATTGTTAATTGGTGGGTTGGCATACGGAATATATACTACCCAAAAACAAGGTCGCGTGGTATTAAATACATTTTTATTAGCCACCGCATTTATCTTAATTGGTTATGCTTCTTACACAACAGTGCTGATTCGTTCTAACTACGATACCCTTATTAACGAAAATGCGCCCAAAGATGTAATGAGTTTTATACGCTACCTGAAACGCGAACAGTACGGTAGCCGACCACTTTTGTACGGAGCCTACTTTACCGGCCGCCCCATCGATATTAAATATGGTGCCCCCATCTATACCAAAGGCAAAGACAAGTACGAAATCAGCGACCGCAAATTCTCATACGTATATGAGCCTGGTTCGCAAACAATTTTGCCGCGCGCGTGGAGTTCCGATCAGGCACAAGCCTATAAAAATGTAATGGGTTTACGAACCTATAAAGATGCACAAGGCAAAGAGCAGATTGCACAACCTACGTTTGCTCAAAACCTGGGCTTTATGTTTCAACACCAGATTGGTACCATGTACATGCGCTACTTCATGTGGAATTTTGCCGGCAGAGAAAGCGATGAGCAAGGTGCCGATTGGTTAAGCCCGATAGGAGCAGCCAAAGATGTACCGGCAGCATTGGCAAACAACAAAGGCCGCAATAATTTTTTTATGATTCCTTTTGTATTGGGACTGATTGGTATGTTTTTCCAATTTGTAAAAGACACTAAAAACTTCTCGGTAGTGGCACTGCTGTTCGTAATGCTGGGTGTAGCAATCGTGGTGTACCTGAACTCCCCACCTACTGAGCCCCGCGAGCGCGATTACATTTATGCCGGTTCGTATTATGCTTATGCCTTCTGGATAGGATTTGCTGTAATTGGTTTATACGAATTGTTTTCATCGTTTATAAAAAATGGAAGAATAGCGGCCATTACCGCCTCGCTAATAGGTTTAACAGCACCCGCTATTATGGCTGCCGAAGGCTGGGACGATCACAACCGCTCTAACCGGTACTTCTCTGTTGATTCGGCCCACAACTACCTTAACTCGTGCGATCCGCAAGCAGTTATTTATACCGGTGGCGATAACGATACCTTCCCGCTTTGGTATGCACAGGAAGTAGAAGGCAACCGCACCGACATGCGTGCAGTGGTTTTGAGTTATTACAATACCGATTGGTACATTGAACAAACCATGCGTAAGGCATACGAATCAGAACCAATACCTTACACACTCACAAAACATCAATATCGCCAGGGTGGCCCGAACGATTACCTGATGTATGCCGACTTCAAATTAAAAAGCATTGATGCGAAAGAGTTTATTACGCTACTTTCAAAAGACTATGCACAGTTACGCGATGATGATCGCAACCTGGTACCCAGCCGGATATTTACACTCAACATCGATAAAGAAGACTTGCGTGCACGCGGCATTATTCCACAACGATTGGATAGTCTGCTCGTAGATCAGATGCAGATCAGATTATTGAAGAACACGTTGGAGAAAAAAGACCTTGCTATTCTGGATTTTTTGGTAACCAACAACTGGGAACGGCCCATTTATCTTAACCAAACATCGCTTTCGCAGATTAACATAGATTTAAGTCCGTACGCAGTGCAAGAAGGTAACGCCTATCGGATTTTACCGGTTCGTAATCCACGCAACGATCGGGAGTACCTGGTAGATACCAACAAGGCTTTTGATAACATGATTAACAAATTCCGTTACCGCGAATTGGATAACGAAAAGGTTTATTACAGCGAAGATTATCGCAATTTTGTATTAAACCACCGCAGCGCACTCAACTCGCTTGCCGAAGCCTTAATAGATGAAAGCCAAATGGAGAAAGCCAATACTGTATTGGAATTTTCGCTTACCAAAATGCCCGACCGTGTAATTCCATACGATCATACCACCGCTACTACGGTAGATTTATTATTCCAGGTAGGGCAAAAAGAAAAAGCAACTGAAATTGCTAACCTGTTGGGCGACCGGGCCCTGGAAATGGCCGATTACCTGATTACTGAAAACTATGGCTTAACACAGGAGCTACGTAGAAATATTTTTATTCTTAATTCGCTGCAACAAACGCTGTACGAAAACGGAGACATGGAGTTGGGCAAAAAGTATGAAGATGCCTTTAACAGTTTGCTGGCTCGCTTACAAATTGGTGGTGCTGCAGATAGAGGAGATTATTGATTTGAACTTTGTTCCGCTCTATATGAGATACAATTTACATAGAAGGTGGCTCTTGCTGGGCCATCTTATTTAAACAGACCTTAACTTCTATTAGCAGGCTGCTGCTTCGGAGAAAATGAAAAGATTGTTTCCTAACGGTAGCCTTTTGAAGCGGTGCAGTGGGTGAGATTATTTTCGAACTATTAAAAACAAATCCAGCGCAATTGTTGCATCATCTACTAATAAATAATCTTCGTGGCGAATACGGGCCACCAGTTCGTCTGATGCATGCTTTAACTTATTACGATTGAGTCGGTTCATAAACTCGTAAGGAACCCGCAACCACGATGCCGGCAACCGGTACTGCAGGTTAAACACATCCCAACGCATCAGCCGCGCAACTGATTTTTTATTGCGTTCATAATACTCCATAACACTGGTGTTTCCACCAACGCCTTTCATGGTTACATCCTGAAAGTACTTTTTAGCTAATTGTGTTAATTCACCAGCCGTGTATTCGCGCACGTGCCAGGGATTCCGCGAAAGCGAAAGCGGACGATTGGGTGTAGTTAGCAAGGCAACTCCGCCAGGCTTTAACACACGATGTATTTCTTCTAAAAACAGGCTGTCGTCTTCAATGTGTTCAATTACCTGAAAGCTCACCACCGAATCAAAACTGTTATCAGCAAAAACCGAGAGTGGTGGAATATTGCCACTGTGAAATACCGCATGCGGATATTTTTTTTTCAACCCGGCAATTACAGGGGCAATCTTATCAATAGCGGTATAGTGCTTTACTACCGGTAACAGCCAATCAATACCACGACCTTCGCCACAACCTACTTCCAGCAGGTTGCCCGAAACAAATTGCGGAGCCAACACGTAGGCTTTTAATAAGCGTTGGTGAATTGGATTATCGGAAGGAATAGATTCAGAAGTTATTTCAGTAGTGTAAACCGAGGCCATTCAAAAAAAATATGGGTCAAAAATAACGTAATCTATCAGAATTATCGTTTTAACTTTAACACGAAACAAGTTGTTTACTAAATCAGTAAGTAGTTTTTAAGTATGAGCGAGATGAAGAAACTTTTTTTATACCTGTTTTTTTTAGCACCTGTTATTGCACTTACACAGCCTATTACCGGTTTAAACTTCAGAGAGTGGTACAACCCCGATGCTGAAATTGCTGTAACCTTTTCTATTGCCCGTTTAACCGATCGGGTTGTGGTAGATTATACCATCGATGCCCGGCAACAACCTATATCGAAATACTCCATTGTGTGGGAACGCAGAGAAACGTACACCCAGCGCGATGGAAACCTGCTCACAGAATCGCCCACAATTATTTCCGAAACCGAAAAACAAAAACAAGGTAGCTGGATATTTTCGCCCTCCGCCACAGCGTGGCTGCTGGTAGTAAAGGTAACCAATACAGAAAGTAAAACCACGTGGACCTACTTTCGGCAGATTGATCCGAAATACCCGCAAATCGGGTGGCTGGAAAATGTTAATAATAAAGTCAACAGCAAGTTTATTGCTATAAAAAATTCCTATCAGGTAAAACCAGAAGGCTCCACGCCCTTGTTTGTATCGGTTTATTACAACGACTTTAAGCCGGCCACACCGCCCTTTGCCGAACAAGCTGAAGCCACCGATCGGTTTATGTTTTATGATTCTACTTTTCGGTTGGCTGCAGGGGCAACCTTTGCACCACAAAAACAAGGTGTGTATTTAATTCAGCGCGATACCAATGCAGCCGAAGGCTTTGCTTATTTGGGCGTTAACGATATCTATCCGAAGTTCTCGTCAATTACCGATTTGACCCAACCCTTATTATATGTTACCACAGGCGAAGAATATACTGAGTTGATGCGAGCCGGCACCGACAAAGCAAAGTTTGATAAAATAATATTGGATATAACGGGCGATCGCGATCGGGCTAAAAATTTTATGCGCAGTTATTTCAGAAGAGTGGAGTTGGCTAATATTTATTTTACATCGTACAAGCACGGTTGGAAAACAGATAAAGGCATGGTTTATCTTATTTTTGGTTTGCCCGATGAAGTGAGTGTGAATGATGGAACCGAAACCTGGTATTACAAAAACACACGCACCCGGTTTACATTTGTAAAGCGGGGCAGCGTGTATGATCCTCACCACTATGTGCTGCTGCGCGACAAGCGCTTTTCTGAAACCTGGTTTAGCACCATTGACCTATGGCGAAAGAGCCGGTTTTAACAGTGCTACAAAATGATACCTTTGCCTAAATTTTTTTCATGGACAAATCGGAAATGATTTTTGGAACCCGGGCTGTAATGGAAGCCATTCGTGCAGGGCGCGAAATTGAAAAGGTTTTTGTACAGGCTGGTTTGAATAATGATCTGATCAAAGAATTGATTCAGGTAGCCAAAAGCAAAGGTGTTCCGTTTACGTTTGTGCCGCAGGCAAAGCTCAACCGGCTTTCAACAAAAAATCACCAGGGTGTAATTTGCTTGTTGGCAACAGTAAGTTATGCTAACCTGGAAGGAATAATAGATAAAGCTTACCAGGAAGGACGCGAGCCGTTTCTCTTGATTGTAGATCGGGTAACCGATGTACGCAACTTTGGTGCGTTGGCACGCACGGCCGAGTGTGCCGGGCTTGATGCCATTGTTATGGGCGATAGCGGCAATGCACCCATTACAGGCGATGCTATGAAAACTTCGGCCGGGGCGTTGAGTCATTTGCCGGTATGCCGGGAAAAAGATATAAAGAAGGCGATCCGGTTTTTAAAAGAGAATGGAATTCAGATTATTGCCTGTACCGAAAAAGCCAGCGATCTGTTGTACGATATGGATCTGAACACACCACTTGCGTTGATGGTTGGTTCAGAAGAAGATGGCATTTCGCCTCAGTTGCTAAAAGATGCCGACAGACTGGCTAAAATCCCGATGAGTGGAAAAATAAGTTCGCTCAATGTTTCGGTGGCTGCAGGCATTTCAATTTATGAGGCTGTTCGGCAAAAGCGAAAGCCTTAGAGATCACATCCACACAATAGCGCGATAAGCTATTTACATGCTACAGATAATCGTTGCCGTTACTTTTTGCTTTTAAATCGTTAACAAACCTGCGGAATAATTCCTCCTTTTCCTTTTCGCACACAATAAATACGTTATCGAATGCACCAATCAGGTAGCCGTTTAGCCCCTGTGCCACAATCAATTTATCTTTCGGGCCTTTTATTACGCTATTGCGTGTTTCGTAAATAAGCGCTTCACCACTTATAGCGTTGTTGTTTTCGTCTTTAACAGAGTTATCGTATAGCGAATTCCAAGAGCCCAGGTCGGACCACGCAAAATTACTAAGCCACACATACACATTGTCGGCCTTTTCCATGATGCCATAATCGATGGAAATATTTTTTGTTTGAGCGTAGGCACTCTGCAGCGCTTCTTTTTCAGATGGTGTATTAAACTGCACCGAGGCCTCATCAAAAACTTCCGACATTTCGGGCAAATGTTTTTGAAATGCCTGTAGTATTGCTTTCACTCCCCACACAAAAATTCCGGCATTCCACAGAAAGTCGCCACTTTGTAAAAAAGTTTTGGCCAATGCTAATTCGGGTTTTTCAGTAAAGGTTTTTACTTTCTTCAGCGCATGTTTGCCATCCAGGTATTGAATGTATCCATAGCCGGTTTCGGGGCGTGTAGGCTTAATACCCAGCGTAATCAGTTTGTCCTGATCTTGTGCTTTTTCCAAACACTTTAAAATGGTTTGTTGAAAATCAGCTTCGTTCAGTATCAAATGATCGGAAGGGCTAACCACTACCACAGCATGGGGATTTAATTTGTTGATTTTGTGGCTGGCAAAGGCAATACACGGAGCTGTGTTTTTGCGCATAGGTTCGGTAAGCACCTGATGCGGTGCAAGCCCCGGTAGTTGTTGCCGTGTAATGGCCTCGTGTTCTTCGTTGGTAACAACCAAAATATTTTCAGGTGGACAGAGCGGCAAAAACCGCTCGTAACTTGATTGCAACAACGTTTTTCCGGTTCCCAATACATCTAAAAATTGCTTGGGCCTGCTGTTGCGGCTATACGGCCAAAAACGGGTGCCTACACCCCCCGCCATCAGCACTACATAAAGATTTTTATTCATAATCCCCCTGGGATATTTTTTAATTATACAATTCCTTCTTTTAACAAATCGTGCAGGTGAATAAAACCTGCTACCTGCTTGCCATGTACTACCACTAACTGCGAAATGCTGTTTTCCTGCATCATCTGCAAAGCCTTTACAGCAAACTCAGTTTTATCAATAGTTTTAGGTGTGCGCGTCATAATATCGGCTGCTTTTATTGTTGCAATATTACTTTCTTTTTGCAGCATCCTTCGCAGGTCGCCATCGGTAATAATTCCGATCAGATCAGACGCATCGTTTACAACAGCCGTTGCACCTAATCGTTTAGATGAAATTTCGATAATCACATCGCGCAACAGCGTATCGGGTTTAACCCGCGGAAGTTGATTGTTGGAAATTACATCTTCTACTTTGAGATAAAGTTGTTTACCCAATGCACCTCCGGGATGGTATTGGGCAAAATCTTCGCTCGAAAAATCGCGTAGTTCCAGTAAGCAAATTGCCAGGGCATCGCCCATGGCCAGATGTGCAGTGGTACTGGTAGTGGGGGCCAGGTTATTGGGGCAAGCCTCTTCGCCAATAGTGGCATTCAAAACATAATCGGCATGCTGAGCCAGGTAAGAGTTTTTGTTACTTACCAGCGCAACCAATTTAGAACCTCTTCGCTTCAGCAACGGAACTAACACTTTTATTTCGGGGGTATTTCCACTCTTGGAAAGACAAATAACAATGTCGTTGGTTTGAATCATACCCAGGTCGCCATGGATGGCATCGGCAGCGTGCATAAACAAAGCCGGAGTACCGGTTGAGTTAAGAGTGGCTACTATTTTACTGGCTATGATTGCACTTTTACCAATGCCCGTTAGGACAACCCGGCCCTTGCATTGAATGATTTCCCTTACGCATGCCTCGAAATCGTTGTCGATATAATTAGTCAGATTTTCTACTGCCTTAGCCTCATTTATTAGTACAGCTTTAGCGATTTGTGAAATATTTTTTGTTATATTCAATGGTTGAAACAGTTAACGAAAGTTCAAAGATAAGTAAATCAAAATTTTATAAGCGATACCATGTTAGTGGCAGAAGAGAAAAGTGAATTGAAGGCAAAACTCAAGGAAATATTCGGATACGGAAATTTTCGGGGCAACCAGGAAGCAGTAATTAAAAACATACTGGGTGGGCGAAATACTTTCGTAATTATGCCTACGGGTGCAGGTAAGTCGTTGTGTTACCAATTGCCGGCCATGGTTAAAGATGGTTTAGCAATTGTTATCTCACCCCTTATAGCGTTAATGAAAAATCAGGTAGATCAACTTAATGCCTACGGTATTCATGCACGTTTTCTTAACTCCACACTTAGCAAAGGCGAAATTACAAGACTTAAGAAAGACTGTGTATCGGGCCTTGTAAAACTTTTATATGTAGCACCCGAATCGCTCAACAAAGAAGAAAATATTGAGTTTCTGCAAAAAGTAAAAGTTTCGTTTGTGGCTATTGACGAAGCTCACTGTATCTCGGAATGGGGGCACGATTTCAGGCCGGAGTATCGCAAAATAAAAACTATGATTGCGCAATTGGGCGATATGAACGTGATTGCGCTTACGGCTACTGCCACACCCAAGGTGCAGTTGGATATACAGAAGAACCTGCAAATGGAAGAGGCCGATGTGTTTATCTCTTCCTTTAACCGAAAAAATTTATTTTACGAAGTACGCCCCAAAAAAGAAACCAAGAAACAACTCATTCGATTTTTAAAAGAACACAAAGGTAAGTCGGGCATTATCTATTGCCTGAGCCGGAAAAAAGTAGAGGAGATTGCACAACTGATTAACGTAAATGGTTTTAAAGCTGCACCGTACCATGCCGGGTTAGATCCGGACGTGCGCATGAAAAATCAGGACGACTTTTTAAATGAAGAGGTTGACATAATAGTTGCTACCATTGCCTTTGGAATGGGGATAGATAAACCCGATGTGCGGTTTGTAGTACATTACGATGTACCCAAATCGCTGGAGGGCTATTACCAGGAAACCGGCCGCAGTGGCCGCGATGGCTTAGAAGGACATTGCCTGATGTTTTACAGCCACAACGACCTGAACAAACTCGAAAAATTTAATAAAGACAAAGCCGTGCAGGAGCGTGAAAATGCACGGGTGCTTTTGCAAGAGATGGAGTTTTATGCCGAAAGCCCCGTGTGCAGGCGCAAACAACTGCTGCACTACTTTGGTGAAGAATATACCGAAGCCAATTGCGGCATGTGCGATAACTGCACCAACCCACGCGAGCGCTTTGACGGAACCGAGTATGTAACACTTGCCTTGCAAGCCGCTAAACAAACCAACGAACGTTTTACATTAAGCCACCTGGTAAATGTAATACGAGGCACTGAAGATGAATACGTAAAAAGTTACGGCCATTTTAGTCTGGCTGTTTATGGAAAGGGCGATTTACAAGATGCCGACTTCTGGAAATCGGTAATCCGCCAGGCACTTATTTACCAGTACCTTGAAAAAGATATTGAAAACATTGGGGTACTAAAAATTACCACCAAAGGACATAACTTCTTAAAGAAACCCCATCCGATAGAATTAGCCCGCGACCATGATTTTACAACCGAAGGCGATGAAGAAGAATCGATAGAACGGCCGGCAGCCAGCAACAAATCGTATGACGAAAAGTTGTTTGAAATGCTGAAGGCACTGCGTAAAAAAGTTGCCAAAGAAAAAGACTTGCCACCGTATGTAATCTTCCAGGATCCGTCATTGGAAGAAATGGCAACCACCTACCCTACTACCAAAGAAGAATTGGCATCGGTAAACGGGGTGGGCATGGGTAAAGTAAATAAGTTTGGAAAAGAGTTTTTGGATTTAATTCAAACCTATGTAGAAGAAAATGATATAGAAACGGCTTCGGATATTGTGGTGAAATCATCCGTTAATAAATCGAAGATCAAGATTTTTATTATTCAACAGATAGACCGGAAAGTAGAGTTAGATGAAATTGCTGAATCGAAAAGCATTACGTTTGATGAACTGCTTACCGAAATTGAAAACATTTGCTACTCCGGTACTAAACTCAATCTGGATTATTACATCGATTCGGTTTTGGACGAAGACAAACAGCAACAGATTTACGACTACTTTCTGGAATCGGAAACAGACAGCATTGAAGATGCCGTTGATTCGTTGAAAGATGAAGATCCGGACTTTACCGAAGATAATCTGCGACTAATGCGCGTGAAGTTTTTGAGCGAATACGCGAATTAATTTCAGAAATAGAATTTATCACTGCGGGGTCTGTTTTACAGGCCCTGTTTTTTTTGAGTGCAAACCCTGTATTCATCTTGAGTTTACAACGCAAACTCAAGATGAATTTCAAAACCAAGAATCGTTTAGGTATAGGGTATTTCAACATCAGGATGTAACATCTGCTACAGCTTAACGTCATGCTTCAAATAATACCTGCATGGCTAATTTTCTGGTTGAAACCCAAGACCTCACGCATTGTTTCGGAACTGAAACCGTTGTTAACAGCATTAATCTGAATGTGCCAGCCCAAAGTATTTATGGATTTTTGGGGCCGAATGGTGCTGGTAAAACTACTACCTTAAAACTTATACTTGGACTATTACGCAAACAAACTGGTGAAGTTACGGTTTTACAAAAATCGATTACATCCCATCGGGTTGAGATTTTAAAGAAGATAGGCTCGCTTATTGAATCACCTTCGTTGTATGGTCACTTAAGTGCTTATGAAAACCTGAAAGTATGGCAACCCATCTATAATACTTCCACACCTCGCCTGCACGAAGTATTAAACCTGGTAGGCCTTCATACAGGAGCTAAAAAGGTTAGCAAGTTTTCGTTAGGAATGAAACAACGCCTGGGCATTGCCGTAGCGCTTTTGCATGAACCGATGTTACTGGTTTTAGACGAACCCACCAACGGACTTGATCCGAATGGAATAATAGAAATGCGCGAATTGCTGCGCACACTTAATCAACAGCACGGCATTACTATTATTGTATCCAGCCATTTACTGGCCGAAATTGAAAAATTAGTTACCGATGTGGGCGTTATTAATAAAGGAAAATTAATGTTTCAGGGCACGCTGCCGGCATTGATGACACTGCAGCAACAGGCACCCGTAATGCTTGAAACAAGTGATAACAACCGTGCTCGTATTTTGCTTTCGCAAGAAGGAATTACCGCACAACTAGTAAACGGGAATCTTCTATTACCTGCGCTTTCGCGCGAGCAATTAGCAGGTATTAACCGCATGTTGGTTCTTGAAGCGATAAACGTGTATTGCATGGCTCCCCGCCAAAACGATCTTGAAACAGTATTTATGGAAATGATTAAACAAACTGCCTAACGTAAACAGAATATGATAGCAATTGTACCTGCCTTTAAAAGCGAGTGGATAAAGAAAAAGGGAAGCCTATCGGTTTGGCTTGTGTTTATAGGTGCTGTATTTACACCCGTAATTACCTTACTGATTGCTATTAAAAACCGCGATAAGTTACCGGTGCAATATGCAGCCGAAACGTTTTGGAAAATGTATTGGAACCAATGCTGGCAACCGATGTCGTTTATGTTGTTACCATTGGGTATTGTGTTAGCCACCAGTTTGCTTGCACAATTAGAATTTAAAAATAACACCTGGAAACAAGTACATGCCAGTCCGCAAACCTTAACTACTATTTTCTTTTCGAAGTTTGCCGTACAACTTACCATGTTGATACAACTCTTTCTGTTGTTCAATCTGTTTGTTTACCTATCGGCTTACGTGCCACCCATTTTATTTAGTGAAGTACCATTTCCTAAAACAGGCGTACCGTGGAGCGAGCTTATGCAATACAATCTTAAAATATTTATCGGCTGTATGCCGATTGTGGCCTTGCAATTTTTATTAAGCATTCAGTTTAAAAATTTTTTGGTGCCAGTGGGTACAGGCATCTTTCTTTGGTTACTAAGCACGTTGGTGCTTAGCTGGGAATACGCTTATCTGCTCCCCTACCTGTATCCGGCCTTTGATCAACTTACAAGCCAGGGGGCACTGGTTGAGGAGACGCCAGACATTCATAGATTGGCCATCGGTTATTCTATTGCTTTTCTTACATTGGCTTACATTTTATACATCCGCAAAGCGGATAAAGGCTAAAAAAGCCGTCTCCGATAATTATATCCGATTATAAACGATTATAAACGGTTAATATACGACTAATAGCCTTTTTGCTTTTCATTATTGCACCATGAAAAGTATTGAGCTTTCTCCTTTATGGCATCGGGACACGTATTGTATTGCAATTCGAAATTTGAATGCACAGGCTAACGCGTTGGTACGAAGCTTTCCGAATCGGAAATACAGTAAAACGCATGGTTGCTGGTATGTACCTTATGCACCTGCCACCCTGGATTTATTATTCCAAATGCTTTCGGAAGTTGGCTTGGTGCATATGCCGCAATTATTTAACAACGTACAACCCAAAACTACTCCGGAACAAACGCCTTTACCTGAAGGCTACCGTGAGTGCCTGGTTAGGCTTCGCTACAGCGAAAGCACAATTAAAAACTATGAAAGCCAGATACGTTTGTTTATGGCCTACATCCATCCAAAACAGATAACTAACATTAGCCGGGAAACGATTGACGCTTACATGATGTACCTGGTTGAAGAACGGCAAGTATCGGTATCGACACAGAACACTGCAATTAATGCGATAAAATTTTACCTGGAACAGTTGCATAAAGGTGAGCGCACAATCTATTATACCGACAGACCGGCCAAAGACAAGATTTTGCCCGAGGTGCTATCAGAAGAGGAAATACAAAAGCTGTTGTGGGCAAGCACTAACATAAAGCACCGGTGCATCATGTTTTTGTTGTATTCGGCCGGGTTGCGTATAAGTGAATTACTTAACCTGACATGGAAAGATGTGGACGAATACCGCATGCTAATTTATATTCGGAGCGGCAAAGGACGCAAAGATAGGATTACACTGCTAAGCCGGCTTGCCCTTGACTATCTGAAGCATTACCTGGCATTATACCAACCCAAAGTATGGTTATTTGAAGGCCCTGATGGCAATCGCTATTCTTCAAGAAGTGTTAACTGCTTTATTCATCGGTATTGTAAGATAGCCGGCATAACAAGGCGGGTAAGTGCGCATACGCTTCGGCATAGTTTTGCCACCCATTTGTTAGAGCGAGGTACCGATTTACGCTACATCCAGACTTTGCTGGGCCATGAAAGCAGCCGAACCACAGAACGTTATGCGCATATAACAAAACGCGGGTTTGAGAAACTTACAAGTCCGTTGGATTATTTAACACAAGGGCTTATCTTAGATTCCAATAAGGGCATATAAGCAACTACTTGCTTATAGCCAAACGTTATCTGCAACTCTATTTCAGCGACTGTGCTACTTGACACGGACGGTCTTTGACAACAATTTTTGGGGACTTTGTTTGACTGCTGCTTGACAGTGTAAGCCGACAACCGCACGACTGCCACGCAAGAAAAAAATTAAAAAAAGCCCACCCGCAAAAATAATTTTAATGCCAACGCACAAATGGCACATTGGGTTTTGCCCCACGCACAAACCCACCCGCAGCAAAACCCAAAGAGCCATTTTTTGCCAACGCTCTGTAAGTTCACGGTTTGTTGAAAACTTTTGTGGACGATATTTGTCCATACCGCATTTTTTAAATTATCTTTGGACAAATTCAGACCACAATGGCAATGAATAAGAATAGTATTTCAACTTTCGGAGAAAGATTACGAACCCTAAGAGAAGAATCTCAGCTCTCATTAAGAACATTATCGGGTGAAATCGGCATTGACACTTCCCTTTTAGCAAAGATTGAACGAAACGAAAGGCAGCCAACCAAGGAGCAACTTAAACAGCTTGCCAAATATTTTAAGTTGGACGAAAAACAACTTGCAAAGGAAGTTTTAAGCGACCAGTTTGCTTACAGGATAATTGAAGAAGAAGCCGACCTTGATACTTTGAAAGTTGCTGAAAAAAAAGTTGAGTATTTAAAAAACCATAAATGAGCCAAGACAACATTACACCAGAGATAACAAATTGGAAAAATCCTTTGGAGGATAAAGAATCGGTGCAACTTGCAGAGTATTTAGAAATTTACCAAAAAAGAATACTGCAAGAGAGTGAAAAACTTT
>JAHBTY010000007.1 GCA_019638355.1 Cyclobacteriaceae bacterium
GCGAATGGTTGCGCAGGCACCCCGATCGTAGTGGTGGTAACGGTTAACCCGGCATCAATAACTACAAGTAGTCCACTAACAGTTACCAGGTGCAGCGGAGTAGGGCCATTGAATTTTACACCAACCTTTAATGTTGCTGGTACAACTTATTCATGGACGAGCTCTATATCCGGTACAATTAATCCGGCTTCGGTAATGGCAAACGGAACATCCACCATTACAGATAATCCGATAAATATTGGAAGTTTGCCAGGTGCGGTAACCTACACTTTTATTCCAACTGCACCTGGAGGATGCATTGGAAATTCTTTTAGTTATACTGTAACTGTTAATCCTGAGCCGGTCGGTGTAAACGACATCAAATCCGTTTGCAGCGATGAAGTTATTAACTACAACCTATTATTGAATGTTGCTTCGCTTGGAAATAATGTTGGAAGTACATTTAGCTGGGTTGCAACCGATAATGCTAACCCCTTGGTAACCGGTGAAAGTACAAGTGCTGTGAATGGCCCTGTTATTACGGATATAATCACAAATTTAACCAACGTTGATCAGCTTATAGTTTATACGGTTACTCCAACCGGGGCAAATGGTTGCGTAGGAGTTTCATTCCAAATTACCGTTACCGTTAAACCAGAACCGGTAGGTGCTTCTGCTACCGCCCCTGATATCTGCAGCGGTTCTTCGGTTGGCTACGATCTGCAAAATAATGTTAACACCCTTGGCAATTCGTTGGCGGCCAACTTTACATGGACAGCGGCTTCGCAACCTAATGTTACGGGTGAAACCACAGCCCTAAGAACAGGGTCTGTTATTAATGATGTATTGATTAACAATTCAGGAGTAAATCAGGTGGTGATTTATACCGTAACACCCACATCCCAAGTAGGTGCATGTTTGGGTAACTCTTTTATCATTCAGGTGAATGTAAATCCAAAAGCCATCTTCACAGCAGGACCTGATCTGGCTGTTTGTGTGGATCAGAATGATATTGAAATTCAAGGTTCAGTAACTTTTGCTCCATCTACGTATTCGTGGTCGGGTGGAACTTTTAACAATAACACACTTGAAAAACCACGGTATATTTTAAGTGCGGCCGATAAAGCGGTAACGGTACCCACCGTAAGAGTATTAACGCTTACAACGGCAGCTTCGGGTGTTTGTCCGGCAGAAGTAGAGACAATGAACCTGACACTTAATCCATTACCCAATGCATCGTTTATTGGACTTCCGTTCTCCGGGTCGGCTCCACAAAACGGCCCTGATATTAAGTTGAATGCATTTCAGGCAGGAGGTCTATTTACGATTGTACCTGGTTCAGGTTTAACTGCTACCACTATTGATGGAGGCACCGGATTTGATCAAGCTTTCTTAACGCCCGCTAATGCTACAATTTATGATGGAACTCCTGCATCTGAAAATACCATAACCTACACATTTACAGATTTGAACGGATGCAGTAATTCAACGTCTCAGAATTTAAGAGTTAACCCTCTTACAAATGTTAATTTTGTTATTCAGGGTTCAATTACAGATAGTGATGGGGATTTTAGAGTTTGTGCAGATAACGGTGATTTACTTCTAACACCTATTGATGGTGGTAATCCAGGTATTCCACCAACTTTTTTCGAGAGCTTGTCATCCGGAATATCAGTACTCTTCGATGGAACAAATTATACACTCAGAACGGATGGAGTAGCATCGGGTACTTACATTATCAAATTTACATATACGAATAGTTTAGGTGTAACCTCCAGTGTTGAAAGAAACGTGAAGGTACAAGCCAGCCCGGTAGTATCCTTCAGCTCAACCGGTAGTTGTATTGATAGCCCAACTGTATTTACTAATACATCTACCCTCAACCCAACCCCCCCCGGGCCAATTGGCACCCCAACTATTGCATCAGTAGAATGGAATTTCGGTGATTTCAGCGGTGTAACAGGAGCACCTGCAGGAACGATACCAGTGGGTACAAATGGCGGTAGAACGACAGGTACGTACGACAATCCAAGTCATATTTATGGAAATGCAAGCAGTTATACTGTATCGCTTAAAGTTACTACTTCGCAGGGCTGCGCCAGCACTTTTACTAATTCAACCCCGGTAATTGTAGGAACGATTCCGTTGGTTGACTTTGACTATTTCGCAATCTGTAACAATGATAGTACAAGGTTTAAAGCACTTATCACCAACCTGGGTTCAAGCACGATTGCACAATACAATTGGAATTTTGGTGATGGCGATATGCTGAGTGGTTTGGGAACCATTTCGCCTCCAGCCAATAGTGGCCGCACCATTGGTACCTATGTTGAACCCATTCATAAATACATTAATACAGGTGGTTATAATCCTACGCTTACCGTTACCACTAATTTAGGTTGTACCAGTGCACCACGAACCAGGCCCATTACCATTGTTCCATACGTAACGGTGGTGGCTACTTCGGGTAATCCACCTGAAAATTTTAATACGCAAGCCGGCTGGTTTATTGAGAACTTGATTAATCCGGATGACAATTCATTGGTGAGTTGGAAACACGGAACGCCAACGGGTACGGTAATAACCCCAGGAAACAGTGCCGGCAATGTGTGGTGGAGTGGTAATAATAACAACAGCTATTTTGCCAATGAAAAATCCGCGGTAAACAGTCCTTGCTTTGATTTGGATAACCTGGAGCGGCCCATGGTGGCCCTGGATTATTTTTCGGATTTGGAATCGAATCTGGATGGTGTTGTATTGCAGTATTCGATTAATGGCGGAGCTACCTGGGAAATTGTGGGCCCGGCTGTAACCGAACCGCGCGATCAGGGCGTAAACTGGTTTAACGGAGCAGCCATACCTTCTAACCCAGGCAACCAGATCTTGGGGCAATACGGCTGGACCAATAAACAAGGAAGTTGGAAAAATGCTCGCTTCAACCTCGATATGATTCCCAAAATTGGGAACGAGCGGAAACAAGTGCGTTTCCGGTTGGCATTGGCAAGCAATGGTACAAACGCCCCCGGTGTAACGTACGATGGCTTTGCATTTGATAACGTATATGTGGGTGAGAAGCAACGCCATGTATTGATAGAACATTTTACTACTTCGCAACTTGGAATTAGTGTAACTGCCGATAACTATCTGAATGGCCTCTATCAAACACAATTAACCGATAGGGGTTTCTCGGACTTTGACCAAATACAGTATCACGTAAATTTTAACGGGGTAGATCCACTCAATCGCGATAACCCTGCAGACCCTGCCGCACGTGCATTGCGTTACCGTGTATCGCAACCACCTTATACTATTATGGACGGCAGGTTAGAGACCGGTAAGTTTACCGGTGTTTATACAGAAATTAACAAAATTGAAATTGATCGCAGAGCCTTGATTGATCCGGTATTTGATCTGCAATTAACCGATTTACCAACCGCTGACAATACTAAAATGAGTGTACGCCTAACACTTACGGCACGACAAGCATATACACGGCCGGTCTTGATTAATGTGGCATTGCTGGAAAAGGATGTGAATGGAAATAAAAATGTATTACGCAAAAACTTATTTACACCAGCCGGCCAATTGATAGAGTTGCCCTTTGCCGCCCTTGAACAACGTAATGTTGAAGCATTAAATGTGGTTATGGATGTACCCATAGTTAATCCAAATGGATTAATGCTGGTAGGCTATGTGCAGGATGTTCAAACGAACGAAATTCTACAATCAGTGGTATTGCGTACCGGTATTGCACCCAAGCAAACCGATCCGGTTACGGCCGCAGATGACATGCCGGCACTTGCAACCTTACAATCAATTCAGATTTTCCCCAATCCGGCAAGTCTTGAATTTAAGTTTGGTTTACCGGCTGATGTGGCTCCGGGTACCTATTGGAAAATTTTGGATCAGCGTGGTACAATAGTATTGGATGGGGATTTTGAGGGTTCAATAAATGGTATTAAACCCATCGATATCTCCGGTTTAGCAAATGCTGTTTATTACGTGGTAATGACATCGCCACAAGGTGCAACTGTGCATAGAAAGCTGGTGGTGGTGAATCGAAATTAAGAAGTAAGTTGCAGCGATTTAATGGCTAAGGTCAGGATCGAAGTTACTTCATCGGTAAGTGTTTTCGAGTTGGCAGAACCAGGGTTAAGTTTTGCCTCCTGTTCCAGTTTTGCAATCTTGTCTTTAAGCGAATGAATGCCCATTAACGAAATAGTGGGCTTTATTTTGTGCACAACCTTGGCAACTTGCTCCCAATTATCAGTGCGTGCATTTACTTTTATCTCCTCAATATTAGCCGGCATCGATTCCAGAAATGTGTCAACAATTTCATTTATAAAATCCTGGTTATTATTCGACATTTTTTTGAGGTAGGTTAGGTCAACCAAAGGTTCATCTTCCGGCTTACTCACGCTATTCTCTTTTTTTGCAATAACCTTACGACCGAGATGTTTATTCAACGTATTAAATAAATCCTGTTGTGTAAAGGGTTTAATAATGCAATCATTCATACCCGCGTCCAGGCATTTTTGAAAATCTTGTTGGGTTGCATTGGCTGTAAGTGCAATAATTAGAACGTCTCTTTTTTTAGGGTCGCCCTGCCGGATTGCTTTAGTTGTTTCAAGCCCATCCATTACCGGCATTTGTACATCCATTAAAATAGCATCAAACGAATTGTTTCGGATTTTCTCTAATGCAACCACACCATTTTCGGCTGTTTCGAAATGGCAGCCCCACATTTTTAAAATGCTACTGGCATATAAACGGTTAATATCATTATCCTCTACCAATAAGATGGAATGATATTTAAATGGTTCTTTTGTTTTGGGTTGATAATTGCGCGCTTCAATGGCTTTGGCTTTTTTACCTGCCTGATAGGTGAGGTAGAAAGTAAATGTGGAGCCCGCATTTTCTTTACTGGAAACATAAATAGAACCACCTTGCAACTCTACCAATTGTTTCACAATGGTTAGGCCCAACCCAGTTCCTCCATACTTACGGGTTACACTGGCATCGGCCTGGCTAAAGCTTTCAAAAATGGTTTGTAATTTATCTTGCGGAATGCCAATGCCGGTATCGGTTATATCGAAACGAAGTTTGAAAAAATCACCTTTTTGTTTTTGTGCTTGCACCTTAATTTGAATGGAACCAACGTGTGTAAATTTTACCGCATTGCTGATTAGGTTAATTAAGATTTGGTTCAGTCGGACGGGATCACCAATAAAAATCCTATCGGCTTCTTTTTCCAACGTATAGGTAAGGTTAATTCGTTTTTCTTTAGCCTGCATGCTGAAGGTTTCAATCAATGAATGCAACAAATCATTCAGGTTAAAACCAATCTTTTCCAATTGCAGCTTGCCCGATTCGATAGAGGCCAGGTCAAGAATATCATTGATAATAACTTTCAGGTTATCCGCAGCACTTTTTATTGCGTTCAGATAAGTTTTCTGTTCTTCATGCGAAGGATTTTGACTCAGTAATCCGGCCATACCGGCAATGCCATTGATGGGTGTTCGGATTTCATGACTGATGTTGGCAAGAAACTGTTCTTTGGCTTTTTGCGCGCGCGATAATTCTTCGGCATCTTGCTTTCGCTGTGTTATATCGCGGCAGTCCAGAATCAGCCCCTCAATTCCTTCCTTTTTGTTCAGGTTTACAGAATTAAATTCCAGGTATTTATAACTTTTATCCTTGCATTTAAATTGAAACTCAACGCCCTTATTGTACGTTTTTCGAATGCTTGAAGCAAACTGTTTTTTGAAGTAGGGGAGTACTTGAGGTGGTACAAAATCAAAAAAGTTTTTCCCGATAAGGCTATTGTTGCTGTACCCTAATGTTTCGCGCACCGAGCGATTGTGGTATAACACCATTCCTGTGTAATCAACAATAAAAATAATATCCGAACCATCTTCAACTACTGATTTGTAAAACAGACCTTTTCGAACGTAGGTTTGTAGGGTTAATTTCATTTGTGAGGTGAGGGTTAAATGCCAAGTTCTTCCATTTCTTTGAGGTAGCGGTAAATGGAAGATTTACCAATATCTAACCTGCGCGCTACATCCAACACATTGTTATTGTATTTGGTTAGGTAGTTTCTGATAATGCGGTAAGTATATTCTTGTAATGTCATCTCTTTCAGCATGAGCGAATCATCGCGCAAGGGGGTTGAAAATGTAATGTCTTTTTCCTGAATTTCGGTATCGCTGGCCATTACGGCTGCTAACTCAATAATTGATTTAAGTTCGCGAACATTTCCAGGAAACGGGTATTGCATTAATTTATCCTGAGCCTCGGCCGAAAGTTTTATTTTTTTAAGTTCGTTCTCTTTTGCAAAGAGATCTAAAAAGTGGCGTGCCAAAAGTAAGATGTCCTGGCCGCGTTCGCGCAAGGGTGGCAGGTGTATCGGTAAACCAAGCAACCGGTAGTACAAATCTTCGCGAAAGCGCCCGGCCCGAACTTCTTCTTGCAGGTTGCGGTGGGTGGCTACAATAACACGCGCATCTAATTTTATTACCTGATTGCCGCCTATACGCGTAAGCTCTTTTTCTTGTAAAACCCGCAACAATTTAGATTGTAAGGAAAGGTCCATTTCTCCAATTTCATCTAAGAAAATAGTTCCACCTTCGGCTTCTTCAAACTTTCCTATTCTTCTGCTGGCTGCTCCGGTAAAGGCACCTTTTTCATGGCCGAACAACTCGCTCTCAATCAATTCTTTTGGAATGGCGGCCACATTTACTGCTACCATCGGTTTATTTTTTCGCTTTGAATTATAGTGAATAGCTTTCGCGATTAGTTCTTTACCCGTTCCGGTTTCGCCTGTTATGGATACGGTAATTTGTGTCTTTACTGCTTTTTCTATCAGATCGAAGATTTTTTTTATTGCAGGGCTTGAACCGATAATACTTTTTTCAAACTCGTACTTAACCGAAATTTCATGTTTCAGTCGGTCTATCTCGCGAATAAGCGATGTTTTGTTGCGCGCATTTTTGATCGAGTTCAGTATCCGATCTTTTGCATCTTCATCTTTAGTAATATAGTCGAAGGCACCGGCTTTCAGTAACTCAACAGCAGTACCAATTTTTTCCTGTGCGGAAACAATAATTACACTTATATCCGGATCGAATTCTCGAATGGATTTCAACACCTTTTCACCTTCCATATCGGGCAGTGAATAGTCTAAGGTTATAATAGATGGTTTTTGATGAAGTTGTTCCAAACAAGCTTTACCGGAAGTAAAAAAATGAGGTTCAAAGTCTGGATTTAAACCCAATACATATTTTAGAAATTTTGTATAGGCGGGGTCGTCCTCCACTACAAATATGCGAACCTGATCATTTTCGTACATGAGTAATACTTTAACTTTTACTTCACACCAGAATGCTATTAATTGCGACTAAAATATTTGAAATTTACTGCAATTCCAGCACGTTAAAAAGTATGATTCGTGAATTTGAAAAACTTACCTTAAATGAAATAGAACTGCTGCACAAAGCTCCGGTTTTGGTTTCGGTGTTAATAGCAGGTGCTGATGGAAAAATTGATAATAAGGAAATAAGCCGGGCTATTTCATTAACGGAAGAGAAACAAAAACGCGGTCGCTCTAACTTGATGGGTTTCTATGCCGAGGTAAGTACAGATTTTGAAGATAAGATGAAAATTATCATTCAGTCTTTGCCTTCGCAAGTTGATGCACGCACCTCTGAAATTTCAAATCTGCTAACTCAACTTGACCCTGTATTAAAAAAGTTGAGTCGTCAAATTGCCAAGGAGTTTTATGATAGCCTGCGCGAAATAGCTTCTGAAATTGCACAATCATCAGGCGGATTATTGGGTATGAAAACAGTTGGTGATGAAGAATCCTTGTTGATAGACTTACCTATGGTAAAAGATCCTGCTACATATTAAAATGGCAGCAGGCTCCAGGTATTTTAATAGTTCGGTTGTACCCTTTCGGTTGGTGTTTATCATGTGGCTGGTTTTTACATTCCAGTTTTTTTACCATCTTGATTTAAGTTTTTTGGGAATAAAGCCCCGTACACTTGAGGGACTGATTGGAATATTTACCGCTCCAATGATCCACGGAGGCTATTTGCACCTGCTTTCCAACACGTTTCCGCTCTTGTTTCTGGGTGCTGTATTGTACTTTTTTTATGAAAGAATTGGCGGTATCGTTTTCTTCCGATGCTATTTTATCACTAACCTACTTGTATGGCTGTTTAGCCCCAGGTCGGCTTATCATATCGGGGCCAGTGGTTTGGTATATGGCCTTGCAGCGTTTCTTATTTTTTATGGATTTATTCAGCAGAAATTTATGTCAATGCTGATTAGTATTATAATTTTAATTGTTTACGGAGGCTTGTTTTATGGAATCTTTCCAACCGATCCGTTCATTTCGTGGGAGTCGCACCTGGCGGGAGCATTGGTAGGCATCTCTACAGCATTTAACTTAGCGCAAAAGCGAAAGCATGGATAGTGGAGCAAAAAAAATTCTTGACAAACTCAAATCACGCAAGTATGAACCAGTATATGTACTGCAAGGAGAGGAGACATACTATATTGATTTGATTTCCAATTACATAGAGCATAATATTTTAAGTGATTCAGAAAAAGGATTTAACCAGGTAATTGTTTATGGTAAAGATGTAACGGTTAATAACATCCTAACACACGCCAGGAGGTTTCCGATGATGGCCGAACGGCAGGTGGTTATTGTAAAAGAAGCTCAGGACATTCTCGACCTTCAAAAAGAGACAGGAGCGAAACAATTGCTCGATTACATTCAAAAACCAGTTCCATCTACCTTACTGGTTTTGTGTCACATGCATAAGACATTCGATAAGCGTAAAGAGCTCGGAAAGAAGATTGAACAGCTTACCGAAGCCGCTACGTTTAAGAAACCGAAAGACAACGAGTTACCCGCTTTTATTATTGAACATAGTTCAAGTAGAAATTTTAAAATGGATGACAAGGCTGTGCAGGTTCTTGCCGAATATGTGGGCAACGATTTGAGCCGGTTGGCCAACGAAATTGATAAAGTACTGATAAATACCGACCCTGGCCAAACCATTACGGCCGAACTTGTTATGGCGCATGTGGGAATAAGCAAAGAATACAACATTTTCGAATTGCAAAAAGCGCTGATTCGAAAAGATCGGTTGCAGGTAGCCAAAATTATTAACTACTTTCAAGCTAACACAAAAAAAAATCCAGTCATACCCATGGTTGCATTCCTGTATTCGTTTTTTAGCAAAGTTCTTATCGCCTCAGCAGCGCCCGATAAGAGTGATTCTGGAATTGCTACATTTCTTAATATCAACAGATACTTTGCAGGTGATTACAGTGTTACTTTAAAGAATTATTCAAGCTCACAAATCATGGCTACCTTATCGCTACTTAAGCAAACCGACCTGAAATTGAAAGGAGTAGATGCTGGCGATGCAAGCGAGGGTGAAATTCTGCGCGAGTTGGTGTTGCGTATGATGCTGTAAAACACCTTTGCTAATAAATCCGTAATTAAGTTGTGGAATAATTCTTGATGCATCATCAGTTCCTTAACAGATGATGGTGATTTCAATTAGAATTAGTAGCTTTGAATCCATGCATTCATGTCCACAATTTTTTGCATGGGGCTTATTTTTTAAACTGAAGTCTGCAATATTTTTGGCCGCAGCCTGTTTTACGAAAAAATCTTCCATGAGGAAACTCCTGATAGCACTTGGAGCCTGGCTCCTAGTCTCATTTGCCTATTCTCAAAATAACCTGTCGCAGCAGAAAGCTGAACAGCTGTTTAATTCGGGTGTTGACCTGATTAACCATAGCCAGTATGGTGCAGCCCGCGAAGTATTTGGTGAGTACCTTACAGTTGCTTCTGCTACCGATGCAAGGCGTGCCGATGCCGCTTACTACAAGGCATTCTGTGCACTTAATTTATACCATTCCGATGCCGAGAAACAAATCGAGTTATTCATCCAGAGCTACCCAACACATCCGCGCGCTGGCACAGCAAACTACGATTTGGCAAACTTTTATTATGCCGAAAAGAATTACAAGAAGGCCGCTTCCTTCTATGGTAAAATTGAGTTTGGAGCTTTAGCACAAGAACAGCAACGCACAGCTCATTTCCGATGGGGCTATAGTTTATTCAATCAACGGTCGTTAAAAGAAGCGCTGGATCAATTTAACTATAACAAAGCATTGGGTGGTGAATATGGTCCGGCCTCCAGTTACTATGCCGGTTTTATAGAATACAGTCAGGGAGATTATGCTAATGCGCTGATTGATTTAAGACGAGCAGGACAAAATGATGCGTATAGTAAAATTGTACCGTACCTGATTGCCAATGTTTATTACCGGAAAAAAAATTACGATGAACTGATAGCTTACGCCAATGAAGTTTCTTCCCGCGAAGGCTTGACAAATAAAGAAGAGATTTCCTTGCTGTCCGCAGAAGCGTATTTTAAAAAAGCTGACTATAAAAATGCCTATGCCGGTTACAAGCAATACCTGGAAGGGCGCGAGGTTAAAGCCGACAAAGGTGTGTTGCTGCGTGCTGGTTATTCAGCTTATTTGTTAAATGAGAACGAACCAGCAACCAGGTACTTGAAGTTCTCTTTTGCCGATTCCGATTCAATTGGTTTTTATTCTGCTTATTACCTGGGCTCACTTTATCTGAAGCAAAACCAAAAACCAATGGCGCAAACTGCCTTCGATATTGCGCGCAAGTTTAAAGCCGATGCCCGGCTGGTCGAAGAGAGCACTTATCAGTTTGCCAAAGTTTCGTACGACATGGGCCAACCCGACAAAGCTATTGCTGAGTTTGAAAAACTGTTGGTTACTTACCCCACTAGTACCCATGCCGAAGAAATAAAAGAATTACTAGGCCAGGCCTATGTAAATGCTTCTAATTATAACAAAGCCATTCAATACATTGAAGCTATGAAAACCCGAAGCCCCGCTGTGGACAGGGCTTTTCAAAAAGCTACATTGCTAAAAGGCATGGAGTATTTTAATAAGGATGACTATGCCAATGCCGTGCAAATGTTTGAAAAATCATTGCGCTTTCCGGTTGAACCTGATTACGTGGCCGAAGCAAGTTTCTGGAGCGGAGAAGCATACTCGATTGGAAAACGGTATGAACAGGCAGCCGAACAATACCAGCGTATTATAGCATTATCGGGTTACAACAATTCAGAATTGCTTGTAAAGACGCGGTACGGATTAGGTTATGCTTACTTCAATACCAAACAATACGATCGGGCTTTGTTTAACTTCAAAGAGTTTGTAAACAAAGCACCACGCAACCAACCTAACCTGGCCGATGGTACATTGCGATTAGCCGATTGTTATTATGTTACCAAGTCTTATTCTGACGCGTTGGTAAATTACAGAAAGGCCGCGCAATTAAAGTCGGCCGATGAAGATTATGCCCATTTACAAGCAGGAGTGGTATTGGCTACCATGAGTAAGTATGATGAAGCTGCTATTGAGTTTGAAAACGTAATAAAAAATTACAGCCAATCCAGTTTTTTGGATGAGGCTATGTACCAACGGGCGCAGATTGAATTTGAACAAGGTAACTATGCCAATGCAGTAGCGGGTTACACTTCGCTAATTCAAACAAGACCGTCCTCGCAATATGTGCCGTATGCTTACACCCGCAGGGCGGCCTCTAATTTTAATCTGAAGGAGTACAGCAAAACAGCTAACGATTATATTGCTGTGTTGGATAATTTCGCCAGCCACCCGGCAAGCAAAGATGTGTTAATTCCTTTGCAGGAAGCGCTTAATTTAAGCGGACGGACTGGCGAGTTTGACAAGTACCTGGCCGGTTATAAAACAGCACATCCTGATGCAAAAGGCATTGAATCGGTTGAATACGAAGCTGCCAAAAATTTATACTTCAACCAAAATTATCAACGGGCAATTACAGCGCTTGCAACATACATTACGGCCTATCCTCAAACCGCAAACCTGTCCGAAGCCAAATATTACCAGGCCGAATCATACTATCGATTAAAAGAGTGGAACAAGGCTTTAGCTATTTATCAGGATGTGGCACAGGACAAGAACTTTCTTTTTGCAGGCAAAGTGGTGGGTCGGTTGGCTGAATTGGAATTTAGGCAGGCCAACTATACAAGGGCAGTTGCCAGCTTTCAGCAATTGGTAAAAGTAGCAGCCAATAAAAAAGAACAATATACTGCGTGGTCGGGACTGATGGAATCGCACTACTTATTAGCGCAATATGACTCAGCAGAGAAATACGCACGAATAATTTTAGAAAAAGGAAATATAAATGCCGGTACACAAAATAAAGCATCACTCTTTTTGGGCAAGGCAGCTATGGCGCGTGGCGATTATGAATTGGCACAGGATGAATTTTTGAATACACTTAACTCAGCACGCGATGAGTATGGGGCCGAAGCAAAATATTTGCTGGGCGAAATTTTTTACCTCACCAAACAGCACAAACCATGTTATGAAACATTGATAAGCCTGAATACGGATTTTGCTGCTTACCCGGAGTGGGTGGGGCGATCGTTCTTACTATTGGCTGATAACTACCTGGCAATGGGCGATACCTTTCAGGCTAAAGGTACACTGCGCTCGTTAGATGCCTTTCCGTTAGAAAATATAAAAGGTATGGCACGTGAAAAACTAAAGAAGATTGAGGCGGATGATCTAAAGAAGAAAGCAGCAGTAAAAGCAGATTCACTAGATAACTGATTTATGCAAAACGCAAGCATACAACACATACTTATAATCCTGCTAATAATTGTTTTAGCAATTCCAACAGTAGCCCAACCCCCCGAAAAATGGGGCGAAGGTGAAATCGAAAAAGTGGAAATTCAAATCACTAAAGAAAAACAGATAGTATTGCCGCAGGCCAATCGAAATTTTGAAAAAGTTCCACCACGCCCGGCAGAACCAATTAAACCTGAGATTAAATACGATTTTAAAAATCTGAGTTTTAATACTCCGGATTATAATCCGGCCATTCGCCCTTTGCGATTACAAGCCGAACCTATCTCTAAAATATATGGTAACTATGTAAGTGCAGCTTTAGGTAATTACGCCTCCGCTTTTGTAGATGCTTACGTAACTACCAAACGCGATAAGGATAAGTTTTACGGCTTTAAAGTATCGCATTTGGGCTTTGGTCGCGGCCCTGTAGATGAAACTAATTCCGCAGGTTCAAACTCACAGCTGCGTGTGTTTGGTAAAGCTTTTGGACAACATGTTACCGCTGGTGGTTTTCTGGATTACGAGCGTATAGGTACTTACTTTTATGGATACACACCCGGCACCGATATCAATCGTGAATTGATTCAACAAACCTATAACATTGTTGGCCTTGGTGGCGAATTAGAAAACACAACGGTGAGTGAGTTCAACTACAAACTGAAGGGTGCTTTTAGTTACCTCGATGATAGCTATCAGGCGAGTGAAAGCGAAGTTAACGTGGGTTTTTCAGGTGACTATGGACTATCAAAAACAAGTAAGATTATTTTTAATACCAACTATGATTTAATAACCCGTAAAGATGTTGCCATCGAAGCCCGGCCCCGCCATTTATTACGGATAAAAGGTGCTTACCAATTTTATTTAATGGATAACCTGTTGTTTAGTGCAGGTGCAACCATTGCTTATGAGAATGACACACTTGGAAAAGCCAAAGATGTGCATCTCTTTCCGGATTTCAGGGCGAGTTATCCACTCAGTCCATCGGTAGAGGTATATGCAGCCTTTACTGGTGATATTGATAAAGTTTCGTTGCACACCCTTGCCCGCGAAAATGCATGGATCAATGCCAACGTGGGCACGTATCATACCAAGCGCACGGCAGAGTTTTTGGGTGGTGTGCGCGGAAAGCTGGGAAGCAAAGTTTCGTATGGTGCGGGCTTGTCATTTGCCAATTTTAAAAACTGGTACTTCTATCGCAATGATGATACCGATCGGGCAAAATTTAATGTGGAGTATGATGAAGGTAATACCAAACGCACTAACTTTTTTGGTGAACTTAGCTTTACCCATGCTGAGAAAGCCCGTGTTTCATTACGTGGCGATTACTATGGTTATAGTACAGGCAATGTGGCCGAGGCCTGGCATCGGCCAAAGTATAGAGTTGGTGTAACTACCGCTTTTAATATCTATTCCAAACTATTGTTGAATGTAGATGCATTGACACAAGGTGGGGCAAAGGCGTTTGATGTAGATACGGACACCATCACCACCTTACCAGCAGCATTCGATCTGAATGCCAAGCTGAGTTATCTATTCTCAAAGCAATTTTCGGCTTTCGTAAAAGGTAATAACTTGCTTTCGAGCGATTATGTGATTTACCTTAACTACCCAGTACGTGGTTTGAATGTAATGGGCGGCATTACCTGGGTATTTTGATAATAGCTTATTTTATTGAAATTGCGTTAATTTTGTGATAACACCCAGTCAAAAACCAAAACCAAATGGCAAAGCGTAAAGACAAAAACGAGTCGGCCAACGACCAAAACGAAGATAACTCAGAAGATAACTTCGGCTTACCCGATCTTGATTACAAACCTCTTGAATCTGAAACAACAGGCCAGGTCGAAATGGAACCGGTATCAGAACAAAAACAAGAAGCCAATCAGCAATCGTATAGTTATACGCCAACCCAAGACGAAACCAAATCAAATGCACCAATTATTATTGCTGTTGTAATTGGTCTGGTTTTAATTGTTGGAGCTTTTTTGGTTTATCAATACGTATATAAGCCCAAAGCAGAAAAAGAGAAAAAAGAGCTGGCTGAGAAAAAAAGAATTGAAGAGCAGAAACGGAAAGATGAAGAAGCTGCCCGCCTGGTGCGCGAGCAGGAAGAGGCGGAACGTAAACGATTAGAAGCTGAAGCTGCCGCCAATGCAAAACCCGCTGTCGGAACTTTTGAAACATTAACAACCCGCACAGGTCGCTACTACGTAGTTATTGCCAGTGCTGTGGATGGCGATCTGGTTGCCGATTATGCCAAAAAGTTAAGTGCAAAAGGTACCAGTTCGAAAATTATACCACCATTTGGTAAATGGAAGTTTTACAGGTTAACCATTGCCGACTTTGATACGTTTGCATCTGCACAAGCCAGTGCCGATTCAGCTAAGCCTGAGTTTGGTGAAGGAGCGTGGGTTATAAAATATTAATCGGTTTGGCAGATTGGCGCAAGTTAGAATGAAGCCTGCAAGCAGCCGTTAAAGGTTGGGTGCAAAACAATTTTTTAGTTTGAAAGCAGTTACTATTTTTTAAGCGTATGATGATAGCTCAAATTGTATCCGGATCCGAAACTACCGCAGTTGCAGATCAGTCAATATCCATCTGGAGTTTGGTTATGGCCGGTGGGCCGTTAATGATTCCGTTGGCTATTTGTTCGGGAATAGCCATCTATATTTTTGTTGAACGATTACTAACCGTTAACAAGGCTAATGTTAGTTCCGATGTGTTTATGGGCCGCATTAAAGAGTTGGTGTTAAAAGGTGATATAAACGGAGCCAAGATGCTGTGTGCTCAACACGATACACCCGTTGCCCGCATGATTGAAAAAGGCGTGTCACGCATTGGTAGCCCGCTTAAAACCATTGAGGCTTCGATTGAAAATGTGGGTAAGATTGAAGTTTTCCGGCTGGAGAAAAATTTATCGGTGCTGGCTACTATTGCCGGTGCTGCTCCTATGATTGGATTTTTGGGTACTGTTATTGGAATGGTAGGGGCTTTTATTGCCATTGCACAAGAAGAAGGTTCGGTTAGCCCTAAGTTGTTAGCCGATGGTATCTACACTGCTATGGTTACAACTGTTGCAGGTTTAATTGTCGGAATTATTGCATACCTCGGTTACAACTTCCTGGTTACGCGTGTTTCGAAAGTAATCCATAAAATGGAGTATTCGTCAATCGAGTTTATAGACTTATTGCAAGAACCCCGTTAAGTATGAATCTGCAATCGCGAAATAAAGTTGATGCAGCCTTCAGTATGTCTTCCATGACTGATCTGATTTTTCTGTTGCTTATCTTCTTTATGCTTACATCTTCATTTGTAACACCTTCCGGGTTACCGGTTAACCTGCCCACAAGTGTACAAAGCACCATTGAGGTGCAGAAAGTTTCTGTTACGGTAACCAAAGACTTGCAAATTTTTGTAAATGAAAAGAAAGTTACCAAATCCACATTGGAAGGCGAATTAAAAAGTAAACTCGGAGGCCCGAAAGGAGTAGTAGTTTTACACATTGATGAAAGTGTACCCACCCGTGAAATGGTATTTGTGGCGGGCGTGGCTACCAAATTGGAAGCTAAAGTTTCAATTGCCACTAAGCCGGGAAAATAAAACCTGAAATACTATGACTTCGCAGCAGGAAGAAAAGAATAAACGTATAGCCTTGGTGATCTCCATCGGGTTTCATGCGGTGTTGCTAATAGCTTTCTTGTTGTTAATGGCATGGCGTGCACCCAATCCTCCCTTACCCGAATATGGTATTGAACTTAATTTCGGATTAGATCAGCAAGGTGGTGGCGAAGTACAGCCCGATAAGGCACCGGGAAATAAAAACGATACTCCTGACCCGCAGGAGGAGCCAGCCCAGGAAACTGCCAAAGAGCAACCCGTTCAGCCTGATCCTGTAAAATCCGAAGAACCCATTGTTTCAAAATTGGAAAGCCCGGTGGTAGTAAAAGAGGAAAAGAAAGAACCAACCAAGGAACCTGTTAAGGAAAACAAAACAGAAACCAAGCCTAAGGTTACACCTAAAGAGGAAGTAAAGAAAGAAGAGCCTAAGGAAGTTGTAAAAACAGAATACAAACCTGCTGAAACAAAACCTGCTGAGAAGAAGGGTGATGGCGGCACGAGCCATGGCGATGATGCTGGTAAGGTAGGCGATAAGGGAAGTCCAGAGGGCAAATTGGATTCAAAAGCATTGTATGGCCAACAAGGTGGTGGGGCAAATGGCGATAAAGGCTTTGGTCTTTCAATGGCTGGTTGGGCCTGGGCCGATGAACCCAAAATTCCAGATTTACCTGATAACCAAGATGGTCGGATTGAGTTTGAAATTGAATGCGATGAAGATGGTGAGATAGTCGGAATTACAACCTTACATCGGGGACTTAGTGCAAAGTCCGAACAGTTGCTAAAGGATGAAATCCGAAGGAATTCGCTCATGAAAACTTCAGCCGGGCAGGCACCAGCTCGCTCCAAGGGACGCGTTGTATTTATTTTGAAAACCAAATAATTGCAGATTTTCTTACGCAGATACCGAAGTCTTTTCAAGGCACGGAACCGATTTTGACAACCATTAACCGTTCTTTTTGCCCATTTAACTCCATTATTGGCGGGTTAAAATACTAATCCTGTTACGGGAATAATTCATTATCAATATTGTATTGATAATGAGATAATTAATCCCCATGCTCAAACTCATACTTAAGTATGCTACTGACTTACAAATTGGAGTTGTGGCACTGCTTTATTTTGCATCGGCATGGTTAGGTCATGCGCTGGCCTTTACCGGAACCACTGCACTTTCGGTTTGGCCGCCATCGGGAGTGGCCTTTGCGCTTTTGGTTTTGATGGGGCGCAGTGTTTGGCCCGGTATTACTATTGGCGCGCTTGCAGCAAACTTACTCGCGTTTTGGAACACACAGGGTCTTAGTCAACAGGCATTGATTGGAATTTCAGTTTGCATTGCATTGGGGCAAACCGGTGAAGCCTTGACTGGAAGAGTTTTATTAACACGTTGGATAAAAGATTCCTATCCATTTAAGAACACCCGCGATACCTTCCGTTTTTTGTTCGCATCGGTTTTTATGTGTGTGATTGGTTCGGGCATAGCAAGTTTTAGTTTATGGATGGCTGGTATCATTAACAGTATTTCGTTTGGTGGTTATTTTATTCATGCTTGGATTGGCAACGTGGTGGGTATTCTGTTGTTTACACCACTCATATTGGCTGTTGCCAAACTGAAACGAATCACCGTTCCAACTTCAAAACTTGCTGAGGGTGGTATTTGTGTAGCCAGTTTAGTTGGCTTGGCTTTACTGGTGCGTTTTGGATACTTCAACAACACGCTTATCAATTCATTGCCTTATCTATTAATTCCGTTTTTGTTGTGGCTCGCTTTTCGGTTTAACCTGGTAGCGGGTATGTCAGTATCGTTGGCAGCATCACTTACTGCCATCTATTTTACGGTGCAACAGGTTGGCCCGTTTGTACAATCACAACCTTTGGAATCGATGCTTTTTGTGCAAGTATTTATTGGCGTTATCAGCATGTCAACCATTGTGCTATCGGCAACCGTAGCAGAGCGTACACTGGTGCAGGAGCAACTCAAAAAGTTTAACGCCAACCTCGAAACGATGGTGCAGCAACGCACCCAGGCTTTGCATGAAGAGATCAGCACGCGTAAATCGGCCGAGCAAAAACTAATGCAGAGCAATCGTGAGTTGAGTAAACGTAACAGTGAACTCGATAATTTTGTATATAGTGTTTCGCACGATTTGCGGGCTCCCATTGCCTCCGTTTTGGGGCTCATTAACCTTGCACGTAAAGACAACGATCCCGCCATGAAGAATGAATACCTGAATCGCATTAACACCAGTGCCATGCAACAGGATGATTTTATTCGTGAGATTCTGGATCAATCGCGAAATGCACGCCTGGATGTAAAGAAGGAAGAAGTTTTTTTTGAGCCATTGATCGAAGAAACCTTTAACCAACTGAAATATGCCACAACCGCTTCAACTTCGCTGGAGAAGATTGTAAGTATTCAGCAAACTGAAGCTTTTCACAGCGATCGCTGGCGACTAAAAGTTGTACTCAATAATATCATTTCCAATGCAATCCGCTATCGCAATGGTCGCGAACCGGTAATCCGCGTAAACGTAGCTATACAGGAGCAAAAGGCTTTAATTGAAGTGGAAGACAATGGTCGGGGTATCGGCCGCGAACACCTGGCACGGGTGTTCGATATGTTTTACCGGGCAACCGATGATGGTGCGGGTTCCGGGCTGGGATTATACATTGTAAAAGAAACATTGGAAAAACTTCATGGCCAGATAAACATTGAATCTGAAGAGGGCCGCGGTACCCTGGTGCGATTGGAGATTCCAGAGCTGGCCTGATATACCGTTCATAGTCAGTTGAATCAAATTTTATCTCGTCATTTCAGGTGAATCATTTTTAGGTAGCTTTGTGCACTACCTGATTCCAACGTATGAAAGCGCCTCGACTATTACTTTTCATTTTCTCACTTGCCTTTGCTTCCTGTAAGAACAATCCACCTACTAACCTGGCGGACGAAAACCTGATTCCGAAACCGGTTTCCGTAACCGCTACCGGAGAGTCGTTTGAGTTAACTTCCGAAACTGTATTGGTTGCCACCGATGTGCCTGAATCGTTGCGCGATACACTAGCTGCAGCAACCGGTTTTTCACTTGCATCGGCAACTGAAGGTAACCTGAAGTCGGCAATTTACATGAAATTGGATTCCACAGATCGGGAACTTGGCGCAGAAGGATATGAACTTGTGATAGAAACAGAAAAGATTTCGATAAAGGCTACCCAACCAGCAGGTTTGTTTTATGGAACTCAAACGTTGTTACAGCTAATCACCCGCAAGCAAGTTGATAATAAACTCCTCATTCCAACCGGTACTATTCGCGATTATCCAACGTATAGTTGGCGCGGATCTATGTTGGATGTGTCGCGGCATTTTATCAGTGTGGCTGATGTAAAACGCTATATCGATCTGATCAGTCATTATAAAATGAATGTATTACACTTACACCTAACCGATGACCAGGGCTGGCGTATTGAAATAAAATCGTGGCCAAACCTGGCTATGCACGGTGGTACCACGCAAGTAGGTGGTGGAAAAGGTGGTTTTTATACACAAGAACAATACAAAGAAATTGTAGCTCACGCAGCAACACGGTTTGTAACCATTGTGCCTGAAATTGATATGCCCAGTCACATCAATGCAGCATTGGCTGCTTATGGAACATTAAATAATCCAGAAACAAAATTTCCGAAATCCGGAAACTACATCGGCCCGGTTGAAACACAGGGTATAGTAGATGGCAATAATAAACCTACCGATCTATATACCGGTATAGAAGTAGGGTGGAGTACGTTGAGCTTAGCCAAACCTAACACGCTTAAATTTGTAAACGATGTAATTCGTGAGTTGGCCGCGATAACTCCCGGGCCTTACCTTCATATAGGTGGTGATGAAGCCCACGTAACGAAAAAAGAAGAGTACATAAAATTTATCAATCATTTTAGTAAGATCGTAAAAGCCAACAACAAACAAATGATTGGCTGGGAGGAAATCGCGCAAGCCGATATTGATGGCAATTCCATTGCCCAGCATTGGTCATCGGAAGCTCATGCTACTGCTGCTGCCGCCAAGGGCGCGAAAATAATCATGTCACCGTCTAAGAAAGTGTACCTGGATATGCAGTATGATTCAACAACACGCATCGGCTTGCATTGGGCAGCCTACATAGAAGTGGATGATTCGTATAATTGGGATCCGGCTACACGGGTGCAGGGCATTACCCGCGAAAACATTCTGGGCGTAGAAGCACCGTTGTGGACTGAAACAGTTGTGAACATGACTGACATAGAGTATATGGCTTTTCCAAGATTGATAGGCGTGGCTGAAATTGGTTGGTCACCCACGGAAGGCCGCAGTTGGGATGAGTATAAAGTGCGTCTGGGAAAACATGCCCCGCATTTGGAACGGCTTGGAGTTGACTTTTATCGTTCGGCAAAAGTTGAGTGGAGTAAGTGAGCGGCTTTTGATTACAAATAGTAACATAAATTCAGTTTTTGAAATGAAACGATATGTTGTTGTGCCGTTATTTCTTACAATTATTACTGCTTGTACGGTAACTGTAAAAGAAACTTTTAATAAGCAAACAGACTTTGCCCAATACAAAACCTATTGTTGGATGGCAAATTGTGAGTTTGATGTTACAGGACCTGACTACCTGAACGACTTGATAAAGGAAAAAATCCGAATGGAAATTGAAGCAGAGCTAAGCCGGAAAGGACTAACGCTGAATACTGGTAATCCCGATTTGCTGATTGGATTTACCATTACGGTTAAAGATGAGCAGGCCATTGTTTATCATCGTGCGGAGGATTCACCTTTTTTTATTAAACCACTTGATCTTGATAAAGAGGTAATCAACTACCTGAAGGGTTCTTTGATTATAGGTATGGCTGATGCGAAAGAGAGCCGCATGGTTTGGCAATCGCACGTTTCGGCATACATGGAAACGAGACCTGATTTGTCAGAAGCCAATATTCGGAAAGGAATTAAACAAGCACTCAGAAATTATCCACCAAAAAAAGAGTTGAACTAAATGCTAAGTATAGAACCGAATGCCCATCGTACGCAGGTATTTGAAATCATCGCAAACTATCTAAAAGAAGAAGGCTTTGCAGTAGCCGATAAGGATTTTAACCGACCCTGGGGTGGTTTTTTTGTTTTGGAAGAAAGTAACGCGCCTGCGTTTGCTGCTAAATATTTTCCGGAAGTTGATTTCAGTACATTAAAGATTGCAGGTAAACTAAGTCCCAAGATTTTAATTGTCGATTCGAACAAACGTTTGAGTTGGCAATATCATTTTAGGCGAGCTGAAATCTGGAAATTGATTGCCGGTACTGCCGGGGTTGTGATAAGCAATACCGATGAACAAGGTTCTGTTCATAAGTTAAGCATTGGTGAAATTGTTAATCTACCGAAAGGCCAGCGTCACAGGTTGGTTGGGTTGGATGGCTGGGGTGTAGTGGCAGAAATCTGGCAACATACCGATGCAGACAATCCATCGGACGAAAGTGATATTGTTAGGTTGCAGGATGACTTTGGAAGGTAGTTACTCTACCTAAGCACCAGCATCGATTTTTGTAATCACAAAATGGTTGCCTTGTTTACTCAGATACATTTTTGCTTCACGATTGCCTTCCTGGTATTCAATTGAATGATCGATAACGATTTGATTGTTCAAAACGGTTGCTGATTTTATGGTTACAGCCATGCCTTCATCCGACAGGTAACTAAACCATTGTTGATCTGTATTACCCAAGATGTTCAGGTTTTGAAGAGCAGGATTTACTGAGACCAAATGAATCAATTTGTTACGGTCGTCTCTTAAATATAACAATTGATACTCACTGCAACCGGTTGTTCCTTCATCGGTTGATGTGCCAATTCCGGTGCTGGTAGCCACATGGAGTTGGTAGGCAATATTTTGAAACGCGAATGTTGCTATTTGTTCGGAAGTTAAAAATACCTGACTACCATGAATCCAACCTTTGCTATCTGCTGAAAATTGAAACTGAAACAATGGAAACTTCTCGCATAAATCGTTGCTGGCAGTGTAGCTGTATAAGCCAGTGGTTTTCGAGATCCAGTTGGAAGGTATGACTTTAATGATATCTGGAAGTGTATTGTCGATTATTGAGTCGGGATAAATTTCAGCAGGTGGAAGAATAAGGCAGTTAAATTCTTCTATAAATTCAATAGTGGAGTCCTCTATAAGATAATCGAGAATGCCAGAGGTGCCTCCTGGGGCAGCTATTCTGGTTTCCTTTTTAGCCTGGCAAGAAACCAGCGTGGCTATCAGAATAATGAACAGTTTTTTCATGTTGCTTAACTATAAAGTGCAGCAATAAATCTCGCTACCTTTCCGACTTAAAACAAAAAGACTATGAAAAACCTGCTAAAACTTGAAGAAGTTCTAATGTTTGGTCTTGCCATTTACCTGAATTCTCTTTTACCATTTGCAGGTTGGGTTTTCTGGGCTCTGTTTCTGTTACCCGATATTGGAATGCTTGGCTATTTGGTAAATGCCCGGGTAGGGGCTATTACCTACAACATATTTCACCATAAAGGTATCGCGATAGCATTTTACTTTTTGGGAGTCTTCCTCGCCATTCCTGAACTGACCCTTGCTGGAGTTGTATTGTTTGGTCACAGTTCGTTCGACCGGATTTTAGGTTACGGATTAAAACATTTCGACAATTTTAAAAATACCCATTTGGGATGGATAGGGAAGTAATAACAAGCTGATAGTAAATGAGCAATTGATTCATGTGAACGATCGCTTCTTCATTTAAATCAAATGTTTTAACTTTAGAACATGATTACCTTATCTGACATTAAGAAACTTAGTATCGAAGAGCGGCTTACCCTGGTCGAATCGATTTGGGAATACTAAAACGTTTTTGACGAATTTAAAAGGGGGGATCAAAAGACATATTCCTGGGATGAGGTGAAAGTGTATGTCCGAGAGCCGTGAGTTTTCACTTCAATTTTCTGAAGTTGCCAGAGACGACATTAGGCAAATAAGTCTTTGGTATAGAAGCGAGTTAATTGGCCTTGATGAGAGATTCTTGCTAAGTTTAGAGAGTTCACTAACGAGAATACAACTAAATCCATTTTCCTATCAGATTTGTTTTGGATCTATACGCGCTACCTTATTAAGACGTTTCCCTTATCGAATTTATTTTTTGTGGAAAACAATGTAATTACACTTCTTGGTGTTATTCATCTAAAAAGAAGTCCTAAGCTTACCCGTAGAAGGGTAAAACGCAGTTAACTAAATTCAGATAATTTTAAGAATACCCATTTGGGTTGGATAGGAAGTAATTACGAGTTACCGGTTTCCAGTAACCGGTAACAGGAAACCGGAAACCGGAAATTACTTCTTCACTTCCTTCGCCCACATATCACGCAAAGTGGTAGCACGATTAAAGATTAGTTTACCGGCAGTTGAATCTGTATCCAAAGTAAAATAGCCCATTCGTAAAAACTGAAAATGTTCACCCAACTTTGCCTTTGCAAGTTCAGGTTCGGCATAAACGGTTGGCAATACTTTCAATGAGTCTGGATTGAGATGATTCCTGAAATCATCTTCCAGTGAGCTCATATCTTCAACATGAAACAACCTGTCGTATAACCGAACTTCAACCGGTACTGCGGTTTGCGCATTTACCCAATGAATTACACCTTTCACATTTATACCCGATGTATCATTGCCACTTCTGCTTTCGGGTATGTAAGAGCAATGAAGCTCAGTAACAGTACCGTTGGCATCTTTTACAAAATCATCGCATTTAATAATGAACGCACTTTTCAGGCGCACCATCTGGCCGGGCGATAACCGGAAGTATTTTTTAACCGGTACTTCCATAAAATCTTCCCGCTCAATGTAGAGCTCTCTGCCAAATGGCATCTCGCGCACGTTGGCATGATCATCTGGATAATTTTCACTGGTCATTATTTCGGTTTTACCTTCCGGGTAATTGGTAATTACTACTTTTAAAGGATCGAATACCACCATTCTGCGGGCTGCTATTTTGTTAAGGTGCTCGCGCACACAAAACTCCAGCAAACTTATATCAATCAGATTATCACGTTTGGCAACACCAATTCTGTCGCAAAAGTCACGAATAGCTTCTGGTGTATAGCCGCGTCTGCGAACGCCACTTAGTGTTGGCATGCGCGGATCGTCCCATCCGGTAACATATTTCTCATTTACCAGTTGTAGCAACTTGCGCTTGCTCATCATGGTGTAGGTCATGTTCAGCCGCGCGAATTCGTATTGCCGCGATGGATAGATTTCCAAATTATCAATGCACCAGTTATATAGCTCACGATGCGGAACAAATTCCAGCGTACAAATGCTGTGCGTAATTTTTTCGATGGAGTCACTTTGCCCGTGGGCGAAATCATACATGGGGTAAATGCACCAGGTATTGCCTGTGCGATGGTGGTGCGCATGTTTAATGCGGTAAAGAACTGGGTCGCGCATTAACATATTGGTATGCGCCATATCAATTTTTGCACGCAACACTTTTGAGCCATCCGGATATTTGCCGGCTTTCATATCAGCGAATAGCACGAGGTTTTCTTCCACCGTGCGATTGCGATAGGGGCTATTGGTTCCAGGTTGGGTAGGAGTTCCCTTTTGGGCAGCCATCTCTTCGCTGGTGCTATCATCCACATAAGCCAATCCTTTTTTGATAAGCGTAACAGCAAACTCATACAATTGCGGAAAATAATCGGAAGCATACAATTCTTCAGCCCACTGAAAGCCCAGCCATTTTACATCGCCTTTTATACTTTCTACATATTCGGTTTCTTCGGTTACCGGATTGGTATCGTCAAAACGTAAGTTGGTTTTGCCCCCGTACTTCAGGGCTAACCCAAAGTTGAGGCAAATACTCTTGGCATGCCCCAAGTGCAGGTAGCCATTGGGTTCGGGTGGAAAGCGGGTAGCTATGCTGGTGTGTTTTCCCGACTTTAAATCGTGTTCGATTATCTCCTCAATAAAATTCAGACTCTTTTCTTCGGCCATGGTTCGCTTAAAAAGTGTAAAGGTAAACCTCTGGCTGTATTTTGAGAAACGCTATTTTAGGATTTATCTTGCTATCGCGAATAAAACTTTTAACCTAAGATTCTGGTTCTTTCTTCATGAAGAATTTGTACATCAAAAATATGGTTTGCAACCGATGCATTTTGGTGGTAGGGCAGGAGTTGGAAAAACTCGGTCTGGACGCAGAGCGGATTACACTAGGCGAAGTTTTATTAAAATCAGAACCATCTGCAAACCAATTAACCTCATTGGATCTGGCGCTGGTAAAGCTTGGCTTTGAGCGGATAGACGATCGCAAAGCAAGGCTGATTGAGGCAATCAAAAAGTTGGTAATTGAAGAAATCCATCATCAGGAAAAGCGAGCCCGAAAACTGAATTGGTCGGCCTGGTTGGCTGATCAATTGCATTATGATTACAGTTACCTCAGCAGTTTATTTTCGGCTGTGGAAGGCATTACCCTTGAACAGTATATTATTCATCAAAAGATTGAGCGTGTGAAAGAATTACTTTTCTACAATGAGCTTACGCTAAGCCAGATTGCCGATCGGATGGATTATAGCAGTGTTGCTCACTTATCGGCTCAGTTTAAAAAGGTAACAGGTATGACGCCTTCCGAACTGAAGAAATTGCGACCTGCCGATGCCTCCCGAAAGCCACTCGATTCCGTGGCTTGAAATTCTGTAATACGTTTCGGGAATTGTGTAATCACCTTTCTTAGTAGAACGCGTTACTTTGTACGGTTGATTGTTGGCAGTTGCCATCGCAATTAAAAAATCTCAAACTTAAAATTCGGTTATGAATAAAACCTTGAAAATAGAGGGCATGACGTGTGCCGGTTGTGCGGCCAAAGTGGAGTATGTATTGGGTACGGTAAATGGTGTTCAAAAAGTACAAGTGAACCTGGAAAAAGCAGAAGCACAAATAGAAAGTGAAACCAGCGTTTCAGAAAATGCATTTGCAGAAGCGCTTGCGCCCTACAAGTACCGGATAGCAGGATCAGCACACGTTCAACCGCCCGCTTTTTGGAGTGATGCAGGTGTATGGAAACGCGCTTCGTTCAATACCTTAAACTGCCTGATAGGTTGTTCCATTGGCGACTTCGGGATGATTTTATACTTGCAGGCCTATCACCCGCATGTATCCATGACAACCCAAATGATACTGGCTATTATTGCAGGCCTGGCAACCTCGGTTTTATTTGAAACTACTTTATTGCGCTTTCGCGAAAAGTTTAGCTGGATGGCGGCATTGCGCACCGCATTTTCCATGTCCTTCATTTCGATGGTAGCTATGGAGTTGGCTATGAACACAACCGATTTTATGATTACCGGGGGTAAGGCAGCATTTGAAAATCCCATGTACTGGACTGCCCTGATGATTGCTTTGGTGGCTGGATTTCTGGCACCGTTGCCTTATAATTACTACAAGCTTAAGAAGTACAACAAGGCTTGCCATTAATATGGTTAAAACCTTGCAGGTCCTGTACTTTCGGCCCCGAGACATGAAAGGTTTTAAACTATATATAAAAAAGCTACATTTGTCAATCGCATGAAAGCTATTCGCTCCATAGTTTCGCTCGCACTTGCCGCATTGGTACTGGTAGCATCCAGTAGCTTTACGGTAAACATACATTTGTGCGGTGGCAGTGTGCAAAGTGTGTCGCTTATTGAAAAAGCAACACCTTGCCCGATGGAGATAAACACTCCGCCATGCCACAAGGCTTTTGCAAAGCGAGCTTCCTGCTGCGATGATGAGCAATTCACTTATTCAGGTCAGGATTTCAAAAATCACGAAGCGGCAACTGTTCAGCTTGCTCAGCAAGCTTGGGTTAGTGAGCTTCCCGTGCTTGCCCAAATAGTACCCGTAGCAGCAGCAAAGTTTTCTCATCATACATTTTACAAACCCCCCTCGCTTCAACACGACATTCCGGTGTTGATTCAATCCTTCCTTATTTAGACTTAAGTAATAAGATCTTAGTCAAGATTTCCCATCAATCTTGTTTTGATTTTTAAAGTACACGTTACGGCTCGTGTGTTATTACTTACTTCTAATCCAATGATTGAAACTATAATTTCCTTTTCGCTTCGAAACCGCTTTCTGGTATTGCTGGTTGCTGCCGGATTAACATTTTGGGGTTACCATGCTGTACAAACCAGTAAGATCGATGCCATTCCTGATCTTTCCGAAAACCAGGTAATTGTTTTTACCGAGTGGATGGGGCGCAGCCCGCAAATAATGGAAGATCAGGTAACGTATCCGTTGGTTACCAATCTGCAAGGTTTACCACAAGTAAAGTATGTGCGCGGCAGTTCCATGTTTGGGATGAGTTTCGTGTATGTAATTTTTAATAACGAAACCGATGTGTATTGGGCGCGAGAGCGGGTACTGGAGCGTTTAAATTATGCAACGCGTTTGCTGCCTGAAGGTGTTACACCAACGCTTGGCCCCGATGGAACCGGTGTAGGGCATATTCTTTGGTACACACTGGATGCCCCCGGCATGGACCTGGGTGAGCAACGGGCGGTTCAGGATTGGTATGTAAAATTTGCTTTGCAGAATGTTCCGGGTGTAAGTGAGATCGCCAGCTTTGGTGGTTTTCAAAAGCAATATCAGGTAGCGGTTAATCCCAACAAACTTCAATATTATAATCTTTCTATACCTGAAGTTGTTCAGAGCATTCGATCCAACAATAATGAAACCGGTGGGCGTAAGTTTGAGATCAACGATATCGGGTATATTATAAAAACCACCGGCTACCTCAGCTCTATTGAAGAGATTGAAAATATTGCCGTTAAAACAATTAACGCTACTGCTGTAAAAGTTAAAGACATCGGCACGGTGCAGATGACGGGTGAACCCCGCCTTGGTATTTTCGATTTTGATGGGGAAGGCGAAGTAGTGGGTGGTATTGTGGTAATGCGCTATGGCGAAAATGCCGATGAAGTAATTACCCGTGTAAAAGCCAGGATGACGGATGTGGCCAAAGGGTTTCCGCAGGGCATGTCTTTTAATGTTATTTACGATCGCAGCGAATTAATTCAGGAGTCTATAACTTCTATCAAAACAACATTGGTAGAAGAAATGATTGTGGTATCCATTGTGGTGATCCTGTTCCTTTTTCATTGGCGCAGCTCGCTTAGCATCATTATTCAGATTCCTATTACGCTGGCTATAAGTTTTATTTTACTCAAGCTTTTCGGAATCACCTCTAACATCATGTCCCTTACGGGAATTGTATTGGCAATTGGAGTTATTGTTGATAATGGAATTATTATGGCCGAGAATTCTTATCGAAGTCTTTCTATGCCTCACACACATGCTGAGCTAAAGTCCCTCTCCTCTGGAGAGGGATTTAGGGTGAGGCTTAACATCATCGAGAAATCATCGCAACAAGTTTCGGGTGGGGTATTTTATTCTACTATCATCATTATAACTTCATTTCTACCTGTGTTTATGCTCACGGGCCAGGAAGGGAAACTCTTTCATCCGCTTGCCTATACGAAAACTTTTATCATGCTGGTAGACGCCATTCTTATTATAACATTGGCACCGGTTCTCATTTCTTTTTTCATGAAAGGGAAATTTAAACCAGAGGGCAGCAATCCGGTTAACCGTTTTCTTGAAAAGATCTATGAACCTATCCTGCGTGGTTGTTTAAACTGGCGCAAGACTACCTTGGGTATAAACATCATCGCATTGGCAGTAAGTATTCCGTTACTGATTAGTTTGGGAACTGAGTTTATGCCACCGCTTGATGAACAGTCTATTCTATTCATGCCGGTTACTTTACCGGATGTTTCCAATGAAGAAGTGAAGCGGATTTTACAAGTACAAGATAAAATAATCAAGTCGGTGCCGGAAGTTGATAAGGTATTGGGCAAAGCGGGTCGCGCAAGTACAGCTACTGATAATGCACCCATTTCCATGATTGAAACAATCATCACCTTAAAACCCAAAACAGAATGGCGCGCAGGAATCACTAAAAAGGATATCATCAACGAACTGGATGCTAAACTGCAGATACCCGGTGTGGTGAATGGCTGGACGCAGCCAATCATTAACCGGATTAATATGCTGGCAACCGGAATTCGTACCGATGTGGGCATTAAAGTATTTGGTCAGAACCTCGATAGCATCTATGCAATTTCCGAACGGGTTAAATCTATTCTGCAATCAGTGCCGGGTGTAAAGGATTTATATGTTGATCCGATTACGGGTGGAAAATATTTAACCATCGATATTAACCGCGAGGCGTTAGGACGTTATGCACTTACCGTGGATGAGGTAAACATGGTGGTTGAGTCTGGATTGGGTGGCGCAACCATCGGACAAACCATTGAAGGCCGCCAACGATTTTCCATCAGCGTGCGATTAGCCCAAAACTTTCGAAGTACCATTTCACAAATGGAACGCATGCAGATTAAAAGCCCCACCATGGGTATGATTCCACTGAGTGCTGTGGCAACCTTAAAATACCAGGATGGGCCACCGATGATTGTTTCAGACAATGCGTTGTTGCGCGGGGCCGTGTTGTTTAATGTACGCGATCGCGATCTGGGCTCAACGGTTGAAGAAGCTATGACAAAAGTAAATCAGGAGTTGGGCACACTGCCCAATGGCTATTTTCTGGAATGGAGTGGCCAGTATGAAAACCTGATTCGTGGAAAGCAAACCTTGTTGATTATTCTTCCAATCGTAATACTGATTATTTTCATTTCACTATACCTCGCATTCAAATCTGTTCGCGAAGCATTTTTAAGCTTGATTACCGTGCCGTTTGCTTTGATTGGTGGTGCCTACATAGTTTACTTTTACGGTGTAAACTTATCGGTTGCAGTAGCGGTTGGTTTTATTGCCTTATTCGGAATTGCAGTTGAAACCGGGGTGGTGATGGTGATTTACCTGAACGATGCCATGAAACAATTGATTCAATTACGTGGCAATAGCCGCAACACCATTTCTTTTCAGGAATTGAAAGAGTATGTGGTGCAAGGAGCGGCCAAACGCTTGCGTCCTAAAATCATGACGGTTTGTGTATCGCTTTTTGGTTTGGTACCCGTACTGTGGTCAACCGGTGTAGGCAGCGATGTCATGCAACCTATTGTTTTACCCATGATTGGTGGCGTACTCACTTCAGCTACCCACATTTTATTAGTAACTCCGCTTATTTTCTTAATGACAAAAGAATATGAATTACGAAAGTTTGGAAAACTGGAAGGATATGAGAAATAGGAACACAAATGATGGTCAGAATACGGGGGTCAGAAAATCGTCAATTGTCAATTGTCAATTGTCAATTTTTCTGTTTCTATCCCTTGCCTCTTCAATAGCAAACAGCCAGGTTCAAAGCTTAAGTCTCGACAGCGTGCTTTCAGTAATTGAGAAGCAAAATCCGATGTTGAAAACATACCAGCATCGCGCGAAAGCAATGAATGCTTACGTGGCGGGTTCAAAAAGTTTAATGGCACCGGAAGTGGGTGGTGGCTTGTGGATGTTTCCATATCGGAAGCAAAACTATGATCATTTGGGTGATACCCGTCAGATCATGGTTTCTGTTTCGCAGACGTTTACCAATCCGGCTAAACTAAAAGCCAACCAACAATACTTGTCTTCGCGGGCAGGCATTGAAGAAGCCAGCGAACGCGTGGCCTACAATCAACTTCGGGCGCAAGCCAAAGGAGCTTACTACACGTGGATTGTGTTGGCTCAAAAGAGAAAGTTGTTGATGGAGTCAGAAGAAATTTTAGGACTCATGCTGAAAGTTGCTCGTGTGCGCTATCCGTATAATCAGGAGAAACTTGCCAATATTTACAAAACAGAAGGTAGGCTGCACGAAGTAAAAAATATGCAGTTGATGAACGATAATGGTATTGAACAACAACGTACGCTTTTGTTGCAGTTAATGAACTTATCTACCTCCGCTAATTTTACGATTGATACTGTAACCATAATGTTTGCACCGGCAACAATCGATACGGTTTTATTATCGGCTAACAGGAGTGATCTAAAGCAGTTGGATCGTACCATTTCATCGATGCGATTAAATCAAAGTTTTGAAAAGGCCCAAACCCGCCCGGACTTCAACATCAACTTTAGTCATATGATTTCGGTAGGGCAGGGCATGCCTAATCAATTTATGTTGTTGGGTATGGTTACAATTCCCATCGCACCCTGGTCGGCAAAAATGTATAAGGCCAATACCAAGGCAATGGATTATGAAGTTGAGTCTATGAAGGCAGAACGCTTGGCCATCATGAACGAAGTACAAGGAATGACAACCCGTATGCTTTCAGAAATAAATACATTGAAAAAACAATTGGATAATTATGAACAACGAATTATACCAACACTACTTAAAAATTACGAAACCCTGATGTTGGCTTATGAAGAAAATAGAGAAGAGTTACCCATGGTTATTGATGGTTGGGAAACATTGAACATGACCCGCCTTCAATACCTGGATACAAAACAAAAGTATTACGAAATGATTGTGAGCTATGAGAGAGAGATTGAGAAATAAAATGGTTGCCAGTCGCCAGTTGTCGGTTGCCAGTATCGTTAAAACTATAAACAGCCTACTGCTTATTGCCTACTGCTTACTTTTAGTTAATTGTTCTACAAAGAATGAAACTGAGGCAGCGGATACCTACATCTGTCCCATGCACCCTACGGTTGTTTCAGATAAACAAGGTGTTTGCCCAGTTTGCAACATGGATCTTGTGCGTAAGGCCCGCCCGGGCGAAGAGGTTCAGATTACAGAAGATTTGGCGCGGTTAATAAAGTCACCCAATGCAATTGTAACATCAAAAATAAAAACGATTAAGGGCGAGTACCTAAGTAAAGAACTAACGTGGGAGGCTACCGGTATTGTAACGTACGATACCCGGCAGGTCTTCACTGTTCCGGTGCGGGTTGGTGGTCGATTGGAAAAAGTTTATATCAAGAATGTTTTTCAACCGGTTAGAAAAGGTATGAAGGTAGCTGAAATTTATAGTCAGGAGTTGGTTACTGCACAGCAAGAGATGATTTACCTGCTGAATCAAAAAGATCAAGACGAAGCATTAGTGGCCGACAGTAAATCTAAGTTGAAATTATTAGGTGTAAGTGAAATACAGTTGCATGAATTGATTTCATCCAGAAAGGTTCAATACCAGTTTCCAGTTTTTAGCGATCAGAATGGTTATGTTGTAGCTGATTCACAACCTGCACCAATCGCACCGGCAGCAACAAGCATGGGTATGACTTCTCAACCGCAACCGATGCCAGCTCCTGCTTTTATTCGCGAGGGCAATTATGTAAGAGCAGGGCAAACACTTTTTAAGATTGTTAATACAAATGCATTGCGCATTGAATTAAACGTACTACCTGCTGAAAGTAAACTAATTAAAGCTGGTGATAGTATAACCATTGCCATGAATGATGGCGAGGAGATTAAAACGCGGATTGATCTTGTGCAGCCGTTTTATGAACCCGGTCAGGAGTTTGTAACAATACGCGTGCAAGTACCCCATGCAAATCTTAAAATTGGTGAGTTGGTTAAAGCAAGATTGAAATCAAAAGCCGCGGCAGCCATGTGGATTCCACGCGAGGCGCTGATAGACCTCGGCCTTGATCAGGTTGTATTTGTAAAAACCCGAAATGCTTTTAAGGCGAAACGGGTGGATGTTCAACTTCAAACAAAAGATCAGGTAGCCGTGCTGGGGCTTAGTTCATCCGATGAAATCGCGATTCAGGCGCAATACCTGGTGGATAGTGAAGGATTTATAAAGAATACCAATTAAACGTATGACAACAAGAGTATTTTTGAGCTGGATTCAAATCGCAATATATTTAATGGCAGCATGTTCGCAAGAGAAATCGGTTGAACAACATGACCACAGCAAGCATGTTACGGAAACAGAATCCAAATCGCGCGATCTCATGCTCACCGATTCGCAGATAGCGCTTGCAAACATTCAAACCCAAAAGGCAGGAATACAAGCTGTAAGCGAGCCACGTATTGTAAACGCTCGCGTAGTACAGAATTCAGATTTTACCAATGTGATTAGTAGTCGCGTAGCAGGCAGGGTGGAACGTCTATTCATAAAAGAAACCGGAAAACAAATTATAGAAGGTCAACCCCTTTATGAAATTTATAGTGAGAACCTGCTTACCCTTCAGCATGAATTTTTATTGGCGCATGCACAAGCTAAAGAAATGGATACTGATCGGTACAAATCGTTTGAAACCGCAGCCCGTAAAAAATTAATACTATATGGGTTAACAGAAGCACAGATTGACAATCTTGCAAGTACCGGCATAAAAGAACCCCGGCTTACTTTTCTGGCGCCTGCATTCGGTATTGTTAAGTCAGTTGCAGTGCAGGAAGGACAGACAGTTGCGGAAGGCGATCAATTGTATGAAATTGAAAATTTGAAAAAGCTGCGTGTTGAAGCTGAGCTTTTCGCTGATGAAGCAGGTCTTGTTACTATTGGTGATAAGCTACGTGTAAAAGTGGATGGTTATGAGTTAATAAATATGGAAGTGAAGTTTATCAACCCTGAGTTTAAGAGTGGAACACAAATCTGGTTAATGTGGGGTGATATAAATAATCCCGGTGGTTTAACTCCGGGCATGCAGGCACAGATATGGATTGATCAAAAGTCGACTAAGTCCATTGCGGTACCGGTGCATGCAGTCATCCGAAGTGAAGATGGAACTCACCTTTATGTAGAAACCGATAAGAACACATTTCAACCACGATTGGTGAAAACGGGTTTGGAAAATTTTTCTGAAGTAGAAATTCTGGAAGGTTTGCAGGCCGGAGAAACGGTTGTAGTTTCTGGCGCTTACCTGATTTATAGCGAATATATTTTAAAGCACGGAGTTAATCCGGCTCATGCACATAACTAACTTTTATCAACTTTAAATCTCAAACCTTTAATGCTCAATTTTATGAAAACAAAACTCAGTTTACTTTCCTTAGTCTATCTGTTGGCCTTCGTTTTTGCGTGTTCCGATAAAAAGAAGGAAACACACGATGATCATGCAGCGATGGAACATCCTACCACAACTGAGATACCAACAGAAGCGGCCGCACCTACATTTATGGTAGATCAGAAATTTCAAGGGCAACTTGCTAAATCATTTAATGCGTATGTAGAATTAAAAGACGCTTTTGTAGCTTCCGATGGAAAGCTGGTAAAAGTAAAGGCTGAAGAAACCCGAAAGGCATTGTCGGGTATAGATGCAAACCTGTTAGCGGGTGAAACACAAAACGATTGGATGACCTATTTGGCTGAAATAGATATTTCTTTGAAGGAAATTCAGGCAACTGAAGATTTAGAACAGCAACGCGTGGCGTTTAGTCCGCTCTCCGATAACTTCTATAAAAGCATCAAAGCCTTTGGGTTGGGCGGTGGAATAGCATATTACGAATATTGCCCTATGGCCTTTAATAACGAAGGTGCGTATTGGCTAAGCGATAATAGCGCCATCCGCAATCCTTATTTTGGTGATAAGATGTTGAAGTGCGGCTCTGTTCAAGCAATGCTAAAATGAGGTGTGCTTTCTTTTTTTCTTTGCTGATATTTCTTGGCTGTAGTCCGGTTCAGAAAGCTGATGAAAAGATTACGCTTGATGCTATACAACTTACAGACCTGAGTGGAAAAGCGATTGATGTTTCGCAGTTTAGTGGAAAAGCTGTGCTCGTTAATTTTTGGGCAACCTGGTGTAAGCCCTGTTTGCAGGAAATGCCCTCGTTGGCAATTACGAAGAGCCAACTAAAAGATGAGCCCATTGTTTTTCTATTTGCTTCTAATGAAACACTGGAACGGATCGCTCGCTTTAAAGACAAGCAAATATTTGAGTTTGACTATTTTCATCTTGGCAATATGGAGGCATTGAATATTCAGGCATTACCGACCACATTTATTTTTGATCGTAATGGTAAACTTAAATTTTCAGAAACCGGCTTTCGCGATTGGACTTCGCCCGAAAGTATTAAAGTAATAACCAATGTGATAAAAGGATAATGAGGTGTGTTTTAATAATGGCACTATTAATTACTGCGTGTTCAGCGAAAGATGAATTTGCAGTAATACCTGTTCCGGCTCAAATCGGAAGTGCGGAACCCTTCTTATTTACAGATGAAGACGGCCAGGTTTACCTTTCATGGGTAGCGAAAACTGACTCATTAAGTTCGTTAAAATATTCGAAGTTTGCTGAAGGCAAATGGTTAGAACCGGTTCGTATCGCTTCCGGAAAAAACTGGTTTGTAAATTGGGCCGATTACCCCATGCTGGCGGTGAATAAAAATAACTTCGTAGCACATTTTTTGGAAAAAAGTGGCGATGACACTTTTGCGTATGATGTAAAGCTATCTACATCAGCAGATGGAAATAAATGGAGCACACCTTTTGTTATTCACGATGATGGCAAGCAGGCAGAGCATGGATTTGTTTCGTTACTTCCTTACGGGGATAATTTTATGGTAGCGTGGTTGGATGGTCGCAATACTGTAATGGAAGGCATGGAAAACATCGATCATCACGATGGTCATCATGGTGAGATGACTTTACGGGCCGCGATTATAAATGCAGCAGGTAATAAAATTTCGGAATGGGAACTTGACCCGCGTACATGCGATTGTTGCCAGACAACTACTGCACTAACTTCGAATGGGCCAGTGGTTATCTACCGCGATCGGTCAGAAGAAGAGATTCGGGATATATTCATTACAAGATTTGTTGATAATGAATGGACCAAACCACAAGCAGTTTATGCTGATAACTGGAAAATAGCCGGCTGTCCGGTTAATGGCCCGCGTGCCGATGCTATTGGGAATGCCGTAGCCATAGCCTGGTTTACGGCAGCCAACAATCAGCCCACTGTTAAAATTATCTTTTCAACTACCGGTGGCGAAACATTTAGTCAGCCCATTCAGGTTAATACTGATGAAACTATTGGTCGGGTAGATGTGGTGATGCTCAATTCAAACTCGGCTGTTGTAAGTTGGATGGAAGCGTCCACCATCAAAGCCATGCGGATTAATTCGGATGGAAGTAAAGGTAATCCCATCACAATAGCTTCCACGTCCGAAGCCCGCTCCAGTGGCTTTCCACAAATAACAAGGGCTGGCGATAAACTTGTTTTTGCATGGACAAATGATCTGCAAAAGACTATTCTTTCAACTGTGGTTGATGTGCATACATTTTAATATGCAATGCATCCGCACATATTTTAATTGCAAGGAAATTAAAATTATTCTTTGTAATTAACATCCGCTTTGAGTTCATCGAAACAAATCGGGCTATGGACAACCACTTCATTGGTGGTGGGTAATATGATTGCCTCCGGACTTTTTATGTTACCAGCTACACTTGGAGTTTATGGTGGTATCAGTTTAATCGGTTGGGTCATTTCTGGTGCCGGAGCTTTGTGCCTGGCAATGGTTTACAGTTGGTTAAGTAAACTCAAGCCAGTAGCAACGGGTGGCCCGTATGCTTATACACACGATGGCGTGGGCGACTTCGCAGCATTTTTGGTAGCATGGGGTTACTGGATTTCGATTTGGTGTACCAATGCCGCTATTGCAGTAGCGTTTGTTAGTTACCTCACTGCTTTTATTCCCGCGTTGGGTACAAATCCAATACTATCTGTTGGTACTGGATTAGGAGCCATCTGGTTTCTTACATGGATCAACACTCGCGGCATTAAAGAAGCTGGTATTGTACAGGTAATCACAACCATTTTGAAAATCACACCGCTGGTCATTATCACCTTGGGCGGTTTGCTTTACCTGAACTTCGATCATTTTACACCTTTTAATGTAAGCACCGAATCCAACTTGTCGGCCATTACAAGTTGTACCACTTTAACGTTGTTTGCATTTCTGGGATTGGAGTGCGCAACCATTCCATCCGGTAAAGTAATTAATCCGGAAATTACGGTTCCGAAAGCAACTGTGCTCGGCACGCTGGTAACCACCATTATTTATATTACCAGTACCATCGCGGTTATGGGTTTAATACCACCGGATAGTTTACACCAATCGCAGGCTCCGTTTGCCGATGCCGCGGCCTCGCTGTGGGGTGATTGGGCACGGTACCTGGTGGCGGGTGGAGCTGTGGTTTCAACCTTTGGGGCATTAAACGGTTGGATTATGGTTCAGGGACAAATGCCCTTTGCAGCCGCGCGCGATAAATTATTTCCTAAACTATTTGCAAAAGAAAACAAAAATGGCGCACCGGCTGTGGGCATAGTTGTTTCCAGTATTTTGGTTTCGGTGCTGATGAGTATGAATTTTTCCAGGAGCCTGGCCGATACCTATACGTTTATCATTTTGCTTTCAACACTCACGGTTTTGGTTCCGTATCTGTTTTCAATTATAGCTTTCGTAATAATGGGTGCCCGAAAGAAAGGGTTAAACATCACAAAATATAGTGTAGCTGCCCTTGCGTTTGTTTATTCCATGTGGGCCATTATTGGTTCAGGCCAGGAAATTGTGTTTTGGGGTTTTGTTTTACTAATGGCCGGGCTGCCGTTTTATGCATTCATCAAAATCAAGCAAGATCAGTTGTAATGATTACCTGTCATTCTGAGTTTGGGAAACTGCAACGTGTGTTTGTTAAATCCGCTGCAGCCGCTTTCGTAAATGAAAAGAATATTCAACAGCAGTGGCAGGCATTGAATTTTTTATCTCAACCCAATCTTCCAGAAGCTATAACCGAGTATTACTTCTTTGAAAAATTGCTCAAGTCTGGCGGAGCTAACCTGGTTCATTTACCAGAGAATAATTCTGTAACGCTTGACTCCCTGTATTGCCGCGATGCTTCGATTGCTACCGACTATGGAATGATACTGTGTAACATGGGCAAGCATGCGCGTGTTCATGAGCCAGCCGCAAGTGAACAATTATTTAAAAAAATTGGAATTCCGATTCTGGATTCCATCTCAGCGCCCGGCACATTGGAGGGCGGTGATGTTGCCTGGGTAGATGTTCATACATTGGCAGTTGGTCATACCTATCGCACCAATGCCGAAGGCATTCGTCAATTAAAACAATTATTAGAACCAAAGGGAATTCAGGTATGGGTTGCCGAGATGCCACACTACAAAGGCCCTGCTGATGTATTTCATCTAATGTCTGTTTTTAGTCCGGTGGACAAAAATTTAGCGGTAGTTTACTCACCGCTCATGCCCATTGCATTTCGCAACGCATTGTTGGAACGAGGTTTCAAACTTGTAGAAGTGCCCGATGCAGAATGGGATTCGATGGGTTGCAATGTATTGGCAATTGCACCGCGCGAAGTTATCATGGTAAAAGGGAATCCGGTTACCCAACATCGTTTAATAGAAGCCGGATGCGTGGTTCATGAATACAAGGGTGCTGAGATTAGTGTAAAGGGTGGGGGCGGACCCACTTGCCTTACCCGGCCGATTGAGCGGGAAGTTGATAAATAATTACTGTATATAACATCATAACAATTTGACAATTGGTTTTCTCACTATTAAAAATCGTACCTTGAAGATGACAAATCGAAAATCAGTATGGAATCGTTTTTAAGTTTTTTTGAAACCATGCCTACCTGGCAACGCGCTGCCTGGATAGTAATTTGCTTAGCTATTTGTTGGATTTTAGAGGGAAGCTTTCCTTTGTTTCAATTCAATTATAAAAAGTGGAAACATGCCGGGGTTAATTTCACATTTTTGCTAACTACTATGATTATCAATGTAGTTTTTGGTATTGCTACGGTAGGTGTTTTTGAATGGATTGGCCGGAATCAGTTTGGATTAATGTACCTGGTTGGTTGGCCCATCTGGCTGGAACTATTGATTTGTCTTTTGATTTTTGAATTACTGGCGCAATACACCATTCATTATATACTCCATCGTGTAAAGTGGATGTGGAAGTTTCACATGATTCACCACAGTGACACACATCTGGATGCAACCAGCGGCACGCGCCATCACCCGGGGGATTTTATCATGCGTGAATTATTTGCTTTGCTGGCGGTGGTGGTAACGGGGGCTCCGGTTTCTTTCTATTTCTTTTACCGGATATGTACGGTGTTCTTTACATACTTCACGCACGCCAACATTCAGTTACCGGTATGGCTCGATAAACCGCTGAGCTATGTATTTATAACACCCAACATGCATAAGTTTCATCACCATTATGTACGGCCATGGACCGACTCAAATTTCGGGAATATGTTTTCGATTTGGGATCGGTTGTTTGGAACCTTTGTATATGACGATCCAAAGAAGATCCGCTACGGGTTAGATGTTCTGGATGATGCCAAAGCCGAAAAAATAGGTTATCAGTTTAAAATTCCATTCGATAAATCAATTAAAACAGATTATTAAAGGGCAATAAACCCAACATCGTTTTTTTTGATTGGTAATTAGAATTTTTTTTCAGGAACTTTAATGCATGCATAGTTCTGGAAAGAGATTCATTTGCCGGGTCGCAATTCAACTTCTATTCAGTGTTGGGTTTTCAGGTTTAGTTTGTGGTCAGGTTTCTGTGGTTGCCGGTTCGGTTGCTACATCAAAAAACAACTATACAGTTGGGTTGGGTAAGAACAGGCTTATGGTTGTTTCGGTTACAGGTGAATCGCTTGCGGTTGGTAACATAACCGGTATTACCTGGGGTGGCCAGGCTTTAACACTTGCCAGAACGCAGCTATCTGCAAGCGGTGTGTTGCGTACCAGTGTTTGGTATTTGAACGAAGCCGGCATAGCAGCAGCAAGAGGTAGTTGTAATTATAATTTTATCGTTACCTGGTCATCGGTTCCACTTATCGAAGTATTTACTGCCATCACTTTAAAAAATGTTAATCAAACCACTCCCATTTCTGGTGTAAATAGTGCTACGAATGCAGATGGTACTACCGTTAGTACTGGTAATACAGCGGTTACGGTAAATGGTCTTATGTTTTATGCATCTGCATCCAACAATGACCGCACGCATACACCACCGGCAACTTATACAGAGCAAAGCGATTTGATAGTAGGTGGTTTAGGTGGTGCATCTATGGCTACTGCTACACGTTCCATTACAGTAGCTGGCAATGAAAACCCAACGGCCACGTGGGCAGTTTTAAACTCAGCCTTAACAACAGTAGGGGTAGGTATTAATGGCGTGGCTGATAGTGATACCGAAATTTACTATTCCAGAAATGCAACTTCAGGCGGACATTGGGATGATCCGGCTTCATGGACATTAAATTCAGACGGCACAGGAGGCCCATTGCCTTCCGGTGTATGGCCAACCCGTACCGATCATGTTGTAATAAGACCCGGCCATACCATTGTAATCAATGCAACAGATGATAATAAGCGCTGTGGAATTTCACCGGATGGCTTAGCCCAACCCAACATAGGGCCTTTTGTTTCATCAAATGTTCCTATGTTTTATCACGTGGGTGATATCACCATTGGAGGTACACTTACCGTTACCGGAATTGAGATGATGATAGGGGGGTACACACAGGTACTTTCCGGAGGCGCATTTAGTTTAGGATCTAACCTGGTTCAGGTGGGTTATTTTCAAGCAGATGCTGGCTCCACATTTAGTAGTTTGGATGATTTGATTTTAACCGGTAGTAGTGTAACATTAATAAACACCAACTCCACCTCAACGGACGATCTCATTATTGATCACACCAACGCAACTTTATGTGGCGTGGGTACTTCAACCTTGCAAAATGGTTCTGGTAGCCAAATTACCTATGCTAACCTGGGCAACATAAATCAAATCTGTACTTCGTTTACGATTAATTGTACCGGTGTTGGCTGCACAGGATTTCCTGTTTTTGGTATTGCGGCCGTAGTATCCGGAAATACAGGCCCTGCCGGCATTGGTAATTCAATTGATAACAGCTTATGGTTGCGGGCGGGTGCAGGAACTTCTTCTACGGTTAATGGCACAGCTATAAATTTCTGGAATGATCAATCGGGTAACGCCAATCATGCCACTCAGGCAACGGTGGCACAACGTCCGCTTTATCAGAGTTCGGTTATAAACGGCCAACCAACTGTTTTGTTCGATAATGCCGCAACACCCAACAACGATGAAATGATTATAAACGATAATGATAACCTGGACAACACCAATGGTTTAACAATTTATGCTGTTACAAGGCCCCTGAACCTGGGCCCTGATGCTCGCACCATCCTATCCAAGCGCACATCAGTCGGAAGTAACCAGGCCTACTCGGTTTTTTATTTTACCGGTAATAATCTTTATATAGATATAGATGGGAATACCAACCGATTTAATACACCAACTGCATTTAGTATCAATACAAACTACATTCATTCGGTTTGGTACGATGGCACTTTAACGGCTGCTCAACGCGTGCGCGTTTTTACTAATGGAACCCTGGAAATTACAGCTACCGAAAGTAGTTCAGCCATTCCGAATTACGCATCCGGCTTAACATTGGGTTCTATTAACCTTACTGATGGTCGTCCTTTTGGCGGGCACATTGCAGAAGTGTTTCTTTACAGGAAAGCAATTAACGAGTCGCAACGAATAATTGTAGATAATTATTTATCGGCTAAATACAATATAGCCATAGCGAACGATTTCTATACGATGGACAACGTGGCCAATGGTAATTTTGATTTTGAAGTAGCCGGTATTGGCCAGGCAAGCGATGGCAGTAAACACATCGATGCCAAAGGCTCAGGCGCGGTACGCATGTGGAATCCTTCCGGGCTGGGCAATGGAGAGTTTTTGATCTGGGGACACAATGGACTTGCCTTAAGTGGCGGCAATACCAGTGTGGATGGTACCATAATTCAGGAGCGATTAAACCGTGTGTGGCGGGTAAGCGAAACGGGCGATGTAGGCAATGTATCCGTATCGGTTGACCTTGCCGGCACGTTGGGCTCGGCCTTGGGTAATAACCTGCGGTTGTTGATCGACCGCGATGGCGATGGTTTTGCCGATAATGATGTTACGCCCATAGCGGGTTCATTTAGCGGAACAACCATCACATTTTCAGGAGTAAATTTTCAGAATGGCGACCGGTTTACTATTGGCAATACCAACCTGGCTTTACCACTTCCCATCGAATTAATTTCGTTTGATGCCGAAGTGATAGCCCATGAAGTGAAGTTAAAATGGTCAACGGCTTCGGAGTTAAACAATGATTACTTCACCATACAGCGATCGCAGGGCGGAGAGGTTTGGGAATCAGTTGTACAGGTAAGCGGAGCGGGTAACAGTACCACGGTTCGGCACTACGAAACCACCGATGGTTTGCCGTATGCGGGTGTATCGTATTACCGGTTGAAGCAAACCGACTTAGATGGGCGGTATAGTTACTCATCGGTCAAGCGAGTAGAAGTTAATCCGGTTTATCAGTTAAAGGCATTTCCGAATCCATCAAAAGAAAAGTTTAGCATTACTACGGGATTTGAGTTGCAACGCGAAGATGTAAGGTTATTGAATTTACTGGGGCAGGAGTTACCGATAGCGTTTGAGCAAGCGGGGCCGTATTATACCATTAGCCCGCGCACACCCGCCCCCGGGGTTTATATTTTGCAAGTGCGCAAAGGTTTCTGGGGCCAATCGCTGCGGATATTAATTGAATAATCCATTTGGGTTAGCTTTTTGAATCAAAATCAGTTAATTAGATTTGTAGGATTAACCTTATCCTATGAAGACTGGTTTAGTTGTTTTGATTGCTTTGGCAATCTTTTTAAAGATAGAATTAGGATTCGGACAAGCAAGTTTAGTGGGTGGCTCTGTTACCACCTCTAAAAACAACTACGCGGTTGGGCTTGGAAAAAACAGACTTATAGTAGTTGCTGTAACAGGCGAAGCCGCTACAATTGGTACTATCACCGCTATTACCTGGGGCGGGCAAAATCTTACTCAAGCAAGAACACAGGCCAGCGGAGGCGTTCAAAGAACTGACATATGGTATTTGAATGAAGCTGGAATTGCAGCCGCAAGAGGTAGTTGCACGTACAATTTCGTAGTTACCTGGTCAGCCGCTCCCGCAACCGAAGTATTTGCAGCTCTTACATTAAAGGATGTAAATCAAACTACCCCTGTAGCAGCCTCAAACAGTGCTGCCTCAATGGCTGCACAAACACGCAATACAGGTAATATAGCTGTTAGTGTTGGAGATTTTCTGGTTTATGCATCCTCTTCCAGTAGCGACCGCACCCATACGGCAGCAGCTACTTATACTGAGCAAACAGATCAAACTATTGGCGGAGTTGGCGGAACAAGCATGGCCGTGGCCACAAAAGCCATTACTGCGGCCGGCAATGAAAACCCGACAGCCACCTGGACAGCGCCAGACTCGCGGTTAATAAATGCAGGGGTGGCCTTTGCAGGTGTTACGGCTACCAATGTGCAAACCTTCTACTCGCGCAATGCAACATCAGGTGGGCAGTGGGATAGCAATACTGCATGGACGTTAAATTCTGATGGATCAGGTGGGCCACTTGCCGCAGGTGTTTGGCCAACCCGTACCGATAATGTTGTTATTCGCAGCGGCCATACCATTGTTGTAAATGCAACCGATGATAATAAACGTTGTGGAGTTTCTCCGGATGGACTCGGTCAGCCAAACATTGGTCCATTTGTGTCGTCAAACCTTCCTATGTTTTATCATACTGGCGATATCACAATAGGTGGTACCTTGAATGTAACGGGTATTGAGATGATGACGGGTGGTTATACCCATGTGCTGACAGGCGGTACCTTTAGCTTAGGGTCTAACCTGGTGCAAGTGGGCTACCTGGAAGTGGATGCAGGATCTACCTTCAGCAGTTTGGATGATTTGATTTTAACCGGTAACAGCGTAACCATCATCAACACCAATTCTACATCTACCGATGATTTAATCATCGATCATACCAATGCTACACTTTGTGGCATCGGCACAGCTACGTTGCAAAACGGATCGGGCAGCCAGGTTACCTATAGCAACGGTGGTACTGTAAACCAGATTTGTACTTCGTTTACGATTAACTGTACGGGTGTGGGCTGCACAGGATTTCCGGTGGTGGGTACAACCGTGGTTTTAACGGGCATAACAGGGCCGGCTGGTGTTGGCAGCGCACCCAACAATAAACTTTGGCTAAGGGCTGGCAATGGTGCTTTTTCCGATTTAGGTACAACTGCAGCTGTTAATTTAGGCAGCGTGCGACAATGGAATGATCAATCGGGTAACAATAACCATGCATTACAAAATACAGTTGCAAACCGACCTATTTTCAGAACCGGTCAGGATAATGGGCAGGCAGCTCTTGAATTTACAGGCGATTTATTTATTGATGGCCCCAACCTGGGTATTGCAGCAAATAGTAGTGCTACCTATTTAATCGTTTTTAGAGATACTCAAACCGGTTTGGGTGCTATTAATGATGGTAATGGACATTTTATTTTAGACAGAACTACTGCCACCAACGGATTATATTCACTCAAACCCATAACCGGTAATGTATATGCGTTTCAAAAACGCGATGATGGCGGTGGTGGCTTGGGCGGGCCTAACTCCACTACCACTATTAACACCAACAGCAAATGGATTGAGATGGTACGCAACCGGGGTGTAAACTATCGGTTCTATTACAATGGAGCACAAGAAGCTTCAATAGCTGATGGCGATGGCAACACAACACCACCACCGCCTCGGATAGGAAGACATGCAACAACAGCCAATGGCGGCTTGCGCGGGTTCATCTACGAATTTATAATCTACAATTCCACTATCAACGAGGCACAGCGTGTGTTACTAAACAATTACATCGCAGCCAAGTATGGTTACACGCTTGGAGTAAATGATGTTTATACGATGGACAACGTGGCCAATGGTAATTTTGATTTTGAAGTAGCCGGTATTGGCCAGGCAAGCGATGGCAGTAAACACATCGATGCCAAAGGCTCAGGCGCGGTACGCATGTGGAATCCTTCCGGGCTGGGCAACGGAGAGTTTTTAATCTGGGGACACAATGGGCTTGCCTTAAGTGGCGGCAATACGAGTGTGGATGGTACCATAATTCAGGAGCGATTAAACCGTGTGTGGCGGGTAAGCGAAACGGGCGATGTTGGCAATGTATCCGTATCGGTTGACCTTGCCGGCACGTTGGGCTCGGCCTTGGGTAATAACCTGCGGTTGTTGATCGACCGCGATGGCGATGGTTTTGCCGATAACGATGTTACGCCCATAGCGGGTTCATTTAGCGGAACAACCATCACATTTTCAGGAGTAAATTTTCAGAATGGCGATCGGTTTACAATAGGCAATACCAACCTGGCTTTACCACTTCCCATCGAATTAATTTCGTTTGATGCCGAAGTGATAGCCCATGAAGTGAAGTTAAAATGGTCAACGGCTTCGGAGTTAAACAATGATTACTTCACCATACAGCGATCGCAGGGCGGAGAGGTTTGGGAATCAGTTGTACAGGTAAGCGGAGCGGGTAACAGTACCACGGTTCGGCACTACGAAACCACCGATGGTTTGCCGTATGCGGGTGTATCGTATTACCGGTTAAAGCAAACCGACTTAGATGGGCGGTATAGTTACTCATCGGTCAAGCGAGTAGAAGTTAATCCGGTTTATCAGTTAAAGGCATTTCCGAATCCATCAAAAGAAAAGTTTAGCATTACTACGGGATTTGAGTTGCAACGCGAAGATGTAAGGTTATTGAATTTACTGGGGCAGGAGTTACCGATAGCGTTTGAGCAAGCGGGGCCGTATTATACCATTAGCCCGCGCACACCCACCCCCGGGGTTTATATTTTGCAGGTGCGCAAAGGTTTCTGGGGGCAATCGCTGCGGGTGGTAATCGAATAGGCCTTCCGCAGCCCCACAACTTCAGGATTAAGGTAGATTTTGCTTTCTTTGCAGTTGGGAAAGAATTTGCTTACCTAAACAAAGCATTATGGCTGCATTTTACTTGAGGCGATTACTGGTATGTTTGCTTTTCGTCCTTCCAGCAATAGGTTTTTCTCAAGCACCCGGTAATGGCATGTTTGTAGCCTATAATTCGGATGGTAATCATGGGTTTGCGTTTGTAACGTTTGTGGATGTTCCCAACGGTACAGTGGTGCGATTCAACGATAATGAATGGAATGGACTGGCAATTGGCAGTGGTGGAGCGTTTAATGGTGGCGAATCTGCCATCAACTGGACCAATAGTACTGGCAACACCATTTTTGCAGGTACCGTCATCACCATAACCAATCTGAATACCACTCCAGCGGCATCAATCGGAACGATGTCGGGTGGAGCAATGACGCTCGAAAACGATAATGAAGTTATCTACATGTTTATCGGAACGAATGCCTCTACACCCACCACATTTATAACAGCAATAGCCAACAATGGATTTAGTGTAGCGAATGGTCAACTAACCAATACAGGATTAACGGCAGGCACAACGGCCACTGCAATAACAGGTGGGCAGGATATTACAGTTTACAATGGTAGTATAAATTGTACGGGTACTTTAACTACGTGTGCTGCCGCCATTGCTGCACCAGCAAACTGGGTTTCGCAAAATACAGGAGGCGATGACTCTATCGGTACACCACCCAATTTTCCAGGTAGTGTACCTTGTAATTTTTATGGAGTTGCATTTGGTACCGTTACTTATTATTCACGTAATGCCACATCAGGAGGGCAGTGGGATAGTAACACAGCCTGGACTCTAAACTCTGATGGATCGGGCGGGCCTTTAGCTGCGGGTGTTTGGCCCAGGCGGCATGATAATGTAGTGATCCGCAGTGGCCACACCATTGTAGTAAATGCCACGAACGATAACCGCAGTTGTGGAGTTTCTCCGGATGGACTGGGTCAGCCCAACATTGGCCCGTTTGTGTCGTCAAACCTTCTTATGTTTTATCATACTGGCGATATTACCATAGGTGGTACCTTGAATGTTACCGGTATTGAGATGATGACGGGTGGTTATACCCGCGTACTGGCAGGCGGTACCTTTAGCTTAGGGTCTAACCTGGTGCAAGTAGGCTATCTGGAAGTGGATGCAGGATCTACCTTCAGCAGTTTGGATGATTTGATTTTAACTGGCAACAGTGTAACCATTATCAACACCAATTCTACTTCTACTGATGATTTGATTATCGATCATACCAATGCTACACTTTGTGGCACCGGCACAGCTACGTTACAAAACGGATCGGGCAGCCAGGTTACCTATAGCAACGGTGGTACTGTAAACCAGATTTGTACTTCGTTTACGATTAACTGTACGGGTGTGGGCTGCACAGGATTTCCGGTGGTAGGTACAACGCCCGTTGTTACAGGCATAACCGGACCGGCAGGTGTTGGTAGTAATGCAGGAGATTCCTTCCTTAAAATATGGTTTAAGGTAGATAATGGTTTAAATACAACGGGAACCACAATTAATAGTTGGGCAAACTCAGCCGGAGTGTCGGCATTGAATATAAGTGAAACAGGAGGACAGCGACCTACCTTAGTTGCCGGAGTCGTTAATGGTTATCCGGAAGTAAGTTTTAATGGTTCAAATCGTTTAAGATCAGGATTAACATTAACAACATCAAACTTTGTTACTAATCAGGCTTCCTCTTTCGTGGTTAATAAAGCAGACAATACCACACAAACAAGTTGTGTATATCTAACAGACCCGCTAGAAGCAAACAGATTTGCAAATCACATTCCATGGGGTGGAACTGTTTATTATGATTTTGGCACCTGTTGCGGAACAGATGCGCGTATAGAGGTTGGTGGTTTAGCCGGGTTAACAAACTATTCCATTTGGTCGTATGATGCTAATTCTGCTTCGGGGAAACAACTTTACCGCAATGGAACTGAATTACAAAACAGAGCCGGCATATCAACCTATTCAAGCCACGCCACGCATCGATTTAATATCGGTGGCAATACTACGGGATCAGGCGGGTTTGAAGGGGATGTTACAGAGGTAATAATTTTTAATGCCAGGATTAATCAAGCGCAGCGGGTTCTTATTCAGAATTATTTATCGGCCAAGTATGCCATTGCATTAACTGCGCAGGATTTATATACGATGGATGATCCTGGTAATGGCAATTTTGATTTTGAAGTAGCCGGAATTGGTCAGGCTTCAGATGGTAGCAGGCACATAGATGCAAAAGGTTCTGGTGCCGTGCGCATGTGGAATCCGAATGGACTATCAAATAATGAATTCATGATTTGGGGCCATAATGGTTTACCATTTACAGGTGGAAACACAGCAGTTGATGGGGTTATTATCCGCGAACGCCTAAACCGGGTATGGCGGGTGAGTGAAAATTCGGATGTGGGTTCAGTTTCTATATCGGTGGATTTAGCCGGTACCTTAGGTTCGGCCTTAGGAAGTAACTTAAGGTTGTTAATTGATCGAGATGGTGATGGTTTTGCTGATAACGATGTAACTCCAATTGCCGGATCGTTTAGCGGTACTGTGGTTACATTTTCCGGAGTAAATTTTCAAAATGGCGATCGCTTTACCATTGGAAATACCAATCTGGCATTACCACTTCCAATCGAATTGCTTGCATTTGAAGCATCGGTTATCCAAAATGAAATATTGCTGCAGTGGTCAACCGCTACGGAGCTCAACAACGACTACTTTACCATACAACGCTCGTACAATGGCGAAAGCTGGGATGCGATTGCAACTATAAAGGGTGCCGGCAATAGTTTGGTGCGGACGGACTACGAAACTACCGATACAAATCCGCTAATGGGTGTGTCCTATTACCGATTAAAACAAACGGATTTTGATGGTACTTCAACGTATTCGTCTGTTAAACGCGTACAGGTTGACGAACGCTACCAATTAAAAGCATATCCCAATCCTACTACGGGTAAATTAACGGTTACCACCGGTTTTAATCTCGAACCTCAGGACATCCGGTTGTTGAATACGATCGGGCAGCAAGTACCCATTCAGGTTCATCAACAGGGTGGTGAAGCAGAGATTGAAGCAATTAATCCGCCACCCGGAATTTATATACTGCAGGTTCGGAAAGGTTTTTGGCAACAATCGCTTCGAATCAGAATCGATTAATCGCGCGCAGCGATTGGTGCAGCCAGGCAACTTTCCGGAATATTAAATGCATCCGTCAGGGGTACTGCGTCTTGCCGAATTTCCCAACACAATTGGTTCACCATTTTACGAATGGCTTTGGTTTTAACGCCTTCCATATAGCCTTGTTCCAGGTACCAGCCCTTATTTTTATTGATCTGCGAAAGCGCAAAAAGATCGCAGAGTTTTTTTAGTACAATCTTACAGCCTTCGTTTTGGGTTTCGGCTACCTGTTCTATAAACTTCTCCAGAATAATCCGTTCGATGTAAGCAAATCCAACTTCTACAAGATGGTGTTGGCATACGTTGAATGCATCAAAACTATCCATGCCACTATCAATGTGTCGTTTCAATCGTTTTGCGGCCGAGGTAAGAATATCGCGTTCACGATATTTAAATGCGTTGAGTTGAAACTCCGGATCTAACAAGTGTGCTTCATCTGTATTGCGAACGGTAATCGGATTCATTTCCGTTATACTGGTTTTAGCTTTTTCGGCTACATAGTTTAATATGGTAAACACGTTCATATTGGCGAATTCCTGCCTGAACTCGGTAAGTCTGCTCTTGGCCACCAATTGCATCAATACAGTATTATCGCCTTCAAACGTAGTGTAGATGTCGGTATCGTTTTTTAATACTTCAATCCGGTTCTCCGACAAATAGCCTTTGCCACCACATGCTTCGCGACATTCCTGTAGCGTGGCAGTAGTATTCCAGGTTGCAAACGATTTAAGGCCGGCCGCTAATGCTTCAATCTCCTGCATTTCTTCTTCTTTGCGATTGATGAAGCGGTCGGTTAAATATTGCAATGCGAAATGCAGTGCATACGTGTTGGCGAGCAAAGGCATTAACCTGCGTTGGTGTGTGCGGTAATTCAGAATCGGAACTTCACTTCCGCCCTCAGGGCCGAATTGCCTGCGCTGATCGCCATAACGAATGGCAATAGTTAATCCGGATTTAGAAGCAGCATTACCCGAACGTGGAATACCAATGCGACCGCCCACCAATGTACCAAGCATGGTAAAAAATCTTCGGTTGTCGCTGGAGATCGGGCTCTCAAATTTGCCGGCATCGTTTACAGAGGCAAAGCGGTCGAGCATATTCTCTTTCGGAATAATTACGTGATCGAAATAAATAACCCCATTATCCACTCCATTCAATCCCATTTTGCGGCCGCAATCTTTAATTCGCACACCGGGTAAAACTTTGCCTTTCTTATCGCGTAAGGGAACAATGAATGCACTTACACCATAGTCAGTACCATCAATAATCAGTTTCGCAAATACTGTAGCCATCTGGCCATGACAGGCTGCGTTGCCGATGTATTCTTTGCGCGCATATTCATTGGGTGTATGTATATTAAATGTTTTGGTGGCAGGATCGTACGTAGCAGTAGTTTCAATACCCTTTACATTCGAGCCGTGGTTAGTCTCCGTCATGGCAAAGCATCCCGGTAACTCCAGGCTTCCTATGTCGTTCAAATACTTTTTGTGGTGTTTTTCTGTTCCAAGAAAGTAAATACTCATACCCCACAAACCAAACTGCACTCCAAACTTTACCACTAAACTCAGATCATGATAGCTCAATGTCTCCATGATGGTAAAGTAGGCTCGCATATCGCCACCGCCACCATATTCTTTCGGATAGGCCATAGCGCCATATCCTTGTTCGGCCAAAAACTTACACCATTGCAGTACTTGTTTTCGATACAAGTCCAGATCGCCCGGACCAACGTATGCAAATTCCGGATCGGACAATAACGTTTTTACCTTGCGGATTATATCAGCCTGCTCACCATCCAGAATTTTTGTAAGTTCGTTTACATCAAAATTATGTTGTGTTGTTTGTTCAGATGTGATGGTATGATGACCACCTTGAAAATTGTAGATAGCCTCGTGGCTGATAAAGCCAAGAGTTGTTTCAATTTTGGCAAGCGAAGGACGAATTTTTTCGAGTGCAGCACTGATTGTTTCATCGCCCTGCAGGCTCGCTAATTTGATACCGAGCGAGGTGAGTGTTTCGCGCGATTGCGATCCATTGGTAACTTGTGCAATGGCAGCTTTCCATGAACTTAATTCTTCAAACGAGGGTGGTTGCCTGGGATCAATTTTACCAAGCAGAAATGCCCGCTCTGTTTCGCTTATCCAATCTTGTGAGTTCAGTAAACCTTCCAGTGTTGAAACTTCGCTGGGTGTAAGAATTGAATCAGACCAAACGGTATAAAGCACGGGTACAAAAACCAATAGTTTCGGGTTGTTTTTTACTACGGTTGAATCAATCATGGCAGGTAGTTTTTTATTGAAGTTTTTAAAAATAATCAATTTTTAATGAGCCCAGAAACGATTCTTTTCGGTTACTGAACGGGCTTTTTATCAATTGGCAACGGCCATGTTTTCAATTTAAAATAGAAATGCTTACTTTTCTTTAACCTAAAATCTACCAACCATGAATTTCAAACCCGAAATCAAGTCAAAAGAAGAACTTAATGGCGGCTTGCCCAAGTACGAGTCAATCGTAAAGTACATGGTGCAACAACACAACCTGGTAACAGTGCGGCCCGATCAATCGATAAATGAAGTAATCAATATAATGATTGAGAAACGCATATCCGGTGCTCCGGTGTTGGATGAAAACCGAAAACTGGTGGGCATTATTTCTGAGCGCGATTGCCTGCGGATAATTGTTGATCAGGCTTACCACAATCAACCACACAGCGAACCAAAAGTGGCTGATTATATGACACGACAAGTAAAGACTATGTCGCCCGATAATAATGTAGTAGAAGCAGCTACTGAATTTCTCAACACACCTATTAGAAGGCTTCCGGTAGTTGAAAACGGTGTATTAATTGGTCAGATCAGCAGGATTGATATTTTAAGAGCCGCCAAATCTATCAGTCCCACTACGTGGGGCGGATAAGCAAAAGCCGGTTAAGCCGGCTTTTGTTTTTCTTCTGCAATTGGTAAAGTTCCTTTGCTAACTGAAAGCAATTCCTGCATGGTGCGTTTCATGCTATCGGTTGATCCATCCAGAAAGATGGTATTACCTTTTCCATGTTCAGCAAAATGACGGATGGCTTCTGTCCACATCGAAAATAAAATGAAAGATGAATCGAGGTTGGCATGTTGCATTTCCTTGGCAGCGTGGGCCATACCTTTTGATACTTCTTCTCGGAAAAGTGCCACGCCTTGTCCACGAAGTTGAGCGGCAATCTTTTCAGCTTCGGCCGCAATCTTAATAGCATTACCATCGGCTTCGGCCGCTTTGGTTTTAGTAATCAACAACGCATGGCCTTCATTTTCGGCAGCAGCCCGCAAGTTATGCGAGGCAACCACTTTAGCCATTGATTTCATAATGGTTTCGTCAAAAGCAATGTCGTTCAGTTGCAAGTCGTGCAAATGATAACCCCAGTCTTCAAGTGTATGGTCTAGTTGCTTTTTAACTTCCAGTACTATTTCGGTGCGCAACGATAAAATCTCGCTCTGCTTTTTGGTTGCCACAAAGCTTCGAATAGAACCTTCGATGGTGCGAACGAGGGCCGTCATAAAACTTTGTTCATCCACGAATTTAAATGCAACATTCTTAATGGTTTCCTCCTGTTGATTTAAAACAGAAAACAGCAACATAGCCTTAAAGTTAACATTCGCCTGGTCGATGGTGGTGGCCTGAAAGGCAAGTTCTACCGATTGATTTTGTACTGAAATGCGCGTGAGAATTTTTTCGATTACCGGAATGCGCATGTTAAGGCCGGGTCGCATGATACGCCTGTACTTACCGAAAATTGTAACCACAGCAATAGAACCTTGCTTAACGGTAACAAACATGGTGAATAACAGTAGAAAGCCCAGCCCAAAGGCCAGGAAAATAATTGCTTCGAATGATTCCATAATGGGATTGTCGGATTAAAGTCGAGCGTAAATACAAATAACCATTGAAAGGTAGTTGGTCTAAAATACTTTAATTTATCGACAACAAGTATTTTTGAGTAATTTTAATTACCGATTAACTTTTTATGCGTGTTATCCATGTACTTTTTTTGGGTTTGTTGATTAGTTCTTGTGGAAAGCAAACTTATTTCCGATCGCTATCGGATGCTGAAAAATCAGACCTTATTAAATATAAAAAGCAATACAAGGTTGATGATACCTACCGCGTGTTGATTATTACCAATTATGGTAACATGATTGTGAAATTGTTTAACGAAACCCCACTGCACCGCGATAATTTTGTAACGAAAGTAAAGGCTGGCTTTTACGACAGTTTACTCTTTCACCGGGTAATTAATAATTTTATGATTCAGGGTGGTGATCCTACCAGTAAAAAAGCTGCTGATGGGGATCGCTTAGGTAGTGGTTCGGCACCAGGCGATCGGATTGCCGCTGAGTTCAGAACGAACCAAGGTATCTATCACAAACGCGGGGCGCTGGCTGCTGCGCGCGATAATAATCCCGAAAAGGCAAGCAGCAATTGTCAGTTCTATATTGTGCAACGGCCAGCGTGGCGTACCACACAATTAGATAGCACTATTGTGCAACGCAATCTTACCCTGAACGAAACACAAAAGAAGCTTTATACAACACAAGGCGGCACACCGCACCTGGATGGCGGCTATACAGTGTTTGGAGAGTTGTTAACAGGATTTGATGTACTGGATAAGATAGCAACCACAAAAACCAATTCGGCTGACAGACCCATCGAAAATGTGCGCATGAAAATGTTTGTGCTAACTGAACCCAAAAAATCGAAATGAAAAAACTCTTTTCGTCCGTGCCTGTCTATCCTGATAAGGGTTTAGCTATTATCAGGATTGCTGTGGGCTTATTGTTGGCATATCATGGCTTTGAAGTTTTTGATCGGGAAACCATGCAGAGCTATTTAACATGGGATAATTTTAAAAGTGGGACAAGCGAGTTTTTGGTTTACTTAGGAAAATCTTCCGAGTTTATTTCAGGAGTGTTGTTAGCGCTGGGCATTTTTACGCGTCTTGGGGGATTGCTTGCAGCTGGCACGTTGAGCTACATAACTTTTTTTGTGGGCAATGGAAGGTTCTGGTATGAAGATCAACATCCGTTTATGTTTGTTTTGTTTGGGGTGCTTTTCTTTTTTACTGGGCCGGGCGCATGGAGCTTGGATAAATGGTTAAACCGAACGGGGAAATAACCAACCAATGAAAAAGCGATTTAACTGGAAGCGACTGGTAATTCTTGTTTTACTGATACCTGTTTTATTATTTGGTATTTTGGTAGGGGTGTTATACTGGAAGCAAGACAGTATTGTGCAAGAGTTGATCAGTACCGCCAATCGCGATTTTGCCGGTGAGATTGAAGTTGAAGATAGCCACATTTCACCTTTCGCTAATTTTCCCTATATCTCTATTGATCTTGATCACATAAAGATTTACGAAAACAAAAACAAAGCTGGAGCCACATTGCTTGAAGTAGCCGATGTTTATTTAGGGTTCGATTTACTTACTGTGTTACAAGGCAAAATGGACATTAAAGTTATCCGATTGCAAGAGGGTAGTATTAAGCTCATTCAACATACGGATGGCACCTTAAATCTGATGAATGCACTATCGGGTAAAGAAGAAGTTGATGGTACAGATTCCTCCACTGAACTTCACCTTGACATTCAGGCTATTGAAATCAATAATGTTCATCTGATCAAGATAAACGAAAGCAATAACCTTTTGGTAGATGCTTTTATACAAAATGCGAAATCGCGGTTTAAGGCCAGCCCCAAACACGTATTGATTAAGCTGGATACCCGGTTTGAAATGAATGTGTTAATAAATGGAGATACTACGTTTGCCAAGCACAAACATTTTGATTTGCATACCCAACTTGATTTCGACCAACAAACACAACTTCTCACGATTCAACCATCCGAATTACAATTGGAACAGGCCCTATTTAAAATGGATGGCACTATTGATTTAGATGACGACTTAAACATGGACATCCGGTTTCATGGCAACAAACCTAACTTTGATCTTTTTCTTGCCTTTGCGCCCGAAGAACTTACACCCGTATTGCAGCGATACGATAATGCAGGTAAAATCTATTTTGAAGCAGCAATAAAGGGTAAAGCGGCAAACGGACACAACCCAATAGTGTTGGCCGAGTTTGGTTGTGAAGATGCCTTCTTCAACAACAAAGTATCTCAAAAAAAATTAGATCAGCTTTACTTTAAAGGCAAATTTACAACCGGTGCGTTGGGTAATGCTGCCACCGCTGAGTTTTCATTGTACGATTTTTCCGCCCGCCCCGAAGCTGGTACGTTTAGTGGCAACCTTACCGTGCGAAACTTTACATCTCCTGAAATTGAAATGAAAGTTCGTTCTGAGTTTGATCTCGACTTTCTGGCCAAGTTTCTGAATCTGGAAGAACTTCAGGATATAACAGGGTATTTGTCGCTTACCATGAATTTCCACGACATCATAGATATTGACAATCCTGAAAAAAGTATTGAGAAGTTAAATGAATCCTATTTCACCGAATTAGATGTAAAAAATCTTTCGTTTAAAGCTCCCGGATTCCACTTACCAGTTAAGAATGTAAATATTAGGGCCACAATGGATGGGCATGAAGCCCGCATCGATCGCTTTGATCTGCGTGTTGGAAATTCTGATTTATCTATTTCTGCCAACATCAGCGATTTGCCGGCAGTCCTGCATCACACCAAAAATCCTGTAGCAGCTTATCTTAATATAAAGTCAACATTACTGGACATTAAAGAATTAACCAGTGGTGATACCCTGCGGGCAAAGCCAGTAGATGAACAGATACGCAATCTGAGCATGAAATTAAAGTTTAATAGCTCTGCTCGTGCATTTACAGAATCGCCCAACCTGCCAGTAGGCGAATTTTTTATTGAAGACCTATACGCCAAACTATCACACTATCCACACACGTTGCATGATTTTCATGCCGATGTATTTGTGGACGATCAGGATTTCAGGGTAGTTGATTTTACCGGGATGATTGACAAGAGTGATTTTCATTTTAATGGCAAGCTTCGCAATTATGATGTATGGTTCTTGACCGAACCCGAAGGTGACACTCGGATTGAGTTCAACTTAACTTCGGCTTTGTTGCAGTTGGAAGATGTATTTTCTTACGGAGGCGAGAATTATGTTCCGGAAGATTACCGGCATGAAGAATTTAAAAATCTTAAGCTTCATGGTTTTGCAGACTTACATTTTAACAAGGGTTTAAAATCGGCAGATGTTAACCTGGATAGGATAGAAGCAAGTATGAAAATACACCCGCTTCGGTTTGAGAATTTTAAAGGAAGCTTGCATTATGAAGATCAACACATTTTGGTGCAAAATCTGGGTGGTAAAGTTGGTAAATCTGAGTTCAGTGCCGATCTGAATTATTACCTCGGTACCGATTCTATTGTACGCAAACGGGATAATCATTTTGCTCTTCGGTCACCGCATTTGGATTTTGATGAGTTATTTAATTACAATCCACCTCCGGCCGGTAAAACTGTAGCACCACAGGATCATGAAGCGGGATTTAATATTTACGATGTGCCTTTTACCAATATGACGTTTGACCTTGACATAAAGCACCTTAACTATCATCGCTACCTGATCGATGATTTCTTTATGAAGGCTCGTACCACTACTAACCATTACATCTATATAGATACTTTGTCATTAGCTGCTGCCGGAGGTAAGATAAATATGCATGGCTACTTCAATGGATCGGATCGCAATAAGATTTACATGAGCCCCGTGATGAAAGTTGAAGGTATTGATTTAGATAAACTCCTTTTTAAGTTTGAAAATTTTGGACAGGATCATCTTGTTTCAGAAAACCTGCATGGAAAGTTAAGTGGTAAAATTTCAGGCAAAGTACACTTGCATGCCGATTTAGTCCCCATCCTGGACGATTCTGAATTGCATTTGGATGTTCGGATAGTAAACGGAAGGCTTGATAACTACAGTGCCTTAACCGCTATGGCCGATTTTTTCAAAGATAAAAATCTAAACCGGGTTCGGTTTGATACGTTACAGAACAGATTTGATTTAGTGAATGGCAAACTTACCATACCAGCTATGACAATTAACTCTACGCTTGGCTTTATCGAAATTTCTGGCAATCAAGATATGAGTATGAACATGGAGTATTTTGTGCGTGTACCCTGGAAGTTGGTTACGCAGGCAGCCGCACAAAAATTATTTGGCAAGCAGCAGGCAGTGGATTCATTGCAAGAAGACGCTATTCAATACCGCGACCCAACCAAACGGCAACGTTTTATTAACATCAGATTATCCGGTACACCGGAGGATTATAAAATTTCGTTGGGGAAGGATAAGAATTAATTTGGTTTAAGAATTTTCAGAAAGTTTTGTGGAATCTTGTTGAAGTAAGCATCTGGTAATAAAAACAAAACCTAATGCTTATGAAAACAAAATCTATTTTCCAAGGTACAATGGCTGTAAATGCATTTCCCCGCCCAGGGTTAAGCCTGGTTGTAACGGTTTGCCTGCTTATTTTTTCGATTGCAACGGTTACTCAAACAAATGCCCAATCGGGTACAACTGATTTGTATAAGTTGAAGGGAGTTGTACTTGCATCCAAGGACAATGCTCCTTTGGCTGGCGTTAACATCTACCTCAAAGGTACTTCCATCGGCACATTCTCTGATGCCGAAGGTAAGTTTACTTTTCCACGTAACCTGGCGACAGGCGAAGTATTGGTATTCAGTTTCGTTGGTTTATTAAAGCAAGAACTGATAGTCTCTACCAACTTACCAGAGTCGGTAGAGGTCAGGCTGGAAGAAGACCCCATCAACATTTTGGGAGAAGTGTGCGTTGAAAGGGCTGAAACACGCAAGCAAAAACGAAAAAGTTTAGAAAACTAAGCGATGCGATTCGCTGCAATTCTTTGGTTGCTGGCATTATGCGCAAGTGCTCAGGTAAGCGATTTTAAGGAGGCGGACTTTGGTAGAGCTGATAGTGTGGCGCGATTGTATCCCAATCACTCTTTGAATAGTTTACCTGACCTTGCAATTAAGTTAACGCACTCGCTTGAAAGTGATGAGGAAAAGTTCAGGGCCATATTTACATGGGTATGTTTAAATATCAGCAGCGACTATGAACTTTACATTAAAAATAAAAAGGGACGTGAAAACTGCAGAACCAAAGCGGAGCTAACAGCATGGTACTCAAGTTTCGGTAGTGAGATGTTCCAAAAACTTTTAAAAGATCATACAACCATTTGTACGGGTTATGCTTACCTGGTGCGCGAGTTAGCATTGGCTGTGGGTATTGAATGCGTAATTGTAGATGGCTATGGCCGCACACCTGGCTCGAAGTTGAAAAAATATTTCCCTAATCATAATTGGAATGCTGTAAAACTAAATGGAAAATGGTATTTGTGTGATCCTACCTGGGCCAGTGGTAAAATATCATCTGATACGAAGCAATTCATTGGGATATATAACGATTTATATTTTTTGATGGATCCCATACTATTCAATAGAAACCATTCTCCGTTAGAATCAAAGTGGTTGCTGGAAAGCCAAACACAAAAATTCTAAACTATTTGCATTAGATTGCATTTAAGTTTAAAGTCTATGCACACCGGAAGGCGTTATTCACCACTGGAATTTTTTAAATGGACCCGAAGAGATACGTATGTCATGCTTTTGATGGCTACTATTCCTACCACTTTATATGCCTTTGGATTTACATTTATTGCATTGCCCTGGCAGCCTATTGCCATTATGGGTACGGTGGTAGCTTTCATTGTTGGGTTTAAGAATAACGCCAGCTATAATCGTATTTGGGAGGCACGCCAGATTTATGGAGCCATCATAAATAATAGCCGCAGTTTTGCTTATACTGTGCGCGATGCATTACCGCTATCGTATGCTGAAACAACCAAGCGAATCTTTTACCGCCATTTTGCGTGGCTTACTGCTTTGCGCTTTCAACTTAGAGAACCACGAGTTTGGGAAAATATGCAAGAGTGGCGCAATAAAGAATTTCAAGAATCGCATTACCGTATTCCGGAAAGAGTGGCTAAAGTGGAAGATGAGCTTAAAAACTTTTTAGATGCTGATGAGCTAATTTATATCCTTACCAAAAAGAATAGGGCTACACAACTTACGGCAAAACAATCCGAAGAGTTGGCCAAACTAAGACAGTCAGGAGTTATCAATGATTTTCAATGGACGCAATTACAACAAGCACTTATGCGTCTCACCGATGAACAAGGTAAAGCGGAGCGTATTAAAAATTTTCCCTATCCACGAAACTTTGCGTCTATCGCAACTTATCTGTTATTAATTTTTGTGATATTCTTCCCTTTCGGATTATTGCATGAATTTGATAAACTCGGTAATGGAACTTTAGTAGAAGGTTATACTATCTGGTTTAACATTCCATTCTCAGCGGTGGTAACCTGGGCTTTGCATACGCTGGATACGGTTGGCGAAAGTTCGGTAAATCCATTTGAAGGTAGCGCCAATGATGTTCCAATAACACAAATTAGTCGAACCATCGAAATTGATATGCGCGATATGCTGGATGAAGTATCTTTACCTGATCCGATTTTACCGCAAAACAATATTGTTTTGTAGGTTCATTTGAAATGTGATGTTGAATTTACGCGCTGTTTGTACGTTGTTTATGTTGCTGCTGGCAATCACGTTATTGGCACAGAAACAAAAAAAGTTTTTAGGCTTTGCCCCGTTAGATGACACACTAAGCATTGAAAAGAAAGGCTTCTTTGTTTTGCCTTTGTTATACTATACTCCTGATACTCGCTGGGCATATGGTGGTGCAGGGGTTTATTATTTTAAAGTTCCGCCTAAAACCGAAGGCGAAGTGCTTACGCGGATTTCGTATATCCAGTTTCTGGCCGACTATACACAGAATCGGCAACTGGATATGTGGGGTGTCTGGAATGTATTTACACGCAACGAGAATCATCTTTTAAAAGGGGAGGTGCGCTACCGCAACTTTCCTGATCGTTTTTTTGGTATTGGTAATAATACGACACAGAACCAGGAAGAGCGCTATGAATATAGCTTAGTTAGTATAAAGAATCTGATGCTCAAAAAAGTTAGACGTTCTTTGTTTGTAGGTTTCGACTATCATTTTGAATACGAATTTGATTTTGGTTATACCCCTGGTGGTATTTTGGAGCAAGGTATTATAACCGGCTATAAAGGTGGTGTTGGTTCGGCCTTAGGTGCGGTTGCTGTTTTTGATAGCCGTGATAACGCAATTAATTCACAAACCGGCAAACTGGCTGAACTCTCCACTTATGTGTATACACCAGCCATCGGAAGTACTTTTACGTTTATTGCCATAAATGGTTTATACCAACAGCATTGGCTCATTAAGAAAAATCAATCACTCAATCTGCAAACGAAACTGCGCTTAAGTTATGGCGAAGTTCCCTTTCTGGATTTATCCGTTGCCGGTGGCGATGATATGCTGCGAGGTTATCCCCGGTACCGCTATCGTGAAAATCATTTTATGGGTACACAAGTGGAGTACCGGGCACATCTATTCTGGCGTTTGGGCATGGTAGGTTTTGCAGGTGTGGGTGATGTGTTTGGCTCGCCAAACGATATTCGCTTCTCAACGCTGAAGTATTCGGTTGGTTCAGGTTTACGGTTGCTGGTAAATCCGGCCGAGCGGTTGAACATTCGCTTTGATTATGCATTGGGCAAAGAAGGAGGTTACTTCTATTTTTCAGTAGGCGAGGCCTTTTGAAGTATTTAGTTACTTCAGTTTGAAACTTTCTCTTTCTTCCAACAAACTTGTAACGACCTTCGTTGCCACACAAACTCCAAATAGGCAATAGTAAAGAAGAAAACTCCGTAGCCAACAGACAGGAATTGATAAAAAGCTCGTTGATACTCAAACTTCTTTGCCATGATAGTAAACGGTAGCACAAACACATATTTATCAAAATGTGGTATTTTCAACTCCAAAGCCGCGGTTGGGCCAATTAGCCAAAGTAGAATGCCAATACCAATTGGAACAATAAAATTCTTAAACCGTAGGGCAAGCCAAAAACTTAGCGCACTGATGCCAACGTTTGTTACCAAAGCCATTATATTAAGTTGTATGAGTTCGGGCCATCGCTCAAGATAAGTTAAGTAATTAAGATTATGGAGAGAATCAATTATAGCGCAACCAACAATCATATAAATGTTAAATACTAAAACGAAAACGATCGCCAAGATTTGTATTACTATAAACTTAGCAAGCAATATGTGAATGTATAATTGTGGCGATGCCAAAACCTGCTTCCAGGTATTGCAGCGCACCTCTATCTGTAATATCAAGGTACTTGTTAATACGTAAAAAAATGGAAGAAACAGAAATGCAAATACCTGAAAACCCTCTCTGTAAAAATTGTCCCATCCATTTGCAATCAGTTCTGAATTGGGTGATCCATGGTCGAACACTAAAACAAAGGGTATCATAAAAGCAGCAACCAGAGTCAGATAGACAACGGATGAACGTTTTGTTTTCAGGAATTCAGATCGGAGTGAGGCTGTAAAGATCATATTAATTGGAAGTTAGATTCATAAAAATAGTTTCGAGGGTTTGCTTGCGCGGATGGAGGTCATACACTTTTACATCATGTTCAACCAGCAATTTGTTGAGAGCTGCTACTTGTTGCAGGTTGGACCATGGAACCACCAATTCACTTTCGTTCAACTTTGCATTAAAAGATTTTAAAATGGCCCATGCACGCAGGTTATCGGATGTTTCTACTTGCACCAAAGATTGATGTTGTTGCAACCGATGAAGTTCGACTAATGAACCCTGAAATCGCATCTGCCCTTTATAGATGATGCCCACCCTGTTCACAATTTTTTCTACTTCTGAAAGAATGTGACTGGAGATCAGGAAGGTGATGCCTTCGAATTCTCTTAACCTGCCTATAAGACAACGCAATTCTAAAATCCCTGCAGGATCCAACCCGTTTGTGGGTTCATCCAATATTAGCAATTCAGGTTTAGGTAATAGCGCTATGGCGAGTGATAAACGTTGGCGCATACCGAGCGAGAAACCTTTTACTAACTTTTTACCGGTATCTTTTAATCCAACAATGTCGAGCACTTCGTGCATTCTTGTGCGCGAGGCTTTATAAATCTGACGGTACACTTCCAGGTTTTCATTGGCAGTAAGGTGAACATAGAGCGATGGATTCTCAATCAGTGATCCCACTTTTGCTAATATTTCTGTCCGATGATGTTGTAGGTTCTTACCAAAAAGTTCAATTGTTCCTCTTTGGTTTTTTAATAATCCCAGTATCAGGCTTAGTGTAGTGGTTTTGCCCGATCCATTCGGACCAAGAAAACCATACACATCGCCTTGGTTTACCTCAAGGTTGATATTGCTGAGTGTTGTAGCGCCTTTAGCATAATCGTAAAAGAGTTGATGTGTTTGGATAATGGGTGAGCTCATGTGTATTTTTTTTGTGCAACAATAGAGCCTAGTTCAGAACCTCACTAATTTCTGTGATCGAAGGATAAAAAAATGTGATGAAGAAGGAAAAATGTGTGATGTAGTTACTAAACCAGGTTTTGGTAGTTCAATTGCATGATATAGAATTTAAAGCATACAAACACTCAATAGATTCGTCACACAACAAGGTCAATTCGTCACAAATAATTTAAACCGATTATGCATTTCTCCTATTATTGTACCGTGAATACAACGCAACAACTTCCCATCGCTAAACTGCTTACCACCCGCGAAACACTAATCATTTTCTCGGTTTGGGCATTGATTACTTTTTTTGTCGTTATGGTTTATCCCTGGTCTGCGTTTTTGTCTTCATGGACTATCACTATTCCTGCCGGGTGGATAATGTATCATATCTCGTTCCGTTGGCTTTACCCCAAGGCACTTATATTTCGGTTTCCGCTTTTATTTTATGCCTTTAATACACTACTGTATTGTGGTGTTGTCTTTTTCATTACAGTCATCTCATTCGCTATGAATGTGGATGACGAAGAATTTTTCATTGCCCTTGCCGGAATATCTTTTTTTACATTGCTTCTTGTACTTGCACCTATTCAATGGTTTATGTTTAAAAAGATGGCAAAAACCAATGAAGAATTATTTGTACTTAAAAAGGCTTTGGGACAAAAAGAAGCCAACATGGATTTATTACGCTCCCAGATCAATCCCCATTTTTTATTTAATGCATTAAACACATTATATGGTATGGCTATTCATGAAAAAGCTGAACGAACCAGCGATGCTATTGAAAAATTGGGTAGTATGATGCGGTTTATGCTACAGGAAAATATTCAAGAAAAAATTTCGCTTGTACGTGATTTGGAATATTTAAACAACTATATAGCGTTGCAACGCTTGCGCACCGATATTAATCCCAACATTAAAATCCAGATTTCCGTCCCACAAGAAATAAGTCCAAATATCTGGATTGCACCCATGTTGCTAATTCCATTTATTGAAAACGCCTACAAACATGGTATTAGCTTGCGAGAGGAATCACTTATTCGCGTCTCACTAGAAGTTCAGCAAACAACCTTGTATTTTGATGTTTTTAATACCAAACACATTCGTTCGGAGCATGATCCTGAAAAACACAACAACGGTATTGGGCTAACGAATGTTAAACAACGTTTGCAACTGGTTTACCCTGGCAAACATGAACTTATAATTCGTGAAACAACTCACGATTACTATGTTCATCTTGTTATTAATTTTGCGTAATGAAGGCAATTGCTGTTGATGATGAACCTTTGGCTCTTGAAGTAGTGCGGTCACATGCATCCAAAGTTCCGTTTCTACAATTACGTGGCGAATTTACAGATGCCTTTCAGGCATTGGAGTATTTGCAAAAAGAAAACATAGATCTTATTTTTTTGGACATCAAGATGCCTGATATATCAGGTATTGAATTTTTCAATAGTTTACGAAAGAAGCCCCTGCTCATCTTTACAACAGCTTACACCGAACATGCAATTACCAGTTTTGAGATGGATGCTATTGACTATTTATTAAAGCCTTTCTCACTGGTGCGGTTTATTCAAGCATGCAATAAAGCGTATGAATTATTCAACTATCGGAATACAACTGAGACGAATGATCACTTGTTTATAAAAATTGGAAGCGAACAGGTAAAAGTAATGTATGAAGAAATCTTGTATCTGGAGGCTACAGGGAACTATGTAACCTTTGTACTGGCCGATAAAAAGCTATTAGCCCGCAGTACGTTTGCGGAAGCTATTCATTGGCTGCCGCAACAAAAGTTTGTTCGGGTGCACAGGTCATATTTGGTGTCCACTAAAAATATTCGGAAAGTGGAAAGTCATCAGGTTACTGTGGGCAATAAAGTGATTCCAGTAAGTGAAACTTATCAGCAAACGCTGAACAGCATTTTAATAAATGAAGTATTTGGTAAAAAAGGTAATCTGTAGTATTCTTTTAATCAATACAAAACCGGGTTTAACGGTGTATTTATTTCTTCACCAACTTGTGCACCGGGGCACCATGTCTCCCAGTCTTTTATCTGATTTTGGTTATCGGGTTGCTTCAACTTCATGTGCCGGTCCATGTAAATAATAGTCATGACTTTTCGCATCTGGCTCGTACTGTTAGCTCCTGCGCGATGAAAAATCCAGCCTGAGTGAAAGCTGGTTTCACCCAGATCGAAAGGCTCGATTACATGCTTAAAATCAGTAACGCGTAAACGCTGTTGAATTACAGCTTCACTCTCATCACCAATAGCAAGTTCGCGACCCTCCACAATAACATGGCTGCCCGCACTAAACTCCAAAGGCCCCATGGATAAAGGAACAGGTTGAAGCGGTATCCACGCGGTAATGGTTTTGTCAGTTTCCAAAGGCCAGTAATACTGGTCGGCATGCCAGGGAGTAATGCCACCACCAGCTTCTTTAAACAAGGCCTGATCGTGGTACAAGCGTACACCATCGGTTTGCATCAGATCAACTGCGAGTTTTGCCAATCGTTTACTAAACACAAGTGCTTTAATGTGATCATCCTCGCGCCAGAGGTTAAACAACTGCAGAAAGGCTTTGCCGTATGTACCGCGTGCTTCTAATTTAGTTGTAACTGTATTCAGCTCCGCTACTTTTTTACCGATTACTTCATTAAAATAAGCAACGGTATTGGCATCCAGAACCTGTTTGAGTTTGATGTATCGATATTGGTCATAAAATTCAATTTGCTCCTGCGTAAGCGAGTAGGGTAGGTTCAATAGATTTTGAATGGATGTTGGTAACATATTAAAACGAGCTTATGATAAATGTAATACTTCTATCCGCGAAGGTCAAAACAGTTGTGTTTCAAAGTGTTGAGGTAACACCATAATTTTTTAAAAAAATATTTTAGTCATGCAATTTTGAAATAAACCCATCGAAACCTGAGGTATTATTTTTGGTTTTATGATTCCAGAAAAAAAATAGTCCGGAGTGCAACTATTTTAGGCCACACACGTCTCTCTTGTTAGGCAAAGGTGAAACAAATGAAAGGAACTTATATTGGTGAGTTTGAAGAACTGGTACTTTTATCCGTTGGGATTCTGTTTGATGATGCCTATGGCCTGGCCATTGTAGATGAACTCGAAAAGCAAACGGGGCGTACCATCATGATCAGTTCGGTACACAAAGCATTGGTTCGGCTCGAAGATAAGGGGTATCTGAAATCAAGAATGGGTGGGTCAACAGAAACCCGTGGTGGTCGCGATAAACGGCTGTATCAACTGACTCAATCCGGAAAAAAAGTACTTGCCGAATCGCGTGAGCTGCGCAATGAAATGTGGAAGCAAGTTCCAAAAATTGTATGGGAGGGAGGCAAAGCATGAAACGCAAATCCACAACACCACCGGGCTGGGCCATTCGGTTTTTCAAATGGTTATGCAACGATCATCTTGTTGAAGCAGTGCTTGGCGATATGATTGAATTGTATCAACGCAGGCGTACGTATATGCAGCGCTGGAGAGCTGACATTCTTTTTATTCTAAATGTGGTTCAGTTTATACAACCTTTTGCAGTTCGTAAAAAATCCGCATCGTTAAATTCAATCAGTATGTACAAAAATTACATCACCATTGCCTGGCGAACCTTTCGCAAAAGCACAGGCTATTCGTTTATTAATATTGCAGGTCTTGCTGTCGGGTTATCGGCCTGCTTGCTGATTGGACTTTATGTACAGCATGAACTTAGCTTCGATAATTTCCATGAAAAGGGGGCGCGGGTGTTTCGTGTAAATATGGAACTTAAGTTTGGCGATAATCACCTTGATTTGGCTGTTGCCAATCCGTTGTTTGGCGAAACTGCAAAAACCGAAATTCAGGAAGTTGAAACATTTACACGCCTGCAATGGTACGGAAGTCTTCTGGTAAAAAAAGGTAACGAAAATATTAAAGAAGAGAATGTGGCTTGGGCCGACTCAACGTTATTTGATGTGTTTACCTTGCCCATGATTTCGGGTAATCCTAAAACCGCATTAACCGAACCCCATTCAATAGTTGTAACGGAGTCGGTGGCGCGCAAGTATTTTGACAATACCGATGTGGTGGGCGAAACGCTTACAATCAACAACACCGAGTCGCGAAAGATAACCGGTGTTATTAAAGACCTGCCTTCCAATATGCACATCCGGTTTACGAGTTTTGTTCCTATTGTTGAGCGCAACGATGCACTGGATGGCACGTGGGCGGGCAGCCAAAACTGGAATACCTACTTGCTGCTGAAGCAAAATGCAAATGCGAATGAGGTGGTACCATTGCTGAATAAAATGTTGGATCGGCATCTTGGGCCGCAACTTCAACAGGTAATCGGAAAGTCGCTTGATGAATTTAATAGTGAAGGAAATTTTTTTAAAACTTCGCTTACTCCATTGCACGATATTTACCTGTATTCGAATCGAATTGGCGAACTTTACGGAGTTGGAAACATCCAATATGTGTATATCTTTTCGGCTATTGCGGCTTGTATCCTCATCATCGCTATTATCAACTTTATGAATCTGGCTACAGCACGCTCCGCTAACCGGGCGCGCGAGGTAGGCATGCGTAAAGTTATGGGCTCTATGAAAGGCGCGTTGATAGCGCAGTTTATAACCGAATCGGTACTAACCTGCACGGCTGCCATGGTGATTGCCGTTGCTATTACAGTTGGGGTGTTCCCTGTTTTTAACGAGCTTACCGGTAAGGCACTGGATGTTTCGTTGCTGATGACACCCACAGTTATCACTGGATTGATTGTACTTGCCTTGCTGGTAGGAATTATTTCAGGCAGTTATCCGGCTTTCTATTTGTCAGCCTTTCAGCCTGTATCCGTTTTGAAGGGTGCGGGCTTAAGTGGCAAACGATCGTCATTCCGAAACGTATTGGTTGTATTTCAATTTGCTGCTTCCATATTGTTGATTGCTTCAACTCTGATTGTATTTCGGCAGTTGCAATATATTCAACATAAAGATATTGGCTATGAACGCAATCAGGTTGTTACTATTTATAACATCGATAAGCTGGGAAATCGTGCCGAAGCTTTGAAAACAAGCTTAAGACAAGTGCCGGGTATTGAAAATGCTACCGTTACCGGGTACTTACCGGTAAACTATTACAGAAGCACCGATTCGTTCTTTACCTCACCCTTGCTCGACACAAAAGATATGATCAGCATGCAGGAGTGGAAAGTAGATGAGGACTACCTGGCAACCATGGGGATGCAATTGGTTGAAGGTCGAAATTTTTCGAAGGATATTGCGACCGATTCCTCCTCGCTGATAATTAATGAAGCTGCAGCAAAATTTTTAGGTGGTGAAAATGTTTTAGAAAAAAAACTGTACAATATAATTAATGAAGAAACACGTGAACTGAAAGAGTTTCGTATAATCGGTATTGTGAAAGATTTTAATTTTAGTTCATTACGCGAAACTGTTAAGCCATTAGCATTTGTATATGGTTTAAATGATGGTGGCTTGTCTGTCAGGCTGGCGCCAAATGAAATAACAAAAACATTATCAACCATCGAAAACACATGGAAAACTATTGCTACCGATATTCCATTTGAATATAGTTTTATGGATGCCGATTTCGATAGATTATATCGGGGCGAGCGTCAAACGGGTAAGCTAATAACTTATTTTGCTACGCTTTCCATCTTAATTTCATGCCTGGGTTTATTCGGGCTTGCCACTTTTATGACTGAGCAACGCAACAAAGAAATTGGTATCCGAAAAGTGATGGGGGCTACGGTACCGGGTATCACGGCTCTACTCTCTAAGGATTTTTTAAAACTGGTTTTGTTCGCCATTGTAATTGCCATACCAATAGCGTGGTATTTTACAGGTTTGTGGTTGCAAGACTTTGCATATCACATCGAATTGGAGTGGTGGCTATTTGCATTAGCGGGTGTAGTGGCATTGCTTATTGCACTGTTAACCGTAAGTGTTCAAGCTATTAAGGCAGCCGTGCAAAATCCTGTTACGAGTTTAAGGCAGGAGTAAGGTTTATGGAATAGCGAGCCGCAGTAGTTAAAAATATAGACATCAGCCGTTATTCCAGGCTATCCAATACTCCCTTTATTTCGCGCCATGTAGCCTGATTATTTTGAGCCTTGGCTAGGTTAAGTCCGCGCTCAAGAATACGCGTGCCAAATGCTATTTCATTTTGATCAACAAAAAAGACACCGGCCATGTAGTAAACTGGCAGGTAGTCCGGATGGTTGGTTAATAGTTGTTCAAATAGCAACCTGGCTTTTTGCGGATCAGTTGCCTGATATTCAAGCGCCAGCGCATAAACCGGGAAAGGATCTTGCGGATCTTCCTGCATGAACTTTTTCAACATCTCTATCCGCTTTGTATTCATTCGTTTTTTGAGAATTTTTTCAGCTTTTTTTAAGATTTAATCCTTTATCTTGAGCCCAAAATTAGGTGTAAATGCCTAAAGTTCTGATTCTCATTTTATAACCTTTTAGATATGAAGATATTGGTTTGCATTTCGCACGTTCCGGATACTACTTCCAAAATCAACTTTATTGATAATAATACCAGGTTCGATGCCAACGGAGTTCAATTCATCATCGGCCCATACGATGACTACGCATTGGCACGCGCCATTGAACTGAAAGAAGCAAATCCGGGCACTACGGTTACTGTATTGAATGTTGGCCCGGCCGATACCGAACCTACTATCCGCAAAGCGTTAGCCATTGGAGCCGATGACGCAATTCGGGTAAACACAGAACCAACCGATTCATTTTTTGTGGCAAGTCAGATAGCAGAACATGCTAAAGGTTACGATTTGATTTTAATGGGTCGCGAATCTATTGATTACAACAGTGGGGTAGTACATGCTATGGTTGGCGATTTGTTAGGATTACCGTCCGTTTCGCCTGTGATGAAGTTGGATGTGGACGGCACCAAAGTAAAAATGACCCGCGAGATTGAAGGGGGCAAAGAACAAGTGGAAGCGAACCTGCCTTTGGTAGCCGGATGTCAGGAGCCAATTGCCGAATGGAAAATTCCAAATATGCGCGGCATTATGTCGGCTAAAACTAAACCCTTGAAAGTGGTAGAACCTGTTGCTGTGGCGGCATCAGTTGTGCTAAGCAAGTTTGAATTACCTGCACCCAAAGGAGCTGTTAAAATGATTGCTGCCGATGCCGTAGCCGACCTGGTTGCCAAACTGAAAAACGAAGCAAAAGTTATTTAATAATTTAACCTGTCAAGATCATGTCAGTACTTGTATTTATAGAAACATCAGAGGGTAAAGCAAAGAAGTCATCACTGGAAGCATTGTGCTATGCAAAAGCATTGGGTGGTAGTGTTACTGCCATTGTGCTTGGCCCGGCCGATGCCAACTCGCTGCAAGACCTTGGCAAATATGGGGCATCAAAAGTTTTGCATGCAGCCGATGCTAAACTCGAGCAAGGAATTATACAAGCCTATGCCACAGTAATTACCAAAGCAATGGTTGATGAGAATACCGATGTGTTGGTACTGGCCAACTCCTCGCTGGCAACTCCGGTAGCAGCCAAAGTAGCAATTAAAACAGGGGCAAGTTTTGCCTCAAATGTTACAGAATTGCCGGACATAACTTCGGGCTTTAAAGTAAAACGCAGCATCTACACAGGTAAAGCATTTTGTTGGCAAGAATTGAAGAACGCAAAGAAGGTTATCGCGATAAAGAAGAATGCAGCCGAAGTAATTGAAAACAGTGGTAGTGCGATGGTAACGCCTTATGTGGTTCAGTTATCAGATGCTGACTTTAATACAACCATTCTTTCATCTGAAAAAGCTACTGGCGATGTGTTATTACCTGAAGCCGAAATTGTGGTGTCGGGTGGAAGAGGCATGAAAGGCCCAGAACACTGGGGCATGTTGGAAGAATTAGCCAAAACCTTAGGCGCAGCCACCGGTTGCAGCAAACCCGTGTCGGATATGCATTGGCGGCCACACCATGAACACGTGGGCCAAACCGGTGTTAAGGTAGCACCTCAGCTTTATATTGCCGTAGGTATTTCCGGAGCCATTCAACACCTGGCCGGTGTAAACTCCTCCAAGTGCATAGTGGTAATCAATAAAGATCCGGAAGCTCCGTTTTTCAAAGCAGCAGATTATGGAATTGTGGGTGATGCATTCGATGTAGTTCCTAAACTTACAGCTGCTTTAAAGGCAGCATTATGATCGTGCTGGCAAAATCGGGTTTCGGTTTAAATATTTTTTTATAATTTCAATTTTTTAGTAGCTCCGTTGAAGAAGATAAAACTCGAAATATTAGGACTCTCATCCAGTCAAACACAAACGGGATCGTTTGCATTGGTGCTGGGCGAAGCAGAGGGTAACAGAAGGCTGCCCATAATTATTGGTATGTTTGAAGCTCAGGCCATTGCAATTGAGATTGAGAAGATTGTACCCAACCGGCCCATGACTCACGATTTATTCAAATCGTTCGCCAATAACTTTCACTTCCACATCGAAGAAATTATAATTTCTGATTTAAAAGAAGGCGTTTTTTTTGCCAAGATTTTGTGTACCGATGGGTTGAAGAAAATGGAAATCGATGCCCGGCCATCGGATGCGATTGCCATCGGGCTTCGGTTCGACTCGCCTATTTATACCTATGAAAGTATTCTGGCCGAAGCCGGTATAGTGCTTACTGATCAGGAAGACGAAGAAGAGCATACCGAAGTCAAACCTGAACCAAAAGCCAAAGTAAAAAAAGAAACTCGTAAGACTGCCGGTGGCGAGGACTACAAACATTATTCAATCGAAAAACTGAACGATCTGTTAAAAGACGCAATCGAAAAAGAAGATTACGAACGCGCGGCAAAAATCAGGGACGAACTAGGAAAACGAAATTAATCTTAACTTCATTTTTTTTTGATGGACTATTTGCGCGCCCTCATTGGCCTGGCTGTTATTGTAGCATTTGCATGGTTACTATCCGGAAATCGCAAAGCAGTGGATTGGCGATTGGTACTAGTGGGCATTTCCATTCAATTGGTATTTGGGCTCATAATCGGTAAAGTAGAATTTGCACAAAAAGCATTTGTATTTGTTAGCGAAAAATTCGTTACATTCTTAAGCTTTGCAGCCAAAGGTGCGGAGTTCCTGTATGGCGATCTTTCAAAAAACAGCAATGGTGATCCTTCCATAAAACACAACCTGGGTTTTTTATTTGCCTTTCAGGCATTGCCTACCGTAATTTTCTTTTCAGCCATTACGGCTGGCTTGTATTACCTCGGTGTGCTTCAAAAAATTGTTTATGGTTTTGCCTGGATCATGGCGCGTACCATGCGCTTATCGGGTGCCGAAAGTTTATCGGCAGCAGCCAACATTTTTATGGGCCAAACCGAAGCTCCGCTTCTGGTTAAGCCATTCATTAAAAACATGACCCGGTCTGAACTTAATTGTTTAATGGTGGGTGGTATGGCAACCATTGCGGGAAGTGTGTTAGGTGCGTATGTTTCATTTTTAGGTGGTGGCGATCCGGCACAACAAGCCAAGTTTGCAACGTATTTATTAAGTGCTTCCATTATGAATGCCCCGGCTGCCATTGTTTTGGCAAAATTGTTTATGCCCGAGTCGGAACCAGAAAAAATTGACCGCAGCCTGAAAGTAAACAAAGACCAGATTGGTGTAAACCTGGTTGATGCCATGGCTTCTGGCGCGGCCGATGGTTTAAAACTCGCCTTAAACATCGGGGCCATGCTACTCGCATTTATCGCCATCATCTATGCAGTTAACTGGGTGTTGGTTGATTTTATTGGTGCCCTTACGGGGTTGAATGATTTTGTTGTAACCAGCACCAACGGTGTGTACAATGGCTTCTCACTACAATACATTCTGGGTCAGGTGTTCAGGGTGTTTGCATTTTGTATGGGTGTAGATTGGAACGAATCGCTTTACATCGGCAGTTTATTGGGGCAGAAGTTGGTGATAAACGAGTTTGTTGCCTACCTCGATCTGGCGAATCTGAAAGCCAGTGGTGTATTAAGTGAAAAGTCTATCCGTATTGCTACCTATGCCTTGTGCGGTTTTGCTAATTTCAGTTCCATCGCGATACAGATTGGCGGTATTGGCGGTATGGCCCCGCAGCGGCAGGGCGATTTATCTAAACTCGGCTTAAAGGCGATGCTTGCTGCTTCTTTAGCAACCATGATGACGGCTACTATTGCCGGAGCAATTTTCTAAATTCGAACTATGATCTCCAAAATAATAAGCTTTGTACTTGCATCTATGTTTCTATTGTTTGCAGTCGTGCAAATTAATGATCTGGATCCGTTATTATGGATCGCTATTTACATCAACATGGCAGTGTTATGCGCCTGGTCTGCTTTTCGTACCCCCAACCCATATTGGCTGTTGCTATCCGGAATAGGATACTTGCTTTATGCTAGCTTTCTTTTTCCCGGTGCCATCGAGTGGTTCAAATCGCCCGATCGTTCTTTGTTGTTCGATGACCTGGCCAAAATGCAATACCCCTACATTGAGGAAACGCGGGAGTTTCTGGGGTTAGTTATCAGTATCCTTGTTTTGAGTTGGATCGGATTCCGGTTCAAACGTAAAAATTGAGCTCAATGGTTGGATCTTCGTCTTTTTCGGGCTGATTTTTATTCATTTTTCCCCCTTTAAAATTCGCTCTCAATTCTCCTTTTGGCTTACCTTTAAGCAGTATGGAAAGAGTGTGCATTGCAATCCTGTTGCTGGGTGTATTGGCTTGCCAACCGCCCAAGGAAAAAATCCCAGAACCCATGTTAGAAAAACAAATTATCAAACCGGTTATCTACCAAATGATGACCCGCCTCTTCGGCAATCAATCTACTACTAATAAACCGTACGGAACATTACAGGAAAATGGCGTTGGTAAATTAAACGATATCAACGAAACCGCATTGCAAGCAATTAAACAATTAGGCGTAACCCATGTATGGTACACCGGTGTAATTGAACATGCCTTGCTTACGGATTACACACAATATGGAATTGCACTGGATGATGCTGATATTGTAAAAGGCCGGGCCGGATCGCCTTACGCAATAAAAGACTATTATGACATCAATCCCGACCTGGCTGTAGATGTTAAAAACCGAATGGCCGAGTTTGAAGCATTGATTGCACGTACACACATAGCCGGTATGAAAGTAATCATCGACTTTGTGCCCAACCATGTGGCACGAGCTTACAAGAGCGATGCTAAACCTGCCGGTGTAAAAGATCTGGGCGAAGAAGATGATACGTCCGTTTCATTCAAGCCTACTAACAACTTCTATTATTTGCCAGGCCAAACGTTTCAACCACCGGCACGCTACAATCCATTGGCACAGGAAAAAGCAAACACCGAAGACAAGAGGTTTTTAGAAATACCGGCCAAAGTTACCGGCAACGATCAGTTTACAGCTACACCGGGTATAAACGAATGGTTCGAAACCGTTAAACTCAATTATGGAGTTGATATTCAAAACAATCGCAGCAAACATTTCGATCCGATACCCAACACCTGGGTAAAGATGAAAGACATTCTGGTGTTTTGGGCGCAAAAAGGTGTTGATGGTTTTCGGTGCGACATGGCCGAAATGGTTCCGGTTGAATTCTGGCAATGGGCAGTACCACAAGTTAAGGCTGTTGCACCACATATTATTTTTATTGCCGAGATTTATAACCCACAGGAATATCGCAATTATATCCACACCGGTAAGTTCGATTTGTTGTATGATAAAGTACAGTTATACGATACCCTGCGTAATCTTACCAATGGACAAGGCAATACCAACTACATTACCGGCATACAACAATGGTTAGCCGATATTAATGCCCATATGTTACACTTCCTCGAAAATCACGATGAGCAGCGCATTGCTTCACGCGATTTTGCTGGCGATCCCTGGAAGGCAGTTCCGGCAATGGTAATCAGTGCTACAATCGACAAGGCTCCGGTTATGATTTACTTCGGGCAAGAAGTTGGCGAGCCGGGCTCCGGTGCTGAAGGTTTTGGTGGTGAAGATGGTCGCACCACTATATTCGATTATTGGGGTGTGCCCGAACATCAAAAGTGGATGAATGGCGGAAAGTTTGATGGAGGCCAGTTAAGCGAAAATCAAAAAGCCTTACGTCAATTCTATGCCGACATTTTGAAGTTTGCTTCCACGAATCCGGCCATTGTGCAAGGTGCTTATTATGATTTAACAGTTTTTAATCAACAACAGGGAAATATTCCACACCAAGTACATGCATTTGCACGCGTGCAGGGCGATGAACGATTAGTGATTGTTTCGGGATTTAACGATAAACCACTGCGGGTAAAAATTAAACTCAGCGATGAGGTGAAACAAGCATTCAACCTACAAGCCGATCAAGTGTATGTAGGGCGCGATTTATTGCGCAGCGGTGCCGATATTGGCTTGAATGCCGAAGCTACATTTGAGGTAGATGTGCCGCCTTATGTTTCCTACATTTTTAAAATTAAAAACTGATGCGAAAACTAATTGCACTTTTATTAATTGTTTTTGTCTGGAGTTGTGAGCCCACGCCAAAGTCGGTAGTAAAGTGGCCGCATGGTGTTAACTACGAAGTTTTTGTGCGCTCGTATGCGGATAGCAATGGCGATGGGATTGGCGACTTCAACGGACTAACGGCTAAACTCGATTATCTGAAAGACCTTGGCGTGGGTGGTATCTGGTTAATGCCAATCATGCCTTCGCCAACCTACCACAAGTACGATGTAATGGATTACAAAACGGTAGATGGCGAATATGGAACCGTTGAAGATTTTAAGAAGCTGGTAGCGGAAGCACACAAGCGCGATATCCGCATCCTGGTTGATCTGATTTTGAATCATTCAGGCGCTGATCATCCCTGGTTTCAGGAAGCCATTAAAGGCAAGGACAATCCATACCGCAATTATTACGTGTGGGCTAAAAAAGATTCTATCCGCAATCAATTGTCAAAGAAAACCACCTCGCTCGATTCGGATAATATTACACAATGGCACGCGGTAAATGGCGATACGCTGAGCGAACATTATTACGGATTTTTCTGGGGTGGTATGCCCGACTTGAATTTTGATAATCCAAAAGTAAGGCAGGAGTTTGTAGATATTGGAAAATTCTGGCTGGAAGAAATGCAGGTAGATGGTTTCCGGTTAGATGCTGCTAAGCATATTTATCCAACCGATCGTGCTGCGGATAACCATGCATTCTGGGTTTGGTTCCGGGAAGAAATGCAAAAGATAAAACCCGATGTGTACCTGGTAGGCGAGGTGTGGAGCAGTGCCCCCGAAGTAGCGCCTTACCTGAAGGGTTTACCAGCCTTGTTTAATTTCGATATGGGGTATGCCATTACCGCTGCGGTTCGGGCCGGGCAAGACACGATTCAGTTAATCAACAAATACAAAAGTATTAATGACTTTTATCTGCAAACAACCAACGATTACATTGATGCAACTTTTTTAAAGAATCACGATCAGAATCGAATCTTAAGCGAATTGGGTGGCGATCAGAATAAAGCACGCGTTGCAGCAGCGATCTTGTTTACGTTGCCCGGTACACCCTATGTGTATTATGGCGAAGAGATTGGAATGTTGGGTATGAAACCCGATGAATTTATTCGCGAACCATTTTTGTGGAGCAATGAATCACGAGACCCAACTATCACAACCTGGGAAGAACCGAGGTACAGCAATCTGAATACAGTAAAACCTCTATCCGCTCAACAGGCCGAACCTAACTCACTATTTAACTTCTATAAAAAGTTTATTGCCTACCGCAATGGCAGCAAAGCATTAACATATGGTTCGTTACTGGAAGCAGAAATTGAGGTGAAAGAAATTGTGGCCCTGATCCGAAAATACGAGAATGAAGAAAGTTATTTGATCCTGCACAACATTTCGGATGTAGCAGTAACGCTAAAACCCGAAGGTCAGTTAGCAGCTTTTACACAAGTTGATTTTGTGTCGCAAGGTGAAGTAGTGAAGAATGAAGAGGGTTGGGTAATTCCAGCCTACACCTCGGTAATTTTAAAATAGTATAAACAGGTATGGCAAGCGGAAAGAAACGGGTAATTATTGAAAATGTACAACCACAGGTAGATGGTGGGTTGTATCCTGCCAAGCGATCAGTTGGCGAACGGGTGGATGTAACGGCTGCTATCTTTGGCGATGGTCACGATCATATTCGTGGAGAAGTGCTGTATAAAAAACAAGGTGCAAAGGAGTGGGCCAGGGTTGAACTGATACCAACTTACAACGATGAATGGCAGGCTTCATTTTATGTGTCTGAAAAAGGAAATTATATTTTTACCATTCAAGCCTGGATCGATCACTTTGAAACCTGGTACGATGGCTTTAAAAAGAAAGCACTTGCCAAGGTAAATGTAACTGTTGAGTTGGCTGAAGGGGTTTTACTCTTGCAACGATTAGGAAAAACCAATTCGTCTCTTCTAAGTATTGCCCGTAAACTGGAAGATAAAAATCAGGATGCAGCCATCGCTTATGTGTTGAGCGATGAGTTTGCGCATATAGTTCATCAGAATCCTTTACGGGATAATGAAACCAAGTATGATCAGGAGTTTCTTGTTCAGGTTGAACACCGGAAGGCAAACTTCAGTGCGTGGTACGAATTTTTTCCGCGCTCATCTTCACTCGATTCAGGCAAGCATGGAAACTTTAATGATTGCATCCGGCTGCTGCCGCGCATTGCCGCTATGGGTTTTGATGTGCTCTATTTTCCACCCATTCATCCTATTGGAAAAGTTAATCGCAAAGGCAAGAACAACAACGTAAAATCACAACCGGGTGAGCCTGGTTCGCCCTGGGCCATTGGTAGCGATGAAGGTGGGCACAAATCAATTTTACCGGCTTTGGGAACACTGGAAGATTTTAAGCGACTGGTAGCAGAGGCCCGCAAGCTGGGTATAGATATCGCCATGGACATTGCATTTCAATGTGCACCCGATCATCCTTACGTAACAGAACATCCGGATTGGTTTAAACAAAGGCCCGATGGCTCCATTCAATACGCGGAAAATCCACCCAAAAAATACCAGGATATTTATCCATTCAATTTTGAATCAGATGATTGGCAAAATCTGTGGGAAGAGCTGAAGTCGGTTTTCTTCTATTGGATTGAACAAGGAGTAACTATTTTCAGAATAGATAATCCACATACAAAACCAATTCCTTTCTGGCAATGGGTAATTGCCGAAGTGCAAAAAGTACATCCGGATATCATATTCTTATCAGAAGCTTTTACGCGACCGAAGATTATGGCTTCGTTGGCTAAAGTAGGTTTCACACAATCCTACACCTATTTTACATGGCGCGTTTCCAAACAGGAATTAATGGAGTATATGAACGACCTTGTATTTGGGCAATCGCGCAATTATTTCAGACCTAACTTTTGGCCCAATACACCCGATATCTTGCCGTATCATTTACAACACCAGGGTGAGAATATTTTTATTCTCAGGTATGCATTGGCGGCTACTCTTTCTTCCAACTATGGTGTATATGGCCCGCCTTACGAGTTTGGTGAAAATAATCCGATTGAAGGTAAAGAGGAATATTACAATTCAGAGAAGTACGAAATACGGCATTATGATTGGAAGCGCACCAACCGGCTTACCGATATTATGAGCCTGTTGAACAAAGTGCGGAAAGAAAATGCTGCACTTCAATCAACCTGGAACTTACAATTTTGTCCCATCGAAAACGGCCAGATTATCGCATACCTGAAGGCAACCGATGATCTTTCCAATATTATTCTGGTTGTGGTTAACCTTGATCCAAACAATACACAGCACGGCTATGTACAATTACCCAAGGCAAAGTTGCGATTGAGTGAGAAGATCAATGTGAAGCTGCACGACCTGGTTACAGACGAGCATTATACGTGGACACAAGAGTGGAATTATGTTCACCTGAATCCGCACAAGATGCCGTTTCATTTATTTAAAGTTGAAATTCACGAGTCAAACATGTAACGCATGGCAAGTAAGAACTCCGATGCATTATGGTTTAAAGATGCCGTTATCTATGAATTAAGCGTTCGCGCCTTTAATGATAGCAATGCTGATGGTATTGGCGATTTTCCCGGGTTGATTCAACGATTGGATTACCTCGAAGATTTGGGTATTAACACCATTTGGTTGTTACCATTCTTCCCATCACCATTGAAAGACGATGGCTACGATGTTACCGAATACTGCGACATCCATCCGGATTATGGAACGCTGGCCGACTTTAAGCTTTTTTTAAAAGAAGCGCATCGCAGAAACATTCGGGTAATAACCGAGTTGGTACTAAACCATACCTCCGATCAACACCCGTGGTTTCAGAAATCGCGCAAAGCCCGTTCAGGTTCGCGGTACAAAGATTATTACGTGTGGAGCGACAGTGCCGATAAGTATCGGGATGCCCGCATCATGTTTACCGAAGAAGAGTCTTCCAATTGGTCGTGGGACAACGAAGCCAAAATGTATTACTGGCATCGGTATTACCGGCATCAACCTGAATTGAATTATGAAAACCCCGAAGTACAACTGGAGATAATTAAAGTAGTTGACTTCTGGATGAAGATGGGTGTAGATGGATTTCGGTTAGCGAATGTTCCTTTTTTGTTTGAAGAAGAAGGAACCAGTTGCGAAAACTTACCCCAAACGCATGCTTTCTTAAAGCGGTTAAGAGCACACATTGATAAGCATTACGATAACCGTGTGTTGCTGGCTGAAGCGAACATGTGGCCCGAAGATGCAGCCCAATATTTTGGCCAGGGCGATGAGTGCCACATGAATTTTCATTATCCGTTAATGCCGCGATTGTACCTCGGCTTGCGAACGGAAGATACGTATCCAATAATTGATATTCTGGAGCAAACTCCATCTACGCCACCCAATGCACAATGGGCACTTTTCCTGCGCAACCATGATGAGATTGGATTGGAGATGGTTACTGAAGAAGAAAAGGATTACTTATTCAAAGCTTACGCCACTGATCCGAACACTAAGCATAACATAGGTATTCGCAGACGGTTGGCGCCATTGCTTAATAATGACCGCAGAAAGATTGAGTTGCTCTATGCAATCCTGTTTTCGTTGCCGGGAACACCTGTACTTTATTATGGTGATGAGATTGGGATGGGGGATAACATTTACCTGGGCGATCGCTTTGGGGTACGCACGCCCATGCAGTGGAACATGAATATCAATGCCGGGTTTTCATCGGCTAATCCGCAAAAGCTTTTTCTGCCGATTATAACCGACCCGATGTACCGCCATGAATCAATTAATGTAGCTACACAGGAAGAGAATCCATCTTCCTTATTGTGGTGGATCCGCAACCTGCTCAGCATGCGAAGGCGATTGGGCGTATTCGGTAAGGGCAGTTTGAAATTTATTGAGAGCAGTAACTCGAAGGTACTCTGTTTTGCGCGGGTACATGAAAAGGAGAGTATAATTGTAGTGGCAAACCTATCGCAATTCAGCCAGGCTACTACACTCGACCTGAAGTTGTTTAAAGATTGCGACATAACCGAAGTGTTCAGCCAGAACCGGTTTATGAGTGTGGGCCAGGGCGATTATAATATTACCATTGGGCCTTATGGCTATTTCTGGTTCCAGGCCGATGCATCGGAGAAGAAAGAGCAAGGCTCCAACTCCAACGAGTTGTTCTTGTTCAAGTCAGAACTCTCGTGGGAGCGCATGTTTAGCAATTACAACGATGTGCGTGTGCTCGAACGCAAAGTGCTGCAACCGTTTATGAAGAAATGTCGCTGGTTTGGCGGCAAAGCCCGCGCCATTTCCAAAATCAGTGTTAATAAAATGATTCCGCTTAAGGTAGATGGCGAATCGCATTACCTGGTTATAGTAGAAGTTCATTACGTGCAACGTTTGCCCGAACTCTATTTCCTGCCCATGTGCTTCATGCCTTCCGATGGTATGTTCGATAAAGCAGAGTACACAACACAAAGTGTAATTTGTCGTGCCGATATACAAGGCAAAGTAGGCTTTGTTGTGGATAGCAGTTATCACAAAGGCTTCCGCGATTTTCTGTTTGCAAGCATGGATCGCAAAGCCCGTGTTAAAGAAGATGAAGGCACGTTGGAGTTTAATAGCAGCGTATATACAAAACTTAATTCTGAAAAAATAGAGTCGAAAATTTTAAAGGCCGACTCCAGCAATACCGCTATTATTTATAACGATAAATACTTCTTTAAATTCTACCGGAAGATTGAGACCGAGATTAATCCGGACCTGGAGATTGTTCGGTTTTTATCCGAGAACACTTCGTTTCGCAATGCACCCAAGTATGCGGGTAGCGTAGAGTTTCGCGATAATGAAGGAAAGATAATGGTGTTTGGCTTGTTACAGGAAAAAGTTGAGAATCAAGGCGACTCCTGGATTATGACCATCGACTCGGTAGGTCGTTTTTACGAACGTGTGATGGCAAAAGCCAAAAAAGAGAAGTTGCCGCAATTAATCAACAAGGCAGCCATTCGGTTTGAAGATGCACCTGAACTGATTCAGGAATTTATTGGTCGTGGGTTTTATGAACGAGTTGTAAGACTTGGACAACGCACAGCCGAAATGCATTTGGCATTGGCATCCGATAAATCAAACCCGGCTTTTGCACCCGAAACCTTCACAACCAATTACCAGCGTTCGCTGTATTCAGCTTTGCGTAAGTTAACGCGCGATCGATTCAAATTATTGGAACAATCGATGGACAAACTGAATGATGATACACAAGAACTTGCAAAAAAAGTATTGGCCTTGGAAGATAAAGTGCTGGAGTGTTTCAGTGAGGTTTATCAAACCAAAATTAACGGAATAAAAACCCGCATTCATGGCGATTATCATTTAGGGCAAGTATTATTTACCGGTAAAGATTTCATTATTATCGATTTTGAAGGCGAACCTGGATTTAGTTTCAGCGAGCGCAGGCTTAAGAAAAATCCGATGAAAGATGTGGCCGGCATGATGCGCTCGTTCCATTATGCAGCCTTTGGTAAGATCCTGCTCAATGAAAACTATCGCGAAAAGGATATTGAGTTTCTGGAACAATGGGCTGAGCAATGGCAACATTACGTGAGCCGGTTTTACTTAGGCGCCTACCTGGAACGTATCGGTTCAAAAGCTGAATTAGGTCTGGAAGATGAAATTCTGATCAGAACCTACTTGCTCGAAAAAGCAATCTATGAATTAGGCTATGAATTGAATGGCAGGCCGGATTGGGTGAACATTCCACTGCGCGGAATTTATTATCTTATGAACCGGTATTTTCAGGCAAAAGAAGAACGGAAAAAGAAAAGCTGATGGCAAAGAAAGCAACCAAAACAAAAGCTGAAGAACTGGATTCATTCAGCTTGCTAACCGACTTTGATATTCACCTGTTTAAAAGTGGTAAACATTTTAAACTGTATGAAAAGTTAGGAGCACACTTGGCAACCTTCAAGAAACAAGCTGGCACTTACTTTGCCGTGTGGGCACCCAATGCGCGTAGCGTTTCGGTTATTGGTAACTTCAATCATTGGAACAGTAACGATCACAAACTTTCTCCTCGTTGGGACGAATCCGGCATCTGGGAAGGTTTCTTTCCTGGTATTGGCAAGGGCGAGGCTTACAAGTATGCGATTCATTCAAACACAGGCGAGTATCTCGAAAAAGCCGACCCATTTGCTTTTTATGCTGAAGTAGCGCCCCGCACTGCATCCATTGTGTGGGATCATGATTACAACTGGAAAGACCAGATGTGGTTAACCGATCGCAAGAAAAATGCTTCGAAGCCAAAACCCTATTCTGTTTACGAAGTACATGCTGGTAGCTGGAAAAGAAAACCGGAAGACGGAAACCGTTCACTTTCGTATAAAGAATTGGCAACTGAATTGGTCAGCTATGTTAAAGAGAATGGCTTTACGCATGTAGAGTTTCTGCCGATTATGGAGCACCCGTTTTTTGGATCGTGGGGCTATCAGTTAACCGGCTACTTTGCACCTACCAGTCGATTTGGTGAGCCGCAGGATTTTATGATTCTGGTTGATGCCTTACATGAAGCTGAGATTGGTGTAATTCTCGATTGGGTACCTTCACACTTTCCGGGCGATGCACACGGACTCTATAAATTTGATGGCACACATTTGTTTGAACATGCCGATCCCCGCAAAGGGTTTCATCCCGATTGGAGCAGCTACATCTATAATTATGGTCGGGCCGAAGTACGATCATTTCTCATTAGCAATGCATTGTTCTGGCTTGATGTGTTTCATGCCGATGGTTTGCGTGTAGATGCAGTTGCTTCTATGTTATACCTGGATTATTCCCGTAAGCAAGGTGAGTGGATACCCAATGAATATGGTGGTAATGAAAATATTGAAGCCATTAATTTCTTAAAAGAATTTAATGAGGTAGTGTATGGTACCTTTCCGGATGTAGTAACAATTGCCGAAGAAAGCACTGCCTGGCCCGGAGTTTCAAAACCTACTTACCTGGGTGGATTAGGTTTTGGGCAAAAATGGATGATGGGCTGGATGCACGATACCTTGCATTACTTTAAATCCGATCCTATTCATCGCAAATACCATCAGGACGAAATTACATTCAGTATTGTATATGCCTTTACTGAAAACTTCATGCTCCCGCTTTCGCACGATGAAGTGGTGCATGGTAAGGGTTCGCTGATCGGGCGTATGCCGGGCGATGAGTGGCGCAGGTTTGCAAACCTTCGTTTAATGTTTACCTACATGTTTACACACCCCGGAAGTAAACTTTTATTTATGGGTGGCGAGTTTGGCCAGACAGCCGAATGGAATCACGATCGCAGCCTCGACTGGCATTTGCTGGATTATGCACCCCATCAGGGAATGCTAACGCTCATCCGCGAATTAAATCAGTTATACAAAACCGAACCAGCCTGCTTTCAGTTTCCTTTTGATAACCGCGGGTTTGAGTGGGTGGATTATTCCGATCGCGAAAATAGCGTGATCGTATTTATGCGCAAAACCGAAAACAAACACGAGTCTGTTTTGATTGTGTGCAATTTTACGCCCGAAGTGCGCGAACATTATCGTATAGGTGTACCCTTGCGGGGAACGTATAAAGAAATTTTTAACTCGGATAATATGAAGTATGGTGGCAGCGGCTTGCTAAATCAAACCTTGCTTTATACTTCACCGGTCAAGTATCATAATCGCGATTATTCAGTGTCCATTACGCTACCTCCGTTGGGCGCTACTGTTTTAAAACTTGTTGAAGAAAAAGCTGAGTTTGAATTAGAGTAATTTTTTAGTCTGTAAAATTAGTTAGTCATGTCGGGTGTAGCGCCACGCAAGTACGTTTGTATTCACGGTCATTTTTATCAGCCACCACGCGAAAATGCGTGGTTAGAAGTAATCGAGTTGCAGGACTCCGCGCATCCCTATCACGATTGGAATGAACGAATCACAGCCGAATGTTATGAGCCCAATGCTACTTCGCGGATTTTAAACGAAGGGGGTGTAATCAAAAACATTGTTAACAACTACGCACGCATCAGTTTCAATTTCGGGCCAACCTTACTCTCGTGGATGGAACAATATACACCCGAAACATACGAGGCCGTGCTGGAAGCGGACAAACTAAGTGCGAAAAATTTTGGTGGTCATGGTTCTGCCGTAGCGCAGGTGTATAACCACATCATCATGCCACTTGCTAATCGTGCGGATAAGGAAACGCAAATCATTTGGGGCATACGCGATTTTGAATACCGCTTTAAGCGCAAACCCGAAGGCATGTGGTTGGCTGAAACTGCGGTAGATACTGAAACGCTTGAAGTACTGGCAGAGAACAACATCCGCTTTACCATTCTGGCACCGCGGCAAGCCAAAGCGGTTCGTAAAATAGGTACCAACGAATGGACGGAAGTAAATGACCGTACCGTAAATACAACCAAGGCTTACACATGCAACCTGCCAAGTGGCAAAAGTATTATTCTCTACTTTTATGAAGGTGATATTTCGCAAGGTATTGCCTTTAACGGTTTGCTGAACGATGGTAAACGATTTGCTGAACGACTGTTAAGTGTTGTAGAAGAAACGGATGAGCCACAATTGATTCATGTGGCTACTGATGGAGAAACCTATGGCCATCACCACAAGCATGGTGAAATGGCTTTAGCTTATTGTTTGGAATACATTGAGAAGGGCAACCAGGCACGTCTTACCAACTACGCACAGTTTCTGGAACTTTGCCCACCAGAACACGAAGTAGAGATAATTGAAAATAGTTCGTGGAGTTGTGTACACGGTGTTGAGCGCTGGCGCAATAACTGCGGTTGTAATTCTGGTAAGCCCGGTTGGCACCAACTCTGGCGGCAACCCTTACGCGAATCGTTGGATTGGTTGCGTAATCAAGCCATTGAAATTTTCGAACGAGAAGGAGCGAAGGTATTGCGTAATCCGTGGGCTGCCCGTAACGATTACATCAATGTTGTGTTAAAACGCACCGATGAAAATGTGAAACGATTTCTGAAAGATCACGCATTAAGCGATGCAAGTGCAAACCAGATTCTACGCATTCTTGAAATTCAACGCCACGCCATGCTTATGTACACCAGTTGTGGTTGGTTCTTTGATGAAATTTCAGGTATTGAAACCACCCAGGTTTTGCAATATGCCTGTCGCGTAATTCAATTAGCCAACCAGATTGGTGATGTAGACCTGGAACCTGAGTTTATTCAACGCCTCGAAGCAGCACCCAGCAATGTGGCGCAGTATGAAAATGGGGGTGGTGTTTACAAAAAGGCCGTGTTACCCTCGCGCACCAACCTGCAACGCGTGGGCATGCATTATGCCGTGTCATCAATCTTTGAAGAAGAACCCGAAGCACTAACAATTTTTAATTATACCACAGCCAACGAATCATTTACCAAGAAAGAAGCCGGTGAACAAAAGTTGGTGCTCGGTATAACAAAAGTAAAATCGTTGGTTACCCGGTCCGAAAAGAAGTTTGCCTTTGCTGTTATCTACCTCGGTAAGCACAACATTATCGGTAATATTTCACTGGACATGGAACCCGATAAGTTTGCCGGTATGCAATTCAGAATGGTGAAAGCATTTGAAGAGGGCAGGTTAGGCGATGTAATCGGATTGATGCAGATGTATTTTGGTCCGGAAAAATATACGATCTGGCATTTGTTTCAGGATGAGAAACGCAAAGTACTAGATAAAATTTCGCAAGAAAGTATGGCCGAGCTGGAGAGCTCATTGCGCAAGAGTTATAACCGCGATTACCCGCTTATAAATGCACTGGCCAATAATGACATTCCAATTCCCAGTACTTATAAAACTATATTTGAATACGTGTTGAACGCTGATTTGATCCGTACGTTCCAGTCGGATAAAATTAATATTAAAGAGATGGAACGCATCGTAGCCGAGTTGGCACGTTGGAATTTAAAAATTGAAGACCCGCGCAAGCTCTCGCGCCTGGCAGGTGAGAGCGTATTTAAAGAACTAAAGCGCATTAGTAGCGAGCGTGAAAATGTAAAACGCATCCAACGCCTTAACAGAATGTTTCCATTGCTGGAAAAATTTCAGCTCGATCCTAATTTTCATAAAAGCCAGAATCTCTATTTCGAAATCTCGATGGAGAATAGACAAAAAGGCCAATATCAACCGGAAGAAGCCTGGGTAGAACAATTTAATTTGCTGGGTAAAAACCTGGGCGTAAGGGTGGAATAAGCCGTTTTGATTAAAGGAGAAAACTCCTGGTTCGTTCAAACGATTGGTAAGCTTATAATACGTTAGTTAGTGTGCGGAGGGATATGGTGTAGCAATTGTTTATTAAAGATGTAACTACTGCCCTGATACCAGGCGATAGCTTCATTCACGAATCTGTTTTCGGGTATTGTTTGAGTCGATTCGTGGGTGCGCAAGTTCACTTCAAAGGCTTCAATCTTTTGCCTTGGCGATAAAACAATCAGTTTGTTGTTTGATATAAATCCAAGGTTTTGATACGTGCTTATAAAAGCACGCTCTTTCCCAACTTCCAGAGAGAAGAGGTCATAACCTAAAAACTTACTTTGATAAGTGAAATTCAGCAGACCACATAGGGTTGGCCCTACATCTATCTGGCTGATCATCCGCTCAATCTTCATGGCAGGAAGATTTGCCGGTGAATACACGAGCAAAGGAATATGGTATTTATTAAGAGGCAGCTCTGTTTTACCGGCATTGGAAGCACAGTGGTCTGCAATAATTACAAAAATTGTTTGATTAAACCATGGCTCATTCCTTACATCCCGAATAAACTTACCTATAGCATAGTCTGTATATTTCACCGCACCATCCCTACCGGAGTGAGAAGGTATATCTATTCGACCTTCCGGATAAGTAAGGGCGATGATTCGATGTAGTCATAATATGAACAAACACTGGCTTACCTTTTGCGAGCGTCTTTTTTATTTCCTTTTGTGCCAGTGTAAATGCGGCTGGCGGTGCGGGCTAAATACCGAACTACATTTCGAAGCCTGAAACCCCCAGACGGTGCCTGCAAGAGATGGTTAACATAATATGATTATATAACTGCGGGTCAGGTCCCGATAGCTATCGGGATTAGCCCGGCAAGAGTTATATAATGTTTAAGGCGTTATGCTAACATAGCTTTGGCTCCGGGCCTTACCTAATCTTTTTAGAAAGTTTTTTAAGTGAGGGCATTTCTGCACATAATTTTTCTCTTTCACACCGGTCTGGGCAG